>NZ_JBPJAQ010000002.1:0-1861558 GCF_051172195.1 Paludibaculum fermentans
TGAGAAGGGCCCGGATGCTGCAAATGGATGTCTGGCCACGCCGGCATTCGGCGATGGTCCAATCTGAAGCTGGGGACGTCAACAGGGGAACGGGCAGCACGAAAGAAGTTCCACCAACGGGAGCACAGGGAAAAGTGTGTCTTCCCTTGACAACTACTTATCATGGATGTCCCCTTTTCTGGGTTATCACCGGACTCCGCAGCGATAGCCGGACACTAGTGCCTACAGGTGCTGAGTGTCACGCTTTTCGAGCAAGTGCCCATTTTGCAGGCCTTCCAGGACATCGAGTCCCAAGAAGAATCGACAGGATCTTCTAACCAGTTGAATCTGTGGGACTTATAGCCGGACGCTAGCGGGAGCGCAATGCGCTCCGCACCCAGGATTAGCTCCCGCCTCTCTTTGGGGAGCAATAAATGAATCCAAATGATATGTCCGCTCAAGCGTTCCTGTTTGCCGAGCGCTGTCGACGCGCGCCGATTACCGGAGCGCGGCTACTTTGCCAGAACGGGAATGGTGGTGAACGAATTCGCGTTGAAGCGCAACCCGAGTACGCTGACAGGCGTGCTGCCCTGGGCGCGAAACTCCAGGATGCCCCGGCCATCGGCTGTCGCGGGGAAGCGACTGTATGATGCGAAGGCCGTGTGGCCGTGGCCTGGAAGGTTCAGCGTGGTCCTGCCGATCTCCTCACCGCCCTCGTTCCGGACGATGACATCGAAGACGGCCGCGGCGGCACTGGGGTTCGCGATGGCGACGCTGGTGACGAACCCCGCGGTGTTGTCATACCAGAGCACATCGGTGCCGGTACGGCGGCTCTCGATCGGTACGACGGCCTCCTGTCCTCCGGATTGGAAGATGGCAAAGCCGCCGACGGCGCCGTCAGTCACAAGCTCGGCCCACCCGGAGAGTGTCGGTGAACCGGAAGGACCTTCGCTCTCGAGGATGAGTGACGCGCCAGGTGCCAGGGTCCGGGCAGTGGTGTCCACAGACTCTCCCTGGCCGAGAGGCAGCAACAGTGGTTGGCCGTCGCCGGCGTAGAAGTTCAGACGAATCGGCGCCGGCGCCGTGCCCTGATTGACAAGGGTGATGGTGGTCTTCCATCCGCCGCCGCTGGCGATGTGGGTCATGGAGCCGCCGCCCGTGATCGCCGTCAGAACCGGGATGGTGGTGATGGCGCTGCCGCGGAATCGCAGGCCGAGCATGCTCACCATACCGCCCGGCGACCGGAACTCCACGCTGCCACGGCTATCTGCGGTGACGGCGAGTTGCTTCACCAATTCGAACGCCGCATGGCCCTGGGCTGGGAGCTTGATCGTCCTGGTGTCCTTGGTCGAACCATCTTCAGCCCGAACCACTGCCTCTACCACCACCGGGGCGCCGGACGCGTTGGACATGGCCATGCTGGTGACGGACCCCGCGGTGTTGTCGTACCAGAGGACGTACTTGTCAGCCTTTCGGTCTTCCAACGGGACGACGGCCTCCTGGCCATTGGCGCGGAAGATGGCGAAGCCCCCGACGGCCCCGCTGGCGAGGAGGTCTCCCCAACCCACTTTCACATCTCCTGCAGCTTCAGTGACCACAACTGCCGAGGCGCCCGAGGGCAGTGTGTTGTCGATGGATGAGGAGGCCTCCTCGGTGCGTGACGCGGCCGAGATCGGGCGTAACGGCAGCGACAAGGCCGTGCCTGCATCGTTAAAGAAGGAGATGCGGGTCTGCGCCTGTGCGGAGCCGAGGTTGACCGTGGTGAAGGTGGTCTTCCAGCCGCCGCCCGAGGCAACCTGCGGAAGGGCGCCGGCTCCGCTGAGCACATCGCCACCAGGCAACACCTGCTCGATATAGGGGATGAATCGGAGTTCCTGCAGCGTGTTGGACTTATCCATCCACTGGTAGCTGAAGTCCGCGGCGAATGGGGTTGCCATGCCGAGCCCCGAGTCCTCCAGCGCTAGGTCCGCAGTGTGGAAGTGATAGCTGACGCCGCCCATGTCAGAGCCGCCATTGGCGTCGAAGAAGTAGTCACCGTTGGAGGAGGGAAGGCTCCAGAGTCTGGAACTGGTGGTCGAGGTTTGCTGCAATGCCTGATCGACGCCCATCGCGTATTGAAAGGCAATTGGGTCGCCTCGAATGGCCAGGACTGTTCCTTTGGCGTGCTCGATGTAGATGTCGAAGTAGGCGCCGCCAGAGCCCTTGCCTGTTCCCCTGGACCTGAGGACAACGGTCTCCCCTTGCGGCACTGCCAGTCGATATTGGCTAGCTCTAAACTGATAGACGCCGCTCGCAGTGGCCTTCTGGTAGGTATAGGTGCTTCGCTCAAGAGTAGCGGTGCCGCCTGGCACACTGACCGCTCCTGGCTGATTGCCCTGCACCAAGGTCGTGGTGTAGGCCTTCAGCCGGGTTCCCGTGCGCACATCCGTGAAGTACATGTGCGCCGCAGTGTCGTTCGTGACCCATTTGGTACCGTTCCAAAACGCGGCGCCCTTGGCGGTGAGTGTCTTCCCGTCTGTATCAACTATCGCTCCGGAACCCTCGGTGTCCACATGGATTACTGTCGTGCCTCCGAAGAGCGAACTGGAAAACACAAGTAGCAGGCTGAATAGCAGTGTGCGCATTGCCGGTCTCCTCCAAATCGCTTTCATCCAGCAGATTAACTCGTTTCAGATCTGTTTGCATGAAATTGAGCCAGCCTGTGATACCGTACAGCAAAGCCTCGGTGGCCTGTCAGCGATCATGCTCGAACTCACGGTCTTTCTCAGTGGCGCATTGGTTCTGATTCTGGAACTCGTCGCTTCCCGAATTCTGGCACCCTATGTCGGAACTTCACTGTATGTCTGGACCAGTCTCATCGGGGTCATCCTCGGCAGCCTGAGCCTGGGCTATTGGCTGGGAGGGCGACTGGCGGACCGAAGCCCTCAGCCGCGTGTCCTCGCGCTCACGCTGATAGGGGCGGCAGCGGCCGTTTCTCTAATACCGATTGCGCAGGGGCCCTTGCTCTCCGCACTCGCAACCAGCGAGGGAGACCCACGATGGAACTCGCTGGGGGCAGCGATGCTGTTTGCGCTGCCGGCGGTGCTGCTGGGCGTGGTCTCCCCCTTCGCCGCACGGCTACGGATGACGAGCGTTTCAAGTTCCGGCTCCACCGTGGGCAAGCTGTATGCGATCTCCACGCTGGGGAGCATCGCCGGCGCATTCGCCGCGGGTTTCTGGCTGATTCCGAATGTCGGCAGCACCCGCCTGGTCTACCTGATAGGCCTGTGCCTGCTGGGTTGCTCTGCGCTAAACGCGCCGTTGCAGTTGAACCGTGCCCGGTTGGGCGTACTGGCAATCTGGGGCGCGTCGGTGTGTTACTTTGTGGCCTCGCCTCCAGCGTGGGCCGCGGGGCAGCTGTTACTTGATCGGGACACGGCGTATCAGCGGCTGCTCGTCTTCGATCTGCCTGTGCCGAACCGGCAACCCGTGCGCGTGCTCGCAATGGGGTTCTCTGAGTATCATTCGGCGATGTTCCTCGACAGACCCCAAGAACTGGCACTGGACTACACACGGTTCTTCTCAATGGTGCGGTATCTGCGCCCATCACTTCGGCGAATACTCTGCGTTGGTGGCGGAGCGCTGTCGTTTCCCCGCTACCTTCTGGCCACGTTCCCCGAGGCTTTCGTGGATGTCGTTGAGCTTGATCCGGGGGTCAGTCAGGTTGCCCAGGAGTACTTTCACTTCACGCCCGACCCGCGACTCTCACTCCACCACGAAGACGGGCGCGTGTTTCTGAATCGCGTAGGGCCGCGTTATGATGCGGTTTTTCTCGACGTATTCTGGGGGCGCACGATTCCGCAACAGTTGGCGACGGTTGAGTCGGCGCGGCGCATCGCGGCCCGCTTAGCGCCGGATGGTGTACTGCTGGTGAACTTCGTTTCGGGGATCGACGGACCTGGCGGGGCCTTCTTCCAGCATGAATACGCCACACTTAAGCGGATCTTCCCTCATGTCCTGGTCTTCCCTGTGTTTTACCCGGGCGACGCCACGCGGGTACAGAATCTGGTGTTGGTGGCCGCTGCCAGACCGGAAGCACTGACGCTGACAGCGCCGGAACTACGGCCGTTTCTGGCGCATCTTTGGACCAGTCCAATACCAGCAGCATTCGAGTTGACCGACGACTTCGCTCCGGTGGAGCACATGGCAGCACGGCAGCTGGCTGTCGGCCGCTAAGGGCGGCGACCGAAAGTCGACGACCGAAAGTCGACAGCCTGACCCGTCCCACTTTGTAAGTAATTGAACGAACAGAATTTATAGATGACTCCGCGCACTTCGCCAAGCTTTTGGCATGTATTGCCGCGATTCGTCTAGCATCCTCGCCAGACGCATAAGTCACACAGCATCAACAGCATGCGGCTCCCCCTGCGCCTCAACAGGCAAGAAATTCGACCGAGGCTATCCTGATTCCAGCGATCACAATCGCCGCTGGGACGCATCAAGTCGAAGGCAACGCCGGCCACCGCAAGCCCGTTGCTCTGACCCTCTCCGAGGCAGAAACAGACTGACGGGCAGGAGCTACGCGCCCCCGCCTCGACCCACTCCACGGCTGACTGGGGGCAACAAGGACCCGCACGTCCTTCGCCGCCCTGCGGGCGTCTCGTCCGTGCAAATGGAGCGTTTCTTGATCTCCTCCCCCTGACCCCCTCCTCGGCCTGCGGCCGAAGCGGGGGAGCCGTCCTGCAACAGGACCCTGCAGCCGCCGTCGTGCAGCCGCCCGAATTGACGGCGAGGGCACGCCGGCGGCCGCCTGGACGTGTTCCTCAGGGCGGGAGCCAGCCTGCGGCGCAAGGAGGGGACATTTACACACTCGGCCGTGATCATCAGCCGGTTCCTATTTTGGTCGCCTCCGCTTCCGGCTGCGCCTTCAGCTCCGGCACTCCTTCGGCGGCGGCCAATAACGCGCGTTCAGGCTGCTGGACCCACATCGGCCCTTCGTACGCTGCCCGGCTCGTCAGGCCAGTGTCCTCTGGCCGCAAACCTTTCTTGACGCCCGCTGTTTGCCGGCTTTTGCCCTCTCCTCGCAATTGCTTCGCCTCCTCCATCCCGCGCGCGTCAATAACGATTGCCGTCCCGCATTCGGAAATTAGCAAAATGTACGCGTAATATTTGCCGCAATCGGCTCGCGGATGACTCGTGAAATACGAATTCCAGCGTGGTCTGCAACATCAAGCATGTGCTTTAAAATAAAGGACTTAAATGGCTTTGCATCTCCGTCCAGGCTGGGCTAAGTTGCTGAAAATAGGTTAAAATATGATTTTTCAAGTTCAGGACTGCCGCCGCTCCTTCAATGTCGTGGCGCCAAAATTGCATCAATTCCGCCGGAGGTTCGATTGAAGAACATTCTGCTTTATACTGCTACCTTTTTGCTCCTGGGCGTCGGCGCGTTTGCGCAGGAGCCACCGGCTCGACCGGCTCCACCCCAGGATCAAAAGAGCGAAGAAATGCCTGCCACCCTGAAAGGCTGCCTGACCAAGGGCAGCGATGCGCAAACCTACGCCCTGGCAGACGATACTTCAGGCCAGAAAGTTGTCTTCTCCGGTTCGTCAAAACTGGACAACTATCTGAACCAGACCGTCGAACTAAAGGGCGAAATCGTGGATCGTGGCGGCGAGAAATCCTTCCAGCCCCGAACCATCAAGACGATTGCCGCTTCCTGTAAAAACGGACAGAAATAACGCACTCCGCGATGCGGCAATGCAGGTACCAGTCTGTGGCGGAAGTCCCGTTGCGCGACTTCTGCCACAGGCTGGTAAGCAAACTGTGCCGGGACGCCTCACTCAGGCGCCGCGGTGCGCCTGCGGCTTGCCGCAACGATTGCCCGCTCGCCAGTATCCGGACCCCTCCCATGCACCCCGCCATTCCGTTCCCCTCTAGGCTCTCAAACGCCGCCCTCTCGAACTCAAACTTTACCTGCGCTATGATTCAAAACTGCACATCGGTATTCGCGGGAAAGCGAATGTAAGCCGAGTTCGAACCGCGCTGGAACTCGCGGTTCGCCGGCGCCCGCCATCGCAACGGCCTCACACTCGCTCTGCTGGAGCTCAAGGAGATCACGAACATGCAAGCCAAGAATACGCTCTGCCTGTGGTACGACAAGGACGCCCTCCAGGCGGCCACCTTTTACGCCGCCACCTTCCCGGATAGCAAAGTCCTTGCTGTTCATCGGGCGCCTGCTGACTATCCCAGCGGCAAAAAAGGCGATGAACTGACGGTGGAGTTCACCGTGCTCGGTATTCCCTGCATCGGTCTCAACGGCGGTCCGGCCTTCAAGCACTCCGAGGCATTTTCGTTCCAGATCGCCACCGACACGCAGGAGGAGACTGATCGTTACTGGAACGCCATCGTCGGCAACGGCGGCATGGAAAGCGCCTGCGGTTGGTGCAAGGACCGCTGGGGCCTCTCCTGGCAGATCACCCCGCGTGTCATGATCGATGCGCTCGCGGCTGGCGGTGAGGAGGCCAAACGCGCCTTCGAGGCCATGATGAAGATGAAGAAACTCGACATCGCCGCCATCGAGGCCGCCCGCCGAGGCTGACAGAAATAGACCAGCCGCCGCCCGATTCGTCCCCGGTTCACCTGCAACGCGGGCTGAATCGGGCGGCTCCTGCGCATTTCCCCTCAGAATCCAGTCACCGCCCAAACCCGGTCACGCGCTTTCAAATAAATCGCAATCCCCCATAAGTATTTGACGATAAGGCGCTTGCCGCCGTCGCCTCACTAAGCCCTGAGGCCGTTTCCTTGGACGTCGTCCACTACAATGCCGGCCAGGGAGATATATGGAACGACGAACTGGCTCGAAACAGATTGGAGCGCGCGCTGGCAGGCCAGCCACGCCCGGGGACAACCGCCGCGACGCCGGCGCCAGCCCCCACGCCCGCAAAGCCCAAAATCCATCCAAACCCCAACCCGCCAATCCACTCCCCGCGAGCGATCAAAGCCAACGCACCCCGCGTCGTCCAACTCAGTCCCGGAGCCTGAGCGACGGACCACCAGAATCGGATCAACGCCGAACCACAACCCGGGGAACGCAATTCGCCAATCCACTCCCTGCGAGCGATCAAAGCCAACGCACCCCGCGTCGTCCAGCCCAGTCTCGGATCATGAGCGGCGAGCTACCAGAATCGGATCAGCACCGAACCACAACCCGGAGACCGCAACCCACCAATCCACTCCCTGTGAGGGATCAAAGCCAACGCGCCCCGCGTCGTCCAGCCCAGTCTCGGAGCCTGAGCGACGGGCTACCAGAAACGGATCAACACCGAACCACAACCCGGAGACCGCAACCCACCAATCCACTCCCTGTGAGGGATCAAAGCCAACGCATCCCGCGTCGTCCAGCCCAGTCTCGGATCATGAGCGACGGGCAACCCGAAACGGATCAACGCCGAACCACAACCCGGGGACCGCAACCCACCAATCCACTCTCCCTGAGCGATCAAAGCCAACACACCCCGCGTCGTCCAACCCAGTCCCGCAGCATGAGCGACGGACTACCAGAATCGGATCAACGCCGAACCACAACCAAGGCGACCGCAATTCGCCAATCCACTCTCCGTGAGGGATCAAAGCCAACGCGCCCCAGTCCGGCCTGCCCCGTCCTTCTACCTGACGGGCGCAACGCCGGCGAGCCTCAACCCTGAGCCGAACAATCAACCGCCCTCGAAATCAGCCCCGGAGCCCGCCCTGCGCGCGACCGGGCGTGCTCTTTGACAATCGAACCGCCAACTCAACGCGCCACCTCCGGGGATTCCACCCGCTTCGCCCATCCGCACTCGCTCCGTACTCCTGGCCGAACGGGGTATACCTTGGGTTTAATACGAGATAAGCAGGTCTTTATAGATGATTTGTGATATAGCTCTCTGTAGTGCCCAGCAGGGCCGCATCTTCGGAGGAGGATCGCGATGAAACAGCCATTCACTTGGCTCGCCTCGATGTTGTTGTTCACAGGCTGCATCCAGGCCCAATCCATAGACATTCAAGTCGAGCTCATGAATCAGATCGGCACCGACACCAGCCGCAAAGGCGATCTGATCTCTGGCCGCGTCATAGCACCGCCGCAGCTCCAGGGCGATGTGGTGGAAGGGAGGATCACGGAATCACGCTCCGGCGCCAAGCTCGGAGGCAAGTCAGTCTTCTCTTTCACGTTTGATACTCTCCGCCACGGCGGCTCCGCCATCCAGATCAGCTCGCAATTCAAATCGGCCATCAATTCCAAAGGCAGGCAGGATGTGGATGAAGAAGGCCGCATCGTAAAGCGCGGCACGGGCAACGTCGCCAAAGTCGCCGGCGGAACAGGCCTCGGCGCCATGATCGGTGGCATCGCCGGAGGCGGCAAAGGCGCGGCAATCGGCTCCGTCGTCGGAGCGGGCGCCTCCATCGCCATGGTCCAGATCGCAGCCGACGCCCCCAACATTCGCTTCGCCCCGGGCAGCCGCCTCCTCATCGAAGCCAACGCCCGCGGGGGCGCTCCCCTCTCCACCCTCGGCGCCGCCCAACCGGTTGCGGCTTCTGCTCCAGCTCAGCCTGCCGCCGCGCCAGTGGCGGCACAGCCAGTGGCCACCGCCACCACGGCAATGCCGGCTTCGCAATCCGCTCCCCAACCCGCCGCAGTCAATGCCCCAGGCGCGACACCTCAGCCTGAGTTCAAATCCCTCACCCCGGCATTCGTGCCCGGCGAGAAAACCATCTTCTTCGACGACTTCTCGGATATGGCCCCCGGCGACGCGCCGCCCCACTTCAAAGTCCGCGGAGCTTCCCCCGACCTGCAGGCCGCCGGAGCCGTTCGGCAACTCCTGGTCACCGCCAACGGTACGCTCACTCCAAACCTCACTTCGCTCCCCGGGAACTTCACCTACGAAGCCGACTTCAAGTACGACGGTGTGAAGCGTGCCATCATGACCCTGATCCTCTTTTCCAACACGAAGGAGGTCTTCCACTTCGTCACTTACGCGGGACAGGATCAGCTCGACCTCGTCGCCTCCATGCGCGCGCCCTACCAGGAACTCGGCCGCAAGCGCCTTCCCATGAGCTGGAACAACGTCGTGCGGTTCGCCCTCTGGGTCCAGAACGGACGCATGCGCATCTTCGTGAACGGTGAGAAACAGCTCGACTTCAACCAGGTCGATCTCCCGCCCATCACCAAGGTCGACTTTGTGAACAGCAACAGCTTCGCCGGTCAGTCCATCGGCTATCGCATGATCCGCTTCGCGGAATCCGCCCCCGACTTCAGCCAGACACTCAGTGCCTCGGGACGCTACGTCACTCACGGCATCCTCTTTGACACCGGCAGCGACCGCATGAAACCGGAATCCGCCGCCGTCATTCAGACCATCGCCAAGGGACTCGAAACGAACCCGAACCTGAAGCTTCTCATCGAAGGCCACACCGACTCCGTCGGCAATGCCGCCCAGAACCTGGATCTCTCCCGCCGCCGCGCCGAGGCCGTCAAAGGCGTCCTCGCCGCCCAGTTCGGCATCGACGCCGCGCGCCTCACCACCGCCGGGTTGGGCGCCACCAAACCAATCGACTCCAACGACACGCCCCAGGGCCGCTCGCAGAATCGCCGCGTCGAATTCGTCCGGCAGTAGCCGTCACAACGGCTGGTCCGAAACAACCAGGGCCTGTAAATCATCCGTATTGCTATTCGCATTCGCTGTTAGAATGTGAGGCACTAACTGGATGCCTGTCCTCCCTTCCATTCCGTACGCATCTCTCGTGGCGGATGTGCTGGCCGAGAACCAGGCCCTCATCCCGTTCCTCGGCGCAGGTGCCTCCATCGCCGGAGCGCCTCCGTCCACCATGCCCGTGCCCACTTACCCGCCAGACTCGGAAATCGATGAACTGGCTACCCGCTGGGGCCTCTCCGGCGCCGGTCTCGAACACCTGAAACAGGGCATCCGGCAAGCCTTCGATCTCCAGAACTACGAGGACCACGAGCCCGACTGGATGGACATCGCCGGCCAGAAACCTTATCCGCCCTCCGCCCGCGAACTGGCCAACGCCCTCGCCGCCAATGTCAGCTACCACGGCTCCTGGCCCTACTCCCTGCTGCCCGTGTCCAGCTACCACGAGTTCGTCCGCGGCCGCGATCCCCATCGCAAGGACCTCGAATCCCTCTTCGCCGGCAAAACCCAGCCGCTGCCTTCCCAGGACCTCATCGCCCGCGCCGCCCGCCACCACCTGCGCAATACCAAACGCGACTACCTAGTCATCACCACCAACTACGATCAGCTCATCGAGCTGGCCTTCGATGCCGCCAAAGTCCCCTATATCGTGCTCACCGTGGGCCGCAAACAGCGCCACGTCTCCGTCCGCCCCAGCACCAGTCTCCAGTCCTGGTTTGGCCTCTCCAATGAGGACTTCGCTGATTTCCTGGAGGGCCTGAAGTGCAAACAACCCGCCCTCTTCACCCTGCCGGCCGTCGCTGCCCGCAAGCCCGTGGCCGTCCTCTATAAGATGCATGGCTGCCTCTTTCCCCCAGCCGGGACCACCGACGACAGCATCATCCTCTCCGACGAAGACTACATCGCCTTCCTCAAACGCCAGGGCGAATCCGGCGATGGCGTCATCCCCGCCGCCGTCACCCGCCTCATGCAGAACGAAGGCCAGGCCAATACCGGCTTCCTCTTTCTCGGCTACAGCTTCTCCGACTGGAATGTGCGCGCCATGTACCGCACCATCATCGACCAGCGCGCGCTCACCAAGGACGTCCGGGACTACGCCGTCGTCAGTTGGGTGAACGACTTCGAGTCCCAATACCTCTCGCAACCCACCATCAACGTCTGCGTCGCCGATCTCGTGAAGTTTGCGGGTGAGATCAAACGCCGCGCGGAGCCCTCGGCCTGGTCCGATACACCCTCGCTATGGTAGGCCCCAATCCTTTTCGCGGTCTGTCCTCTTACACGCGTAACGATCGCGAGGTCCTCTTCGGCCGCGACGACGACCTTACCGTAATCCTGGCCCGCATCTTCTCGCGCCGCACCACCCTCCTGTTCGCCGGGTCCGGGGTAGGGAAGACCTCCTTCCTCAACGCCAAGGTCGCACCCGAACTGGAGCGCCGCTACTGCATCTGCGCGCACTCCGCCTGGAGCGCCGGCGACCCCCTCTCCTGCCTGCGCGACGCCTTGCGTTCCGCCTGGTCCGCCCAAGGCTTCCAGTGCCCGGACGGGACTTCCCTCGTCGGTATGCTGCCCTCGGCCCACCAGCAATTGAGCGGCACCCTCTTCATCCTCGATCAGTTCGAGGAGGTCTTCCAGAACCATCGCGACACCCCCGAGTTCGATCAGTTCGTCGCCAGCCTTTGTGAACTCATCAATACGGAAACGGTCGAGGCGCGCGTCATCTTCGCCCTGCGCGAGGAGTTCCTCGGCGAGCTCAGCGCCTTCGACAACAAAGCCCCCGACCTCTTTGGCAACTACTACCGCCTCAAGTCGCCCACGCGCCGCCAGGCGAAGGAGATCATCGAGGCGACAACCCGCTCCGCCGGTGTCGGCAAATCCCCGCTGCTGCCTGAACTCATCGAAGACCTGCTCCGCGCCGCCGCCCCCGGGATGCCCGGCGCCACCTATCGCTCCCGCGAATTCGTCTCCCCGCCTTACCTTCAAATCGCTTGCCGCCGCCTGTGGGAAGAGAGTCCGCCCACTGAGGAAAGCGGCTTCCCGAGGCAGTACGAACCGGGCGGTGCCTCCAACGCCCTCCGCGCCTACTGCGATGTGAATCTGGATCCGCTCGACAAGGCCGCCAAGGAAGTCATCTCCGGAGCCTTCGGCTTTCTCATCACCCGCCAGGGCGCCAAGATGGCCTACGAGCTGAACAGCCTGGCCGAGCACCTCAAACTGGACAGGGAGAAACTCGACAACGCGCTCTCCGCGCTCAGCAGTGTCCGGATCCTGCGGCGTACCCCGGCGCCCGGAGGCGCCATCTGGTTCGAGCTCTACCACGACATGTACGCGCCCTTCCTCACCGCCTGGGCCGAACGCTACCGTGATGAGTGCCAAAAAGAGGCCCGCCGCTCCAGTGTTCGCATTCGCCGCCTCCTCGAAGTGGCGGCTATGCTGGCCGTTCTCGCTTTCATTGGCGCTATCCTCCTGTTCCGCTCGAACACCTCGCTTTCAGAGTCCAACACCGCCCTGGTCCGCACCGTCGAGGCCAAGCCGATTCTCGATACCGCGACGCTCCTCTCCCTGGTGGATTCGGAACGCGCCGCGCTCCTCACCCTCGCCGCGGTGAACGTCTCCGGCGGGGCGGCCGATCATGCCGATGTCTCGCGCATCCTCGGCGATGTCCTGGCCACTCCGCGCCCCACCGTTACCGGCAACCTCGGGCCCATCGTCAGCGCCGCGGTGGGCGGCGATACGGTGGTTGCCCTGTCCGACAAGGGAGATGTGATCGTCTGGGGTCCGGACAACAAGGCCGTCAAGCTGGCGCGCATCGCCGATGCCACGGATATCGCCATTCAGCCGCAGGGCTTCGTCGTGGTCACCCGCGGTGCCGCACGGTCCCTCGTGGCCCGCGATGGCCGCATCGCACCCTATGCCGGCCCACTTGCCGCGCCCTTCGATCAGGACATCGTCAACGGCCTGCTGGCCAAAGGCAATCAGTCCGGTTCCGTCTCTGTCACGGCGGCCGCCGCAACAGCCTATGCGATTTCCCCGCAGCGCTCCGTTCATGTCGGCAGTTCCCCCGTTACCCGCCTGCAATGGAATGCCGCCGCCACCCGTCTGCTGGTAGGCCTGGACGACGGGACCGCGGCCATCCTCGACCGGGCCAACCTCGACCTGATCACCCGGTTGCCAGGTTCCGCCGGAGCCGCGCTGGCAGTGGGCTGGGACCGCAACGGGGCGCCGGTCACCCTCAGCCGAACCGGCGAGATCAGGGTCTGGGACCTCAATACGCCGCTCAAACGCATCCGCGCCTCGTCCCAGGCGCTCTACGGCATTGCCTTTTCCCCCGATGGCGGGCGCGTGATCGCCGGCTCGGGTGATGGCTCCGTGAAGATCGTCGACCTGGCTGCCGGCGCCCTGATCGGTGACTGGAAGAATGTCCCGCCCTCCAAGCAGGTTTGGGACGTCGCCATCAGCCCAAATGGCAAGAACATCGCGAGCGTCAGCCTGGATGGCCTCCTCAATCTGTGGACCGCCTCCGGCAAGAACTACGACGGGCATAGCTTCTTCAAAAGCGTCTGGTCTGTGGACTTCGCGCCCGACGGGAAATCCGTGGCTGTGGCCCTGTCGGACGGCAGCGTCTACCAGATCGATCTGCCCATCCAGAAGAACACTCCGAGGCTCGTCGCCACGCACAAAGACCGCGCGGTAGCCGTTCGCTTTTCGCCCGACGGCAGCATCATCGCCAGTGCCGGCATGGACCGGCACCTCCTGCTGACGCCGGTCAGGGAAGGCGCCGCGCAGAGGGATATCGGCCCGAAACCGGGTGGCCTGCTGGACATCTCTTTTGGCGGCAGCACAGGCACCTGGATCGCCGTCGCCGATGCCTCGGGCGTAGCCGATGTCGTGAGAAAGGCCGATACGCTCACGATGCGCGGCCATACGGGTCCGGTCTTCGGAGTAGCCTGCCGCCCGAAAATCCAGGAGCTGGCCACCAGCGGGCAGGACGGCACAATCCGTGTCTGGGACATGACCAACAGCACCGAACTCCTCCGCTACTCCGCCCATGCCGGCGGCGCCAACCGCGTGGCCTATAGTCCGAACGGCAAGATGGTCGCCTCCAGCGGAGCCGATGGCTTCATCCGGACCTACGCCGCCACCTACGATGACCTGCTCGATCTCGCGCGCCACTACGTCAGGCGCTCCCTCACCGCCGACGAGTGCAAGCAGTATCTGCAGTCCTCCCCGTGCCCGGCGGACCTGCGCGAAACCGCGAAGTAGCTGCCGCGGCTCCGCAGGGCAGCGTCTATTCGTGGCACAGTCAGAAGAGCGCGCCGGCGCCAACAATCCATGCAACCCTCCCTTCTGTTGATCTCCCTCCTCCTGGCGGCAGTACCCCTGGCCGCGCAGGCGAAGCGCGTGCTGGTGGTCTCGATCGATGGTCTCGACCAACGCTACCTCGAAGAGGCCGATCGCCTCGGGCTCCGCATCCCGAACATCCGCCGCGTACTGAAAGAGGGGCAGTGGTCGCACGGGGTGGTCGGCCAGGCGCCCACCGTTACCTGGCCGTCGCATACGACGATGATCAGCGGCGTCGGTCCGGACGTCCACGGGATCCTCGGCAATCGCCGGCCGAAGTCCGAGGGCGGGGAATACTACTGGAGCGCATCGCTCCTAAAGGCCCGCACTCTCCTCGATGCCGTGAAGGTGGCCGGCCGCAGCAGCGCCACCATCACCTGGCCGGTGACCGTGGATGCGCCAGTGACCTGGAACCTGCCCGAATACTTTCAAGGCAGGCGCGGCGGCGACATGGACGTCCGCTCCATCGAATCCAAGTGCGTGCCGGCCGACCTGGTGAAGAGCATCTCCGCCCTCTACCCCGCCTTCCCGCGTGAGTGGATGGAAGACCGCAATCGCAGCATGGCCGTGCTGTATTTATTGAAGACCGTGAAACCCGATCTCATCCTGGCGCACCTGGTCGATCTCGACTCCGAAGCGCACCGGAATGGACCCTTCACACGGGCCGCCAATGCCACGCTGGAAAACATTGACGAGTATGTCGGCCAGATGCTGAGCGCGTTGCCGGCGGATTACACCTTCGTGCTCGTCTCCGACCATGGCTTCGAGAAGGTGGAAGAAGACATCAACCTGAATGCGGCCGCCAAAGCGCGCGGAGTAGAAGGAGTGAGGGTCCTGGGTGGCTATGTGCTGGCGTCAACGCCCGCGGCGGCGGCGTTTCTGCGCGAGTTGAAAGCCGGAGGCAGCTACGGCATTGGGCGCGAGATTCCGCAGGAGGAACTCCATCGCTATGCGCCCGACCTCGCCCCGGTGGAAGCCGCGTTTGAATCCACCGAGGGCATCTTCTTCACTTCGGGCGATGGGTCCGCTGTTCATGCCAAGCCGCACGAAGCGGGCAACCACGGCCATTGGCCGACGCGTTATCGCGCGGTCTATGCGGCCTGGGGGCCAGGCATCCAACCGGCGCGGCTGCCTGAGTTCTCCCAGAAAGAAGTTGCCGGGCGCCTGGCCACTTTACTGGGCATCCCGTTCACGCCCGGCCCCAAGTAACGCGGTCAGCCGGCGGCCGGGCCTTTGCGCATCATCCGGTAGACCCACAGCAGCAGGATCGCGCCGACCACGGACATGATTAGTCCGGCGCCTTCACCTTCGTGATACCAGCCCAGGCTACGACCCAGAAAGCCCGCCACGACGGAGCCGGCGATGCCGAGGAGCATGGTGATCAGCATGCCGCCCGGATCCTTGCCAGGCATAATCAGTTTGGCCAGTGCACCGGCAACCAGGCCGATGAGACACATCCAGATGAAGCTCAACATGTAGTCCTCCTAAGTTGCCCGCATTTCAACGGCACTCTGAAAGGTAGCACGCGCAGGCGGCGTGGGTGCAGTCCTTTCCGGCCGCGCTGCTACTTGGCGACTGTCAGGTTGTTCTTCACCGAGAAGACGCCGGAGACTCCGCCCGCCGCGACGTTGGCGATAGTCCGGTCTCCTTCACTGTTGACCACGCCCTCGAGAGACACATTGCCGTTGGCCACGATGATATGGATGGAAGGGACCGCGGACAAGGTATACCGGTCGAGTCCGGGATTCGAGTAGATGGCGCGGTAGAGGGCGCGGCGCAGGCGGTCGTCGTTGGGGGACAACGGCAGGACTTCGATCTGATTGTCCACGCTCTCGACGCCTTCAATCTGCTTGACTACCCGGCCTGCATCCTCCTTGAGAGTCGGACGGGTGACCTGGCCCATGAGTGTCACCTTGTAGCCGTCGATGCGGTAGGAGAGGTTGTCGAACACGCCGTAGTAAGGCAGCATCACCAACTCATGACGCACCTCCTTGAGCAAGCGCTTCTGCGCGTCAGCGGTTTGAGCCGGGCAGAGGGTTGGCACCGCCAGCACGGTGAGCAGGACCAGTCCTTGAGTAAAGCGGTTCATAGGTTTTCTCCAGTACACGAGTCTGTTAAGTCAGGTACGACTCACGAGGTTGTATATGCAAACGGAGGGCCAACTTTGAGGTCAAATCGACGGGACACGCGCGAGGCGGAGAGCCGAATCGCTGGAACGGCCTGACTGTAGGGGGTCATTCGACGCCCCGCAGTCGGTCACGAGCCAGGAATTCGGGTGACGAGCCGATTCACAAGAGCCCTCGGCCGGAGCGGCTTACCTAGTGTTGCGCCTTACTTACCGCACTTCGGAAATATCTGCCTGCCCAAAAGACCTGAATGGCGCAAATTGGTGCTTCGCATGCCCCTATACCGGCCAGGAGCAACATATGCCAGACAGTTCATCCACCTCTTTTACCGACAGGATCGCGGACGAATCCTCCCAGCTCAGCGACAGGCTTTCCGACGGGGCGACCCAGTTGAAGGCGAAAGCAGCGGAGCTCAGCCGGATGGCAGCCGCGAAGCTGGACAAGGCCGCGGCCTCGTTGCATGGCACGGCCGAGAATCTCCCTGGTGTTGAGACGGCCAGCGGTTTGGCGCACTCGGCCGCGGACCGGTTGAGCGCGACCGCCGGCTATGTTCGCGAGCACGACGTCGACTCGGTGCTGACCAGTGTCAGGGCCGTGGTCCGGAAGAACCCTGGCCAGTCGCTCATCATCGTGGGCGTGATTGGGTTCCTGATTGGGTGTTCCTTCAAGCGAGGCGCTACCGCCCGAGTTTGATGCGAGGCGAGGCATTGGGGCGGTGACCAATCATCGTTCCTCCTGACTGTCTGCAAAGCGTATGAATGGGCTCTGGCGCAACGTGGCGGTCGACGTTCGAACTAAATGGTGCTCAGGGATGGGCACAGGAGAATCAAATGCTTTGGACGATAGTCGCTGTAATGTTAGTGCTCTGGCTGCTCGGATTCAGCATGAGCGTAGGCGGGAGCCTGATCCACTTGCTGCTGGTCGTGGCCCTGGTCGCGATCGTCTTCAACCTGATCACGGGACGCAGAAGCGCCATATAACTGTTGTTGAGCCGGGGCCTGCTGCTCGTCGTATAATTGTTCTCGGTTACCGAGGACAATTGCATGAGCAAACCAACCGACCTGGTCCAGGGCACGCTCGACCTGTTGCTGCTGAAGATCCTGGCTTTGGGCCCGATGCATGGCTGGGCGGTGGGGCAGCGTTTGAAGCAGGTCTCCGGCGACGTGCTGAGTGTCAGCGACGGATCACTCTATCCTGCTCTTCATAAGCTCGAGCAGGCGGGGTGGATCACGGCTGAGTGGAAGACCAGTGAGCTGGGGCGCCGGGCCAAGTTCTATTCGCTGACGGCCACGGGCCGCGGGCACCTGGAGAAGGAAGCGGCCAACTGGGAACGGCTCTCTTCGTCCATCACCGAGGTGGTGCGCCTGAAGGAGTTGGAAGCCTGATGCTGAGCGTCAGGTCCTGGCCTTACCGGTTGCGTTCGCTTCTCCAACGGTGGGGAGCGGAGGGCGGCCACATCTTCGGGTCTTTCGAAGCGTGGGCGCGCGAGCTCCGCCATGCAGGGCGCACGCTGCGGCGATCCTCGGGATTCAGCCTGACGGTCGTATTGACCCTCGCCCTGGGCATGGGCGGCATCACGGCGGTCTACTGTGCGATGGACCGCCTGCTGCTGCATGCGCTGCCGTACCCCGAACCAGGCCGTGTCGTCGCAGTGCACGAAACGCAGACAGGGAAGGGCTTCCGTCCCGTATCACTGCCAAACCTGCTCGACTGGCGCGCGCAAAGCCGATCGTTCCAGGCGATGGCCGGCTTCATGACGCGCACCTTCGGCCTGCGCGGCGGGCAGGGGGACGCCGGCTCAGCGGTCTCCGTCATCAACACGGCGATGGTCACGTCGGAGCTCTTCCGCGTGCTGGGCACCGGGCCGGTGCGGGGGCGCGCCTTCCTGGAAGAAGAAGAGCTGCAGGGGAAGGCTGTGATCATCCTCACGGATGCGCTGTGGGCGGAGCAATTCCATCGGGAGCCGGGCCTGCTGGGCCGCACGGTGCAGTTGAATGAACAGCCCTTCGAGGTGATCGGCATCCTGCCGCCCGGGTTTGTCTTCCCCACGTCGGGTACCGTTGTCGATGCGTACGTCCCCTTCAATCACAAGGACTACAACGGCCGGGACACCCGCCCCATGCGGGCCGTGGCGCGTCTGAGAGATGGAACGGTCTTTGCACAGGCGCAGGCCGAGATACGCACCATTGGCGCCCGGCTGGCCGAGGCATGGCCGGCTGAGAACCTACGCGGCGGCGCGGACATTGAGCTGTTGGACGATACCTGGAAGGGCAGCCTGCGGCGTCCATTGTTCCTGCTGACGGCGGCCGCTCTGCTGCTGCTGGCGATCGTTTGCACGAATGTCATGAACCTGATCCTGGCCCGTGCGCTGGCGCGGAGCCGCGAGATGGCGATCCGGGCCGCCCTGGGCGCGGGACTCGCCGCCGTCCTGCGGCAGATGCTGGCCGAGGCGCTGGTGTTGAGTGTCATGGGCGGCGGACTCGGTTTGTTGTTTGGCGTCGCGCTGCTGCGCGGCCTGCCTGTCGTACTGCGCTTCGGCGGCGCCGCGCAGCCAGTCAGCGCGCTCGGCTTCAATTCCTCGACACTGGTTTTCGCCTCAGGGCTGTGCCTGCTCATCACCGTACTGTGCGGCTTCGCGCCGGCGCTCTTCCTGCGTTCCCTACGGCTGAACGCCACCATCCGGGATGGCAGCGAAACAGGTGCCCGCCGCGGTACCCTGCCGTTCCGGCTGCGGCAGATGCTGGTCGTCAGCCAGGTGGCGCTGAGCCTGGTGCTGCTGCTGAGCGCCGGGGCCTTTCTGCGCGTGTTCCTGAACCTGGCTACACGCCACCCGGGCTTCGAGAGCGCCCAGGTCCAGTACTTCGGCTTCGGACTGCCGGAAGCGCGCTACACGGATCGCCAGATGATCGAGTTCCACAAGCAGCTGCGCGACCGGCTGACGTCGATCCCTGGCGTCGAATCGGCCGGGGCGGCCTGGCACCTGCCGCTCAACGGCCGGAACAACACGACCGCGTTCCAGTTCGAGGGCGCGGGGCTGCCGCAGACTGAATGGTCGTGGGTGGCTTACGACGTGATCGATCCCGCCTACTTCTCCACTTTGCGGATCCCGTTGCTGAACGGCCGCGGGTTCTCCTGGGAGCAGGACCGCACCGGCCGGCCGGCGGCGGTGATGGTGAACCGGACCTTCGAGCGGCTTTTCGCGAAGGGCGGCAGCCTGCGAGGCAAGCGGGTGCAGCTCCGTTTCCAGACGGACCTGGTGCCGCGGCGGACCACGCTATGGGAGATTGTGGGCGTTGTGGGGGACACCTACCAGACCGGGCTGGACAGCGCGATCCGGCCGCAGATCTACATCCCCATCAGCCAGACCGGGCTCGACGGGGGCACGTATGTGCTGCGCACGGCTCGTACGGATGAGGGCCTGTCGCGAGCGGTGGCGGCCGCAGTGGCCAGTGTGGACCCGAACCTGGAGCGGATCGTGGTGCGGCGGTTGGACGACTGGGTGAGCAGGAGCCTGGGCGACCGGCGTTCTCCGGCCGTACTGACCGGGTTGTTCGCGCTGGTAGGGCTGCTGCTGACCGTGCTAGGCCTGTATGGCACGCTTGCGCTGGAGATGCGGCAGCGCCGGCGGGAACTGGCGATCCGGATTGCGTTGGGCGCGAGTGCATCGGGCATCACCGGCCTGGTACTGACTCGGGGGCTCCTGCTCACGGCAGCCGGAGCCGGAGTTGGGTGGGCCGTGTTCGGTTTGACCGGGCGCGTGTTGGCGAGCCAACTCTATGAGGTCGCCCCGAACGATCTGAGGAACGCCGTGGCGGTGTTGCTGATCCTGCTGCTCAGTTCGCTGTGTGCCTGCCTTTGTCCCGCCTGGGAAGCGCAGCGCCACAAGCCTTTGGCGGTTTTGCGAGAGAACTGACCGGGCCTGCGAATTTCCCTAAAACTCTTCGAGACGGGTATCTCTCCTAGACGTCTATACTAGACAGCTAGGAGAGATCCATTGGGACGACACGACAACGACCGCCTGCAGGGCACGCTGGACCTGCTGGTGTTGAAGGTGCTTGCCAGCCGGGGCCGGACGCACGGTTACGGCATCACGCTCCAGATCCAGCAAATCTCCAGGGAAGAGCTGCGCGTGGAAGAGGGTTCGCTGTACCCGGCGCTGCACCGGATGGCGCAGGACTCGCTGATTTCGGCTGAGTGGGGGACCACGGAGAACAAGCGCCGCGCCCGGTATTACGAGATCACCCCGGCCGGCCTGGAGCGGCTGAAGCAGGAAGAAGAGAACTGGGCACGGCTGACCTCGGCCGTGGCGCGGTTCCTGCAGTACGCCTGATTGCGAGGCAAAGAGAGGAGAACCCGATGCCCTGGTGGAGCAGAATTGCCAACGTCTTCCGCCGCGATGCGAGCGGACTGAATTCGGAACTCGACGAGGAACTGCAGGCGCACATCGCGATGCGGGCGGATCAATTCATGGAGGAGGGCGTTCCTGCGGCGGAGGCACGGCGGCGGGCGGAGCGGCTGTTCGGCAATACGCTGCTGGTGCGGGAGCGGACTCGCGATGCGGATGTGGCGCAGTGGCTGGACGCGCTGCTGCAGGATCTGCGCTACGCCGTGCGGATGATGCGGCATTCGCCTGTGCTGACGGGCGTCATCGTGCTCTCGCTGGGGCTGGGGATTGGCGCCAACACGGCCTTCTTCACGCTCACGAATGCGCTGCTGCTGAAGCAACTCCCGGTGAAGGATCCGGCGCGGCTGGTGAGTGTTGAGATTGGGCGGCCGGGCGAGGCGCGCTGGGGCGACAGCTTTACGAATCCCACCTGGGAGGAGTTCGACAGGCGCCAGGACATTGCCAGCGGTGCGTTCGCCTATGCCGCGCAGAGTTTCAATGCCGGGGCGAGCGGCGAGACCCGCATGATCACGGGGGCCATCGCGAGTGGCCGCGTGTTTGAGACTCTCGGTGTCGAACCCGTGGTGGGGCGGCTGTTTGCTGGCAGCGACGATCGGCGTGGCGGCGGTTCGGATGGGCCGGTGGCTGTGTTGGGCTACGACTATTGGCAGCGCGCCTACGGCCTGGATCCTTCCATCGTCGGGCGCAGCATCCTGCTGGATGGCAAGCCGTACAAGGTGGTTGGCGTCGCTCCGGAATCCTTCTATGGGATCTATGTGGGCCAGCGCTTCGACGTGATCGTGCCGCTGGGTACGGAGACTTACCGGACGTCCGATCCCAAACTGTTGGACGCGCGGTCAACCTGGATAGTGAGCATCGTGGCCAGGCTGAAGCCGGAGTGGACCCAGGCGCGTGCGAACGAGCGGCTGAAGGCACTGGCGCCTGGCATCTTCGAGGCCACGGTGCCGCCCAACCGGCCGCCCAAGATTGTGCAGGATTTCCTCGCGAACCGGCTGCGCGTGACGGACGCGGCTCGCGGGCTTTCGGCCGTCTCTGACTCGATGCGCAGCGCGGTGCTGCTGTTGAACGGCTTCGTGGCGCTGGTCCTTTTGATTGCCTGCGCGAATGTCGCCAACCTGCTGTTGGCGCGCGCCACGGTGCGGGCTCGCGAGTTCACGGTCCGCATGGCGCTGGGCGCGTCTCGGGGCCGGTTGTTGCGGCAGTCGCTGACAGAGAGCCTGCTGCTGGCCTTGGCCGGGGCGGCGCTTGGTTTGGGTATCGCACAGCCGGCGGCCCAGGCGCTGGTTTCGATTTCGGGGCGGTCGACGGCCCAGATGTCGCTGGACCTGGCGCCCGATGGGAGGGTGCTGCTGTTCACCACGGCGATTGGCATTTTCTGCGGATTGCTGTTCGGCATGGCTCCGGCGTGGCGAGCGGCGCGCAACACGCTGCTGCCGCGGATTGCGGGGACCGCTGGAGACGGTAAGGGGCGTCTGCGGGCAAGCCTTGTCTCGCTGCAGGTGGCCCTGTCCGTGGTGGTGCTGGTGGGCTGCGGGTTGTTCCTCTCGTCCTGGCAGAACCTGAGCAAAGCGAGTCTGGGGTTCGATCCGAACCATGTGGTGCTGGCCAAGGTGGATTTGGGCACGCTGACGCTGGACCAGGACCAGCGGGCGGAAGCCGTGGAGGACGTGCGGAGGCAATTGCGGAGTGCCCCGGGTGTTGAGGAGGCCAGCGCTTCGATCCTGACACCCATGGGGTCGGGCATGTGGAGTTCCCTCATCGTGGGCGACGATGGGAAGGGCGGACGGCGCGAACACGAGATCTACTACAACGCGGTCTCGCCGGGGTTCTTCCGCGCGCTGGGCACGCCGCTGCTGGCAGGCAGGGCGATTGAGGCTGGCGACCGCAAGGCCTCGACGCAGGTTGCGGTGGTGAATGAGAGTTTCGCCCGCCAGGTTTTCGGCGTCGGCAATCCGGTTGGCCGGTACTTTGAAGAGGGCGTTGCGGCGAGTAAGACGGGGTTCGCCACACAGAAGGTACAGGTGGTGGGCATCGTGCGCGACGCCACGTATCGCGATTTGCGGCAGGCGCCTCCGCCGACGATGTACCGGCCCCTGGCGCAGGCCCGTGCGCTGCCGTATGTGACGTTTGCCATACGGGGTCCGGGTGAGGTTGAACAATTGATTCCGATTGTGCGGGCCGCGTTTGCGGCCACCGGGAGCCGGTTCTCCTATACCCTGCAGACCTACCCGATGCGGATGCGGGACGCCATGGTGACGGAGCGGCTGCTGGCGGCGCTTTCCACGCTGTTTGGGGCGTTGGCGCTGGGCCTGGCCGGGATGGGGTTGTATGGAGTGCTGGCCTATTCGGTGACGCGCCGCAGTGGCGAGATTGGGATCCGCATGGCCCTGGGGGCGACGGCTGCGCATATTCGCAATTGGGTGCTGCGGCAATCCGGCATCACCGTTTTGACCGGGTTCGCGGCCGGACTGCTTCTGGCCCTCTGGCTGGCGCCGGTCGCCAAGACGCTGTTGTATGGCGTCAAGACCTCGGACTGGCGCGTCTACGCAGCCAGCCTGGCGACACTGCTGGCGATTGCGTTTACGGCGAGCTATCTGCCGGCCCGGCGGGCGACGCGGTTGAATCCCGTGCAGGCGTTGCGGCACGACTGAGCGGCGCTAGAATGGAGCGAGTCTTTTTTACTGGAGCCCCTGACTATGAAACCACTCGCCTGTCTTCTGCTCGCGCTGTGCGGAACCCTTTCCGCGCAGAACGCGCCTTCCGTGAATAAGCTGTACGACGGCCAGTTCTCGTCGATTGAACGTGAACTGGTGCCGCTGGTGGAAGCCATGTCTGAAGCGCAGCTGAACTTCGTTCCGGCCAAGGGCGAGTTCAAAGGAGCGCGCACGTTTGGCCAGCAGGCTACGCACGTGGCCGCGGTCATCTACGCGGTGGCGGCGAAGATGCTGGGCGAGGCGAATCCCATCGATATGGGCAAGGCCGAGAACGGGCCCGCGACGCTCAAGACGAAGGCCGAGATCGTGAAGTTTGTGAAAGACGCCTTTGCCTATGGGCACAAAGGGCTGGCTACGGTGAACGACAAGAATCAGTTGGAGATGATCGCGTCGCCGTTTGGGGACGGCAAGATGCCGCGCGGTTCGGCGGCGTCGATCCTCACCTGGCACAGCTTTGACCACTATGGGCAGATGGCTGTCTATGCGCGCCTGAACGGGGTGGTGCCTCCGGCCAGCCGCGGGAACTAGAATCAGTCATGCCTTCGAATAAACTGCGCTGGGGCGTGCTCGGCGTGGCAGGGATTGCTGTCAAAAAAGTGATCCCGGCTATGCAGAAGTGCAGCCTGTGTGAGATTGCCGCAATCGCTTCGCGCGATTTGGAGAAGGCACGGGCGGCGGCGCCCGGGCTGGGGATTGCCAAGGCCTACGGCTCGTATGAAGAGCTGCTGGCCGATCCAGAGATCGACGTCATCTACAACCCGCTGCCGAATCACCTGCATGTGCCGTGGTCGATCAAGGTCATGGAGGCAGGCAAGCACGTGCTGTGCGAGAAGCCTGTCGGCCTGTCCACGGCGGAGGTGCGCGAGATGATTGCGGTGAGGGACCGCACTGGCAGGATGGCGGGTGAGGCGTTCATGATCCGCACGCATCCGCAGTGGCTGCGCGCTCGGGCGGTGGTGGAGTCCGGCGAGATCGGCGACCTGCGCGGGGTGGTGTCGTGGTTCAGCTATACGAACCGCGATCCGAAGAACGTGCGGAACGTGGCGGGGTGGGGCGGCGGCGGATTGATGGACATCGGATGCTACGGCATCTTCTCGGCTCGGTTCCTGTTTGGCGAGGAGCCGAAGCGGGTGTCGGGGACACTGGAGCTCGATCCGGATTTCCAGACCGACCGGTTGGCCTCGGCTGTGCTGGATTTCCCGTCCGGGCAGGCAACGTTCCTGTGTTCGACGCAGATGGTGCCGGGGCAGCGCGTGCTGGCGTTCGGGACGAAGGGACGGATCGAGATCGAGATCCCGTTCAATGCTCCACCGGATGCGCCGTGCCGCATTTGGGTGGACGGGCGCGAGGAGTTGTTCGAGGTCTGCGACCAGTACACCTTGCAAGGTGATGCGTTCAGCCGGGCGGTGCTGGGCGAGGGGCCTGTGCCTGTGCCGCTGGAGAACTCGCTGGGTAACATGGCGGTGATCGACGCGATTGTGGAGTCGTCGAACAGCGGGCGCTGGGTGGACCTCGCGTAGTCTCCGTGCTCGGTTAGCCACCTCGATGTTGACGCCGCCGGGCCTCCGCGGAGATTGCTTGACAAAGCCGGGCTGTCCATGATTCCATCAGATTGCTACCCTAGTAATCTGATTATATGGCCGCGGGCCAGCGAATGGCGGCAGAACCTGGATTGCGCCGGTAGCCAGCTGTACGAACACGCAGGAGGCCATCGTGTCCTGGCTAACGAGATTCAGGAATGCCCTCGATTCGAGTCGTCTGGACGATGACTTGGCGAATGAGATGCGCGACCACATGGAGCGGCGCGCCGCGGATCTTGAGGCGCGAGGTCTCAGCAGTCCAGAGGCTCGGCGGCGGGCGGCGATCGCTTTCGGGAATATGGCCCGTTTGCGGGAGGAGAGCCGGGAACTGAAGCTGTGGGCTGCCTTCGAAACCACCTTTCAGGACCTGCGCTTCGCATGGCGCGGCCTGTTGCGAAACCCGGTGTTCGCGGTCACCACTGTCCTGTCGCTTGGCTTGGCGATTGGCGCCAACACGGCGATTTACTCGTTGATCAACGCAGCCTTGTTGCGCCCGTTGCCGGTACCAGAGCCAGACCGGTTGATTACGCTGACGGCCTCTAGCGGTAGCCTGGCTGGGATCTGGCAGGCCGGAGACGGTGACCTGTTCAGCTACCTGCTCTACGGCGAGCTTCAACAGGCGGCTGGAGACTCGGCCAGGCTGGCGCTGCTCAACTCGCCCAACCGTGTGGAAGCCCGGGCTTTCGACTCGAGCCAGCCTTACGAGGAAGTGACGCTGCAGGTGGTGTCGCCGAATGCCTTTGAGGTATTGGGTGTGTCCCCGGCGGTGGGACGGCTCTTCTCCGTCGAGGAGGATCACTATCCGTCGCCCCGTGCCGTGGCCGTATTGAGCCATGGCTACTGGGTGCGCCGCTTCGGTGCCGATCCCGGCGTGATCGGGCGGAGATTCGTTGCGGACGGCCGGACCTACACGATCCTCGGCGTGACCAGCCGGGGGTTCTCGGGGGCGGAACCGGGCAAGTTTGTCGACGTGTGGCTGCCGGTCACCGTGACCGATCCGGGTGTCCTCACAAATCCCGCGATCAGAATGTTCCATCTCATGGGAAGGCTTGGTCCACACGCTACCGCTGAGCAGTTGGCCGCCCGCCTGCAGCCCACATTTCGCCGTCACCAGGAGGCCCGGATCGGTCCTGAAGCGAGTATTGCTGCCGCCGTACGGGAGCACCTGCGGGAGATGGTTCTGAAGGCGGGCTCTGGAGCGACGGGGATCTCCTCATTCCGGCAGGCGTTCGCGCGGCCACTGTGGATCTTACTGGGGATTTCCGCCTGTACCCTGTTGATCGCCTGTGCCAATGTTGCCAGCCTGCTGCTGGCGCGCTCCACCGCGAGATCGGCAGAGATGTCCCTGCGCGTCTCGTTGGGAGCGCGGCGTGGGCGCCTGGTCCGCCAACTGCTCACGGAAAGCCTGCTGATTTCGATGGCGGCCGGTCTGTGTGGATGGGCGCTGGCGTGCGTGGCCGCCCCGGCGCTGGTGGAGTTGGTCTCGACCAAGGCGAACCCCGTGCGGCTGGAACTGGCCCTGGATCCGGGCGTCCTGCTGTTCTGTGCCGCGATCTGTGCGCTGGCGACGTTGTGCGTCGGCCTGCTGCCGGCACTGCAGGCAACGCGGACGGTGTCCATGTTCACGCTACGCCACTCGGGCGGGCATGGTGGACGGCTCCGGTTGGGGCGCCTGTTTGTGGGTATGCAGGTCGCGTTCGCGTTTTGCCTGGTGACGGGTGGCGCGGGCTTCCTGTACAGCTTGCGTAATCTCGTGACCGTCGATGCAGGCTTTGATTCGAAGGGGGTCACGGTCCTGGCGATGACCAATACATTGCAGCGGGACCGCCAGTTCGCATTCATGCAGGAGTTGCGGCGGCGGACCTCTTCGCTGCCGGAGGTGCAGGGCGCGGCCACAGCCTGGATGGCGATCTTCTCCGGAGAACGCCGGGCCCAGAGGGTGGTGGTCGCCGGTCAAAGTCCATCGGAGCGGGAGGAGACGTTCTACCGGGTCTCGCCCGGCTATTTTGCGGCGCTGCGCACGCCGCTGGTGAGTGGACGCGACCTCTCGCTGCAGGACAATGACAACGAGCCGGTGGCGACGGTGGTCAATCGCGCCTTCGCGCGAAGGTACTTCGGCGGCGAAGCGGTGCTGGGCCGTGAGTTCCAGCGGGACGACGGCGTGCGGCATCAGATTGTGGGGCTGGCCGCCGACTCGCATTTTGGCAGCCTCCGAGGCGGCCCCGAACCGATCGCCTACATGCCGATGAAGCCACCGAGGGCGTTCACCTTGTATGTGCGCTCGTCGCTGGATCCGGGCTCGGTGGCGACGATGGTCGACCGGGCAGCGCGCAGCTTGGGCTCCGGGCTCAGAGTGAGGGACGCGACGACCCTGGATGCCCTGGTGGAGGGCACCATCCTGAAAGAGCGGCTATTGGCGTGTCTGGGCGGCGCGTTCGCGCTGCTGGGGCTCATGCTGGCGGCGATCGGCCTGTTCGGGCTGTTGAACTACTCCGTGACGCGGCGGACCAACGAGATCGGAGTGCGGACCGCCCTGGGCGCGCGCCGCTCGGCGATCTACGGCCTGGTGCTGCAGGACCTGGCCGGGATGGTGGGTGGCGGGATGGTGGTTGGGCTTGCCGGCTCGCTGGTGCTGCTGCGCTTCACGCAGTCGTTGCTGTTTGAGGTGCGTACGTTTGACCCACTGGTGATCGGCACGGCCATGGGGGTCTTCACGGCGGCGGCAGTGATTGCCGGGGGCTTGCCGGCCCGCCGGGCAGCGGCCATCGATCCCATGGTGGCGCTGAGGCACGAATAGCCGCTGAATAGAAAAAGGCCAGCCCTGTGGGGGACTGGCCTTTTCACTATCGAGTCACAGTAACGTGACAGTTTTCAGCGGAGTTAGTCGCCGAGGGCGCCCGTGGTCTCTTCCGCCTTCGGAGCGGCCGGCTGGATGCCGCCGATCTGAACCAGGTTCGACTCGGGTTCCTTGAGGACGTGCTTCTTGTAGAGGTCCATCATCTTGGCGTTTTCGGCTTCCTGCGCCAGGCGGAGTTTCTGGTCGCGGGAGCGGATCTTCTCTTCGCGCGCCGTCTTGGCGATGCCGAGGTTGTCGAGGTCGTGCTGAACTTCGTTGGTGACGAGCTCTTCGCGCAGAACAAGGCGGTGGTCGCTAGTGTTGAGCTTGACGTTCTTGCCGCCGGCGAAGATTTCGTGACGGCCGTGCTCGTCGTACCACTTGGTGAGCGTGGCGGTCATGTGCATCTTCTCGACGATATTGCGCCAGCCCACGCCGGTGTTATAAGCGCAGAAGCTGATCTCGCCTTCCTGCGTGGCGTAGGGGATGATGCACTGTTCGGTACGGCGGAAGTCGTAGTTGAACAGATCCTGGAACCACATGCCGGCGATGAAGAGGAAGTTCCAGCGATCGCGGCGGCGCTTCTCGATGTCGGTGAGGGTGCGGTCGCCCTTGACGCTGCCGTAGTTGCGGCCGGTGGCGCCGAAGGTCTTGTCGAATTTCTTCAGCAGGTCGGACAGCTTGAAGTGGGTGGGCGACTGGAAGGGGTCGTAGTTGCGCATCAGGGCGAGCGCCATGCCGGCGACGGAGAGCTTCCGGCCGCGGGCGGCGTCGTTGACGCGGGCGATGTCCTTGGAGAGGCGGTCACCGTTCAGGAACTTGGTCACCGGGACCGATTCCTTGGTTTCCTTGTCGACCATGACGGCCATGCCGATGCCGCAGTTCGGGTGGCAGCCGCAGCTCAGCTGGCCCCATTCGGCCTGGGGTCCATGAATCAGGTCGGCCCAGTCGGAGAACGTGGACATGAACGAGATCGGATACCAGTCGCGGGTGGGTTCGCCGATACCGGTCTGGTTCTTCACGTCGTGCGCCAGGTGCGACAGCGTGTAGCGCTGGGCGGCGCGGCGATCTTCGGTGACGGCTTCGTCGCGGCCGGTAAAGGAGACGGGCTGGAAGCTGAGGAAGGAGATCTTCCTCGGGTTGTCCAGGGCGAACTGGACGACGCGGCCCACCTGCTCGTTATTGATGCCGTTGATGATGGTGATGACGGGGACGATGTCGACGCCGGCCGAGTGGAGGTTCTCGATGGCGCGCAGCTTCACGTCAAACAGGTTGCCGACGGCGCGGTGCGAGTTGGCGGCATTGCCGACGC
Source organism: Paludibaculum fermentans (assembly GCF_051172195.1). Classification (GTDB taxonomy): domain Bacteria; phylum Acidobacteriota; class Terriglobia; order Bryobacterales; family Bryobacteraceae; genus Paludibaculum; species Paludibaculum fermentans_A. Next base: position 28,956 of record NZ_JBPJAQ010000002.1, read on the forward strand.
CGTCGAACTGGAGATAAGCGTAACGGAGGCCGGCTTCGGCCGCCTGCGCCGCGAATTCCTTCGACTTGGCGAACTCGATGCCGTTGGTGGCGGCCTGAACCGAGTTGTAGCCGACCTTCTTGCAATAGCGGACCGCGTCCAGGAAGTAAGGCGAGAGCGTCGGCTCACCACCGGAGAACTGCACCGACATCTGGCGCCGGGGCTTGATCTTCAGGGCGTTGTCGAGCATCGTCTTGATGTCTTCCCAGCTGAGCTCGTGGACGAAGCCAACCTGGTTGGCGTCCATGAAGCAGGGGTCGCACATCATGTTGCAGCGGTTAGTGAGGTCGATGGTGAGGACCGAACCGCGGCCGTGGGTGATGGTGGATGAGCCGTGCTTGTGCAGGTCGGCGTCATTGTGGGCGCGGATGTCGCGGCCGGGGAAGACGTCTTCGAGGTGCTTGAAGAACGCCGGGTCGATCGCCATCACGTCTTCAAAGTGACCGTGGATGGGGCAATCCTTGACCATCAGGATCTTGCCGTCGCGTTCAATGATCTGGGCCTTGATCTCGCCAGGCCGCTGATTCACCAGGATGCTGACATCCTTCTTGCCGTCGATGATCTCCTGACGAACTTCAGGAATGCACTTGGGGCAAAGCGAATCGGTGGTACGGGGCCAGCCCATCTTGGGCTTCATCTTCTCGTAGGACTTCAACAGCGGCTTTTCGGACCACTTCGGCGTGAAGCCGGGGTTCGGGCTGATCTGGTTCAGGGAATCGAAGATCTGCCAGGCAGCCTTCGCCGCCAAGGTTGCTGCCTTCTCCACGTACTTGATCGGCTTGTGCATTTTTTGGATGGACTCCTAATATCGTTTGGAGGACGCTAAGCGCTACGCACTTCTAAAACTTGTACTTCCGCGGAAAGTTCACGCGGCTTTGCTCAATAAGATTGTATGCAGGATCCTTCATAGAGACTACGGCTCTCCATTGAACTGTGCCGTTTGACGCCTGGATGGGGATTATGGAGGTTAAACGGGAAGGTTCAGATTCTGGTGCTAGCCAAGTGTCTGACGCCCCGGCATAGTAGCATGATTCGAGAGGAGATACCGCTGATTCCCAAGACTCCGGACCGGGCCAGTTTTGCCGCCGCCGCCCAGCGGGCGGGATTTGCCCTGCACGGCGTGGCCGACGCTGCGGTCATGGCGGACTATCCCATTTATCAGCAATGGGTTAGCGATGGTATGGCGGGCCCGATGGGCTACCTGGCCGATCACCGGGGCGCCCTGCGGGCTGATCCGCGGACCCTGATGGCTTCGGCACGGTCTGTGCTGTGCCTGGGGCGGCTCTACAACACCGACGGACCAGCCAGCAGCGCTGTTTCCCGCTATGCCTGGGGGGCTGAGGATTACCACGACGTGCTGCGGCGGTCGCTGCAGGCGATGGTGGATGAACTGTTGGAGGCATGGGGCCCGTTCGAGTACAGAATCTGCGTGGATACGGCTCCGCTGCTGGAACGGTCGCTGGCGCGGGAGGCCGGACTGGGTTGGATTGGACGGAATACTTGCCTGATTAACCAGCCGGCGGGGTCGTGGTTCTTCCTGGGCGAAGTGCTGATTTCCCTTAAACTTACGGCGGATTCTCCGCCTCCGGACCGGTGCGGGACCTGCCGGCGCTGCATCGACGCGTGTCCCACGCAAGCTTTGGTGCCGGACGGTGCGGGCGGGTGGCGGCTGGATGGCCGGTTGTGCATCTCCACCTGGACGATTGAGCAGCGCGGGGTGCTGCCGGAAGAGCAGCGCGCGGAGTCGGGCGGGCATGTGTTCGGGTGTGACATCTGCCAGGAGGTCTGTCCGTGGAACCGGCGGGCTCCGGTGACGGACGAGACGGCGTTCCAGGCGGTGAATGGGGGTACGGCACTGGCGGAACTGGCCGCGCTTTCGCCGGAGGAGTTCCGGGCGCGGTTCCGGAAGACTCCGCTGTGGAGAACCAAGTATGCCGGCTTGCTGAGGAATGTGGCCACGGCGATGGGGAATTCGAGGGATCCGAAGTATCGTGAGCATTTGCAGCGGCTTAGCGCGAGCGAAGACGACGCAGTCAGGGCGCATGCGGAATGGGCGTTGTTGCGTCTGGAGGCGGAGCGGTGACCGGCGCCCTGGCTTTTCTGCTGCTGGCGCAGGCGGCTCTGTGGCCCGATATGGACCCGATGGTCCAGAAAGGGTATGACCACTTCTACAACCTGGAATACCTGGAGGCGATTGCGAGCTTCCAGAAGGCGGTGGAGGCGGCTCCGGCGGATCCGGACCGTCGAAACCACCTGGCGCAGGCGGTCCTGTTCAGCCTGATGTTCCGCGCCGGAGCGCTGGAGACGGAGATGGTGACTGGCGGGAATCCGTTCCTGCGGCGGCCCAAGATGGAGCCGGCTCCGGCGGAGGAGAAGCTCTTCGATGATTCACTGGCGGAGTGCATACGGTTGTCGAAGGCGCTGCTCGAGAAGAATCCGAATGATACGAAAGCCCTTTACGCGCAAGGAGTTGCCTTGGGGTTGCGTGGCACCTACAACTATCTTGTCAAGAAAGCCTGGCTGGACTCGTTGAAGGACATGACCGCCGGCCGGAAACTGCACAACCGGGTGTATGAGCTCGATCCCTCCAATGTCGATTCCCTGATGATGCAGGGCATGCACGACTATGTGGTTGGTTCTCTGCCGTTTACCTACAAGGTGCTGGGTTTCCTCGCCGGGTTCCACGGCGACCGGGAGAAGGGGATCCGGACGGTCAGGATCGTGGCGGAGAAGGGCAAGTACAACCGGGTGGATGCCGAGATCCTATTGGGGATCGTTGCGCGTAGGGAGCGCCGGCCGGGCGACGCGTTGAAGATCTGCGAGAAGCTGCGGTCGCAGTTCCCGAGAAACTTCCTGATTCTATTCGAGTTGTCGCAGATGTATGCGGACCTGGGGGACAAAGACAACGCCTGGAAGGCGCTGGACCGGGTGGAGGAACTGAAGAAATCGGATGCGCCGGGTTTCCACTCGCTGCCGTTGGAGCGGATCGAGTTTGCACGGGGGAACCTGCTGTTCTGGTATGACGATCCGGAAGCGGCGATCGTACATTTGCGGAAGGCGACGGAGCGGGCCCAGTTACTGGATCCGAACTCGGGGGTAACGGCTTGGCTGCGGTTGGGGCAGTGCCTGGACCTGAGGGGGCGGAGGGCGGAAGCGAAGGCGGCATACCGGTCGGCGATGGAGTATTGGCCGGGCTCGGAGGAGGCTAAATCTGCACGGAAGTATCTGGATAAGGTGTTCACAATAAACGAAAAGAGGGCAATGACCGGTTGACAACCCGTGTTACACTCTCAAGCCATGGGAATGCTCGCAGAGTTTAAAGAGTTTGCCCTGAAGGGCAACGTACTAGACCTGGCAATTGGTGTCGTGATCGGCGGAGCTTTCGCCAAGATCACGGCATCCTTAGTGGAGGACATCATCAACCCGCTCATTGGGCTGGTGTTGGGCGGGGTGCAGGGGGATCTGGCCTCGCGTTACATCGCGCTGGATGGGAAGACCTACGCCAATCTGGCGGAGGCGAAGAAGGCCGGGGCGGCGTTCTCGTACGGCAACTTCCTGAACATCGTCATCCAGTTCATCATCGTGGCCTTCGTCATCTTCATTGTCATCAAGCAGATCAATCGCTTCACGCGGATGCAGGGCGACAATCTGCCCAAGTAAGCGCTTTACCAGGGTGGCCGCCGGATCGCTACCATAGGAACAGATGTTTCTGTTCGCTCCGGCGGTCATTCTCAGCGCATTCCTTCTGTTCCTAATCCAGCCATTGGCCGGCAAGCAGATGCTTCCGTTGTTTGGAGGCTCGGCCGCGGTCTGGAGCGCCTGCCTGCTTTTCTTCCAGTTCGCCCTGCTGGCGGGGTATCTCTACGCCCATGCGATCACGCGCTGGCTGCGGCCGAAACACCAGGCGATCTTTCACGGAGCGGTGGTGCTGGGGTGCCTGGCGGCGCCGCGGGCTGAGTTGTCGACCGGCAGCGGCTCGCTGCACCTTATCTACGCTTTAACCACGACGGTGGGGCTGCGCTACCTGCTGCTTTCGGCGACGAGTCCGCTGCTGCAACACTGGCATGCGACGTTGAACCCGGGCGGCCGGTCTTACCGCTTGTCGGCGTGGTCGAACGCGGCCTGTGCCGGCGCGCTGCTGAGTTTTCCCCTGTTTTGGGAGGCTCGATTCGGCGTCAGGGAGCTGGTGCGGTGGTGGGGCTGGGCGTTCGCGGCGGAAGCGCTGTTGCTGCTGCTGGCGGCGGCGGTGGTCTATCGATCGGGCGCAACGAATCCTCCGGTGGGCCTGATCAGCGGCACCTCCTGGCGGATGCGCGCGCGCTGGCTGGCGTGGCCGGCGCTGGCCTCGGCGTTCCTGATGGCGACGTCGACGCACCTGTGCCAGATAGTGGCTCCGGCGCCGTTGTTGTGGGTGGTGCCGCTGCTGGTCTACCTGATGAGTTTCGTGGCGGTCTTTGAGCGCGAGTGGTACCGGCCTTCCTTTGGCAGTGTGATGGGGTTGACCGGGTTGCTGATGATGGCGGGCGCGATGTTGTACCTGGACCTGCAGGCGGCGCTGGCGCTCAAAGTCATGCTGTATGCCGGCGGCCTGTTCGCTCTGTGCCTCTTTTGCCACGGTGAACTCGCATCGGTGAAACCGGAGCGGGAGCGGATTACGAGCTATTGGACGCATGTGGCGGCGGGTGGCGCGTTGGGTTCACTGGCGATCGCTTTTGCGTCGCCGATGCTGCTGCGGGGCTACTTTGAACTGCCTCTGCTGATGGCGGCGGCCGGCGCGCTGTGTTTCTGGCGGATGCGGCGGCTTTCGCGGTTTGTGCGGCAAGGCGCGGCGATCGCGGCGGTGCTGGCGGCGACTCCGGCGCTGGCGTTGGTCACGGGCTACTACTCCGGCCTGGTGGAAGCGGGCCGCAATTTCTACGGAAGTTTACGGATTCTGGACGAGCCGGCGCGGGCGGGCCGGCCTCCGCTGCGGAAGATGCTGAACGGGCTGGTGACGCACGGCACGCAGTTCCAGGCTCCGGACCGTGAGATGGAGCCGACGACGTACTACGGCCGGATGAGCGGCGCCGGGCTGGAACTGTCGCGCAGCGGCGGGCCGCGTCATGTGGGCGTGATCGGGCTGGGCGCGGGCACGCTGGCCGCCTATGGCCGGACGGGCGACCGGTTCCGGTTTTACGAGATCAACCCGCTGGTGATCGAGATCGCGCGACGGGATTTCACTTATCTGCGCCGGACCGAGGCGGAGGTGCAGGTGGTGGAGGGCGACGCGCGGCTGACGCTGGCGCAGGAGCAGCCGCAGAAGTTCGACCTGCTGCTGGTGGATGCCTTTTCGGGCGACTCGATTCCGGCGCATCTACTGACGCGTGAGGCATTTACGGTATATCGCCGGCATCTGAAGCCGGATGGGGTGCTGGCGCTGCACGTCTCGAACCAGTTCCTTGACCTGGAGCCCGAGGTGAGGGCACTGGCGGCCGATGCGGGGTTGAACTGCAGCCGGGTGGCGAACTCGGCGCAGCCGGAAGCCGGTGTCTTCGGCGCGGTTTGGATGCTGGTGCACGGTCCGGCGCGGACGGGCGACGCGGGCCGGGGTTTTCCGGTCTGGACCGACGATTGGAGCTCCGTTCTGGCCGTGTTGAAGTAGGTTGCGTGAGGGGAGTTGCCCCTTATCCGGGGACTCGACTTGCATTGGCCCCACCTTTTCAGGCAATCTGAAAGGTTTCTCTTTCCTCTCATCGGACATTCGTGATTGGGGAGGGTCCGACAGGCGGATTCATGAAGCTTCGAGTTCTATACCACGACCATTGTTTTGACGGCGCGGCTTCGGCGGCTTTCTTCAGTCGTTTTGCGGGGGAGCGCTTTTATCCGGGGGCGGAGTTTGCGTACACAGGCATGGCGCACAAGGCTTCTCAACTCTTTGAGGACTCCTTGTTCGATGGCGACGAAAACGCCATCGTGGACTTCAAATATTCGAACAACGACCGGCTGAGCTGGTGGTTCGATCATCACCAGAGCGCATTTCTTTCGCACAGCGACCAGTTGGACTATGAGTCGAAGAAGGACCAGCGGCGGTATTACTTCGACCCGACCTACCGGTCGTGCACCGAGTTCATCGCGCACGTGGCGAGGACTACGTACGGCTACGAGGCGGTGGACCTGGCCGAACTGGTGCACTGGGCCGGGATCATCGACGGGGCCTTGTACAAGAGCGCGGGCGAGGCTGTGGCGATGGCGGAGCCGGCGATGAAGCTGACACTGGTGATTGAGGCCTCGAAGGGCTCGGAACTGGTACAGCGTATCATCCGCATGATGCAGACGAAGAAGCTGTCGGAGATCATGGCCGACCCGGAGATCTGCGCCACCTTCCAGCCGTTGCACGAGCGCCATGTGCGTTCGATCGACGTGATCGGCCGGCTGGGCCACTGCACGGACGGGGTGATCTACTTCGACGTGGCCGATTACGACATGGAAGGGTACAACAAGTTCGTCCCTTATTCGCTGTTCCCACAGGCGACGTACACAGTTTCGGTGAGCCTGGCGAGTTTCCGGACGAAGGTGAGCGTGGGTTCGAATCCGTGGGCTCCGGCTGAGCCGACGCACAATCTGGCGACGATCTGCGAGCGTTACGGCGGCGGGGGGCATCCGCGGGTGGGCGCCATCAGTTTCGAGCCTTCGCAGGTGGAAGAAGCGCGGCGCGTCGCCAAGGAGATTGTCCTGGAATTGCGGAGTTAGGCAGGCGGGGGCAGTTTACAGGCGGCCGGGCCCAGATGGGCGCGGTGGCGTACGATGAGGCGGTAGACCCAGCGGGTGACGGGCTGCAGGGCCTGGAGGATGGCCGCTTCGCCGCGATGGCCGGAGGCGCGCAGCACCGCTGTGACGGCGCGGCTGCCGCCCAGGACCTCTCCCCCGGCGTCGATCCAAAGGACCTGCTGGAGGGCGGTGGCGCGGACGGAATCAGGAAGTTCAGAGAGTAGAGATTGTACCGGCTGAGCCGAGATAGGGTGCACGCTGTGGCGGTGGAGCCACTCCACCGAAGCCGCGCAGAACCCGCAGTCCCCATCCCAGAGGAGAACATTCCGGACCGCGCTGACGCGGCAGCCCGGGAACGTCTCGGGTACGCTCATCGGCTGGCTGATTGGATGCGCACGAGCGGTTGTTCAGGCTGTTGCTCGAAGGGTCGAGTGTCCGGCAGGGTCTGGGGCGAGCGCCACGAGTCGAAGTAAGAGACGTAGTGGACGCAGCTGACGGTGCAGTGCGGCGAGCAGGCCTTTTCGGTATTGTACTCGCGGCGGATGTCGGAGACGGTGTATTCGCTGAGCGGCTTGGCGGGGTAGCCCCGCTGCTGGCTGCAGTAGTGGACGAGCCCGTCTTCGCAGACATAGATGTAGCGGGCGCCTGCACGGCAACGCCAGTCGTTGGGTTCACCGTTGGCGATCTTCTCCTGGAAGAAGCTCAGTTGGGAGAAGTTGCGTTTTTCCAGGGCCTTCACGGCGAGGTAGATTTCTCGTTCCTTGGCCGACAGCGGCTTCAACTGGCCGCCACCGTCGTGAATGATGCCAATGGTGGAAGAGAAGCCGAGCTGGATAGCGCGCTTGGCAATGACGAGGGCTTCGTCAGGGTTCTTGATGCCCCCGCCCACCACGGAATTGATGTTCACGTGGAAAATGGCGTGCTGGGCCAGAAGCTGGAGCTTTTTGTCGAGGACTTTGAGGCTCTTCTTCGACACGTCGTCCGGCATGACGTTGTCGATGGAGATCTGCATGTGGTCGAGCCCGGCGTTGTTGAGTCGCTGGATGCGTTCGGCCGTCAGCAGATAGCCGTTGGTGATCAGCCCGGTGACCGCCCCGGTGTTGCGGATGCGGCGGATGATCTGGTCGAGTTCAGGATGGAGCAGCGGTTCACCACCGCTGATGGTGATGATGCTGGTACCCAGGCGGCCGAGGTCGTCGACGCGCTGCAACATCACTTCGGTGTCGACGGGCTTGGAGAAGTCGTCGTACTCGTTGCAGTAGGTGCACGAGAGGTTACAGCGCCGAATCGGGATGATGTGCGCCATGATGGGGTGGTCCTTATGGACGGCGCCCCATGCGATCATCTTCAATTCGCGCAATCTACGTTTTAGAGCTGCCCAGTCTCGGCGGGCCCGGAAGCCGTGGTCCGACATTTTCTAATGCCTATTATCCACGATGCACCGAAAATGTCGTAGGATTCCACAGCGAGCCGTTCAGAAGGGTGGGCGAATGGTGCAAATCGAGGGCTGAGATGCACCACCCACCGGTTGAGAGGGCACGTTACTGCTTGGGCGGCTCTTTCTTCTCTTCCTTTTTCTCGTCCACAACGTCGCCGAACGTGATGGTGGACTCGGCCTTGAACTGCTTGTAGTCCTTATAGGTCAGAATCATCTTGATGGGCACCGGACCGGACTCGAAATTCAGGGTATCGTTCGACACCGTGTAGGTGGGGAACCAGTATTTGCCGTCGATCTGCTCGCGATAGGTTTCGAACTTGGGGAAGCGCTGATTCGTGAGGCGCTTGCCAACACCGGTGCCGCGGCCGTAGGTTTTGACGATCTGCATGTCGCGGTCGTCCACCCAGATGAGGCCGGCGAAGTAGCGCTGGCCCTCGATCATCTTGCGCGGCTTCACGGCGAAGCTGAAACAAGTGATCTCATCCACGTTTTCGCGGCCCAGGTAGCGGATGCTGTAGTTCGGGAGATCCTTCGTAGTGAGTACGAACGGCTGGACGTTGCGGATATCCTGCTCATCTTCGGGGGTGAACTGGACCATCTGGAGGGTATTCATGGGCGCGTAGGTGACGCGTTCCGTGCGCTTGCCGTCGGAGGTGAAGACGATGTCGGCCTCCATCTCCAGCTTGCCGGCCGAGCGTCCGCCTGGTCCGAGTTCATCAAACCGGTACTTCTGGTGATAGGTGTAGCGCTCGCGGGCCTGCTGGAATTCCGCTTCCTTGGCGGCGAAGCGGTTGATGATCTCCTGGACTTCCTGTTCGGAGGGTTCCTTGTTCTGGTCAACGGCCCAACCGGGCATAGTGAGCAGCAATCCGAGCATCAGGTAGCGCATCTGAAATCCCTCTTCTTAATGATGGCGTCAGCGGGCAGCCGGTTACGAGAGAAGTTGCTTGGCAATGGTGAGCATCTGCATGTTGCTGGTGCCCTCATAGATTCGTCCGATCTTCGCGTCGCGGTAGAGCTTTTCGACCGGATAGTCCTTGGTGAAGCCGACTCCGCCGAAGATCTCGACGGCGCGGGAAGCCACGGTTTCGGCGACCTGGGACGACCAGTACTTGGCCATGGCCGCCTCCTGCAGGAAGGGCCGGCCGGAGTCGCGCAGGCGGGCGGCGTTATAGACGAGCAGGCGCGAGGTTTCGACGTCGGTAGCCATGCGGGCGAGATCGAGTTGGATGGCCTGGAACTCGGCAATGGCTTTGCCAAACTGCTTGCGCTGTTTGGCGTAGGCGATGGCATGCGTGAGGGCGCCCTGGGCGAGCCCGGTCATCTGGGCGCCAATGCCGATGCGGCCCTCGTTGAGCGTCTCGATGGCGATCCTGTAACCCTTGCCGATTTCGCCCAGGATGTTGGCCCGGGGGACGCGGACGGAGTCGAGAATGAGCTCGCAGGTGGACGAGGCGCGGATGCCGAGCTTGTCCTCCTTGCGGCCGACTGTGAAACCGGGCATGTTCCGTTCGACGATGAAGCAGGTGATGCCCTTATAGCCCGCTTCGGGGTTGACGGTGGCGAATACTAGGTAAAGGCCGGCTTCGTAGGCGTTTGTGATCCAAAGCTTGCGGCCGGTGACGAGGTAATCGTCGCCGTCGGCAACGGCGCGGGTGGTGAGGGCGAAGGCGTCCGAGCCGGCTCCGGCTTCCGACAGCGCGTAGGAGGCGGTGGTGTCCGTGGCGAGGCGGGGCAGCAAGCGGCGTTTCTGCTCGGGGGTGGCCCAGCGCACGACCGCGTTGTTGACGAGGGTGTTCTGGACGTCAACGATGACCCCGGCGCTGGGATCGACGGCGGCGATCTCCTCGATGGCGATGAGGGCCTGGAGGAATGTTCCACCCTGGCCGCCGTACTCTTCCGGAATCTCAATGCCCATCAGTCCGAGTTCGAAGAACTGGGTGAGCAGGCGCTTGTCGAAGAGGCCGGCGTCGTCCATTTCACGGACCTTGGGTGCGAGTTCCTTGCGGGCGAATTGGCGTATGGTGTCGCGGAACAGCTGGTCGTCGTCGCTCAGCACGGTGAGCGGACGAACCGCAGGCTCGGTCGTCATCCCCTGGTTCGACATGCAATCATTAAACCATGTCTATCAGCCTGGGTCCCGACTGGAAGGCGCTGGCGGCGGCGCAGAAACTGGAGCTATCGGAGCAGTCCGTGGCGCGACTGGAAGAGCTGGGCAAGACGATGCTCGGCCTGCGTGGAATGATCGATTGGACCGAGGAACCGGCCCAGATTTTCCAGGTTCTGGAAGTGTCCGAGGGGGATGCGGAATGACGGCACTGGAAGCCGCTGAGGCGCTGCGGGCGCGCAAGGTCAGTTCCGTGGAACTGACGGTGCAGTGCCTGGCGCAGATCGAGAAGTTGAATCCCACGTTGAACGCCTTCATCACGGTGACGGCGAATACGGCGCTGGCTGAGGCGCGCAAGGCGGACGAGGAACTCTCCCAGGGCCAGGATCGCGGTCCGTTGCACGGCATTCCGGTCGCTCATAAGGATTTGCTGTGCACGAATGGCGTGCGGACGACCTCCGGCTCAAAGGTGTTCTCCAGCTACATTCCGAACTTCGACGCGGCGGTGGTGGAGCGCTGGCGCGAAGCCGGTGCGGTGATGCTGGGCAAGACCGGATTGCACGAGCATGCCTACGGCATCACGTCGACGAATCCTCACTTTGGGGCGATCCGGAATCCCTGGAATCCGGAGTGCATTCCCGGTGGGTCGTCAGGCGGTTCGGCCGTGGCTGTGGCGACAGGCATGGCGTTGCTGGCGACGGGCAGTGATACGGGCGGATCGATCCGGGTGCCAGCGTCATACTGCGGCCTGGCGGGCATCAAGGCGACGTTTGGGCGAGTGTCGAAATTTGGCGCCCTGCCGCTGGGTTTTACTTTGGACCACATCGGGCCGCTGGGCCGGACGGTACGGGACGTGGCGGTCGCGCTGCAGGCCATGGCCGGGTATGACCACCGCGATAGCACCACGGTCAGCCGGCCGGTGCCCGATTATCTGCCGCCGGTGGGTGAGATTTCGCTCAAGGGCGTCAAGATCGGCATGCCGTTGAACTTCTTCTACGAGAAGCTGGACCCGCAGGTGGACAACGCCGTGCACTTCATGGCGTACACGGCGCAGGACCTGGGCGCCGAACTGGTGGACGTGCGGGTGCCGGATGGACGCCAGTTGAATACGGTGGCGCAGGTGACCCTGTTGGCCGAGGCTGCGTCGGTGCACGAACCTTATATCCGCAAGCAGCGGGCCTCGTATGGCGACGATGTGCGAACCCTGATCGACATGGGCCGCGTGCTGCCGGCCACCGACTATCTGCAGGCGCAGCGGCTGCGCAAGCGGATGCTGGGCGTGTATCAGAACATTCTCAAAACCGTGGATTGCCTGCTGGTGCCGAGCACCGCGATCTTTGCTCCCAAGATCGGGCAGACCGAGATCGAGATTGCCGGTGCGATGGAAGATACGCGTCTGGCCAGCACCAAGCTGGTGCGTGGTTTTAACGCGCTGGGGCTGCCGGTGGTGGCACTGCCGGCGGGGTTCTCCAACGCCGGCTTGCCGGTGGGCTGCCAGTTGGTTGGCCGTGCCTGGGGCGAGCGCAGCCTGCTGAGGATTGCCGCGGCGCTGGAAGACCGGGCGCCCCACTACAAGCGGACCTGGCAGGGTTAAGCCCGGCGGAAGGCGGCTTTGCGAGCCGGAGTCATCTTCTCCGTAGCGTACTGGTAGATGACGCGCGGCGCCTGATCCTTGAATTCGAGCAGCAGGGCCTCCACGGGCTTCGGTTCCCGCTTCCAGGTTTCGCGCAGAAACCAGCCAAGTCCCTGTTGGACGACACGCTCAGGGTCGAGCATGAGCGGCCGGATGAAGGCGAGCAATTCCGCGGTCGGTGCTGAAGTCTTCAGCAGAGAGAGCATGGCCACGGGGACGGCACGGCGCTGAAAGCGGGCCGATGACTCGCGCCAGGTGTCGAAGTCCTGCAAGGCCAGGCGGCCGGCGGCCAGGGCGGGGGAGAGCACTTCCGCGCAAAGCACGTCGACATGCGCCCAGTTGCGTATGCCGGCCGCGAACCAGCGCGCGATCCCAGGCATGACCCGGGCATCGACCTGCCCGGAGAACGACTTCAGAAATCGAATGGCCAGGCTTCCTTCTTCGAATTTGCCGCTGGTGAAGAGATCCTCGCCCAGATGCAGAAAGCCTTTGAGACCCAGGTCTGCGTGTGCTTCCAGCCAGGCGGCCTGTTTCTCGTTGAACAAGGGGTGGTTCTTGTCGAGAAGGCCCCAGGCGTCGTAGCCCTCCTTGAAATAGCGAGCGTATTTAGTAGCGAGAGCGGGGTTGGCGTTGGCGGCACAGTAGGCCCGGATCTCCGCGGCCAGTGCGGCCACCTCGGCAGAATGATGGTTCTTCGCGGACATGGCGATCTTAAGATACTAAAAACGAGCCGGGATGAGAACACCACGAAGCCGCGGTCCTCAATCGAGTCTCGACTTGCAGGATTCCCTCTGCTAAAGATGAGCCATGCTACGCAGGTCCATGTTGACAGGATTGGCTGCCGTGGCCGGGTCGCGGAGCGGTATCGCCGCCGCGAGCCAAGCCATTCAGGATGGCACGGCACTGAGTTCCGAGGTGGTGGTGGACCGGCCGCCGGGCGGCAAGCCTCATGCCGGCAAGGTGCTGGCGGCCATCCAGCCGCACTGCGACGACATCCCGCTGTTTGCCGCGGGGGCGGTGATCCGGCTGATCGATGAAGGCTATACGGCCCACTTGATCCGGGTGACCAACGACGATATGGCCGGGCCCGGAACGACGGGCAACACGGTGCTGGAGAACGAACGCGACAACCAGGCGGTGGCACGCGCACTGGGGTGCCAGCGGGTATTCGATCTCAATTACAGCAATCACCAGATGGACCAGGAGTCGCGGCTGGAGATGCGGGCGCGGTTCATCTTTCTGTTCCGCCTGCTCCAGGTGGATACGGTCGTCTGTTACGATCCGTGGGGCCACTACGAGGAGAATCCCGACCATGCGGTGACCGCCCAGGTGGTGGAAGCGGCGTGCTGGATGGCGGGCGGCGCTAAGGATTATCCTGAGCATTTCGCCGCCGGATTGCAGGCGCATGGCGTGCGGGAGAAGTACTACTTCGCACGCGGTCCGCAACTGGTGAACCGGGTGATGGACATCAGCTCCGTGATCGATCGGAAGGTGGCGGTGAACCGGCTGAATGTCACACAGGGGCCGGCCGGACAGTCTGGTGCGGCGCTCCGCAAGAGTTTGGCGGCGCGCGGGTTGCGGATTCCGATGCTGGGCGATGATGACGAAACGGCCGCGAACAACTATGTGAAGCACTATGTGCTGCAGCGCGACAAAGAGGTGGGCGCGCGGCATGGGTTGGCGTTCGCGGAGCCCTACCATTACATCGGGCCTCCGGCCTTGTCCGGGGAAGACTTCATCCGCAAAAACGCCGTGCCTTTGCGCTGACAAGCCGCATTAATTTGCTGGCGTCCAGATCCAATTCCAATTGAGACTCGTATCGAGTGCTGAAAGGAGTTGGCCATGACATCTACGACGACATCGGTCGAACTGGTTCAGTCGCTTTTTGAAGCATTTGGAAGGGGCGACATCGGATTTATCCTGGAGCGGCTTACGCCGGATTGCAGTTGGTCCGTGCCGGGCGCGGGCTATGCGCTGGGTGGCGAGTATACGGGGCCCGAGGGCGCCGCGGAGTTCTTCCGCAAGCTGCACGAGACGGAGGAAATGCTGCGATTCGAACCCGGCCAGTACTTCACCAATGAGGATGACGTAGTGGTGCTGGGGTTTGAAGAAGCACGCATCCGGGCCACGGGCAAACAGGCTGCCAGCCGGTGGGCCATGGTCTTTCGCGTGGTGGATGGGAAGGTGTCGTCCTGGTCCACGCACTTCGACACCGAAGCGTACGCGGAAGCGCACCGGCCGTAGAGGGTGAGAGGGAGAGGGGCCGGGACGCCTCGGACGGTGTCCCGGCACGGTTTGCGGGCTACTGGATTTTGAGCGCGAAGGCGAAGTCGCCGGGCTTCTCGTCCGGCAGTTCCACCTTCAGGCCCTGCGGGGTCTGGGACCACTTCAGGTTGGCCTTGGATCCGAGCAGGGAGACCGATTTGATCTTCTGGTCGGCTCCAATAGTCTTCACGGTCATAGTTTTGCCAGGCCATGCGAGGGCGATGGCATACAGCGTGCTGCCCTTGGTGGTGAACCGGATGTCCTCGCCGGTGAACGGCTTCTGCTTCCGATCGGTGAAGCCGCCGGTGAGCACCTGGGTCGGACCCTCGCCGAACACTTTGTAGGGACGCGTGCCGTAGATCGCTTCGCCGTTCGTGTCCAGCCACTTGCCGATGGAGAGCAGGATGCCCTGCGCCTGGTCTGGAATGGTGCCGTCGGGTCGCGGTCCGATGTTCAGCAGCAACACGCCATTCTTGCTGACGATATCGACAATGTCGTCGACCAGCGAATCCGGCGTGCGGAACTCTTCACCGTCGATGTAGCCCCAAGACTTCAGGCCGATGGACGTATCCGTCTGCCAGAGATAGGGGCGGGTGGCGTCGAGCTTGCCGCGCTCGATGTCGAGCACAGCGGCCTTATCTGGGAACGACTTGTTCTTGTAGTTGATGGCGACGCCCTTCTTCCACTCCACGCCGCGGTTGTAGTAGAACGCCGCGAACTTCTGCAGGTAGGGCTGCCAGGCGGGCTCTTCAATCCACCAGTCGAACCAGATCACTTCGGGCTGGTATTTGTCGACCAGTTCCGTGGTGCGGGCCAGCCAGTCTTTCATATGGGCTTCGCTGGGCTGGTTGTCCTGCTTCGCACCGGGCAGGCGCTTGGGCTGGGCCGGGCCGTAGAGGCCGAGGTTCTTGGGGTCTTTCACGTCGGAATCGAACTTCATGCCGCCGTCGAAGAACCACCAATGCTCGGCGCGGTGCGACGATGCGGTGAAGTGCATGCCCTGCTTGCGGACTTCCTTGGCGAGGTCGCCGACCACGTCGCGCTTGGGCCCCATCTTGGCGGCATTCCAATCGGAGAGGTCGCTGGCATACATCTGGAAGCCGTCGTGGTGTTCGGCCACGGGCATGACGAAACGGGCTCCGGATTTCTTGAAGAGCGTCGCCCAGGCCTGCGGATCGTACTTTTCGGCCTTGAACATGGGGATGAAGTCCTTGTAGCCGAACTTCGATTGTGGGCCGTACTTCTGGACGTGCTGCTGGAACATCTTGGTCTTGCCGTCCTGCAGGTACATCTCGCGCGGATACCACTCATTGCCGAAGCCCGGCACGGAGTAGACGCCCCAGTGGATGAAGATGCCGAACTTGGCGTCGGCATACCAGGTGGGGACCTGGAACTTCTCCAACGACGCCCAGTTGGCCTGATAGGGGCCCTTGGCGATGACCGAATCCACCCGCTTCATGGCGGTGTCGATCTTCTGTTCGTAGGTTTGCGCTTGCCCTGCCGTGCTAAACAGGGCGGAGGAGAGCAGGAGTATGGCGAGTCGGTTCATAGCGGATCTACCTTCCCATCCAGCCGCCGTCGACGACGAGAATCTCGCCACTGACGTAGTTGGACGCATTGGACGCGAGGAAAACGGTGGCGCCCATGAAATCTTCGGGCTGGCCCCAACGGCCTGCGGGGATGCGAGCGAGAATGGCCGGATTGCGCACGGGATCGGCCCGCAGCGCGGTGGTGTTGTCGGTGGCGATATAGCCCGGTGCAATGGCGTTCACGTTGACGCCCTTGCCGGCCCATTCATTCGCCAGGGCCTTGGTCAACTGGCCTACGGCGCCCTTGCTGGCGGCGTAGCCGGGCACGGTGATGCCACCCTGGAACGTGAGCAGCGAGGCAGTGAAGATAATCTTGCCGGAACCGCGCGCCACCATGTGTTTGCCGATCTCACGGGCCAGCGTCCACTGGGCGTGCAGGTTGGTGTTGATCACCTCGTCCCAGTACTCGTCCGGGTGCTCGGCCGCGGGCTTGCGCAGGATCGTGCCCGCGTTGTTGATGAGGATGTCGATCACGGGGTGTTCCGCATTCACCTGGTCGGCGAAGGCCTGCACCGCGGCGCGATTCGAGAAGTCGCAGGTGTAGGCCGAGAACTGGCGGCCCAGGGCCGTCACCGACTGTTCCACAGCGGAGCCCGAGGGCTCCAACGTCTTGCTGACGCCGATGATGTCGGCGCCGGCTTCGGCCAGGGCCTGCGCCATGGCGCGCCCGATGCCGCGTTTGCAGCCTGTGACGAGGGCTGTCTTCCCGTCGAGTTTGAAGAGGTCAAAGATGGACATGGCTGTTTATAGAGTTAAGAGCACTGGATCAGGACTTTCATGACGGCGCCGCCGCGCTCCATCTCACGAAAGCCGGATTCGAGGCCTTCGAGCGGAAGCACGCGCGTGATGATGCGATCGAGAGGCAGGGTGCCGGAGGCGGCGAGGGCGATGGCCTGCTCGAAATCCTGCGGCTCGTAGACGCGGGCTCCGATGAGGCGCAGTTCCCGCCAGAAGAACTGGAACAGCGTAACGGGCACCGGTTGGGAGTATATCGCGACCATGACGATGCGGCCGCGGGTGCGGGGCAGTTTCGTCATCATTTCAGCGGCTGCCGGGACTCCGGTCACTTCGAAGACCACGTCGGCGCCCGCACCGCCGGTCTGGCTGTTCACAAACTCGACAAGATCGAGTTCGGTGGGATCGACGGCTTCCAGGCCGAGTTCGCGAGCCAACGTAAGGCGGAAGGGATTGATCTCCGAGATGAGGACGCGGGCTCCGGCGGCGCGCGCGACCAGGGCGATCAGCATGCCGATGGGTCCACCGCCCTGCACCACCGCGTACTCGCCCGGCTTTACCTCGCCCAGGCGGACGTCATGGCAAGCGACGGCGATGGGTTCGATCAACGCGCCCTGTTCGAAGCCGAGGTTCTCCGGCAAACGGTGGAGCGTGTGCGCAGGCACGGTCCACAGCCCTTGCATCGCGCCGGGCGTGTCGATGCCGATGAACTTCAACTTCATGCAGATGTGATTGTGACCGGCCAGGCACGCCGGGCAGGCGCCGCAACTGTCGAGGGGCCGGACGGTGACGCGGTCGCCCACGGCCCAACCGGTGACGCCTTCGCCCAGGGCCAGCAGCGTGCCGGACATCTCGTGGCCGATGATCTGCGGCATCTGAACGCGGTGGTCCATCTTGCCGTGGAAGATGTGAAGGTCGGTGCCGCAGATGCCGCAGTGGGAAACGCGGATCTGGGCTTCGCCGGGACCGGGCGCCCGCGGCGTGGAGTCCCCGATGGAGATGTGTTCGTGGCCGTGATAGAAAGCGGCTTTCATAGTGCTGGGTCCTGTTGGATTAGCGTTACAGTAAACGGCATTCTATCAGTTGACGGACGTCCGGGTATCGCGCGATCTGTCGAACAATAGTCAAAGTTACCGATAACTTAGGATAGTTGCCGATTGTCATCGAAAAGTCAAGCAAATCCGCTTTGACAGCGCTGGCAGGCGATGTTACTATAACGTTTACTATGCTAGGCTGAGTAGCGGACTCGGAGCTCCTCGAACAGGGTGGCCGGGCAGCATGCGAAACAGCGCTGGCGGCGGGGCATTCCGTGATGGGTAAGCTCTCATTGGAGAAAGAAATGAAAGACCAACTTGTGGTGGTGGCGGGTGGTGGCGGCTTCATTGGCGGCAGCCTGGTGGCGGATCTGCGCAACCAGGGCTATACGAAAATCCGAGCTGTTGACATCAAGCCATTTGAGCAGTGGTACCAGATCTTCGACGACGTCGAAAACCTCTCGCTGGACCTGAATCTCAAGGACAATTGCGAGACAGCGGCCCAGGGCGCCTACCAGATCTTCAACCTGGCGGCCAACATGGGCGGCATGGGCTTCATCGAGAACAACAAGGCGCTGTGCATGCTTTCGGTGCTCATCAATACGCACATGCTGCAGGCGGCCCGGAAGTTCAACGTGTCGAAGTTCTTCTACTCCTCGTCGGCGTGCGTCTACAACGGCGACAAGCAGCGCGACACGGATAACCCCGGCCTGAAGGAAGAAGACGCTTATCCCGCGCTGGCGGAAGACGGCTATGGTTGGGAGAAGCTCTTCAGCGAGCGCATGTGCCGGCATTTCTCGGAAGACTTCGGGCTCTATACCCGCGTGGCGCGTTTCCACAATGTCTACGGGCCGAACGGCACCTGGGATGGCGGCCGTGAGAAGGCGCCGGCGGCGATCTGCCGCAAAGTCATCGAAGCCAAATTGACGGGCCAGCACGACATCACCATCTGGGGCACCGGCCATCAGACGCGCAGCTTCATGTACATCGACGACTGCGTGCTGGGCGTGCAGAAGATCATGAACTCCAACATCCTGGAGCCGATCAACTTGGGCTCCAGCGAAATGGTGAGCATCAACCAGTTGGTCGACCTGGTGGAGGATATCGCCGGGATCAAGCTGAACCGGTCTTACGACTTGGGCGCGCCCAAGGGCGTGAACGGCCGGAACAGCGAGAACACCCTGATCCAGAAGTATCTGGGCTGGGAGCCGAGCATCCCGCTGCGGACCGGTCTTGAAAAGACCTACGCTTGGATCTACGACCAGTACGTGGCGCGGGCTGCCGGCGACGTCCGGGCCTCCGTCGTGAATCTTGCGTAACTGACGTTTCCTCCGTTGGGAGTTCTCCTGATGACCAGGATGCCGGAAGCCTGGGATTACCTGATCCTCACCGCGTCAAATGAGCGGCAGGCTAGTGCCTACGAATCGCAACTGGAACTGCGCCGCCAGAGCGGCCATCTTTCCCGCGTGAAAACGACGCTGGTGGTGGCCGATCTGGAAGGCCGCCGGATCGGTAGCGGCGGCAGTACGCTGCAATGCCTGCTGGAAGTCCTCAACCGCGAAGCGCAGCGAATGGAACCGGGCGCCCTGCTGAATGGGGGCGTCGAGAGCATTCTGCGGCGGCTGCGGATCCTCATTGTGCATGCTGGCGGCGATTCGCGACGCCTGCCCGCCTATGGACCTTGCGGCAAGATCTTCGTTCCCGTGCCGGGCGAAAGTGAAAGCGCGCACGGGGAAACGCTGTTTGACCGGCTGACGCCCGCGTTTCTGGACATGCCCGGCGGCCGGCCCGGGGAAGGGCAGTTGCTGGTCACCTCAGGCGACGCCCTGATTCTCTTCGACGGCTCCGGTGTCGAGTTCGCAAAGCCCGGGCTCACTGCGCTGGGCTGCTATGCGGCGGCGGAAGAAGCGGCATTGCACGGCGTCTTCTATACGGGAGAAGACAGCGACATTAAGCTCTACCTCCAGAAGCCGTCCATCGCGGAGCAACGGGCGATGGGACTCTTGAACGAGTCGGAGCAGGCGATCCTCGACGTCGGCGTGATGAACTTCGATGCGGAGGCCTCGGCCGCGCTGTTGCGGACGTTTCCCATTGAGATGGATGCCAGCGGCCAGTTGACCTGGACTTCCGAAGTGCGGGCGGCCCTGCTGGAGCGTGGCGTGGACCTGTACCGCGAGATCTGCTGCGCCATGGGCTCTGAGACGACGTTGGAGCATTACCTGCATACGGCGCGCTCCAGCGGTTCCACCTGGACGGATGAACAACTCGCTTCGTTGTATCCCTCCTTGCGGCGCGTCCCATTCCACATACAACTGCTGCCGGGTTGCGCATTTCTCCACTTCGGCTCGACGCGGGAGATCATCAGCAGCGGTATCGCGCTGGGGACGGAAGACCGCGTCATCCCGCCGGGGGTCACCTGTCTGGCGTTGAATTCGCACATCCACCCGGGCGCCTCGCTCAGCGGTGCCGAAGCATGGGTGGAGAGCTGCGACATCCGGGCGCCTTTCGTTCTGGAAGGCCGGAATGTGGCGGCGGGCCTGGATGTGACTGGGCCCCTGACCCTTCCGCGCGGCGCCTGCATCGACGTCCTGCGTGGCGTCACCCGCGGCGGCGCAAGCACATGGTTCATCCGCTGCTACGGCGTCGACGACGAATTCAAGAAGCCGGCGGTCAAGGGCGGCCTGTTCTGTGGCCGGCCCATGCTGAAGTGGCTGGAATCGGCAGGCCTGACCGCGGAAGACGTGTGGGACGCGGCCATTCCGGCCAGCGACCGCAGCCTCTGGAATGCGCGCGTGTTTCCGGCCGAAGCGGAGCAGGACTTCCATCGCTGGCTGTGGATTTTCCATGTCGACCGGGCCACCGACGAGCAGTTGAGCGCCTTTGCGGCGGCCGACCGGTACAGCGCCGAGGAAGTGGCCCTGCTGGCCGATCAGGATGCTTTCCATGGGCGCCGGGCGGATTTACGCGGAGCGCAGGTCAGGGCCTCCCTGGGCCATTTGTTCCGCACAAAGAGCCGCTTCTCCGCGGCTGACCTGGCGGCCACCCTGCGACGTGAAAGGGATCCGGCCGGGCTGGCCTTGGAAGTACTCACTCTGGCGTATCAGCGCCGCTGCGGGGCAGGGAAGCCCCGTTTGGAACATCTCGCACCGGGGCGCATTCTTCACACCCTCGGTACCGCGGTGGAGACCATCGCCGGTGGCGCCGGCCTCTGCATCGACACAGTTCTCCCGGGTCTCAGCCGCCTATTGACGGCGGAGGTCGCAGATTGGATGCAGGCGTCGGGTTTATCTCTCGCCGACGGTTGCACGGTTGGTGATTGGTGCGGCCGGTTGCGGACTTACGCCTTCCGGCAGATGCACGAGCTGATTCTGCAAAGTTCGCTGCGGTCCGGCGGGCGTCCGAAGAATGCGCTCAGGCCCGATGAGACCATCTGGGGGCGCGGTCCGGCCCGCATAGAGCTCGGCGGAGGCTGGACCGATACGCCGCCCTACACGCTGGAGTACGGCGGCGACGTAGCGAATGTGGCCGTGAACCTGAACGGGCAGCCGCCCATCCACTGCTATTGCCGGCTGGTGGAAGAGCCGGTCATCCGCCTGAACTCCATTGACGGCGGACGCCGCCTGGAGATCACGGAACTCAATGAACTCACGGATTACCGCAAGCCGGGTGACCGCTTCGCTTTGTCCAAGGCCGCCTTGGCGATCTCCGGATTCTCACACTCAGCGGCCGACTGGCCGGCGGACTTCACTCTGCGCCAGATGCTGACGGAGTTCGGCGGCGGCATCGAGATGACCACTCTCGTCGGTATCCCGAAAGGCAGCGGGTTGGGCACCTCCAGTATTCTCGGCGCTGTAATCCTTGCCGTGGTCAACCGGTTGATGGGCCGCGCCCTGGATCAGCGCCGGCTCTTCCACGATGTCCTGCGCCTGGAACAGGCTCTCACCACGGGCGGCGGCTGGCAGGACCAGGCCGGCGGCGGGGTGGGTGGCGCCAAGATCACCAGCACGTCACCGGGCCTCATTCCGGCAGCGCGGATCCACTTCGTCCCCAGTGACCTGATCGATCCCCGCCTGAATGGCGGTTCCACGTTGCTCTATTACACGGGCATGACCCGCATCGCCAAGAACATCCTGGAACAGATCGTTGGCGGCTATCTCGATCGCGATCGCGCCATCCTGCAGGCTTTGGCTGAGGAGCACCTCGTGGCTCGCGAAATCGCCGACGCGCTCTCGCGCAAGGACGCGCGGGCCTTCGGCGGCTATGTGAATACCGCCTGGGAACTACAGAAACGGCTCTGCGGCACCGTGACGAATGGTCCCATCGAGGCCCTGCTCAATAAGGTGAGGCCCTTTGTCCATGGGATGCGCATCTCCGGGGCGGGCAGTGGCGGATTCCTGCTGATGATCTGCAAATCACCCGCCGACGCTGTTCAGGTCCGCGAGATCCTGGAGCGTGAACCGCTGAACGACCGTTCCCGGTTCTTCGACTTCGAGATCAATCACGCCGGGCTTGAGGTCACCACCTGCTAGCATTTTAGTTAGGGACCTTTATTTTCTTTCATGCGATACGCGATGATCCTCGCCGGCGGTTCCGGCGTGCGCCTATGGCCCATGAGCCGGGCGCGGCAACCTAAACAATTGATCCCATTCATCGGGGGGCGTAGTCTGCTGCAGGTGGCGGCGGACCGCCTGGAAGGCCTGGTGGTTCAGGACAACCGCTATATCTGCGCGGCCGAAAAGCAGCGAGAAATCATCCTCGAAGGATTGCCCGGCTGGAGTGATGAACAGTTTCTGGGAGAGCCCACGGGCCGCGACACGCTGAATGCGGTTGGCTACAGCGCCGCCGTCATCGCCCAACGCGACCCCGACGCTGTGATCGCCGTCTTCACCGCCGATCACCTGATTGAACCCCAGGACGAGTTCCGGCGCATTGTCGGCGAAGCCTTCGACCTGGTCGAATCGAATCCCACCACGCTTGCCACCTTCGGCATTGCTCCGGTCTCGGCAGCCACCGGCTACGGCTATCTGCAGTTGGGAGAACCGCTGGGCGTCACGGCCCGGCGCGTGGTGCAGTTCCAGGAGAAGCCAGACCTGGAAACGGCCACGAACTTTCTGGCCGCCGGACCCGAGCGCTACCTCTGGAACAGCGGCATGTTCGTGTGGCGCGCCGACACGCTGCTCGATTGCATCCGGCGTTACGAACCGCAAATCCACGCGTCGCTGATGGAAATCGCGGAAGCGTGGAATGGCCCTGAACGAGCGGCCACGGTGGAACGCGTCTATCCCACCCTCAAGAAAATCAGCATCGACTATGCCGTGATGGAACCCGCTTCCCGCGATAGCGCGGTGCAGGTGGCCGCCGTCCCCATGCCCCTGCAATGGCTGGATGTCGGCAGTTGGCCCAGCTTTGCCGAAACCTGCGAGAAGGACAACAATGGCAATGCCCTGGGAGCGAGGAGTATCACGCTCGACGCCTCCGGCAACCTGCTCGCCTCCAGCGATCCGGGCCACCTGTTGGCCATGGTCGGTTGTGAGGACCTCATTGTGATCCACACGCCGGACGCCACCATGGTGTGCCGCAAAGATCGCGCCGAGGACATCAAGAAACTGCATGCGCTGCTGGGTGAGCGCTTTGGAGCTGAATACTTATGAAGCCTGTGGCCATGTCGCGGACGTTCCTCGAAAAAGTCTGGGGGACCCCGGACCTCGCCCCCTGGTACGAATCGGGCGGCCGGAAGATCGGCGAGGTCTGGTTCGGCACCGAGGGCGAACCGCTGCCCCTGCTGATCAAGCTGATCTTCACGTCCGAGAACCTCTCGGTACAGGTGCACCCCAACGACGATTACGCCGCGAAGCATGAGAACAGCCGCGGCAAGACGGAGATGTGGCATGTCCTGCGGGCAGACCCCGGCGCGGCCCTGGCTTGCGGCTTGACGCGGAGAATCTCGCCCGAACAGTTGCGCGAGGTTTCTCTCAGTGGGGAGATTGAATCGCTGTTGAACTGGGTTCCGGTGAAGCCGGGCGACACGGTGTATATCCCCGCGGGCACCATCCACGCCATCGGCGCGGGCATCGTGGTGTGCGAGGTGCAGCAGCAGTCCGACATCACTTACCGCCTGTACGACTACGGCCGACCGCGTGAACTCCATCTCGACAAGGCGATGGACGTTTCCTCGCTTGACTCGCATCCGGGCGTCCAGCCTCCGGTGGAGCTGGGGCCGGACGAAGTTCGCCTGGCGGGCTGCGAGTACTTTGATGTGGATGCCCTCACCGTGAACGGCGTCCGACCGTACACGCCCGATCCTGCGCGCTGGCAGGCGCTGATTGTCCTACAGGGCAGCGGGCAACTCGATCAAAACGCCGTGAAGGCCGGCGACGGCTTCTACCTGCCGCCCGGCACCGATCCGTTCGAATTGGAGAGCACGGAGGGCATGCGCCTTCTTCGGGCTTTCGTCCCTTAGGACGCCCTGGCGCTCGAAGCCCTCACTACCAGCCCCGGATCCAGCAATACGGTCCGGGGCCGCACTGCCGTCTTCGACTCCACCAGGCTCAGTGCCAACTTGCCGGCCCGTTCACCAATGCTGTCGCTGTGTTGATCAATACTCGACAGCGGTACGCGCAGCAGCCCGGCGTAATTCACATTACCCGCGCCGATCACGGCCACATCCTGCGGCACCCGCAATCCGCCATCCAGGATCGCCTTCATCGCGCCCATCGCCGTCGGGTCGTTGTAGCAAAATACCCCGTCCGGCCGCGGCTTCAGCGCCAGCAGCCGCAGCATCGCCTCGTGTCCGCTGGTGTCGCTCAGGTTATCGACCGACCGTCCCATCACCACATAACCAGCCATCGGCGCCAACCCGTGTTTGGCCAGGGCCCGCCGGTAGCCTTCCAACCGGCCCAGGCCCGTGCTCAACTCCGGACCACGGATATGGGCAATCCTCCGGCACCCCTGCTCGATCAGGTGCGATGTCGCCAGCGCGCCAACGGCTTCGTCGTCCACGCCCACAAAATTCGCCGCCAGTCCGGCGAACTGCCTGTCGATCAGCACGTACGGCGTCTTCTGCTCCTCGATGCGCCGGAAGCTCTCCACTGTCCACTGGGCAGAAGCGACGACCAGGGCATCCACCCGCCGGGCCAGCATCATGTCCAACTCCTGCTGCTCCAATTCGGGGTCTTCCTCGGAACTGGCGATCAGCAGGCTGTAACCCTTTTTGCGCAGGATCTTCGACAGGCCTTTGGCGACCTCCGCAAAGAAGGGATGAACGAGATCAGGCACCACGAGCCCGACGGAGAAACTGCGCCCGGTCACCAACGCGCGGGCGGCCAGGTTCGGACGGTAGTTCAGCTCCTTCATCCGTTTCAGGACGCGGTCGCGCGTCTCGTCGCTGATATCGGAGTGGTTGCGGAGCACCTTGGACACGGTCACGACACTCACCCCGAGGTCGCGCGCGATGTCCTTGAGTCGAACTGCCATACAGGGATTATCCCATCGCGGGGACGGCCGGGCGCGGCCGCGAACAGAAGATTATTGGCGCTCCGGCAAATGCAGCGCTCAGCTCGACGCATCCCCGCCGTTCCAGCGTGGCGGCAACCCCAGGTCGCTTCTTCTGAACACGCCCTCGTCCTCAAACCGGATGGGCCGATGGGTGGCCGTCGGGGGGGAGGGCGGAGCCTCAAGAGCCTGTGCGGTCTCTCCAGTTCCGTTGTGGCTCGAATGCGGTATTCTCCCTGCCGGAGCCGGGTCGCGGCCCAGTTGCGCCTGCAGGGGCAGGCAGCCGCTGCTCTTCAGCGTTTCGTCCAGCCAGTCGAACACGCGCTGCTCGAAGAGGCTGCGCGCCAGAGGTTCGCAATGGCCGCCGGTGCCCTCGGCCGCCGTGAAACGCAGCAGCAGCTTGGGGCAGCGTAGGGCGTCGTACAGATTCTGGGCGCCCCGGCCCAGCGTGTCGCCTTCCACAGCCGTCAACAAGGTCGGACAGGCAATCTGCCCGGCCACTGGACTGATCTCGAAACGCACGATCTGCTTGACCAGTTCGAACAGTGTGTTGACACCGTGTGTCCACATGCCGCGCTGCAGGGTGCGCCAGCGGAACATTGGGTCGGCCGCCGGTGAACGCAACCACTGCTCGAACTGTTCGAACTGCGGCGGCGGCGTGCTGTCCTTCTGCATCAGCAGTTCCCGCGGCACTGGAATCGACTTCACTGTGTCGCCTTGGTCCCACTGCCCCGGATCGGCGATGAGCGCCGCAATGCGCTTCTCAAACGCCGCCGCCCGCGGAGCCAGGAAGCCGCCCAGGCCCCAACCGGCCAGTACAATGCGCCACGGATCCACCTCGGGCCGCGTCAGCGCGTAGTCGATCACGGCGCTGACCACATGCTCCCAGTCCGGCCGCAGCACCAGCCCGTCCCTGATCAGATTTCGGCCCTGGCCTGGTCCGTCGAACAGCAGGCAGTTGTAGCCGCGCCGGACGGCCGCCGGGCCATGGGCGAAGTACATCTCCTGGATGTTGGAGTCGTAACCATTCACCTGGACGATGGTCGGCCGGCTGCCCGGATCGCTGGATGCGCGCACGAAATAGCCGGGCAGCGTGCGCCCTTCATATGGAATTTCGATGGGCTCGATGGCGGGTTGGCTGAGGGCCGCCGCCCTTTGGAACGTCGCTACCTCGGACGCGAAAGCTCGCGCCAGCCGTGGATCCACTGGAGCGCCGAAGAGCGGGAAGTAGGAGGCGTGATAGTAGTTTGAGGCGCGGAAGTATGCTTCCCGGGCGCTGATGAAGTGCCCGCGGCTGTCGCTCACCTGGGCGCTGGCGGCCACCCGGTCGGCCGTGGTTGTCCACTCGCGGTGCCAGTCGTCGGCGGAACCCTCGCCGATGCGGTCCAGCGTGGTCAGGCATTCCCCGAAGTCAGAGCCGCCATGCAGCGCGTGTGGCAACACACGCCAGGCAAACGCCTCCCAAACAGGATTCTTACTCAACACCATCGCCGCCGCGGCTGCCTTTCCTCTTACTTCACTTTCTTCTATCGTCTGATTCGGGCCGTGGGCTTAGCCGGCATGGCAAGATACTGATTGTTGTCTGTAACCTGACCAGGTGCAAGACTTGCGGCCCCCGGCTCGAGCCCCCCAGCCCGTCCGCGGGCATTCCACCGCCCTACGCAATGTTAGTCCTGGTACATTCTTCAATCAAGACCCTTGAATCCAGGTGATGCACTCATTTGGGCAAGAGGTGGGTATTCAGCCAGCCAAACTCACCGCGCGGGCGCCGGCGCTCACAGGGGCAGGAAGACCCTCGCCGGCCTCCCCAGCGAAGATGCTGGTGCCCGCGGCATCCATCGCGACACCCCGGCTGACTGAGGCGAAGCTGCCAGAGACCAGGCTGAACACCACCGGATCGATCACCAGCGGCTTCGTCCGGTCGTAGTCGCCAAGCTGGAATGCCACCCGGCCATTCTGGGACGGCAGCATCAATCGCGCACCCCTGTCGGTCGTCGGAAACTGGCCCAGATTCAATTCCCACCTGATGGCTTGGCGACGCCGCGCCGCCGCTGCCTGTGGTGTTGAGGTCTGCGCGCCCACCGCACCATCCAACACACATAGAGCCAGACAGGACCGACGAGAAATCGGAAAGCAGCCCGGACGGTCATCCCCTGGCCCTGTGCCGCAAGATTCGGATGGTTCCTCTGCCAGCGGCGGCCCTATACTCAGCGCAATGCAGCCCAAGCCCTCGCCGTTCGCAGGACCACTGGAGATCGCGCTTCAATCCGCCATGTCGCACTTGGCAGGCCTGGACCATCAGTCCGTTGCCGCGACCGCCACGCTCTCCGGGTTGCGCGCCAGTCTCACCAAACCGCTCAACGAATTCGGCCTCGATCCCGAAACCGTGGTCCGCGACCTCGCCACGGACGTACAAGGCGGGCTCCTCGGCAATGCCGGCGGTCGCTTCTTCGCCTGGGCCATCGGCGGCTCGCTCCCCGCTGCGCTCGCCGCCGATTGGCTCACCTCCGCCTGGGACCAGAATGCCGCCCTCTTCGCTTGCAGTCCCGCCGCCGCTGTAGCCGAGGAGGTGGCCGGCTCCTGGCTAAAGGACCTTCTCGGCCTGCCCGCCTCCGCCTCTTTCGCCTTTGTGAGCGGCTGCCAGATGGCCCATGTCTGCTGCCTGGCGGCGGCCCGGCACGCCTTGCTGAGGGAGCGTGGCTGGGACGTGGAACGGCTGGGGCTCAGCGGAGCGCCCCGCCTCCGGATCCTCGCCTCCAATCGCCACGGCTCGGTCGAACGCGCCGTCAGGCTCCTGGGGCTGGGTGAAGACAATGTCGTCGATCTCGCCCTGGATGAAGCTGCGCACCTCACGCCGCCGGTGCTCGCCGCAGCCCTGGCCGACGGCCCTGAACGCCCCACCATCCTCCTGCTCCAGGCAGGAGATCTCAACACCGGCTCCTTCGATCCGTATCGCGAACTGATCCCCCTCGCCAAGGCCCACCGAGCCTGGGTTCACGTCGATGGCGCTTTCGGGCTTTGGGCCGCGGCCAGTCCCCGCCACCGGCACCTCCTCGAAGGGGCGGCTGCCGCCGACTCGTGGTCCACCGACGGCCACAAGTGGCTCAATGTCCCCTACGATTCCGGCTATGCGTTCGTGGCGCACCCGTCCGCCCACCGCGCGGCCATGTCCCATCGCGCTCCTTATCTTGTCCATGATGATGTCGCCCGCGACCAGCTCGACTGGAACCCGGAGTGGTCGCGGCGCGCCAGGGGGCTTCGCGACCTACGCCGCCATCCGGCAACTGGGGCGGCAGGGGGTCGCCGCCCTCATCGATCGCTGCTGCCGCCATGCCGTGGCCCTCGTCGGCGGCATCGGCCAACTGCCGGGAGCCCAGGTGCTATGGCCCGCCCAGCTCAATCAGGGTCTGGTTCGATTCCTGGACCCGAACCCCACCGCGTCGGACGAGCATCACGACCGCTTCACCAATGCTGTGCTGCAGGAACTGCTCGCCGATGGCGAGGCCTTCTTCATGGGCACCACCTGGCGGGGCTGCCGGGCCATGCGCGTCAGCGTCCTCAACTGGCAAACCGCCGAAACCGATGTGGCCCGCGCGATCGCTGCCGTCAGTCGCTGTTTAGTAAGGCTGCAAACCGGTCGCCAGTGACGCCCGGCCAAGCCGGCGCGGTACCGCCTAAACAGACGCTGCCTGGACTCCACTGTTCACGATATTGATCAGCGGATCCCAGCGCAGCCTCGTCCCATAGCATTCATCGCTGGCCGCCGGGCACCCGCCCCGGCACACACTTGCCAGTGGATGCTCACACGCCAGGCACTCAGCCGGTATGGGCGCCCAGAACTGCCGCGCTGCCCGTCCTGAGGTTAACTCGGCAAACGAGTGCGTCCGCAGGTCCCCCAGGATTCTCGACGAGTGATTGCACGGACGCAACAGCCCGTTGTGGCTCACCGTATAGTACGCTTCCGAACTCCCTCGCGGGCACCATCCGAAATGCAGGTGCTCATATGGCAACGGGTCCACCACACAGGGCGGAATTGGCACGGAGACTGCAATCGAGGCGCCATACTCGACCGCCACCAACTCCGCCGCCTCCAACATCTGCCGAAACTGCTCCACCGTCAGCGCCAGCAGGCCAGCCTGCCCGGCCGTGCAGCGGCTGAAATTCACCCGATTCAGCAGGAACCCCTCTGACCCAAGGGCGATCCCCAGTTCCAACGCGCGGCGCACCTCGTGGGCGTTCAGTCCGCTCACCACCACACTCACCGCAACGCGGCAGCGGCTTTCCGTGGCGGCGATCGCACCCTCCAGAACCTTCTCAAACGCGCCCGGTACCCCCGCAATCCTGTCGTGCAACGCGGCGTCGGCGCCGAAAAGCGTCAGTTCGAACACCGTATCCTCCGGGAAACGCCCGGCGCGCGCCCGAGTCAATAAGGTGCCATTGGTGATCACCACCACGCCCAGGCCTTCCTTGCGAAGGTCCTCGACAATGCCTGGTAAATCGTCGCGCAGGAGGGGCTCCCCCCCGGAGAGCCCTGCCTGCTTTAGCGGCGCATCGTGCTTGATTCGCCGGATGAGGTCCCGGATCTCGACCCTGGTCAGGGTGTCCGGTGCCATAACAGGAGCGCGGTGCTCGCGCCAGAAGTTATAGCAGTGAAGACACGCATGGTGGCAGGCCTCGGTGACCTCCAGCACGATCTGCTTGTAGGGCGTCATGGACTGCCGCTATGGAAGTTGGATGGGAGTCAGCAGAACCTGCTCCAGCTTGCTGTTGATAACGCCCGCGGCCGCGTACTGCTTGATCAACTGAACACGCAGCTCCGGCCGGATCCGCTTCCAGATGTCCGGTCCAGGCACGTAGCAGAGAATGTAGCACCACGGTCTATCGGGATAGCCCAACGCCACAATGGTCCGGCCGGAAACGACAACAGGCACGATCTGCCCGGCCAGCTTCTTGAGCTCCGCCTCGTCGATCATCTCCCCAGGCACGAGCTCGTTTTTCGTATTACCTACGGTCAGAATGTATTTGTTCCGTACCGTGGTAAGTTTGCCCTCTTTTACAGTCGCTCCGATTTCGGCCGCGAGCGCCTTTACATCGACTACCGGCTGCTTTTTTACAGCCCGTTTGGTTGCCATGATATAAACACTCCTCGCATCATCCGCGTCATGAGGTGACGCCTTCGAGTGGTCTAGCATTTCCACGCATTGGTGTCAACGATATTCAGTACGGAAAATCCTGAATGCTATTGAAGTCACGATCGACCTGGCCCGGCGTGCCGTCGAAGCGGTCCATTGAGCCCGTGCCCCCATGGAGGTGACGCCAGGGCGTCGGCTGACCATTTTTGGTCAGCGCCCGTTAGGTTCACGAAGCGGCCTCCAGCGGCCACAGCGTCCAGGATCGGACCCTGGCTTGCCGGTCCAGGTGCTCTTCATTACCTTGTGACGATCGCCTACAACCAGCATCGAAATCTCCGTATCCCAGTGTCAAGTTGCTGAGAGGCAAAGGTAATGCGGCTGGTGATTCGGACAATTGCCCGAATTCCGTCGGAGATTCTCATCTTGGTTCGGGTCGGTTCCCGCGCCGGGCCCCATCGGTCCGTGATAACGAAGCTCAATTGGGTGCCGGCGTGTAATGTCTGGGGGGAAGCCCGGCTGGGCTCCGGAGACCACCATGAACACAGCAGGCAATGGGTCGGATGGATTTCGTTCCATTCTCGAACGCAAAGAGCTGGAACTGGTAGAAAAACTGCACAATCGCGAGGATCTCGCCATTGAGAAGAGCGCGGACCAGGCGGATGAGACGCAACGCGCGCTGGAGCGGGAGCTCGCGATTCGCAATGCGGACCGCGATTCGAGCCTGCTTGGCGAGGTCAGGGCAGCGCTGCGTCGGGTTCGCGGTGGCACTTTTGGAGCCTGCATCGAGTGCGATGAAGCCATCAACCCAAAGCGCCTTCAGACCATGCCATGGGCCGCACGGTGTGTCCACTGCCAGGACGCTTCCGAGCGGGATCGGCAGGGGTCCGAATCATCATTTCGACAGGTTTTTGCCGATGCCCAGTGGTAGGGCTGCGGTCCGAACTCCAGTGGCCGCCCTCAGCCGCACGGCTCTTTCACTCTCCGCCACCGCCGGACTTCGCCGAAAAGGGAATGTGGGTCCGCTGATCCTTCGGCCCCCGGCGGCGGCGGGGCCGCCAGCGGTAGGCGCCAACGAAGTGGAATCTGACGGGAAGGGAAGACGTAGTGGCTAGCGACAAAGTAGTTCAGACCGGCATTTCAGGGCTCGATGCCCTCCTCCTGGGGGGGATCCCGAACTCCAATGTGATCCTCGTCGAAGGAACAACCGGCAGCGGCAAAACGCTCCTGGGCACCGAGTTCATTTACCGGGGCATTACTCAGTTCAATGAGCCCGGAATCATCGTCGTCTTCGAGGTGAGCCCGGACAAATTGATCCGCGACGCTGCCGCCATGGGTTGGGATCTCGCGGAACTGCAGGAACAGCGCAAGCTACAGATCATCTTCACCAGTCCCAGTGTCCTCGACCAGGAGCTACAGGCGGTGGATAGTCTTCTGCTGGAGACAGCCTCTGAGATGGGAGCCCGACGGATCTTCATCGATGGCGTCGGTCTTCTGCGTCGGGCTTCCACGACGGGTGGCGCGTTCATGGCTGCCGGACCGGGCTCTTACCGCGAGGTTCTGCAACAGTTGGTGGAAGGTCTCAGCCGGGCGCATCTGACGACGATGCTCTCCCACGAAATCGGAAGCTATCCCGATACGCTGCTCACGCTGGAGGCGACGGGGGCCCTGGCCGACACAGTGATTCGCCTGCGGCGAACTCTCTTCAATCGGCGAGTCCTTCGCTCCATTGAGATCGTCAAGAGCCGCGGTCAAGACTATGACAATGGCGAGCATGCCCTGGAAATTGTGTCTGGAAAGGGCCTTCAAATGTTCCGCCGTGTTCAGGCGCCGCTCCGCCTGACTCTCGATCAGCCCACCTCCAAGGCCCGGCGCTCCGCCATCGGAGTCGAGGCTCTGGACACGTTGCTGGGTGGCGGCATACTCGATGGGTCTACCACGATGGTGGTCGGCCTTTCTGGTGTAGGCAAGACCGTTCTCGGCACACAGATCCTGAGGCAGGGGGCGATCAACCTGAATCTGAAAGGCTTGCTCATTTCGCTCGATGAACACCCGGCCCAGATCGTCCGCAATGCCGAAACAATCGGCCTGGATCTGCAGGCCCAAATCGACGATGGGACCATCCACGTCCTGTTTGATAGTCCGCAGGAGTTGAATATCGACGTACATTTCTCCAAGATCGTGCGGACAATCGAAGAACATAATATCCAGCGCATGGTCATCGATGGAATGACAAGCTATAGTACGGCCCTCGTCGACCAGGGTGTCTACCGCGACTTCTTTCATGCGCTGGTGGCCTACAGCAAACACCGGTTGATGACGACCTTCTTCAGCTACGAGAATCCCGAATTTCTGGGTCTCTCGTCCTTCATGCCGGATTTTCCCGTAAGCTCCATTGTGGACAACATCATTCTTCTGAGCCTCGTGGAAATCAACAGTTCGCTGCGCCGCTGCCTCACGGTCGTGAAGTCACGCGGCAGCAAGCACGAATTCGATAGCCGGGAGTATGTCATCGGGCAAGGCGGAATCTCGCTCCTCCCGTTCGACGAGCAAGTCGCGAGTGTGCAACCTCTCTCCAACTACTCTGGCATCCTCAGCCGGGCTCCCAGCCGGCTGACCGTTCCGCATCTGCCTCTGAATCCCATATGAAAGAGCACAAAGCACCCTTCGGCCTCACCCCAGGGGCGGCCGAAATCCTCAGGGCGGAGGCCAGCCTTTCCGAGGAGGAGTACAGCTATGTCCATCTCTCTCCGGAATGGCATGCCGAGTTGCTGGACCCCGCCGGCTGGACCTCAGTGCTCGAGACGTTCGCCCACACCATGAAACTGTCAGTGGCTCTCTCCGACCCGGAAGGGCGCCTGCTGGGAATCTGCCACAATCCACAGCCCGTCTGGAGCCTGGCTCACAGTGGGGCGGAGAAGTTCGGCGATACCGGCTGTCCCTTCTGCCTGTTGCCAGCGGGGCAGCGATGCAGCGCCGTCCAAGATGCCCTGCGGACGGATGGGGTGGCGATGGTGCAGGACCAGGCTGGACTCACTCATGTCGCGGTGCCACTGTCCTTGGGCGGTCAGCACTTGGGCACTCTTCTTGCCGGCCAGGTCTTCAGCCACTACCCCGAGCCCTTGCCGTTGCAACGCCTGGCCAGGGCTCGGCACGTCTCTCCGCAGAGGTTGTGGGCAGCGGCCATCCGCCAGGTGCCCATCGCCCGTACCACGCTTCAGTTGTACGCCAAACTGCTCATGGCGCTTGGCCAGGGATTCCTCGGGCAGCGCTATTCGGCCATCCTGCAAAGAAAGTTGGCCCAAACCAGCCAGCGGTATCGCCTGTTCTTCGACGGTGTCAAAGACTACGCCCTTCTCACAGTGGACCCTGCCGGCCGGATCACCAGCTGGAACAGCGGCGCCCAGCGGCTCTTTGGCTACCGGGAAGGTGAAATCATGGGCCAGGATGCCTGCCGCCTCTCGGCCGCCGACGGTGTGCCCGCCGAGGGCCTGCAGCAGCCCATGTCCGAGGCGGACAAGTCCGGTTGGGTGGAATGGGAAGGTTGGCGGGTCCGCAACGACGGTACCCGCTTTCTCGGCACCAGCGTGCTCGCTTCGTTGGGGCACGGCGAGACGCGCGAGTACGGTGTGTTGATTCGCGATGTGACCGAGCTGCGCCGCTCCGCCCAGGAGTTGCAGCAGGCCCAGAAGATGGAAGGCATCGGGGTGTTGGCCGGCGGCATCGCCCACGACTTCAATAACCTTCTGACAGGCGTCATGGGCAGCTTGACGCTGATCAAGGGCAACTTGTCTCCGGACGACTCCTCCTATTCGATCATCGAGATCGCTGAGCGCTCCAGCGTCCGGGCGGCCGAATTGGTGGCGCAGTTGTTGGCCTATGCCGGCAAAGGCAAATTCGCAATCAGTCGCTTCGACCTGTCGATGCTAATCGCGGAAATGCTGCCGCTGATTGCCGCCAGTATTCCCAAAACTGTCCGCCTGGAACTCGCTCTCAAGCCGGATCTACCCTGGATCGAAGCAGATGCCAGTCAGATACGCCAGATCGTCATGAACCTGATCATCAATGGGGCGGAAGCGATCGGCGCGGAAGGGGGCACCGTTCAGGTGGCCACCGGCCTCGTAGGTGAGGGCTCGGATCTCTTCATGCAAGTGAAAGACTCGGGTTCCGGCATGAGCGAAACCACCAAGGCTCAGATCTTCGACCCGTTCTTCTCCACGAAGTTCACAGGGCGAGGCTTGGGCTTGGCTGCCGTATCAGGCATCGTCCGCAGCCACAGGGGCGCCTTGCAGGTGGATAGCATCCCGGGGCAAGGTACGACCTTCACCGTCTCCTTCCCGACAGTGCCTGCTGGTGTACAGAAGCCGGCCGCCGCGCCTTCGTCGAAGGCCCCGCGGGGTACCGGAACCATCCTGATTGCCGACGATGAGTCCTCCCTCACGGCGTTGGCCGAAGTCATTCTGAAGCAATCCGGGTACAGCGTCCTGCTGGCCGCGAATGGCCAAGAAGCCGTTGACATCTTCAGGCAAAACGCCGCGGGCATCACCGCCGTCCTGCTCGATATGACCATGCCCGTTATGGGCGGCCAGGCGGCATTTGCACTCATCCGCGAAATCCGGCCCGGAGTGCCTATCATTCTCTCCACCGGGTACAGCGAGACGTTCGCACGAGAGGAGCTGGGCGACGCGGTTGTCGGCTTCATTCAGAAACCGTATGGCGCAGCTCAGCTCCTCAAGAGCATTCAGGACGCGATTCAGCAAGCGGGCTAGTCCACTGGCCGCGAGCAACGAAGCCAGCCTTGATCCCGCCCCTCGGCGCATCCACCTGAAGCACAGCCCTGGCGTTCGCCGGATTCCAGCTCTATGCGGTCACCACTCCGGCAGCCGAGCGCGGTTCGGCCGGCCCTTTCCGCCGCAGGACGCCAGCCGAGATCAGCGTAATCAGCAGGCCCACGGGCAGCGGCTCCATGAAGGTATAGGCGATATTCACGAGTGGGTTCTGGTACAGCTGCTGGGAGTGCTGTATCTCCGCCACCTGCGCGGCCGTCGTGGCGGGGTCCAGCCCGGACGCCTGGACCTTCTTGATCTGCGCGGCCCAGTAGCTGTCCATGAAATGCGGCATGAAGTTGAAGTACAGGATCTCCCACATGGCGACATAGCAGACCGTGGTGATCAGGGTGATCAGGATGCCGCAGGCGAAGGCCCGGCCAAAGGAGATCTGCCCCGCGAGCTCATTGTCGCGGTAACTGCGCACACCAAAGTAGATCAGCAGGAACGACGCCACCATAATGGTGTAGCCGAGGGCCATGCTGTGGCCGGTACCGATCTTGTCGGCAAGGAGAAGCGACCCGCCCATGAGGACGGAGACGATCAGGCCTGCGATCAGGCCGAAGGTGAGGACGGTTTTCTTCATATGAGGCTCCTGGTGCGAATGGCGATGGAGCCACGATGCCGTGTAACGGGGTCGGGTGTCGTCATCCTTTCGGATGATTCTACAGCACTGGAGCGCAAATAGTTCTTTCGGATGACGGGATTACGGCAGCAACCCCAACTCTTTGCCGCGCTGGACGGCCTGCGTGCGGCGGGCGGCGCCCAGCTTGTCGAACGCCCTGGCACAGTGCGTCTTGACGGTGCTTTCCGAGACGAAAAGCTGCTCCGCGATCTCCCGATTGCTCAGGCCGCGCGCGATCAGGTTGAGGATTTCCAACTCCCGCGCCGTGATGCCGAGTGTCTGCTGCTGGGCCACGTTCGGAGCGAAGGGTTCGAGCGAGGGGGCTTCCACGGGCACCAGTACCTCCCGCACCACCACTGTCTCGCGGATGATCTCGCGCCTCCGAGTAATGCGCAGCCCCAGCCAGATCCCGAAAGCGGCGAACAGGATGGCGACCAGCGCGGTATACAGCTCAACGGAATGCTCAATGACGACGAAGCGGTACTGGGTGTATTGGAGCGTGGCGATCAGGACGCCGCCGGCGAGACCATAAATAAGGACATGGCGCTTCATGCAAGGGGTGGTGGAACGAGTATAACCCCGCCCGCCCACAGGCCCCCATGGCCGCCAAAGTGGTTGAAGCCGCAACGAACCACGACCGTCGGGGAGTGGTCCCCACCGCGCCGCGAACCGCGACTGGCAAGGAGCGGGCCCCGGCCCTACGGGCCGCCAAACGAGAGGAACCCGCCCACCCAGCCCCAATCCCGGAGCGTGAGCGACGGGCTACCGCCGTGTCTCCCAACGCAACGCGCCCCGGCTGCGAGCGTCCTCATGGGATCCCCACTCCGCCGCCCCCCCTTCACACAGGCAGGAACCCCGTCCCCACCCGGCTCGCCAGCCGCGCCGCAGCCGCGATGCTCACCTCTCTCCACTCCCGGCCGGAGCCGGGCAGCCCACACCGCGCCATCAGCGCTTGCAGCCAATCCTCCGCCGAGGCCTCTGCCTGTTCCGGTCCATACAGCTCCATCACCGCCCGGAAGAACGCCGCCAGCTCCCGCTCGGCCATGGTCATCCCCCCACCACTTGCTCTTTCGTTCTTCATGCTCCTCCTCACCAGGGAATCGTTCCCAACTTTGCGTGGGTAAAGGTACCTGTCGGCCCATCCGGACCCAGCAGCGCCACCCGCACCGCCTCCGCCGCCCCTTCCTCCACCGTCTCCGTACCCGAGTAATTGTTGAGATTCGTTTTGGTGTACCCAGGAGTCACGGCGTTCACCTTGATCCCCGTCGACTCCAGCTCAATCGCCATAGCCACCGTCATCGCATTGAGAGCGGTCTTCGACGCCGGGTAAACCGGGCCGAAAATCTGACGGTACGGGCAGTTCGGGTCCGAGTTCGCCGTCAGCGAGCCCAAGCCGCTCGACACATTGACAATCCGCGCATGCGGGGCCTCACGCAGCAGTGGCAGCATCGCCTGGTACACCGCGAGCACGCCGAAAACATTGGTCTCCCAGACCGCACGTACTTCATCCAGGGATACAATGCTCGGCCGCGTCGTCCGGGTATACTCCTCCATCGTCATATCGGGCCGCATATTCGTACTGGAGATCGCGGCGTTGTTGATCAGCACGTCGAGGCGGCCAAATTCGTTGCGGATGCGGCTCGCGGCCGCCTCGATCGAAACCGCATCCGTCACATCGAGTTGGACCGCATGGGCGTCCCCGTCGATCGTCTCCGCCGCCGCCTGGCCGCGTTCCAGATTGCGCGACCCCACCAGCACCGTGAAGCCGTGCGACGCCAGATCCTTCGCGATCTGAAGTCCGATGCCTTGATTCGCCCCCGTAATGAGAGCGACTTGTTTGTCGTTTCCTGTCCTGTCTGGCACTCTTCTCTCCCTTCTACTCAACCTGCCGCGAACATTTCATCCAGATCCGCATCCAAGCCCGGCCCGGTAGGCTGCCACCCCAGGCGCTCCTGGGTCAGGGCACTGGCGGCCGGCATGTCGAGACTCGCGAACTGCCCGACAAACCCGAAATGCTCCACCGCCTGCTCCGGGGCAAGAGAGACAACCGGGATCTTCAGGCCTCGGCCAATCGCTTCCGCAATCTCTTTCGCCGAGATCCCCTCCTCGCCCACCGCGTGATACCGTGCGACCCCAATGTCCTTGCCCGAAGCCGCTTTCTCCAGCGCCAACCGGTAAAGCCGCGCCGCATCCAGTCGGTGCACGGCCGCCCAGCGGTTGCCTCCGTCGCCCACATACGCCGCAACGCGTTTCGCCCGCGCCGCCTCCACCAGATACGAAACGAACCCCTGTTTGACCGGATCGTGCACCTGCGGCAGCCTCACCACCGCCGTCCGCACGCCTCGCCCAGCCAACACGTCCGCTGTCTGTTCCGAAACCCGCGGATACCCTCGGCTTCCCTCAGCGGGTGGCCGGTCTTCTTCCGTAGCCGAACGGCCCGGAGCAATCAGGCCGATCCCGCCTGTCACAATCAGGGGACGCTCCGAACCGGCAAGCGCGGAACCCAGTGCCTCGATGGCCTGCCGGTCCAACTCGCAATTGGCCGAAAACTTCGAGAAGTCGTGGTTGAAGGCGCAGTGAATCACCCCGTCCGTCATCGCAGCCCCGCTGCGCAGGCTTTCCAGGTCCTCGAGACCGCCGTGATGGACTTGCACGCCGATCGTGGCAAGAGCCTTCGCGCCCTCATCCGAACGGGCAAGCCCCACCACCCGATGGCCCACGCTTATCAACTCCTGTGCGACCGCAAAGCCCACGAAACCCGTGGCCCCCGTAACAAATACATGCATGCTTGTGGCCCTTTCTGGATTGACCAAGCTCCGGTAATCTGATAAAACGGAGATTGTCTCCGCATTTGTAGATTACCGGAGACTGTCTCCGGTTGCAAGTAAATTTCCGATGGCCACTAAGCGTCCTCAACCCGCCCCCAGAAAACCGCGCGCCGATGCGGAACGCAATCGCGACCGCATACTGCAGGTCGCCAAGGAGGCGTTCACGCAGTTTGGCGCGGAGGCGAGCCTGGACGAGATCGCCAAGCAGTCCGGGGTCGGGGCCGGCACCTTGTACCGCCACTTCCCCACGCGGGAAGCCCTGATCGAAGCCGTCTACCGGACGGAAGTGGAGAAGCTCGCGGCGGCGGAGCGCAAATTCGCCGAGTCGATGCCGCCGATCGAGGCCCTGCGGGCCTGGATGAAGTTGTTTGTGGAGTACATCGCGGCGAAGAAGCTCATCGCACCGGTCTTGAACACCCTGCTAGGGGGGGCCTCCAAGGTCTTCGAGTCTTCTCATGTTCAGATCTGGGACGCAATCCGGGCCCTGGTCCAGCGCGCCATAGCAACCGGCGAAATCCGCGAAGATCTCGATCCCATCGACCTGCTGCGAGCCCTGATCGGAGTAGCCAACGTCGCCGCCAGCCCCGACTGGCAGCAGAGCGCCCAACGACTGGTGGACATCCTGATCACCGGCTCGCGGCCAACCAAGTAGATCGCATCCAGTCTCTTGTAGGGCAGGATTCATCCTGCGCGACTTCAGCCCCGCCGCCGCAGGTCTCCTGAATCTGTACTGCTGTGATCCCGCGAAGCCGGATGGAACAGCGCGTCCGCTCAATAGGCCCTTCGACGCATAATGGGCCGCCGGCTTCCGGCCGATCATTGCATGGCGGCAGGCCGAACGGCCGCCAAGGGAATCCAGGAATTCGATGAGGATGCCGAAGCGCTACAGGGTCTATCTCGCCTGGGACCAGTCCGTCGACAATCCACTGGAGGGCATCGGTCTTCTGATCAGTCCGGCTGGGGAAATCGAACTCCCGCTTGCTGGCACTACCTTCACGGCCGTCAGCCACAGCCGGGCGTTCGTCCTCGTCGACGACCCCGCTGGGCTCCTGCACGGCAATCCCCAGGGTGACCTGCTGCTGCGGGTGGTGCGCACGCGCTTGTTTGGACGCGAAATAATCTACGCTGCGCCCCTGGGCAATCCGCCGAAAGGCTGGAAACTCTCGGGACGCACCGGTCGCTACGTCTGGGGTGGCGGCGACCTTGTGAGGGACATTTCTCCTCGCCCCATACCACTTCGTTGGTGGGTGCCCGAATCGGCCTCTCATCGTAGGAAATAAAGGATAAAAAGGCCCTAATATTAGTCTGGAATGCGGACGATGGTACTGTTGCCGGTGTTGTCTGGAAGCTGAGCCGCAAGCTACTTCGAAAGGCAACACAGAAACGAACTCATCCAGTATGGAAAACCAACAACCACTCATCGCGTTCTTTCTTCAGCCCTATCCCCAATCTCAGCCTGGTCCTCTGAATAGTGACCACGAAGAGTACAGCAGCGAGAGGCAATTGAATGTCGGTGTCGACGGCTTGCCGCTGCACCTCGCCCGCAGCAGCAGCCCGCCAACCTCCTGCTACACCCCCGGTCACACCATTCCCGCCGGCTACACCCCGAGCGGGAAATACAAGTCGTCGACCATTGTGCCGGGCAAAACCGACAAGCGCGCTGGTCGCTAAATGAACTCCTCCGCGGTCTTGATCGTGGCGCTCGTGAGCGATCTTCACGCGGATAGCGTCGTCTACCGGTTAGGCGAAAAAGGTGTCCGGGTCGTCAGGGTCGATCCCACCGTCGATCATTGTCTTCCAGCAAACGTACATATTGAAACCGGGACGGGAACTCGCGCAGTGTACGAGTTCCCGTCCGGCGAAACCCTGTCGTCAGCCGACGTCGCTGGAGTGCTCTGCCGCTTCGCCATCGATGGCCTGACGCCGTCCGATGCCAACCCCCTCACCTATTTCTCCAGATCAGAAGAACTGGCCGCTTTCCTGGCGCCCTTGCGCATGTTGGACTCATCACTGTGGATCAACGATCCATGGGTCGAGGTGCGCGCCGATTGCCGCATCCTTCAGGCGCACAAGGCCATCGCCGCGGGCTTGAGTGTCCCCCCGTTTATTGTCAGCTCGGATTACTCGAAGCTCCTGGAATTCCACGCAGCCCACAACCACGACTGCATCATCAAGCCGATCTCGAATGCCGCTCTCGCCAAGGTCAGCGGAGAGTTCGTCCACGCCCATGAACTCACCACCGAAAACTTCTCCGCCCCCTACGCGGTCGAGTTTCGTCCCTTGCCTGCCGGTCAGCCGGTCCGTGTCGACACCACCCCGTCTCTCCTCCAGCAACGCGTCCACAAGAAGTTCGATATTCGCGCCACGGTGGTCGACAACAGCGTCTTCTCGGCGGCCATGCGCGTCCGCAGCGGCGCGCCGGTGGACTTCCGCCGCGACACGAGTATTCGCGCCGAGCCCTTCCCCCTGCCTCCCGCCATCCAGGCTTCGTTGGTAAGGCTGGTCGCGTCGCTCGGCCTGCGTTACGCCAGTTGCGATCTCACCGTCGATGAGAACGAGGAGATCCGCTTCCTGGAATCCAACGTATCCGGCAACTGGCTCTGGACCGAACTGGACGCGGCCTTGCCCATCAGCGAGGCTATCGCAGCCGCGCTCATTCAGCCGCAAGGCCCGCCCTGCTGACAGCTACGGCTTCGGAGCTTCCGGAGCCTCCCGAGCGCTGATCAGGTCCAGCTGCTTGCGATACAGCTTCGAAACACAATCCTTGTCGGTGCACGCCGCCAGTTCGTCTTTCCATTCCAAGTGGCTCTTCACCAGTTGCTCCCGGCCCTCGCTGGTGAGTCCCGCGTCCAGCTTGCCGTAGGCAGCCGTCAATTGGTCCCGCTCAGTGGCGAGTGCCGCGCTATCGCACCCCTCAAGCTTGCATTCAGGGATGGCCCATGACTCGACAGGCGGAGGAACCGGCTGGGTTTCCACCGTTGGCGTTGCCTGCTCGAGCTTCGGCACCCCAGCCGGTGCAGGCGTTTCGAGTTGCGCGGGTGCATTCTCCGCGGTAGCCCGCCGGTCCGTGTGAAGGGCCCCGGCCAGACCGGTCATGGCAAAAAACCATCCGGTGGATAACAGCATGCCCCTCAGGATTCCGGAGGCCGGCTTTTTCATCGCTATCATCGGTATGCCTCGAAATAGTTCTTGCCTTCGCAGCTCGGACAGATCGCTTCCCACTGGTCTTTTTGTTGCCGCAGGTCCTTGGTCATCCACCGGCTCAGGCCGGATTGCCCCATGATCTGGTTCACCGCTTTACCCGAAAACCGCGTCCCCGCCCGGCTGATGGTCTTATTGATCCCCATACGGCCGTAATATCCGCAATGCACGCACGTGCGCCGGTGAACGAACTCACTGTACTCGGACAGCCGCTCCTCGACAGAGACCGTTGGGGCGGCCTCTTCGCAATCCTCCGCCGCTTCCTCCGAATCCTCCACCGCCGCCCCATTCTCGAAATCGTCGGCGGAGTCGCAGTGGTCATCGTCGAGAAACTCGAGGCCCGTTCCAGACGCTGCGGCCCTCGCCGCTGGCGCCTGCTGCGCGCGCACTTGCGCGAAGACCGCCGGTGCCGGAACAGGCAGGGCCGGCGGACGCACCTCCACCACCGCTCCGGCGGCCAGGTCCACGGTCTTGCCAGGCAGCATCCCCTCCGAAATAGCCCTGTCGACACACCACGCCGTCTCCGGCACCGAGAACCCCACCACGTTCGCCAGCGCGATGACGGAATCTACCCCCTGGCCCACCGCCTGCTGTGTCATGCAGACAGCAGCCATCCTGCGCTTCCGCGCCCGCCCCACGCTCCAGAAGAAGATGCCCGGTGATCCAACGAAAGCGGAACACATCAGGAAGATCGCCGCCTGGTCACGGCTGCCTGATAGGGCGAGCCCTCCGCCCGTCAATGCGAGCACCCCGCCGGTCGAGGCGAATGCAACACCGCAGATTCCTAAGAATCCAATGCCTGGTTTCATGAATTGCCCTGGAAAAAGAAGATTTTGGCTGCCGCTACCGCAAGCAGCATAATGAGAATCGCGGCGCCTCCCAGCATCACTCTCACCACCACAATGGCAAGCATGCGCTTCAGGATGATCACGACCATGTCCCATACCGTCGTGCGCCTGGAGGACGGTAAGTATGAGAACGGAGAAGGATGTCGCACTGTTTCAATATCGGGAGTCAGGCCGCAATTGATTACAGCTTGTTCACAGGAGATCAATCGTCACAGCATCGCCTCCATCTCTTCGCGACTTGGGACATCGTCCGCCTCAATTGTCGAGA
The DNA here is from genome assembly GCF_051172195.1 of Paludibaculum fermentans. Classification (GTDB taxonomy): domain Bacteria; phylum Acidobacteriota; class Terriglobia; order Bryobacterales; family Bryobacteraceae; genus Paludibaculum; species Paludibaculum fermentans_A. Next base: position 71,759 of record NZ_JBPJAQ010000002.1, read on the forward strand.
GATGACGCTGTGTCGGACGTCGCATTCGAGCCACACGATCTGTATGCCGTTGCTGTACTAGTTCGAATAGATTTCGAACCATTCGTCCGTTTCCAAAATCCGCCTGCCGGTTCGTCCACTTCTCTGTGAGGGCATCGCGAACCAGCTCTAATCCCTCATCTTCCATCTCGTATCCGGAATCACGCGTACACTTCAGGAAAATCTGCACGAGTTCGTCGGGTTCGTAGTCCGGGAAATGAATCAGTTTAGTGAACCGCGACTTCAGCCCCGGGTTGCTGCCAAGGAATCTCTGCATCGGCTCTGGATACCCTGCCGCCACCACCACCAGGCGATCCCGGTTATCCTCCATGCCCTTCAGTACGGTATCGATGGCCTCTTGTCCAAACCAGTCGCGATCTTCCGCTTTCAGCGTGTATGCCTCGTCAATGAACAGCACTCCGTCCAGCGCCGACTCCACTGCTTTATTGGTGGCAATCGCCGTCTGGCCCAGATAACCCGCCACCAGCTTCGACCGGTCCACCTCCACGACATGACCCTTCTTCAGAACGCCCAGGCATCGGTAGATCCGCCCCAGGAGTCGCGCCACTTGCGTCTTCCCCGTACCCGGGTGTCCGGTGAACACCAGATGCAGCGACATCTTCATTGCCTGCATGCCATGCCGCTTGCGCAGTTGGCCGACTCGGATGAAGTTCGTCAGCGACATCACCTCGCGCTTGACACTCCCCAACCCGATCATCGCCTCGAGCTCCGCCGTCGCGGCTTCCAGCGTGTCGGGCTCCTCTTGGGCCTCCACCTCTCTGTTCCGTGCTCTCGATGCCTGGCGTGAGCCGGAGCGCTTCGCCGGAGGAGGCGGCTCGTCCTCTTCTTCTTCCTCTTCCTCAGGCGAGTCGTCTTCCTCCGCCGGTTCATCAGCGGGCTGCTGCGCCACACTCACCGTCAGGCGCGCCTTGATCTCAGCGATCAGCGTCCGCTCGGCCAGCGTGATGGCGCCGTCCACCGCCGCGGCCGCTTCGCAGTATTCAACAATCGCGTCGATAATTCGGGTGGACAATGCGCCCGCATCCTTGCGCTCGGCAAACATCGCGAAGCGAAGCAGGGCGGGCGTCAGGTCCACCACTTCCTCGAACTTCGATTTCTTGGCCCACAGGAATTCAGCCAGCGCTGGCGCGGTGAAAGTGCCTCCGAAGAGCTCGTTCCAGGCTGCGCATTCCGCACAACTCACTGAATGATCCGCCCCGAAAATCACACCAGCCAGGCGGATGGCATAGCGTCGGAGATCTTCTTTGCAGGTCACGCCTCCTGGCAGTTCCGGAAGCCTCGCATCAATCGTTGACGCAATCCGCACAAGGTAGTCATAGGCTTCCTGCAACCTCCGTATCTCAGCCGATTGCTCCGGCCGGAACACCGCCGCGCCGCAATTCTCACAGAACCGGCATTCTTCGGAGTAACGCGCTCCGCAACTCAAACACTGACCCTTGAATGACATCGCTTCTCTACCGTATTCGGTAGGTTCCCCAGGGAACTTTACTGCAGCCCGCCGCGCCAACAGCCGCAGTCATCACCCCATAGTTGTGGGCGAAAGACAATGAGGCAGCCAGGCTCGGCAAGTTCTCTTGCCCGGCCTGCGCTGGCGCTGCCTCGGGAGGTGATGCGCCGGCAGCACCGCGCCCTGCCTGCGTGGCCATTGACTTCCCTGAGGCCGGCCCGAAAGAAGTGAGAAACCTCACTTTTCATCGAATGACCATTGAGATCCTGACCGCCGAAACGGGGAATGGATGGCTGGCCTAATTCGGGTGTCATTATAATCCTATGGCAGGTTTTGGCTGGAAGTTGCGCAAGCCGGCCGTTCTCGCTTTGATCTCGGCTGGTTTGGCTCTGGGTGCAATCCGCCCGTCGTTCTACCTGGATTCTTGCGGTTGGAATGCGACCGATATTGTCGTACTCGCGCCGACGACTCAGGCGGGGACGTTCCGGGTGCTCGAAACCATCAAAGGTGAACTGACACCACAGGCCCTGCTGGAGTTGAAGGATTTGACGCCCTCCCAAATTGGATCCGCGAGACTCGGCGAACTGTCCAAATCAAGCCTCGGCGCCCCGTGCGTGGGTATTCCTGCTGTTGGGGAACGCGATCGGCTAATCGTCTTCCTTCGACGTCCCGGCGCACGCCCGGAATACAACCCGAGATCTGATCTGCCCGTCCAAACCAGTGGTTGGGAGCCCGCCGATCTACTGGGTGATCTCCGCACCTCTACCGTTTGGATTCAGGATGGAAGCACCTATGCCTTCCTCCAAAACATCCCCGGACCAACCTGTCTCACGAAGCTGGGCATTTCAGAGACACAGTTGCGCGGTTCCCTCCAATCGGTTCTGCTCCGGCGCGGCTCAATGGATCAGGCGATGGCAAACCCCGATGCGGTCGAGCGCGGTCGCCAACTCGCCGCTCTGGTGCGCTCGGGGAACACTATCGCGAGGTCGTCCGCGATTGAGAAGCTCAAGCGGGGAGACGTGGCCGAGGCGACTGTTTTGCTTGACCTGCTTGCAGACCCGAACCTCTTGGGATGGCATCAGGAATTTATTGCCGCGCTGGTCGCCCGGCGGGCTACCGGCAGCCCCTTCGCCCAATTCCTAAGTGAGGAAACGGTGTACTGGTCTGGTGCCTGCCCCACACTCAAAGCTGGATGGTGGAACGGCATGCCGTATCCGGAGGTGGAGACGCCAAGGAGTCACTACACCCGGGCTCATGCCCTGCTGAACGCGATTCATGATCTGGGCAACTCAACGACTGCCCCGGCTGTCCGGGATTTTGCCGCTATATGGAGCACGTGCCCGCCCCTTGCCGAACATGAGACGGACCAGATTGCCGAGGCATTGAAGTTGCTGCTCAGGCACTGATCGTCCTTGAGTCGCCGCTCTCAGCCTGTCCCCTTTGGCTCTGTGGATCCCGCGTGCCTGGGTCGCTCGAGCCTACCCGCCAATCGCGCATCGGATTGCTTCGTGGTGAGGCAGGTCAGGACATTCCGTTCTTTCACAGTCCGCTCCGCGCGAGCCATTCAGCCTGCTTCTCGATCCACTCGAAGGGCCAGACTCGGATGCGCTCCACGGCCAAACTTCCCCAGTACAGCATCCAGAATGCCAGGCCCGCCAGTCGAATAGAGAGCCCGGCTCCAGAGGAAAACACGCTTGTGACACTCATCAGAAGTAGGAGTAAGCCAAACGGCAGAAGCATCCATCCAAGACGCAGAATGGCCCGAACAATTGGACTTACGACGGGTCGCCGCCAACGGCGCAGTGCGATTCGGCGGGCACTGAGCGCGACGAGGAACCAGAGAGGCAGCACAAACAGGCTTGTAAGGACTTGCCCGCGTGGAGTGGTGAGGGCATCAACACAAGTGGCACTTCGGCTGATCGAAGCCTGAAGCATCATCGCGGCCATGTAGGCGGGATAGTCAATTCCTAGTGCCACCGACTGGCCGAGAGAATAACTCGTCCACGCGCCGCAGAAACCGTAAGGTTCAAACATCGGCCGGCCAGATCCCTTTGCACAAACGCCACCACGTCGAACCTGCGCTCATGCTGCGCCGCCGCCCAGTAGTCATACCCGATCAACCCAAAATACCGGGCCGTCTGCAGCAGACCGAAAACTAGCGGAAACCATCGGGAGGTCAAGAACACACAGGATTGGAAACCCGAGCGACCTCAATTGTTCCTGGGGCCATATCAGGCGAGGGCAAGGTTCGAGGATCGTTGAACGCGTGCGTCCGTCTAGCCAAGAGTGAGAGGCCCCCCGGCTCTGCCGGGGAGGCAGTAGCAGTTTGACATTTCAGGGAGTCCATCGCGGAAACTCCGATACGTGAGCCGCCAAGCACACGAAAGGAGAAGTTCCGCGATGGACGAGTACGAAAGTTTAAGCCATTCAGCATGGGAGTGCAAATACCATGTGGTGTTCATACCGAAGTGTCGGCGCAGGACGTTGTACGCCGAACTGAGGAAGCACCTCGGAGAAGTGTTCCGCAGGCTGGCCGAGGAGAAGGAGAGCCGAATCGAGGAGGGGCACCTGATGAAGGACCACGTGCACATGATGATCTCGATTCCGCCAAAGTACGCAGTGTCGCAAGTGACTGGGTTCATCAAGGGCAAGAGCGCAATCCATCTGGCGCGAGTGTACGGGGAGCGCAAGCGAAGCTTCGTCGGACAGAGTTTTTGGGCACGAGGGTACTTTGTGTCCACGGTTGGGCGCGATGAGGCGCGATGAGGCGACGATTCGCGCCTACATACAGAACCAGCAGCGGGAGGATGAGCGATTGGAGCAATTGAAACTCGGATACTGATTAGCCACCGTCGAGGTGGCACTCATTAATCGGGGCCGCGTCAGCGACCCCGCATAGCCGCTTTGAGCGGCTCACAACCTAATGCCCCCGGCTCTGCCGGGGGATATTTACCTTGCGGTTTTGGCAATCGCGCGAGGCCAGGAGGCACCTCCTCCTGCGAACACCAGCCATCTACTTGGACACATTCTGGAGGATGAACTCCACTTTGCGTGCCAGAGCTATAGGCAGTCCCAATCGCACGAGTTCAAGCATCTTAATCAGTTCCAGAGCCTCGCCCTCGCTCACCGGAGTGAATGTTTCATTGAATTTTTCCACCCACAAGTTCATCAACTCGATGGCGCAATCCAGAAGATCAGAGTCGTTTGAATCGGCGGCGCGGAGATAGTAACCGAGTTGCTGCCACTTCCCAGTAGAACGAAGCAGCCGCAACACCCCTCTGTGGACCTTGGAATCAGGATTTTCAAGCGCTGCGGCCCAAACTGCGTCTGCCGGGACTGCTCGCTTTTTCAGGAGTGTGAAGGCAGACACCCTCGCCACGGAAAGAACATCGGAAGAGACAAGCTGGCACAGGCGCTGCTCGTGGCCCCTCACGCCCAACGTGCCCAACGCTTGCACCACCACACGGCGCACCCGCGCGGATTTGCCTGCAAGGGCGCCGGCCACCAGGATCGCATCACTTGGGTCCCCGGTCTCGGCCAGACCTTGAACGCAGCTTGCAGACGGCTGTGCGGTGGGAACCCGAATCGCCGCACGATAGAATGTTGCCGGTTTCAGCCCCAGCCGTGCCGAAAAGGCCCTCTGACACAACTGGCGATTCGTTGCCGAACGGTCATAGAGATACCGTTCCAACTCCCCCGGTTCAATCGACTCTCGATCCAAACAGGCTTCCAGGGCCATTCGCCGGATAGGCCCGTAGGGATCATCTGCGGCCTTCCTTCTGATTACATCGTGGTCCTCACCCGGTCGGCTGGTCGCAAGTTCGAACGCCCACCTTCGGACAACCACGTCGTCGTCGGCAATCGCGTGGAGGATTGCGTCCCGGAAAGGGAACGACGGGCTGCTTACTGCAATCCGGTAACAGCGTCGCCGCACATCTTTGGATTCAGCACTAAGTCCACGGCGAAGGCTCTCCGCACATTCGCGACTCCGCAGGAGATCTTCGACCCACACTGTGAACTCTGGCCGATATCGGCTGTTCCTGGCGAGGCGCCCGATAAGGCCGAGACACCGCACAAACTCGTCGCCATGAATTGGATTGAGCTTATTGCGAAGCGCGATTTCCGCCGCTGAGCGGACTTCGCGCACCCAGTCAACCAGCCGCGAAAGGATGAAAGGAATACTCGTCGCCGTGGATTCGGCGGAGAGGATCTGCAAAGCCGCCGCGCGCACGTATCCGCTCTGGTGGCAACTCATCAGGTTGAGGTAGAGCAATTCGGCGTCACTTGATTTGGGCAAGGCTGAGATCTGTTCGGCCGTCATGCCGCGCCAGCTGTCTTCAGGAATCCAGGCCGGTCTTAATGCTTCGTCCAACAGCGGCAGAAATTCAATCGGAAGCGAAGAAAACAACCGATGAATTGCCGATAGCGCCTGGGAGCGAATCCTCTCGTTACCGACAATGCCAAACGACATGATGAACGGGATGGCGAGCGGCTCCTTCGAATTGCTGATCTGCTCGAGTACACCAGGTACGTCTCCCCATCCAATCCACTTGGCAGGGCTCCTCCACCAACTGTTCAGCCTGGCAAGAAGCGCTTCGGTGGACGGGGACACTCGTCTCAAGCTGTAGTTCTTCACGAGTTCTTCAAGTGCTCCGTCACCGCTCCCAGAATACAGCCTGGAAGATTGACCCCTCAGGCGACCCCCAAAAATTAGTAAGCCATGGTTCGGACTAGATTAATCGTCGTGGGCCAATCGATAGGACGAGGATTTCCCCCTCCCCCCCGCCCCACCCTTCCCCCCATCATCCCCGCCCCCACCCGCTATCCTGAACCCATGGAGATCCTATACTGATCAATCAACAAAAAGCCCTAGTCCTGGGCGGCGGCGGATTTGCCGCGAGTTCCTGGACCACCGGACTCATCGTCGGCATGGCCGAATCCGGCGTCGACGTCCGCGATGCAGACGTAATCATCGGCACCTCCTCCGGAGGCCGCGTAGCCCTCCAATTCGCCTCCAACGCCCCCCTGGAAGACATCTTTGAACAGCAGGTAACCGTCGCGTCCAGAGTGGCGCGGCCCGCGACAAACGTCGATTGGAGCCGCCTCCAACGCGAGGTCGCCCACGCGAAGGAACTCGGCGGCGAGCGCACCGAGATCCTCAAGCGCATGGGGGCACTCGCCCTCGCCAACGGCGGCCCGGATCGCCGGGCCCTGGTCGCGTCACAGTTGCCGATGCTGAACTGGCCGCAGCGGCGCATACTCCTCACTGCGCTGAACGCGGAAACCGGCCTGCGCCGCGCCTTTGACCGCGAAAGCGGCATCGATCTGGTCGACGCCGTCATGGCCACCACGGCCTTCTTCGGCTTCGCCCCGGTGTGGTTCGAAGGGGCGCCCTACATCGACGGCGGCTTCCATTCCAGCGACAATGCCGATCTGGCAGCAGGCTACGCCCGAGTGCTGGTGCTGGCGCTGAAACCGCCACCGGGAGCCATGAAGCTGGTGACGCTGGAAGAGGGTGTCGCCGACCTCCGGGCGACCGGCGCGGAGGTCGTGGTGATCCAACCGGACGAAGAAGCAACGGAAGCAATAGCGTCGGGCGGCACGCCCATGAATCCCGCGATCTGTGAGCCGGCCACCCGCGCCGGCCGGGCCCAGGGCCACCGCGTCGTCCAGGCCCGCGGCACAACCGGCTGGTGGTAAACCCAAACGGAGCCGCGACCGTAAGGAAGCGGATAACCTCCACAAAGCCCCCAATCCACGCGAGCCGGCCGGGCCCAAGTCCGCCGGGTCGTCCAGGCCTGCGGAACGGCCGCTTACTGCGGAGCGCCCACGCTCCGGCTTGGAGGATCATCTGCATCCGGCCAGCAAACAGCCCGTGAACTCCAAAGCCTGAGATAAGCCATGGTAGAATTTGGATAGAATTCTACCATGGGGCTCAACATCAAAAACGCGGACGTGGAAAGGTTGGCCGCCGAGGTGGCCAGTTTGGCCCATGAGTCCAAGACCGAAGCCATCCGGAAGGCTCTGCTGGAGCGCCGGGCTCGATTGCAGGCCCACGCGGGCAGCTCCAGGGGCTCCAAGAGCATCAGGGAATACATGGAACGGAACGTCTGGCCGTTTGTTCCGCCCGCCGAACTCGGACGGGTTCTCAGCCAGGAAGAGGAAGATCGAATCCTGGGTTACGGGCCGGAAGGTTTCTAAGCGATGGTTCTCGATAGCTCTGCGATTGTCGCCATCCATCTGAAAGAGCCCGGCTACGAGCGACTGATCGAGGCGCTCGAAAACGCGGAGGTTGTCGTAGTCGGAATCCCCACGCTTCTCGAAACCACCATGGTGCTCTCCGCGAGACTTGGCCAGGATGCGCGGCCCCTTCTCTACGCCTTCCTCCGCCGCCTGCAGGTCGAATCCATCTCGTTCAACACGGAACACCTCGATTCGGCGATCACCGCATTCCTCCGCTTCGGGCGTGGCCGCCACCCGGCTGGCCTGAATTTCGGAGACTGCATGTCCTACGCCGTGGCGTCAGTGGCCGGAATGCCTCTCCTCTTCACCGGCGACGACTTCCCCCGAACTGACATCGATCGCGCATAGTCGGAACCGCTTCCGTTTCGGCTGAATACCAAGGTGGATCCTCGTTGTGACGAACCGCCGCTAAGGTACACCCCGGTTCCGTCATCGCCGCCGTCCGCTCGTTTCCCGCAAGCACTGCGCCTCTCGAGCAGTCACGGAACCCCTGCCAAGTGCACACCGATGGCCCCACAGCCAACGAACCGCGCAACTCGTCTTCCTGATTCTCGAAAGCCAGGCTCCCCGGCCGCCTCCATCTAGGGGATCGTCCACGTGCCTTTCTGCTGCCAGCCCGTGTCCCGGTTCAGCGGGTCCATCATGCGCAAATACAGGTTTTTCACTCCGCCCATAGTCGGCTTCAAGACCAGCGGCACAGTCAGCACCAGGTTGCCGTCTACATTCTGTACAAGCGTGCCCGCCGTGATCACCGCACAGGCCGAGCTACTCAGATAGCCAGACGCCGTTCCAGGAGGCACCGGGCCCAGGAAGAACCCGACATCAGACGAATACATCCAGAGCCCATTCCCGGCCCTGTCGTAATGCACGAAGCAGAAAGGCTGCCCGCCGCCGTCTGTGGCCGCTGCCACCAGAAACTCCTCCCAGCCCAGCGCCGAGCCCGTGAATCCAGGAGGATCCGGGAATGTCAGGGTGAAGGAGGGATTCTGCCCACCGCCACTGTTCGGCCCCACCACCAGCGTCGGTAGTGCTGCGCCCACCTGTGTCCAGGTCCCGCGCTGCTGCCAGCCGGTGTCGAAATTGCTAGTGTCCATCGCCCTCATATAGATGTTGCGTGTGGCTGCGGCCTTAAAGGCGACGGAAAGATTCAGGGTCAGGTTCGACCCATTCCCGGATGCCGTGGATCCGGCCGCATTCAAAGCGCAATGGGATCCCTGCAATTCCAGCGAAGCAGCGCCCGGCGGCACCGGTCCCCGGAAGAAGCCATACTGATCGGAGTAGAGCCACAACCCGTTGCCCTGCACGTCGTAGTGCAGGAAACAGAACGGCTGCCCACCGCCATCCGGGGCTGTCCCGAACAGCAATTGCACCCATCGCAGTTGTTGGTAGCCGAGCGCGCCGCTATACACAGCCTGGAAAATCTGCTGGGCCCCACTGCCCGCAGCCGGGGTCACGCTCAGGGCGCTGGTGATGCCCACCGTCAGCGGGTCGCCGCTGGTATTGTTGTCGAAGTTTAAATCGCTCGCGTTCGTAACGGTCGCGACATTGCTCACGGCCGGAACCGCTGCGGCGAGCACGGTCGACCGAATCGTGATCGTGCTCGAGCCGCCGGCTGCGATCACCGTGGAACTGGTGCACGTCACAACCTGTCCGGCGACAGCACAGGTCCATCCGGCTCCGCTCGCACTGAAGAACGACAATCCAGTGGGCAGGATGTCGGAGACCGTAGTCGTCCCGGAACTCGATGCCTGTCCGATGTTGGTGACCGTAACGGTATACACCAGTTGACCGCCGACCGGCACAGACCCGCCGTCCGACATCGATACCGTCAGGTCCGCATAGCCGAAAGGCAGCGTTGGCTTGGCCGTCGGAGGAGTGAGCGGGGAATTGTCACCAACCTGCCCAAATTCCTCCGAACCCCAGGCGCGGACAGTCCCGTCGGGCATCAAGGCCAGGCTGTGGGCGCCTCCGCCTGCAATGCCGGCCACGTTGTTTAGTGTCGCTACGCGCACGGGCAACCACCTGTTGGTTCTGGTCCCGTCACCAAGCTGTCCATTGCTATTCGCACCCCACGCCCACACGCTGCCGTCATTCTTCAGCGCAAGGCTGTGCTGTCCGCCACCCGAAATCGCGACAATTCCACTCAGGCCGCTCACCTGAACCGGCACACTCTTAACCACATTGGTTCCGTCGCCCATTCCATTGCCGTCATTGCTACCCCAGACCCAAACCGTACCGTCGTTCCGTAGCGCGATGCCATGTCTGTAGCCGCTGGAGATCGCCACAATTCCAGACAGTCCCTGCACCAGGCCGGGGCTCACTCTCTGCACGGTCGTTCCATCTCCAAGTTGACTCGATGTATTGTCGCCCCAAGTCCACACAGTGCCATCGCTCTTCAGCGCCATGCTGAAGTAGTCACCCGCAGCCATGGCGACAATGCCCGTCAGGCCAGGCACCTGGACTGGGCTCAGCCGCGGTGTTGTTGTGCCGTCTCCAACTTCTCCATGCGGATTCCCACCCCATGCCCAAAGCGTGCCATCGTTCTTTGCCGCCAGACTCTGGATCGCTCCGGCACGCACGCGTGACACTCCGGCCAGCCCGGGTATCACCGCTGGCGTCGGGCGCTCCGTAGCTGTTCCATCGCCGAGGATTCCTCCCTCGTTATACCCCCAACTCCATACCGTCCCATCCGATTTGACGGCCAGACTGTGGAATGCGCCAGAACTGACAGCCGTCATGCCACTCACTCCGGGGACCTGGACTGGAGCCGCGCGACTGACCTTTGTGCCGTCGCCCAACTGTCCATTTTCGTTGCTGCCCCACGACCAGACGGTTCCGTCGCCTTTCAGCGCGAGTGTCGAATACTCCCTCGCCGAGAGCGCCGAAACCCCAGAGAGACCCGTTACCGCAACGGGTATCATGCGGCTGGCTGCCGCCCCTGATCCCAATTGCCCTGCTCTGTTATCACCCCAACACAGGGTCGTGCCGTCGATTTGGATGGCAAAAGCAAAACCGTAAGTCCACCAGCCCCCCATTCCGATAGCGGTAGCTCCATTCACCCCCCCCACTTTCTTCGGCACGTTGCTCAGGCTTGGTGCGCCCCATTCCCAAACCGTGCCATCTCCCACCAGGGCCAGGCTGCCCATATAGTGAGCCGCAATTGAGGTCACCCCGGCCGGCGTGTTGATTTGGGCGGGCAACAGTTGGTTCGCGGGGCTCTTTCCATTCCCAAGCTCCCCCATCTGTCCGTACCCCCAAGTCCAAACCGTCCCGTCGCCCTTCAGCGCCATACTGTGGCTATATCCGGCCGCAATCGCGACCACACCGGTCATCCCGCTCACTGCCACGGGAGTCAATCGGCCTTGCGATGTCCCGTCGCCGATCCGGCCGTTGGCATTGCTGCCCCATCCCCACAATGTTCCATCCAGCCGTAGAGCCAGGCTGTGCATGCGTCCTGAGGCGATGCCAATCACGCCATTGAGACCCGACACCTGAACCGGCACCAGTCGATTCGTGGTCGTCCCATCACCCAGTTGCCCTGAGCTGTTGTAGCCCCAGCCCCAGACTGTTCCATCTCCTTTCAGCGCCAGCGTCTGTTGTCCGTGTGCCGAGATGGCCACCACGCCCGACAACCCACTCACCGCCTGGGGCACGTTGCGTCCGATTGTTGTTCCATCGCCCAACTGTCCATACGTGTTGACGCCCCAAGTCCAGACAGTGCCGTCGCTCTTCAAGGCCGTACTATGATAGTTTCCCGCCGCCACCGCCGTAATACCGGTCAGTCCGCTCACCAGCACAGGAGCAATCCTATTCGTATACGTCCCATCGCCCAACTGTCCTGAGCTATTCTGCCCCGCAGCCCACACCCTCCCGTCCGGTGCCAGCCGGAGGCTATGGTAATAACCCCCGGCGATCGCACCTGTGCTCGGAATGCTCGGTTGCGCGGCAACCGCCGTTACGGCAGTCGAGGTGTTGTTCGCGGTATTCCCGTCACCCGTCACGGACACACTCGCCGTGTTCGATACCGACGGGACCGCGGCCACGCCAACTTTCACATGCAGGTAGATCACACTGCTGCTGCCCGCGTTGATCGCGCCCGCATTCGTACAGGTCGCGGTCTGCCCCGCCGCTGAGCAACTCCACCCCGTGCCCGTCCCCGCCAGGAAACTCAGGCCGGACGGCAGAACGTCCGTCACCGAGACCGTTCCGCTGGTCGCCGATGCGCCCGCGTTTGTGAGGGTTACCACGTAGCCAGCCGGACCGCCCACCGTGAAGCCTCCGCTCGCAGTCAGGGAAACGGTCAAATCAGCAGACGTCAGCGCCCCACTCGTCCGGATCCCCTGCTCGCCGGAGTCAGACTCTGGCGATTCCGCCCCGTCGTCCCCGCCGCCCTCAATCCAGCCCACTGTCCAGCCGGCGGCCAAGTCCACAATCCGTTCGACCGCATCAATCCTCTGTTGGACCGTACCCCCTTCCTCGACAGCCACTCCTCCCTCGGTCCACCTCACCACCCTGGACAGTCCGCCTTCTCCCGGCCAGGGCATCATGTTGACCTTCGCCCGCGGGTCGCGCGACACTACCCGCCCATTGCGAACCGCCAGTTCACCGGTCACCCTGACGCTAGAGAGGGTGACTGGCCGCAGCAGGATCCGGTCGGTCTCATTCGGCGCCAGCCCATTCCAGTTCGCTCCAAAAACCATCACTCGCCCATTTGCCTGCAGCGCGGCACTGAACTGCGCGCCAGCGCCAATCGAAACAATGTTGGACAACTCCGGCACCTTCTGGGGACGCATCCTCGCCAGTAGCGTTCCGTCGCCCAATTGGCCCTCGAAATTCGCGCCCCATGCCCAGACAGCGCCGTCTTCCGTCAAGGCCAGGGAATGGCCCGCGCCGGCCGCAATCGCCTTGACCTTGGAAAGTCCCTCCACCGCCCGCCATCCCGAGACTGGCTCCCGGTCCCCGGTGCCCAGTTGTCCCTGCGAGTTGTCGCCCCACCCCCAGACCGTGCCGGAGTTCGTCAGCACCAGAACGTGACCGCCTGCTTCAGGCACCGCGATCCGAACCGCCCCCGCGATCTGACCGGCCTCCAATACCCCGTAAGGCGCAGGCCCGTCTGCGAGTCGCGTTTCCAACAGGCGCACGCTTCCTCGATGCGCTCCATTGGCCGCCTCGGCCCCCCAGGCAACAGGTGCCAAAGCGGCAACCAGAATCAGTGAGGGGAAGGGAAGGGAAAGGAGTCTCATTTGCACGGTGTACCTCCGAAGCGAAACGCGTACCATCCTCTATCGCATGCTCAGCCCAGCCAACTCGGCCACCAGTTCCTTCCTGGCACGCATACATCTGGATGAGTGCAGCCTCGACTGGAAGTTATTTAGTAATCAGAGTAAATGAGCTGAATATCGTGTAAGCAGTGAGAGTATCACCAGTGCAGGGCGGCGCCAAATGAATTCAGTGCAGGGCCCCGCGATATCCCACCGTCCAAACATCGCCACCAAACGGAGCCGCGACCGTAAGGAAGCGGATAATCCCCACAAAGCCCCCAACCCCCCCAACCCTCACAGAGCAACCGCGAGACCAGATCCCAAACCACACTCTGGAAGCCCCACGGAGCAGGAATCACCCTACAAGCCAACGACCAGTCCGAACCTCCGCTGCCACCCACCAACTCCTCGAATAGCCCGATTTGTCACATTGAGCTTTCTTCATCACAGAACTTCAGAATTTTTTCGACTCAATCCATTCAAAGACTTGCAGATCTCATTCTCGAAAGTGCTTGGTAGCCCCTGGCTACCCTGGATACAGAGGATATATTCGATGAACGCCGCCGCTACCCCTGAAGTCCACCGCGCTGCCGAAGGACTTCCCGTCACCGGGCCCCTCCTCCCGAAGTCCGAATGCCGCACCACTCGCCCCCTGTCCAACATCTCCGAAAAGCGCCTCGCGGCCAACCGCGCCAACGCGCGGAAATCCACCGGCCCTCGTACCGCCGCCGGGAAATCGGCCGTAGCCGAGAATGCCTGCCGCACCCGCTTCTTCGCCCGCGTCCACCGCATGCCGCCGCGCATCGCGGCCCACTTCAAAGCCCGCGCCGAAGAGAAAACCCGCTGCCTCGCCAACCCCACCCGTCGCGCCCTCCACTACGACTGGTGGATGCTCGACGGCCATCGAATCCTCCACGAGAAGCGCGAACAGGGTCTCTTCAACGCTGGCCTCGAATACGCCAAGGGCGACGAAACCGAAGCCACTGCTTGGGTCCTCCGCCAGTCCGGCTACATCGCGGCCCTCAATCGCTACGCCGGCTGGATCCAGGCCCGGCTCCGCAAGATCGAAACGGCCCTCGCCGCCAACCCCGACCTGCTCGAATCCGAATTGGTCCTCATGACTCCAATCGCCGTCGAAGAGCCGCTCGAAAAGCCCGTCGCGGAACCCACCACCGCCCAACCCAATCCGATTTTGGCCGAACAAACCCACTTCACCAACCCGCCGCAGAGCGTGTCACCTCAGCCGCCGCAACTCGTGACACCCCAGCCGCCGGAAACATTGACACCCCAGCCGCAACAACCCGACCAGCCCCCCCAGCATTACCCCCAGCGCAGCTGGGGGCCCGCCGCAATCCCAACGTCACCCGAACCAAACGCCGAAACGCACCCGGAGGAGAATCTGGCAGAGGCAATCGCCGCGCAAGAGTCTGCTCAAGAAAATTTGGCCGAACAAACCCACTTCGCCAGCCAACTGCTCCAACAACCCACCCCGCTCCCCCAGCATTACCCCCAGCGCAGCTGGGGGCCCGCCGCAATCTCAACGTCACCCGAACCAAGCGCCGAAACGCACAGGGAGAAGAATCTGGGAGAGGTCATCGCTGTACAAGAGACTGTCCAAAAGAATGTGGCCGAACAAACCCACTTCGCCAGCCAACCGCTCCAACAACCCACCCCGCTCCCCCAGCATTACCCCCAGCGCAGCTGGGGGCCCGCCGCAATCCCAACGTCACCCGAACCAAGCGCCGAAACGCACAGGGAGAAGAATCTGGGAGAGGTCATCGCTGTACAAGAGACTGTCCAAAAGAATGTGGCCGAACAAACCCACTTCGCCAGCCAACCGCTCCAACAACCCACCCCGCCCCCCCAGCATTACCCCCAGCGCAGCTGGGGGCCCGCCGCAATCTCAACGTCACCCGAACCAAACGCCGAAACGCACAGGGAGAAGAATCTGGGAGAGGTCATCGCTGTACAAGAGACTGCCAAAGAGAATGTGGCTGAACAAACCCACTTATCCACCAACCCGTCGACCTCAGGTCCTGTGCGGGCTCAGCGCCTCCCGCAAATCCTCCGGCAACGCGTGCGCCTTCTGCGTCTTCGTCGACATACAAACGACGGTAATAATCCCGCTGGCCGCCACCTCCGACGTCTCCTCCAGGTACACGTTGAACTCCAACGTGTACGACGTCGTCCCCAGCTTCGACACCCCCACCGTGATGTAGATCGGGTCGTCGTACCGCAGCGCCGCCAGGTAGTCCGCCTCCACATGGACCCGCGGATAAGAGAGATGCGCCGGCGCCCGCTCGGAGTACGCAAACCCCAGCGACCGCATGAACTCGTCTTCCGCCGTCTCCAGATGACGGAACAAAGCCGAGTAGTGAATCCGGCAGCTCGCATCCGTATCGACGAAACGGATCCGGCTGCGCCAGGCGAACGGGGCTCGAATCGACATGAACCTATTGTGGGCCTAAAACAGGCCGGCTCGGCCCGTCTAAACCGTCCGGCACACGAGGGCCGCCGGCATCATCCGCACCCGGACGCCCGCCACCCCCGGAATCAGCTCCCCGTCCAGCATCAGCTCCTGGGCCGCCGAAGCATGGATCTCCGCCTCCATCACCTGCAGGAACCGCGACGGCCGCCACACCGGCAGCTTCAACATCGACGTCATGTTGTGCAGCATTTGCGACGGATACGGGGCGGTCATCTCCATGACATCCGCCAGCCCGTCCTGGCACGACGCCTCCGGGAAGCCCACAAACCCGCCCACATGCTTCGTGTTGTTCAGCAGGATCCCCGTCAGTCTCCGCTTCTCCAGCGGTCCGCCGTGGTACCCGATCCGGAACTCCTGCTCGCTGGGCCAGGCCAGCACCGACGCTGCCGCATAACTCAATCGCCGCAGGGGACGGAAATTCTCCGCCAGCCGCGTCACCAGCGTCGGGTAGCCGAACGACACCGAGGAGCCGCACAATCGCAGGTACGGTGCACCTCGTTCCGGCAGCACCTCCACCTCCATCAGGTCCACGGCCGCCGGAGCCGGCAAGCGGCGCAGGTCCCGCGCCAGTGCATTGCCGCGACCCTTTGCTTCGATAACGATCTCCGGGAAAGGCGCCCTCAACTTCTGCAGTTGGTGGAACAGTGCGCCGTCGCCGCCAGTCACGATCAGTGGCATAAAAAAACGGGACGGCTCAGCCATGGGCTGCTGGGCCGTCCCATCTTTGATACCAGAGTCGGAGGACTATTTGTCGGTCAGGGCCGCCACACCAGGCAATACCAGGCCCGACAGGAACTCCAGCGAAGCGCCGCCGCCCGTCGAAATGTGGCTGATCTTGT
Source organism: Paludibaculum fermentans (assembly GCF_051172195.1). Classification (GTDB taxonomy): domain Bacteria; phylum Acidobacteriota; class Terriglobia; order Bryobacterales; family Bryobacteraceae; genus Paludibaculum; species Paludibaculum fermentans_A. The sequence goes on from NZ_JBPJAQ010000002.1 coordinate 88,076, forward strand.
CGGACAATCCGGCCGACTTCACGGCCTTCTCCGAATCACCGCCGCCCACTACGGAGAGCGCTCCGGATTCCGCCACGGCCGTTGCCACCGCAAAGGTGCCCTTGTCGAACGGCTTCTTCTCGAACACGCCCATCGGGCCGTTCCAGATGATCGTCTTGGCCGACTTCAACACCGCTGCGAACTCGGCTACCGTCGCCGGTCCGATGTCCAGGCCCATCATGCCTTCCGGAATCTCCGTCACCACTTCGTTCGGAGCGTTCTCGGCAAACTCAGCCGACACCACGTGATCCACCGGCAGCAGCAGCTTGTCGCCGGAAGTGGCCAGCAGCTCTTTCGCGAGCTCCACCTTGTCCTCTTCCACCAGGCTCTTGCCGGTCGCCTTGCCCTGCGCCTTCATGAACGTGTAGGCCATCGCGCCGCCAATCAGCAGGCGGTCGACGAACTTCAGCAGGTTCTGGATCACTTCGATCTTGTCCGAAACCTTCGCGCCGCCCAGGATGCCCACGCAGGGGTGTTCCGGGTTCTGCGTGCACTTGAAGAGGTACTCGAGTTCCTTCTCCATCAGCAGGCCGGCCGCGGCCGGTTTCAGGAATGCGATGATCCCTTCCGTCGACGCGTGGGCGCGGTGCGCCGTGCCGAAGGCGTCGTTCACATACACATCGCCCAGCTTCGCCAGTTGCTGCGCGAACGCCGGATCGTTCTTCTCTTCTTCCGCGTGATAGCGCAGATTCTCGAGCAGCAGGATCTCGCCCGGAGCGGGCAGCATCGCTTCCACTTCTGCCCCAATGCAGTCGGGCGCGAACGCCACCGGCTTGCCCAGCAGCTCGGCCAGCTTGACAGCCACCGGCTTCAGGCTCATCTCTGGATTCACTTTGCCCTTGGGACGGCCCAGGTGCGAGGCCAGCACAAGGCCGGCGCCCTGTTCGAGAGCGTACTTGATAGTGGGGAGAGCCGCTTTGATGCGCTTGTCGGACGTGATCTCCTGGCCGCCAGGGGCCAGCGGGACATTGAAATCGACGCGCATGAAGATGCGCTTGCCCTTCAGATCGAGATCGCGGATGGAGAGTTTAGCCATAGGAATGAAGACCTCATTAGAGATCGTATCATCCGTAAATGGCGGGCCGCCGGGCGAGGGAGGGGGTGTCGTTCGTGGAGTTTCGATATTTGGCCACAGATGGACACAGATACACACAGATGGAAGGCTGAGTTCAGAAGGACCGGGATTGGGGCAGCCTTCGAGGTTGCCCGGCCCCTCCCGTTACTCCCTCCTTCTGGCCGCAATCTGTGTTCATCTGTGTTCATCTGTGGCTAAAATTAGCGCTCCGATTGGTGAGAGGTTGTGCTCGCTTGCGGAACTCTCTGATTGGGCCGCAGATGGACACAGATACACACGGATCGGAATCTGAGATTACGGAAGAAGTGATTGGGGCTGCCTTCGAGGTTGCCAATGTTCTGGGGGCCGGGTTCCTGGAGAAGGTCTACGAACGGGCGCTGATCCGTGAACTGGGGTTCCGTGGTCTGCACGCCAAATCACAGGTCTCCCTGCCTGTCCGCTACAAAGGGCAGTACATTAGCGAGTATGTGGCCGATCTCATCGTTCAGGACAGAGTGATCGTGGAATTGAAGTGCGTGGAGCGGTTCGCGAACGAACATCTGGCCCAGTGCATCAACTACCTGAAAGCCTCCGGCCTACACGTCGCCCTGCTCCTGAACTTCCAGCGATCGAAAGTGGCCTGGAAGCGCGTGGTCTTCGACCTGTAACTGGCTCCAGAATAGGGTGCTCCCAGGGCCGGGCGGAGAACCGTCCGCCGCCCGGCTTCCAGGATGAGCCTCAGGCCGGAATCGAACCCTTGCGGATGATCTTCTCCATCACCTCGGCGAAGGTGTCCACTTCCTCCAACGTCGTGTAAACATTGGGCGTGATCCGCAACCCGTGATACTCACCGGGTGTCACGATGGCCACGGTCCAGATGCGGTATTTGTCCATCAGGTACTTGGCCAGCGCCGGCGCGTCGAATCCGTCCACCTGGATGAACCCGATCCCGCACGACTGCTCCGGATCGTCGCTGTTCAGGATTTTGACCCCCGGCAGCTCACGCAGCTTGTTCGACCAGCGGCGCCGCAGGTAGCGCAGCCGTTCCGCCTTACGCTCCGCCCCGATACTGTCGTGGAATGTCAGCGCTTCCGTAATCGCGTTCCGCTGCGAAGCCGGATGCGTGCCGATCTCCTCGAACTTGCGGATATTGTCCGCCATGTTCTCGGGCGCGGCCATCATCGGCCAGATCTTTGGAATCTTGGATTTACGGACATACAGCATGCCCGTCCCAATCGGCGCCAGCACCCATTTGTGCAGCGACGTGCCGTAGTAGTCGCAGTCCAGGTCCTCGTGCTTGAACGGGAACTGGGCGAAGGCATGCGCGCCGTCCACCACCACTTCGATCCCACGCGCCCGGGCCATCTGGCAGATCTTCTTCACCGGGAAGATCTGGCCCGTCCGGTTCGTGATGTGGCAGATGTGGATGACTTTGGTCTTCGAGGTGATGTTCTCTTCAATCCGCTTGGCCAGGTAGTCCAGGCTGGGTGGAGGCACCGGGAAGGTGATCTGCTTCAGCACAATGCCGTCCCTGCGCTCGCGCTGCTTCCAGGTCGTGATCATGCGCGGATAGTCCTGGTTCGTGGTCAGGACTTCATCCCCGGCCTTCAGCTCCATGCCGAGCTGTACGATCTCCAGCGACTCGCTGGCATTACGCGTAATGGCGATCTCTTCCGGGTCGCACCCGAACGTGCGCGCCAGCCGGCGCCGCACCGTTTCGATCCCCGGGTCGAGCACGTTCCACATGTAGTAGGACGGGCTCATGTTTTCTACTTCGAGGTAGCGTTTTTCAGTATCCATGACCATTCTCGGGGACGGTGAAACGCCGCCGTTGTTGAGATTGATCAGGTTGCGATCGACGGTGAACGCGTGACGGATGTTGAGCCAGAAATCTTCATCCCTGGCCACGGAATCGGCCGGCCGGCCGGAAACAGCCCCTACCGCGGACTGGGCGCGCGCCACAGAATCATGCTGCAAAACTGCGAGCGCCCCTACGGTGGAGGAGACGAAACGTCGTCGGTCCATGAGACACAATAACGGCGGCTGGGCCGGCAGGTCAACCGGAATAGCCGCTTTGACCCTTAAGATGCCGGACTATTTGGGAAATGAACTACTTCTCGGCGGGTACGCCCGTCAGCTCCACTCGCAGCCCGGCCTGCTGGTAGGCCTCCAGCAGGGCTCCGGCGGCCGGCTCGAACGCCGGCGTCACCACCTGCATGTCGTTGGTCAGCTCCACCCGGCTCCGAAACGCCGTCATCAGCGTGTCGCTCTTGAACACGCCGCCAATCGGGGCCACCGGCACAACCTCTTCCCGGGTGAACAATTGGAGCCGCGCGGCCCGCGTGATCCCGGCGAGTTGCTGCGCCGCCTCGCCCAGGATGTCCGTCGCCACTTCATCGCCCTGCGAGGCCGCCCGCACCACAATCTGCGACATGGCCGCGATCTTCGGCCGCGGGAACTCCGGCGTGTAGAACTTGTGCATCAGTTCGTTGGCATTCGACGCGCCGGTCGCTTCCAGCAGCAGCGCCCGCAGTACGGTCTCCGGACCCCAGCCCTCTTCCATCCGCAGCGCGGCCCGCAGGCCCTGCCGCGTGATGTCGAAGCCGCCGCCCTCATCGCCGTAGATATAGCCCCAGCCGCCCACCCGGGCGAACTTGCCCGTCCCGTTGCGGCCATAGCTGATCGACCCGGTGCCGCCGATCGTGATGATCCCCGGCCGGCCCGCATGGGCCCCGGCCAACGCAATCACGGCATCGTTCGTCACCACCCGGCTGCCGATGCTGAACATCTCCGCGATCAACGCGTCCTTGTCCGCCGGACCGCCGGAGAAGCCCAGGCAGGCCGCGCGGAAGTGGGTGTCTGCCGGCAGGCCCGCTGCTTCGCGCGCCTGGCCGACACATCCGCCGATCGCGCCCATGAACTTGGCCCGCGCTTCGGCCGCGCTGACGTGGTTGCAGGGTCCGCCCCGGCCCATGCCCAGCACGCGCCCCGTCTCATCGCCAATCAGTGCGGTGGTCGACGACTGGCCGCCGTCCACCCCCAGAAAATACTCAGCCACTCGGTGTCACTCCAGCTTATACAGTCGCACGTTGTCCACCATGGCCGTCTGCCGGATGCCCCACAGGTCGGCATGCTCCCGGAAGTCATCCGCCTTGTAGTCGTCATCGCTGATCAGCAAGTAGGCCACGCCGTCCCGCTTCAGCTTGTCCATGGCCATCCGGCGCATGCCCAGCGGCGGAGCCAGGCCCGATGCCTTGGCCTCGTGCGACAGCTCCCGCCACTGGCCCGAGGCATCTCGGCCCTCCAGCTTCAGCCGCACCGCATACTGGTCCCTCGTCACGTCCAGCTTCACGGAGTCCACCGTGCGCGCATGGCCGAACGCCACTTCCACATACATGCCAGGCCGGATCCCGGCCCACGACCGCCAGCGGGTCACCGGCGAGTTGTCGAACGCCTTCTGCACATCCCACGCGGAGGGGCGCGCCTGCAGGCGCCAATCGTCGTCCCGGGGCAATTCCCGGGCCTGTGCCAGAACACGGAACTCCGTGATGCTCCAAACGTCTCGCGAAGCCGGGGTGCCCGCCTCGGGCGACGCGGTCTGCACCACCCGCAGGCCGGTCAACGACTGCGCCGGGAACCGGAACTCGAGCTGCTGTTCCGGCTGGAACTCCGCGATCAGCGGCGTCAACAGATAGTCGCGCAATTGCTCATTCGGCCCGCTCTGGAAGCTGGCCCGGATCTCGCGCGTCGTGTAGCTGTCCGCGATCGGCGACATCGAGTAGATGATCGATCCCTGCGGCGTCGCGCCCTCCACCATCCGCGCCAGCCGGTAGGCCGGCCACTTGTCCGCCAGCCACGCCTCCACCTTCTTCCCGCGCAGCGCCTGCTTGAACGGGATCTTGTCGATCCGCCAGCCGTAGGGATCGCAGTAGCGGTCCGGCTGGCCCGGGAAACTCAATACCGCATGCGCCAGCACCAGCACCGGCAACGTGATCGAAGGCAAGCCTGCCGCCAGGGCCAGCGACCAGAACGGCAAAGCGGGGATCAGGAAGCGCGTTCCGATGTTGGCGGCATAGGTCAAAGAGAACAGTACCGCGCACAGCAGCGCCCGCCGGCCGGCTTTCGAACGCAGGCCCAGCAGCGCCAGCGGCGTGAGCAGGAACAGCGGGCCCAGGAAACCGCCCAGAATCCGGCCTCTTACCGTCAGCTCCAGCGGGATGTCCTTGAGGCTCTCCAGCCCCACATACCAGCGCATCGACCGCGCATAGTCGTCCTCGAAGCTGGCGTGCACGAACGGGTTCGGGAAGTAGGCATTCAGCAGCGGCGCGAACGGATTGCCGGTCCAGATCCAGTTGCGCAGCACCCACGGCAGCACCATGCACGCCGCGGGCAGGCAGGCGATGAGGATGTGGCGCCAGCGGCGCTGGAACGCATACCGCAGTACCACATAGACGACGGCCAGAAACGCCGTGTACTTCAGCGCGTAGCAGAACCCCGCCAGCAGTCCGGTGAGCGCCGGCGGAGCATCAATCTCGCACAAATAGAAGACCGCGAACAGCAGGCAGGCCACCGCCACGTCGTTGTACGCGCTGGCGCCGTCGATCATGACGACGGGACTGATCAATACGAAGAGTCCGGCCGCGGCGCCCGCGCCGGGAATGCCCTGGCGCTGTCCGTAGCGCAGCAGCAGCAGCGGCAGCACGAGCAGAAACGCGCAGTGCACCAGTGCGGCGGCCGAGTGTCGTCCAAACGCCCAGGCGGAGAGGAACAACATCTCCAGTCCCTGCGACAGGAAGGAGTACATGTTCGACGAGATGAGCTTGAAGCCGTGCGCCCGGCAGATGTGGCCGACGATCCCGAGGTGATAGGAACTGCCGTCCGGGCTCCACTCCGGCGCCATCGCGTAGATGACGGCAATCCCGGCAAATATCGTGTACAGCGGCCAGAACGTCCACTGCCACAACCGGGGCAGGGCAGGCAGGCGTTCCCCGCTGATGCGGTAAGCGCGCGTTCTCCAAACCAGCACGAACACCACGAGACCCAGCACCAGGAACGTCGCGTCGTAGATCAGGTGCACGCAGGCCAGCAGGAAGATGATCAGGCTCAGCAGCGGCGCGCCGGCCACGAAGGCGAACAACGGCTGCTCTTCGCGTGTGAAATTTGGCTTCAGGCGCTGCAGCAGCAACCGGCCCAGCCCGTAAGCAGTGGCGATGGTGAACAGCGCTCCAAAGAGGATGGAAAACGCTTTGGGCATCCGGCCGTTTCCCTACTGCGCGAACCCAATGCTCGTGATGATGAAGCCGCGCTGGACTCCATCCGCGGGCGAGGTCCACAGTTTGTCGATCTCCAGCCGCACGAGGTTCGTGCGCACGGTGGTGAGCCACTCTTCCGGCACCGCCTTTTCGAACAGCCGTTGCCCTGGCTTCGGGAAGTCGAGCGTGTCCAGCAGGTGCGAACCCACGGCGATAGTGATCTTCACCGGCCCGGTCTGCGCGAATGTGATGTCCGGAACGGTGAGGTCAGCCTTCAACCGCAGGGACTTCGTGGTCGGCACCTGGAACTGGAATGTCGGGCTCTTGGTCACCCACCGCCAGGCGCCGTCGTGAAGATCCGGCACAACACCCGCGATGAAGTGGTCCGCTGCGTTCGGCATGCTCATTCCAATGTAGTGGCTGAGCTTGATGTCACCGCCCACCTCCATCGGCTTGCGCTGCACGGGCGGGCGATAGGGTTCCGGGTATTTCACACAGCCTGCCAGCAGCAGCGGCAGGGCGAGGATCAGGATACGGCCCTGCATTTACAGAACTGCCTTGTCTTTCGCGTAACACAGCCCTTCCATCGGGCACTCGCCGCAGCGTGGCTTGCGCGCCACGCAGAGCTCGCGGCCAAAGTGGATCAGTTGGTGCGAGAAGAGAATCCATCGGTCCCGCGGCAGAATCTTCATCAGATCCTGCTCCACCTTCACCGGATTGGTCTCCTTCGTCAGGTCCAGCCGCAAGGCGATGCGGCCCACATGCGTATCGACCACAACGCCGCTCGGGATCCCAAACGCGGTGCCCAGCACCACATTCGAGGTCTTGCGAGCCGCGCCCGGTACAGTCAGCAGTTGCTCGATCGTGCGAGGAATCTCGCCGCCAAAGTCCTGGATGATCGTGCGTGCCGCGCCCACGATGCTCTTCGCTTTGTTGTTGAAGAAGCCTGTGGACCGGATCACCTCGGAAACTTCGCGCACATCGGCCACCGCCAGGTCCTGCATTGTGGGGAACTTCCGGAACAGTTCCGGAGTGACCATGTTCACGCGGGCATCGGTGCACTGCGCCGACAGGATGGTGGCCACCAGCAGCTGCCACGCATCCGCATGCTGCAACGCACAAGTGACGTCAGGATAGCGCTGCGACAGGATATCGAGAATGCGAAAGAGGCGTTCCTTGCGCTCGGCCGCTGACCGGGGCCGTGAAACTTTGCTCATGAGAATGCAGTTTGAATTGCTCTAACATGGTAGCATTGCGTTTCCGTATTCTCCTCGTAGCAGTGGCGTTGCTGGCCTTTTGCAGCGCGCTGTGGGCTCCTTTTCAGTTCGACGATTTTTCCCTCCTGAATGATCCGTCGCTGAATTCATCCAACGGCTGGCAAAACATCTTCAAGGCAACGCAAACACGTCCGCTAACGTTTTTCTCGTTCTGGCTGAACCTGCGTGTTTCCGAGGCTCCGTGGACCTTCCACCTGGTCAGCCTGGCCCTGCACCTGGCCTGTGTCTGGCTGGCCTCGGGGCTGCTGCTGGAACTGCTGCCGCTGCGGGCGGCCTGGCTGGCTTCGGCGCTCTTTGCCTTCCATCCCCTGCAGACAGAGGCCGTCGCTTACGTCTTCTCCCGCGCTACGCTGCTGGCGGCCCTGTTCTGCCTGCTCTCGCTGTCCAGCTGGTTGAAGGGGCGGCGCTGGTGGGCGTTTGGTTTGTTTGCCTGCGGGCTGCTGGCCAAGGAAGAGGTGGCCGCGTTCCCCTTGTTTCTAGCGCTGCTCGAATGGTCGACTCGGCGGAGCAAGGCGGCCATTGCACCCGTTGCGGCCATGTGCGCGGCCTCATTGGCGGCTGGGCTGCGGACGATCTATGCCACTGCGGCAATCGCGGGTTCGGGCGCGGGTGCGCAGGCCGGGCTCACTTCGTTTGACTACTTCAGCTACCAGGGCGTGGCGATCCTGCGCTACCTGCAACTGCTGCTGGTGCCGCTGGGGTTCACGGTGGATGCCGAGGTGCGGGTACCGCCCATGGCGGCGGCAGTGGCTTGGGGCGTGATTGTGGTGGTGGCGATTCTGGCCTGGCGCACGGTGCGCGCGGCGCAGCCCGGGTTCTGGGTGCTGGGCGGGCTGCTGCTGCTGCTGCCGAGTTCCTCGATCTTCCCGGCCGAGGATCTCGCCGCCGACCGCCGCATGTACCTGCCTTTGTTCTGCTTCGCCGCGCTGTTCGGCATGCTGCTGCAGAAGGCTGACCGCAAGCTGCTCTACGGCTACGCGGCGCTGCTGGTCGTTCTGAGTTTTGCCCAGACCCGGGTGTGGATGTCGCCGGAAGCGCTGTGGATGGAGGCGGCGCGGCATGCGCCGGGGAAGATCCGGCCGAAGCGGCAACTGGCTCGCGTGGTGCCGCCGTTGCAGGCGGTGGAGCTGATGGAGGAGGCGAAACGGCTGGCTCCGGAGGATGCGGCGGTGGCGACGGACCTGGGGCTCAGTTATCTGCGGGCGAACCAGCCGGAAGTGGCGTTGGGGGAGTTTGGACGGGCGCTGGCGCTGGATCCCAATTCAGCCCCGGCCATTCACAATCGCGGGATGGCGCTGCTGCTGCTGGGGCAGGCGGATGCGGCCAAGGGGGATTTCGCACGGGCCCTGGAGAAGGACCCGTGCCTGTTCGATGCCCACTGGAATCTGCGCCGGCTCGGGGTGATCCGAAACCTGCCGGCCGGTTGTGCCTGGACCAGGCGCCAGGCGGAACTGCTGGTGCGGCCAGGGCTCAGTTCGGCGCCGTGACCACAAACTGGGTCTTGAGGAACTGCCAGTCCGGCAACTCGTAGATCTTCATCTTCGTGTTGAGAATCGCCTCGAACTCCTTCGATCCATTGGCCGGTACGCTGCCCACCTTGGCGGCGATGACGGAGACCGGCTCGGCATCAGGCTTGGCATCCACGGTATTGAGCACAACCTGGAGTTCCAGTCCGGACACCTCGGCGGGCGAATGGTTGATCACGGTGAAGCGCACGACCGATTTCTTGGCCTCGTTCTCAAAGAGGCGCACACCCACCACTTCCAGGTACTTGGAGTAAGGGTTCTTGGAGGCGGCCGGATCGAGCGGTTTGGTGGCGGTGGTGGACGCGGTGGAAGTGGAGCCGCGGCCGCCGACGAACTTGTACAGCCCGAAGAGCGCACCACCCAGGACGACGACGGTAATGATGCCTACCAGCCAGGCCGGCATGCCCCTTTTCGGTTCAGCGATGGTGTAGACCGGCTGGGCGGGCGGCGGCACGTATTGGGCCTGAGGCGGTGGCGCGTACTGCGGCTGAGGGGGCGGCGCGTACTGCTGCGTCGGAGGAGCGTACTGCGGCGGCTGTGGAGGTGGGGCAGCCTGGGGGGCATACTGAGGCGGAGCATATTGAGGCTGCTGGGGTTGCGGCGGCGCAGGGGCGGGTGCGGGCGGCTGGCCTCCGGCCGCTTGCTGCCGGCGCTCCGCGCAGGTGGGACATTCTGAATAGGAGGGGGGAACCTCCCGGCCGCATTGTGGACAGATCCAGGTGAACATGTGGGTTCTTTATACTTTAGACCTTTTACTTGTATCTCTTGGTCAGGTCATCTGATAGATGCGGCTCGCGGCTATCCGGTTGCCCCTAGGCGACGCGATATCGTTCGATCTCCTGTGGTATCAGTTCGATGCCGAAGCCAGGGAGCTGGCGAGGGGTCATGTAGCCGTCCACCGGCTTCATGGGATTGGCCAGGACGCTATCGAACATCTTCACCCCAGAGGCGGCCAGGAAGTACTCGACGAAGATGGCGTTCGGGATGGCGGCGCAGAGCTGGCTGTGGAAGTCCCAGTTGTAGTGCGGGGCGATGGGGATGTCCAGGGCGGCGGCCATGTGGGCGACCTTGAGCCATTCGCTGACCCCGCCGACGACGGTGACGTCGGGCTGAAGGATCTCGGCGGCGCGAGTCTCGACCAGTTGGGCGAAGGCCCAGCGGGTGGCCTCGAGTTCGCCAGTGGCGACGGGTGTACGGATGGCCTCAGCGATCTTCGCCATGGCGGTCAGGTTGTCGGCGCGGACGGGCTCTTCGATCCAGAAGGGCTCGAACTCTTCCAGTCGGTCCATGGCGGCGATGGCTTCGGGCGCACTCTTCCAGCCGCCGTTGGCGTCGAGCAGGATGTCGACGTCATCGCCCAGCGCCCGGCGGACCGCGCCGATCCGTTTGGCGTCCTCTCGCGAGGACTGGCCTCCGACCTTGAGTTTCAGGGCCGTGAAGCCCTGTTCGACCACGGCTGAGGTTTCGCGGACGAGGTCGTCGAGGGTCTGGCCTTCGCGGTAGTAGCCGCCGGTGGCATAGCAGCGCAGCTTGCGGGAGTGGACGCCGAGCAGTTCCATGACCGGCAATTTGGCGGCTTTGCCGCGCAGGTCCCACAGGGCAATGTCGATGGCGCTGATGGTGCGGAGGGCGGCTCCGCGGCGTCCGGCCTGGATCGACTGGCGGTACATCTCGCCCCACAGGTACTCGGTGTCGAAGGCGTTGGCGCCGAGGAGGAGCGGGCGGTAGATCTGGTTCACCAGTTCGACCATCGCCTTCGAGCCGTCGTAGCCGAGCGTGAAGCCGGTACCGGAGAGTCCATCCTCCGTGAGGATGGTGACAATCAGGTGATCGCGGTGTGTGATGAGGCGCACGGCGTCGGCCACGGGCTTGGGCAGGGGGATCGAAATTGCGATGGCATCAACCTGGAGGATCTTCATCTCGCTACGATGATGGCATGGAATTCCTGTGGGGCGGCGGGCGCAAGAGAGAGACGGTGGCCCTGCTGCCCGGCGCCTGGAATCCGCCCACGCTGGCTCATCTGGCGATGGCTGAAGCCGCGCTCGAGTGGGCGGAAGAGGCGGTGCTGGTGCTGCCCCGGACTTTCCCCCACAAGGCTGCGGACGGGGCGGCGCTGGAGCGCAGAGCGGAGTGGCTGGTGGCGCTGGCGGGCGAGCATCCGGGGCTGGCGGTAGCCTGGAGCGAGGGCGGGTTGTTCATCGATATGGCGCGGGAGGCGCGGCAGTCCTTGGACGCCAGCCGCGTGCTGCTGGTGTGCGGCCGGGATGCGGCGGAGCGGATTGTGGGTTGGGACTACGGCGCCAGCGACTCGATTGAGCGGCAGTTGGCGGAGTATGAACTGCTGGTGGCGCCTCGGCAGGGGGAGTATGTACCGCCGGCCGGGCTGGCGACACGAGTGCACGCCCTGCACTTGGGCGACGGGTGGCACGAGGTGTCTTCGTCGGAGGTGCGGGCGCGGATGGCGGCGCGGCAGGAGTGGGCCAGCCTGGTGCCGGCCCGGATCCGGGATTCTGTCCGCGACGCTTATTAGCCGTTAGTCCTGCGGGCCGTGCTCGAGGAACGCGCGGAGGCGGTGACTCCGGCTGGGGTGGCGCAGCTTGCGCAGCGCCTTGGCTTCGATCTGGCGGATGCGTTCGCGGGTGACGGCGAAGTGCTGCCCGACCTCTTCGAGAGTATGCTCGCTGCCGTCCTGCAGGCCGAAGCGCATCTTGATGATCTTCTCTTCGCGCGGGCTGAGGGTCTTGAGGACCTCGGCCGTCTGCTCGCGCAGGTTGAGGTTGATCACGGCTTCCGACGGAGACACGACGCGCTTGTCGATGATGAAGTCGCCCAGATGGGACTCTTCTTCCTCGCCGACGGGCGTTTCGAGGGAAATGGGTTCCTGGGCGATGCGGAGGACCTTGCGCACTTTGGGTACGGAGAGGTCGAGCCGCTTGGCGAGTTCCTCGGTGGTGGGTTCACGGCCGAGTTCCTGCTGGAGCTGGCGTTGGGTGCGGACCATCTTATTGATGGTCTCGATCATATGCACCGGGATGCGGATGGTGCGGGCCTGGTCGGCGATGGCGCGAGTGATGGCCTGGCGCACCCACCAGGTGGCGTAGGTGGAAAACTTGTAGCCGCGCTGGTAGTCGAACTTGTCGACGGCCTTCATGAGGCCGATGTTGCCTTCCTGGATGAGGTCGAGGAACTGCAGGCCGCGGTTGGTGTAGCGCTTGGCGATGGAGACGACCAGCCGGAGATTGGCCTCGATGAGCTGTTTCTTGGCGGCGTCGGCTTCCTGCTCGCCGTGCTCGTCCATGCTGAGTGTGCGGCGCAGGTCGGTAGCCGAGGCTCCGAAGTCCTGCTCGAGATCCTGGATCTTCTGGCTGGCGGTTTTGAGGTCCTTGCGGTGGTCCTTGACCAGATTGGGGTCGAGGCGCTGGGCGTCCTCGATGGCCCGCTGCAGCCGGGCGATCTCCTTTTCCAGCGGGCGGAACTGTTCGACGGCGCTGCGCAGCCGGCTGGAGAGGTGCCGGTAAATTGTCGAGCTGAACTGAAGTTTCCGGATGTCGCGCGAGATTTTGACCAGCGAGCGGGCCAGTGCCCAGCGGGTGGCGCGATATTGCTTCGGTTTGGTGCCGCGCGGCGTAGCGATCAATTTGAGCTTGGTCTGCTGGGCCTTGCGGAGCTGTTTGGCTATCTCTTCGACGGCGGCGAGGAAATCGACGCGGAACTTCTCCAACTCTTCATCTGTAGTCAGTAGATCGGGTAAGGAGAGAACGTCGCGCAGGCTGAGTTTGCCCTCTTCGACTTCGCGCGCGATTTCGAGCACCTCGCGGACGACGAGCGGGGAGCGGGACAGGGCGCGGACGATCATTTTCTGGCCGTGTTCGATGCGGCGGGCCAGGTCGATCTCGCCTTCGCGGGTGAGCAGGGAAACGGTGCCCATTTCGCGCAAATACATGCGAACAGGGTCGTTTGTCTTCTCAGAGCTTTCCTGGATGAGATCCGCTTCAGCGAATTCATCCGCGTCTTCGCCCTTCTTGTCCAGGTCGAGCTTCGGCTCTTCCAGCAGGTCGACGCCAGCCTCGTCGAGCCCAGCCAGGAGGTCTTCGAGCTCGGGGCCCGTGTTCAGATCCTCGGGAAGGACTTCGGAAACGTCATCGTAGAGAACGTAGCCTTTTTCCTTGCCCATGCTGATGAGTTTTTGAAAGCGGCTATATCGTTCTTCCGTTGCCACGGAAACCTCGCCAGTAATCCCCTTGCCTATACTTCTCACTCATAGTACAACAGCGCGTCGGATGAATAGTGCCGGGCGCGTCAGGATCGTTTCAGGGCATTGAGCTCTTCCATCAACTGAAGGGCTTCCTCCATGTTGCCCGATCTCTCAGCGTCCTTGATGCGCTGCCGAAGATCGGCCAGATGTACATCACGTTCTCCGAACGCCAGTTGCCGCACGCAGGCGATGGCCTGCTCCGTGGTGAAGTTCTGGCTCAGGGTATCATCGGCAAACACGAGCGATACCAATAGAGCTTTGTCAGGTTCGCTCAAGCGGGCTTCGACGGACGAGTAGGAGGGCGTCTCGCCTTCCTCGGCCAACTGCAGAATCACTTCGAATATACGAGCCGAACGGAACTTTGTTACGACGGAGAGGCCGCGCAGCACGGGGACGATCTCGGCGCGGGCTTCGGAGTTGTCGAGCAGGGCGTGAAGGAGGAGGACTTCGTTGGCGTCGGGGGTATTCTCCTCGCGCCTGGTCACCCTGCCGCGCTTTTCGGCTGCCGCCTTACGGAATTCGTCCAGAACGATGCCGGGTTCCATTTTGAGGTACTCGGCGACATCGTTGGCGACGGCGAGGCGGTCGAGCTTGTCGGGCATTTTCTGGATGGCGGGCAACAGGAACTGGAAGGCGGCGACGCGGCCCTCGGGGGTGTGGAGGTCGAGGCGGGTGCGGGCGCGATCGGCCAGCCAGTGGAAGTAGCCGCGCGCGTGGCGCAGGGCATCTGTGTATGCTCCGGCGCCGTTGGCCTTGATGTATTCGTCAGGATCGAGTCCGCCGGTGAGCGAGAGGACGCGGAGGCGGACGCCCTCCTCGAGGAGGATGGGGATGGACTTTTCGGCGGCGTTGGCTCCGGCGTTGTCGGGGTCGAAGTTGAGGACCACTTCTCCGCCGTGGCGGCGGAGGCTGCGCACCTGGAAATTGGTGAGCGCGGTACCGCAGGAGGCGACGACGTTGCGCACTCCGGCCGCATACACTCCGATCACGTCCATATACCCTTCTACCAGAATGCTGAACCCGGCATCCTGTATGGGTTTGCGCGCGCGGTTGAGGTTGTAGAGCACGCTGCGCTTCTGATAGACGTCCGAGTCGCCGGAATTGAGGTACTTGGGTTCGTCTCCGTCGGCCAGGGCTCGGGCCCCGAAGCCGATGACTTTGCCGGTTTCAGAGTGGATGGGGAACATGAGCCGGCCGCGGAAGACGTCGTAGTGGCCGGTGCCCTCGTTGCGCAGGCGGATGAGGCCGCTGGATTCCATTTCGGCGTGGGTGAAGCCCTGTTTTTCGAAGATCTTCACCAACATCTGGCCGCCGCGCTCAGACAGGCCGAGGTTGAACTCTTCGGCGATAGCTTGGGACAGGCCGCGGTGTTTGAGGTAGGCGCGCGCCTCCTGCCCGGCTGGAGAGAAGAGCAGGTCCTGATAGACCTTGACGGCGATCTCGTTCATCTCATAGACCGCGCCGCGCTTCTTGGCCTCTTCGTCGGCCAGGTCAGAGCGTTTGGGCAGGGGGATGCCGTTGCGCTCGGCCAGGTACTTGAGGGATTCCCAGAAGGTAAGGCGTTCCATCTCCTGGACAAACTTGAAGACGTCGCCGCCGGCGCCACAGCCGAAGCACTTGTAGAACTGGTGAGTGCCGTGGACCGAGAAGGAGGGGGTCTTCTCCGTATGGAAGGGGCAGAGGCCGATGTAGCGGGTGCCCGCGCCACTGCGTTTCAGGCTGGGCACATATTCGCGCACCACCTGAACGATGTCTACTGCCGACTTCACCTGATCGACGAGTTCTTTGTTCACGGTACGAGACTGAACGGTGCTTCCATTATCGCGCGCGGTAATCTCCGCGGCTGAAGTACTTTTCCAGCCAGCAGTAGAGGGCGATGAAGAGGTAGCGGCTGCCCATCTCCTTGATTTTGAGCTTGGACTCGCCGAAGCGGCGGTTGCGCCAGGAGATGGGCATGACGGTCCAGGAGTAGCCGCGGACGATGGTCTTGAGGGGCAGTTCGACGGTGAGGTTGAAGTGGGGTGACAGGAAGGGGCGGCAGCCTTCGATCACCTCGCGGCGGTAGGCCTTGAAGGCGTTGGTGGTGTCGTTGAGGGGAATGTTGAACAGGATGCGGATGAAGAAGTTGGCCATGCGGTTGATGGACAGCTTCAGCCAGGGGTAATCGATGACGACGCCGCCGCGCACGAAGCGCGAGCCGAAGACGGCATCCCAGCCTTCATTGAGGAGTTGCCAGTATTGGACGACGTCGCGGGCGTCGTCGGATTCATCGGCCATCATGACGACGACACAGTCGCCCTGGATATGGTCGAAGCCGAAAGTGATGGCGCGTCCGAAGCCGTGTTCGCCATTGTTCTGAACGGGATGCAATTCGGCGATGCGGGGCATGAGGCCCTGCAGCACGCTCCAGGTGGTATCGGTGGAGCCGTCGTCCACGACCACGATTTCGTGGGGGATTCCGCGGCCGCGCAGTTCGACGTGGAGGTGTTCGACGGTGAGGGCGACGCAGCCTTCCTCGTTGTGGGCAGGAATGACGACGGACAGCAACTGGAGGGGCGGATGCTTCTCCGGCGCGGGCGTTTTCATAGGCCGCTCAATTCCAGCCAATGGGGGTGCAGTTCCGCGTGCTCAGCGATCTCTTCGGCGATGGTGTCGAGGCCCATGGCGGGGGTCCATCCGAAATCGCCCTGGACGCCGGTGTTGTTCATGACCACCCACGGTATGTCATAGGGGCGGGGGCGTGGGTCGGAGGCAGGGGTATGGACTCCGGAGCGGGCATCGCACCAGGCGTTTAGGTGGGCCAGCGACCAGGCGTTGCGCGGGCCGCCGCCGGCGGTGTAGATTCGCTGGCCGCCGTCGCGGGTGGTACGGATCTGGGCGAGCAGGAGGGTTGCCAGGTCGGAGGGGTGGAACGCGTCGCGCACCTGGCGGCCGAGTCCTTCGAAGCCGATGTAGCGGAGGGGGCGGCGGCGGAGATGGGCATTGATCCAATAGGCGAAGATGCCCTGGTCGGGGGTGCCGAACTGGCCGGCCCCGGCGAGGACGCCGCAGCGGGTGATCCAGACGGGAAAGTCGAAGGCAGCGCCATACTCCAGGGCCATGACCTCCGAGGCGAGTTTGGTGGCGCCGTAGAGGGAGATAGGCGCGGCGGTGGAGAACTCCGTGCCGATGCCATCCGGGGTGACGCCGGCCGGCAGGGGTTGGGTGTCGTCGAGGACGAAGGCGTCACCGGCCAGGTGCAGGGGCAGGCTGGCGAGGGCGGGGATGGAATAGACGCGGCTGGTGCTGAGCAGGAGGACCCCGGCGTGGTGGGTTTTGGCGTACTCGAGGACATTGCCGAGGCTGGCCAGGTTGTGTTCGAAGAGCTGGCGGCTGCTGCCTCCGCCCGCTACGCCGGCCAGGACGCTGGGATTGGCGGCGGCATCGATGATCCAGTCGGAGGCCGGCAGGGAAGCCAGGTCGCTGGCGGAACGGATGTCGCCGTGAAAGAACTCGACGCCAAGGCTCTTAAGGGCCTGGCGATTGGTTTCGGCGCCAGGGCGCATCAGGTTGTCGATGCCGAGGATCTGGAGCCCTTCGGAGCGGGCCAGCAGCGAGCGCGCGAGGGTACTGCCGACGAAGCCGCAGATGCCTGTGATCAGGATCTTCATATTGCCGCGGTTTTGAGCCTCTGCATCCAGCTTCCCGCGATCTCCTCAAAGATGGTGAGGAGCGGTTTGCTGATGTTCCAGGCCGGATAGTGTGCCTGCATCTTGCGAAGGTCGCTGTAGTAGCAGATGTGATCGCCGATGCGGTTCTCGTCGACATAGCGCCAGTGCATGGGCTTGGCGGTGACCTGTTCGGCGAGCTGGAACGCCTCGATGACGGAGCAGGCGTTGTCCTTGCCGCCGCCCAGGTTGTAGACCTCGGCGATGCGGGGCGCTTTCCAGAATTCGTACATGAAGCGGGCGACGTCCTCGGAGTGGATGTTGTCGCGCACCTGTTTGCCCTTGTAGCCGAAGACGCGGTATTCGCGTTCCTCGACGTTGCACTTGACGAGGTAGCTGAGGAAGCCGTGGAGTTCGACACCGCTGTGATTGGGTCCGGTGAGGCAGCCGCCGCGCAGGCAGCAGGTGGGCATGCCGAAGTAGCGGCCGTACTCCTGGACCATGACGTCGCCGGCTACTTTGGAGGCTCCGAAGAGGGAATGTTTGCTCTGGTCGATGGAGAAGTCCTCGGCGATGCCGTGTTCGTAGGCGGGATCGTCGTAATCCCAGCGGGTGTCGAGTTCCTTCAAGGCGATGGTATTGGGCCGGTCGCCGTACACCTTATTGGTGGACATGTGGATGAAGGGGGACTCGGGGCAGTGCTGGCGGGCCGCCTCGAGCATATGAAGGGTGCCGAGGGCGTTGACTTCGAAATCAAGGAAGGGGATGGCGGCGGCGCGGTCGTGGGAGGGCTGGGCGGCGGTATGAATGATGAGGTTGGGGCGGAGTTCGCCCATGAAGGCGAGGAGCCGGTCGCGATCGCGGATATCGAGCGCCTCGTGGCGGTAGCCGGGGATCTCCTGCCTGAGACGGCCGAGGACCCAACTGGTGTCGCCATCGGGCCCGAAGAAGACGGCGCGATGGTTGCTGTCGATGCCGGCCACATGGAAGCCCTGTCTGGCGAAATACACGGCTACTTCCGATCCGATCAGACCGCAGGAGCCTGTCACGAGTACGCAAGGTTGACTCATATCCGATTGCCTCCTCAAATGGCGCGCACCTGTTCCATCGGCGTAAGCCGCCTCTTTCATGATGCTACGAACCGGGGGGCGGAGCGAAGGCGCGGTAGAGCTGGCCTCCGGCGACCGCATCCAGGGGTTGAAGGCGCCAGCGAAGTTCTTTTAATCGAAGGACTTGCCAGTTGAGGTGGGCCGGGCCTCGGGTGAACAGGAGGAAGTCGCGGCGGCCGGGCAGGAACTGGTCGAGTGTGCTGACCGGTACGGGATGGAATTTGGCCAGGGCGAGGAGGAGCCGGACGGCTCCGTCGGTGGTGCCGAGGCGGTTGGCCGCTTCGAGATCGCCGACGAAGGTGAGCCGCGTGCGTTCGGCTGGTTTGGCGTAGTACCAGGCGGGGAGGAATTCGAGCGGATTGGTGACGATTAGCAGTTCTGCCGGAGACGAGCGCAGGGCCTGGAGGGCCGGGCTGGATTCGCCATCGAGCACGGCTGCCGACTCGGTCCTCAGGCTCAAGGCCTGGCGGCCCGAGAGGACGAGAAACGCGACGAGGAGGCTGAGGGTGAACGCACGCGGCATGCCGCCCGGTTTCCATTCGAGGAGCAGGGGGATGGCAGCGGCGTAGCCAATGACTACAGGCATGGTGTAGCGTTCGTTGAAGCCGCCGTTGGTGGCGAGGGTAAAGACCAGGCTGATGATGGGGAGGCAGAGGAGGCTGAGGGCCAGGACCTGTGCCTGCCAGCGGGCGCTGGCCGGAGGCTGGTGGAGGATGGAACGCAGGAGATAGAGAAAGCCGAAGGCGAGGAAAACGAGGGACAGCGCGAGAGGGAAGCCGAGCAGGTTGCCGTAGTAGTAGGGCAGTCCGCCGATCTCGGGCCGGGCCCAGAAGTGAGCGGCGAAGTCCTGTTTCATGCGCAGCAGCAGGGGCAGGGCGAAGAAGGTGGGGATGGCGGCGGCGGTGAAGGCGGCCCAGACGGACCAGCGCCAGCGGCGATTGGCGAGGCTGAGCGCGGCCTCGGCCAGGGCGAAGCAGAGTACGGAGAGGGGGGCGAGGTAGTGGAGGTTGGTGGCGAGGATTAGTAGAAGCGCGAGGGCGAGGGTCCAGAGCCAGTGGCGTGCTATGCGCTGCCAGCAGGCGGCGGCCAGGGCCAGGACGCCGACGAGGAGGGCGTAGGGGCGGGCTTCCCAGGCGTAGGCCGAGACAGGGGTGAGGGACAGGAGCAGCGCGGCGGCGACGCCGGCGGCGCGGCCGTTCACGGGGCATACGAAGAGGTAGACGCCGACGAGGGCCAGCAGCCAGCCGAGCAACTCGGGGGCACGCCAGCGGATGTGATCCTCCAGGGGGAGGGCGGCGATGATGGCGTTGATCCGGTAGTAGCCGGGCGGCATGCCGTCGCAGCCTTCATAGAGTGCCTGCCAGCGGGATTCCGGCGTGGGCAGGCGGCTGACCTGGAGGGTGAGGATCTCGTCGAACCAGAACGGTTTGACGGTTGCCTCCCAGAGGCTGAGGGCGGCGGTGATGAGGAGGACGAGGCCGAGGGTAGAGCGTGCGGTCCACGGGCCGGGTTCGGCCGGACCTTCCAGAATGAGCCGTCGAATCCAGTTATGGGACGCCTGGGGCACCGCGCACCAATGTAAAGCGGCGCGGTGCCCCAGGGCAACTGAGGGAGGAGAGAGAGACTACTTGTGGCCGTAGGTGATGGAGACTTCGGTGCCTTTGTCGCTGTTGCCTACGGTGACCATGACGGTGTGTTTCGAATCGGAGTTTTCGGCAGTGACCAGGCCGCCTTTGGAGTCGCCGGAATCTCCACTGATGTTGGAGGTGATTTTGAAGCCGGCGCCTTTCAGTTCCTCGTTATAGAAGCTGAGCACTTTCGAGACGGAGTCGCTGGTGGTGAAGTGGGCCATGCCGCCTTCCCCGTTGTGCCCGCTGGCGGAGATGGTGCCTTCCGGTTTCGATCCGGGATATTCGGGGACCCAGGAAGGCAGTTTGATATCCGTGCCGGCGCCGAAGGAGACCTTGTCGCCTGTGCTGTCGTCGGAAAACGTGATTTTGCCGTTCTTGACGTCATCCGCGTTGATGGTGATCGTCTTGCCGGTCTTCTTTTCGCGGATGGTGAGGACGCCTTTTTCGTCGTCGACGCGGATGACTTCGACGTCGGGATTGAGCGCGGCCATGACTTTGGCGGCGGCGAGCTGGGGATTCCTCTGGGCCAGATCCGAATCGAAGCCGGCGTCCTTGACCTTGTGGGCGACGAAGAAGCCGGCGCCGACGACCAGGATGCCGATGAGGAGGCAGAAGCCGCCGAGGCCGATGAGCACCCAGCCCAGCGGTCCGATGCCTTTCTTAGCGCCTGCGGCCGGCGGTGGGGCCTGCTGGCCGAAGCCGACGGGCTGTGGGGCGGGCTGTTGTCCGAAGCCTGCCTGCGGCAGCGGCGCCTTCTGGGAGCCGAAGCCCGCGGGGGCCTGGCCGGTTTGAGCCGCGGCCTGGCCGCACTTCTGGCAGAAGTTCCCCTCTACGGGCGATCCGCAGCCTGTACAAAATGTCATGATGACCTCCGATCCACTCATGCTATGAAATGCACGGCCCGGTGTCGAGGTTGTCAACGGCCGTCATGCGGTGCCCTCGAGCCGGATATACTGTGCGCGAATGACCAAACGACTTTCCGGTCCAGCACTCTCCGGACGCGCCGCAGTGCTTCTGCTCTGCCTCGCCGCTTCCGCCGCCGCCCAGTCGAAGGCGCAGCCTACGCATGACGAACGAATGGAATGGTTCCGGCACGACAAGTTCGGCATGTTCATCCACTGGGGGCCTTACTCCGCCCTGGCCGGCGAATGGAAGGGCCAGCAGGTGCCGGTGGGCACGGAGGCGGAGTGGATCATGCAGCGCTTCAACATCCCGGTGGCCGATTACCGGGAGACCGCGCGCGGGATGAAGCCGGTGAAGTTTGACGCGGAGGCGTGGGTCGCGCTGGCGAAGGCGACGGGCATGAAGTACCTGGTGTTGACTGCGAAGCACCACGATGGTTTTGCGATGTACCGCTCGAGCGTCTCGAAGTACAACCTGCTGGACTGGGCGAAGTTCGATCGGGATCCCGTGCAGGAGTTATCCGCCGCGTGCCAGAAGGCGGGGATCCGGTTTGGGGTGTACTACTCGCACCGGGAAGATTGGGATCATCCCGACGGGTTTGGGAACAACTGGGATTTCGACCGGTCGAAGAAGAATTTTGAGCGTTATCTGGAGGAGAAGTCGAAGCCGCAGCTGCGGGAGCTGTTGTCGCGGTACGGACCGATCCACCTGGTGTGGTTTGACCGCGGGATGGACACTCCGCAACATACGCAGCAGTTCATCGACATCGTGCACGAGCTGCAGCCGAAGTGCCTGATCAACGGGCGTGTGGGCGACTACGGCGCCGATCTCATGGGCGACTACCAGAACATGAATGACAACGGGATGCCGAATGGCGGACTGCAGGAGGACTGGGAGACGCCGCAGACTCTGAACACGACCTGGGGCTATAGCAAGTTTGACCAGCAGTGGAAGACGCCGGGGGAAGTGATCCGGCGGATGGTGGAGATCGTCGGCAAAGGCGGGAATTATCTGCTGAACATCGGGCCGATGGCGGACGGGACGATTCCGGCGCCGAGTGTGGCTACGTTGAAGGCGGTGGGGACGTGGATGCAGGCCAATGGGGAGAGCATCTACGGGACGGCGGCGAGTCCGCTGCCGGCGCAACCCTGGGGGCGGAGCACGGTGAAAGGGAACAAGGTGTTCCTGCATGTATTCAGTTGGCCGGCCGACGGCATCCTGCGGGTGCAGGGATTGACGAATGCGGTGAAGGCGGCCTATCCGCTGGCGGCGCCGTCGCAGAAGCTGGCGCTGAGCCGGGAGAGCGGGGTTCCGCTGGTGACGTTGCCCGCCAAGCCGCTGGATCAGAACGATACTGTGATCGCGCTGGAGCTGGACGGGCCTCCGCACGCGAATGCGCCGATCGTGGTGCAGGGCAGCGATGTCGGTTTCGATCTCGACTATCTGGAAGCGGTGACCACCGGCAAAGCGGTGAAGAGGTTCAACCGCAGCGGCAAGTTCCACATTGCCAAATGGACGGGGCCGGCGGATTCGGCGGCGTGGCAGTTGCTGTTAAGCCAGGGCGGCGAGTATGAGGTGCGCATCCGCTACTCGGCGCGGGCGGAATCGAAGGGCGCCGGTTTCGTGGTGAACATCGGCGGGCAGACGGTGCGCGGTACGGTTTCGGTAACGGGCGAAGGCTATGAGTACAAGACGTTTGATTTAGGGCGGGTGCGGCTGCCGAAGACGGGACCGCTGACCGTGAAGCTGCAACCAGCGGCGGACACTGGTCACAACCTGATGTTCTTCCAGTCGCTGGAGCTGAGCCCGGCCGGGCACCGCATGGTGGAGTAGGTTCGGCGATTGGCGGCGGATCGAAAGAAGGCCCTACGGGTGGCGCCGTGGGATAGTAATCTGATACATCAGTAGTTATTCGAACGGGGTCCATTTGTTGGAATTGAGAAGACTTGCCAGGGCGCAAAGCGCCCCAATACCGCTATCGCGCGGGAGCCAGGGGATTGTCACACCTGGGCCGCCGCACGGGGATCCCGAGTGCGGCCGGGCGGAACCGGCGCGCAAAGCGTACGCGCGATTGCTTATAGTTTCTAGACAGTACAATCCGTTTGATCGTTGAGTTGAGGAATCCCGCGTGAAACCCGCCAGCCCCGCATTGCTTGTGCAGACCGCCACGCCGTCCACGGTGCGTGACGTGAACCGGCGCATCATCCTGAACCTGATCCGGCTGCACCAGCCGATCTCGCGTGCCGATCTTTCGGCGCAGACCGGCATCTCCCGCAGCAATATCAGTGAGATCGTCGACGAACTGGTGTTGATGGGCATGGTGAAGGAGAAGCAGGCCGAACCCAGCAAGCGCGGACGGGTGCCCATCCATCTCTCGTTGAATGACGACGGGTTCCGTGTGCTGGGCATCAGCATCCGGGCCAGTGTTACCTCGCTGGCCTATGCCGGCTTGAGCGGGCGGGCGCAGAAAGTGATCACGTTTCCAACACCTTCGACGCCGCAGAAATTTGTCCGGATGCTGGCATCGAAGTCGATTCACGGGGCGTCGGGGTTTTTCCAGCATGTGGGTGTGAGTGTGCCTGGGCTGATCAATGCGGAGTCGGGTGAAGTGTTGTGGCTGCCGGCGCTGCCGGAGTATGCCGGGTTTCCGCTGGCGACCGCGATCCAGGAGGTCGTGGGTGTTCCGGTGACCGCGGACAACGACTGCAATCTCGGGGCGCTGGCCGATTTGTGGCTGAGCGCGGAGGAGATTGCGGGACTGCAGAATTTTGTGTTCCTGGAGATTGGCGCGATTGGAGTCGGGGCCGGGCTGATCCTGGGGCGCGAAGTGTATCGCGGATACGACGGCCGGTTCGCGGCGGAGTTCGGGCATATGATTGTCGACCCGAACGGACCCAATTGCCGTTGCGGCCGGCAGGGCTGCTGGGAACTGTTTGTGTGCGACCAGGCGGCATGGCAGCGTTACCGCGGAGCAGAGCCTTTCGATTCGACGAGCATGGCGACGCTGCTGGCGGAGGCGCGGAATGGTTCCGGTGACGCGATGCGCGCCCTGGAAGAGACGGCACGCTATCTTTCTATCGGAATTTCGAACATCGTGCTGGCGCTGAATCCGGAACTGATCGTGATTACGGGCGAGATTACCGCGGCCTGGGATCTGGTTGGACCGATGATTGAGAACAAGTTCGCGCCTTCGAAGATCGCGATCCGGGTGCGACCGGCGAATTTGTCGCCAGAGGACCTGTACCTGCAGGGCGCGATCTCGCTCGCATTGAATAACGCCTTCGCAAAACCACGCATCGGCTGGTGATCCGCAGCCGGTTGACGGCGCGGTTTGGAAAGTAGCCGGGCTCACATCCAGTCCTGCTATATTTGGTGAAATCGAAATCCCAAAAACCTGGAGGGGGCTGGGCATGAGTGTTTTCACCATCCTGAATTGCGGTACCAATTTCGACCGCTCGAAGAGGGGCGAACTGGTCGCCGACTTTGGCGTCATGCTGAATGGTGTGGAGTATCGGGACTTCCTGATCACGGACGGAGTCGGTTCAAAAGGCACCACTGCCAACCCGATGCCCGGAACGTTTGATCCCTTTACCAAAGACAAATCAGCCAAGGGGCAATCGCCGTCGTGGTCGAACACCCCGATGCAGACTCTCTCGAACGTGTCGACGGGGCAGGGGACGTTCTCTCCCACCGGGCATGGCGTGTTGCGGGGGCTGACTTCCAGCACGGGCAAGACGAATGCGGCGATCACCGGACACGGTTGGGATGACAATATCCGGCATGCCATCGCGGTGCTCGGGGATGTTTTCCCCGGCCTGCAAGGCACCATCAACATGATTGGCTGGAGCCGTGGGGCGGTGACCTGCCTGCGGATGGCCAACTGGATCAAGGAATTCCTGGGGCCCGGCTTCGACATCAACATCTTTGCGGTCGATCCGGTGGCCGGCCTGGATGCGGGAGCGAGGCTGCAGGACACTTACTTTGTCCCGGACAATGTGAAGAACTATATCGGGATCCTGGCGCTGGATGACATGCGCGGAGACTTCAAGCCGCAG
Organism: Paludibaculum fermentans; assembly: GCF_051172195.1. Lineage (GTDB taxonomy): Bacteria > Acidobacteriota > Terriglobia > Bryobacterales > Bryobacteraceae > Paludibaculum > Paludibaculum fermentans_A. Next base: position 112,824 of record NZ_JBPJAQ010000002.1, read on the forward strand.
GACCTGAGCCGGTTGGTGATCCAGAACTCTATGATCACGAACCTGGCGATGCTGCCCTTTCCGGGTGTCCACAACACGCCTGTGCTGCTGAAGAGCTCGAGGCTGCCGGAGGTGACCCGGGTGGTACGTCATCTGGCATACAGATTCCTCACTGTGTGCGGGTCGCAATTCAAGATCCACGAACCGATTCTTTCCCAGATCGACTGCTGCCGGAATTATGCGGCGATGATGTTGAAGCGGTCGGAGTACGCGAAGCTCGGGAAGGGCTTCAAGAACTCGCTGATGGGTGGGCTGATGGACAGGACAGCCAAGACGAATGTGCAGGGATACGTTGCGGCTGACGCGAAGTTCTTTGTGAACGAGCACCACCGGGAGTGCTTCCAGATGGCGTATCCCGAAATCTACAACTACTTCTTTACGAATACGGTGCCTAATCCGTTGGGTAAGGCGACGACCAGTTTTCTGGCTACAGACCGCTGGGCGCAGAAGCTGCAGCAATTGTACCAGACGGATCCTGATTCGTTCGAACTGCTGTCGGCGGTGTACACAGTGGAGCGCAAGGGCGGCATGGGGTCGCCCGCGGTATGGACGGTGTGTGCGCCGGGGGTGGGGGCGATGACGGTACCGACGCCTCCGAATGTGACGGCGGCGGTGCGGATGCTGTGCTGAGAGGCGGATTCGCCGGAATCGTTCAGCGAGCCGTCCGGGCATTGAAGCAACCCATCTATACTCGATAGAAATGTTGAAACCGTGGGTGGCGCACGCGCTTTTCTGGTTTGTCAGAGCCGGGATTTTTGCTGTAATTGCCGGGACCATCGTACTCGCGTGGCGCCTTGGTTTTGCCAAATCGAAGCCCGGTCCGGGCCGGACGGTTGCCATCGTGCTACTGGTAGCGTTCTATCTATCTGTAGCCAGTGCGGGTATAGCTATCGGCCACGACCAGGTGGCCCTCTTTGCAATGCCCGTGTGTCTTCTCACCTTCGCCTGGGTCCTTTCCTTCCGCGTGAGATCAGCATGGATGATGCTGATTCACACGCCTGTGGTGTTAGGGCTGGGGCTGGCCTGTCTGTTCATTTGGAGTTCGCTGACTCTGAGCAGAGACCCCGTTGTGCCTGAGTGGGAGCAACGGGTGGACAGGCGGTTAATCTGCCGCGCCTATCCGATCGACGACTCTCTGCCTGCCACGCGACTGATGCTTCTGCGGGAGACGGACGACTCGCTCAGTGATGAGATCATCGATGACTCGCTGACGCAGATAAGCCCCGTAACTTGCCGATGCACTGTAGCGGCAAGCGGCGCCGTGGTGGTGATGGAGATCCGGGATAAAGAAGGCAAGGTCCAGCGGAAAGAAGTGACGGTTGAGTGAGCGGGGGATAAAGGAGCGAGAGTGCTGCCCGCCGGTGCCCAGTTGCTGTATTCGCTGGCTCCCTGAATCCATACCAGTTTTATCTGATATCCTGAGCGACCGTGGATAAGCGCACTTTCCTCAAATTGCTTTCGGCCGCGGGGGCGGCTCCGGTGACCACTCCGGTGTCGGCCTGGATGGCTAACGAGAAGCTGGGCAACTGGGCGGGGAATCTCACGTACAGCACGGACCGGCTTCAGGAAGTCTCGACCCTTGATCAGGTCAAGTCGTATGTGCGGGCACAGAAGAAGCTGAAGGTCCTCGGCACACGGCACTGCTTCAATTCCATTGCGGACAGCAAGAACAACCTGTTGTCGTTGAAGCCGATGCACGAGGTGGCCGCCATCGATGCCAATGCGCGCACGGTGACGGTGGACGCAGGCATCACCTACGGGCAACTGGGGCCGTATCTCGACAGCAAGGGCTTTGCGCTGCACAACCTGGCATCGCTGCCGCATATCTCGATTGCCGGGGCTTGCAGCACAGGGACCCACGGGTCAGGTGAGAAGAACGGGAATCTGGCTACGGCGGTCGCGGCGCTGGAGTTCGTTACGGCGGCTGGCGATGTTGTGAAGCTCTCACGAAAGAGTGATGGCGACACGTTTCGAGGCGCCGTGGTGGGACTCGGGGCCCTGGGGGTGATCACGCGGATTACGCTCGACATCCAGCCCAAATTCACGGTGCGCCAGTGGGTCTATGAGAACTTGCCCCTGGGGCAGATGAAGGATCATTTTGATGTGATCCAGGCGAGCGGCTATAGCGTGAGCCTGTTTACAGACTGGCAGAAGCAGCGCATCAACGAGGTCTGGATCAAGAGCCGGGTAGGGGACGGGACGGCCTTCGCGGCTCCGGCCGAGTTGTTCGGAGCGAAGCGCGCCACGAAGAACCTGCATCCGATTGCCGAGCTCTCCGCCGTGAACTGCACGGAGCAGATGGGGGTGCCGGGTCCCTGGTACGAGAGGCTGCCGCACTTCCGCATGGGGTTCACGCCGAGCGCGGGGAAGGAACTGCAGTCGGAGTTCTTTGTCCCCAGGAAGCATGCGGTGGACGCCATTTTGGCGGTTGAGCGGCTGCGCGACCAGATTACACCCCATCTTCTGATCTCGGAGATCCGTACGATTGCGGCGGACGATCTTTGGATGAGCGCCAGCTATCAGCAGCCCAGCGTGGCGATCCATTTCACCTGGAAGCCGGATTGGCCCGCGGTGCAGCGTGTGCTGCCGGTGATTGAGAAAGAGCTTTCGGCGTTCCAATACCGGCCGCACTGGGGCAAGCTGTTCACGATCGCGCCGGCACCGCTGCGTTCGCGGTATGAGAAACTGCCGCAGTTCCTGGCGCTGGCCGCCAAGTACGACCCCACGGGGAAGTTTCGCAACGATTTTCTGGACACCAACCTGTTCAACCGGTGACAGCCTGGGCACCGCCGCGGGTGGCCCACTCCGGCGGCTACGGATCGCCGTATGATCATAAGGCAGGATCGATTCATCCATTCGGGAGTTGCCATGCCAGACACACCATCCATTCCACGTAGAAGCATTCTCACCGGCGCCACTGCCGCATTCACCACGTCGCTGTTCACCGGCCGGGTTCGCGGCGCCAATGACCGTGTCGCAGTAGGCTTTATCGGCCTCGGGGCGATGGGCTCGGGCAACCTCTCGTATGCGATGCAGGTTCCGGAAGCGCAACCCGTGGCGGTTTGCGACATCTATGGGCCGCACCTCGAGCGGGCCGTTTCCGCGGCCGCCAAGAAGGGTGTACAGGTGAAGGCGGTGACGGATTTCCGCGACATCATCGCGGATAAATCGATCGATGCGATCTGCGTCTCGACGCCGGACCACTGGCATGCCTACATGACGGTAGAGGGCTGCAAGGCAGGCAAGGACGTGTATGTCGAGAAGCCTGCCTGCACGTACATCAATGAAGGCCGCAAGATGGTGCAGGCGGCGCGCAAGTACGACCGCGTGGTGCAGGCCGGGACGATGCAGCGCTCCGGCGGGTATTTCCAGAAGGCAGCGGAACTGGTGAAGAGCGGCATCCTGGGTGAGATCACCTTCTGCCATGCGTACCAGACCGGGCTGACGAAGGAAGCTGGATTCGGCGATCCTGGCGATACGACTCCGCCGGCCGACCTGAATTGGGATATGTGGCTTGGACCGGCTCCCAAGGTTCCGTTCAATCCCAACCGCTGGGGCGTGAAGACTACCACGTTTCCCACGTTCCGATACTTTTGGGACTACGCCGGCGGCGCGATGACGGACTGGGGCGTGCACCTGATCGACCCGCTGCACCAATGCTTCGACGAGGTGATGCCGCTCTCCGTGTCGGCGATGGGCGAGAAGTTCTATGTGAAGGACAACGTCCAGACGCCGGACACGATGCTGGCCACTTTCCGCTATCCGAAGTTCCTGAGCTCGTACGAGAGCCGGACCTGCAATCCGTTGCCGATGTTTGGGACGACGCAGGGCGCGGCGACAACGATTCATGGGACCGAAGCGAGCCTGATGGTGAACCGGTCGGGCTGCTGGCTGATTCCGAACAACAAGTCGAAGATGGAGCCGCAGACCTGGGAAAAAGACAAAGAGATGAGCCAGATGAACGTGCCGCACTGGCGCAATTTCATGGAATGCATCAAGTCGCGGAAGCGGCCCACTAGCGATATTGAAACGTGCGTGCGTTCGTCGGCCACGTGCATCCTGGCGAACCTCTCCATGCGTCACAAGACATGGCTTGATTGGGACGAGAAGGCGTGGACGGTGAAGCAGGATGCTGTGAAGCCGGCCCTGGTGGAGAATTACCGGGATCCGTGGAAGCTGGTCGTCTAAACTGACGTCGAGTTGGTGAGCGAGATCTTCCGGCCCGGTGGCGGCTCCGAGCGAGGCGCCAGCGGGCCGGAACTGTCTACAGAGCCCTGTGCCCCGTCGCCGCAATGAGAGAATGGAGGGGTGTTGAAGGAAACGCGGGTTGCGTTGGTTGGGTGTGGATGGGCTGCCAGGAATTTGCATTTGCCGGCATTGCGGCGCGCGGGTGGTGCGCAGCTGGTGGCCGCGGCCGATCCGAATGAGCGGAACCTGGCCGGGATCGAAAGTCCCCAAGAATTCACAGATATTGAGCGAATGCTGGGCACAGTGGAGTGCGATGCGGTGATTATTGCATCGCCGCCCACGGCCCATTTGTGTGCTGTGGAATGGGCGTTGCGGGCGGGCCGGGCGGTACTTCTGGAGAAGCCTCCGGCGGCTACGCGGGCAGAGGCGCACCGGATTCTGGAGATAGCCGCAGCTTCCTCGCTCTTGTGCGTGCCGGCCCTGAATCAGCGCCATCACCCGGAGTTGGTGCGGTTAAAGCGCAGGATGAAAGCGGGAGAGTTTGGTGATATTGAGGCGGTGAATGTGGTTTGGACCTCGGGCTCGGCTCTCAGCCCGCGGGCCTGGCTGCGACGGCGGGAACAGGGCGGGGGCGCGATGCTGGACCTGGGGATCCACGTGACGGATCTCTGGCGATGGCTGCTGGATTCGGAAGTGGAGGGCATCCGGGCGACGGGGCGTTCCGAGTGGATTGATGATCAGACGGTAGCTATCCACGGACGGTCCGCGAGCGGCACGCTGGTCTCCGCCGTTCTTTCACTTGCTTCCACCGACAGATTTGACATTGAGGTGATCGGCAAAACGGGCTCGGCGCGCGTCTTTCCGTATAGACGCATGAAGGAATCCTACACTGGGCAGTGGCGGGCATTTGAAAGCGCGTTGGCCGGCGGGCGCTGGACGGGGGCGACGCTGGCAGAGGGCGTAGCGGCATTGGATTCGATGCTGGACGCGGCGATGGAACTGCCGCTGGCTCCGCGCTGGGACGCTCGTCCGGTGGAGTATCCGCTCTCGCTGGTGTGTTCCACGACGCGCGATTATGACGCGATTCGTACTACGGTGTCTTACCTGCGTCGGCAAACCATTGCGAGCAAGCTGGAATTGATCCTGGTGGGACCGAGTGAGGCGGCATTGTGCGGGCCTGCCGCGGAGACGGAGGCCTTCGGGGCAGTGCAGCGTATTGGGATCGGCGAGGTCCGTTCCATCGCACACGCCAATGCGGCCGGGGTGCGGGCAGCGCGGGGGCGGCTGGTGGTGTTCACTGAGGATCACTGCTTTCCCGAGCCCGAATGGGCGGAAGCGCTGGTGGCGGCGCACGAGGGTCCCTATGCGGTGGTGGGGCCGGTGATGCGGAACGGCAATCCGGACACGCTGGTGAGCTGGTGCGATTTCCTGATCGGCTACGGGCCGTGGATGGAGCCGATGGCGGCGTGTTCGCCTGACTTTCTGCCGGGCCATAACAGTTGCTACAAGCGGGACATCCTGCTGGAGCTGGGCGGACGGATGGAGGCGCTGCTGGAAGCGGAGACGGTGCTGCATTACGAGCTCAGCGCCAATGGGATTCCGCTGAGAGTGGAGCCGGCGGCACGCGCGCGGCACATCAACTACTCCAGGCTGAGCGTCTGGATTCCGGTCCAGCTACTTTGCGGGCGCCTGTTCGGCGGTTCGCGGGCGATGGCGTGGAGTTGGAAGAGGAAGTGGTTCTATGCCGCGGCTTCGCCTCTCATTCCGGCCGTACGGCTATGGCGGTGCGCCCGGGAGATGCACAAGCCGGGGCGGAGCCGCGCGTTGTTCTGGAAGATGCTGCCGCTGCTGAGTTTCGGGCTGGTCCTGGACGGCATCGGCCAGATGGCCGGGTATTTGTGGGGTGCGGGCGACTCGATGCGCCGGCTGGCGTTCTATGAGTTCAATCGTGCTGACCACGTCAAACTGCAAGAGAGGGCCTTGTGGACTTCAGCGTCGTAGTCACGACGTGGAACCGGCCCGACTCGCTGGCTGAGTGCCTGGATGCGCTGGCCGCGCAGGCATATCCGGCGGAGGCCTTTGAGGTTGTGGTGGTGGACGATGGCAGTGCCGCGGCCCTGGATGACCGGGCGGTGCAGCGGGCGGGCAGGAATGTGCGTTTGATCCGGCAGGTGAATTCGGGTCCGGCGGCGGGCCGCAATCGGGGCGCGCAGGAGGCATGCGGTGAATGGCTGGCGTTCACGGACGACGATTGCCGTCCACGACCCGGGTGGCTGGCTGCGCTGAAGAGTGCATTGGGACGGCATCCAGCGGCACTGGTTGGCGGCACGACGGCGAACGGGCTGAGGACGAATGCGTATTCCCAGGCCAGCCAGTCGATCCTGGATGCGGCGTACCGGTATTTCAATCCGGACCCGCAGAACGCGCGGTTCTTTGCGACAGATAACCTGGCGGTGGAGCGTGAGCGGTTTCTGGCCCTGGGCGGTTTGGATGAGCGGTTCCGGGTGGCGAGTGAGGATCGGGAGTTCTGTGAACGGTGGCTGGCCGGCGGAGGGCGGATAGTGACCGCGGAGGACGCGGTGGTGGATCATTACCACTCGCTGACGTTCGCATCATTTTGCCGGCAGCACTTCCAATATGGCCGCGGTGCGGCACAGTTCCATCGGGGCCGGTTGGAACGGCTGACGCGGGACGTTTCGTTTCGCTGGCGGATCCGCGACTGGCTGGTGCGGCCGGTGCAGGAATCACCAAAACCGGCGTTGGCGGTCGGGTTGGTGGCGGCCTGGCAGGTGGCCAACACGGTCGGATTTCTATGGGAGAGTCTGCGGCTGCCGCAGCGTGATTTGCGGCCGATTTTTCCGTCGGATCGACAGGGTTGAGACAGGCCAGCAAAAGATAGGTCTCCGGCGAGGCACCTTTCGATCGGCGAAGACCATCCAGCAGGTTGAGGGTTACCAACTCCAAATAACCGAGTCCGCCTCTGTGGTGAGTGCTGCTCTTCCACCACCTTGCGCACCGGGACAAGTGAGGGCATGGCTTAAATGCCGAGTGCGTTCAGGAGAGCTGTCTTTCCGATTTTGGTCGCTGGTGTTGCCGTTTTCGCCTGCCTGCAATTCCTGCGTCCTGAACTGACAAACCCGCCGGTGACCAGTGAACTGCAGGCGCCGCCCGAAGTGCGGAACATCCTGCGGACGGCCTGCTACAACTGCCATTCGAATGAGACTCAACTGGCCTGGTTCGATCAGATTGTACCTGCATACTGGCTGGTGGTGCAGGACGTAAAGACCGCGCGGAGTCACCTGAACTTTTCTGAACTGGGTTTGCAGCCCGCGGCGAAGCAACGGGGCGTTTTGTACGAGGCGATCAGCCAGGTGCAATTGGGGGCGATGCCGTTGCCGGCGTATCGACGCCTGCATCCGGAGGCGGTTGTTACAGAGCAGCAGCTGGCGGTGCTTCGAAAGTATGTCAGCTCGCTGACGCCACCGGCCGGGGCTGCGGAAGCCGCCATCGCGGCCGCGGATCAGCAATTCGCGCGTTGGGCCGCTGCTGCTGGGGCCGCGCCCAAACCCGCGGCGTCTCCGAACGGAATCGAATTCCTGCCGGAATATAAGAACTGGAAAGCGATCAGCGCAACTGAGCGGTTTGACAACCAGTCGATGAGGGTCATCGTGGGGAACGAGATCGCGGTGAAAGCGATCGCGGAGAACCGCATCCATCCGTGGCCGGACGGCTCCGCCATGGCGAAGATTGCCTGGTCGCAGTTGAAAGACAGGGCGGGGCAAGTTCGCACCGGCGCCTTCCAGCAAGTGGAGTTCATAATCCGCGACAGCCGGAAGTATGCGGCGACGAAGGGCTGGGGTTGGGCGCGCTGGGTAGGGACGGAGCTGAAGCCGTATGGCAAGGGATCGTCATTCACCGGGGAATGCGTGTCGTGTCATGAGCCGGTAAGTGCCAACGACTATGTATACACGGCGCCGGTGAGGGGCCAACAATGAAGGCGCCGAAGTGCGTGGTGTCTGTGCTGGGCGTGGCTGCCTGCCTGGCGCTTGGCGGGTGTTCCGGATCGAATCCCTTGACGGCGCCGCATCTGAATCAGGCTGGATCGGAGATCACGAGCGTGACGCCCGGGCCGCTGGCGGGCGCAGTGATCACAAGTTGGATCGACAGCAACGAGAAAACGATGTCGGTGATGACCGGCAATGAGGTCGCGGTGCAGCATGCGAGGACTGGGGGCGGGCCGGACTATCCGCAGGGGTCCACGCTTTCAGTGGCAACCTGGGAACAGGCTGAGGATGAGCGGTGGTTCGGCGCGCGGATTCCGAATGCTCCGCGGTCAGTGGAGGTACTGACTGTGAGTTCGAGCGCGGGCGGTAAGCGCTTGTTCAGCTACCGGAGATACGAAGGCAGGCCGTTGAAGCGGGTCGTGGACCAGGATGCTACGCCGGCAGATGAGCGGATCCAGTTTCTGTTAAGCCAGCGCGCGGCCGTGATGCCCTAGACAGCGGAGCAGGCGGCGCTACTCTGCGAAGTAACCTTCCTTACAGCGAACACGAAAACGGCCGTCGGCTTTGACGGAGACGCGGATGGGCCGCCACTCTCCGGTACCGATGGTAGGCGCATAGTAGGCGAGCATGTAAGTGAACTTCAGATCGGCGGCGATGGCCATGAAGATCTCATCCATCTGCGAGGACTTCTGCGCGCGGAACAGTTGTCCGCCTGTCTTCTCAGAGATCACTTCGAGGGACTTCATCAACTTCGTGGCGCTGAGGGCCTCTCCCTGTGCGACGACATAGACGGGCACGCCTGTCTTGCGGGCCCGCAGCGCGGCGGTTTCCAGGTTCAACACGCTGGAATTGTCCGCGCCGTCGGTGAACACGACGACAGCTTTCTTGCCGGGGCGGGCATGCAGTTCCTGCGAGACACGGGTGAGGGCGTCGAAGAGGGCGGTGCGGCCTTCCGCTCGGGTACGGCGCACGGCGAGTTTGGCGGCGCGTTTGTCGCGGGTAAACTCCTGCAGGCGTTCGAGGCTGCCGGCGAAGCCATAGACGGATACGAGGTCTTCGTCCCGAAGCTGATCGATGAGCAGGCTGATGGCGTTCTTGACCACGGGGAGAGAGTCGCGCATGCTGCCGGTGGTATCCATGACGATGGTCAGCGCGAGTCCCTCTGTGCTGGCTTCGAACCTTTCGATCCGTTGCGGATTCCCGCCGTCGAGGACGTCAAACTCGTGTTCCTTCAGCCCGCCGATGCGGTGGTCCTGTTTGTCGAACACCGTGGCGTAGACTTCCACCAGGCGTGAGGTGACGCGAAACGTAGGCGTCTGCTCCTGAGCCTGTAGCAGCATGAGTGGAATGAGAAGGATCCGTTTCATTGTTTCTCCAGCAGCCAGGCGGGACTGAGGCCGCTCCAGGCTTTCAGGGCAGAAGCCCAGTCGTTGTAGTCAATCATCTGAAGCGAGGTGAAGGCTTTATCCATGAGGGCTTCGGCATCGGCGGCGAGGCGCAGCGGGTCGATGCCTTCGTGATCGGCCAACCAGGCGAGGGACAGCTTGAACTCGGATACGCGTTCAGAGAAGCGGTCGGGCAGCAGGTAGCGGGCGTAGTCTTCGTAGGGCGGCAGGGGTTCGAAGGAGGGTGTTGAGTAACCGTGAATGAACAGGGGCACCGAGCCCAGGAGGCTGTGACGGTTGGGGGTGGCGGACGCGCGGCGGAGAGCCGGCCACATGGGTGAGGGCCACGGATCGTCCTTGGGATAGGAGGCAGGCAGGCGATCGCCGAGCCAATAGAGGTCGCTCAAGGAGAGGACTTCCCAGGCGGGCGCCACTTCGCCGGCGGCCAGCGAAGCAAGCAGGCGGCTGCGGCGGTTGGGCGCGATCAGGCCGACAGAGGCGGCTTCCAGGGACTCACGGACCCTGCCGCTGCGGGAGGATTCGACGACCCACTCCCGAGCAGCCAGAACGCGAAGTTTGAAACTGCGGAGGTCTGCGACGCGGAGCTGCCAGAGAGGAGTGGCGCGCACGGCAGCCGTCTGCATCACCTGGACGCTTTCGCTGCTGACGCTGGCATTCGAGCGGCCGGCCCGAGCGATTCTCCCAGCCGTATAGGCGAAGCCGGCCAGGGAGCCGCGGGCGAAGCTGCCGATTGTGTCGGAGTTGATTTCGAACTCGGCCGGCGGGAACCAGGTCGTTTTCTTCGTTGTCGAATCGAGCTCGATGAACTGGTGTTTGCGCACGAGCAGGACATCTTCGGCTGCTGCCAGATCGGAGGTACGGAGGAAGTAGGCGTAGTCGAGGGAAAGCACGGCCAAGGCGAGAGGTGCGGCCAGTTCTTCCAGAAGCTGCCGTGACAGTTTGTCGAACTCCTTCGGATTTGGCTTCTTCTTCGCGGCCTGCTTCTTCACTTCGACGAGGATTTTGGGTCCGCCGAGCGCATTGTAGAGCTCGATAGTCTGGCGGATCTCACCCCTGGGTTTCTGATTTTTGGAGAATTCAACACGCGGCAGGGTGGCGAAGCCCTTCTCCAGCGCCAAGGCGGATTCGAGCGGTTTTCGAGGCAGCTCACGGGCGTGGCGGACCATCTCGAGCAACTGGGCAAGGTCCGGCGCCTTTTGTGCCTGCAGCACTTTCCGGATTTCGTCACGGCGTCCGAGTTGGGCAGGGCCGGCTAGAGCATCCAGCCACCAAGTGGCCGAGTCCGGTGTATCGGCCCGGGCTTTCACTTGCCGTTGGGCCGATTCTAGGACGGCAGCCGAGGCTTCGCTCCACAGATCGGTGGTTGCTGAATTGCCGAGTTTCTCGCACAGTTCACTGAAGAGAGTGGAGGCTTCGGCGATGGTGAGGGATCCGTGACGGGCCAGCAGGTCGATGAGCTCAGCGACGGCGTAAAAGTGGGCGAGGAGTTGATTGGCGTCGACGTCTCTTAACTCCTTCACGCGGGCGGCCAGGCGCAGGAAGCGGGTAAGGTCCTTCTCGTGGAGTTCCGTCAGGCTGGCGAAGTAGGGGTAAGCTCCCTCGCAGTCGGACAGGCTCTGCGCGAGCAGCAGCGCTTCCGCCTCGGTCAGGGGGGTGGAGCGCCTGGCGTCGATGCGGGCCACGGCGAGGAAGTTGTCGACCTGGGAGACTTTCTGTTCTCCGGCCTCATAGCGGCGGCGGGCCAGCTTGATGAGCACCTCATCCTCTGACGCCGGGGCGACCGCCTTATCCACTTTGCGCATCATGCGCTGAGTCTTCTCCAGCGTGGAGGCGCCGCGAGCGACGGTCCAGACTTCAGCGCTGCCCGGCCAGTCGACGGTGCCATCTTTCGCGAGTGGAATCTCCCGCAGGAATTCCAGAAACGAGGCCTCGCGCGTACGTTTGGCCGCGCCTGGCTTCATCTCCGGAGAGTCCTTGAAAAGTGCATAGTAGGCTGCTGCCCGCTGCGGATTGCGGGTGAAGAATGTCTGGCGAAGGGGATCCAGCTGAGTCAGGTTCGAGAAGAATGCCAGCAGCCTGCCGTTGTCCTGATGGAGCAGCTTGGTATAGAACGCCACGGCATCGGAGGGGTCGCTTTGCGCCAGGGCGCGCCACACGGGCCTTGCGGCGGCGCCTCCGGGGACGATGACCTCGCCCTGGCCATTCAACGCGAACGCGGGGCCGAAGGCGAAGAGCAGATCGGCATACTTCTCAGAGGCGAGCACACGCAGTCCAATGCGTTTCGCGAGGAGCTCCGCGGCGCGCGGTTCGGCGGAGGCGAGGCCGGCGTAGAGCCGCGCCACGGTTGGTTCGCGTACGAGTAGTTCCGAGAAGCCTCCGCCGGGCGGACCTTTCGGTGCGAACTCACGCATCCAGGCGGCCTGCCCGAAGAGGACGTTTGCCCAGCCGACTTCCACTTCGAGGTTATAGTCTTTACCTGCTTCGATGACCTCGACCATTTCCACGGGGTCCAACCCGAGCGCGGAGAGAAGCTCCTGTTTGCGTGCCTGATCCTTCTTCTCGCCCGCGTCGAGGGAGATCTTGGACTTATTCACCTTCAGCTTGTAGCCGAGCGATTCCACGACCCGCTCCGCCGCTTTGCGGGCGTTATTGTCCTTTGTGGATAGGGCGATGACATAGCGGCCGTCCTTGATGCGGCCGAATGCCTGCAGCTGCTGAACCTTGGTGAAGTAAGTCAACACCTCGTCCCGATAGGCATCGGCTGCACTCTTTTCGGAGACGCCGAGTCCATCTGCGAGCGTGCGGCTGTACTCCTGGAAAAAGGTGGCGGGGCTCGAGGCGCGCTTCTTCATATGGGCGGCGAAAGCCATGCCGTCGAGGCCACCCGGAACAAGTCCGTCGGGCGCGGCGAGCGAAGATGAAACGGGCGCGCCGGCTGTTCCTGCAGCGGGACTGGCCTTGCCGCGCTGTTGGAACCAGGCGGCCAGTTCGGTTTCGTGGTCCCGGAGTGCGACGGTGAGCCCGCGCTGGGTGGCGGCCTGCAGTTCGCCGGGTGGGGCCTTGGCGCGATCGAGGGATTCCACCAGCGTCCGGTAGGCGAGGGCGGCGGACTTTCCGTAGAGGTCCTCCTGGGCGGCGCGGCGGCGCTGTACTTCGAGATCGGTGAGTTGGGCGGCGGCCGTTTCCAACGCGCGGCGGCTGTCATAGGGGCGGCCCAGGCGCTCCAGCATTTCGACCCGGGCCAGATGCAGGCGAGCGGAGCCGGGCGCCTTCAATAGACCGGCCTCGCTGACCGGCAAGCCGTCGGCATCGCGGGCAGCGGCCATCAGGAGGCGCGTGGATTCGAAGTAGCCCTGTTCGAACGCAGGGTCGAGGGCAAAAGTCTTGAGCCAGAGTTCAAGGGAACGCGCCGGCTCTCCCAGTTTTTCCCAGTACGCGGCGTAGTCCGCGAGAACGGGGACCTCGGGCGGCAGGCTCTTCGCGGCTTCCTCGACCAGCGGCCGGGCGCGAGCGGCGTCCCCTGCATTGAGGAGCAGGCCAACCAGGCGGGTGCGGCGATCGAGCCTGGAGCCGTTGAGCGCCAGGGCCTTCTCCAGGGAGCGGGTCTCCCGGGCGGTGTCTTTCGTTTCGCGGCCGAGGTCCGCGGAGACATACCAGAGGTCTTCATTGGCGGGTTGGAGCGTAAGGCTCTCGTCGAAGAGCGCGAGGGCGCCGGGCACGTCCTGTCGAAGCAGGCGCAGGCGTCCGGCTCGCTCAGCGAGCAGGGGATCGCGCGGATTCAATTGCCGGGCGCGCTGCAGGACAGGCTCCGCTGCCAGTCGAGATCCGCCATCGTAGAGGGCGTGTGCGTACTGCCGCCAGCGATCGGCGCTAGCCGGTTCCAGTTCGACCACGGCGGCCAGCCAGCGGGCTGCCGCAGTGAAGTCTCTCAACTGCAGCGCCTCATCAGCCGCCAGGTTGATGCCGCTGGCATCGCGCGGATTGATGGCCAGGACGGCGGTCAATTCGGGCAGCGCGGCACGGGCCGCTACGGCTTGGCGAAGCCTGGAGTAGTCCTCCAATGAGGGCAAAGAAAATTCGGGGTTCTGTATAAACTCCGGCCATTCGCACAGCGACTGGCCGCCGGCATCCTTGAGGAGGGTTGGGGCGAGCAGGAAGCCGTCGCTGAGGGACGGAGCGGTCCAGGCGGCTTCCTGGGCATCGGGCGGCGGCGCGTCGAGGCTGGCCAGGAATTGGCGGGAGATGGAGTCGAACAGGGGGAGGGTCTGGTGGTCCTGCGGCGCCCAGAAGATCGGGCGCAGCCGGCGGGCGGCGAACACGCGGCCGAACCAGGCGCGAGTGTAGTCGAGCATGGGTTCCGGCAGGCCTGGCCAACGTCCTGCGAACACGACGGTGAGCCAGCCCTGATCGGGTTCAGAGATGAGGGCGCGAGGCAGTTCCGAGTAGAAGCGGAGGGGTTCAATGGCGGGCGGGGGCTCCTCGGGTTGCTTCAGCTTCTCTTTCAAGTCTCTATCCAGGGCCGCGACCGACCGGTATGGACCCAGGGGTTGGAAGCCGCCGGAGGTGAAGAGAATCAGGTCAAATAGACTCTTATCCTTGCGTGCGCCGTAGAGTTGCCGGAGGTAGGGGCGGAGAGCGTCGAGATCAGCGGGTTGCAGGGTGTCTACGGCGATCACGACGGAGAGGCGCGGGCTATAGCTGGGCGGAGACAGGCGCAGCGGCACCTCGGCGCCTCGCATCGTCAGAGTGGCGGGTGCCGGCACCAGGGCCATCTGACCCTTCAGGATCGCGACGGCGCATAGGGTCAACAGTAGTGGACGATAGAGCACGGGGTCACGACATTATAACTGGAGGTGTCCGGACTGGATCCCTGATTTTGCCGATTTTGCCGCTACTTTGGGCTTTCGGGGAAGTAGATGCGCCTTTACGGTCCCAATCTACACCTTATTGAGGACTGAGGTGAGGTCGGCACCATAGGGAATCGCCAAGCGTTGGCCGATGTCCAGCCGCAGCCCAGATTGGTTTCTGGCCGACTGGACAGCGTGGTAGGCTTTGAATGCCGTGAACAGCAAAAGCAGCCCGAAAGGCAGTGGGGCTCTCCGTAGAGACCGGTTGGAGGACGATCCGGCTGTCATCTTCGCGCTCGATAATGACCTTAGGATTGTCTACTGCAATGCCGCCTGGGATCGCTTTGCCCGCGAGAACAGCGGCGCCGGATTGGAGCGCCATCGGCAGTTGGGCCAGCCGGTGATGGCTTGCGTGCCAGACGTGCTCAAGCCCTTTTTCGAGGACGGGTATCGCCGGGTGTTGACCTCGCGTGAGGCCTGGCAGCACTCATATGAGTGCTCCAGCCCCTCGCATTTTCGCTCATTCCGTATGCTGACTTATGCCGAGCCCGACGGCTCGGGCCTGGTGGTGGTGAACTCGCTGACGGTGATGAGACCGCACGACGAGCACGATCGGGTGCCCCTGCCGCCTGAGATCAGCTGCTACCTCGATGAAGCCGGTGTTCTCAAGATGTGCAGCCATTGCAGAAGGGTATGCCACCGTGCCGACCACAGCCGTTGGGATTGGGTGCCGGAGTTGCTGGCGGCTCCACCCAAACGGGTCAGTCACGGGATCTGTGGCATCTGCAGGCAGGTGTTCTATCCGGACTCCGTCGAAGGACCTACACCCCTGTTGACGCCGTAACCGTGATAGGCGCATCGCCCGGCGCCGAGGCCGGAATGACCACGGAGAGTGGGGCCTCTGACAATTGCGGGCGGAAGGGCAACGAGACGAGGAGCCTGTCGCCGGCCTTCACCTGGTAAGCCTTCAGCGGCTGCGGGCCCGCGAGCGCCGTATTCCACTCGACGATGATGCGATCCTCATCGCGGCGGGTCTTGACGGCTGCGGGCTGCACGAGGCCGCTTTTCTCCTGGAAGTAGTTGGTGGCCGCGCCGTGGCGGGCGGCCGAATCGTTTTCGATTCGTTCGCGCTCCAGGGTAGAGGGCAGGTCAGAGAGCGCTGCCGTCAAATTGGCGGTCATCTGGCAGTTTTCAGGTCTGGCGCGATCGATGCGGCCGGTGCCGATGATGACGCACGAGACGCCTGGGAGGGATGCTGTGTAGCGGACCGGGTCAGAGCAGGCGGTTGCTTCGGGCTTGCCCACTGACAGGATCACGTCATCCGGCGTGCGTGAGAAGCGCGGTTGCTTCCCATAGTAAGCGCCGTCCGCGAAGACCTTCATGGCGATGACGCCCAAGCCACGCGCCACGGCCAGGGGCAGCACGTTGTTCTGGTGAGAGCTGCACAGCCGGTCGTTGGAGTTCAGTGCGACCAGCAGTGTGTCGAAGATATTCTGGCTGTCGCGGCGGATGGCGCTCATCAATACAGGGGAACTCTGGTGGCCGGTCAGGCCGATGTGGCGGATCCAGTGCTTCTGCTCCGGATTGAGGCCGGTATAGTTGGTGCCGTCACGGAAGTCCAGCAGGGCGGCGAGGGCGCCAATGCGCTCAGGGCGTTTTGAGCCGCGCTCGGCCAGGCCTTCGTAGATTTGGTTCACCTGTTCCAGCGTGGTGAGATTGTGAACCTGAATGGAGTCGAGGTAAGCGCCTTCCGGAATGAATCCTTTGCCGTCTCCAAAGATCTGCGTGAGCGATCGTTTCAGATCATCGACGGCCGTGGCGCCCGTGCCAGCAGGATCGAGGGCGAGCCGCCGGCCGGTCTTGGTGGCGAGGAACAGTCGTTCGCGTCCCGCCTTGTCATAGGAGGAATCGGAGGGAGTGAGGTGCAGGCGGCGGAACGCCTCACCGTAGTTCATCTGACTGGGACCGTAGGCGTTGGCCGTGTCGAGGTAGTTCAAACCGAGCTCGACGGCACGCACGATGATGTCAGCCGGATCAATCCCGGGCTTCGTCCACTGCAGCGAGGCCTGGCCACCGAGGGCCAGCGGCACAACCTGGCGTCCGGTGCGCCCCAGAAGCCGGCGGGGGAATCTGGCCGCGGCCTGGGCGTAGAGGGTTCCTGGCGCCAGCATTCCGGCGGCTGGGAGGGCTCCGAGAACTGAGAGAACGGTGCGGCGGGAGATCATTGGGGCTCCTTCACTTCGTGGCTTCTGAGCGGGTCGCGGCGCATAAATTCATTAGCGACTTTCAGATGCTGTAGTCGTGTTCAGTATACGCCCGGCGGTGGTTTGCCAGCTTAGGAGCCGGTGTCTTTCGCGGTTCACTGCCGAGGTGGAGGGTAGGTGTGCAGTTCGTGCCGGACCATGCTCCGCCAGTCCTGCAGGTTGGGTGCTCCAGCAGCGCGAAAGAAACCAGCCAGTTCGGCGCGCAGCGTGGCTGCCGTCCTGGCATAAGCGGCATCGCGCAGGACATTCTTCGTCTCGCCGGGATCGGCTTCGAGGTCGTACATCTCGCTGGGGAACTCTGAGGTGCGCTCGATGTACTTCAGGGTCTGCGTGCGCAGGCCACGTACATTGGCGTATTCGAAATAGAGGCGGTTCCGCCAGTTTTGCGAATCGCCGCGCAGCAGACGCGTGTAACTGCGCCCGGGCCGGCGGCCGCCATTCGGTGCGGGGACGCCCAGGTAGTCGAGGATGGTCGGGAAGAAATCGTAGCTGGAAACAAGCGACGGGATGACTCGGCCGGCGGCGATGCGGCCGGGGTGGTTCCAGATGAGGGGGACGCGCAGCGCCTCCTCGTACATATTGAACGGCCAGGTGCCGTTGCCCTTGCCCCACACCCCGTGGTGGCCTGCGCTCCACCCTTGATCGGCCGTGAAGATCACGAGCGTATTCTCGCGGACGCCCATCTGGTCGAGGCGTTGCAGGACGCGGGCCATGTTGTGATCCATGCCGGTGATCAGCGCGGAATAGCCCAGCTTGCTCGCACGCTGCCCGTGATGCCGGGCGAGTTCCGGGTTCTGCCAGGGGTGCCTGGGCGTGTCGGGAAAACAGGAGAAATTCGAGTCGCGATAGGGCTGGCGGAATTCCTCGGGTTGGTAATCGTAAGGCGTGTGCGGAGCGTAGAACGGCAGGTGGAGCACGAACGGTTTATTTCTCACCGTGTCCAGGAACTCCAGCGCGCCGTCGGTGACGAGATTGGTCTTGTAGCCAGTCAGCTTTCGACGCACTCCGTTGGTGACGAATTCGGGGTCGCGGTAGGTCCCGCCTCCGCCGGGGACGGTGTGCCAGTAGGAGAAGCCGCGCTGGGCTTTGTCGTCGTCGCCCATATGCCATTTGCCGCACAGGCCGAGGGTGTAGCCATGGGCGGCGAGCGCCTCGCTCCAGGTAGGGTGGCCGTCGAGGAAGCGGGTGGCGGCAGGTCCAAAGCTGTCCCGCGGCAGCAGGTAGTCCTGGACGCCGTGCTGCGAGGGGATCAGGCCGGTCATGTACGTCATGCGGCTGGGTGAGCAGACCGGGGTGCAGGCGTAGGCTCCAGTGAAGCGCGCTCCGGTTGAGGCGAGGCGGTCGATATTGGGTGTCTGGATATCGCTGCACCCATAGCAGCCGTTGGCCCAGGCGCCGTGGTCGTCGGACATGAAGATCACGACATTGGGGCGGCTGGCCGCCGCGCGGGATGGCAGAAGGAGGAGGGGCGCGGCCAGGACGGAACGGCGGCTCGGCATGTTATCAGGGTAACGCGCCAAACCTGGCTGACCCGATTGTGATCGGACTGCCAAGTGCAGCGCCGCGCCGGTTCCGGGAACCACCGATTGAGGCCGCCCCGCCGATTCTCAGCGTGTTACACTTTGCCTGCAAGATGTAAAGAGCTATTAAGATCTGAAAAACGAATTATCGTCGAGTTGTTAATAGTCCACAAATCAGTGTAGCGGTCTCGTTGCTGTTCAGCGGCGCATTGAGCGCAGGGAAGGGCCGTCAACCTGCAATCCGACTACCTTTTCAAAAATAGGAGACCTGCGATGTCGAGCCTCAGTCCCATATTCCGAGCCCGGTTCTCTGCCTTGCTGACTGTCCTTTGCGGAGCCCTTTGTCATCCCGCCGCAGGCGCCGGGCAGCCGGCGAGTAGCATCTACCTGTTGCAGGAGAAGGCGACCGGTGAGGCTCAGTACCCGGTGGTGGAGATCGGAAGGATTGCGGGCGCCAGGCGGATTGCCGTACCGGAGAACGGGGGGCACGTTCTGGTCCTGACCGGGGAGGGGAAGGTGTGGGGCTGGGGCGACAACAGTTACGGGCAGCTTGGCACGGGGGATCAAAAGCCGGTGGTTGGTTGGCGTGAAGTGGGAGGATTGAACTCCGTCACAGCCATAGCCGCGGGGGCACAGCATTCCCTGGCTTTGAGGCAGGACGGGACGGTGTGGGCCTGGGGGACAAACCTTGACGGACAGTTGGGCGATGGAACGCTGCTGCCCCAGTGGAGGCCGCAGCAGGTGCCAGGGCTGACCGATGTCGTGTCCATCACCGCAGGCGCAGCGTTGAGCGCGGCACTGAAGAAAGATGGGCGCGTTGTGGTGTTCGGCGGAAATTGGGACGGACTAGCGGGTGGCAGCGCCCAACGAATTCTCATGAGCCCGGTGGTTGTGGATGGGCTGAAGTTGGACGGTGCGATTGAAGTCAGCGGAGGCAGGATTGTCGCCCGCCATCCGATGGAAGTGCGCACCCAGGTGAACTGGAGGGGCGTAACGAACGACGCTCGCAGGGTGCAATGGGCAGCCGGTTTGCTGGTGGTGGAAGAGGCAGGACTATCCTCCCAGAAAGTGGAGCTTGCGGCGCCAGTGCTGAGCCTTGCCGCCGGCTGGGCTCTCGGCTGGATCGAAGGAGTGAGCGAGACAGCGGGCAGCAGTGAAGAGGATGCGGCTGAGGTGCCTGTTGCAACGGCGCGCGGAAACTCGGCCCGGATGGGGCAGGGCCCAGCGGCGCTCACGTCCACGGGTGTCCCAAACCAGGCTGCAGGAATGGGATCGATTTCCGTTAGTTACACCCATGCACTAAAGGTGAATACCGATGGCACCGTCTGGGCCTGGGGCTCCAATCAAAGGGGCCAGCTCGGCAACGGAACGTTGGTTGATAGTTCGACGCCAGTGCAGGTGA
Source organism: Paludibaculum fermentans (assembly GCF_051172195.1). GTDB lineage: Bacteria > Acidobacteriota > Terriglobia > Bryobacterales > Bryobacteraceae > Paludibaculum > Paludibaculum fermentans_A. Next base: position 132,494 of record NZ_JBPJAQ010000002.1, read on the forward strand.
ACGGCCTCACGAATGTAATCGCGGTCGCAGCCGGCGGTAGCCACTCGTTGGCACTGAAGTCGGATGGAACGGTGTGGGCCTGGGGCAGCAACAGTAGCGGGTGGCTTGGCGATGGGACGACGCAACAGCGCACCCTGCCTGTCCAGGTGAGCGGGTTGGCCGGTGCGGTGGCCATCGTGGCAGGCAATACGCACAGCCTTGCTATGAGGCAGGACGGAACGGTGTGGGCCTGGGGCTTCAATGGTAGCGGCCAGCTTGGCGATGGCACCACCACCAACCGGTCTGTGCCGACTCAGGTCAATGGGCTGCTGGGCATGCTAGGCATTGGGGCGGGGCAGGACCATTCGCTCGCGATCATGAGTGACGGCACGGTGTGGGCCTGGGGCGGCAACTCCTTCGGTCAATTGGGCAACGGCACGACAGTGAACCAGACTTCGCCGGTGCAGGCAAGAGGGCTGGCGTCCGCACTTTCAGTGTCGGGGGGGCCCTTCCATAGCGTGGCTCGGATGGCGGATGGGACCGTTCGAGCCTGGGGGCTGAATTTGTACGGACAGTTGGGTGATGGGACCACCACGAATCGCTTGCTTCCGGTGGTGGTTAGCGGGCTTGGGGGCGTCAAGGGGATAGCCGGCGCCAGTCTCGGGACCCTGGCTTTGAAGAACGACGGTACCGTCTGGGCCTGGGGCATGGGCATCTTCGGCATGTTGGGCAGTGGAGCAACCACTCCGACAACCACGCCCGTCCAGGTGAATGGGGTTGCCGGAGCGGTGGCTATGGCGGCGGGTGGTGATGCCGCGTTGGCTCTTTTAGCGGATGGGACGATGCTTGCCTGGGGCTACGATTCCGAAGGCCAGCTAGGTCTTGGCTCCATCGTCGCCAGGCTTGTCCCTGGCCAGATTTCCGGCCTGAGCGGCATCACCAAAGTTGCCGCGGCACAGTTCCACAGCATCGCGCGAAAGAACGACGGTACGGTTTGGACTTGGGGTGACAACCTCAAAGGTGAATTGGGCGATGGCACGACCGTGCGACGGTCCTTACCGGCGCAGGTGGCGGGATTGAGCGGAGTTTCCGCGATTGGCGCCGGCTCCATGCACACCTTGGCGGTGCAGGCCAACGGTTCGGTTTGGGTATGGGGCTCGAATACGTTTGGACAACTGGGCGATGGGACCAATACTCAACGGGATACGCCGATCCAGGTGCCCGGGCTCACCGGGGTGACGGCGGTCGCGGCCGGAACCTCCCATACCCTCGCACTCAAGACCGATGGCACCGTTTGGGCTTGGGGGAGCAATAGCAGCGGCGAGTTGGGGGATGGGACTACCACGATGCGGCTTTCTCCTGTCCAGGCAACGGGCCTCGCGGGCGTATCGGCTCTCGCTGCGGGCCTGTACCACAGCCTGGTGCTCAAGGCCGACGGGACTGTGTGGGCATGGGGACGGAACTCAAATGGCCAGCTGGGGGACGGTACGACCGTCAATCGCACGGTTCCGGCTCAAGTCGGCGGCCTGACTGGAATCACCGCCATCTCGGCCGGTGACAACCACAGCCTGGCATTGAAGTCCGATGGAACGGTCTGGGCATGGGGTAACAACTCCAACGGACAGATGGGAGAGGGGACCAACGGGCAGAGCAGCACACCCATCCAGCTGAGCGGGATTCAAGGGGTGGTGCTTGTGCATGGCGGCGTGATCAGGAGCTTCGCCGTGAAGTCGGGCGGCGCCCTTTGGGCTTGGGGTGGGAACGCTTACGGCGTCCTCGGGGACGGCTCCAGAACGAGCCATCCTACTCCAATACAGATTTCAGGCATGACGAATGTGGTCTCTCTGGCTTCGGGTCCCGATTACTCGCTGGCGTCAAAGAGCGATGGCACGGTCTGGGCATGGGGGCGTGATGGATATGGACAGTTGGGTGACGGCCAGCCGTTGATCCATCTGACGCCCGTACCTTTGGCGGCGCCTGCGCCGGTGGATCTCTCGATCAATGCCGCAGCGGGTGCCGGATTCAGTGTCGGCAATGCGGCGGGGTATGTAATCACCCTTACGAATCAGGGTGGAGTGGCCACTGCCAGCGTGATTACAGTGTCTGACACGCTCCCATCCGGCCTCAGCTTTTCCGGATCATCCAGCACCGGGTGGACCTGCTCATCGGTTGGGCAGCAGGTGAATTGCACCACTTCCACCCCAATCTATCCCTCTGGCAGCAATGAACTGATTCTGATGGTGAAGGTAGGCGCGGCGGCCTATCCGAGTGTTTCGAACACGGTGACGGTGAACCTGAGCGGGGATGGCAATGCGGCGAATAATTCGTCCACCGCGACAGCCAGTGTGAGCCAGGCGCCCGGGTTGGCCCAGACCGCAATTGCGGCCGGATATGGGCATAGCCTTCGCCTCGCATCCAATGGTGCTGTGTGGTCATCTGGCTCGAATTCGTCGGGGCAACTGGGAGACGGCACCTTGACCTCCCGCAATGCGCCGCAGCCGATCAGTGGGCTGGCTGGCGTCACCATGGTGGCGGCCGGGTCAAATCACAGCCTCGCGCTGAAGCTCGACGGCTCCGTCTGGAGTTGGGGCGCGAACACCCGCGGCCAGTTGGGCGACGGGTCGACGAACAGCTCGCCGGTTCCCATCCCCGTAACAGGCCTCACGAACGTCGTCGCGATCGCCGCCAGTCGGGATACCAGCCTGGCTCTGAAGTCGGATGGAACGGTGTGGGCCTGGGGCTATAACAACTTTGGCCAGCTCGGGGATGGCACCAAGACGAACCGCAGCGCACCGGTGCAGGTAACAGGGATCACGGGCATGGTGGCCATCGCCCTCGGGTACGGACACGGCCTTGCGCTGCGCACGGATGGCACGGTCTGGTCCTGGGGGTTGAACAGCGGCGGCCAACTGGGCGACGGTACAGTCGTTACCCGCACTACGGCGGCGCAGGTGAGCGGTCTCACGGCCGTCAAGTTCATCGCCGCGGGCGGCTACGTTGGCTTTGCGATCCGCACGGATGGAACGGTGTGGGGCTGGGGCGACAATAGCTTCGGTCAACTCGGCGACGGCACAACCCTGGCGCGGAATCTGCCGGTCCCCTTGCCGCTGCTCGCAGGTGCGGCTGGGATCTCGGGCGGACTGTACAGCAGCTATGCCGTCATGGGCGACGGCAGCGTGCGCGCCTGGGGTGACAATTCCGCCGGTCAGTTGGGTGATGGAACCACCACTCAACGCATATCTCCTGTCACGATCCCGGGTCTTGCCGGGATAGCTGGTATGGCCGGCGGAGGCACGTTTACATACAGCTTCTGCATGGCGCTCAAGGCGGATGGCTCCGTCCAGAGTTGGGGGTCGAACGCGTATGGCCAGTTTGGCAACGGCGGCCCTCGCAACCGCCCGAGCGCTGTCGCTTTACCGGGTCTGACCACTGTGTCCGCTGTTTCCGCGCGGGAGTTGCATTCCCTGGCGTTAGCGCAGGGTGGAACGGTCAAGGCGTGGGGCGTCAATGGCGCAGGTCAACTGGGAGACGGGACGACAACAACGCGAATCAGCCCGGTCGCCGTCAGCGGACTCACCAGTGTGAAGCAGGTTTGGGCCGGGTTTGGCCACAGCCTGGCTGTCAGGAATGACGGCACGCTCTGGACGTGGGGTTCGAATGACGCCGGGCAACTGGGCGACGGCACCACGGTTTGGCATCCGGCGCCGGCCAAAGTGAGTAGTCTGACCGGGGTGCTGATGGCGGCAGGCAGCGAGTACCACAGTGCGGCTGTTCTATCGAACGGAACGGTCTGGACCTGGGGCGACAATTCGCAAGGGCAGTTGGGCGATGGAACCACGACGTCCCGCCAGGTGCCGGGACAGGTGCCCGGGTTGACCGGGGTGATCAGCCTGGCCACCTGCGACTATTCCAACCTGGCTTTGAAGAACGACGGAACGGTGTGGGCCTGGGGCGACAATTCGCAGGGCCAACTCGGTGATGGGACCACAACACAGCGCCTCACTCCAGTCCAGGTGCCCGGCTTGACGGGCGTCGCGTCGATCGCCACCGGTTGGAGGCACAGTCTCGCCGTCAAGACCGACGGCACGGTGTGGGTCTGGGGCAGTTCACCTTACGGCCTGGGCGACGGAACGGCCGGCCAGTACAATTCGCCCGTGCAGTTACCCACCATTTCGGGGGCAGTCGCGGCATCGGGCGGCGGGTCGCACAGCCTGGTGTTGCTCGGCGACGGCTCCGTCTGGTCGTGGGGCCGCAACGATGCCGGCCAGTTGGGCGATGGCACGAGAATCGACAGGATGTGGCCGGTGCGGGTGGGCGCGCTGCCTGGCGCGGCCTCGATCGCAGCGGGCGGCGAGTTCAGCGTCGCAGTTTTAACGGATGGAACAGTGCGTGCCTGGGGGTCTGAGATGTTCGGGCAGGTGGGAGATGGCGTGGCTGCCGGTTCCCTGACGCCTGTTGCCTCGCTGCCGGCTGGATATCCGGATCTCAGCTTGCGGATGACCGACGGCGGAGGGGTTCCCTTGGGTGGACAGGTTGTTTACACCCTGACTGTCACGAACGTGGGCCAGGCGTCGAGCACAGGAGTAATCACCGTCATCGATACGCTACCGCCGGGGCTCGCCTATATGAACGCTCTCGGTTCCGGTTGGTCCTGTTCCTATTCCACACAGGTTGTGACCTGCACGAATCCCAACTCGCTGGCGCCCGGTGCGTCGAGTGTGATCACCGTGAAGTCCAAAGTGCAGGCGGGCTCCTTGCCGGGGTACAGCAACATCGCGGTGCTCAGCAATGCCAGCGATGCGATAGCGGACAACAATGTGGCGGGCGATCCAATGACCGTGAATGTCACTGCGGCTGTGAAGTCCACACCTTCTTCCGGCACGGGTGATCAGCAGGTCTTCCAGGCGTTGTATAGCGGGGTGCTGGGATACCAGCAACTGCGGTGGGTGCAGTTTCTCATCGCCGCGGCCCCGGACGGCGGCGGGCAGGCCTTCTGCTTCCTCCACTACGACGTGCAGGGTCATGGCTTCTGGCTGTATTCGGACACTCTGGGCTTCTTCGTGGGGCCAGTGATGCCAGGTGTTGCCTCAAGTACGCTGCAGGGCTCGCACTGTGCCTTGAACACGGCTGGGTCGAGCGTCTCGGGCTCCGGCACCAGTTTCACCCTGAATTTGGCAGTGGTCTTCAAAGCGGCCGCCGCCCGTAACCTCTACATGCGGGCGCTGGATACCAGCAACTTCGACACCGGCTGGGTGCAGCGCGGCACGTGGACGCAAGCCGCTGCGCCGCTGCCCGCGCTGGTGGTGTCACCGGTGAGTGGAAACGGCTCGAATCCGGCCTTCGTCCTGACGTATCCTGACCCGCCTGGCTTTACAGGTTCGCCACTGGGTTGGGAAGAATTCCTGGTCGCGGCCGCGACGGACGGCGGCGGTCAGCCGTTCTGCTTTGTGCACTATGACCGGGCCGGCAACGGGCTCTGGATGTACTCGTCCGATGTCGGATTCTTCCTGGGTCCGGTGGCTCCGGGCATTGCGTCGAACGCCCTGGACAGTTCAGCCTGCACCGTAAATACGGCGGGGACCACAGTTCAGAACCAGGGCGGCAGCTTGGTGATGAACGTGCCAATCAACCTCAAGCCCACAATGGGTGGCCCGAAGAATACTTACCTGCGGAGCCGGGACGCCCTGAACCGGGACACGGGCTGGCAGCAGAAAGGAACCTGGACGATTCCGTAGCCCGCTTCAGCAGATCAGTGAAAGAACACCTGCACGGAACGGCATGCCTTCCCCGGAAGGCATGCGCCTCGTGTTTGGCCATCCCGTGCTGTCCAGGACGGCTGATTTCAAGGCGAATTTTATCTCCTGGGGCTTCTCCGCATGGGCTCGGACACTGGCGTTCCAGCGTCAAGCTCAGGTCGGTGCAAATGAGATAGGCCGGTTTCTACAGTTCAGATCGGCACCCTACTTGAGACGGTAGGCGATGGGCCGAATGCTGAGCAGTCGCAAGAGCCGTCCACCATCGGCCGCCTGTCAGCCGAGGGAGTCGATGCTCTTGACTTCGAAGTCGCAGGGATTGCCGGCAGCACCGGCTGCCTGCGTCACTGCCTGCGACACTGCCTGCAACAGCGCTTGACTCCGCCTGCCGGATACCCTATATTCCCCTCCGAAGGACCGCATCTCTATAACAGATAAAAAGACCTGTTTATAGTTGATGCAGCACAAGGGACGCGCCAGCCAAGGGGCGACGCACTCTGTAGGTGAAGTTCGGTGTACAACCCTGGAGCTCACCATGAAACCGCTGGTTAGGTTCTCGGCCTTTCTTACGGCAACCCTGGCAATATCGGTTCTGGTACACGCTCAGAGCACCAGCGTGACCGTGGATGCCAAGGCGAATATCTACGCTGCAGGGCGTGGTGCCGCGTTCAACGGATTGGTTCCGCCGGCGCTCCGCTTCGCGGCCGGTCCCGGCCAGGTCGTGAGCTTTCCTGGCGTGGCGGGACAGATCGCCTGCAATGGAATCGCCTACGAACCGTTGCATGGCCCCGATGGCACATTGAACGGATGCGGGAGCAAGGGCACCGTTATCTCTTCGTGGGCGGGGATATCGGGTACTGCTCACAAAACGCGCGCGATGTTTCTCGTCGGTGTGTTTCTCGATGAGCGCGAACCCGCTGATCCCGCCCCCGACCGCATCGACCTCTCGGCCACCGAGAATCTTGCGGGATATTCGCCCGTCCTCGGCCAAGTCTTCTTCATCGGCGACGGCCGGTCAGCCGGCGGCGCGCTCCAGCAGATCACAGTCCCTTCCACCGCAACCCGGCTCTATCTCGGCTTCGCTGACGCCGTGTCCTTCAGTGGCGCGCCCTCTTCCTATCAGGACAACAACGGCTCCCTGAATGTCACCGTCACCGGACTTACCCCGTTCGTCCCAGGCCCCGTCGCTACCGGCGCCACCATGACCGTGAACGGGAAATCCAGCATCTTCTGGTCCGGCCTCGACGTCAACTGGCCCACCGAGATGCCCCCCGGTTGGAAGTTTACCGCCGCACCCGGTAGGGTCATGACTGTTCACGCCTCCGGGTCCGTCACCTGCAAAGACGGCATCTCCGCGCCACCTGAAGGGACAGCCGCCTGCGGTCCCAAAACCGATCTCGAACCCTGGGGCGCCGTCTCCGGGATCAAACATCCCTCCCGTTCCATGTTCCTCGTCGGCGTCTTTCTGAACGACCTCAAGCCTCGCGGTTGGCCCCCCACCGCGCTGAACTTCACCAACGACGCCTTCACCACCCTCGAGCCCCTCATCGGACAGACCTTCTACATCGGCACCGGCGACGGCAAACGCTTTATCGTTCCCCACGACGCCACCCGCGTCTTCCTCGGCTACGCTCGCAGCGACCAGATGATCGGCAACCCCGGGTGGTACTACCAGGGCGGCGGATCCCTGTCCGCATCCATCCAACTCACCGCGGGCGCCGCTACCGGTGTGTCCCCCCTCCAGGTCGATGCGAAATCCAACCTCTACGCCGCGGGCCGGCAGTCCGCCTTCGACGGGTATCTTCCTCCCGTGGTGCGCCTCACGCCCGGTCCCGGCAAGGTTCTCACCGTGCCGCAGGTCTCCGGCAAAGTGCGCTGCTGCGGCGGCGGCTACACCACCGCCGATGGTGCGCCCTACCACACCAATCTCAACTCCTATTTCGGCCTCTCCGGGATTCAGGCCCAGTGGCGCGCTTATTTCCTCGCCGGTGTCTTCCTGGACGACAATACGCCCGACGCCGCGCCGCCCGAAAAGCTCGTCTTCAAGGAACCGTTCGACTTTCCCTCGTTGGAACCCGGCATCGGACAGGTCTTCCTGATCGGCGACGGCCTCACATCCAGTGGCACACCCCATAGGTTCTCCATCCCGGCGACGGCCACACGGCTCTATCTGGGCTTCGCCATGGGACGCTTGTTTGCCGGTGATCCCGGTTACTACTGGGAAGCCAGCGACTCCTACACCGCCACGCTCAACATCTCCGGCGGCTCGCCGCCGCCTCCCTCCTGCAGCTACTCCATCTCCCCCACCGCACTGTCCATCCCGGCCGCCGGCGCCACCGGCAGCGTCACCGTCACGGCAGCTTCCGGTTGCTCCTGGACCGCTGCCAGCGCCGTGCCCTGGATCACCGTCACCTCCGGCGCCGCCGGGTCGGGGCCAGGCGCCGTCGCCTACTCCGTCGCCGCGAACACCGGCCCCGCGCGCACCGGAACCCTCACCGTCGGCGGTCAAACCCTCACCATCACGCAGGCCGCTGCGGCCACCACCTGCACCTACTCCATCAACCCCTCCGCCCAGACTGTTCCTGCCGCTGGTGCCACATTGACAGTCCAGGTCACCGCCGGTACAGGCTGCGCCTGGTCCGCCGCCAGCGCCGCGCCTTGGCTCACCGTCACCTCTGGATCCTCCGGCGTCGGCAACGGCACAGTCGCCCTCGCCGCCGCGGCCAACACCGGCGCCGCCCGCACCGGCACCGCAACCATCGCCGGCCGGACTCTCACGGTCACCCAGGCCGCTGCCCCCACCCCCGCAGCCATCGAAATCACAGACATCTTCAATGATGCCGATCGTACGTCCGCCTTCGCCCCGGGCTCTGTCGTGTTCATCACGGGTGGGGACTTCGCCCCTGCGCAAAACATGCTGGAGTACGGTGTACCGTGGCCTAATACGCTGGATGGCATCTCGGTAGAGGTCACCGGCGGCGGTCGCACACTGCCTGCGGCCATCGGGGGAGTGGCCAAAGACTGGATCCTCGCCCAGCTTCCCTTCGAAATCTCGTCGACAGCCGGTCTCCGCGTCGTAACTAAGACCGGTGTCAGCCCGGTCCGCACAATCTCGATAACCGCAAGGAATCCGCGGCTCTACAGCGCCGACGCCAGCGGGCTGGGGCCGGTCTGGGCCTACCATGCCGACAATCGGGAAGTCACGGTCGACCTGCCAGCCGAGCCCGGTGAAGAGATCCTACTCATCGGCGCAGGCTTCGGCGCCGTCACGCCCCCTGTAGTCGCCGGCCAACTCGGCGTGGATCCGACGAGCGGACTCGAGCCCAACCGCGTCAGCGACTCCGTCGTGGTGGAGCTGCAAGGCATCGCTGTGCCGCCCCGCCTCGCCGCACTCGACTACCTGCTCGTCGGGGCCTACATCGTTTACTTCACAGTTCCAGACCAAGTCAATACCCGCTCGCCGTCTCTCCTCGTTCGCGTGGGGGGCCAGCCTTCCCAGGCAGGCATCACGCTGCCGGCAAAGCCGCGCCCTGGCACTTGCTCTTATTCGCTTGCCCCCGCATCTGTCCAGTTCTCCGCCTCTGGCGGATCGGGCACTGTCAGCGTCACAACGTCCACCGCCTGCGCCTGGACGGCTGCCAGCGAGGCTTCCTGGGTCAGAATCACAGCCGGCGCATCGGGCACTGGCTCGGGGACCATCACCTATTCGGTGGATGCCAACCCGGCCGCTGCGACACGCAGCGCGTCGATCACCGTTGCGGGGCAGATCCACACAGTCACGCAGGCAGGCGGCGCCGTTTCGTGCGAAGTTACATTGCTGCCATCAGCGGTCGACCTGGCCGCCGGCGCCGGCACGGGCAGCGTCCTGGTGGCGGCCGAGCCGGATTGCGCGTGGACCGCTGTCAGTGCGGCGGACTGGGTCAAGCTCTCCGACACGTCATCGGGCACGGGCAATGGCACTGTGCAGTACACACTGGACACCAACGCAGGGGCTGCTCGCTCCGCTGAGTTGACCGTCGGCGGGCAGACGCACACGGTGCGGCAGGCCGGGCCTGTGCCGGCTACGCCCCCTTCGATTGCGGCGAACGGGGTCGTGAACGCCGCGGACGCTGGGGCCGCGATTGCTCCGGGCACGCTGGTCATCATCGTCGGCGCCAATCTTTCCGAAGTGACGGAGATGGCTCCCGGTACTTCGTTGCCGGATCAGATCGCAGGCGTCAGCGTGGAACTGCGCGCCGGTGATGTGCGTTGGCTCGCACCGCTCCTGCTGGTCGCGCCTGGAGAGATTCGGGCTCAGTTGCCGTTCGGCCTGCCGGAAGAGGTTCAGGTCGCTGTGAAGAACGCGCGCGGCACCAGCACGGAAGCCTCTGTCCAGCTTGCGGAGTTTGCGCCACGAGTGTTCACGTCCTCCAGCGATGGCAAAGGCGATGCCAGGGCCAACCACGCCGACGGCCGTCCGGTCAGTGAGCTGCTGCCGGCGCGGGAGAACGAGGTGGTGTCTGTCTACGTGTCAGGACTGGGACCAGTGACGCCAGCGGGAACCGCCGGCCAGGCAGGCGGCGATGGCGGCGCCTACGGACCGCTCAACGCCGCAACCGGGAAGGTACTGGTGCTGCTGGATGGCACCCCGGCCGAAGTGCTCTTTGCCGGCCTGGCGCCGGGCGAAGTTGCCATGTACCGCATCGACTTCCGGGTGCCGGCCACCGCCCCGTCAGATCTGGTAACACTGGTGGTGAAAGCCGCGGAGGCAGAGTCGCAGCCGGGCGTACTGCTCAGCCTGGGACCGGAATTGCGGCCACTCGCATCGGCGCAGGTGGGCCCCGATGGCGGGACGGTGACAGGCGAGGGGTTCAGCCTGACGATTCCTCCGGGCGCATTCTCGCGGACTGCGGATCTGGTGGTGACCGGCCGGCCGGCCGGGCCTGTTGCCTTCTCCATCGCGGGACTGCCCGCAAACACCCAGGGCAACCTCACCGTGTCCTTCGAGAAGCCCGCGAGCGCCGAAGGTCTCAACGGATATGTGGTGATCCGCGACCCCGAGGGTGGAGAAACTCTGCTGAAGCCCGCTCTCGAGGGCAATCGCCTCACGCTGGTGCTGCCCATGCAGGCGCCGGCTGCACAGTCTGCCGGCGGGCAAGGCACAAATCAGCGCGGCCGATCGGCCCAAGCAACAGACGAAGACCAGATCCTGCTGATCCTCTACATCGAAGGCATAACCGTACTCAGCGACAGTGGGATCGTGGAGTTGTTCGCCACGCCCGAAGAGGCACGCCAGTCAATCAACTCCGGTACATCGGACTTGAAGAGGTGGGCCAACCTGTTCGAAGTGGCCTACGCCGGACTGTTGGCTAAGGGCGTGAAACCGCTGCCGGGCCGGTTCTACCCAATCCCGGTGCGCCTGAGCCAGCGGCCAGGGCCCCTCAGCGGAGAGTTCCACGGTGAGATTCTGCTGTCGAGGTACAACGACGGACAGGTCATTCACTACTACTCAACGCCCGATGTCTTCATCGATGAGTCCAGGAACTGGGCCTATCGTCAGGGAATGGCGGCCCACCTGATGGCTCACTACATCCTGTACGGGTACTTCAAACCGTCCGAGGGCCGCACCCTGAATAGCCGCGATCCGTGGTTGTGGTTCGATGAAGCGATCGCCACTTGGTTTGAACGCGAGATGGGCGGGGATCGGGGAGGAGCAGCCAAATGGCCCACGGGGCTCTTCTCGTTGGTGTTTGAAGCGATGGCCGCCGGTGCATCGCCCACAAGACTTCCTGATTGGTTGGAGCTGCTCCGCAACACCGCATTCCCAGGTCCCTCCGGGCTCGCCTGGCCAGGACCACGTCAGGTGCCGTCGGAAAAGTGGTCGGCCTACGCGCGTTACTACGGGCAGATGGCCAGCATGTTTGTAGATCATCTCGATGCAAATCTGACGGAAAGCCATCCGGAGTGGCTCGGAGAGTTGATCGAGGCAAGGCGCAACAACGTTGGCGAGGTTGGGCTGGAACCAGTGAGGTTCCTGCGTGATGTTCTCTTTCCTCAGTCCGGCCTGGATCTCAATGTGTTCTGGCGGGATTTCTGTCAGTACTTCTCCATCGGAGCGATGTACGCCGACAACGGTCCCGACACCGACAACATGTTCAAGGCGCTCTACAGGCTGTTCGCGGGTGTGCCGGGCCGCTCTGCCTGGGGCGACGGAATAGTCAATGGCGTCCGCACCGACGACATCGAGATAGCCGACTACGGCGTGGCGCTCTATGCCCTGCCGGAAAACAAAGATCAGACCGAATTCGGACGCGCTGCCATCGGCGTCCGGTCGAACACCGCGGCGCTGGCGCACATCGGGACCTGCGGGACTTCGTCCTACTGCTATTTCCAGGAACTGCCTCTCTCGGATTTCCTGGAGGTTCACCCCAGTCAGAAGGAGGAAATCCGGCCAAAGACCTGGTACACCGCAATGGTGATCCAGTCGGCCTCGGCGGCCCCGGACACTCTGCGGGAGAAGGCCAAAGTCCGCGTCGAATGGAGCCCTACTCTGAGCGAAGCCCGTATGGCGAAAGCGGGGCGCCTTTACTGTTCGCTGAAGGCAACGTTTGATTGCACAACGGCGGCCTGCGCGGAAGGCATCGGCCTGCAGTTCTGGCTTCCTGAGGGTTCCACGATGAACTGTCCCGGCGGCATCTGCCAGTTTTTCGTCGCTCCAGCGGCCGGCACGAGCAGTGTGGGCTACGCGCAGTTCCTGCCCGGCATGATTGGCGAGATCAAGTTTGTGGACACTCAGGCTTTTCTCGGAGGCCGGATCGTCGCCGGCTTCACGGCCAAAAAGCTGCCCATCGCCAAACTCTCCGCCTCGGCCTCGGAGGGAGATTGGGAGGAGGCGAGGTTCACGGTCACCGGACCGGATATTCAAAACTACATCTCCGGGCTCCATTTCCAGTACACGCAGAATACCGTCGAAGGTCCGCGTGTCTCCAAATTGAAGTCCGTGACGTTCAACGCCAATTCCCAACTCACCTGCGGCCTGGACCTGATCCCAAAACGGTTGGACTGAGTGGACGGGTGACGAGCACGCTGGTGACATGGGAGCGGGGCCCGCATGCCCCTCCCACACGATTGGTTCATCTTGTCTGAGCAACTGGGGTGAGACCGGGCCGGAGTGGCTGGGATGCTGCGCGGTTCCTCCCAGGCGGCGGGCCTCAGCATGTTGAGTTGTGATGGAGGTTCGAGACACCATATGGTGCCGAGAGGGCGTCCGCGCGCAGAGCCGTGAGGCGAGCCAGCCTCAATGACTCTCCGGGTTGGCCGCGCCGGCAACGCTGGCGGGTCCGCCAGGGCGGTGGGGCAGCAGGCGCCGCAGGGGTTCTTGAACGACCTCCAGGAAACGCCGCTGGGCGAGGCTCTCCTGCCCGCCCATGAACACCACCCGCACCAAAGCCGCGTCAGTCCGTTGGTAGCGCAGGCCGTCGGCGGCCAGCCAGAACTTGGCTACCCACTCGTCTGGGGTCGTGTGGAAGGGCGTTTCGTACCAGTAGTAGACCGTTGCCTGGTTGGCGGCATTCACGACATCCGCGTAGCGCATTTCGGTGCCACCGATGCGAACCGTACTCGTGGAAAGCGCAGTCCAGCCTCCCCCAGGCAGACAGACCCTCGGTGAATGAAGTTGCCGCTGACCCCCGAGCTGGGACTGGGTCCAGGCCACAAAGAGCTCGGCGGTCGCCGAGCCTCCTCGTTGACCATAGGTCCGGCTGAGGGTGGCATCCGCTTTGAGCGCCGCCGCCAGATCCGCTTCGATGGGGTGCTCCCCCAGCAAAGCCCAGCCGGGCAGTTCCGCGGGGAACAGATTCAGGGCTGGCACGGGTGGAGTCAGTTCGGTTCGTCGGTGGAACTGAGTCAGCACGAATTGCGCCGCGAAGACAGAGCAGAGGATGGCGGCCCTGCGATCAAACATGAATCCGGGTAAGTCCCTTCCGGACGAGCGCCAGGACGGCAAGCGAGACCAGGAAAACCAGCCACCCTGAGAAGAAATGCAGGAACCCGTTGGCCAGGGCTGGGTCTTTCGCCGCCAAGAGTCCGATAGCGGCGACGCGCAGGGCATTTGCGCCAATCGCCACGGGGATCGTCGCCGCCAGCAGTGCCCATCGGATCCAGGCCGATGGTCCCATGGCATAGCCGAACACGACAGCCAGGAACGCCAATGACAACAGGAAGCGCATCCCATTGCAGGCCTCAGTGACCGAGAGCCGCACCTGTCCAAGATCAAGGACGTTTCCAGTGCGCACCACCGTCACACCCAAGGTGGAGAGGATGGCTCCCGCCAGGCGAGTGGCAGTCAGTTGCAGAGGCAGGGTTACCTCCGCATACACAAACGCCAGTTTCGGCAGCATAAAAAGCATCAGGAAGAGTGGGAAGCCGAGCGCACGGACATACGGCCATCCGCCCAGAAACAGGATCGATCCGGCGACAGCGAGCCAGAAGCCCACAGCGGCGACAAAGAGACCGGCCCCGACGCTACCCGCAAGGACGAGTGCAGCCGCGAGCAGCACAAGGCAGAGGCCCAAATTCGAAGGATTCGCTGGGATCGTACTGAGCAGCCCACGCTCGCGATAGACCACCCAGGCGACGACCACAGGCACTGCGAAGCCGTAGCTCATATCCTCGTCGGTCGCCCACTGCTCGGCCATGCCGCTGAGGGCGCCCCAGTAGGCGAGCACGAGCAGCAGGCCGGTGATCAGGAGGAGCACTGATTTGCTCACACCGCAGAGTATAGCTTGATGCACCTTGAGAGAATCGCTCAATTCATATTTAGAGAACTTAATGTCCCTCATTGAGACTGTCAGCACCTAACCCGTTCTAAAGCCCAGTTGTTGAGAGCCTCGACCATCTCAAATCCCGTACAGCTGGAAGTGGTCCTCATTTAGGTGATTGAATGTTCGGAAACAAGGCCGCCGGGTGCACGATCGCTCTACTCGTCCTACTATTCTCTGCCTCGCAGCTTCAAGCTGAACAGGATTGCCAAGCTAGCCGGTTGAAGGTGAGCAGTCGCTCGCGGGCGGCGGTGCGGGTCGAAAAGTCGCGCTGCGCGATGTCTTCGGCGGCGGGGGTAGAGGGGCGTCAGGCGCGCATCAGCGAGATGAGAGCCTTTCTCCATGCGGATGGCGCCCTGGTTAGGGAGTTTGACAGCAGCGCCACCGAATGGGCCACCACGCTCGACGCGAACAATTACGGGGAGATCCGCTTCACCTACACCAATAAGACCGCGAAGACCCAGACCGCCGCGAAGCTGATCGCATTTGTGGATCTGGATGTCGACCGGGATCTGAATGGCTACGCCAACGAGTATGGGGTGTTCACATCGCTCTCGCTGCCACCGGGCACACCCGCAAGCGCCATCGCGGCCACCAGTTGGGAGATAGACGAGCCAGGGTTCCTCTTCGGCAACATCTATCAGCATCTGGTGGCAGGTGCGTTGGATAACACCAACTCCGTGCCGGCGAGCACGCCGGATGATGTTTCGATGGCACTGGGGTTTCCCCTTGGCGATATCAAGGCGGGGGCCACGGTCACGCTAGTGCTGCGCACCAGCCGCATCGATATCGGGGGACTCAGGCAAGTGGATCCCGATTCGAACGTTTCGACCTGGCTGAACGGTTACGCCACGTTTGGGGCTGCCGGCACGCAGGACCCCCATCTGCCGGAGACGCCGGCACCGCCGTCGTTGATTCTGGTCATTACCGGGTTGGCGGGCGGAGCGGCGTATCGCTGGCGGAAGTGGCGGCGCGGGGCGACGCTGCTGATGGTCGTCCTGCTGGTGGCGGTGGGAGGGAGTTCAGGCATGCTTCACTCCACCTGTTCTGCCCAGGACACCAATGTCGGCTCGAGTCGTTCACAGCCGATGAAGGCCTTCGCCATTGCTGAGCAGGCCGAGTGAAGGGTTCTTCGGGAACGCACGTAGCCATGGAATACCCATTTCGTTTTGGTGGTGCCGCATCGAGTGCCAGCTATCTGCAGAGGCATCGCGATGGGCGATTCGCATCGCCGCAGTTGACTCAGGCCGTTCCAGTCCGTCCGAGTGTGGAAGCCGTAAGAATTGCCGGGATCACGAGCGTCAAGGGAGCACACGATGACATATAGAAGCCCATTCGCCCTCGCCGGGAGCATATGTGCCTTATTGGTGACCGCTGTGCCCTCACTTGGCCAAAGCACCACTGACATCGCTCTCACGGCATTGAGCACCACCTCAGTTGTGACCGACAGCCAGACATTGGTGGTCGCCGGGAACCTGGGTGTTACGCTGAAGAACCTCGGTAGCGGGGCTGTCGTGCAGCCATTCAAGGTCATCGCCTTCGAAGACCGCAATGCCAATCAGATGTATGATGCCGCCACGGATGCGCTGTTAGGCTCGGTTACGTTTACGGCAGGACTGCCTGCTGCTGGAACGGCCACCGTCGCTGTCCCACTGAGCGGTGTCGTAACCTTCAAGGGCAACCTGATCTACGGAGTCGCGGATGCGGACAGGTTGATCCAGGATTCGGATAGAACCAATAACAGACGCAACACGGGGCAGGCCAGCAAGTTTGTTCCTCCGATAAGTACACTGGACCCCATTCTGAAGTGGAAGAAGGATGTTTTCTCGGTCCTGCCTGCTTCAAACCAAGTATGCATGCCACCCGTTGTCATAGACGTCAATGGGGACGGCGTTCCCGATGTGGTATTCACGACCTACTCGGACTTTCCGAGTGGGGGGAATCTCCGAGTGATCAGCGGGATTGATGGTCAAGAGATTTGGACCATCGTCGATGCAACATATCAACTCAGCGCTCTTAGTGGCGTGGCCGTCGGAGACATCGATGGTGACAATAGGCCAGAAATCATTGCCGTTGCTCATGACAATCGCTTGATTGCATTTGAGCACGATGGAAAATTCAAATGGCGCGGGCCCCCGGTACCTGGAGGTGGTTGGAATGGCTCCTGGGGCGCACCGTCAATTGCTGACCTCGACCACGATGGACGACCTGAGCTGGTATTCGGAGCGATGGTCGTAAATAGCGACGGGTCACTACGGTGGATTGGTCAACTGGGCCAAGGCGACGGCGGGTTTGGGTCTTTGTCAGTCCCAGCGGATCTAGATCTGGATGGGAATCTCGAGATTCTGGCTGGACACACAGTCTATCGTGCGGACGGATCCGTCTATTGGAACAACCCCTCCCTGAATGATGGCTTTAACGCCGTAGCGAATTTTGATAGCGATCGATTTCCAGAGATAGTTTTGGTAGCCCACGGCAATGTCTCCCTGCTCGAACATGATGGGACGGTCAAATGGGGTCCAGTGCCGCTTCCTAGCGGGGGCTTGGGCGGCCCGCCAACAGTCGCTGATTTCAACGGGGACGGAAAGCTCGAAATCGGCGTTTCAGGCTCGACGTACTACAGCGTGTTCACCAGCGACGGCGCTCTGCTCTGGAAAGCGCTCATCCAAGACGGTTCGTCGGGAGTCACGGGCTCATCAGTATTTGACTTCGATGGCGACGGGGCGGCAGAGGTTGTCTATGCCGATGAAGTATACCTGCGAGTGTATCGAGGAGCGGACGGGACGGAGCTCTTCAAACAGCCCAAGAGCAGTGCCACAGCATACGAGACTCCGTTGGTGGTCGATGTCGACGGAGATGGCGCGGCCAATATCGTTGCTCCTGCCAATTCCTCAGGCGGATATGGGACGCAGAATGGAATCTACGTACTGGCGAGCGGGACGAATAGTTGGGTCAAGACGCGCAACATCTGGAACCAACACACCTACCACATCACCAACATCAACGACGACGGGACGATCCCGCGCAACGAACAGGCAAACTGGCTGATCCCGGGCCTTAACAACTTTCGACTGAATACGTTCCTGCAGCCCGAGAAAGCCACAGCCGCTCCGGATTTGATTCCCTCATTCATCAGTAAGAATGATGCGAGGTTCCCGACCTCGGTCGAACTGGGCGCTCGTATAGGGAATGGTGGATCTGGCAGTATTTCGGCCAATTCGGTTGTGTCGGTCGTCGTCCCAGGCACCAGCGATCCTTGGCTTGCTGGCATGCCAGATGGCTCGACTGCCAGCTCTTCCGATTCTGCGCCCGCTCAGTCTCCCGTTGAGGTTGTCGGGATATCAATCGCCTCAAAGAGCGAACTGACATTTGCGGTTACAGGCTGCGTTAATAACACTCCGGGCGGATGCGGTGGCGATGCTCCCAGGGGGTACGACTCGTACCCCCACGCTAACGGAGCAGAGAACGGTCTATCTGACCTGAGTGCCCCGCTCAACTCATTGATCGGCGTATTCCTGGGGCCAGGAAGGCCGGACCTCAGTCCTGCACCGGCGCCATTCGTACTTCATCCGCTCTCCAACCGAGTTGCCCCTGAACTGAAGCAGATGTTTTTCATTGGTGACGGACGAACTCAAACGGGGGAGCAAGTCATATTCGAAGCGCCGGCTGGGGCCACTCGGCTATTTGTCGGAACCATGGATGGCACGCAATGGACAAACAATTCTGGCCAGTTTCAGGTGTCCATCTCTACTGGCTTGGGAGCATCAGCGACCAAGAGCTCGGCGTGTCCAGTCTCTTTCTATCATGGCGACCCGGCTTCCGGCGGAACCTTGATCGGCACCACCCGGACCACCAAACCACTAGAACCTGGCGAATACGAGGATGTGAAAATCACCTGGAACAACCCGGCTGTTGGGTTGCACCCCATCGTGGTTGTCGCCGACGACGACGGCACCGGCAAGGGCAGCATTAACGAGGGTGACGAGACAAACAATAAGGCGGGGGCGAATGTCCTTTTAGGATCCGGACCATTTCCCACTGTCGACGACTTGAGAGTCCGAGCGAAGGAGTCCTCAATTGAGCTCCGATGGAGCGCAATCGCGGGAGCTCTTTCTTACAACATCTATCGCCGGGCCGGAGCACAAGGTGCGCCTCAAAAACTGAAGGCCGGGTACCAGGGCCAAGTCTGGGATGACACCACGGCTGCCGGGGGAGTGACCTATTACTACCTTGTTCGTTGGATCGATGGATCGGGCCGGGAGTCCGGTGACGGCTCGGAACTGAGCGCGACAGGGCCCCTGCAAACTCAGCGTGGTGATCAGGCGCCGACGATTCTTTCGGTGCCTGTTACGCGCGCGATCGCCGGCCAAGCCTACGCTTATCAGGTCATTGTCCAGGACCCGAACCCGGGAGACAAACTTTCATTCTTTCTTACCAGCCCACCTGCTGGGATGACAATTCATCCAACTTCGGGGCTGATCCAATGGGCTCCGACCAATGCACTCGCCGGCTACAGTACGGTTCGAGTGTTGGTCCAGGACAGCCGCAAAAGAACGGCGGAGCAGACCTACCGCGTATTCGTCGAACTTCAGGTTGTCAACACACCGCCGTCGATCATCTCGACTGCTCCATCCGGCGGGGCGACCGGGGATCTCTATAGCTACCCGGCGATCGGCCGTGATCCTGATGGCGAGCTTCTTGCCTGGACTCTCGTCTCCGGTCCGGCGGGAATGATCATCAACCCGAACAGCGGATTGGTTCAGTGGACCCCTGCTTACACGCAGATCGGAGTGGCGAGCGCGACCATCCGCGCGAGCGACTTCAGCGGCGCGTCAGCTTCGCAGACGTTCCGCATCACGGTCATAAAAGGCAATCGGGCACCACGGATTGTTTCGACGCCTATTCTTGCTGCGCGTGCAGCACGTGCGTATTCCTATCAGGTGATTGCCTCCGATCCAGACCCACAGGAGACGTTGGTCTTTGCCCTAACAGGTTCTCCAGCCGGGATGGCGATCGACGCGCGTTCCGGGTTGGCAACCTGGGCGCCAGGGCCTGCCTCTCTTGGTCCTCAGGCGGTGTCACTCAAAGTCACCGACTCCGGAGGCCTGTCCGCCACGCAAGCATTCACACTGAATGTCGGCCCACCGGCTGGTCCGCCAGTCATCTCAACTGTGCCTCCTTCAAAGGCGACTGTCGCCGCTCTGTACGCGGTTGATTTTGATGCGATCCCTGGGGCGGCCGGGGATGTTCTTACCTTCTCGCTGCCTACTGCACCTTCAGGAATGACGATCCACCCCGCGACGGGTGTAGTCCAATGGACGCCCACCGCCTCTCAGATTGGGGGGCATTCCGTCTCTGTGCGTGTAGCAGACCAAACCGGAAAGACGGGCCAAGTTGATTTCCAAATAACAGTCTCGCCATTGGACAACACACCTCCGACGGCGGAAATCCTCTCTCCTCTCAGCGGCTCTTCCTTGAATGGCGATATCACGATTTATGGCACCGCCAAGGATGAGAACCTCCGCGATTGGACATTGTCGTATCGTTCCATCAGCTCAAGCACTTGGCTTGAACTAGCCAAGGGGACCGAGTCCATCGAAAACCAGCCGCTGGCTTCGTTCCCCGCGACTCTTCTGTTGAACAACCCCTACCGCCTGATGCTCGTTGCACGCGATCAGTCGAAGTCGAGCTCAATGGAGATCGAAGTCTTGGTCAACACTGGGCAGCTGAAGATGGGTGCGTTTACCCTCGCCTTCCAGGATCTGGTGCTGCCAGGCATTTCCTTCCCGCTCAGCATTGGACGAAAGTACGACTCCCGGCGGACGGAGACGGGCGATTTCGGTGTGGGCTGGAGCCTGGCCCTTACCGACATCGACCTACGCCAGGATGCCAGCGGAAACGTCTTCCTGACACTCCCGGATGGACGTCGAGTGAAGTTCACGTTGGCTCCAACCAGAATGTCAATCTTGCCAGTGTTCGACACGGCGTATGCCGCTGATCCAGGCGTAAGCGACACCTTGGCTGCCTTGGATTGCCCAATGATGATTGGTTCAGCCGGTAACTATTCCTGCAATCTCTTTGGCGCGAAACCAACGCAGTTCCTGCTCACAACAAAGACCGGCCTGAAGTACACGATCGACGGCGGGGCGATGAAGCGCCTGGAAGACAGAAACGGCAACTGGCTCAGCGTGGCGTCGACCGGCGTTACGACCTCCTGGGGTTCCGCCATTACGTTCCAGCGTGATGTCTCCGGACGCATCACCACGGTGAATGATCCCTCAGGCAAGACTCTGAAGTACTCCTATGACGTCGCAGGCAACCTCACCGATTTCACCAATCAATCTGGGGACAAGGTCAGCTACTTCTACGAGAACTCAAAATTCCCACACTATCTGACAAAGATCCTCGATCCCCTGAATCGCCCGGCCGTTCGGACCGTCTTCAACGCTCAGGGGCGCATGGTGGCGCAATGTGACGTCAACGGGAATGTCGTGACACTGGCTGGTTGCATTCAGTTCACTTCGGACACCGTGGCCCGCGTATTCTCGGCCACCAATGCCCGTGGCTTCCGGACGGATTTGTACTCCGATGATCGGGGGAATGTTGTGACGGAGCGTCGATTCCTGGATGCCACGAATTACGTGGAGACTGTGCGGACGTATGACGCGAACAACAACCTGTTGTCGGAGAAGGACCCCGGGGGCAACGTCAAGAGCTTCACGTATGATGCTCGCGGCAACAAGTTGACTGCGACGGATCCGGGCGGTCGCACGACGACGTATACCTACGGAGCGTGTGATTTGGTCACCTCCGAGACCGATGCGGCCGGTAATCAGACGACGTATGGCTATGATGCGGCATGCAACCTGACTTCTGTGAAGGATCCTCTGAATGGGGTAACGCAGTACCAGTACAGTGCTGCGGGCCAGCGAATCGGAATGACCGACGCCATTGGAAGCACCTGGAAGTGGGCATACGACAGCAATGGCTACGCAACGACGGTGACCGACCCATTTGGGAAGGCAACTAAGCTGACTTACAGCGCTGCCGGCGATCTTCTGTCCCGAGTGGACCGCATCGGCCGGCGCATCGACTTCGAGTATGACGCCAATCACCGGGTGGTGAAGGAGACTTGGGATACGACTCCACCGAGGGTGACCACCTACAGCTACGACTCGACAGGAGCACTCCTTTCGGCCGCCGACCCCGCAAGCAAGCTAACATTCACATACACGTCATTGGGGCAACTTGAGTCGGTAGACAACCAGGGGACGCCCTCTGTGCCGCGCGTCCTGATGAGTTATGCCTATGATGCGAATGGCAACGCGATTTCCGTCACAGACTCGCTAGGCGGCATGACTGGGTACTCCTACGATCCCCTCGATCGGCTGAGCCGCGTAACACAATCAGGAGGGGGGGTGAATGAGAAGCGAGTGGACTTGGTTTACAGCGCTGCAAGCTTGCTGACGGAAATGCGGCGATACGCCGATTTGGCTGGAACCCAATCCGTAGCCAATACGAAGTACGAATATGAGTGCGGTGGCTGCTCGGCGCGTTTGACCGCTATCCGGCACCGCAAGGCATCCGACAATAGCGTCATACACGATATGACATTTGCACGGGACGCTCTCGGAAATGTACTTACGATGACAGACAAGGAGGGAGCGCACAACTACACTTACGACAAGTTGCGGCGATTGCTGAGTGCGGTTCATGCGAACACCTCAATACAACAAAATGAAACATACAATTACGATGAGGTCGGAAATCGAATCATTAGCCATTTGAGCCCATCGTACAGCTACACGAAGAGCCGGCTCACAGACGATAGTTCGTACACTTATGAATACGATGATGAGGGGAGCCAGGTGAGGCGAGTCGCGAAAGCCGACGGGACGTGGACTGAATACTCATATGATCATCGCAACCGCATGACGACAGCAATAGAAAAGAACTCGGCAGGTGTGGAGCAGCGGCGATCTGGGTACGGTTACGATTCTCTTAATCGCAGAATCACTTCAGGTACGACGCATTTCGTCTATGACGGACTGAATCCTGTGTTGAAGATGAGCGACGCGGGGCTGATTGCAAGTCGCCGACTATTCACCTCTTCAATCGACGGAATCCTGGCTGACGAGTCGGGCGGGCAGACCCGCTGGTTCACAACAGACCAAGTGGGCACTGTCCGGGGACTCGTGGCCGATGATACCTCCGTGCTCAGTCGCTACATTTACGACAGTTTCGGACGCGTGAGCGTCGTGGCCAATACTGGGAGCGAGAATGACGTCTTGTTCACTGGTCGTGAATTCGACAAGAATCTGGGATTGTGGTATTTTCGTGCACGCTGGTACAGCAACCTCGTGGGGCGCTTCGTCGGTGAGGATCCCCTGCCACCTTACCTCTATCGTTATGCAGACAACAACCCTGGGTACTTTAATGACCCACTCGGCGCTTCGGCCCTGGGTGAGTATGTCACAAATCTGAAGAATTCAATAAGGCAATCAGCCATCATCAAAAAGGTGACCGGGTGTGTCGCAGCTAACTATAAACAGATTGCTTTCTATTTGCTTCATTGGGCCGCTGGAGAAGAAGCCATGGAACTCCCCCCAGTTCCGCCTCCGGATCGACCAAAAATAGAGTGCATGATCAAGTAGAAAATCGCAAGGCATGGGGGGCCGGGCAGGTCAGGGGACCTCCTGATCGCTCACTCGGCATTTTCACTCAGAAACATCCGTTCTCGGCCGCGCGGATTGGCGGGCAGCCATGGCTTTGTCACTTTCCACCGCCGGCCACTCGACTTCCGCACGCAGGCCGCCTACCGGATGGCCACTCCGTTGAACTCTAGGGTGTAGAGGGCCGAAGCCTGACGGTCGAGGACTGAATGATTGTCGGTTCGTCGGGCGTCGACGGCATACAAGCATCGGCTATCCTGAATCGCTCAAAGAAGCTGCGACCAGGACACATCCGGACGTCCCGATTTCTGAACCGATCCTGGAGCCGTGTCCGTGGAGAGTGATCCAAGGCAATACGCGGTTGGGAATCGGACAACAACCGCCCCGATCAGACTGCTGATCTTGAAACCTCCCGCCGCCCGCGTTGCCGCATCGTCATGACCTTTCCATCCAGCACTGCGGCTCTCCGGCGAGCACCCGCGCAGAGCCCCAATCTCGAGCTCACCCGCAATTCTCCGTCCCCGTCCAATTCGGTCACACGGTTTCGACATTTTTATTAACACCCCGTAAAGCCATGAAAAAGCATGGACATACCTGTCCCGCAGCGCCCGCCGCGGGAACTGGTTCCTTCCACCCCTCCCCTACAATTGCGGCCGAGGTGGATTATGCAAGATCGATCGGGATTAGAACAAGCGCACATGGACGAAGCGCGCCCGCGCAGACCCACCACGCCCATAGGCAATGCCCGATTCCGTTGCCACTCCGCCAAACATGGCGGCCCCGCCGATTCATTCGAGCCAACCCTGATCCGCGACCTTGCCATCATCGCTTGGGAGATCAGCCGCACCTCCGCCCTCCGCGCCCAAGCACTCGACCTCCAGTTCGACTGCGAACCCCAACCCAGCCGCGGCGAAACCACCAGTCTCCAAAGCGCCCGCAACGACGCTCTCCAGAAGCAAATCGCTCACCGCCTGCGCAGCCTCCTGGTCTCCAATCCAACCGCGGGGAAGGAACAAAGCCATTCAGAACCACACCCGTCTTTCACCTCTTTGGCGGGCTGCACCCGCCCGGAAGGGCATCAACTTCGAGATTTGAGGGAACAAACCCACTTTCGCACCCGGCCAGTGCCGATTAGGAACCCGGCCCACCCCAAAGCCAAACCGACACATCAACCACGGAATTTGAGTGAACAAACCCACTGGCACCCCTCATCGACCCAACTGCAGGATTTGAGTGAACAAACCCACTGCCACCTCCAATCGACTCAACCACGGAATCTGAGTGAACAAACCCACCGCGGGCTCTGCCCGGTCCGCTCAATCCGTTCACATCGGAACGGCCTCGAGCCGGAGGCGCAGCTGCGCTGCGTGTTGCGCCGTGCCGGCATCCGCCATGCACAGAGCCCCCACCGGGAGTGCTCACGCGCTTCCGTTCCAGCCCGAGGTCGACGTGTAGCGTAATTAATGTCCCTAAAAACGGATGAAAAAGTCTAAATCTCTGAACACCGGTGTGCGCGGCCTGCGCCTCGCCTCCAAAGGAACCCAATGTCAACTTCTTGCTCACGCACCAACGGGATAAACCTGGTCTTTCCGGCAACCCTCTGCTTGCTTCTCAGCTTGACTCCTGTCGCCGCACAGCGCGCGCCTCGAAGCATTCTTCTAGTGCAGGAGACGGCCGATCGCGGACAGGCGGACTATCCGGTGGCGGAGATTGCCAGGATCGAGGGAGCCAAGCGGCTGGCCATTCCGGCCACGGGACACCACGTGATGGTACTGACCGGCGCCGGCAAGGTGTGGGTGTGGGGTGACAACACCTACGGACAGTTGGGAACCGGTGACGACAAGCCAGTGGACGGCTGGCGCGAGGTGGAAGGACTGAGCGAGGTCATCGCGGTGGCTGCGGGTGAGCAGCATTCGCTGGCCCTGCGGGCGGACGGGACGGTTTGGGCTTGGGGTGGAAATCTTGAGGGGCAACTGGGCGACGGAACATTACTGCCCCAGCTCAGGCCGCAAGAGGTGCCTGGGCTCAAGGGTATCGTCTCTATCACCGCTGGTGCGCGGTTCAGTGCGGCCCTGACTCGAGATGGGACGGTACTGGCTTTTGGCGGCAACTGGGAAGGTGTGGCGCCTGCCGAGACGCAGCGGTTGCTGATGCGGCCGGTGGCGATCGAGGGCTTGCGGCTGAAGGGTGAGATTGAGTGGCGTGGGGGCAGGATTGTCGAGCGGGATCCGGCTGAGTTGCGGAACAGCGCCGCGTGGCCAGGAGTAGATCTCCGCGAGCGATTGGTCGTGTGGCGCGAGGGAGCAATCAACGTAGAGGAGACCGGTCTGGCTGCTGCGAGCATCGCCACGACCGGCAAGGTGCTCGATGTGGCTGCGGGCTGGGCGGTGGCCTGGATCGAAGCGAGTTCGGATGAGGGGCGCGAAAGCGGACACGACGCAGCGCCGGATTCGGTTCAAGGTGCTGCGGGGAACGCCGGAGTGGCGGGGAAGAGCCGCTTGGGCTCTGCGACAGGTGCCACGCCCAAGCTGGCGGCGGGTATGGGTTGGATTTCGCAGTCCTATTACCATGGCCTGAAGATCAATGCGAACGGCACGGTTTGGGCTTACGGGGCAAATGCATCCGGCCAATTGGGCAACGGGACGACCACGGACAGCACGACCCCGGTGCAGGTGAGCGGGTTGACCAACGTGGTCGCAGTCGCGGCAGGTACCGCGCGTAGCTATGCCGTGAAGGCGGATGGCACGTTCTGGGCCTGGGGCAGCAACAGCGGCGGTTTGTTGGGAGACGGGACGACCACCGACCGGCTGACGCCGGTGCAGGTGCCTGGGCTCTCTGGTGTGGCCAAGGTGGCGAGCGGGAGCAATCACATGCTGGCGCTGAAGCTCGACGGCACAGTTTGGGCTTGGGGCGGCAACTACTCCGGAGAATTGGGAGATGGGACGCTTACGAATCGAATCACCCCCCTTCAAATCAGTGGGCTCACGGGCGTGATCGGCATTGCAGCAGGGGGAGGGTTCAGCTTAGCAGTGAAGAGCGACGGAACTGTTTGGGCTTGGGGCGGCAACCTCAGTGGGCAGCTTGGAGACGGGAGCCAGGTAAATAAGTTGACTCCAGTTCAGGTAACAAGCCTGACTGGCGCCAAGTCGGTTGCTGCTGGCACATATCACGGCCTGGCAGTCAAAACAGACGGGTCGGTCTGGGCGTGGGGGCAAAACAGCTATGGACAGCTTGGGGACGGGACCAAGGTCAGCCGGACCACCCCCGTGCAGACCAGCGGACTGAGCGGTGTGACTGGGCTTGCGGGTGGCGACTACTTCAGTCTTGCCCTGAAGAGCGACGGCTCGGTGATGTCCTGGGGCATTGGCACACGTGGAGAACTGGGTAACGGGATCATGAGCCAGTCATTGGTGCCAGGACAGGTCACCGGCATTGCAACCGCAGTCGCCATAGCAGCGGGTACGCGCACCGGGGCTGCACTGCTGTCGGATGGTTCCATCCGAGGATGGGGATTCGAGGAGGAGGGCCAACTCGGACTCGGGTCTAAGGTGATACAGCCCGTGCCCCAACAGGTGGCCGCCCTAAGCGGAGTTTCGACCGTGGCGGCCGGGTACCAACACAGCCTGGCGCGCAAGCAGGATGGGACGGTCTGGGCTTGGGGTGACAACTCCAACGGTCAGTTGGGAGACGGAACCACCATTCAGCGTCTGGCCCCAGTACAGGTCAGCGGCCTGAGTGGGATCACCGCTGTAAGAGCGAGCACCTCTTTCAGTCTGGCGCTGAAAAACGATGGAACCTTGTGGGCCTGGGGCAGCAACCTGGGCCGGATTGGTGACGGGACAACAATCGATCGTCCCCTCCCCGTCCAGGTAAGTGGATTGGCGGGTGTAATCGCGTTTTCCGCCGGCGCCGGGCACAACCTGGCCGCGAAGAACGACGGCACCGTTTGGGCCTGGGGCTCGAATTCAAGTGGACAATTGGGTGACGGGACGACGACAACACGTTTGGCGCCGGTTCAGGTGAGCAGTCTCACCGGGGTAGTAGCAGTGGCTGCCGGTTTCAATTTCAGCCTTGCGTTAAAGAACGATGGCACCGTCTGGGCTTGGGGGAATAACTCTTCTGGTTCCCTGGGAGACGGCACTACCACGCAGCACATCCTCCCGGCGAAAGTCAGCAATCTCACCGGGGTGGCCGCCGTTGCCGCCGGGGACAGTCACTCCCTCGCTCTGAAGACCGATGGGACTGTTTGGGCTTGGGGCTACAACAGCGTCGGCAGCCTGGGAGACGGAACCACAACCCAACGCCTGCTGCCTGTTCAGGTCAGCGGATTGACCGGAATCGTCTCCATTCAAGGCGGAGCCCTCCACAGCCTCGCAATTAAGAACAACGGTACGGTGTGGGCCTGGGGCTCGAACGTGAAGGCCAGGCTTGGCGATGGCACAACCGTGAACCGGTCGACGCCCGTCCAGGTCTCCGGGCTGACAGGTGTGGCCTCTATCACTGGAGGTTCTCTGTTCTCGCTGGCGGCGAAATCAGACGGCACCGTTTGGGCCTGGGGCCACTCAGGCTACGGCCAGTTGGGGAACGGAACCTCGCTGCTGCATGTCACTCCGGTGATTGGTGCCACCCCAGCACCCATGGATCTTGCACTGAACCTCACAGCCGGGCCGTCCTTCGCAGTTGGCGGTTCTGCCGGATATCTGATCACGGTCACCAACCTGGGTGGTTTGCCGACAACTGGAGCGGTCACGGTCACCGATACACTGCCTGCCGGACTGACCTACGTCTCCGCATCGGGCATCGGGTTTTCTTGTTCAGCCGCAGGGCAGACAGTCACTTGTGCCAGCAACAACCCGCTGGCCGCTGCACAAGTCGTTGAGATCTTCCTGTTGGCCAAGGTCGGTGCGGCGGCCTACCCATCGGTATCCAGCACGGCTACGGTGACAGCCAGCGGAGATGCCAACGCGGCGAATAACTCCGCTACCACGGTCACCCCGGTATCGCTGCAGGGCACAGGGGCCAACCAGGCATCCCTAGCTGGGGGGTACTACCATCAGCTTCGTCTGGCATCGAACGGGGTTGTGTGGGCTACCGGGGAAAATGGCTACGGCCAACTGGGCGACGGCACCACTACACGCAGGAACATTCCTGTGCCCGTTCCTGGTCTTACCAATGCCATCGCGATTGCCGCGGGTTACTATCACAGCGTTGCGCTAAAGTCGGACGGGACCGTCTGGACCTGGGGCTATAACTCCTATGGGCAACTCGGTGACGGTACGACCATGCAACGCCTCACACCCACTCAGGTGCCCGGAATCAGTGGTGTTGTTTCGGTCGCCGCCGGCATCTACTGCTCCTTCGCACTCAAGTCAGATGGCACACTGTGGGCGTGGGGGTACAACGCCAACTACCAACTTGGTGACGGAACTACCACTGCACGATCCTCACCTGCCGCGGTGAGCGGCCTCTCCGGGATCACAGCTATTTCGGCCGGGCGGCGGCATGGACTGGCCATTCGTGCAGACGGCACCGTCTGGGCCTGGGGCAGCAACGAAGGCGGCCAACTCGGCGACGGTACCACTTCAACTCGGAAGACCCCTGTGAAGATCAACGGGTTGAGTGCCATGCTTGCTCTCTCGGCTGGCTACGACTACTCCCTCGGTCTCAAGGCCGATGGAACAGTCTGGGCGTGGGGTGGCAACTTCTACGGCCAACTGGGCGATGGTTCCTCCTCGTCGCGTTTGGCCCCAATTCAGGTTGCCGGACTGTCAGGAGTAAAGGCAGTAGTGGCCAGTATCTCCTATGCGAGCTACGCTCTGCTCAGCGATGGTACGGTTCGAGCGTGGGGCAACAACAGCTCCGGGCAACTTGGGGATGGCACCAATGTCTATCGGACCTCCCCTGTGGTGGTTGCCGGGCTCAGCGGGGTGGCCGCCTTGGCAGGGGCCGGCTACTACAACGACGGATGGTGCATCGCGCTGAAGAATGATGGATCCCAGTGGGCGTGGGGTAGCAATGTCTACGGCACCCTGGGCACGGGCGCTCCGAGTCGGCGCGCAATTCCGAGTATAGTTCCAGGGCTTGGCGGGGTCGCCTCCGCCAGTGCGCGTTGGGTGCACACCCTTGCCCTCAAGACGGATGGCACCTTGAGAAGTTGGGGCTCCAACGAGTATGGCGGATTGGGTGATGGCACCACCATGCTGCGCTCCACTCCGGTAGTAGTCGGCGGGATCAGCGGCGTTTTGACGGCTTCCGCCGGTGACAAGTTCAGTCTGGCCGTGAAAGCCGATGGATCAGTCTGGAGTTGGGGAGGCAACGACTACGGGCAATTGGGGGACGGCACAAATAGCAACCGCTCGACCCCAGCGCAGATCGCCAGCCTGGGCGGAATCATCAAAGTAGCTGGGGGCTATCTCCACAGTGTTGCGCTGAAGGGTGACGGCACAGTCTGGACGTGGGGCGCGAATGACTCGGGCCAGTTGGGCGACGGCACTACGACTGAGCGCAATACCCCGCTGCAGGTTGCCGGAATTGCCGGGGTGACAGCCATCGCTGCAGGTGACGAGCACACACTGGTGCTCAAATCCGATGGAACTGTCTGGGCTTGGGGTAGGAACACTGAGGGCCAGCTTGGTGATGGCACCACTACTCAGCATTCGACGCCCACGCAAGTGCCAGGCCTTTCCGGTGTGAAGGCAATCGCGACCGGCTATGTCCACAGCATGGCGCTAAAGACGGACGGGACGGTCTGGGTTTGGGGGTCCGGCCGGGCAGCACTGGGCTACTCGGGCTCCTCTCCCGTTACCGCGCCAACTTCGGTCTCCATGCTCTCCGGCATAGCGGCGATATCGGCCGGTGGTTCTCACAGCATGGCGCTACAGAACACAGGCAAAGTCTGGGCTTGGGGCAACAGCGCCTCAGGTCAAATTGGCGACGGAACCACTACGACCCGATTCCCGCCCATCCCGGTCCCACTGCCGCTGAACGTATCCTCGATTGTCGCCGGTGGGGACCATAGTCTTGCGGTGATGGCCGATGGCACGGTCTATGCGTGGGGGTCGGAAACCTACGGGCAGGTTGGCGATGGCAAGGCTGCAAACTCCTTCGTGCCCATAGCCTCTCTGCCTCTCGGCAATGCTGATCTCAGCATCTCGCTCAAAGACGCTGGTTCCGTGGCTGTCGGAGGTCAGGCGACGTATACGATCACTGTCACCAATGTGGGTCAGAATACCAACACAGGCGCCACGACCGTGACGGACACGCTGCCTGCGGGCCTCGCGTTTGTTAGCGCCTCTGGTTCGGGCTGGGCCTGCACCGCGTCCGGGCAGGTCGTCACTTGCACGAATCCAAGCCCGATCAATGCTGGCGCGTCCAGCGTCATCACCATCAAAGCTACCGTCTTGACCGCGGCCGGCGCGTCGTTCACCAACATCGCCTCGCTCTCCAATGCGAGCGATGCCGATGCCAATAACAATGTGACCGGTGATCCACTCAGCGTCGGCGGGACGGCCGCTTTGAGCGTCACCCCTTCCTCGGGCAGCGGCTCCGAGCAGATCTTCCAGGCTTCCTTCACCGGAGCGCAAGGTTACAGCAAATTGCGGTGGGTGCAGCTTCTGTTTGCTACGGCTCCGGATGGCGGTGGGCAGCCCTTCTGCTTCCTGCACTATGACGTGCAGGGCAATGCCTTCTGGCTTTACTCCGATGTATTCGGTTTCTTCCGTGGTCCGGTTGCGCCGGGCGTGGTCTCCAGCGAACTACAGGGTTCGCACTGCGCGCTCAATACAGGAGACTCCTGGATCTCCGGCAGTGGTTCCAATCTCACCGTGAGCATGAGCGTGGTTTTCAAGGCCGCCGCTGCCCGCAATGTCTACATGCGGGTCATGGACAATACCGACTACGATACGGGGACAGTACTGCGTGGCATGTGGACGCAGGTCGCCGCTCCGGTGGCTGCACTTGAGGTGACTCCAGTCAGTGGGACTGGCGCCAATCCCACCTTCATCCTGACCTACCCGGACCCGGCAGGGTTTACCGGATCGGCACTCGGTTGGGAGGAATTCCTGGTAGCAGCCGCAACCGATGGGGGTGGACAGCCATTCTGCTTCGTCCACTATGACCGCGCAGGCAATGGGCTTTGGATGTACTCCTCCGATGTCGGCTTCTTCCTGGGGCCTGTGACGCCAGGCGTGTCATCGACCGCGCTGAGCAGTTCCGCCTGTACCGTGAACACAGCCGGAACGGTGGTGCAAAACAGCGCTGGCAATCTCAACCTGAGTATTCCTGTGAACTTAAAATCCACGATGAGCGGAACCAAAAACACTTACTTGCGGACCCTGGATGCGATAAACCGCGACACCGGCTGGCAGCAGAAAGGCACCTGGACGATCCCATAAGAAGACTAACTGCACCGAGCCCTCGACTACCGGCGCCCGCACACCTGAGTCGGCGTGCGGGCGGTAACTACTCTTCGGATCGAACCGGGGATCACTCCCGGACTTCGAAGGCGGCCGGCTCCGCGGGGTCCAAATGCTGGCGGAGTTTCAGGACAAACTCCTTCGCCGCAGCCCGGCGCGACGAGTCGTCTGTGCCCATCCGGAACTCATGCGAGGTGAGTACCTTGCGGGTTGCGGCTTCGCGGAGTTCGAGCCTGGCATCTTCAGCCCGGCCCGTGACCTTGCGGTGCATGACCTGGGCCGCCACGGTCTCGAACTTCGGGCCCAGATTCACGGTGAAGTGCGGAGTTGTGTGCGTTTCGTGGAATTCCACGTTCAGCTTCAGGTTCTCGGCCGCGCGCCGGATGTGGGGTCCGAAGTCTCTGGCACGGTCAAGGACAACAATCCTGGGCTGGTCAAAGGCAAACGAGGGAAGGGCGCAGAGCACCCCGAGGGTGAACATGACTAACTTGGTCATATTCCTATCCTACGATAGTCACTTCGGATAGATCAAGCCGTCAGAATGTCATGCGGTCAGGCTCTCTTCTTTTTGGCGTAGTGGGCCAAGGTCTTTGCGATATAAGCCGCGGCATCCGGCGTTTCGCAGGAAGTCTCACCGTGGTCGACCACGACTTTGCCGATGCGGGCCGCGGTAGCGAGCACCAGCGGGCGGAGCGGCTCGCGGTGGACGCCGATGTTGATCAGTACGCCGTTCATGGAATGGCGTACCCGGTTCATCGATCCATGGATGTGCTTCTCGATGAAGGAGAGCGTCTCTTTGAGGTAGTCGTCGGAGAGATCCTCGCCGCCCGAAACGGCGTAGGACAGAAGCAACCAGCCGGCCTGGGCGGTGAACTCCTCTTTCGACTTCATCCACTTCTCTCGCATCTTACGGGCATGGGTCGTCTGGGCGGCGAACTTCCCGAACAGATCCGTGAGCGGAGCGCCTTCCAGGTCTTTGACCCAGCGATCGAGCTCCGCCGGAGTCATGGCTTGGGGATCGGCGATCATTGTCCCCAGCACGCGGGCATCGAAGTTGCCGGTAGCCCAGAGTTGGGCAGCCAATGCGTGGTCCCGTTTGATCTTCTTCTGGAGTTTGCCGAGATGGGCAAACGATACGCCGAACATGGGATCGACCGCTCCATGGCGTCGATAGATTTTGCGGGCCTGCTCAGTCCCCAGCGATTCGAGTGTCTGCATCACTTCCTGCAGGTTCATACTGCCCTCCTCGATACCCGATATCCGCACAGGATAGCAGCCCGGATGAGCGGCGGCACCGTGCGATATACTCCGCCTCAGCATGATTCACCGAATTCTGTTCACCCTGGTTGCCGTGCTGGGCATCGCGCAGGCTGCCGAAGTCAGTAAAGGCGTTGCGGCGCGCAACGTTTCGACACTCAGGTATCACAGCGACTCGCTGAATGCCGATCGCCTCTGCACCGTGATCCTGCCCATGGACTATCAGCAGTCGACTCGCCGATACCCGGTGCTCTACCTGTTGCACGGGCTCGGCGACGATAACACCGCCTGGACGTTCATGACCAATGTCTCCGCCTATGCGAGCCGCTTCGGGATCATTGTGGTGATGCCGGATGTGGGCCGCAACTGGTATGTGAACAGCGCGGCCGATCCCGCCGCGAAGTATGAAGACATGGTCGTGAAGGACCTGATTCCTTACATCGACAGCAACTATCGCAGCATCCCGCTGCGGCGTGCGCGGGCAGTTGCCGGATTGTCGATGGGCGGGTATGGGGCGATGTTCCTGGGCTTGAAGCACTCGGGGCGCTTTGCGGCAATTGGCGCTTTCAGCGGAGCCCTGGCGATCTCGCATGGCGCGCCTATGTCTGTTCCTTCGACTGCTACGGCCGAGGCTCGTAAGCGGACCGAGGATATGAACTCGCTGTTCGGTCCCGCTGACTCAGCGGCGCGGAAAGAACGGGATCCCTTCGAACTGTTGGACAAGGTTCCGGCGGGTCAGATGCCCTTGCTGTATATCGCTTGCGGCGGCCAGGACTTCCTGATCAAGCAGAATCGGGATTTCGTCGATCTGCTGGCCACGAAGAAGATACCGTACGAATACCGGGAGATCTCACCGCGTGTGCATTCGTGGGATTTCTGGGACGACCAGATCGATGTTTTCCTGGGCATTCTGGCGCACACGCCGGGCTTCCCGATGGGGCAGCCGCATCCGGTGCAGCCGCAGCCGATGCCGCAGAACTGAGGGGGGCGCCTCATCGGGCCTTGGGGACGAAGGTGAAGCTTCGGATGGCGACGTTGGCGCTTTGGTTGAACCTCCGGCCACCCAGATGGAAATCAATGATGATGCGGTCGAAGCTATCGATGGTAGGGCGCGCTGGGATGGGGAAGTGCAGGACTGATTCACCTGTCCCGTCGACTCGTTGCACGCCGAGAGACTGACGAGGAGCCTTACGGAGTTCGGAGATTGTCAGCAAGACCTCCAAGGCAACGGACTGCGGCTGGGGGTCGGCGCTCTCGACGGTCACATCCAGGGCCGAGCAGCAACGCGGATCAAGGGCGGCGGGCAGTTGCTGGTGGGCCTGCATCGTGATGAAGCCGTGATGTCCGGCAGTGAAGCTGTAGCTGATGGGTGAGTCGTGATAGACACGGGCACTGGCTGAGGGGCGCCGGTGAGGCGGCGAGAGGATCCAATAGAGACCCGAGAAGGGCAGGACCGAAGGTGGGGTTGCCCGAGGCCGGGCCGATCCCGCGCGGCCTGATGGAGTTGGGATAGTCAGCTTGGCCGCATTCCGGCTGTCGGCCAGAAGGATGGCCCCGGAGATGAGATCCGCGCCGGATGGGCCGCCTGCCATTTCGTGCCCGAGGGACGCGACGGTTCGGCTCTTGACGGCACGGAATGCCGGAAGGGGGATCAGTGCAAAACAAGCCAACACCAGGGCCAGGCCGGCCTGGAGCAGGAAGCGGAGCGGCGCGCGGCCGTTCTCCTCAGGGGCCTGAGTATCCGGCGCCGAGGCAGCCATAAGAGAGGCCGCGACACCCGATAGGATCGCGGCACCGAGGATTTGGCCGCCGACGGCACTGATCGCTGAGAACTCCAGGGTGGCCGCCGCGGCGATGGCATAGGCGAGTTCACGGGTGAGGGGGCTGGGGTAATGTGCGGAGAAGATCGGGGCCGGATCGTCATCCCTGGCGGCCGCCGGCTCCGTAATGAGCCGCGCGGATCCGCGCAGCAGGCGGCCCGCGGCGAGGCCGCACACCAATGCGACGGGCAGGGCGAGCAGTGATTGCTGAGTGGCGAGAGCGGCCATCGGGGCGAACCAGACGCCAATCGCCGCGGATCTCCAGGCGAGCCGGGACGCCTGTTCGTCGGAGCAGGCAGTGAAATAGGGCAGGGTGAGCCGCGCCACGAGCGCTGTGGCGCCCGCGGCGATCGCCACGGTGAAGACTGCTTTCGCCAGAGTCCAGCCCGCGGGATCCGACATGGGCTGCGGCCTGGGCGCGGTGAGTGCCGCAGCGGCCAGTCCCGCCACAAGGCAGGCTGCGAACGGGAGCCAGGGCAGGTCAGGTTCCGCAAAGTCCTCGACCGGGCGCGAACCTGCCACGACCGAAAGACTTATGGGCATGGCTTCTCCATGTGGACTGTTGTGCATTGAGACACTGACCACACCACGCTGGTTCCCGAATTCGAGCAATTTGCCGTGGTGCTTCGCGCTGAATTTACGGATGTTTTGGGGAAGTATCCGGAAATTCCAAACATCGGCCCGGCCGCCTGAGTGCCTGGATCCGCCGTTATAATGGAGGCCGCCGTGCATCTCTCCTCCTGGTTCTTCAAGACCGCGATTGCCCTGCTGGCCGCTGGTGGGGCGCTGCGGGCTGCGGGCCCGCTCGACTTCGGCATGGCGGAGTACAGGAAGGCCCTGGAGGCCCGGGGCCTGGCTCCGGAACGCAACCAGATTCTCACTGAGTTCTCGATGGTGCTTTCCGGCGACGGCTTCTCGATCACCGGCAATATCATCCGAGGCGGCAGCCAGCGCGGCCTGATGTATGGACTGCTGGAGGCGGCCGAACAGATCCGGCGGCTGGGCCATCTGGCTCCGGCGAAGGTCGATCCGCCCAATCAGATGCGTGGAATTCGCTGGTTCCTGCATAACGAGGAATTGGAACGCGGCTGGTATTACGACCACGAGCACTGGCGCGCTTTCTTCGAGATGCTGGCGCGGAACCGCTACAACCGGTTCAACTTGGTCTTCGCGCACCAGACGGATTACCTGGCGCCGCCCTATCCGTTCTGGGTGGAGGTTCCGGAGTTTCCGCAGGTTCGCGCCAAGGGGCTGACGGCGGAACAGCGGGCAAAGAACCTGGAGACCCTCAAGTTCATCGCGCAGACCGCGAATGAGTTCGGCATCGATTTCACGCTGGGCGTCTGGGAGCATGACATCCAGCGCGGGATGACGCCCAGCGTGGAAGGGTTGACTCCCGACAACATCGGACAGTACTCCTACGCGGCGTTGAAGATGGTGCTGCAGGCCTGTCCGGGCATCCGCAGCGTGCAGATGCGGACGAATGGTGAGTCGGGTATCCCATCCGACCGGCAGGTGGCGTTCTACCGTGACTACGTCTTCAAAGCACTGCGTGACACGGGCCGGCTGGTGCAGTTGGACCTGCGCGGCTGGCTGATGCAGTCCGGGCTGATGGAGGCGGCGGTGAGTGCCAAGGTCCCGTTGCGGCTGTCGTCCAAGTATTGGGCGGAAGACCTTGGACGGCCGTATCCGCCGGCGGAGACCTGGCCGAACTATTCGTTCCTGAACTTCCTGGAGAAGCCGCCCGTTTCGGAGCGGCCCCGGCTGTGGCAGTTCTACTGGGAGCTGTGGGGATTGGGCTCGCACAGGCTGCTGATGTGGGGTGATCCGGACTATGTGAAGCGGGCAGTGGCGACGTTCCCGATGAGCGGCGCGGCGGGCTTCGAGATTGATCCGCCGCTGGCGCAAAAGGGCTTTGGCAATCACCCGGGACAGTGGGGTGTTTTCGCGGAGGGCCAGCAGAGCCGGGTGTTCTGGAAGTGGGAATGGGAAAGGTACTGGCTGTTCTACCTGCTGTGGGGCCGGCTCAGCTACAACCCCGAAGAGCCCGCGCGACTTTGGATGGACGAGTTCCAGCGCCGCTTTGGGGCGGCGGGGAAAGATGTGTTCGAGGCTACGCGAAACGCCAGTAAGTTTCTGAACGAACTGGTGGCGGTGCATCTGGCCGATCCCAATATGTACATCTGGCCGGAGATCAATCCCGGCGGCCTGATCGATTCCTACGCCGATGTGCGGCCCAGCGACTGGCGGTATGTCGCGTCGTTTGAAGAGCGCACGCGGAATCGACTGGAAGGGCGCGGCTCCGCCAAGCAGACGGCGGTGGAGACGGCGGAACACTTTCACGCCTACGCCTTAGCCACGGAGCAGGCGGTCGCGCGAGCCCAGGCGGTGCTGGGTGATGGCCATCAGGAATGGTCTGGTACAAAGCCTGATCTGGATGTGCTGACGCTGCTGGCCCGCTATCACGGCCGCAAACAGATGGCGGCGGATCACCTGGTGTGGTTCGAACATACCAGCGATGAGAATGCACTGTATGCGGCGCAGCGCGAGGTGTCCGGGGCGCTCCTGGTCTGGCTGCAACTGGTGAAGCTGACGGATGGACTGTATCCGCCTGAGATGGCTTTTGGTCCTGAGGATGTGGGTCATTGGAAAGACAAGGTGGCCTATCCACAGCACGACGTTCAGACCTTGAAAGAGCGAGTGGAACTTTGGAAGAAGTATGGCCGGGCCGATTACGGATTCGACTTCGGAGCGGCTGTTCAGGAGCCGCGCGAGAGCAGCTATCGCCAGAACCGCTCGATCGAGCAGAGTAATGTTCTGGCCGGCTTCGCGGCAGTCTCGCCGGAAACGCTCTATGACGAGCAGCGCGGCTACGGCTGGGTCCAGACGGGCGAGCGAACCGCGAATCCTCTTCCCCTGGTGCCGTATGCCGAAGTTCGGGCTGTGGCGCGGGATCCAAAGCATTTGCCGTCGAATCTTCTGCTGGGCGACTCCATCCAGGGTGCTGGCGCGCAGATCTTTCGGGTCAAAGTGAAGGGCGAAGAGTTCAAGGCGCTGCTCGTGAAACCGGATGGCAGCGTGGATGAGAGCACGGTCAAAGCACAGTCAGGCGTATTGGAAGTGGCGATGCGGGACGGTGCCTGGCAGTACAGCGGCCTGATCCTGCAGAACACGGCGCCGCCGCCCATCCCCCAACGCTGGCCCAATCCCGTGGCCAAACCCACGATCGAGCACAACGCGCCCAGGCTGATCTTCGCCGGCAAGCCCATTCAACTGCTGCTGCGTGTGTATCCCTTCAACAACGTGAAAACAGTGCGGCTGCACTACCGGCCGTTGAACCAACTGGCGGCCTGGAAGACGATGGAGGCGACACCGCAGCATGCCCTGTTCCAGCTCACCGCGGAGGACACGGATCCACGTTGGGATCTGCAGTACTACTTCGAGATCCTGAACAACGAGGGCTCGGGCTGGTTTTACCCGGATCCTGAACAGACGCGGCCCTACTTTGTAGCGACTGTTCAGATCGAGGTTCCGCCTCCGCCGCCGCCTCCGCCCGCGGCGCCTCCGCCCAATGAAAGCGCTCCCCCTCCTGCTGGCGCCGTGAAATAATGTCCCCATGTTCAGACGTAGTCTTCTCCTCTTCGCCAGCGTCCTCGTAGCGACGCTCGGGCTGTCGGCCCAGGACGCGCCCTATCTCATCCAGGATGGATGGAAGCCTCTACTGAATGGGAACAACCTCGAAGGATGGCACGCCATGGATCCGACGAAGCCGCATGAATGGGTGGCGGCGCGCGGCATCCGCTTCGACCGTATGTACTCGCCGAAGGCCTTGTCCTTTGTCGGAAGTTCGGGCGATCGCATGGTGAACGGGAAGAACGGCCGTACTCAGAACATCGTCACCGATCAGAAGTTTGGCGATGTGGAGCTCTACATCGAATGGATGATTCCCAAGGGAGCAAACTCCGGTGTGTACCTGCAGGGGTTGTATGAGATCCAGATTCTGGACAGCTTCGGATCGCAGGATCTGACCACAGGCGACTGCGCTGCGGTCTATCACCGCTGGATCAACAATCGACCCGTGGGCGGCTCTGCTCCGAGGGTGAATGCCATGCTGGCGCCGGGCAATTGGCAGCGGTATCACATCTGGTTCCGTGCTCCGCGGTTCGATGCTTCAGGCAAGAAGACGGAAAACGCCCGGTTCCTGCTGGTGATGTTCAACGGAGTGGAAGTGCAGCGGGATGTCGAAGTGCCCGAAGGCACACGGGCGCATATGGAGATTCCAGAAGCTGCTATGAATTCCCTGATGCTGCAGGGCGACCATGGCCCAGTGGCTTTCCGCAACATCTATTGGCGTCCGCTGGGCGAGATCCCCGAACGTTAACGCGCATGAGCTGGATCGACATCTCCACCCCAGTCCGCAGCGGGATGGTCGTGTGGCCCGGAGACACGCCGGTCCGCGTCGAGCAGACGATGTCGCTGGAGCGGGGTGATCCCTTCAATCTCACAGTGCTCGGCATGACCGCCCATACCGGAACGCATGTCGATGCGCCGCGCCATTTCCTGGCCGGCGGCGTGAGCATGGAGCACATGCCGCTGGACACCTTGATGGGGCCGGCCCTTGTCGTGGATGTCGATGACCCGCAAGCCGTGCGGGCGCGGCACGTGCCGGATGATCTGCCGCCTGGTGCGCGGGTGATATTCAAGACGAGGAACTCGCGGGAGTACCTGGCCTGCCCGGAATTCGTCGAGGAGTTCGTCTACGTTTCGGAAGAAGCTGCCTTGAAGCTGGCGGCAGCCCAGGTACGCATGGTCGGGGTGGACTACCTGTCCGTGGGCGGCTTCCGGAACGACCTGCGCGAGACCCACGTAGTGCTGCTGGGTGCGGGGATCTATGTGATCGAAGGCCTGGTGCTCACACACGTCGAGCCAGGTTCGTATGAACTGGTGTGTCTGCCTTTGCTGATTCCGGGCTCGGACGGATCGCCGGCCCGGGCGTTGATTCGACCCTTGCCCTAGTGGGCGCTGACCTGAGGCTGCGGGGCGTTGAGCTTCACCTCGATGGTGCGCTCCGCCTCGTTCACTTCAAACGTCTGTCCGAAGGTCTGGTAACCCTTGGCGATGACCTGGATGAGAATATTGCCCTGCGGCAACGGCGGGATCTTCGCCACACCTTCCTGGTTGGTCTTCATCTGCCAGGCAGTGTGGGTCCGCTTACCCAGCTTGACGTAGTTCCGCCCGGGCGAGAACTTCACGATCACGCTGGCGCGATCGATGGGCTTCTCGGTGTAGGTCTTCACTTCGATCTTCAGCGAAGTCATCGGCGGGTCGGCCAGCACAGGGAAGGCGAACGCCAGCAGGGCCATCAGAGCGAAAAAACGCGATCGCATACTCTAATTCTAAGCGATGTCGGGCAGAAGGTAGCTTCCAGCCGGGTAAACAACGTCGGCCGCCTTGTAGCCGCTGCGAACCGCGCCTTCCATCGTGGCAGGCCAACCGGAACGGGTCCAGTCACCGGCCAGGACCAGATTGGGGATGTGGGTGCGCGCTTCCGGCCGCAGTTGCTCCAATCCCGGTCTGGCTGAGAACGTGGCGCGGACTTCCTTCACGACGTGTGCTTTCACCAGCTGCGCGTTCTGCGCGTCAGGGAAGAACTCCTTTAATTCTCGGACGGCCAGATCGATCACTTCGTTTCGCGGCAAATCAGTGAGGGTGCGCGAGGCGCTCACGACCAACTGGATATAGCGCCCATCCTGCTTGTTGAACGCCCATTGGATAGTGCGGTCGAGCAGGGTGGCGTGCGGCAGGCCGGTCACCGGGCGATCGAACCAAAGGTGGATGCCGGTGATGGGGGAATGCTCGAACGGTGAGAAGTCGATGTTGAGCGGGGTCGCCAGCAGGGCCAGGCGTTCAAAGGGTAAGGCGGAGATGTAGTAGTCGGCTGTGAAGCGCTCGTCGCCCGAGTAAGCGGCTTTCACCTTGCCTGCTTCGAATTCGATGCGGGTGACCGGGGTGCGGAACCGGATGTCGACGCCGGGAATGCGCTTCCAGGCATCCAGGGCGTAGAGTTCGCCCAGCGGCACGGCAGGGACACCCATCTGATAGGAACTAGACGACGCGAGGAAGCCGAGATAGAAGACCTGAAGGCCGTGCGAGGCGGCCATCCGGTCCAGTTCCTCGTTGATGGAACTGACGAGAACCTGGCGCCAGAATCGTTCGATGGCGCGGGCCGGCTGGTGTTTTTCCTTCAGCCAGTCGAGCATGGTGATGGTATCGAGGTCTTTGCGGGAGTGCCATTCGCTTTGGATGGCCAGCATGGCGCGGCCGACAGCGAGCTTGTCGGCGAGAGACAGGAAGTGGAGAGTCGCGAAAGAGCCGGTGAAGTGCAGCGGCTTGGGCAGGATGCCCGCTTTCATGGTGGAGGTGCGGCCGCCGGGCTCGATGAAAAAGAACTCTTTGTGGAACTGGATGCACTGGTCGACGCCCAGGCGTTTATAGAAATCCAGCAGGTTGACGCAACACCGCAGCAGGATGTGCTGGCAGTTGTCGATCACCTCGCCGGATTCATCCGCGGGCAGGGGATAGGACGTAGCACGTCCACCCAGAAAATGGCGTGCTTCGAGGACAGTGACGTGGTGGCCCGACTGGCCGAGGGCCGCCGCGGAGGAGAGCCCGGCGAGACCGCCGCCGAGCACGAGAACATTCGGCATTTCAGGACATGACAGGGAGGCGGGAGCGTTTACCACCGCCACCGTTGGAATCCCAGTTCATGGCCAACCAGGCGCAAATGAACAGGAAGAGAATGTAAATGGCGTCGGATAGGTCCATGGTTTTTCCAGTATTCAGTCTTCTGACTTAGGACGCAATGGCACCCTAGTTCCAGTACCCAGTGATCCAACCTAGCGCTAAGCCCTCCACGCAGCCCAGTACGGGAAATGCGGCCAGTGCGGTTACCAGCCGTTTACCCCAACCCCAGCGTCGTGGAAAGATGCCCAGCACCAGCTGGGCGACTACGACTACACCAAATAAGATGCCGTGACCGGCCTGTCCGATGCTGCACCAGGGACAGTGTTTGCCGGTGAGGCTGTGTACATTGCAGTGGGCATCCCGCGCACCCCACATATGGTCGCAGCCGCACCGGAAGATCAGGCTGCACAGGTCCATA
The DNA here is from genome assembly GCF_051172195.1 of Paludibaculum fermentans. Lineage (GTDB taxonomy): Bacteria > Acidobacteriota > Terriglobia > Bryobacterales > Bryobacteraceae > Paludibaculum > Paludibaculum fermentans_A. The sequence continues at coordinate 174,349 of NZ_JBPJAQ010000002.1, forward strand.
TAGAGCGCGCAAGTCACGGCCCCGGCCGTGCATCCCACAATAATTCCGATCAACAACTGCCGGTACATCGTTAGTGGGCTACTTTGGCCCGCCCATAAATCCTGACCATGTTCCGGATCATCTGCAGGCCGTGTTCGCCGTCGGTGGACAGCAGGCTCTCGGGATGGAACTGCACTGCTTCCACGGGCAGATCGCGATGGCGGACGCCCATGATGATGCCGTCCTCGCTTTCGGCTGTGATTTCGAGGCAAGCAGGCAGTTTGTCGCGCAGGGCGTAAAGCGAGTGGTAGCGGCCAACCTTGACCCGCGGCGGGAGCCCTTCGAAGACACCCAGATTGCGGTGCTCCACCCACGACGGCTTGCCGTGCATGGGGTAAGGCAGGACGCCGAGTTCGCCGCCCCAGGCTTCCACAATGCCCTGCAGGCCCAGGCAGACGCCGAACACGGGAATGCCCAGTGCGGCGGCGTGGCGGGCGGTCTGCGGGACGTTGAAATCGATGGGCCGGCCGGGACCCGGCGAGATCATGACAATATCCGGTTTGATCTCAGCGATCAGGGATAGCGGGAAGCCGCTGCGGTAAGTGACGACTTCGGCGCCGGTCTGGCGCGCATAGTTGGCGAGAGTCTGGATAAAGCAGTCGTCGTTGTCGACAAGCAGCAGTTTGACCCCGCGGCCAGAGTCCTCCAAGCCCACGCTGGCAGCCACCGATTTTGGCTTGGCCTGCAGCGAGCGGAAGAAGCCCGTGGCCTTGAGTCGGGTCTCCTGCTCCTCCGCTTCAGGGATGGAGTCGTAGAGCAGGGTGGCGCCTACGGGATAGCGGGCGAGGCCGTTCTTGAGATGAACGGTCCGGATGAGGATGCCGGTGTTCATGTCACCGTTGAGTGACAACATGCCCACTGCGCCGCCATACCACCCACGCGCGTTCTTCTCCAGGTTCTCAATAGCCTGGGCGGCCGCTTTCTTGGGAGCGCCGATCATGGTGACGGCCCACATGTGCGAGAGGAAGGCATCGAGCGAGTCGAAGCCCTCGGCCAGTGTGCCTTCCACGTGGTCGACGGTGTGGAAGAGGCCGGCGTAGCGCTCAATCAGGCGGCGCCCGATTACTTTGACGGAGCCCGGCTCGCAGACACGCGACTTGTCGTTGCGGTCCACGTCGGTGCACATCGTCAACTCGGACTCTTCCTTGGGGGAGTTGAGGAGGTCCCGGATGAGGTCGTGGTCGCGCAGCGGATCGCCCGTGCGGCGGGCAGTGCCGGAGATGGGGCAAGTCTCCACGCGCCGGCCTTCCACGCGCACGAACATCTCAGGACTGGCGCCGATGAGCTGCTCGTCGCCGAACTGAAGCAGGAACTCATAGGGGCTGGGGCTGGTGGTCTGGATGCGTTGGAACAGCTCGGACGGGCTGCCTTCGAACCCGGCGGAGAACGTCTGGCGAAGTACGACTTCGTAGAAGTCGCCTTGCTTCATGCCGCCGCGGACGGTTTCGACCTTGGCGGCGTACTCCTCGGGCGTGTGGTCGGCCACGATCTCGAGCGGAGCGCTGGCCGCGACCGGGGGAATATCTTCCGCGGTGCGGGACAGGCCGAGCGTCGAGATGGATTCGAAGTCGAAGTCGTACTGATAGCGCTCAATGACTTCGCGCTTGCGGTCCATGAAGCAGATGTCGTCGCAGAAATAGAGGTGCAGGTCCTTGTGGCCATTGCGCGGCAGCTTCAGGTCGATGGGGTCGAATTGAAACAGCAGGTCGTACCCGAAGGCACCGACGAGAGAAAGGCGGGTGTCTTTCGGATGGCGGAATTCGTCCACCATGGCCCGCAGGACTGAGAAACACGACGGCTGTTTGCTGCGCTCCTCTTCCGGAAAGAGTGTGGGCAGCGGCTTGAGGCGGCCTTGCAGCAGGCCCGCTGACAGGCCGAACGAATCCCAGTGCGGGTGGTTCTTGAGGGCGGCGTGCAGCATTTCGGCCAGCATCTGGCCGCGTGTGTTGAGTGGGCGGAATTGGATTTCCCGGCCGCGGCCGGTGATTTCGAGGGGCGGGCAGAGGCTGGCGATGTCCCATCGTGCGTAACGCTCAGGGTATTCATAACCCGAGGACAGATAGATGCCACGGTGGTGATCCAGTTCGCGCAGCAGATGATCAAGGCCGCGCTTGAACGGAAGCCGTGACACCGTGCGGGACACGTCAATCCCGCTCTTGGTGGTGTAACGAAGCGTTCGCATGGGAGGGCTGTCCTTCTAGGTTAACATTGCAGAGATGCGACTCCTCTGCCTGCTTCTACTGGGACTCGTGCCTGTGGCCGGACAACCGGCGATGAAAACACGAATCACGGCCGCCGATCTGCTGAAGATCCAGCAGGTGGCGGCGGTAGATGTAGCGTCCAACGGAGCCTTCGCGGTTTACGGGGTTCGCTCCATGTTCGCCAATCCAGGCAAGGAGGGTGAAGTCCAGTATGGATACCAGACCCATCTATGGCGCGTCGACCTGAATGATGCAGCGGCGCAACCGATTCAATTGACGTTCGGGAACCGGAATGACACGGCTCCGGAGTTGAGCTCCGACGGCAAGTGGTTGGCGTTTCTGAGAACCGAGAACGCTGAGGGTGCGGATTCGAAGAGCAAGCCGAAGCCCCAGGTGTTCCTGCTGAGGATGGATGCGCCCGGCGAGCCGCAATCCGTAACGACTCTGGAGCAGGGCGCCACAGGCGTGACCTGGCGTCCGGACGGCAAGGCTCTGCTGGTGAGCAGCGCGATCCCGCTTTCGAAGCTGGAGGGCGTTCCCCCTTATTCAATGGAGCGTCCGGGACGAGAGTACGAGACGTATACGAAGGAGCAATTGGAGGCAGCGCGTCCAGATGGAGATCTGGCGCAGATCCGGGCCTGGCTCTACAAGAATGGGCAGAAGGACAATCCAACCGTCATTAGCCGTATGAACTTTCTGGGCGAACAAGGCCTCGCGCCGGAGATGACTGTGTCCCAGTTGTTTGTGGTCGACTTGGCCGCACAGAACAAGGTTACGCAGATCACGAAGGGCTTTCTGCCTCACAGCAATCCGCAGTGGTCCCCGGATGGGCAGTTGATCGCTTATGGCTCGTTTCCAGAGGGCAAGCAGCATCCGGACCGGGTCCGCCGCGGCGCTGTGCGGCTGATGGACGCGACGGGCAACGGCGACCACGCAATCCTGGATGACGAGAAGCACAACTGGCAACTGGCGCGGTTTTCCCCTGATGGCCGGCAACTGCTGGTGACGGTTTCCGATCCCGCCGATCTCATCTATGCGCAGCCAAAACTGGCGCTGACGAATCTGGAAGGACAGGAACTGAAGCTGTTGAACGAGAAGTGGGATGCCGCGCCGCAGGGCATCACCTACAACCCCGATGGCTCGATTCTGTTCACCAGTGGATGGCAAGGCGGTTTCCCGCTCCTGCGCATCAGGGATGGGCACCTGCAGACGTTGATTGAGGCGCCGAACGGGGTGCAGATGTATGCCACCGGCGGCAGCAAAATTGTTTACGCCCTAACGACCGCTGAGAATCCGAATGAGCTGTACCTGAGGGAGCCGGGTGGCAAGATCCGGCGTCTCACAGACCTGCACGAAACCTGGCTGGCCGGCAAGATCGTCGTGAAGCCGGAGGCGAGGTGGCTGACAAGGCCAGACGGCCGGAAGGTGCAGTATTGGGTCATGAACCCGGAGGGCGCCGAGGAGGGCAAGCGGTATCCGTGGGTCCTGGATATGCACGGCGGACCGTCGGCGATGTGGGGGCCAGGCGAGTTTTCGATGTGGCACGAGTTCCAGACGTTCTGCGCCTGGGGGTATGGAGTTGTGTACGCGAATCCGCGCGGTTCCAGCGGCTATGGCGCGGCCTTCCTCAAAGCGAATTTCAAGAACTGGGGCGCGGGTCCGGCGGGCGACGTGCTGGCCGCGCTGGACGAGACAGTGAAGACCAACCCGTTGGTGGACAAAGACCGGCTGTTCCTGACGGGCGGCTCCTACGCCGGGTATCTGACCGCCTGGATTGTCGGCCACGATAACCGGTTCAAGGCCGCGGCCGCGCAGCGCGGTGTCTACGAGCTTTCCACCTTTTATGGGGAAGGGAACGCCTACGTGCTGGTGCAGGGCGCTTTCGGGGGTTTCCCCTGGCAGCCCGACGCCCGGAAGATACTCGACTCGGAATCGCCACTGACTTATGTGAGCAAGATCCAGACTCCGCTGCTGATCCTGCATGCCAGCACCGATCTCCGTACCGGTCCGACGCAAAGCCAGATGCTGTTTCGAGCGCTGGAGCAGCAGGGCAAGCCGGTGGAGTATATCCGCTATCCCGGCGAGGGCCACGAGCTGACACGGTCAGGCAACCCGGGCCGCCGCATGGATCACATGCTCAGGATGGTGGAGTTCTTTGAACGCTACTCACGGAACGAGAGGGGCGCTCCGGAGGCCAAACAGTAGGCCTCAGTTCGCCGCGTGCAACTTCTTCCACGCTTCTACATACTTGGCGGTTTTCGGGTTCGAGTCGTTCCACTTGACGGGTTCGGCCGCATTGGCAATGCGTTCGGCCGTCAGGGCGCAGGTGCGCACTTCCTTTTCCATGTTGGCGTAGTTGATCTTCTCCCAGTGGTCCCCAGGGCGGTGATAGTCGGGAAAGATCCAGGAGACTGCGACCGTGATGGCGGGGACACCGGAGTCGGCCAATGACTGGTTGTCGCTGCGGCCGAAGAACTCGTCGCTGTTGGTGTCGTGTTTCCAGGCCTCGATGCCGGTGGACTTGCCTGCCTCAGTGAGCGCTTCGCCCAGCGAGGTGTAGTCGAACCCGGAGGCCGTGATCTTGCCGGTGCGGTCGCCTTCGTTGTCGTCGGTGCGGCCCATGTGTTCAAAGTTCAGGTTGGCGATGGTTTTGACCAGGGGGAAGACGGGGTGGCTGCCGTAGTAGCGCGAGCCGAAGAGACCCTTCTCCTCACCGAAATAGGTCATGAAGACCAGCGTGCGCTTGGGGCGTACGGCCGACCTGGCGAACGATTCCGCCAGGGCGAGCACCGTGGCCACTCCGCTGGCATCATCATTGGCTCCGTTGTTCAGGCGGTCGCCCTCACCGCGTGGGCTGATTCCGAGGTGATCGTAGTGCGCCGTGAGCAGAATGTAAGTGTCCTTCAACAGAGGATCGCTACCCGGCAAAGTGGCGATGATGTTCTTCAGCTTCACCGGTTGGATGACAGGCGCGGGTACGGCGGCGTCGAGAGTGGCGTCGGATTCCAGGGTAGACACGAAGGTGTTGAAGTCGGGGTCGCTGGTCGTAATCATCGGCGGGCGCTGGGCTGAAGCTTCCGCAGCTTCGCGCAGGCGAGTCCGGCCAAAGCCGGCAAAGCCGCCGGTGACGACGATGGCGGGTCCGAGCTCCAGGATGCTCTCCCGTTTGCGCACCATGGCGCGCGACCGGGGCTGCGGCGCGATGAGGATCACCGCCTTACCCTCGATGGCAGAACGCTCAGGCAATGGCGTGTTTTCGTCGGTAATAGTGACCTTCACCACAGCGGCGCCCTTTACCTGAGTTGCGCCGGAACTGGAGATCATGACGTGTTCCTTGTCCGATTTCCACGACTTGCCGCCCGAGCTGAGGGTCACCTCCAGCCCTTCCGCCGGCTGCGTGACATTCACATAATTCGCGGTCTGGAAGTAGCCGTCGTCTCCGGCCGGTTCGAGGCCATTGCGGCGGAACTGTGAGGCGATGTACTCGGCGGCGACGTCGAGGCCTTTCGACGGTGTATCCCGGCCCTCCAGCGCGTCGGAAGCCAGAAACGAGATGTGTCCTTTGAGGACATTCGCGGTGATGGGGGCGAGCAGGGCTTCTTCGGCGGGGCTCAGCGGCTGGGCCGCGAATAGGGTGGCCGTCAGGGCCAGGACGAGCAGGTATCGCATGGGAACCCCTTCAATGTAGCATCCAGGCCTAAAACGCCTGGAGCGACTTTCGATAGCACCCAGGCGCCGGATCAGGCCTTGTGGCCCACCACCTCGTCGACCAGTGCGTAGTAGGCATCCAGGTCCTGCGGCCGCGTGTGAATGTGCGTCGAGATGCGCATGCGCTCGGCGCCGTAGATCCAGATCTTGCGTTCCCGCGCTTTGCGGAAAAGGTCGTCCAGTTTGGCGCCGCGGAAACCGATGGTGACCAGGGAGCCGTAGAGCGATGGGTCGGCGCTGCTGTAGAGCTCGAGATACGGGCGGGCCGCGGCCATCTTGTAATTGCGCATGGCGAGCTCGTGGATGCGCGCGTACACGTTTTCCGGGCCCAGTTGCTTCAGGAACCGGAGCCCAGCCATCATGCCCACGACGATGCCTTTGTTATTCGTGCCGATCTTCATGAACCGGGCGGCCTTGATGCTCTTGTTGTCCCAATCGCCAGTGACGATGGAGGGCCACAGGCGGTCGAGGTTCTCTTCGCGGATATAGAGGATGCCGCTGCCCGCTGGGGCGAACATCCACTTGTGCGGACTGCCGGCGTAGTAGTCGCAGCCGAGCTCAGAGAGCTTCACTGGGATCTGGCCGTTCATGTGAGCCCCATCCACCACGGTCAGTACGCCCTTCGCGCGGGCAGCGTCACAGATCTGGCGGACCGGCATGATGGTGCCGGTGGGACTGAGGATGCCGCTGAAGAACAGGACTTTGGTGCGCGGTCCGATAGCCGAGATCATGACGTCGGCCAGTTGCGCGGCGCTCTTGGGCGGCAGCGGGATGGGCACTTCCCGAACCACGACTCCATGGCGCTGGGCGCGGACGGCCCAACCCGCCTTGCCACTGGGGTGTTCTAGGTCGGTCATGACCACTTCGTCGCCGGCCTTGAGGTCGAGTCCGGCTGCGATGGTGCTGAGACCCTCCGTGGCGTTGTGAACGAAAGCCAGTTCGTCCTTCTTGCAACCCAGGAACTCGGCCATTTCGGTGCGTTCCGGATCGAGGGTTTCATACCCCCAACGCGGATACTCGTCGCTGATCAAGCCGGCGCCCTTTTCGAGAAACTCCTCCACTGCCTGGATGACGGGGCGAGGCGCAACGCCCAGGCTGCCGTTGTTCAAGAAGGTGCGCCACTCGGGCAGATAGAACTGCTCGTTGCGGACGCGCAGCCAGTATTGCTCCGGATCGGACGAGCGCAGGGCTGCATCGGGCAATGCTTGTGTGCCGGAATCGGCCGCGGGCAGGGCAGTGAGGCCAAACAGGGAACTGGCCAGGAGGTGACGCCTGTTCATGGAATTTCAGTGTAGCGCGCCACAACCGGCCGCCTGCCTGTGCGGATTCGCATAAGATAGCTGGCGTGAAGACATCGCGCAGAGCCTTCCTTGCCTCGCCGTCCCTGCTCGCCATGCAGGGCCGGAAGCGGCCCAATATCCTCTTCCTGCTGACCGACGACCAGCGGTGGGACTCGCTGGGCTGCATGGGCAACCGGATCGTGCAGACCCCGAATATCGACCGCCTGTCGCGGGGCGGTGTGGCCTTCGAGAAGCAGTTTGTGACGACGGCCATCTGCGTCACTTCCCGGGCCAGCATCTTCACGGGGCAGTACGCGCGATGTCACGGTGTGGCCGACTTCAATAAGCAGTTCACCGCGGAACAACTCAACCGCATCTATCCGGTGGCGCTGCGCCACGCGGGCTACAGGACCGGCTTCATTGGCAAATGGGGTCTGGATAAGGCTCCGGCGCCCAAGGAAGCCTTCGATTACTGGGCCGGCTTCCTGGGCCAGGGTAAGTACTTTCCGGAAGGCGAGCCCGGCCCTCATTTGACGACGATCATGACCGGGCAGGCCCAGGAATTCCTGCAGTCGTGCAAACAGCACGAGCCATTTTGCCTCTCTGTGAGCTTCAAGGCGCCTCACGTGCAGGATGAGGATCCACGGCAGTTCCTGTACGATCCAGCAGAATCCGCGTTGTATGCAAATCTGCGCATGCCCGTGCCTAAGACGATGGATTCAGAGTCGATCACGAAGCTGCCGCTTTCGGTGCAGCGCTCGGAAGGGCGGCGCCGTTGGGGCGTGCGGTTCTCGACTCCTGAGCTGTTCCAGCAGTCAGTGAAGGGCTACTACCGGTTGATCAGCGGGGTCGACCGTTCCGTCGGCGCGATTCTGGGTCAACTGGAGAAGTTGGGCCTGCGTGAAAACACGATCGTGGTCTACACGGGCGACAACGGCTTCTACCTGGGCGAACACGGACTGGCGGGGAAGTGGTTCATGCATGAGGAGTCGATTCGAGTTCCGCTGATCGTGCAGGGGCCCGGGATTGCCGCCGGTCGCCGAGTGAATGCCATGTCCCTCAACGTGGACCTGGCGCCCACTGTCCTTGATCTGGCCGGCGTCAAGATTCCAGGTGAAATGCAAGGCCGGTCGCTGCGGCCCTGGCTGGCGGGACAGTCTCCGTCCTGGCGCAGTGAGTGGTTCTATGAGCATCAGTTCCGCGCCGCCGGCTGGATTCCTCCCACCGATGGCATCCGCACGGAGCGCTGGAAGTACACCCGGTATCCGGAGGAATCGCCGGTTTTCGAGGAGTTGTACGACTTGAATGCGGACCCGCTGGAGGAACGCAATCTCTCGGCGGAGGCAGCGCATCGGTCGACGCTCGAGGCGCTGCGGGCGAGGCGCAAGGCGTGGTCCGAGTCACTGGATTCCAGCCAGGTCCCGGTGGGCATGTAAGCGCAGACACGATCTTTTTATCCGCAAATCTATATACTGCTACCGAGGACTTTCTTTTGATGTCGATCATTCGCTATGCGGCAGTCATTCTTCTGTTGTGCTCGGCCGCCCCCGCCCAGGTGACGGTTACTGAGCTGAAAGTGAACATTCCCACCTATGTGGCGGGGCCCCCCGACGTGAATCCGTTCTTCTATACGGGCCGCACCTATCAGGGCGCCAAGGGCCTGGTTTATCCCTATCCCATGTACGACAGCCTGACGGACGTGAAGCAGGACAAAAGCTACACCGAGGTCTGCCTGGAGAATGAGTATGTGAAGGTTTGCGTGCTTCCGGAATTGGGCGGGCGCATTTTCGAAGCCGTAGACAAGACCAACGGCTACAACTTCTTCTACAAGCAATCGGTGATCAAGCCGGCGCTCATCGGCATGTTGGGCGCATGGATCAGCGGCGGCGTGGAATGGAATATTCCGCACCATCACCGGGCCTCGAGCTTCCTGCCTGTGCTTTACAAGACCAAGGAAAACGCGGACGGTTCGAAGACCGTGTATGTCGGTGAATTGGAGTTGCGCGACCGGATGCGCTGGGCCGTCGGCCTCACGCTGCGTCCCGGATCGAGCGTGCTGGAGGCGCAGGTCACCGCTTTGAATACGGCTCCTGTGCAGAATTCGCTGCTCTATTTCGCGAACGTCGCCGTGCACACCAATGACGACTATCAGGTGATCTTCCCGCCGGCCACCCAGTTCGCCACACAGCACGCCAAGCGTGAGTTCTCGCGCTGGCCCATCGCCGATGGCGTCTATGCCGGAGTGGACTTCACCAAGGGCGTCGACGTCAGCATGTGGAAAAACCACCCCAGCGCCATCTCGATGTTCGCCTGGAACGAAGACGACGACTGGCTGGCCGGCTACGACTACGGCAAACAGGCCGGTACCATGCATTGGGCCGATCGCTATCAGGTGCCGGGCAAGAAGTTCTTCACCTGGGGCACCGGTCCGGGCGGGCGGCTGTGGGACAAGATCCTCAGCGACACCGATGGGCCGTATCTGGAACTGATGGTCGGCGGCTGGAGCGACAACCAGCCCGACTACAGCTGGCTGAAGCCGTACGAGACCAAGACGCTGAAGCAGTACTGGTATCCCTTCCGCAACATCGGCGGGGCAAAGAACGCCACGCGCGAGGCGGCCGTGAACCTGGAAGTGAAGAACGGACAGGTGAAGGCGGGCTTCTACACGACGCAGAAGTTCCCGCAGGCCAAAGCCGCGGTGATGGCCGGGGAGAAGGAGTTGTGGACGGCCGTAAAGGATCTGGATCCGGCGAACCCGTTGATCCAGGAGTTCCCGCTGCCGGCAGGTGTGAAAGAGACTGATCTCCGGATCGTACTCCGCGCGAATGGCCGGGAACTCGTCTCCTACCAGCCGGTGGAGCGCAAGAAGTTGCCGATGCCCGAGCCTGTGCATCCGCCGGAGACGCCCCAAAAGACGAAATCCACTGAGGAGTTGTACCTCGCGGGCCTGAGGCTGGAACAGTTCCACAGCCCGGCGCTCGAACCGGATCCATATTACCTGGAAGCCATCAAGCGCGATCCCAGTGACATCCGGAACCGCACCGCGCTGGGCATTCTGTGCATCAAACGCGGTCAGTTCGCCGAAGCCGAGAAGCACTTGCGGATCGCGGTCGGCCGTGTCCAGCAGAATTACACACGAGCCAAGGATGCTGACGCTCTCTATTACCTGGGCGTAGCGCTGGAAGCCCAGGGCCGCCTGAAAGAAGCGGAAGACTGGCTACAGCGCGCCGCGTGGGACTCAGCCTGGCGCTCTGCCGCCTATTTCCATGTAGCGCAGATCAAGGGCCGCCAGGACAAGCTGGACGAAGCAATTTCCTACCTGGATCGTTCGTTGGTCATGAACGCCACGAACACGCCCGCACTCTGGTTGAAGGCGTTAATCCTGCTGCACCAGGGCCGCGGCGGCGAATCCGGAGCAGTGCGCAAAGCTCTGCGGGCGATTGACCCCATTGACATGCGCGGCTTCACCGATCTCAGCGAGCTCTTCACTGTCAGCCAGCAGCAGCCCTCGGAAGGGCTGGAACTGGTGGTCTCGTGCATCAACGGCGGGCTCTACCGCGAGGCGGAGATGCTGCTGGACCGCATGCCCTCGAAGTCGCCGATGGTGCACTACTACCGCGGCATGCTGACTGAGCGGCAAGGCCAGAAGGATACGGCGCTCGTCCACTACAGGAAGGGCTCGGCGCTGCCCTACGACTACGTCTTCCCGTTCCAGGTGGAGGCGATGGACGCACTCTACGCGGCCATCAACGCCAATCCGCAGGATCCGCGTCCCCGCTACTACCTGGGTAACCTGCTGTTCGATCGGCAGCCCGCCGAGGCCGTGGCGCAGTGGAAGAAGACGGTGGAACTGGACCCCTCCATGTCCATCGCCTGGCGCAATCTGTCCGTGGCGTATGCCCGCGAAGACAATGGAGTGCCGCAGGCCATCAGCGGCCTCGAGAAGGCGATCTCGCTCAACGGCAACGATGCGCTCTACCTGTTCGAACTCGACCGCCTATACGAGTTCTCGCAGAGCCCGGTCGCCAAGCGGCTGCGGATGCTGGAATCGCACCGGCAGACGGTGGAGAAGCGCGACGACACCACCTCCCGCCTGGTCACCCTGCAGGTGCTGTCCGGCAAGTACGACGACGCCGTAGCGGTGATGCGGCAACGGCACTTCCATCTGTGGGAAGGCGGCGCCCGCTTCAACGTGCAGGACACCTGGACCGATGCCCTGGTTCTCCGGGGCCACCAGAAGATGAAGGCGAAGAACTACGCCGGCGCGCTGGAAGATTACCAGAACGCGATCAAGTATCCGGAGAACATTGAAGTGACGCGGGCCTATCGCGGCGGACGCGCTCCGGAGACGCTTTACAACGCCGGTGTGGCGCTGGCCGCGCTCGGCAAGCAGGCGGAAGCGCAGAAGGCGTGGCGCGAATCGGCTGCCGAACTGATGGGTAACGACGAGAATCCACGGCCGACCGTGGATGGCGGAGCGGCGCTGGTCTACTACCAGGCCCTCTCGCTGCAGAAGCTTGGCGAAACCGCCCGCGCGAAAGTACTGTTCCAGTCGCTGGTGGACGCCGCCAGTCGTGCCATGAAGGGGACCCAGGGGACTGAGTTCTTCGCCAAGTTCGGCGAACAGCGCTCGCCGCGCCTGCGGTCGGCGCAGGCTCACTACGTGGCCGGCCTCGGACAACTGGGGCTCGGCGATAAGGTCAAGGCGAAGGCGGAGTTCCAGAAAGCTGTTGAGCTCAATGGCTACCTGCTGGAGGCTCGCACCCGTCTGGAAGGCATGACAGAATAGCCGCGGAGCGCTGGAGTCCGCCAGTCGGGCTCCAGCGCCCCGCCCAATCGAATCCGGGAGGCGCTCATGAGTGAGAGACGAGATTTCCTGAAGGCGGCCGGCGCGGGCCTGATGATTCTCAAGCCGGAGACAGTCTTCGGTTACCAGGCGAATTCCAATGTGGAAGTGGGCCTGATCGGCTGCGGCGGCCGCGGCAATTGGATTGCTCCCTTCTTCGTGGAATACACGGGGGCTCGCGTAGTCGCGCTGGCTGACGTCGTGAAGACGAATCTGGAGTCGACCCAGGAGAAATTCAAGGTCGAGAGCTCGCGGTCGTACTATGGCCCGGATTCCGGCAAGCAACTGGCTGAGTCCAAGCTCGACGCCATCGTCATCGAGACGCCCACTTTTTTCCACGCGGAGCAGGCGAAATGGGGCGTCGATGCGGGCAAGCACGTCTACATGGCGAAACCCATGGCGGTTGATGTGCCGGGCTGTAAGAGCGTGCTCGCCAGCGGTGACCAGGCCCGCCAGAAGAAGCTGACGTTCTATCTCGACTTCCAGACGCGTGTCCGCGAGGTCTACAAGGAGGCGGCCGAGCGTATCTTCCGCGGCGACATCGGCAAGCCGGCCTTCGCCCAGGTTTACTACTACGCCAGCCGCCCGTCGAAAGACAAGGGCGCGCCGGGCATGGAGCCCGGCCAGCGGCGCATGTCCAATTTCTACATGGATAAGGTGCTGGGCGGCGACATCATCGTGGAGCAGAACATCCACGTGATCGACGTCGCCAACTGGTTCCTGCAAGGCCATCCCGTGAAAGCGTACGGCAGCGGCGGCCGCACGGACTGGTCGGGCACCGCCTACGATGCGGGCGACGCCTGGGATCACTTCCTGGTCCAGTTCTTCTACCCCAACGGGGTGCAGGCGGACTTCAGCTCGCACCAGTTGAATGGCGGCTATAGCGATCTTTGCGTGCGCGTTGTTGGCATTGATGGCTGCGCCGATACCCACTACGGTGGCATGCTGCGCATCGCTGGTAAGAACAATTGGATGGGCGCCGAGAAGGACGATACCTTCAAGGGCGGAGCCGTCGAGAACGTCAAGCTGTTCATCGCCGCGGTGAAGGCCGGCCAGCCCATCTACAACTACGAGGAATCGATTAGGAGCAATCTCACCGCCATCCTCGGCCGCACAGCCGCCTACAAGAACCGCGAAGTGACGTGGGATGAGATGATGAAATCCGAAGAGAAGTGGACGCACGATCTCAAACTGCGCTGGTAATCGTTGTTACTTGGAAACACGCACCCGCAATAGGAACCAGGCGGTCCCGCAGAGGCCAATTGCACCTCCGGTGAGGAATGTCCACTCCGGCCCGACATGGCTCCACAGCCAGACTGCGGCCAGTGGAGCAGGGCAGAAGAAGAGCGAGCGTAGTCCCCAGTACAAACCCACGGCGCGAGCCCGGATGCGCGGCGGCATGCCGGCCGTAATGGCTGCCTTGCGGGCCGGTTCCCCTATTTCGCGCAGTCCGTTCAGGACGAATGTGATGCAGAGCGCGGTCATGAGGGGTAGTCCGGTCTTTGGCAGCAGTGTCAGCGAAAACGGGAAGAGCGCAAACAGGACGAAGGTGATTCCGACAAACGGCTTCATGTTGGAGGATCGATCGGCCAGCTTGCCCACCGGGATATAGGTGAGCAGGGCCGTGAAGGCCGTCAGGGAAGCCAGCAGGCCGTACTCGGCGGGACTACGGCCCAACACAGCCACTACGTATAGAGCGGCAAAGTCTCGTACGAACCAGTCGCCCCAGCGGAGAAGGATCTCGGCCGTCAGCAGTCGTTTCAGGTCCGGCGGGATGGAGGCGAGGACTTCGCGAGCTGGCATGGGATCGGGCTCCGGCGTCGGCTTCATGCGGCCCAGCAAAGTGACCTGCGCGATCACGGAGGCAGCCAGCACGCCCACTGCCAGCCAGAGATTTGCCCAGTAGCCGATGGCAAAGACCACGCCGCCAATCAGCGGGCCGATGATCTTGGGGATCCGCTTCTGCATACTCTGCACGGAGAATGCGATGTTCCGGCGGTTGGCGGCAACCTCGCTGTCTACCACTTCGAATGTCGCCGGGACTGAGAGTGGATCCCAACTGGTCAGCAGCAGCGCTCCGATCACGATGGCCCATGGCTCGTGTAGTGACAACAGCAGCGTGAAGCCTACGGTCATCGGCACGGCGGAGATAGCGAGTGCCACTCGCGGCCCCAGGCGATGAGCGAAAGTCCCACCCAGGAAGTAGCCGAGTCCTTCAACCAGGTTTTCCAGGAACGAGTAGATGCCCATGTAGCCGACGGCCTTCGCCAGGTCGCCGGTCTTTACGTTGAGGTAGATGGAAAGGAAGTTGCGCCAGAGCTCCTCGGAAAGGCCGAGCCCGCCCACCACGACGAGCACACCGAGGGTGGCGCGATTGATTCCCAGCCAGTCCCCCACACGGCGCATGGACATACTCTATTGGACCGCACAGGGCGGCGTTCCGGGTTCAGGCTAGAACAGCCGTCGCAGCCAGGCGCGGCCGAGCACCGTCATCTTTTCCGAGGTGGAAAGGCGGATCTTGCCGGGCATCACGTCGAAACCCCGCTGGTCAATGCGCTTCAGCAGTTGGGAATAGATCTCGATCAGGGCCCACAGCGCCGGTTGGCTGTCTTCCCGCATCAGGCCGATCAGGGGCCGCGACTCGGCATAATACTGCTTGGCCCGTGCGCCCTCAAACTCCAGTAACGCCCGGATCTCGGGCGTGGTCACCGGCCCAGCCAGCGCCTCGGGCGTGACGTCGAAACGGGCCAGATCCTCGGCCGGCAGGTATACCCGCTGGTTTGCCGCATCCTCACGGACGTCGCGGATGATGTTCGTGAGCTGGAACGCGATGCCGCACTTCTCAGCCAGCGCCAGGGCGCGCGGATCGTCGAACCCGAAGATGTGGATCGTGGTCAGTCCCACCACCGAGGCCACCAGGTAGCAGTAGCGATAGAGCTCGTCGAAGGTTTCGACCTTGCGCGGCTCCAGGTCACTGGAGACTCCGTCGATCATCTCGTGGAAATACTGTGCCGGAATGCGATACTTGCGCACCACATCCTGGAATGCGGGCCACACGGGGTGGTCTGCCGGAGGGCCTGTGAGGGTCCGCACCATCTGGGCGCGCCAGCCCGCTATATTCAATAAACTTGCCCCAGCTTCGTCGCTGAGATCGTCGCACTCGCGCATGAAGGCGTAGATGGCGCACATCGCCAGCCGCTTCTCCTCGGGCAGCACGAGAAACGAATAGTAGAAGTTCTTGGCCCGCGCGCGGGCAACCCCCACGCAATGGGCGTACGACGCGGCCAGGCGGCTCATGCGGCTTTCGACACGGCCGCGCGCAGCAGGCTGCGCAGCAGCAGCATTGCCCGCTCTGGCTTGGAAACCACCGGCCGTCCTTTCAATACGTCATAATCCTGCGCCCGGATCTTGTCCAGGACTTTCATTCCGCCCCGGCTGAAGAGGTCGATGTCGAGCGCCAGGCGGCGGTCCAGCTTGCCGATCAGCGGCAGGCCGGTCTCAAACAGTTCCTGGGCGTAGTCCACCGCTTCCACCATGACCTTGCGGAAGGCCGGCGTGTTGCGGTGGCCGAACAGCTCTTCCACTGTGTAGCCGTGCTTTCGGAACAGGTGCAGCGGCAGGTAGACGCGGTCCTTCTTGAGGTCCACCGTGACATCCTGCCAGAAATTGGCCAACTGCAGAGCCGAGCAGGTGGCATCGGAGAGGCGGAACCGCTCCTCGTCCCGGTAACCGCAAAGCATCAGCACCAGCCGCCCCACGGGGTTGGCGGAGTTTACACAGTACCCCATCACCCCAGCCCAGTCGTCGTAGCGGGTTACCGTCTGGTCCTGAATGAATGCCGTCAACAGGTTGTCGAACGGGTCGATGGGGAGCTTGTGCCGTTCGATCGTCGGAGCCAGAGCAACGAATACTGGATGAGT
Organism: Paludibaculum fermentans; assembly: GCF_051172195.1. Taxonomy (GTDB): domain Bacteria; phylum Acidobacteriota; class Terriglobia; order Bryobacterales; family Bryobacteraceae; genus Paludibaculum; species Paludibaculum fermentans_A. The sequence continues at coordinate 190,343 of NZ_JBPJAQ010000002.1, forward strand.
CGGTTTGACCCCCTGGTACAGGCCGCGCAACTCGCCGCGCCACCAGGCGAGCAGGCGCAGGCTCTCCGCTGTGTCCCCAATCTCGTCACCCAGATCGTCCGACCAGCGGCAGAACGAGTAGACGTTGTAGAAATCCTGGTGCAGATGCTTGGGCAGCAGGAAGCTCACCACATTGAAGTTCTCGTAGTGGTGCGTCGCCAGCCAGTGCGTATACGACAAAGCCTGGTCGGTGGACCAGGCTTTTGTCATGGCTTCCTGCGACTTCAGAAACTCGACGGGTTGCAGTTGCACGCTGATCGCAACTGCCTTAGGGAATGATGGCCGTCTTCATGTGGCCGTTATGGCTCATCAGGTGGCGCATCACCTCGAGCAGGTTCGTGAGCGGCTCTTCCCGGTTGACGAAATCACGGGCGGTGATGTCGCCGCGGCTGACAATATCAAGAGCCTTGCGGATGTACGACGGAGTATGGTGGAAGCTCGCCACGCACTTGATCTCGCTGTAGTGCAGCATCTGCGTCTCCAGCATGATACGCGTGTCGCTGGGGCAGCCGCCAAAGAACTGGGCCGTCCCGCCGCGCCGCAGCAGGCGCACGGCGAGTTCCCAGGTTTCCGGATTGCCCACGGCTTCAATCACGACATCCGCCCCATACCCGCCGGTGAGCCCGCGCACCTGGCGCATCACATCCTCGGCATCGGTATTGAGCAGGGCATCGTGCGCGCCCATCCGCAGGGCGCGATCCAGTTGCGAAGTGCGGCGGCCCAGGGCGATCACCCTGGCGCCGTAAACTTTGGCGAGACGGACGAACATCAGCCCGATGGGGCCTTGGCCAATCACCACGACGTTGTCGCCGGGGCGTACATGGGTCTCTTCCAAACCCTTCAAAACACAGGCCAACGGTTCAATCAGGGCAGCATCCGGATAGCTCAGGTGACCGGGAATCTCGTAGAGGTTCCGCTGAACGATGCGAGCGGGAATACGAATGAACTCGGCGTACGCCCCATTGTTGAACAACAGGTCCTCGCAGAGATTCTCCAGACCCTTGCGGCAATAGAAACAGTTCAGGCAGGGCGCTGAGTTGGCTGCCACCACCCGCTGACCGGCGTGAAAGCCTTCCACATGCTCGCCTACGGCGACGATGTCGCCCGCCAACTCATGTCCAAACAAGGCCGGCGGGACGATCATTTTTGCGTGATACCCGCGACGGAAGACCTTAACGTCGGTGCCGCAGGTGAGTGCGGCCCGCACGCGCACGAGCACGTCGCCTTTTTCGATTTGAGGCACGGACACCTGTTCTACGCGCACCTGTTCACGCCCGTAGAGCACGGCCGCCATCATCTGCTTGTTCACTTAAGACAACCTCTGTGGCTGAACCATTATTTTCAACGATTTGCCGTCCGGATGCAACGCCAGACCAATGCCTTCCCGGATCTCAGAGAGCGGAAGTCTGTGAGAAACCAAATCTTCCACTGGCAAATCCCCGCTAAATACCAGACGAGCGGACTCGGCCTGAAGATCGACCGAAGCGCTGTAACACCCTAACAGCGTCCGCTCCATTTTGCAGATGTCAGCGCCGGAGAGTTCGATTCTTTCCGTGTCACTGGTCTGCGCAAACAGCAATATTTCGCCGCCGGGACGGGAGGACGCTATCGCCTGATCCACGATCCCTTTGGCCGAGGCGGCGACGAAAACCTGATCCACGCCGCGACCCTCCGTCAAAGCCTTACACAACCGCGCAACATCCTCCGTGCGCGGATCCCATGATTCGGCTGCGCCAAACCTGCGGGACAGCGCCAGCCGCTCTGGAATCGCGTCCGTCGCCAGGACAGTGGCTCCGGTCCGCTTCACCAGCATGGTAAACAACAGCCCAATCGGCCCTTGGCCTTGAACCAGCACCACGTCTCCGGGTTGCGGATTCATCTCCACTACCGCCTTCAGGCAGGTATTCACGGGCTCAACGAAACTTGCGACCTCGAACGAAACACCCTCAGGGATGAGTTCGACGCCGTCCCGGACAATCCAGTCCATCACACGGATGTACTGGGCAAATCCGCCGCCGGCGGGCTCAAACCCCGCTGTGATGCCAACCCTCTTGTAAGTTTCGCACTGTGCGTACAGTTTCTTCGAGCAATAAAAACATTTCTTACAAGGAATGTGGTGGAAAGCGATTACACGATCGCCCGTTCGATACTTCGTAACACCTTCACCCACCTGTACAACCACGCCCGCGGACTCATGCCCGTAGATGCGCGGCGGCGGCAGCAGGTCGTGTTCCACCTTCTTCAGGTCTGTGTGGCAGATACCGCAGGCTTCCACCCGCACCAGGATCTCTCCCGGTCCAATCTGAGGCACAGGCACGGGCTCCACACTGATGTAGCCCTTGCCCGTGTACACGGCAGCCATCATAGTGCCGTTGGGAGAACCGTTCAGTCTAGAATCGGCAGTCGGCAAGGAAATCCCCCAGGTTCGTAGAAGCGCGGCGGCAATGGGCATCCAGTCGCATCAAACCGGCGAAACTGGCAGGCCGCATCAGTAAAGCGGCCACAATGCGTCCGCGCGAAAAACGACCATCCCGGTCGCGATAAAGGTTGAAATCAAGTGGCATCTCATCGCGAGCGGTATCACTTACGACGCGGATGCAATAAAACGGAGTTTCCGATCTTTCCGCCCGTTCTGCGACGGCAGCGGCTTCCATCTCGACCACCGACGATCCTTCTGCCCACAGAGCGGCTTTCTCCGCCGCCGTGACGGCTACCCGGTCTACCGAAAGCAGGCGGCCCTGGGCATGCGGAGTCTCCGCATTGGTCATCGTCGATCCGAACTCGCGGCCCTGGTCGCGCGCTTCCACAGTGGAAGCCACAAACACCTGGCAGGCATCCAGGGCCGGGTCCAAAGCTCCACAAAATCCAGTACTTATGTAGGCCCGAGGCTCAACTTGACGGGCCGCCACGTCGGCCGCCGCTCCCGCCAGCCTGGGACCCGGGCCGTTGGCCGACAGGATCCACGCCACGCCGCCGATCTCGGCCCGCCTCGCAAACGTCACCGGCCAGTCGAGTTCCGACACGGATGACGCATGCCGCAGCAGCCCGTCAAACTCGCGGGCCTCGGCGGCGATCGCCACAATCGGATTGCCGTCAGCAGTAGCCATTTGCCTCAAACCAGGTCACCGCTTTTCGCAGTGCAAGATCAGCGCCAGACGGCCGGAAACCCAATTCCTTTTCCGCCTTGGCGCAACTCACCCACATCTTCTTGCGAGCCATTCGGACGGCGTCCAGCGGCACGCGCGGAGCCACCCCGCTAATATTCGCCCAAGCTGTTGAAAACGCACCCGCTACCAGTGCCACTAGCCACGGGATGCGCGTCTTGGGCGCGGTCTTGCCACTGATAGCAGCCAGCTTGCCCAATATCTGCTCCAAAGTCAGGTTCTCGCTACCCAGGATGTACCGTTCGCCCGATTTACCCCGCTCGCACGCCAGCCAGTGTCCGTCAGCCGTCTCTTTTGCGTCGATTATGTTCAATCCAGTGTCGACGAAAGCCGGGATGCGACCCGCCAGGAAATCCACAATGGTCTGCCCCGTCGGGGTCGGTTTCACGTCATGATCGCCCACCGGCGCGGTGGGGTTCACAATCACCACCGGGAAGCCCTCGTGGGCAAACCGCAAAGCTTCCTGCTCGGCCAGGAACTTCGAGCGTTTGTAGTGGCCGGTCATGTCTTCCAGGCTGACAGGGGTTGTCTCGTTGCCCAGTCCGCCCGGAACAAACCCAATGCAGCCTACTGTGCTGGTGTAAACCACTCGCTCCACACCGGCCTTGCGGGCCGCGCCCAGCAGGTTCCTGGTTCCGGAGACGTTGGAGTCGTACATCTCCTGTGGATTCCTGACCCACAGCCGGTAGTCGGCGGCAACGTGGAAGACCAGGCTGCAACCGGCTACGGCTCGCCGCAGGGAGTCCGCATCGCGCAGGTCGCCCGGCACGATCTCGACGTCCAAACCCCGCAGGTTCTCCGGCTTACGCGCCATGGCGCGCACGGGAATACCCCTCTCGACCAGCCCGCTTGCCACGTGCCAGCCGAGAAACCCCGAAGCGCCAGTCACCAACGCCGGCTTCAAGCTTTCGCCTCGCTAAGATCAGACCCCATGTGCTACCGCGGCGCCTTCCTCGCGCCGCTGTGCGGCCGTTGCGCTGTCACCTTCATGGGTGTACGGCGCCTCGTCCGCCCTTTAGTTTCATATATTCCGCCAGCGCAAGTGCGGGGAAAGAATGCCGGTACAGGTGGTAGGTGAGGTAGAACACGCGCGGGAACCCGGTTCCCGTGGCCAAATCCTCATCCCACCCTCCGTCCTGACGCTGATTCCGGATGAGGAAATCCACGCCCATGTGAACGCTCTCACTCGTCGTATCTCCGCCGGCCAGCAGGCCAAGCACTGCCCAAGCCGTCTGGGACGCCGTGCTCTCCGCCCCGACAAAAGTGCCGCGGGCATAGCTCTCGCAACTCTCGCCCCAACCGCCGTCGGCATTCTGGACGGAACGAAGCCATTCGCCGGCGCGCAATACCTCGGCCTCACGCTCGTCATACCCGGCCGCCCGCAAGCCGCGCAGGGCCAGGAAAGTCCCGTAAATGTAATCGACCCCCCAGCGGCCATACCAACTGCCGTCTGGTTCCTGCGATGTTCGCAGGTACTCCACGCCACGCCGCACCGCCGTGGAATCCTGCTTCACGCCCCACAGGCAAAGCGCTTCCAGCACCCGGCCCGTGATATCCGGGCAGGTGGGGTCCAGCATCGCGTTGTGGTCTGCAAAGGGCACTTCGCTCAGGCTGTGCGTGTCGTTATCCACGTCGAACGCAGCCCAGCCGCCATCCTTGCTCTGCATCGCCAGCAGCCAGTCGATCGCCCGGCCGACGGCAGCGTCGAATTCCGGCTTGCGGCTGGATCGCGTGTGAAACAGACCCAGCAGCACCATCGCCGTGTCGTCGATGTCTGGGTAAAATTCGTTGGCGAACTCAAAGTACCAGCCCGATGGCTGCGTGTTGGGCCGCTTAACGCTCCAGTCGCCCTTCTGGCGGACTTCCTTCGTCAGCAGCCAGTCGCCGCAGCGCCGCATACGCTCCTCGGGGGCAAAGCCCCCTTCTCCCAGCGAGTAGGCCGCGATGGCTGTGTCCCATACAGGAGAAAAGCATGGTTGGAAGAAGAACCGCTCGCCGTCGTCCACCAGCAGCGCGTCAAACTGCTTCTGCGCTTCGGCACGTTCCGGCGAATCGACGCCATACCCCAGCGAGTCCAACGCCATGATGGCGTACTGCATGCTCGGATAGATGGCGGCGAGCCCCTCGGAGTGACGGAAACGTTCTAAAATCCAATCCTTCGCCCTGGCGACCGCCTTGGCCCGGATGCTCCGCGGTCCCTGGCGCTCCCAAAACTTGACCAGCTTGTCCGTCATGAGGAAGCCGTTCTTCCAGGAGAAGAACGAGTCAGCCCGATGGAACGAAATGTCCGCGCCCGGCTTGAATAGCTCGCCCAGTTCGAATCCTTCAGGAACCGGGCGAGGATTGCCGAGCGTATTCGCCTGGACAATCGACAGCGGCACCACGATGGCCCTGGTCCAGGAAGACATCTCATACAGCAGATTGGCCGGCAGCAGCATGATTTCCGGCGGAACGCTGGGTACGTGCTGGCTCGGGAACAATCCGAACAGCGCCATATTGATCTTGACGTAGCTGTTGGCCGCCTGGATGCCCCCCAGGCTCAGAATCCGCTCCCGCAGCCGGACCATCCGGTCATCGTCCACCGGGATGCCCGCGAGTTTCAGAGCAAAGTACGCCTTCACGCTCGCGCTGCAATCGGAGGGACCCTTCGGGTAGATGGCGAATCCGCCGTCGGCGTTCTGGCGGGCCAGGATTGATGCCACCGCACGGTCGACTTTCGCACGGTCTGGCGGCACCCATTGCCCGTCACGCGGGGGGTGCAGCCACAGCAGCAGCAGCAGCCAGTCCGATTCCAATGTGGAGTCAGCCGTGAGGTCGCCCCACCAGTAGCCGGCCGGATCCTGTCGGGACAGCAGGTATTCAGAGGCGCTCCGCGCGGCTTTCGCCGTAGCGGTCAGTAATGCGTCCTCCACCTGCAATCCTGGGCTCATATCGTGGCCGGCGCCGCCGTAGATGTCGAGATTGTGGTGAGTTTGACCATGCCGCCCTGGAGTTCATGCGGCAGTTGGAACCGCACATCCTCGTCGACGATGTCCATCTCTTCCATGGTCGCGAATCCGCGATCCATCAGGTAGTGGATCAGATCCTGTACGAGATTCTCAGGCGCCGAAGCGCCCGCCGTCACCGATACCGTGTTCACGCCCTGCAGCCACTCCTCCTTGAGGAACGACTTGTCGTCAATCAGGTACGCGGGAACGCCCGTCTTTCCACACACTTCCACCAGTCGCTTGGAGTTCGAACTGTTCTGCGAACCCACAACCAACAGCAACTGGCAGAGCGGAGCCACCGCTTTCACCGCCATCTGGCGGTTCTCGGTGGCGTAACAGATGTCCTGCGACTTGGGCCCTTCCACCTTGGGGAAGCGGCGCCGCAGGATATCGATAATGCCGCGCGTCTCGTCCAGGCTCAGCGTCGTCTGGGTCAGGAAACAAACCCGATCGGGATTCGGGACTTGTACCGCCTCGGCATCCGCCTCGGTCTGGATGATGAAGGTATTCTTCGGCGCTTCGCCGAAGGTCCCTTCGATCTCCTCGTGTTCCTTGTGGCCGATCAGCAGGATGCCGTAGCCCTGGCGGGCAAACTTCACGGCTTCCAGGTGGACCTTGGTCACCAGCGGACAGGTGGCGTCGATCACTTCCAGTTGCCGTTCCTTCGCCTCGCCGCGGACAGCGGGCGACACACCATGCGCGCTGAAGATCAGGCGGTTGCCGGCCGGCACCTCGTGGAGGTCGTCCACGAAGATGGCGCCCAAACCCTTCAATTCTTCCACCACATGGCGGTTATGCACGATCTCCTTGCGTACGTAGATCGGCGCTCCATACACGTCCAGGGCGATTTTTACGACATCGATCGCTCGAACGACACCGGCGCAAAATCCCCGCGGACGCAGAAGGATGACCTTCTTCCCAGCGCTTCCGTTATTCTGCATAAAAGAGACTTAGCTCATTATAGCAACCGATGGGGCATCACCCGGCTGGACACCCCATCGTTTCGTCTCGTCTTTGCCTCTCGTTTGGATCCACAACGGCGCAACTATCCTGCGCAGTATGGGTTCAACGTAACTGCAGCTCAGTCACTTCCACTTTCCGGAACTCAACCGGACCGTGATCGCCCTGTAACATTAGCGGTCCCGGTTTGTCTTCCTCCGGGTCCATGCACATGGCCGTGGGTCCAACTACGTCCTTACGATCAATCACCTTTACGCCGTTCAGGATGACGGTCAGATCACGTCCGACCAGCCGCGCCGTTAACGTCTGCCACTCACCCGGGGCCTTGCTGGCGTTCGTCGACGGGGCGATGCGGCTGTACAACGCCCCATTCCCATGCCAGTCCGGAGCCTCGCCGAAGTTGTCGAAGATCTGGATTTCGTAACGGCCGCGCAATGCCAGGCCGCTGTTCGATCCCTTCGAATACCGGTATTCCAACTTGACCTCGAAGTTCCAGAACCTGGCCTCGCTCAACAGGTCGGACGCCTTCTCCCTGTTCTTCAGCACCCCGCCTTCGACATACCAGCCCGGCTCCGAGGCCAGCAGTTGACGCCACCCGGCCAGGCTTTTTCCGTCGAACAAAGCCACTGTTTGCCCGGCCTTCCACCGCCCGTCGTCGTGCTCATGGATCGCCGGAGCCCGCACACCCGTCCAGGGCAGGACTGGCGACACCTTGCCGGAGACTTCCTCTTCCCGAGTCCCCGACAACCGCCCGTCCTTCAGCCTGGCCCGGTATACCTGCTTCACCACGGGACTTTTGGCGTCCCGGCTGGAGGCGCGATTCTCGAAACGGAAACTGAGCTCGCCATCCTGGAGCTTCATTTCGCTGATGACATCCACCTGTCCGCCGGGCGCACCCACAAACGAGCCGTGCGGTTTGCCCGTGGCGGCCCCCTGCACCTCAAGCCACCACATCCGGCCTCGCGGGGTGTTCACCCGGATGTTCCAGCGGCCGTCGAAATTCGAGTCCTGCGCCGAGAGTCCCAGCATGGTGAAGGCAAAAAGCAGAATAGAGCGGGTCATCGAACGAATTATGGCAGATGTTCGATTCGCTCCAGCAGCGTAGCCAGGCGCGCCGCGTCATCCTTGCGCCCGCCGAACCGCAGCGCATTGTACACAGCCGTAAACTCTTTGACGATCTCGGCCAGCGCCTCACTGCGCACGCTGCGCGCAAACTCGGCCGGCGTCCAGGCCGGGGGCTTTTCCACCCCGCGCCGCTTGAGCTGTTTCAGCATCTCCCGGTAGATCAGCGCCGCATCGTGCGAATCCGCCTCACCGCGCAGCAGGCGGTTGCGGCCCACCCAGCGGATCCGCCACGCCCGGATGTGGGGCCAGGAAACCGCCAGCATCACCAGGCAGGCGATGGCAATGAAGATTCCGGCATACACCCGCGGATTGACCGTGGTGGCTTGCCGCGATGCCCTGGCGAAGCCGTTCCAAAGCGGCGAAAGCCAGTCGAGGCTCAGCCGGTGCCGCGACTGCTCCATCTTCAGCGCCAGCGTCAATTGGCGATCCAGATCGTAACCCAGCACCCACTCCTGCCAGAACATCTCCACGGCATCGGACCACAGGGCGAGTTGCGACAGCGGACCGCCTGAAGCCAGATTCGGGTCGGACGGCGTGGGATCGTACGTCACCCAACCCTGGCCGGGGATCCAGGCTTCCACCCAGCTATGGGCGTCCGAGGCCCGGATGACGCTCCAGCCGCTCAGCGGATTGTAGCTGCCGCTTTGGAAACCGGTGGCCACGCGCGAAGGCACCCACACGGCGCGCAACATCACCGCCATGGCCGACGCGAAGTACTCGCAGTGCCCCTGCCGCCGTTCAAACAGGAACGTCGCCAGCGGATCCTCCACCTCGTGCTCCAGCGGAGTCAGCGAGTAGCGGAAGTTATTCCGTAAGTACTGTTCGATGGCCCGCGCCCGCTCAGCATCCGTCTTGGCGCCGGCGGTAATCTGCTGTGCCAGGGCCGTCACCCGCTTGTCCAGCGGCGGCAGCCTCAGGTGGAAGTTGCGATCGTTCTCCGGCAGGCGTTCGAGGGCAGCATGGGTGGCAGCCGACAACCGCGGGCCGCCGCCCATCCGGCCGTTCAGGGGCTGCCAGCCAAAGGAGGCGTGCACCACATAGCGGAAGCCGTCGGGATCAATGAACGGAACACGGAGGGCGCCGCTCGGCATCTGTAGTACGATCTTCGACGGCACCCGCAGATACTCCGGCGTACCCGCGACAAAGATCGAATCCCCACCCGTCGAATTCAGCACCACCTCGTACGTCACGCGCTTGTAGCTCTGCTGCAGGTGCTCGTCATCCACCAGCTTCAGCAGGCCCATCTCGGGCCGCATTTCGCGCCCGGCCGACCGCGTGTTGTACCACTTCCAGTTGTTGAACTCAGACAGCGCGCTGCCGCGCCACTTCAGGCTGGGCGGATTGAAACCGTCTTCAAACCGGACATGCATCACCACCGTGCTCTGTCGCCGGATCTCGCCCACCTGGCCCAGCGTCACTTCACTGGCGAAGCCCGAAACGCTCTGCCGCCCCGGCAGCAGCCGCTCCAACGCCGCCCGTGCCGTACGCGGCAGCACGAAGAACAGGGCCATGGTGACGAACAGGATGCTGGTTGTGGTCAGCCCCGTAATCCAACCCAACCTCTTGCCGAACGCGCCGATGCCCACGGTCACCAGCGTCCGGTTCTCCCTCGCCTTCAGGATTTCCGTGCTGGCGAAGGTCGCCACCGTGCACAACAGGAACAGCGTCAGGAAGACAAAGAACGTCAAGTTGGTGGACAGGATGGAGGCGGCCAGCAGTTCCAGAAACGCGATGATCTTCAGGAAGAAGAAATCCCGCGGGCGGGTAGCGGTCAGCACTTTGACGATCGCCACGAAGAACACCATGTGGACCGTGGCGCGCAGGAAATCGCGAGAAATATACAGATAGTCCACCGGGTAGAAGCCGATGTAGAGCAACGTGACGGCCGTCACCCAGCGCGAGGCCACGTTCACTTTCCACCAGCCGGCCACCAGGAAGATGCGCAGCGCCAGCGCCATCCCGGCCAGCGCGGCGCTGGGGGCGTCGACGGCCCCGCCGCTCAGGCCCTGGCCCAGCAGCAGTGCGCAATATCCGCTCAGCAGCATCCCCAGCAGGGACACTTCGAAAAAGCGCCGGATCGCGCTCTCCTCGAATCCTACCGTCCGCCTCGCAGCCATTCGTTCTCCACCAGTTTGGTGAACTCCAGCAAAATCGACATCGACTCCGTCTCAGACGAACAGACCACAAACAGGTTGCCCTTGTGGAACACCGTGGAATTCCCTTCGTTCCGCCATTTCTGCCGTGCCTCGAAAGCGGAAGCCTCGGTCGACATCCCAAATACCTGCACCAGCACCATGCGATCCAACTGGCGGTAACTCGTCCTCACCCACTGCACCGGCTTCAGCGCCTGCAGGCTGGCCGGGACACCGGCGACGGCAGGTGTTTCCACGCCCGTCCGCTTCCAATCGGCGCCCAGCGCCAGCGGCGGTACGGGAATCAGGGGTTTGTGCGGCAGACTCGCGCAGGCGCCTAGCAGCAGTGCTGCCGCGCACAACCATAACCCTGCCGGAACTCTCATGTCCAAACCATATCATTACGCTTCTGTCTACGTGCGACTGTGTTACAACCAGAACGTGAATCTTGCCCTGTTCCACGATCTTCCTTCTTCCGCCGTCCACGCCGCACGCTTTGCCGAAGACCGGATCCTTTCCAAACTGCAGGCCATCGACGCCAAGGCGCGCCGTAAAGGCTTTGACGTCCTGGACGCCGCGCGCAGTCCGTTCGTCCGCATCGGCATGGAAACCACTCCAGACGGCAAGGTGACCAAGAACAGCCTCGGAGTCCTGCATCTGGCCTGGCTGGCCGCCCAGCACCCCGAGTGGCCCGAAACCGTCCAGGCCGAACTCGACGCCATTCGCGCCGCCATCAAACAGACGCACGGCAAGCAGCTCAAGTTCCTGATCTGGGCCGGAATGGGCGGCTCGGCCGAGGACAAGTCGATGTACAACGCGGCCGGCCTGCTGGCCAAAGGCCCCAAGTGCTATGTCCTCGACTCGACCGATCCCGCCAAGCTCAAGGCGATCCTGGCCGATATCACCAAGCGCTCCAAAGGTTCGCTCAAGGACGCCCTGCAGTCCTCCCTCATCGTCGGCATGGCGATGGGCATGACCTCCTACGAGCCGGTCGTCAATCTCGAGAAACTGGCGAAGCTGTATGAGAAGAATAAGCTCGACTCGCGCCCGAACTTCGTGTACCTGACCCTGCCCGGCTCGCTGCTCGACCAGTTTGCCGGCCCGCGCGGCTACCGCAAGGTGGAACTGCAGCTCGATAACGGCAACAGTACCGCCGGCCGCCATAGCGCCCCGCTGACGCGCGGCAGCCTCTATCCGCTCGGACTCGCCGGAGTCGACCTGAAGCAGTGGATCGCCGGCACCCAGCTCGACGAGCAGCAGATCCACACCGCCTGGTCGTTGTCGTCTTTCCTCCAGCAACAGGGCTCCGAAGGCCGCGACAAAGTCACGCTCGTCCTCTCCAAATCGCTCGCCGCCGCTGCGCTGTGGACCAAACAGAACTTTGAGGAGAGCCTGGGCAAGAGCGAAGAGCTGGGAATCAAGATCATCATCGGCGAACAGGCCCGCATGGCCGACTACCAGGCGCCGAAGCACCCCCTGCAGGACCGCGTCTTCCTCGTGGTGGAGCGCCAGGGCGAGCCCGCCTTCGACCGCCAGAAGATGGCCCTGCTCAAGCGTGCCGGCTATCCGCTGGCCGTGCTCACCATCCCGAAGGACAAGCCGCTGTCCTTCTACATGCAGACCATCCACTATGTGGTCTTCGGCCTCGCCTGGCTGCGCAAGATGAACTTCGTCACCCAGCCCAGCGTGGAGCTTTATAAATCCATCACCAATCCGCTCTACCAGAACGCCATCTTCCAGGGCGGCATCGAGAAGACGCCTGAATGGAAGCAGTTGAAGGAGTCGCCCCGCCAGATCAAGTGGCGCGGCGGCATCACCCTGCACTACGACCGGCTGCCCTGCGGCGTGGAATTGACCGATCGTGACGCCCCTTCCGCCTACGCCGCGCTGCTGCGGCAACTCTCCGCCGCCCGCACCATCGAGTACGGGGAACTGACGTTTTTCGGGGACACGCGCTATTCCGCCTCCGGCATCGCCCTGCGCAAGGTGTTGGACAAAGCGGCCGCCGATCTCTTTCGAGCCCGACTCAAGATGCCTGTCGACGTCTACGAAGGGCCGGCCATGAACCACTCCTTCCACGAGATGATCATCGGCCACGGCCGCTGCCTGTCCACCGTGCTGCTCAGTGAGAAAGCCGAGAAGATCCCTGAGGCCGGCTACACCGCCGACTATCACCGCGCCCAGTTCCTGGCCACCCAGATGGCGCTGGAACAGCGCGCGCGCCTCGTCGTTGCCATCACGTTGAAAGATCTGGAAGCGGCCTCGCTCAAAGCCCTGGCCGAGTTCTTCCGCGCGGCGGCCGTCGCGCTAAAGTAGGTCCTGACCCACCCCCTCAGGTACCATAGAGTCCGTATGGCGAAGATTAAGCCGGCGGGCGGAAAGAAAAAGCCCTCCGGTCCGAAGAACCCGGGCGCCGTGGGCTGCCTCATCCTAATAGGGTCGATACTTGTCCTCGTTTGTCTCGTGATGTACTTTTCCCTAGCACGTTCTTAGCGGAAGGACCCCACTATGCGCAGTGACCAGCGGCAGCCGGACCAACTCCGGCCTGTCAAGATCCAGACGAATTACCTGATGACCGCCGAAGGCTCGGCGCTGATCGAGGTCGGCTATACCCGCGTGTTGTGCGCCGCCAGCATCGAGGACAGCCTGCCCTCTTTCCTGCGCAACTCCGGCCGCGGGTGGGTCACGGCCGAATACGCCATGCTGCCGCGAGCCACGGCGGAGCGCACTCCGCGCGAAATCACCAAGGGAAAGCAATCGGGCCGCACCCACGAGATCCAACGGCTCATCGGCCGTTCCCTGCGCTCAGTGGTCGACATGGAAGCCCTGGGCGAGCGCACCGTTGTCATCGATTGCGACGTCATCCAGGCTGACGGCGGCACACGCACAGCGGCCATCACCGGCGGCTATGTCGCCCTGGCCCTGGCGGTCAAGAAGCTGCTGGAATTCGGTGTCCTCAAACGCAATCCGCTGCGCGACCTCATCGCCGCCACCAGCGTCGGCGTCGTCAAGGGCGCCAGCCTGCTCGATCTCTGCTATGAAGAAGACTCCGCCGCCGAGGTGGACATGAACGTCGTCATGACCGGCGCCGGTGAGTTCGTCGAACTCCAGGCCACCGCCGAAAAACTGAGTTTCAAGGACGACCGCCTGCTCGAAATGATCGCCCTGGCCCGCAAAGGCCTGGCCGAGCTCTTTGAGCTGCAGAAGGCCGCCATACAAGGAAAATGATCATTCGCTGCGCAACTACTAACTCCGGGAAGGTCCGTGAATTTCACATGGCCGCCGCCCACTTCGGCTATCCGGAGATTGACATCCAACTGCTCGAAAATATGAAGTCGATTCCGCCGGCCGTGGAAGACGGCGAGTCGTTTGATGAGAACGCCATCAAGAAGGCGCTGCACTACTCGAAGCATACAGACGACCTCGTCTTTGCCGACGACTCCGGACTCGAAGTGGACGCCCTCGACGGCGCACCCGGCGTACTCTCCGCCCGCTACAGTCCCGAAGGCACCGACGAGGCCAACAACCGCCTGCTGATCGAAAACCTGCGCGACCAGGACGACCGCATCGCCCGCTTTGTCTGCGTCATCGCTTTGGCGCGCAAAGGCGAACTGGTCGGCATGTTCAAGGGCGACGTCGAAGGCATCATCCTCGACGAAGCCGCCGGCCCGAACGGTTTCGGCTACGACCCCCACTTCTTCTACCCGCCGTTCAACTCCACGTTCGGAGAAGCGAGCGAAGAGAAAAAGATGTCGGTCAGCCACCGCGGCCAGGCGCTTAAGGCCATGCTGGCCTTCGTTTCAAAAATGTGATTTGAGAGCGGGCTGCGGGACGGTCCACGCGCCGCAGCCTCCACTCGCTCCAGTCACTTCTTGCCGCGCAGCTTCCACAGACTCCAGCCAATGAGAGTCTTCGCGTCGCAGATCTCGCCCTTTTCGATCATCTCGCCCATCTGCTTCCAGGTGAACCAGCCGCACTCGATGCGCTCGTCGTCCATCGGTGTCGCCGCGCCGGCCTTCAACTCCTGGGCCACGTAAATCGTCATCGCCTCGGCCACGAAGCCCGGGCTGGGGTAGAACTTCGTCAGCTTGGTCCACTTCTTCGCGCGGTAGCCGGTCTCTTCGATCAGCTCCCGTTTGGCGGCCTGCAGTGGCGTCTCCCCCGGATCCAGCCGGCCCGCCGACAGCTCCCATAGATACTTCCGGGCCGGCAGCCGGTATTGACGCACCAGCAGCACCCGCCCCTTCTCGTCCACAGGCATGATCACAGCCGAGCCGTCGTGCTGCACAATGGCCCGCTTGATCTCGAAGCCATCCGGATCCAGGGCATGGTCCATCGTCACGCGGAAAATCGGAGTGTCCAGCAGCTTCTCCGATGAAATCAGTTTCATGGGCATACGTTCTATTTCCGCACTGCCGCGGCAAACTCCGCAACGCCGCGCGTGTTCATGACGTCGTTTTTCGTCAGCCACCCGCGCCGCGCCATCTTGACGCCATACTTCATATTTGCCAGGTGCTTCGGGTGATGCGCATCGGTCGAGATGGTGAACTTCACACCCAGCGTCTTCGCGCGCCGCAGCAGGTTGGCCGAAAGGTCCAGCCGCTCCGGACTCGCATTCACCTCCATCCAGACACCTCGCCTGGCCGCCTCGCACGCCACCCTGTCGAAATCATAGGTGTACGCCTCGCGGTGCAGCAAAACCCGGCCCGTGGGATGCCCCAGAACTTTCACCGACGGGCTCTGCATACAGCGCAGCAGCCGCTCTGTCATCTCAGAGGTTTCGATGTTCATGTAGCCATGGACGCTCGCCACCACCCAGTCCAGCTCGGCCAGCGCGTCCTCGCTCAAGTCCATCCGGCCGTCCCGCAGGATGTCGCACTCCAGCCCGGAGAAGATGCGGATGCCGCGATCCTCCTTGTTGAACTCGCGCACCTGGGCGGCAAACTGCACCGCACGCGCCTCGTCCAGCCCGTTGGCCATGGCCAGCGCCTTGGAGTGATCCGTGATGGCAATGTACTCATACCCCATCGTCTTGGCGGCCTCGGCCATCTCTTCCAACGTGGCCCGGCCATCACTCTCGCGGGTATGCATGTGCAGGTCGCCGCGCAGGTCTTCCAACTCAATCAACTCCGGCAGTTGACGCTTTTCGGCCGCCTCGATCTCGCCCTGGTTCTCGCGCATCTCCGGCGGGATCCACGCCAGCCCCAGCGCCTCGTAGATCTCTTCCTCGGTCGCGCCGGCCACGCGGGTTTCGTCGCTGATCCTGAACAGCCCGTACTCGTTCAGCGTCAGGCCCATCTTCTGGGCTCGCTGCCGCAGCGCCACATTGTGTTCCTTATTGCCCGTGAAATACTGCAGCGCCGCGCCATAGCACTCCGCCGGGACGGCCCGCACATCCACCTGCAACCCTTCTAGCCCATATAGGGCCGAAGCCTTGGTGGATCCCTGGCCCAGCACGTCGTGCACCCTCGGGTGCTTCACAAACTTAGCCAGCGCTGCTTCCGCGTCGTCGCCGGTCACCAGCAGGTCCAGGTCGCCCACGGTCTCGCGGCCGCGCCGGAAACTGCCAGCCGCGGTCGCACCCAGGTAGGTGCCCAGTTCTTCGGCTGCCGCCGCGGCGTAGTTCATCAGGAAACGCCCGGCGCTCTGGCGGTACTGGCTGATCCCCTTCAGGATCTTGTCTTCCAGTTTTGCCCCCATGCGCGGCAGGTCCTGCAATTTGTGATCCCTGCACAGCCGCTCCAGGTCCTCCAAAGTGCTAACCCGGAAGTGTTCCCACAGAGTTCGTACCGTCTTTGGCCCAAGTCCCTGAATCCGCAGCATCTCCAGCGCCGTTGGGGGATACTTCTCCAGCATCTCGTCGCGCCGCGCGAACGAACCGCGCGTCACGATCTCCTTCAGCGCCTCAGCAATTCCTTTGCCAATGCCCGCGATATCCGTCACCTTGCGGTCCGGATCTGTCACGATGTCCGCAATTCTTTCCGGATAGCCTTCGATCACGCTGGCTGCGTTCCTGTAGCTGCGAATGCGGAATCCGTCTTCTCCGCCTATCTCCATCAAGTCGCCGGTCTCGGCCAGCATCCGCGCAATCTCAAGATTCTCCATGCCATTCCCTTTCTCCATAGGGCTCCACGTGAACAAGCACGTCCGCAACCCATGGCAAATCTGCCTTTACCTTGTTACGTACCTCCTCTGCAATTGAGTGGCCGCGGCGTACGCTCAAATCAGGATCCACCTCCAGGTGGAGGTCCACGTGATACCGCAAGCCCGTCTTGCGCGCGTAACATTTCTCCACGTCCAGGGCCCCCCGTACGGAGATCGCCGACTTCCGGATGTCGTTCATCCGCTCGTCGTCGGGCATCGTGTCCATCAGGGTCAGGGAGGTCTCCCGCACCACCTGCAGGCCCAGCACGATGACGATCAAGCCCACCGCGGCGCCGCCGTAATGGTCCGCCGCCAGAAATCGTACTGGATCGTACAGGGTCAGGGAGAGAGCAATCAGCGCGACCGTGCCGGACAGGATGTCGACTGTATCGTTCCACGCGTCCGCCACAATCGCAGAACTGCCGATGCTGCGCCCTACCTTGAACTTGTAAGTGGATAGCGTAGCCTTCAGGATCACGCTGGCGATCAGCGGCCAAACGGCGTAGAAGTGCGGAGGAGTGTGCGTGGCCTCGATATTCTGCAGCGAATGCCAGGTGATCAGCGCGCCCACAGCCGCCAGGGCCATGCCTACACCCAACCCCGTCAGGGTCTCGAACCGTCCATGCCCATAGGGATGGTTGTCATCGGGTGGCCGTGCCGCCACACTCAGGCCCAGCAGGATGAAGCCCGAGGCCAGCACGTCGCCGGCGCTCTCCACGCCGTCGGCCAGAACGGAGTTCGAACCGCCCAGCCAGCCCGCCAATAGCTTGGCTATGGCGAGGCCGCCGCTCACCCCCATGCTGAGAATCGATACTTTCTTGCCGAGATCTTCCGCTTGCGCCACCAACCAGAATGTACCGCAACCTGGAAGGCCTACGGTGAGCCTGCCCCCGGCACAGGTTCCATGACTCATCCGCACTGGAACCGAAACCCCTTTCGTCATGAGGCACTTGCCCGATCCTTGCAATCGGGATTACACTCATGGGCAGCCCAATCAAACGGCGGAACCTCGATCCGTCCGCTTTGGTCGGCTAAGTGGCATGGGTGATTTGTGCCCCGATGGGTACGGCTTCCATGCCCAGCGTAGATCCTCGGAACGGTCACGCAATTTGCAGGCAGAGAAGGGAGGGCCAAAACAATATGGACGAAATGAGAAAGGCCCCATTGGGTCCCAAGCGGCCCGGCGCTGAGAAGCAGGCTCAAAACATACAGGAAGCTTTCCTGAACAATGCCAGGAAGGAAAAAACCTTCCTGACCATCTACCTCATGAGCGGCGTTAAGCTCTCGGGCCGTATTAAAAGCTTCGATAAGTATTCGGTCATCCTGGAAACGAACAATCAGGAACAGCTGATCTTCAAACACGCTATCTCCACCGTCGTGATTTCGAAGCCGGCTCACACCTTGTCCGGTCACCCATCACCATCCACAGGTGCGCCCGGAGTCCCCGCGGCTCCCGTCAATGACGGTTCGGAGGTCTAACACACTCGTTGCCTGAACAAAGCCGAGAGCGGGCCATTCTGGTGGCCGTGGAGTTAACCGGACGAAGAAAAGAGCCGGATGCTCCAGAACCGGAAGAGTCTCTTCAGGAGCTGGCGACCCTGGCCGAAAGTGCCGGGGCACAGATCATCGAAAAGATACTGCAGAGCCGCGCCACGTTCGATCAAGCCACATTGATCGGGTCGGGTAAGCTCGAAGAACTGCGCTCGGTTGTGAAGGCGATGGATGTGGACGTGGTCATCGTCGACCACGAGTTGGGCGGCACCCAGCAGCGCAATCTGGAACGGTCTCTGGACTGCAAAGTTGTCGACCGTACCCAATTGATTCTGGACATTTTTGCCCATCGTGCCCGCACCCGGGAAGGGCAGTTGCAGGTGGAGCTCGCCCAGCTCAACTACCTGCTGCCGCGCCTTACCGGCAAGGGCATCGCCATGTCCCGGCTCGGCGCCGGTATCGGCACGCGCGGTCCTGGCGAAACCAAACTCGAGACGGACCGCCGCCGGATCCACCATAGAATCAAGCGGATCCAGCACGATCTCGATGCGGTGCGCGGTTCGCGCGGCATCCAGCGCCGCCTGCGCCAGGCCGTACCATTGCAGACGCTCGCCCTCGTGGGTTATACGAACGCCGGCAAGTCCACGCTTTTCAACCGGTTGACGGGGGCCGGCGTTCTCGCCGATGCCCGTATGTTCGCCACCCTCGATCCCACCGTCCGCCAGGTCCAGTTGCCCAGCCGCCGCCGTATCCTGCTCAGCGACACGGTCGGCTTCATTCGTCAGCTTCCTACTACGCTTGTCCAGGCCTTTCGCGCCACCCTCGAAGAGGTGACCGAGGCCGCCCTGCTGTTGCACGTCGTCGACGCCTCATCCGCCGCCGCCGCCGGACACAGTTCTCACGTGCGGCGCGTCCTGAACGAAATCGGGGCCGAGAACACGCCCCAAATCCTGGTGCTGAACAAAGCCGATCTGCTGGGCGGTACGGGCGAGAGCCCGGCTACTCTGCTGAGGCGGCTCTCCGGCGAGGCCGGCGGCGCCCCCTGCGTGTCCGTCTCCGCCCACAACGGAGACGGCGTCAGCGAATTGTTGGATCTGGTCGACCGGATGTTGCCCGAAGATCCCATCGAGTTCGCCACCTTCCACATCCCGGTTACGGATTTGGGTGTCGTTCATTTGCTCCATGAGTTCGCCAGAGTCACATCGGAGCGCTATCTTGCCGACTATTGTGAGGTCGAGGCTGAGGTCTCGGCTTCCGTTCTGCGGCGCGTTGCTCAATACAGGGTGGCTCAAACTGTACGAGACACGGCACCATTCGTCTGATCCTCGCCGTTTTCCAAAGCCTGTGGAAAACGTTGTGGATATTGCTTGGAACTCCTGTGAAGTAGTTCAAAATAAGCAACTTACGGGTCAGGTAATTTCCACAGGCAAAGCTAGGTTGTTCATTCTTTTGAGGACCTTAAGCACCCCGACTTATCCTTCCGCCACAGGTCAGGATTGGACTCGGACTGTTCTTCGAGTCCGAAGCAGGAGAAACCCATCCAATGGGTTGGTGTCAGCCTCGGTTTGGTTTATCTTGGGTGGAGGCCGATGAATATCCCTAACGCACTCACGCTGCTGCGGATCTTCTTCGTGCCCATGCTTGTCGCCGTTCTGGTGCAGGACGACTCCGTCTACCAGATATTCGGCTACAACCTCACCAACGATATCGTCGCCCTGTTGATCTTTCTGGCCGCCGCATTTACCGACCTTCTGGACGGTTACCTGGCGCGCCGCTGGAACCAGATCACCACCGTCGGCATGCTGCTCGATCCCATCGCCGACAAGTTGCTGATATCGGCCGCTTTGATCTCCCTGGTGCAGGTGCACCGCGTGCCTGGCTGGATGGCTGTTCTCATCATCGGCCGCGAGTTTGCGGTTTCCGGTCTGCGCAGCATCGCCGCCAGCGAAGGCTACACCATCCAGGCCAGCGACCTGGGTAAGACCAAGATGGTCACGCAGGTATTGGCCATCTCCCTGACTCTTGCCGCCGAAGATCACCGCTGGCTTCTGGGCCCGGCCAACTTCTGCCTGTGGGGCACCATGATCTTCGCCCTGGCTTCCGCCGCCGACTATGCCCGCAAGTTCTGGCACCTTATCGACGAGAGCATCAAGGAACGCCGCCGCTCGGAACTTCTCCGGTTGGAAAAAGACCGTCAGAAGGTCGCCATGAAGGCGGCTGCGGTCTCTCGCGAACGCAGCCGCTGATCACCCCGGACTTTTACTGCGTCTCCACTTCCTTCCGCCACCGCATCAACAAAGTCTGGAGCTCGTCCAGGACCACCGGGTTTTCCCGGCGCAGATTACGGGATTCCCCCGGATCCACATCCAGATTCGACAGGAACGCCGAGTCCTCGCCCTCCAGCGGCTTCTGGCCCTCCGGTGTACCGTCGTGGGTCACACCATTCAGCACCAGCTTCCATTTGCCTTTGCGAATAGCGAGTTGCGGTCCTTCGGCCCAGGCCAGGAACTCGTGCTCCGAGGCTGCGCCCGTCGTCAGCACCGGCCACAGGTTCTTGCCGTCCAGCTTGCGGTCAGCCGGTGGATCCACCCCTGCGGCATGGCAGATGGTGGGCAGGATGTCCGTCGTCAAAGCCAGTTGATTCAGTTGTTTGCCAGCCGGGATGTGACCAGGCCAGTTCATCAGGGCCGGCACGTGCATGCCGCCGTCGAAGGTGCTGAATTTGTAGCCCCGGAACGGCAGGTTGCGCCCGGCCGAAGCCAGGTTCTGGCCAAGACCGGCACGCCGTTCCGTCGTGGCGCCGTTATCGCCCACCAGGAATAGCAGCGTCCGTTCGCGCTGGCCGGTGCTCTCCAGGGCCGACACCATCGCCCCTATCTGGTCGTCCGCCGCCGACAGCATGGCTGCGTACATCTTTCGATCCGCCGGCAGGTTGGGGAAGCGGTCGAGGTACTTCTGCGGAGCGTGCATCGGATAGTGCACGGCATTGAACGCGGTGTATAGAAAGAAGGGCTGCTGCCGCCGCTGCCGGATGAAGCCCACGGCCTCTTCCCCTATGCGCTCAGTGAGATAGCGGCCATCTTCGAAGATCTCCTGGCGGTTGCGCCACAGATCGTGGAAGTTGGCGCGCTTCGGTTCACCCCAGTAGTAGCGGTGCGAGTAGTAGTCGACGCAGCCTTCCAGAAACCCGTAAAACGAATCGAACCCATGCGCATTCGGTACGGTTTCCGGTGTACTCCCCAGGTGCCACTTGCCGCACAGACCGGTGTTGTAACCACCGCCCTTCAGTACGGTGGCGATGGTCTTTTCGCTGGGCGGCAGCGGCCGGCCATTGCCGGCAACCCCATTCCGCAGCGGATACCGGCCAGTCATCAGGGCGCCCCTGGCCGGTGCGCAAACCGGAGCGCACGAATACCAGTTCGAGAAGGTCGTGCCGCCCGCGGCCAGTTTGTCGATATTGGGGGTCTGCAGATCCTTCGCGCCCAGGTAGCCGAAGTCGCGGACCCCCAGGTCGTCGAACATCATGACGACGATGTTTGGTTTGCCCGCGGGGGCCGGCCGTTGGGCCGACACACCCAGGGTGGTGACGGCGCTGCCCAGCAGCGCCCTGCGTGAGAATTGGTCCGTCATGACTAGAAGGTAAACCTCAGTCCGAGTTGAATTTGGCGGTTGTCCGAGGCTGTCCCGGTGATTGCTCCATAGGTGGCATTGCCCACCGTCAGGCCCGGCGCGCCGAGCTGTGGACGGTTCAGGGAGTTGAAGCCTTCGGCCCGGAACTGCAGGATCTGGTCATGATCCGGCCGCAGCCGGAAGTCGCGCTGCAAGCTCAGGTCCACGGTCTGGACGCCCGGCGCCCGCAGCACATTGCGGCCTGAATTTCCAAAGACATACGAGGCTGGCACACTGAAGCAGGTGGTGTCGAACCAGCGTTGGACGGTGCCGCCACTGACATTGCCGTCGCAAGTGCGGTTGGGCCGCGAAGTGGTGCCCGCGTTGGCGCTGTCGAAGGAGAGCCCGGGCGTCAAAGGCAATCCTTTCTGGGTCTGGAAGATGGCCGCCAGCCGCCAACCGCCCAATGCGGCCGAAGCGGCCTTGTTCTGCGAGAGGAAACGCTTCCCGCGGCCGAATGGCGCTTCGAAACTTCCGGCAAAGACGTAACGTATCCTCACATCGTTATCTGACGATGCGTAGTTCGCCCTGCGGTTGTAGTTGTCCTGGATGGTGCTGCCGCTGCCGCAGCCGTCGCACAGGTCCAGCGCCGCGTTCTGATAATCGAGCGCGTGGCCATAGGTGAAGGTCGTCAACACGCTGACCCCGGCTCCGAAGCGCCGTTCGAGTTTGGCCGACATCCCGTTGTAGCTGCTCATGTTCCAGTTGCCCAGCGTCTTGACGGAGGCGCGTGTGTACTGGGCGAGCGGCCGCCGCGAAACCACGGTAGTCGAACCCAGGGTAATCGGCTGGTTGCCTTCCCCAATACCGAACGTCTGCACGCCGTGGTTGCCCACATAATTGACCTCTACGAGCAGATTCTTGGGGAACTGCTTCTGCATGCTGAGGCTCCACTGCTGGACGTACGGCGTTTTGGGCCGTTCGGGCCAACTCACCAGGGTGGCGGTCGCGGTGGGGTTCAGGACGAAGTCCGCCGGATTGATGGGCGTGGGGCGCGTGATGGTTGCTCCGTCCACCAGCACGAAGCCGCTGGAGGGGAAGAGCTGATCGCTGCTGATGGTCTGGGCGCCGTAGCCGAACGACGGCGGATTGCTGGTCATGCGGTTGGTGACGCCGGTGCCCTGGTCCTGGCCGTAGAAGATGCCGTAGGAGCCGCGCACGACGAGGTCTTTGACGCCGCCGCCGCGCCAGGCGAAGCCCACGCGGGGCGCCCAGTTGTTGAGATCACGGCCGATGAGCGCCCGCGGCCGTTTGGAGTTTCCGGCCTGGATGAGCTGGCCGTAAAGCGGGTCGCCCATGTCCAGGACGAAGTTCGCCATGCGGTTCTGCGTCTCGATGTACGGCGAGGAGTACTCGTAGCGGATGCCGAAGTTCAACGTGAGCCGGCGGCTGACTGTCCATTGGTCCTGGAAATAGCCTGAGCCGAACCAGCCGCGCTCGATGGCTTCCGCGATCGTGCCTGTTGTCAGTGAGTTGGCGCTACCCAGCAGGAGATCGGCCACCGGACTGCCGGTGCCGGAACGGGACTGCGGGTTTTGCGTGAACACGCCGCTGAAGCCGAAACTGCTGCGCCCGTTGCTGGTCGCGAACGTCGACGGCCGGATGAGCATGAACTCGCTGCCGAACTTTAAAACGTGCGAGCCAAAGGACTTGGAGATGTTGTCCGACCAGTCCCAGACGCCGGAAGTTTTCACCAGCGGGCTGTTGCCGCAGCAGCCGGGCTGGCTGCCGAGGCTGGCATACCCTGACACGTTGAAGACCGGGATGCCGGAGGTGACGCGCGGATCCAGCGAGCCAGGGATGATCTCGTCGCGGGCGAGCGTCGAGTCCTGGTGCATGTTGATGGTGGTCCAGGTGAACCGGAACTCGTTGATTAAAGTGGGGCTGATGGTGCGGGTGTAGCCGACGCCGGCGCTGGTGGAGTCAATGTTCCGGTCCGCGGCGGATTGTGCCGGCTGCGCCAGGGGCGAGGCGGCCAGCAGCGAACTGCGGGCGATGGAGTAGCGGCCGAAAAGGGAGTCGCGGCTGGACGCCTGGTAGTCGCCTCGCGCCACACCATTCTTCGAATCCTGGCGCTGCGGAGCCAGCGATTTAAACAGGCTGGGTGAGCCGTCCACGTTGGAAACGGGATACAGGCTCATCATGCGCTGGCCCAGGGCGTTGAGGCGCGTGGTGGGGATCGTGTTATTCGGGAACAGATCACGGATGTAGCCGGTGCCAGAGGGATTGAGGCGCGTCGTCGCGGGGTCATAGACCGCCGTGGAACCGAAGTTGCCCGAACGCTGCGCCGGGGTAGGAATAGTGGAGGTCGCCGCACCTTCGCTGCGATTGTGTACTCCCTCGTACGCACCGAAAGCCCAGAGCTTGTCCTTGATGATGGGACCGCCCACCGACCCGCCGTACTGATTGCGGACCAGCAGCGGCTTCGAGCCGGCCAGGGCGAAGTAGTTGATAGCGTCCAGGTTGTCGTTGCGCAGGAACTCGTAGGCGGAGCCGTGGAGGGTGTTCGTGCCGGTCTTGGTGACCGCGCTGACCACACCGCCCGCCGCCGCGCCGAATTCGGCCGACGTGTTGCTGGTTTGGACAGTGAACTCGGCCAGGGCATCCAAGGGGGGGCGGATCATGTCGCGGGCGCGGTTGTCGAGGCCGCGCAGGTAGTTCTCGTTGCGGGCGCCGTCAAGCAAAAACGCATTCTGCAGTCCAGTATTCCCGTAAGCGGAAAACGTCTGGTCGCGGCTGCCGGAGGCCGGGATCGCGCCGGGCGTCAGGTTGGCGAGGCTCAGGTAGTTACGGCCGTTGAGGGGCAGGGATTGGATCTGCTGCTCATTGACGACCTGGCCCAGGGTGGCCGATTTCTCTTCCAGCAGAGGCGCCTCGCCGCTGACCGTAATCGATTCAGACGAACTGCCGGTCTCCAATTGGATGGGCAGGCTGATGATGGACCCGGCACTGACGGTGACAGCTTTCCGCACGGCCGATTTGAAGCCCTGCATATTGACGGCGATGTCATAGCTGCCGGGTGGCAGAAGGGGAATGGTCGCCGTGCCTCGATCGTTGGTGGTTATGGTTCTGAGCAGATTGCCGGTCTCTGAACCGGTGACCGTGACCGTGGCCGCGGGCACCAGTGCCCCGGAGGCGTCCGAAACGTTCACGGAGATCTCACCCGTGGAAGTCTGGCTCCGCAGCCGGGGCAGGGGAATGAGTAATAAATAAAGGGCGAAGATCAGAGCGGCCGGCCATCGAAATAAAGCGACGGCGGGACTGAGCCGTGAGGCGGACGGGGGGTGTTGCATGGTGACTCCGGACGAGCATTCATAGTGGCGGCGCGGCGAGTCCGCGTCAGCCCGTCTCCACTATGCGCGCTAAAGAATTGAGAATTCAGTGTTTTGCCAGTGATTTCCCTGGCAAAACCAGCCCGTTAACGTGGCGGTTGGGGCGTATTGGGCGATTCCACCCGCCGAATCGCCACAATCCGCATCGAGATGGGGTCCAGGGACAAAGTACGGCTCTCGACGACCGCCTCGAACCAGGGCACCGGCTCGGACCGGTGGATGTGTAACTGGCGGCGGATGGACTCCAGGGAATCCTCCCGGGTCAGGAATTGTCCGGCGGCCTGGGTGGAAGCGTGGTGCGGTCCGCCAGTGAGGATGATATGGGAGCCGGGCCGCGGACCGGGCAGGTAAGCCAGGCGGGCGTAGCAGACGACCGTCTTGCTGGCATCGGTGTAGTTCCGGAAATACTCCTGTTCGCCTGCGCGGGGTTTACGGTTGTGGACCCAGGCCGACGTGACTTCCTCGTTCGCCTCGATCTGGAAGTTCAGGTCCCGATCGAACATCTGGACCCAGGGATTGCCAAAGGGGCCGGAGATGAGCACGGCGTTGTCGTGATCGAAGTCGCGCGTGGTGATGGAGTCGGCGGCCAGGACGGAGAGCGAGGTGGTGGGCAGGGCACGGGCGAACTCGGGCAGGATGTTGAGGAAGATGGTCTCCGTCACACTCCGGCTGGCCATCAGGGACGAGAACATGGCTTGGTCCAAGCCGGGCGGCAGGTGGCCCGATTGCTGGTAGCGGCCGTCGATGTACTCCTGCAAGGTCACGCGGCGCTTGGCCAGCCGGACGTAGAGCTGCACGTTGGCGTCGGAGCCGACGACCAGCAGGCGCTGGCCTGGGCCGGGTCGCAAGAGGCTCAAAAGACAGTCCTTGGGCTGTGGGCCTAACGTGCGCAGCCACCACACGAGGGCGACCACGGCCAACAGTACGGCGGGCACGGCAATGAGGTCGGGCAGCCGCCAGGGGCGGACGAGGAGAACGGGCGGAGCGGCCTGCGCGGCCGGCTCCAGTTTCAGGAGATACGAGCCCTTGGGGACGGTGATACGCCACGGGTCCTTCTCGCCCTCAGTGGAGTAGTACTCCTCCAACTTCAGGCGGAGTTGGCGCACATTGGAGCGGACGATGTTGTCGTCGGAGGCGATGTAGTCCGCTGGACGGCCGAAGACGCGCTGGCCGATAATGGGTTCCTTCAGTCCGGCGGTGTCACCGCTGAGGGTGTGATCGGTCAGATAGCGCAACAGTACGGAGAGCCGGTGTGTTCGTTCGAAGGCCTGGCTGGCGAGGATCCTGTCCACAGCGGACTGCAGGGTGCTGGTGGATTCGGGTTGTCCGGGACTGGCGGGCGCGGCCGGGTCCGCACCAGGCGCCGGGGGGAGCCTCATGAACTGATTCTATGCGAATCCGGCCAGGAGAACCGGGCTAAACCTGCCCGTCGGGTTTGGAGGCGGGCGCTGGCGGCGGTTGGATCACGGAATACCCATCGGTGCGGAACTCGACGGTACGAACCTGTCCTTTGGGTCCTACGGGATCAACAGCTTGCCCGTTCCACTCCAATTGCACCCCACCGGCGTTGCCCAGGCGGATCCGCAATTGGTTGGGCGAGCCGAAGCCGCGCGTCTCTCCAGCGCGAATCACGTCCGCAAAGAGTTGTTTGTCGCCTTGCCAGACCGCGACCCAGGTCATCTCGTTGGCGCGGATGATCAGGCGTACCGCGCCGCTGGCCGGAACCTCGGGGGCGGCCGGAATAATGGACGCCTGAATGGGCGCCGGAGGCTGCTCTGCTGGAGCCTGAGGCTGGGGCGCCGGGACGGTGGGTGCAGGTTGCGTGGGCGCCGGCTGTTTTTCCGCCGGTTTTGGGGCTGCCTGTTCCGCTTTGGCGGCGGCAATCCGATCTTCTTCGTGCTGAATCCGCCAGCGATCCCAGAAAGTGTACACCCCGGAGCACAGCGCCATCACGAGAGCCAGGATCCCCAGGCGCCACGCCCAACGCCGCATTTCGAGCGCGGTATCGAACCGGCCGGTCGGGATCGGCGGAACGTCGATGGTCTTCTCCGGTAGGGCGGTGGTGCGGCCGACGGATTGAGAAGCGTCCTCGGCCAGGCTGCGGTCGAGTTCACCCTGGTAGTCCGACTCCGGCAGATCCATCAGGCGGGCGTATTGGCGGACGAAGCTGCGGTAGAAGAAACCGCCGGGCAGGGACGCGGTATCATCGGCTTCAATGTACTGAAAGTACTGGACATTGATGCGCGTTTGAGCGGACAACTGCTCAATGGTCAAACCGCGTTTTTCGCGCTCCTGACGGAGCTTCTGGCCCAAGCTCGGCATGGAATAGGATGCCTGAATGGTATGATACAACACGTTGTCATTCCAAGGCTTGGAGCAACTGCCCGCAGGGTTTGTCTCCGTCGTTATCGTCAACTGGAATCGCCGCGCGCTGCTGGCGGAGTGCCTGGGCAGCCTCGCCCTGGACCAGGGTGTCCCGTTTGAAGTAATCGTCGTGGACAACGGATCGAGCGACGGTTCAGTGGAGTGGATGAGGGTGTTCGCGGAGCGCGCTCCTTATCCCGTTACCTTGATCGAGAATCGGGAGAATCGCGGGTTTTGCGGGGCGAACAACCAGGGCATAGCGGCGGCCCGGGGTGAGTTCGTCGCGCTTTTGAACAACGACGCGGAGGCCGATGCCGGATGGCTGGCTGCCCTGCGATCGGTTTTCACGGATCCCGAGGTCGGCATGGCGGCTTCGAAGATCCTGGTGCACGAGGATCCCCGCATTATCGATAAGGTGGGTCACCTGATCTATCCGGATGGCCAGAACCGCGGCCGGGGTACCGGCGAACTGGACCAAGGCCAGTACGACCAGGTGGAAGAGGTGCTGTGGCCGGACGGGTGTGCGTGCATGTACCGCCTGTCGATGCTGAAAACCATCGGCGCCTTCGACGAAGATCTTTTTGCGTATGGGGACGATGCGGAACTGGGGCTGCGGGCCCGTATCTGTGGCTATCGCTCGATTTATACGCCGCACGCGCGGGTGCGGCACCATCGTGGGGCGACGCTGGGCCAGCTCAACCCGTTGCGAATTACACTGATCGAGCGCAACCGGCTGCTATTAGCCGTTAAACTATTTCCTGGTAGTCTTCTGTGGCGAAACGGCGCGTACTATCTCGCAAGGCTTCTCGCCGGACTGTGGGCAGCCCTCCGGAAACGGGGGGAAATCAGCCGGTTCCAGAGCCCGTCGAGCAAATTGAAAGCCTTTTTGGCGTTATTGAAGGGGGACTGGCAAGCACTCCGGATGCTGCCGTCGACCCTGAGGAAGCGCCGCGCCCTGAAACCGTTGCACCGGCTGAGCCCGAGGCAGGTCCACCAGTTGATCCTAAGCCATCGCATTTCGCTGAAAGAGTTGAGCCAGAAGGTAGCCGGTCCGAACCAGCCCTAGGCGACCTGTCGGCCACCACCGAGTTCGATTCCTGCCCGGCTTGCGGTTCGGCCCAGATGCGGACGTTGTGCCACGGCACCGACAAGCTCTACAACACCACCGACAAAGTGTTCCTGGTGGTGGAGTGCCGCGAGTGCAAGCTGATCCGGCTGTACCCCTGGCCGGAAGCCGATGAGATCCACCAATACTACCCGGAGAATTACTGGTACGACCCCGGTGGCGATACGGCCGACCGGCTGGCGGAGTTCTGGCGCCGTTTCGTGTTGCGGGATCATGTGCGATTTGTGCGCAGGGCGCTGGAGTCGTGCGAAGGCACCGCTCCGGTACTGGATGTCGGTTGCGGCGGAGGATTGTTCCTGCGGGAGCTGAACCTGCCCCAGAATCAGATCGTCGGCCTGGATTTCTCGGTGAACGCGGCTTCGGTGGCCTGGTCGAGCAATGGGGTGCCGGTGGCCTGCGGCGCGCTGCCGAGGGCGCCGTTCCGGCCGGGTTCGTTTCGTACTATCACGATGTTCCATGTGCTGGAGCATCTGTACGATCCTTCGGCCTATTTGAACGCGGCCCACCGCCTGCTCCAACCGGACGGCCGCCTGGTGGTGCAGGTGCCGAATGCGGCGAGCTGGCAGTTCCTGCTGTTCGGCGAAAACTGGAACGGCCTGGACATCCCGCGACACCTGATCGACTTCAAGGAGCAGGACTTGGTCAACCTGCTGGACTACTGCGGGTTCGAAGTGGTGCGGCGCAAGCACTTCTCGCTGCGCGACAATCCGGCTGGACTGGCGACCACGCTGGCGCTGGGGCTGGACCCGATGTCGAGGCGGATCCGCGGCGTGCAGGATGCGCCGCGCACGAAGCTGATGAAGGACCTGGCCTACTTCGCGCTGGTGTTGGCTTCGATTCCGCTCACGATGCTGGAGGCGGCGTGCCGCTGCGGCGCCAGCATCATGATCGAGGCGAAGCGCAAGGCATGAGGTACGAGACGGCCCGCCGTGTCCTGCCGGACGGGCTGCGGCGGTACATCTATTCCTTCGAAGCGATGATTGAGGATGCGGTGACAATCTTCGCCGCGCGGCTGCCTCTCGGAGCGCGGGTGCTGGATGCCGGCGCCGGCGAAGGGCAATACTCCAGTTATTTCCGGCAGCACCGGTATACCGGCGTCGATCTCGGAGTGGGCGACACGGCCTGGGATTACGGAGAGCTGGACGCGATCGCGGACCTGAATCATCTGCCGTTCCGCGACGATACGTTCGACGGTTCGCTGAACATCGTGACGCTGGAACACCTGAAAGAGCCGAAGCGGGCGCTGCGCGAGATCGCGCGGGTGCTGAAGCCGGGCGGGTTGCTGTTGATGGTGGCTCCGCATGAGTGGGAAGTGCATCAGTCGCCGCACGACTTCTTCCGCTATACAAAGCACGGACTGGCCTACCTGTTGGCGGAGGCCGGCCTGGAAGTGCAGACGCTGGAACCGGCGGGCGGATACTTCCGGCTGGTGGCCCGGCGGCTGTTGGGCGGGCTGCAGTTCTTTCCCGGGCCGCTGAAGTTGATTCCGGCTTTGTTCTTCCTCCCGTTGGCGTTGGTGCTGCCGCTGTTTGAGGGGTTGGACAAAGAGAAGAACTTCACGTTGGGATACCGGTGCGTAGCAGTGAAGCCGCGAGTTTCGCCCGCCGGGCCGCCCTCGCTACACTAGATATCTGGATGCGACGTTCCCACCGACTGCTGACTTGCCTGATTCTCGCCTTGCCGCTGATGGCCGCGGAGTTTTCAGGGCAGCGTGCGTACGACCATACGAAGGCGCTGGTGGCCATCGGCCCTCGGCCCTCTGGCACTCCGGCGATCAAGAAGGCGCAGGACTACATCTCCGCGCAGTTGAAGGCAGCCGGCTGGACCGTGGTGGAGGACGTATTCAACGCCAAAACGCCGGCGGGCCCGCTTGTGATGAAGAACATCATTGCCAAGCGGACCGGGCAGAGCGGCAAGATTGTCGCCGTGAGCGGGCACTACGACACCAAGCGTTTCGGGTTTCCCTTTGCCGGCGCTAATGACGGCGGATCGTCGGCCGGTTTGCTGCTGGAGATGGCCGTCGCCCTGAAGAGCGTCCCGCTGAAGAACGATGTGTACCTGGTGTTCTTCGATGGGGAGGAGGCGGTGAAAGACTGGACCGCCACGGATTCGGTTTATGGGTCGCGCCATCTGGCGGACAAGTGGTCGGCCGACGGCACGCTGGGCCGGATGAACGCCCTGATCAATGTCGACATGATTGGCGACCGCGATCTGCACCTGGTGCGGGAGCAGTACTCGTCTGAAGTGCTGCGCAGCATTGTCTGGCAGGTGGCCTCGCAGTTGGGGCAGGCCAAGCACTTCGACGGCATGGAAGGTGCGATTGAAGACGATCACATGCCGTTTCTGCGCAAAGGCGTGCGCGCCCTCGACCTGATCGATTTCGACTATGGCCCGGACAATTCCTGGTGGCACACGAACCAGGACACGATGGACAAGTTGAGCGCCTCCAGCCTGCAAGCGGTGGGGAGCGTCGTTTTGGAAACCCTGAAAAGACTGGAGCCCTGATTCTCATGCCCAAACGCCGTGATCTGTTCAAAGCCGCTGCCTTTTTGGCCCCCTTTGCCGCTGCGCAGGGCGCGGGGAAATTGCCGGATGCCGCGCTGAATCCCGCCCAGGCGAAGCTGGTGAAGGAGCCGTTTGGCGACCACCGCATCTATTTCGACGGTCCGACGGACCAGTTGAAGTCGATGACCTCGGGCAGCCTGCAACTGAAGGCCGGGATGCAGCCGCATCCGCCACACGAGCATCCGGAGGAAGAGTTTGTCCTGGTGACGGAAGGCACCGGCGAGATCACCGTCGGCGGCAAGGTAACGAAGGTGGCGGCGGGATCGATGATGTACTGCGCCGGGAACAAGGTCCACGGCATTGTGAACACGGGGAAGGTGCCGATGACCTTCTTCTATTACAAGTGGAAGGCCTAGGCTTCGCTCGCGCGGTAACCGGCTGATTTTCACGCTGAATGCGGGTGTTGTGACTTCCGTCACCGACCTAGCTGGATTTTCTAGTCATGATTGCTTCAGAAAGAGATTCTGAGGAATTCGATGACTACCACAACGACTTTAGCTGACATTGCCGCGACCTCCCTGGTGGCGGTGCGGACCCTGGAACGGTACGGCCTGGATTACTGCTGCGGCGGGAAACAGGCGATGGGCGATGCCTGCTCGGCCAAGGGCCTGGATCCCGCGGCGGTGATGCAGGAGATCGAGCAATCGCTGAATGTGGGCGGCGGCGAGCGGGACTGGCAGAGCGCGCCGCTGGGTGAGCTCGCGCGGCATATCATTGCCACGCATCACGAGTACCTGAGGCAGGAACTACCGGCTGTCGGCGCACGCATGGAGAAGGTGTTACGGGTGCATGGCGGGCGTGATCCGCAAACGCTCACGCGCATGGCGACCGTGTACGGCGGGTTGCGCGCAGAACTGGAAGCGCACATCAACAAGGAAGAGCAGATCCTCTTCCCGTTCATCGTGAAGTACGCCGAGGCGGAAGCGCAGGGGCGGCCGGTGCCTCCGGTCCCCTTCGGCTCCATTGGCAATCCCATCGCCATGATGGAACGCGAGCACGAAGGCGCCGGCGACGCCCTGGTGGAACTGCGCAAGCTCACCAACGACTACGAACTGCCTTCCTACGCGTGTACCACGGTGGGGATGCTGTTCCAGGGTCTACAAGCCTTGGAGGCCGATCTCCATGTTCACATTCACCTGGAAAATAACATTCTGTTTCCGCGTGCCATTGCGCTCGAACGCCGCTAGCCCGGGCGGCCGCTTTCCTTTTGCGTACAAATTAGTATAGGTTTAATCGCGGGGTGACTTCTGTCACCGACCCGGCCCGATGGCGCATGCCAAGATGCAGCGTGAGAGGGAGGATAGCGTGAGCGATTCGGAGAGCAGTTCGCAGAGGCTCCAGTTGTGGCTGGGTACGATTTCGTTCTTCCTGTGCTTCGCCGTGTGGGGTATTGTCAGCTCGTTTGCGCCGGCCTACCGGCAGCAGTTCCACCTGACGGCCACGCAGACTTCGCTTATTGTTGCGGTGCCGGTGCTGCTGGGCTCGCTGGGCCGCATCCCGCTGGGGATGTTGACCGACCGGTTCGGCGGCCGGGTGGTGTTCACGCTGTTATTCCTGGCCTCGGCCGGAGCCGGCGCGGTGCTCGCCAACGTCTCCACCTACGGCGGACTGCTGGCGGCGGGCTTCTTCGTGGGCGTGGCCGGATCGTCCTTCTCAGTGGGCGTCGGATTCGTCTC
The DNA here is from genome assembly GCF_051172195.1 of Paludibaculum fermentans. Classification (GTDB taxonomy): domain Bacteria; phylum Acidobacteriota; class Terriglobia; order Bryobacterales; family Bryobacteraceae; genus Paludibaculum; species Paludibaculum fermentans_A. The sequence goes on from NZ_JBPJAQ010000002.1 coordinate 223,117, forward strand.
CAAGTGGTTTGCGGCGGAGCGGCAGGGGACGGCGCTGGGGCTCTATGGGATGGGCAACATGGGGCAGTCGGCGGTGGTGTTCCTGGGACCTGTCCTGGCGGTGGTGATTGGCCGTTCCAATTTCATCTACGGGATCTCGGCCCTGCTGGTGGTGTGGTCTGTCGTCTTCTGGATGCTGGCCCGCAATGCGCCTGCCTTCGTCCCCAATAAAAAAGGACTGGGGCCGATGGTGCAGATCCTCACCAAGGAGCCGCTGGCCTGGGTTCTCTCGCTGTTCTACTTTCTGACCTTCGGTGGATTCGTGGCGTTCTCCATCTACCTGCCGTCGCTGCTGAAGGACGACTTCGGGCTGGCGCCGGCGGATGCGGGATTCCGGGCAGCGGGCTTTGTGGTGCTGGCCACTCTCCTGCGTCCGGTGGGTGGCGCGCTGGCCGACCGGCTGGGCGGTGCTCGCGTGCTGTGGGGCGTATTCCTGGGCATCGTGCCGTTTGCGCTGCTGCTGGCGTGGCCGTCGATGGTGCCGTTCACAGTGGGCGCGCTGGGCTGCGCGGCGCTGTTGGGCCTGGGCAATGGAGCGGTCTTCAAACTGGTGCCGCAGTACTTCCCGGGGAACACGGCCACGGTGACCGGCTTGGTGGGTGCCATGGGCGGCCTGGGCGGGTTTTTTCCTCCGTTGCTGCTGGGCAAGTTTCGCGACTCGCTGGGCGTGGTGTGGCCCGGTTTCGTGCTGTTGGCCGTGATGTCGCTGCTGCTGTGGTTCTTGAACCTGCGAGTCTTCATTCCGCGCCAGCAGGCGTTGGAGCTGAATCAGCATCCTGACTTCGCGCGGCGGTCGGATCAACTGCGCGCGGGCGCCTGGGCTGTGACCGTGACCGGGTTGCTGGTGGCCTCAATCGTCATCGGGTCCAGGAATCTGCAGAACTTCGATGCGGCGCTGGTGGTCTACACCTTCGCCGTCATCTTCGCGACATTTGGTGTGACTTACCACTATGCGGTTTGGCTGCAGAAGCCGCCGACGAAGCGCTACTGGCAGAGGAGCCTGGAACTGGCACAGTCCCGGGGCTGGTTGAAGACCCTGGCCCTGGTCACCCAGACGGCGGGCACTCACCTGATCGCGCAGAAGTTCATCGCGAAGCGCAGCCGGACGCGCTGGTGGATGCACCAGATGCTGTTCTGGGGCTGCCTGTCCGCGGCTGCTATCACCTTCCCGCTGGTCTTCGGCTGGGTGAATTTCACGTCACATCCCGACGACCAGATGACCTACATCACGTGGCTCTTCGGTTTTCCGGTGGGTACGATGCCGGCGCGCTCGCTGATAGCCTGGGTCCTGTTTCACGGGCTGGATTTCTCGGCGGTCCTGGTGTTGGGCGGCATCGCACTTTCGCTGGGCCGCCGCATGAAGGACGAAGGCGCATTGGCGCTGGAAACGATGGCCGCGGACTTTTTGCCGCTGGCGCTGCTGTTCGCGATCTCCGTCACGGGCCTGGCGCTCACGGTATCGACCCTCTGGTTCCGAGGCGCGTTCTACGGTTTCCTGGCGGTGATCCACGCCATCACGGTGATCAGCGCCCTGCTGTTCCTGCCGTTCGGGAAGTTCTTCCACATCTTCCAGCGGCCAGCGCAACTGGGGGTGAAGGTCTACCAGCAGGCCGGAGCCGAGGATGAGGGCTCGCAGTGCCCTCGCTGCGGGCAGCGGTTCGCTTCCAGAATGCACATCGAGGATTTGAAGATGGTGCTGCCGCAACTGGGGTTCGACTATACGTCGAAGGACGGCTCGTCGCACTGGCAGGCGCTGTGCCCGCCGTGCAAGCGCAAGACCCTGGCGACGGTGCAGATGAGAGTGAAGGAGAACGCGCATGGCCAAGCCTCCGCAATCCGTTGAGGCGCTGACGGCGCAGTACGGGCCGCACCTGAAGTTTGTCCCGCCCGGCGGCTGGCAGGGGGAATCGCTCAAGGGTCCGGAGAAGCTGGTGAAAACGCATTGCTGTTTCTGCGGGCAGCAGTGCGGCATTCAGTTGAAGGTGCGCGACAACCAGGTGACGGGGTTCGAGCCCTGGGAGGAGTTCCCCTTCAACCGCGGCATGCTGTGCCCGAAGGGTGTGCGGCGTTACATGCAGAGCGGGCATCCGGACCGGTTGATGTCGCCGCTGATCCGGACCGATAGCGGGTTTCGCGAAGCCGGCTGGGAAGAGGCGATGAGCCTGACGGCGCGGCGGCTGCAGGAAGTGCAGGCGAAGTATGGGAAAGACGCGGTAGCGGTTTATGGCGGAGCCTCGCTGATCACCGAGAAATCCTACCTGCTGGGCAAGTTCGCGCGCGTAGCGTTGGGGACGCGGCACATCGACTACAACGGGCGCCTGTGCATGGTCTCGGCCGGCACCGCCTACAAGCTGGCGCTGGGGGTCGACCGCAATCCGAATCCGTGGGAGGACATTCCGAAGGCGCAGGTGGTTCTGGTAGCTGGCGCGAATGTCGGAGAGTGTTTCCCCATCACCACCGATTATCTGTGGCGCATGCGCGACAACGGCGGCCGGCTGATTGTGGTGGATCCGCGCATGACGCCGATCACGCGCAATGCGGATCTGTATCTGCCCGTCAGGCCAGGCACGGACACGGCCCTGTTCTCAGCGATGCTCCACGTCATCCTCCGCGATGGGCTGGCGGATCTGGAGTTTATCGAGAACCACACAAATGGGTTCGACCAGGTGGCGGAGTATGTGAAGGCGTGGGATCCGCGGCGGGCGGCGGATGTGACCGGAGTGCGTCCGGAGGACATCGAGAAGGCGGCCCAGTGGTTCGGGATGGCGGAGCGGGCCATGGCGCTGCATGCCCGCGGCATCGAGCACCATTCACACGGCGTGGAGAACTGCTTGTCGCTGGTGAACCTCTGCCTGGCGACCGGCAACATCGGGCGTGAAGGCGCCGGCCCGAACATGATCACGGGGCAGGGCAACGGGCAGGGGGGCCGCGAGCATGGACAGAAGTGCGACCAGTTGCCTGGGCAGCGGCACATCGCGGATCCGGCGGCGCGCGAGCATGTAGCGAAGGTGTGGGGCATCACTCCGGAGGAGATTCCACAGGCGGGCTATAGCGCGGTGGAGATCATGGAAGCGATCCATCGCGGCGAGATCAAGGCGCTGTTTTCGATGTGCTTCAATCCACTGGTCTCGCTGCCGGACAGCGAGTATACGCGAGCGGCGCTGGAGAAGCTGGAGTTCTTCTGTGTTGTCGATTTCTTCCTTTCTGAGACCGCGCATCACGCCGATGTGGTGCTGGCCGGGAGTCTTCAGGAAGAGGAAGAAGGCGTGGTGGGCAGCGGCGAAGGCCGCGTGATCAAGATCAACAAAGCGGTGGACCCGCCGGGAGAGGCGCGCGGCGACAGCGTGATTGTTGTAGACCTGGCGCGGCGCCTGGGCAAGGGGCAGTACTTTCCCTTTGAATCGACGCGGGAGATCTTCGATGAACTGAGAGAAGCCTCGCGTGGGGGGCATGCGGATTACTACGGCATCACCTACGAGCGGATCGAGAAGGAGATGGGGATCTTCTGGCCTTGTCCCACGCTGGATCATCCGGGGACTCCCAGATTCTTTGAAGGCGGCAAGTTCGCGCACCCCGATGGACGGGCGCGGTTCCTGGTGGCGGAGGTCCGGCCCAGCGGCGATCCCGTGGCTGATGAATTCCCCATCTTTCTGACGACCGGGCGCGTGGTGAGCCAGTATCTCTCCGGCGCGCAGACGCGGCGCATTGGGGCGCTGGTGGAGCAGTACCCGAATCCGAAGGTGGAAATCCATCCCAAGCTGGCCGGGCAGCACGGCATCCAGACCGACGACTGGGTGACGGTGACCACGCGCCGGACTTCCATCACCGTGCAGGCCATGGTCGTGCGCACGATCCGGCCCGATACGGTGTTCATTCCCTATCACTGGCCGGGCCGCAAGAGCGCGAACCGGCTGACGCACCGTACGCTGGATCCGCGCAGCAAGATCCCTGAGTTCAAGGTCTCGGCCTGCCGCATCGAGAAGGCGCAGGGTCCGCAGGGAGGCCAGTGAGCCATGTTCGGCTATGAGTTCTATGTTGACCCGTCGCGCTGCATCGGTTGCGAGTCCTGCGTGAGCGCTTGTGCGGAGTGCGGCACGCACCGCGGCGTCTCGATGATCCACCTGGACTTCATCGACAGGGCCAACACGATCGCCACGGCTCCGATGGTCTGCATGCATTGCGAGGATCCCACCTGCGCCCAGGTGTGTCCGGCGGATGCGATCAAGATCGGCGAAGACGGTATCGTGCGGACGGCGCTGAAGGCGCGCTGCATCGGGTGTTCCAACTGCGTATTGGCGTGTCCGTTTGGGGTGCCGAAGGTCTATGCCGAGATGGAACTGATGATGAAGTGCGACATGTGCTACGACCGCACCAGCATCGGTAAGCGGCCCATGTGCGCCACCGTGTGCCCCAGCCAGGCGCTGATGTACGTGCCGGCGGAGGAGGCCGCGCAGAAGCGGCGCGAGCGGGCGTCCAACGAGTTTCACTTCGGCGGGCAGGTGGTGCGCACGAAGGTTCATTACATGCTGCCGGCGCCGGAGTCGGTGATGAGTGTGGATGTGGCGGATGCCATCTGGGAGGGAGAGGAATGAGCCAGCAGAAGGAGTGCCCGAAGCAGCGCCTGTGGAGCGAGGAGTTCTCGGTTCGGTCCAGCGAGTCGAGCTTTGTCGAGCGGCGGCAGTTCACGCGATTCCTCACGTTGACGAGCTTCTCCATGTTCGCGGGCCAGCTATGGCTGGTGGTGAAGAGCGTATTCAACCGCCGGCAATCCGCGTTTCCGGCGATGGTCGTGAATGGCGCTGATGGGCTGGCGGTGGGCAGCGCCAAGGTCTTCCAGTACCCGACGCCGCAGGACAACTGCCTGCTGGTGCGCGTGGACGAGCAGAAGTTCGTGGCTTACAGCCAGAAGTGCACCCATCTGTCGTGCGCCGTGTTGTATTCGGCCCGGCACCGCCGGCTGGAGTGCCCGTGCCACGAAGGCTACTTTTCCATTGAAGACGGCCGTGTGTTGCAGGGGCCCCCGCCCAGGCCTTTGCCCAAGGTGGAACTGGAGCGGCGCGGCAGCGACCTGGTGGCGATCGGCATGACCACCGGAGAGGAGTCCTAGAGCCATGACGGACGGCGAATCGCCATTGCGGCGCAGGAGTCTGAAGGGGATCAATGGCGCGCTGGCGCTGATCGTCGTGATCCTGGTGGTCCAGGTCTGGATGCTGATGGCCTCCGTCGAGACTTACCTGGCCGGTCACCACGAGGCGGCGGTGCCGGGGGCTGTGTTGTCCGGATTACTGTTCGCGGGCAGCGCGCTGCTGCTGCGCTATGTAAACCGGTTGGACCGCCAGTCACGTTAGCGTTAGTTGGACGAACGAGCACCGGACCTGCGCGCTTTGCGAGAATGAGGATCCGAGGTTAGGTCGCGGTACCCCATGACTCTTCTGGCAATTCCGGTTCAATACGTCCTGGCCGCCCTTGTGCTGCTGGCCGCCGGCTGTGACATTCGAAGCCGGAACATCCCCAACTGGCTGACGCTGGGCGGAGTCATCGCCGGCCTGGCGCTGCATCCTTACCTGGCGGGCTGGGCCGGCCTGAAATTCTCTGCGGGCGGGTTGGGCCTGGCGGCGCTGATGTTCCTGCCGCTGTTCGTGCTGCGCTGGCTGGGCGGTGGAGATGTGAAGCTGATGGCGGCGGTCGGGGCCCTGTCAGGCGCCGGCAACCTGTTCATCATCTTCATCATGGACGCGATTCTCGGAGGAGCCGTCGCGCTGATTGCGGTGTTATTCAAGAAGCGCGGCGCCCGGACGCTGCGCAACATCGGACGCATGATCACCGCACTGTTCCGGGGCAAGGCTCCATATGAGGAGACGCAAGAGCTGGAGGCGGGCAGCGAGACCTCCATGGGGATGCCGCGCGCCGTCACCATCGCGCTCGCCACATTACTCGTGCTGTGGGCTACGCCGAAATCCTAAGGTTCCGGTCTCAACAGCGGCTCTATAATGGGGGCGGTTGGAGAGCTTTATGCGAGATCGGCTCACTTATTTCGGCGGAGGCGGGTTGATGCTGGGCCTGCTTTGCCTGGTCGGCTCCCGCGTGTGGCCGTTGGCGGGTTGGATGCTCATCGCGGCCGAAATTCTCATTGTTGTGGGGATGCTGCTGCTGCTGGCTCGCCTTTGGAAGCACGGGCTCAACTAGCGGAACTTCGTGATCAGTCCGTGCCCTTGATCCGGCGCCAGAAGGTGAGCCGTTTGTCCATTCGCAGGCCAAGGGCATGCCGCAATGGCTCCGTCCGGTCCAGCAGATATTGGTACAGCCAGCGCCGGCGCGAGTAGTAGTGATAGAGCACCGGTTCGAGCATCACCTCCCGCTGCAACGCGCGATCCTTCACCATGCGCATGGCCCAGTCGAAATCTTCCGAGTAGCGTACTTCCGCAAAGGGGTAGCGAATCGCGATATCGCGCCGGATGGGATTGAGGATATAGGGAGGGCGGAAGTAGCGGCCGGACTGGGAGGACAGGTCGGTGTATTGGATCGAATGGGTGGCCTCGGAGGGGTGGGCGCCGCGAAAGTAGATGAGGACCCTTATGCCGAGGCAGTCCACGTCCGGATTGGCCCGCAGCGCCTGGGCAATCAAAGAAACGTAGTTGGCACTTACCTGATCGTCGTCGTCGGTGAAGACGACATACCGCCCTTGCGAGCGCTGCAGCAGCGTATTGCGTTTGGCGCCGATGGGTATCGTGCCGTCGTCGCAATGCCCGAGGATCTCGACCTCGGATTGCAGTCCGGCCGCTTCCACCTGGCGCTGCAATTCCGAGGTCAGGCGCTGATAGAGTCCGGCACGCGATTCCAGGGTCGGGATGAGGATGCTCAGCAGCATACGGCTCGCCGCGATCAGGTCTTCAGTTGGCAATTGGGCGGCAGGAAGAGGACATCCGCATTGATACCCGGAAGGTTCGCCAGGTAGGAGGCGAACTCACAAATCGGATGCACCGGAGCAGCCGCGCCCAGGCTGACGATGTCCTTGGCTTCGATATAGCGATCGAAATGCTGGGCAGCCACTCCGGCGATGGTGTTATAAACGCCCTGTCTGCGGAGCGAGAGCGGTTCCACTTCGGTATAGAGGGGCGCGCCGCGTGACCAGAACTCCGCTCCGGTTACCATCACATCTTCTTCGCAGCCCTGTGTGTCGGACCAGACCAGTGCGATGCGGGCAAAGTCGAAACCCTGTTCGGTGGCTACGCTGTCCAGACGGTCAGCCCGAACATCCACCGCGCCATTGAGTGCGGATTGCCCCATCTCCGCTCGGATTCGTGCTCGATCGACGCAGAAGCCGCCCGGGTCCTCTGTCGGCTGCAGCAGGCTGATGGTGCCCGGTTCGCGGAGTATGGCGCACGGCGCGACGCAGGCCAGGTTCGAGAGTCCATTATCTTCGAGATTCTTGCGCAGGAAGTGGAGGTTTCGCGGCTCTGGTTCGATAGCAAGAATGCGGCAGCCGAGTCCGCGGATCATGGGCAGGCTGGTCGTGCCGATATTGGCGCCGACGTCGATGATGGTATCGCGGCCAGGCTGAAGCAATTCCTGGTGCCGGATCCAGTCGATCATCGCGCAGACTTCCTCTCCCTGGAAGCACCCGGAACGGAAGAGTACGAGCGGAACCCCCAGAGTGACAGGTGCGTTCCAAACGAATCCGTCGACGCGAAATGAAGCCGAGTCGGTGTGCTCCCTTTGGAGGATGCGCCACGCGAGTTCGCGACGGTTGAGCGCGGGCATGCGCATCAGGAAGCGGTAAGCCAGATCCCACTGGAAGTAGGCGCTGATGTTAGTGGCTACACTCAACAGGCTCAATGTAAATGCTCCTTGGAAGGCCCAGCGGGGCCGTGCGTCAGGAAATTCTCCACATGGTTCAGCAGTCCCCGGGCAAAGGACTCCGGCGAAAAGAGCTCCGCGTGCCGGGAGACCTTGTCGCGCAGCTCGTCCTGCAGCGCAGCATCTCCCATCACGGCTAGCATCTTCGCCGCCGCATCTTCGGTCGAACTATAACAAAGACGAGGATCGCCCTCGACAATCTCGACTTGTCCACCACTATCGTGGACGAAAGGAATACAACCGGCGCGCGCCATCTCGGCGGGCGCCATTCCGAAATGTTCGTCGATCCTGGCGTGCAGCCCGTACCGATTTTCTGCCAGCAAACCGTTCAACTCTTCGCGGGACAGGTTGAAGTGCACCTGGACCCAGGGGCCGGCCTTGCGCGCCATCTCCTCCAGGCCGTTTGCGAGTGCCTGGGTGGACGCCATCCCATCGCGAGGCGCGCAGATGTGCAACTTCACGTCTGGAACCCGTGTGCGGACCAGTGCCAGGATTTCGACCATCCAATCGAAGCGTTTAGCGGGTTCCATCCGCCCGATCGCAACGAAGCCATTCCGCCTTTTCGCCCACGAAATGGGATGGTTGCACCCGGCGGCGGGCGGATAGAGAACTGAGCTTGGCATGTCGAAGAGTTCACGGATCCTGCCGCTGGTCCACCGCGAATTGGTCAATGTGAGATTCCGGCGCATGCGATCGAACGAGTAACGGGAAACCGTCATCCAGCGTGGTGTCTGGCCGCGAAGCACCGCCAGTGCCAGCTTCGGCCACGGCGCACTGCCTGGAACCTGATTCCGCCAGTCGGAATGGCCCATGTAGGGGTAGTGGATGTATTGAATCGCGGGGCGGCCCAGATCGGATTCCAATGAGCAACACGCGAAGGTCACATCGAACTGTTCGGAAAGCCGTCGCGCGCGCTTCATCAGGACATTCACACGCTGAAACCGCGATGTGTCGGGAATGGCGCTGACCAGCAACCGTTCCGCCAGCGTGGGCCCCTCGTAGCGCCACTGGCAGTCTACCAGGCGAGTACCGAAGGACAGGTCGATGGCCTCGAGTTGCGGCTGCGAATAGCTCATCAGTGTTACGTCATAGTGCGCGGAAAGAGTCTGAAGTACGTGGGCGCTCACACCATAGCCGCCACCACCGGGACCAAATTCCTCGCTGAACAGCAGGAGGCGCTTCTTCATGACGTTGCCTGCCTGCGTGCGGTCATCAGTTGATTGTAGAAACTGCATAGTCGGCTGCCAAGGGCGGGCCAATCGTGATTCAGTTCTACAAATCGCCTGGCGTTCCTGACGAGATCCTGCCGCAAAACTTCACCCGTGAGGACGGAAACAATCTGGCCCGAGAGCGCCTCTGGGGTGTCGCCAATCAGCAAATGTTCTCCATGAACCACCTCCAGCCCTTCGCAACCGATGGCCGTGGAAACAACTGGCCTCTCCAGGGCCATGGACTCGAGGATCTTCAGGCGGGTGCCGCCGCCCGCCCGCAGGGGTACCACGCTCAGGCGGCAGCGGCGGTAATACGGCAGAATGTCGGGCACGTCGGCGTGGAGTTCGAATGCTCCGGTTGCGGCCAATGCCCGAATGCCGGCACCAGGGTTGCGGCCCACCACCACGAACCGGATGTCCGGGACCTGCGCGCGGACCTTCGGCAGAATCGCCTCCACCATCCAGCGGACCGCGTCCGTGTTGGGCGGATAGCCCAGGGTGCCGATGAACAGGAGATCGTTGCCCGCTTCCGGCTCAGGCAGGGGCCGCAGTGACGCGCAGTCCACACCGTTCGGAATGACGCACACGGGAGGCTGTGGTGCTCGCCGTCGCACCCACTCCGCTTCGGGTTGGGACACCGAGACAACCCCGTCGAAGCGGCGGGTCCACTCCGCCTCCCAGCCGCGCATGGCAATCGCCTTCAGCCAGGCGGCAGGGCTGGTCCGCTTCATACGCGCCATGCTGGCATACTGCTGCTCGCCGATGTTGTGCAGCGATTGGATCCGGAGGCAGCCCGGCGGGATCGCTGCGACGTAGGGAGCCAGAAAGGAATGCTCCAATTGAACGACATCCACTTTGTGTTTCCGCGCCAGCTCCGCGATCCGCCGGGCGAATTCAGGGAAGTAGAACGGGAACGTAGCCAGGGGCCGTCCGGCTATCAGGTGCTGGAATACGGCCAGTGGCGGCTGGCGATCAGGGACCGGGTAGGTTTCAATTGAGCTGCAGAAACCTGGCAGCGGACCCACGTCGTCGGGAAACCGGTCGTCCTTGCAGAAACACAGCAGATGGACCTCAGCCTCGGCAGCCAGGGCGCGCAGCAGATTGTGATCACGAATCTTACACCCCTCGGAAAGCGGGAAGGGCAGACCGTAGGTCACTGCCAGAACCTTCACGCCGGCCGCACCTCACGCGAACGGAGTTCCTGCGAGGCAGCGTGGCTCAAACCCAGGATCAGGCCGATGCCGGACAGGCAGTAGATCAGCCAATGCATCAGGGCTGTCCGCACTGCGAACCAAAGCCCGTGCGTACGGCCTGCCAGCCGCAGCAGAGCCCAATTGAGAAGCAGGAAAACCAACGCCAGCGCGGCGAGCAGGATTGGATTGGCGACGCTTGCCACCAACAGGAAACTGATCGGGACACTCAGCACGTTGCGGTAGCCGGTATTCAGGTCGGCGCGGAAAATGCGATGCCGGATCATCAGTTCGGTCCACGGGATCGCCCGGTTTTGCAGATCGGACACCAGCAGTCCGCGTAGCGTGTAGTACTTCGCATGGCTGGCTTGCAGGTCCTTGCAGAGCCTGATGCGATGACCCGCCTTGTGCATCCGGTAGCCCAGGTCGATGTCTTCCAGTGCGTGCAGCGACTCGTCGAAGCCACCGCATTCCTCGAAGACATGCCGCCGCACAAAGCCATAGCCTCCGCAGAAGGTGATGGCTTCCGGCAGGGCCTGCTGGTGTGTGTGATGGTGGACCAGATTCTTATAGCGGGAGCAGAAGTTGGTGGGCAGGCTGTCGCGCTGATAGGAGGCGAACAGCGCGGACCAATCCGGATTGCGGTCCAGGTACTGCACGGCCGACCGGATGAAGTCCGGGGGAATATTGACGTCGGCATCAAGGAAGAACAGGATTTCGCCCGGGCAGGCGGCCGCACCAGCGTTGCGGGCGTGAGAAGGGCCGCTACGCCCAGGTAGGGCCAGCAGTTGGACCGGGAACTGCTGGGCAATCGCCCGCGTGTTGTCGGTCGAACCATCGTCGACGACAATCACTTCGGCCAGTCCTTCCGCTGCGGCCAGGGCGTGGCGCAGGCAATCCGCCAGAAACAATTCGCCGTTCCAGACCGGGATCACCACAGCGACCCGGGTCCGGCAAGAGTCAGCCGTCCTTATGGCGCACCTCCAGGTTCGGCATGCCCCAGCATTCGACTCCCATGTCGTGGGCCATCATCGCGAACCCCTCAGTCTCGATCTCGCCGGCCACCATGTGTCGCGCCAGTCCAGCCAGCCATTGCAGGGCCTTGCCGCCACGGCGGCGCGCTCTCGGGTGCAGCCGGCCATAGGGGAACGGCGGGAATACCAGACCTTCCCGGTGCAGATCAGCCTTCACCAGGAGCATGGTGCCGCCCACTGAATCCAACTCCACCAGGTCAGCTCCGCCGCGCAGGTCGTGCATCAGCAGCCGCTGCTGGTCTTTCCAGGCATTCCAGTCGAAGCTGCGGCCGCCATACTCTTTCACGCAATGCGGATGGACGATGTCCTTGCCGGTAGCCAGCATGCGCTGCAGGACGTCGGCCGGGTAGTCGATGAGATCCACGTCGATCCACAATGCCCATTCCGCATTGCCCAGCGCCATGCTGGCCAGGTAGTTGCGGCTGCGGGCCAAGGCCTCTCTCCGTGGCCGTTGATAGCTGGGCGCCCAGCGCGGGACCCCGTCAGGGAGCCGGAATCCGAAGTCGCGCTTCCAGATCCGCGCCGAGGCAAACTCACTTCGAATCTCAGGCAGGCGCGACTCCAGCAATTCGTACGTCCCGTCGGAACTGTCGCCTTCCAATAAGCCCAGCGAAAGCAGGTTGCGCGGGTAATCCAGCCGCCGCAGGCACTGGAAGTATTGGTCAATATGTGCAGCCGCGTCCTTGACCGGCGTGAGGATGCACACCGTGCCCGGCACAACGCCAACTTGCGTCGCGAACTGCTCCACAATCTCCTCCGTACGCCTGCGATAAGGACCCCGCATCCGAAATTCCAGGCGGCAGTCCGCCCGAAATCCGTTCCGCCGATCTGTCCGAGGAGTTCGCGGTGATTCGCGACTGGAACGACACTCGGCCGGATTCTTCCTTCCGCAGAGAACGTCCCAAGTTAACCCAGGAAGCGTCGTGCCCGCAACACAATGTACCCTGGGTAGTTTTAAACGGAGCATCCTTAAACTGTTTTTTATGATGCGGATTGCCCGGCGGCTGCGGCGTCCGCGCTCCCCGCCCGCCGGCTTCCAGCATCCTCGTGCAGGCCCGGCTGTGAAGGCTTCGCTACATTCGCCACCGCGCTATACTGGCCGATTGTGACTTTGTTTCGGCTAGCACGGCCCTTCGCCGTGTTTCTGTTGGTCGTCATTCTTTGCCAGTGGCTAACCGGTGTCTACGGAAAGCTGCTGGATGGCAGCCATGACGAGGCTTCCCATTACCTGACCTCCCTGCTCGTACGCGATTACCTGGCCGGTGGTCTCTCCTGGCATCCCCTTCGTTACGCTGAAAACTACTACCTCCATTACCCGAAGATCGCCTTGGGGCACTGGCCGCCGGTTTTTTACCTGTTGAACGGCTTGTGGCTGCTCGCCTTCCCCTTCGGATCCGGATCACTCTTCGCACTCCTCGCCGTCACCACCGCCGGCTTGACCACCCGGATCTTCCTATATGTGAAGCGCGATGCGCCGGAGTGGGCGGCCTGGCTCGTCGGCCTGCTGTTTCTCACCCTCTCCCCTGTTTACTCATCCTTCATCCAGTTGATGTCCGAACTGGTGCTGGCCTGGCTGGTGCTGGAAGCATGGTTGGCCTTTTCCCGCTGGATGCAGGCGCCAACCATCGCACGCGGAGTGGGCTTCAGCCTCTGGTCCTCCCTCGCCCTGCTAACCAAAGCCCTGGGCGCCGGACTCGCGTTTCTCCCGCCCGCCGCCCTCCTGCTGGCCAGCCGCAGGAACCTCCTTCTGAAGCCTTCGCTGATTCTCAGCGGCTGCCTCGTAGCCGCGGCGGTGGCGCCTTGGTACTTTCTGGCGCCTGGCGCCCGCCATGAAGCGAGTGGACACAAATTCGCCGGCCTGCTGGGTGTGAACCCACCGGCCAGGGTCGCGTCTGACGCGGCGGAGCAGCGCGGCCTGCCCATTCACCTCACCGAATTGGCCTACCGGGCTGAGCGTTCCCTGCGCGCCGTTCCGCTTCTGTTCCGATGGCTGGGGCCCGTTCTGCTGCTCTCTCTTCTCGGCATCTGGCGATCGGCGCGCCTGGGTGATGCGGATGCCCTGGCGGTGGCCGGCTTGCTCCTCGCCTACCTCGTATTTCGCTTCGTTCTGGTGTCGGCGGCCTGGGAGCCTCGCATGCTCATCCCGCTGCTGGCGCCCTGTCTCTGCTTCGTCTGGGCAGGCCGCGCCTACTTCTCGTTCCCTCATGCCTCGGCCGTCCTGGCAGCCCTGCTGATTTGTACCGGCGGCTACAACCTGCACGCCGGACACCGGCCCGTCGGCCATCCCGCCGGAGAAGCCGCCGCCTGGATCGCCTCCAGTTCATCCGCGAAATACCCGGCCATCCTTGTCTCCGGCAGCGGCGCCCTGGAAGGCTCCATCACCGCCGCTGTGGCCGATTGCGACCGTCAACGCCCCAGCCGTTACGTCGTACGCGCCTCAAAGCTTCTCTCTGTCTCCTCGTGGGCCTCGGATGTCTACCTGCCCAAGGCAAACACCGAGGATGAGGTCCTGCGGTCGCTGGATTCCGTACCCATCGACCTGGTCGTACTCTCCCCCCTGACTCCGCGGTCCATGCCCCACTCCGTGCTGCTCGATCACACCGTACGCGCGAACCCTGGCCGCTTTCGCCGCGTTCAACTCCGCGACCAGTCCCTGGAAATCTACGAAATGGTCCGGCGCGAAGACGCTCCCCCGAACAGCGCCCCGAAGATCGACATGTTCCTTTTTGGGCTCGGCCGCAGCCTTTCCACTCAATAAGGAGTGGGCCGTACAGATTGGCTTGGTATCCTGATGGATACCCAATGCCCGATCCATCCCCCGTGTTCTATCCGGTGTCCGAAGCGGTGACCAGCGGCATCCGCGTGGAAGTCATCGCGCGCCACACCCCGGAACACTCCCAGCCCATCCAGGGCAAATGGGTGTTTCAATACACCGTGCGCATCACAAATGAGAGCGCCGAGACAGTCCAACTTGTCAGCCGTCACTGGATCATTACCGATGCTCTGGAGAATACTGAATCCGTCATCGGACCCGGTGTCGTCGGCAAACAGCCCGTGCTCGCACCCGGCGAGTCGTTCAAATACTCCTCCTGGTGCCCGCTGAAGACCCCCACCGGCCGCATGCACGGTACTTACCAGATCACGCGCACGAACGGCGAACAGTTCGACATTGTCATCGCCCCGTTCGCGCTACGCGCCCCGTACACCATCCACTAAGCGCCGCCCGTCAACTCTTGTAACGACTTCGTCAAAACGCGGTTGAGGCTTGCTCTCACCCTCAGGCATCGGTATGATACCCCTATAATATCTATGCCTAAGAAAGAAATGCCTGCCGGCGCATTGATCCTGCTCATCCTGCGCGTGCTCCAGTCCGGCCCCGTGCACGGCTATGCCATCGCCCAGAAAATCTACGTGCTCTCCTCGGAAGTTCTCCACGTGGAGGAAGGCTCACTCTACCCCGCGCTGCAGAAGATCCTGCTGAAGGGCTGGGCGACTTCCGAATGGGGCCTTTCCGAGACCAACCGGAAGGTCCGCTTCTACAATCTGACCCCCGCCGGCCGCCAGCAACTCGAAGCCGAGCTCGCCGATTACAGCCGCGTGGCCGAAGCCATCCAATCCGTCCTGAAGACCGCCTGACCGAGGGACCCATGAGCGACTTCTTCCGCCGTATCCGCTACCTGCTGAACCGCCGCCGGATGGACGCCGAACTGGCCGGCGATATGGAGTTCCACCGCGAAATGGCCCAGCGTGGTGGCCGCCACAACTTCGGCGACACGCTGCGCCTGCGCGAGGATGCCCGTGAAGCCTGGGGCTGGATGTGGATCGACCGTCTCGGCCAGGATCTGCGCTACGCCTTCCGCGTGCTGCGCAACGCGCCCGGGTTCACCCTGGCGGCGGTCCTGATGCTCGCGCTGGGCATCGGAGTGAATGTCGCGGCTTTCGGCTTCTTCAATCTCATCGTGTTGAAGCCGCTGCCAGTGCGCGATCCGGATACGCTCTTGCGCTTTAAGCGCAGCGCGCCGGAGCGCTATGCCTACTCCCTGCCTTATCAGGAAATGGCCTTCGTCCGCAGCCACGCCAAAACTCTGTCCGCGATGATGGCCCTCAACACGGCGCGATTGACCATGGAAGGCAAGGAAGGCCCGGCCTCGGTCCACTTCGTCACCACGAATTTCTTCAGTGAACTGGGCGCGGCGCCGAAGTTCGGCCGGCTGCTGGACGCGGCCCGCGACGACGCTTCGGATGCGCCGCTGGTGGCGGTGCTGAGCTACGGCTTCTGGCGCAGCCAGTTCGGCTCCGATCCCTCTGTCGTGGGCCGGACCGTTCGCCTGAACGGCAGGCTGCTGGCGATCGTCGGCGTCGCCGCGGAGGAGTTCAGCGGCCTCAGCATGGATAAGCCGGATCTGTGGGCTCCGCTCGTCCAGCAACCCCAGATCGTCACGGGCAGCCACCTGCTCACCGAGTTGAAAGAGGGTGTCGGGGTGCGGACCTGGGGCCGCATGCAGCCGGGCGTCACACCCCAGGGCGTGGAGCAGGAATTGCGCTACATCATCGCGGAGTTCCGGCAGCAGCATCCGGCCGAGATCTGGGAGAAGGAATCTCTGGCCAGCCAGCCCGGCGGCTATGCAAAGAGCCTGATGATCGGCGACCGCAGCGGCACCGGTACGGAACCGTCCGACAAACTATATCCGCTGGCGGTGCTGATCGGGTCGCTGGTCTTCCTCATTCTCGCGGCCGCCTGCAGCAACCTGGGTGGGCTGTTGCTGGCGCGCGGAGTTTCGCGCGAACGGGAGATCTCGATTCGTACGGCCATTGGCGCCGGGACGGGCCGGCTGATCCGGCAGTTGTTCACGGAGAGTGTGGTGCTGGGACTACTGGGCTCGGCCGCTGGCTTGGCTCTCGGCTTTGTCGTGTTGAAGCTCATGATTGCCTGGACCGGGGCGCCCGACTGGCTGGACCCGAGTCCGGACTGGCCTGTGACTGCTTTCGCGACCGGTATCGGCTTCGTGTCCGCGATCCTCTTCGGACTCGCGCCCGCCATCCAGGTGGCCCGGCAGCGGCACCGGTCCACGTTCTCGAAGCAGGTGCTGATCGGGGCGCAGGTGGCGGCCAGTTGCGTCCTGCTCATCGTGGCGGGCCTGCTGATCCGCGCCTTGGACCACGCGTTATCTGCGAGTCCGGGCTTTGAATACGAACAGGCCATTGCGGTGATGCCCGGCCTGGGCTCACATGGCTATACACCGGAACAGTCGCGAGCCTATGTCGACGCGTTGAAGGACCGCATACGGGAACTGCCAGGGGTGGCTTCGGTCTCCGCCACGGCGACACCGCCGCTGGCCGGCAGCAATGTGATGGTGGTGGGCGTCACCATCGATGGACGGCACATGGATGTTCACTGGAATCGCGTCGATCCCGGGTTTCTGGAGACGATGAAGATTCCGATCCGCGCCGGGCGGACGCTGACGTCCTCCGATGCGGCTGGGATTCTCATCAGCGAGAGCCTGGCCCGGAAGTCGTGGCCCAACGAGAACCCGCTGGGGAAGCACTTTCTTTCCGGAGAAGACGCGGCTGGCGCGCAAGTGCCGTACACAGTGATCGGAATCACCCGGGATGCGCGGATGGATGCGATGGAAGATCCGGACGCCGTGGATGCGTACATGTTGCCCGGCAAGGAAGATCTGACGAAGATGGCCGTTGTGGTGCGCATGTCCGGCTCGCTGGAGTCGATTGTGCCGGCTGTTTCCTCCATAGCGCGGTCCATTGATCCGCAGGTTCATCCGCGGGTCCAGACACTCAAAGGCGCCTTCCGCCAGAAGATGGAAGGCATCGAGCGGGGGACCGCCGCCGCCGCCGTCCTGGGCGCCAGCGCCCTGCTGCTGGCCTGTCTCGGCATCGTCGGTCTCGTCGCCTACGCCGTCTCCCGCAAGATGAAGGAGATCGGCATCCGCATGGCGTTGGGCGCCCGGCCCAGCCATATTCTCTCGCTGGTGCTGATGCAGTTCTCACGACCGGTGGCTGCCGGCCTGGTCGTCGGCATCGGGGGCGCCGCCGCACTCTCTGACCTGCTGCGCCGGCAGTTGTTCGGCATCAGCCCGCTGGACCCTGTCTCCTACCTCGCCGCCACGGCGCTGTTCGTCGCCACCGTGGTCCTGGCTGCGCTGATCCCCGCGCGCCGCGCGCTCCGGGTGAATCCAACGAATGCCCTGCGCTGCGACTGATTCCTGGCCGAAATAGGAAAAGGCCCCGGGGATCGCGCCCCGGGGCCTTTCGTTCTGAAGGGTAGTCCTTACTTTTCCGGAACGATCTGCAGCCCGTCCACCGCCACTGCGCCGTTGGTGCCCTGGTTGGTCACCGTGACTGTGAACTCGGCCGGCAGGTCGTACGTCCCCATCCAGTCGGCCGGCTGCCGCTGGTTCACCGTGGCCTGATACTTCTTGCCAGCGCCGGAGATCTCCACCGGTACATTCGACGCCTGCTTGGCGAAGGGCGGATACAGCAGCTTGACGCGGTAGCGCCCTGCCTTCTCCATCTTCACCGTGAACTGCGCCCGGGCTTTGCCGTCCCGCGCATCCATGTCGTCGAAGTAGGAAGGACCCAGCCTCGGCTTGTGAGCGCGGCTCCCCTTCCAGGCCGGAGTCAATTCGGCGAACTGGCTGTCGATTACGGTCCCTTCCAACTGCCGCGGATCGATGTCGCCCTTGCTGAGAGCCGCCGGAGCCTCCAGCACCTGCTTGTCCGCCAGCAGCCGCTCGCGCAGCTTCGCATAGGGAACATCCTGCACCGCCAGCCCGCTGTCGATCGCCATGACGGCCGCCGTCGCAGCCGACTGGCCCAGCACCATGAATACCGGCTCCATGCGGATGGATCCGTAGGCGATATGCGTCGCCGACAACGCCACCGGCACCAGCAGGTTCGACGCCTGTTCCTTCTTCGGAGTGATCGCGCGGTAGCCCACCGGGTAAGGCGGGAAACCGCCCACCTGGACATTGCCTTCGTTCCGCACAAAACCCGCCTTCGTCACATAGCGCTGGACGTTGTGAGAATCCATGCCGTAGGCGCCCATGCCCACGGAGTCTTCCACAATTTCCCGCGCCATCACGTGATGCTCGGTCATTACCAGCGCGCCCACCATGCGCCGCGCTTCGCGAATGTAGAGCTGCGTCGGCCAGCCGCCGTTCTCCAGGAATTCGTCCTTCGGCAGCCCCCACTGCTGGTAGTACTCACGCAGCTTCGCCGGCACGCGCGGGTTGTTCTGCAGGGTCCACATGTAGCCCTTCTGATACACCTCGTGCCGCTTGTTGATCTTCTCCCGCTCCGCATAGCCGGCCTCGGGGTAGTTCCAATCCGCACCCATGTAATCCGTGGAGACCGCACCATGGTTGTTTGTATCGGTCTTCATGTTGGGAATCGGATCGTACTTGCTGGACGGCTCGTGGTACTTGCCCGTCTCGGCGAACCGCAGCAGCAGCTCGTGATCCTTCTCGTCATAGCCCGCCGGCTTCTCGATCGGCAGCCGGTTCTTCGGATCGTTCGTCAGGCACATGCGGTAGCAGTAAGCCTGGATCCGCTTGTCGCCCTTGCCCTCTTCCCCTGGTCCTGTCGGATCGATGATCGGCAGCAGGCCGCTGTCGGGCTTGCCCTTCACAACGTACGGATCGACATTCGCCCCTTCCGGGAACTGATGGTAGTGGAAATGATTCGGCTGCGAACCATTCCAGGTCTCCTTGTAGTCGGAGTTGTTCTCCCGGCCCACGGCATACGACACACCGGCCATCGCCATCAGGTCGCCTTCATACGTGGCATCGATGAAGACCTTCGCCTCATAGCGCGTACCATTCTCCAGTACGATCGCCTTGATGCGGCCGTTCTCCTTGACCACGCCCTTGCCCGGGCTCAGGTCCAGCCGGGCCTTCTGGATCACCTTTACGCCGGCTTCGGCCAGCATCTCCGAGTACAGCGCGCTGGCCACTTTGGGTTCGAACGTCCACATCGCGTCCTCATCCTTGGCGTTCTGGCCTTTCCGCCGGTCGAAGTACTGGTCGCGCGTCTCCGATGTCCACAACTTCGGCTCTTCGTACTTCTTCTTGATGCGCTGGTAGAACTCGCGAGCGATGCCGCCCACCACGATCTTGTTGCCGATGTCTGTCCAGCTCAAACCACCTGTCGTCAGGCCGCCGATGTGTGTGCCCGGGTCCAGTACGACCACCGACTTGCCCATGCGCCTCGCCTGGATGGCCGCGGCCAGCCCGCCCGACGTTGCGCCGTAAATGAGGATGTCTGTTTCCGGTCCGTTGCCGCTACACGAAATAGCAGTCAGCGCCAGGATAGGCGCCAGCATTGCCGCGAATCCGCGACGCAGTAGTTTCTTCGTCATGGGTTGATCCTTGATTTACTACTTCGCCGCCCGGCGCCCCCACGGCACGGGTCCTTTTCTGGCAGCCGGGGCATAGCGCTTCCTGATCGCGGCCAGGCCCTGGTTCTGGAACTCAATGCCCGCCTCGAACACCGCGCCTTCATCCTTCAACTTCTTCTGCAGCTCCGGGATGTTGATGTCCTGCAGCGTGGATCCCGCGCGGATCGCCAGTGCCGCGGCGATGCCCGCCGCATGGCCCAGAATCATATATTGCGGCTCCATGCGCATGCTGGAGTATGCGATATGGCTGGCCGAAAAACATACCGGCACCAGCAGGTTTGCCACTTCACTCTTCTTGGGCACCAGCACACGGTAAGGGATCTGGTACGGCTGCACCGGCACCTCGACGTTGCCCTCGTTCTCCACAAAGCCCTTCGCGTTCACAAACCGCTGCAGGTTGTGCGAATCCGAGTTGTAGCTGCCCATGCCGATAACATCGGGCTTCGTCCGCTCAGTTTGCAGGTCCTTCTGTGTCGACACAAACTCGCCCACCATCCGCCGCGCTTCGCGCACGTACAGCTGGTTCGGCCAATGGTCTGTATCCGCGAACTCGTCCTTCGGCAGGCCGTAGCTCAGGACCTCCTCCTGCAACTCCTTCGGCACCCGCGGATCGTGCGCCAGGAAGTAATAGAAGCCCTTCTGGTAGTCTTCGTGATCCTTCCAGATCTTCTCGCGCTCGGCATACGTGCCTTCCGGATAGCCGTAGTTCTTGCCGATGTAATCCGTCGAGAAACCGCCGCGATTGTTGAGATCGAGCTTGCCATTCGGGATGATGCGGAACAGCCCCACTTCATTGAAATTGACCGGCCGGCCCATATACTTGGTCATCGCGGTGAGATATTTCGCCAGCAACTCATACCGCTTCGGATCGTAGCCGTCGGGCTTCGGCCAAGGCAGCCGGTTCTCCGCTACGTTTGTGGCGATCACCCGGAAGTTGTAGGCCTGGATCCGTTTGTCGGCCGTGCCCGGTTCACCGCGCGGCTCCGCCGATACTTCCGGCAACAGCTTGCCCTGCTCGTCGCGCGCCGGGATGTCCACCGCGAACTGGTGGCTCTCCGTCACCGCACGCACACCGGCCAGCGATTCGCCATATTGACTGATGCCTTCGCGGCCATAGGTGTAGGTGACCTTCGACTGCGCCATCAGGTCGCCTTCATAGGTGGCGTCGGCGAAGACCTTGGCCCGGAACCGCGCGCCGTTCTCCATCACGATCTCGGTCACGCGCGAACCCTCGCGCTTCACGCCATCTTTCTCACGCAGCCGGTGATGCTCCAGCAGGGTGACGCCGACTTCCTTCAGCATGTCGCGCATCAGCTTCTCAGCGACGCCCGGCTCCGGCATCCAGGAGAGTTCCTGCAGGTGCCGGTCCATCTGGTAGCGCTGGCCCGCGCGAAAGTAGAACTCCAGCGACAGTCCGCCAATCACTTCACGGCGGCCGACGTCTGTGCCCGACAGGCCTCCACTGATCATGCCGCCGATGTGGTTTTTGGGTTCCAGTAGCGCTGTCTTCAGGCCCTGGCGAGCTCCAGAGACGGCGGTGGCAAATCCGGCGGCTGTGCCGCCATAGACGACTAGGTCATATTGCTGCTGGGCAGCGGCCGAAGCCGCTGCCAGCAGGAGAACAAGGAACATTCTCATGGATTGGATCCTCGCTCAGGTTATTAGAACGTCAGGCGCATGCCAAGCTGCATGCGGCGCGCTTCCAGCGAACTGAAGATGCGGCCGAAGTTGGCATTGGTGTTCACGCCCGCGGCGTTCGGCGAGAAGTTCGTGTCCGGGCCGTTCAGGTTGACGGCATTCAGGGCGTTGAACATCTCCCAGCGGGTTTCCAGACGGTAGCGCTCCATAAACTGATAGGTCTTGAAGATGGAGAAGCTGACGTCCAGCAGGCCCGGCGTCCGCGTGCTGGGCAGCGTGCGCGGCGCATTGCCAATCACGAAGTTGGCGGGATTGCGGAAGGCGTCGGTATTGAACCACTTGTTCGCCGTCTGCGAGCCGCTGGGCAGCGAAGGATCCGCCACCAGGTCCGGATAGTTGATACCCGTGAAGTTGTTGCTGCCGCGTACCACCAGCGGAGTGCCGCTCTGGATGGTGGCAATGCCGTTCAGCTGCCACCCGCCCAGCGCCGCATCCACCACCCGGTTCATGCCGCTGCCGAACTTCTTGCCGCGGCCGAAAGGCAGTTCCACCACGCCGCTGGTGACCAGGCGTTGTGAAACGTCATCCTGGTCGATGGCGCGATCCAGCCGGCGGTTGTACGCGCCGATGCGGAAGTCCGCCGCCGAAGTGCCGTTGCCGCCGCCGCCGATGCTGATCGTGTCGGACATCAGCTTGCTCTTCGTGTAGCTGGCCAGGGCCGAAATGCCGGACGAGAAACGCTTCTCCACCAGCACCTGCAACGAGTGATAAGTGGAGCTGGCATTGTTCGCCGCAAACGTCGTCACCGACTGGTAGTCGGGGAACGCCCGCAGCAGCACCTGCTTCTGTACCGTGGCGCCCGAAAGCGCGCCCGACGTGATCTGCCCGAAGAAGGGATTCTGCACTGTCGTCTGCAGGTCCAGACCCATCGCGAAGTACTTCGGATCCAGCTGATTCAGGTTGTAGTTGCCGCCAAACAGCTTGACGCCGCGGCTGCCGGCATAGACGGCGCTGGCCGTCCAGCCTGCGAACAGCGAACGCTGAATCGTGAAGTTCCACGACTCCACATATGGCGTCAGCCCGTGCCGGTCCTGATACTGCCCATTGAAGCCGCGGAAGGCCGAAGGGCCGCCCTTGGCGCCGGACGGCTGCAGGATCGTCGACGGACCCTGGCTGAACTGGAACGCCTTCACCGGCACGCTGCCCGAACTCGTGAACGGGGTATCGATCGAGAACCCCAGCGCATTCGAGTTGTCACCCTGCGTGTGGCCGATCTCGGAGATCGTGTAGATGATCCCGTACCCGCCGCGGATCGCCGTCTTGCCGTCGCCCTTCGGATCCCACGCGAAACCAATGCGCGGTCCGAGGTTGTTCTTGTCCAGGTCTACATAGCTGGACGGAACCCCATTCACACCGCTGTAGGTCATGATGCCCGGCATCTTCGTCTCGGGATTCATCACGAACGGATCGAAGCTCGAATGCCGGTCGTGCAACTCAGTCGGTCCGCCGCTCACGTCGTAGCGCAGCCCAAGGTTCAGCGTGAGCCGCCGTGTGATCTTCCAATCGTCCTGGAAGTAAATGCCCAGCGGCAGCGACCGGTATTGGAAGAACGGGCGGAAACCAATCTGGCCGCCGCCAACTTCACCCAGCAGATACGAGGCCATGCCGAAGCCCGTGTTGGCCGGAACCAGCGGATTGCCTGTCAGCGAAGCGCTGAAGTCGAAGCGGCCCGAGGGATTCGACCGGTTGATGAAGCTCAGCCGCGACCAGCGCAGGTCGAAGCCAGTCTTGAAGTTATGCTTGCCGCGGATGAGCGTGACGCTGTCGACGATCTGCACGTACTGCTGCGCGCGCAGGCCGGCCGAAAAGCTCGGTTGACCGATGGTCATCAGGCCGGAGATCTGCACCGGCGGGAACTGGTCCTGCGGAATCTGCGAGGGGTAGCCGAGCTTGGCGGGCCATCCCTGGTCAAAGCTGGGGTGCTTGAAAGGCAGCCACTGCCGTGAACCCGCCAGGCGGAAGTCGTTCACGATCGAAGGCGACACGACACGCGTGTAGCTGAAGATCGCGTTGTGGTTGTCACGCTGGTCGTCGCGCGCCACGGAATCGGCCTCTTCCAGCCCATACCCGCGATTGCGCAACGTGTTGCGCGTTCCCGAATAACGGAAGAACAACATGTCCTTGTCCGACATGCGGTGGTCGACTCGAGCCGTCGTCACGCCCTGGTCGGAGCTCGACGGGATCAGCGCGATGAAGTTGTTGGCCCCTGTGTAAGGATCGGTCGCCGTGGCGTTCGCCGCCGGCATGTAAGCCAGAACCCTTTTCGACAAAGGATCAACGCGGTTGGCCGGCACAATGTTGCCCGGGAGCGGATCACGCACATAGCCTGAGCCATTCGGATTCGCACGCGTCGTCGCAGGATCGAACAGGGGGATCAGCGCACCGGAACCGTTGCGCAGGTTCGAGAAATCGCCCTCGCGCCATTCGGGCTTGGCGACCGTGCCCAGCCTCGGCGCGCCTGTCGACCGCCATTTCCACTGCTCATACCCGGCAAAGAAAAACGTCCGGTTGCGCCCGTCATAAAGCTTCGGGATCCACACCGGACCGCCCACCGTCCCGCCGTACTGGTTGTACCGCAGCACCTGCTTGATGCGCCCCGTACGAGGATCCGGCTGCGTCGAAAACGCGTTGCGCGCGTCAAACGCATCGTTCCTCAGAAACTCATAAGCCGACCCGTGAAACTCGTTGCCGCCCATCTTCGTCACGACGTTGATCACGCCGCCCGAAGTCTGGCCGTACTCCGCCTTCAACGCATTGGTCTCGACACGGAACTCTTCCACCGAGTCCGACATCGGCACCACCGCGATCTCGTTGTGCACCGGCGCCGAGTTGACGCTGCCATCCAGTAGGAACTGGTTGCCATACGCCGGGCCGCCGTTAATGCGAATCTGCGAGAACGTCTGGTTGTTGACCTCGGCAAAACCGTCGGTAGAAGCCGTGCGCGGCTGCACGCCCGCCACAATCTTTACCAGGTTGAATACGTGCCGGCCGTTCAGCGGCAGCTCCTCAATGCGCTTGCGCTCCACGGTCGCGCCCAGGCTCGAGTCCTCTGTCTGGACTCGCGGGATCTCAGCCGTGATATTCACGCTTTCGGTCAGCGCGCCGACCTCCAGCGCGATGTCCACACGCAGGCGTTGCGACACTTCAATAGTGATATTGGTTTGGTTGAAGGTCTTGAAACCGGGGGCGGTGGCTGTCAGCTCAAACCGTCCTACGGGCAGTTGGGAAATGGAATAAGTGCCATCGGACGAACTGGTGCCCGTGTACTTCAGATTCGTAGCTACAGCCGTCGCCGTGACCGTGACATTCGGGACTCCCGAATTCTGCGGATCCGAGATGGTACCCGTGATGGTGCCCAGGGCCGTCTGGGCAGATAGCGACGCGGATAGTAATATGGTAGCCAGAACCAGGTGGGTTGATCGAAACATAGATTCAGCTCCTCGGGGCCAAGTCTACGCGGAGACGCGGTCCCGCTTAGGCTAATTTCAGGTCAATTAACGGTTATGGGCTAATGATTCCAAGTACTTCCGAAGCCCCTGCATGGCACTCGGTAGCCCTCGCGGAACTCGACCGGATTCTCCAGAGCCGGTTTCTGCGTGAGTCGAAGCAGTTGTGCGCCTTGCTCTCTCACGCCGTCCACGAAACCCTCGCCGGACGCGAAGATGGCCTCAAAGAGTACATTCTGGGCCTTCAGGTATTCAATCGCCCGCCCGATTACGACCCCCGCAACGACGCCATTGTCCGCGTCCAGGCCAGCCTGCTTCGTAAACGCCTCGCCGACTACTACGAGCACGAAGGCCGCGACTCCGCCCTCCACATCGAGTTACCGCGCGGCGGCTATGCCGTGCGCTTCATCGACGCTACCGATGCCAGCTTGAAACTCCTGCCGGCGGCGTTACCTGTGGCCGAAGAGCCGCCTGTTCAACAACTTGTCCGGGGACGTTACTGGCCCACTCTACTCACTGGCATGGCGTTGGGTGCGTTACTGCTGGCCCTGCCCGTGCTCTGGCTGACCCGCGACCGCTGGCCTCGCAAGCCGGAGTCGCCCGCGCTCTGGGGCTCCGTCATCGACTCCAAGGCCGAAACCGTCGTCAGCTTCGGGGTACCCCTTTTCTTCTCCGGAGGTATGGGTTTCTTTGTCCGCGACACCGCCGTGAACACGGTCACCGAGGATACGGGCCGCCTCAAGCACCTCTTCGACGCCTTCGGCTATACCTTCCGGCCCCAGGAAGACGTCTATACCGGTATCGGTGACGCCATAGGCACCCACTACGTCGCCACCTGGCTGCAGGAGCGCGGCGTCCACACCACCGTCGCCAACTCAAATTACCTGGGACTCTCCGATATCGAAGACAAGAACCTCGTCGTGATCTCGTCCGCGCGCTTCCAGACCCTGCTCCAGCAAATGAAGCGGCCCGACCTTTTCCCCTTTGATCCCGGGAACGATGGCCCCGGCAGCGGCTTTTCCGTCCCGAATCCCCTACCCGGCGAACTGCCCGTCTACCGGCCCACCGGCACCGTCGGCGTCAGCACCAGCTATGCCGTACTCAGCCTCTGGCCCGGCCGTCAGCCGCATACCCGCATGATCTACCTGTCGGGCATTGAAACCTGGGCCACCCAGGGCGCGGCCAATTACGCCATCGACAGGGATCGCCTCCTTGACCTCCAACGCCGCATCGATCAGGATCCGCCCAATGGCCCGCGCGGCAAAAAGAGCCCCTACTTCCAGGTGCTCATCCGGGTGGAAGGCAAAAACAACCGCGTCCGTACCTCCAGCTACATCACCCACCGCTACCTGCCCGCCAACTGATCCGCTACATCTTGGGCCGCAGGGCCGCATACACCATCCGCCCAAACCCGGCCACATCCAAGGGTCCGTCCGGTTCATTACCTGCCGCATACCCCGCCGTCTTCAACCAGCCCGCCAGAACCTCCGCCGTCAATGGCAAATCCGCCCCTTCCGCCGGTCCGGCCGCCTTCCTGCCTTCGTGCTGTAAGACCCGAGCCAGCTGAGCCGCCCCATCCCCTCGCGTCAACTTCTGCGTCTTCTCCGCCCGGTACCCCGCATTCAGTCCCCGTGCCCCCAACCACTGCAGGGCAGGGAAGTCCGCATCGGTGAACGGCAAATCCTCATAGAACGTCAGCACTCCGCGCCGTTCCGCCAGAATCGCCTGCAACCGCCGTGTCGGAACCCGCCGCACCGGCACCTTGTGCTCGATCGACAGATGCGCCGCCACTCCGCAAGCCTCGCCCAGCACAATGAACACCGGCTCCATTCGAAGCGCGTTGTAAGCCACATGGCTGCACGAGCACGCCACCGGCACCAGCAGTCCATCGATCTTGCGCGGCACCACCACCCCATAAGGGACCTGGAACGGCTCATGATCGACGAAAAAGTACCCCTCCCGCACGCCCGGATGCGCCGGATCATACTTGTGATGCCCGTGCGGATCGAACGCCCACTCGATCACCCCGATCGACGTCGGCTGCACCTTCGTCCGCTTCAACTCCGGATCCACTGTCCCGTCGTTCTCCGTCAGGACATACTCCCCCAGGATCCGCCGGCCCTGCCGGACATACACCTGCCGCGGCCTATTCCGGTTATTCACCCACTCATCCCGGTGCCAGCCGTACTGGCTTGCGTCCTTCCGCAAAGCCTCCGGCACCTCCGAATCGTTCTGCAGTAGCCAGATCATCCCTACGTTGTGGTCCAGATACCGCTGGTAGATCTTCTGCCGCTGCGCCGGAGTCGCCGTCGGCCAGGGCCAGCACTCCTCCGCCAGGTCCAGAGACTCGCGCGGAATCCCAGTGTCCGGATGCACGTGGTCGCTGTTCAGCTCAAACCGCCCGTTCGGCATCGCATAAACCTGGATCACCTCCCGGAACTTGGTAATGCGGCCGGCCCGGATATCCTCCAGCGTCAGCGCGTATTCATCCCGGTTGTAGCTCGCCGGCTTCTCGATCGGGATCCGCTTCTCCGGCACATTCGTCACATGCATCCGGAAGCAGTACGCCTGCGTGGCTTCGTCCGCCTCGCCAGTCGACCCCGGCAGCGGCGTGTTCTCGCGGAACTTCATGTAGATCCGCCCCGCGTGCGGCTCGTTATACTCCGCCCGGCTCTCCCGGCCGGTCTTGAACGGAACCCCGGCCATCGCCGCCAGGTCGCCTTCATACGTCGCATCGATAAACACGGCCGCCGTCAACTCCACCATCGCGCCCGGCGTCGCCCGGTCTTCCAGACAGATCGAGGTCAGCCTGTTCGAGCGCACCGTAGCCCGCTTCAGCTCATGGCTCAGCAGCAGCTTGATCCGCCCGCCCTCTCCACCGATCATGTCGTGGAAGATCTTCTCCGCCAGGCTGGCCTCATACCAGTACCCGTCCTTGCACAGCTTCACGTTCTGCAGCGCCGGATTCGCCTTGTCCTGCGCGGTGTAGGTCTCCAGCACGCGCCGCGTGAACTCGTAAAAGAGCCCACCCACGGCCTGCCGCTTCCCGATATCGGCGTTGGTCAATCCATTGGAGACGATCCCGCCGATATGGTCGGCATACTCGCTCAGGATGACGGAGCGTCCCAAACGGGCGGCGGCCACGGCGGCGCCGATGCCTCCAGGCGTAGCTCCATAGATCACGACATCCGCGCTCTGGCGCGATTGGGCCTGCAACAAGGCCGTGGCAGCGGTAAGAGGGAACACGGCCCTGCGGGTAATTTTGAATGGCATGGGGAAGGAATGGGTATCGTATCAGACCGTTCCCCGGCCGTGAACTCAAGGAACCTGACGCGTGCCATGGACGCCCCACACCGACATGCGTCCCGTGACATCCTGGATCCTCGTATGCAGCCGCTGAAAGCCGCTCATCGCCGGCTTCATCGTCACCTTGATCTCCAGGTCCAGCCCGTCGGCCCTCTCAGTCACCAACGAGGCAGCCGTGTCCACCGTACACGCCGTACTATCCAGTGCATTCGACGGCGTGCCCGGAGCCACCGGACCCAGGAAGAATCCTACGTCGGAGGAGTACATCCAGAACTGGCTTGCGGCCCGGTCATAGTGGACGAAGCAGAACGGCTGCTCGCCGCCCGTCTGGTCCACCGCCACCAGCAACTGCTCCCAGCCTTTCTTCAACCCGCCGAAGCCCTCCGGATCCGTCTCCGTCATGCGGAATGTCTCAACCGAACCGGCCCCCGACTGCTGGGTCAAACCTGGATAAAACACTGGCAGCGCATGCTGATTGAAAACGCCCCGCTGCACCCAGCCCGTATCGAAGTTGCCGTCGTCCATCGCGCGCAAATACAGATTTCTGTCTCCAGTCACCTTGAATCGCACCTGCGCATTCAACTGCAGCCGGTCTCCGCTGACATCCACGCTCGACAGCGCCGTGCTCAGCGTGCAGTCCGACCCCGTCAAATCGCTGGAGTTCACGCCGGCCTTCAGCGGGCCCACGAAGAACCCATACACATCGGAATAGAGCCAAAACGCCTGCCCCCGCACGTCATAGTGGACGAAACAGAAGGGCTGCCCGCCGCCATCCGGAGCCGTAGCCATCAGGAACTCTACCCACAGCAGCGACTGTGCTCCGCGCGCACCGCGATACACAGACTGAAACAGACCCGCCGTGCTGGATCCGCTGGCCGGCGTCACACTCAAAGCACTCGTCGACGGCACCAGCGTCGCGAACTCAGCCACCACTTTGCTCGCACCCGTCACATGCAGCGTCTGCGGATTCCCGCTGCCGCTCAACGCACCCTGGAAATCAGCGAAGACATACCCTGCGTTCGCAATACTCCTGATCTGCACATCCGACCCGGAATCGAAGTACCCGTCAGCCGCCGCTGGCACCGTCTGCACCGTACCCCAATCGACGGGCGACGAAGCAATGTCCAGCTTGAACTGCTGCTGGAAATTCGCTGTATACGTGGTGCCCACGCCAGGGACCACGATGGCATGCGTAGGCGCGCCCCCATCGCTCCAACTCCGCGCGACATAGCGATAGGAAGGTAGCACTTGGGCCGCGGGAATAGCGCTCAACGTGTGGCTGGAGCCCGGAGTCCAGTTGAACCCCTGAGGTGTCTTGTACTCCACCCCGTCGACGCTGTAGCCCTGGCCCGCCAGGCTGGTCGTGACAAAGTACGGTCCGGCAGCGCACGTCGGCCGGATCGCAAACAGTCCCTTCGCCGTCGTATCGTCCACAAACCGGGGAATCGGCGCTGTATCACTGGCCGTATTCACTGTCGACGACGGACCCGGCTGCGCGCGCACAGTCACCGCGCCCGGCAGCGTTCCAGTCGCATAGGAGATCCAAACCGGAAAATCCGCATTCATCGGCGCATAGCGCGGACTCGCCAGAATCTCCCAAACCGCCACCGCGCTGCCGTTCACGATATTCAGCGCGGCCACCGGTATCCCATCCAAAGTGGCAGTGGCCGGCACCGGGTTGAAAGCCCCGGTAGCCGAGGAGATCAGCCGCGCCTGGATCCCTGTATTCGCATTCGGCGCCGGTACTCCATTCGTGAACGTCACCGGCACCGTAGCCACATAAACAGTCACGCCCGCCGGCATGCCCGAAAGAACGGCCTGCAGCCTGGTCCCGCTATCGGCCAGACCCGCCCGGTTCAACTGGTTTCCAACCGGAAATCCCGGATTGTAGAAACCGCTCTCCGAAGAGAAGACAGTGCCCGGAATGTCTTGCGCCACAGGAGCAGGCGACGTATCGGCATTGATGAACGGTGCCTGGCTGCGAGGCTGGAATAGCCCTGGCCTCGACTGCGTGAACCGCAGCGTCGAAATCCTCTGGTTCGCGGTGCCGGTGCAGTTCGGCAGCACAGTGCCCGCCGCCGCGTCTGCTGGGGATTCCCCGTTGGCTCCCAGCACCGACGTTTGGATGTCCGTGAAGGCATAGCCGATCGTGGCGCTGATGGGATTCATCGTCACGCCAGTCATCGACACCACCGCCGTCACGAGTCCAAACGCAGACATCGGGCGCGGCGGCGGAAAGTGCACTGCATCCACCCGGATATTCGTGATCCGGAATCGCCGCACCCCGCCGTTGCCCGGAGGATCCAACGGCACGTTCTGGAACACCAGCGTGGTCGGCGACTGCAAGGTGCCCGCAAATACGTTCGGTCCCGGACTCCCTGCGATCCACCCGCACAGCGCCGCATCCGTAGCGCAGGCTACCTGATTCGCCGGAGCCGGCTCATCGATCAGCAGCAGCGATTCGGTAACGCCACCCACCGTCCGCCCCGTATAGTTCGTGTAAAACGACACCTGGACCACCACGTTCGGAACGGGACGCCCGGCCGCGGTCGGAGTCCCCCCGCTGCAGGCAATGACCAAATCACCAGCGAGAGCCGCATAATTGCTAGTCGTCAGGTTAGTTCCAGCGGGACTCTCCACCGAACAACTCACGCCCTGTGTCTGAGCCGCCGCGGGCAACCCCAACGCCACCAAGGCAATCCCGATCCACCCGGCAATTCTGAAGAACTGATTCGCACGCATATATGGAAAAACCTTCCTTCTACGGAACCTGGTGCGTCCCGACGAACTGCCACCCCGAATCGAGTTGCAGCGGATCCAGCGCCCGCATGTATACCTTCTTCAATCCCCGCATGACGGACTTCAGCGAAAGTTGTAGCTCCAACCCCTGGAGCTTTCTCCCCGCCAACACTGGGCCCGAAAGCGCCGTGCCCACCGAGCATGCCGAACTGTCCAGCACCGTCGAAGACGTCCAGGGCTTGACCGGTCCCAGGAAGAATCCAACGTCGGAGGAGTACATCCATAGCTCATCGCCCGCGCGGTCATAATGCACAAAACAGAACGGCTCCCCACCGCCGGACGGGTCGGCCGCGACCAGCAACTGCTGCCATCCAACCGGCGCGAAATAAACCGAAGCGTGATACGGGTTATAGAAGCTCAACCGGAACAACGGCTCGGCCCCCAATCCACTGGTCGGCGAGACAAGCATCGTGGGCGGCGGCATCGCCTCCTGGGTCCACGAGCCTTGCTGCACCCACCCCGTATCCGCCCCCGACGCGTCCATCGTGCGCAGGTAGACGTTCCTGGCGCCCGGCGTCTTGAAGAGCACGCTTGCATGTACGGTCAATCTCGCGCCATTCACCGACGGATAAGAGAGGCTTGGATCCAGGGCGCACGAAGACCCCTGCAACGCGGCCCCCTGGTCCCCTGGCGCGACAGGCCCTTGGAAGAATCCATCGATGTCGGAGTACAACCAGAACCCGCCGCCCTGCACGTCATAGTGAACGAAACAGAAAGGCTGGCCCCCGCCATCGGGCGCCGCGGCGATCAGCAGTTGTACCCAGCTCAGGCTCTGGGCGCCACCTGAACCCTCGTAGGTAGCCAGGAAGTTCGCCTCCGGCCCGGAACCGGAAGCGGGCGACACGCCGATCGTCGAGGACACCGGGCCCGCCTTGACGAACTCCGCCGCGACGCTGTACGCCTGCCACATCGTCAGCGTGGTCGATTCCAGCGGCTTCGAGCCCTCCGTCGTATAGCCGCTGAAACTGTAAAGCGGATTCGTCTTCGCCACCAGCGTCACCATTTTTCCGGGGTCGTAGTACCCGTCCGCCGAGGCGGGCGTCCGCGTCACCGTACCCCCGCCCGCTGGAGTCACCTTCACATCCAACAGAAACTGCTGCTGGAACGCGGCCGTGTAGGTCGTCGGAGTCACCGGGACGGTTATCGTGTGCGTCAGCGCACCTCCATCGCTCCAGCCAAGGAACGACTGCCGTACACCTGGGCCGGCGGGGATTGCTCCGGCCACGCTGATCGCGTGTGTGCTGCCCGGTTGCCAGGGGAACGGCTTGGGCGAAGTATAGGTCAGCCCGTCCACCGTCACCGGTTGGAAAGCGGGTGATGTCGTGACCAGGTATTGCGTGCTTGGGCACATGTCCAGGATCGTCAGCAGGGGCAGCGTCGCGGAGTCCTCTGCAAAGCGCGGCAGCGGTGCAGTCTCGCTGGCGCTCGTCTCGTCGGACACCGGCGCCAGGCGAAGTGTGACGTTGGCTGTACCCAACCCGGCTACATTGCCAGGGAAGGAGATCCAAACCGGGAAATCGAGGTTCCCCATGGCCGCAGGCGCGCCGTTCAGCACCTCCCAGACCGCCGTGGCCCTACCCTGGCTGACCGTCAGAGCCGCCGCCGGCAAGCCATCCAGCGTCTCGGTTGCCGGCACAGCGGCGAATGCACCCGTCGCGCTCGCGGTCAAACGAGCCTGCTCAACGCTATTGGCGTTCGCCGCCGGCGCCCCATGGTCATAAGTCACGGCCAGCGTGGAAACGTAGATCGTAACCCCTGCCGGCAACCCTGTGAAGGTTGCTTGTACACGGGTTCCGAAGTCCGCCAGCCCGGCCTTGTTCAGACCATGAGTCGAAGGAAACTCCGGGTTGTAGAAGCCCGATTCTGTGTGATAAACGGTGCGCGGCGCCGCCTGGGAGGCCGGAGCGCCGGGCGCACCGGTCACCGCGTCGTACGTCCAGTTCGGCCCTTGAAAGGCAGTCGCGAACAGCTCGGAAAACCGCAGGTTCGCAAAGCGCTGCCTGGTCACCGACGTACAGTTTGGAAACTCGATGCCGGTAGGACTGCTCACCAGGGCATCGCCATTCGAGCTGCGAATCTGCGCTCGCATGGCCGGCTGTGTGACGCCGGTCAGCAAACCTGTGCCGCCCTTCACCGTGATGCCGGATAGCGAAATGTTCACTGTGACCGCCTTCTGGTCCAGGCTGCCGGGCGGCGCCAGAGTGGTAACATTCACGCGCGCGTTCACAATACGAAACACCCGTTGCGCGAAATCTCCAGGTGGATCCAGGGGGACTCCGTAGAACGCAATCGCATTCGGCGCCAGCACCCGCCCCTGAAACACATTCGCGCCCTTGCTGCCGCCAGTCCAGCCGCACAGGCTCACATCGGTCATGCAAGGTACTTGTGCTGGCGGCTCCGGATCGTCAATCAGCAGTAAGGTTTCGGTCAGGTCGCCCGTCCGGCGGCCCGTCTGGTCCGCATTGAAGTACAACAGGATGTCTCGAGTCGGCACGGCCTCACCCGCCGGCGTGGGCGTGCCGCCGGAGCACAGAATTGCGAAGTCGCCCACCCGCGCGGCAATCTCTGAGGCCCGCAGTCGAGGAACAGGGTCGGGCATGGCCAGGCATCCCAGCGGAGTAAACTGCCCGAACGCTGGACCCATCATCGCGGCTACCAGGCACGGCAGCACCGCTCGCCAGCCCGGCCTTCCCAACCCAAACCTCTTCTCGGAATTCATGGAATCCTTCTGCCGCGGCGCCCGCACAGACGGCCACCCCGGCCTGCCCGTCTACGGCACCTGGTGCGTCCCGACAAACTGCCACCCCGAATCCAGTTGCAGCCCATCCATCGATCGCATGTACAGCTTCTTCAGCCCCTGCATCGGCTGCTTCAGTGAAAGCTGCAGATCGAGTTGGAAGCCCATCCAGGAATAATCGGACGGGCGCGATTGGGCCGTATCCACTGAGCACGCGGAACTGTCCAGCAGAGTCGAATACGTCCGTGGCTTCACCGGCCCCAGGAAGAACCCAACGTCGGAAGAGTACATCCACAGCCCATCGCCGGCCCGGTCGTAGTGAACAAAGCAGAAGGGTTGCCCTCCCCCTGTGGAGTCGGCCGCCATTAGAAACTGCACCCACCCCAGCGGCGCGGATCTCCAGTCCAAGCTGAACGGGTCCGACATACCCAGTTCGAAGGACGGTGTGGCTGCTCCCCCCGCACGTCCATTGAGACTCATGAACGGGGCCGGCAGGACCTCTTGGGTCCAGGTGCCTCGCTGGACCCAGCCCGTGTCCACTCCCGCCATGTCCAGCGCCCGCAGATACACATTCCTCGGTCCGGCTGTCTTGAACAGCAGTTTCACCGGCACGGTCAACCTCGGCCCGTTACTATACACGTACGTGTAGTTGAGACGATCCATGGCGCAGGAAGAGCTCTGCAAACCCTCTGTGGAGTAGCTCGCAGGCACCGGGCCGCGGAAGAACCCCTCCACGTCCGAGTACATCCAGAACATCCTGCCCTGCACATCGTAGTGGACGAAGCAGAACGGCTGCCCGCCCCCGTCCGGCGCCGCGGCCAGCAGCAATTGCACCCACCTCAGACTGTCCGCGCCCTGCGAGCCTTCATATGTCGCCGAAAAATCTACAGCAGGGCCGGCACCCGAGGCCGGCGATACGCCCACAGTGGATGAAACCTCTCCAGCCTTCACAAACGTGGCTGTCACCCGCTTCGGCCCCGACATACGCAAAGACTGATCGTAGTAGCTCGTGTTCACGTCCCCTGAGAAGCCCGTGAAGCTGTACAGCGGATTCAAGCTGGCCGTGATCTGGACACTCGTTTCCGGATCGTAATAGCGGTCCGTGGAAGGCGGAGTCAACGTCCCCGTGCCGCCCGCCGCAGGCGTCACCGTCAGGTCCAGCAGATACTGCAATTTGAATACCGCCGTAAAGGTGGCAGGGTTCGGCGGCACCGTGATGGTATGCGTCAGCGCCCCTCCGTCGCTCCACCCCAGGAAACTCCGCCGCACTCCGGTACCCACCGGAACCGTCGCCGCCACGCTGATCGTATGAGTGCTGCCGGGCTGCCAGGGAAACGCTTTCGGCGATGTGTAGGTCAGCCCGTCCACCGATACGGGCAGAAACGCCGGCGAAGTGGTCAGCAGGTACTGCGTCGCCGGACACATGTTCAACGTCGTCATCAACGGCAGCGTGGTAGACGCGTCCACAAACCGGGGCAGCCAGGCCGTGTCACTCACGCCCGTCTCACTCGAAACCGGACCCAGCCGCATGGTGACGCTGGCCGTGCCCAACCCCACACTATTGCCCGGGAGGGAAATCCAAACCGGGAAATCGAGGTCCGCCATCGCGCCCCGATTCCCTTTCACAATCTCCCAAACTGCGATTGCCGATCCCTGCGTGATCGGCAACGCCGCTACCGGGATCCCATCTAGGGTCTCGCTCGCCGCCACCGGTGCAAATGCGCCCGTGGCACTCGTGATCAGCCGCGCCTCCTCGGCATTACCCGAGCTCGGGGCCGGCACGCCATCGGTATACGTGAAAGCCACGGTAGAAACGTAAATCGTCGCCCCGGCCGGCAGCCCGCTGAAGGTCGCCTGCACGCGCGTCCCGGAGTCCGCCAAACCGGCTTTATTGAGGTTGTTGGTCGCGGGAAAGTTCGGATTGTAGAAGCCCGATTCACCGCTATAGATCTCCCCGACCGTAGCCTGCCGGTTCGGCGTACCCGCGGCGCCAGTCACCGGATCATACGTCCAGTTCGGTGCCTGCAGCGCTGTCCCGAACTGTTCGGAAAACCGCAGATTCGCAAAGCGCTGCTTGGTCACCGTGGTGCAGTTCGGGAATTCCACCCCCGTCGGACTGTTCACTGTCGTATCGCCGGCCGCATTTCGCACTGCGGCCCGGATGGCCGTCTGGGCATAGCCGATAATCAACTCCGCACCCTGCTTCACGGTCAGCCCCGTAGCCGTGACGGAGGCTGTAGCGATTGTCGGAATCAGAGTGGCGGAAACCGGCAGCTCCGATGCGTTGATGCGCATATTCGCGAACTGGAATGCCCTCAGCTTGAAATCGCCCGGCGGATCCACCGGGACTCCATAAAACGCGATCGCATTCGGAGCCAGCACCTTGCCCTGGAAGACATTCACCCCCGGACTGCCGCCCGTCCAGCCGCAAGTACTGGGATCGCCAGTGCAAGGAACCTGCGCCAGTGGCCCGGGCGCATCGATCAGCAGCAGCGACTCCGTGAGAGCCCCCGCGATCCGCCCCGTGTAATTTGCATTGAAGTACACCTGGAAGTCCACGGTAGGCACTGCCTGCCCGGCCGGTGTCGGCGTCCCGCCCGAGCAGGTCACCACGATCTCTCCGATTCGGGCGGAGATCTCGGAAGCGCGCAGGGGCAGAGAATACGCCGCATTGGCGATGCACTGCATCGGCGTCGACTGTCCGAATGCCGTCGCGGCCGTGCACAGCAGCAGGCCCAGTAGACCCGCCCACACTCTGTCTGGCCGTCGAACAAACCTCTGTCCACCAGTCATGAATAGATGCCTTTTCTCAAATGAATCGTCACCGCCAGCGTGTTCAGTCCAAACGGACCCACGGTGCCCCCTACGGCACCTGGTACGTCCCCACCTGCACCCACCCCGTATCAATCTGCAGCGGATCCAACGTGCGCATGTACATCTTCTTGAGGCCCTGCATCGCCGGCTTCAGCTTGAGCGTCACGTCCAGGTTGCCGTTAGTCGACGGGGTGTTGCCAAGGCCCGAAAGCGCCGTATTGACTGAGCACGCCGAGCTGTCCAGCAGGTTCGAACCTAACCGCGGCGTCACCGGGCCCAGGAAGAACCCTACGTCGGAGGAGTACATCCACAGCCCATTGCCCGCCCGGTCATAGTGGACAAAGCAGAACGGCTGCCCTCCGCCCGTCGGATCGGCGCCGATCAGGAACTGCTGCCACCCCAGGGGCTGCCGGAAAAAGTCAGACGCATATTGATTAGTGAAGGTCAAGGCGAACAGCTGGTCCGTGGCGCTGCCGCTGGCCGGAGAGACTGACATCGGCAGCGCCCAGTACACCTCTTGATTGAAGGTGCCGTGCTGAACCCACCCCGTATCCACGCCCACCTGGTCCATAGTCCGCAGGTAAATGTTTCGTGCACCTGCTGTCTTGAACAACAGCGCAATTAGGACCGTAAGCCGCGCTCCATTTGTGCTCGTCCGCGCATAGATCGCATCCAATCCACACGCTGAGCCCTGCAGTTTCGCCGACACCTGCCCCGGTGCCACCGGACCGCGGAAGAACCCATATGTGTCCGAATACAGCCAAAACGCGTTGCCTTGCACGTCGTAGTGCACGAAGCAGAACGGCTGTCCGCCACCATCCGCAGCCGCGGCCAGCAGCACCTGCGCCCACTTCAGGTCCGAAGCCAGCTTCGACCCTTCGTAAGTCGCCACAAACTGGACCACCGGGCTGGAACCCGACGCTGGAGAGATCCCGATTGTGGAAGAGACTGGCCCCGCGCGGATAAACGTGGTCTTGACACTCCGCGGCCGCTCCATGAAAACCCAACCCGACAACTCGTTCGTCACCACATCGCCCGAGAACCCTCCGAAGCTGAAGCCAGGGTTGATCGTGGCCGCCAACTGCACCCAGGTATCCGGTTCGACATAGCCTTCCATGGGAATGGGCGTTGTCTTCACGCTGCCACCGTCTGCCGGCACCACTTGCAGGTTCAGCAGATACTGCATCCTATACTCAGCCGTGAACGCGGTTGGCCAGTCAGGCACGGTAATCCTGTGTCCCCGTGCCCCGTTGTCGCTCCAGTACATGAACGACAGGCGCACCCCCGGTGCGGTAGGGACCGCCTCCGCCACTTCGATGGTGTGTGTGCTTCCGGGCTGCCACGGGAATGCCTTCGGCGACGTGTACGTCTGCCCGTCTACCACCACGGGCAGCAACGCCGGTGACGTGGTCACCAGGTACTGCGTGCCGGGGCAGGCGTCCAGAATCGTCACTAGCGGCAGCGTCACCG
Source organism: Paludibaculum fermentans (assembly GCF_051172195.1). Lineage (GTDB taxonomy): Bacteria > Acidobacteriota > Terriglobia > Bryobacterales > Bryobacteraceae > Paludibaculum > Paludibaculum fermentans_A. Next base: position 261,131 of record NZ_JBPJAQ010000002.1, read on the forward strand.
GTGCGTCTGCATAGCGCGCCACCGGAGCCGTGTCGCTCGCGTTCGTCTCCGTCGAAACCGGCCCCAGGCGCATCCTCACACTCGCTGTCCCCAGTCCCACGGTCTTTCCGGGGAACGAATTCCAGACCGGGAAGTCGACGTCGGCGTTCGAATTCGCATCGCGCCCCACAAACTCCCATACCGCCTTTGCCGTCCCTTGTGTCACTGGCAGCGCCACCACCGGAATTCCCTCCAGGATCTCCGTTGCCGCCACAGGCGCGAAGACGCCCGCCTCGGAGGCCGTCAACCGTGCCTGGTGCTGTCCGTTCGCTGCCGGTGCCGGCATTCCGTTGGTGTAGACCACCGCCACCGTCGACACATAGATCGTCGCCCCCGCCGGCAGGCTGGAAAAGTCCGCCCGGAACCGCGTGCCAAAGTCCGCCAGACCCGCTTTGTTCAGGTTGTTCGTCGCCGGGAAGCTCGGATTGAAGAACCCGGACTCCGTGTAGTACTGCACCCCCAGCGCAGCCTGCCCATCGGGCGCGCCGGCGACCCCCGTCACGGCGTCGTAGGTCCAGTTCGGTTTCTGGAACGCGGAGTTGAACCGCTCAGAGAACCGTAGGTTCGCCACTCGGTGCTTCGTCACCGCGGTGCAGTTCGAGAACTCGATCCCGTTGGGGTTGTAGATCGTCCAACCTCCGCCGGCGCTGCGCAATGACGCCTGCATCGGCAGCTGAACATAGCCCACCTGCAAGGGATAACCAGCCGGGACGAAGCCGTCCATACTAATGTAGGCATTCACAGGCGCCGGCACCGGAGAATCCGGTTGCAGATAACCCGTGGCATCTACACGGAGGTTGGTGATGCGGAACACCCTGGCCGCCGAACTACCGGTCGGGTCTCTCGGCACCCCATGGAAGACGACTGCATTCGGCGCCAGCACTCTGCCCTGAAAGACATTCGGCCCCTTGCTCCCGCCGGTCCAGCCGCACAGGCTCACATCGGTGGTACACGGCACCTGAGCTGCTGCCGGCGGCTCGTCGATCAGTAGCAGCGATTCTGTAAGGTCACCCTTGGTTCGACCCGTGTAGGTACCATTCAGAAACACCAGTATGTCCACCGTAGGCACGGCTTGGCCTGCCGGCGTGGGAGTTCCGCCCGTGCACGTAATGAGGATGTCGCCGATTCGCGCGGTAATCTCGGTGGCTCGCAAGGGCAACCATATGCTGTGATTGCCCACGCACTGCACCGGCGTCGACTGCGCCCAGACCGGCGCCATCGTCGCAACAGCCATTACGAACCCCGCCACCCACAAACCCTTGCCATCTCTCATCAAGCTCATGCGTGCCTCATGTCGTTCCAGATCTGCCCCGGAGTCGCACCCCCTACGGCACCATGTACGTCCCCACCTGCCGCCAGCCCGAGTCGATCCCCAACGCATCCAGCGTCCGCATGTACAGCTTCTTCAATCCGCGCATGGGCGCTTTCATCGTCAGCGGCAGCGTCAGGTTTAAACCAGAGGACTGAGGAGTCGCCACACTCGCCAACGTGTCCAGCCAGCACGCGGAACTATTCAACTGCGCGGAAGCCACCTGCGGCGCCACCGGACCCAGGAAGAAGCCCACGTCTGACGAATACATCCACAACTGATGCCCGGCCTTGTCATAGTGGACGAAACAGAACGGCTGCCCGCCGCCCGTGCTGTCCGCCGCCACCAGGAACTGCGCCCAACCCTTGTCGAAGTCGCCGATCGCCCCCGCACCCGAGATGGAGAGCGAAAAAGTCTGCTGGGAGCCCGCCCCGAAATTCGGGTATGCACTGAGGTGACTCTCGACCGGTGCCCCCTGCACCCATCGGCCCTGCCGCACCCACCCGGTGTCGGAAGCGTCGGTCTCCATCGCCCTCAAGTACACATTCCGCTCGGCCGCGATCTTGGAAGTGACGGCCAGGGTCAGTTCCAGCATCTGTCCGCTCGCCTGGACGCTCGATTGAGCCGTACCCAACGCACAGGCCGAGCCCTGTAACTCACTCGAAGCCACGCCCGGCTTCACCGGCCCCATGAAGAACCCGTACACGTCGGAGTAAAGCCAGAAAGCGCCGCCCGCCACGTCATAGTGAATGAAGCAGAACGGCGCCCCGCCGCCATCCGGAGCCGCCGCCGACAACACCTGCACGGCGCTGATCGACCGGTAACCCTGCGCCGCCTGGAACGACGCCTTTAGCGTCACCCATGCCCCGCTCATAAAACTCTCAGCCAGCGCGGGCACCACCGGCGTCTTGCCGTTCCGCGCAAAGATCGCATTCACCTTCCGCGCCGCCTGCATGGTCACCTGCTGCGGACTCTGCGTCCCGCTCAGGTCCCCCGCGAAACCCACAAACGTATATCCGGGGCTCGGCACCGCCTGCAAGGTAACCTGTGAATTGTTGCCCGACGGGTAAAAGCCGTCCGCTGACACCGGGCTCGCCTGAATACTGCCGCCACCGGCGGGAATCACCGCCAGATCCAATTGATAGTCGGTCGGCACATCCACTACATAGGTGGTTGGCGCGGCAGGCACCGTAATCGTATGCGTCGGTGCGCCCCCGTCGCTCCACACGATCCGCTGGCGTCTTGTCGGGTCAGTCGTCTGCGGCGGAAGAATCCCCTTCAACGTGTGGGTGCTGCCCGGTTGCCAATTGAAGTACGCGGACGTGTTGTAACGGATGCCGTCTACCTCGAAGTTGGTGAATATGGGAGTATACGGTCTCACCACATACGCGCCGCCCGTGCACGCCGGTCCCACGGTAAACAGATTCAGCGCCGCTCCGTCGTCCACAAACCGTGGAATCGATGCCACATCATCCGCCGACCGCACACTCGACACCGGCCCCAGTTGCAGCTGTACCGTCGACGTACCCGCCACGGCGCTGCTGGCCGTAAACGACAGCCAGAGTGCGAATTGTGCCTTCTCCCCCGCCAAACCATTCGAGGCAAGCACTTCCCATACCGCCACGGCCGTACCCTGGTTCACCGCCAGCGCGGCCACCGGTATTCCCCCAATCGTGGTCGTCGGCGCCGCCGGAACAAACACCCCATTCTCCGTGGTCACCAGGCGCGCCTGGAATTGCCCGGCGCCGTTCACCGCTGGAACCCCATTCGTATAGGTCACAGGGACCGTCGATACATAGAGCGTGACGCCCGGCGGAACATCCGGAAACACAGCTCTCAACCGGGTGCCGGCATCGGCCAATCCCGCCGTATTTAGCCTGTTCACCGCCGGGAAGGCCGGAGCAAAAAACATCGATTCCGACCCGGACAGCAAGCCCGCCACATTCTGCGCCACCGGTGGCGGCACAGTCTCCGTATCTACAAAAACCGAATTCGTCCTGGTTCGAAACGTACCTCCAAGCAGGGCCGTGAACTGCAGCACGCCCAACGCCCGTTGCGACACGCTAGTGCAGTTCTGCAGCCAGAGGCCCCCTGTCGCATTCAGCGGGAATCGCCCTGTCGTTTCCAGTACAGTTGTGCTGATCGGTGGCTGCACGTCCGCCACCAGCAAGGTCCCTGAAACACTGTTGGGCCCGGTCATCGTCACCGATGCCAGTACCTGCCCGCCCGAGATCACCTGCGGGCTGAGTCCCGACGCGTCCACCCGCAAATTCGTCATCCGGAATGTGCGCGACTTCCCGTCGCCCGGAGGATCCAACGGCACCCCTTGAAACGCAATCGCACTCCGCCCTAGCACTTTCCCCTGGAACACATTCGCGCCCTTCGCGCCCCCGGTCCAGCCGCACGAAACCGGATCGCCCGGACAAACCTGCTGATTCTGCGGCGCCGGGTCGTCCACCAGCAGCAGGGCCTCCGCCACCGCCCCAGACGTCCGCACAGTCACATCCGTATTGAAATACAGTTGCAAATCTACAGTCGGAACTGGTGCCCCCGCCGCCGTAGGCGTTCCGTGCTGGCACGTCACCATGACATCGGCCACGGCAGCCGTGATCTCCGTCGCACGAATCGTCCGTGACGGTCCCACTGAGCTCCAACAGGAAAGCGGAAAAGTCTGGGATCGGACAGGCAGCGAACTCGCCATCAAAAGAAACAAAACACTGGCGAATCCGGGTGTCCACGCGAGGCGCGCACCGGGGATCGGAATTCGTGTCGGCATATCCCCCACAGGAAATGAAAAACAGTAAGTCCGCCGATTGGCGGATGACCGAAGAACTAATATACTCCTTGGGGTTGAATCACCGCTCGTTTGAGAGGCTGATTTTGTGCAATCGCAAGGTGCTTTATTGCGCTCCGCCCCCCCGCCCCCCATAATTGTGAATTCCATCCCCAGCCTGCTTACTTTGCGGTAAGTCAGTGCCATCCATCCACATAGGCGGAATCTAATGCATCTCCATCGACTACGTCTAAATCCCATTCCGCATTTCGTCCATCCTGGCCCGGGAATTGCTTATGTGCCACAAAAAAGGGGCGGACCCCCGGTCGAGCATCGCCCCGCCCAGCCGGCAAAGGCACTCTGCTCTCGAACCGGAAATCCGCCCCCTTGCGCAGTTGCGCCTTGGCCCGTTAAGGAACCTGGTAAGTCCCCACCTGCACCCAGCCCGAATCACGGCCAAGCACGTCCAGCGAATGCATGAACATCTTCTTGGCCCCGCTCATCGGTGCCTTCAACACCACCGGAACCTTCTCCTGCAGCCGGTCCGCCAACTGAGTGGCCGTCGCATTGGCCACATCCAGCGAGCAGGCCGAACTGCTCAACAGGTTCGACGCCGTGCCCGGCGCCACCGGACCCACAAAGAATCCGACATCGCCTGAGTACATCCAGAAGGTGTTCGCCGCCCGGTCATAGTGCACATAGCAGAACGGCAGTCCGCCGCCCGTACTATCGGCCGCGATCAGGAACTGATACCAGCCCTTCGAGATCCCCGTGAACCCTGCCGGATCGACATAATCCAATGTAAATGTCTGCGACGATCCGGCCGGAGTCGCCTGCGCCACCCCGAACTGCTGTGCCGGCGAAGCCGCCTGCGTCCACGTGCCGCGCTGCACCCACCCGGTGTCCGTTCCAAGGTCGTCATACGCCCGCAGGTAGACATTCCGGTTGCCGGCAATCTTGAATTCCGTGCGCAGATTCAACTGCAGCGTCAGCCCGTTGCCCGTCGCCGTCGATTGCAGCGTGCTCAGGGCACAATCGGTGCCCGCCAGGTCGGCCGAGTGCGCGCCCGCCGCAATCGGACCCGCGAAGAACCCAAACGTGTCGGAGTACAGCCAGAACGCCTGGCCCTTCACGTCATAGTGCACCAGGCAGTAAGGCTGCCCGCCGCCGTCCGTCGCCGTCGCCACCAGCATCTGCACCCACTTCAACGACTGGTAGCCCAGGGACCCCTGGTAAACAGCCTGGAACGTCGGGCTCGAGCCCGACCCCGTCGCCGGCGTCACGCTCACCGTGGAGGTCAGCGGCAGGAGAACCGCAAACTCAGCCGTCACCGTCGCCGGGGCTGAGAGCTGCAGCGTCTGCGGATTCGTGCTGCCCGTCAAACTCCCCTTGAAGCCCAGGAACTTGTACCCCGAATTGGCCGCCGCCGTGACCTGGACGTTCGTATTCGCGTCATAAAATCCGTCCGCGGATGATGGGCTGGCCGACACCCCGCCATACTGCGCCGGAGTGGCCGTCGCCGTCAGCTTGTGCTGTGTCTTGAAAAGCGCCGTATACGTCGTCGGTGTCCCGGGAGCGCTAATCGTGTGCGTCAGCGCGCCGCCATCGCTCCAGCCCAGCGCCACCGCCCTCGTATTGGCGCCCGCTGCCGGTGTGCTCATACTCAACACGTGCGAACTGCCCGTCGCCCAGTTGAACTTCTGCGCCGTCGTGTAAACATAGCCATCCACACTGAAGCGCACCCCGTTACCCGTCGTCGATGGACCCACCGTATAGGCCCCGTTCGCGCATGTCGGCTGCAGGCTGAACAGCGGCTGCGTCGTGCCGTCGTCCACAAAACGCGGAATCGGCGCGTCGTCGCTCGAGGTACGGTCGGCTGACACCGGAGCGAGTTGCAGCCGCACCTGCGCCGGGTTCAGCGTCGAGACATTCGCCAGGTACGAAATCCACACCGGGAAGTCCACGCTCGTCGGAGTATTGCCCGCGAACTGGATCTCCCACACCGCGGTCGCATTGCCGTTCGTGATCGTCAGCGCCGTCACCGGGATCCCGTCGATGATCGTTGTCGCCGGCTGCGGAGCGAACGCCCACCGGTCCGTCGTCACCAGCCGCGCCCGCACCTGTCCCGCGCCGTTCGCCACCGGGTTGCCCTGCGAATAGGTCACCGGCACCGTACCCACATAGACCGTCACACCCGTCGGCAGTTGGCTGAGTGTCGCCTGGATCCGCGTTCCATACTGCGCCAAACCCGCCATGTTCATATTGCCCGTAGCCGGGAAGTTCGGATTGTAGAAATCCGAGTCTGAGCTGTAGACCGTATTCACCAGGTTCTGCGCCGCCGGCGTCGACGAGACATCCGTAGCCGTAAACGCTGCGATCGTCCGCGCCAGCAGCGAAGGGCCAATCGGCGTCACCCGCAGGTTCGCAATCCGCTGCTGCGTGCCACCCGTACACGTCGGCAGCCCCGCACCCGTCGTTCCGTCTACCGGAGCCGAACTCGTCGCGTCCATCACCTGCACCGTCACTGCCGCCGCCGCGTTCCCCACCACCAGGTTCGGGTTCTGCACCGAAACCGTGGTCATGCTCACATTCGCCGTAATCGGCACGCCCGCGGGCGGAGTGGGCACCGCAATCGCCGACACATCCAGCCGCACATTCCGGATCGTGAAGCGCCGCGTCCCGCCATTGCCCGGCGGATCCAGAGGAATGCTGTAGAACGCAATCGCATTCAACGCCGGAGACTGCGATGGAAACACGTTCGGACCCTTGGTCCCGCCAGTCCATCCGCACTGCGTCGGATTCGATGTACAGGCTACCTGGCTCGCCGGAGCCGGCCGGTCGATCAGCAGCAGCGATTCCGTGAACGTCCCCAGAATGCGCCCTGTGTAGTCCGTGTTGAAGTGCACCTGCACGTCCACCGTCGGCACAGGACTGCCTGCTGCCGTCGGCGTCCCGCCCGTGCAGGTAATCTCAATCTCTCCGATCAGCGCCGCAATCTCGCTGGCCCGGATAGGCCGCGTCGTTGATGTGCTGGCCGTACACGCCAGCGGACCGTTCTGCGCCGCCAGTGGCCCGGCGCTCCCGCAAAGTAAGAGCGCAGCCCAAGCCGCCGCCTGTCCAAGGACTCCGAAGGCAATTGTTGATCGTTTGTTGGAACGCACAAACCCCACCCGATATTTTGATTTGCGGCGCACGTGACCCTCCAGTGCGCCGACAAACCAATATAACGTCTCGCCGGGAGCGGCGGGGGCCGGGACCAGGCCTCTCAGCAACTGGTCCCGCAGGCTACTCGATCGTCGAAAGCTGAATCGCCGACGGAGCCGTATTCATCCGGAATACCCGCTGCGTCGCCTTCACAAAATCCTCGGCCTTCGCATCCTGGATCTTCATGAACTTCTGCGGATTCCGGTCGCCCAGCGGATACCACGAGCTCTGCACCTGCACCATGATCCGGTGCCCTGTGCGGAATGTATGGAAAATGTCCGGCAACTCGAACGCCACTTCCGCCATCTTGCCCGGCGTGAACGCCTCCGGCTTGTCGAACCCCTTCCGGAACTTGCCCCGGAACGGCTCGCCGCGCACCAGCATCTGGTAGCCGCCCATGCGGATATTCTCCGGGTTCGGCTGCGGATCCGCCGTATCGTTCGGGAATACGTCGATCAGCTTCACCACCCAATCCGAATCCGTGCCCGTCGTCGACACAAACAGCGACGCCTTCAGCGGACCAGCCACCCGCACATCGCCTTCCAGCGGTTCCGTCTGGTACACCAGCACATCCGGACGCGCCGCCGCGAAACGCTGATCATCGGTCATGTACGCATACGACATGCCGTTCGTGATGTACGGCGTAAACGGCACCGGCTTGGCCGGATCGCTGACATACTCGTCAAAGGCTTCGGTCTTGTCCGCCGGCTGAACCGGGCCCAGCTTGCCGCCCGCCTGGAAATACATCGTCTTCCACTTGGCTTCCTTGGGCGGCCAGGCGTCGAACTTGTGCCACTCATTGCGCCCTGTCTCGAAGACATACGCCTCCGGCAGCTTGTCGCCCTCGCCCTTCCCCTTCAGGTGATACAGGAAAAACGGATACTCGATCTCGTCCTGGAAGAACTTCGAGGTGTTCGACGCAAAGCTGATATTGCCCAGCTTCGTGCCGTCCGTACGCGCCCACCCGCCATGCGACCACGGCCCCTCCACCAGCATGTTCTTCGCGCCCGGATTCTGCGCCTCCGACGTCTTATACAGGTTCAGCGGACCAAATACATCCTCGGCATCGAACCACCCGCCCACGCTCATCATCGCCGGCTTCAGGTTCTTCACATACTGCCGCAAATCACGCGACTTCCAGAATTCGTTATATGTATCGTTCTGCGTCAGCTCTTTCCAGAACTCGGTCTGGCCGTGGAAATACTTCTCGTCGTAATTCGCCAGCGCACCCGTGCGCAGGTGGAAATCATACGAGTCCGGAGTCTTCATCTCCACCCGCTCCAGATTCGGCCCGTCCGGCGGATGCGAACGGCCGAAGCCCGAAAAGAAATTGAACGCATGCGCCAGGAACAGCACTCCGTTGTGATGGAAATCGTCCCCGATGAACCAGTTGATCACCGGAGCCTGCGGCGAAGTCGCCTTCAGAGCTGGATGCGACTCCACCGCCCCCATCGCCGCGTAAAAGCCCGGATATGAGATCCCGTACATGCCCACCCGCTCGTTGTTGTCCGGGATGTTCTTCACCAGCCACTCAATCGTGTCGTACGTGTCGCTCGGCTCGTCCACATCCTTCGGGCCCCGCTTGTTGGGATTCACCGGACGGATGTCCATGTACTTCCCTTCGCTCCGGCCCTTGCCGCGCACGTCCTGCCCTACGAAAATGAACCCTTCTTTCACGAACTTCTCGCTGGCCGGCCCCAGGCGCGTGCTGTAGTTCTCAGACCCGTATGGCCCCACCGTATAAGGAGTCCGCATGAGCAGGATCGGATACTTCTGGCTGTGGTCCTTCGGCGTGTAGACCGAGGTGAACAACTTCACCCCGTCCCGCATCGGGATCAGATATTCCGCCTTTGTATAATGCTCGCGGATATACGCGCGCCGCTGCTCCGGCGTGCTGGCCGCCGCCGCCGCGGGCGTCTCCGCCGGTGGGGCATTCCTGCGGGCTTGCGCCATCAACACCAGCGGCATCGCCGCCATCAGAAGTACACTTCTCAGTCTCATGGCTCCTCTACGCTCTAAATAGGGCAAACATCTTTAACGCACTCAGCATGCTGGTCTCCGACATCCACCGGCCCAAACCAGTCGACGACATCAGCACCAGCAATAAAATAAACCCAAAACGGCTCAGCTCGATATACCAGAAAGCAGGGATGCGCGCCGCCAGCAAAAACTTCGAGCCATCCAGCGGTGGAATCGGGATCATGTTGAACAGCGCCAGAAACAGGCTCAGGTAAGCGGCCCGGAACAGGATCTCCGTGCCCGCATGCCAGAATGAACCCACCAGTGCCAGGACTAATGCAAAAATCACATTGCTGCCCGGCCCCGCCAGGGCCACCATCAGCAGGCCATTGTACCCGCCCTTCAGCTTGCTCGGGTTCGTATTGACGGCCCGCCCCCAGCCAAAGAAAATGCCGCCGAAAATTGAGGAAATCAACGGCACCACGACAGTGCCGATCCAATCCACATGCGCCAGCGGATTCAACGTCACCCGGCCCTCCAGGCGCGGAGTGTCGTCACCAAGCCGGTCGGCTACCCACGCATGCGCGAATTCATGGGGTGTGGTGAGCAGCCAGAAAATCAGGACATCTAGCAAGGCTTGGACGATGTTCGTGGGCATCTCCTATCCATGCTACACGCCGCGTCGCCCTGAACGGGACAATCCGGCGATCGCCAGCCCAAGGATTGCCTGTTAGTGAATCGCGTGCCGCGCCATGCTCGGTACGATGCTCTCCGCGCTCGCACCCTCCGCGCGCAGCTTCTTGCGCGTCTGTTTCGCGCGGTACATCCGGCGGTCCGCTTCCGCCAGCAACTCTTCCGCATTCTGGCCATCGGCCGGGAAGAACGCCGCACCCACGCTCAACCCGATGAACTTGCAGCCGCATGCCTCGACGCCTGCCGCCGCAGTCGCCTGGTCCAGGGCGAGAATCTTCTTGATGGCTGCCTCAGTCGACAGGCCCGGCGCAACCACCACAAATTCGTCACCGCCCATGCGCGCTACATAGTCCGTATCCCGGCACATTGCCCGGAATCGCGCCGCCACCTGGCTCAGCACCTGGTTGCCGGCCAGGTGTCCGTACAGATCGTTCACCTGCTTGAAGCCGTCGATGTCGCAAACCAGCACCGCAAGCCCTGCGTTCGATGCCCCCACCCTGGTCATCTCCTGGTCCAGGTGCACGAATAGCGAGCGCGCATTGGGCAGCCCCGTCAGGTAATCCGTCGTGGCCGACGACTCGGCTTCCTTGTACTTGATCGCATTCTCGACGGCCCCCGAGATCTTCGAACTCACGGCCATCAGCACCCGCAAATGGTCCTTCGAGAACGAATCCCGACCCGACTTGTACAGCGCCAGCACACCCAACACCCCTTCCGCTGTCTCCAGCGGCACCGCCAGCGCCGAGTTCAAAATGCTGAAAACCTTCGGGTCGTTCAGGTAGCCCGGTTCCACCGAAGGGTTGCCATTCAGAATCGGCTTGCGGTTCTCCGCCACCCACCCCGACAGCCCCTGGCCCATCGGAATCGTCAGTGAGCTGAAGACCTTGGCGTCCTCCCCGCTGACATACTCCGGCAGCAGGACCTTGCCCCGCAGGACATAGACGGCCATTCCGTCGTACGGCACCATGCGCTTCAGGCGGCCCGCCATCACCGACATCGTCTCCTTCAAACTCAGCGAGTTGCCCAGGTTCTGCGCCAGTTCGTAGATCGCCTGCGCCTCCTGCCGGGCTGCCGCAATCGAGGTGAGGAAATCCTGCTGGCGGCCGCCGGCGGGCACGCTGGCCTGCTCCGCATTCTCTCCCGGCGTCGAAGGCTCGCTGCGATCCTGCTGTGTTTCCGCCTGAATCGGCTCAGTTGCGAAAATGGGCGCCGCCCCCTGCACCTTCGCTTCCAGTTCATTCATCCTGCGGGCCAGCAGTTCCACCACCGCCGGATCGTAGCTCTTCCCCGACTCCGAGATCACCACCTGCAATGCCTCGGTCAATGGCAGCGCCCTGCGGTACTGCCGTTCGCTCGCCAGCGCATCCAGACAATCTACCGTCGCCAGGATCCGGGCCGCCAGCGGAATCTCTTCCCCCTTCAGCCCGTTGGGGTAGCCCGTTCCATCCCATTTCTCATGATGCGACCGGACAATCGGCACGACCGGATAGGGAAACTTCACCCGCTCCAGGATCTCCGCGCCTACCTCCGGATGGACCTTCATCTTCTCGAACTCCTCGAAGGTCAACTTCCCCGGCTTCGAAATGATGTGCTCCGGCACGGCGAGTTTCCCGATGTCGTGCAACAACGCCGCTGCCCGCAACGCTTCCAGATCGGATTTCGGCAGGCCCATCTCCCGCCCAAGCTCAATGGCGTACACCTGCACCCGGTGCAGATGCCCGTTCGTCGCATGATCCTTGGCGTCGATCGCCAGCGCCAACGCCTCAATCGTTCGCAGGTGCAGCGAAGCCATTTCCTTCGCATGATCCTTCTCCGACTCCAGCTTCTCCAGGTACAGGCCGTAAGCGCGGAAAACGATATACACCACCGGCAGGCACAACAGAGCCGTCAATTCGCCCATCGACCGGCTCAGGAATCCAAATGAGGCCGCCAGCGTGGCGCCCACCAGATAATAAGGAAAGCACCAGAAGTAACACTCCCGCCAGATCGCTGCCGGCGAGCGCTGCTCCGTCAGTCCGATCACCAGCGCCACCGGAGCCGTGTTCGCGAAAAAGAATACGCCCGATGACGCCCCCAGGCGTACCGCCCAAAGACTCGGATCCTGCAGCGACGCGGCGTGATACACAAAGTCCGTCGCCCCCACCGCCACGGCCGTCGCACACACGTTGAACGCCACCTGGATCGCCGTCGGCCGCTTCATCGCATTCCAGAAGCACTGCACCAGCGTCGCCCCGGCGCCCGCGATCAGAACCTCCGGCAAAGTCCGGTTCACCACGCCAATCAGCAGGAATAGGAAGTGCAGCGAGATCGTGCCCGTCACACCCGGCAGCCGCAGCTTCATGCCCGATGCCACCAGCGTGATCGCCACATACAAGCCCAGCCGCACCAGGTTCTCCGGCCGCCAGGTGGCCAGGGCCTGCACCATCACCACCAGCCCGGTCGCCAGCACAGCGGCGATGTAGATCCTGGCCCGCGTGGTCATGCGCGATCTTTCCCGTCACCAGTTTCTATAGACATGTAGAGACACCGGCGTCTGCCTTACCCTTCGACGGTTCTTTCGAGTGCCTGCATAAGGGAAACCCCTCGGTTTCCTACAGGTCGTCCTGGCCCTCGTCCTCACCATCAGGCTCCGGCGCTCAATATGGATGCAGTTTAATGACCGTTGGCCCGGGCCATCGTTTCGAATGCCCAGCCAGTCCCAGCAACCACAACCCAAGCCCTGACGGCTCTAGGACTACCGGTCCGTTCACGCCGCGGGAACTCGTGTCCGGCCCCATCTGCCGGCCTGCGACTTTCCAGACACTTCGTCCGGCGTCCTGTCCGCCATCTCCGACAAAATGTCTGGCGCGGCTCCGGGCTCTATCGAAAGGTCCCAATTCCTCAGCAACTTAAGAGTTCGCCCGCAGTGGCCCGCCGATTGCCTATAAATCGGTGTCCCCGTTCATGGAATTGATCCAAATGCACAAATACCCGAAATCGCTGGTTCGCTGTCTGGCCGTCCTCGCCGTGCTCACGGCTCACTCGATGACGGTCGTTATGGCAGAGCCCCAGGTTAGTGAACAAAACGGCAGCCGCGTTGCTGTGCCGGCCCAGTCCAAACTCTCTGACGACACCCGTAACCCCTCCGCTTGGGGCCGTCAAGGGGCACAGGGCCGTATCGCTGATGCCGATTCCGAACTCCAGGACATGATCGTCCAATACGTCGGTGATGTCACCGACGAAGACGTCGCCCAGGCCCAGATCGCCGGCGCGGAAATCCACCAAATGCAGCGCGAGGGCCGCACCGGCCACGTACGCATGACCCGCAATCAGGCACTGCGGCTGGCCGAGAACCCCAATGTCGCCTACATTACCCCCGATCGCGAACTGCGCGCCACCGGCCAGTTGGACTACTCCATCTCCACAGTGGGCGCTGTCACGGCCCAGAACTATGGCTACGATGGCCGCGGCATCGGCGTCGCCATCATCGATAGCGGCATCGGCTCTGAACAGCGCGATCTCCTGGACGGCCTCTGCCTCAGCACCCGCATCGTCCATAAGAAAGACTTCGTCACCTGGGAGCCCAGCGGTTGGGATCCCTTCGGCCACGGCACCCACGTGGCGGGCATCGTCGGCGGCAACGGGTTCTGCGCCGCCAAATCGCAGTCAATTCTCTACAACGGCATCCCCGGCGTAGCACCGGCTACGAAGCTCATCGCCCTGCGCGCCCTCGACAGCACCGGCGTCGGCCGCGACAGCTCAGTCATCGCAGCCATCGACTACGCCATCAGCGTAAAGCGCACCTACAACATCCGCGTCATCAATCTCTCACTGGGACGCGTTGTCGTCGAATCCTATAAGCTCGATCCCCTCTGCCAGGCTGTCGAACGCGCCTGGAAGGCCGGCATCGTCGTCGTGGTCGCCGCCGGCAACAACGGCCGCGACAATTCCATGAAGACCCAGGGCTATTCCACCATCACCTCTCCGGGAAACGATCCTTTCGTGATCACCGTGGGCGCGATGAACGATAAACAGACCCCCTCCAAGTCCGACGACCAGATGACATCGTTCAGCTCCAAAGGTCCGACGCTGCGCGACCAGATCGTCAAGCCGGATCTCGTGGCGCCCGGCAATCGCGTCATCTCCGTCAAGCCCAATACCGGCTACTTCCAGTCCCACTACCCCGGCAACACCATCCCCGGCGACTGGTTCCGTGGGGTTCCCTACGAAGCCTACTTCACCCTCAGCGGCACCAGCATGGCTGCCCCCATGGTGAGCGGCGCGGCCGCCCTGCTCCTGCAGAAGGACTCCACCCTCACCCCCGATCAGGTCAAAGCGCGCCTGATGAAGACCGCCAGCAAGGCTCTGCCCTCTACCAGCACTGGCGTCGATCCCACCACCGGCCAGTCCTACACCATGCGGGCCGATGCCTTCACCGTAGGCGCCGGCTATCTCGACGTCGTGGCCGCCCTCAGCAGCAGCGACAAAATCTCGACAACCCAAACGGCTAAGTCACCCAAAGCCGTCTACCAGAACGGCTCAGTCACCTTCGCTTACGACACCTCCGATACCTCCGGCCTCGGAGTCGTGTGGGGCACCGGAGTCGTCTGGGGTACAGGCGTGGTCTGGGGCACGGCGGTCAGCAGCACCGGCGTGGTCTGGGGCACCGGAGTCGTCTGGGGTACCGCCACTCCAGCGGGCACCGGAGTCGTGTGGGGCACCGGAGTCGTCTGGGGTACCGCTAATCCGTTCTCCGAGTCCACCTCTGCCACCGGAGACAACTAAGCCGCCGGCCACCCCCCGGCAATAGAATTCAAGCGAAGTCCGTAATCCTCACTCCAAAGGCCGGCGCCTCCCAAATAGGTTGCCGGCCTCTTTGTATCCAAATGAGCTGATCTCTCAGCCATCCAGCCCTCGAAACGACACCCCAACCCAGCCTTATCGACTGAAATACAAAGACTTTGAACTTCATGTTACGTAGATTCGCTTAGACCGCTATAGGGGTAACTGTCTCATTCTGATCTCGGTACAATCCTTATGACAGCTAGGACTCCCACCAAATTGTAGCCGCCGTCAATTCCCAGTACGCTGTGAAAGCATGTGTATTGCCCCCACGGTACAGCGGGAGTCATTTCTTGGGATGGACGCGGTCTTCGCCAGCCAGGAAATGCTCAACCTCATGGACCGCGTGCGCCGTTTTGCTCTGACTGACGCCAGCGTCCTGATTTGCGGGGAAAGCGGCACAGGCAAGGAGATCGTGGCCCGCGCCCTTTGCCACTACTCCAAACGCTCCAACCTGGTCTGGGTCGATGTCAGTTGCGGAGCCCTACCCGATACGCTCATGGAAAGTGAGCTCTTCGGGTTCCACAAAGGCGCCTTCTCCGGAGCCGACCAGGCCAAGGAGGGCCTCTTCGAGATCGCCGACGGCGGCACCCTCTTCCTCGACGAGATCGGGGAACTCGACCTCCGTCTTCAGGTGAAACTCCTGCGCGTCCTCGACTCCGGCGAATACTACCGGCTGGGCGGCACCAAAAAGGTCAAGGTGAATGTCCGCATCCTCACCGCCACCAACCAGGACCTCGCCAAAATGGTCGCCGAAGGCCGCTTCCGTAAAGATCTCTACCACCGCCTGGCGCAGCTTCGCCTCACCGTCCCGCCACTGCGCAGCAGACCGGAGGATGTCGGCGCCCTAGCCGAATTCTTCCGCCAGCGCCACTGCCCCGACGCCGTCTTCTCCACCGCCGCCCTGCACGCCATCCGCCAGTGGGACTGGCCCGGCAATGTCCGCGAACTTCGCAACGCCATCATCTCGGCCGGCGCCATGTCCATGGACGGCCAGGTACAGTTTGCCGACTTGCCCGATGAAATCCGCGCCGCCGGCGGTTCCCTGATGCTCGACAACTCGCTCCGCAATCTCTCCTCGGCGGTCTCGGCGCCCGATTCGGAGGCTGAGCCCGGCGGAGGCCTGCTCGAAGCCATGGAACGCAGCCTCATCCTGCGCACCCTCACCGAAACCAACTGGCACCAGGAAAAAGCCGCCTCCATCCTCGGCATCTCCTCCCGCACCTTAAGCCGCAAACTCAAGGTCTACATGCCGTCCGCCTGATACCCAATCTTCCCTCAATCGGCGAGAATGAACTCCATGGACGCAGTCACCCTCCGTGGCGCCGAAGTGCAAAAAGGACTCCGGCTGGAGTACTGCAATGTTGGCTATAACTTCCTGGAAGCGATCATCGCCCTGGCCTCCGGCGGAGCTGCCTCCAGCATCGCCCTCATCGGCTTCGGCGTCGACAGCTCCATCGAAACCTTCTCCAGCCTCGTCATGCATTGGCGCCTGCGCCACGACGACCATCCCCTGCGCGAGTCCATCGAGCAGACCTCCCTGCGCTGGATTGGCATCTCCTTCCTGCTGCTCGCCGCCTACGTCGCCTACGAATCGGCCGCGAGCCTGTGGACCCGCGAAGCGCCCCAGCGCTCCATCCCCGGCATCCTGCTAGCCCTCGCCTCGTTCATCATCATGCCCGTCATGGCCCGCATGAAACGCCGCGTCGGCCTCAACCTGAACAGCGCCGCCATGGTGGCCGACTCCCGCCAAACCCAACTCTGCAGCTATCTCTCCGCCATCCTCCTGGGCGGCCTGGTCCTAAACGCCGTAGCCGGCTGGTGGTGGGCCGACCCCGTAGCCGGCCTGGTCATGGTCCCCATCATCGCCCGCGAAGGCATCCAGGCCCTGCAAGGCAAAGGCTGCGACTGCCACGGCTCCTGCGGCTGATTAGTCCAGTTCACTCCGCCCTACCCTACATCGGACCTGCTCGTGAGGCGGCCCCGCTCTCCTGGCTCGAGCCACCCCGGGGCACGCCTGTCCGGTCTCCTCGCTCATTTCATGAATTGGAATTAATGACCCCTGCGGATCGTGTTGTCTCCTTAGGTGGATAGCTGACGACAAACTTGCTCCTGATTGGCACGCTCCTTACTACCGCTCCATGTGTCGCGTTGTCATGGTCCGTTCCGGACCGCGAGGCGTTGTACCGATGCGCGCTCGAGATTCTCCTGCCTGCCTCCCTCCCTAGCAGGGACTCTGCCTTGTGGAGCAACCGATTCAACCCATTTCGAAAGTTAGGTGCATTCATGCTCCGGTCATCCGCATTGAGATTTCCATCCGCCCTGGCCATCGCCCGCCGCGCCTCCTGGCCCGGCATCTTCCTCCTGCTTCTTTCGGCCGCCGTGCGCGGGCAGGAAACGCCACGAGTGTGCCCTAGCCCGTCGGGTTCCAACTCACTGGTTGCCGGCGAACTCGTCACCTGCTCGGTGACTGCCGTCTCCGGCCACGAATGGACCTTCGACGCCCAGGCGTCCGAGCTTTACTCCATTGGGTTGCTCGAAACTGCCGGCGGCGGCTCGCATCCGGTTGTGACCGTCTTTGACCCCAGCGGAACCCAGATCGTTACCGCCGACACTTCCCTGCAACTGGCTTCTCTCGTTCGCACCACTTCCCGCGGCCGCTACCGCATGACCTTTACCGAGGGCCGGACTGCCGGTTCCTTCGATCCCTATACCTACACCATGTCCTTTGAGCGCGTCGGAGTGCCGACGGCGTCGGCGCCGTACATGCCTCTCGGCCTGCAATTCGCCTCCTCCATCGAGCCTCCCGGCGACCGCGATCTCTATAAGCTCAACGTGGAGGCGGGAGACGTCCTCCGCTTTCGATTTGCCCGTACGCATGGCAGCGGCACACAGGAAGCCATGCTGGTCGACTCGTTGGGAGCGGCCCGCCTCATCGGCAGCGGTTATGTCGTGCCGGCAACCGGTGTCTACTCGCTGATTCTGCAGGACTCCGCCGTCTACTCCTCTCGTGGTACCGTCTCCCTCGAATGCCAGGGCGCCTGCCCCGGACCACCCGCGGTCTCCAGCCTCTTCCCCCACTACGCCGAGGGCGCCGGCTGGAGCAGCACGATGATGTTTCTTAACAACAACGACCTGCCTGTCAAGTTCAAACTCTGGACCCGCAGCTCCGATGGGCTCGATGGCAGTGTCTACGAAGGAGCAATCGCGCCCCACGGACTGGCTGGAGTGACCAGCACGCTGCGGCCAGAGGATCCGCTCTGGCAGGGCTCCAATATCCTCATTGCCCCTCAGGGCGTCAGCGGAATGCTCGTCTTCCGTTCCGCTGAGGTTCCGGGTCAACGCGGCCAACAGGCAGCCAGTGTTCTTTCCGTCCCCACCGGCAGCAACGCCTGGATTCTGCCCTTCGACAACCAGAATGGATACTTGAGTGGATTGGCGATCACCGCATTGGCCAGCACGGCGACCGCTTTCACCTTGGACTCCAGCGACGCCAATGGGGGGCCATTGGAAAGCCGGACCATCACTCTCAATCCGAACGGCCACATGGCCTTTGTTCTCACTGATCAACTGCCCGCCACCGCCAATAAACGCGGTCTGGTCCAGATCCGCGCTGGCGCCGGTGTCAGCATCGGAGTGGTCGGTCTGCGCTTCTCGCCGCAGGGCGCCTTCACCTCGCTTGCCCCGGCGGCGCTCTCGACGACGGCCACTGTGCCTGGTTCGATTGCTCCGCCCAGCGATCAGTACTACTTCGTACCCCACATCGCCAACGGGGGTGGATGGTCGACCGAACTGTTCGCGTTCTCTCGTGATCGGGCCGCCTCCGGAGTGCTGAAACTGGCCAGCTACCAGGGAACCGGAACCGCCTTCGAAGGCTTCGCACCGAAGTGGACCGGCTCAGGTGCAGCCTGGCCCGTGACCTACGACAGCCTGGGGACTCGCTCCACCGTTGAATCGCTCATTGGCCAGAATATGCTCGCGCTGAAAACAGCGGGCAGCGAGGCTGGCACCTCCGTCGGCTGGCTCTCCGCCGCCCGAGCCGGCGACTTTGCAGGGTTGGCGATCTTCCGCCAGACCGTCGACGGGGCCGGCCGAATCGCGCAGGAGGCCAGCGTGCCCTTCTTCCCCAGCAACGTTTCGCAATTCTGGGTCCCGCTCGACCAGCGCAACGGCACCGTCGGCCTGGCTCTTGCCAATCCGAGTTCGACTCAGTCCCGCAGTGTGTCCATCGTATTCCGGGACTACAATGGCGACGTCGCCGGGCAGACCAGCTTCACCATGCCCCCGATGGCGCACTTCGCAACCACCATCGACACGCTGATTCCTGCCGCGGCAGGCGGCATCGGCTCAATTGAAGTAAATTCCTCCAACGGCGACATTGCCGGCATAGGACTGCTTTTTGAGGGCACCGCGTTCACCGCCCTGCCTGCCTTGCGCTAAGCCTGGAGGGGCCGCCGGCAAGTCAGATCCGGCGGTCGGGTCGCCGGCGGCCTCTTCCACACGTCCAGTTGGGAAAGGATCGTATGTCACTAAAGCCGCCTGGCGTCCATCCCCTCTCCTGTCTTCTGCTGGCCGCCGCTTGGTTGGCGCCCAGTGCACTTTCGGCCGCGGAGGAACTGCCGCTTTTCCGGAACTGCAGCGGCCAGGTCTCCACCCTGGTGCCTTACCAGCCGCTCCAGAGCTACCTCCAGGTCGTGGCCAACCGCCTCTTCGCCGCCCGGCCTGGCGCCCGCGTGCCCACCAGGGTGATGCTCGTGGCAGGCGACTTCCAGGCGTGCGCGGCACGCCAGCCATCCGGCGCTGGAATCATCATGGTTCATACCGAACTGCTGCAGTTCGCCCGCACCGAGGCTGAACTGGCTGGAGTCATGGCGCATGAGGTCGGCCATATCGAGCTCAATCACTCGAAGCCCTCCGTGAAAAGCACAACAACCACTGCGCTGTTCTCCCTTTTGGACTCCATCCTCGCCACTAAGCTCGATTCCAACTCCCAATTGCGTGGACTCGCCTCCGCCGGCGCCAAATTCGGCAACTATCTCGCGCAAGCCAAGTACAACCGGGATCAGGAGAATGAGGCGGACCGCTATGGCGTCAACCTCGCGGCTGCGGCCGGCTACAACGTGATCGATTCCTACAATTTCTTTGCCCGGCGAGCGCAAAATGAACCCCGTGCCAGTTCACTGGAAGGACTGGAGCGGGATCACCCGCTCACTCCCACTCGCCTGCAGAACTTGCGAGGGCTCATTACCCAGCTGCCGAACTCGGCCCGCCAATCCTACTCCGTCGACCCCCAACTCCACACGGCCGCAGTCCGTGTGACGGGGGAATTGGATCAACCGTTGCGCAATCTGATCGAGACCGCGGTGTCCCGTATGCCGGCTGATGCGCGCCGCCAACTTGTACCGGACGAAGCGCAGGCCGGAGCACCCGCGCAGGGTGTCGACGCCGCATTCCAGTCCGGCCGGACCCAATGGCGCCAACCCCCACCCCCAAGTCCGCCACCCAGGCTCGGCGTCAATATCCGCCAGGTCGACGATCAGGAACTGGCAGGCATGGGCCTTCGCGCCGGCTCCGCCAGAGTGCTGGTTCTGTCTGTTGTGCCCGGCAGCTCAGCTGGACAACTGGGCATAGCGCCCGGAGACCTCCTCTTCTCCATCAACGGAAATCTGCTGTCAAGAACGGGCGATGTGCTCGGGCTCGTGCAGGAATTCAGTCCCGGCGACGAGTTCGAGGTCAAAATTATTCGGTATCACGAGGCGAGCCGAGGGGAACAGGCACGCTGGTATTACCACACATTGCGCGGAAACTGGCGCTGAGCGGCAGTTCAGTTCATCACAGTAGTGGTTTAGTTTCAGCTACTTGCCGGAATAGCCTTGGTGCCCGTCCGGAAAAATGGATGTATGGGAGGCTGTACGCCGCCCAAATACTCCATTCGACTGATTGAGGACTGACTGATGGCTACCAATGCTCAGATCGACGCGAACCGCGAAAACGCGCTTCATTCCACCGGGCCCCGCTCGGAAGAGGGCAAGGCCCGCTCTGCCCGCAACAACCTGCGCTTCGGATTCCGCTCACAATCCGTGCTGCTGCCCGGCGACGACCCCGTCGAATTCGCCGGCCTGCTGGCCGAACTCTCCGGCCACTTCGCCGTCGACGATCTTTCGTCCGCACGCTATGTCCGCGAAATGGCCGACGCCGAATGGCGCCTGCGCCGCGTCCGCCTGCACCAGGAACTGCTGCTGTGCGAACGCATTGCGAAGATTGCCGAGACCCGTCCCGACGCCTCGCCCCGCCTGCTGCAGGCCCTGGCCTTCGAAGCGCTCCACTCTGAAGCGGCCTTCAACCGGTTTTTGACGTACGAAGCCAGATTCGAACGCCAGTACGAACGCGCCTGCGAGGGGCTGCGTAAATTGAGGGCCCAGGTGGCGAAGCAGAACCCACCCAAGGTCGTTGTGCTGCGGCCGAATCGAACGGACGAACCCAATTCCGAGTCCTCCACCCCACGCAACGCCCCTTGCCCGTGCGGCTCCGGTGAGAAATATAAGCGCTGCTGCGGCCGCAACGCCCCCGCGGTGCTGCAGTCCAATCCGGAACCGGAGGCGCCGCTTACGGCACCAATTGGGATTCCGCGCTGAACTTGCGATAGTTCGAAAACCGGATCTCTTTCCGGTCACAAAACCCCTGCCGGTCGCAGGCTTCCAGCACGCTGATGCTGGGCATGAGGTAGGACTGTGTCCCGATTTCCGCCTCTGTGTAATCCAGCTGGAAATAGGACGACCGCACAGGGAATTCGGCCGGGAAGTCTTTGGTTTCCATGGTGAGACGATGAATCCGGCCCGTCTCTTCTTCCACCCAGACGCTACCCGTGTAGCCAGGCGAATACATCGACTGGATCCCAATCGACCAGTGCGAGTTCTCCCGCTTCACCTCGTACTGGAAACGCAGCAGTTTGAGCTTGCGCACCTTGTCCGTGCCCTTGAACCGGAACTCGGCCGCCACGTCCGGCGAGAACAGGTAACGCAGCGCCGTGGCAAACTCGCCCGACGACCCCATGTTGCGCGTCCCCACCATGCGATCCCCAGTCACCGGTGTACCGTTCCGGCGCAGCAACCGGTAACGCTCCCGGCCGCCGGAGTAGCTCACCTCCGTATCCAGGATGTCCACCAGGCGCCAGTCGTCCCGCCGCCCCGTGCCCTTCATGCGCTGGGCAGACTGCTCGCATAGGAAGTCGGGCAGCTGCTTCAGCCATTCGAAGGCATACGCGCGCGACTTCTCGATGCCCGGCTCAGCCGCGGCCATTGCCGCCAGCAGCAGGATGGTCCCGGTCATTTCGTCCGCGGAAGCCCGGAGGCCGAACTGATGAGCTGTTTCTTCGGATCGCCCGTCTTGGGCTTGGTCGCCTCTGGCGTAATCGACGGCGGAGCCGTGCCGCCCGTGCCCTTCTTCGGATCCTCCGCCTCTGGGAACGAGATGTCGCTGTCCGTCGTGATGATCTGCGACTCAACCGCGAACTTACGGTAGTTCCGGAACTCGATCTCGTTTCTCACGCAATCGAAGCCGCCCCGGAAGCAGGCCAGGTTCTCGCTCTTCACCGGCAGCAGGAAGCGCTGGCCGCTGATGTTCACCCAGCCGTAGTCGACCACCGTCTCCACCGTGTCGATCTCGTAATCCGACGGCAGCCGCCGCGTGTTCATCTCGATCCGCAACACCCGCGCCGTCTTCGGGTCGATCCACACCGCGCCTTTATACGCCGGTTTCACCGTACGCCCGAAGCGCACCTGCCAGTGCGAATTCTCCTGCAGCACCGAGTAGTCATAGACCTTTGCATCGACGCCGGCCGCCATCGAACTGCCGCGCACCTTGAACACGGCCTTCGTGTTCGGATGGAAGACGTCGATCAGGATGGTGCCGAACTCGCCCGACGACCATGTGCCCGAATCCTCCGGGCTGCCCTTCTTCACCGCCTTACCGTTGATCCGGATGTTGCGGTAATCCTCGCGGTTGTTGACGTAAACGAGCTCCACCTGGACCCGGTCCTGATACTTCCAGTCCGGCTTCAGGGTCTTGCTGCGGTAGCGGTTGGTCAACTGGTCGCAGATGAAGTTGGGCAGACCCTGGTCGAAATCGAACGCCGCTTCGCGAGCCTTCTCGACAAGTTCATCGGACGGATTGCGGCGGGTGCGATCCGCCACCACCGTCTCCGTCGTTCCGTCTTCGCCCACCACCACTTCCCGCACTGGAGGCCGCGCGGTCGTGGGTGCTGGAGCGGCCGGAGGAGGATTGGTGGAAGTGGATTCCGGCGGCGCCACCTCTTCGCGCTTCTTCGCCGCACCGCCGCGGCGCAGAACTGGCCGGCCCGGGTCGTCTTCCTTGACGTCGGGCCTGACGGGCCGTTGAGTCGTCTGTGGGTCCGGCTGCTGTTGCTCCTGGGCGCAGGCAGCCGACGCCAGACAGAAATAGAGAATCCAGGCGCGCGCCATCCCACCTCCAGTGACGGCTCGTGTGAAAGCCGCGTTACGCCATTATCTTCTATCTGGCGGGCGCCGGGATCAAGCCCCGAACCATCATCCAATCCTTAAGACGGGCCGGCCAGGTGGAGAGAACAGGATCCTGCTTCGCCAAACCTACGCCATGCGGACCGTTCTGATAGATGTGCAACTCCGCCTGCACTCCAGCCGAACGCAGCGCCAGGTAATAGAGAATGCTGTTCTCCGCCGGCACACCCGTGTCGCCGCTGGTGTGGAACAGGAACGTCGGCGGCGTCTGCGCCGTCACCTTCAGTTCGTTCGAAAGATCCCACACCTGGGTGGGATCCGGCGGATTGCCCAGCAGGTTGAACATTGAGCCGCTGTGCGTATAGCGCGTTGTGAACGAGATCACCGGATAGACCAGCACCGCGAAGTCGGGCCGCTCGCCTGCCCGGAAATGAGTGGACAGGGTCGACGCCAGGTGGCCGCCGGCCGAGAAGCCCATCACGCCGATCTTCGCCGGATCCACTCCAAACTCCTTCGCTCGCGTGCGGATCATCGTGATGCCCCGGCGCGCGTCATCCAGCATCGCCGGATGGTGGTACCTCGGCCCCAGCCGGTATTTCAGGACAAAGGCCGAAACGCCGAAGGAGTTGAACCACTCCGCTACAGCCGACCCTTCCTTCTCCATCGAAAGACCGCCATACCCGCCGCCCGGGCACACCATCACGGCCGCGCCATTCGGATTCGGCGCCAGGTACGCCGTCAGCGAAGGCTGGTCCAGCGCCTCGGTTCCCATCGCGCCCGGAGCTCCATTGGGATACAGCAGTTCCGTCTTCGGTCCCTGCGCCCAGGCGGCGCAGCATACAAAGGAGAGCAACAGTACAAATCGCATAGTGTCCTATTCGGTCAAAGCGGGCTCATCGATCGTCAGGCTGGCGGCATCGGCATCCAGCGTTGCCGCAATGCCCAGCGGCAGGGTCAACTGATCCTCGGTGTGGCCAATGGTGAGGCCGGTCACCACGGGTACCTTCAGGTCCCCCAGAATGTTATCCAAAACTTCGCCCAGCGAGAAAGTGGAATCGAACGACGGCTTGTAGTCGCGCGGCGAGCAGTCGGCGCACTCGCCGATCACGAGTCCTTTGATCCTGCTGAACTTTCCGGCCAGCCGCAGGTGCGTCAGCATGCGGTCCATGCTGTAGGGCTGCTCGTCGACGTCCTCGATGAAGAGGATCTTGCCCTCAGTTTCGATCTCGAACGGCGTCCCCATCGTCGAGCAGATCAGCGACAGGTTGCCGCCCACCAGCGGGCCGCTCGCCTTCCCGCCTTGCATCGTGCGCGTGAAATGCCGCGGCCGCAGCGTATTGCTCTCCGGCGGATTGGTCAGCTTCCCCATCGGCTTCGTTTCGAACAGCGCCTTGCGGAAGTTGGCCTGCGTGTAGTCGGTGAACTTCGACAGCGTCACCGGCCCGTGAAACGTCACCAGCCCGCACTTCTTATGGATCCCCAGGTGCAGCGCCGTGATGTCGCTGTAGCCCAGGAAGATCTTCGGATTGCGGCGGATCAGGTCGTAGTCCAGGCGGTCCAGCAGCATCGCCGCGCCATAGCCGCCGCGAATACAAAAGATCGCCTTCACCTCCGGATCCTGGAACATGCGGTGGATGTCCTCCACCCGGTCCTGAATGGGCCCGCCCAGGTAGCCCTCGCGCTTGCCGACGGCCCGCCCGAACTTCGCCTTCAGGCCGAAGTACTCGATGGTACGCCGCGCCAGCAGCAGGCGGTCCGGATCGGAGACATACGTCGACGGCGTAATCAGCCCCACCGTGTCGCCGGGCTTCAGGACCTTGGGCCGCAGCAGGGGCAGGGAACTGGGGGCAGCCGCCGCCGCGACCGGCAGTGCCCCGAGAAAGGAGCGTCGTTTCATGCTCATGGAGCTTCTATTCTAGACTTCCGGTTCGGCCTCGGCGCCGGCCGCGAACTCCGGCGGCTCCGGCTCAACAGCCACCGGCACATACACCGGCTCCGGCGGAGGCAGCGGCTTGGGCCGCACAAACGGATCGAGCTCCGCCGCCGTACCCCAGGCCATCATGCGCAGCCACACGCGGCTGAACACGTACAACTGCTGCACCACGATCAGCGCCAGGACCTTGCCCGCGCCGCCGCCCTGCAGCCAGTTGGACACCGGCAGATACAGGCCCACGAATACGGCCAGGATCACCATCAGCACCAGCCACGCGCCCATCGTCTTGCCCAGGTGGGTCAACACCAGGCGCATCGAGCCGAAGGCCGCCCGCAGGCTCTTGCGGCTGTCATCCGACACCAGCCGCACCTTGGCGTAATCCATCGCCGTGCTCACCACGCCGCACAGTACGATCGTCAGACCACTCACCACCCAGCCGGCAATGATCAGCTGGTGATCCTCCATCCCCTCGCCCCACGCCTTCTCGGCGAGTTTGCGGAGAATCCGCTGCAGGATCAGCACGCTGCCATAGAAGAGCAGCGAGTAAAGCGTCAGCCGCAGGAACCGCCAGAAGTAGCGTCCGCAGCCTTCATAGAACATGCGCGGCGAGTAATCAGGACCGTCGTACACCAGCATCTTTACCGCGCCGCCGGCCAGAAAGATGCTGCCCATGAACAGCAGAAACACCGCCAGCAGCAGCGTCGGCACGATGGCGCTCAGCGGGCTGCCCTGCACATAGAAATAGAGCTCCACCAGCCAGGCGATGTCGAACCCCTTCACCAGCTCGGAACCATACCGGCTGTGGCTCAGGTTCGAGATCGCGACGCCCATCAGCGGCACCGCCACGAACGCCGCCATCAGCGTGTGAAAGAACCAGTACGCCACAATCATCCGCTTGCGCAGGGATACGCGCCCGGCCGCGCCGGAAATTGCCTGTAATACCGTCATGACGTCTATCCCCCTACGCGAGCGAGGTCATCCACAGCGAGAGGTTCTGGATCCAGAACAATAGCTGCATAGTCCAGGTCGTGCTCAGCCGCTTGTTATAGTCCGCCTGCCAGCTGTTGTTGGCATAGCTGACGTCCAGCTCGTATTTGCGTTGCGGATCCACCTGCACCCAGTCGATCTCTGTTCCCCGCAGGAACGTATATTTCACCCAGCGGTATTGCCCGTCCCAGGTGCGTTTCTCGGTCCCGCCGTCCTTGAAGTGGATCCACACCTCCACCGGCACCGTGGCGTCGCCCAGCCGCCGCACCTTTACCGTGCATTCATACTGCTTCTTGAAGGCCTTGTTGTCGTCGTTCTTATCGTCCTGCGCCTCGGCTTCCTTGCGGGTGACGACCACACGCTTGCCGTTGCGCTCCAGCGCCCCCAGCGGACTCCTCTGCTCCTTGCTCGTCACATCGCCCACGCTGTAGTCCAGCAACCGGTTGCCGAAGAAGAACTGATCGAAGAACCAGTCCAGGTTCTGGCCCGAAACCTCGTTCGCCACCTTCTGGAAATCGCGCGCCGTGGGATGGCGGAAGCGCCAGCGCTGATGGTAGGTCCGCATGACGCGCGCCATCGTGTCGTGGCCCAGATACCCTTCCAGCGAATCCAGCGTCACGCCCATTTTGGGGTAGGAGTTGATGCTATAGCTGCTCGAGTTGTAATACTGCCAGGCCGGGCGCAGCATGTTGTCGCCGGCCGGGAAGACCAGGAATTGCGCCCGGGTCAGCGAGTTGTCGCTCAGCCCGGGGAACCGCAGCAGCTTCCACATGTCCACGCCCAGCAGCTTGATGGGCAGTTCACCCATGCCGCCGAATACCTTGTCCATCACCTTCGTCGTCGAATACGTGTTGAAGCCCTCGTCCATGGGCGATTCCTCGAACTCGTTCGTCGCCACCAGCTGCATCCAGAACTGGTGCCCGAACTCGTGCACCGTCACCTCTTCCAGCAGGTGCGATTCCGGCGGCAGCTTCCACGTCGTGCCGGCCGTGATGAAAGTCGGATACTCCATGCCGCCGGAGCCTGCCGCATTGGCCGGCGGATCCACCACCGTGATCGTCTTATAGGGATACCGGCCGTACCACAGGCCAAACCACTTCAGCGCCGCCCGCAGCGAAGCGAAGTGCCGCTCCATCTGCTCGCGATGCTCCGGCTGGACCAGCGCGATCATCTTTACGTCGCTGAGCTGCGCTTCGCTCTCCGGGATGCCGTGCAGCTTCGCCACGGCGGCCACCTCCTGCGGCGTGGTCTCCTTACTGGCGACGAACATGCGTTCTTCCCGCAAATAGGTCGGCTGCGCGGTCCAGGCGAAATCGGTGACGTCTTCCTGCTCGAACGTATAGGTGGTCCGGCCGCGGCTCTCCGTCTTACCCTTCAACTCGCCGGTGGCGCCCACCACCATCTCCGAGGGCACGGTGAGCTCGACATGATACCGCCCGAAGTTGGCGAAAAACTCGCTGTTGGCATGAAACTGATGGCAGTTCCAGGCGCCCGCCGTGGAGTAGCGGAAGCCCGCCGTCTCCCACACGCCGAGCTTGGGGAACCACTGCCCACCCAGGTAAAAGTCCTTGTGGAAACCCGTTCGCGCGAACACCATGGGCATCTTCGTCTCAAACGAGATGTTGACCTGGATCGTCTCGCCCGGTTTCACCGGCTTCGGCAGTTGGACCTCGATCACCGTCCGGTCGTCGGCGTTATTGTCATCGGGATGAATGAAGCGGATCGCGCTGGTGAGGTCCGCACCCCCCTGCTCCATCTTCCTGATGTCGATCCAGCCCCATTCGTCGCCCTTGAACTTGTCGCCCCGCAACTGTCCGCCGGACTCCTTGAAGAACGTGCTCTTCGAGTTGCTGAACCCGTTCATGTAAAGGTGAAAGCGCAGCGCCGGCACGGTGTCCGGCGAGTCGTTCAGCCACGTCAGCACCTCATGCCCGGTGATGATGTGTGACTTGGTGTCGAGCGTGGCCTTGATGTCGTAGCTGGCCACAGGCCTGCTCATCGCGCCTTGGGCGCAGGCGGCGCAGGCGAGCAGGGCAAGGACGGTTCTCATGACTATTTCTCCAGTCCGGTATGCCGGCGAATCCAGGTTGTGATTGTCTCCAGAAAGACGGGCGCCAGCGTCTCGTCGATCTGGCCGTACTCCTGCACCAGGCCCGTTTGGGCGGTCTGGAACAGATGATTGAGTCCGGGCAGGCGCACAATGCGGAAGTCTTTGTTGCCGCCCTTTTTGAGCGCGGCTTCGATGGGCGGGACGTTCTGATCGGCGATCACCTGCAGGTCTTTCTCGCCGTTCAGCACCAGCACCGGGCAGCGCAGCTTCTGCAGCGTGGGCGCGGGATCGTAGAAAGCGAACTCGCGCATCCAGGCGGAGGCAAAACCGCGCGCCTGCGACTCGGCTCCGGGGATGCCCGCCAGCACTGCCTTCAGCTTGGTTTCGGCGGCGGCATCGTCCTTCTCCTCGGCCAGCACGGCAAAGATCTTGGCCTGGTAATCGGCGTTGCGATCGCTCACTTCCTTGGACACGCCGGACGCCGCATTGATCCGCGCGGCCTGCAACAGCATCACGGCCTGCCCGGGTACGCCGGTGCCGGCCATCAATACGACAAACGCCACTTCCGGCCGGCGCGCCGCCACCATCGGGGCCACGATGCCGCCTTCACTATGGCCGACCAGGCCGATGCGGGCGGCATTCAGTTCCGGCCGCTTGCGCAGGTAGTCGAGCGCCCCTTCGGCGTCCCGCGAGAAGTCGGTAGTGGTCGAGCCGGCGAACTTACCGGTGGACTGGCCCACCCCTCGGTCGTCGTAGCGCAGCACGGCGATGCCGTGGCGCGTCAGATAGTCCGACAGCACCAGGAACGGCTTGTGCCCCATCAGCGCTTCGTCGCGGTCCTGCGGGCCCGAGCCGGTGATCAGGATCACCGCCGGAAAAGGCCCCTTGCCCGGCGGCACCGTGAGCGTTCCGGCCATCGTCACGCCTTCCGCTTTGCTGGGGAAGGTCACGTCTTCACTCTTGTAAGGCAGCGGCGGCTTGGGCTCCTGCGGGCGTCCGGAGGGAGCCTGCGTCCGCTTCAGCGTCACCGGTTGCTCCTTGCCCTGCAGAAAGGTGCCCGCGATCTCGTCGCCCGCCTCGTTCATCTGGCCGTCGAAGCCGGCATTGATCGCCGTCATCTCCCAATGAAAGCGGCCGTTGGTGAACGTCACCTCGCTCAGCGGCAGGCCGAACGCGCCCTGTTCGGGGACATCCATCTTCGCGGCCAATGAGCCGTCGGCCGCCCGGGTGACGTGCACGCGCAGCCGCACAGCGCCGCGGCCTGTCTGTACC
This sequence comes from Paludibaculum fermentans, assembly GCF_051172195.1. Classification (GTDB taxonomy): domain Bacteria; phylum Acidobacteriota; class Terriglobia; order Bryobacterales; family Bryobacteraceae; genus Paludibaculum; species Paludibaculum fermentans_A. Next base: position 290,666 of record NZ_JBPJAQ010000002.1, read on the forward strand.
GGTCCTTCCCAACTGCCCTCGATGCCCGGCCCCTGTCCCATCGCCAGGAGGCTGGTAAGGACTATCAGAGCCGCATGTCGGAAGAGACACATGAAGTCATCATAGCCTTGCATGGGGCCTGACCTTCAAGCGCTCCGGGTATAGAATACAGAGCATATGAGGGGCGCCCGTATACTATGGGCCGCCATTGTGGCGGCTGGTGCTGCGTCTGCCCAGACGAAGCCCGATTTCTCAGCGGACATCCAACCGCTCTTTGCCCGCAAGTGCCTGATGTGCCACAACGGCAAATCGGCGCAGAACGGCGTGCGCCTGGACGATGGCGACGCGGCCCTGGCCGGAGGCTACTCGGGTCCCGTCATCGTGCCCGGAAAGAGCAATGAATCCAAGCTGTTCCAGCGCATCACGAGTACCAAAAAAGGCTTCATGATGCCGCCCGTCGGGGCGCCGCTCAGCGAAGCCGAAACCGCTTCCATCAAAGCCTGGATCGATGCCGGCGCCAACTGGCCTCGCGCGGAGAAGACCGCCAAGGCCGCCCGTCCCGCCCACTGGGCTTACCAGCCTATTCGCCATCCTGACTCTCCGGACGTGCGCAACAAGAGCTGGGCCCGCAACCCGATCGATAGCTTCGTTTTAGCCCGGCTGGAGGCGGAAAACCTCACGCCTTCCCCCGAAGCCTCCAAAACCAGCCTGCTGCGCCGCGTGTCGCTGGACCTCACCGGCCTGCCGCCCACGCCCGACGAAGTGAAGGCGTTTCTGGCCGACAACCGTCCCGACGCCTATGAGCGCCAGGTGGACCGCCTGCTGGCCTCCTCCCACTACGGCGAGGAGCGCGCCAAGAAATGGCTGGACTTGGCCCGCTATGCCGACAGCGACGGCTATGAGAAAGACGTGGTCCGCCCCTACGCCTGGCGCTGGCGCAATTACGTCATCGACTCCTTCAACCGCGATACGCCGTTCGACCAGTTCACCATCGAGCAACTCGCCGGCGACCTGCTGCCCCAGGCGCAGACTGAGCAACTGGTGGCCACCGGCTTCCAGCGCAACTCGCTCACCAATCGCGAGGGCGGCGTCGACCGCAAGGAGAACCGCTTCGACCAGCTCATCAACCGCACCAACACGGCCAGCACCGTGTGGCTGGGGCTGACCATGGGCTGCGCGCAGTGCCATGACCACAAGTACGACGCCATCAGCCAGAAAGAGTATTACTCGATGTTCGCCTTCTTCAACCGCTCGGATGAAGTCGACATCAACGCGCCGATGCCGGGCGAGACCGGCCCCTGGATGCGCTCGCGTCCGGCCTATCTGGAAGAGGTGGCGTCGCTGAAAAAGCTGTACGACGTCGACGAACTGCAGACCGAGTGGGAGAACTATATGCGGGCGGCCATGGACACCCCCGGCAAGGATCTCGAATGGGATTTCTCGCTCTCGGCCGTCATCACCATGTTCGACCGTTTCCAGGAGATCCTGAAGACGCCTCCGGACCAACGCTCAGAGCGCGATGCCGATGCCGTTTTCCACTGGTTCATCGCCAACACCGGACCGCTGAAGGATCGCGATCGCGACCGCCTGATGGGCATCCGCGACCTGCGCCGCCGCATCGCCCGGCTGGACGAACGCCAGCCCAAACTGACTGAGGCGAACGTGATGGCCGAACTGGCCGCGCCGCAGCCGGCTCACGTCGCCATCAAGGGCGACTACCGTTCCCCCGGCGTTGAAGTGGAGCCCGGGACCCTGGCCGCGCTGCCGCCCATGCCGGCCGGCGCTCCGAAGAACCGTTTGACGCTGGCCCGCTGGCTGGTCTCCAAAGACAATCCGCTCACGGCGCGCGTCACCGTCAACCGCCTCTGGCAGGACCTGTTCGGCCGCGGCATCGTGAAGACCTCAGAGGACTTCGGTACCCAGGGCGACAAGCCGTCGCATCCCGAACTGCTCGACTGGCTGGCCAGCGACTTCCGGGACAACGGCTGGAGCGTCAAGCACGCCTTGCGGACGATCGTGACCTCGGCCACTTACCGGCAGAGTTCCCGTGTGCGGCCCGAGTTGAAGGAGAAGGATCCGGAGAACGTCCTGCTGGCCCGGCAGTCGCGGGTCCGGCTGGAAGCGGAGAGCATCCGTGATTCCGCCCTGGCGGCCAGCGGGCTGCTGAACCCCGACATCGGCGGCCCCAGCGTGCATCCGCCGCAGCCCAAGGGCGTGGCCGAACTCGGCTATGCCGGCAGTGTGAAGTGGACGAACGATGAGGACGCGAAGCGCTACCGGCGCGGCCTTTACATCCACTTCCAGCGCACGACGCCTTACCCGATGCTGATGAACTTCGACCGGCCGGATTCGAACGTCTCCTGCTCGCGCCGCCGCCAGTCGAACTCGCCGCTGCAGGCGCTGAACCTGATGAACGACCCCGTGTTCTACGAGGCCGCCCAGGCGCTGGCGCTGCGCGTCAACCAGGAGGCGCAGCCGGAACGCCGCATCGACTACCTGTTCGAGCTCACGCTGGGCCGCGATCCTTCCTCCCGGGAACGGGAACGCGTGCAGAAGCTGATCGACCAGCAGGCCACCTCGATGGCCAAAGACCAGGCACAGGCCGCGGCGCTGCTGCCGCTGAAGCCGCAGAACGCCGCCTGGACGACGGCCGCCCGAGCTGTGCTGAATCTCGAAGAATTCATTACCAGGGAGTAGCCACCATGATTCGCGACGAAAACGATTTTCGAGCCCTGCGCGACCGCCGGCGATTCCTGCGTGAGGTCGGGTGTGGGATTGGCACGATGGGCTTGGCCCACCTGCTGGGGGCGGAAGGCCGCGCGGCCTCGGGTCCGGCGGACAATCCGCTGTTGCCCAAGCTGCCGCCGCTGCCCGCCAAAGCCAAGAACGTGATCTTCATGTTCATGGAAGGCGCGCCCAGCCAGATGGATCTGTTCGATCCCAAGCCGGGCCTGCAGAAGATCAGTGGCCAGACCCTGCCGGAGTCGCTCACCTCGCAACTGCGCCTGGCGTTCATCAAGAAAGACGCCAAGGTGCTGGCCAGCCCGCGCACGTTCAAGCCGTACGGCCAGTCGGGCATCGAGTACTCCGACTACATCCCGAACATCGCTTCCTGCGCCGACGACATCTGCCTGGTGCGGTCGATGTACACCGAGGCGTTCAACCACCATCCGGGCCAGTTGCTGCTGTTCACGGGTTCGATCCAGATTGGCCGCCCGACGATTGGGGCGTGGTCGCTCTACGGCCTGGGCAGCGAGTCGAAGAACCTGCCTGGTTTCGTGGTGCTGACCTCGGGCGTAGGCACCAGCGGCGGCGCATCGAACTTCTCCAGCGGATTCCTGCCTTCGCACTACCAGGGCACCGTGCTGCGCAACTCGGGCGATCCGGTGTTGTATCTGTCGAATCCGGAAGGCGTGGCGGCCCAGACGCAGCGCGCCACGCTGGACGCGATCCGCGACCTGAACCAGGAGCACATGGCCGAGACCGGGGATCCGGAGATCGCCTCGCGCATCGCCAGCTATGAGCTGGGCTACCGCATGCAGAGCGCGGCTCCGGAGATGGCCGACCTGTCGAAGGAACCCGCCCACATCCGCGAGATGTACGGCATCGATGATCCCAAGACGAAGCAGTTTGGCACCAACTGCCTGATGGCTCGCCGCTTAGTGGAGCGTGGGGTGCGCTTCGTGCTGATGATGCACGCCTCGTGGGATCAGCACACTTACCTGAACCGCGACCTCAAGAAGAACTGCGACATCTCAGACAAGCCCACGGCCGCCCTCATCAAGGACCTGAAGCAGCGCGGTTTGCTGGATTCGACGCTGATTGTGTGGGGCGGGGAATTCGGACGGACGCCGATGGTGGAGATCCGCAATACGCAGGATCCAGAGAACGCCGGCCGCGACCACCATCCTCTGGCCTACTCCATGTTCATGGCGGGCGGCGGCATCAAGGGCGGGCAGGTGATTGGCAAGACGGACGACATCGGCTTCAACATCGTGGAGGACAAGGTGCATGTCCACGACCTGCAGGCGACCATCCTGAATCGCCTGGGCTTCGATCATACCAAGCTGACCTTCCGCCACATGGGCCGCGATTTCCGGCTCACCGACGTCGAGGGCGAGGTGGTCAAAAAGGCTCTCGCGTAGCCTGGGAATGCCCGAATCCGTTGCAAGCGCTAGTCAATTCGCGCCTGTAAATCTTTTTTCATGAGCTCCTGATCTCTTTCCAAATTGGAACGCGCATATCTAAGTGAGCGTCAAGAGGAGAGTAGGGAAATGAGCACCATGAAAGAGATGATTCGGGACCTCGTGATTGTCTCGGCCATCGGCGGACTGCTGAGTGGCTGGGTCATCTCCAAGGTTCTTGGGCTGGGCTAACGCGCCTCGCAGCGCGTGCGCTGCATGGGAAAGTCGACGGCTTGTTCCTTGCCGTTCCGGGAGCCTTCAATCCGGGCGGCCAGGCCATCGGCGGTCCGGCGGTAGAGAATCCGCTGGGGGAAATCGTGGGCCAGATTTTCGAACACCACCTCATCCCCTGATTGTTTGATCAATGTAAACGCCACCGGTGCCTGGGAAGAGCCGATGCGCGGCGTGTAAGTGATCACACCCTGTTTGGTTTCGATCCTCATGAACTCGTGAAACACGGCTTTGTCCTGCTTCACGGTTCGCGATAACCCCAACATCATGCCGCCCACGGGCAGGCTCCATTGTTCGTCGACCCGCACGGGGCCGCCCTGCGAGGTCCAGCAGCCGGCCATCCAGTCGAGTTGATTGGCATCGGCGCCGAGCAGGGCGGCGGGCAGTAGAAGCAGCAGTAGTTTTCGCATAAGCAGTAGTCTAGCCGCACAGACCGCGAGCGCATTGGAGAAATGCGACATTTTCAGCGGTCCGGCCGGGCGAGATGTTCTCCCATACCGGGGAGGCTCCCGACCAGCCGGGCAGGAGGCGCGCCCGCCAGGGACAGATAATCACTGTTCATGTGGGCCTGGTCGAAGTAACCGGCTTCGACCGCGATGCGCGCCCAGTTCCACCTCGGATGCAGCCGCCGCAAGTGCAGGCTGTGCTGCATCCGGCGGATCCGGGACCAACTCTTCGGACTCAACCCCACCTGGTCCTGAAACAACCGTTCCAACTGCCTGCGGCTGCACCCGGACTGGCGGGCGAGCTCTTCCACCCGCAGGCGCGGTTGGCGGAGCGCCGCCTCTATCGCCGAAGCGGCCGGTTTTCGAAGGCGCCCCATCAGGAAGCGGTCCACTACTAAGATCCGTTCCGCCGTGCCGCGCGCATTGCCCAGTTGCTCACCCAACGGCGAGCCCCAGATTTCGTCCAGTGGCAGGATTCGTCCGGTGGTTTCCGCCTGGCGCCAACCGGTGAGCATCCAGGCTCCGGCGGGCCGGAAGCGGATGCCAAACACGTTGAGGCGAGCGGCGGGCTGCAGCAGGACGGTCGACTCCATCTGGCCGATCCAGAGTCCGCGCGGTTGGTGGAGGGCCGTTCCATCGGGGAGCAGCCGGCGTGGAGGGTCGGCCAGATGGAGCACGGCTTCGCAATGGCCATCGGGCAGGATGGGCTGTACGGATCCATCCCCGGCGCCGGCCAGGGTCCAGTAGCAGTCCACGGCGGCAGCCAGGGCCGGACTGGGCCGGTGCTCCTCGTAGCGCATCAACTGAATGTTAACCGGAAAAACGGGTCAAGAAGCGTCGAACAGAGTTTCTTCGGGTGCGTGCAGCACTTTCTCCGCATCAGCCGTGTCAGGAACGATCAACCGGTAGGTGATGCCGCCCAGCTGGACCAGGCCGGACGGGCCGAAGTGCAGGTTGCCGCGGCCGGGTGTCGAGCGTGTGATGCCCATCAGCCCGTCCAGCAGGACTGGCCGGTCGATGGGTGCGGTGACGGGGTAGTGGCCCGGATCGCCCAGTTCAAAGCGCGTGGCCCGGTAGTGCTCGATAATCCGGACTGCCAGCGCCAGGTCGCCTTTGCGCTGGCCGTGGAACTGTACGGCCTGGGTCATCAGCGAATTGCGCAGGTCCTCGCGGGTGCGGGCCTGGCCCAACTGGCCGTAATTCGTTGAGAAGATGATGTCGCGGGTGGCGAGGTAGGGTTTGATGTCCAGCACGGGGGTGCCGTCCATGAAGTCGAGACGGTCCAGCCGGATGGTCAAGCCATCGAGGGCGATGACGCGGGCGGCGGTGAGGCCGATGGGATTGGGCCGCGCGGGCGAGCGCACGGCAAACACACCGTGCAGGCCGCTGGGGCTGCGATCGACATAACCGCGCGGGATCACCTGCAGGACATGCCGTTCGTCCCGGCCCTGGCCCAGCCAGCCGAAGATCCAGAGATGCGAGTGCTTCTCGATCTTCAGCAGGGCATCGGCAAATTCAGGCAGGATTTCGACGGCGGCCGTGGCGCCCCAGGTGGGCATGGCTTTCCTGTCGAGGACTTCCGACCGGACATAGCCCACGGGGCGGACAGCAAACTCAACACTCACGCTAAGCTCCGCGAGGTTTGACGACCAGCTCGTTCACCACGCCTTTGACGCCCTTCACCTTCTTAGTGATGCGTTCGGCCTTGGCCTTCAGCTTGTCGCTTTCGACTGAGCCTTTGATCGTGACGGTCCCTTCCTTCACTTCCACCACCAGCGTGCCGCCCTTCACATCAGGATCGTTCGCCAGCTTGCGAAGGACCGCGTTGTAGACCATGTCGTCGGTGACCTTGTCGTCAGCAAAGACGGCGACCGTCTGGAAAAGGAAGAAAAAGACGAGAAACAGGGATAGGATTCGCATGTCGCTACTCCCCCTTATTATCCTCTGAATCGGCTGCAGTGGAGGCCTCTCCTCCGATCATTGCGCGCCAGTCGAGCTCCCTGAGGAACGACTCGTTTTCGCGCCACTTGGGATTCACCTTTACGAACAGTGTGAGGAAGACCTTCTTCTCCAGCAACTTTTCGATCTCGAGCCGCGCTTCGGTGCCGATCTGTTTCATGAGCGCTCCGCGGGCGCCCAGAATGATGGCTTTCTGTCCGGGCCGCTCCACGTGGATGGTGGCCGTGATGCGCGTCAGCCGGCCCTCTTCCTTCCACTCGTCGACGAGCACCGCGACGGAGTGCGGAACCTCCTGCCGGGTGGTGAGCAGGATCTTCTCGCGAATGATCTCGGCGGCCATGAACCGCTCCGGCTGATCGGTGATGTAGTCTTCCGGGTAATAGGCCGGGCCGACGGGCATCTGCTCCAGAATGGCGGCGCGCAGCACTTCCAGCCCCTCGCCGGTTTCGGCGGAGATGGGGAAGTACTCAGTGAACTCGCGCAGTTTGCTGAACGCCTCGATCACAGGCAGCAGGTCGTTCTTCTTGTCGATGAGGTCGATCTTGTTGAAGAGGGCGAAGACCTTGGTGCCGGTGTCCTTGATGAGTTCCAGCGACTTTTCGTCTTCGGGGCCCGGACGGCGCGTACCGTCGATGAGGTAGAGCAGCAGGTCGCGTTCTTCCAGCGCCTCTTTGATCGACTCCATCATGCGGCGGTTGAAGATGGTGTCCGCGTCGTGAATGCCAGGGGTGTCGACGAAGACGATCTGCGCCTCGGGCTGCGTCAGCACGCCCTGCACCGTGGTGCGGGTGGTCTGCGGCTTATCGGCGACAATCGAAAGTTTTGTGCCCAGCAGGGCATTCAGCAGGGTCGACTTGCCGGCATTGGGCCGGCCCAGGATCGACACAAAGCCCGAACGGTGTTTCTGTTTGCTCTTACTTCTGTTCTTACTCATGCAATCTCTGCCTCGCACACAGGAGGCTGTTTCAGGCGGTTTCCACTTCGGGATCCGAGATCGGATCCGCGGCCCTGATCCTGACTTTGTCGACCCGGAAATCGTCCGCGGCCAGGATTTCGATCTTCAGCCCATCCTGTTCCACTATAGTGCCCACCGCGGGTACGGCTCCGTACCATTCGCTGGCCAGGCCACCGACGGTGGTCGACTGGATGTCCTCGCCGGGCCGGTAGCCGAAGAGTTCCTGCAGGTGATCGACGTCGAACGAGCCGGAGACCGTGATGGAGCCGTCGTTGCCGCGCAACACGTCGTGCTGCGGTTCGTGTTCGTCGCGAATCTCGCCGAAGACCTCTTCGACGAGGTCTTCCATGGTGGCCAGGCCGGCGACGCTGCCGTACTCGTCGACGACATAAACAATATGGATGCCGCGTTCCTGCATCTCGCGCAGCAGTTTCGGCACGGGCTTCATCTCGGGGACCGGCTGGATGGGCCGGATGAGATCGTTGAGGGACTTTGTCTTGCGCTGCTCGTCGTCCAGTTCGTACAGATCGCGAACGTGGATGAAGCCGCTGATGTGGTCGATGTCGCCTTCGAAGACAGGAATGCGGGAGAACTGCTGCTCCTTGACCAGTTTGCGCAGGGCCTGCAGCGGTTCGTTGGCTTCGATGGCGACGATTTCGCGGCGCGGGGTCATCACTTCCAGCACTTTCTTGTCGCCGAAGGCGACGACGTTCTGGATGAGCCGCGAATCTTCCTTCTCGATGATGCCTTCTTCCTCGCCGGCCGTGATGAGGGCCTCGATCTCTTCCGACGGGTCCTGCTTCTCCTCGTCCGAGCCGGGCTCGCTGAGTTCGAAGACGGATTGCAGGAAGCCGAGGAAGGCCGTCAGCGGTTTAAACAGCAGCGCCAGGAAGAGCAGCAGCGGCACCAGCGGCAGGGCCCAATGGCCGGAAGAACGGCGGTAGAGCGCCTGCGGAATGATGTAGCTGGCGATCATCATGACCAGCCAGCCGACGACGAAGCCTTCCAGCAGCCCTTTCCAGTCCTCGCCGCGCGTGGCAGCGGCGGCGACGAAGGCCGACCCGGCGAAGACCAGCAGGCTGTGCTTGATCAGGGAATAAACGAACGCGCCCTGCTCCGTCTCGTAGCCCAGTTTCTCCTGCAGCGTGTCTTTGAAATAGCCCAGCGCCTCGAATTCCCGCGTCCGCAGGCGCAGCGATTCCAGGTAGAGCACCTGGATGAAGCTCACCAGGCAGAGTACGCAGGAGAGGATGAAGGCCAGCAGGAAGATCACTGCTTTCCCCTTTTGCGGCCGGAGCGTTCGATGAGGCCAGTCGGCAGGCCGAGTTTCCGGCGCCACTTTGCTTCCAGGCGACGCATAAGACCCTTATCGGTTTCATGGTCGTGGCCCAGCAGGTGGAGCAGGCCGTGCAGCAGCAGGATTTGGATCTCGGTGGGTGTATCGTGTCCGTGTTCGGCGGCCTGGGCGGCGGCGCGGTCAACGGAGATGGCGATATCGCCCAGCGACCCGGCCGGGCTATCGGAGGGAAAAGAGAGAACGTCGGTGGCGTAGTCCTGGCCGCGGAACTCGTTGTTGAGCCGCCGCAGTTCCTCGTCACCGGTGACCAGCGCGCAATACGAGCGTCCGGGCGCCAGGTTCCGCAGCAGTTCCCATGCGTACTTCTGGAGTTCACGGCGCTTGAGGCCGCGCGTCCGCGTCTCGAAGATCAGTAAAGGCTCAGGGCTCATGCGCCGGGTTTCGGCTCTTCGGGCGGCACTTGACCGTCAGCCAGCTTCAGGGACAATTGACGGCCCGTACCATTCTGTTCACCGTACTTTTCGTATGCTTTCACGATGCGCTGCACCAGGGGGTTCCGCACCACGTCGCGCTCGTCGAAATACAGAAAACCGGCTCCGTCGAGTCCGCGGAGCACTTCCAGGGCTTCGCTCAGACCGCAGCGGCGGCCCACTGGCAGGTCGATCTGGGTCAGGTCCCCGGTGACTACCATCTTGGAATTGAAACCCTGCCGCGTGAGAAACATCTTCATTTGTTCCGCAGTGCAGTTCTGGGCTTCGTCCAGGATGATGAAACTGTCATTTAACGTACGGCCGCGCATGAAGGCCAGCGGAGCGACCTCGATCACGTTGCGCTCCAGCGACTTTTCCACGCGTTCCGTATCCAGCATGTCGAACAGGGCGTCGTAGAGCGGGCGCAGGTAGGGGTCGATCTTCTCCTGCAGCGTGCCGGGCAGGAAGCCCAGGCGTTCCCCGGCTTCGACCGCCGGCCGGGTGAGAATGATGCGCGTAACCTGTTTATTGAGCAGGGCCGAGACGGCCATGGCCACGGCCAGGTAAGTCTTGCCCGTGCCGGCCGGTCCGATCCCGAACACCAGGTCATTGCGCTCAATCATGTCCAGATAAGCGCGCTGGTTCGGGGTTTTCGGATTGATGCGTTTCTTGCCGAAGTTGCGGGACTTGCCGCTCTCGGAGAGCAGCTTGAGGCTGGCCGTCGGGTCGGAGACCAGAATCTTGAGGAAACTGTTGACGTCCTCGCCGGACAGTTTCGTGCCGCCTTCCATCAGCGCCACGTATTCCTTAATGATCTGTTCGGCACGCCCAACCTGAGCGTCGTCGCCTTCGATCTCAAAGGCATCGTGGGTGAGGCGCGTGGTGACGGAGAGGCCCGACTCCAGTAGACGGATGTTCTCGTCTCGGGTACCAAAAAAGGACTCGAGGCCGCGGATGAGGGGGACGCGGGCTTTCATCGAAGGATGCGGAAGGCTCCGCGCAAGGCCCGGACTGGCATTCTGCCCCAATATAGCACTATCCAGTAATTCCAGGAGCGGCGCGTTCGACTTTGGCGCCGCTCCGGGGGTGCGGACTCAACAACATCCGCGAGACTAGGCGGTGAGCGTGGCGGCGCCCTGCCGGCCGCAGTGGCGATCCAGCCGGGCCCGCAGTTCCAGCCGGGCGCGCAGCAGGCGGCTCTTGGCGGCGGCGACCGTGATGCCCAGTTTGCCGGCCACCTCCTGCATGGGCAACTCCTGCATTTCCCGCAGGATGAAGACGTCGCGCAGGAGGGTGGGGATCTTGCGGATCTCCTCGCGCAGGACGGCGCCCACCTGGGTCTTGGCGACGGCCGATTCCGGCGTCGGGGCCAGGTCCGGCAGGTCGAGCGTCACGGTCTCCTCCCCGTCCAGGCCGTCGTCCAGGTAAGTGAGGCGCACGCGGCGATCCTTGCGCAGGCGCATCAGGCATTCGTTCACGACAATGCGCGACAGCCAGGTGGAAAACTTCGCGTCCTGTTGAAACTGACCGATATGCTCATAGGCCTTCCAGAAAGCGTTCTGGACCTCGTCCTCGGCATTGGTCTCGTCGCGCAGGACGGAGTAAGCCATGCGCTTGGCCATGGCTGTATGCCGTTCAATCAATTCACCAAAGGCTTCGTTATCGCCGCGCTGGGCGAGCGAGACCAAGTGGCTGTCGGGAACGCCTGCATAGACGGGATTGTAGATTCGATCCAAGCTGGAGCCCTCTTGTCTGGCGGGTCAGGGTGGAACAGCAGCCCGGCCGCCAACTCTAAACTAACAGGAGTTGCGCAACGATTGTATGTCTGGATAAAATGAACTTCAGTGCAAATAAATAGCAGCCCGTCGGATTCAGTTCAGTTAAAACAAGATTCAGTGACACAGGAGACGGGCCCGGAAACGGTGCAGCGAGTACTCTCCTCGTATGATCTTGGCCGCAAGCTGCGGCACCTGCGTTTGAGGAAGAAGATCGGGCTTGTGGACCTGGGCAAGCACACCGGCCTGTCGGCCTCGATGCTGTCGCAGTTGGAGAACGGCAAACTGGTGCCGACGCTGCCGACGCTGGCGCGGATTGCGATGGTGTTCGATGTGGGGCTGGATCATTTCTTTACGAACCGGACGAAGCGGTCGTTGTGTTCGGTGATCCGGGCGGCGGAGCGGATGCGATTTCCAGACCGGGCGGATGCGCCGTCGCCGGCATGGTTCTTTGAATGCCTGGCTTTCTCGACGCAGGAGAAGAGCATGCAGGCGTACCTGGCGACGATTGAGCCGCGGCGGCGCGAGGAAGTGAGTGACCATGTCCACGACGGGGCCGAGTTCCTCTACGTGTTGAACGGCGCGGTGGCGATTACGTACGCGGAAGAAGAGATCGAGATGAAGCAGGGTGACAGTGCGTACTTCGATGGGTCGCAGCCGCACGGGTACCGGGCGATGGGGAGTGAGCCGGCGACGGCGATCGTGGTGACCACTCCGCCGCGGCTGTAGGGGTCGACTGTTGAGAAAACAGTCATACCTTTCGCGGGGGATGCTGGATCCCCCGAAACTGGACTAGTAACGCGTTTGGCCTGGGATGCATCTTGTAAAGCGGTGATATATTGGGGATGCTGCGACCAGCGGCACTATTAAGGAGATTCAGGTCTATGAAGGCTATTCGATTGATTTTGCCGGCCGCCACGCTTGTGGCTGCCTTCCTCGCCACCAGCGGGCTCTCGTTCGCGACGAAAGAGATGGGCAGCAAGGAAAAGAAGCCCTGCTTCACGTGTCACGAGAAGGGCAAGGCTCCGACGAAGGAAGCTCCGCTTCTGAACGAGGTCGGAAAATTCTACAAGGAAAAGAAGACCCTCGAGGGTGCACCGAAGAAGTAACGGACCGCTGCCTGATGAGGATGGCCGGCTGAATCGGCCTTGGGCGAAATGTTAAAATCCGCGTGGACCGCTAAGTTCGGCCACGCATTGGAGAAAATATGAAAGCACTCCGTCTGATTCTGCCGGCAGCCACGCTTGTGGCCGCCATCTTTGCCACCATGGGCGTCTCTTCCGCTACACCGGCCTACCAGAAGAAAGAAAAGAAGCCCTGCGCGACCTGTCATGAGAAGGGTGCGAAGCCGACGAAGGACGCTCCTGCCCTGACGGAAGTCGGCAAGTACTATCACGAGAAGAAGACCTTGGAAGGCGCTCCGGCCGCCAAGTAGTTTTGTGATTCGAGTGGCGGCTGTGAAATAGGTAAGAGAATTCCGGCGCTCCCGGCACTAGTTGGGAGAAGTGCTGGAGATTCTCAAAGTGTGGCTGGGCGCTGCCGATCAGAGCCTGGCCCGTCTCGCCGCCGCCACCCTGCTTCCGCTGGGGCTTTATCTGCTGGCCAGCGGTCTGGACGACATGGTCCTGGATGTCTGCTGGCTCTGGCGCAAACTGCGGCGCTGCCCTCCGTCCCTCTCCTCCGATTCCCCAACTGCGACGATTGCCGTCTACATTCCTCTGTGGCAGGAAGCGGAGGTGATTGGTCCAATGCTGGACCACAACCTGTCGGCGATCGACTACCGCGACTATGAGGTATTCGTGGGGGTATACCAGAACGATGCCGCCACGCGCGGCGCCGTGCTGGCTTTGGCGCGGCGGCATGCGCGGGTCCACCTCGCGGAAGTGCCGCACGACGGTCCCACCTCGAAAGCGGATTGCCTGAACTGGATCCGGCAGCGGATGCTGCTGCACGAGGACCAGCACGACCTGAAGTTTGACGTGGTGGTGATGCACGATGCGGAGGATCTCATCCATCCTCAGTCGTTTCATCGCATCAGCCAATACTCGACCGTGTACGACATGATCCAGGTTCCGGTGCTGGCGCTGCCCACCGCCTTGCGCGAGTGGACGCACGGTGTCTACTGCGACGACTTCGCCGAGAGCCAGGGAAAGGACCTGGAGACTCGCGTCCAGCTGGGCGGCTTCCTGCCGGGCTGCGGCGTGGGGACTGCTTTCCGCCGGGAGGCGTTGGATCAATTGGCCGAGGCGAGCCAGAACTGTATTTTCAACCCGGGCTCGTTGACCGAGGACTACGACAACGGACTACGGATGTTCCGGATGGGCTGCAGACAGGCCATGCTGCCGCTGGAGACGGCCGGAGGTAGTCTGGTGGCGACCAGGGAATACTTCCCCCGGCGGGCGGCCCAGGCGATGCGGCAGCGCAGCCGCTGGGTGACTGGGAATGCCCTGCAGGCCTGGGAACGATTCGGCTGGGGGCAGGATTTGCCCAGCCCCTGGGTACAGCGCTGGTTCCTGTGGCGTGATCGCAAGGGGATCTGGGGCAACCCGTTGAGTTTGTTATGCAATCTGATCCTGCTGTACGGCGTGGTGTCGTGGTGCGTCAACACGTCGGCCCATCGCGAGTGGCCGCTGCGCACACTGGTTCACTCCACACCGGGCATGCTGGGGCTGCTGCTGGTGAACGCTTCTTTGCTGACCGCCCGCCTGGTGGTGAGAACCTCGGCGGTTGCCAGGATCTACGGCATTTTGTTTGCTTTAGGCGTACCGCTCCGCATGCTGTGGGGGAACTGGATCAATACCCGCGCGACCCTGGCGGCCCTGCGGCTGTGGCTGCGGCACTACTGGAAGCATGAGCCGTTGCGGTGGCTGAAGACGGAGCACTGTTATCCCAGCCGGGAGGCGCTGATGCCCCACAAACGCCGCCTGGGCGAGTTGCTGGTGAGCATGGGCGATTGTTCCCAGTTGGAGATAGACCAGGCGCTGGCTGCGAGGCCGCCCGGTACGCTGCTGGGTAACTATCTGGTGGAATTGGGGTTACTGACCGAGGCAAGGCTTTATCAGGTGCTGGGCATCCAGCAGTGCCTGCCGACGGCCGAGATCGGCTTCGCCGTGGTGACGGCGCGGGTTGCCCGTTCGCTGCCGCAGAGAGTGATGCGGGAGTGGGGCGTATTGCCGTTCCGGATCCAGGATGGCGCCCTGGACGTAGCCTCTCCGCGCATCCCCAGCGATGAGATGCACGTTTCGCTGCAGCGCTTTACGCGGCTTCACATCCGCTTCCACCTGGTCACGCCGAGTGCCTTGAAGTCGCTGCACAAGGAATTCCTGTAGGCGCAGATCCGGGCATGCCGGGCGGCGAAGCTCAGGTGGTCAGAGCCGCGAGCTTCAGGCCGGCAGCGCCTGGGCAGCCTGCAACAACCGCCGCACCAGCGTAGCCTGGGTCCGGACCCCTGCTTTGTGATAAAGCCGCTTCAGGTAAGTCCGAACAGTATGAATGGTAATGCCCAGCGCCTGCGCCGCTTCGGCCGGGGATTTTCCGTTCATCATCTGTTCAGCCAACCTCATCTCCGCCTTCGTGAAACGGAAAGTCGCTTCGAGGGTCGCGGACGCTGTCAGCTGACGGCGGGCCGGATCCACCAGGGCGACTGCCCGAAACTTGGGAGTAGGTGCACCGTTGACCATAGGGGTGACCCACGCCAGCAGGGGCGCCTGGCCGGCGGACCGTTCGATTTGAACCAAACGGCCCGCTCCATCCTCCGAGTCAGGCAGACTGAGAATTCTCCGTTCGATATAAATACCGTCCGGTGTGGCAAGGAGATCCCGCGCCAGGGAGTTCATTGCCGAAATGTGACCGTCAAGGCCGATGAGCACCAATCCGAGGAGTTCCACGCCTGTATTAGCGCAGAAATGTCTCGGTTTGGGACATAGTTAACATGTGAATTCGCATTTCTTCGTCTATCGGGAGGCAAAGAAACTACGAATCCTAGCAGCAGCCTCTCGGAGGTTATCCATGGAGTTGGCGTAGCTGAAGCGAATGTAACCCTCGCCGAAGGCTCCGAAGGCGGTTCCGCTGAGGCAGGCGACCCCGGCTTGTTCGAGCAGGGCGTCGGCCAGAGGCTTGGACTTCCACCCTGTCGCCTCGATATTGGGGAATGCGTAGAAGGCGCCTTCGGGCATGGGGCAGCGGAATCCGGGAATGGTATTCAGCTCCTCAACGAAGACGTCGCGGCGGCGCCGGAACTCGGCGATCATCTCCTCGGCGGGCTCCTGCGGACCATTCAAGGCGGCGATGCCGGCGCGTTGGGTGAAACTGGCGGTGCAGGAATTTGAATTCACCATCAGCTTGTTCACGGCGTCGACGAGCATGGGGGGCATTACTCCGTAGCCCATGCGCCAACCGGTCATGGCGTAGGTTTTGGAGAACCCATCCAGGATGATGGTTTTGTCCAGCATGCCGGGGAAGGTGGAGATGGAAACGACTTCGCGGCCGTAGCTCATCCGGGAGTAGATCTCGTCCGAGAGGACGACGACGTCGCGGTCCCGCAGCATTTCGGCGATGGCGGCGATGTCTTCCTTGGGGATGACGCCGCCGGTCGGATTCGCCGGTGAGTTCAGGATCACCATTTTGGTGCGGTCGGACAGTTTCTCCCGAAAGAGGTCGAGGTTGAAACTGAAGCCGCGGCTCTCGATGAGGGGCATGGGCACGGCGACGCCGCCCAGGTAGTTGATCATCGATTCGTAGATCGGGAAGGAGGGGTTGGGGTAGATCACCTCGTCACCCGGGTCGATCAAAGCCATCATGGGAAAGAAGATAATGGGTTTTCCGCCAGGTACGACACAGACCCGTTCCGGGCCGACGTCGATGCCGCGGGTGCGGGCCACATAGCTGGCGATGGCGGTACGCAATTCCGGCTGGCCCTGCGTGGGGCCGTAATGAGTCCAGCCCTCATCGAGCGCCTGTTTGGCCGCGTCGACGATATGGCTGGGCGTCGCGAAATCGGGTTCTCCAATTTCGAGATGGACGATGTGCCGTCCCTGGGCTTCGAGGCCCCGGGCCCGCACAAGGACTTCGAACGCGGTTTCGGTGCCGATCCGCGTCATGCTCGATGCTAACTTCATGAATGCGCCTTTCTTGTCCGGCCGGACAGGGGCCGGATAAGCGAAATGGATAAGTAAGAACGAGGCCTGGCGGAGCGAGGAGCGTCAAACAGGGCGCTTCCCTCGGCGTGGCCGGTCTCATACAATCACAGAATAGCGCCGATAGAAAGGCTTGCACGGCCGGCGGGCTCGCAGCGTCAGACATTTCAGCGGAGCCCATGCAGATACCGGCCCTCAGTCTTGGTCTGGCAATGAACGAGCCACGAGAACTGCCCTTGTGTCCGGCGGTTTCCCCCGAATGGCGGGAAAAGCAGGACCAGTTCGTGCAGGCCAACATGCGGCGCGTGTTCCTGATCATCTACCGCATTGTCGGCAATGTGGCTGACGCGCAAGACCTTACGCAGGAAGCATTTATCAAGGCGCTGCAGCGGCAGGACCAGTTGAAAGACCTGGACAAGGCCGCCCACTGGCTGTCGCGCATTGCCTCGAATACGGCGATCGACTTTCTGCGCCGGCAGGGCCGGGCGAACTTCACCGAGATTGACGAAATCTCCGATCCGCTGATGACAGCTCCGGAGCGCAGTCCCGAATCGCTGGTCTTGCGATCGGAGCACCAGGATTATCTGGCCGAAGGGCTCAGCCGTTTGACAGCCCGGGAGCGCACGGCGCTGATCCTGCGGGATGTCGAGGATTTGCCGGCGGAGGAAGTGGCCCGGCGGCTGAATTGTGGCAAGGCGACCGTCCGGTCGCACATCGCCAATGCCCGAACCAAGCTCCGTAAGTATCTGGAGCGGAACCGACAGGAGTTGAAACGCCCATGAAGAACCATCCTGGGCCGGAACAACTCGCGCTGTATGCCGGCAACGACCTGTCCTTGCCAGGTGCGCTCCAGGTGCGAATCCACCTATATGGATGCGCGCGTTGCGCCGCCGAAGCGGCAGCACTACGGTTGGCCCGGCAGGAGTTGCGGCGGCGGGCGGGCGAACTGCCCGAAGAGCTCGACTGGAGTTCGCTGGAAGCCGAGATGAGTGCCAACATCCGCCTGGGCCTTTCGGCCGGGGCGATTGTGGACCGGCCCGCGGTAGTGGAGGACACTCCGCAGCCGGAAGCGGCCGGCTGGCGCCTGGCGGTGGTCCTGGCTTCGCTCTCCTTTGTGGCAGTGGCTGGCTGGTGGCTGCGGAATCCAGACAATCTGCGGACGATGACCGATCCGGCGGCGGCCGTACTGTCCGAGGCTCGTCCGGACGGCCTGGCGTTGCAGAATCGCGGCGCCGCGCTCACGCTTTTGAACCATTCGGAACAGCCCGCGGTGACTACCGTCAGTTGGGACGGCGGCGCCCGGGCCAGCTTTGTCGACTCAGAAACCGGTCAGGTGACCATCCACCATGTCTCCGCGCAATAGTAATCCGCGCATTCGTATCCTGCTGCTCCCGGTCCTGGTTCTGGGCATGACGGCCGCGCTGTGTGCGCAGGGGCCGGAAGTGCCCGTCGACCCCAGCAACTCGTTCCAGGTAAACCTGCCGGGGGACGGCCCGCTGGCGCTGGTTTCGGCGGACTGGGGCCGCACGCGGGCCACGGCCCGTGGCGGCGCAATGCTGGTCGACCTGCATTCCACGCTGGTGTTCAAGAACGCGTCTCCACGGCCCATCCGGGGCGTGTCGCTGCTGGTGCTGGCCCAGGAGGTGACACCGGGCGGCAAGGCGTCGGTCACGGTGCCGAGCCTCGATGTACAGCCCGGGGAAGTGTTCCCCATCCGTGTGGATCTGCGCCTGATGCGGCCGCTCAACACGGGCACCGGCGCCCTGGTGCAGGTGGGGCTGGATGGCGTGCTTTTTGAAGATCTCACGTTCTATGGGCCGAACCGGCTGAACGCGCGGAGAGACATGCTCTCGTGGGAGCTCAGCGCGCGGCGCGACCGGAAAGCGATGCTGGCCGCACTCACACAGGGTGGACCCGAGATCTTGCGCAAACAATTGCTGGCGGTGCTGGCCCGGCCCTCCGATAACCTGGTGATGGGGATGCAGGTGGCCCGGGCGATGCCCGCCACCAACGTGGAAGCCGGCCGCAGCGTCGAATTCGCCTTCCTGCAATTCCCCGACGCGCCGGTGGAGCTGCTCTCCGGTGATGTGCGCATGACCGGGACCGAGGCGCGCGCGCCGAGGATTGAACTGCAGAGCAAGGCAAAACGGGCGATCCGGTTTGTCGAGCTCGGCTGGCTGGCCAAGGACGAACAGGGCCGGGAATTCATGGCCGGGACGCTGCCGGCCGACGTGAATCTGCCGCCGGGACAGCATTCCACCATCCGCAAGGAGAATACGCTCCGCTTCGCGAAACCCGTGAATGGGTTGACGGCCTTCCCGTCGGCGGTGGAGTTCTCCGATGGTGATTTGTGGGTGCCTTCGTATGCCGCGTTGAAGGATCCGCGGCTGGCGGCGGCGCTGCCGGCTTCGGGGGAAGAACGGCGCCTGGCCGAGTTGTATCGCCGCAAGGGGCTCGACGCGGTGGTCCAGCAACTGCGCTCACTGCGATAGGCTTCGCTCCGCTCGCTGCTACAGGCTTCGCTGCGCTCACTGCGCTAAGATGCTTCCTAGATGGACATATCTGGGTTGATTGGCCGTTCGCCTGAGCGCTTGTCGCTGGTCGAGCGCCGTGATTTCGCCGGACTGTGGGTCGCCCTGGAACTGTACACCCCGGAAACCCTGCCGCTGCGGCGGATTGAAGCCGCGGGCCGAAATGTGGTGGAGTGCGCGCGGCAGTTGACGGCTCGGGGGCTGAATCCCCTGAACTTCGAGTTTATGGCGCTCAGGGGTTAGGCGGAGGGGGCCTGGACGCGCTGGGGCAGGTGCCGTCGATTGGGTGGGGGAGTGCGATTGCCCCACCGACTCGCTGACGCTCGCGGCTCTGTACTCGGGGTGTTCCCTTACTGCTGCGGTTTGGGCTGCGGCGCCGTGGCTCCGCCCAAGCCCGCGTAGCTGTCTTTCACCTTGGTCACCTTGCCGTTGGCGAAGGTCACGAAGGTGATCTTGCCGGGCGGGAAGCCGTAGATCCAATCCTCCGACTCCAGGCCGTCCTTGCTCTCGCGGAGGCGGTCGCGCGGCTGCCCCATGGCCATGCGCACCTGATCCCGGTTCATGCCGATCTCGGCCCGTTTGGCCTTGATCGCCTCCTGAATCTCGGGCGGCAGGGTGTCGAAGTAGTTTTCCGTGGCGCTACGCTTTTCGAAGTCGAGCACGGGCGCGAGAATCGTCTTGATCTCGGCGGGTTTCATGGCCGGCATGCGGCCCGGGAAGACGACGGCGATGGTGGTGCCGGCGCTGCGGGACTGATTGCGGCTCATGGGTACGGTAGACTGCCCGCCGCCCACGCCGCCCTCGATGCGCTCATACCATTTGCCCTTCACGTTCAGGCCGTTGTTGATCTGCAGGAGGAGCTTGTCGTCGTCGAAGTCGATTTTGGTCACCTGGACCAGTTCCCCGACGCGCGCCACGGGTCCGTATTCGTCGCCGATGGCCAGCCAGCCCTTCTTGTCGTACTTGCCATCACTGGGGAAGGGTACGGCCTTCTTGGATCTCGGCAGATAGGCCTTGACGGTGGCGTATTCGGCCGTGAGGCCGCGGATCAATTCCACCTTCTCCTCGTCGGTGAGCTTGCGGACAGGATCCGCCTTGCCCGATTGCGCGGGCGCGAGGGAGGCGGTGATTCCCAGGAGAATCAGCAGGAGCGGGAAGCGTTTCATGTCCTCACAACTCCTCTCGGGGCTCGGATTCCGGTTCCGGCGGCTCCGCATCCAGCAGCGGCGCGGTCTGGCGTTCCAGCGGCGCCCGCCACAACCAGGCGGCCAGCAGCAGTACGCTGATCGTCGCCAGGATGCTGCCCTCGGCGCCGTAGGCTCCTCCGCTCCACAGCGGTCCAGCCTTCCATTGCAACGTATAGCCCGACAATCCCATGGTAAACCCGCTGAGGTTCACGCCGAACAGGGGCAGGGTCCAGTTCCAGCCGAAGTGGAGGCCGATGGGCAGCCAGAGGTCGCCGCTGCGGTAGAACGCGTAGCCGAACACAATGCCCCACAGGCCGGTGTTCAGGATGCCCAACTGGTTGGTGCCCATGTTGTCCAGGTGCGCCAGCGCGAACAGGACGCCGAATGGCGGAATCACCCACCAGGGTCCGTAGGCGCGCAGCAGGATCTGGAAGGCGTAGCCGCGAAACATCATCTCCTCTCCGACGGCTCCGAAGAGTAGGACGACCGAGACGAGAAGAAGTTTCCCCGGAGTGAAGGCGTTGGCCGGATCAGTGGAGCGCTCGAGGGCCGCCAGATGGAGCCCCAGTGGGACCAGCAGGGTGAGCAGAGCGGCGATGATGCCGCCGCCGACGCCCAGCCAGAGGTGGCGCAGGCTGGAGGCGCTCCAGGCCATGCCGATGTCTTCCAGCCGGCCGCGCTCAAAGGTGCGGACCACGAACAGGCTGGCCAGCGTGGCGGCGATAAACAGGCTCATGGCCGCGGCTACGAGAATACTGGAACCGCTCAGCAGCCAGCCGATCAAGCCGCCGGCATAGCGGATGAACAGCAGGAACAGGCCGCCGCGCAGCAGCAGTCCGAATAGCCCCGGCTTGGAATAAGGAGTTGCGTCCGGCATCCGCGCCTTTGTCCGCTCAGGACAGGGTCTTGACTACAACGCCTTTCGGAGCGACTTCCACCGGCAGCACCTTCACGCCCTGCCCGGCGCCCTCGGTCTCGATGGCCTGGGCCACGCGTTCACGTGCATCCGGTTCACACAGAAATACGACGCAGCCGCCGCCGCCCGCTCCGCATACTTTGGCGGCCCGGGCTCCGGACTTTTTCGTCGAAGCGATCAGGTGATCGATCAGCGGGGTCGAGATGCCGGGGGCATTCTTCTTGCGATGCGACCACTCTTCGCGCAGCAGCCGCGCGGTCTCGTTCCAATCCCGGCTGGCCAGGGCGCCGCGCATCCCGTGGGCGATCTCGGCGATGCGGGCGAAGTTTTTCAGGACCTTCTTATCTCCATCGATGTGGAGCTTCATCACTTCCCAATTGTTGATGCCGGAGTTGCGCGGCTTGCCGGTGTACGCCAGCACGAAGCGGCTGTTCAATTCGGCCAAGTCGACAGGCATGTTGTTGCGCTGGATGCCGGCCACGGTCAGGTCGATGGCGCTGACGCCGCCGTACATCGCCGGGTAGTAGTCCTGGCAGCCGGTGGGCACGTTCACCACCTGGGCTTCGATATTCTGGGCGATCTCACGGACGCGCTCGATGTTGTGGCGGGTATTGCAGAACTTATTAAAGGCGCTCACGGTGGAGATGAGCAGGGCCGAGGAGCCGGAGATGCCGGCGCCCTGGGGCGACTCGGAATTGGTCTCCACCACCATGCCGCCGGCCGGCTTGAAGTGCTTCACCACCATGGCGGCGAGGACGTTGCGCACCTTGGGCGCGGCCATCAGCGTGGAGAGCGAGTCGAACGTCTCTTCCATGTCCTGGTCCTGCGACCGCAAGGTGATCGCGTTTCCCTCGTGCGGCATGATCCGGCAACTGGTGTACACGCTCACCGCGAAATTCAGTGTGACGGCATTCGGGTGGTAGAGGTACAGCGGCCAAATGTCGAGGGTGCCACCGGCCAGATCCACACGGCAGGGTGATTTTGCGAAGACTTGCATCAGGTCTAGCTTAGCGGATCACCTGCTCCGGCAGCACTACCATAAGTAATATGCCAGTTCGCCGTATTCTCCAGCTGGGCGACCCCATCTTACGTACTATCTCTACTCCGGCCGATCCCGCCCATACCCGCGAGGTGATGCAGGACCTGGAGGACACGCTGGCCGAATTCCGGCGGACGCACGGCTTCGGGCGAGGCATCAGCGCGATCCAGATCGGGGCCGCGGTCCGGCTCATCTTCCTTAAGGTGGATGACGTACGTTACGAGCTCATCAACCCCGAGTACACCTGGCAGAGCGATCAGATGTTCCCACTGTGGGACGACTGCTTCTCGTTTCCGGACCTGATGGTACACCTGCGGCGGCATCAGGAGATTCGCATCCGCTACCAGGATGCAGCGGGCGCATGGATCGAACTGGGGGCGGAGGGCGCGCTTTCTGAACTGATCCAGCATGAGATGGATCATCTGGATGGCATCCTGGCGGTGGATCGTGCGGAGGGTCAGCATCCCCTGGCGACACGTGAGGAGTGGAAGAGGCAGTACTAGGGGTAATGGAACGATGAATTTTCCAGTACCAAACCCAGTACCTTGGGTTACGATGGGGCTGGTTGGGGTGGCGTGGGCGCTACCTTAGCTCCTTTACCTAGACCCGATTAGGGCGAAATTGTACGGGCATTCCTCATGCATCAAATGCGTTGGGATGCCGATCAATTGAATGTATGATTGAGCGGCGCGCAGAACCGAGAATGCTGTGTGCGGACCTGGTGGATGTCCGTTGGAGGGACAGAGCCAACCGTAGCAGGAGAGCGGTGGCCAACCTGGAGGATATCTCCCTGTCGGGAGCTTGCGTCCAGTTGGACATGCAGATCCCCATCGGCACCCTCGTTCGCATCTCCTATCCGAAGGGCGAGTTTGCCGGACTGGTGCGCTATTGCCAGTTCCGCGAAATCGGCTACTTCGTCGGCATTCAATTCGAAGCCGGCTGCAAGTGGTCCAGGAACAGCTTCAAGCCCCTGCACCTTCTGGATCCCCGATCGCTATCGAAGAAACCGACACCGCGATCCAAGGCAGGTCCCTTCAGTGCAATGAGTTAGTCGCCCGCGCGCATTCCTCTCCCACAACAGGAACAATCAGGTCTGAAATGCCGTCTTAGATAGCTGAGCGGAGGATCAGGGATCGCTGCGTGGCGCGTCGCGTCTCACATTCGTGTGGACTCGAGCCCATTGCGCCTTCGACGCTTCTCCGCGCGCCGGGCCATCCCGGCGATGTGAGCAAGGAATGGGAGTAGCCATGAAGCTATGCCTCTGTCTCGCCGCGGCCGTCTGTTCCTCTGTCTGTGCCGGTCCGCCGGAGCCCTCCGAACTATCCGCGAAAGCCAGGCTCTACCTGGATGCCGCCGCCGGCATGATCGCCGCCACACCCCCCGATTTCCAGGCAGGAGCGCTGCTGCAAATAGGCATCGTCACTGCGGGAAATAACCCGAAAAAAGCACTGGAATTGTATGAACAGGCATTCGCCGCCAGTGCGGTCCTGCCGACGCAGGCCGGCTACCGTTTGCGCGAGGAGTTCCAGTCGAGGCTGGCCGGGCACGTCGCCAAAGTGGATGTGGAGCGCGCCATCAGCCTCATCGCTGGCATGACCCCGCCCGCGGCCGGCGATGCGGATCCGCGCTCCGGCGCCCTGTCTGAGATCACGCGCCAGTTGCTGGCGCAAAAGCGGCTGGATCGCGCGGCTGAGTTCCTCGACCAGATGGTGGTGGGCGGAGCGTACCCCTTCGACGCCATCACGCTGGTCATCAAGGCCCAGCCGCCGGGCGACGAACACCACCAGTTGCTCTTCTCGCAGGCGCTGGTCGGCTTCCAACAGCGTCCGCAGACAGAACCGTTCGAACGTTTCATCCGCACCTTCCGCAAGGAGATGCCGGAACAGACGTTCCAGCAGGCTGTACGCCAGTTGGGGAAGACGGTGCTCGACGGCAAAGGACTGCCGGAGCCGCACAGCCAGACGATGGTGGGGCCCAGCGGCACGGTGACCCTGACGGACCCGAAGGACGTCGAGATCTTCAACGCGCTCGATCTCATTGCCGATGTCGATCCGGCCTGGGCCAGGGAGATCGCGAAACGGCCGGGCCTGCAGGCGGTGCTGGAACGCTATCCGCGCGGGAAGGCGTCCATCGACACCGGAAAGGGCGAGACCGTGACGACGCGAGGCACGATCCGGTCCGGCCAGTCCCAGGCCGACATCGAGCAGCGCGCGCAGGTGCTGGCCTTTGAGACGCAGAAAATGACCGAGGCCATGCGCTACATCAATAAGGATCCGGCCAGGACCCTGGAGGTGGCCGCGCAGCTGCCCTCACCGCAACTGCAGGCACGGGTGATCGAGATGGTGGCCATGATGGCCGGGTCGAAGGATCCGGCGGAAGCGCGCATCCTGCTGGGCAAATGCGTGGAGACGCTGGAGGCGATCAAATCTCCAGATTGGCGGGCAAACGGCTGGGGCGCGGTGGCAGTGTCGGCCGCCAAGATCCAGGACACGGAACTGGCGCTGAAGGCGCTGGAAAAGGGCATCGCCGACGCGCGCGTGGTCTACAAGCAGGAGGCGAATCCGGACGACCCGAATCCATATACCAAGGCGGTCTGGACGTCGACACAGCTGTTCAAGCTGCTGTTCCATCGAGCTGCGCGCTCATTGGGCCTGGCGGCCGAGCCGCTGCTGGAGAAGGTGCCGGACACGGAGATCCAGATCATCGCGCGTGTGGAGATGGCTGCCGCGTGGAACGGCACGCCCTCGACGGGCTGGTT
Organism: Paludibaculum fermentans; assembly: GCF_051172195.1. Classification (GTDB taxonomy): domain Bacteria; phylum Acidobacteriota; class Terriglobia; order Bryobacterales; family Bryobacteraceae; genus Paludibaculum; species Paludibaculum fermentans_A. The sequence goes on from NZ_JBPJAQ010000002.1 coordinate 315,528, forward strand.
CGCTCCGTCCAGCCGGCCAAAGAAGAAGTAAGGGGCTTGACACGAAAAGACCGGAGCCACGGTGATGGCTCCGGTCTTCATTTGGCACCCGGACAGCGGGTGGCCGGGATTGTCTGTGTGCGCGATGCCCTTATGGAAGCCAGCGGCGCGCTCAAAAGCGGCGCCTTCCGCGCGATGGGCTGATTCGCCTTTACTTCACTTTGGCGGGTGAGGACTGCAGTTGGAAAGTGAAGAAGGCAGGTTCGCCGGGTTCGTGCCGGCCGGCGTAATAGCGGATGACCAACCAGGTGCTTCCGTCCAGCTGAGGTGTCCACTCGATCTGGGCTTTGGTGTGGGTGGAGGCGGCTTCGGCGGTGACGACGTGTTTGGCTCGGGTGTCGAGGGGGAAGGTGCCCGCCAGAATGGGCGCTGTCTGGTCCTGTCCGCCCACGGGCCGGGCGGGCGTCCCCTCATAGATCAATTTACGATCCAGAAAAACCCGGATGCTTGTGGAAGCATCCGGGTTCATAACCTGGATGGAAACTTGAGAGCTATTCGCTTGTAGCACCATGCATGAGGACACGGAAGCGAGCAGCAGGAGGTTCCATTTCAGTGCGATCTTCAGGCCTTGTTCCTATTTCGCCGGCGTGACAGCCCGATGAGCAGCGGAGCCGCGAGGCTGAGCATGAGCAATGTGCCCGGTTCAGGGACGGCGGCGGAGGGGTTGGTGTTGTATTGGTTCGAGGCGCAGCCTTCGACATTGCAGATCGCAAGAATATCGGCTGCCGTGAGGAGCGCGCGCTGGCCGTCGGTAAATCCCGGAAGCGCAATGCTGGTGTCGTTAAACAAACCGCCAGAGGCAACACCATCCACATGCGTCCCGTCGAGGGGAATATCGAAGGTGCTGGGCAGCAACGAAAGCGCGGTCGGGATGGTCATGTTGGTCGCGGTGGTGACGTTTTGAAAGCGCGGCAGCGAGGCGGAAAAGCCCAGGCCGTGTTCCAGCTCGTGCAAAAGCAGGGAGAGCAGGTCCCATTTGCCGCTGGCTGGTCCAGCCAGTGCATTGCCAAGCCGCCCGACATTCACCGTGCCACCGCCCAGGGCGGCGTCGGTCGATCCCATTGTGTACTCAGAGTTATCGGCGGGCGTCGGATCGAGGAAAAACTGGATTGACCCGTCGTCGACACGAAGGTTGGAACTCGTGGGACGGCCATTCGCATCCGTGCTGGTGATCAGGTTGTCCCCGACAGCTCCGGCGCCTGTCAGGTCGAAAAGCGTAAATGTCACGGTGGTGCTCCACGGCAGCAGTATCGCGTTCTGCCAGTAGCTGATTGCCGTAGAGACATTGGTCTTGAAGAGGCCGGTCACATCCGTGTAGCCGGGTGCGAAGGTGTCGTGAAGTTGGCCAGAGCCATCCTGGTAGACAGTGCCGAGCAACGAATAATCTGCCGTAATACTCACGGCAGATGCGGAGCCCGAAAGAGCTACCGTCATCAAAGCAGCGGCCCAAACGGGTACGATGCGGTTTCTCATTGATCCTCCAGATTTCAAGTACTGCGCCGGCGTACGTCCAGCTGTAATGCCATCTAATCGTCGAGAGCAGGTTAGCTCAACATCTCACCCCGGATGCCCCTTGCCGACTCGATCTAATAGTTGTGAATCCGCGAAGGATTATCAAACTTGACGCAGTTGTGCAATTTTAGCATAGGGCGGATGTTTGCCAAGCAGGTTTTGTGATGACAAATTGGACAATTCTCCAAGGGCGAACAAAAGCGCGCATGGGAAACGGATTTCCTAATCATCGCCATTTCGTGCTGAGCTTCGCCCGCACACGCGCGCGGGATCTTATCGACGGGCTGGTTCGCAGCGTCCAGACGGCCCGCGAATAAACAGGGGTCCTGACACGAAACGACCGGAGCCACGGCGATGGCTCCGGTCTTGATGTGGATCGAATTGTCTACGCCCGCAGGGCTGCGTTGACGCCACGCATATACGCAAAGCTCTTCTGCATGCCGGGCAGCGGGTTGTCGGCATTGATCTCGTACTCGAGATGCACGATGCCCTTGTAGTTCATCTTCTTCAATTGCTTGAAAATGGCCACAACCGGCATCTGGCCGTCGCCGACATCCACCTGGCTGTCGCGATTCATCAGGTCGCTCAAATCCTTGATATGCATGTCGAGCAGGCGGGGTCCGGCGGCCTGGATCTCTTCGAGGACGTTCTTGCCGGTGCGCGTCGTGTGGCCGACGTCGATGCAGACGCCCATGCGCGGATCCATGTCCTTCATCAGCTTCAGCGCGTCGGACGGGGCGGGGAAGTGCTTGTCCTCCGGACCATGGTTGTGGACCGCGATCTGGATATCGTAATCCTTCAGGGTCTTCTCAATCATCGGCAGCGACTTGGCCGTGGCGCCGATGTTCATCATGGGCATGCCCAGCCGCTTGGCGTACTCGAAGTACGTCTTGATGTCGGCCATGTCGTCCTTCAGCATGTAGACCGTGCCGCCGCCGGTCAGCGTCAGGCCGGCCTTCTGGAAGTCGGCTTTGGCCTTGTCCAGTTCCTGGGGCGTGGAACGATAGAGCGCGTGAAACTCCTTGATGCAGAGGTACGGGGTGTTGAGCGCCTTCGTACCCTTGATGCACAGGGAACGGCTGAATTCACGGAAGGAGTAGCTGGCTACACCGATTCGGACATCGCCGGGGACAGGGTCAACGGCGGCATTCAAGACGGGGACTGCGGAGGCCGCGGCCATGGCGGCAGGGACTCCCTGAAGAAAAGATCGGCGGCTGGATTCGGAGAACATGCTCCGATGATATATCAGTTAAGGAAGTCCGGTATTGCCGGTCGATAGAGAATTTGAGAGGCGTAGCGCGCCGTCAGATCTGCTCGAGCTCTTCTTCCAGCAACTGCTTCTGGTGCAGTTCGGCGTAGTAGCCGCCGGCCGCGATCAGTGCCGCGTGATTGCCTTGTTCCACCACGCGTCCTTCGTCCAGGACATAGATGCAGTCGGCGTCGCGCACGGTCGATACGCGGTGCGAGATGAGGATGGTCGTGCGGCTGCCGCTTTGCGTGCGCAGGCCGTGCAGGATGCGCTCTTCCGTAATCGTATCGACGGCCGACAGCGCGTCGTCCAGGATCAGGATTTTCGGCTGCCGCAGCAATGCCCGCGCAATCGCGGTGCGCTGCTTCTGGCCGCCGGAGAGCGTGATGCCGCGCTCGCCCACTTTGGTCTGGAACCCTTCCGGAAACTCCTCGATATCCTGCGCCAGCCCGGCGATGGCGGCCGCCTCGCGTACTTCTTCGTCGGTCGCAGTTTCCACGCCAAACGCGATGTTCTCCGCGATGGTCGAGCTGAACAGAAACGTCTCCTGGGGGACGAAGCCGATCTGCCGGCGCAGGTCCGCCGGATCCAGTTCGCGCACATCGACACCGCCGATCAGCACGGCGCCGGACGTCACGTCGTAAAGGCGCGGAATCAGCTGCACCAGAGAACTCTTGCCGCTGCCGGTGCGGCCGACAATGGCGATGGTCTGCCCGGCCGGGATCTGTAACGACAGGCCATCCAGCACGGCGCGTCCCTCGAAGCTGAGGCCGGCCGAGCGGAACTCGATGTCCGCGGTCTCCGGCATGGCCTTGGGATTCGGCGGAGCCGTGATCGAAGGCTCCTGTTGCAGATACTCCTGAATGCGGCTCATCGACGCCTTGCCGCGCTGCATCAGGTTCACCACCCAGCCGAAGGCGATCATGGGCCACACCAGCATGCCCATGAAGGTATTGAACATGACGAAGCTGCCCAGCGAGATCTTGCCCTGCATCAGGCGCAGGCCGCCCACGCCCAGCACCAGCATGAACGTCAGGCCGATGAGGGCCTGCAGCAGCGGCATGAACAGACCCGACAGCGTCGCCAGCTTCAGGTTCTGGGCGATGAAACGCTTGTTGAGCTCCTCGAACCGCGCGATCTCGGAGTCTTCCTGGACATACGCGCGGACTACGCGCACACCGGCCAGGTTCTCCTGCACGCGGCTGCTGATGTCGGAGAAGAGCTCCTGAATGGCTTCGAAGCGGTCGTGGATGCGCTTGCCGAAGAGCATCACGACGACCGAGACCACCGGAGCCGGGGTGAGCGCCCAGAGGGTCAACTGCCAGTCGACCGTGAACATGATGCTCAGAGCCAGGATGAAGGTGAGCGTGGTCTCGGTCCAGTACATGACGGCCGGACCCAGCATCATGCGGACCGCGTTCAGGTCGTTGGTGGCGCGCGCCATTACGTCGCCGGTGCGGTAGCGCGAGTAGAAATCGTGGTTCAGCCGGACCAGGTTGCGGAAGATGTCGTTCCGCATGTCATACTCGACGTCGCGCGAGATGCCGACAAGGATCACGCGCATCCAGTATTGGAAGATGCCTTTGAACAGCGAGACGGCCACCAGCGCCAGGCAAAACCAGTAGAGAGTGGCCAGCGGCTGCTTGTTCGTCACCGCATCGATGCCGGAGCGCACCAGCAGCGGGATGCCGGCGCCGGCGACATCCTTCAGGACGAGGGCGCCCAAACCGAGCAGGATGCCTCGGCGGTACTTCTTCAGATATGGCCAGGTTGACCGGAACGCGCTAGTCATGGTTGTTTCAGAGGCCAAAGGGCGAAGTGACGACCTTTGTCCATTCCAATAGGATGGCCTTGCGGCCCTCTCGGGATTTATACCACTCGTGGAGGGTGAAGCCGGGCGGGTCTGCCGCCACGAAGTGCATTTCCAGCCCCGGTACGGCGTTTTCGAGGTAGAGCCGCCGGGCGCGCCGCAGGTGGCTGGCGACGCTGACGATGAGGACCTTCTTGATGCCCCGCCGCGTCAGGTCCTGCACCACCGACAAGGCTTCGCCCTTGGTGCTATAGCTGTCGTTGGGGATGCACTGGAACCAGGCTGCCTCGAAGCCCTGACGGATGGCATAAGCCTTGGCGGGCACGCATTCGCTCTCGCCGAACGCCGACTGCGGGCCGCTGAGCAGGACCAGGGGGACGAAGCCCGCACGCGCCAGTTGGCCCCCTTTCAGCACCCGTTCGCCGCCCCAGCCTCCGGCCAGCACCACGGCGGCATCGGCCTTCTGCGGCGCTTCGCCTACATCCAGGAAATCGCCGGCCGAACCGAGAATCGCCGCGCGCTGCCACCAAAGCAGTCCGCAGACTGCCAGAAAGCCGAGAATGGGGAGATAAGCGAATCCGCGGCGGCGGCAATGCGGGTAAGGCATGCCCTCTTACTTTTCAGGATCGAGCCGGCCCGCCGTCCGGAGCCTCTGGTAAAGCCGTTCCACTTCCGCCTCGTCGTCCGGCGTCAGCAGCGGATAGCGCGGAGCAGGAATCGCTTCCTTCGCCTGGGCCTGCGGCTGGGAGATCTCGCCGAAGATCTGGCTATGCGGCACCCCATTGATGAGGGACAGCGTGGAACGCTGCTGAATGATGCGCAGCAGGTGGTTCGCGTTCTCTGTTTCGCCAGGATAGATCAGCCGGATCTTGGAGGAATCTGCCAGCGTCAGGTCCACCACCATCGGGGCGACCCAGCCGGTCTGATCGATGCGCCGGACCGAAGCCCATGGGATGAGCTTCTTGCCGGACTTGAGATGTGTGTCGGTGACCTCAACCGTCGGGTGCAGGCCCAGCCACAGCACAAAGAGTGCGCTGGCCAGGAGCAACACCGCCGGGATGGCAGCCGGCAGCCAGGAGAGGGCGCACCAACCGGAGAAAGCAGCCAGCCCGAGAGCCACTGCCGCCGCGGTCAGGTAGGTACGCGCCGGGGTAAAACGAATCATGCCTTGCCCCACATCTCCAGCGTAAACCCCCGCGAAGTAGCCGTCAATTTAAGCTTCACGCAGTAACCTTGCTCCGGTGTACATATAATGCAAGCCGCTCACCACAGTCCCAGCCGCCGATAGCCAAATAAAGGACGTAATCACCCAATGTGGTGGATAGCCGGGCCAGGCCAAATCCATGATGATCCAGCCCGCCAGTCCTAACTGAAAGAAAGTGCTGAACTTACCCCAAATGCTGGGCGGCAGGGCGCGGATTTTTGTAAAAAGTAGGGCGGCGGCGGAAAATAGCAGGATCAGGGCGTCGCGCCCCAGCACCAGCCACACCAGCCACCACGGCATCGATCCGCCGAAGGCCAGGCCCAGGTATACCGTGATCGCCAGCACTTTGTCGGCAATCGGGTCCAACATCCCACCCAGCTTCGACTGCCATTGGAACCTGCGCGCCAGGTAGCCGTCCAGCATGTCCGAGAAACCGGCCACGAACATCAGGGGAAACGCGCCGCGGGCATCGTGGCGCGCCAGAAACACGCCAATCAAAGGAGTAAACAGGATTCTGAGAATAGTGATGGTGTTCGGCAGATACCGCATCAGAACGACGCCGCATGCACCAGATTCACTGAACTCTCGTCGCCCGTGACGATCTCATACAACGAAGGATCGGACATGATCTTGGCCACCAGCGCCACGTGCATGGCGTGGCCGGCCCGCTCCGCGATCACATGACCGCGCAGCGAACGGCCAATCAGGGCTAGGTCGCCAATCAGGTCCAGCGCCTTGTGCCGGCACGGCTCATCCGGGAAGCGCAGCCCGCCGGGATTCATCACGTCGTCTTCCGTAAAGCAGACGGCGGAATCGAGCGTGGCGCCGCGGATCAGGCCCATGTTCCGCATCTGGTCGAGTTCGGGCGCAAAACCGAACGTGCGCGCCGGAGCCAGTTCGCGCGCGTAGGTCTCCGGAGTCACTTCCATCTCCAGCGACTGCCCGCTCACCATCGGATGCTTGAAATAGACGTGGCAGGTGAGCTGAAATGTCTCGGCCGGCAGGATCGAGATCCGTTTCCCCTGGCCTTCCAGGCTCACCGGACGCAGCACGCTGAGGAACCGCCGCCGCCGCCGGGAATGCTTGATCCCCGCCTCGCGCAGCAACTCCACAAAGGGCAGGCCGCTGCCATCCAGGATGGGCACTTCCAGGTTGTCGATCTCCACATAGGCGTTGTCGATGCCCATGCTGTACAACGTGCTAAGCAGATGCTCGGTCGTCGAGATCAGGACGCCCTGCCGCATCAGGCTGGTCGCGTAGCTCACGCGCTGCACATACTTCCAACTGGCCGGGATCTCGAAGTTGTCGAGGTCCGTACGGCGAAAAACGATGCCCGTTCCGGGCGACGCCGGCACGATGCGGATGTTCACCGGAACCCCGCTGTGCAACCCTACGCCCGAAGCTGACACCGGGCGCTGGATAGTGGTCTCAAATTTCAATAGCGACTCCAGTCTCATCCTAACAGAGTTAAAACCGGCCGGTAAGTACTTTGTCTCTCTGGATTTACAAATTTTGGAATGTGGTAATATGACCACAATCGACCGCTCCGCTGTTGCCTGGATGCCACGATCGGGGTAGGTTTCCCACCCCTGGGAGTATCATGAAACTCATGCCCCGGCTGTTCCTCGTCGACTCCTTCAACTTCATCTTCCGGGCCTTCCATGCCCGCCAGCGCATGAATGCCCCGCCCATGCGCAACTCCCGCGGCTCGTCCACTGAAGCCATCTATATCTTTCACAACATGCTGCGGCGCCTGGTGAAGCAGTACCAGCCGGACTACCTGGCCGCCGTCTACGAGTCCGAGGGGCCCACCTTCCGCGACGAGGCCTTTGCCGCCTACAAAGCCACCCGCACCGAGACTCCGCCGGAGCTCATCGAGCAGCTGCCCGCCATCGAGCGCATGCTGGCCGCCATGCGTATCCCCGTGCTGAAACTGAAGGGCTTCGAAGCCGACGACATCATCGGCACAGTCGCCTGGAAGACCGCGTCGCCCGATCTGGAAGTCTGGGTCATCTCCTCCGACAAGGACATGCTCCAACTGGTCAACGACCATGTCCGGATGCTGGACGCGATGAAGAACGACACCCTTTACGATCCAGCTAAGGTCAAGGAATTCAAGGGTGTAACGCCGGAGCAGATTCCCGACCTGCTGGCCCTGGTGGGCGACACGGTCGACAATATTCCGGGTGCGCCAGGCATCGGCGACAAGGGCGCGGTCCAACTACTGGAGCAGTTCGGCTCGCTGCAGGCACTGCTCGACAAGGCGCCGGAAGTCACCCGCAAAGCCTATCGCGAAAGTCTTCTCAACAACCGCGACCAGATCCTGTTCAGCCGCAAGCTGGCCACCATCGAGACGGAAGCGCCGTTCGAGTTCCACCTGCAGGACCTCGCCATCCAGGGCCCCGACGTACCCACCCTGGCCGAGTTCTACCGCGAGTATGAGTTCTACAGCTTCCTCAAAGACCTGAACGTCGACGCGCCGCCCGCCGTCGAAGAGACACCCGCCGAAGCCTTTGATTCCACCGTCATCTTCGACTACAAGGCGCACCTCTCGGCCGGGAATCCGCCGCTGGACGGGCCCGTCGAAGACATCCTTTTGTACTCATTCCTCGTCCTGGCCGATCCGTCGGCCTGCCTGTTGGAGCCGTTGGTGATGCGGTACCTGGAGCGCCCCGGCGCCACCCAGGAGGAGACCCTCAAGCTGCTGGCCGCCAAGCTTCGGCCGCAGATAACTCCTGAGCTGAGAAAGCTTTACGACGAGCTCGACCTGCCGCTGGCGCCCGTCCTGGCACGCATGGAACGCACCGGCATCCTGGTCGCCACAGACCAGCTTTCCGCGTTGTCCAGCCGCATGGAAGCCGAGATCGGCAAACTCACCGACGACATCTTCGGCCTCGCCGGCAAGCCGTTCAACCTCAACTCGCCCAAGCAGTTAGGCGAGATCCTGTTCGAAGACCTGAAGCTGCCCACGCAGGGCAAGACCGGCAAGACCAAGGCGTACTCCACCGCGGCCGACGTCCTGGAAACGCTGGCGCTGGAGCACCCCATCGCCCAGAAGATCCTGGAATACCGGCAGTTGGCCAAGTTGAAGGGTACCTATGTCGACGCGCTGCCCATGTTGCTGTCGCCCGCCGACCACCGCCTGCACACCACCTTCAACCCCGCCGGGGCGGCCACCGGGCGCCTGTCGTCCTCCAACCCGAACCTGCAGAACATCCCTGTTCGCACGGAGTTGGGCCGCGAGATCCGCGCCGCCTTCATCCCCGATCCCGGCTGGACCCTGATCGTCGCCGACTACTCCCAAATCGAGTTACGCCTGCTCGCCCACTACTCGGGCGATACCCTGCTGGTGGACTCCTTCCGCCGCAATGAGGACATCCACACCCGCACGGCCTCGGAGGTCTTTGGCGTACCGCAGTTGATGGTCACGCCGGAGATGCGCCGCAACGCCAAGGCGGTGAACTTCGGCATCGTCTATGGACAGACGGCCTTCGGGCTGGCCGCGCAGCTGGGCATCGGCCGCGACGAGGCCGATCTCTACATTCGCAACTACTTCGAACGGTATGCCGGGGTGAAGAAGTGGATTGAGGCGACTATCGCCGAAGTGCGTCAAAGAGGCTACACTCTCACGCTCGACGGACGCCGCCGCCCCATCCCTGACATTGCCGCCAAGAATCCCAACGCCCGCTCGTTTGCTGAGCGTACCGCGGTCAATACCCCTCTGCAGGGTACGGCCGCTGACCTCATCAAGCTGGCCATGATCCGTGTTGACGCGGAGCTCGCCAAACGCAAGCTGCAGGCGCGTATGTTATTGCAGGTACACGACGAACTGGTGCTCGAGTGCCCTCCGTCGGAGCTGGATGAGGCCACCCGGCTGGTCAAATCCACCATGGAGTCGGTGGTGAAGCTGAAGGTGCCGCTGCTGGTCGAGACCGGCCACGGTTCCAATTGGAGGGACGCCAAGTAGGTCCGGCATGGATCCCCTGAAGGCCCAACTCGAGATTCTGCGAGCCCGTCTCCAGAAGATCGACGCGCGGTACCAGACGGAGCCGCTGCCGGAGAGCCGCGCGCTGCCAGACGGCGTGGAGGTCCGCACCGAAGACGGCACCCATTGGGAGATCGACCGCCACTGGCCGGCCCATCACCGCCACGGGACCGCCGATGTGGGCGCACTAAGTGAGTTGCCGCAGGACCTGCTGGCCGCTCTCGTCAACGAAGAGGGTGTCACCGTGCCGCCCGAGCGCTGGGCGTTTCTCGATACCGAAACCAGCGGCCTCTCCGGCGGTTCCGGCGCCTTCGCGTTCCTCGTCGGCGTCGGGGGGATCACCGCCAACGGCTTTGTTTTGAAGCAGTTCTTCATGCGCGACCACGGCGAGGAGCCGTCGATGCTGAAGGCACTTTCGGCCTATCTCGACCAGTTCGACCTGCTGGTCACCTACAACGGCCGCTCGTTCGACCAACCGCTGCTCGAAACCCGCTACCGCCTGCTGCGCATCCGCGAGCCGTTTCCGCGGCTGAAACACGTCGACCTGCTCTACTCCGCCCGCCGGTTGTGGCGGCTGGCGCTGGAAAGCTGCCGGCTGCAGGAACTGGAACAGCGCATCCTGGGCGTCGAACGCCACGGCGATGTCGATGGCCAGTTCATCCCCAATCTGTACTTCGAGTATCTAAGGACCGGCAATTTCGCTCCGCTGCGGCCTGTCATCTCGCACAACGCCGTCGACATCCTCTCGTTGGCCTGCCTGACGGCCATCGTGCCGGTTGCTTTCCGCGAACCGCAGCGGCTCACCTCCGGCGCCGAGATGGTGGCCCTGGCGCGCTGGTTCCGCAACGAGGGCCGGGCCGAGGACGCGCTGATGCTCATGCGCCAGGCACTCAAGCGGACGCTGCACGACTCGCTGCTCTACGAGACCCTGTGGCATGTGGCCGACATGGAGCGCAAACTGGAACGCCACGCTGCCGCCGTGGAGGTCTGGACCGAACTCTCCAGCATTCGCAACCCCTGGCAGGCGAGGGCATTCGAGCGGCTCGCTATCCACTACGAACGGCGCGAGAAGAACCTCGCCATGGCGTTTGAGATGACCCTCGCGGCGCAGGTGATCGAGGACAGCGAAGCCCTGCAGAAACGTGCTGCCCGGCTCGCCCGGAAGGCGTCCGGCCCTAGATCTGGGCGACTGCTGTAAAATCCTTCACCCCTCTGGCGGGTGTGTGGACTTTACGACAGCTGAATCTTTTGTCCGCTCCGTCAGATAGCAACTTTCCGCTATGTTGCGATGCCGGAACTGAGGTACGATTCCTTAATCGCGATCTGAATGTGACTGGGGATTCATCGAATGTTCATCGTGAACTGCTATTCCTGGTTGCGGCTTCAGGTCGTCAGGGGTGCGAAGTGTGCTTCGCGCGTTCATTCTCGATGACCATGTAGTCCGGATTTCTTTGTTGATCATGAACACACTCAAGGTCTCTCTCAAAACAGCGCTGACTGCCGCGCTCGCGGCAATCCTACTGTCAGCTACCCTACTGGCTCAGTTCGACACCGCCACCGTTCTTGGCACCATTCGCGATACATCGCGGCTGCCGGTGCAAGGCAGCACGGTGACGGTGACGAACACGCAAACCGGTGTCTCCCAAACGGCGGAGACGAACGAGTCGGGTGACTATCAATTTTTCAACCTCAAGGCCGGAACCTACACGGTGTCCGCCGAGGCCAAAGGCTTCAAGCGTGTCTCAGCGACGCAGTTCACGGTAAACGTGAACGCCCGCCAGCGCGTGGATCTGGAACTGCCCGTCGGCACGGTCACCGAGACGGTGGACGTCACGGCCGCCGCTGCGCAGCTCGAAACCGATACCAGCTCCCGCGGTACGGTGGTCGGCAACCAGCAGATCGTGAACCTGCCGCTCAACGGCCGTGCTTACGCCGACCTGGCGCTGCTGGTGCCCGGTGTCCGCAAGTCGGACCTGGCCAACGGCAGCACGCCGCGCGATGCCTCGTTCAACGTGAACGGCATGCGCAGCTCGCAGAATAACTTTGTCGTGGACGGCGTGGACAACAACGCCTACGGCACCTCGAACCAGGGCTTCTCCAATCAGGTGGTGCAGCCTTCGCCCGACGCTGTCCAGGAGTTCCGCGTCGAGACCAGCAACTACAGCGCCGAGTTCGGCCGGGCCGGCGGCGCGATTGTGAACGTCAGCGTCAAGAGCGGTTCCAACGACTACCACGGCGCCATTTATGAGTTCCTGCGCAACACGTCGCTGAATGCGACGGGTTTCATCAAGCCGGTACAGAACACCAAGCCGGTGCTGATCCAGAATCAGTACGGCGGAGCGTTTGGCGGCGCCATTAAGAAAGATAAGGCATTCTTCTTCGCCGATTTCGAAGGCTACCGCCGCGTGGAAAAGACGATCATGTTCGCCACGATTCCCACGGTGGACCAGAAGAACGGAATCTTCTCCACTGCGGTGCAGAACCCCTTCACCGGCGCCATTTACAGCCCGGGCCAGTTGCCCTCGGCACAGATCAGCAAGTTCGCCAGCACGGTGTTCGGCGCGCTGCCGGCGCCCAACCTGCCGGGCCTTTCGAACAACTACCAGTCGCTGCCCACCCAGCCGACGAATGTGGACAAGGGCGACGGCCGCTACGATCAGTACTTCGGGTCGAAACTGACGGCTTTCGTCCGCTACAGCCACCGTCTCTCGCAGCAGCAGGTGCCGGCGGCGATTCCGGGTCTGTCGGGCGGCAACAGCAACGGCGACGTGCGCGTGCTGAACTACCAGACGGCGGGCGGCATCACCTACACGATGAGCCCCACCTCGGTGATCGAGTTCCGCATCGGCATCGGCAAGACCGAGGGCGGCAAGACCCCCTGGTTCGCGGGCCAGCCCAGCGTGGCGACGCAGCTCGGGCTGCCCAACTACCCCACCGACAAGCGCTTCACGGGCGGCCTGTATCCGCAGAACATCACCGGTTATGCGCAGCTCGGTGTGCAGGGCAGCAACCCCCAGTTCCAGAATCCCTTCCTGATCAACCCCAAGGTGAACTATTCGCGCATCATGGGCCGCCACACGCTGAAGGCGGGCTATGAGTACCAGAGCGTCGCCACCGAGATCGACGACTTCAATCCGAAGTCCGGCACCGATAGCTACGGCGGCCGCTTCAGCAAGGTGGCCGGTACGGCCAACAACAACGAACAGTATCTGGCCGACTTCCTGTTCGGCGCGCGCAGCAACTATCAGCTCAACAGCGCGACCATCGTGAAGTTGCAGCAGCGGATGCACTTCTTCTATGTGCAGGACGACTGGAAGGTGAGCCCCAAACTGGTGGTCAATGCCGGTCTCCGCTATGAGTTCGGCACGCCGCAGTGGGCGGACAACAACATCCTGTCGAACTTCGACCCCATCTCGAACAAGCTCATCCAGGCACAGGACGGCGACATCTACAGCCGCTCGCTGGTGCATCCGGACCGCAACAACTTTGCCCCGCGCCTGGGCGTTGCCTACACGCTGCGGCAGAAAACGGTCCTCCGCTCGGCCTACGGCATCAGCTTCATCCACTTCAACCGTATGGGTGGTGAGAATCTGTTGTCCTACAACCTGCCGAACATCCTGAATCCGTCCATCGACCAGGCGCCCAGCACGGCCGCCTCGGCGCCGCTCGCGCTCTGCACCAGCAACACGCAGGCGCCCGGCACCTGTTTCCGGACCACCGAAATGGGCTATCCGGACAACTTCCTGCAGCTCTCGAACGTGAAGCAGATCAATGTGCGCGCCAACTACATCCCGGCGGACTACCGCACCAGCTACACCCAGAACTGGCACTTCACCATCCAGCAGGAACTCGCCAAGGACTTCGTTCTCGATCTCGGCTATGTCGGCACGCGCGGCGTCGGCCTGATGATTCTGGGCGACTACAACCAGGCGCGGGTCAACTCCGACAACACCAGCCTGCAGGCGCGCCGCCCCAATCCGGCGTTCGGTCTCATCCAGATCGCCTTCGGCGGCGGCAATCTGAACTATCATGCCTTCCAGGCCAAGCTCGAGAAGCGTTTCAGCGGCGGCTTCTACCTGTTGAACGCGTTCACCTGGTCGAAGGCCATCGACAACGCCAGCGGCCACCTGGAAGCGAGCAACGGCGACAACTCCCGCGTGAACTTCCGCAACCTGCGCAACGAGCGCGGCGTCTCCGGCTACGACCAACCCTTCAACAACACGACCACGGTGGTCTACGACCTGCCGTTCGGCGCCAACAAGCAGTTCGGTTCCAGCTGGAACAAGCCCACTGACTATGTTCTGGGCGGCTGGCGCGTCACCGGCATCAACACGATGGCCAGCGGCAATCCGGTCAACCTCAGCTACAGCCCGGCGTCGGACTTCTCGGTGAGCGGTTCACCCACTTACCGGCCCAACGTCACCGGCGATCCGATGATGCCCGAAGCGCAGCGCGACCGCCTGCACTGGCTGAATCCGGCCACTGTCAGCGCGCCTACGGACCGCACGCAGCCCTTCGGCAATGCGGGCCGCAACATCGCGCGCGCTCCGTCGCTCTTCCAGCTCGACCTGGGCCTCCACAAGGACTTCCCCATCACCGAGCGGTTCAAGGTCTCGTTCCGCGCCGAAGCGTTCAACCTGTTCAACAGGACGAACTTCGGACCGCCGAACGCGAACATCTCGAACACCAACTTCGGCACCATCACCAGCACCTATCCGGCCCGCCAGTTGCAGTTCGGCCTGAAGGTTCTGTTCTAAACACCACACATGACAATGCACAGGAAGCAGTTCCTGCAGGTGGCCGGCGGGGGACTTCTGTCCCTCGCCGCGCCGCGCCTGCTCGATGCCGATCCGGGGTCCGGCAAGTTCTATTTCGCCATCATCGCCGACTCCCACATCATTGACGACTTCTACAAGGGGCCCGAGGGCAGCCCCGAGGACACCGAGTCCATCTTCAAGACCACTGAACGCCTCACGCAAACGCGCGATTACCTGAACAAGCTGCAGCCGAAGCTGGACCTGACGTTCCTGGTGGGCGACTACTTCCACAACTACCCCTCGCCCGACGTCGACTTCTACTTCCAGAACAAGACGCGGATCGACGTGGCGAAGTCGATTACCGATGGTTTTGCGATGCCCGTGCATGTGGGCTACGGCAATCACGACTATGGGGTGCCGAAGGTTTCCCACGCCGTTTCGCACGAGCTGTTCCGCCGCAAATTGGGGCTGCAGCCCTACTACTCGGTGGACCACAAGGGTTTCCAGTTCATTCACCTGAACAACTTCCTGGGCGACACCTGGCAGCCCGGCCATGCCAAGTACGACAAAAAGGTGGGCAGCCTGGGTGAAGAGCAGTTGACGTGGCTGGAAGCGAAGCTGCAGGCGCACCAGCCCACGTTCGTCTTCATCCACTTCCCTCTGTCGATTGTGGCGCCCAAAGAGAAAGCAGACCTCGGCCTGCACCCGCTGTTGAAGAAGCACAAGGATACGGTCCAGTTGGTGGTGTCAGGTCACTGGCACCGCTGGTTTGAGTTCGGGCGGTCGTACGGGCCGCTGCACCAGGTGATCGCGGCCACGCGCTACGATCCCAATGCTTACCTGATCGTCGAGGCGGATACGAAGAAGCAGAGCCATCGCCTGCTGAATATCGACCTCGTCGACTGGAACACGCACTACAGCAAGCCGTGGCGCGGCCTGTAGTTTAACTTACGCTCCGGCCTTGATCCGCAACGCGTTGCCCGACGGGTCTCGCAGCAATATATCGCCGCCATTGTCCTCGACCGGCGAGGTGATGGCGGCGATTCTGCGTAGCTCGGCCGCATCCGGCACCACGACGGTGAATTCCCTCAAGCCCATCGCACCTTCCGG
Organism: Paludibaculum fermentans; assembly: GCF_051172195.1. Lineage (GTDB taxonomy): Bacteria > Acidobacteriota > Terriglobia > Bryobacterales > Bryobacteraceae > Paludibaculum > Paludibaculum fermentans_A. The sequence continues at coordinate 331,194 of NZ_JBPJAQ010000002.1, forward strand.
ATTCGGCTTCGCCCCCACGCCGGCCCAGGTGTTCACGGCGATGTGGTGATGGTAGCCGCCGGCCGACAGAAAGGTGGCGGAACGGCCGTAACGCAGCGTGATATCGAAGCCCAGCAAGCCGTTGTAGAAAGCCTCGGCCTCTGCGATGTCGCCGACATGCAGATGGACGTGCCCCATGCGCGTGCCCTCCGGCAAACCGTGATCCGTAGGGGCGCCAATGGCGGCCGCCAGCACGCCCTGCGCATCCAGCGGGTCGGTGGCCATCTGGATCTCCTCGCCCAGCAGCTTCCACTCGGCGCGATCGCGGTCGCGATAGATCTCGATGCCGTTGCCTTCGGGGTCGGCCAGGTAGATGGCCTCGCTGACGAGGTGATCTGCTGCCCCCTGCAAAGGGACTCCAGAGTCGATCAGATGTTTCAGGGCTGCCCCCAAGGCACGCCTGGTGGGCACTAATAAGGCGAAATGATAGAGGCCGGCCGTGCGTGGCACACGGCGCGCGCCCAGGTTGCCATGCAGCACCAGCAGCTCTTCTGGGCCCACTCCCAAGTGGACGGTTTCGCCTTGCTGTTTCAGCACGTGCAGGCCGAGCCGGCTGGTGTAGAAATCCACTGCCTGGCTCAGCGAGGCGACCGTCAGTGATACAGCTCCGACTGTGGTCGCGGCCGCGATGGGGATTTGAGCTGTCGTCACATCCATTAGATGGGTGCGGCGGCCGAAGGGTTCAACGGACGATCGGCCGTCCGATGAGCTGCGGAGCCCGCAGGCGTGCGCCCTGGTAGGCGCGCACGTCGTCGAAGCGCAGGTGCTGCTCCCAATCGGAGCGGGCGGCGGCGATCTCTTCCTGCGTGCGGGCGACGAAGTTCCACCACATCAGGATGGTTTCGCCGAAGGGCGCTCCGCCGATCAACAGAATCTGGGCGCCGGCGCGCGTGGTGAGCTGCATCTCGCCGCGCAGGGCGCCCAGGTAGTAGAGCGTGTCGGGCTGCATCTCCTGCCCTTCGAAGACGGCGTCGCCGGAGAGTACGACGAGGCCATGCTCGTACTCCGGCCGCAACGGCAGCGCCGTGCTGGTGCCGGCGTGCAGGGTGAGCTGGGCGCCCACCATGGGCGAGTAAGCCGCGCCGTCCGAGCGGCGTCCCATCCAATCTCCGAGGATGACGCGAATCAGCGCGCCTGGCTCTTCCAGCACCGGCGGCGCGGGGTGGTGGCCGAAAGCCGGCGGCCCGTTGCGCTGGGCTTCCGGTAGGGCGACCCAGAGCTGCACTCCACTCAGCTGGCCGCTGTTCTCGACCGGAGTCTCCTCGGTGTGCGTGATCCCGCCGCCGGCCGTCATGACGCCAAGTTGTCCGGGCCGCAGCAGGGCCTCGGTGCCCAGGCTGTCGTGATGAACGATCTCGCCGGAGAGCAGCCACGAGACAGTCTGCAGGCCGATGTGCGGGTGCGGAGCGACATCCATGGGCTTCTCATTCGTGAAGCTCAACGGGCCATAGCGGTCGAGGAAACACCATGGGCCAATCAGGCGCCGCTGGCGCACGGGCAGGATGCGGCGGATGCGGATGCGGCCCAGGTCCGTCTCGTGGGCCGGATAGGTCTCGAGGACGCGGGCCGGGTCGGCCGCGGCGCACTCCTGGGCTGTCGATTCCGCCGGCAATAGATCACTCAATGGCGCACCCCCTCCTGAACATTGTTGCGTAAATGGCCTTGCATTGGCCGCGCGAAGTGTCACCATCGAAGGCGGCATTTTGGGATGGCATTCCAGCCCTGGCCGGGCAATTGAGCCGGAGCCGGTTTACGGGGGGAAGCGACCGGTCTTTGTCCCCTCCCCCCGGCCGATTCCGCTAGGAGGATTGAGCGCTGTATCGTTCGGCAGCCGCTCTTGGAGGATGATTCCATGGTTAAGCCTGAATCGGCAGTTGTGCTTCCGCGGGGGGAGCAGGAGTTCGAGGTGGAAAGCCAGGGGGCGGTGGAGTGGTCCCTGGAACCGGCGTTGGGCCGCATCGTCAAAGTGGCCCGGCATCCGGGTAAGGCCGTTTATAAGGCGCCGCTGTTCCATTGGAGCAGCATGGATGTGAAATTGACGGCGAAAGTGAAGGATGACGAGCACGCCGGAGGGGAGGCTATCATCACTCTGTCGGCGACTCCGAATTGGCTGCTGGCCCTGAGCATCGTCTATGTGGCGATGTTCGGCCTGGCGATTGGCCTGCTGTTCTGGGTCTGGCCGCCGCCGCCGGCGCCGATCGCGGTGGAGGTGTTTCCTCCGGCCGTCACTTTGTCGCCGGGCAAGGCGCTGCAGTTCGAAGCCACCATCTCGGGCGTGCCGGGGCAGGCCGTGACGTGGACGTCTTCGGCGGGCAGCATTACGCCGGCGGGGTTGTTTACGGCGCCCACCGACCTGAAAACGGACGCCACTGTCACGATCACGGCGACGCGCGCGGCCGACGGCAAGCAGAGTGCGGTGGCGCAGGTGACCGGTGCGCCGGAGCAGTTGGTGATGACGCGGTCCGTGGTGCCGGCGGCGCACATGGCTGCCGGTTCCAACCTGAAGCTGGAGGCGCGTGGCAATGGAGAAAAACCGGTGGCCGGGCTCACATGGATGACGACGGAGGGCGTGATCGATGCCAGGAGCGGGGTCCTGACGGTTCCGGCGCAATCGGCCTCGGGGCGCGCGGTGGTGACAGCGCTCGATCCGGAGAAACCCATGCGGAAGGCGAGTGCCGTGGTGATCCTGAACGGCGGAAGCGTGAATGCGTCGCGGGCGGAGGATCGCAATGTGGCGGGTATGTGGATCGCCTTCCTGATGGGCGGGCTGGGCGCCCTGCTGGGCGCGCTGCGGTCGTTGGTCGGGTTTGTGGGCAATCGCAAGTTCGTCTCCAGTTGGGGCATTTTCTACCTGTCGCGGCCCATTTTTGGAGCCGGCCTCGCGCTGCTGGTTCACTTCGGGTACAGGATGGGCGCGTTCAACCAGGCGGTCGACTCGAATCCGATGGACCCGGCCAATGCGGCTTTCATCGGGGGCATCGTGGGCCTGTTCGCCGATGATGTGCTGGGCAAGCTGAAGGACTTCGTGGACCGGTTCCTCCAGATGTCGGAGCCGCGCATGGATAAGATGAAGCACGAGGATGCGACGGCCGCGGCGCCTCCGGCCCCAATCATCAAAGCGGTGGTGGCCTCCCTGGCCAGCGGCAAGGTCGTGGTGACCGGACAGAACTTCACCGCCGCCTCGAAGCTGCACCTGAATGGGACCGCGCAGGCGACCACCGTCGTCAGCGCCACTGAGCTTTCGGCTGTGCTGGACCCGGCGAAGCAGGTGGGCGACGAGCTTAAGGTTGTGGTCGTCAACAGCGCTACCTCGAAGAGCGAGGAGAAGACCGTCAGAGTCGTAGCTTGACCGAGGCTGGCGGCGGCGGGCGCGGGTCGGATAGGATGGTCGCTTCCGGGAGTTCCATGAAACGACTTTTCCTTGTCTCACTGATGGCCGCCGCCGCCTTGGCCCAGCCCGCCCGCTGGTCTGAGAAGCAGGCGAATGACTGGTATGCGAAGCAGCCCTGGCTGGTGGGGGCGAACTACAATCCCGCCAACGCCATCAACGAGCTGGAGATGTGGCAGAAGGAGACGTTCGACCCGGCTCGCATCGACCTGGAGCTGGGGTGGGCGCAGGGCATCGGCATGAATACGATGCGCGTCTTCCTGCACGATCTACCGTGGCAGCAGGATCCGGCGGGGTACAAGCAGAGGCTGGACCAGTTTCTGGCGATCGCGGCCAAACACAATATTCGCCCCATGTTTGTGCTGTTCGATTCGTGCTGGGATCCGGCTCCCAAGCTGGGCAAGCAGCGGGCGCCGAAGCCGGGCGTCCACAACTCGGGCTGGATGCAGAGCCCGGGTGCGGCGGCCTTGCAGGATCCGAAGCAGGCGGCGCGGCTGGAAGCGTATGTGAAGGGCGTGGTGGGCGCTTTTGCGAACGATGACCGCGTGCTGGCCTGGGATATCTGGAACGAGCCGGACAACACGAACGGGTCGAGCTACGGCAAGCTGGAGCCGGCCAACAAGGTGGACCTGGTGCTGCCGCTGATGAAGCAGTCGTTCGCCTGGGCGCGGGCGGTGCATCCGAAGCAGCCGCTGACGGCCGGTGTCTGGCAGGGCGACTGGTCGGTGGCCGCCAAGCTGACGCCGATGGCCAAGGCGCAGTTGGAGCTGTCGGACGTGATCTCGTTCCACAACTACGACGGCCCGGCCGAGTTTGAGAAGCGGATCCAGTGGCTGAAGCCGCTGAACCGGCCCATCCTGTGCACGGAGTACATGGCGAGAGGCAATGGCAGCACGTTCCAGGGCACGCTGCCGGTGGCGAAGAAGTATAAGGTGGCGGCCATGAACTGGGGCCTGGTGGCGGGCAAGTCGCAGACATTCCTGCCGTGGGATTCGTGGCAGAAGCCGTATGTGGGCCGCGAGCCGGCGATCTGGTTCCACGAGGTATTCAAGACCGACGGAACGCCCTATAGGCCAGAAGAGACGGAGTTTATCCGAAAGATCATGTCACAGAAGTAGGGGAGGTTCACGCGACGGCGACAAACATCACTTTTACTGGGAAAAGCGGGCGTTCCGGCGCCCGGCCCGCTACACTGGAAAGCACCAACAGAGGAGGTTTTCCTATGTCTATTTACGGAGCCAGCGAGCTGGCTAGAAGTTTTCGTACGGTTCGCAAGAACACGATCATCACGGCCCAGGAGATTCCGGAAGAGCAGTACGGATTCCGGGCGACGCCTGACACGCGCAGCGTGGCCGAGACGCTCGTTCACATGGCGGTGATCCCGACATTCGGCGAGCGGATCCACTTCAACGACAAGATCGACACGTTCGTGGGCTTCGACTTCTTCGGTGTGATGGGCGCCCATTATGCCGAGGAGAAGGTGCCGCGGACGAAGGCCGAGATCATCGAGATGCTGACGGTGAACGGCGAGCGCTTTGCGCAGCTGCTGGATGGCGTGACGGACGAAGTGCTGGCGGAGACGATCACGTATCCGCCCGGCATGGAGCCGGCGTTCAAGACCCGTTTTGAGATGCTGCTGAGCACCAAGGAGCACGAGATGCACCACCGGGGCCAGTTGATGCTGATGCAGCGGATGATCGGGATTGTGCCGCACCTGACGCGGCATTTCCAGGCGCGTGTGGCCGAGATCCAGGCCGCGCGGAAGTAGTTGGCGTAGAAGTCCGTTAAAGAATAAGAGGCTTGGCGTGGGCACGCTAAGCCTCTTTTTTAGGCACCGTGCGCCAGGAGGCGGCGCAGTCCTGACCAACGTGGCGCTTCCAAATTGGCCGCGTGATCCGGATTGCCCGACGCCAGGCGTTCGGCAAAGTGCCGTATGGCACGTCCTGCCGCCATTGAGGCAGGGAAGGGGAACTTATAGTCGGTCATCGCCGCGCGGATTCCGCGCTGGTCCTCGGGAATGTTGGCGACGACGCCGGTGCCGAGATATTGCTTGATATCTTCCAGGCTGAGGTCGTTGCGGTTCCACGAGTTGACGATGGTTTTGATCTTGCCGGGCTCGACGCCGCGGCGCGCCATCTCCTGGCAGCGGCGTTTGGCGAGCTGCAGGGCGCAGGGTTCCTGGGTGGTGACGACGAAGACGGCCTGGGCGCGGCGCAGCACCTCTTCAGTGGCGTCGTTCACGAGTTCCGGCAGATCGACGACGATGCTCTCGTAGCGGGTCTGGAGGAAGCGCAGCAGCAGGTAGTAGTGAGTCCACTGCGGCAGCTTGGCGTGCAGTTCGGCCGAGGCCAGGAGGAAGTCGACTCCATGGCGGCGCGAAACGAAGTTGTGCCAGCGCAGGGGGTCGAGTTCGGACGAGTGAGCGAGGGCGCTCTGCGTACTGCCGCGAGCCGGGACGCCAGCCATTTCGCCGAGCATGCCGGAGCGGAGATCGGCCTCCAGGCACAGGACCCGCTGGGAAGGAGCGGCGGCGAGCACGGTGGCCGTGCCCAGAGCAAGAGTACTGGCGCCCGAACCGGCTTTGGCCGGCACGAAGCAGAAGAGATTGGCGATGGGCTGGTGATCGCGGCCGCGGATGGCGGTAACGATGGCGATTTCGAGGGCTTCGCGCTGCGGCGGGTAGATGAGGAACTGGGTGATGCCGTGGGACCGGAAGAGCTCCTGCTGGGCTGAGGTGCCCCCAGCGCCAATGATTGGCGTGAGAGGGCAGCGGGCCTGCACTTCGCGGAGGCAGGCGAGGGCCGAAACCGAGTCTTCGAGATCCATCAGAACGAGGTCGGGCTCGAACTGGCGGCATGCGCTACCCAGCCACTGTATTGCGGGGTAGCCGGTGGTTTGGCGAGCGATCGTGAGCTTGCCGCATTCCACGGCGAGCTTGTTCAAAGACTCGCATCTGGCCGGGCTGGAGCTGATCAACAACGTCGTAAACATAACGTTCCTGATACTGCTTAGCACGTGGGTCGCCATTCCAACTATGCGCCCAAACAGGTATCTGGGACGGGGCAAGCGTCAGAAATCGGATGACTCTCAGGTGGATTCGTCAGGTTTTCGTCGGTCTAATACCTTACGACGAAGTCAATGAAGATTGAGGCAAGCTGGCGAAGGCGATGCGGTCGTAGGGTGAGGCTTCGCCGCATTCGTAGAGGCAGCCGATGCGTTCCCGTTTGAGGGGAGCGAGGCAGGAGTAGGCGGCGTAGCCGGGGTGAAGAACCTGGCCGGCGGACCAGGTTCGGCCGTTATCGCGGGAGGCGCGGACGGTGAGTTTTTCGCGCTGGGTGGAGGCGGGGTTGGAGAAGTAGAGGATGCCGTCGCGGGCGATGAGGCTGGCCTGGCAGACGGATTCGATGAGGGCGGGGTCGTGGGTAATGGGGTCCCAGGTGAGGCCGGCATCGCGGCTGATGCTGACGGCGCGGCGGTTCTGCTTGTGGTAGTTCCGCATGTTGAGCATGAGGGAGCCGTTGCGGAGTTCGACGACCTGGCACTCGTTGGTGCCGGGTTCGGAGGAGCCGCCGATCTGCCAGGTGCGGCCGTGGTCGTCGCTATAGATGACGTGGGAGAGGGTAGCGCGGGTGCCTTCGACGGCGTGGTCACAGGGAATGATGAGGCGGCCGGTATGGGTTTGGATGCCGACGCCGGGGCCGGTGGCGTACCAGGTCCAATTGTCCTTGCGGGTAAAGCTGGTGATCTCGTTGAGGATGGCCCAGGTGAGGCCGTCGTCGTCGCTGGTGGTCATGAAGACGGTGCGGCGGTCGGGGACGGTACGGTCGATCATCTGGCGTTCGGTGACATTGCCGGGGTTGACGGTGAGCGGCAGGAAGATGCGGCCGGTTTTGGCGTCCTGAACGGGGCAGGGGTTGCCGACGGTGTCGGGGCCGCGATCGGCGACGAGTTCGAGACCGGACCAGGTGCGGCCCTGATCGGTGCTGCGCTTGAGGACGATATCGATGTCTCCGCTATCACCGCGACCGCCTTTGCGGCCTTCGGCGAAGGCGAGGAGGGTGCCTTTGCGGGTGGCGAGCAGGGCAGGGATGCGGAAGGTGTTGTAGCCATCGTCACCCGCCTGGAAGACCGTGGTCTTGGCGATGGGGTCAGGGGCGGCAGTGAGGGCAGGGGCGGCCAGAAGGCCGGCGAGGCAGTGGCGCCTGGTGAGCTTGGGTGAAGTTGGCATAGATAAGATAAGGCCCGGCTTGGGGGCCGGGCCTTATTCCTCAAGTCAGTTGTAGTTTAGCGAGTTAGCGGCGGCGGTCGCCACGGTCGCGGCGAGGGCCGCGATCGCCACGGTCACCACCACGGTCTGTGCGGGGCGGACGGTCGCCGGAAGGAGCGGCCGCGACGGGAGCGCCTTCAGCGGCGGGTGCGGCGCCATCAGCGCCGGGGCCCTTGAGCTTTTCGCGCTGTTCGCGAAGTACGGCTTTGCGGCTGAGCTTGATCTTGTTGCCTTCCTGGGCGAGCACTTTGACGAGGATCTGGTCGCCCTCGTTGAGCTCGTCGCGGACGTTGGCGACGCGATTTTCGCTGATCTCGCTGATGTGGAGCAGGCCGTCGGTGCCGGGGAAGATTTCGACGAAGGCGCCGAACTCCGCGATGCGAACGACTTTGCCGAGGTAGGTCTTGCCGATTTCGGCCACGGCGGCGATATCGGTGACCATCTGGATGGCCTTTTTGGCGGACTCACCGTCGGAGGCGAAGATGTTGACGGTGCCATCGTCGTGGACGTCGATCTTGACGCCGGTCTGCTCGATGATGCCGCGGATGACCTTGCCGCCCGGTCCGATGATCTCGCGGATCTTGTCGGTGGGCACGGTGACGGTGTAGATGCGAGGAGCGTAGATGCTCATCTCGGAGCGGGGCTCCGGCAGAGCCTCTTCCATCTTGCCGAGGATGAACAGGCGGGCTTCGCGGGCCTGGGCGAGCGCTTCCTTCATGATGGCGGTGCTGACGTTGGGCACCTTGATATCCATCTGGAGGCCGGTGATGCCGGCGCGCGTACCAGCGACCTTGAAGTCCATGTCGCCGTAGTGGTCTTCTGCACCGGCGATGTCGGTGAGGATGGCGTACTTCTCGTCTTCCTTGACCAGACCCATGGCGATGCCGGCCACTGGGGCCTTGAGCTTGACGCCGGCGTCCATCAGGGAGAGGGACGCGCCGCAGACGGTGGCCATCGAGCTGGAGCCGTTGGATTCCAGGATGTCACTGACGATGCGGAGGGTGTAGGGGAAGTCGGCTTCAGCGGGGATGACTGGGATGATGGAGCGTTCGGCCAATGCGCCGTGACCGACTTCGCGGCGGCCGGGGCCGCGCATGAAGCCGACTTCGCCCACGCTGAACGGGGGGAAGTTGTAGTGGAGCATCAGCTTCTTGGAGGTTTCCTGGAGGTTCAGGCTCTCCATGCGCTGTTCGTCTTCCTTGGTGCCGAGGGTGGTGTTGACCAGGGCCTGGGTTTCACCACGGGTGAAGAGCGCGGAGCCGTGAACGCGGGGCAGGACACCGACTTCGATATAGATGTTGCGGATCTCGTCCATGGCGCGGCGGTCGGGCCGCTGGCGGAGTTCGAGCATCTCGTAGCGGAAGATCTTCTCGCGGAGGGTCTCGAAGCAGATCTTGGCTTCCGACTTCTCGGCGTCCTCGGTGAAGAGGCCGATGGCTTCGGCGGCGAGGTCGTGGATCTTGGAGTAGCTCTCGGTTTTGCCGTACTTCTTGGTATCGAGGGCGTCGGAGAGGCGATCCTTCACGAGGGCTTCGATCTTGGAGTAGACCTCGGCGTTGCGGGCGGCCGGGGTGAAGACGCGCTTGGTCTGGCCGCACTTGGAGACGAGTTCCTTGATGCCGGCGATGATCTTGCGGCAGCAGTCGTGGCCGAACTCGATGGCGGCGAGGACTTCCTCTTCGGAGGCTTCGGTGGCGCCGGCTTCGACCATGACGATGCCGGATTCAGTGCCGGCGACGACGATGTTGAGCTTGGCGGCCTTCTGCTGTTCGTAGGAGGGGTAAGGGATGAACTCGCCGTTCACATTGGCGACGCGGAGGCCGGCCAGGACGTGTTCGAAGGGGATGTTGGAGATGGCGAGGGCGGCGGCGGCGCCGGTGATGGCCATGGTAGCCGGGTCAGTATCCGGCGCGGCCGACAGGACCATGCCGATGACCTGGGTTTCGCAGGTGTAGCCTTCGGGGAACAGCGGACGGATGGGGCGATCGATGAGGCGAGAGGTGAGGATTTCGCGATCACTGGGACGGCCCTCGCGTTTGAGGTAGCCGCCAGGAATCCGGCCGGCCGCATAGGTGTACTCGCGGTAGTCGACCGTGAGGGGGAAGAAAGCCGCGTTCGGCTTCGGTTCAGAATTGGAGCACGCGGTGCAGAGCACCACTGTATCACCGGACTTCACGACAACAGCGCCGTGAGCTTGCTTAGCGAGTTTGCCTGTTTCCAGGGTCAGGAGTCGACCACCCAGGTCGATTTCAACGGAATGAGTCATTACAATTCTCCCAGGGCTGCCGGCATCTCAGGCCGGCGAGCCATTCGATTTTTGATTTGGTAGGAACTTGAGAAGGGGCGGGGCATCATCGCGGGGCAGACCGTGGGAATGCGCAGAGCCTTTCGGACGAACGTCTCCCGTGGAGAGACGTCCAACCGAAAGGCTCGTGCCATGTCGGGAAGGTCCGCAGTGCGGAGCCCCACCGGGAAGGCGGGGTAGACCGCAGAAGGAGCCTGAAGTTAGCGGCGGATACCGAGGCTGAGAATCAGAGATTTGTAGCGCTCGGGGTTCCGGCTCTTCAGATAGTCCAGCAGGCGGCGGCGGCGAGCAATCATGATGAACAGGCCGCGGCGGCTGTGGTGGTCCTTCTTGTGGGTCTTAAAGTGCTCAGTGAGCAGCAGAATGTTCTGGCTCAGAAGAGCGATCTGCACTTCCGGCGACCCCGTATCCGTCTTGTGGACGCGATACTTGGTAATCGTATTTGTTTTGGCTTCAGCCGCCAGTGCCATTATTTAAAACACACTCCTCATCATTACGTTCGTTTTCTGTACCATTTCAGAGTAGCACAGTTCGTGTGACTACTTCCGGCCGCACGCTTCTTCGTAGCCGCGCGCGAGATGGTAGATGAGCAGGTCGAAGAACCGGCCGAGCCGGTGTTCGAGCTCCTCTTCGGCGTAGAGATCCACGCCGGACAGAACGTCCATCTCGTCCCGGGTGAAATCGAGAGTGGCGTCCTTCATCAATTGTACCGTGCGGAGGGCCTGGCTGAGGGGGACTCCGGCGTGGTAGCGGTCGCGGCCGACTTTTTCGTAGTGGAGGCCGAGTTCGTCTTCGTGCTGGGCGGAGACGAGGTAACTGCCGAGGTTGTGGAGGAGGCGCCGGCAGGTTTCGGTGATCTCGGATTCAGGGAGTTGGCTGATGTGGGAGAGGCCGTGGCTGGAGCGGAGGAGCCGCAGGAACCGGCCGCTGATGGCTTCCCAATGGTCTTCGATCTGGTGGATCAGTTTGGCGGATACCATGACGCAGCCTTTCGAATGAGCTAGATGGCTGGTAATGGGTTACGCCTGAGGGCGGGCGGAGTCAAGGGGGGAGCGGCGGACCGGTTTGCCGGGTTGGGGTGGCTTGTTCTGGGGGCGGGTGCTGGTTGGCTGGGGTGCCGTTGATGTTGGGATGGGCCCCCGGCTGGCGCCGGGGGTAATGCTGGGGGGGGCGGTGGTTGCTGTTGCGGCGGTGCTGCGGACTTTCGCCTGGAGGCGAAGAGTTGGGTTTGATCGCTCAAAAGGCGAGGATCGGGGGACTTTCGCCTGGAGGCGAAGAGTCGGGTTTGATCACTCAGTGAGAGAGGAAAGGGAAGTTTCGCCTGGAGGCGAAGGGTTGGGTTTGATCGCTCAGTGAGAGAGGAAAGGCGACTTTCGCCTTGGGGCGAAGAAGTGGGTTTGATCGCTCAAGGAGAGAGGAAAGAGGACTTCCGCCTGGGGGCGAAGAGTTGGGTTTGAGCGCTCAGTGGGAGAGGAAAGGGAACTTTCGCCCCTGGGCGAAGACTTGGGTTTGATCGCTCAAGCGCGGTGGATTGCGATTGGCTGCTCCTCCTTATATAGATGTGGAGGCGCGGCACACACGAACAGTGGCGGCCGCGGGAGAAGGCGCGGCCGCAGCGGGAGGCGGTTTTCGAGTCAAAGATCAAGAGGAGCGTGCGGGGTGATCGCCTGCTCCGTCGGCCCCAGGATGCATGGCGAGCCGGGGGAGGCTGGGGGCTTGGGCGCTAAATAATTGAGATAAAAAGAGAAATAAATCCGGACTGGCCGTGACGAGTCCGAGGTTTACCCGGCGAAAGGTGGGGAGCGCAGGCCGGAGCGGGCAGCCGGGGCTATCCCGGTGACTCCCTGGTGACTGACGCGCACAAATGGCTCAGCGTGCCGTATGGCTCGGACAGCCATATCATCCGGAGTCCCTCTCATCACGAGAGCATAAGGGCGGCCGAGTGCGCGTACTCTGGCAGGTCTCCAGTCATTTGGGAATCCCGAAGGATCTTGTGAAGGAGGCCCGGACTGGGGATCCCACCTGCGTGTCCGGGTAGCACCGTGCCTCGCCCATCCTCGTTGCGCATCAAATGATGGCTGCCTTTGACACGGAGAGCGCGGGAACCGGCATGGGCGAGGGCGGCAGTGAGATCTGTGCCGGTGATGCGGGTGGCTCCGGCTCATGCCGCGATTGTCACGCGCTGAATGCCAACGAACTCCAAATCTCCCTCCGGAGCGCCTTCCCCTTCCAGACAGTGCTCTATCGCTTCGCGGATCCGCTCGGTGACCTCATCGAGGGACCTCGCTTGCGTGTGGCATCCGGGCAGTTGGAGAACCGAGGCGACGTAGTTGCCATCTGAGTCCCGTTCGATTTCGACATCGAACTGGCGTGGCACTCATGTGTCCTCGCCTGGGTTGTGGACCGTCACGCCGTCGAAGGCAGGCGTTCAGGTGCCGGGGGGCGAAGTGGGCGATCATCGTTCCCAATCGGAGCGACGGCTGGGAAAAGCTGGCAAATGACTGGTGTTGACGAGTGCGTTGACGTGAACCGGACTGACTCAACTTCCGGATGGCGCGTGACTCGCCCGAAGCGGGACCTTTTACGAGATGCCGACTAACCGGCCAGGGGCATTCCAGGACATAAGGGCGTTTCTCGGGAGTAATCCATCGAGAGGGCCGCAAATCCGGGCAGATCAGACACGTGGTCTCCCGTCCCCACATGGATGAACTTCGTTTTGCTCATGGAAGACGCAGTCCTCTCCCGGGATTCCAGCACTATCAGAAGCACAAAGTCCGATCCAGTGCTCTGGAATCCTATCGAATGTGAACAATCCGATGCTATGATTGGCGCGGCCGTGAATCGTCCATTGACGGACGTGGAGTTGCATTGTCAGCCCCGTAGCGGCCAACTTGGCGCGCATCCGGTATGATGTGGCGGAACAGGTAGACCAACTTGAACCACCCAGAGGCCTCGATCAGCAGCAACGCTCCCCAGAGGTCGCTATGGCTCCCGCGATAGCGGCTCTTCCAGTGCCAAATCGTACAAATAAAAAGATAGAAAAAACCAGGCAAGGTTGTCAGTATCCCGATAAGGAGCAGGATTCCCTGAACGCGGTCGCTTGCCAATGCAGCCGCTATCAATAGAACCATCCCGACCAAAGAAACGAGGCCTAGTTTTTGGAGCCATTCAAATCGCGTTCTCCACAGCATTGGCATCGTTCTTATCTTAGCTGGAGAAGTGCCTGGCCAGCGCAACGAAGATCCCGAATAGTATTCTTTTCAGAATGACAGGTGGACGTCCTGGCACGTCACTCTCGCATTTGGGTGAGCACAAATCATTCTATAGCGAATAGATTGACTAGAATGCCTCGGTCCGCTCGACTCATTGCGTCAGGTGTAGCGCATCACACTGCCCAACCTGGTGCCGACCGCCAATCGGTGTTCCAGCCCCGCCGTGACCTGCTGACATACCTGCGCTTGTTACGCGAACAGGCTGCCGCCAGCAAATTCCCGATTCTGACTTACTGCCTTATGTCCAATGATATCCATCTGATTGCCGTGCCGAGGTACCGGTCCTGGCCGAAGTGATGCAGCATGTGCATGGCCGGCACGCACAGTATTTGAACGATCGCCGGGGATGTTGTGGGCACCTTGAGCAGAACCGGTTCACTGCATGCCCGTTGGGCGCATCGCGTCTGTGGGCGGCGTTGGGGCAGGTGGAAGTGAGCCCTATTGGGCCGGCTTAGTGAAAGACCCGCGGTGCCACGAATGGTCCAGCGCTGAGGCTCATCTGTCAGGGGAGGATCCCTCGCGGATTGCGGGCATGTCGTTCTGGCGCACGGCGGGCGCCGCTTCAGCCTCGGCGGGCTTGTTGAATGGACCGGAAATGGAAGGCGAGTAAACGCACTGCGCCGTGCGACATACTCTGGTCAGCCGTTTGGGGATTAGGCGTTTCGGGAGGAAATGCCAGCACCAGCGGCGATGCTTTGGGCGAAGGTGTCCGGACAGCCGGCCACGGCGAGGCTCGCTGAGGTAGTGAGAACCAGATCGTGAATGAGGCGGAGACAGTGTAATCGGAAGTGGTCGCACCGAGCCGAATACTGGAGTGTATGGTCTGGAAATAAATGTAGGCAAATCGAGAGTGACAGACCAGGACGTCCCTTTTCCCCTTCAGCAACGAGGGTGCCGGCGTGAAAACTGATTTCACTAGACCCGCCTGCGTACTCGCTCACGAGCGCGCACGCGCTGCTGCACCTGATTGTACAGACGCGGCTCGTCCGCGGTCACGGTTACGGCGATGCCAAAGTCCTGATGGCCAATTTCTTCCGGCGCCCAGTTTCTTCTGGCCTGGACCATGAGGTAATACGTTTCGCCGTATCTGTCGGCGGTAGTCCTGAATGCCCACTCCCGGCGCTGCAACGTGCTGGTCTCAACTACCTCTGCATTTGGCTCGAGCGGGCACTTGAACGGGCTCTGAAGCGACTTTGGAGCCGTCTTCCGCTCCCCTTTCGTCACGAAACGATAAGCCGCTACTATTTCCTCCGGGGTCTTTCCGCGGAAGAGGTGCATTCCCATCTCCACTCCGAGGTAATCCGCACGCCGGCGCCTCACGGGCGGGTCGAACGCTAGAGAAACGATGATCCTCTTCCCGCCTGGCGCGGCGCGGAGCACCGTCGGAATGGGTATTTCGTAGAGGAGGAGCGTGTCGATCTGAATTCTCCCCTGTGCAATCAACGTAGCCCGGCGATCTCCCGATTCGAAAGCGAGTTCGGCGTCGGGGAGACCATACCCGTACGTTCGCAGAACTCCGTCGTCGGCGTTGACGGCGGCGATACGATTCGCTGCCGCCTCCGGAACCGAAGCGCAGTTCGCCAAAACCGCCCGTACCAGATTTGGATCAAGTTCGCCATCAAAGGTACCATCGAGCCGATCCCACAACAGTGCCGCCATTCGAGCAACTGCTGGGGCTGCCTGACTGGTGCCTATCCGGAATGCAAACAACCGATCCAGAGGTTCGTGGGAGAAAGACATAACGCTCGTCCCGGCGTCGGGATTCTCAGTGCGAACTCTGCGGACATTGTTCCCAAATCCTTCGAACAGCAAGTTCCCGCCATAGTGGACAAGGTCGGGCTTGATCGCACGGTTGATCCCCAATCCGGTACGCGTGAACGGCGACGGCTCGTCAACACTCGCCACCGCGCGAACAAAATCTCCGGCGCCGGCTCCCGCGCGAACCGCCGGCGCTGCAAATTGAGACAGCGATCCGATGGTCAATGCGATCGCGGCCGTTGCCGGATCGCTCAATCCGGCGTCACCATCAAACAGGTACTGTGGATAATTCTGGAGAATTCGTTCCGCATCGGCCGGCGTCTTGGCAGAGACGTTACTGTTATTACCAGCCGAAACGACGAGAAGCACCTTGTATTTCCGCGCTAGGGTATCGAGGGCTTCGGCCCAAAGAGTCTGTCTACGGTTCGCCCCGTTCAGCACGACGTCCGGCGAACCCAATGACAGGTTGAATACGCGGCAGTCGTAAGGTTCACGGCGAAAGAGCTCGATCGCAGCCTCCATCTGCGTGTGGATGAGCCGATCATCATCGAAACGATTCTGATCATTTAGCACCCGAGCGCTGAACAGCCGAATCGGCGACGAAAAGGTGCCATCGGCGTAACAGGCCCGGACGTCACCGAACACCGCAAGTCCGCCGACGTGTGTTCCGTGTCCATTCATATCCGCCGGGTTGTCCGTCGCTGTGAGTACTGCTTCTTCACCGCCGACATTCGCCCGGAGCAGCGGATGATTGGAGGTTATTCCGCTATCGAGGATGCAGACGCGAGGCCCGTCGTCCGGTGGAGGGGGTGGGGCGGGAAAATCCCGCGGTGTGACCTGAGCGGCCACCACTGCGTCGAAAACGGGTTGCTCGGGAAGCTCCGCTTCCGCGATGATTGATGCATCGAGAAGACGATCGAGCTTGACGCCTGAAACGCTGACCCGGGCGATGGCCAGCAGGTCTCCCACGAACCGGTCAGAGAGTCGCTCGCGCTCGGTCCGGTTGTCGTTGACTAGCGCCTGAAGTTCCGCCATCTTCTGTCGTGCAAGTTCCGCGAGCCCCGGATGCCATAGTTCAACGTCGAGCGTATAAATGCGGATTCGATCAATGCGGTCGCCATTGACTCCGATTTCGGTCGCGAGCCGCGGTCCGATCCGGTCGGCGCGCGACCAGCTTCGCAACTGGTCGGCTTCGATGAACTCGAAGACGTCCCACTGCGTCGTCTTAGCGCGCTCGCCTCTCTTCTCAATCATTCGAGGGCCAGCTATATACTCGCCGAGTGCGCGCCGGAATTCCGCCAGATTCGCATCATCCTGAAACACCACCACGGCCTGATCCGGTTCGATGCTGACCACCATCAATCCCGCGGCGCGGAGCCTCTCCGCGATGGTGTCCACCGAAGCTCCGGCCGCGAGGGGAACGCGAAACACCAGGTGAGGAGCAAAGCCCTGAACTGCCGGAATGCGGCGCGCTTCGGCCTCGATTGCTTCGGTTCTGGCGAGGAGTGCTTCACCGAATCGAGTTCGCCCACCGCGGTCGGGCCCGGAGGCGCCAAACCCCGGACGTTTTCGGCGGGGCGGATTGGCTTCCACCCGGACCAACGGCAAGTGCGGATGCCGTTGATCTTCAGGATGGTGTGGCACGTTACCTGGCGGGCCCCTTTCTGGACTTAGTCTGAGGTGCTGCTTTTGCGTTCATCCCTTTGGCGACCGCCGTCCTCTTCCTCTGGCGAACGCTGGCACCTTCCAGAGCGGCAGGTGTAACCGGACCGGGCTCGTTCAGCAACATATCCTTGACGGCATCCCGCGCAATGCGTTCGACGTCAGCATGCGACAAACCGACAAGTGTTGCGGACAGGTCATGAAGGTTCGTCGCCGGATGAACACCGATCTGGCGAAGGTTCCGTAGCAACAGGTCTTCAATGCGCGCAGCATCCGGTAGGTCGAAGAAAACAACCTCATCGAATCGCCGCCAGAGGGCCAGGTCGAGCAAGCCCTGGTGGTTGGTCGCCGCGATCGCGACTGTTTCGCTGCGAAATCCGTCCAGGATTTGGAGGAAAGAGTTGACGACCCGTTTGATTTCGCCGTGTTCTTCGAGCGATGCACGATCCTTTCCAATGGCGTCGAACTCGTCGAAAAGTACCACCATGGGCCGGCTGCGGGCAAAGTCAAAGACCTTCCTCAGATTGGCTGCGGTTTCGCCCAGGTACGAAGACACCACGGCGTCGAAGCGGACCAGAGCCAAAGGCAGATACAACTCTGCGGCGACTGCCTCGGCCGATACGGTCTTCCCACAGCCGGGCGGCCCGCAAAACAGGATGCGATTGGCAGGACGGGCGCCATACGTCTTAAGCAAATCCGCCTGACGGTTTTCGTCTACGATCCTGTCGAGCGTCTTGCGCGTTCGTTCATCGAATACCAAATCATCGAGGCGTCTTACCGGTTCGAACATTTCAACGAGCGGCACGTCACGTTCTTTGTCCTTCGGGACATCCCGCGATGCGCCCGGAAGCGGAGCTAGACCGTTGCTGCCACGTACCACGGAAAGACCGTTGTATGACGCAAGGAGCCGTTCGAGATCGCGCGCCACAACCTGGTGGTTTTTCCGTCGTTCCTCGTTGATGTATTCGCGAGCAGCGGCGCGGAATCCCTCGGCGTCTCCCTCGAAGTGCGCCAGGAGCAACTTCCGAATCGACTCGCTCGTGGTTGTCAGTTTCACCGGCTCCGTATTCTTCATTGTCGTCCTCTCGCACCACCCAAGCGGACCCGAGTCGGGCTGTCTGGCGTTCCACCGGCCTCCTCATTGGCCGAAACAACCGTAGGAAAACGCTCGGCAACCGTTCGAGCGTCTCGAACGGGAATTATGACAGAAAACAGAAGCGCTCACAAATGTCGTGTTCTCGCGTGGAATCAGTACGATGGGTAGGCGCACCTGCGCGGCAGGCAGGTCATCCATAATGAAAATCGAGTGAACCTTCCCAAGCGGATCACGCTATACGGAATCTGAGCGCCGAGCGCCTTGCCTTCGAGCCCGGGGAATCGCGATTCCGGAACCTGAGCGCTTTGGCAGGATTCGGATGCCAACGGAGAATGGCCACGAGAGGGGATGCGGCAGGCAGGACTCGAAGCAGATTCCAAAGGACCTATTGGCTCAAGTACATATCGCCATCAATGGAATCAACAGCTTAGAAGTTGCCTCCCCAGTCTGGACACATTTCGAACTTTCACCGCCCAATTGGCTGTCTGATCGAACCCATGGAAGCCCGTTCTTCTCAGACTCATCGGTGCGAACTGCCCACCCCTGTCCATGCTGGACACCCAGTCTGGACATGTCTCGAACTCGTCGAGGGAGCCTGGATAAGTTTCCGGATGCGCTAGCAACTCGCAAGCGCCGGGTGGCCTTCTGCGATCGGCGCGCCTTCGGGCGCGAGCGCCCGGGGCGGCGGGTCGGCTCAACGTGGATTTTAGAACGTGAAACAATCGGTAAGTAGAGGCACGCCTCCCAGGGAACTCGGACATCCGCGGTGCTTTCCGCGCCCCTTCCGCATGGCTCCTGGTTGATCCGCGAGATTCGCGCGGGACGGACTAAGAAGTGCGAACTGCATTTACTCGACAACCCCAACCGGACAAACCCGAATCGCCCGGCAAGAACTACATCACGCCAGGCGGCCTGAAGCGTCTCAATGAGGAGTACCACTTTCTCGTCACCAGGGAACGCCCGGCCGTCACGGAGATGGTGTCGTGGGCGGCCGCCAACGGCGATCGCAGCGATAACGCCGACTATAAGTACGGGAAGCGGCGCCTGCGTCAGATCGATGGCCGGATTCGCTTTCTCCGCAAGCGAATCGAAGCCGCAGAAGTGGTTGACCCGGGCGCTCCGAGATCAGAGCAGGCCTCGACGAGGGTATACTTTGGAGCCACTGTGCGCTATGCCGATGCCACGGGTGCCGAGCGTGAGGTCAGTATCGTGGGTTCCGACGAGGTCGATCTCAACCGCCACCACATCAGTTGGCTCTCGCCCCTGGGACGCGCATTGCTGAAGTCGGCGGAAGGCGACCATGTAGAACTCAGGGCGCCGGGCGGCACAACCGACCTGATCGTGCTGGAAGTGCGTTATGAGAGCATCGCGGTCGAACCATTCAGTGAACCGCCTTTTGCCGAATCCTCGTCAAAGGGGCTTTCCCGCAATTCCGATCCACCTGGCCGAAGCTCGTAACTCGACACATGTACCTTACGGGGCGGGCTTGGGGACGAGTGGCGAGTTGACTACTCCGGGGAGATCATCGGCAATCCGCAGCTTTGGATTGCAGCCGAATTAGTTCCTGTTGGCGCGTGATCCGGCCGGAGCGCCGCGGATCAGCGGCGACAAGCCGACTTCCCGTTCCTAGTCCCACGACCGACCACTTCGGTGGTTTGGCGACTAAACGTCAATTGGTCGGGAGCTGCGTCTTTCGGGGAGCCGCGTAGTTGCCAACTTCAAAGACGCAGCGGCCGTACCTACGAGCCGCGACCCGCTTCATGGGCGGTAAGCGGGGATTTCATCGAGCAACTGGGGAACAAACTGGTCGAAGGGAAGCCGGCTCGATTCGAACGCAGAAAGACGCTCGTAGAACGACCGCACGAGCAGGTAGCCGGCATTCATCAGGCCATCGATCTCGCGCTTGGCTGCTTCCTGCCGTTCCGGGCTGTTGTTATGTTGTAACGCCAACCGCGGCGTCAACGCGTGGATGAGGCACTCGGCCGTGAAATTCGGCAGGGTTCCGTAGTAGATCGTCTTTCCGTTACTTGCGCGGAAGTACTGGTCGAGCTTGCGTTTCTGCCGAGCTAAACCGGCCTTCACAATCGGGTCGACAATACTGTGTAGATATTCGTGGCTGTTGAAGCCTCGCCCGACCAGGGGGCCGTCGACGATGTAATACATCGCGCTCCGAGATATCGCCTGAGCGGAACGGCTCTGGCACAGCGGATTAGGAACGATCACGAACGTGAACGTGTCCGAGCGAGTCATGTGCAAATATGCCCAGACGGCATCCACGCCGGACTGAAGCGACTCGAGCGAGTACGATCGCAGTTCGGACAGGTAGTCGGGCCTGATCGCCTGCCAGATTTCGTCCAGTCTCGCCGCCTGCCAGAAGTCGTTCAGAACCCGGTGAAACTCGCGCAACTGTTTGAGGGGGATCGAGTCCGCGGGTTGGAACGGGTAGTCCTGGGTGAGGCTGAGTGCATACTCCTGATAGCGCGGCAGCATGATATGCGCCTTTTTCCAGCCCGAATATAGCTGCCGCCACGAAGCGAGCTTCTGAGGGTGCTGCTTTAGATTCGCGGCGACCATCTGGCGGACTTTTACACGCAACGCTGGCATCTCGCGGGCGTTGGGTTCATCGTCGTAGCCGGCGGCGTTCAGGAACGCCATTACGGCAAACATCCGGCGGTCGGCCAGTACGATAAATCCGGGCGCCTCCCGGAACTCGTCAGTGTGTGTCGAGACGGCCGGCCCTCCCTGCCCGCGGGCAGTACTGCAGGGGTTGACCAACACAGCCAATATCCCGACTAGAAGAACCGTCGAGACCGGCGCCCAAGGACCTCTTTTGATCTGGTGGATCGGCATGGGAGGCGTCTCCTTCCCTAAAGGTTCAAATAAGAGCAAAGGGTGTTAATTATCATAATCCAAAGTCCTGGGGTGGTAGCCCCGGAGTCCTCCGCCGGGAGTTGAAGGTATGCGAGTTCAAATCGCTCACTTGGCGGACGCACGATCAGGAGGTTTGGAATGTGACCTCTCCCAGCAGCCTGTGGCGGAAGTCGCGCAGCCGCGTTCGCACCGCCGCAGGTACCAGAATGGCAGCTCAAGTGCAATTTCGAAGCCGCTCCGAAGAGAGTCGCCTTTTTCTGGGAGGAAGGCCGGCGGCGGAGCGAACCCAAAGGGCGACAAGGGGTTGCGGCCCATGGCAGTGTCGAGCCGGCCTCCGAGTGGCCGGCACTAGTTCGGCCGGCTCTTCGCGCCCTGGGCTCGCAAGCCCTTGCCGCGCGGCTAGCGGGACTTCCGCCACAGACTGCTATGAGATGCGCACTGCTTGGAGTTGGCTGGACGCCGATGTCGCCAGTTGGAGATCCCGCGGATGATCGATCAGCGTTGCCGTTCCACTTCGGACTGGCGAGCAATGCTCACCTTTTGGCGTCAAACCAGGAGCCATGCTGCAGTAGTGTAAAAGCATGGGCTTCAAGAATCTCGATCTCGACACGCTCAGGAGCCTTGCCGTGGCTACCGATCTGGGCGGGTATGGCCACGCCGCGAACCGTCTGGGACGGAGTGCGAGCGCGATCAGTTTGCAGATGAAGCGCCTGCAGGACGATGTCGGCGCGGCGTTGTTCCAGAAGTCAGGAAGGCACCTGAGGTTGACGGAAGCCGGGGAGCTGACTTTGCGCTTCGGGCGGCGGATGCTGGCGTTGAACGATGAACTGCTCGACTCGATTGCCGGCGCGAAATTGACGGAACAGGTGCGGCTCGGGTTCTCGCAGGATTTTGCGGAGACCGTTCTGCCATCCGTGCTGAGCCGGTTCTCCCGGCTCTACCCGAATGTCGTGTTGGAGGTCCGGATCGAAGGCAACCGCGCATTGGCCGATGCGGTGGAGAGCGGCAAGATCGATCTGGCGCTGGTGTTGGGCGAAGAATCGCGGCCGGCCGCGCAGTTGATTGGCAGTCTCGACCTGGTGTGGATCGCGGGTGGTGAATATGCGCCGAAATCGTGCGGCGGACCGTTGCCCCTGATCCTGCTGGGTCCGCAATGCGCGTTTCGCAAAGAGGCGGTGAAGCAGCTGGACGCCGCCGGAATCGAGTGGAGAATCTCCGCCACCAGTCCGAGCCTGGCCGGCTTGTGGGCCTCGGCAAAGGGTGGTCTTGGTCTCACCGTGCGAACACAACTGGCACTGCCGCCGGAGCTGGTAGCGGACCCGCAACTGTTCGGGCTTCCGAAGCTGAAGCCATTTCCGGTGACGCTGCAGATGCCCCAGGGTACGAGTGAGGTGATGGAGCGTTTGGCCGCGATCGTGTCCGAAACATTCACCGAAGCGGTGAGCGGATTGACCTGGAAGAGGAGTGCCCTAGTGGTCCACCAGACACGGCGGCGCGGGCGCAGCCGTGTTCACTCGTAGAGCGGGAGGCCTTTCCAGAAGCCGCAGGAATGCTGCCGGCCGAACACAGCAACGCGGCACTGCGGAGGATGACCATGATCAACGTATCCCTGCCTCATGCGGCGAAATACGCTTCCAAACGGAGATTGCGCGGGCACCGCCCGGACGTGGCGGAACGGTGTAAGAGAGCACTCCGTCGGAGGTGAGCTGGAAGTCGCGGACCTGTTCGGTGTTCTCCCAATTGGGGAACATGGCGAGATCGATGCGGAAGATGAGCTTGTGGGCCGCGGCATCGTATTCGATGGTGCCGGTGTGTGTGCTGGCGCCGATAACGGCGTCCCGATACTCCTCGGCACTCCCTTTGGCTTTATCGCGCGCCGCGAACTTAGGCCGGACGGGGCGGAATACCTGGAGTGAGTAGCGCCCGCCCTGATCGACGATGAGGAGGCCCTTGGCTGAGGCTCCATAGGAGGGGTCGGCCGAGATGGCGCCGTCCGGCGCGGCGACCTCCGCGCGCAGGAGTTGCCATGTGCCGGCGAGTGGATGAGTGGAGTTCTGAGCGGCCATAGAGTGCATGAAAAGACAGCAAAGTGTGAGCAGTCCGAAGGTTGATCGAGAGGGTCTTTTGATGTGGGGTAGAGGGTGGTGTGTGGGCAGGGACATGAGTTAGCCGAACTCAGAATAACGGTGGTCGGATTCAGGCACAATTTGATTGTTTCAAGCTGTTGATTGAGGATTTCTCAAGTTTCGCCGGAGTGAGCCCGCGCGGACGGTTCAGCTTCCTGTCGACTGAGGGGACGCCATCGCACCGACATCACAGGGCGGATGCCTTCGCCGGTGGTGGTGCATTTGGAATGAACAACGCAAAGACGGCGAGCAGGGCGGCGGCGAAACCGGAGGCAGCACCAATGCCGAGCGACCAGCGCGGGCCGAAGTGGTTGGCCACCCACCCGACGATGGGCGCGCCGATGGTTGTTCCTCCCAATGCGACGGCGACCCGGAGGGCCATGACCCTGCCCCGCATGGAGGGTTCTGTCGAGAGCTGCATGATGCTGTTTGTGCCGTTGATCAAGGTGAGGGCGGCGGCGCCGCTGACCGCAAGAGCGGCCGCAAACGACCAGTAGCCGGGCGCGAGTGCGCCCAGAGTGCAGCCCAGTCCGAAGACAAAGGCTCCGAGGGACAGGGACGCCCAGCCTGGTTTCCTGCGGCCCGCGCCAAATAACGCTCCGGAGAGCGAGCCGACGGCCATGATGGAGGAGAGCAGGCCGAACGCGCGTGCGTCGGAGTGGAAGACATTCACGGCCATCGTCGAGATGAAGATGGGGAAGTTCAGTCCAAAGGTGCCGATCAGGAACAGCATGCAGAGGATCACCCTGAGGTCCGGTCTGCTCCACACGTAGCGAATGCCCTCGAGGAATCCGGAGGTCGTGCGATTGGCCCTGACGCTGGCACGCAATTCCGAGAGCCGGAAGAGCGACATTGACAGCAGCACTGCCGCGAACGAGAGCCCATTGAAAATGAAAGCCCAGCCGATGCCGACCTTCAGAATCAGAAAACCTGCAACGGCGGGACCCAGCATCCGGGCTGCATTGAACGAGGTTGAGTTCAAGGCCACGGCATTGGAGAGGTCCTCGTCGCCGACCATTTCCGCGACGAAGGTCTGTCTTACCGGTGCATCCAGGGCTGCGGCGGAGCCGGACAGGAAAGCGAAGAGATAGACCTGCCAGAGCCGGACGACTCCGGTGATGGTGAGAACGCCCAGGATGAGCGCAAGCACGCCCATCGTTGCCTGGGTGAGCATCAGGAGCTTGCGTTGATTGAGCCGGTCCGCGGCCAGGCCCGTCCAGGGGAGGAACAGAAGCTGCGGCGCGAACTGCAGGCCCATGACAATGCCCAGCGCTGAGGCATCACGATGGGTGAGTTGGGTGAGCACCAGCCAGTCCTGGGAAACGCGCTGCATCCAGGTGCCGACGTTGGAGACCAGGCTGCCTGCTGTCCATAAGCGGAAGTTGAAGCTTCTCAGTGAGCGGAAGGTGCCGGACACTGTGTCCTTTCTGAATTCGACGGCGCGTTGCCGCCATGGAACTGGCCGAAGTGGCGTGCGGAAAATGTGCCGGTGAGGAGCGCGCCGAGGCCGAATGCAAGGATGTGGCTTGTCGCTCGCGGATGAAAAGCGCCGACGTGTGCGACGAGCAGATAGCCAACCGCCGTGTTGAAGAAGCCCCAAAGAACATTGACCGTCGCAGAGGAGAGCCCCTGGCCGAGCGGATGGGCAAAGGGACTTTGAAAAGAGCGTCCCATGGTGCCCGCGACAAAGTGAGGGACGGCGTTTACCGCAAAGACGCCACCAAAGAAATACGACACAAGCCACAGCCAATTCATGATGCGGACACTCCTCTTTCCGGCTCTTCCAGCAGCGAGATGATTTCCGGTGAAGAGCCTGTCTCACCGACACGTGGGAAGACGTTCCGGATGCAGTACTGGTGCGCCTCCTCGCGGAGATCGGTCATTGCGTCGAGCGCCAGGGTCACGTGGAACCCCTGCTCATAGGCCTGGCGAGCGGTTGCCTCCACGCCGACGGAGGTCACGATGCCCGTCACCACAACCTGGGTAACGCCCCGTGCCTTGAGCCGGCGTTCCAGATCTGTTGTTGCGAAGGCGCCCCAGCTGCGCTTCGTGACTGCTATATCGTCCGGCTGCTGATCCAACTGCGGCAGAAGTTCTGTCCATTTCTCGGAAAACGATGTACCGCCGCGCGGGCCTTGTTCGGTGCGGCCCGGCGCCCGTCCCGCCACATTAACCAGCACGACAGGAAGGTGCCTCGTACGGAAGACGTCGATCAAGGCGCGGGTGCGGTGGATGACCTCGGCTATGGGATGAATGAAATCGCCGTTGACGAGGCCTTTCTGGAGGTCAATCACGAGCAAGGCGGTGTTGGGGTCCAGCGTAGTCAGCGGCATGGGATGTTCTCCTCGGACACAGACTCCGGTGAGTAAGAAGCAGGGCAGACTGGGTTCAATCTTCAACAAGACGCAGTAGCAGGGGGAGTGCCGCCTGCAGGTGCTGCTGCTCCTGAATCGAGAGTTGTTGTGAGACCCGCGCGGTGAGCCAGTCCTGTTTTGCGGCCCTGCCTTCCTGGAGCATCTTCAGGCATTTGGGCGTCAGGGACATCAGAGTTTGCCGCCCGTCGTTCGGGTCTGGAGCACCTTTGACCAAGCCTGCCTGCTGCAACGGTGCAACGACAGCGCTCATGGATTGTGGGCGCATGCCTTCGGCTCGCGCCAGATGAGAAACCGTGGCTGAGCCATCTTTCTCCAGTCGGAGAAGAACCGAGACCTGGGATGGTGGCAGATCGTGGTGTGCCCCATGCTCGCGTAGCCGCCGCCTGAGTTTGCCGCCCACTGTGCGGATTTCCGCGGCGAGGGTCGAAGCGAGTGCGGGCGGACTGGATGATCTTCGATTGCTCACTAGTACAGTATGTCACATATACAGGTAAGCTGTAAAGTTTGCCTGTATACATGGTTGTTCATCTGCCGGCTGGAGCTGTTCGGTGGCGGGCCGGGCTGAGGTGGAAGTCTGCCGACGGGGTTCCGAGATACGGCCGAGTGCCTGCGATTGACGGCTACCAGCAGACTTCAGGGTACTGCCGAGCGAAGCCCTTCATGGTTGCTGTGCATTGGTAGAAGTTATTTAGATCTGTATATCTATTGCACGGAACGGCGCCGCCTGATAATACGTAGAGATTGTCATTGGAAAGACTATGCCCATGCGCCGCTGTTGTTCACTGCTCATGCCCGCCGTATTTATCCTGACGGCTATCTCCGCCCGTGCTGAATCCAAGGGGGCCCCCGACCTCGGGATCAAGGTGCGCCGACTCAGCACCCGTGTCGCCGTGGTGGAGACCGGCCCGTGGAATAACTCATACGTGGCGATCGCCACCCAGAAAGGGATGGTCGTCATTGACTCGGCCTTCTCGAAAACTGTCGCGCAAGCCGTTCGTCAGGCGATCCAGGCGGAGTTCCAACGCCGCGACCTCGCCTACCTGATCAACACCCACGAACACACGGACCACATCCTTGGTAACAGCGCCTACTCGGATGCCACAATCGTCGGGAGCGATTTGGTGGTGAAAGCCATTCTTGGAATGAAGGCCGACCCCTCGACCATTGCGGACAGGCTTTCGCTTCCCGAGCAGAGCATCGCCGCAATCAGCAAAGAGGTACTCAAGGACCCCGGGTTGAAGGGAACACCGCAGGTTGTGCTGGGCGAGAAGTTCTGGAAAATCGTGCAAGCGGACTATGCCGCCGGCATCGATTACATCCCACCATCCATTGTGTTCGACCGCGGGATGGTTCTGAGCCTGGGCGATGTGTCGGTGCACCTGTTCTCGTTCGGGCACTGGCACTCCGTCGCGGATACCATCATCAGCATCCCCGAAGAGCATATCGTCCGCCTGGGTGCCATCCTCTACGGCGAGCATCTGCCCGTATTCAAGAACCCCTACGGCCCCAAGGAGGAGATGACGGGGCGCATGGTGAATCACTGGATCGCCGTGCTCAATGAAGTGCTGGCGCAGGCTGATGAGCAGACGAAGTTCATCTCGTGTCATGGCTGGGACGTGATGACCAAAGCGCAGGTTGCACCTCAGGTCGCCTATATGGACAAGTTGTGGAGCGAAGTGCGCCGCGCCAAGGCAGCGGGGCAGACGCTGCAGGAAGCCAAACAGACGTTGACAAGATCTCGACTGTGCCCGGAACTCGCCGGGTTGGCGGACGTGGGCCTGCAGGTGCCCCACATCCACGAGCACAACATCGAAGCGCTTTGGACCGCGGCGCCATGAGCGGGCGCCGCGGCTTGACGTACCTGGGACGGACGAGGTTCTTTGTGAAGCTCGGATGAGAGCAACACGGGCCGGAAGTGCCGTTACAGCAAGGCTCGCCGGACCAGGAGTGGACGCGCATCGAGCCCTGCACTCAACCGTGCCCCGCCAGTCTCGTTCCAGTTGTGATGCCGGCTTATTGGGACTGATCCTGACGGGCAGTTCGCAGCAGTTCGTTAGGCAGGCGCCATCCCGCACATTGCCTGCCGGTTCACGCTTACGAGGATTGGCTACATCGGGGCGTGCTCCGTCGCTCAGGCGGCGTTAGCCACGGTTTGATCGCGCCGTGCGCCTTTCCGTTCGCGCCACAGCAGCCACGCGAGGATTGCGCCGGCACAAACGTCGTACGACCCGCAAAAGGCCGGCCACCACTCAGGCATGCCGGAATTGGTGATGACCCTGCCATGGAAGGAGTCGAAAACCCCGTGTCCGGCGAGCCCGGCCGCGACGATCCACGGATTCAGCCTGAACCCGAGCACGGCAGCGGCGCCGAACACGCCCAGCCCGACCAACTCGGCGACGAGAACCTGCCCTCCGCCGGCCATCACGGCAAACAGAACATAGTACGAGGCGACGACGATCAGCACGGTCGCGTAGAACGCCCGATCGCGGTCAAATCCAGCCAATCGCCCAAAGCCCGCCACGGCGAGCGACAGCAAGACTCCGACTCCGTATCCCATCCGAACCTCCCTTTCGTGACACCGCCGTGAACGCCGGGGTTTGGCACGCCTCCACATTGCTGTGGGCACGGAAACTCCAGGTTGTAGCGATCTTCGATAGAATGCCACGATTCAGTGCGGCGGTGTCCGTTCCTGCAGAGCGAAAGTTCGCCTGTGGGATGGCGACTTGGGAGACTGATCCGGACGGGCACTTCGGCGTATAGGGGACGACACGGCCTTCTGGATCTGAATAAGCCGTCGTCGATCGCTTGGCGGTCATTGACCACACGCTCCGCCTCTCATTCAGAGATTCAGGGCCCTTCCAAACTTGAACAGTGCCGGGAGGGAGAGGAGCAGCAGACCGGGTACTCCCGCGCCATATGCTACGGCCTTCCAGCCCGTAACTTGCCGCTCCGCGAGAGCTGATGCCATCAGGAAAGATAGGGCCGGCAGGTTCAGGGCCACAGCTGTTGCGGTCCCCGGCATGTAGCTACGTGCTGCAATCGATATGACGACGTGCGGATATACTGCGTTGGCTAACATCGCGACCATATATCCAAACGTCAGGTACGTCCATAGTGTCTGACCTCCCGACCTGGCACTCAGCCATGTGACGGCTAAAGCCAAGACAGTTAGGACAGCTACGGCAAAACAGAAAACACCTGTCGAAACGGGGGTGCACCAGAAACCGGATCGCCTCGCCCACCCTGGAAGCCATATGGCCTCTTCCACATTGTGAAGAATGATCACGACCGGGAAAAGCCATCGCAGATTTGTGAAGCTCACGTTCGGATTGTCCTTGGGCTTTGCTCGCGAGTCAACCGCGATGCGGATCCAATGCGGCCGCAAGGTCTTCGCCTCCACGCCACTCGGACGCAAACGCCCATGCCGCTGATGTGGCTCGCGTTCGGCGGTCTTGGAGGATTGGTACCCGGAGATGCCCGATTCGCCGCCCGGTTATGATGAGCATTGCCGCTGCCCGTTACGATGCCATTCGAAGAATATTCGGGGTCCGCGTCCGCCGAAATCCTGCGTCGCCGGTTGCGCAACGTTTATTGGATAGGGGGCGGGAGCTGCGCGGGGAAGTCGACGATTGCCCGCCGCCTGGCTGAGCGGTGGGACCTCGTTCTCTACTCCACGGATGACGTGATGGCGGAGCACTCGCGGCGAAGCACGGCTGGAGACTGCCCGCTACTGCACCAGTTCCTGGCTACGAGTCTGGACGAGCGCTGGGTCCTGCGTTCGCCGGATGTGATGCTGGCAACCTTCCACTGGTTTCAGGGCGAAGGCTTCCCCCTGATTGTCGAGGATTTGCTGCGGATCCCGGCCGAGCGGCGGGTCCTGGTGGAGGGCTTCCGGGTGTTGCCGCAGCTCGTCCGGCCGATTCTCTTCGATTCCCGTCACGCGGTGTGGCTGCTGCCTTCGCCGGAGTTTCGACGGGCCACGATGGAACGGCGGGGCGGAGCGAGCGCCGGGTTTCTGGCCCAGGCCAGTGATCCGAAACGGGCATTGGAGAACCTGCTGGCGCGCGATGAGATGTTCACGGAGCGGCTGGCTGGGGAGGTTGCGCGGTTGGGGTTGTCCGCGATTTCGATGGGTATGGGGTTTCCTGAAGAGGCGGCGGTGGAGATGGTCGTCCGGCAGTTTGGGTTCTGATTCCCATGGTGTGGGTTGAGCATTGGAGAGGGAAGGCCGCAGGCTGTGCTCCGGAGCCGTCACCCATGAGTGGTATTGGGCACCCCAATTCGCATCGCCACGGGCACTGAGTTTTGCGGACTGATCCGGCGCAACCGGATTGCTGTTGAACCACCCAGTAGTAAAGCGGGGCGGTCTCTCCGATGGCTTCGAATTGCACTCAGCTGAGTTCCCGGGCGAGTTCGCTGAGAAGCCCTCCGTACCCGCGGACGAAGCACATGCGATACGGGTCTTTGTACTGGACTTACTTCGCCAAGCCGGCGATGCCGGTGACACGACGGAGGTCCATGGACAACCTCGCGGCTGCGAGGGGACACTCGAGGTTGGACGTGACAGGCTGGCGCGGGTGCGAACCCGAAGGAGAGGCTTCCGGTCTGCCGGCGGTCCAACCGGTGGTGACGGTAAGCGCCACGCGGTCACTCACAACGAATCCCCCAAAACTGCCTCCCGGGGTGGTGATCGCACGCAGGCTGGCGTTGCTGTTGTGGATTGACCCGGCCAGGGAGAAGTGCCATATTTGCCTTGTCGCATTGAGGTCCGTAGTCAGGCGAAGACGATGGTCCGGGTCGGGGTTTTTTGTGTTGCGTCCCTCGGCATCCTTCAGCTGTCGTGGAGGTCGATGCGGGATCCCCGTTCTCACGGCTTCTATCGCTATTTCGCGTTTGAACTCCTGTCGGCTCTGATCCTCCTGAACGTGCCGATGTGGTTTCGCGATGCGCTCTCAGCTCGCCAGTTGGTGTCGTGGTCCCTCGGCGTTGCCTCTATCGGACTGGCGATTGAGGGATTCCGGCTCCTCCGGTTGATTGGTAAACCGGTGCGCACGGGTGTCCGCAGCACCAATCTCCCTTTTGAGAACACATCCACGCTGGTGACCGTTGGTGCGTATCGCTTCATACGCCACCCCATGTATACGTCGTTGTTGGCGCTTGTCTGGTGCGCATACCTGAAGAATCCTCTATCGATGGGTAGCGTTGTGCTGGCACTCGGGGCGAGCGGTTTTCTCATTGCGACCGCATTTGCCGAGGAACGGGAGAATCTCCAGCATTTCGGAGCAGGCTATGCGGCGTACCTGGAACGCACGCGACGATTTGTTCCGTTCCTATGGTGAAGGGGTATCAGAACAGGGAAGCGAGAGAGCTTCGCGTGTGGAGTCGTGACGGGGTAAGTGGTCCGGGCGGGTCGTATCGCGACAAGCACGGGGTCTCGGTTCCAGCTCAATTCTCGGAGGCTCCATGCCGCAGAATGCCGAGTTTGAACCAAGCCACCAGCGGTTTCGTCCCGGTGCGGCTTCAAAGCCGCGCGGGGCTTGCGGGCTCTCCCCCCACGGACGGCTATACCCGGAGCGAGCCGCGGAAGCCCCTGGCGGCATAGTAAGACTCCGCGCCGTTGTGATAGACGAACACCGTGTCGTAACGGTGATCACAAAAGAGGGCGCCGCCGAGGCTTCTGATTGGCGGAGGCGTGCTGATCCAGCTCGAGGTCTTCGTGTCGAACACCCCAAGTTTCTGTAGGTCGCGATACTGGTCTTCGGTGAGGATCTCGATGCCGATGGCGGCCGCCATGTCCAGCGCACTGTTCTCCGGCTTATGCTGCTTTCTCGACTCCAGTGCTTCGCGGTCGTAGCAGAGGCTTCTCCGGCCATTGGGACTTTCTGCCGAACAATCGCAGAAGATGAACTCGCCCGTCGATTTGTCGCGCCCGATCACGTCCGGTTCACCACCGGTTCGCTCCATTTCGCCCAGGGACCAGAGCTTCTCAGGGTTGGTTTCCAGCCTGGTTCGTACAAGATCCCAGGCAAGCCCGTCGTGACGATTCCTGTTTTTCTCGAAACGGGACTTCCATACTCCGAGGAGATGTTCCCGCTGCTCTGGCGACAGCCGCTTGTCGTTGGTGTTTCCCTGCGGTTTTGCTTTCATCGCTCCAGCTCCCTTCGGCTCCACGAAAGGCCGTGAATCCGGGCGGAGAAGGTGTAGCCGCCCCCTCGCCCGTGGCATGCATGAGAGAGTATCGCACGATGCCAGGATGGCGCATGTCTATTGGACGGGCAAACGGGCAGTCGGCTCGGCCGGGGTGGGCTGGGTGGCCGGTGTCGCTTCTACTCGGCGCCCCCGGCCGCTTCTATCAGACGCAGTGCTGGCTCGCTCACGAAGATCGGCGCATGAAATCGCCTCCCCCACGACAAGGCTGTCACATCGCGGTACTCATGGCGCGCGCCGTCAGCGTGCTTGGCGTGGCCGGGATGAAGTTGTTTCCAGAGGGACGCCCGTATATTTGGGTCAGCACCGCGCTCCAAGAGCAGTTCGGTGAACGGCGCGATGTACGGCCCGCGGTTCCTGTAGTTCATCCAGAAATTGGGCTGGGACACCACTGTTGCAAAGAGCGCGGTGTAGCCGCCGAACCCGGCAGCGCCAACGGCTGAACGCGCGTTTGCGTCCATTCCGTGATCGAGGAGCCAGAGCGCCATCTCCATCTCGTCGTAGTCCACGCACATGTGGAGGAGTGTCGTTCCGCCGAGAGGGGTGCCCACTGTCGCATTGATTGGATCGAGACAGCCCATCTCGCTGGGATAGATCTCGCGATGGCTGAATGTGCGACCAAGAAGTGCCGGATCACGGCGCAGGTGTTCGGCGAGCAGATCGATTCTTCCGCGGTGCAAGGCCATCACCGGCGTGTCGGGATATACCACGCCGTGCTGCTCGTAGAGCTCGAGAATCCTGTGCTTCGCTGCTGGATTTCTACCGTCGGTCTCGAGCACTACATCGACTGGCGCGAGGAGCTTGCCATTGTCGTCGTAAACGCGCGCGCCGACGCCGAGTGCATACAACGTCCCTTCGACGCTGAGCGTGTACGCGGGCCCGCCCAGGCCATCGTCGGGCATCGCAGGTTTGCCGAGCAGCAAGACGAGAAGTTTTGCGGTTTCGATTTTGCCTTGCAGCACCGCACGACCCCACGCAGAGCGGTGGTCGGTGGCGCCGGCCTCATGGAGCGCCTGGACGAGGCGATCTCGCCCAAGGTTGGCCGCATAGGTCATGGGCGGACCCCAATTGCTGTCACTGCGTATGAGCGTCGCTTCATACAACAAGTTCCGGTTCCGGTTCACCAACTCGAGAACCTCGCGCAGGTCGTCACTCCAGATGGCATTGGCGAGATTCACGGCTTGGATAAGCCGCGCCCAGCTATTCGCCTGATACATGCGTGCGAGTACCAACTGCGCACCGGCCAGCTTGATACTGGGCGGGTCCATCGTTGGCTCAGGGTGATGTTCCCGGAGTTCCGCCAGAGCATCGGAATCGCCCGAGTGAATAGCGGCCAGGAGTTCTTTGGCTTGATGCTTGAGTTGGTCCAGATCGGGACGAACTGGCAACGAACGGATAGACATAGCGTGGCCTCCTCTAAATGGCCCGGTCCGCTTGCATCGGGTAAAAGGAGGTTCGCGAGAACCTGATAACGAAAAACGCTGCAGGTGGACTCAGTCCTATCCGCGGAAAGAGGCGCCCTGTGCGCCCGGAGTCGAGATTAGCACAAGCCAAAGAACTCGCGCGACACGACCTCTCCGGGCGGGTCCTGGGTTCGTGAGGCCAATCACCGGCGGCTCTCCGGTCGTGTCTCAACGGCTTTTACCCATGCAGTGAAGAGGCTTCCGGAAGAGATTGGCGCGCGGGTCAGGTCGCGTCTGCGTTTCGGCGGGCATCGCGCACTCATTTTGCTACCAGCCGGGGTACGACCACGTCTATTCATCGAAGTTCATACCCGATCACGTTGCCTGGCCTGCGGAGAGATTGGGAAGGGGAGACACGATGACGCTCAATCGACGCGAATTTGTTCAATTGGCAGCGGGGCTGGGCGCCTCGCTGGCGTGGGGCGGAGCGGCTCGAGCGTCCACCACCGCTTGGCATGAGCGTCGCGACCTTTATCCGGAGGGCGTCGCGTCCGGCGATCCCGATGTGAGCAGCGTGATCCTCTGGACGCGGCGGCCGTTCGAGCCGGGCGGGCGACGTGTGCTGACGGTGGAGGTGGCCGAGGATGATGCGTTCCGGCGGGTCGTCGCCACGGCGCCAGCGCCGGTGTCAGCGGAATCGGATTGGACGACGCGCGTGCTGGTCGGTCATCTCAAGCCTTCGCGCGTCTACTGGTACCGATTCACCGATGAGGAGGGGAACGGTAGCCGCGTTGGCCGGACGATCACCGCGCCTCTGGCGAACGATCCACGGCCCGTCCATTTCGCATTTGTCAGTTGCCAGAGCGTGAATGAAGGCAAGCTCAACGGCTATCGCCGGATGATTTTTGAGGATGAGCGCGCGGCGCCCGCCGATCAACTGGGTTTCGTTCTCCACCTCGGCGATTTCATTTATGAGGTTGTCGAATATCCCGACGAGGTGAAGACGCGGTATGACCGCACGATCTACGAAGTCTGCCGGATTCCCGATGGCGGCCAAACCGGCAAATTCCATTACCCGCTAACGGTCGACGGCTATCGCGCCGTCTATAAGGGCTACCTTGCGGATCCCGACCTGCAGGACGCGAGAGCGCGTTGGCCGTTCGTCGCCATCTGGGACAATCACGAATTCTCCTGGCAGGGCCGGCAGAGCATCGTCCAGGCGGGGGGCGCTCCGCAGCCGGGCCAGACTGTGAAGGTCGCAGCCAACCAGGCGTGGTTCGAATACATGCCCGCACGCGTGAAGGCACCGAGCGGATCGCTGGACACGTTCGGCGCGCTGGCGGTGAAGAATGTTGCGATTGAAGAGTGGGACGAGAGTGGCCTCGGGATCGAACCCAATAATCTGAAGGCCATCCATAGCCTGATCGCCTATCGGTCTTTGCGCTACGGCCGGCACCTCGATCTCATTCTCACCGACCAGCACAGCTTCTGCGGCGACGACCCGACCGATGCGGAGGGCGTCGGCAAGATTTACGATCCGGCTTTTAACGGGATGTTCTCTGAGCCGGCGATGATCGCGCTGGATGCCGGCCGCACCTGCAACGGCGGCAAACCGCCCGCCGAACTCAGCTTTGGCGAGATCAGCATCCCCAATCCCCGAAAGGATTCAGCACCGCGCACGCTGCTCGGGACCCGGCAGAAGAGATGGTTCCTGGACCAGCTGCGGCGGTCCGCGGCAACCTGGAAGATCTGGGGCAATTCGCTGGGCGCACTCGATTTGCGGGCCGACCCGCAGAACCTACCCGATGGCCTGACCAGGCAGAAGTGGCCGGCCGACACCTTTGCGCAGATCGGCAGCGGCGATTATGGCAGCGCCTACCACGAGCGTGGCGAGATCTATGACCTCGTCCGCGATTCGAAGATCACCGGGTTTGCGATCGTGTCGGGCGACCGTCACAGTTTCTGGGCTGGCTATGCCGCCTCCCGACTGCCACCGGCCCAGTTTGAGCCGGTAGGGCTCAGTTTTGTCGGCGCCTCGCTGGCCAGCCCTGGGGCGATGGAGTCTTTTGAGCACAGGCTTCCGAAGGATCATCCGCTGCGTTCGCTGTTCCTGGCCGACCGGCCAGGGGGTAAGCCCGAATGGACCTACAACATGCTCCTCAAGCACGGGGTCCGCTCGTGCCTCGAATACGCGAGGAGTTTCGACCTGAAGCGCGCTCACGCCGTTTCCAATCCGAAACTGTCCCCGCACCTTCAATTCGTGGATATGGGTGGTCATGGCTATGCGACGGTGCGGCTCACCGGCGATGAAATGCGGACCGAGTTCGTGTGCATTCCACGCCCGATCACGCGCAGCGATCGTGCCGATGGCGGTCCGCTTCGCTACCGGGTCGTCCACACGGCATCGCTCTGGAAACCGGGCGAGCGGCCTTTGTTGCGCCAGCAAGTGATTGAGGGCGATCCCGGCCTTTCGATTTGAGAGGGCTTGGGGCGATGATTGCGTCCGCCGCTGTGCTGGCGGTGGGGACCGCGCTTGTTGTCCGGACGGGGAACAGAAGCCGCGCGGACCTCGCTGCTGAATTAGGCCGCTTTCGCCGTTCGGGCTTCAATGCCCAGCCTGGGCCTTCTGGTCGCAGAGCAGCCGGTGGTCGCCGTCGTGATACAGGTTGCAGCGGTCGACGAGTGCCTCGCGGAGCCGGCGCCGGGCGCGGTGCAGCCGGATCTTGACCGTCTCCAGCGATGCTCCGACAACGCTCCCGATCTCGGCATCGGCCAGCCCTTCGATCTCGCTCAGGATCAGGACAGCCCGATAGGTGTCCGGCAGTTCATCGATGAGGCCGCGAACGCACTCGCTCATTTCGCCTCGGATCAGGCGCTGTTCCGCGGTCTCGGCGGAGTCGGGCGCGAGGGCCTCCTCTTCCGCCGGAATCGCGATGGGGCCGGCGCCTCGCCTTCTGTCCATGGCGGCATTGGTGGCGATGCGATAGACCCACGAAGAGAGTCCTTCGCCGCGATAGTCGCCAAGGGCGCGGCTGACCTTGATGAAAACTTCCTGCGAGACGTCCTCGGCGTCGTCTGGACCCACCAGCCGAGCGAGGTACCGGAGAATTCTCGGATAGAAAGCGGAGTACACCGCATTGAAATCAACGCCGTGTGCTTCCTTGTCGATGGAGGACATGATTCCCCCCTCCCTGACGATGCCCTGAGGCGATTTTCCCGCCTCCGCGGCGAGGACGCAAGGGCCGGCTTCGGCGGCCGTCATCGACAGCCGCACCCCTGGGCGGGTCCACAGGGCGTCTCGCCATTCGGTGCGGACGTGAAGACGGCGTTATCGCCCGCCAGCACGGCTTCGATCTGCTCAATGGCTGCGTTGTGGACGGATCGGGCGATGCCCACGGTGGCCCGCAACATCTCCGGTGTGGCCCCCAGGCGACCGGCCTCGGCCATGTGCAAAACCAGGTCCGGGACGGATTGAACGCAGATGGCCGACGCGACTGCTATCAGTTCCGCCAATAGCTGCTTATTGGCCCGGAAGGCAGCATCCAGTT
The DNA here is from genome assembly GCF_051172195.1 of Paludibaculum fermentans. GTDB lineage: Bacteria > Acidobacteriota > Terriglobia > Bryobacterales > Bryobacteraceae > Paludibaculum > Paludibaculum fermentans_A. The sequence continues at coordinate 367,511 of NZ_JBPJAQ010000002.1, forward strand.
CCGGCCGGGCGCCCTGGCAGCGTTCACTCCAGCGATCGATGCCGCGGGTGGCCGCCAGCCTCACGGCGAGGGCCGCCTCCACGGCAAAGTGGATGCCTTGTCCACAGGCGCCGGCCTCACGCGCGGCTCTGACCTGAAATTCCGTGCAGGGCTGGCACCCGGCGGCGACTGAGGCCCCGAGCGCGATCAATACTTTGAGCTTGGGATCGATGACTGGTTCGATTGACACTGTTTGACTCCTGCCGTGAAGACGGAAGGCGGTTGGGAAAAGATACACCGGCCGGCCCAGTGTATCGATTCCGGCATGATTCCCGTCTTCACGAGCGAGGTAGCAACCATGCGAAATAACACGCTTTCCATGATTCTGGTTTACGCGTTCCTGGGCCTGACCGTGCTGACCGGGGTGGGTTCGTTTCTCGTCTTCGGCCAGTTCCTTGGCAGTATGGGCCTGAGCCTCTTCCTATTCGGATTCAGCTCGTTGGCGGCGGCGCTTTTCGACGCGGCGCTCTGCCTCCTCTTCTTCCTGCAGCACAGCGGGATGGTGCGCCGTTCGTTTCGCGAATGGGCTGAGCAGTGGATCCCAAGCTGGCTGAGCCGGGCTTTGTATACCTTCGCTTCGGCCTTCGCGCTGGTGCTGTTGTGCGTGCTGTGGCAACCGGTGGACGCGACGCCGTTGACCCTCGAAGGTCCCCTGAGCCTGCTTGTCCGGGCCATCTCACTACTGGCGCTCCTCAGCTTCGTGTGGGCGTTCGTTTCGATCGAGGGGTTTGATGCGTTCGGTACCGCCGACGTGCTGGCACGCTTCCGCCATCGCAGCCACGCCCCTGTTCCGCTGGCCGTGAGCGGCCCCTACCGGTGGGTTCGTCATCCGTTCTATTTCCTGGTCCTGGTGATGCTCTGGGCCTCGCCGGTGCTTTCAGAGGACCGTGTGCTGTTGAACGCATTATTCAGTATCTGGATCGTTCTCGGTACACGATGGGAGGAGCGAGACCTGGTCGCCCAGTATGGCGACGCCTACCGGCGCTACCAGGCGGAGGTTCCGATGCTGATGCCATGGCGGGTTCCGGCCAGGCCGCAAAGCGCCGTCGTCCATTGATGATTCGGGATTTGGCCACAGGCAGAGCCGATGTTCCAACGTCGAGTGTGCGCACGGGCCATTTCGTTCAGGTGACGCGTCGAAACCAGAGGTCAGGCGGCATCCTGAACGGTCCAAAACAGGCTTGCTACACTGAGCCGCATGAACGTCCTCGACTGGCTGCTGGAATCGGACCCCGCGATTCGTTGGCAGGTGATGCGGGAGCTGGCCGGCGCACCTGAGGAGGCCGTCGCGGCAGAGCGCGCGCGAGTGGCTCATGAAGGATGGGGCGCCAGGCTGCTGGCGCTGCAGGGCGAGGATGGCCAGTGGGCCGGAGGCGCCTGTTTTCCGGCGCAGAGTTTTCATTGGCGGGCCGAGAATGAGGGCCAGCCCTGGACCTCCACGCTGCCCACACTTCAGCTACTCCATGATTTTGGAATTGATCCGTGCTGTGACAAGGTCCGTCAAGCCGTAGAACTCGTCAGAGAGAACTGCCGTTGGGAGCATGCCGGGCAGCGCTTCTTCAGCGGAGAGGTGGAGCCGTGCATCAATGGCAGGACGGTCACCTTGGGCCTCTACTTCCACCAGGATGTAAGCGGCGTGGTGGCGCGCCTGCTTGAGGAGCAATTGGAGGACGGCGGGTGGAACTGCGAAGCGGAGAACGGTTCCGTCCGGTCGTCGTTCGCGACCACAATCAATGTGCTGGAAGGACTCTGGGCGCATGAGCGCGCAACGGGCGGCACGGCGGAATCGATGGCGGCCCGGCGGCGGGGTGAGGAATACCTGCTGGAGCGGAGACTGTTCCGACGGAAGAGTACCGGCGGGGTTGTTGATCCAGCCTGGCTGCAATTCTCGTTTCCGACCCGCTGGCACTATGATGTCCTGCGCGCCATCGAGTACTTCCGGACGGTTGGGGCTCCGCCCGACCCGCGCATAGAGGAAGCGATCGGGTTGCTTCGATCCAAACAGCAGGCCGGCGGAGTGTGGTTGCTGGAGAATACACATCCCGGCAAGGTCCACTTTGCGCTGGAGGATGGCGACGGGCGGCCCAGCCGGTGGATTACGCTGCGGGCACTGCGTGTGCTCCGCTGGTGCGAGAACGCTGGGTCCTCGCGATAGCGCCGCTTTGCGGCAGTCCGTGCACGGGGTTCGCGGGCGTAGCGCTAGACCCGGAGCGAGCCGCGGAAGCCCCTGGCCGCGTAGTAGGATTCCGCGCCGTTGTGATAGACGAAGACCGTGTCGTAACGGCGATCGCAGAAGAGGGCGCCGCCCAGTTTTCTGATCTTCGCGGGGGTCGCGATCCAACTGGAGGTCTTCGTGTCGAAGGCGCCAAGTCTCTGTAAGTCCCGATACTGATCCTCCGTGAGGATCTCGATACCCATGGCTGCTGCCCATTCGAGCGCACTGCCTTCCGGCTTGTGCTCTTTTCCGGACTCCTGCGCTTCGCGGTCATAGCAGAGGCTTCTGCGGCCGTTGGGGCTTTCGGCCGAACAGTCGTAGAAGATGAAGGCGCCCGTTGTTTCGTGGCTCACAACGTCCGGTTCACCGCCGGTTCGCTCCATTTCGTTCAGGGACCAGAGCTTTTCCGGGTTGGCTTCCAGCTTCGTTTGTACCTGATCCCAGGCAAGACCTTCGTGACGCCTGCTGTTGTTCTTGAAGCGGGATTTCAGCATCCCGAGGAGCTGCGCCCGCTGTTCTGGCGACAGCACCCTGCCGTTGTTGCCTCCAATCGTCGATCTCCCCTGCGTTCGATGAAAGGCCGTGACTCCGGGCGGGGAAGGTGCATCCGCCCCCCGCATGCCGCATTCATGAGAGTATCTCACGCTGTTTGGATGACGCATGCCGATTGATCGGGGCGGTTGACGCGGAGACGGGAAGTTGACTCAACGAGGGTGCGGCTGGACGGTTGAGTCACCGAGGCCCGGCGGCCCAGGACTTGAGAGGCTCCGCTCCACACAACGGCGTTTTCCGCGTATGCTCCCCAGCTTCAGCGGGGCCGTGCTCGAGTCTGTTTGATTATGGCAGGCGAGACGGCCTACTTCGCTGTGGATGACCGCAATTTCTCCAGGGATTTGATCGTGTCGCCGAGGCGATCGACCTTCACGAATGGTTTCTGCAGGAACGCCGCCACGACGGAGTTGAAGCGATCGGGGTCATCAAATGGGATCATGTGCGTGGCGGCGAGCCACTGCTGCTGATCCATGGGAACGGTGGCAGCAGCCGCGATCTCGCGGCCCAGATCACATACTTCCGCAAGAGCTACCAGGTGATCGCCATGGACAGCCGAGACCAGGGCCGGTCCGGCGACAGCGCCGCAAAGATTACCTATGAGAAGATGACCGAGGATCAGGCCGCCCTGCTGGACCATCTGAAGCTCGGCGCGGTCAACGTCGTAGGCTGGAGCGACGGCGGAATCGAAGCACCCAATGCCAGATTGGGAGTTGCCCGGCCCAGTTCATCGAGGAAGGCGGGCACGGAGCCATCGGATCTGGCCTGCGTGGCTGATTTCATCTTCTGCCACATGGAACCAGGCCCAGTGTGCATTTCTCTCCGGCATTGCTACGAGCGGCTTTTCGAGCCAGGCGTCATCCAGCTTACCCAGGGTGGACAAAGTTGTTTCGCGAGTCCGGTCGAGCGCCTCCAGATAGGATTCAGGTTCCCGGTTTCGAATCTGCTCTCGAGCTTGCGCTCCCAAATCGAGCGCCGCCAACCAAGGCGCCTCCTCGATCGCCGACGGCACGTGCTCCCCGAAAGTGAGCACTTGATGCCACCATTCCACGGCGGCCGCATGCGCTAACAGGGCGCCGATCGAGTTACTCGCTTCATCGTGAAGATGATCCAACTGAGCGCAAGTGAGGCCGTCGACTGCTGTCATTAGCGCTTGCCGCGAATGCGTGAGGATGCAAACCAAACGGCCAATCGTTGGTGCGAAACCGGGGATTGGCTCGATGCGAAGCGGCAACCTTGCAGGGCGGCTGGCCAAGTGAATTCCCACGTCCAAGTATACAAACCCGGTTTTGCCAGTGAATTAACACACAGCGGGCTTTTACGAGCACGCGGATTGCCGGAAATCGGACCTTCCTGTGGAGATCGTTTCTGATAATCCTCGCTTTCAGGAGGCGAGAACTGCCAAGGGCGCATCACGTTCCTCTCCACGCACTGGCCCCCGCCGCCGTCTAGTGGTTACAGGATTGCTCGATTGTGCAGCGTCCGGAGCGGAGTCAGCCGCTCAGCTTGGAGGTCGCGTGAATCGTACTCTCATTTTGGCCTTGCTGGCTGCGAGCGCGTCTGCGCAAACCCCGCCGGCCACAAATACCATCACGCCTGTGCTGAGTGAGGAACAGGTGATCCAACTGGAAGCCCAGGTGGCGGCGAATCCCTCCGACGTTGCCTCTCGGACGCTGTTGGGGAAGAACTACGCTTACTCCGTCCTCGGCGTCACGGAGTTGGGCGAGTGGGATCGAGTCACCGGCATTGATCCCGCAAAGGCCGCCAGCACGTTTGCGGCGCATGCGCGGCAGCAGCTTGCTGAATCAGGTTTGGCCGGCGTTTGTGGGGAGGGCGGCTACGCACTGTGGAATGCGTCGTTTGAGGTGGAGGGCTCCCTCGTCGCGGGTCCCCGGGCTCTGAGCAGCATCCATGCGGACCGCACGCTCGCCGTCCGGGCTGTTGACCGGGCGATCACCCTGGAGCCGGCTGCTGGAAGATGGCACGAGTATCGTGCTCGTACGCTCGTCGTTAGGACGAGATTCAACGTTGGTCCACTGCTCAGCGCTGTTGAGGCATTCCACCTGATCGGGCAAGACATGGCCGCCTTGAACGGCGTTGTTCGGGACGCACTGCTGCCCACGGCAGCCCGGCTGGCGCTGGATGCGCAAGCGCCTGACGAAGCCAGGGCCTATGCGCGCGAAATGCTCGACAAGGCCAGGATCACGAGGCACGGGTATCGGGGCAACCTGGTGTTCTACGGGAATACGGTGCTGGGCCAGCTTGCCCTCCGGGGTGGCGATCAGGTTCAGGCGGGGGAGTATCTGCTCGCGGCTGGGAAGACTCCAGGGTCACCCCAACTGAACTCGTTCGGGCCGAATATGTCGCTCGCCAAGGAACTGATTGAGGCCGGGTACAAAGAGCCCGTGCGGCAGTTCTTCGACGAGTGCAGTCTCTTCTGGCGGTTGGATCGAGGGCGGCTGAAGACCTGGGCCGCCCTGATGGATTCAGGACAGATGCCCAATTTCGGAGCGAATCTGGTTTATTGATGGACCACCCATGGATCCAGGGCCGAGGGGCGTTCTGGATGAGGTTGAGGCGGCGGCCGGCTTCCAGGGCAAGCGGCCCGCTTCATGGGGCAGGCTGACGCAGCGTGGGTTCGGCGGGAAGTTGGCTGTGTTGGGTTAGTCTTCCTTGTTGGGTCGGTCCAACTCCTACGTGCGATCGAAAGCGTTGGTTCCGTGGTCAGTCCTGACGCGTGGTTTCGTGTCGGCCGAGTCTGCCTGGATGATGCACCGGCCACGCGAGGCCGGTCGTTGCTGGGGTGGCCGGGGGTTGGGATATCGCTTACCCCGGAGTCATAGTACGCTTCCGCGGTTTCTTCCCGATCTGCCGGCGGTCCGGACCGGATGGTGTACTCTGTCATGATGATCCCGGCTGCCGACCGACGCGCGATTCCGTTTTACCTGCTCTTCACCTGGACAGCCAGCTGCCTTTTCTATTTCCTGATCATTAGATCAGCAGGAACAAAGGCGGCGGGCGGGGCCTACACCCAGGCGTTGATGTGGTGCCCGGCGGTGGGGGCATTCCTTACGTGCAGGGTTCTCGGCCGCCCTCTCGCCAGCCTGGGTTGGCAGTGGGGCGAGACCCGCTATCAGGTGTTGAGCTATCTCATTCCGCTCGCCTATGCTACGGTTACGTACGCGACAGCCTGGTGGACTGGCATCGCTGCGGTGAACCCACAACAGAGTGCCGATGCGTATACGGCCTTTTTCGGCCTCGGCCCAATCTCCCGCGGGTTCGGTATCACCCTCCACTTTCTTATGGTGGCCACTATCGGCGTCATTGAGAATTGCGCCACCACTTTGGGAGAAGAAATCGGTTGGCGTGGATTTCTCGTGCCCGCACTGGCTCAGCGTTATTCCTTCACGGCCACCGCTGTTCTCTCCGGGTTCATCTGGGCCGCATGGCATGTGCCGATCATTGTCTTCGCCGGCTACAACGCGGGGACGGGCGGGTATGGCTTGGCCGTTGTTTTCGCCAACATGATCGGCCTTTGCTTCGTGTTGACGTGGCTGCGCCTGAAATCGGGCAGCTTATGGACCGCGGTAATTCTGCACGCCTCGAGCAACCACTTCATTCAGCATTTCTTCGATCCGATGACAGAGTACACAGGCCGTGCGAAGTACATCCTGGGGGAGTTCGGTATTGGCTTCACCCTGGCTGTCGCCCTGCTGGCTGTGTATTTCTGGCGGCGCCGGGCGGAAGTTGCCCAACCTCAGTTGGCTGCTGCCAGGGGGTGAGCTCCGGCGAGAGCAGTACGGGCGCTTAGCCGGTTGGTTCATTTGGACGGTGCGGAGGGTGGGGTCCCCATTCAGCCGGAAGTCCGAAGTGGACCAGCACGTGCCAGAGCTGGCGGAACAGCCGGACGACTTCCCAGTAGTCACCCCACCCGCTCCATTGGGCGGGATTGCGGTGGAGTGAGGCGGCGGCTTGCCCTATCGCTGCAGCGTCCAGGATATCGGCCGCACCGGCGACGCGTTGGGCGAATTCCGGCATCGCGGGTCCACGGAAGTCGTCCGGAACGTCGCGGACCGGGAGCCGGAAGCCAGAGTGCCACCTCAAATCGAACCCGTACTTCTCCGCGAGGGCTTGCAGCGCCGGGCCGGTAGGGGTGGCCGCGAAAGCCGGGTCGGCTACCAGTAGTTCGACATCCCGATGCAGTTCGATGCGGCCGTGGACCTGGGCTTCGACGCCTGTGTCCAGCAGACGTCCGGGTGGGCCCAGCGACGCATCCGGCCTGGGCTCGGGCAGGCTCCGGGCTAGATCACAGAAGCGGCCCACCGTGATTTCTGGGACCCCCAGGGTGGGTGTCCGGAATGGAGGCCAGTCCGGCGTGGCCATGCCGCCGTTCTCGATCTCGGCCAGCAGGGCCGCGAGGGCGCCATGAGGTCTTGCGAGGGTGCCGGCGCGATGGCCAGCTTGCGGATGCTCACTGCCCATGAAGGTGATCGAGGTGCGGGCGCCTACGTCACGGAGGACGAAGTAGCACGAGCCAAAACGGGGCGCCGGCCCGTCCGGGTAACGCACGAGCTCGAGTGATCCGTACTTGGGGCGATCGGCGAGGAAGACGCCGCCGGCGTGGTAGGCGCCCCCAAACAAGGCGCGTTCCCAGAGATCCCGCTCGCCTCCTGGATAGGCTGTCGGGCTGCCACTGGACAGTCCGGTCTCGAACTGATTCCGGTAGGTTCCTGCGCTGAGGAGGCTGTCTGCGACAGTGGCGCCGCTGGGGGTCAGGCGATCCGGATGGAAGTGGAGCGCGATTCGAGCGTGTTGCCGGATCGACTCTACCGCGTCGTGATAGGCCGCTAGCCCGTGGCCGGCGCGCTCGAAGATCCCCGCAATGGACTCCAGCGCCTTTGGTTCGCCTGCCTCCGCGGTCGCCTCCACGTGGCGTAGTGCTGCGGATTGTGCGGCCGACAGCATGGAATCCCCGACCCCCGATTCTGCTTACTTTCTCAGGATTTTTTCCATGGCCCGGCCTTTGGCCAACTCATCCACCAGCTTGTCGAGGTAGCGGACCTGCCGCATGAGCGGATCCTCAATTTCCTCGATGCGGTAGCCGCAGATGACGCCGGTGATCTTCGGGGCGTTGGGGTTCATTTGCGGAGCCTGGGCGAAGAAGGTCTCGAAGTCGACCTTCTTTTCGATCACCTGCTGCAAGGCCTTTTCGTCGTAGCCCGTGAGCCAGTGGATGACAGTATGGAGTTCCTGCTTTGTGCGCCCCTTTCTCTCGGCTTTGGCGACGTAATGCGGGTAAACGCTCGCGAACGTCATTCGGTAGACTCTGGTGAGGTCCATGCTTGAGCCCTTTATTCTTCACAGGATAGCGTTTTCGGTCAGGGCGGTGGCAGAGGGGTGCCAGGCTCGGGACGGTTCGGCGCGATGGACCCGGCGCCCAGGCCTGAGACCACTAACAGCATGGACAACTTCCCCGAGTTCATGCGGCATGCCGCGAACAGAATTGCGCCAACAGCCCAAACGACCCCTGGAGTAGCGGGCTATGCCTTCGATGGCGTGGACGGGAGCCAAATGGCATTTCGGACCTGGCATCAGACGGCGCTGTCGAGGGCGCACGCCCATCCATACGACGAATAAATGGCGGTAGAGCAGGGATGCTATACGCTGATCATCCACGAGCATCGCATTCCGCTGAACGCGGACGTTGTGCATTTCATGCCGAGGAGCAGTCCACACAGCGGCGAGGTTGTCGCCGGAACACGCACCATACATTGCTTGAGTAGCCGCAGCGCAGACAGGGTTGGACCAGAAGCGGCGTGCTGAGAAGGTGTCGTCCCCTGGATGTGGGTCGGGATTGCTCCCGATCGCCCGCCCCCCGGGACGTGAATCTGCCGGCGTTCCCTTCCGGGTTGCGGACCATATGTCCAAAGCTGCAAGTGAACGTACGGCGTCCCGGCGGAACCTGTGTCAGCATCGGACATGCTGTGTTGCCTGGGTACTGGGGACCGAGTTTCAGCCTACCTGCTCCGCCTCGCCCGAGCGGCGCAAGAGACTGCTCGACTGCTTGAGTCTTGGCAGCAGCGCGCGGACGGAAGCAGTTGTTCCGATCATCAGGCCGATACCGATCAACAGCGCAACCTGAATGAACCAGGGGCCAAGAACCTCGGTGGCACCTTCCACTCCGCCCACGCGGAACCCCGCGTTCACTCCGCGTGGCCCAATCCACAAGCCGGTCTGTTCTGGAAACAGGGGCTTCAGGAGTGCGCACAGGAAGAACGCAGCCGCCATTCCATACCCGGAAAATGCGAGCAGAAAGAGACCGAAACCCTGAATCCCGGTTTTGGCCCACCGATAAGTTACGCCCAGTAAGAACCAGGGCGATCGGCTGCGGCTCGCGCGACGGAGCAGGATGCCATTGTTATAGTCGTGCGCCAGTTCGGCGGATGGACCGAGCTTCCCGACGATCTGAGCGAGCGTCATTCCCGATTCGAGGGACCGTTCCTGTATATGGGCGCGGATTTCATCGATGATCTCTTCCCGCTCGGATAAGGTCATCCCTGTCAGCTCCATTCGAAGCTCTGCCAAGTATCTATCGCCTTCTGTGTCGGCAGTCATGCTGATTTCTCCTTCTTGCTCAAGACCGGCTTCGCCAGCCGTTCGAGCCCGGATGCAAGATCGAGCCATGTTCTCGCCATGTCGATTGCACGCTGGCGCCCCTTGCTGGTGAGCACATAGTATCGCCGGGGGTGGCCAAGTTCCGATTCGACCCATTCTGAGTCGACCAGGCCTTCCTGCCGTAATCGATTGAGGATCGGATAGATCGTCCCTTCCGAAAGCACTAGCTTCGAGTTCGTTTCGAGCACGGACAGGATGCCCAAGCCGTAGTTCCTGCCGGCGAAGAGCGCCAGGACTACCGCCATCTCCAAGCACCCTTTCCTAAGCTGCGTCTCCCATTTGTTCGCGGCTTCCTCGATGCCCATTCTATAGTGCCTTGATTGATACCATGTAATGCATGGTATCAGCGTAAACCTCGTTCTGAACGCAGTCAAGAGGTTTTCTGAGACCGAGGCTCTCTAATTCCGTTGAGTCGATGCGGGCGGCCTGCCGGCGTCCATCCTGCAGCGCCGAGAGCGATTCCGTCGCGAAACCACGTCGAGGCAACTCGTCCCTCAGGATTTGTATTTCAAGCAGTCGGCGGCATGGTGAATGGTCAAGATGGATTAAGGCGGTCCACCTCACGTCCTTCACCCGGCGACTTTGGCGGAACTGCGTATTCCATTGCATTCTCAAGCGCAGTTCTCGATCGCGCGTGAGCTACAATGGCTCCACCACTGGGGGGGGCGAAAAGTGAAGATTGTTGTCCTGGGTATCATGTTGGCGGGATTGGCCGGCCGAATTCCGGCGCAGAACCTGATTTGCAATGGCGGATTCGAAGCGCCGCAGTTTGGGTTGAGTACCACGTTCACTGATATACCGTGCTGGCACTCGACGAGCGGGCAGAAGATCGAGGTCCAGAACAAGAGCGCTGGCTATGTCCAGGGGGTCATCGGGACGCAATACGTCGAGCTGGACGTGAACACGAATTCCGACATCTACCAGGACATTGCGACGATTCCGGGTCAGCGGTATCTGATCCGATTCTGGGGGGCCAACCGGACGGGCTCCTCGCGCAGTGCGTTCCGGTTGTTGTGGGATGATGCGCTGCTGGGCACGGTGACCAGGGATAGCGGGCAGACCACATTCGGACGGTTCGTCACAGAGGTGGTGGCGACGAAGACGGTAAGCCGGGTGGCCCTGGCGGCGGATGGGCCCAGCGACAGTTTGGGCGACCTGGTGGACGAGGTGAGTGTGACGCCGATTCCGGCGGCCGGCTCACGGCTGGGGTATGCGTATTACCTTCCGCACTTCGCCGATGGCGCGGAGTGGGGATCGAGTCTCTCGTTTGGAAATTCGTCGCCGAACTTTGCGGCGACGGTCCAGTACACGGTGTATGGCGATGATGGAGCTATACTCGACCCACTGCTGAACGGGTCATTGACGTTGGCTCCGCTGGCGTCGACGGTGATCGAGTCACCGCGGCCGGCGGCGCTGCGGACGGGCTGGGTGAAGGTGCTGTCGAGCGAGCCGTTGCAGGCGATGGTCATTTTTCGCAGCGTGGTGACCGGCCGGCTGGACCTGGAGGCGACGGTGTTGGCGCGAGAGTTGACGACGGAGACGGTGGCTCCTTATGACAATGTTGCGTTCACCACCGGGCTGGCGGCTGTGAATCCGGGTACGACCCCGCTGACGCTGACGTTCATTTTTCACGGCACGGCCGGCGGGATCCTGGCAACCTCGACATTGCCGTTGGGGCCGAATGCACACACGTCGTTTGCGATCCCCACGAAGTTCCCCCTGGTGGCTGAGCGGAATGGCCTGGTGGAAATCCGGGCGACGGATGCGGCCGGGAACCCGGCGAATTTCGTGCCTTTGGGGTTGAGGTTTACACCGGGCGGGGCGTTCACCACTCTGCCGTATTAGGGGAGAGACTGTGCCCTTAAGTCAGGCAAGGGCACTGCCGCCTGAGGCCTTATTCGTAATGCTAGGCGGGCTAGCGCACGACCGCCGGGACGACTGTCAGGGCTCCGCCGCTGGTGGAGCGGAGGCCGATTACCGAGACGGGCCCGCCGGAGATTTCGATGACGCCGCTGCGGCCGGCGGAGACCGGGTATTGGGAGGAGATATCGAGGGCCTCCTGGGCTGAGGCGGCCAGCGACCGGCCCTCGAAGGTCAGGATGGTTCCGTTTTCATCGCGCAGGACGAGGAAATACGGCAGCTTTTGTACGCTGCTGCCATTGGAGATGATCAGGGCGGTGGAGACGCCCTCGCGATTGTCAAAGGCGACGAAGGCGGGCGGAGATAGGGGCTGGGCAGCGGGAATGGTGCGCTCGGAGTAGAACGAAGTGTCCATCCCCTGCTGGAGAAGGGCGGCCGCGCGAACTGTGGCGGGCGCGGTGATCTCCGCCTGGGCGGACAACAGCGCGTCGCCCAGCCCGCTTGAGGCAACCAGGCGTGTGCCCCAGGCGGGAATCAGGTCGAAGTACTCCATGGGCGAGGCATCCAGAGGCAAGGGGATGCTGATGGATGTGCCGTCGCGAATGCGCCACTTCAAGTAGAAAGGCGCAGGAGTCGGGTTGGGGTTCCACAGCAGGGTGGAGGTCTGCCAGCTTCCGCCGTCTACAACATTAGGAATTACGAGGGTGGTCATGCCGGACGGCTCAGTGCCGAGGGTCGCGGGGGGCAGGGGGGTGAAGGCGCCCTCCTTGCTGAAACGCAGGCCAATGGCTGAAACGCTGGCGGTGGACGAAGTGATTTCGACGGTGCCCCGGCGGCCCGCAGTCTCCTCAAATTTCTGATCGAGTGAAAAGTTCCACTGGGCTCCGGCCGGGAGATCCAAGGTGGATGAAGCAATGGCCTGGCCGGTATCATCCCTCAGCTTCACTGTTAATGCAGAAGCAGCGGCAGTGGGGTTCAGAAGCCGGAGAGCCGTGGTGAACTCAGTAGTGTTGTCAAAGGGGAGGACCAGATGGCTGCCGGCGTTCCCATAGAGGGGGAAGGCGGCTTCGGTGTCGCCATTCTGGCGTTTCTGGCTGAGCAGGGAATAGCCGTTGACACCGCGATCGGCGGTCAATTCGGCCCAACCTTCGGTTGTCGAGGCGGCCGAGCCCTCGGTGACGATAGACCGGGCGCCGCCTACTGGAATGGTGTCGGTCACTTCACTGAGCCGGCCGAGACCGGCCACGTTCATGAGCAAGGGAGCGCCATTGGCATCCCTGAACGCGAGGCGGAACGAGGCCGGCTGATTGTCTGTGTTCATCAGCGTCAGGGAGGAGGTCCAAGCGCCCCCATCTACCCAGTAGGGCAGTGCCAGGGTGGCCGGACGCACCGTCAGGGTGACGGGGATTTCCACCAAGGGGGCTTCCGTACCGACATCCACGAGCGAGATGCGGCCTTTGTGGATGCCGGGCATCAGGGCACGGAGGTCCGCGAAGTAGTTGAGGGTGCCCGGATGCGGCAGAGGGTCACCGGGGAAGACTCCGGCGGCGCTGACGAGACCGGAGACGGTGAGCCACTGGCCGCCCTCGACCACATAGGCTCTGGCGTAGAGCGGGTCGCCGCTGGTGGCCATCTGGATGCTGCCGGAGAGCGCGCGGTTGCTGCCTGCCTGTCCCTGCAGTTCCACGGCAGCGGGCGTGATGAGGGGAGTTGGCGACTTCGTGACTTCCAGCGTGACGAGGACCGTCTGCGTCGCGTTAATGGAATCGGGGGAGTCGATGCGGATGATGCCGCCGTAGCTGCCGACTTTCTTCCCTGACGGATCGACGGAGACGAGAATCGTCGCCGGGGTAGTGCCCGACAGTTTGTCGAGATAGAGCCAGGAAGTTCCATCAGTCGTATGGGCCGTAATGCTGAAGGCGGCGCCTCCGCCGGAGATGCTGAGGGGCAGGGCCGCCGTGGGACGGAAGCCGGCCTGAGTGGTGAAGGCCAGGGTAGAGGGTGTGGCCAGCATCTGGGGCCGATCGCGCACGGTGAGGGCCACCGGCACGCGCAAGGGCGAATTGCCGGCTGTGGGCGAGGTGATGATCACTGCGGAGGAATAGGCTCCGGGCGCGAGATTCGCGGCGGTGGCGGCCACTTTGACCGAGTTGGGTGTTGCGGCTCCGGCCGGCGCGACGGCCGTCAGCCAGGCGGAACCGGCCTCGACGGCGACGGTGAAGCCCATCTCGGTGCCGGAACTGCTGCGTTTCACGGCGATCTGTTTCTGGATGGGCTGGCGATTGCCGGATATCATTTCAAGCTGGAGGGCCGCTGGTTCGGCGACGAGGCCCGGCCCGACGACTTTGAGGACAACCGGGATGGAAATGGGGCTGTTGGCGGCATCGGGCGACTCGATGCGGAGCGAGCCGGCATACTCCCCATTAGCGAGGGTGCCCGGTTTGGCGGTGATGCGGAGGTCGCGGGGTGTGGTGCCCGAGCGCAGGTCCACCTGGAGCCAGCCGCCTTCCGATTCCGCCGCCGCGGTGAACGTGATCTTGGCGGCAGTGCCCCCGGACGCCTGGGCCAGAATGCGAACACTTTGAGAGGGCAGCAACTCGGCTCCGGCTTCGTAGAGCAGGGTTGGTGACGAGGGCGAAGCGTCGAGCCGGACCTCCTGCACTTGCAGGGAGACTTCCACCTGTTTCGGATCGTTGTTGAAGCCTTTGCCCGCGACGGCGATGACCGCCGAATAGGCACCAGGAGCGAGGCCCTCGGGTTTGACTGAGATCGTGAGATCGGACGGGGTGACCTCGGAAGACGCGGAGACACGGAGCCATGCGGCAGCAGGTGGGGTAACGGTCCAGGTATAGGGCAGTCCCGAGACCGGGTTGACGCTCTTCACCGAGACCTTTTTGGCGGTGAGCGTGGATCCGGGGACGAAGTCAAAGGCGAGCTTTTCCGTGCTCAGGCTGAGTTGCGGAGGCGGGGTGACCTGCAGGATTATGTCGAGGGTCAGTCCAGAGGGCTGGATACTGACAGTGCCGGCGTATTTCCCCACCTCCAGTCCGGCGGGAGCGATTCCGACGCAGATGTTGGAGGGCGCGGAACCCAGTGCGGGCAGGGCCTCCAGCCAGGGTTCTCCGGAAGTCGTGACCGTGAATTCCTGTCCAGCGGCGGCATTCAGGGCGAAGCACTTCTGTTTGGGCGTCTCCATCCCCAGGCCGTAGAGGAAGTTGAAAGTGCGTGAAATGGTGAGGGTGACCGGCAGAGAGACGGGGCGATCCATACCGGATGCGATGACCTTGACGAAGGCGTGGTAAGCGCCAGGCGACAGGAATTGGGGACTGGCCTGGATTGTCAGGGCGGCGGGGGTGGCCGAGCGGTCGGCGGTGAGCTGCAGCCAGCCGCCGGCCTCCTGGTACTCGATACTGGTCGTGATCGCCAGGCCCGAGGGTACGCTGGTCACCTGAATTACCTGGGCCGCGGGCATGGCGCCTTCGACTTCTGCTGAAACTGTCAGGGCAGTGCTGCTGAGTGCCACGCTGGGTGCGATTACGGGCAGATCGACGAAGTTTGACTGGACGCCGTCAGGACGTTTGACCGAGATCCTGCCAATGCCTGGCTGTGCGATGCGGCCGGCATCCACCTGGGCACGCATGGATTGAGCGCTGCTGAATGTGCTGTGTAGTGCGGTTTCTCCCCAATAGACTGTGGATCCGGCGGAGAAGCCCATGCCGCGGACGAGAAGGCTGACTTCGCCTGCGCCGGCGGTGATTGAGGAGGGTGAGAGAGTCAGAATAGTAGGCTCGGCCGCGGACGGATCGAGATAGCGTTTGAGGAGAGGCGCCATGAGGCTCATGCGGCCGTAGGTGCTGGTGAGTTTGCTGACGTCGCAGCCCACCTGTCCGATGGAGGGCGCGTAGGCCGGTCCAAGGAGTCCCACGACCTGGTTCGCGTCGTTGAACAGGGGGCTGCCGGAGGAGCCGGATTCCATCTGGCCGGCGGTCCAGGTCACTTGGTAGAACCGGGCGGCAGGCAGGGTGAGTCCGTCGGCGGTGACGTCGCGGTCCGTTGCCCGAAGGCCGAGGGCGACCCGCTTGTAGCTGCCATCGGGGTGGTGAATTCCGTACACGGCGGCGCCGGCCGCGAGTTCGTTGCTGCTGAGTTCGGCGAATCCGGAGACCGACGGGATGGACTCAAGATGAACGAGGCTGAAATCGCCTTCCGGCGGCTTGCGGGTGTCGATGAGTCGCCCGCCGGCGACAGAAGGAACATCGTTGGGGGAAGGCGCTCCGCCATTGCAGGCGGTGGTCTGGAACTTCCAGTAGACCTGGAGCAGTTTCGCCGTTGTATCGTCTGGGACGCACCGGTTGGACGTGAGAAGGTATCCGCCTGGATTGCCGGAAGTGTCGCGCAGGATGACACCGGAGCAATTGCGGTAGATTGAGCCGGCCAGATAGCGAACGAACACCACTGCCTTGGCGGGGTCCTGGTATTGCTGATAGCAGGAGACGTCCTTGTGGCAGGAAGTGACGTTGCGGCTGCCGCCCGCGGCCGAGGTGCCGGATTGTCCTGCGGCCAGATCGGGCTGCGGCCAGACGTGAATGAGTTCGGTGACCTGGAACGGTGTCTGGCCGGTGGTGGAACCGCTGGGCGGCAGGTACTCCACGACGGCGGTATCGCCCGGGAATTCGCGAGTCCAGAAGTCGCCATCGGCGAACCGGCCTTCCCCCGTGAACGGACCTTCCCGGTCCGCGGAAGCACGGAGGCCATGAACCCACACAGTGCCTGCGCCGGCACGAAAGTCCTGGAAGTGGAGGCGGATGGCCGAGGCTCCGGCGGAATGGACAGTGGATCGCCAGAGGCGGGTGCCGTCTTCGAGAAGAAGCCATTCGCCGTTATTACTGAACCGGGCGGCGGAGACCTGCCGACGCTCGCCCAAGTCCTGGCCTGTGACTATGGCCGGACTGCACAGGAGTCCGACGATGAGAAGGATTGAGCTTGGACGCATGAGGTGCACCGATCCCTAGCGAATGGCGACCGTGACCGGTGCGCTGCTTTGTTCACCGGCCTTGACGATGAGCGGGGCATCGTCGGCCGCGACGCCGGACGGGACCACGACCTTCACCTGGTAGTAGCCGGACTTACCCGGTACGAGCGAAGCCGATTGGACGGCTGCGGGCATGCCGCCTATGGTGGCCGATACCGGTGCAATCACCATAGCTGGCGGCGAATCCGGGGCCGCCTCTCCGGCTACCGCTTCTGGAGAAGTGGCGCCGAGTCCGGTGCAGTAGAGCGTGAGGACTTCTCCCGCGATGGCCGGACTGCCGGGCTCAGCCAGTCCGCCTTCCGCGCGTTCCGCCATCGCCTGGCCGGCGCCGCTGCCGTCTTTGGTGAAGACGGCCGGCTGGGTAGCAGAGATGGTGACGGGTTCCGGCACCGAGAACGTATTGCCGCGCCGGACGATGAGGTGGTGGCGCGTATTCACCGGCAATCCGAAGGGGAGCAGTGCGCTGATCTTTTCTTCGCTTGCCGCTACCAGGGGAGCGATCTTGCCGCCAATGGTCACCATTGCGCCGGCCAGTTGATTCTCCAGGGGCATGGATGGGGATTCAGCCAGCCCGAAGGCGAGCTTTGCGCCTCTGATGTTGACGAGAGAGCCAGGGGCGATGGGGGCCGAGTGCTCGTTGCTGGCCGCGTTCGAGACGGGGTCCGAGCTCAGCACTGGCGGTCCGGAAGAGCCTTGGACGCCGCCGGTCAGCTCCACGGTGCCGCTGAGTTGGCGGTCGGGATCGTCGGCCGCGACTTTAATAGTGATCTGCGGGTTCGCCGTATTGCGCACCTGCCAGGTCTTGAGCCAGCGTCCATCGTTCATGCCGATCAGGGGGAGGGGAGCGTCTCCATTGGAGAAGGTGGCCGTGACCGCACCCGAGCTGAAGGGTGTCCCGCAATCGTCGACGACCTTCACCTCCAGGGTGTTGGGCCAACCGGCTGGAACGTTGAACGCGGAACCGAGGGAGGTGACGAGAGGAAGAAGTTTCGTGGGCTGGCATGAATCTTCAGCCGCTCTTGCCCCTTTGGTGGAGGCGCCCGCAATCACATAGAGCAGATTCACGGTCTGCACCGCGCCGTCGCTGAAGAGAAGTGTCAGGACACCACGGCGGATGCCCGGCGTCAGGTCTTTGTTGCTGACTTTCACGGTCACTTCGACGGGCTTATTGGGTTCGACTGTCCCGCTGGAAGGTGCGACTGTGAACCACGCGGCGCCGTCGGAGGTGAGGCGGCCGGCGATGAACGTCCGCGTGGAGGAGCTGAGTGTGGAGATGCTGATGCGCTGGTCATCGGCTGGGGTTCCATTTAAAGCTTCAGCGAAGATGAGGCCGGTCGGCCGGACCAGCGGACCTGGATCACTGCCCGGAGGCAGTACGTTGATGACTACGGAGACGAACTGCGGTGAGTTTTCGGCTGCAGGCGCTTCGACCTGAATTTGGCCGTGGTACTCGCCCGGTTCCAAGCCGGAAGTATCGACGGCCACCTCAGCGAGCGGAATCTCCAGTAACTGGCCGTCTGTGGCTCCACTATTGGGGGTAACCTTCAACCAGCCGGAAGCTCCGCTAATAGTGGAGCTGGTCAGAGTCCAGTCCATCAGATCCGCGCCCGTGTTGAGAATGCCGAAGTATTGGGGAGGCGGGACGGAGCCTCCCTTCACGGCGGTGAAGGTCAAGCCGGTCTGCGAGAGCAGGATCGTCTGCTGGTTGGCTGTCACTGTTGCGGTGACGGGGATCTCACGGCGTTCCGAGTCGGTGATGATGGCGACTTTGCCTTTGAAAGTCCCGACGGACAATTGAGAGGGATCCGCCCAGATCAGGACGGGGGCCTCTTCCGTCTGCGACACAGTGCCTTCCTCAGGTGTGACGGCCAGCCAGTTCGCACCGGACTGTGTTGTGGATTCCACCCTGAACGGGAGCGAACCACCGCCGGCATTGCCGACCATCACTCTGACCGCGCGGCCATTGGAGCGCAGCACGAAGGAGTCAGAGATCGCCTCACGGTCCACGGACAGCTTGGGTGAGCCGGCTTCGTCGACGACGAGTCTGACGGCGATGACCTTGCTGGCAGGGCTGGCTGTGGGTGCGTTGATCGTGATGCGACCGTCATAGGTACCTGCGACGAGTCCGTCGGGATTGACGGTGACGGTGAGGCTGCCGGGGGCTTTGGCGCGGGACTGTGAGAGCTGGAGCCAGACACTGGTTGTGGATGCGGTGTAATCCAAGGTAGTTGAGTTGGTATAGACGGAAAGCACCTGAGGTCCGGGCGCAGCGGCGCCATCGGTGTGGTTGAACGTCAGGGTGTTCGGCGTGACAACGAGAAGGGGGGATTTGCCGGATTGTGTGATGGTGGCGGCCTGGCTACCCACGGTGACGGCTCCGGTGCGGCTGGCGGCGTCCTTGTTTTCGGCCACTGAGACTGTGACGGTGCCCGGGCCCCAGCCGGAGAGGCCGGATTTGACGGTAAGGTGAGCGGCTTTGGTTTCAGCGCTCCACTGGCAGCCGCTGGCGGTCATAACACCGATGCTGGCCTCAGTGGCGGCGGTGCCGACGAGCTGGTTGGAGGGGAGAAGGGAAATGGAGCAATCGGAGGTTTGGCCGCCGCCGGAGCCGGAGCCGCCGGAACCCTGTTCGCAGGAGCCGGTGCAATCGAGCCAGGCGTTGTACTTGAAGGACTCGATGTAGCCAGCGTCGAACACTTCCAAAAAGTAAAGGCCGGATTTCGTGAGCTTCTTGTCGTAGTAGAGGGTGGCCGGGCGAAAGTAACTGTGAACGCACTGCCAGTTGCTTGCGTCCGCTCCATCCGGTTCGGTGAGCCGTAGGCAATGTTGGGCCTCGGAGGTCTGCCGAACAATTCGAAATGAAAGTGTATCTCCTGCAGTCGCCAGGATGGAGTGGACCTGTTTGGTCAGCGGAAAAACTTCGCCGGGTTGCATTACTCCCGCGGCCATCTGAGGCAGGACATTCGCTGGAGGTGGAAACATGGGTTGAACGACGATCGAGTAGCCAAATAGCTCCACATCGCCAGCGGCATATGAAGTGATGGTGTAGAGTCCCGTTTTGCGAAGGACTTGGTCAACCAGCAGAAGAGCGGGTCGGAAGTATGAGTGCACACATGAATCACTAACCACTACTCCATCAGGGTCTGCCAGGGACATGCAGTGCTGAGCTCCGCCCTGTGTGCGGTATGAGATTAACTCGATCCACTCACCGGCACGACCACTGAATCGCAACTTGTCCCGCTCTCCCGGAATGGCGATTCCACAATTCACCCGCTCGCTGTAGTTGAACGTGGTGATACCTGGTGAGGCCGCGCAACTCCTCTCCGGTAGTTGTCCCAACAGTGGTGAAGCGGAGATGAGCATCAAGGCAAGGGCTCCGGTGATCAGTCGCGCGAGGAGTTGCACGAAGGTCATGTTGCGCGGGCTCTTGGATCCTATTGCGAGATGATTCCTGCGTGGCGCGTGTGCGGGGTGGCTAGCAATCGACATGACGCTTGCTCCTCAAAGCGAGTATCAGACCTGAAAATAGTATGAACTCGTGCGATGAGAAATACCACAGTTCTGAACGGGTTCCCGGCGGTCTGGATATAGTACGTCCGGCCCTGCCGTGATTCGTTCACTCAAATGAGTGATCAAGGCAGAGCGAGTCACGCATTTGGGTGATTCGGCTCGAGGCGTCCGCCCTCTCTGTCACCCTCGCGAGGGAGAAGAAGGACATGGAGGTGGGTGAGTCGAGCGCCAGAACGCGGACTTCATTTGGACTCTTGCCGCTTCGCCGGCGTTCGCTCCCCCGCCTTCCTGACTCGCTCCAGTCCCTCGAGTGCGGCGGTGGAGCCGGGGCTCAGGTTGAGCACCTGACGATACTCCCGTCCGGCACCCGCCCAATCGTGATCGGATTCCAGTAGCTGGGCCAGCTTCAGGCGGCTGGCTACATCCTGCGGCTCTCTGTCGAGAATCTCACTCCAGAGTGCGTGGGCCTCGGACCGGCGTTTGCGGTCTTTTGACAGGAGCACGGCGAGGTTCCGGCGAGCAGACGGACTCGAGGGAGAGAGCTCCATTGCCTGGCGGAAATGACGCTCGGCTTCGCGCCGCTTGCCTTCCACGGCACGTAGTGAGCCGAGCGCGTTATAGGAGTCTGACTTGGCGGGGGCCAACTGGATGGCCCGCTGGTAGCTCTGCGCGGCTTCCCGGCGACGGTTCATCTGTTGATAGAGGACGCCTAGATTATGGGGCAGATAAGCGTAGCGCGGGGCCAGGCGCATCGCGTGCTGGTACTCGCGAATGGCCTCTTCAAAGCGGCCTTGCTGCGTGTGCGTCAAGGCCAGGTTGTGCCACGCGTAGCTCCATTGGGGCGCAAAGCGGATGGCGTCGCGGAAGCCGGCGGCCGCGCGGTCATATTCGGCGTTCTCCAGGTAGGCGATGCCGAGGGCGTTGAACGCATATGCGCCTTGCGGATCCAGCCGCACGGCCCGTTCCAGCGCGGCGATCGCCGCCTTGAAGTTCTTGTCGAAAACCAATACGCGGCCCGAGCAGAAGGAGTGCCGGGCGTCTAGCCAGGCTGACTCCGGCGAGAAGCCAAGGGCGATCCGAAATCGCTCGGCTGCCTCTTCGAACTCAGATTTGGCAGGGGCTGTCTCTTCCCCATGGAGGTATTTCAAGACAACTTTCTCGCCGGCTTCCTCCGCCTCCAATTGGGCGTCGTTTGCCCCGCGGCCCGCACCAGGGTTTACCGCCGATTCCTTCAGGTTGGCGAGTCCCGGAAGATCCAGGCGCGTAAGTGGGGTATCGACGTCCATGTTGCCAAACGGCACAGGGCGCTGGCTGTTCCCGGTATACTGCCTGACCCGCTGATTGACGAATTGTTCCACCTCGTCCCGGGTCACCTTCCGATCGCTATCAGCGTCAGCCATACCGTTCAAGGCAAGGACCAGGCTCCAACTGAAAGCGCCGTGGCCGTCTCCGAGTTCGGCGAATTCTTTTGAGGTCTCCTTCTTCTGCGAGGCGGCGAGACCGAAAAGTGCCCGGCTGCTGCCCTGCATACCATGGACCTCATCCGATACTGCTTTGAGGCTGGGTTCCTGTGCGGCAAGCGCACCGGCGTAACAGGTATCCAGGAAGAAGATCATCGTCTCCGCGCGGGAGAGGGTGCCGTTGAGATAAGCTGCGATCTCCTCAAAGCTGATTGCGCTTGCCCCCAGTTCCTCATGGTTCGCGTCGTAGGGCGCAAAGTAGACAGTGGGTTTGGCGTTTCCCTTCAGTTGATGCATTCTTCCATGGCTTGCGAAGAATAGAATCACACGATCCTTCGGCCTGACCTTCTCAGTCAGTACCTGTTTGAGTCTCTCTCTGATCAGTGATTTCGTGGCGCGTTCATTGATGAGGAAATCAATATTCTCCTCTGGAATCGAGCCACCTCTTGGAGTCAGCAGGAAGTCTTTGAATAGTTGGGCATCGCTATGGGCGAACCGCAGCGGCTCAAGTCCGGATCCGGCCGCAAAAGTCGACACCCCCACGACAATGGCGTAGGTCTTGGGTGGCCCTCCCTCGCCCTTGCGCCTATCCTCTTCGATCCTGTCCGACAATTGCTTGAGTTTGTAACCGATCCAGTCTGTGTCCGGCCACGCGTTCCGCAGTGCCTGGTAGGCGCTCGCCGCCTCCTCCCAGTTCGACTGATTCTCCAGGAGGATGGCCTTATCCAGGAGGGCGGCTGGTTCCATGGGCGCCTCGCCGCGGGCCTCGCCGCGCGGGAGAGTTCGGTTGCCTCCAGCGATGTCGGCTTGAGCCGCCGGCAGATTCTTCGGGACGTCAGGCAGCACGCAGGCGGCGACCGGGCGAAGCGGCGGAACGCTGCCGCCGGCCAGGCTGAGACCGGCCGCCGCCACCACGGCCTCCGCCCCAGGCGGCGCCGAAAGCAGGGACTTGCTACCGCAGTGAAGCAACTGCATGGGCTCCGCGGCTGTACTGATCCGGTCGCCTACGAACAGCAGATCGCCCGCGGGACGCCGGATGAAGGACTGCGTTCCGTCTCTGGCCACCTCGGCGCTACCGGGCGAAAGGATCACGGCTGCTGGTTGCGCTGCAACCGGAACCGCCCAACAAAAGAGAGTCAAGAGTACAATTCGGAGCACTGCATCTGAAATATTAGCGCGGCCTGGGAGATTTCAGTATGCTGCCTTGGTAGATGCGGTTGATTTGGCTGCTGATCCTGGTTCGCGTTCTGACTCCCGCCTGCTTCGGACAGACCACCCAGGGCATCATCTCCGGACAGATCCGGAAGGGTGAAACGACGCAAGGCATTGCGGGGGCGACAGTCTCGTTCGACTCGCAGGACCTCGCCTTGCGCGGCGCCGCTATCTCTGCATCAGACGGATCATACCGGCTCCCGCCCCTGCCCCCGGGCCGCTATCATCTTCGCGTGGAGGTGAAGGACTACCGCCCCCAGGACTACTACGAACTGGAGGTTCGTGTCGCGGGCCGCCTCGTCCTGGATTTCCAATTGCAGGAATTGGCCGATGTCTGGGGTGACCGTTTCGGCCGCCTCAGGATGCCTGGCAGCGAGTATCTGGCGACGCTCTACGGGCCCGATCTGAGAATGCAGACTACCGTCATGGTCAATGAGGTTGGAGAGCAGGGCGCTCCGGATGCGGCACTCTCCCAGTCGATCGATCCTGCCCAGATCAAGGAACTGCCTCTCGCTGGCCGTGATGTATATACCGTCCTGGTGACTCAACCCGGGATCACGGCCGAGGCGGGGACGACGCGCAGCCTGGGCGTTGCGGTGAATGGACAGCGGCCGACAGCGTCCAACTTTCTGCTGGATGGGATTGAGGTCAACAACCAGTTGCTCAGCGGCCCAGCCCTCATCATTGCCCCTGAAGTAGTGCAGGAGTACCGGATCTCCACCGCCGATTTTTCCGCTGAGACGGGAGGTACCTCCGGGTATACGGCGAACGCCATCACGCGGTCTGGCGGAGATGCCGTGCATGGTACGGCGTACCTCAACCTAAAGAACGAAGCCTTCAATGCCAACAGTCTGCAGAACAACCGGCTGGGCCTGCGGCGTCCGGTATCCCGGGAGATCCAGCCGGGCGTCCAATTGGCGGGACGGCTCTGGAAGCGGCTGGTCTATGGGTCCGCCTCCTGGGAACATCTCGATTCACACGGACATTCACCCGCGACCGAAGTGAGCGTGCCTTCGCCGCTGTTGACCGAAATCACGTTTGCCACCAGCGATGCGAGGAAATTGCTCACGGCTTACCCCTCGCCGGCCGTCCAGTCCGGACGAGACCTTACGAGTCATTTGTGGTTCGAACCACCGGTCACCGTTCAACGGACGCTGGGGACCGTCCGGTTGGATCTCATCCCGGGAGGAGGCAAGCATCGGGCGATGGCGCGCGCGGCGGTGGCCGCCAGTTCGAGGCCGGACTTCGTCTGGAGTCCGTACTCCGAGTTCCAATCGGGTCTGAAGCAAAGCGTCTCCAGCAGCGGGTTCACGGTCGCCAGCCTCGTTTCACCACGTTTCTTCAACGAGGCCCGCGTGGGCTTCCTGGCGGACAATCTCGGGTGGAGCCGGCCGCACCCCGAGGTGCCCACGCTGGTGGATACCTCCTTCGAGTCGACAATTCTCCCGGGCAGCCTGGCGTTCTATTCTTTCTCGAATCGCATCCGGAGCCTGCAGGTCCAGGATGGAGCCTCGTGGTCGCCGGGGCGTCACACGCTAAAGGCTGGCGGCGGCCTCACCAGCCGGCAACTGGGCGGCTTCCTCAGTGCGGGGCAGGACGGCCGGTACTCATTTCCCACTGTGGTTGATTTCGCGGTCGACCAGCCCGCCTATTTCTCCGTATCCCTGGACAGATTGAAGCTGCCTTCTCTTGCACAACCGGATTCCAGGAGAAGCTACAACGTTCGGGACTACCTTGCGTTCGTTCAGGACTCGTGGCAGGCCAGCCGGAGGCTCACTCTCAACATGGGAGTGAGATATGAGAGATTCGGATCGCCTGTCAATACGGGGCCCGTGAAAGACCTGGTGGTGCAACTTGGCCGCGGGACCACGCTGGCAGAGCGACTGCAGGGCGCGGTGCTCGATCCGGGACCCGCTGGCAGTCAGCCCCTGTTCCAGAGTGCGTCCACTAGCCTGTCATTGCGTGTTGGGGCTGCCCTTGATGTGACAGGTGGCGGAAACACGGTGCTAAGAGCCGGCTGGGGCCAGTTCCGGGACCGGCCCTATGACAACCTCTGGCTGAACCTCCGGAACAATCGGTTTGTGCTGGCGAACTTCGACTACGAACCGGCCGCCGGTTCCTACCTGCGACCGGTGGAGGCGGTGCTGCCTGCTTACCGGCGGCAGGCCGTGGACGGCGATTTTCCCTATCTCACCCAGTTCGATTCCGGCTGGTCCAGCGGCTCGTCAGAGAGCCGATTTGCCGGTTTGCAGCGGCGGATATCCGGCGGCTGGGTGCTGGACGCCGCCTATCTCGGCTCCTCCGGCCGCAGGCTCGCCTCGACCGACATCGTCAACAGGCCATTCAGCGTGCGGCCGGGGCAGGGGGCGCCCGATGGCAGTTTGAATCCCGCGCTGCCACAAATCTCTTACCGGGCCAACCAAGGGTCCTCCAGCTACCACGGTCTGACGCTCGCCGCCGCACGCCGCTCCGACAGCGGCCAGCTTCATGTGGCGTATACCTGGGGCCACAGCATAGACAATCAAAGCGATCCAATCGCCGGGGACTTCTTCGATCTGAACTTCGCGCGAGTCTCGGCCAGTCCAGGTGTCCGGCAGATTGCCGCGTTCTCCCGCCAGTTCGATCCTGCCGCCGACCGCGGCAATTCCGATTTCGACCAGCGACAGAGCCTGGTGTTTTACTACATGTGGGATGTACCCGCAGTCCGTGGAACCGGTGCTTTGTTAAGAGACTGGAAACTGGCCCAGCTTGGGGCCGTTCGTTCCGGGTTCCCGTACAGCGTGTTGGCGGCCTCCAGTGTGCCGGATTCCGGCGGCATCACTTATAACAGCCGTGCTGACCTGCTGGATCCGGATGGCGCGAGTACGGACTCTCCGTCCGACGGCGGGCGCCAAATCCTAAATAGTGCCGCTTTCCGATCGCCCGCCAATGGCAGGCTGGGCAGCGCCGGTAGAAATGCCTTCTCCAGCCCGGGGTTTTTCAGCCTGGATCTGTCCTTAAGCCGGTTTGTGCCCCTCCCGCTTTTGGGCGAGGCCGGCCGGCTGACCTTTCGGGCAGACGCCTTCAACGTGCTGAATCATGCCAATCTCAACCGTCCCGACAGCCTCCTGGGCTCCCCCACTTTTGGGCAGGCCCTCTTCGGGCGCACGGGCCTGGATAGCGGTTTCCCCGTCAGCACGCCCTTCCGGGAGACGGCCCGCGAGTTTCAGATCCTGCTCCGCATCGGCTTCTGAAGGTAGAGGTTCGCTGCCGGGCTTCGATGGCGTCTCACCTGAGCGTGCGGCGCAGACACCGCGAAGCTCCTCGAACCGGTGACGCAAATCACGGTACTTGTCGCGCAGCACCCGGGCCTCCCGGGACTCGTGATGCAGTTCGTGAACCAGCACCCCCAACAGCATCGGCACGAAACTCAGCCAGCGCGAGGTTGTCAGGAATGCCAGGAAGCTGCAGGTGGCGAAGATGGGAAACGCCGCACCGACGACAGCCAAGGCTCCACCCGTGCGTGCGCCCAGCCGGTGATGGATAGCAGTGAGAGCGAAGCCAGCGAGAATATCGAGCAGAATGGCCAGCAGTTCATTGGAGGGACGAAGGCCGCCGCCGTTCAACTCGCATTCCACGGCCTGGGCCATCAACTCGACGCCTGGGCGCTCGCCCAGAGGCGTGGCATGCCGATCGGCGGCGTCATCGTAGTAGCCGCCAATCAGGACGATGGAACCCCGCAGGGGACCGCTTTGCTGCCACCCCTCCTCCTGAGCCATCTCGAACACTTGGCTGGCCGTGATCGTCCGGAAACGATAGCGCTCTCCGGTGAAGTTCATTTTCAGCTCGTCACCCGAATGGTTGGAGATCCGGTGCTTTTCCTGGGCGGACGCTTCCGGCGTCCGGCAGAACGCCTCAACAATGACCCATGGCAAGGAAGGTAGTTCGCGGCCGCCCAGGGGAATATAACGGCTGTGCTTCCTCAAGACACCATCAGAGTCTTTGGGCAGCAGGGCGAGTCCGAAGGCGTCACCCGGCCGGGAAAGAGTCTGCCCGCCCAGCACCGGGCGCAGTGATCTGGCATTTCCGTCTGAAATCGACAGGTCGGCGCCCCAGATCAAGGGAGGCCATGCGGGATCGGTCACAAATTCCCGAAACATCTTTCTCGATGTGGAGAGATCCACACCAATGACCGCGGGGCCACCCTTGGCGATCGCATCAATCAGTTGCTTCAAGCGATTGGGATCCAGTGGGCTGGACTCCTGGAAGAAGGCAACGTAGTCCTCTTGTTTGATTTGGACGATCACCGTGCGGCGGGCGGCCTGCTCCGGTCGAAGGCTCGCGGCAACATCCAGACTGGTGAACTCCCACTGGTCCAGCCATCCGAGATGTTGAATCCCGGCCGTCAGCACCGCAATGATGAGGATGACCCACTTCGCGGCCAGCATGTGCCGCAAGGTGTCGCGAACCGGCGCGGCATGTGGCGACTGGACAACGCCTGCGGAGGAGCGCTTCGACATGACTATTGCTTTCCGGGACCGTCGAGTCGGCTCGCGAGATCGAGGAGCGATGCCCTGAGGAACTCCTCCTTCCCTGATGGAGAGACCTGATTACTCCAGCCCGATGCAATTGCGAGGCATTGGCGGAAATAGGTGGCTGATTCTTCATAGGTTGCCGGACTATTTACCAGAAGGTAGAAATCACGTCCCACCGCGCCAAGCCCGGTTTTCGTTGCGCCCATCGGCTGCGCACGGTACAGACCCGGCCGGAGGTTGGCCGTCACTTTGATTTTCGCCGTCTGATCCGCGGGCAGGGGTAGTGTAATGCGGGTCTTGGCGTCGGACGGGGCGGCTCCGCTTTCGGGCCAGAGCCACAGCTCCAGCAGCATGGCTCCGCTCCGCTGGAAGACCGGAGCACCCTCGCCGAGTTCCAGCCAACCGTCCATGAGTTTCGCAATTCCGGAACGGCTCACATCTTCCGCTCCGCGCGCCAGCGTGGTGGCGAACATTTCCCCGCGGTGGTTGAAAATCCTCGCCGCGGCCTCGACGATGCGGCGAGAGAGTGTCGCTTCCGGTTGTCCCGAGGCGGGAACCTTCAGGCTGGGGGGCGTGCCGTTGACAGGACAACAATCTAGCCTGAGTGGTTTCCCGTCGAGTGTCATCAGGACGATGAAGCTCACAATCTGCCGCGAATCCTGCGCCTTCTGTGCGAGCAGCGGCCGTATCACGCTGCCCTCGGCCAGGCCCTGCCCCTTGCGTAGACGTTCCCGACCCGCGGACCAGTCGCCCTGAATTTCATAGACAAATGCCGTGATAGTCGGTTGCGTTGGGGCCACCGCGGAGGGGGTCTGAGCCGGCTGTTCGCTACCGAAGGCAGTAAAGGACAGTGCGAGGGCAAACAAGTGAGCTCGATTCATACTTTCTCCTGCGAATATCTGTAACTCGCATTATACGTACCCGCCGGTTCCAGATTGAGGGGTGCATGCAGCGCTGGATCGGACGCGTGTGGGTCCAGATTGTCGATGACGATCGAAGGGCGTGGTTGCGCCCGCGGGTAGGTTGACTGGAGGCTATTGGGCGCCCCCCGCGCCTTGCGGTCGCGGCTCGCTGTGGGCATTTTCCTTTCGCGCGGCGCGGCGGACCCACCCGGCGACACGAAGGCCGAACCCTGCTACAGTTGGAGCCCTGGAGTCGACGTAATTCCTGTCCTCCAGCTAGCAGTACAACCGATCTTGAAGCAACTGGTTTCCGTTCATAGAAGGAGTTCGCCATGAACCCGGTATCGGACCAATTGATTGCGCTTACGGCTGCACTGCAACCAGCCGCGGGTACGAGCCTGGAGGACCTGGCCGAATTGCGCCGGTTTGTCGCGGCGATCCTCATGCAGCAGAACCCGGGCATCCCCGTTCCCGTCGACACCTCGATGGATCCGGGCATTTCGGCCGCGATCACTGCGGGTGGTGCCCTTGCGGTGCAACTGGCGGCGGACGGGATCCGGGCGCGTTTCCAACAGAACAACGAGTTGATCCCAACGGCCGAGCCGCTGCGCCCGTCGCACGTGTTCGGGCCCTTTGCGGACCGATCCGGGCACCTGACCCGGTTCCTGATTTTCGAAAGTGTGACCTTTCACGCGGTCCATCTCCGGCAGCCCAATGGCAACCCGGCACCCCAGGTGGAACTGCTGCTTCCTGCCGGCACGGCGCCGCAGCCAGGGAACCTGGTGTTCGACATCCCCCAGGGTACGGTTTGGATCCGCGCGCGATCCCTGGTTGCGGGCGTGGCCGGGATGGCCGGTCTGCGCGTCTCCGGCGGAACGTTTACCTCAACCGCTCCAGCCCTGTTCGCGCTTGCCGGGCGCATCCTGGTGAACTCCAACGCGCAGTGGGTGCTCACTGTGCAGCCCGAGCCGCCGCCACCGGCTGACCCGGCCGGCTCCGACGCAAACGGCGTCTCGATCACGTTGCCGCAGACGCTGGAGGTCCGCTCGAATGGCAGCCCGGCGGTGACTGGGGCGATTGGACTCGCCGGCTTCGGATCCGGGCTCGAGTTTAACGAAGCCGGAGCGGCGCCCAGCGGCGACGGTGTCTCCCTGAACTTTCCGTTTGGCCCGGCCAGCCAGCCGTGGGCGATCGCCGGGAACCGGTCCGCCGCTGCCCAGTTTGCGGGCGAATGTGACGCGACCTCGGCTGTGTGGTCCCTGCCCTTGAATGCCGCCGCTCCGGCTGAGTTGGGGGAGACGGCGCACGGGGGCTCGGTCCGAATTACGTTGAGAGGCCCTTTGGCGATGAGCCTGGCCGGCGTGGCCGGCGGGACATTGCGATTGCTGGAGGCCGATCTCACGGCGAACGCGGATCTGATCATGCTCGAGGGGCGGAGGCCCGACGGGTCCGGCCGGCTGGAACTGGAGCTCTGGACGCCTGCGCTCAGCCGTATCAACTTTGGCCCGGATCCGATCACGCGTGTCACCTTTCTGAGCGAGCGAGGCCGGGGCGATATCACGGTGGTGCATGAAGGCGGAACGATCCGCAACCGCTGGGACCTGCCGCTGCGGGCAACCGGCAGCCCTTTCGGCTTCGAAGGTCGCCTGGAAAATTTCGCCATCCTGGCGCGCCCCGAGGTTTTGTTTGTCGCTCTGGAGGCGGGCCGGGATCCCGGGAATGCAGCGGAAGGGCTGGCTCTGGAAAATCTGTATTTGACGGTCCGGCCACCTGCCCGGCTGGTGCTTCTGGGTGTCTACGATGGTACGGCCGCGGTGGGGGACGGGACAGCCATTCTCTCGTTCGATGTACTGCTGGCGCAGCCCAGCCTGCCCGATCCGTACGCGATGAACTGGAGCTTGCCGGATGCCGGACAGGCCCAGCCGGCCGCGCTGTCCACGACCCTCAACTGGCAGGCCGCGGCCACCCCAGGTATCGAAAGCCGGTTAGAGCGCCGGGTTTTCTTCCCCGAGCCCGGTGTGGTGCGCGAGGATGAAGATCCCATTTTACGAGAGCTCTTCGACGGGCACCTCGGCACGCATCGCGAGTCATTGAGCCTGCTGGATCTGTCGAGCCGCGACGACCACTTTGGCGTGGCGATCGAGTCAATGGGGCGGCTGGAGCCCACGCTTCGCGACAATCAGTTGAGCCTGCAGTTCAGCGGGCTTCGCTTGCTGATGCAGCCGCAGGTCCTGTGGGAACCGGTACAGGCCGGCCCCGTCGAACTGGTTTCCAAAACAAACGGTGCTCGCACGCTGGCCGGCAGCAGGAGCGTCAAACTGGTGCCCGTACTGCCTGGCGTGATTGCGCGGGCGTGGGTGGATTCCGCTCGTGAACGTGAGCGCTGCGGAGTCATGTTCTCGCTGCCGTTCGGGCTGCGCGCCTTCGCCCGCTTCGACGTGCTCGAAGTGCTGCAGTTCGCCACCTCGGCCACCGATGCCTCGCTGCATGCGGTGGACTTTGGACCGGGGATGGCATCCGCGCGGCAGTTGCGGCTAAAGTCCAGCAAGCTGCGGCCGGCAGACCCGCCGGTGCCGCTGGATCCGGCGCGGATCATGGCCGGCTCCCTCCGCCAGATCCAGAACCTCCGGCCTAACGCCGCCGGGCTCGCCAGTGTTGTGGACGATGCCGCCATCAACCTGCAGATGGACGAACTCCATAACTTCCTGCCGCTGCACCAGGCGGACCTGTCCGGGTATGGACTCAGTACGTTCAGCAACTGGCGCAGGGACGTGCCGGTGGGCATTACCCAGGCGCGATTCGACGTCATGGTGGGCCGCACCTGCCTGGAAGTCATTCAGGCCCGGACCATCCTGGCCCCCTGTGAATCTCATCTGGTGCGCAGCATCGTGATGGAGCGGCGCAATTCCGGGCGAGTGCTGCGTTTCGACAGCGGTTGGGTGGCCGTCGACGATGGACTGTTTGAGACTCCCGCCAGGTTCGACAAAGGGGTCGTGATCGCTTACCGGAAGATCCGGCGGATCCGGGTCCCGGGCAAGCCGCTGCTGACCCTTTCGGATGGCTCAGTCTGGCAGGCCGTGACTTACGATTGCGATGCCGAGTTGGAGAATGTGAGGGCCGGCGGAGAGTCGGGCAGGGTGCCCGTCTATGACCAGGCCGGCTACATTCAGGTGCTGCCCACAGGCGCCGCGGCGGCTCCGACCGCGGCCCGGATGGCCCTGCTGTTTGCGGCTGTGAAGGGCGTGCTTGGCGGACCGGCGGATATCGCCATCCGGGTGGGTGGCACTCTCGACATGCAGGTGTCGGGGCTCTTTGCCGGTGTGGCTCCCAAGGACAACGCACCGGCTCCCGGCTTCGTGGTGGCTGCCTACGGTTCCCCCAAACTGCCGCGTGCCGGCCAGTGGAGCGCGGTGAGCGTGAGCAGCACGGGAGAAGCCTCGGCTGTTGATCCGCGGCGCGGCATCCCGGTAATTCGGCTGGCAGGGCGGCCCTATACGTTCCGCGATCCGGGCGATGCGAATCGCGACCGTCCGGCGACGGAGTACGGGCTGATGATGTCCACGCCCACCAGTCGCGTGTTGTTCCCGGTGCCCTCAGTGAATCCGGTGGAGCCGGGCGTGTTGCGAACGGCGGCGCCAGCCGTGGCCGATCCCATGGCGCTGGCGCAGTCGACCGATGTCTTTCCCCGGGGCGTGTATTCGTTGCGCGCAGCGCAGGCCGCGGCGTTTGACATCACTGGCGTGAACGACTGGCGCCTGACGAATCCGGGCTTTGACCTGACGGCTCCGCTGCCCGACCTGGCCAAAGGCGGCGAGTGGGCGATCCAACGGCTGTTCCCGGATGCGCCAAAGCTGAGCGGCCTCATCGATTCCGCCCTGGAAGACAAGCCGTGGGAGATCGGTGTCACCCCCAACGACATCAACATCGAGATCGATCCCTTCGGAAAGATCTTCGTCATCAAGACCAACTACAGCGCGATCAGCGGTGAGCTGGGCAAGCTGCAGAAGCCTTCGCTGGATTTCGGTCCGGCGTTGGATGCGCTGCGGGAACTCGTCAACGCCCTGAAGCAGTTTGTGAACCTCGGCCTCGATTTCGACGTCGACGTGACAGCGGGTTCAGGGCCCAGCCCGTCATTCATCGTGACCATCAGCCTGAAGTTCCGGTTGGGTGAGGGGCCGAACGAACGCATCGACATCGGTGTAGGCAAGTTCTATGGCGAATTTCACGTCACCGGACAACTGGAGGCGGCCCTGAACGGGTCGACCAGCGGACGCCTGCTGGCGGAGTTCGAGGGCGACATCCAGCAGGGTGTCATTCCTCCGCTGGTGTATGCGGGTGGAATGTTCCGCTTCGCGTTGGAGATTAAGGAAGACGGCAGTCCCACGATTGAATTGGGGCTGGGCATGACCACCTCACTGGGCGGCGATCTCATCAAGAACCTGCTGGAAGTGGAGGTCACCATCACGTATGGATACATGCTCATTCCACAGACGCTGCAGCCTGGCGTGATGCTGGGTCTGGAGGCTCGCGCGAAGCTGATGGGCGGCCTGATCGGCTTCTCGTTCGCCGTGCAGGCGATGGCCCGGATCCTGCGGGCCGATTTCGAGAACGTCACCATCTTCGCCGACATCCGCGTGGTCGCGACGGTACAGGTTGCCTGGCTGATCGAGGAAGATGTCGACGTTCGAACGCAATTTGAGCAGAAGATCCCACTGCGGCTTGCCGCCCTGCCGCTGGGCGGCGGAGCCCTGGCGCTGACCGCAGCCATCTGAGGAGCCGATCTCAATGCCCGCACCCACACCTTCACGCCTGAGCTTGCTGACCTTTCCACAACGTTGGAGCGACGGATCGATCCAGGTGCGCTTCCTGTGCCTGCCGAAGGGGGATCCCAACGAGGTTCCGGCGGCGGACCAACCCCCCTTCGCCACGGCAAACCTGGTATTCACCGCGCAGTTGATCGACAGTCCGGACGAGCTGCCGCGTGCCGCCGATGCGGTGGCCGTGGGGCCCCTGGCGCTCGAGCCCGAGCCCGTGAACAAGGCGGCGCTGCTGGCTGAGCTGAGGCGCCAATTCAACATTGTGGCGCGTCCGGTGGCCGTGCCCGCCGCGACCCTCACGTTTCGCAAACCGGTGACCGGCAGCTACCGGGCACTCACCGGGAACCGGGAACTCTCGAAGTTCATGGCCGCGGCCGACGACTTCGATTGCGCGCTGCACGAGGCGCAGGAGAGCCAGCCGCCGCTGCCTGTCGAACTCGAGAACACCGTGACCTGGGGCCGGATTCTGGCCATGCTGCTGAAACAGCCGGCTCTGGCGGAAGCGTGCGGCTTCATCGGGCAGGTGACCGTGGCCGTGCCGGACCCGGCGCGCCTGGCCAAGGGCGGATGGCTCTACATCGACCTGGATCCCAGCAGCGACTACTTTGGAGCCGCCCCCGGCTTCCGGTCTGTGTACGCGGCCCGCCTGCCGGCGCTCAACGAGAACCGGCCGCTCTACGCCGCCGTGCTGTTCCCCCTGGACGGCGCGAATCCGGCCGACGACGTGTATCGCGAAGCGGAACGCTACAGCAACGGCTTCGCCCGGATGGTGCACTGTGCGCAGACGGACGACGGCGGAGATGGGATCCGTCTCGCATGGGATGACGAGCAGGTGGCCGAATGGCTGAACCGCCAGGTGGACCCCGCTCTCAACGCACCGATGGGTACGGCGGGCTACCGGGTGGACGTCCGCCGGCGTGGCGAGGCCGCGTGGAATTCGCTGCAGCGGATCGCGAGTGTTGCGGACCTCACGCTTGGAGCGGAAACCCTGGGACGCTTTGACGGCGATGCCGTGGTGGAAGTGGCGCCCGTCCAGATCTCACCGGCGCACGCGGGACAGTATTGGATGCCGCCCTACTTCGCCACGTGGCGTGGCAGTTCGCTGGCGCTGACGGATCAGGAGCTGGTCGACCTGCACCAGCATCCTCTACTCGATGACCCGGCGGCGCAGGCGCACAGGTTGGGCCGCGACAAGAAGTTTGTGCCCGTCGCGGACAAGGCGGTGCCCCTGCTGTATGGGGGGACGTATGAGTTCCGGGTCCGGCTGGCGGACCTGACGCGAGGTGGCCCGGCGGCCGCGGAAGGCGTCCCGTTGGCGCCGGATTCCATTGCCACCGTTGCTTTCCGCAGGCGCCGCCGTCCCGGGCAGATCCAAGTGCTGGCGCGGCCCACCAAAGACGTGCCATCGATTGAGCTGGCGAAGCCGCGGCTCGGTTATCCGGATGCGCTTTTCACGGGCAACGCCACCTTCGCCGACCTGCGCAACGACTTCGAGACCGCGCCGGAACGCGAGTTCGGCGTGCCCGATCCGGATGTTTTGCAGGTTGGAATTCTTGTCGAGGTGCGGACCCTCACAGGCGATGAGTCCGCTTGGATGCCGCTCTACAACACCCGGCGATCCTTCGAGGCGGCTACCCTCACCATTCCGGTGACCGGCGAGGATCATGCCACGCTGGCTACCTTCAACGGACTGCAGCCGGACGATGGTCCGCTGGCCATCCCGACGGCACGGAACATCCGGTTGACACTCACCGCGTTGGGCCGCGAAGACGCTGACTATTTCGAGACGGAGGCCGCGCGGAACGGGACTCCCATCACGCTTGAGATCCGGGCGGACGCAGCCGCGGAAGAGCCTCTCTTCAACGCCAACGACCTGCCGGTGCGCGGATTCTTTTTCCAGTCTCCGCCCGCTGACGGCTCAGTGGCCAACCCCCTGGATCGCGTCGCCCTGGAGTTGGGCCTGGCTCATTCGCGCGTCACCCTCTCCGGCCGCCCTGGTCATCGAACCATCTTCGGAGCGTCCGCCGAACTGCAGCATACGCTTGGCTCGGAAGCGTCAGCGATCACCTTCGCGTCGAATGCCGACCTCGCCGGCCGCTGGGTGAATGTCGTACGGTTCACGGTGAGCCGCGACTGGACCTGGGACGGCCTGACGGACTCAGGGCTTGAGGTAAGGCGGGTTGTCAGGCATCCGAATCGGCCTGATGCCGATCAGCTCGCGGGCAGGGTGGTTCTGCCACGCGCCCTTGCCGCTCAAGCTCGGGCTGGTGTCGCGCCGGACCCGAGGGCGGCGCAACGTCAGTTCACTGACGTGTTCTTCTTCGATGCCTACGATCCCAAGCCGGCTGCGGGCGAGTTTCCGGAAGAGCTGCGGTTTGAGTACCGCCTTGCAGCGTCGTTCAAAGGAGGGGCCCCGGCGCCTGCGCCCGAGGTGCTTCCGGAACTGGTGGTGCCCGTCACCACGCCACCGGTGCAGACTCCGAAACTGGTCTCGGCCGGAATCGCCTTGTCGGAGTTTGTGGCGGCGGACGACTATTCCTCCACCAATCAGCGTGTGCGGTCGCTATGGATTGAATTCGAAGAGGCGCCTCTGGACCCACGCGACAATTACTATGTCCGGATTCTGGCGGACGCGCCGGATCCCATGCTGACCAATGAGGTGTTTCCAGAAACGATCGAGGCACCGTTGCCGCTCGACCCGGAGTGGATGCGGCTGATCGTCCCCGGCCAGCCACGCGACAACAACGGGCTGAACGCAATGGGTGAACTGGCGGCGAACACCCCCGACGGGCGGCACTGGATTGTCCCCCTGCCCGAAGGGCTAAATGCCGCGTCGCCGGAGCTGTTCGGGCTATACACCTACGAGCTCCGCCTGGGGCATACCGAGGCCCGGTGGTCCACTGCGCAAGGACGCCACGGGCCGGCGTTGCGCGTCGCTGGCGTCCAGCATCCCGTGCCGCCACTCTCGTGCCAGGCCGCGCGGACCGAACGAACGATTCGAGTCCGCGGTCCCTTTGCGACCCCGGTCTATAAGGGGCGAAATGTCCGGCCCCAGATTCCGCGGACGCAGTTGTGGGCGGTGCTCTACGCCAGGGTGCGGCAGACCGATGGGAAGGCCTGGCGGAACCTGGTCCTGACACGCTTCCCCTTGCTTCCTCCGGCCGCACTCTTCAATGCGGGACTGGAAGGCAACGCTGCCCTACTGTACGGTGAGGGGGCAATCGAGATTGCCGCGGTCCACGAGATGCTGAAGCGCGTCGGGCTGCCCGCGGAAGCGCCGCTGACGGTATTAGCCGTGGAGTGTTTCGGCGCGGCCTCGGACGAGAATCCGGCGCCGGATCCGATGGGCGCCGATCTGGGTTTCTCGCGGATGCTGAGGGTCTCGCCGCTCACACCGGTGCCGGACGCCTGCTGACTGCAGCGCGACCTGCGTGGCGGACAGATCCCTGCAGCCACTGGATGCCGGCCGCCCAGGGTGGCGGTTCGCAAACACTGTCCAACCTGCGCCATGACCCGCGATTTTGTAGTAGACATTCTACAGAATTATATTGTAGAGTGTCTACGGAATGACAACTCGCAACACGCCGCGCATGGAGTTTCTGCAGGGAACCCTGGACGTACTGATTCTCCGTACGCTGCTGTTTGGACCGAACCATGGACATGCCATCGCCAAGCATATCCAGCGGACATCCGAAGACCAGCTGCAGGTGGAGACGGGGTCGCTGTACCCGGCGCTGCACCGGTTGGAAGGGCGCGGACTGGTGGAGGCTGGATGGGAGCTGGCGGAGACCGGTAAGCGCGCCAAATTTTACCGTCTGACAACAAAGGGCCGCAGGGAGTTGCAGAGCGAGCGCTCCAAGTGGGAGGCGTTTGCGAGGGCGATGGGACTGGTCCTGAATTCCTCGGAGGAGGATCCGGCATGAGAGACGCACTACGGCGATTGGGCTGGCTGCTCTCGCGGCGCAAGCGGGATGCCGAGCTGGCTGACGAGTTGGCGTTCCATCTCGAGGAAGAGGCGCGTGCCCGGCGGGCGGAAGGACTGACGGCGCGCGAGGCCCAATTGGCGGCACGCCGGGAGTTGGGTAACCCTTTGAGAGTCGCCGGGGATACGCGCGCCTCCTGGGGCTGGCAGTGGGTGGACTACATCGTGCAGGATGCGCGCTATGCCCTGCGCAACCTGCGGCGGGCGCCCGCATTCACGACTGC
The DNA here is from genome assembly GCF_051172195.1 of Paludibaculum fermentans. Classification (GTDB taxonomy): domain Bacteria; phylum Acidobacteriota; class Terriglobia; order Bryobacterales; family Bryobacteraceae; genus Paludibaculum; species Paludibaculum fermentans_A. Next base: position 404,502 of record NZ_JBPJAQ010000002.1, read on the forward strand.
GGCGATCCTCTCGCTGGCCCTGGGCATCGGCGCACCCACGGGCATCTTCAGCCTGCTGAACGCGGTGGTGCTGCGGCCGTTGCCTGTGCCCGCGCCGAATGAAATGGTCCAGCTCGCTTACACACTGCCGTTGTGGGAGACAAATCCGGGCAACTGGAACAGTTGGTTCGACTATCCGCAATTCGAACGGCTGCGGAAGGAGTCGCGGACGATGTCCGGGATCTTCGGCGGAACACGGGTGGGGCGGGTGAATCTGGAGTCCGGCGGGACCTCCGGACTCGCGCAGTTGGATGCGTACTCGGGCAATTTCTTCGCGGTGCTGGGCGTCCGCCCGGCGCTGGGCCGTCTGTTTTCCGAGGAGGAAGACACGCTGGATGCCTCAGTGGTGGTGCTCAGCGATCAGTATTGGCGGACGCGTTTTGCCGCGGATCCCTCCATTGTGGGCCGGGCCGTGACCATCAACCGCGTGCCATTTACGGTGGCAGGGGTGACACCGCCCGAGTTCCGCGGCATCGCGATTGGGAACGCTCCTGACGCCTGGGTGCCGTTGCGGTCGACGGACCGGCTGGCTCCCGGACGGAAGGAGCGCTGGACTGAGCCGTTTGCAAGCTGGCTGCTGCTGGCCGGGCGTGTGCGGACGGGCATCGATGTCCGGCGGGCGGAGGCGGAACTCGACCTGGTGCACCGCCGTGTGCTCCAGGAGCAGTTGGCGCTCTCTCCGATGGGTAGGGAAGAGAGCACGCAGCGCTTCGTGCAGGCGAGCCATCTCATGTTGCGCCCGGCTGCTTCAGGCATGCACAGCGGCCTGCGGGAGACCTACTCGCTACCGTTGAAGGTGCTGATGTGCATCGCAGGGTTGGTGTTGCTGGCTTCCTGCGCAAATCTGGCTAATCTGCTGCTGGCGCGCGCCTCCAGCCGGCGGCGCGAGATTGAGGTACGGCAGGCGCTGGGCGCAGGCCGGCGGCGCATCGTCCAACAACTGCTGACGGAGAGCAGTGTCTTGACCTTGATGGGCGGCGTGCTGGCGATGGCGATCGCGTGGGGCAGTTCGGCCCTGTTGCTGCGGGTAATCTCCACCGGCGACACGCCTCTGTCGATCGACTTGAGCCCCGACGCCAATGTATTGGCTTTCAGCCTGCTCACGACGTTTGTGGCCGCGGGTCTGTTCGGCCTGGCGCCGGCGTTGCGTGCATCCCGCGGATCCGGTAGCGCCATGCGGACGGGCTCGCGCCAGGTGGGGCCAGGCTCCCGTGCGCTGGATCGGGGGCTGATTGTGGCCCAGGTGGCGCTGTCCGTGGCGCTGGTGGCGGGCGCCGGGCTGTTCGTACGCACCTTCCAGAATCTCTGGGGGATCGATCCAGGCTTCAATCGCGACGACGTGCTGATGTTCTCGGTGGATGCGAAACTGGCTGGCTACGGCTCTGACAAGGAGCAGGCCGCCGCACTGTATAGCGAGATCCTGCGCCGGATGCAGGCCATGCCGGGTGTACGGTCGGCTGGCGCCTCGATTGTCCGTCCCGTGGACGATCAGTTTTACCTGATCGACCGGGTGAACGAGATCGACGGCCGGGCGCTGGCACAGCGGGACACAATCAAAGTCGCCTGGAATGCCGTGAGCCACGGGTATTTCGATACCGTTGCGACGCGGATCCTATTGGGACGCGACATCCAGCCGGGTGACGATGGGGCGGCGCCGAAGGTGGTGGTGGTCAACCAGTCGTTCGCGAACCGCGCGTTTGCCAATGGGAATCCCATTGGCCACCGTGTAGGCTTGGCGACGATCGTCGGAGTGGTAAAGGACTCACTCTACAACGGGATGCGCGATCAACCGCGGCCCGTGCTGTACTATTCAATCTTCCAGCACGGCCGGGAACAGGGCTTTCGCTGGGGCTTCGTCTCCTACGAACTGCGTTATGCGAACGGCATGAACCTGGGGGCGCAGGTGCGCCGGGAGTTGGAGGCGGTGGACCGATCCCTTCCCTTGTTCCGCCTGCGGACACTAAAGCTCCAGCTGGCCCAGTCATTGCTCAAAGAGCAACTGCTGGCGATGCTGTCGGCCGTCTTCGGCGGCGTGGCGTTGTTGCTGGCCTGCATCGGCCTCTATGGCCTGATCTCGTACAACGTCGCGCGCCGGATCCCGGAGATCGGCATCCGGACCGCGCTGGGCGCTCCGCGCCGTCATCTCTTCTGGCTGATCCAGCGCGAGGCCCTGGTGCTGACGCTGGCAGGAGTTGCCCTGGGTATCCCCATGGCGATGCTGGGCGCGCGCTATGCCAGGACCCTGCTGTTCGAAGTCGCGCCATCGGATCCTGTGACGCTGGTGACGGCGGCGGTGCTGCTTTTGGGAGTGGCTGTTGTGGCGGGCTACGCTCCGTTACGGCGAGTGCTGCGCGTGGACCCGGCTTCAGCGCTGCGCTGTGAATAGCAGCCTGCAGCATCAACGTAGTTGCAGTTGGACTTCCCGAACACAGAACGCATCGTCGTCCGGTGTGTTTCTGCCGTGAGTGGCGGAATAGACCAGCGAAAGACTCTTCCCGTCCCCACTGAACCACTTGGCTGGCAGGCGGTAGCCGTGCGCACCCTCGATGTCCCAATGCTCCGTTTCGAAAGCCGTGGTCCAGGGACCCCAGGGTTCCGGAGCGTCATGCATGCCCCAGCCGCTGGTGTGATTGAAGCCGGCGACGAGCAGGTAGCGCTTCAGCACAGGGTGGTAGACGGCGTCGACGCGCTGGCAGCGGCGTGGGTTGCGGAAGACGCTCTGACGGGCGTCGAGGGAAGAGCTCCACCGTGGGGCGCCGGCGGAGTCGAGCCCAGCGAAAAACTCCCAAGCCGCCCGTTCGGTCAGCCGCCTGACCGGCGCACGCATCAGCACGACTCCATTGTCCGAATCGTAGGCGCTGGCCCCGTCCTGTGAATACACATAGACATAACCATCGCGGGCGCCGGCATAGTTCCTGCCGTAGTTGAGGAACGCCGGGGCGCCGAAGCTCTGTTCCAGCCGGAAGCCCCAGGTCCAGGTCTTTCCGCGATCATCCGACCAGGCCAGTTGTGCATTCCCAACATTGCGAACCCACATGTACAAGCGCTTCCTGACCATGAGCAGGCCGCTCGCTTTGGCGCCTTTCGCTCCATCCCCCGTGCGTTCTCCCGTAGCCGAGCGAATGTTCACCCCGCGAAACTTGGCGGCCGTTCCGTCGACCCTGGCAAAGCCGAGGCTGAGCTTCTGTTCGGTGAAGGGCGCGAACCCGCGGCCGTCGCCGTAAGCCGTATACAACGCTCCGTCGTCGCCCCAGGTGAGGGGCCAATTGTCGCTATCGGGTGCCTGGCGGAGAATTGTACCCTTGGGCGCAAACTGCACCCCGGCAATCACGGGACTGGGCGGATACGCGGTGCGGGTCACCACGGACTCCATCACCGGCTGCAGGATTCCCTTGAGAATGGGCGCCCAGAAGCCGCTGGAGACGCCCGGCGGAGTCAAGGCCTGCCCATACCGGACGACGACCAGGTCGAGACTGGGAATGACGATGAGCACCTGGTGGCCGGCTCCGGCGCCGACGATGGTGTCGCGAGGAACGCCGGGCCAGATCCCGTCGGTGTTGATCCACCAGCCCAGGCCGGAGCGGGGCGCCGGATCGCCACTTGCGCGGTCCTGCACGGGCATTCCGGCGTCAGCCTGCATTCGATCGACCCACGTGGAGGCGAACAGGCGCTGCCCGCCGAATTCGCCGCGCTGCAGCATCAGCAGGCCCACGCGGGCGGCGGCGCGGGCCGTGAACGAGGCTCCGCCCCAGGTGGCATAGAGCGAGAGCCCATCCACCGAGTAGCCTTGGCCGTAGCCGATCTCCCACTCCGTATCAGGAACGGCCAGCGGACGCAGGATGCGATCGCGCAATGCCAGCTTCAGGTCGGGGTAAGCGGTCCCCCGCAGGCTGGCCGTGATGGCGTAGCCCAAAGCCGCCATGCCCGGATTGCTGTACGCGTTGCCTTGGCCGGGTTCGAACACCACCGGCGTGTCTCGGATGGAGATGGAGAAGGGATCCGGCTGGCGCTTCCAGAACGCGCCCTTCCAGCCCGGCAGCTGCATATGGGGGATGTTGTCCTGTTCAGCGTCTTCCAGGCCGCTCGTGTGGGTGGCCAGCTGGCGGATGGTGATCTTCGATTTCAGCGGCTGGCGCTGCCAGGAGGGGATGAACTTCGAGGCAGGATCGTCCAGCGCGAGGCGGCCGTCGTTCAGCGCGACCAGCAGCGACATGCCGCCCACCAGGGCCTTGGCGAGAGAGGCCGTGCCGTGCGGCCGGGCGGCGTTCCATTCAGGCGCGTACCATTCGTGCACGATCCGGCCCCGTCGGACGACCAGCAGGGCATCGGTGCGCAGTTTGGCGAGCTCGTCCTGCATCTGCCGCAGCCGCTGCGGATCCATGCCCGCCGCACGGGCATCCCGCGTCTGCCAGGCGGGCGGTTGCGCCAGTGCCGGCGTGAGCAGAAGCAGGGATAGCAGCAGTCGGTGCATGGTGGTTCGGCCGCGGGTGGTGCCCGTCTGGAGGGCAGCGCAAGCGGCTCACCCTGCAGATCACGATACTACGTGAAGCGGATCGCAGACAGCCTGGTCGAGGCCGGCAGTTGGCGCCGGTTTGCGCGCCCTCTACTGTCCCTTCGCCGCCGAACCGCCCTTGCGCTTCAGCGCGGCGGACGCCTTCACCTTGCGCTCCTGCTGCAGGTTGTGCGCAGTTAGGATGGCGAATAGAAGCCCCGGAAAACGCGATTCGATCTCCGCGCACCGGGTTGTGTTGTGCATCTCGACCCCGCGGCGTTCACTGCGGATCAACCCTGCTTCCCGCAGAACTTTGTAATGCTGCGAGAGCGTCGACTTCGGAATGCTCGCGCCGCACCCGGCGAGGAAACCGGTGCACGTCTGCGCGCATTCAGACTTGAACAGGCTGGCGTAAATAGCCACTCGCACAGGATCGGCCAGCGCGTGCAGAATCGATTCGACCGTAATCTCGTCAACAGAGGGGTGCAGCAGCGGTCTCATCTCTTCCATGGTACGGCGCGGCCCGTTCTGGTTCAACAGTTCACAAATGCGGAACTATTGAATCCGCAGCCCGCCGGCGAGCATCCCAGCAGGCAGGCCGGCTGCGCCCGCGCGTTTGGGCGGGCCGGCCGCATCCATCTCCACGCTGGAAAAGGATCACCTGATCATGACCGATTCGCAATTCATTGATGCCGCTCTCCGCAACTGGACCACGAATGTCGATAGGACGACCAAGTTCTTCGAAAGCCTCTCGGAGGAAGGGCTGCAGGCCAGGGTCGCGCCCGGCAAAAACCGCCTTCTCTATATTTGGGGCCACCTCGCCGCGGTGAACGATGCACTCATCCCGCTGCTCGATTTCGGCCGCCGGCTCCATCCGGAACTGGATGACATCTTCCTCAAGAATGCCGACGGGGCTGTCGAGAATCCCTTTTCGGTCGAGGATCTCCGGCACATCTGGCGCAAGACCAACGAAGTGCTGCAAGCCGGCTTCGCCGAACTGACCCCCGCGGAGTGGCTGCAGCGCCATACCTCCGTCTCTGAGGCGGATTTCCAGCGCGAGCCGCACCGCAACCGCTTCAATGTCCTGCTGGGGCGAACCGGGCACATTGCCTACCATCTCGGGCAGGTGATGCTCACCCGCCAGGCGGACTGAGCCGCCGCCGACCTTCCGCTGTCCTCCATTTCCTGATATGAATTGATCCGCCGGTCCGTACGAAGACAGCCGGCTTCAGGACGTGGAGGTTGTAGTGACGAAGAAATACCAGCCCAAAGTTTCCCTGCGGTGGAGACGCTTTGCCGTCGTGGCCAGCGCCCTGCTGTGCTGCCTATCGACCGCAAACGCAGCGGCCTTGCTCCAGAATCTGCAGGTGGAATACAGGCCCACGCCGCTGGGAATCGACGTAGCTCAGCCGCGCTTCAGCTGGCAGATGGCCACCACCGCCGGCGAGCGCTCAGCCGCCCAGGCCGCCTATCAATTGGAGGTCCGGGACCCCCAGGGCCGGTTGGTCTGGGACACGAAGAAGGTCGACGGCTCAGGCTCTCTCGGAATCCTGTACGCCGGCAGCGCCCTGAAGGCCGCGACCCGCTACTCCTGGACTGTGACGGTGTGGAACCAGGCCGGCGCGAAGCTCCTCGGCAGCTCCTGGTTCGAGACAGGCTTGATGGATCCCTCGCCCAGCTCCAGCGCGTGGAGCGGCGCCCAATGGATCGGCGGCAGAAATGAAGACCTGGTCCTCTATGCGCCCTACCTCGCTATCTTCGATCTGAAGTACGCCCTCACCATCGCGCCCGGCAGCACGCGCGCCAGCTTCGTCTACGGCGCCAACGATTCGCGGCTGATGGACAAAAACAAGAACATTTACCAGCTCGCCAACGGCAAGGACCAGGGCTACATCAAACTGGAACTCGACATTGCGGCCGTCGATGGCTCTCCTGATGGCAAGGCTAAACTGAACGTCTATCGGGCCGGCTATAAAGACACCGATACCCCCGCGAAGCCGCTCAAGACCTTCGAACTCGCCAAAGAGCTCATCAACAGTGCGAACAGGAACTCTGAGCACACCATCGAGTTCCGCAGCGCCTTCGGCCAGATCACCATCTCGATCGACGGGCAGGCCAACCTCACGGGCGCACCGGCCCCCGCCGCTCCAGCCGGTCCTGCCCAGTTTGGACCGGGCGGCCGAGGCGGTCCGGCGAACGCCGTGAACCTGAACCCCTTGGGCATGGGCGGTAACTATCTCCCCTTCGGCATGCTCTGCGACATCGGCTTCGCCGTCGACCCGGGCCAGAACGCAAGCTTCCGCGATCTCACCGTGCGCAACAACCGCGCCCCCAACAACATCCTGTTCCAGGAGGATCTCTCGGCCCCTGTCTACAAGGGCATCTTCGCCGCACCCGGCGTTTCCGTGGCCAATGGGCGCTATGTTCTCTCCGGTGGAACCAGGGGCGTGTTCCAGGTGAAGGATCCCAGTCGCAATGCCATGCCCATGCTGCGCACCACCTTCAAGGCCCCCGCCAAAGCCGTCGCCGGCGCCCGCCTCTACGTCACTGCCCGCGGCATTTATGAGGTCTTCCTGAACGGCCGGCGCGTCGGCGACGACTACTACAACCCCGGCCTGACGCAGTACAACGTGACGCACCTCTACCAGACCTACGACGTCACCAGCCTCATCAGGGCCGGCGACAACGCCCTGGGCGCGATGCTCGGCGAAGGCTGGTGGAGCGGCCTGCTCAGCTTCGGCAACATCTGGAACCACTTCGGCGACCGCCAGTCGCTGCTCGCGAAGCTCGTCGTCACCTACAAGGACGGCACCTCCGACACCATCACCAGCAACGACAAAACCTGGAAGTACTTCGCCTCCGGACCCGTCCTCTACAGCAGCCTCGATTTCGGCGAGATCTACGACGCCGCCCGCGACCAGGCGGTCGAAGGCTGGACCACCGCCGCCTACAACGACAGCAAGTGGAAGCCGGCGGCCGCGGTCCCGCTGCAGGGCACAACCTTCGCCGGCTTGGAACAGGGCCGCATGGGCGCGCCTGGCACACCCTTCCAGTTCGACAAGCTCGCCCTCCTCGGCCAGATCGGCAACAACGCCGGAATCTTCCGGACCCTCACGGCGAAAAGCATGAAGGAGGTCCGGCCCGGCGTGTTTGTCTACAACATGGGCCAGAACCTGGTAGGCGTTCCCAGGATCACCGTTGCCAATGGCCGTGCCGGCGGCAGGCTCACCCTCCGCTTCTCCGAGATGCTCTATCCGGATTTGAAAGAGTCGGGGAAGAATGTCGGCATGCTGATGACCGAGAACTACCGCGCCGCCCTCAACCAGGACGTGTACACGATGAAGGCCGGCAGCCAGGTCTTCCAGCCCCGGTTCACCTCGCACGGCTACCAGTACATCGAGATCACCGGCCTCGACAAACCGCTGCCGCTCGAAGCCATCCAGGGCGTGGCCATCAGTTCTGTCAGGGAGCTGACAGCCGACTACAGGACCTCCAGCGAGAAGGTGAACAAGCTGTGGTCGAACCTCGTCTGGTCAAACGTCGACAACTTCCTCACCATCCCCACCGACTGCCCGCAGCGCAATGAACGCATGGGCTGGTCCGGCGACATCAACGTGTTCTCGCGCACCGCCACTTACGTTTCGAATGCCAACCAGTTCCTCACCCGCCACATGTACGCCATGCGCGACACCCAGTCCGCCGCCGGCCGCTTCACCGACGTCGCCCCCGTGGGCGGCGGCTTTGGCGGAGTGCTGTGGGGCAGCGCCGGCATCGTCGTCCCCTGGGAGACCTACCTGCAGTACAAGGACACCGGCCTGCTCGCCCAACACTACCCGGCCATGGCCGCCTACATCGACTATCTGGAGACGACTCTCGACCCGAAGACCGGCCTCAGTTCCGACGGTCAACTGGGCGACTGGCTGGGCCCGCAGAACAACCTGCTGGGCGCCCCGTTCCTGTCCACCGCCTACCACGCCTACGACCTCGGCATCATGGCGCAAATCGCCGAAATCCTGGGCAAGCCGGCCGACGCCGCGAAGTACAGGACCCTGTACGAGAAGCGCAAGGCGTTCTTCAACGCCACGTTTGTGAATGCTGAAAAGAAGACGCTGGGCACAGTCGGCGGACGAGGCGGGTTTGGAGCCCCCGGCCGTCCGCCCGCCCCCCTGGAGTTCAAGGTGGCCGACTCTCAAACCTCCTATGCCGTTGGGCTGGCCATGGGCTTGTTCAATTCCGAGAACACGCCCCACATGGTCCGTAACCTCGCCGATAGCGTGGCCCGCGGGAACCAGGACGACGGCGGCGTGCTGCGTCCGCCCAATTCGCTGATGACCGGTTTCATCGGCACCTCCTGGATCAACAAGGCGCTCTCCGACAACGGCCTCAGCGAACTCTCCTACCGCCTGCTGCACAACAACCAATACCCGTCGTGGCTCTACGCCATCGACCAGGGCGCCACCTCCATCTGGGAGCGTCTCAACGGCTACACCGTCGAGAACGGCTTCGGCGGCAACAACAGCATGAACTCCTTCAACCACTACTCATTCGGAGCCGTGGGCCAATGGATGATGGCTTATTCGCTGGGCATCCAGCGCGACGAACCCGGTTTCCAGAAGTTCATTTTGCAGCCGGAGCCCGACCCCACCGGCATCATGACCTCCGCCGAGGGCTACTACGACTCCATGTACGGCCGCATCCGCAGCGCCTGGAAAGTGGAGGCCAAGACCCTCACTTACAAAGCAACCGTGCCGGCCAATACCACCGCCACGCTCTACCTGCCGGCCTCTGCGGCCGCGTCCGTGAAGGAAGGCGGGCAGCCTCCCTCCGCCGCCCAAGGCGTCGAGTTCAAACACTTCGAGAACGGCAAAGCCGTCTACCTGCTCCACTCCGGCAGCTACGAGTTCACGGCCAGCCGTTGAGAGCCCCATCGGGGGTCATCCGCCCCCGCCTCCGCCCAGCGCCTTATACAAAGCCACTTGGTTTGCGAGCTCTGCCAGCCGCAGGCTCACCAGCCCCTGTTGGCTCTGGTAGAGCGCCCGCTGTGCCACCAGCACCGTGAGGTAACTGTCCATGCCCGCCTGGTAGCGGGCGTCGGCGATGCGGTTCGCCTGCTCCAGCGAGTTCACCAGCGCCTGCTGGGCCACATGCTGCTCGCGCAGCCGGATGCGCCGGCTAAGCGCATCGCTCACTTCGCGGAACGCGGTCTGGATCGATTTCTCATACTCGGCGATGGCCAGCTCCCGGTCGGTTTCCGCCACCTTCACGGTCGATTTACGGGCCCCGGAATCGAAGATGGGCAATGAGATCTGCGGAGCGAAGCTCCACGTGCCAGCACCGGCATTGAAAAGCTTCGTCAGGTCGCTGCTCATTGAGCCGGCGCCGGCGGTCAGTGCGATGCGCGGAAAATAGGCGGCCCGCGCCGCGCCGATATTGGCGTAGGCAGCTTTCAACTGGTGTTCCGCCGTCAGGATGTCCGGCCGGCGCAGCAGCACCTCGGAAGGCAGGTCCGCCGCAATCTCCTTCATCGCGCTACCTGCGCCCAGTTCATTGGGCAGCAGGCTGGGCGGCACCGGCGCGCCCGCCAACAGGTTCAGCGCATGCCCGTCCAGCTCAATCTGGCCGGTATACCGCGCAATATCGACGCGTGCCGCTTCCACCTGGCTCTGCGCCTGGCGGAGATCCAGATCCGAGGCCATGCCGGAGTCCCGGATTTGCCGGATCAGGTCATAGCTCGCTTGCTGCGCCTCCAGCGTCGACTCGGCCAGCCGCAAACTCTCGCGATCGGCGGCCAGCGACAGGTAGCTGCTCGCCACTCCGGAGACCAGCGCGAGCTGTGTGGCGGAACGGGCCTGCTCCGTGGCCAGGAACTGTTCCAGCGCGGCGCTCTTCAGGCTGCGGATCCGCCCGAAGAGATCCAGTTCCCAGGAGGCCGCGCCCAGGTTCAGCGTGTACTGCTGGATGGTGACGGCCTCCCCCACATTGATGCCCGCCACCGACATGTCCTTCGGCAGCCGGTAGACGTTTCCGGTGGCCGAGACGGCGACCGTCGGGCGCCGCTGCGCGCTTTGGATCCTGTACAGCGCCTGCGCCCGCTCGATGTTCAGCGCGGCCATCCTCAGGTCGCGATTGTTGGCGAGTGCGGTCTCAATGACAGAGCGGAGACCGCTATCGGAGAAGAACTCCCGCCAGGGCACCTCCGGCCCTTGCACGGCGCCAGCCGCGGCTGGCTGCGCTGTCCCCTCTGTCCAGGCAGCGGGCACCGGCGACGGCGGACGCTCATAGGGACGGTTGTGCATGCATCCGCCCAGTGTGAAGACAGCGGCCAGCAGCAGAATATGGCGGTCCATGTTATCGGCCCTCCCCCGCCGTCGTGGCGTCTCGATTCCTGAACAACTGCACGACCATCACGAAGAACAGCGGGATGAAGAAGATCGCCAGGAACGTGGCGGTGATCATGCCGCCCAGTACGCTGGTGCCAATCGCTTGCTGCGCACCGGCGCCTGCCCCCTTGGCAATGGCCAGCGGCAGGACGCCGAAGCCGAAAGCCAGCGAGGTCATGACAATTGGCCGCAGCCGCAGCTTGGCCGCCTGCAGCGTGGCCTCCACCAGCCCCACTCCCTCTTCCAGCCGGATCTTGGCGAACTGCACGATCAGGATCGCGTTCTTCGTCGTCAGCCCCAGCACCGTCAGCAGCCCAATCTGGAAGTACACATCGTTGGGCAGGTTGCGCCACGACGACGCCACCACGCCGCCGATTACGCCCAACGGCAGGGCGAGCATGATGGAGATCGGCACCGACCAGCTCTCATACAGCGCCGCCAGCACCAGGAAGATCACCAGGATCGAAAACGAGTACAGCAGCCCGGTCTGGGCCTGCCCCATGCGTTCCTGGTACGAAAGCCCGGTCCAGTCGAAACCGATGCCCTTGGGTAGTTTCGAGACGATCTCTTCCATCGCCTGCATCGCCTCGCCGGAGCTCCGGCCAGGCGCGGGCTCGCCCAGGAAGTTCAGGGCGGGGAAGCTGTTGTAACGCTCCAGCCGGGGCGAGTTGTACGCCCAGCGCCCCGAAGCCAGCGCATTCACAGGCACCATGGCGCCCTTGCTGTTGCGCACATACAGCCGCTCCAGATCGCTGGGCAGCATGCGATATGGCGCGTCCGACTGAACGTACACGCGCTTCACGCGGCCGCCCTGGATGAAGTCGTTCACATAGGCGCTGCCGAATGCCGCCGAAATCGTGCTGTGGATGTTGGAGATCGGCACGCCCCACGTGCCGGCCTTCTCCCAGTCGATCTCACTGCGGTACTCCGGCACATCGTCCAGGCCGTTCGGCCTGACACGCACCAGGCGCGGATCCTGCGCCGCCAGTTGCAGCAGTTGTCTGCGGGCACCCATCAACGCGTCGTGCCCCAGGCCGCCCCGATCCTGCAGCATGAAGTCGAAACCATTGGATTGGCCCAGTTCGATCACCGCGGGTGGCGGAAACGCAAACGCGATGGCATTGCGCATGCCGGCGAACGCCATCATCGCTTTGCCCGCCACCTCCTTGGCGCGCAGTCCGGGCTTCTCCCTCAGCTTCCAGTCCTTCAACATGATGAACGCGAAGCCCTGGTTCTGCCCGCGGCCGGCGGGACTGTAGCCGGAGACCGTCATGCACGACTCCACGGCTTCCTTCTGGTCTTCCAGGAAATGCCGCCGCAGCTTCTCCATCACCCCTTCGGTCTGCTCCCGCGTCGACCCGGGCGGCAGCTGGACCATCGCCATCAGAATGCCCTGGTCCTCATCCGGCAGGTAGGCCGTCGGCATACGCTGGAAGAGATACCCCATCGCCGCGACAATCACGGCGAACGCCAGCAGCGAGACCACTCGCGCGCCCAGGATGCGGCCCACCAGCGCTTGGTATTTGTCCCGCAGGAAGTTGAAGGCTCGGTCAAAACCCAGGAAGAACGGGCGCAACAGTCGGAACCCGGTCTCCGCCGCTTCGTGACCCTTCGCCACCGGCTGCAGCAGCGACGCACACAACACCGGCGTCAGCACCAGGGCCACGACGACTGACAGCAGCATCGACGCGATCACCGTGACTGAAAACTGGCGGTAGATGATGCCCGTGGCCCCCGGGAAGAAAATCATCGGCGCGAACACCGCGGATAGCACGAAGCCGATGCCCACCAGCGCGCCCGTGATCTCCTCCATCGACTTCATGGTGGCCTCCCACGGAGGCAGGCCCTCCTCGCTCATCACCCGCTCCACGTTTTCCACCACCACAATGGCGTCGTCCACCAACAGGCCGATGGCCAGCACCATCGCGAACATCGTCAGCATGTTGATCGAGAACCCCAGTGCGCCCAGCACGCCGAACGTGCCCAGAATCACCACTGGCACGGCGATGGTGGGCACCAGCGTCGCCCGCATATTCCCCAGGAAGAGGTACATAATCAGGAACACCAGCACGATGGCTTCAATCAGCGTCCGTACCACTTCGCCAATCGCCACCCGCACGAACGGTGTCGTGTCGTAGGGGTAGACCACCTTCATGCCGGGTGGGAAGAACCTCGAGAGCTCGTCCATCTTGGCCTTCACCCGCGCGGCAGTATCCAACGCATTCGCGCCCGGTTCCTGCCGGATCGGCAGCGCCGCGGAAGGCTTGCCGTTGAACGACGCATTCACGTCATAGAACTCGGTGCCCAGTTCCGTTCGGGCCACGTCCCGCACGCGCACAATCGAGCCGTCCGGATTGTTGCGCAGCGGAATCGCGGCGAACTCCTCGGGTGTCTTCAGCAACGACTGCACCAGGATCGAGGCATTCAACCGCTGGCCGGGGATGGCGGGAATCCCGCCAAACTGCCCCGCCGATACCTGCACGTTATACGTGCGGATGCCCGCCACCACGTCGTCCGAAGTCATGCTGTATTGGGTGAGCTTGTCGGGGTCCAGCCAGACCCGCATGGCGTACTGCGAACCAAAGGCCTCCACCTCACCCACACCCTGTACGCGCGCCAGCGACGGCTGGATCTGCGAAATCGCATAGTCGTTCAGGTCGTTATTGTCCAGGGAGGAGTCCTCTGACACCAGGCCCACCAGCATCAGGTAATTGCGCGTCGATTTGCTCACCGTCACGCCCTGCCGCTGCACGACCTCCGGCAGCATGGGCATGGCGAGTTGAAGCTTGTTCTGCACCTTCGACCAGGCCAGGTCCGGATCGGTGCCCGGAGCAAAAGTCAGTTCAAGCGCCGCGCTCCCCGACGAGTCGCTGGTGGCCGAGAGGTACAGCATCTTGTCGAGGCCGGTCATCTTCTGCTCGATGATCTGCACCACGCTGTCCTCCACCGTCTTGGCCGTCGCGCCGGGGTACACCGCGCGGACCGAGATCGATGGCGGAGCGATGGGCGGATACTGCGAAATGGGCAGGTTGTAGATCGCCAGGACGCCCCCCAGCATCATGGCGATCGCAATCACCCACGCGAACACCGGACGGTGCAGGAAGAATTTAGACATGATCCTTCCCCTTCGTCTCCGGTTGCGGCGTGGGCGCGGAGAGAGGAACCGCGCGCACTCGGACGCCCGGGCGCACCTTCTGCAGGCCCTCGACGATGATCCGGTCGCCCGCCAACAAGCCGCTGGTCACCAGCCACTTATCCCCAATGGCCCGGTCCAGTTCCAAAGTCCGCTGTTCCACCTTGTCGTCCTGGCCGACGATCCAGGCGTAGGGCAGGCCCTTGGTGTCGCGGCCGACGCCTTGCTGCGGCACCAGCAGCGCCTGCTGGTTGATGCCTTCCTGGATCAGCGCCCGCACAAACATCCCGGGTAACAGGACATTGTTCGGATTTGGGAACACGAGCCGCAGGGTGACCGAACCCGTGGTAGAGTCCACCGTCACATCCCGGAACTGCAGCGTGCCCTCCTGCGGATAAATCGACTTGTCTTCCAGGCTGAGCTTCACCTTGCGCAGGAAAGAACTGTCCGGCTTCAGCTGCCCGCTCTTCAGCCGGCTGCGCAGCCGCAGCAGCTCCGCGTTCGACTGCACGACATCCACATAGATGGGGTCGAGCTGCTGGATCACCGCCAGCGCCGTAGGCTGGTAGGCCGCCGCCAGCGCGCCCACCGTGATGCTGGAAATGCCGATCCGGCCGGAGATGGGGGCATGGATCGGCGTGTAGGAGAGGTTGATCCGCGCGCTCTCCAGCGCGGCGCGGTTGATCTCCACCGACGCTTTCCTGGCCGCCAGATTGGCCTCGGCCTGCCGCAGCGCGGCGCCGGCATCATCCGCATCCTGCTGCGCCGCGGCGCGCGTGGCCGCCAACGTCTTCAGCCGCTCCGCCCGCGAGCGCAGCGCCGGCAGGTTGGCCTCGGCCGTGACCAACTCGGCTTCCGCCGTCGTCAGCGACGCCTTGGCCTGCGTCAGCACCGCCTGGTAAGGAGCCGGGTCGATCTGGTAGAGCAGGTCGCCGGCCGTCACATTGGATCCTTCCCGGAACTGGCGGCTTTGAATCAGGCCGTTCACCTGCGGCCGGATCTCGGCCACCAGATACGCCGACGTCCGCCCCGGCAGTTCCGTGGTCAGGGTGACCGGCTCCTGCGCCAGCGTCACCGTCGCTACCTCCGGCAGGCCCGGTGCCGGTGCTTGCGCCTGGGGCTTGCAGCCGGAGAGAACAAATGCCATTAGGACCAGGCTTGCGCCGGCCAGCCGCTTCGGCACCGTGCCGAAGTGCCGGTGTTGTCCGGATGGGGAAGGGAAGAGGCTTCGTCGAAACCTGCCGTGGGAGAGTTGAGTCGGATTCCCGGTGCCGAAGACTGCCAGCGCATCTCGCGTTTCCATGTCACCCTCTCTCTAGGCAAATGGGACGCCAGAAATGGATACCTGGATTGAGCAACTTCCGGGCTGTGTGCCGGCCGGCCCTTCGGCAGCTTCGGCACTTGCCGGGCAACTGCCGAATTTAGTTGTACTCGCGCTCGATACTTAGCTTCTTCATACGGGATTGCAGCGTCGTCCGCCGCAGTCCCAGCAGGGACGCCGCGCCATGCGGCCCGGCCACCTTACCTCGGGTTGCCCGGAGTGCACGCAGGATGCGGTCCCGTTCGACCGACTCCTCGATCCGCGAAGTCCTCGGCGGCGGCGCCGCTTTCGAGATCTCGGGCAAGGTGACGACCAGCACCCGGCCCGGACTGAGAATGACTGAACGCTCGATCACATTCTGCAGTTCGCGAATGTTGCCGGGCCAGTCATAATTCGTCAGCGCCTCGATGGTCGACGACGGAATCGACTCGATGGGGCGGTTCATCCGCGTCGCGTACTTCTGGGTGAAGTAGCGGATCAGCAATGGGATATCTTCCTTGCGCTCGCGCAGCGGCGGCACCGTCAGCGGGAATACGTGCAGACGGTAGTAAAGATCGCTGCGGAACTTGCCTTCTTCGACCATCTTCTTCAAGCCGCGATTGGTGGCGGCCACGAACCGCACATTGACGCGGATCGTCCGGTTGCCGCCCAGGCGCTCCAGTTCCTGTTCCTGGATCGCCCGCAGCAGTTTCGATTGCAGCTCCAGCGGAATCTCGCCCACCTCGTCCAGAAACAGCGTCCCCTGGTGGGCCAGTTCGAACCGGCCAATCTTCTGGGCAAACGCGCCCGTAAATGACCCCTTTTCGTGGCCGAAAAGCTCGCTCTCCAGCAGCGTCGCCGGAATGGCGGCGCAATTCACCTTAATGAAGGAACGTTTACACCGTCCGCTGAGATCGTGCAAAGCCCGGGCCACCAGTTCCTTGCCGGTGCCGGTTTCGCCTTCAATCAATACGGTCGCGTCCGTGGGCGCGACCACCTGAATGCCGCTCAACACGGCCTGAAACGCCGGCCCTTCGCCAATCATGCTGCCGACATTCTGGTCGAAGCGAATTTCGTCTTCCAGGTATAGTTTCTCGGTCGCCAGTTTATCCCTCAGCTCGGAAAGCTCGCGGTATGCCAGTGCGTTCTCCGTCGCAATGGCAATCTGCCGGGCGACCTGGACCAGCAGGTCCACCTCGTCGGGGGTGAACGGCTGGCCGCTCCGGCGGCCCAGGTCAAGCACCCCCGAGATCCCATTGGTCCCCACCAGTGGGATGGAGCAACTCGACTGGAAGCCCAGGTGGCGGTATTTGCGGTAGACCGGCGCGGTGAAACGGTCGTGTTCATCACCGGCGAGGACCACCGGTCTGCCCGTGGAAATGGCTTCGCCAGCCGGCATCCCTTGCGGGCTCACTGAGATCTCCTCCGGCTCAAAGAGCATTCCTGCTGGGCAGTGCAACGCGGTCAGGTGGATGTGGCCGGAGGTCTTCTCGAGCAGGGCCATCAGCACGAAATCGTGCGCGACCACGCTGCTCAGCTGGGTGGAGATCGCCGAGAACAGCTCCTCCATCGGCAGCTTGGAGACCAGCGAGTTGGTGATCTCGAACAGCACGCGCATCCGGTCGCGTTCGTGGAGCAGGGCCTGGCGTGTGAGATATCCCTCCACGGAAACAGCGAGTTCCGCCGCAACACGCTGGAAAAACTGGAGCGCGCGCTGGTCCGGTTGGAACGGCGTGCCGAACCCGAAGCCCAGGAGCCCCAACCGCCGCTCGCCGTTCGACAGTGGCACCAGCACCATCGCATGGATGCCTTCGTCCAGGGCCTCCTGCACCAGGTCGCCCCAGCGGGTCTCCTGCTCGAGCGGCGACAGTACCATCGGTATCTGCTCGCGCCAGACGCGGGCGCCGGGGTCCTCGCCTCGCGAATCGATGACTCGCTGGCGGTCCTTATACGGGCGGTTGGCGCTGATGGCGTGGAGCCTCAATTGATCCTTCACCGGATCATGCAGGACCAGCGCCAGGAAATCGAAGGGGACAACCTGGCGCAGGGAGGCCGCCAGGGAGTTGCAGACGGTCTCCAGATCGGCGTGCCCGGCGACAACCTGCGAGAGATCGAAAAGCGCTCGATAGATTTCGGAATCCGGGATCTCCATATCCAGAAGCCTATCAATAGGTGCCGAGATCGGCAATTGACGTTGGCATTTGTCGGGGTTCGGCATTTTGGACCTGGGGCCAAAGGGGCTGGCGCCGGCTACCGCGGGTGGAGGCACTTCGGGCTCCACTCGCCGCGCTGGCACCCGGCGTGCAGTTGTCGGCGATGAGGCGGAAGGTTCATGTTCCGTATCAGCACGGTGAAAGAGCCATCGCACACCACGATCATGGTGGACGGCCAGCTCATGAGTGACAGCGTCGAGACAGTGGAGAACTGCTGTGACGAGGAGATCTCCGCGGGCAAGCCGGTCGAGTTGCTGCTGCGGGACCTGACGACCATCGACCAGGCCGGACGGGCGCTGCTCCGCCGGTTGTCGAGGAAGGGTGTTCACTTGCTCGCGAACGGCGTCTACACCTCTTACCTGGTGGAGGCGCTCAATCCCGCCAAACGCAGCCCCGGTTGAAGCGCCATGCCTGATACCTCGACCCCCGCCCCACTCATCTCCGGAGCCAAGGAGGAGCCGCGGACCCGGCGGCGCGGCCAGCGGCTGACAGCCGCCATCCGGCGGAGCCAGGTGCTGCGGATTGCGGCCACTCTGTTCACCCGCACCGGGTTGCACGCCACAACCACACAGGCTTTGGCCGAAGCAGCCGGCGTCTCGGAGCCGGTGTTGTACCTGCACTTCCATAGCAAGGAATCGCTGTTCCAGCAGGCTGTCGAGTCGAACATCGAGAAGAGGTTGCGGCTTTTGGAGGACAGGCTCGCCGTGATCGACGCCGCGGATGTGCGTTCGCGAATCGAACGGATGGCCGAAGCGACGGTGCTGGGCTGCGTCGCTGGGCCTGCCCCCGCGGCGCTCATCAACTGGGCGCTGCTGGAGGCGCCTGGCTATGCCCTGGACCTCTACCGGGAAGAGATGCGCGCCGTAGAAAGGCTGTGGAGGAATGGCCTGCGCGGCCGAGGGCGCGCGCGGCTGCTGCGGGAGTTTGTGCCGTGTGCGGTGGAGTTGTGCCTGGCGTACGGCCTGTGGCTGGCGGCTTTCCGCAGCACCGCCGAGAGCGCGGCTCCGCTGGTCCGGCGATTCGCTATTGGCCTGGCCGCCCGGCGCTGATCATTTGGAAGCCAGGTAGGGCAGCAGCGCGAAGATCAGCCAGGGGACAACAGTTAGCAGCAGAAAGATCAAATCGGGCAACTGGTGCCTGTGCCTGCCGCGAAAATCAGTCCACGATGTCATAGCCTGGCTCCTCGCTCTCCAATTCGACTCTCTCTGCCCAAGGCATTTTGCGGGCCGCCGCCAGGCAGCCCTTTTGGGAGGGAGGATTGGGCGACTGGCGGCGGCGCACTCGAGCGGGCCCCTGATTCCCGCGTGCGAGAGACGATCCCCGTGTGGCAACTCCGCCCATCCGTGGTAGGTCTTGACCGGGAGGGCCGGGTCGACTTACTATTCGGGCAATTGGCGGGCCAAACCAGCGGTGCTGCCCCCGACTGCTGAAGTTGGCCGCTATGGCTGTGGGAGCGATTGCAGGCCGTTGGTTCCTCAATGGGCAGGTTGCTATTCCGGAGTCGCCTGTCCGCTGTATGCTGTCTGTGGGACGAAACCGGGGCACGGTTCCGGCGGAGTCCCGCGTCACGCCATTTCCCGGCTCAACGCGTTCCAGGAGGCTTCATGTATACGAAAGCGATGGCGGTCCTGCTGCTGGCCTCGGTGAGTCTGGCGGCTGCGCCCATGCCGCGTCTGATGAAAGACAAGGGCGGCTTCCAGTTCCTGGTAGACGACAAGCCCTTCCTGATCCTGGGCATCCAGACCGGGAATTCCAGCGGCTTCCCCGCGGAGTTGCAGCGCACCTGGCCGCTCGCCAAGCGGATCCACGTCAATACCGTGGAGATTCCCATCCAGTGGCAGGCGGTGGAGCCGGCGGAAGGACGCTTCGATTTCGCCCTGGTCGACGGGCTGGTGGCCGGAGCGCGCGCCAACGGCCTGCGGTTGATCCTGCTTTGGTTCGGTGGCTTCAAGAACGGCGCAATGCACTTTGCCCCGGCCTGGGTGAAGGAGAACGTTCAGAAGTATCCGCGCATGATCGATCAGACCGGCAGCCCCATCCGGGCGCTGGCCACCCACGTGGAAGCGACGCAGGCGGCGGACGCGAAGGGCTTTGCGGCCTTCATGCGGCACCTGAAGGAGATCGACGGGGAGCAGCACACCGTAATCGCCGTGCAGGTGGAGAACGAAGCCGGCGTGTTGGGCACCGATCGCGATCACTCCGAAAGCGCGAACAAACTGTTTGCCCAGGCGGCTCCAGCCGAGGCGGTAAAGGCGTTCGGGAAGACCGGCAGCGGCACGTGGAACGAAGTCTTCGGGGCCTATGGCAGCGAGACCTTCGCCGCCTACTATCAGGCGAAGTATCTGCAGCGCGTGGCCGAGGCAGGGAAGCGCGAGTTCCCCTTGCCGATGTTCCTGAACGTCTGGAGCGACATCCAGGACGGTTTCTACGAGCCGGGCTTCTCGCATCCCAGCGGCGGCGCCACGACCCGTATGCTGCCCCTCTACAAGGCGCTGGTGCCGTCCATCGACTGGATCTCGCCGGACATCTACAAGCAGAGCTATGTGCAGTACGTCGAGGAAGCAACGCCCTACAGCCGGCCGGACAACCCGCTCCTGATTCCGGAGACCGGGCGCGACCTGGGCTTCTGCCGGCGCATGTTCTACGCGCTGGGCGATCTGCGCGGCATCGGAGTATCGGTGTTTGGCGTGGAAGGTTCAGCGGAAGGAGACACCGGCTCGATCCCCGAGAACCTGCGAGACCTGTCGGCGACCTATCGCGTAGTGGCGGCGGCGACTCCGCTGCTGGCCGAAGCGAAGAAGTACGGGCAGCTGCGCTCGTTCGTGGAAGAGACCGGCATTGCCACGCTGGTAGGCGACTTCGGAGCCTATGAGTCGATGGCGCAGTTCGGACCCTCGCATTGGGGCTATGGCGGAGCGCGCGCGGCGGGCACGCCGAAGACCACGGGGCGGGTCCTGATCGGGCAGGTGGGTCCGGAGGAATTCGTAATCGCCGGCTTCGACACGACGGTGAACTTCCGGCCGAAGTTTGGGTCAGCCGCGCCGCGGGCCGATTTCGTGAGTGCGGAAGAAGGCGCCTATGAGAATGGCGTGTGGAAAGCGCGCCGGCAGTTGAGCGGCGACGAGATCTTTTTCGGGTTGCGGCTGCCGGGCGCGGGGACGGTGGTGCGCGTGAAGCTGATGAAGTATTGAGGGTGTGGCTCGGGTTCAAATTGCAGGCCGGATTACGAGATTTCGCTCGCTACGAGGAGAACTCGCTCACGCTCGGCTGCGCTCGGCCCAGTGACTTTCAAACTCGGCCCATGCCGACTCGAACGAAGCATTCAACACCGTAGGATGCTCGTTCGGGGAGAAGGTCATGTTGGAATCAGTAAAGAAACCGAAGTTGTCTCCAAGAGGAGCCGCTACGATGATTTGTCCTTGTTCATCGAAGCCGAGTTCCCGTTGCGGCACGCCCGCCGGGTCAATTTCAACCCACCACATGCGCACGTTCTCGAACAACGGATCGAAGTCAGGATTCGCTGCCGGAATGGTCGCGCTGAGCAGACGTACAAGGACTCTCTCGATCGGTCCCGGCTTTGTCAGGGGCCAGGGCCCGGTCCCCAGAGTAGTCTCAATTACGACCATGGCTGTATCCGTCCCTCTTCTATACGAAGTGCCGTTGTTGTGGCCTGCTCCCGGCTGACGAGACCGATCTGCCAAATGCGACGACCGTTCAGAATTCGGTGGAAGGCCAGCTCAACGAATGCCGTGGCGTCCGGACAGCTCCGTTCTTCCTCGGCGATCACTTTGGGGCGCACACACATAGTGGCTATTGCTGCGAGACCTCGCGGAGCGCGCCTTCGGCGGCTCCGCAACGCAACTCGGCGGCGACAATGATGCTGGTCGCGACCTGCGTTTCACCCACCGCCCGGACCCGCTCCGTCACCCGGCCCTGCGGGTTTCGGTTCAACTCGGAGACGATGCTCGTGTCGAGCAGGTTGCGCATCAGCATTCGACGGGGCGCGGACCCAGATTAGGGATCTCGGGGAACTCCTCGGCCAGGGGCGCGAGCGTCGCAAGGACCGACAGCAGGGATTTTGGGGTGACGGCTTCCAGGATGAGTTTCTCTCCTTCCTTGCGCATCACAGCGTGCTTGCCTGGCAGCTCAAAGCCCCGCGGAATGCGCACTGCCTGGCGCCGCCCGTTCTTGAATACCTTGGCTCGCCGCTTAGGGAACACCATCGCCTCCCAAGCATACGTTACCGCCTCTTCCATGCCGTCGGGAACTCCCCTTTTAGGCCTCAGGCAGGCGAACCGAAGCGCGCCCGATCTTCGATCCTCAACGCAACTTCCAGTCTCAGGACTTCACCGGCCGGGGCGCGACGACCGCACTCCACGACGCCTCCGCGACGGGTGCGGGGTCGACCGTGACTGCGGGTTGGGGCGAGATCAATCCAGGTGGCGTGGCGCGACCGGGGGCTGACCACGGTGTGGCGGCAACCCACTGCGAGCGCGGAGACCGGCAATCGGATTCCGCACGTTTGACGAATCGTCTTAGGCTTACGATTGTTTCGCGATCTGGGAGTCTGTCTGTATAATATTGAAACAAAGCATTTTCTACTCCATCTTACTAATTTACTCTTGCTGTAGATTAGCGCCGTGCTGTAAACTGTCGGATGTGGTTTCAGCGCAGCCATCGTCCCTGAAGGATTGGCTCCTTCGCGTCCTCCGCCGAGTGGACGGCCTCAGCGTCCAACCTGGACTCACACCAGGCTCGATCATAGTACGGCTGGAAGGCGGTGCTCCTACGCCGTTTGAAGTTCTAAACGTGCCCGTACTCAGCCGCGAGCGTGCGGAGGATCTCGTGACGGGAACAGCCGGGCGCACTACACCGTTTTCACTCATTGCCACTCGCCGGCTCAGCGAACCCACTCGCGCCCTCCTTCGCTCTGCGGCACTTTCCTGGGTAGAACAGTCGACCGGTGCCGTTCGTCTGGCCGCTCCTGGCCTCCTCGTGGAAGTAACACGCCCCGACTCCGGGGGAACGCGCAACTCAGATAACCCTGTTCGTGCCAAGCTCCGTGGCCGCTCCGGATGGATCGCGGAGACACTCCTTTTAAGGCCGCTCCACGAAACGATTCTCCTTCCAGAGTTGGCACGTGCATCCGGCGTGTCCCTATCCCTGACAAGCCGCATATTGACGCGGCTCAGCGCTCTGGGATTGGTCGAAACTCGGGGCGCCGGTCCATATCGCACCTGGCGATTGCTGGACCGTGGCGGTCTGCTGGAACTCTGGGCGATGGAGGAATCAGTCAAGCCAGCGCAACTGACCGCTCTCTATCTGTGGAGCCGGTCTCCAGGCGCCCTCCTGGACAGGATTCCAGAGATCTCGAAAATCACCGGGCACTGGGCGCTAGGCGGGACTGCCGCCGCCAACCTTTACGCGCCGACGTTGACGGTCGACCCCGCCCCGACTATTTGGATTGATTCGAGCGTGCCGGCGGAAGAGGTAGCCCGGAGCCTCGGTGGCTCCCTCGCCGATCAGGGCGCAAACATGTTTCTCCATCAAATAGAACACAATCTTCCGCTTCGGCATGCCGTCACTTGGAGTGGCCGTGGAAACCTCCGCGTCGTCTCCCGCCCTCGGGCATACATCGAGTCGCTGGTGGCAGGCGGCCGTTCAGATGAGGTAGCGCAGAAGGTCCGTGAGGAGGTCGTTGGTGGGCACATCTGATCCGAGGATTCACCCACGGGAACCCTATACGCCGGCCGCGGTTGCCGCATGCGAGCGGGCACTCCTGACGTTGTTGACGAAGATCGGTCCCTGGGGATCGAAGCTGATTTTGATCGGGGGCCTGGCTCCTCGATACCTTGTCGGCACACCCTCTGCCGGAATCACCGGGCACGTGGGGACCACGGACCTGGACATCGTTGTGGGAATTTCGCTCGCGACGGAAGAAGAGGAGGCATATCGGAACCTGCAGCAGAACTTGAAGGACGCACGCTTCGCTCCTGCCCGAAACGCAGAGACCGGTCAGGAAGAGACTTTCCGCTGGCACCGCGAAGTGGAGGGCGTCGACGTTCTGCTCGAGTTCTTCTGCCCGTTGGGAGACGGGGAAGCCGGAAGGCTCCTCAGGAATCCGGGCGGCGCAGGGTCCAAAATCAGCGCCATTCGCACACGGGGTGCGGAACTTGCCGGGACCGACTTTATCACGGTGGCCTTGAGCGGGGAACTGCTTGAAGATGGGGGCATACAGGAGAACACGCCTGTGCGGGTGGCAAACTTGCTTCCCTTCGTCATTCTGAAGGCATTCGCCCTTGACGAGCGAGACAAAGCGAAGGATAGCTATGACTTGGTTTGGACGATCGCCGGATATGGCGAAGGGCCTCACTCCGCAGCGGAAGCGATGGCGGCAAGCCCAATCATCCGCCATCCGGATGTCGTCGCTGCCATCGGAGTCCTCCGGCAACACTTCAACACTCCCGATCATCGGGGCCCAGCCCAATACGCGAACTTCGAAATGCGCACCGACGGTCAGGAGGGACGTGCTCGTCTACGGCGTTATGCGCATGGAACGATGACTGAGTTCCTTCGTCGTTGGGATGATATAGGAATGCCAGGATGAGAACCACAAACGCTGGAAACTGAGGACAGGGTCAGACAGGGGACAATTGTCCAGGGAAAATACATGTATGCCTGCGCTGCCGTTGGTGGAACTTCTCCCGCATTGCCCGCTCCCCTGTCGACGGCCTGTCCGGTCTCGACTGATTCGCCCACCTACGCGCCGCGCCGAACTGCCGCCCGTCAGCCATTCCGTCCAATGATGTTCGGCTTCTGGAACGCGCCTTCCTCTCAAAGCCCCGGCAAGCGGTCCATCTTTCCATCGCGGGTGAGCAACACAAACCCTTCCGCGGCCTTCAGTCCGGACTCCCGGCCCCGATAATTCTCCATGACCTCGTGATGAACGCGATAGATCTGTTCGCCATTCTGGCTGCGGTGCGCAAACAGGGCCGCCTTCTTCTTCTCGCGCACAGCCAGAATGTCCACGTAGTGCGTGGGCTGAAAGCCCATCGATTGGAACCCGCTGTTCACTTCGAAGAAGTACAGAACGGGCCGGTCTCGCAGGGCGAAGTACGATCGCATCGCGAGCAGGGAGGCCGCCTGGTGGTCCGCATGGGAGTCGATGGGCCAGTGAGCCAGCAGGACGTCCGGAGCCTCGGCGGCCAGCAGCTTCCGGAAGGCTTCGATGCGGGCCGAGTTCACTTCGGTGTCGCCATCGACCTGACCGGCGAAGATGGGCTTGGCCCCCAGGATGCGGCACGCTGCTTCTGCCTCCGCGGTGCGAATGGCCGCGGCCTCTTCGAGCGATTTGCCCTCGACTCCGCGCTCGCCGCGAGTCAGATAGACAATGCTCACCCGATGCCCCTCCGCCGCGTAGCGGGCGAGCGTCCCGCCGCAGCCCGACTCCGGATCGTCCGGATGGCCGCCCACGCAAACTACATTTAAGGGACGCGCCACAGCGCCCGGCGCCAGCGGCATCAATAAGCCGCCTGTTGTCAAAAAGCCTCGCCTGGTAACCACTGCTCCTCCGTTCATCCCGACTGCCCACCAGTCTATAAGTTAGGCCTCTTCGAAAGCACCGACCCGTTCGCTTCGTGGAAGTACCAAGTCAGCCTGCCCTGTAGAGCTGCCCGGGCATCGAGCCCTGGACGGGCGTGCATTCGCGGTGTACCCATCCTGTGTCTGGTCATACACCGGGTCACGGTGGATGGTATTCTCACCGGAGCCCAAGCCTCCGGCGTCACCGCCTTTTGCAAACGCAAGGAAGCCCGCAAAAACCCTCGTGCCGCAGCAGAAGCGCGTGTCCCATTTGTATCCTAAGGTAGAGTGTTCTCCGGCGGGAGTCAGGCTGATGAAATGGCAAGGCCGTCACTTTTTGAGGTTCAAGAAACTGTCGATCGCCGTCGTCGTGACCGCCGCGCTGGTGGCGCTCTTTGTGGAATTCGATCTCGACGCGGCGGAAAGCACTGTGCAGGGCCTTTTCTTTCGCCCGCAAGGCGTGTCCAAGTCCGCGCATTATGTGCCAAACGATGGGAAGAACCGATTGTGGTTCGACTGCTCGGTCGACAAGGTCCGCCAGGTGAACCATTGCCGTGCATGGGATCCAGGGGGCCGCTTACTCGGGGATGACGATTTCAGTCTTGACGAAGAAAAGCGAATGGCGAGTCCCTCTGAATTGCGGCCAGCATCCGTTCGTATGGATAGAGGCTCTATTTACCTGATCTGTCTGTCCGGACCCACCGACGCTTGTGAAAAGACATTGATTCCTGTCAGGAAGCGCTAGAGCGATCCTTCCGAGTGACCCCGAACGGACGAGATCCGGGATGGGAGGAAATTCGGGACGTCCTGGTGTCCTTCTCGCATTTTGATCCAGACATTCAGGATGGCCGATTTCTGTATCCAGCCGGCATCCGACGCCCCTACGGTTCTTGAACTCCTGGACCGCTATACTGCACGACTCAGCCCCTCAACGTCCGCTCGGTGGAGCCATCGCGCAGGCGGCTTTGGTTCTGTGATCCTGCGGCCTCCGGTCGATCAGGTTCACGGTCGCCGGCAGGGCCTGGTATCTGAACCTGGCAAAGTGACCCTGGCAAGCCACCCGCGCTCCTAAGTGCTTGCCGCTGTGGCAAATACCGGTTGAGATCCAAGTCATCCCCAAACCATGGTTTGGCCTCGCGAGTTCGCGCACCATAGGCCAGTAAGCATTCACGAAAACGTAGAGAGAGAGCAGACAATGAAAACGACCCATCAATCCCTTCTCCGCTTTGTGGCGACCGCTATGCTGGCGTGCCTGGCGCTGGCACCCACCGCCAGCGCATCGGACTATGACGGCTCGGTGTGGCTCACCAGCGCGGCCCAGGCGCCCAACGGGGGTACCTGGGTTCAGCTGCAAACCGGCGTGGAAATTGGCAAAACCGAGGCGAGAGGGGGTGCGCCGGTGTATGAAAGCGTCAACGAACCAGGCACCATCGTCGCCGTTCCCGGAAAGGCCGGTTACTGGGTGGTCGGCAAGAGAGGCTCGATCCACGCGCGCGGCGGAGCTCGCGAGTTGTGCGGCGGACACCTGAAGTACTGCACAAACTTTCCGTTTGAACCGCAGGATTGGGAGTTCGTGACGTTCGCGGCCGCTACGCCCGACGGCCAGGGACTGTGGGCGTTGGGCAGGCGAGGTCAGGTGTGGACTGTCGGGACGGCCACACCATACGGCGATGCCATTGAGGGATACGACCTCACGGCCACCGCCATCGTACCGACGCCATCGGGCAACGGCTACTACATTCTGAAAAACGACGGCGGCGTGCACGCCCGCGGGAACGGAGATGGAACGGGGACGGCCTGACGTGCACCTTTCTCCAGGCCACAGAAAACAAAGGCTTACAGACGCTATCCCCTTGCAGTCTCGCGTTTCACGGCTCCAAGACACGTGACCCGCTGGCCAACCTCTCGTCCAGCAACGTCCGTGAATGCAATAACATACGGTACCTCAACCGTCTCTGATCCCGAATACTACCTACTCCGAGGTACACATTCAATCCTTCGAAATTGCCGCTGGGACGGGTCGCGATCCCACCGGCAGACGAGTTCGGAGAGCGGAAGTCGCAAATGCCGGGGCTCACCCCCGTCCAGAACTAGCAGCCCCGATCCGCCGCCCGAACTCGCCAAAATGCCCACCAACCCGCCTCACTCCGGAATCCAGCTTAACTCCCAGGATTCTTTCGCCCCGGTCCACCGAACTGCGGCCTTGCAGACCCGACCCGGTCGCGCGCACACCCACTCGCTCTCCAGGCCGAGCGCCCATTCCTCATGCACACCCCCATGTTCAAACCGCCAAAATCTCAGGCAGCCAGCCACCCTCCGAATTGACGAAAGTTTTCGTTGACAATGACGAAGCTCTTCGTCATCATGAGTTGTGAAAAACAGCCTGCCCAATCCGACCTCCGCCGAATTGGAAATTCTCCAGGTCCTCTGGGACCACGGACCCCACTCCGTCCGTGAGGTTCAGCACCTGCTCAATCGCGTCAAACCCACGGGTTACACCACCGCATTAAAAATGCTGCAAATCATGACCGGCAAAGGCTTGGTCACTCGCGACGACACGAGCCGGCCGCAGATCTATAGCCCGCGCTACCCACGCGAGCACACTCAGCGGCAATTGCTGCGCGACCTCGCGGAGCGCGCCTTCGGCGGCTCTGTCAAAGCCTTGGTCCTGCAGGCTGTCGCCGGCCGCAAATCGTCCCGGCGTGAACTGGAGGAGATGGAAAAACTGCTCGATCGGCTGGAAGGAGAAAACAAATGACAGAGCTCGCTCACGCAATCAGCATGGCACTGCTCCACTTCGTGTGGCAGGGCGTCGTCGTCGCATTCCTGTTGTGGGTCGCCCTGGCGATCCTGGGCCCCCGGCCAGTCCGGCTGCGTTACGCACTCAGTTGCGCCGCCTTGCTCGCGATGAGCGCCGCCCCCGTTGTCACCGTCTGCCTCCTCTACCGCGCTCCGCGGCCGGCTGCCGTCTACCAGGGGCCGCCAGCACAATCTGTGGACGCAGCCGGTTCAGCCGCCCTGGCCGTTACCGCGCTCCTGCCTCGCTTCATCGCCACCGCCGAAGTCTGGGCACTGCCCGTCTGGTCGGCGGGTGTCATTCTCCTCGCGCTCCGCTTGCTCTGGGGCTCCCGTCACGTAGCCCGGCTGCGGCGCGAAGGCGAACCGGTCCCGCCCGATCTGCTGGAGACCGTGTCGCGGTTGGCCAGGCGCGTGGGCGTCGCCCGCACTGTACACGTCCTTCTCTCCCGGCTGGCCGACAGCCCCAGTGTCATTGGTTGGCTTCGGCCCGTAATCCTGATCCCACCCGCTTCGTTTTTGAACCTCAGCGCCGCGCAACTGGAAGCCGTGCTCGTGCACGAGTTGGCGCACATCCGGCGCCACGACTATCTCGTCAACCTGCTTCAGACCGTGGCCGAAACCGTGCTCTTCTACCAGCCCGCCGTCTGGTGGGTTTCCTCGCGCATCCGCGCCGAACGGGAACTCTGCTGCGACGACGTGGCGGTCGAAATCTGCGGCGATTCGATTGGGTACGCGCGAGCCCTCACGCTGCTGGAGCGGGCTCGCCTGGCCCTGCCCGAATTCGCCCAAAACAGCGCCACCGGACCCTTGCTGCACCGGGTCCTCCGGCTCACCGGTGCCTCGCAGCCTGCTCCTCGTGTGCCTGCCGCCGTAGCCGTGGGTCTCGCCGCCGTTTGCCTGCTGACCACTGTTCGCTGGGCCCAGGCACAGCCCCAGATGGCCGGGGAGGCGCGCGTCTCGAAGGATGCCGTCTGGATGGATAGCGTGAAGTTCGGCGAGTTCCCTGTGCTCGTCCGAGCCGTGGGCGCCATCACCGGCCCCGATACAGCCGAGTTGCAGGTGCCCTCTCCGGTCGCCAGCGAGGTGCAACTCGGCCAGAGTGCCTCCGTCGAAGTGGGTCGGGGCATCATCGCGGCGGGCACGGTCACCCGCATCGATTCACCACCTTCGAACGGGACGGTGCGCGTAGTAATTCAGTTCCAGGGCCCGGCAGGACAGCCCGCCGGCCACCCGGTGGATGGCGCCATTCGGGTCAAAGTACTCACCGACGTGGTCTACGTCGGTCGTCCCGCCGATCAGTCGGGCGGCGCGGAAGCTTCGTTGTTCAAACTCGATGCAGACCGCAAGTCCGCGAGCCGAGTGAAGGTTCGGTTCGGCGCCGCGTCCATAAACAGCATTCAGGTGCTCGAAGGCCTGCAACACGGCGATCGCATCATCGTCTCCGAAACAACGAAATTCAAAGGCTACGACCGCGTTCGCCTCGAATAGATGGGCCCGATAATCAGAGGAGGGGGCTGTCCCCTTTCAGGCGGACATCCCACTACATTCACGAAAAGGCGAGCAAATACCTAGATGCGAATTCGGACAGGGTGTTGGGAACGAATTGACAACTCCCATGCACCAAAGCCACCGGAGTTGAAATAGATGTACCAGGCAATAACCATATGGAAACGTTGTGATGGTATGGCGATCTGCTACCGGTGCCTTCAGAACGTTGAGTCCGGAAAGTTCACTGTTCAAAGCGCGGATGAATACCACCTGCCCGTGTCCGCTGAATGGAAGACGAAAATGGATCTACAGTTTGTGGAGCTATTGATCGAGGATGCTCCAGAAGCCCGTGTCGGCCGATCATTCGACACGATCACTGAGGCAATCGAACACCACGATAGAACATTTCACGACTTTGAAGACTTGGGGGACGAAACGCCTCCTGGCGGTTAAACCGGCAAGGAACGGGACGCAGGAGGCGCGACAGCCTGGCGTGCACCTTTCTGCAAGCCGCAGGACGCAGGAGGCGCGACAGCCTGGCGTGCACCTTTCTGCAAGCCGCAGGACGCAGGAGGCGCGACAGCCTGGCGTGCACCTTTCTGCAAGCCGCAGAAAAAGAAAGGCTTGTCGTCCCGTTCCAGTCACCGGTTGGCGTTTGACTGGCCCCAGCCTCGAAGTTGGCCAGGCTTCTTCTCGTCCAGTAACTGGCTCGGATGCAATAACATACAGGACAAAAGCACGCCCGCACTCTTGCCGCCACGTACTCCGAGGTACGCATTCAATCCATCGAAATGGCCACCGGGACGGGTCGCCATTTCGCGCAGAGCAGAGCCCGGAGACAGGAATTCACAGACGTTAGCGCTGAAGCTCCAGCTTCCGCTCCGAACCCCAGCTCACCACTTCGCCCCCCTGACACCCCAAGACCCCGAATCCAATCCAAGGCCCTCTTCCGTGGGGTATGCGTCCACGCTTGCGGGCCGGCATTCGTGCCGGCCTTCTTCCCCAAAAACCACACCCCCCTGACACCCCAAGACCCCGAATCCAATCCAAGGCCCTCTTCCGTGGGGTATGCGTCCACGCTTGCGGGCCGGCATTCGTGCCGGCCTTCTTCCCCAAAAACCACACCTCCCCGTGACACCCCAAGACCCCGAATCCAATCCAAGGCCCTCTTCCGTGGGGTATGCGTCCACGCACTATTCAGATCACAATCAGGCGGCCGGATGACAGTCCCGCCTCGATTGTCAGTGTGGTCGTACTCCCCAGCCCGGTGTGCTCTAGTCGGAGGGACCTTCCAATCATCCGGCCAGAGCCCGTTCCCAGGGGTAGCAGGCCCTGCGGCAACCAGCCGCCGCCAATCCTCATAGACTTGCCGCGAGCGGCCACTAGGGAATCGTCCAACTGCCCGTCGCCACCCAACCCGAGTCCCGGCGCAACGGATCCTGCATCCGCATATACAACTGTTTGGCCCCCAACATCGGCGCCTTCAGGTGAACGGGAACGCTGACTCTCACCAGCCCCCCTGGGCGCGCAATCGCCGTCAAAGCCGTATCCACCGAACACGCACTGCTATCCAGCGCCGCGGACGAGGTGCCCGGATTCACCGGGCCGAGGAAGAAGCCCACGTCACTCGAATACATCCACAGGCTGTTGCCCGCATGGTCATAGTGGAGGAAACAGAAGGGCTGTCCGCCGCCGTCCGTCGCCGCGGCGATCAGGAACTGCGACCACGCAGCCGGTGCGCCTGCAAACCCGGCTGGATCCTGGTAGGTCAGCGCGAACGCCTGCTGTGCACCCGCCCCGGAGGCCGGCTGGACACTCATGTTGCCGATAGGAGTCGGCGCAGTGGTCCACGTTCCGCGCTGCACCCAACCCGTATCGATGTCGCCCGTCGTATACGCCCGCAGGTAGACGTTCAGCGTCGCCGCCGTTTTGAAAACCGGGCGTGCATCCAGCGTGAAAGTGGTGCCGCTGCCGGTCACACTTGAGGTTTGAGTGTTGATCGCGCAGAGTTTGTTCTGAAGCGCCGCACTGGCGGTGCCTGGCTGAACCGGCCCTACGAAGAACCCACCATCCCCATAGAGCCAGAACCCATCGCCTCGCACATCGTAATGCAGGAAACAATACGGCTGGCCGCCCCCGTCCGCCGCCGCGGCCAGCAGGAATTGAACAAAGAGGAGGTCCGTATGGCCCAGGCTCGCCGAGTAGGTCGCCGTAAACACGCCCGAAGCGCCTGACCCGCTGGCAGGCGACACACTGACAGCGTCAGCCGACGGGGTCGCCGGAGTAAAGACGGCGTGGACCGCGCGAGGCGCTGTCATGCTGAGCCTCTGCCGCCCGTTGCTGCCGGTAAGGTCGCCGCTGAAGCCCGCGAATCGGTAGCCCCCGTCCGGGGTCGCTGTTATGGAGACCTGGTAATTCGAATCCTGGTAACCTGTGGCGGGCGCGATGGTCCCGCCCGCGGAAGCCGTGGTGGTCAGCAGATACTGGGTTTTGAAAGTGATCGAATACGTGTCGGACTCCCACAAGGTGAAGGACCGCTTAGTGGTAGCCCCACCTTCGGACCAACCCTGCAGCACATAGCGTGTTCCCGCGGTCGCTCCAGGCTGTATGCGCGCGACTTCCACCGTGTGCGTGCTGCCGGCGATCCAGTGGAAAGTTTGCGCGGTGGCATAGGTCACGCCGTCCACCACATAGGCCTGGCCCGCAGGCTCTGTGGAGAACGACACCGTCGCCTGCGGAGAAACCGCGGTAATGGCCGCGCTGTGGGCCAGACCCGCCGTGACCGCCGCCACTTGGGTCACACCGCCGGGCAACGTGGTCTGCCCCCTGTCGTTGGCGCCCCACGCCTGCAGCGTCCTCTGCCATCGCAGTGCCAGCGCGTGGGCTCCTCCTGCGGCCACTTGGCGCACGTCCTGCAAATTGGCGGGGATTCCCGCTTGGATGCTCGCCGGATTGTTCCCCCAGGCCACCACCGTTCCATTCCGGAGTGCCGCCAGGCTGAACTGCGTGCCCGCAGCAACAGATTCCACTGCCGCCAGGTTCGCCGGAACCGTGCTCTCGCCCGCGCCATTGCTGCCCCAGGCAATCACCGTGCCGTCACCCAGCACGGCCAGCGAATGATCCCCTCCCGCTGCAATGGCAACCGCGTTTTGAACCGAGGCCGGCACGCTGCTCTGCCCGCTGCCGTTCGCGCCCCAGGCCGCCACACTGCCGCTGCTCGTCAGCGCCAGGCTGTGGTGCGCCCCGGCCGCAATGGCGATCACGCTCGTCAGGTTGGCCGGGACACTGGACTGGCCGCTGCCGTTGTCCCCCCAGGCCGTCACCTGCCCCGCGGAACTGAGCGCCAGCGTGTGGTCCAGGCCCGCGGCGAGCGCGATCACACTGGCCAAGTTGGCCGGCACCTGGGCCTGCTGCTTGTCATTCGCGCCCCAGGCTGCCACCGTGCCGTCGCCCCGCAGGGCCGCCGTGTGCCTGCCTCCGGCGGCCAGGGCCGTCAGATTGGTCAAACCGTTGGGCGGCGAACACTGGCCGGAGGCGTGATCCCCCCAACAGAGCACCGCATTGCCGGTGCCGGAAACCTCGGTCGGGGCCGTCGCCTCGACTATGTTTGCGTTCGTGGACCTCACCTGCATCACCGGTGCGATGCTGCTGGTGGTATTCGCCGGGATCGAGACAACCGCCTGTATCGCCGGAAATGCCTGCCCTGCCGCGAGCGTGTCGGCGCGGCTGCACGTCGAACCGGAACAGCTCCAGCCGGTGCCCCAGAGGCTCTTGATCGTCACGTTCGTAAATGTCGCCGACACCCCGCTGACCGCGGTCGTGCCTTCGTTCAGCACGCGGCCCGCGAAGCTCGCATTCTGCTGACCCTGGATGAAAGGGCCCGCCTCGCGCAGGGTGGCTCGCAGGGCGGTCCCCGTTTGCGCCACGAAACTCGCGGTGACCAGGCCTGGAGCGTTCATCACGGTACGCGCGGGGTTGTTGCCCGTCGTGCCGAGATAGCCGCCGGTAAATCTGGAGAACACAAAGCCGGGCAATGGCGTTGCCTGGATCAGTACATTGGACCCGATCTCGAAGTACCCGCCAGCCGGGCTGATCGTCCCGCCGGCGCCCGCGCTGGTCTCCAGCCGGACCCTCGGCTTGTAATCCAGGGTGTACGCTGCGTCAGCGGAGCCGATCGTAATGCTGTGCGTGGCGGCCCCTCCGTCGCTCCAGGACGCAAAATTCCATTCCACCCAGTTGCCCGATGAGAACTGCTTCTGCCCGGTGGAGATCGTGTGGGTTCCTCCCGGCGCCACGCGCACCGCATTGTAATTGGTGGCGGGGATGCCGTCAATGGCGAATTTCGGCGAATCAATCGCGTAATTCTTCACGTCGAAATGTTGGGCGGTGACCTGCACGGATAAAACCACTGGAGGTGCGGAAAGGATGACCAGGAAGAAGCTGGGCGTCCCCGCAATGGCTCTGGTGGAGGCTAGGGAACCCGCTGCCAGCGCTACATTGGCCCACGGAGTTGCTTGACTGGAAGACGGGCCCCAGGCCCGGACGATGCCGTCATCCTGTAACGCCATCCCATAGCTGTCGCCGGCCAGTGCAACAACTCGGTTCAGGCCCGCTGGCGGAGTCAACAGTTCGCTGGTCCCTGCCTTGTCCCACACCACCACCGTTCCGTCGGCCCGGATCCCGGCAGCCGTGTCCAGATCCACTCGCTCCACTTGCACGAGGGCTCCCAGGTTGGCCGGAGTGGGCGGCACCCGTCCGCCCCACGAAACCACTCTTCCCTGTGCGGTGAGCGCGAAAGCTCCTCCCGTGCCTGCCGAGAGTTGCACGGCGTTCGAGAGGGCGGCGGGGATAAAAACCTCCGCTGGCATCGCCACTGACACGGCATGGACCGTACCCTCGGCGGTCAGCGCCAGGGCAAAGTTCGGCCCCGCGACAATCGAGACAATGTTCGACAGGCTGGATGTGTCCGGCACCTGATAATTCGTGCTCCAGGCAACAACATGCCCGTCACTCTTCAAGGCAAAGAACGTCGTGTCACCCGCTGCCACTGCGATCACATTCTTCAACCCTGCGGGCAGGGGCCAGTTGTTCGAACGGTCGAGGACCCATTGCACGACAGTCCCGTCTTTGCGCAGCGCTAGGCCACCCAATCGCGAGCCGGCAATCGCCACCGCATCCGACAGTGTGCGCGGGGCCAGGGACGCAACGGAAGATAGGGGGCCATTCTCCTGGCCATACAGCCATCCCTCCGAGGCGATGCTCGTCGCGTCGGTGGCCACGTTGTCGCTGATGTTCGAGTCCCCACCGCCCGACACCGTCACCAGGTTGCTGATCGAGCCCGGAGCGTTCGCCCCCACTGACGCCAGAACGGTAATTGTGGGTAGCATCTGGCCGGCAGCGAAGCTGTCGGTCCGGCTGCATGCACTCGCGGCGCAAGTCCAGCCCGGCCCCGACATCGAAGCAATGCTGATACCGGACGGCATCGACTCCACCACCGCGATGGCTCCGGAAGTGGCGCCCCCTCCCACGTTCGTCACCCGGATCAGATACACGGCATTGGTCTGTCCCCTCAGGAAACTGCTGGTGTGGGTGACCTGGATATTCAGATCCGGTCCGGCCGCGGCCTCGGATGGTCGCTGGACCACGCCCTGTCCGGGAATCGGCGAGACCGGCTCCTGCAAGCTACGCTGGACCTGCACCTGGGCGGAACAGGGATGGACGGCCAGGATCAGGCACGAAACCAGGGCAGAAATCGAAGCGGCAGCAGTACGCAAGACAACCTCAGAACAAGAATGTCACATCGTATTGCAGAAATTAAAGTGGGAATGCAGTGAACCGATATTATTCAATCAGCTGACATCGGGGAAGCGGGTAGCCTGGGGCGGGCCGTTTGATACGCCGCTGATAAAGAAGGACTTGCCGCCGGAGTCTCCTGGCCTGTCGGCGTTTGACCGCCCGGGCCCTGCTGGCCCGCCACCTTCCTCAACCGCCCTCAATTTCCAGGAATCCAGGAACATGCAGTACCTAAACAGTCTCATTTTCCACTCGCGGCGTACTCCGCAGTACATGTTCAATCAGTCGAAATTGCAACTGGGACGGGTCGCCATCCCGCGCAGAGCAGCGCCCGGAGACCGGAAGTCACAGACGTTAGCTCCGGAGCTCCAGCTTCCACTCCGAACCCCCATCCACGCCGCCCACCGCTTCGCCCCCTGACACCCCAAAGACCCCGAATCCAATCCAGGGCCCTCTTCCGTGGGGTATGCGTCCACGCTTGCGGGCCGGCATTCGTGCCGGCCTTCTTCCTCCAACCCCCCTCACCCCTTCCGAACCACCCCATTTCCCCACATGAAGCTTCTTTGATGACACAAGTTCGAGAAATATCTTCTCCCCTGCAATCAATACATTGCAGATATTCCTCTCCTAAATCCTAGGTCCACCCCCTACAAGAATGGTTATAGAGGACATTTTCTATGCACATCACCGAACCAGTCGATCGCGCCTCAGCCAACGCGCCGGTCCCCTTCCACAGGTGCACGGAAACGCAAGGAACACACCCGAAAGCCACAGAAAAGGTCGCCATGCCCGCAACCCAGATCTCCGAACGCCGCCTCGCTGCCAACCGAGCCAACGCCCAAAAATCCACCGGCCCCCGCACCGTACAGGGCAAAGCCAAAGTCGCCGACAACGCCCGCCGCACCGGAGCCTACAGCGAAGACCACCGCATGTCGCCCCGCCTCGAAGCCCACTTCCGAGCCATCGCCGAAGCCAACACCCAAAACCTGGCCGACCCAACCCTGCGCGCCCTCACTTTCGAGTGGCACATGCTCCAGGGCCACCTCGTCGTACAAGAGAGCCGCGAACGCGCCCTCTTCAACGCCGGTCTCGAATACGGGAAGGGCAACGAAGACATCGCCCGCGACTGGGTCCTCCGCCAGCACGGCTGCATCCAGGCCCTCAATCGCTACGCCGGTTGGATCCAGATGCGCCTCCACCGCGTCGAAGGCGCCATCCTCTCCACCCCAACTGGCCTGGACCACCTGACCCAACTCCTGGCCCCCAGCGAACCGCCCAGCCCCGCCGAGCCCGAAACCCAACAACCCACCGCGATTTTTGAGGGAACAAACCCACCAGCCCCCGAACCGCCGCCCGTCCAGCCCAAGCGGGAACCCACCGAGCAATTTGAGGGAACAAACCCACCTGCCCCCGTCCAAGCCGCCCAAGCGAACGAAGCCGCAACGCCCCCCGACAGTGAGGCAGTGGTCCCCCCAGCGCAGCGAACCGCGACTGGCAAGGAGCGGGCCACGGTTCCCGTAGCGCCCCCAGTGGAGTCCCCCACGCCCCGCCAAGCCCCCAAAGCAAACGAAGCCGCAACGAACCACGACCGTGAGGGAGTGGTCCCCGCCGCCCACCAAACCCAAACTGGCAGGAAGCGGTCCAAGGCAGCAGGAGCGTCCTCAAAGGCGTCCCCCAAGCCCCGTCGAGCCGCCCAAGCAAACGAAACAAACGGAGCCGCGAACGTGAGTGAGTGGATAACCCCCCAAAACGCCCCCGAACCGCCGCCCGTCCAGCC
Source organism: Paludibaculum fermentans (assembly GCF_051172195.1). Classification (GTDB taxonomy): domain Bacteria; phylum Acidobacteriota; class Terriglobia; order Bryobacterales; family Bryobacteraceae; genus Paludibaculum; species Paludibaculum fermentans_A. Next base: position 441,497 of record NZ_JBPJAQ010000002.1, read on the forward strand.
CAAGCGGGAACCCACCGTGGATTTTGAGGGAACAAACCCACCAACCCCCGTCCAAGCCGCCAAAGCAAACGAAACAAATGGAGCCGCGACCGTGAGGGAGCGGAGGAATCACCGAAAAGCCCCCACCAACCCCACCGCGCACCGAACCCAAACTGGCAAGCAGCGGGCCCAAGCAGCGGAAGCGTCCTCAATCGACTCCCCCACCCCCCGCCAAGCGAGGCAATCCGCTTTCAGAGCCGCGACTAAAAGGAGCGGGGGAGCAATCGCACGCCCCCAACCACCCAACGAAAAAGGCCATGCCCCAATTCGCACTCCTTCAATGGAACCCGCCCACACTCCGCGGCCCGAGCTGCACCTCAAGCCAGGCCTGCCCCGATGGCCCAAGGATCTCCGTGAACCACCCAACTCCTCACTGAGCCAGCAGCGCCGTAGCCCGATCCAGCTCAGCCGCAAACGCCTCGATCGACGCCGAGGTCTTCACAATCTGCTCGTCCGCCTCTTTCCAATAGCGCTCCTCAATCGCCTCCCGGATCCCGGGCAGCGTCTTCACGCCATAGCCCGTATAGAAGCCGGGCGCGTAGATCTGGTGCTGGAACCAGGGCCGGCGCGGCAGGCCTTCCGGGCGGGTCAGCTTGCGCTCGATCTGCAGCAGGATCGCGTCCAGCGCCTTGGCCTTGGGCTCAGGCAGCGCCTTCAGGTCGATCTTCGTGAAGGCATCCGTGCTCGTCTTGAGCTTGTTCACCGCGTTGTCCAGCGGAGCGAAGTTCAGGAACGGCACGGCCGCCTTGGGTTCAGGCACGATGTACGTCTTGCGCGGATCGGCCGTGAGCTTCAACGAGCCGTTGCGGATCAGCTCGTTCTGCTTGTCGGTTTCGGAGCGCATGTCATCGGCCAGCTTCTTCACCTCGCCCGCATAGCGCGTGACGATCTTCGAGAAGTTGTCGAACCGCAGCGGCAGCACATCGGCATTCGCCAGGCGCAGGACAAAGCGCCCGCCGAGCTGGGCCGACGCGAAAATGTACTGGAAGTCGGGGTCCTCGAACTTCACGACGTGATCATAGGTGTCGTAGTTCGAGTGGTAGCTCCCCGCGCCGTTGCCTTCTCCGCCGAAGCCGATGTTCAGGCTCGCGATGCCCAGGTGGTCCACAAACACGGTGTAGTCGGAGCCGGAGCCGAGGGCGCTGATGGGCAGGTCGCCCGGCGTGGGGTTGCCGGCCACGGCGCGCTGGGCCTTGGCGCGCTCCAGCGTCGAGACCTTCGTTTCGGGATCGGTGATGTCGCGGGCAGCCTGCGAGGCAAGCGTCTCCAGGGTGTGCGAGCCGCCCACGTGGACGAAGCCGCGCGAGGTGCCATCCGAGTTCACATAAACCGCGGCGTGCTTCTTGAGCTCGTCCGCATGGAATTCAGCCCATTCGGTGGAGCCCAGCAGGGCGGGCTCCTCGCCGTCCCAGGCGCAGAAGATGATCGTGCGCTTCGGCTTCCAGCCCGCCTTGGCGAGCTCGGACAGCGCGCGGGCCTCTTCCATCACGGTGACCATGCCCGTGAGGGGATCGGAAGCTCCAAAGACCCAGCCATCGTGGTGGTTGCCGCGAATGATCCATTCGTCAGGCCGCTCGGCGCCGGTCATGCGGGCGATGACGTTGTGGGTGGGGGCGAGGTCCCAGTTGAATTCGAGCTTGAGGTGGACCTTCGTGGCGCCCGGACCAATGTGATAGGTGAAGGGCAGGGCTCCGCGCCAGTCGGGCGGAGCAACGGGACCCCCCAGGGCGCGCAGCAGCGGCTCGGCGTCACCGTAGGAGATGGGCAGGACCGGGATCTTCGTGAGCGTGGCGGCCTGCTTGTAGGGGCCGCGCTTCAGGTCCTTGGTGGCGCCGACGCCGGGCGAGAGCGGGTCGCCCGGGTAAGTGGGCATGTCCATCACGCTGCCGCGCTGGGCGCTGTCCTTGGGCCGCCAGCCGCCCTTGGGATAGACGTCGCCGGCGTAGTAACCGTCGTCGCGCGGGTCCGAATAGATGATGCAGCCGATGGCGCCGTGCTCGGCTGCGACCTTGGGCTTGATGCCGCGCCACGAAGCGCCGTAACGGGCGAGGACGATCTTGCCCTTCACATCGATGCCCATCTCGGCGAGCTTGTCGTAGTCGCCAGGCAGGCCGTAGTTCACATAGACGAGGTCACCGGTGACGTCCCCATCGATCGAATAGGCGTGATAGGTGGGCAGGCCGCCGGCCGTGTTGGCCGTGCTCTCGTCGCCTTCGATGGGCGGTTCACTCAGCTTGGCGGTGAACTTCTCGGGCGCGATCATCTCCAGGACGCGCGTCTTCGGGGTAGGGAAGAGCGGGTAGAACGTCTCGATCTGCGTGGCGTAGCCCCAGCTCTTGAACTGGGCGGCGATGAACTCGGCCACCTCCCGGCTGCCGGGCGAGCCGACATGATGCGGCTTGGCGGACATCCGCTTCAGCCACTGCTGCAGGTTGGCGCGGCTCAGGTGGGCGTCGAACTGCTTTTCGAGCTCGAATTCGCGGCGCGCGTTTTCGGGTTGGAAGCCTGCCAATGGTTTCTCCGGCGACTGCGCGGAGACCATGAGGGTAGACACAAAAAGGGCCAGTGCTCGTTTCATGGAGGTAATGGCTTAGATTATCGCGCCTTCGGGCCGCGCGTGTGCGGGCGAGGCACTGGCTTCTCGCCCCCGAGTGGATCCGTCAGCGGCGCGGGCCCTATTTCTGGCGTTTGACGGCGAGTTTGGCCGTTTGGTGTTCCCCCTCCCGGTCGCGCTGAATATCACCGGTGATCTCATCGCCGTTCAGAACGAGGGCGAACTTCATGATGCTCTCGCCGGCCGCGACTTCGAAGGTGATCTTGCCGTCGGCGATGGTGCCCTTCTCAATGGGGTGCTGCTCGTCGGCGTTCGGGCCGGCGGTGCCGGTGAGCTTGTCGCCGTCCTGTTTGAGGACCAGCAGGGCGGGGCGGGGTTCAGGCGAGTCGCCATTGACGGTGAAGGTTCCGGTCCAGGTGCCGGTGGCGTCGGCTGCCAGCAGGATGGCTGAGGCAGCAAAGAGGGCAAAGGTCAGGCTCAGGATTCGCTTCATGGGAGCTCCTTAGCCACACAGTACGAGGGGGAACCGGCAATTGTTCGGCAGGATGTGAAAAGTTACCCGGGCCGTATTGATTTCCCCGCGCCGTGGGCTTAGCTTGGAAACGAGCGCGAAGGGCGCCACCAGTCCGCGGAAAGGGCCGTGCCCACCTTCAGCAGGTTCCGTGTCCATTACGAACCTTCTTTCAGCCTGATTTGGGCGGACTCCAGGCACGACTTGAAAGGGAGTTCGTGGATGAACACAACCGATCTGATGCCGTTGCCGGCTCGTCCGAGCCTGGCACAATACCGGAAACAGGCGAAGGAACTGCTCAAAGCCTACAAGGCTGGAGAGAGTGCCGCCCTGGAACGAGTCAAACACTTCCACCCGCGAGCGAAAGAGCTCAGCGGCGGAGAGTTCACGCTGGCCGACGCGCAGTGGGCGCTGGCGCGGCAGCACGGCTTCGAGAGCTGGCCGAAGTTTGTGAAGTGCCTGGAGGCCCTGCTGAAGGCCAACTCGCCCGCATCCCGGTTTGAGCAGGCCGTGGAGGCGGTGATCAGTGGGGACCTGGCCACCCTGCAAAGGCTGCTGGCCGAGGATCCGTCATTGGTGCATGCGCGCTCGCCGCGGGTGCACGGGGCGATGCTGCTGCACTACGTCGGTGCGAATGGAGTGGAGAACTACCGGCAGCAGACTCCGCGCAATGCCGTGGAGATCGCCCGCGCGCTGCTGGACGCGGGGGCGGAGGTCGATGCCGAGTGCGGAGCGTACGGCAAGGATACGGCGTTGGGGTTGGTGGCGACCAGCGTGCACCCGCTGAACGCAGGCGTGCAGCTCCCTCTCATGGACCTGCTGATCGAGCGGGGCGCGAGCCTGGAGGGGGCTCCGGGCGGGTGGACGATTGTCCCGGCTGCGCTGGCGAACGGGCGCAAGGCCGCGGCTGCGTACCTGGCCGGACTGGGCGCGAGTCTAGATCTGGAAGGTGCGGCCGGCGTGGGGCGTCTGGATGTGGTGAGCGCGTGTTTCGATGCCGAGGGGCGGTTGAAGGCGGGCGTCCCGGAGCTGAAGCTGCTGCGCGGCTTTCATTGGGCTTGCGAGTATGGACGCCTGGAGGTGATCGGGTTTCTGCTGGACCGGCGGCCGGAGCTGGTGCGCGATGTCAGCACGGGCATGACGGGTCTGCACTGGGCCATTGTGGGCGGCGAAGTGGAGGCGATGAAGCTCCTGATCGCCCGCGGAGCTCCGCTCGAGGTGGAGAACGAGTATGGCGGCACGGCGCTGAGCCAGGCGCTGTGGTTTGCCATGACGGCGACGAACGGGATCGACTATCCGTCCACGATTGAGGTGCTGCTGGAGGCAGGCTCCGTGATCGAGGCCGGCTCGCTGGAGTGGGTGTCGCGGCAGGAGCGTGCCCCGGCGGCCACGCGGGCGCGTGTTGCGGAGGCGTTGCGGCGCTATGGGGCTGAGTCGTAGCCCGGCTAGTCGAAGAGGCGGAACTGGGGCTGGGTCCGCGCCTTGGTCTCCTGTTCGAAGGCGTAGGCGTAGTTGATCAGCCGTTGATCGCGCCAGGCGGTGGAGAAGAAGGACAGGCCCACGGGAAGCTCGTCGACCAGTCCGGCGGGCACGGTGACGTGCGGGTAGCCGGCCACGGCCGGTGGCGTCGAGCAGCCGCCGGTGTCGTAGTCGCCGTTGACCCAGTCGATGCACCAGGCGGGTCCGTTGGTGAGCGTGACGATGGCGTCGACCTTGTGCTGCGTGAGCACGGCATCGATGCCTTCGTCGCGGCTGAGGCGCAGGCAGGCGGCGCGGGCGTCAAGGTACTTTTTGTCGGTGAGCGGGCCCTTGTCCACCGACTGGAGAAGGATCTCCTGGCCGAAGTGCGGCATCTCGCGGACGCGGTTCTTCTCGTTGAAGTCGATCAGGTCGCGCATGGAACGCACGGGCCGGCCCTGCGGCTGGCGGGCGAGGTAGGCGTCGAGATCGGTCTTGTACTCGTACAGCAGGACCTCGAACTCCTCCATGCCGGACTTGCCGTGCGAGGGGAGATCGGCCGGGTCGATGATGACGGCGCCGCAGCGTTTCAGGGCGTCGATCTGCTTGTTGAGGAAGCCGTCCATCTTCGCATTCCGCTCGAAGAACTTGCGGGCGATGCCGAGGCGGACTCCGCTGAGCGCTTCGGGCTGCAGGTCTTTGGTAAAGTCCTTGCCGGCCATGATGCCCAGCAGGGTGGCGGCGTCCCGAACCGTGCGGGCCATGGGGCCTGCCGTGTCCTGGCTATGGGCGATGGGTATAATGCCGCTGCCGGGCAGCAGGCCGAGGGTCGGTTTGATGCCGACCAGGCCGCTGACGGACGCGGGACTGACGACGGAGCCGTCGGTCTCACTGCCCACACCGGCGGCGCATAGATTCGCCGCGACGGCCGTGCCGGTGCCGCTGCTGGAGCCGGAGGGGCTGCGGTTCAGGGCGTAGGGGTTGCGGGTCTGGCCGCCCCGGCCGCTCCAGCCGCTGCAGGAGTGGGTGGAACGGAAGTTGGCCCATTCGCTGAGGTTGGTCTTGCCGAGGATTAGCGCTCCAGCGGCGCGCAGGCGGGCCGCAACGGGGGCATCCACGGGCGCGTGCCAGCCGTCCAGCGCCAGCGAGCCGGCAGTGGTCATCATCCGGTCGCCGGTATCGATGTTGTCCTTGAGTACGATGGGCACGCCGTGCAGGACACTGCGCGGGCCGCGCTGGCGCCGTTCGGTGTCCAGCTCATCGGCCAGCTTAGCGGCGTCCGGGTTGTGTTCGATGATGGCGTTGAGCTTCCACTCGCCGCTGTCGAGGTCCTGGATGCGATTGACGTATAGCTCGAGCAACTGCCGGGAGGTCCAGCGGCCGGAGCGGAGACCGACAGCGAGACCTTCGAAGCTGAGCTCCTCCAGTTCAAAGGCGGTACGGCGGTAGGGAACACGCGCACACGAGGCCAGGCCAAGGGCGGCGGCCGTGGCTCCGAGAAACTTCCTGCGGTTCATGTGCGCCATTGTCCCATGACATACAATTCATTGGACGGAAGGAGGCTCACATGGCAGAAAATACCCGGCGGCAGTTCTTTCAGGGCATGGCGGCCACGGCTGTCCTGGCTGAGGAGGTACTGGCGCAAACCAGCAGTGCAACCGGGACGGGCGTGCCCACAAGGCTGCTCGGCAAGACCGGAGTGCGCGTGTCGATGCTCGGGGTAGGGGGCGCGCATGCCGGCCGCAACCGGGACGACAACGCCTGTGTGCGGCTCATCCAGACGGCCATCGACGAAGGGATGACCTTTCTCGACAACGCCTGGGAGTACAACGGCGGGCGCAGCGAAGTGGTGATGGGCAAGGCCCTGGGCATGGACGGTTATCGCAAGAAGGCGTTCCTGATGACCAAGGTCTGCAGCCGCGAGTATGAGGGCGCCATGCAGCAGTTGGAGGAGAGCCTGAAGCGCCTGCAGACCGACCATATCGACCTGTGGCAGTTCCACGAATGCAACTACCACAACGATCCGGACTGGGTGTTTGAGAAGGGCGGCATCCGCGCAGCGCTGGAGGCGAAGAAGCAGGGCAAGATCCGCTTCATCGGCTTCACGGGGCACAAGACTCCGGCCATTCACCGCCGGATGCTGGCCAAGGACTTCGCGTGGGATACGGCGCAAATGCCGAACAACCTGCTGGACTCGCAGTTCCTCAGTTTCCGCGAAGAGGTGATGCCGGTCTGCCTGCAGAAGAAGGTCGGCATTGTCGGCATGAAGGGCTGCTGCGGCGATGGGCGGCCGATCAAAGCCGGGCTACTGACGGTGGAAGATTGCTACCGCTACTGCCTGTCGCAGCCGGTGAGTGTGCAGGTGGTGGGGCTGTCGAACCTGGAAGAGCTGCAGACGGCGTTGAAGATCGCACGGTCGTTCCAGCCGCTGACCGCGGCGGAGAAGACAGCGCTGCTGGCCAAGGTGAAAGACGTGCAGTTCGACGGGCGCTACGAGCTGTTCAAGACCAGCAAGCGGTATGACAGCGCATATCACCGCACACAGCACGGCTTCGCGACAGAAGGCGTGTAAGGCGGTTACTGCTCCGGGGCCAGGACCGCTTCGATCAGGAAGGGTCCTGGCCTCGACATCGCGGTGCGGAAATGCCGGATGAACTCGGGCGTCGAGGTCGCGCGCACGGACTCGACGCCCATCGATTCGCCAAGCTTCTGCCAGTCGATGTCAGGCCTCGTCAGATCCACTAACTCATCGGCGCGCGGACCTATGACCGTGGTGCCGGTGCGTTTCATCTCCACGTCGAGGATGCGGTAGCGGCGATTGACGAAGATGACGGTGGTGACGTCGAGGTGTTCGCGAGCCATGGTCCAGAGGGCCTGCGGAGTGTAGAGGCCGCTGCCGTCGGCTTCGAGGGCGATGACTTTCCTGTCCGGACAGGCCAGCGCGGCTCCCGCTGCGACGGGGAGACCCTGGCCGATGGAACCGCCGGTGACGGGCAGCATGTCGTGGGCCGGCGCATGGTTCAGGTGGAGTTGGACGGGTTCACTGCTCGAGACCATCTCGTCGCAGACAATGGCGTCCGGCGGGAGCAGGGCAGCCATGGCGGCTCCGATGGTGTCGGGGGTGAGCGGTTCGGCCGCGGGCAGAGGCAGGGCTGCCGGTTGGGAGCGTGCGACGCCCGGGCGGTCTGCGGCGAGGGCTTCGAGAGCGGCAAGGCCATCCTCGTTCTGGGCGGCGAGGGTATGGAATTCGCAATCCTCCGGGGCCATGGTGCTGCGGCGGTTGGGGTAGCCGAAGAAGGAAACCGGCGCCTCGGCTTCGACGAGGATGATCTGGCGGATGCCCTCCAACAGGGCTTCTGCCGGCTCAGGGAAGTAGGGGATGCGCTGCGCGAACGACCAGGGTGCGCCGCGCGGGATGCGTCCGGAATTGCGGTTGAGGAAGACGGGGACACCCAGGCGGGCGGCGGCGCTGAGGCCGCGTTCACAGAGGGCTGCTCCGCTGAGGAGCAGGGCGGTGCCGGGGAGCGCCAACAGGGCCGCAATGCGGTTGATGTGGAGGGTGGGCGGAACGACGCGAACCGGCGGCTGGACGGTGGGGCCGGGCTCGCCGGCGGGGCTCCAGGAGTGGTCAGCCGGAATGATGAAGCTGGCGACCTGGCCGGGTGGTCCGTAGGCGGCGAGGACGGCTTCGGCGGCGGTGGTCCCCATATTTGCGGCGGAATCGAGCGTTCGAACCCAACCGGAAACGGGGCGGGCGAAGGCCTCGACGTCGGCGGTCAGCGGGGCGTCGTAGCGCAGGTGCTGGGTGGAGTGTTCACCGACGATGTTGACGATGGACGAGCGGGCCTTGCGGGCGTTGTGGAAGTTGGAGAGGCCGTTGGCGAGCCCGGGTCCCAGGTGCAGCAGCGTTGCGGCGGGACGGCCGGTCATGCGGGCGTAACCGTCGGCGGCTCCCGCGCACACTCCTTCCTGAAGGCAGAGGACGCCGCGCATGCCGGGAACCCGGTCGAGCGCGGCGACAAACTGCATTTCCGAGGTGCCTGGATTCATCAGGCACAGGTCGATGCCGTTGGCGAGGAGGGTGCGGAGGAGACTTTCAGCGCCGTTCATGAGGAGAAATCCCATGAAAGCACATCAAGGCCGGCGGGGTGGTGAATGAGACGATCCAGAATGATAACGGCGCGCACCCCAAGAGGGGCAGCGCGCCGTGTTAGGCCAAGGTTTGGGCCGAAGCGGTTAGGCTTTGCCGCCCTCAGTATCTGAATCGCTGTCGTCGAAATCCGAAACGAGAACTGGACCGTGCAGGAGAGGGATTTCCTCTTCCAGCGGGCTCGGCTTGTCCGTGTCCTCCTTGCGTTGGAGGCGCTTGGCCGCCTTGTCGCGCTGTTTTTCAGCGCGGGCTTGTTCTTTTTGCCGTTTCGTAAATGTCGTTCGCGATCTTTGAGCCAAAGGGGACTCCCTTTCTAATTAGATTGAGAACTACCAGCGGGGTTCGCGACGCTGACGATAGCCGCCGCCGCCACCGCCGCCGCCGCTGTTGGTCTTCGGACGAGCTTCGTTGACGTTGAGGGCGCGACCGCCCATGTTGTAACCGTTCAAGGCGTCGATGGCGCGATCGGCTTCACCCGAATCGCTCATTTCCACAAAGGCGAAGCCGCGGGAGCGGCCAGTCTCACGATCGGTGACGATGCTGACGCGGTCGACGTTGCCGTACGACGAAAACAGGGTGCGAATGGACTCTTCGGAAGCGCCGAAATCCAGGTTACCGACGAAAATATTCTTCAAGTTAACTCCTTGCAGTCGACTAGTTGAAGGCGGGCTCGACGGGGCGGGACGGATCTCGGCCGGTTCTGCGGCACAATCAAGTAGCAACCTCAGTATAACAGGTTCCTCCCTGGGGACCTTCCGGGGTGGTCCAGGTTCAGGCCCTCATTTTGCCCTTCCACGTGACCGGTGCGGGCACAAAAAAGCGCCGGCCCCGCGAGGAGGCCGGCGAGAGGAGAGTCACGTCTGTTCGCTTACACCGCAACGTAGCGGGTGTTGCCGCCACGGTTCACAAGGAGGAGCGGATTCTTGCCGGATTTCTGAACTGCGCGGTTGAATTCGGCCACTGACCGCACCTTTTGCCGATTCACTTCCTGGATTACGTCGCCGGGGCGGAGACCGTTTTCGGCAGCTGGGCTGTCGGGATCCACGTCGGAGACGACCACTCCGGCGGTGGTGGGGGGTAGGCCCAGTTCGCGTGCCGCATCGGCCGTAAGTTCTTCCACCTGAATGCCATTCAGGTCCTGGTCGCCATTTGGCCTATCGTTGGACGCGCGTTCTTCCCGGGTGGGCAGTTTGCCCAGCGTGACTTCCAGGTTGTGCACCGCGCCGTCGCGCAGGACCTTCAATTTGGCCTGGGAATCGACCGGCATCATGGAGATCCGGTTGCGGAGCTGGTTGCTGTCGTCGATGGGCGCGCCGTCGACTTCCAGGATGATGTCGCCCTTCTGCAGGCCGCTCTTCGCGGCCGGGCCGTCGGGCGTGACATCGCCGACCAGGGCGCCTTTGCTGTCCTTCACATTGAAGGCGCGCATGATGGCCGGGGTGACGTCCTGGGGCACGATGCCGAGGTAGGCACGGGTCACTTTACCGTCCTTCAGGAGGCTGTCCATCACCTGGCGAACCAGGTTCGAAGGAATGGCGAAACCGATGCCCTGATTGCCGCCGGAGCCGTGCGAGAGGATGGCGGTATTGATGCCGACCAGCTCGCCGCGTTCATTCACCAGTGCTCCGCCGGAGTTGCCCGGATTGATGGGCGCGTCGGTCTGGATGAAGTCTTCGTAATCTTCGATGCCGAGGTTGCCGCGGCCGGTAGCGCTGACGATGCCCATGGTGACGGTTTTGCCGACGCCGAAGGGGTTGCCGATGGCGAGGGCGAAGTCGCCCACCTGGACCTTGGAGGAATCGGCGATGGTGATGTAAGGCAGGTCGCCGGCGTCGACTTTCAGTACGGCGACGTCCGTTTTGGCATCGGCGCCGATGAGGCGGGCCTTGAGTTCGCGCTTGTCGAACAGGACCACCTTGATGTCGGTGGCGCCGTCGACGACGTGGTTGTTGGTGATGATGTAGCCTTCACGGCTGACGATGACGCCGGAGCCGAGGCTCTGCTCACGCCGTTCCCTGGGAATGGCGCGGCCACCGGGGTTACGGCCGAAGAACTGCTCAAAGAGCGGGTCCATGGGCGGCATGCCGGACATGCCGGCAGGGGTACGGACCACCTTTGAGGACGAGATATTCACGACGGTGGGGTAGGCGTGCTTCACCACGGGGGCGAAGCTGAGCTTATTGGGGCCTTCGTTTGGATCGGCCAGTTTCAGGGTGGCCGGCGGGTTGGCGGACGCAAGCACCTTGGAGGCGTAGGCGGTTCCGAGACCGCCGACGACCAAGGCCGCTGCGAAGGCGATGGCGAGACCTGTTCGATTCTTCCAGTGCTTCATCATGTGTCGGATCTTCCTTCCTGTTCATGAGACGCGGCGGCACGAAGGATGGGGTCTCCCGGAGACTGGGTATTTCCGCCACCGACGTTCAGGGATGGGATGTAAGCGATAGAAAAATCAGGAAATGACACCCTTGCGGACGGCGTAGAGGATGAGCTCGGGCATGCTTTTGAGGTTGAGCTTCTTCATCAGGTTGGCGCGGTGGGTCTCGACGGTGTAGACGCTGAGGTTGAAGAGGTTGGCGACTTCCTTGCTGGACTTGCCCTCGGCGACGAGTTGGAGGATCTCGCGTTCCCGAGGGGAGAGGAGTTCGTAGGAGTCTTCGGCTCCGGTCTTGCGGAGCTTGCGGAGGTAGTCCTCGAGCAGCACCTGGCTGACGGCGGGACTGAAGAACGACTTGCCTTCGCGGACGGCCAGGATGGCCTGGACGAGATCCGCCTCGGCTGAGTCTTTCAGCAGGTACCCGCGGGCTCCGGCCTTGAGCGCGCGCAGGACGTAGGACTCGTCGGAGTGCATGCTGAGCATGACGACGGCGGTTTCGGGCACCTGTTCAGTGATCTGGTGGGCGGCTTCGATGCCGTTGAGCTCGGGCATACCGATGTCGAGCACGGCCACGTCGGGTTTGAGTTCCACGGCCAGGGCCACGGCCTGGCGGCCATCGCCGGCTTCGCCCACGACACGGAATTCGGGCTGCTGCTCGACCAGCAGGCGGAGACCGGAGCGCATGAGCTTGTGATCGTCGGCGAGGAGAACCCGGATGCTGGGCATCGCCGTTAGTTTACCGGGTTCGAGCGGACGTCAGGCTGGGTCCAGGGCAGTTCCGCGTGGAGGGTGGTGCCGCCGCCGGGCGTCGACTGGATGGAGAGCGAGCCGCCGAGGCGTTTGACGCGCTCGTCCATGCCGAGGATGCCCATGCCGCGCGTGGTTTTGGGGTCGAAGCCACGGCCGTCGTCGGCGACTGTCAGCTCGAGTTTGTTTTCGCGGTAGTGGAGGGTGACCGTGGCCTGGCGGGCCGAGGCGTGGCGGGCGGCGTTGTTCAGGGCCTCCTGGACTACGCGGTAGATGCAGGTTTTCTGGTCGTCGGGGATATTCTCCGGTATGCCTTCGGCCTGGACTTCGACCTCCATCTCGCCATGGCGCGAGACCTCGCGGGCCTGCCATTCCAGTGCCGCCACGAGGCCGAGATCGTCGAGCATGGAGGGGCGCAGCAGCAGGGCGATATTGCGGACGGACTGGAGGGTGCGTTCCGCGACGGACTTGATGTGGGCGAGGTAGCCGCGCGCCTGTTCGTCTTCCTGGGGGACGAGCGAGCCGAGGCGGCCGGCGTCGACGAGCAGGGCGCCGAGGGATTGACCGACCTCATCGTGAAGCTCGCGCGAAATGGAGCGGCGTTCCTCCTCATGGGCCTGGACCAGGCGGGAGGAGAGTTGGCCGAGTTCGAAGGATCGCTCGTCCACCTCGCGTTCCAGGCGGGCGATGTAGAGGAAGCTGCCGGCGGCTAGGAGGAGACCGGAAAGCAGGGTAATGAGCAGCAGCATGCGCAGGCGGCCCTGCAGTGTATCGAAGCGGGCCAGGAGCCGGTAGCCGGACTCTTCCAGCATGCGGCGGTTGACGCGGCTGATCTCTTCGGAGATCTCGAGGACCTGGACTTTGCCGGCCATGATCATGCTGCCGGTGGCGAGCGGCGGGAGGTCGGCCCGGCCTGTGAAACTGCGCGCGATGGCCTGATGTTGGAGCAGGGTGTTGTGCAGAAGCTCGATGAGATTCTGCTCCTCGACGGGGCCGTCGTTGGGGTAGTGGCTGAGGGCACCCTCGACGGCGGTGAAGAGCCGGACGAACTCCCTTTCACGGCGGGGATCGTCCCAGCCATTCTCGGCGATGCAGCGGTCGAGGCTTTGCCAGTATTCGAGGAGGCTGGCGCGGAGTTGGGTGAGGCTGGCGTTCCGGACGAGGAAGGCGCGGCGCGCCTGCTGCTCTTCGTCGTGCAGGCGGCTGAGGACACCCAGGCCGTCGAGGCCGGAAAAGAGGAGCAGGCCCAGGAGGCCGCTGAAGCTGACCAGGAGAATGGCCCGCAGCTTTTGGACGGATGAGGATCTGGCGCTATCCATGGCCGTTCGAAACACGCCAGGTGCAAATGCAACCGGCCCTGCGATTGATTATCTCGCAGGGCCGGGCTGGGGATTGGGTTGAGCGGCTGGCTAGTGATTCTTGCCCTGCGGGGCTTCGGGATCCCCGTAGTCGTACTCGTAGACACTTTCCATGGGAGAACCCGGCTCCATCTGTGCGATGGCTTTCAGGTAGCCGGTGCGGACATCATAGACCCAGCCATGGATGACGGGCCGATTCTCGGCTTTCCAGGCGCGCTGGACGATGGAGGTTTCGGCGACGTGCAGAACCTGCTCAGCGACATTCAGCTCCACCATGCGGTCGTAGCGCTGCTGGAAATCGCCGATGGTGTCCAGTTCGCGCTTGTTGATGCGGTAGACGTCCTTGATGTGCCTCAGCCATTTGTTGATGAGGCCGAGGTCCTGGCGCGTCATGGCATTCTTGACGCCGCCGCAGTTGTAGTGGCCGCACACGATGATGTGGCGGATCTTCAGATAATCCACGGCGTACTGCAGGACGCTGAGCACGTTCAGGTCAGTGTGAATGACCATGTTGGCGATGTTGCGGTGGACGAAGAGCTCTCCGGGTTCGGCTCCGGTGATGTCTTCGGCGGGCACGCGCGAGTCCGAGCAGCCGATCCAGAGGAATTCCGGGGTTTGTCCATGAGCCGTGGCGTCGAAGTAATCAGGCCGGATGTTCAGCTTGTCCTCGACCCAGGCCTTATTGGCGAGCAGCAGTTTCTTGTAAGACTCCATCGTTGGTAGTTCCTTTTCCGGCTTTCCAATTATCTACGGGGATCCCTAACGGGCTGAAGCGAAGTTGCGGTACTCGATTTCGATGTTCTTAAAGGACGCCCACTTTTCGAAATCGGAGACCACCTCGAAGATGTCGCGATCGATATAGATGGCGCGAGTGGCATCGATCTGAAGGGTGGCGCCGTCAGGGATGGAGCGGAGCAGTGCTTTCAGCTCTGCCTTGTTTACGAAGGTGGTGTCTTTGGTGAAGCGGATGAGGTACCAGTTGTCCTGCTTCACGAGGACGAAGGCCTTGTGGTGATTCGAGTGGATTACAAAGAACAGGCCAAACGCCATGCCGATGAGCACGCCCTTCAGCAGGTCTGTGAACACGATGGCCGTGACCGTGACGATGAAGGGGATGAACTGGGCGTAGCCTGAAGCGAACTGGGCTTTGTAGAGGTCGATCTTTGTGAGCTTGTAGCCGACGGCGAGCAGGATTGCGGCAAGCGCGCAGAGCGGGGTGAGATTCAGCAGGGCGGGGATGAACATCGCCGAGACCAGCAGCAGGATGCCGTGAGTGAAGGACGAGATCCAGGTGCGGGCTCCGGAGTAGACATTGGCCGAAGTGCGGACTACCACGGAGGTCACCGGGAGCCCGCCGATCAGTCCTGAGGCGATATTCCCCAAGCCCTGAGCGAACAGTTCCCGGTTGGGCGGGGAGATCCGCTTATACGGGTCCAGCTTGTCACCGGCTTCCAGGGACAGGAGCGATTCGAGGGAGCCGACGACGGCGAGCGTGGCGGCTATCATGATCGCCTGCGGGGTGGAGAGGATGGAGAAGTTGGGGAACGTGAACTGCTGGGCGAATTCGGTGATGGAGGAGGAGACGGGGAGGGAAACGAGATGCGCCTTATCGGTGAGTTCCAGGAACGGAAAGAAGGCGTGGAACATCTGGTTCATGCCAATGCCAACTCCGACGACGAGCAGGGGGGCGGGGATGAACGTGAGGAATTTCGGCCCGGCGGCGGCTATTTGATCCCAGAAAATCAGGATGGCGAGGCAGACCGCGGTGATGAGCAAGGCGCCCGGGGAGAAGGACATCACGGATTCCAGGATGTCTGTCAGCGTGTTCGAGGCACCCTTTTCGAGGAAGGTGAAATTGCCTTCGTAGTCGGCGTCACGTCCGAGGGCATGCGGGATCTGCTTGAGTATGATCACCAGGCCGATGGCGGCCAGCATGCCTTTGATGACCGAGAGCGGCACATAGTCACCGAAGGCGCCCGCGCGCAGCAGCGAAAACAGGATCTGGAAGCCCCCGGCAAGGACGACGGTAGCCAGGAAGTTCTGAAAGTTACCCAGGCTCTGGATGGCGGTCGCCACGATGACGGTCAATCCGGCGGCGGGGCCGGAGACGCTCACCTGTGAGCCGGAGGCGATGGATACTACGATTCCGCCGACGATTCCGGCGATGATGCCGGCGAAGAGCGGAGCGCCAGAGGCGAGGGCGATGCCCAGGCAGAGCGGTAAGGCAACCAGGAAAACGACCGTCCCCGCGGGGCCGTCGTATCGAAACAAGTTGCCTGAAGTCGGTTGGAGTGTGATTCCTGTGTTTGCTTTCATCGGGCCAAATTGTATCGAAGGATAGGATCTTTGGATCCCAGGTGTGGATAGCCGAAGTATAGCCGATCGGACTGTTTTCTGTATAGTTAAGATTTCTTCAGGATTGGCGCCAAGGTATAGGGCTATGGCAAGATCAGGATTCGTGCCGAGAACCGACCAACGCAGCCGTATTCTAAGAGATGCATGGATTGGCGATGCGATTCTATGCCTTTACGCCAGGGAGCTGATTTTACGTGAAGGCGGCCGGGTGGACGGCGAGTGGTACACGCGGATGACCTCGAACCAGTTCCTGGGCCAGTTGGGGGAGCCGAGTGAGGTGGAAGCGCGGATCGGCCGGGCCTACGAGAGCGGCGGGCTGGCTGGCGCCTTCACCTGGCTGGATGAGAACCTGTTGCCGCTTTACCGGCGGCAGGAGGCGAAGAGGCAGAGAGCGAGTGGCGGGCTTCGCCCGATTGCCCCTGCCAAGATTGAGGCGGCTTCAAAGTGAAGCGGCGGGGCTGAGCAGGAAGCTGCACACCCAGAAGAACGTGGCGGTGACGAAGGCGAGAACCGCGAGTTGAAGCTGCTTCGACGCATTGGGCCGGCGGATGCGAAAACCCAGATAGGCGGCAAAGAGGGCTACGAGCGCGAGGCATAAGAGAGGATCGCCGGAGATCTTCATACAGCCTGATTCTGAACCGGATGGCCTGAAGAGGTCCTAAGGAAGGGGTCAGGATTTCGTAAAGTCTTGGGTGACCGTGCGAATTCCCGAGACAACCGGCGGCTCTGTGCCGGATAATCGAAAAGGAAGCATCGATCCAGGTTGCCGTGAAGAAACGCGACAAAGTAATGGTGTTGAGGTTCGCCCAGGCGGTATTGTTTACCGCGTTCCTGGGCGGAGCCAGCCTGAGTGTCGCGCCTTCCTTGGCTCCGGAAGCCCTGCAGGATAGCCTGCTGGCCGCCGTCCGGGGCACATGCTGTCCGGCCGAAGGTTCATCGTCCTTCCACAATCCGCAGCGGCAGGAATTGCGGCTGGAGCGGTCGCGCTCCACGGCGGCACAGTCCTTTGCGGCAGGCATGCCGCAGCGGCGGGCGGATCACAGTCCGCTGCCAAATCATGCCGGCGCTTGCGGCCACTTCCGCTCCCATCGCCTGCCGGGCGGCCTGTTCGTCACGAGACCCGCCCGCGCTCCGCCCGCCTTCCTCTCCTAACCATTTGCGGAGTGAGCGCCGACCACCGGAGGTGTGTCCGCGTCGAAACCGCCTGTTCCTCCACCCTGGTTCGAACAGGGGAGCTGTGTCTCCCTAAGGAGAGAGTATGCCCAGTGGATTGCGTTGGAAATGGATAGTCATTGCCGCTGTACTTCTGGCTTGCGTGACTGGTGTTATCGGCCTGCCGACCTCAACCGAACAACTGTCCGCCAACTGGCACAAGAGCATGCGGTTGGGGCTTGACCTGAAGGGGGGCAGCCACATTGTGCTCCAGATTCAGGTTCAGGACGCATTCAAGGCGGAGGCCGACGTTCTGATCGAGCGCCTGAACGAGCGGTTGCAGAAGGAGCAGGTGCCCTACGGGTCGATTGAAAGGAACGATCCGGCTTCGATCGAGACGGCGGAGAGTATCCAGGTGGATGTCCGCGGTGTACCGGCCGAGCGGGCCGGAGACTTCCGGCGAGTCGTTACGGACGTGCTGGGCTCGGAGTGGGTGCTGACGCCCGCGACTTCTGATTCGTACCGCGTGAACATTCGCAAGGAAGCGGCCATTCTGCTGAGGCAGGATACGCTGGCGCGCAGCATGAACACGATTGAGAAGAAGATCAACGGCCTGGGCGTGGCGGAATCGAGCGTCCAGCAGAGGGGCGGGAGCGGCGGAGAGGCGGAGATCCTGGTGCAGTTGCCGGGCGTCGACGATCCGGCCCGGGTGAAGGGCATTCTGCAGACCTCGGCGCTGTTGGAGCTGTGTGAGGTGAAGGCTGGGCCATTCGCTTCGCGCGAGGCGGCGATCAGCCAGCATGGCGGAGTGATGCCGCTGAATACGAAGCTGGTGCGCGGCACGGCGCGTGCCGGGGCGGCGAATGAACAGGCGTGGTACCTGCTGTCGCGCTCGCCAGTAATTACCGGGCGGGACCTGCGGGATGCCAAGCCGATGCCGGGCGAGAATCCGGGGCAGTGGGACACGAGCTTCGTCCTGACGCAGGACGCGGCTCAGCGCTTCCAGCGTTTCACTAGCGCGAACATCGGGAAGCAACTGGCGATTGTGCTGGACAACTCGGTGATCAGCGCTCCGCGGATCGATTCTGCCATTTCTGACCAGGGTCGGATCATGGGGGCGGCGGACCAGCAGACGGCGTCGGACCTCGCGTTGAACCTGCGGTCGGGCTCCCTGCCGGCGGGCGCCAAGGTGATTGAAGAACGGACGGTTGGACCATCGTTGGGCGCGGATTCCATCCGGCGCGGCGTCCTGGCGGGCCTGGTGGGGTTGGCGTTGGTGGTGGCGTCGATGGTGGCGTACTACCGCGGCGCCGGGGTCAACTCAGTGATCGCGCTGATGCTGAACACGCTGATGACCGTGGCCGCGCTGAGTTATATTGACGCAACCTGGACCTTGCCCGGCATTGCGGGCCTAGTGCTGTCCATCGGCATGGCGGTGGATTCCAACGTGCTGATCTTCGAGCGCATCAAGGAGGAGATGCGCGGCGGGCGGATCGTCCCGGCGGCTATCTCGGCCGGGTTTGACCGGGCCCTGACGATCATTATCGACACGCACGTGACTACCGTGGTGGCGAGTGCGTTCCTGTTCATCTTCGGGACGGGACCGGTGCGCGGTTTCGCTGTCACGCTGGTGATCGGGCTGATCGCGAACCTGTTTACGGCGGTGTTTGTCTCGCGGGCGATTTTCGACCTGAAAGTCTGGCGCAATCCCCGCCTCAGCAGCCTGAGCATCGGCAAGGAGCTGTTCGAGCAGCCCAGGATTGACTTCCTGTCCAAACGGGCGCTGACGCTGGGCATTTCGGTGCTGGCGATTGTTATCAGCATCGGCAGCCTGGTGGTGAAGGGCGGGCCGAACTACGGCCTGGACTTCCGGGGCGGGTCGCTGATCAGTGTGAAGTTCGATGGAAAGCCCTCGCTCGACCAGCTTCGGGCATACCTGGCGGCCCGCCTGCCGGGTACGGTGAGCCTGCAGGAGTCGCAGGGTACGAGCGAAGTCCTGATCGGGACTGAGCTGGCCGTTGAATCCCAGTTGGAAAAGACCCGGATGACCATCGAGCAGACCCTGAAGGAGAAGTACGGCCTGGCGAACGGCAAGCTGGACCTGAATACAGCCAGCATCGGCGCGCTGGACGAGACGCTGTGGAAGGCGCTGCCGGCGGCCGGGGTGAGTCTCAGCGACCAGGAGCGGCATGAGCTGGCGAAACGCATCACGGAGTTCCGCGACAAGGTGCACAGCGGCCTGATCGGGAACATGGACGAACTGTCGAAGGTGGCGGGTGTCGATGGGAAGGTATTGACTGCCCTGAAGCAGGAGACGGGCCTCGGGCACTTCAATATTCGTTCGGCCGAGATCGTGGGGCCGAAGGCGGGCGCTCACCTGAGGCAGCAGGCATTGCTGGCCACCCTGTGCGCGCTGGGTGGAATGCTGATTTACGTGGCGTTCCGCTTCGAATGGATCTCCGGTGCGGCGGCCGTGATCGCGACACTCCACGACATCGTGATCACGCTGGGGCTGTTCTCGCTCACGAATCGCGAGATCGACCTCAACATCATTGCGGCCCTTCTGACGCTGATCGGCTATTCGATGAACGACAAGATCGTCGTCTTCGACCGGGTGCGCGAGAACATGCAGCATGGGCTGCGAGGGCGGTCGTTCCTCTCGCTTGTCAACGAGTCGATCAACCAGACGTTGAGCCGGACCCTGTTGACGGCGGGCCCCACGCTGCTGGCCTGTCTCGCGTTGTACTTCCTGGGTGGCGAGGTGCTGAACGGCATCGCGTTCGCCCTATTTGCCGGGGTGGTGGTGGGCACGTATTCGTCGATCTTCGTGGCGAGTGCGTTGCTGGTGATGTGGCATGCCCGGAAGAATCCGGCTGCCCCTCCGGCGGTGCCCAGCGGTGAAGTGCTGGCCGCCAAGTAGATGCCATTGCGGCCGGAATCCGGGCAGTCCCAAGCGGGCTGCCCGGTGCGCCGCGCGGCTACCTGTCGTCATCGTCGATATCGACGGAATAAGGAGCGAACAGAGAGACCTTCACGCCGGGGAACGGAGTGTTCCAGCCGCGCGTGGAGTGCCATAGGATCTGATTGAGCTTGCCGCTGGGCACGGCGTCGGGCACGTCCCAGCGCATCTTCGCCGACGCAATGGCGGCCGACTTCGGTTGACCGCGCAGGGCCTTTAGCGGCGGGTTCAGCTCGAACAGATCCTGCTTGGGCTGGACGTGGGTGTAAGGGGTGAGGTCCGCCTGGTTGGTGAAGCTGGGCCGCATCTCATTGGCGATCATGTCGAACAACGACAGGGCAGGGAGGCCGAGCATCAGTTCCATGGTCTTGAGCATGCTCTGGTGCGAGTAGAAGGTGGAGTCGACGTGACCGCGGCGCGTGTAGGGGCTGACGGCGAGGGCTACGGTGCGGTGACCGTCGACATGATCCACGCCGTTCTGGGCGTCGTCTTCGACGATGAAGATGGCCATCTTCGGCCAGAATTTTGACTTCGTGAGGGCTTCGACGATCTGGCCCAGGGCGAGGTCGTTATCGGCGACCATCGCCTTTGGGGTGGAGGTCTCGGGCGTGGTGCCGAAGGTGTGATCGCAATTGATGAGCATCACGGTCATGTTGGGCATGCGGCCGTCCTGCTCCCACTGTTTGAGGTCCTTCAGGAAGATTTGTGAGCGGATCACGTCCGGGATGGAGTTCGTATACGGCGGGTAGTTGGCGGCGAAGAAGGGGATGAGGTGGGCGCTGGGCGGCTTGATGTGGAAGGTGGAGGTGAAGTCCTCGCCGCCCTTCCAGCGATTCAGGTATTCGATGCGGCGCTTGGGCGGTTCGGGCAGCGTGCCGCCGTATTCGCCGTAGAGCCGGACCGTCTTGCCCAGCTTGCGGGCCATGTCCCAAATGGTGCCGCCGCGTCCGATGGCGAGCGGATCTGTGCCGTCAAAGGGATAGCTGCGGCCTTCGTAACCGGGCCACAGGGCGTAGGATACTTCGTTGGCCTGGGCGAGCCACTGATGGCCGTCCGCGCTGTTACCGCCCGAGGCGTAGAAGTTGTCGAGCAGGACGAATTGGTCGGCCAGACGGTGAGTATTCGGAGTGACGTCCTGGCCGAACATGACCAGCGAGGGATCGCCGTTGCCTTTCGGCATGTCTCCGAGGACCTGATCGTAGGTGCGGTTTTCCTTGACGATGTAGACGATGTGCTCGATGAGCGAGGCGTCGCCGGCGCGTTCGGGGACGGCTTTGGGCGTCCGGTTGGGCGGGGCGGCGGTGGCGGCGACAGTGGTCAGCGGCAGATGGTTGTTGTCGGCCACGGCGCGCGTGTAGCTGGCGAGTTGAGGAGAGTCGGGCAGGTCGAGGACGTGCACGGTGCCGCGGTAGCTGTGGACGAAGCGGCGCTCGGGCTTCTCGGCGAAACCGGAGCCGATTCCGAGCATCGATGTCACGGCGAGCCGTTTGCCGTCGGGGGAGAGG
Organism: Paludibaculum fermentans; assembly: GCF_051172195.1. Taxonomy (GTDB): domain Bacteria; phylum Acidobacteriota; class Terriglobia; order Bryobacterales; family Bryobacteraceae; genus Paludibaculum; species Paludibaculum fermentans_A. The sequence continues at coordinate 462,659 of NZ_JBPJAQ010000002.1, forward strand.
GCGAGCCCGCTGGGATACCAACCGGTGGGGATCAGTCCATCGATGCGGCCGCTGGCGGTGTCGACGACGGCGATGGCGTTGATTCCTCCGCAGGCGATGAAGAGGCGCTTGCCATCGGCGGAGATCGTGGCGGCCGTGGGGGCGATGCCGGACGGAACTCCGGCGAACGGCTGGATCCTGATCTGGCGGACGGCCCGGTTGGCGGAGGTGTCGACCACTGTGACGGAGTCGTCGTTGTTGTTGGCAATGTAGAGGCGCGCATGTGGCTCGTCCCAAGCCATCCCGTTGGGATGGAGCCCGGTGGGCACGGTATGGGTGGTCTTGAGGGTGGCGAGGTCGATGCGGGAGACGGTGCCTGAGGCGGAGACGCCGCGGTCGTCTACCAGCACCTGATCCGCGTCGGCGCCGGGACCGGCGGGCGAGGTGCGCTCGCCTGGTTTGGCGGTGCGGCCGCCCCAGTTGGAGACATAGGCGGTCCTGCCGTCGGCGCTCACCACGGCTGCGAAAGGGGCGATGCCGGTGGTGGCTTCGCCGAGGTTCTTCCCCGACGGCAGTTCCACGACGACGGCTTTGTTCTGCGCGGTGATTGGCAGGACAATTCGCCCGCCGCCGAAGCCGAGGCCGCCGGCATTGTGTTTGCCGAGATCTGCCGCCAGGGGTTGAACGCGGCCGCCATTTACGACGAAGAGTCCGGGATTGCCGCGGCGCGGGGTGGCGGCGACGTAGGGTGTTCCCTGATGTGTGACCAGTCCCTGGTAGGCGGGGGTCGAACTGTGCGCGATGTTCGAGAGGATGCGGCCGCTACGCCAGTCGACCTGGTAGAGCTGTGTCTGATTGAGGACCCAGATCTCGGAATCGTCTTTGCCAAAGGCGACACCATAGACCTTGCCCTGGAACACCAGTGGAATGCCGGCGGGGGTGATGCTCTGCCGGGTGGTGATGACTCCGGGATCAGTAACGGCGCGAACAGGGCGTTCTTTCGTTTGCGCGAAAGCGGCCGCGCTGCAGAGACCCGCGCTGAGAAATGCCAGTAGGCGGAAGTGAGGCATGGGAATCCTTGGTGACTCTACAGTCTAGCGAAGGCGGGGTGAGGATTGGCCCTATACTACAGAGACCGGTTTCTGGTTTATGATTCTGTTCCTGCGCTGGGTAGTGGGCATAGCAAGCGCTGCGGCTCTGGCTGGATTTGTATTGGTGTTGACCGTGGGCAAGGGGTTGGCGCTTACGTATCGAAGCGGCGCGGGCGTCGCGAACCTGGTGCGTGACGTGATGACGGTGGGTGTGCCGGTCCTCCTCGTGGCGATGCTGGCCTCGGTCTTTCTGCCGCACGCCCGGACTTTCCTGTGTGTCATTGCTGTGTTCGTCGCCGCCGCGATGGCGGGCTGCCTGACGATTCTGCCAACGAACCCGGGCGAGGGCTCGTTGTACCTGGGGTTCTTCGGGCTCTGGGGTATCTATTTCGGACTGACGATGTGGGGGAGAGGACTATGATTTCGCGAGAGGCTTTGGCGTTGGCCAAGGGGTTCCTGGTGTTTGCGGCGATCGTGGGCGTGCCGGCGGTCATTGGTACTTGCTACTTCGGGTTCAAGTCCTTCCAGATGGCGCGCGAGGGTCCGAAGCCGCCGCCCACTCCACCCAGCGGAAAGGGGGGGGCTATTATCACTGGTCTCGAAATGATGGATTACGCCGCCGGGAAGGCCGGTCGTGTGTTCGATGCCGCGGCTTTTGCGCTGGCGAAGGGGTTGTTCGCCGGTTCGGCTGGGGCTTTGCTGTTCGCCGTGGCGCTTTACTTCACGAGCCGGGGACTGTACGCCGGGCAAATGTGGTCGAGGATTGCGGGCGGCGCACTGCTGACCGTGCTGTTTCTGGTGTCGCTGCTGATGGTACTCAGCCGGCTGGGCGGCGCCAGTTCGGTGCTCGCCCTCGCTACATTAGGGCTGAGTGGATATGGACTATGGGTCATCGTGCTGCGATTTGCCTGACGTCGTCACGGGCGTTTCCGGGTCTCGAAGCGTAGCGGCCCGCTGCAGGGCCTCCTCTCGATTCAACGGCTAGGGTTGGAGTGAGCGGGACGAGTCGGCCAGGGTTCGCTGGGCCACGGCGGCGACTGGACCTGCGCCGGCGGGCTGAAGGAAGACCACGGCACGGATGCCCGTCAACTTGGAGTCGAGCGGGACACGCACGGTCTTGTGAAAGCCGCCTCCGCGTCTCATGGTGCCCGCATTCACCAGTGTCCGGACTACCGCCGCATGGGTCAGGTTGCGGCCGGAGTTTTCACCATTCCTGACCGCCACGGATTCACGGTCGCGGGCCAGCGCCACCCAAACGTTCAGGTCGGTTTTTGAATTGAGACTGCCTGGCCCGGCCTCGACCTCGATCTCGGCTTCCGAGCCATTGCGGGCCGCCTTCACAATGCGTAGCTCCGCCTTGGCCTCCCTGGACGCCTTGTCCAGCGAGCGGTTCAGCGCCGCGGTATCACTGCCCACGAACTGCTCCCTCCCGTCCACCACCATCTGTGGCGTGAAGACGGATTCCAGGCGGAAGGACTGGCTGTAAGCCTGCTGGCGTGCACTGAACTGCGCGGACGAGAAGGGATCCTTCCAGCCGATGCCGTTCCAGTAGTCGACATGTTCACTCAGGACGATGACGGGTACGCCTGACACCGTCTTCTCCTGATCCAGCCTGGCGAGGATCGCATCCGCTGGCGGACAACTCGAGCAGCCCTCGGAGGTGAAGAGCTCCACCAGCACCGGCGCGGTGGGCCGGGTGTCGCTTGAAATGGCTGCGGTGCACACGAGCGACACAGCGGCAGCGGCTGTGCAAACGGCACGATATCCCAGTTTCATTGGCCCTCTTTGTTGAGCTTGCAGTTGATAGATGCCCGCGGGCCGCCGATTGATTCCCGGTGGGTTGTTTCAACGGGAGCCGGGTGAGAGAATGGCTGGCACGAAGCGGGTTTGGGGCTGGGCGCGCCGGGGAGCGCCGGAGAATAGAGGAGCTTTTTGGTTATGCGTAATACCTGGATCCTGCTGTTATCACTCTGTTTGAACACGGCTTTTGGGCAAGGCGGCCTGCTGCTGGTAGCGAATAAAGGCGATCAGGCAGTGGCGATCATCGACCCCAAAACCGGCAAGTCCCTCGCGGCCATACCCGAGGGTGGAGAGACTGCTCACGAACTGGTGGCCTCGCCGGATGGGCGTGTGGCGTACGCCCCCATCTACGGTAACTCCGGCGTCGGCAAGCCCGGCACGGATGGCCGCAATATGGTTGTGGTCGACCTGAAGACCCACAAAGTCTCCGGCAATCTCGATTTCGGGAAGGGCATCCGGCCCCACTGCCCCGTAATCGGTCCAAAGAATGGGCTGCTTTATGTGACCACGGAGTTGGACAATACCATCACCGTGATCGACCCCAAGGCGCTCAAGATCGTGGGCACGATCCCAACGGGACAGGCGGAGTCGCACATGCTGGCCATTAGCCGGGATGGTAAGCGCGGCTACACTGCCAACGTGGGCCCCGGTACGGTCTCGGTCCTCGATCTGGACGCCAAAAAGACGGTCAAGATCATCCCGATTTCCAAGAACACGCAACGCATCGCGCTCTCGGTGGACGACAAGCTCGTTTTTACCTCAGACCAGACGGCGCCGCGATTGGCCGTGATCGACGCCGCCACGAATACGATCAAGACGTGGGTGCCCTTGCCGGCGCCAGGCTACGGCACGGCTCCGACTCCGGATGGCAAGTACCTCGTTGTGGCGGTGTCGAAAGCGAACAAAGTGGCCGTAGTCGATCTCGGCACGATGAAGGTGATGAAGACGATCGATGTGCCGGCGGCTCCGCAGGAAGTGCTGGTGCGTCCGGACGGCCAGGTGGCTTACGTGTCGTGCGATTCCAGCAAGAAGGTGGCGGCTATTCGGACCTCTGACTGGTCAGTCGAACAGATGATCGACGCAGGTAAGGGTGCCGACGGGCTGGCTTGGGCTGGGCGGTAGGCTAGATGGAATGCGGCCGGCCCAACCCCGGCCGCGCGACGAACCTGCGGCGAAATGAAATAATGGCGTCATGCGTTATCTGCTGTGTCTCGCCGCCAGCCTGCTGCTGATCTCCTGCGGCGAGAAGCCCGCCCCGCCAGTCAAGAAGATCGACACCGGCAAGTCATTGAAAGACCAGCCGATGCCCGAGGTCTACAAGGTGCTGTTCGACACCTCCAAGGGCTCGTTTGTCGTGGAAGTGCACAAGGATTGGGCGCCCAAGGGAGCAGAGCGCTTCTGGATGCTGGTGAACACGGGCTTCTTCAACGACACGCGGTTTTTCCGCGTGCGCCCGGAGTTCATCGCCCAGTTTGGACTTTCCGGCGACCCGAACACGAACGCGATGCTGAGCGCCACGCCGATTGAGGACGATGCCGTGAAGCAGAAGAACGTGAAGGGGACGATCTCATTTGCGCAGAGCGGCAAGCGGTCACGGCGCACACAGGTGTTCGTGAACCTGAAGGATAATTCGGATCTCGACAAGGATGGGTTCGCACCCTTCGGCAAGGTCACCCTGGGCCTTGATGTGTTCGAGAAGCTTTACGCCGGGTACGGCGAATGGGAGCCGCCGGGACGTGGACCCAATGCCACCCGCATCTCGACCGAAGGCAACAACTATCTGGATGCGCGTTACCCCCGGCTGGACAAAATCCTGCGCGCCAAGGTTGTGCGGTAAACCATTGAAAGCTCTATGATGGGCGCCATGGGTGTGAATCGGCGTTCATTCCTCCGGCAGAGCCTTCTGGCCGCCGCTGCATTAGAGACTCTCCCGGCGAAGCCGCGTGCCGCGGGCGTGAAGAATTGGGCGTGGATCGCGACCAATACGCGCCCGACCGCGGACCAGTGGAAGCTGCGTTTCGAGAAACTGCGCGCGGCCGGCATTCAGGCCATTCTGCCGGAGGTATACGCGGGCAGGGAGGCCTTCTTCGCCAGCACCCGCCTGCCTGTGAAGCAGGACTGGCTGGGCCTCATCCTTCCGCTGGCCAAGGCGGCTGGCCTTGAGGTGCACGCCTGGATGTGGTGCATGCCCTGCATGAATCCCGAGATGATCAAGGCGCACCCCGACTGGTACAACGTGAATGCCAAGGGTGAGTCCGCGTCAGACAAGCCCGCTTATGTGCAGTATTACAAGTTCCTTGACCCAGGGCGGCCTGAGGTGCGGGAGTGGGTGCAGGGGACGGTCAAAGAACTGGCGTCAATCTCCGATCTCACTGGAGTTCACCTCGATTACATCCGCCATCCCGACGCGATCCTGCCCAGCGGTTTGTGGAAGAAGTACAACATCGTTCAGGACCACGTTTTCCCAGAGTACGATTACGGGTACACGGAGTACGAGCGGGCGCAGTTCAAGAAGAAATACGGCGCGGACCCGATGCAGAAGATGGATGCGAAGCTGGACGAGAAATGGTTCCAGTTCCGGCTGGACATGGTCACCGGCCTGGTGAACGGCTACCTTGTGCCGGCCGCCCGCGCCGCGAAAAAACAGATCACTGCCGCTGTGTTTCCCGGGCCCAGCCTGGCTCGCGTCAACGTGCGGCAGGATTGGGGCCGTTGGAAGCTTGACGGCTTCCTGCCGATGATCTACCACTCGTTCTACCAGGAGACACCGGCCTGGGTGGGGAAGATGACCAGGGAAGGCGTTGGCGCCGCGAAGGCCCCGCTCTACAGCGGTCTGTTCCTGGGCGGCATGAAGGAGGCCGAGTTTTCCGAAACGGTGAGCCAGGCACTGCAGGCGGGCGCGGCCGGTGTCTCGATCTTTGCCGAGAACGGGCTGACCGACGCCCGATTGCAGGTGCTCAAATCGGTTTCAGAGCGAGCCAGATCCTAGCGGTTGGCACGCAGCATTTTGATGAAGTCGTTGGCGAGCTTCGGTTCGATGTGACCACCGATTGAGTTCGAGCGGTCGCTGCCGATGAGTAGCTGAGCGCGCCGGTCAATCACGGAAAGTGTGAATTGGGAAGTGAACGCCTTGCGGCGCACCTCCAGCACCAGGTCGGCGCTGTTCATGTCCCGCGTGATCACAAGGCCCGTCTTGACGAACTCCGGCTTCTGAAGAATCGCCCGCTCGAGTTCCGCTTCCCGCATATAGCCCGAGCGGGAACAAATGAAGATCGTCTTCGCCCGGCACCAGGGACTCACCGGATTAGCGTCACAGTGGCCGGCGGGCTTGGCCGGCAGAGCGCTGATCGCGATGAGGAAGGGGCTCAACAGCGCCCATCGAAGGTTTTTGAATTGCCTCATGAGTGCAATCTACGTGTTGGCGGCCGGATCGCCCAGCGAGTTCAGTTGAGCGGAGCAGCGACGTGAATGGGTGGCGCAAATCACCAAACGGAAGGCGCCGCCGATGCTAGTCTACTGAGATGGTATTTGGGGCAATTCTGGCCGGTTTGGTGCTGGCTGTGTTCACCGGCTTCGGAATGGGTTATGGTGCGGCTGCCTGGTTCACCTCAGTGGCCGGACCGCGCGAGGGCGCCGCGGCGATGTATGGCTTCTTCATTTTTGGGCCTATCGGCGCGGTGGTGGGGTTGCTGTTGGGGAGCGGCGCCGTGTTGCGATTCTCAGGCCACTCGCTGTCCTGGGGTAACTGGCTGTTGGGGTCTGGCGGCGTGGTTCTCGCCTTAGGCCTGATGTTGATGGTCTATAGCGCGAATCCGCGCGACAAGCGGATCTTCTCGAAGGTTCCTGTGGTTGAATTCGAATTGGACTACCCGGCTGACGCTCTCGGCAGCGGCCCCATCGAGGATGTCCATTGGACCAATTCGAAGGTGCTGAAGCAGGAAGAGGCGATCTCGCACTTCTTCGGCAAGAAATGCGCGGACGGCCGTTGCGTCGTGGCCGGCAGTTCCTATGTGATTTCGACCGAACAGGCAAGCACGGTTACGGTGTCCATCCAGGGGCGATTGCACTACTACCGCCTGAACCTGCCGCGGACTTTGGACGGTTCGCTGCCATGGTCGGAATGGGACGACCAGGGAGGGGTGCGTGTCCGGTGGCGCGTCGTGAAGAAGGATTAGGGGGGGTGGAGACCAGTCCCGATCGAGCCCAGTCTCCCCGCGAATTGTGTAGGCTGGCTTACGCTAAGGCCTGGGCCACATCGGCGATGATGTCGTCCAGCGATTCGATGCCGACGGACACCCGGATGAGGTTCTCGCGAATGCCCATGCGCTGCTTCTGTTTCGGCGAAACATCACGATGAGACGCGATCCAGGGGTAGAGCACCATCGTGTGCACGTCGCCCAGTGAGGTCGCCTTTACGATCAGCTTCAGGCGATCGAGGAACTGGAACACGCCTTCTTTCGATTGGACATCCTTCAACTCGAAGCTCACCATGCCGCCGTACAGACCGTCGGGCAGGAGCCGCGAGACGACTTCGGCATCGGGATGCCGCGGATCGTCCGGGTAGTACACGCACTCCACGCCAGGTTGCTGGCGGAGCCAGGCCGCCAAACCCTGCGCGTTCCGGCACTGCCGTTCCACGCGCAGCGGGAAGGTCTTGATGCCGCGCATAGTCAGGAAGCACTCCATCGGACCCATCACCGGTCCCACGATGCGCGACAGCCGGCGAATGCCCTCCAGGTGCTCCTGGTCGCTGACGATCAGGCCGCCCAGCGTATCGCCGTGGCCGCCCAGGTACTTCGTCGAACTATGTACGACAATATTCGCCCCCATCTCCAGCGGCCGCACCAGCAGGGGCGATGCGAACGTGTTGTCGACCACCAGTGCCGCCCCGTGTTTGCGGCACAGTGCCGACAGGGCAGGGAGGTCACTCACCCGCAGCAGCGGGTTGGAGATCGTTTCCATCAGCAGGACGCCGGGCTTTTCTTCTTCCAGCGCGCGTTCCACGGCAGCCAGGTCGCCGGTGTCTACGAAAGTAGTCTCGACGCCGAAGGGTCCCAGGACGTCCATCAGCAGTTTGATGGTGGCGCCATAGACGTCACGCGCGCAAAGCACCTTCCGCCGGCGGTCCATCAGCGCGGCCATCAGCGCGTGCTGTAGTGCGGCCATGCCCGAGGCGCAGGCCAGCGCGCCTGCACCGTTTTCCAGCGAGGTGATCAACTCTTCCAGCGCCTCGTTGGTCGGATTGTGGTAGCGCGAATACGCGAAGCCCTTTTCCTCAGCGGCGAAGATGCGATCCTGCTCAGCCTGATCGGAACAAACCCAACTGGCCGCGAAATGCACGGGCGTCGCCACTGGAATCTGCTTTTGCGGCTGCTTTCTGTCTCCTGAATGAACAGCTTTGGTTTGGATTTTCATTTCGTGTCGCGTATCTGGCCCGGAGCGCTCACTTGCGCTTCCAACGGACCCCGTCTTTGGTGTCTTCCAGGACGACGCCCTGTTCCAGTAACTCATTGCGCAGGGCGTCGGCCCGTTTGAAGTCTTTTGCTTTCTTCGCCTTGTTGCGCTCGGACACCTTCTCATCGATCTCGGCGTCAGTGAGCGCGCCGCTTTGGAGTGTCGGCTTCAATACATCGAAGACCGCGTCGAACTCGGCTAGCAGCGCATGCGCGCCCGCCGCATTTCCGGCCTGGAACTGCCCGGCATCCATGGCTGTGTTAGCGTCGCGGACATATTCGTAAATGGCCGCCAGGGCGTCCGATGTGTTGAGATCGTCGTCCAGGCCTTTGTTGAACGCAGTACTGGCCGCGGCTGTCCGCTCTTCCACCTGGGGATTGAGCCCTTCCGGCAGGCGGTCGTTCTTCAACCGCAGTTCGAAATTCCGCAGGCGCTCCAGCGAAGCAGCCGCGCCTTTCAAGCCGTCGAACGTGAAATTGAGCTGTTTGCGGTAGTGGGCCGAAACCAGCAGGTAGCGAATCGCTTCCGGCGAGTAGCCCTTCTCGATGATGTCGCGCAGGGTGTAGAAGTTGCCCAGCGACTTCGACATTTTCTGCCCTTCCACCATCAGGTGCTCAGCGTGCAGCCAGTAGCGCACGAAGCGCTTGCCGGTGATTGCCTCCGACTGCGCGATCTCGTTTTCATGATGCGGAAAGACCAGGTCGACGCCGCCGGTGTGGATGTCGATGGTTTCGCCCAGGTATTTCATGGCCATCACCGAGCATTCGATATGCCACCCCGGCCGGCCCTCGCCCAGCGGAGTCTCCCATGCCGGCTCACCCGGCTTCTGGGCCTTCCACAAGACGAAGTCGCGTGCGTCGGCTTTGTCGTATTCGTCCACTTCCACGCGCGCCCCGGCGATGTTGCCGCTGAAATTCGTGTGTGACAGCTTGCCGTACTCGGGGAACGTCGAGATGCGGAAGTAGGTTGAGCCCTCGTTCGCGTAGGTGTGGTTGCCCGCCGCGAGGCGCTCAATGGCGTCGACCATCTCCGGAATGTGCTCAGTCGCAAAGGCGAGCCGCTCAGGCGATTGCAGCCGCAGTGTGGCTGAATCGTCCTTGAAGGCCTGCGTATACTGCGCCGTGTACTCCTGGATCGTCTGCCCGGCCGCCATCGCATTGCGAATGATCTTGTCCTCCACGTCTGTAATGTTCATGACGTGGTCCAGCGTGAAGCCGCGAGCCTTCAGCGTGCGCCGCAGGATGTCCTGGAACGAGAACGTCCGGAAATTCCCGATGTGGACGTAGGAGTAGACAGTCGGGCCGCAGGTGTACATGCGGACCGTCTTGCCGTCCTGTGGCTGAAACTCTTCGAGTTCCTGGGTGAGAGTGTTATAGAACCGCAGTGCCATGGGGGAGTTAGAATAACTAGTTTACCCCTTGAAGACGCTTCACTTTGAAAAACAGGCCGTCTGTCCGGAAACTGGCGCCCGCGCCGGCCTGCTCCACACCGCCCACGGAACTATCGAAACCCCTGTGTTTATGCCGGTCGGCACGCAGGGGACGGTGAAAGGCCTCACCCGCAAGCACCTGTTGGAAGAACTCGACGCCAAGATCATTCTCGGCAATACCTACCATCTCTATCTACGTCCGGGCCATAAGCTGATCGAGAATTTCGGCGGGTTGCACGGCTTCATGCAGTGGCCGCGGGCAATCCTGACGGACTCGGGCGGGTTTCAGGTCTGGTCACTCAGTCAATTAAGAAAACTCAAGGAAGAAGGTGTGCTGTTCCGTTCGCACCTGAACGGCGACCAGCACATGTTCACGCCGGAGTCGACGGTGGACGTTCAGCTCTCGCTCGGCAGCGACATCATGATGATGCTGGACGAGTGTACCGACTATCCTTCGTCGCACGCGGAAGCGCGCAAGTCGATGGAAATGACGGTCCGCTGGGCGCGGCGCGGCATGCGCCACTACCGGGAAAGAATGGAGTCCCGCGAGCCGCACAACGCCCTGTTTCCCATAGTGCAGGGGTCCATGTACGCTGATCTGCGGCGCGAATGCGTCCAGCAACTGGGGGAACTGGAGGCGGAAGGCTATGCGGTGGGTGGGCTTAGCGTAGGTGAGCCGCGTGAACTGAGCATGGAGATGACCGAGGCGACGGTACCGCTGTTACCTGTGGACAAACCCCGCTATGTGATGGGCGTAGGGGCTCCTGAGGAGCTGCCGGAGTACGTAGCTCGAGGCGTCGACATGATGGATTGCGTGATGCCCACCCGCAATGCGCGGAACGGTTATCTGTTCACGTCAGGGGGAAAGGTGGTCATCAAACAAGCACAGTATCGTGAAGATTCTAGGCCGCTTGACGAGAATTGCCGGTGCCACACGTGCACGACCTACTCGAGGGCCTACCTCAGGCACCTGTTTCAGGCGGGTGAGATCCTCTTCAGCACCCTGGCCACGCTCCACAACCTGACGCATTACCTTGACATCATGCGCCGGATGCGAGAGGCTATTTTGCTTGGGACATTCCCCGAGTTCTTGAAGACTGCGCGCAGGCTCGCCTCAAGTCCAAACTCAGCCCACACGCCTTAGATGCAGGGCGGGTTCCGCGCGTCGCAGACATCGAGTCCAAACTTTTGGGTGACACCGGAACGGAAATGAATTTCCTCCTTCTCCAGACGCCCGCGGCGGCTAGTTCGCTGCTGCAATTCGTCCCTATACTCCTGATATTCGGGATCTTCTACTTCCTACTCTTCATGCCCATGCAGCGGCAGAAGAAGCAGCAACAAAAGATGTTGACCGAGCTCAAAGCGGGTGATCAGGTGGTCACCAACGGCGGCGTGGTCGGCACAATCGTCGGGATCAACGACGACGACACCCTGGTGTTGCGAGTCAAGCCCGACAACGTGAAACTGCAATTCGCCAGAGGTTCCGTGGCGAGCCTGGCGAACCAGGAGAAGAAGTCTTAATCACAGCGGAAAGTTAGAACACATGCAGAATCTTAAGTGGAAAGCCGTCCTGATCGTGTCCGTCGTGCTCATCTGCGTATACGGCATGATCGGGCTACCCAAGTCGAAGGATGAGCTCATCGCGAATTGGAAGAACAACATCCGCCTGGGGCTGGACCTGAAAGGCGGCACTCTCCTGGTACTGCAGGTTCAGGTACAGGATGCGTTCAAGGCAGAGGCGGTTCAGCAAATTGAACGGCTGAAGGATGAGTTGGGCAAGCAGAGCATCAACTACGGTTCGATGGATCACAGCGATCCGAAGACGATTGCCGATGCCGACAAGATCCAGATTGACATCAAGGGCATTCCCTCCGACAAAACATCGGCCTTCCGCACCCTGATCTCCGAATCAATGCCCAGTTGGGTGCTGACTCCGGTCAACTCCACCGACTACCGGCTGAACATGAAGCCGACCGAGGCGCTGGCTTTGACCAAGGACACACTGGCCCGCTCGCGCACCACCATCGAGAGCCGCATCAACGGTCTCGGCCTGGCGGAGAGCAGCGTGCAGGAGCGCGGTGGCGCGAACGCCGACGGCGAGATCCTGGTCTCGCTGCCCGGCCTGGACGATCCGGCCCGTGTGAAGGCGATTCTCCAGACGGCCGCCATGCTGGAACTCTACGAAGTGAAGGATGGTCCGTTCCCCCGCCAGCAGGATGCGCTTGCCAAGACCGGTGGCGTACTGCCGCTCAACACCAAGCTGCTGCGGTCACAGCCGCGCGCCGGTGACCAGGGCAACGAGGGTTGGTACATCGTCACTCGCACCCCTGTCATCACAGGCCGCGACCTGCGCGACTCCAAGCCGGCGCAGGATGAGTTCGGCAAATGGGAGACGTCCTTCGTTCTCGCCCAGGACGCCAAGGGCCGTTTCGGCAAGTTCACTGAGGCGAATGTCGGGCAGCGCCTGGCCATCGTCCTCGACAGCCAGATCCGCAGCGCTCCGGTGATTCAGAGCCGCATCGAGGAGTCGGGCCGCATTACCGGCGCCGGGTCGCAACAGGATGCCAGTGACCTGGCCCTCGTGCTGCGTGCCGGTTCGCTGCCGGCCGGTGTCATCTACCTGCAGGAGCAGACCGTCGGACCTTCCCTCGGCGCCGACTCCATCCAGCAGGGCCTCATCTCCGGCCTCGTCGGCCTCGTCGTTGTCATCGTGATCATGCTGATCTACTACCACATGAGCGGTGTCAACGCGACGATCGCGCTGATCCTGAACGCCATCATCCTCATCGGCGCCCTGGCCTATCTCAAGGCGGTGCTCACGCTGCCCGGCATTGCGGGTGTGATTCTCCTGATCGGCATGGCGGTCGACTCCAATGTTCTGATCTTCGAGCGTATCCGCGAAGAGATGCGCACCGGCAAGGCGGTGCTCGCGGCAATTGATACGGGTTTCAGCAAGGCCTTCCTCACCATCATCGATACACACGTCGCGACTGTGGTGAGCTGTGGGTTCCTGTTTATGTTCGGCACGCCGGCCGTTCGCGGGTTTGCCGTGACGCTGGTAATCGGTCTTGTGGCCAACGTGTTCACTTCTGTGTTTGTGTCCCGTGCCCTGTTCCAGATGGAGATGGCCGGCAAGGGCCCGAATGCCACGTTGAGCATCGGCGTATAACTGTGATAGAAAATGGGGAGCTCAACTTAGGGTTCAGCTCCCCGGAGTCCGGGTTCGGTACGGTACATGGAGCTATTTAAGAACACAAACATCGATTTCCTTGGAAAAAAGGGAATCTTCATCGGGGCCTCGCTGGTCCTGACTGTCGTGGGCCTGGCCAGTTGGATTGGCAAAGGTGGGCTCAAGTACGGCATCGACTTCACCGGTGGCGCCAACATCACCGTCAAGTTCGCTACAACACCCCCTGTCGATAAGCTCCGTTCGGAAATCTCTTCCAAGATCCCGGGCGAAATCTCCGTTCAGGAGATTCCTGGGCAGAACTCCGTCATCATCGGGACACCACTGAAGGACGAGATTCAACTCAACTCGGAGCGGAGCGCCATCACCGAAACGCTGGAGGCCAGCTTCGGTCAGTCCGGCGGCAAATTCGACTTCAACAACGCCAGCGTGCAAACGCTGGCCGACCGTCTTCGCGGGCCCATGCAGAGCGCTGGTGTGGCCCTCAACGAGGAGCAACTGCAGTCCCTTGCGAAGAATGTTCTGGACTTCAAGAACACTCCGCCCCGTTCCGGCATCGTGACCAATCTCGATCAGCTGAGCGGCGTAAGCGGCGTGACACCGCAGATCCTGGGTGTCATCAAGCAGGAGTGTTTCCTCACTCCCTTCTCCATCATTGGTGCTGAAGTGGTGGGACCGAAGATCGGTGCGGAACTGCGCAGCAAAGCCGTGCTCGCCACCCTCTACGCGCTGGGAGGCATGCTGGTATACTTGGCCTTCCGTTTTGAGTTCATCTACGGGTTGGCGGCGGTCATCGCCGTCTTCCACGACGTGATCATCACACTGGGCCTGTTTTCGCTCTTTAACAAAGAGATTTCATTGAACGTGGTGGCCGCTCTCCTTACCCTGGTCGGCTACTCCATGAACGACACCATCGTCGTGTTTGACCGCATCCGCGAGACCTTGAAGCTCTCCCGGAAGGAACTGGGTGAAGAGATCGTGAACCTGAGCATCAACCAGACGCTGAGCAGGACGATCCTAACCTCAGGCCTGACCTTCATATCGGCTATTTCGCTGCTGCTGTTTGGCGGCCCGGTACTGAATGGCTTTGCGTTCGCCCTGGTTGCGGGTATTATCGTTGGTACCTATTCGTCGATCTTCGTCGCGAGCCCGATTCTCGTGTTCTGGCACAACTATATCCAGGCCCGGAAGAAGGCCCCGGCGGCTGCTCAGGCCAAGTAGGCCGCGCCATGCCGGAGGGCGAATAGAAAGTTGAGCTAAAAAGACACCGGGGACCGGAATTCCCGGGAACCGGTAGCAAACTTCGGTGTCCAAATAGGTGAGAACGGTCTCTGGAGTGTCGGGGGCCGGACGCAAGGAGAAACAGCCCAATGTTCGAACAGACCTTCGTGGATGGAACGGCTAAAACCAACAAAGGTTGGACGGTCATCATATCCACAACGTTGCAGATCGCATTGATCGGGGGAGGAGTGATCCTTCCGCTGCTCAATCCGGAAATTCTCCCCAAGACCGCTTTGAGTTCCATGCTGGTGGCGCCGCCTCCTCCGCCTCCTCCTCCCCCTCCTCCTCCTCCGGCGCAAGCAGTGGTGAAGGTTGTGAAGGTGGTTCCGAAGCAGTTCGACGGTTCACGCCTGATGGCTCCAAAGCAGGTGCCTAAGGAAATCGCCATGATCAAGGAAGACGAAATTCCTGCCAACACCTCTGGTGGCGTGGTGGGTGGTGTTCCTGGTGGCGTCCCGGGTGGAGCCCCGGGTGGTGTTATCGGCGGCATTATCAGCAGCGCCGCTCCGCCGCCTCCTCCTCCGGTGAAGGAAGCTCCCAAGCCCGTTACCCCCAAGCGCATTTCGGTGGGCGGCAACGTGCAACAGGCCATGCTCGTCAGCCAGCCTCGGCCCACTTATCCTCCCTTGGCCAAGCAGGCGCGCATCTCCGGAACAGTCCGCTTCACCGCTGTCATCGGCCGCGACGGTACGATCCAGAACCTAACCCTGGTCTCGGGCCATCCGCTGTTGGTGCAGTCGGCGACCGAAGCTGTCAAACAGTGGCGCTACAAGCCCACACTGCTAAACGGCGAACCGGTGGAAGTTGTGACTCAGATTGATGTCAACTTCACGTTGAACCAGTAATAGTCCGCATTCGTTCAAGACAAATCAACTCGCAGGAGATTTAAGAAGATGATTCTTCAGTTCCAAGTATGGTCGTTCCTGTTGCTCCAGGAGGCGGCCGTCAATTTTGACCTCCGGTCGATGTGGTCTCAGATGGGATGGCTGGCCAAAGCCGTCGTCATCGTTCTGTTCATCATGTCCGCCTGGTCAATCGGCGTGATGATCGATCGCCTGATCGTTTTCAATGCCGCTCGCAAGCAGAGCCGTCTGTTTGCTCCGGCCGTTGCTGGCGCCCTGCGCGAAGGCAAGCTCGATGAAGCCATCAAGATTGCTGACCGCTACAAGAAGTCGCATCTGGCCAAGGTCGTCGTGGCTGGCCTGCAGGAATTTCGCGCTCATCAGTTGAGCACTGAGATCCCCGGCGAAGAGATGGAAGCCTCCAAGCGTGCCCTCGAGCGCGCCGAAGCGATTGTGCACTCCGAAATGGAGCGCGGCATCAGCGGTCTGGCCACCATCGGTTCCACCGGCCCCTTCGTGGGTCTGTTCGGCACGGTCGTCGGCATCATCAACGCGTTCAAGGGCATTTCGTCCGAAAAGTCCACCGGTCTCGGCGCTGTGGCCGGCGGTATTTCGGAAGCCCTGGTCACCACCGCTATCGGCCTCTTTGTGGCCATCCCCGCGGTGTGGATGTTCAACTACTTCAACAATCGCGTGAAGGCGTTCGACGTGGAGATGGGCAACTCCAGCTCCGAACTGATCGACTACTTCCTGAAGAAGTCGCAGAAGGCTGCGACCAAGTAAGTCCGTCACATCAGGAACAGTTAGCGAGTCCGGCGAGTTGATTTCGCCGTTGCCGGGGGCTCCAGTTCTGGAGTCCCCGGGCAGCGCGGAGTTCCGCTTGCCGGGATAAGGAGAACTCGAATGTCTAAGAAACAGACGGCAGCAAGCACAATTGCGGACATCAACGTCACTCCGATGGTCGACGTGATGCTCGTGTTGCTCATCATCTTCATGGTCATCACGCCCATGCTCTCCAAGGGCGTTAGCGTTGACCTTGCCAAGACGATGAACCCAATTGCAATGCAGAATGCCGATAAGGAAGATGCTGTCTTGGTGGCCGTGACTCGCGATGGCCGGGCTTGGCTCGGTTCCAGCCAGGTCAATCCTGCCGACCTTCCTGGGAAAGTGAAAGACCTACTCTCCACCCGGCTCGATAAGACCTGCTACGTGAAGGCAGATTCACGCGCTCGTTACGAGAAGGTTGTGGATGTGGTTGATAACCTGCGCGCGGCAGGCGTCGACAACATCGGTCTGCTCACCGACCTGGATGCCAAGGCCAGGAAAGCTGGCGTCGGCGAAGCGATCGCCACGGAAGCGAAGTAATATCGTCGGGCCGCCCCCGGGGCCGGCCCAGGCGCTACCTGACTGAAAGGTTTGGCGGCGCGACTCGAACAGGTTTAAAGGAGATTTCCTATGGGCATGGCAGTTGGCGGAGACGGCGGCGGACCGAAGTCAGAAATCAACATGACTCCGCTGATCGACGTTCTCCTCGTTCTTCTCATTATTTTCATGGTCATCACGCCCCTCACCCCCAAAGGTCTGGAGGCCACGATCCCGCAGCCGCCGCCGCCGAACGCACCTCCTCCACAGGTGGATCGTACCGTGGTCATCATCATCAATAAAGATCGCTCGATGATGCTGAACACCGAGCCGATCTCCGAAGAACGATTGGCGGAACGTCTGCTTGACGTTTTCAAAACGCGTGCGGAACGTATCTGCTTCGTCAAGGCGGATCCCGATCTTGAGTTCCAGTATGTTGCCAAGGCGATCGACATCGCCAAGGGCGCGCAGATGGACAAAGTCGGCCTGATGACTGCCAAGATGGAGGCCGGCGAATAGCCTGAGGTGGTACGCTGATGAATCGCAAAGCGCTCGTAATTCTCACCGCGGCGACACTCTTGCTCGCCGGCATGTCCTCTGGCTGCAAAAAGCTGCAGGCTCGCGACAATCTGAATAAAGGCGTTCAGGCCTTCAAGAACGCCAAGTATTCTGATTCCGTCGAGTTCTTCAAGCAGGCCATTGAACTGGATCCTACTTACCCCACCGCCCGGTTGTATCTGGCCACGGCCTACATGAGCCAGTACATCCCCGGTGCTGAGTCCCCCGAAAACGTAGCGTTTGCCAAGAACGCCAACGACAATTTCCTTGAGGTGCTGCGCGCCAACCCTGGCGACACCACTGCTCTGAAATCGCTGGCCTCCCTGGCTTACCAACAGGTCACCGGCGCTCCGACGCCCGAAGAGAAGCTGGCTCGTCTCGACAAAGCCGCTGAATGGTACAAGAAGCTCGCTTCAGTCGACCCGAACGAGAAGGAAGCCTTCTACTCCCTCGGCGTCATCGCCTGGGCCAAGTTCTACCCGGCTTGGATGAGCGCTCGCAACAAGCTGGGCATGAAGCCGGAAGCTCCTGGTCCCATCAAGGACAAGAAGGTGAAGGCTGAGCTGGCTGAGAAGTACTCCGCCGTCGTCGCCGAAGGCATCCAGCATCTGGAAAAGGCCCTCACGATCGACAAAGAGTATGACGACGCGATGGCTTATCTGAACCTGCTGCACCGCGAACGGGCCGACATCGCCGAAACCGATGCCGACTACAAGGCGGAGACCGAAACGGCCGATAAGTTCATGGCTCAGGCTCTCGAAACGCGTAAGATCAAGGCCGAACGCGCTCCGAAGACTCAGGGCATCACCGCGGAAGAAGCGCCCGCTAAGTAAGCGTTTTGTACCGCAGGCCGCCAGATCCGTTAGAATAAGAGCGAGGGCATCTCATCTTGGGATGCCCTCGCTCTTTCTGCATCTACTCGCGCAGCGGCCACGACGCCGGCGCTCTTGGCCGTGAAGATGGATTCTTCCCCGACTCGCCTCGAACCCGCGGCACCTGTCCCCCCGGAAACCCCTACCTTGCCTGGAGTTACACCGGCCCTCGAGGCCGCCTACACCCTCGTCGAGGCGACCGTTCGCGCCCGGCGCCCCAACGACGACCTCGCCCCTCTCCGCCGCGCATTCGAATTTGCCTGCGAGAAACACGCGCCGCAGAAACGCGATTCCGGTGAGCCCTACATGTTTCACCCGGTCGCTGTTGCCCAGATCCTGGCCGACATGCAGATGGACCTCGTCTGCCTGGAGACCGGACTCCTGCACGACACGCTCGAAGATACACAGACCACCTCTGAGGAGATCCGCAAAGCCTTCGGCGAAGACGTGGCCCGCTGCGTCAACGGTGTCACCAAGCTCAGCAAGATCAACCTTCACAACCGCGAAGTCCGCCAGGCGGAGAGCGTCCGCAAGATGCTGCTCGCCATGGTCGAGGACATCCGCGTCATTATCGTGAAGCTGGCTGACCGCATGCACAACCTGCGGACGCTGGATTCCATCTCCCGCGACCGCCAGGAGCGCATCGCCGCCGAGACCATCGAGCTCTACGCGCCCATCGCCCACCGCCTCGGCATGGGCAAATTGCGCGCCGAACTCGAGGACCTCGGCTTCCGGTACCTTGACCCCGAGGCCTACAAGGAAGTCCGCGAAGCCATCGAAACCCGCCGCCTGGCGAACGAAGAGGTGCTGGACGAGATCCGCACCACCATCCAGAATAAGCTCGGCGAAGAGGCCATCCCCGTGCGCGTCCAGGGGCGAGTGAAGCGGCCCTGGTCGGTCTATCAGAAGCTGCGCAAACAGCGCATCCCCATCGATCAGGTCTACGACCTCCTCGGCATTCGCATCATCACCGACTCCGTGAAGAACTGCTATGCCGCCCTCGGCGTCATTCACAATGAATGGCACCCCATTCCCGGCCGTATCAAGGACTTCATCGCCATCCCCCGTCCGAACCTCTACCAGTCGCTGCACACCTCGGTCATGGGGCCCAATGGGGTTGTCTTCGAAGTGCAGATCCGCACTGAGGAGATGCATCGCCTGGCCGAAGAGGGCATCGCGGCGCATTGGAAGTACAAGGAAGGCAAGAAGGGCCCGGGCGACGACGATCAACGCATCGCCTGGCTGCGCCAACTCGTCGAGTGGCAGCGCGAGATGGGCGATCCCTCCGACTTCATGTCCAACCTCAAGGTCGACCTGTATCCGGAGGAGGTCTATTGTTTCACGCCGAAAGGACGCGTCGTCGTCCTGCCGCGCGATGCCACGTCCGTCGATTTCGCCTACGCCATCCACACCGACGTCGGGCATACCTGCATTGGCGCCAAGGTCAACGGCCGCATGGTGCCCCTCAAGCACCCCCTGCGCAATGGTGACGTCGTCGAGGTGCTCACCCAGAACGGCGGCCAGCCCAGCCGCGACTGGCTCACTTTCGTCAAGACCGCCCGCGCCCGCAACAAGATCCGCCACGTCATCAATGCGACGGAGCGTGAAAAGGCTGTCGAACTCGGCCAGAAATTGCTGGAACGGGAAGCCCGCCGACTGGGCGTGGCGATGAGCCGCATCACCCGCGCTCAGATGGAATCCGTCGCCGGCGACTACGGCTACAGCAAGATCGAGGATCTCCAGGCCGCTCTCGGCTGGGGCAAGTTCTCCGCCCGGCAGGTGCTGGCTAAGTTGGCGCCCGATGTTGTCGAGCCCGAGACACCCGTTTCGCCCGCACCCCTGCCCACTCCCTCGCAGGATAAGGATAAGTCCGGTGCGGCCAAAGATTACGTCATCCAGGTCAAGGGTATCGACGACCTGCTCACCTATCGCGCCAAGTGCTGCAACCCCATCCGCGGCGAGCCTATTGTCGGCTACATCACCCGAGGCAAGGGTGTCGCCGTGCACTCCAAGAACTGCCCGAACGTCCAGAACCTGATGTATGAGGCCGAGCGCCGCATCGAGGTGGAATGGGCGCGCGGCGCGGGCGAGTCGTTCCATGTCCGCCTCGTCGTTCACACCGACGACCGGGCCGGCATGCTCAACCAACTGACCCAAATCCTGTTCGACGAAGACGTGAACATCCGCAGCGTCGAAGCGCACGCCGACGAGAAGCAGTTCGATTCCGCCATCGTCGAGATGACGGTGGAAGTGCGCGACAAGAAGCAACTCGAACGCATCGTCTCCGCCATGCGCCGCGTCTCCGGCGTGCGCGACATTGAACGCGTTCACTAGGAATCTCCCATGACCATCTCCACGGATCCGCTCCACCTCGCCGTCTCCAAATCCAAAGGCATCAAAATCGACTGGTCCGACGGCCACAAGAGCGACTACTCCTGCGAACTCCTGCGCGACGAGTGCCCGTGCGCCACCTGCACCGGAGCCCACGGAACTGAGCCCCAGCGGACTGACTATTCCAAGCCCGCCCCTGCCGCCGACCCCTTCCAGATGTACAAGCCGAAGATCCGCATGAACAACATCGAGGAGGTTGGCACCTACGCTGTAAGAATCGACTGGAACGACGGGCACAATGCCGGGATATACTCCTACGAGCACCTGCGCCGCATCTGTCCATGCGCCGAGTGCATGAAGTTACGACAGGAAGGCCGCTTATGAAGCTCCTTTTCGCATTGTTCGTCCTCCTGGCCCTGCCCCTGGCGGCGGCTGATCTCACCGGCCATTGGAAGGCGGAAGTCCAGATCGCCGGCAACACCGGGAACCCCACTTTCACCTTCCAGCAGGATGGCGCCAAGCTCACCGGCACCTATACCGGTATGCTGGGCGAGTACAAACTCACCGGCACCGTTGATGGCAATAAGGTCCGCTGGGAGTTCAAGGCCAACTACGAAGGCAATGCCATGAACGTCGTCTACACCGGCACCATCGAGTCCCCCACAAGCATGAAGGGCACCATCGATTTTGGCGGCGCGGCCGACGGCACCTTCACCGCACAAAAGGATAAGTAACTCCGAAGTCTGGCACAGCCTGTGGCGATATACTCGATGCATGTTGCGCAGAGAGTTCCTGTTGCAGGCCGGCGCTACCGGTCTGCTTGCCGCCGCTGATGTCGACGTAGCCACCAATGCCTGGAAGGCGCGCTGGATCTTCCCCGCGGGCGCCCCACCCAATGCCTACGGTGTCTACCACTTCCGCCGCACCTTCACACTCGACAGCAAACCCGCTTCCTTCAAATTGCATGTCAGCGGCGACAGCCGCTACGAGCTTTTCCTCAACGGCGTCCGCATCTCACGCGGTCCGGCGCGCGGCGATCTCAACCACTGGCGCTATGAAACCGTAGACGCCGCCGCCCACACAGTCCAGGGCCGCAACGTCCTCGCTGCTGTCGTTTGGAACGAGACCCCCCATGCCGCGGTCTGCCAGTGGTCCAACCGCACCGCCTTCCTCCTCCAGGCCGGCGACACCGAATTTGAATCCGTGAACACTGGGAAGGGCTGGCTCTGTACCACCAGTGCCGCTTACGCCCCCATCCCGCTGCCCGGCGGCCAGCGCGGCGACATCGCCCCCGGCTACTATGCCATCGGCCCCATGGAGCAGTTCGACGCCGCGAAGCACCTCTGGGGCTGGGAACGCCCCGAATTCGACGACTCCGCCTGGCAGCCGGCCGAAGTCGGGCCCAACGCCTCGCCGCGCGACCAGACCGATGCACCCAGCCGTTGGATGCTCGTCGCCCGCAACATCCCTCCGATGGAGGATACCCCCGCCCGGCTGGCTCGCGTCCGCCAGGCTCAGGGCATCCAGCCCCCGCCCGCCTTCCCGGCTCAGAAAGCGGCCTTCACGATCCCCGCCAATACCAAGGCGACCCTCCTCCTCGACCAGGACCACCTCACCACCGCTTTCCTCGAACTCGAGGTCAATGGCGGACGCGGCGCCCGGATCCAGGTCCGCTACGCCGAGGCACTCTTCCAGCAGCTCCGGCCCCGCGCCGTCAAAGGCAACCGCGACGAAGTCGCCGGCAAGGAGTTCAAGGGCTACGGCGATATCTACACCGCCGACGGCCAGCATCGCGTCTATCGCCCCCTCTACTGGCGCACCTGGCGCTACATCCAGCTCACCGTCGAAACCAAGTCCGAGCCCCTCGTGATCGAGGACCTGCGCGGCATCTTCACCAGCTACCCCTTCACCGTCAAGGCCAAGCTCGACACCGGCGTCCCCTTCCACCAGAAGATGCTCGACATCGGCTGGCGCACCGCCCGCCTGTGCGCCCACGAGACCTACATGGACTGCCCTTACTACGAGCAGCTTCAATACGTCGGCGACACCCGCATCCAGGCTATGGTGACGCTCTACATGACTGGCGATCCACGACTCGTTCGCAATGCCATCGAGCAGATCGATAGCTCCCGCACGGCCGAAGGCGCCACACTCTCCCGAGCCCCCAGCGTCCTCCAGCAGTACATCCCCCCCTTCTCCCTCTGGTGGATCGGAATGGTGCGCGACTACTGGTGGTACGTCGACGACCCCGCCTTCGTCCGCCGCATGCTCAACGGCGTCCGCGCCGTGCTCGGCTGGTACACCAGCTTCCTGCGCACCGACGGCCTCCTCGGAGCCATGCCCTGGTGGAACTACGTCGATTGGGTCGCCACCTGGCGCGGAGGCCGCCCACCCTCCGAGCCCGACGTCATGCCGGCTACCATCCAATTGCAGCTCCTGCTGGCCCTGGGTTGGGCCGAGGAGCTCGAAGCCGCCCTCGGCAGCCGCGCCCTGGCCGGACAGCACAAGGAGACCGCCACCCGCCTTCACGCCGCCATCCAGGCCAAGTTCCACGACGCCCAGCGCGGCCTCTATAGTGAGGATCTGGCCCATAAGCACTTCTCCCAGCACGCCAATGTGCTCGCCGTCCTGGCCGATCTGCCGGCCACGCCGGCCGCCGCCCGCGAGCTCATGCTCAAGGTGGAACCAGACAAGTCGCTCTACAAGTGCTCTGTCTACTTCCGCTACTACCTGGATCGCGCCATGGTCAAGGCCGGTCTCGGAGACCGCTACCTCGACCGCCTCGCCACCTGGGAGTTCATGGTCAAGGAAGGCCTCACCACCTGGGCCGAAACCGACTCCGGCGAGACCCGCTCCGATTGCCATGCCTGGGGCTCCAGCCCGAATGTCGAGCTCTTCCGCACCGTCCTCGGTGTCGATTCCGCCGCCCCCGGCTTCAGTAAGGTGCGCCTCGCGCCCAACCTCGGCAAGCTCACCAAAGCCAGCGGTACGGTGCCGCATCCCAAGGGCCTGATCGAGGTCACCGTCGAACGCGCCGGCTCCGGTTACCGCTGGACCGCCAAGGCCCCTCCCGGTGTCCAGGTCCTGGGCCCGCCGCAGGCCTGACCCGCACCGGCTTGTCGCTACAATCGAGAGACGGCATTCGGGCCTCGCCCGCCCGGCATGCCGTCCCGTCCCGCTCGATGTCCGCCGCCATTGGAGAATTCGGATCCGCCCATGTCCGCGAAATCCTGGTACAAGTCGCTCTACCTGCAGGTACTGGTCGCCATCGCGGCCGGAGCCCTTCTCGGCTACCTCTCGCCCGCCACCGGCACCGCCATGAAGCCCTTCGGCGACGGCTTCATCAAGCTCATCAAGATGCTGATTGCGCCCATCATCTTCTGCACGGTCGTGGTCGGCATCGCCGGCACCGAGGACGTGAAGAAGGTGGGCAAAACCGGAGCCCTGGCGCTCCTCTACTTTGAAGTCGTCAGTACGCTCTCCCTGATCATCGGCCTGATCATCGTCAATCTTGTGCAGCCGGGCGCGGGCATGAATGTCGACGTCAAGACCCTCGACGCCGGCTCCGTCGCTGCTTACGCCTCACCCCAGAAGCTCGGCACCACGAAGGACTTCCTTCTCCATGTCATCCCCGACACCCTGGTCGATGCGTTCGCCAAGGGCGAGATCCTCCAGGTGCTCTTCATCGCCGTGCTGGTTGGGGTCGCTCTTCAGCGCCTCAATGCCCGCGAGAACCTGGTCTTCCAGGTCATCGAAAAGGGATCCCACGTCCTGTTCGTCATCGTCGGCTACGTCATGCGGCTCGCGCCCGTCGGCGCCTTCGGAGCCATGGCGTTCACCGTAGGCTCGTACGGCCTCGACAGCCTGCTAAACCTGGCCCGCCTGATGGGCACCTTCTACGCCACTTGTGTGATCTTCGTGTTTGTCGTCCTGGGCAGCATCGCCCACCTGCACGGCTTCAGCATCTGGCGCTTCCTGCGCTATACCCGCGAAGAACTGCTCATCGTGCTGGGCACTTCGTCCTCGGAAGCCGCTCTGCCCCGCATGCTCGCGAAGATGGAAACCCTCGGCGCCAGCCGCTCCACCGTGGGCCTGGTCATCCCCACCGGCTACTCGTTCAATCTCGACGGCACCTCGATCTACCTGACGATGGCGGCCATTTTCATCGCCCAGGCGACCAACACGCCGATGACGCTCTTCCAGCAGATCACGCTCCTGGCTGTCCTGCTGCTGACCTCCAAGGGCGCCGCCGGCGTCACCGGCAGCGGCTTCATCGTCCTGGCTGCCACCCTCTCCGCGGTAGGACACGTCCCCGTAGCCGGCTTGGCGCTCATCCTGGGCATCGACCGCTTCATGTCCGAAGCCCGCGCGATCACCAACGTGATCGGGAACGGCGTAGCGACCCTCGTAGTCGCCCGCTGGACCGGAGAACTGGACATCCCCACCATGGAGGCCCGCCTCAAATCCGGTCCGCCCGATCGCACGCCCGCCGAGGAACCAATCCCCGGTTAGCCACTCTGGAAGGATCAAAGCGCTCCCCCCTTACCTGGGAGGGCAGAGCCTCAGGTCCGCAGCCAGCCAGCCCCCCTGTCTTTCCCTCCAACTAGGAGTGCATACCAACAAAAAGGGCCGCCCCCGAAGGAGCAGCCCTTTTCCACTCTCAATGAATCTGCCGTTATAGCAGCCGGAAGTTCACTTCCACATTCGCCTGTACCGGGACGGGCTTCCCGTCCTTATACCCCGGCCGGAACTTCCACTTCATTACCGCTTCGATGGCCTTCTCATCCAGGCCCATTCCCAGCGGCCGGACGACTCGCACATTCGTCGTCTTGCCGGTCTCGTCCACGACGATCGCCAGCATGACCGTGCCCTGGAACTTGGCCTTGCGGGCCTCTTCCGAGTACTCAGGCTCCACGCGGAACACCGGCACCGGAGCGCTGACGCCACCGCCAATGCGGTACGCGCCGCCGCCAAAACCGCCGCCTTCTCCAGGTCCAACACCGCCGCCCCGGCCTGAGCCGACGCCGCCGCCGCTGCCCGAACCAATGCCGCCGCCCGAGCCCGGGCCGTTCGACGGAATGCCCGCCTTCGCGAACGGATCGCCGTAGTTCGGCATATTCACGTTAGGCAGGGGCGTGTCGGGAGGAGCAATAATCGTGGGCTCCATCACCAGGCGCGGATTCGGATTGTTGATCACCGCCACTGGGGGTGTGAATTGCTTCAGGTCCGCGCGCGGCAGCTTACCCTTGCTGGCCGGCAGGGGCGAACGATCGCCGCCACCACCACCGCCGCCCATGGCCTG
Source organism: Paludibaculum fermentans (assembly GCF_051172195.1). Lineage (GTDB taxonomy): Bacteria > Acidobacteriota > Terriglobia > Bryobacterales > Bryobacteraceae > Paludibaculum > Paludibaculum fermentans_A. Next base: position 488,147 of record NZ_JBPJAQ010000002.1, read on the forward strand.
CTTCTTCACGGCCATCTTCGGCATGTAGGGGTCGATGTCCGGTTGGACCAGCGTAATCGAATTCTTAACCGCAGTCTGGATTGTCTTGTTTGTGCCCAGGAAGAACGCCAGCGCGACCAACCCGACGTGCACGAACACCGACATCATCTGCGACCGGCCGCGATACTCGTCGCGGGCGAACATCTCTTTTACCTGCACCGGTTGCGAGGTCACCTGCAGCGGCGGAAGCTGCTGCGGGAAGAACAAATCCTTCGCGTTTGCGAAGATCGTCCGGTACCAGGGCAGGGAAGTCTTAGCCAGTTCGCCCATGCCCGAAAGCCCGATCTCCTCCTCCGTCAACGGACGGGAGGTGATCTGTAGCGGCGGGGGAGCGGGACTGAAGAGATCGGCGATGTTTTCCCGCAGTGTGCGGAAAAATGGTTTCTTCTGCTGGATCTCCGCCAATTGACGCAACGAGGTGTCGCTGCCATGCAGCAACTCGTCTTCGCTCAACGGCTTAAAGGTCACCTGCAGCGGCGGCAGCTTTTTGTATGCGGCCAGTTCTTTCAGGTTTTCAATCAGCGAAAGGAACCATGGCTTCGAGCCGTCCTGCAGTTCCAGCGCGTGGTCCAGCGGACTGGACATCGGCGCCTGCGACGGGTTCCCCGGCTGTACTCGGTTCGCCTGGTTAGGCTCGTTGAATTGGTTGGGATTGCTCGCCGACATACCTCTCGACTCTCACATTCCAAACGTCAGCCCTATGGCCGTTCGAATCTCTTGTCTCTGTTCCTTAGACGCGCCGTCCAACTCAAGGTTGCAGGAAACGCGCCTGAAACTCATCCCAGCTCTTCAAAAAATTGTATCACGCAGAGTCAACGAGTGTTAGGTCTTCCATTTTTCGTAAGTGATTGAAAATTCAACACTGTCTCAAAGGTATAGGACCCTTCCACCGCTTCCGCCTGTTTCTCGAGTCTGCAAACCATTCGTACTAGGCGATTTGGAGGTTCCAGCGGCCCATCCAACTCCAACTCCTGCCGCCCGCCCGCCGCAATGGTCCCTCCCGCTCGCCGCCACTCGCCGTCCCGACTCTCCACCGGCCTACAGGCCACGCTCACATTCACCGTGTTATCCAGAGTGTTCTCAACCATCGCCAACGCCCGGCCCGATGCCGGCTCTGCCCGCAAAGACGACAAAAAGACCTTCGGAGTCACCAGCAGCGCGGCCGGTAAACACCCCGCCGGTACCGAAATCTCGTTGGAACCCCGGCTCGAAAGATAGGGCGTCAACGCAATCGCCCCCTCCTCCCGAACCACTGCAATCCCATTCACCACGATTCCTGCCCCGCAACCACTCTCCAGGCGAACATGCTGCCTGCTCAATCCGGCCGGTGCCGGAAAGCGGCAGACCACCCGGCCCTCGCTCACCTCCGCACACGGTCCCAACGGAATCCGCTCCAAACCGCGCGAATCTAATATCGCGGCGAGCAGCAGCAGTATTCCCATTTCGCAGTGGGCCTACTTGCCCAACGCCTCGTTCAACACGCGCGCCAACCGGACGCCGGCCCGCCGCAGTTGCAGTTCCGCGCTCGGCAGGGACTTCTTGAAATAATCGTCACCCAACGAAGCCGGAGTCGATGCCGGCAGATTCGCATACACCACGTCTCTCGAGACATCGCGCGACTGCCAAGCCCAATCTTCCAGCGAGCCTTTCGCCAGCCGCCGCCGTTCAAAGTAACCCGGCTTGCGGCCCAACGCCGCCTTCAAGTTCGCGTCCTTCTGCAGGGCCAACTCCAAAATGCTCGAGTCCCAAACTGAGTGCAGATTGCTCGGCTTGCCGAAAAACACCACCTTCACGTCATTGCCGCCCCGATCGTGTTTCTCGCCCACATGCAGCGGCTGGTGCATGTCACTCATCAGGTGCACCAGGAATTTCAATGCCTCGGCCCGGTCCCGCTGCGCCAGGTTCTGATTCCTCAGGCGGCTCTCCATCTCAGGGATCCGGCCCACGACGCATCCTGTTTCAGGGCAGAACTTCTTCCAGTCTCCACGCGGAATGTCCAGCGGAAGGTCGATGAAATGCCAGGTCGACGTCTCCCTCCGTTGCGGTCTGACTTCGTCCGCCCACGACGCGATGCTTTCCAGCGACTGGCCGTCCAGCAGCTTCTGCACCTCGGCGCGCGCCTTCGCGTTCAATTGCTTCGTCGCGATCTCTGCAATCAGCCGGTGCCCTTCACGCCCCCATCCGAAAAGCGATGGTGCGCTCAATAACAGCAGCCCAATGCAGCAAACTCGAAAACGGCTCATGTCTTCAGTATCTGGGAGACAATCCCCAGGCCACAACCGGAACGAGGATTTTGTCAACCACCGCATCTGCGCGAACATCAATCAGTAAGGAGCTTTCCTCGCTCCTCCGGCCGCACCGGCCATTCCACCCGCCAGGGGTGGCGCGCCGCACAGGCTCAGCTGGTTGGAAGGAATATCAGATCTTGATGACGTACGCTCGCGCGCGGCTCGGTCCCGGCCTCACCGGAACGGCCCTCCTCCTGTTCCTCACCCTCGCCGCCTATGTGTACCAAATGCCTTCCACGTTCTTCCCGTACTTCGGCGGACCCTGGTACTCAGACTGGGCTGGCTTCGTCGTCTGCTTCCTCGCCTATGCCGGCCTCAGCCTGCCTTTCGATATCTGGGGCGGATTCACCCTCCCCCACAGCCACCAGCGCCACAGCCTGCTGTTCCCGGAGTTCCTTCTGAAGTGGTCGCGCGGGCTCCTCGTCCAAGGCCTCGTCATGACGTTCTGCGCCCTGCTGCTCTTGCAGGCCGGCAAGCTCGCCGGCATCTGGGCTGCCACGGGCACCTTACTCGCGCTCCAACTCGCCCTGCTCGCCTTTCAGTGGCCGTTGGCCCGCTGGACCGGCGGACTCGCCGCCGCACCGGCCCACCCAGGTTCCGATGCAATCACCGCGATCGCTGGGGATGTGGGCTTCACCGGCGGCCTCGCCGGCCTTCCGGGCCTGGAACACAACGTCCAGCCCTTGTCCTGGAATACTACCCTCTCCCCACCCGCACTCCTCGCCGAACACCTCCGCCGCCAGGGACTCGCCAAAACCGGAGCCCGCACCCGCGGAGTGCTCCTTGCTCTAGGCTGGAACCTGCTGGGCTTCGTCCTTTCCGCCTCGCTGCCCTGGGGCGGTGTCGATACCATCTATTCTTTGTTGGAAACTTTGCTCGGCTGTACGCTCTGGTCGTTTCTAGGCCTGCTCGTGCTGCCGTCCTTCAGCCGCCCCGGCACCCTCGAAGCCGATCGTTATGCCGCTGCCAATGGCGCTGCCCGTCCCCAACTCGAAGCCGCCATCTGCGAGATCGACCAGTTGCAGGATGAGGACCTCAGCCGCCCCGGCTGGTTCGAAATCCTCTTCTGCACCGTGCCCTCCGTGGAGAATCGCCTGAACGCGCTCGACTCGAAGCATCAGCCCTACGGCGCCTGGCTGGCCGCCCGCATGGCCCTCTACTTGTCCTGGGCCAACTTCGGCCTGCTCAGCCGCGCCGTCCACTCCAACGTAGGGCACCCCGAACTCTGGGTCCTTCCGCCCGGCGATTGATCAGGCGTCTCCGGCTTGGGCTGTTTACAGTCCTAGAAACAACACAATACCGTTCCAGATCTCATCCACTACATTCGCCAGCTCATGATCGGAATCCACTTCCCTCAACTCGGCACACGTCCTCGTCCGGACGAACGCCCGCGAGACGCCCACAGGCACGACATCGTCGTGAATACCGTGGTAGATCAGCGTGGGCTGGGTCAACGCCGGCTCGTCCTCATAGCGCAGGGCGTCTTCCATCAACTGCCAGCCCAGTTCGGCCAACCCGCCCTCCGCATAGTTCATCGTCTCGATCACGCCGGTCCGCTTCCAGGTCTCCATGGCCTCCGGTCCGAGCTTGCCGCTCCACAGCCGCCCAAAGCCAAATGCCGGAGCCAGCAGTACCGTCTTTTCCACCTCAGGATGGCGCGAGGCGTACAACGCCGCCAGGTACCCGCCCATGCTCGAACCAATGATCGATACAGGTTGGCCGCCCGCCGTCCGCTCGATGATTGCCAGCTGCCCCGTGATCGTCAGATTGCGGAATCCGCCCTCCGCCAGGTCTGGAACCAGCAGTTCCACGCCCCGCGAGGCAAAGTGCTCCTGAAAAACGCGAGCCTTCCTCGATTGCGGAGAAGAGGCAAAACCATGCAAGTACAGGATCGAATTCATGCTGCCTTGTATGTTACCGGACCTGCGACACCGAAATTCAGGCCGTCCTTCGTTGCAATATATCCGCGCTGTCGGTAGAATCGGAGCTTTGTGGACTTCTTGGAGGTTTCATGTCTGTTGAAGCAAAAGTGAAGCAGATCATTGTCGAGCAGCTCGGCGTCGACGAAGCACAGGTGGATAGCACCGCCTCGTTCGTAGACGACCTCGGTGCGGATTCGCTCGACATCGTCGAACTCGTCATGGCGTTTGAAGAGGCCTTTGACCTCGACATCCCGGACGAAGACGCGGAAAAGATCCAGACGGTGAAAGACGCCGTCGAATACATCGACGCCAAGGCTAAGAAGTAACAGCCTGTAGGCGCCGGTCCCCAGAACACTCTTTTCCCCCGGGAGAATCTCATTGTCACGTAGGGTGGTAGTCACCGGAGTGGGTTTGCTTTCCGCTCTCGGCCATACGGCTGAAGAGACTTGGGCTGGCATCCTCGCTTCTCAAAGCGGCATCGAACCGATCACTCAGTTCGACAGCACGCAGTTTAGTGCCAGGATCGCGGCCGAAGTGAAAAACTTCGATCCGCTTCAGTTCATTGAAAAGAAGGAACTGAAGAAGGTCGGGCGCTTCATCCAGTTTGCGGTTGCCGCGTCGGATGAAGCGATGAAGGCCTCAGGCCTCCAGGTGACGCCGGACATCGCCGAACAGGTGGGTGTCTACATCGGCAGCGGCATCGGTGCCTTTGAAGTGATTGAACGCGAGCACCGGAACCTCCTCGAAAAAGGGCCCAGCCGCATCTCCCCCTTCTTCATCCCCGCCACCATCGTCAACCTCGCCTCCGGCAACGTCTCGATCCGGTTTGGCGCCAAAGGGCCCAATTCCGCCACCGCGACAGCCTGCACCACCAGCGCGCATTGCATCGGTGATTCTTTCCGCCTCATCCAGCACGGCTATGCCGATGCCATGATCTGCGGCGGCGCCGAGGCCTGCATCACGCCCATGGGTGTCGGTGGATTTGCCGCCCTGCGAGCCCTCTCCACGCGCAATGACGATCCTCACGGTTCCTCCCGTCCCTGGGATAAGGATCGCGATGGCTTCGTCGTCGGCGAAGGCGCCGGTATCCTCGTCATCGAGGAACTCGAGTTCGCCAAAGCCCGCGGTGCGAAGATCCTGGCTGAAATCGTGGGCTACGGCATGAGCGGCGATGCTTATCACATCACTGCCCCGTCCGAAGATGGCGATGGCGCTTTCCGCGTCATGCGCAACGCCCTCAAGGACGCCAAACTCGCGCCGGAGACCGTTGACTACATCAACGCTCACGGAACCTCCACGCCCGTCGGCGACATCATCGAATGCAAGGCCATCAATCGCGCCTTCGGTGAGCACGCCACCAACGGGCTGGCCGTCAGCTCCACCAAATCGATGACCGGCCACCTGCTCGGCGGCGCCGGCGGTCTCGAGGCAGGCATTACCGTGCTCGCCATCCGCGACCAGATCGCCCCGCCCACCATCAACCTCTACGAGGTCGATGAGCAGTGCCAGAATATCGATTTCGTTCCTCTCACCCCGCGCAAGATGAAGATCGATTACGCCCTGTCGAACTCCTTCGGGTTCGGCGGCACCAACGGCAGCCTGATCTTCAAGCGCTACACTGAATAAGTCCCTGACAACCGGCGCGCCCTTCCCTCACGGGGAGGGCGTGTCTCTATTTACCTTCGCGAGGTGCCTATGAAGATCCTCGTCGCCCTAAAACAGGTGCCGGCGCGCGACTCGCAGTTGAAAGTCGATGCGGCTGCCCTCTGGCTGGACGAGTCCGAATTGAGTTTTGAGATCAATGAGCCCGACGCCTATGCCCTGGAAGCGGCTCTACAGTTGAAGGAACAGCATGGCGGCGAAGTCGTCGTGCTCTGCGCCGGGCCCGAACGCGCCAGTTCCGCCATCCGCGAAGCGCTGGCCAAAGGCGCCGACCGCGCCATTCACATCGAAGAGGATGCCCTCGGGGCCTACGACACCCTCAGCCTCGCCCGCCTGCTCGCCAAAGCCGCCGCCGCCGAACAGCCCGACCTCATCCTCACCGGCCTTCAGTCCGACGACCTCGGCAGCGGCCAGACCGGCGTTGTCATGGCCGAAGTCATGGGCCTGCCCCACGCCACCATCATCATGGCCGTCGAGGTCGACGGCGCCACTCTCCGCGTGAAGCGCGAACTCGAGAGCGGCTGGTTCCAGCATGTCTCCATGCCCCTGCCCGCAGTCCTCACAATTCAAAGCGGCATCAACAAGCTCCGTTACGCCACACTCATGGGCATCAAAAAGGCGAAGACCAAGGAAGTGAAGCGCCTCTCCGCCGCCGACCTGGGCGTCGCTCCCGCCGCCACCGTTCGCCTCCAGAGCGTGTATCAGCCCCAGCGCGTGAAACAGACCCAAATGATCGAGGGCAGCCCCGCCCAGCAGGCGGCCACCCTGGTCGAGAAACTCAAGTTTGAAGTGAGGGCGCTATGAGCGGCATTCTTGTAATCACCGAACAGTCGGGCGGCGCCTGGCACAAGATGTCCTTCGAGACGCTCGCCGCCGGCCAGCAACTGGGCCGCGACCTCGGCCTGCCCGTCCGCGCCTGCGTCTTCGGCAAGTCCAGTCCATCCGCCGACTTGGCGGCTTATCAGCTGGACGGCGTCATCGCGCTGGAGCATGACCTGCTCGAACAGTACACCGCCGATGGCGCCACCAATGCCCTCGCCGGCCTCATCAGGGATCTCGAGCCCGACTACGTCCTGCTGCCGCACACCTACCAGGTCCGCGACTTCGGTCCAAAGCTGGCTACGCGCTTTGAACGCGTCCTGCTCAGCGACGTCATCGCCTTCAAGGTCGACGGACAGAGCGTCGTCTTCGAGCGCCAGCTCTTCCAGGGCAAGCTGAACGCCTCCTACGCCTCTGCCGCCGGAGCGCCCGTCTTCGTCTCGCTCCAGGCCGGTGCCTACCGCGCCGAAGCGCTTGTGGCCGGCTCGGCCCCGGTCGAAACCCGCAATCCGCTCCTCGAGGCCTCCAAGATTCGCCAGAAGCCCGAAGCGCCCTTCCGCGAGTCCGCCCGCGCCGTCGATCTCTCGGCCGCCGAGTTCATCGTGGCCGTCGGCCGCGGCATCAAGGAAGAGGGCAACGTCCCGCTGGTCCAGGAACTAGCCGAAGCCCTCGGCGCCGAACTCGCCGCTTCCCGCCCCATCTGCGACTCCGGCTGGCTCCCCATGGAACGCCAGGTCGGCAGCTCCGGCCAGACCGTAGCCCCCAAAGTCTATCTGGCTGTGGGCATCTCCGGAGCCATCCAGCACCTGGTCGGCATGAAGGGCTCCAAGTGCATCGTCGCCATCAACAAAGACTCCGCCGCCCCCATCTTCGAGGTAGCCGACTATGGCATCGTGGGCGACCTGTTCGAGGTTGTGCCCGCACTCACCGACGCCGTGAAGAAGGCTCGCTCCTGAACGGGTTCAGGCCGTACTTGAAAGTACTGCTTTAACCGCAGGAACGGCTTCTCGTACAACTCGTAGCTGAGCCAGCCCAGCAGACTTGAACCGGCCAGACCCGCCACCAACAAGGCGAGCTGGCCTGTTCCTTTTTGTAGGCCCATCGCAGGATAGGAATAGTACAGGGCATAGGCCAGTGGCCAGTGCCAGACGTACATCCCGTAGCTATGCCGCCCAAACCAGCCGAGAACCGGATGCCCCAGAAACCCGCCGCCGCGCGGTGCGGTCACAATCACCGTCAAAATGACGGTAAATGCCGCCGCAAACACGGTCAAACCGGCGGCTAGAATCGGCGGGTGGAGATAGTGCGTGCCGCGTCCGGCCGCCATCACGCCCAGGCTCGCCATACCAGTACCCCACAGTGCGGTATGGAGCCAGGGCCGCACCCGGGCCAGCCAGTCGGTCTCCCTCACCAGGACGGCCGCCATGGCGCCCAGCATCAGCGCATCGGACCGCAGGATCGTATTGCGATAGATCCAGTTCGGATCCCAACCCATCCAGACACATGAGGTTCTGGCTGCAAGTACAAGCAAACAAGCCACGCCACAAAACCGGAATAGCCGTCGGGCCGGCAGCAGCCAAACGACCACCGGCCAGGCCAGGTAGAACTGTTCTTCGACCGCCAGTGACCAGAAATGCCCCAGTAGATGTTCCAGCCGTCCGTCCACCGGCAAAGGTACCCAATTGTTCAAGTACATCCAGTAGTAGATTCGATCTGACTGATTTGGAAGGTACTTGTCCCCTAAAACGACAAGTGTTGGGAAGGCAAAAAGGAGCACCCCCAGGGCCGCGAAGTAGAGCGGAAAGATGCGCAGGATCCGCCGCATCCAGAACGCGGTGAAGTAGTTCGGAGCGCGCCGGCTATCCAGCAGAATCCCGGTAATCAGGAACCCCGACAGCACAAAGAAGAGCTGCACGCCCACCCATCCAAGGCCCAGGATGCCCTTCCATGGATGCACTAAGTCTGGTGCTCTAAAGTGCAGAAATAAAACGAGAAGCAGCGCAAGTCCGCGCAGTCCATCCAAGGCCGGAATGCGCTGATTGAGCGTGGTGTCGGAATCACCGGTCACGCAGGCATAGTGGGCAGGGGAGACGAAAGCTCTCAGCGCGGTGCGTCTTTGAGAACGCCAGGCACCCGCGGGCCGGGATGCCGCACGCTGGACCGGGCCGGGCCGCCGTACAGCGCGACGTAGACCAGCAGGCTCAGCGCAATCGCAAAGGTGCAGACGAAGGCAAGAATCACACGTCGACCCACTCGATCCCGATAGGCATCGAGTTGATCGATCTCGGCAATCAGCCGCTCGATCGCCCGTGACTCCTGGTCAGTGGGGAGTTCCATCCCGCCCTCGTTCCTTCTAGAATGCAGCAACTAAGGCGTCTCGTCCAGTAGGGCAGAGTAGTCGGACAGAATGGATTGCTCGTTTCGGTTGAACTTTTTCTTGAACGATTGGCTCTTAAGTCGATCAGAGCGCTCGCTTTGTGACAAGCCGCGAAAAGAGTCCATTTCTGTCTGGACTTTGCCACGCCGGTTGTCGTCGAGCGCATTGAACTGCTGGAACATGTCCCGGGCGCGCTGCTGATGCTCCGTTGGTAGCTTCTGGAAGGCCTCATAGCGCCGCTGCAGGGCCTCGCGTTCCTCGGCCGGCAGGGCATCGAGTTTTTGCATCCGGATTTCAAATTGCTTGCGGCGGTCAGGCGGCAGAGTTTCCAGTGTGCGGCGGCGTTGATCCTGGGGCATCCGCCGGATCTGATCCACTGGACCGCCTGATTGCTTCCGGGCCGGTTGAGCCAAGGCGAACAACGGTCTGCAAATGACCACTAAGGCTATGAATTGCAGCACTTTCAGTGGGTTCATTTGTTGCTCAACTTTAGCTGCTGGAGCATTTCCAGGTCCTGCAAAGCCTGCTCCACTTGCTGTACCTCAGCGCCCGCCATCAAAGGTTGCTGCGGTTGAGGTTGAGGCATCATGACCACAAAATACGCGGCCAGCACCGCCGCCGCGGGCAGCACCGGTTTCCACGAGAGTTCACCCAGCCAGCGCCGCCATGTCGATTGCCACGCCGGCCGCGCTTCGATGCGGGCCATAAGCCGTGCATCAAACCCGGCGTCGACCGGCTCCGGCTCCCACCCATCCAGGGCGGTCCAGACACGCTGCTGCTCTTTGCAGAACTCTAGACAATGGAGGCAGTTGGCGATGTGTTCTTCGAGTAATGATTTATGCCCTTCATCCAGCCGCCCGGCACAATACTCCATTAGCAGTTGAGTATGGTGTTCGGATTCTAACGGGCAACCGGGACGCTGAGTCATTTCCGCATCAGGCGTACTGCGCCAGCCTCGCGCGTAAGCTCTCATAGGCCCGGAACAACAGCGACTTTACCGCCGACTCCGAGCAACAGAGTACCTTCGCGATTTGAGCATACTCCATCTCTTCGTATTTGTGCATCAAGATTGCGGCTCTCTGCTTCGCGGGTAGCTTAGCGATAGCCTCCCGCACCTCGTGGAGCTTGACTTGATTCACCAGTACGGATTCCACGCTGGGCTGCCCGTCTGTAATCTTCCGGGTCGCCCCACTCGTGGTGTCGTCCTGGAGGCTGTCCTGCGACTTGAGATTCTTCTCGTCGCGCAGCCAGTTGAAGGCCAGGTTCGTGGCGATACGGAACAACCAGGTGGTGAACTTGGCTGAGGCTTCGTAGCTCAAACGCGAGCGGTAGACCCGGAGAAAAACCTCCTGGGCCAACTCTTCGGCGATGGCTTTATTCTGGACCATGCGGAATAGAAAGTTGATGACCGGAGTCCGGTGCCGCTCCAGCAATTGCGCGAAGCAGGCGGGATCGCCATCGCGCACGCGCAGCATGAGTGCCGCATCGAGATCGATCGCAGCCGCAACCGCCCCACCCGATTGAACCCGTCCAGGAGTGGAAGGTTGCAGAGAGATCCCGCTGGTCATGCACCTCTTGACGCGGGCGAGCGCGCGCCGGTTTACAGCAGGTAACAGAAATTCACTATGAGCCGGTCTGGTTTGGAGTACTACTCTTCCTTCAAAGACCGGTCCATCAGGTCGCGGAGACCCTCTCGCGGGGACTTCCCCTCTCGAAGGATGGCATGCATCTGCCGGGTGATCGGCAACTCGACCCCAAGCCGCGCGGACAGGTCCATCGCGGCATAGGTCGTCTGGACGCCCTCGGCCACCATCCGCATACCGCCCAGGATCTCTTCCAGTTTGCGGCCCTGGCCCAACTGGAACCCGACGGTGCGATTGCGGCTGAGTTCCCCGTTGCAGGTGAGCACCAGATCGCCGAGCCCGGCCAGTCCGGCCATGGTCCGGCCTTCACCTCCGGCCGCCACGGCGAGCCGGGTAATCTCCGCAAGGCCCCGGGTGATGAGGGCGGCCATGGTATTCGCGCCCAAGCCGAGCCCAGCGCAGACCCCGGCCGCGATGGCGATCACGTTCTTGAGCGAGGCTCCGATTTCGACCCCGACTGGATCGCTATTCGTGTACAGCCGGAGGGTGGGTCCGGAGAAGGCAACCTGGACTGTCTTGGCCAGATCAGCATCCTGGGAGGCGATGACGATGGCGGCCGGCTCACCCCGGGCGACCTCTTTGGCAAAGGTCGGGCCGCTGAGCACGCCCACGCGGGGTGTGAAGCGGGGCGCGATCTCCTCGTGCATCACTTCAGTGATCCGGGCCAGTGAGCCGTTTTCCAGCCCCTTGGTGGCGCTGACGAACAGCATGTCCGGGTGGAGCACCGGCACGAGTTGGGCGTACAGCTTCCGCGCATGGTGCGACGGCATGACGCCCAGCACCACCTCCGCCTCCGCGGCGCTGGCCTGGAGATCGGAAAGGACTTCGATGTTCTCCGGCAGGGCGCTGTCGGGCAGGTAGACGTCGTTTCTGCGCGAGGAGCGCATGCGTTCGGCCAGATCCTGTTCGTATACCCATAGGCGGACCCGTTCGAAACGCGGGGCAAGGACGATCGCCAGCGCCGTACCCCAACTGCCTCCGCCGATGACGGCCAGATCCTTCACTTACTTCTTACCCCCAAAGCGGAAGACGTTTTCCGTACCGGCGCGCAGCCGTTCGATATTGGCCTTGTGGCGCCAAACGACGAAGGCGCCGCAGAATGTGACGGCCAGCATCACGGGCCACTCCGGATGGTAGATGAGCCAGACGCCCAGCGGGAACAGCGCCGCGCCCAGGATCGACCCCAGCGAGATGAAACGGGTGACGGCCACCACCAGCACAAATACAATGATGACGCCCAGCAAGGCAGCCGGAGCGAGGGCGAGCGCGGCACCGGCGAAACTGGCCACCGCCTTGCCGCCCTGGAATTTCAAGAAGATGGGGAATGCGTGCCCCAGAACGACGGCTACGGCGGCGGCGGCCATCCACGACAGGTCGCCCTTGGTGAAGTGGCTCATGATCCAGACGGAGAGCCAGCCCTTGCCGATATCCAACAAGAGAGTAAGGATGCCTATTCCGCGGCCGGAGGTGCGCAGCACGTTGGTGGCTCCGATGTTGCCGCTGCCCATGGACCGGACATCCTGGCCCGTCTTTAACCTTACAAGGATGTAGCCGAACGGCACGCCGCCGAGCAGGTAGGCGGCCAGGAGAACCAACAAAGGGGTCATCATACTTCTTGGGGGGCTTCCAGGGGATAGGTCGCGAACTTCGTGTAAACGGAGCCGGTGGCGGTGGGGCGGCTCTGGTAAAGATGGAATTCCTTGGCGGTGTAGGCGCCGAAGTCGGCGTTGGGCAGGTCAGCGATGGCCTTCTTCAGCGGGAACAGATCCACTGTGGTCTTGATGCGCGCCAGGGTCAGGTGCGGATGGAACTCCTTCGTCTCCGGCGGGACTCCGATTTCCGCGCAGGCCTCATCGCAGCTCTTCGCCAATTGGCGCAGCGCCTCGGGCGCCTGAATCCCTGCATAAAGCACATGGGGATGATGGGGATTCGGGAACCAGCCCAGGCCGCGGATGCCGATCTGCATCGCGCCAGGGCGTGGCACCTGGCGGAGTGCATCCTTGAGTTCGTCCAGGCGCTCAACCGGCCACATCCCAACAAACTTGGCAGTGATGTGGAGGTTGGAGAGCGGGCTCCAGGCAATGTCGGCCTTGGGCTGCAGCAGCTTCAGCAGCAGTTCGAGGTTGCGCCGCATTTCGTAAGGCACGTCGAGACCGATGAACAGGCGCATAGTGCGGGGTGATTGGAGAGGGTTCGGGGTGGTTGAGAGAGCTATCAGCCATCAGCTAACAGCTTTCAGCTTTCCCCTTCGCCTCGCTATCCTCGTACTTAGCGTACCTTGACGTGCCCGGATATGCACCCTCGAGTCCTGCCTCGCTCCTTCTATGAACGGCCCACTGTGGAGGTCGCGCGCTCCCTCCTGGGGCAGATTCTGGAATTCAACGGCCGCCGGGGCCGGATTCTGGAAGTGGAGGCGTACCTCGGTATAGGGGACAGGGCGGCGCACACGCATCGCGGCATCACTCCGCGCACGAAGGTGATCTTCGGGCCGCCGGGGTATGCGTACGTCTACTTCATCTATGGAATGTATTACTGCCTGAACATCGTGGCGGAACCGGATGGTGTGGCGGGCTGCGTCCTGATCCGTTCAGTGGAAGGCGCAGGCAACGGACCTGGCAAGTTGACCCGCTCCCTGGGCATCACGCTGGAGCACAACGGCTGCGACCTGACGAAGGGGCCAATTCGAGTGCTGGCGGGACCGCCGATTGAGCATGAGGCGATTGAAGTAACGCCGAGGATTGGGATCCGGCTGGATGCGGATCTACCGCTGCGGTTCGTGCTGCGCGGCTGAGCTGCATCCGGCCCTGCAACGACGCTTTTTGTTCCCCTTGAACCCGTGAAAGAGTAGGCGTACCATTACCGCGACCGTGCGAAATTGGCGGAAGTAGTGAGCCAATTCAACCCGCACTTGTGCAGCTTGCTGCGCGTCCGCCACACCCCAAAGTAGTCAGGACCAATAGGAGAGGGTCATGAGACTCACCCGGGAAGAACTCACCGGCAAACTCCTCGCGCGTGTCGCTCGCGAACCGCGCGAATTCAGCACCAAAACTATCCATCTTGTCGAGCGCGCCATGCCAGCTCGTACGATGCTGCACATCGGATCCGATCAGGAGGAGGTCACCAGCGAATCGTTCCTGGTGATTATCGACGAGGCGCCCGGCGCGTACTGGACGCACCCCGTACGTTATGAACTGCACGACGTGGAGACAGGCGCCATTCGGGTTATTCAAAGCAAGTACCCGTTGGAGAACCCGGAATTCACCGACGAAATCGTAGCGGTCCACATTCCGGACCTGCCCCAGCTCAAGAAGCCAAAGGACGCCCATTTTTTTGAACTGCCACCCCTGCGGGTGGAGGATGTTCTCGAGCGCACCGGCACGGCGTCCTACGACCTGCCATCTTCCCAGGCAGCGCATCGCTACGCCTTATTCGTCACCGGCATGGATAACATGCCCGACTTTCACAACGACTTCGTGAGGATGAGGGACCTGCTGATCGACCGCTACGGCTACGATCCTGCGCACATCACCATCGCCATGGGCGCCCCCAGCGTGTGGAGCGACCTGCTAGTGGATTATGCCGGCACCATTGCCGGTCTGGATGCCGCATTGGATTCCTATGCTCCCGGCGGGACACGAGTGCTGAGCGCGGACGATCATCTCTTCCTCTACACCTTCGATCATGGCGGTTCGGACGCCGGACAGGCATACCTCTGCATGGCGCCCACCTGGAACCAGCACTATCCGAGCAGCCGGATGAAACAGAAGTTGGACAACATCCACTGCGGCGAGTTGATTGTCGCCATGAACCAGTGCTACTCGGGCGGATTCGTGACGGATGTCCTCACGAGCACGGGGCCCGGCTCGATCGCCATTCTGACCGCCTGCAGCGACAGCCAGAACGCATATCCTTCCGGCGCGTCTTCGGCCGGCGGCTACTTCTCCGGCGTCCTGGTCGCATCCCTCAATTGGGGTTTCCCGGCCAGCATTCCGGCCGATTTCCCGGGCTTCACGGCCGGGGAATTGACCTGGCACGATTCCAACGGCGACGGCATGATCTGCGCCGAAGACGCCTGGAACTTTGTGCAGACGGAGATGTACGCGCACCACTCCACCACCATCAGCGGCATCGAAACTCCGCAGTATGGGGTCTCCGCGGCTGGTGTGGGCACGAACCTCTTCTGGGGCAAGCCCGACTTGCGCGTGATGGATAGCGCGGCGCCTTACTGGTGGGAAAGCCCGGACATTTTTCTGGTCGACCCGGCGACGACACCGACTGACCTGAACACGGTGCCTGGCAATCCGACCTTCTGGGGCGACAACTACCACCCCGACACACCGAACCGGCTGGTGGCCAGGGTCCACAACTTTGGCTGCGCGCCGGCTCGCAACGTTGCGGTGGAACTGCGTGTGATGTCGTTTGGGGCCGGCGGCGGCACCAGCGTCGTTGGCAGCCCCACCGTGACCAACGTGAATCCGGGCCACCACGATTACGCGTGGGTCGACTGGAACTTCCCCAGCGCCCTGATCCATCGCTGCGCGATGGCGCGGGCCACCTGTCCCGGCGATCCCGCGGCTCCCTTCGGCACCGACATGCTGCTGGACGACAATCAGGCCCAGCGCAATATGGATCCGGCCTACTGCGCACCCCAGTCGCAGCAGCAGAAACCGATGGTGATCGAGAAGGTCTTCCTGCTGCACAACCGGTTGCGGCAGTCCGCCGTATTTACCGTGAAACCGGTCGGCCGCCTGGAGGGCCGTCTGGCGAAGGCAACAATGGAAGGGCTGGAGCCCGATTCGAAGATCACCCTCAAGGCCGGCGAGAAACGGAAGATCAAAGTGGCCTTCCAGATCAGGGAGGGCGCCGAACTCGGAGAGAAATTCCGGTTCCCGGTCGAGATCAAACGCATGAACCCGGAGCCGATGGCCCTGGGTGGGGTGACCATCCATGTGGAGGTCGCAATCGGCCGGCTGGAGGGCACGGTGGTTGCCAAAGACCGGCGCGTCTTCGCGGAAGGTTCCGTCAAGCTCGCCAACATCAAGCAGCCGGAACTCGCCTATGAGGCGAAGCTCGACCGCCGCGGCCGGTTTTCGCTGAAAGACATCGTTCCTGGTCCGTACACGATGGTGGCCAATTGCCCGGAGGGCTTCGGGCAGGCGTCAGTCTTCGTGGAACCGAACAGGATTACGCGCTCGATCATTCGCCTGGAGGCGCAACACATCTGGATCGGCAAGGTGCTGGCGGAAACCCGCGCGGTGAAAGTGGCGGTGGCGCGCTAACCATTGCAGAGCGACTGCGGACATTTCCACCCATCTGGGAAACGCGGCCCGAAAATCCTTGATTCGCCCGTCCGGCAGCATTACTATGCTTCCGGGAGGATCTGGCCGATGCGCAGCTATCACACCCCCCAGGTCGCGGACTGGCTCCGCGAAGCCTTCGTTGTGTTCGTTATCCTGGCAGCGCTTCTGTCGCTGCTGGTGCTGGTAATCCCCTCCAACTCGTGACCCCCAGCGGCTGGCCGGAGTGCTTGATCCCACTCCGGTCAGCCCGGCCGATTCCGCTACCCATTGAGATATGCTCGGGAGCATGCTTCGCGCCGTACTCCTGGTGTGTCTGGCCTGCGCTGTGTTATCCGGACAGCCGGGCTGGTGGATGAACGAGCCGATCCGCTGGGTCCAGACCAATCTACGCGAGACCGATGCCGCCATGGACACTGCGCGCCTGGCCACCCAACTGGCTGAGATGCGGGCCAATGTCGTGCTGATGGGGATGGGTGGAATTTGCGCTTATTATCCGACTAAAACCGAGTTTCATTATCCCAGCGCCTACCTGCCGGCAGGCAAGGATATGTTCGGCGATATTCTGCGCGAGGCGCATGCCCGGCACATTCGAGTGGTGGGCCGCTATGACTTCAGCAAGACGCAGAAGGCGGTCTACGACGCGCATCCGGAGTGGTTCTTCAAGAAGGCCGACGGCTCTCCGGTCATCTACAACGGGTTGTACTCCACCTGCATCAATGGGGGCTACTATCGCAGCCAGGTGATGAAGATCCTGAGCGAAGGCCTGGAGAAGTACGACGTCGACGGGCTGTTCTTCAATATGTTTGGCAACCAGGCGACCGACTATAGCGGAAACTATGTCGGCTTGTGCCACTGCGATGCCTGCAGGAAGAAGTACGCGGAAGAATATCATCGCGAAATTCCGGATAAGTCCGATGAGATTTACCGCGAATTCCTGCAGCAGAGTGCGCGCGAGGTGTCCCAGGCGATCGGCCGGCTGATTGGCGAGAAGCGCGAACGGGCTGGTTACTTCAATTACATGCAGGAGTTCACCGACGGCATCATGTCGGAGTCGAACACGGCCGTGAACCGCCCGTTGCCGTTGTGGCCCTACGCAACCAGCGACAACGTGAATCGCGCCCGGAACAGCCAGCCGGACAAGATGGCGGTGGATCTCAATATGCAGTTTGTCGACTACGCCTGGCGCTTCGCGACGGTGCCGCCGGCGGAGATCGCGCGCCGGATGTGGCAGGCGCTGGCTCACGGCGGGGCGTTGACGTTTGAGGTGAACGGCACGTTGGACCTGCACGACCGGCAGGCCTACGAGACCGCGCGGCCCATCTTCCAATGGGCGGCCGCGCATGAGCGGGAGTATCTGGGACTGCACAGCGAGGCGCGGGTCCTGCTGCTGACGAAGGCGGGCAGGAACAGTGCGGAAGATGCGTCTTACCGTGGCCTATTCCGGCTGTTGAGCGAAGAGCACATTCCGTTTGCGGTCTCGAACAATCTGGAATGGATGGGCGCGCATCCTTACGATCTGGTGATTGCCTCGGATTGGGCGCCTTCGCAGTTGAGGCGGTATGTGGAGCAGGGCGGCCGGTTGCTGCTGGTGAGTTCGAAGCCGCCGGAGTTTGAGGCGGCCAGGGTGGTGGGGACGCAGGCCGAGGTGAAAGGGTATGTACGTGTACGGGACCACGGCGCTTTCCCGTCGCTGAAGTCCACAGACCTGCTGATGCTAAACGGCGCGTTTACGCAGTTCGAGGTGGAAGGCGCCGCTCCGTTGACGTTGGTGCCGCCCTCGATGATTGGTCCCCCGGAGAAGATCCATGTGGACATGAAGGACACGGATACTCCGGCGGTTTGGTCGAGCGCAATCGGGCGGGGCCGCATGACGTGGCTGCCGTGGAATCTGGGGGCCATGTATTACCGGCTGAGCCTGCCCGCGCATGCCGGGTTGTTCCGCGACTTGGTGTCAGCGATGATGCCGAAACGCCAGGTGGTGACGAACGCGCATCCGCTGGTCGAGATGACGCTGATGGAGAGGGAAGGGGAGTCGCAGGTTCATCTGATCAACCTGTCAGGCCATTCGCAGACGGCCAGTTTCGCGCCGATTCCGATGCAGGGGATTGAAGTGTCGGTGGAAGGTGTATTTCGACGAGCACGAACGGTGCGGAGCGCGGGGGAACTGAAGGTGTCCGTGGTGGATGGCTACACACGATTCACGGTTCCGCGGTTGGCGGACTATGAACTGGTGGTGCTGGGCCGCTGAAGCGGGTCAGGCGGCGGCAATGGCGGCGGCCACTTTGCGGATGTGGGCTCCAATCGTCAGGCGCAGTTCGGGCGGCAGGAGGTCTCGGTGCGGCAGGTTCTTCCAGGCGCGGGCGGTCGTTTCGGCGGTCGTGCGGACCGTGTCCCAGACGGGCGCCATGGGCAGACCGGCGCGATCGGCGAAGCGGCGCGCCTGATCGAGCGTGATTTCGTGCAAGGTGCGACTGCCTCCGAACGATAGCGCCAGTTGGTCTTCCCGCAGGTAGGGCAGGGTAGAGACGTAGTCATAGGCCGGAGCCAGCGTGGGTACGCGGCCATCGGCATATAGCAGCGACCAGTTCTTGAGATGCATGTCGCCATTGCCGATGAGTACGGAAAAGACGAGGCGCTGGAGGAAGTCGTCGGTGGCGTCCCCCGCCGTCTCCGCACGTAGCACGGCTGCGATGTTGGCGTAGCTGCGGCTTTTGTATTTATCCTCTGGAAACTGTCCGAAGACCTGGGCGAAGTCCTCCATGTGGACCCGGCGGCCATTTTCCAGACGGTCGAAGCGTTGGACAGCGAGCGCTTGGCCCGCGATGCGCGAGGCGTCGGCCGGGAGTCCACCGATTTCAGCGACGGGCAGCAGGCGCGTGGCTGGTACTGGAATGCCGATGGAGCGCGCCAGTTCCAGCATCACGAACTCGTTCTCTGGGACCGAGGCGAACTGCGTGGAGGGCAATTTCACGATCCAATTGCCGCCGATGCCTCGCTCCGGCATGGCGAAACCGCCCGCGGCATTGAGGATGGCTGGGAATTTCTGTTGTGATCCGGCGAGTGAGAAGTGGAGACTTCCCTGGCGCTGAGGTAGGGATGCCGGTTTGGAACTCTCGACCGGTTGGATGACGACGGCTCCGCTGAGGTCTGCGCCCAGGACGGCCAGGAGAGGAAACTCTCGCTCCGGATCCACACCGACCTTGGCCGCGAGGTAGGTTCGCAAAGCGCCCTCTGGCAGCAGGTTGGAGAAGAATGGCGGCAGGCGGCGGCGCGTCGGGTGGGCTCGGGTCACCAGTCCGCCGCCGGATGACTTGAAGCCCAGGCTGAGCAATGGGCGGTTGGAGTCGTCGAGGTAGTCCTGATCGAAGGAGAAGAGGTGCTGGTCTCCCGACATCCGGGTGAGGATGCCGGTGAGCTGGCCGTGCAGGTACACGCCGAGAGCATTTACCCGCTCGAGATCAGGCGTCATGGCCGGCCTCGTCGTCAGGTTCGGTGGCGTAGAGCGGGCGATCGTCTTCGCTGGCGGGCTGCTCGTGATCACGGACCAACGCTTGGACGGCAGGCACCAACGCCCTGGGGATGAGCAGGAGGTCGAAGTCGAGGACACGTACGAGGTCGAGAAGCGTGTTGAAGCGCGGGGTGACCTTGCCGGACTCGATGGCGGAGATATGGACTTGGGGCAGCCCGATGCGGCGGCCCAGTTCGAGTTGGCTCCATTTGCGGGCGCGACGAGCCGAGGTGAGGGCCTGGCGCATGGTTTGGGGGAGGCCTTCGAGTCGCCGTGATTCAATATGCGATGGCATATAGATCTATGAGAACTATATGTGATTGCATATGACATGTCAATCGGAAGTCGACTCGTTTGATATGCAATCACATATGGCGATGAGTGTTTGATATGTTATAACATATGACGTCGATGGAGTAGATGCGCACTACCCGCGCACACCGTACAGCTCGCCCGGCTTCGTCTCGAACTCCAGAATCTCGCCCTGGACGGTGTGTGGCCACGCCGTGCCGCCCGGCAGACGAATCACCTGCGGCTTGGCATTCGACCATGGATTTACCAGCCGCACTTTGGCGCCCTTCTCGCTCTTGATGGTGAGCGTTGTCACCGTGGACCCGTTCCAGGCGGCGGTGACCAGGAACGCTCCAGCGGCGCGAAGGTCACGGAAGCTGGCCGGACCCAGGTTCTGCGTATTCGGGAACAGCCGGAGCACTCCGCTGTAGCTCTGCAGCAGGCACTCGTTGAGCACCGCGGGCAGGGAGAGGTTCTCGGTCCAGACGCCCATCTCCATCATGTAGTCGTAGTTGGTTTCGTCGCGGTAGCGGCCGCCGGTCTGGCGCAGGCGATCGTTGGCGATGCCGAGCGGGGTAGTGCAGTAGCGGACTTCGCGCTGGAACCAGTCGAGATCGAGCATGCCCAGGCGGGCGCGGGCCAGCGGCTGCCACACGAGATCGTTGCCGCCCTCCAGCCGGACGGTCCGGGCGGTGCGGCGCGCGATCTCCAGTTGATCCTTCCGCAGGTCGAGACCGACCTGTTCACCAGGAAAGACCGGCGCTAGCGTGACTGGCACGTTGTAGACGTACTCGGCCGGGGCGTCGAGCACATCGAGCCAGACGCGGCCATAGGGACCCTCGACGTCGGGGTAGGGCGCCAGGTTCTGGCGGACCTCCTTCCAGCGCGCCTGCTGGTCTCGATCGATGTTGAGGCGCGTGGCGGCTTCACCGACGGCGTCGAGCAGGAACGCAGTGAGGGCGATGTCGATGATGCAGTCGCGATTCAGGCGGAAGTCGACGGTGGCGCCCCAGTTCTCGGGCGAGACAGTGGGAGCGATGTGGTACTTGCCGTCGGCGCCCTTTTTGACGAAGGCCACCAGGAAGTCGGCCGCCGCGCGCAGCATGGGATAGACGCGGCGCAGGTACGCCTCATCAAGCGTGTAGAGGTACTGCCACCACAGGCTTTGCACGGTCCAGGGAGTCTCGCAGATCTCGTAACCCCAGGGCGGGGCAGGGTAGGGATTGGCGGCGCTGGGTACGGGATAGGCGGAGTGCGGGAAGTAGGCTCCGGGGAGGCCGAACTGCACGCGGGCGTTCCACTCGGCCATGGGCACGAGCGATTCCACCAGCCGGGTGTAAGGTTCGTGCTGCTCCACGTGATTGCTGGAGAAGACGCCCCACCACACCTGCTGGGTGTTGTAGTTCATGTGGTAGTCGCCGTGCCAGGCGGTACCGATGCGGCCGCTGCTCCAGTTGCCGAAGAGGCCGGGGGCGATTGTGCCGGGCTTGAGGCAGCAGGCGAGAACGTATTGGTTCTGATACCAGGTGCGCTCCAGGTCCTTGTTCTGGAACTCGACCGCGGAATGGTTCCAGAAGGCGGCCCACTGTTTGGCGGACTCGGTGCGCAGCGTGGCGATGGGGACGGCGGAGAGGCGGGTGGCTTCGTCGCGGGCGTGGGTCTCGGCGCCGGCGTGATCGCGTGGAGTGAAGAGCGTGAGGTCGAGCCGGAAGGGTTGCGGGGCGGTGGATCCCAACAGGACACGGTGGCGTTTCGGTTCCTGCGGCTGGACCGTCCAGTTTCCCGAGAGGATCCCGTGGAGGGAGAAGTTGGTGTCCTTCGGCGAAGCCGGTGGATGGGGAACGGCGTCGGTGGGCGCGGTCGCCGGGAAGTGCTGGTAGCCCGAGAACCGGCTGCCTTCCGCCCACAGCTTGGGTTCCGGCAGCTTGGCCTGGTCGTCCCAGTTGGCCTGGTAGGCGACCGAGAGTACGGGTATGGGGCCATCGCTCGACAGGCTGATATGGCCGTTTTCGCGGCTCACGAAGCACGTCAGGTGGAACGGGCGGACCGTGCCGCGCAGGTCGTCGTATTCGAAGGTGAGGGTGGCGGCGCCCGTGGCGATGTCGAGTTCCTGCCGGACCACGCGCACCATGCGCGAATCCCAATGCAGCCAGACGGTGCCGCACGGCCAGGGTCGGGGCCAGGGCTTGCGATAGGACGACTGCATGAGGTCGGAGTATTCGCGGAAGAAGTCGATCTTCGACTCCAGGAAGGTCATTTCCGGCTTGCCCTGCCGTTTGGCCTCTTCTCCGGCACGCTTCCAGAGATCCAGCACCTGCGCGAAAGTCTTGATGTGCGGGACGTGCTCGTCGCTGACGCGGATATCCCAGGAATCGTTCTTGCCGATGTGGAGGCCCAGCGCGTCGGGGCGGACGGTGAGGCAGACGCCGATGTCGCCATTGCCGAGGAGGAGTCCTTCAAAGAAGGTGGGCGTGGGCTGGGTGCGCAGGAATGAGTGGCGGCGGGCTATGGCGAGCGTGTCCAGCGGCGCGGCGGATGAGGGGGCGGCAGCGGCTGCCAGTGCGGCGGTGGTGCCTAGGAAAGTCCGGCGGGTGGTGTCCATGAGTGCCTCCAACTGGCTCCCGGCCATTGCGTGTATTCGGGTCTGGAAGTCAGCTCCCGTGGAGCCACAGTATCAGATGCGATGGGGCGCGCCCAAGCGGTTGCGGCCTCCCCGGCTACGGTTGTGTAGGAGAAACACCGGGCGATTTTCGGCGGAGTACTAAGGGAGTTCTACGATGGTTCGCGGCCGGCAGGCCCGTTAGGATCTTCGGTAAGAGGTACGCATGAAAATTCTGGTCCTGCGAATGACTCTGATGGCCGCCGCGGCGGTCTGTTGCCTTGGTCAGGCAATGGTAGAACACGCGGCGGCGGCGGCAGTGGGTACGGCCGGCAGCGTGGGTGGCAAGGCGATCAGCAACGGCTTGGATAAGGTTTTCGGCCGTGTGGCAGCAGCGACGAAGGAAGCAGAAGGCCAGCCGGAGCCTGACGTCAAGGTCAAGGCCAAGGCTCAGGCGGGCGCGAAGTCCGTGGATGGATCCGCGGGTACCTCCGGAGCGGCGGCGCATGCGCGGCGTACTCGAGTGACACGCAGGAAGACGGCGGCGGCCGACACCTCGGAGCCGGCTGCTGCTTATGCTTCTGCGCGGAGCTACGCCGCGGCGGCGGCGCGGGTGGTGGCGACGCCCCAGGAGTTCGCGAAGCTGGCCACAGGCGCGCCCAAGAGCGAACTGGCTGAGCGCCTGGGGACGGCCTCGTACAAGATCAGCGTGCCCGAGGAAGGGCACCTGACGGAGATCTACCGTTACGCCAATCACGGCGTGGCGGTAGGTACGGTGCGGGTGGTGGATGGAGTCGTGTCGGAAGTGAAGCCGGCGAAGAACTAGCGGCCTGCCCAGAGGGTCCAGGCCTCCATGAAGTCCTTGCCCCGGAAGCGCGTCGTGCGGGGGCCGATGTGTTCGACGCCTGGCAGGAGTACGGCGTCGGGCGAGGGCGTGGAGCGCGTGGTGGATTCCTGGATGATCTCGACGGGCCCTTCGATGCGATAGGGCGGAATCTGATTTATTCTGCGCAGGGCTTCGTAGGCGGCGGCTTCAATTCGCATGTTGGCGGTAGCGGCATCGTCCGAGATGCAGGCATAGTAGCCGACGCCTTCTTTTACGGCGACGGTGACGGCCTGCGGCACAATCGCGTGCAGGTCTTCCGTGGCGGCCTGGTCTCCGGTGAGCAGGATGACGGGCGTGTTGTACCAACCGGCGAGGGCGCTGCGGGTTTCGATTTCGCCCACCTCTTTGCCGTTCATGAGCAGCTTCTGGATCCCCTGCGAACTATAGCTGTGGGCCATGACGGCGCGTTCACGATTGGCGCGCGCGTGCTGGCCGATGAAGCCGATGGCGGAGAATTTCCGCTCGAGGAGCATTTTGGGGCCCAGCGAGCCGATGACAAGTTTCGCGTGTTCGATCTGGAGCGCGGACAGGGTACGGCTGCCGTCGTGGCCATCCCAGACGACGACATCGGCACCTCCGGCGCGCATGAAGCCGCGGATGGCGGCATTGATCTCGCCGGCCAGCAGTTTCTGGAGCTCGGGATTGGTGGGCTCAGTCTGCTCCTGGCGGCAGATGCCGGCGACGCCTTCCGCGTCTGTGATGAGCAGGATGGACTTGGGCGATTGCGCGGCGGCGCAGGTGCAAAAAGCGGCGGTCAAGACGAGTAGCTTGCGTAGCATGACTAGCCTATTATGGGGCCGCTGGGGGTGGGGTGTCTCCGTAGAGGTAGGTCTGAATCGCCTTCTCCACTTCGGCTTTGGTGAAGCACCGGACAGGCAGGTTCTGCCGACCTGTCGCGGGGACGTCGATAGGGTCCACTTTGGGGGCGAGGACGCGGAGCAACGGCGCGCGGTCGCGGCTGCCGGCGAAGTCCGTTTCCAGCGCGATGAAGCGGTAACGGCCCGGAACAATCCGGCTGGCGTACTTGAGTGATTCCGGATCACCTTCGACGACGTGGTCAGCCTGCTCAGTCGACAGTGGTTGCTCCGGGACGGCGAGCACCATCCATTTCCTCTCGCTGCCAGTCGGCAGGTTTTCCAGCTTATAACTCATGTTGGGTTTTGGCGCGAGGCGGAGCCGGAGGGTTGGCGCGAGCGCTCCCGTGATCTCGATGACGCCCCCTTCCACTCGTTTGTCGTTGAAAATCACGCTTTCGACGTAGGTGCGGTCGTAGTTGAGACGGCAGCGGATGCGCCACCGGCCGGCCGGGACGGCGGGGAGAGTGAACCGGCCGGTCTCGGAATCGATGTCGGCAGGTGCAGCGTACAGTCCGGATCCTGAGTCGGCAGAGTCCAGCGTGATGGTTCCGGCTGGCCGGACCGATCTGTGGCGGACCTCTCCCGTGGGGGTGTTCTCAACGATGAAGTCGACATTCTGGTTGGGCTGAATGAGGCGGCTGCCCGAACTGTCTTCCGCGATTCCGCTGACGGGGATTCCGGGCCGCAGGACGATGGGGAAGGGAGGCGGAGCAGTATCGCCGACAGTCAAGGGGAAGTTTGCCGTGGCGGGCGGGTTGGTTCCGCGATCCCTGGTAGTGGCTACGAGTTGGTAGTGGCCTGGCGGCACGGTGCGGAATGAGAAAGTTCCGGTTTTGTCGTCGGAGCTTCCGTCCAGCGTTGAGAAGCCGCGGTTTTCGCCGGCGTCGGATGGATAGATTTCCATTGATACCGGCTCCTGCCAGGTGACCCCCGGCGCAGCGGTGAGCGGGCCGGTGAGGGCGCTGACGGGGGTGGCCCGCAAGCGAAATTCGAGGTGCGGGTCGAGTCCAGGCGCGGCCGCGAATGGCTGAGCCCCGGCACGAGTGGGGCTGTCGGGATAGAAGACCGGCATCCATGTGGAGCGAGCCTCGAAACCGTCGCGTGGGACGACATCGAGCAGGTGCTCAGTGGGCAGGATGGCGTTGCAGGAGGTGAAAGCGACATAGCGATCGGGCGCCACGGAATCAAGGCGGAAAAAGCCGCGATTGTTAGTGACGGCCATGTGCAGCCTGCTGGCGCTGCCTTCCTGTGCCGCGACAGGGGAAATGAACACGTGGCAATCACCAACCGGTTCGCCCTCATCGTTCAGCACACGGCCGGAGACGACGGTGGGCGGAGAGAAGGCCAGTTTCAAGCCCTCAATCTGCTGGCCAGGCCTGATCTCCAAGCGAAGGCCAATCTGCGGGCCACCCAGCGGGCCAGGGTTCTGGGCGTGGGAGACAATCAGAAAACAGCGTCCGGGACTCGCGCCGGCAAGTTGGAAGGTCCCATCGGCCAGGGTGGAGGTGAAGAGATTCGTCGGACTCCCCTCGCCGTCCACCAGTTGCAGGCGCGCATCGTTGATGGGCACTCCAGCCGAGTTGACGACGATGCCGGAAAGCGTCCCGGGTGTCTGCTGCGCCATCGCGCCGAGCCCGGCGAAGAAGAGAAAGGCTAGGCGGCTGGGCATTTCAACGAGCCCCTATCTTCGCTGCCGGACGATTGGCGGGTATGGCCTTGAGGGTAACGGCCGGCCCCGGACTTTCCTTCAGTTGGACTGGTGTGCCCGAATCCCGATACTCCGCCAGGAAGTTGGGGTCGAGCCAGGCTCCAGGCTCGATGTCTTCGAAGGCATAGACACGGTAGGCGCCAGGGTGAAGTCCCGTCAGGCGGAAGTGGCCTTGCTCGTCGACGCTGGTGGTGGCGTAACGGCTGGGCAGGGAGTCAGCGGCAGCTTCCGGGGCCGCCAGGATGATGGTGGCAAGTCCTTCCTCCACATGGCCGCTGAACTCGGCTCCATTCGCTGCAACGAGGATTTCGAGGCGAGACGAAGTTGCCGGCGAAATGAGGAGGGGCTGGTCGAGCACGTCGAGACTGCCCAGCGTCACGGATTTCAAGTAGCTGCCGGGAGGCAGGGGCGAGAGGACAAGGGTCCAGAGACCAGCGGGGACGCCAGGGATGACGAAGGAGCCATCGGGCTGGAGAGTGGGACGGTCCAGATTGACCGGAGCGGATTCCAGCGAGCGGAGACTGACGGTGAGCTTGGCGGGTAGTGTGGAGGCTCCGGAGATACGTACGCGGCCACGGACGTCTGTACAGGGCTGGAGCGGCAATTCCAGTATGGGCGTCCCCGCAGTGGCCGTGACTTCCTCGCGAGCGGAGTAGCATCGGCCCTGGAGTTGGATAGTGCCGCTGACCGTGTAGCGTCCGGGGATGAGCGACTGATAGAGGAGGCGCTCATCGCCCGCCGTGAGGGATTGACCGCCGGCATACACGCCCTGGGGGTTCCCGGCTGAACGTGTGTGGAGATGAAGGGAGCCTAGGAACATGCCTGGAGCGGGCTTTGGGATTACGACATCCTTAGGCCACAGGATACGAATGCCCAGAACGGCCTGGGCCGGCTCCTGTACGACGAGATCGAAGCCTGTGAGTTCCTCGCCGGGCTTGATTTCGACGATGACCGCCTCGTTGGAATTGAGAGTGGAGGGATAGTAGGAGGTAAAGCGGCGATTGAGGTCGACCTTGGCGTCAGCTGGAAACAAATCCCGCCGGGGCATGACGGTGTAGCCCACAGAGAGGCGGTAGCGGCCGGGGATCAAGCCATCAATGCGGTATTCTCCCGGGCGTTCGAACATTCCGCCCCGCCCAAAGGGGTTCTCGGTTGTGCCTTCGACGGGCCGAGCCACGACTTGCGGTTGCATCGCAGTCGCCGGCAGTCCGGTGACTGCCCCGCTCACTGCCCCCAGGGCAGGCATCCGGATGATCAACCCGGACTTGTTCTCGTTGGATCCGAGGGTGATGATCTGGCCTGGGGCATTGGGCCGCCGGGCGCCGTAGTTCATTGCGGCGTAGCGGGGCCGGGTCACTTTGATGCGGTAGCGGCCCGCGGGCAGCGCTCGAAGAAGAAACTGCCCGTCGCTCTCCGTGCCGGCTTGGCCGCGAACGTCGTCGCGTCCTTCCAGGATGATTTCAACCGTCACGCGGTGCAGGGGCGCGCCGGTGACAGAGTTGACCACGCGGCCCGCGATCGAGCTGTTGCGCTCCGGTTGGGCGGAGGCCCGGCCCATTCCTAGAATTAGGAGAACAACGGCAAGTTTATACTGGACCATTGTGAGGCACGCCGACTGTAATTCTCAATTATTCACTATGACATGCCCGTGGAAATCTGCAAGTGGCGATATGATCATTCAGCGCGCTTCTCCGGCGATGTAATTCTCGATGATTCTCTGAAGCTCCCCGGCGGAGAAACATTTCACGGTGAGCGCCTGGTCCCGGCCGGCCACCACTTCCATCGGGTTTATCTGCCTGCCCAGAAGGCGAAGGGCGCGCTCATTCAGGCGCTCGCTTCCTTCCGGTTGTTCTACGCCGAAGAGATAGTAGCGTCCGGGCGCCAGGCTGTTGCCACGGCTGAAGTCCATGTGAATGGGCATCGTCCGGCCGCTCTCTCCGGCCGGAATTGCCTGGAGCGCGCAATTGGACTTTGCCGTCGCGGCGCTGTCTAGATATTCCAATTGCAGATTGGCGAGCTTGCTATTTGTGCGTATTTTCAGGATTGCGGTCGAATCCGGCGTCACCTCAATCTCCTTGTTCACAACCGGCGCCTCACCATACTGCATGGACTCCACCCAAGCGGGCTGCTGTGGTTGCTCATACCGAACCAGCCAGCGGCCTGGTGCCATTCCAGGGATCTGGAAGCTTCCAGTCTGCAGACTGACCCGGCCGGTGAGGGTCGTAAATGGGCCGCCCGGCCGAGTGGGCGTCAAGGTGACTGTAGGCCCGGCAGAGGTACGCGGTGGTCCCATTGGCGGCCCTCCGGCTGGCCGGGTTTGTTGACCGGCAGCAGCTGGTGACGCCGAGGAAGTTCCAGCATCCGGCCTCTCTACCTGACCGGTGAGCGTTGCGCTGAATCGTAATTCGAGCCGGACCGGGGGCGGCGCGGTTGGTCCTACCACCACCGCGCGGGCCTCCGAAACCAGCAGACGACCGAACTGATCCGTCGTCCAGGCTGTGAGGCTGTACGCGCCGGGCGGGATCATCTCGAAACGGAAAACCCCTGTTTCCACGTTGAGGTAGTCAGTCCACTCCAGTGAATCTTCCGCGCGTGGTCCTTCTGGAATCAGGCGGATCTCGGGTGCCGTCGACCACGACACGCCTGGAGCCTGTGTCACCGTGCCGCGAATGGTGTGGACGGCCACGGGCTTCAGTTGGAATTCGAGCTTGACCTCGGCTCCGGAGGCGACGCTGACTTCGGCTGCGTCCGAGCGCGTCGTGCCGTTCTGATAGAACGTGCGCTGCCAGGTCTCCTGCGGTTCGAAGCCCATCCAGCCCACAACGTCCAGGATGTGCTCGGACGGAAGATCCTGTTCGCAGGACACCACCACCAGGTAGCGGTCCGGTGCGACGGCTTCCAGTCGGAAGCGGCCTTTGTCATCCGTCGATGCCCGGCCGGCTTCCGGGGGAACCACGCCACCCAGTGGCACCGGCAGCAGGGCGACGCCGCATTGGGCAAGAGGTTCTCCGCCGTCGTCCAGGACCACTCCCGAGATGGTGCCCGCGGGGTGCATCTTCACCGTGATTCCGGTAGTCTCCTTGCCTCCCTGGACTTCGATGCGGGCTCCGGCCTGCGCCAGGTTGAGCGCACCCGGATACTCGCTGTGCGAGGCGCTGACCAGGTATGAGCCTGGTGTCAGGCCGCTCGCCGAGAACCCTCCTACTGGGTCGCTGGTGGCCAGCTTCACACTGTCGGTGGTGGAAGAACGACCGATTCTCACGCGGGCCCCGGCAATGGGTTCGCCCGAGGCAGCGTTGACAACACGCCCGCTGACGGAACCTCGCTCCGAGGCAGGCCGGCTCTGCGGCGGACCCTGGCTGCCGGGGTAGGCTCCGCCCTGGCCCCGGACCACGATCGCACAGAGGATGAAGGAAAGCGGCCATTGTGGCATGTCACTGCACCCTTTTTGTGGCGGTGGAGCCCACGATCGTTTTGACGGCGAGCTCCGGCGCGCGGCCTTCGCGCAATTCCACGGGGGTACCCAGCCCTGCGTAGTGCGGCAGGAACTCAGGATCGAGCCACGCGTGCGGAGCCAGTTCCTCGAACGCATAAATGGTGTACGCGCCGGGCGGCAGTGCGCGGAACTCGAAATGGCCGTCCTCATCCAGGCCCACTGTCGAATAGAAACGCGGCATTCCGGCTCGATCTCCCTGTGGGGCGGCCAGGATCACAGTGGCGCGGCGGTCGTCCACGCGGCCCCGGAGTTGAGCGCTGACTGTGCTCACCACGATTTCCAGCAGCTCGCGACTGTCATTGGAAACCAGGAGCTCGCCCTTCAGGACATCCGTCCGGCCGAGCAGGGCCGATTTGATGTGGCCGCCCTGGGGGAGGGTGTCTACCGCCAATTCCCATACGCCGGCAGGGACGGCCGGAATCGAGAACGAACCATCCGGCTCAACCTTTGCGGATTGCACACGCAGGATGCCGGTGTCCGATCCGCTTAAGCGGACTCTCATCCTCGATGGATCGCCGACGTTCGGGCCTTCCACCCGAATGCGGCCCTTGACTGGCATGGCTGGCCGAAAGAAGAGCGGGATATCCAGGGAACCGCTCGTCAGGTTCACCTCCTGGCGCGCCGAATAGAGAGTGCCGGCGGCCTCGACCGCGCTAGCAATCACATAGCGGCCTGGCGCCAGGGCCAGCGTCTCGAAGCGCCGCTCCGGGCCGGCCGCGATCTGTAACTGGTAACCCGATTCGCCGTTCACTTCCCGAATTCGTGCGGGGATGAACGCGCGGGAGGTGGGCACCCCATTGACCCGCTGGACAAAAGGGCTGTTTCCGCCGGGCAGTCCAATGAACGGAAGGCGCAGCCGGATGGGTTCCCTCTCCTGAATCGAGACATTGATGCCCATCACATCGCCGGCCATACCCAGCAGGATCGGAGCGGCCTCGCCTCGAACCGGTGTGGCGGGATGGAACGTGAGCGCCGGTGCCTGCCGCAGGGCGGGCTCCGCTTGAACCGCGAGGGCCGGTTGGTCGTCTGGGGGCGTTTCGTGCTGCCGGGCCGAAACGATGTAGTGGCCCGCAAGCAGGTGGGCGATTCGATAGTGGCCCTCGTTGTTTGTCCGCGCGCCGCCCTCGGGGCTCCAATCCAGCTGGCCGCGCCGATAGATGCGCCGGTATGCCTGGACGAATGCGCCCTTGGCCGGGCCTCCGCCGGCCGCAACAATTTCGCCGCTGATCGCGCCCAGTTGCGGAAGCCGGATGATGAGGCCTGACTTGTTCTCGTTCGGGCTCACCGTTACAATCTGGCCCGGATTGGACGGGAACCTGGCTCCGTAGTTCATGACGGCATAGCCGGGCTTGGAGACCTCGATCCGGTAGCGGCCCGCGGGCAGCAGCCGCAGCAGGAACTGGCCATCCGCATCAGTCGGAGCCATGCCGCGCACGTCATTGCGGCCGTCCAGAATGATGACCACCGCTGCCCGGCATAAGGGCGCACCCGTTGTCGCATCCACCACGCGGCCGGCAATGGAGCTGGTTCGCTCCGGCTGCGCGGAGGTTAGCGAAGTTGCCAGGATTACGAGAAGCACGCCGAGTTGATAGCGGACCATTTCCAGTCGCTCCGGTCAAAAAGGACGAACCATGAACAATGCCGCTTTTCGATTATTAGCGGAAGCACTGGGCCTCAGCGTACCTCTCCCGCAATATATGACGAGACGATGCGCTCGACCTCTTCGTGCAGAAAACATCGCACTTCAATCGTTTTTTCGTTTGCTGTCGAGATATCCATCTGCTCCAGTGTCCGGCTCATCAACTCGGCGAAGCGTTCATTGAACATGCCGCCGCCGGCAGTGCGCGGCACTGCGAAGAAGCGATACGGGCCAGGGGGCAGCCTCGTGACGCTGCTGAGGCTCTCTGGGAAACCGATGGCTGCCACCACCGGGGCATCCAACTTCAGGCGCTGCGCCGGGACGGCGTAAACCACCCAGTAAGTTCTCGGTGCGTTCGAAGGAAGCTTCAACTCGAAACGGGTCCGGGCGAACTCCGTGCTCGTGCGAATGCGGAGGGTGGTCGTTGCACCGGGGGTAATCTCAATTTCCTGGTTCTCGCTGGTGGCGCCGCCGTACTGCACGGACTCGATCCAGGCTGGTTGCCGGCGTAAATAGTAATGGATCTTCCAGCGGCCGGGCGTAATACCAGAGAATCGGAAGCTGCCGTCATGCGCATTTACCGATGCTTGCTGATCACTGTCATGGTTGGCGCGCGGCACCGGAGTCATGGTCAAAATAGCAGGACTTGGATCTTCCACTGCCTTGGCTGGGTTTGTTGGAGCAACAGGGAATTGCGCCGGGCCTGCCGCCGGCACGTCCGCTGCGCCGGGACGGGTCTCCACCTTGCCCGTCAGGACGGACAGCGGTTGCATGGAAAGCGCAGCCCGCGGCGGTTCCTCGTCTCCGACCGTCAGCGTTACTAGAGCCCAATGCCGTACCTCTGAAGTGGCGTCCCACGACAGGGCGGACAGCTCGTAGGTGCCGGGTACTACGGATTCGAACCGGAAGGAGTTGTCCTCCATGTTGACGGATTCTGATTCGTACTCGGTGGGGCCGGCGCCGCCGCCAGTACGCGCCAGGTAGACCTGTGCCGGCCGTTTTGAGGAAGTCCCCAGCGGTCCCGTGAGAACCCCTTTGAGGGTACGGACGACCTGAGGCTTCAAATGCAGCTCCAACTGAACCTGTGCGCCCGCGGCGACCCCGAATTCCGTTGCCCCTGCGAAGGTGGGGCTGTCTTCGTAGAAGGTACGTTGCCAGGTCTGCGTCGATTCGAAGCTGCGAGCCGGGTTCACGTCCAGGATGTGTTCTGTCGGCAGGTCCTCCGCGCACCGGGCGGAAAGCAGATAGCGGTCCGGCGCTACGGGCTCGAGGCGGAAATTGCCCTCGTCGTCGGTGTACCCTGAGATCCCGGCGGAACTGAGTGCGGCGCCGACGCGCACCGTGAACATTTGGATTTCGCAGCCGGAGACCGGTTCCCCCTCGTCATCCACGACGCGGCCTGAGACAACACCGGACGGCCGCAGCCTGAGGACGATTTCGGCGGACTGTTTCCCGGGCTGGAGGTCGATGTGGGTTCCGCCTTGCGGGAGTCCGAAGGGACCTGGAAAGTTCGGATGGGTCGCTTGCACGTACAGTGGTCCGGGCGTCAGGCCTGCGGCCGTGAACCGGCCGCTCGCGTCGGTGAGAGCGCCCACGCCGCGGCCTGCCGGACCCATGTGGATGATCACGATGTGTGCTCCGGCGACTGGTTCGCCGGACGTTGCGTTCAAAACCCGGCCGCTGAGTTCGACTCCTGGTTGCGCTGGCGCCGTGGGGACGGACGCATTGGGCTGGGGCGGTTGTGCGGCTATGCGCAGCGCCAGAAGGAGAGCCAGTAGCGGCAGGCGTCGCATCTCAGCGTCCACCCTTCCGGCCGCTGGAGCCCTGAATCGCCTTCAGCTCAATCTCCTCGGCGTGGTCCGGCTGTAGTTCGACAAGGGCGCCGTGGTCTGGGAAGTTGCCGAGGAAGGCAGGGTCAGCCCAGGCCTGCGGAGCCAGTTCCTCAAAGGCGTAGATCCTATATGTGCCCGGTGTCAGGCCAGTGAATTCGAAGCGGCCATTCTCGTCCACACCAGAAGTAGCGTACTGGCTGAGCTGCGAAGACCTCGCCCCTTGTGGCGCCGCGAGAACGACGGTCGCAACGCCCTCTGAGATCCGGCCACGCAGTTCGGCTCCACGCGGGCCGATGACGATATCGAGTGGCTCGTGCGTCGTCCCGGTGGTGAGGGTCCCGGCTGCGAGAACATCCTGTGCGCCGAACCGCACCGATTGCAGGTAGGCGCCCTTCGGCACCGGCGCGATGGTGACATCCCAAAGTCCGGGCGGCACCTCCTGGATGGTGAACGATCCGTCGGGCTGGATGGCGCCAGAGCTCAGGCGGATAAACAGGTTCTCAGCGGAACGCAGGCGAACCTGGAATTTCGTGAGGCGCTCCTGTGACGGACCGGCGAACCGGATGCGTCCCTTCACCTCTTCTCCGGGCGTGAAAGGCAGGCTGAATTCGACCGTCCCGCCCGTCAGGTGTACCTCCTGCCGGGCGAAGTAGCGTTTGCCCTCGACCATGCCCATGCCCGTGAGGATGTACCGTCCTGGCTGCAGGGCGGGTGATTCGTAGTAGCGATCCATGCCCACCATGAAGTTGTTATTGGGGAGTACGGTGGGTCCTTCCGCCGGATTGATCCAGGCACTCAGGTAGACTGCTGGCCTCACGGCCGGGCGATCTGGGTCGGCTGCGGGCAATTGCGCCTTGACTGCCAAGCGGATGGGGATCATCTCCTGGATTGTGATATCCACGTTGGTGACCGTCCCGCCTGGTCCCAGTTCCAAAGGAGCGGCCTTGGCCTCCAGTACGGCGGCCGGGTAGTAGGTCGGGGCCGGTTCCAGTCGGGCTGCCGGTGGTGTGGACGAGTTCGTGTCCGTGATGCTCTTCTGGCCCGGTGTCCGGATTTGTGTCGCACGGACAATATACTGACCCGGCTTCAGGTGATAGATCCGAAAGCGGCCGCGCCCGTCTACATGGGACTGCCCTGAGGCAACCCAAACCGGCCTGCCGCCCGAGAAGGCCCGGATGTAGGACTGCACTGAGCTTCCAATGGCGAGGGTCCCGCCCACTGCCCGGACAGTGCCACTGATGGATCCCAGCTTCGGCAGCCGGGCGACTAGGCCCGACTTATTCTCATTCGGCCCTAAGGTGATGACTTGGCCAGGAGCCGACGGCAATCGGGCTCCGTAGTTCATGGCCGCGTAGCCCGGTTTGGAGACCTCAATCCGGTAGCGGCCCGCCGGCAGCAGCCGCAGCAGGAACTGGCCATCCGCATCGGTCGGAGCCATGCCGCGCACATCGTCCCGGCCGTCCAGGACGATGGTCACTGCCGCCCGGCGCAGGGGTGCGCCGGTGGCCGCATTCACCACGCGCCCCGCAATGGAGCTATTGCGTTCTGGCTGTGCGGCGGCCGTGCCAGCGGCGAGGATCAGTAGAATGGCGGCGGTTTGATATCGGACCATATCTTGCGCCTCGACTGCGAATCGTGAACATTACTATGACATGGCTTACGGTGCAATTGGTTTCGCCATAATTGGCAGGAACTGTGGGTAAGGCGCTGCGGGATTAGCGCACTTCTCCGGCCACGAAGTTCGCCACGATTTTGAGCAGTTCGTCCGTCGGGAAGCATCGGATTTGGACGGTTTGTTCCTGTCCGGCGGAGATCTCGACCGGCTTGACCTCACGGCGCAGTAGTTCAGTCACTCGGTCATTCAGCATGCCGCCGCCCACACTCTGTTCCACCGCGAAGAACGAGTAGCGGCCTGGCCCGAGGGGCCGCGCCTGGACCGGTTGCCCGGGCATCACAACGCCGAGGATGCCCATGCCCCTGGGCCCGGGACCGTCCGCCGGGATTGCCTGAATCATATAGTAGGACTTAGTTTGGGGTGGCGCGCCCTTGAGCTCGTAGTGGATTTCCGGTGCCTTGCTCCCGAGTTTGAGCAGCAGGGTGCCCGCTGAGCCCTGCGTAATTTCAATGACGTCGCCTTCCACCGGAGTGTCGCCGTACTGCATCGATTCGATCCAGGCGGGCCGCTGGAAAGACTGGTACTGCACGCGCCAGCGGCCAGGCGGGACGCCTTCCAGTTGAAAGGTGCTATCCGCGGCATTCACCTGGGCGGTTCGTAATTCCATGTTCTGGCTGGGACTGGCTTCGCTGAGTAGGATGGACCCCTTCACCTGCTGTTGGCCGGAAGGCCCGCCCACAGCTCCAACTCTCATGCGGATCGAGGGCTGCTCGCTGCCTGTGGCTTCGGAAGGTGGCTCCTCCACTTTGCCTGTCAGCGTGGTGGCCGTTTGCAGTTGGAGCGTGACCGGCGCTGGAGCCGTCTGTCCGACCGTGATGCGCTGGCTGGCGTACCAGGAGGGCTGGGACCCGCGGTTGATTGAGATCGCTTTGAAGCGATATGTACCTGGGGGCACCATCGGAATACGGAACCGGCCGGACTTTCCATCAGCCGCTGAACCCAGACTGTACCCGGGATCCGCGGCAGTCTCCTCCGGGTAGAGCATGACACGGTAGACCTCGGCCGGCGAGGCTCCGTCGGGGGTGGTCACGACCCCGGTGACCGTTGTGACCAGCTGCGGTTTCATGTGCAGCTCGACTTCCACGTTCACGCCCGACGCGACATTGACCGTCGACGCGCTTGCCGCCGTGGGACTATCCGGGTAGTAGAGGGGCTGCCACCCCGCACCAGGCTCCAGGCCTCCGGGTCCAACAACGTCCAGCAGGCGCTCGACTGGCAGGGCTTGCGAGCATCGGACGGCCAGCAGGTAGCGATCGGGTGAGACTGGCGCGATGCGGAACTCGCCCTCTTCATTCGATTGCGCGTAGTTCTGCTGGCGCACCGGAAGCGTGCCGATGGGCGCTGCCGAGAGGAAGACTCCGCAATTCGGCAGGGGCTCGCCGTCATCGCCCAAAATGCGTCCGGAGACCGTACCGGCTGGCGTCAGTTTCACCACAACGCCCGTGGTCGCCTTACCGGATTCCACATCTACCGTAAGCCCGGCCTGCGGCAGGCCCAACGGGCCGGGGTACGACTGGTGGTTGGCTTGTACATAGTACTGACCCGGCT
Source organism: Paludibaculum fermentans (assembly GCF_051172195.1). GTDB lineage: Bacteria > Acidobacteriota > Terriglobia > Bryobacterales > Bryobacteraceae > Paludibaculum > Paludibaculum fermentans_A. The sequence continues at coordinate 524,236 of NZ_JBPJAQ010000002.1, forward strand.
GCAGATTGCCGGCCGAGAACTGTCCCGCGCTATCCACGCTGGGTGAGGCCATTCCGCCCGGACCCAGGGGCCGAATGGTAAGCATGGCGCCTGCCACCGGTTCTCCCTTCACCGCGTCCACCACACTGCCGCTGATCGAACCCGGCGGCTGATGCTGCTGGCCCGGACGCCCGCCGCCAAATCCCTGGATCTGCGCAGGGCAGGGGAGACAAAGACAGAGGACAAAAAAAAGGCCGCGCATGTTATTGGCTTCGCCTTTCTGCAGGAGCGCCGGGGATCGCTGTCACCTTGATCTCCGGGCCTCGGCCTTCCGCCAGTTCCACGGGCGTGCCGAGCCCGGCGTAATTCTTCAGGAACTCCGGATCGCGCCAGGCCCCCGGCTCCACGGACTCGAAAGCGTAAATCCGGTAATGGGACGGAGCCAGATTCCGGAACTCGAAGTCGCCGTTCTCATCCACTCCGGTTGCCCGGTACAAGGACTGGACGCTCGCCAGTTCGCCCTGCGGAGCCGCCACTACCGTAGTGGCGAAGCCGTTCTCCACATGGCCGCGGAGCTGGGCCGCGCGGGTGCTGATGACTATCTCCAGCGAATCTTTGGTCTCCGGCGCAATGACCATATCCTTGGTCAACACATCCAGCGTGCCCAGCATCATGGACTTCAAATAGCCGCCCATCGGAATGGCGCCCGGTGAGATATCCCAGATGCCCGGTGGAACGTCTTTGATGACAAACGAGCCGTCGGCTTGGACCTCGCCGCTCTTCCGGTCGAGGGGCAGGTTTTCACCGGAATTCAGCACTACTTGCCGGCCGGAAAGGTGGCCAGCCCCGGGGCCGGTGATGCGCAGATGGCCGGTGAGCTGGACGCATGGTGAGTAGGCAAGCACGGTGTCGACGGAACCGCCGGACAGCGTGATTTCCTTGCGCGCCCCGTAACACTTCCCGTCCACTTCCAGCGAACTGGCCAGGATATACCGGCCGGGATTGATCGGCTGGTACTCCACCTGCCCATCCATGGTGGCGGTGAACGCGTGCATCGGCGCGCCAGGCCCCCCTACGGCGCCTCTGATCCAAACAGGAGCCCGCAGCATTCCGCGGCGCGGGGCGGTCTCAGGCTGGCTCAGCTGCGTGGGCGCACCCGGCGGTAGTTGGATCCCAATGCTGACGCGCACCGGCGCCATCTCCTGGATCGAGATATCGACATCGCGGCGGACGTCGCCGGAGCCGATGTCGAGCGGTACTGCCTCCTGTTGAATCACCGTGGCTGGATAGTAGGTCAGGGCCGGCACCGCCTTCTGCTCACTCTCCAGTCCAGGGCGGGGTGGGCCCATGCGAATAGCGGGCATCGTCACCTGGTACGCCGCCACAATGTAGCGGCCCGGCCGCAGGTTGCTGATGCGGTACTGGCCGCGATCATCGATTGTGGCGCCGCCGGCCTGCACCCAGCCCGGCTGACCGCGCGGGAACTCCTTGCGGAATGCACTGACATAGGACCCGCGGGCGATCATGCCGGCCGTGCCCAGGATCGTGCCGCCGATCGAGCCCAGGCGAGCCAGCCGGACAATGAGGCCCGATTTGTTCTCGTTAGCACCGAGAGTGATCACCTGGCCGGGAGCGCCGGGATAGCGGGCTCCGTAGCCGGTGTCGGCATAGCCGGGTTTGGAGACGTTAATCAGATAGCGGCCCGCGGGCAAGGCTCTCAGCAGGAAGGCGCCGTCCGCTGACGTGGGCGCCATGCCGCGAACATCGGGTCGCCCTTCGAGCACGATTTCCACTGTGGCCCGGTTCAATGGCGCGGCGGTGGTGGCGTTTACGACCTGTCCGGAGATAGAACTGTTCCGCTCCGGCTGCGCGGCGGCGGTGCTGAATGCCAGGATTAATGCTGCTGTGAGGCGTTTATACCGCACTATTATGTTGCGTTGCGGCTCCATTCTTACGCATTTACTATGACACCGCGCCCGCAGGTAAGGAAGCGCGTTGATCCCGAATTGCTGAGAGGACTCATCTATTTACTTCGCCGCTCAGGAATTCCGCCACCACACGCTGTACATCGGCGAGTGACAGGCATTTCACAGTAACCGTCTGCTCGCTGGTGTTGGTGATTTCAGTGGCTTCCACCAGGCGGACTAGCAAGTCCAGAACCCGCTCATTCACCATACCGCCGTACGACTGCTCCAACCCGAAGAAATGGTAGCGGCCGGGCGGCAGCGAGTTCGCCGCAGTGGACTGGCCTGTAGGGCCGCCCACCATAAAGGTCTGGTTGCCCGCGCCCTCCCGCTGTACGGGCACCGCCTGGACCATCCAATAACTTCCGCCTGAAATGGAAGGCGCATCCTTCAGTTCGAATTTGACCGTTGGCGGTTTGCCGCCGAGAATCAGGCGCAGCGCGCCCGCCGCCCCCTGGCCTACCTCAATCTGCTGATCCTGCGCCAGCGAATCCCCATACTGCACGGTTTCCAGCCAGGACGGCCCCCGGTACGACTGATAACGCACCCGCCAGCGGCCGGGCGTCACGCCAAAGACCTGGAATGTCCCGTCCTGCGCATTTACCTCCGCCGAACGCTGGCCCACGGGACTGTTCCCTCGCGCCGGGGTCAGCATCACGGATCCTTTCACCGGCGCAATGTTCGGCCGGGGCTGGCCGATCGGGCCGCTTACGATGCGCATGTCGCCGGGTCCGTCCTGACTGCTCCGATCGCCGCGCGGATCCTCCACTTTGCCTGCAATCGTCAGCGCAGGTTGAAACTGCACCGTCAGCGGCGGTGGTAGCGTGGCCCCCACCTGGACCGGCAGCTCCACACTAACGGCGGCTTCCGGAGCCCGGTCCTGCAGGGTGCCGGTGAGCCGGTAGCTGCCCGGCGGCACCATAGTGAGCCGGAAGGTATTGTTCTTTCCGGCCATGGCGACCGATACCGGCTGCTGTGCCGCGTCTCCGCCGTCAGTATCCAGCAGCAGAAGCATCGGCGGGCTGTTCCACGTCACGCCAGGAGCGGCGGTAATCACGCCCGTGATCGTGCTGACCGTCACCGGCTTCATATGAAACTCCACCTTCACCTCGGCGCCGGCCGCGACGCCGAAGGCCGAAGCCGCCCCGCCTGCCAACTTGTCGGGATAGTAGGCCGTCTGCCACGTTTCGCGCGGATCGAAACCCTCAGGTCCCACCACACTCAACAGGTTCTCCGCCGGCAGAACTTCCTGGCACTTCGCCTGCAGCAAATAACGGTCCGGCGCCACCGGAGCCAGGCGGAATTCCCCCTTGTCGTTGGTCTGCCCAAATGCCGCGGACCGCGCCGGAAACTGCCCCATCGGTGCCTGCATCAACATCAGGTTGCAGTTGGCCAGGGGCTCCCCGCCATCATCCAGGACCCGGCCCGAGACGGAGCCCGCCGGCGAAAGGTTCACCGTCAGTCCCCTGGTCTCCTTGCCCGGCAGGACCTCGGCCATGGTGCCTGTCTGCGGCAGGCCAAGCGGTCCCGGATAGTTCGGATGCACGGCCTGCACATAATACCGCCCGGGCGGAAGTCCGCTCACCGAGAACTGGCCGTCTCCATCAACGCCGGCCGACCGCACGCCCCCCGCCGCGCCAATGCCGTATAGCATTACATGGCTCTCGCGCAGCGGTTCGCTGGTGGCCGCGTCCACCACCCGGCCGCTGAGGGATCCCGGTGGTTGCTGCGCCTGCTGCGGCCCGGTGGACTGGAAGAACGGATTCTGCCGGGCTCCGGCCGAAAGGGCGATGCTCATCAGAATGAACGCCAGCCGCGCCATTTCAGCGACCCCTCTTCGCGCTGCCTGCCCCGGGGATTGCCTTGACCTTCACATCCTCGGCGCGTCCCTCGCCTAACTCCACCAGCGTCCCGCTGTCGGGATAGTTCTTCAGGAACTCCGGATCGAGCCAGGCCTGGGGCGCCATTTCTTCAAACGCGTAAATCCGGTAGGTGCCCGGCGTCAGCGCTCGAAACTCGAACCGGCCCTCTTCGTCGACCCCCGACACTGCGTAGAAGCTGAGCACTTTCGCCAGTTCGCCCTGTGGCGCCGCCAGCACCGTCGCTGCCACACCCTCTTCCACGCGGCCGCGCACCTCCGCTCCGCGTGTACTTACCACGATATCGAGCGGCTCGCGCGTCTCCGGCGTCACGAACATATCCTTCGTGAGCACATCCTCCTTACCCAGCATCATTGATTTCAGGTATCCGCCCTTGGGAATCGGCTCCACCACGATGTCCCATAAGCCCGGCGGCACCCCTTTCAGCGTGTAGGAGCCATCCGGTTGAACGGTTGTGCTCTCGATCCCAATTGGCGCGTTCTCCCCGGACACCAGCCCCACAGTCATGCTCGAAACAGGGCCGGCATTGGGTCCGATCAGGCGAACGTGTCCTGACAGATTGATGCTGGGTGTGAGGGTCAACGTGATATCAACAGAGCCGCCCGTCACTGAAACCTCCTGCCGGGCGGAATAGCGCCTGCCCTCCATTTCCGTCACGCTCGAAACGATGTACCGGCCCGGTAGCAGCGCCTGCGCCTGGTAGCGCTGTTCGCTGTTGGCGCTCATTGGTTGAGCCTGGTTGCCCAGCGAGCCCCCCACTCGTTTCAGCCAGACTGGCAGGTACATCCGTGGCGCGGGTGCCCCTCCGTTCGACGCCGCGTATTTGGCTTCCAACTCTGCCGGCGCCTGAACCTGGACACTCAACCGCACCGGCGCAATCTCCTGGATTGCAATATCCACATCCGTCATCTCCATGCCGGGCTTGAGTTCGACCGCTCGGGCGTCTTCTTCGACCACTGTCGCAGGATGATAGGTCAACCCGGGCACGGACCTCGGTTCTGTCTCGCCCGGCCCGCCTGGTCCCGTCACCTGCGGCGGCATGAACTGGGTCTGGCGCGCCGCCACGATATACTGCCCCGGCGGCAAATGGTAGATGCGGTATTGCCCGCGGTCGTCGACGTTTGCCCCGCCGGCATACACCCAGTCCGGCTTGCCGCGCGGAAACGAACGGCGAAACGCCTGCACATAACTCCCGGTCACGCGGCTGCCAGCCACGCCCTCCACCGCCCCGCTGATGGCCGATAGCTGCGGCATCCGGATAATCAGTCCGGATTTGTTCTCATTCGCGCCGATCGTGATGACCTGTCCCGGTCCGCCCGGCCTGCGCGCCCCGTAGTCCATCACCGCATAACCGGGCTTGGACGCTCCTATGGAGTACCGGCCCGGCGGTAACGCCCGCAGCAGAAACTGACCATCTCCGTCGGTGGGCGCCGTGCCCAGCACATCGTCGCGCCCCTCCATCACGATCGTGACCGTCGCCCGGCGCACCGGCGCGCCCGTAGTCTCGTTGAGCACTCGGCCCGCGATCGAACTGTTCCTCTCCGGTTGGCCGCCGGCTATCCCGGCGAGCAGGATAACCGCCGGCAATATGGAACAAATTCTGCTTATTCGGACGCGGTCCGGCTGCATTTCCTAAACATTTACTATGACACCGGCAGGCAGGCCGCCGGTTCCAGGAATGTTGCGGGAATCGCCCAGGGACCCGCGACCCGATTGGTGATATGACATATGGGATGCAGCGACGCACCTTACTTCGGACAGCAGCCGGCGCCGTGGCGGGTTTCGCCGCCGCCGTTCGTCCAGTCCTCGCCGCCGATGCCGACATCGAGGTCACCCCGCGCCCCGAGGGTGACATCATCTCGCCTCACATCTACGGCCACTTCATCGAACATCTCGGCACCGTCATCTACGACGGCATCTGGGTGGGCCGCAACTCGAAGATCCCCAATGTCGACGGCATCCGGCTGAAGTTCATCGAGGACATGAAGCGCCTCGCCGCCCCCAACCTGCGCTGGCCCGGCGGCTGTTTCGCCGACGGCTACCACTGGAGGGACGGCATCGGTTCCGCCACTGCCCGCCCCCGCACCTACAACTACTGGCAATCCAGCATGCCGCCCGGTTTCGACCACACCGAAACCAATGAGTTCGGCATCCACGAGTTCATGCACCTCTGCCGCCTCACCGGATCCGAACCCTACCTCGCGGCCAACGTCGGCTCAGGTTCCCCCAGGGAGTTCCACGACTGGGTTCAGTACTGCAACGCACCCCCGGGTACTGTCTCCCTGGCGGCCGAGCGTGCCGCCAACGGCGACAAAGCTCCCTTCGGCGTGAAGTATTGGGGCGTCGGCAACGAATCCTGGGGTTGCGGAGGCGCGATGAACCCCGGCGAGTACGCCACCCTCTACCGCCGCTTCATCACACAGTTCCCCGTCTACGCCCCCAAGCCTTACCTCGTCGCCGTGGGCCCCCGCGGCCACTCCAAGGACATGGACATCGGCTGGACCACCGGCTTCTTCGAGAACATGCTGCCGCAACACCGCGCCCGTGTCGACGGCTACTCCCTGCACTTCTATACCGACTTCCGGAACACCAAAGAGAAAGTCAGCCGCTTCGACGCCGCCGGCTGGTACGACGTCATCCGCGAAGGCTTGCGCACCGAAGAGGTGATCGAGAAACACTGGACCGCGATGGGCGCTTACGACAAAACGCACCATACGAAGCTCATCGTCGACGAGTGGGGCGTCTGGTATCCGCCAGGGGAAGAAACGGCGCCCAATCACCTGCTCAGCCAGCCCCTCACCCTGCGCGACGCCCTGCACACCGCGGTCTCCTTCGACGTCTTCAATCGCCATGCCGGCAAAATCGCCATGGCTAACGTCGCCCAGACCATCAACTGCCTCCACGCCCTCTTCCTGGCCCAGGGCGACCGATACACACGCACGCCCGTCTATCACGTCTTCGAGATGTATCGCGGCCACATGGGCGGCCGGCTCGCCCAACTCGAGATCCGGACCCCCGAGCGCAAGGTGCCCGCCCGCAATGGCACAGCTGCCATGCCCGCACTCTCCGGTTCGGCCTCCACCCGTGATGGCCGCCTGTCGATTACCCTCACCAACCCTTCGCTCGACGACGCGGTCGCCTGCCGCATCCGCCTCACCGCCGGAACAGCATCTGAAGCTCGCGCCACGGTGCTCACCCACTCCGATAAGGCCGCCCGCAACACCTTCGACCACCCCGACGAAGTGAAGCCCGCACCCCTGTCCGTCACCGTGCGCGGCAATAATGTGGAGGTCACCCTGCCGAAACAATCGGTGGTCTCGATCGAGCTCCGCCTCACCTGAAGAGCGAACACGGGCCGGGTGGCAAATCTGGTGTAATCAGAAGCGGTTCCGGACGGACTCGAATCCACTCGGAACCGCACTATTTCATCCCATGAGACTCCCGCTCCTCCTCACACTGTTTGCGGCCCTGGCGCCGCTGCCCGCACAGACGCCCGTGCCCGCAAAGAACCGTATGGTGGTCGTCATCAGCCTCGACGGCTTCCCCGCATACGCCTTCGACGATCCCAAGCTGCCCGCCCCCACCCTGCGCAAACTCATCAGCGACGGCGCCTGGGCCAAACGGATGACCACCGTCAACCCCAGCGTCACCTGGCCCAACCACACCTCCATCGTCACCGGAGTCCTGCCCGGCGAACACGGCCTCTTCTTCAACGGCACCCTGACCGCCTCCGGCACGCCGCCCGTCCACAAAGTCGAGCCGTGGATAGAGAAGGAAAAGATGGTCCATGCCACCACGGTCTACGACCAGGCGCAGAAGGCCGGTCTCACCACCGCTCAGGTCGATTGGGTCGCCATCCACAAGGCGAAAACCATCACCTGGGCCTTCGAGGAAGTGCCCTCTGTCGACGGTGTGGTGGAAAAAGAGATGATCGCCAAAGGACTCGTCAGCGCGCAGGAAGTGGAGCAGTTCCGCCAGACCAACATCTTCCGCCGCGACCAGATCTGGGCCGATGCCGCCAGCTTCATCATCCGAGAGCACAAGCCGAACCTGATGCTCTTCCACATGCTGAGCCTCGACTCCACCCACCACACCTATGGTCCGAAGACGCTGGCGGGTACGGCCGCCATTGCCTTCCTCGACGGCCAGGTCGCCCGCATCCTGGAAGCCATCCGCGGGGCCGGAATGACCGATCGCACTACGGTGATCGTCGTCTCCGATCACGGCTTCAAGAAGTACAGCAAACAGATCCGCCTGCTGCCGGCGCTCGCCGCGGCCGGCATCACCTCCGGAGTTCAGGTGATCCCCGAAGGCGGCACCGCCATGATCTATCTCGATCCCGCCCGCGCCGCGGAACTCGCGCCCAAGGTCCGCGCCGCCATTGCCGGCGTCGAAGGCGTAACCCAGGTGGCCGGTCCCCAGGAGTTCCCGTCATTGGGCTTCCCGGATCCTGCCAGGGATCCTCAAATGGCCCACCTCGTGGCGGCGGCCCGCGATGGCTACGCCTTCACCAATACACCTGGCGGCGCGGCGTCCACTGAGGTCACCCAGATCGGCGGCAGCCACGGTTTCCTGAACTCTGAGGAAGATATGGACGCCATCTGCATCGCCTCGGGCTACGGCATCAAGAAGGGCGCCACGCTCGACCGCGTTCGCAATCTCGATATCGCCTCGACCCTCGCCCACCTGCTGGACATCAAACTGCCCGCTTCGAAGGGCCGTGTGATCTCAGAGTTCCTGCGCTAGTCATCAATCGGTCCGGGCCGGTACCTGCGCTCACCGGCCCAGGCCCGACTTGCCCGCCTGTCCATTGTTCACCGGCCCGGCGTTCAATCGCAGTTTGGAAAGCCACGAGTTTGGTGCGCGAAACAGGAACTCCATCGCGATATTCCCGCCCACGTTGGCCAGCAGGCTGTAATTGCCCATGCGGAACGCGTCTTTCGCACTGTACCGGTCTGGATACCAGCCGTAAACAGCCGTCGCTGACCCGACATACGGAGCCACGATGGCCGGGAACGAGAAAACCCGATGGCCGTCTTCCCCGCGGCGCGCCGTCACGCTCGAAAACACGGCATGCCGCAGGCGGGGCAACGTACCCTTGCACTCGCAGGGATAGTACACCGCATCTTCCTTAAAGGCCGCCGAGAGCGCATACCGCGTGGTCGTGCTCACCGCGGCGATCCCAAAGTTCGAGCCCATTCGTTTTCCATACCCCTCCGCGCCTTGCCCCCATTCCGGAATGCCATTGCCAGCCTGGCTGATCCCCGCCGCAAACGCGGCGCCGACGATGGGGTACGGACCGAATGCGGAAAAAAGGTAGTTGCGTAACTTCGTCGCCTCCGTCGGCTTGGTATACCCGGTCGTCCCTGCTGACCCCGCCAAGGATGCATCCGCCGGCGCCTGGGGCGTGCCGGGTTGCGTCCGCGCTGGCCCAGGATCAGCGGACTGCAATTGTGCCTGCAGTACGCCCGGCCATCCGCCCAGGCTCAACGCGGCCGCCAGCAGCAGGACCTTCCCGCGGCTCCAGCTTCCTGTGGCCGGCTCGCCCTTCACTCGGTGATCGCTCTGCGAGCGCCCAGCGGCGGGCTTTTTGTTTACGGCGAACATGAATTTCCCTCCAATGGAAGTACGGCTATCTTCGATACTTACAGCACGAAGCGGTCCAAACTCCCGGAATGGCTGGCGACCACCGCCGCGGACTCATCCTGCGGCTTCCGGAGGCAGGCCAGGGGACCAGGATCGCCCCTTCTTCCCGACGATCGGGCGTTAAATGACGAAATGACGTCGGCCGGCCGGCATCGAGGCGCTCCCCTGACGAAATCCGCGGCGGCGCTCCGATGCACCCCACCGCCCTTCGCCAGGAAATCCGGAAGTGCCCCGGCCGCGTTCAGGAAAAACTGCCGAAATGCACTGTCCGTTACAGGTCCAGCGCACACCGGAACCCGATCAACCCCGACCGGTCCTTGGATGGCGCCATCAGCAGGTATTTCCCGTGCTCGTTCAGCTTGTACGTGTTCGGAAAATACCAATCCGAGCCCTGCGGCCAGTAGTACGATCCGCCTCGCAGCACCGCCGCCCTCGTATGCTCGTCCGTATACTCATCCGTCCACTGCCAGACATGCCCTACCAGTTCTTCCACCCCAAACGGACTCGCGCTCTTCGGATATAGCCCCACGTCTGACGGCGCGCGCACAGTCCGCCCTGTCTCCTTCGGTGGAACCGCCGCCGCGTCAAACTCCGCACCCCATGGATACAGCCGTGCATCCGTCCCCTGCGCCGCATACTGCCACTCCCACTCGTGCGGCAGGCGGGCACCGGCCCACGACGCATACGCCCGCGCATCCTCCAGCGATACCCACGTCACCGGCTTCTGCGCCCAGCCTTCGGGATAGCTCCCGTTCTTCCAATCCCTCAGGAAGTTGTGATCGTCCGCCGGGTGATACTTCGTGGCATCCATAAACTTCTTGAATTCCGCATTGGTCACCGGATGCTTCATCAGGTAGAAGCTGGTCATGTCCAACATGCGCCGGTGGTGCCGCCGCGGCGAAGGTTCACCTGGATACTGGACGTCCACCCCCACATCGTTGCCGCCCTCGATCATGATCCCCGAGACCCGGAACTCAAACCGGCCCGCCGGGATCTTCACGTACCCTTCCGGGTTGGCGGTAGCGGCTCGCGCCGCCGCAATCTCCACCAGCGCCTGGCCCAGCGGCTTCCACTCCTGCGAGTAACTCCGCAGCTCCCTGGCGGTCATCTCTTTCATGCGCGTCAGGAACGCCGCCAGTTCTGCTCCAGGTTGCGCTGTTACATACACTGCGCCGTAGCCCAAGGCCTCCATGTCGAAGTTCAACACCAGCCGGCCGCCATCCCTCTCCGGCTGCAGTTCGCGGCCGTGATACACGTCGAAGAACCGCAGGCCGGTGGTCGACGGAACCTCCAGTTGCCGCCCCGAGACATCGTACGCATTGCGGTTCACCAGCGTATACAGCGTGCCTGCTGTCCCCGGGAACTTCGTCGCGAAGATGCCGTACTGCAGCGTCGGCGTATGCGGCTCCCACTCAGCGCTCACCAGCAGCGCGGCAAACTGCCGTTCCAGCGTCGCGATCCGCCGCAGCGCCTCCCCATCCCGGGGCGTGATGCCGTTCCAGATCCCCCACACGTTTTCCCAGCTCTCATAGCCCACGCCGTTGAAGAACGCCGCCTGCAGATTGTCATTCCGGTCCTTGGCCCAGCGAGCGCAGATGTTCACCATATGCCGCGGTTCCAGCCACTTGTACCGGCTCACCCCCGGCACCCAGGGATACTTCCAATAGCCCCACGATTGCGTATTCCACTGCAGTTGTTCGTCGGAATCCATCGGAGTCTCGGGCTCCAGCACCACCGGCCGGCCCGCCCGGTCCGCGGCGGTCTTGTACGCCAGCGGCAGCCCGCGGAAGGTGTCTCCATTGATTCCATCCGCGCCGGTCTCGGCCGCAATTCGTGCGGCTGCCTCCCAATACGCCACGCTCACATCGCGCGTGCCGGTATCCCAGGGCATGGTCGGCCAGAACACCTTCACGCCGCGTTTCTGGAAGTCCGCCACCATCTGCCGCAGACCAGCCGGGCCGCCGGGCAGATCGTAGTGGAGGTCGAATTGATTGCGATTGTCGATTCCGATGTTCGGATAGACCGGCCACAACAGGATGCTGTCGATCCCGCCATAGCGTTGCGTCACATCGTCCAGGAAGCGGTCCACCGTATACCGCCGCGTCGCCGGATCGTAAAGGAACCGGTCTTCCACCATCACCTGCGGCTGGATGAAATTGCGTTGCGACCACAGCAATTCAGGCCGCGCGTACTCGGCGCCGCTGTAGCCCATGCGGATCAGCTTCTCGTGGCGCCACTTCCTGAGTTGCCCCAGCCAGTCCGCAAAATCGGCCGCCTTCGCCGGACCCGGCAGAATCTCGCCATCCGGTGGATAGCGCGTATCCTGAGCGTCCAATGGCGTCATGCTCATCATCAGGCCCAGCAGGCCCGCGGCCCCCATCACACAACCGCTTCTCATCACCTCACTATTCTGCATCTAAGTGGGCCGGGCCCGTCTAACCCAGACCCGCCAGAACATCGGAGCCGTGCATGTCTCCGGGATTTCGAGCCAGCAATGGAGCGAGATGTACGAACCATCGCGCCGGGGCACATCATGCGCAGGCCGAGGACGACGGTGCTACGATTGCCGTTTGATGCTGCCGGAAATGCCGGGGCGGAAGGAATCTATGCCGACCCAGATCAAGCGCGATCCAGCTCAATCCCGGCCCAGGGCTCAGCAAATTACTGAACGGTTGCTCTTAGCCGCAGGGCAGTTGCTCGTAGCTGGGGTCGCCGCGATCCTCTGGCAGTTCATCGCCAACGCGTTGGGATGGGGCGAATCCTGGCAGTATCCGCTCGCGCCTGCAACACCTCAGATTATCGATGCGACCATGATCTCCATACTTGGCTTCTGCTTGGCATGGTGGGTGGTTGGGCTCCTCCCTGGTGCGGCCGCTGCCGGCCGTTGGGTCTGGTTGCCACCTGCAGTTCTCTTGGTCCTGCTCATTGGCCGGGACATTCTCCGCAGTGGCTGGGATTGGCACCTGATTTCCTCTCACTACTTCTGGGCCTACCCGGCTCAGAAGGTGAGCCCAATCGAACGAGATATCCTCACTTATCCAGTTCTCTCGGCGATCGCCTATTCATTGGGCGCCCGGTCGCGAAGTGCGAAGAGCCCCGCTGGCGGCGACGGTTGAACGACGCAGTTGGGATACGCTCAACCACGAAGTTGGGGGGGCAAAGCTCCTCAGTGGATCTCAAGTTCCTGCTGGCCAACCGCCGCTGGGCGCCTCATCCCCACTCACCAATCTCCTTCGCTTGACATATATCCGTGACGGATATAGTATCCAATCATGCCGAAGAAGAATACGGCGCCAGGCCCGCTGACCCCCGCCGTCCTCCACATCCTGCTGGCTCTTTCGACCGGCGAGCGGCATGGCTACGGAATCATGAAGCAGGTGGAAGCGGACTCGCAAGGCAAGACGAAGATGGGCCCGGGCACGCTCTATGGTTCGATGGGACGCATGATGGAAGCCGGGCTCATCCGCGAAAGCGACAAGCGGGTCGATCCGCAGATGGACGACGAGCGGCGCATTTACTACGAACTCACCGGGGCGGGCCGGGTGGCGCTGGAAGCGGAACTGCAGCGTTATCGCGGCGTGGTAGCAGTAGCGGAAGGACGGGCCGCTTATGGCCACTGACCTCGCGGTCCGGCGCTACCGGACTTGGTATTCGACGCTGCTGCGCCTATATCCACGGCCTTTCCAGGACCGGTTCGGCGAGGCTATGTCGCAGACCTTCCACGATCAGTGCCGGGAGTGCCGCAACACCAGGCAGGGCCTGTTCAGGTTCGCCCTGTGGGTCTTTTTCGAGACTTCGATGGGCATCGTAAGGGAGAACGCAATGCAGATGACAGAACTGAGAAAGACGATCCTGCGCGTGGCGCTGGTGGCCCTAGGCCTGTTGATGGTCCCGTTGGTGGCATCGCAGATTGTGGAAGGTTGGAACTGGCCCCCGGGCGCGTTCGTGTTCACCTATGTGTTGTTCTTCGGCACAGGGATGGCCTATGCCTTGATCGCCAGGAAAATGGGCGCCTGGGCCTATAAGGCAGGAGTCGGCATAGCCTTGGTGTCGGGCTTCGTCATGGGCTGGTCCACCATGGTCCACATCTCGGAGTCCGAAAACCCGGCTAACTTCGTGTACTTCGGCGTGCTCGCGGTGGGGGCGATCGGAGTCTGGCTGGCGCGTCTGGAGGCCCGAGGAATGGCGCGCGCAACCTTCGCCATGGCGGCCACGCTGGTTGTGGTAGCGGCGTTCGCCCTGATGCGGTCGTCGGTCGCACCCTCGTCGGGGCCAGTGTGGGATGTCGGAGTCGGACACGGCGGGTTCGTGCTGTTGTTCGCAGTCTCCGGTCTGCTCTTTCGGCGCGCGAGTTTGGCGGAAGCGAAGTAGGACGGGGCGATCCCAGCCCGGCCTCCGCGCATGCGGGCATCGCGGCGCTCCGGGGCTACGCCGTGCATGGATCGCCGTGCCAGGGAACAGATGAAGAAACCCTGCGCGATTCGCTCACGTCCCAGCTAATTTCTTACTCCACAATGCCCGGCTGTTGCACCAAATCCTGGCTTTTGATGCATTCTCAGTGACGGTGTCGTTGCACTAAGCTGGTAGCCAGGCAGTGGGGTAGCCTAGCGGGCCGGGGCTGGTCCGATTTTTCGAAAGCGAGGACGTGCATGTCAAAGGTCCGTGTCGCGGGGTTTAGTGTTTCGTTGGACGGCTTCGGCGCCGGGACAGAGCAAAGCCTGGAAAATCCGCTGGGCAAGCGCGGTCCCGAAATCTTCCAGTGGTTCTTCCCCACAAAAACATTCCGCGCGATGCGTGGCCAGGAAGGTGGATCTGTCGATGTGGACGACGAGTTCGCCCGGCGCGCAATGGAAAATTTCGGCGCCTTCATCCTTGGTCGCAACATGTTTGGTCCGGTCCGTGGCCCATGGCCGGACGAGTCGTGGAAAGGGTGGTGGGGGCCCAATCCGCCCTACCATGCGCCGACCTTCGTGCTGACCCACTTTGAGCGTGAGCCGCTTGTCATGGAAGGCGGGACGACCTTTTATTTCGTCAGCGGCGGAATCGAAGAGGCTCTGAGCCGGGCCAAACAAGCAGCCGGTGATAAGGACATCAAAATCGGAGGCGGTGTTTCCACCGTGCGGCAGTATCTGCAGGCTGGGTTGATCGACTCCCTCCATTTTGCAGTGGCACCGGTGGTCCTCGGTCAAGGCGAGGCGTTGTTTGCCGGTATAGACATGCCTGCGCTGGGATTTTCCGTCAGCGAACACCACGCCACTGAGCGCGCGACTCACGTTGTGCTCACAAGAAAATAGGGATGCCCTTTCGGTGAGACTAGGCCCCGCCCTCTCCCCCTTGCTATCCGTAATCCTCAGTGCTTCTATGGTCCTGGTCCAACCCACCCGAATTGCCAGGAATCCCCCTGCGGCGGCCCAGGCGCATCTCCTGCCTGCTGACTGCGGAAATCAACCCCGGCGAGGCGCCTCACTTTCTGCGAGCGGCGACCATCTGAATCCCGACGACCCCAATAATGCTGATGTGTCCGGCCCATGCTGTGTTCGCTGAGGAAATTCGCTCCTGGAATACGATGTCCCCTCAGAGTAGGACCACACTGAAACGTCGTGGCATAACAACCTATGCTTTGACAACAAATTGGCCAAGCTTCGTGAGCCCATAATTTATCCGGAACGAATCAATACAAGCTTGTAGACGCCGGTACCTTGTGGCAGGATACCAATGGACGGGGCAGTCCCCAGTAGTTCAGGTCTCGCCTAATCTTCGAAGTTCGCTGAACGATGGAGGAAGTCCATGACTCTCAAAACGGAAGAGCTCAGGTATTTCGCGCGCCTGGCGGCTTGTTACCTGCTGCTGGGGTTGCTGCCCGCATTCGCGGAAGTGCAGATCATTCCGCAGGTTGCCGACGGCGGAGGTTGGTCCACCACGATTGTCCTCTCGAACAAGACGACAGCCTCGCAATCTGTGAACTTACGGTTCAATCGCGATACAACCAATGGAGCGACAGAAGCCTGGACGCCGGCGTTCCTCGAGAGTGTGTCCCTGCCCACCTTCAATCTGGCCGCCGGTTCCACAATGTTCCTGCACACTCCGGGCACTGCAGCCGCGGTGACGCAAGGCTGGGGCGAGTTGGACGCTGGTCCGGGGGTAGTGGGCTACGCCATTTTCACCTTGACGACGAATAGTGCTCAGGATGGTACGGCGCCCGCTGTTACGGCGGCCACCCGCATCCTGGTGCCGTTCGACAACTCATCGGGCCTCGTCACGGCGGTAGCCATGGCCAATCCGAACGCCAGCGCGGAGTCGATCCAGGTCAACATCAAAACATCGGATGGGGCCACGAGCACAGGCGTGCTTCCTCAAATGCCCGCCAGTGGGCATATGGCATTCGTCCTGCCAGACCTGTTTCCGGAGACCAGCGGAAAGCGCGGGCTAGCCGAGTTTTACACCACATCCGGTTCTTTCTCCACCATCGCGCTGCGCTTCAACCCGAGACAGGCCTTTGCGTCGGCGCCGGTGTACCCCCAGACCGGGCAACCCATTATCGGGACCACAGTCACCAATCCGCCCGCCTCCACTCCACAGGTGCAGATCATCCCTCAGGTCGCCGACGGCGGCATCTGGTCAACGACGATCGTCCTGACCAACACGACGACCAGCAATCTGACGGCTTCCTTGAATTTCAGGCTCTCCGTCGCAGGCTCAGGCGGAGCGACGTCGGCGTGGAATCCGGCCTTCCTGGAGAATTTATCCACCTCCAACCTGAGTATTCCGGCTGGTTCCACGATTTTTCTCCAAACGCCCGGCACCGCCAGTTCCGTCTCCCAGGGCTATGCGGAATTGACCGCCAGTCCCGGCATCAACGGCTATGCCATCTTTACGGCCCGCACGGAGAGTTCGACCCAGGATGCGACTGCGCCGGCGGTCTCCGCGTCCGGCCGTCTCCTGGTGCCCTTCGATAACGACACGGGCTCGGGCCTGGTCACATCGGTCGCGATTGTGAACCCGAACGCGACCTCCCAATCGATCACCTTGAACCTTCGCACCTCCGATGGAACGACAACCACGAACCTTGGACTGAACCTCCCTGCTCAAGGGCACCTTGCCGTCGTCCTGCCGAATCAGTTCGCGGCAACTGCAGGGACGCGCGGGCTCGCTGAGTTTTATACGTCATCGGGAACGATTGCCTTCATTGCACTGCGCGCCCGCCCGGGTGGAGCGTTCACCTCCGCCCCGGCCTACTTTGAAACCGGGGTGCCCATCATTACCAGTGGGGGCGGCGGGGGTAACGGCGGCGGAGGCAGCGGTTCCGGCGGCGGCGACACGACCCCAACACCGTCCGAGATAGAGAGTTGGATTGCTAAAGGCACCTACTCCGCCGGCAGCCTGGGGCTCACCAGGGCCACCGCCTACGCAACGACTGACACCGTTGGCGCGGCCGGCGTGACTCCGGTGACAGCCATGACGAAGCTCGATACGTTCTCCGGTCAATTCACCCGGGTTGGCGGCGCCGATCTCGCCAAGTCACTTCGCAACGAGCTGCCGCCAGGGTTTCCAACCTTGAATCCAACACCGGGGAGCTGCGTTGTCTACAATGTGGCCACGCTGACAAATCCTTATCCCAACCTCACCTCTGTCGGCCTGGACGCTGGTCCGCAGGTTACTTCCAACGGCCCCAACGGCAACCAATCGGCGTTGCGGCAGAGCATTCAAGTGTCTGGATTCACTTACAATGCGGCCAACGTTCCGAATACCTATCTCGCCCCGGGACGGTATACGCTCACGGGTCCAGGCGGGGCCGATGTCGGCGGGTTTTCCGGTGCGCTCGACATTGTTCAGGACCTGGTAGTTACAAATAATCCCGATGACTTCAAGGTGCTCGACCGGAACGGCGGAATCACCGTACGGTGGACCGGAGGCGAGCCCTCCACAGTACTGACAATTTCGGGTAGTAGCTACACGATCAATCAGCAGACTTCCTCCGCCGAAGGGAGCGCATTTGTCTGCATCGAGAACACGTCCGCTGGCCAGTTCACTGTGCCGGCGAGCATTCTCTCGCAACTCCCCGCCAGCGGAGTGATCGGCGCCGGAGGCTTTAACTTCATTACCCGCGGCACGTTTTCCGTAACAGCCAGCGGAAAAGGCTCTCGCTTCTCCACGCCGTCAGGGCTCGACATACTGACTGTCTTCAACTTCTGGTCCTGGAGCTTCACTCCGCAGTACAAATAGGGCAAGACCCGTCCGCCTGACAGCCTGTCTTCTCCCCCCGTGGGGGAAGACAGGCGATTGTGGTCATCGGTTCGAAGCGCAGCTGTCACAACGAGACATCTGCCGCGGCAGCCAGGTCATCCCTGTGCAGGCTGTCGAAGCCAGCATGCTGGATGTCGCCAAACGCCCCACGACATCGCCGCTGGTCGATCGCCCGCGGCGCTGCAAGCTTCACCAACGCAGGGATGGACCCAACGTCCGTTATCCACAATAGTGGTAGTGCGCCGGCACCAGGACAGGGGGCGCGCGCAACGGCAATGACGGGCATACTTCAATCTGAACGACACGGGAGTCGGTACTTTTTGAAGGAGCCCACATGAACGCAGCGACCCAGACAGGACAGCGGCCCGATGCCGGCCTCTTAGCGATTGCGGACGTGGTGGCCGCCCAAGCCCGATACTTTCGCGGCAATTTCACCAAACCGCTCGAATTTCGCATCGGCCAGCTACTCAAGTTGAAGTCCATGCTGCAGGCCAACGAAGCAGCGCTTCAGGCTGCCATCCAGGCCGATTTTGGGAAACAGGCGTTTGATACGTTCCTGACGGAATTCCACGTCATTTACGACGAACTGGAGGCCGCCCTCGCCGGTGTCCGGGAGTGGGCCAGAACCAGGACGGTGGACGCCAACCTGTTGAACGCCCGGGCAAAGAGTTACATCCTCCCGGAACCACTTGGGGTGAGCCTGGTCATTGGCCCCTGGAACTACCCCTATCAGTTGTCGCTGTGCCCCGTCATGGCGGCGATGGCGGCTGGCTGCACCATCATCCTCAAGCCGAGCGAACTCACCGTACACAGCAGCAGCTTGCTGGCCCAATTGATTCGAGCGAATTTCCCCGCGGAGTACTTCGCCGTGGTGGAAGGCGGCGTGCCTGAGACCACGGAGCTGCTCGCCAGGAAGTTCGACATGATCTTCTTTACCGGCAGCGTTCCGGTGGGCCGGATTGTCTATCAGGCTGCGGCCCGTCATCTCACGCCCGTGGTGCTGGAGTTGGGCGGCAAGAGCCCGGTCATCATCACTCCTGATGTAGATCTGGATGAGGCCATGCGTCGGCTCGTCTGGGCCAAGTTTCTGAACTCCGGACAGACGTGCATCGCTCCGGATTATGTGTTGGTCCACAAAAGCGTCGAGGCCCGCTTGCTGGAACGCCTGGAGAAGGAACTCGCCCGCGTAGACTACAGCCTGGAGAACGGGAATTATGTCCGGATCGTGAACGAGCGGAATGTCTTGCGGATTGTGGAATTGATCGATCCGGAAAAGTTGCTGCTGGGCGGCGGCTATGACCTGCAGGAGCGATGGATCCAACCTACCGTCCTGAAAGGCGTGGAGTGGACCGACCGCGTGATGCAGGATGAGATCTTTGGGCCGCTGCTGCCCGTTCTGGTTTACGAGGATCTGGACGCCGCGATCAGCGAAATCAAAGCCCGTCCGAAGCCGCTGGCGCTCTACCTGTTCACGAACGATGAAGCCACGAAGCAGAAGGTGCTCAGCGAGGTGTCATTCGGAGGCGGCTGCGTCAATGACGCCTTGATGCATATTTCGAATGGCAATCTGCCTTTTGGCGGAGTCGGCGACAGCGGCATCGGCAACTATCACGGCGAAGCCGGATTCAGGGCGTTCTCGCACTACAAGAGCATCCTGGAGAAAGACATGGTGCCGGATCCGGACCTCAAATACTCTCCGCATACCAGCGAGAAACTGGCCGTGCTGAGACAGCTCACCGCCGGGTAGCGGCCGGTGCGTTCGGCGGCACAGGCGCAAATCACGGCCACGGCCACATCGCTGATCTCGCCATGTTGAGGAGCAATCGAATCTGGGAATGTAGCCGTGCGAGCCGCCCTGGTATTGTGAACCCGGCCAGAGGCATCGGCGGAAGAACTACGGCGCTGCGTGTTCCCCCACCCGATTGGACGAGTCGAGAATAAACAGCCCGTGATCATTTCCTAATCCACCGCTAAAAGCGAGGCTGCTCTCTTCTGCAGGATGACTGCCACCTACCGACCCGCCTGCCCGTTGATCGCGCCCCCATGACCTGACAGGCGATCGATTTGAACTACAATGAAGTTCAAATGGCGGCTCCGCTGAATCTCGGCGAGTTCGAACAACTCATCCTCCTCGCAATTCTCCGGCTGCGTGATGACGCGTACGGCGTGACCATCCGCGCGGAACTGGCTGATCGTGCAGGCCGTACCGTCGCGCCGGGCGCGCTCTATACCGCGCTCGAGCGTCTCGAAACCAAGCGCTTAATTACATCGCGCATGAGCGACCCAACTCCACAACGAGGCGGCAGGGCGAAGCGCCTTGTGACGGTCACCGCCGCCGGCGTGGAGGCGCTCACTCGTGCCTTGCAGGCGCACCAACGGCTGCTGGACGGGCTGGATCTTATGGGAGGCGCTCATGCATGACAAGGTCGTTGAAAGGTTGTTCTCGCTATTCACTTCCTCAGATCGTGCAGTCGCGATGACCGGCGATCTGGCTGAAGAACGGGAACTGCGAGGCTCGATCTGGTTCTGGCTGCACGCGGTAAGCGTCACCCTCGCACTCTGGCGCAGCGCAGTGATGGCGGCGCCGTTGCGAATGGTCGCGCTGATACTGGCAGGATTGGCGCTCCTCACACCGCCGGTAGTCGGAGGATTTGCCGCGGTCTTCCTCGTCCCGCAGTGGATCGCTTCGCCTGTGGGGTGGGTTGCCCTCGCGTTGTCCTGGTGGAGCGGAGCCTTCTGGACCGGAGTGACACTGGTCGCCTTGGCCCCGCGTCGCGGCATGGCGGCGTGCACGACGCTCGCCGTTGCGACTGATGCACTGTTGATTGCGTTCGGTGGGCCCGCGGTGTGGCTCGACCCATCGAACACCGGCACTGTCCTGTTCTGCGCGGCCGGCCTGCTCGCGCCGATGATGCTGCTTACAGGCGCCGCGGTCGCTCGTCGTCGAAGCTTCGCCTGCTCAGTTCTCTCTCAGGAGCAGCTTCAATGATCCGCCGTTCTCACTACATTCTGGGCGGTCTTCTAGCTCTTCTGACGCCTTCCTCATCACAGCAGGCACAGTGGAAGGACCCGTCGCCACATGTAGTCAAACTCGTGGAGGTCGACGCCGGCGTGCGGCTGGAGGTACTGGATTGGGGCGGCTCCGGCCGGGCCCTGCTCCTCCTGGCCGGAGCAGGTGATACGGCGCACGTCTATGACGATCTTGCGCCGGTGTTGGCCAAACGGTATCGCGTCGTCGGCGTGACCAGGCGCGGCCATCCGGGCTCATCCGCAACCGCTGCCGGCTACGCCGTCGCACGCCTCGCCGAGGACATCGTGCGCGTAATCGAGACAGTCGGCCTCAAGGCCCCTGTCGTAGTCGGACATTCGTTCGCCGGGGAAGAAATGCATGCGCTAGGCGCACGTTACGCTGCTCGGATCGCAGGGCTGGTGTACGTCGACGCGGCGTTCGATCGCGGAGACGACACAGACAACGAGGCCTTCAACGCAGTGGCGCGAACCCTCCCGGCCGCGCCTAATCCCAAGCCAGCTGACCTTGCGTCCTTCGCAACCCTGCGCGCCTGTCTGGAGAAATACGGTGGCGCGGGACCCGAAGCGCACCTGCGGGCTCGTTGGACCGCAAACGCCGACGGAACCATCAAAGGCATGTATACTCCGGATCGCGCCATCATTCAGGCGATGGTCCAGGAGATGCGGGCCGCATTCAGGAAACCATACAATCCTGAGCGCATCCACGTGCCGGCCGTGGCCATTTATGCGATCCCGAAGTCAGCGGATGACCTCGTGCAAAGGGGCAGTTCCGATCGACTACCTTTCCCGGAGCTCGGCATCATGGCAACTGGGGATCCGGCGGTTCGCGAACGCCTGGAAAAGCTCTTTCTCTTGACCCGCGAGCGCGTTCGAAAGCACGAGAAATGGTTCGAAGCGTTCGCTGAACACGGCCGGGTGGTGGAACTCTCAGGCACACACCATCTCCTCATCAGCAATCCGCGCGAAGTGGTGGAGCAGATCGACGCCTTCACGGCTCGTCTCGCGGACAGGCGCTAGAAGCCCAAGCCCGTTGTCCCACCGTCGCCGCACCGGCCAAGCCGCCTATCGGGATGGCATGCGAGGTCATGTTATCCGTGCTTCCTGCCGGTACCCTCTTCGGCAGTGTGGCCACATCTCCGGTTGTCCGCTTACGGCCGTCGCCTGAAGATGGCGTAGGGAGCCGCCTCATTCAGAAGCCAGAGCTACTCCATGGGCAGAAGCTCGTTATCGTGCACCTCACCCGGCCCGCTGAATCCTAGCCTGGGCACTCCCTCCGAGAGAACGCTTCCGGGCTTCCAGCGGCCACATGACTGCCGCTTCCTCTGGTTCGGCACAGCCTGGCTGACATCCGGTTCCGTCACGCACCAGATCGCCGCGAAGGCAAACTTCCTCGACGGTCCTGACTGACAGCCAAATGTTGCTCCGGTCAAATGCACCATCTAGGCTCATCGCCGGTTAAGAAGCAGCGGGCGGAAGCAGAAACCGCATCCGCCCTCCGATGCGAGGGATTGACACAGAGCTCCAGTCCAAGGCAGGATCGATTCGCCCGGCCCGCCGCGCCGCGCGGGCCCAAACTGAAAACGAGAGCCACCTGGCAACGTTGCACTGCGGGTGACTGTGGTCCCGCAACGCCATTCACTGAATCACCGAAACGAGCCCCTGATGCCAGCTCTCTTGCACCTGTAAATCCTCCTATGCGTCTGGGATTCGTGCTGCTGGTCGAGCGCTGCTCGCAGCACCGGGAGCCACTCTCAGATGCAATGGCGGAGGCCACGAACGGCGCCTCGCCGCGGAGATGACAATCCCTGCAGAGTCTGTCCTCCGCGGCGCGCAGGCGTCCGCTTTTCGTTACTCGCGCAGAGAACTGAAGCCCGCGCGCATTTCTTCGGACATGAACTTCGGCTGCTCCCAGGCGGCGAAGTGTCCGCCCTTGGGCAGTTGGTTGAAGTGAATGAGGTTGGGATAAGCCCGCTCGGTCCAGCTCCGCGGAGCGGGATAGAGTTCGTCTGGGAAGACGCTCACGGCAACCGGGATGGAGACGCCTTTGGCATTGAAATACCCCTTGCCCCAGTATTCCCAGTAGAGACGAGCGCCGGAAACCCCGGTGTTCGTCAGCCACGCGATCGTGATGTTGTCGAGAATGTCGTCGCGCGTCAGTCCCTCCAACCCGCCGTCGAACACGCGAGCGATGAGCGCCAGGCTGCGAGCGTCATGATCGAGGAAGTACGCGGCTAAGCCGACCGGCGAATCCGCAATTCCATACAGCGTCTGCGGTCGCAGCCCCATCTGGTACCCGTAGCCAATCCCCTTCTGATAGACGAACTGCAGTCGCTCGTACGCCAGTTTCTCCTCGGCTGATAAACTCGCTGGCGCCGGCGCACCGGAATAGGCCGCGCCGTCGATCTCAGCTGGATAAACACCGGGCATGTTGGTGTGGATGCCCAGCAACTCCGGTGGTGCCAGAAGTCCCATCAAATCGACGACGACCGCGCCCCAATCGCCGCCTTGCGCTACGAACTTCGAGTACCCGAGCCGCTGCATGAGCACGACCCAGGCGCGAGCAATTCGGTCCGGGCCCCACCCGGTGCTGGTGGGCTTGCCCGAGAAGCCATAACCCGGCATGTTCGGAATCACCACGTCGAACGCGTCCGCCGCGGTCCCCCCATGCGCCGTCGGATTGGTCAGCGGCTCGATGAGCTTGAGTTGCTCGACAATAGAGCCGGGCCAGCCGTGCGAGATGATGACAGGCAAAGCATTCTGGTGCTTCGAGCGCACGTGGATGAAGTGGATGTCAAGACCATCGATTTCGGTGATGAAGTTCGGCACGGCGTTAAGCCGCGCTTCGATCTTGCGCCAGTCGTAATCCGTCGCCCAGTAGCGTGCAAGCTTCTCAACGGTTGCGAGCGGCACGCCCTGGGTAAAGTCCCCGACCGTTTCTTTCTCGGGCAACCGGGTGGCGACGATACGTCGGCGCAAGTCGATCAGGTCTGCCTCAGGGACTTTGACTTGGAATGGGCGAATCGTCGTTGACTCGACCACGTTTGCTAGCTTTGCTGTTGTCATTACTGTCTCCTTCGCAGCCCACTTCGCAGCCGCGTGTTGACGTGTCTCAAAGCACGCAGTCCGCCTTACCTGATTCATTGCATTTGAAGGAGATCCGACTCGGGATCGACTGGTGAAAATGGCGATGATGGTGATTTTGGTGAATTTGGCGGATCTGGGGAGGATTCAGCGAAACTTAAAGTCCGTCTTGCTGATGCCCAACGCCTTGATGCGATGGTCAAGCGTCGACGGGGGCACTCCGAGTCTCGCCGCAGCGCCCAAGCGCCCGGCCACTCGGCCCCGGCACTCGGCGAGCGCCGCTTCGATGGTCTCTCTCTCTCCGCGCGGCTGGCTTGGCGGTAGAGCCGGCGCGGCCACTCGAGGCCGGGGCTGCGCCGTTCGGGTCGCCAGCCAGGCAGGGTCGACGGCAAACACCTCGCCTGCGCCCACAATCACGGACCGCTCGATGACGTTCTGCAGTTCACGGATGTTGCCCGGCCAGTCGTAGTGTTGCAGCAACTCTAGCGTCTTCTTGTCAATCGAGTTGAAGCGCTTGCCCGACCGGGTCGCGAAGATTTGCACGAAGTACTCGACGAGCATCTGGATGTCGTCTGCTCGTTCCCGGAGCGGTGGCACTTCGATGGGAAAGACATTCAGGCGATAGAACAAATCCTGGCGGAAACTTCCGTTAGCCACGGCGGCCGTCAGATCTCGGTTAGTCGCCGTGATGACTCGAACGTCGACACGAACCGTCTGCGCGCCTCCAACCCGCTCGAACTCGCGCTCCTGCAGCACTCTGAGGAGCGCCACCTGGGTGTCGAGCGGGAGTTCACCCACTTCGTCCAGGAAGATCGTGCCGCCATCGGCCAGTTCGAACCGGCCGAGCCGCCGTTGGAGGGCGCCTGTGAAGGCTCCTCTTTCGTGACCAAATAGTTCCGACGAAATCAGGGTGGGCGCCAGAGCGGCGCAGTTCACACTGACGAACGCGCGTCCTGACCTCCGGGATCGTTTGTGAACAGCGCGAGCGATGAGTTCCTTGCCTGTTCCCGTCTCTCCGAAGATGAACACGGTGGAGTCCGTCGGCGCCACATTGGTGATACGCGACAGTGCCGCCTGCAACGGCTTGGAGGAGCCAACAATTTCCTCGAACATCGACACCCGGTCGACTTCGTCGCGCAGGGCCAGGTTCTCCCGGTAGAGCTGATCCTTCAGCGCGCTGATGCGCGCCTCGCGCTCCTGGAGATCGGTGTAGAGTCGCGTGTTCTCCATGGACATCGCGGCGCCCGAGGCCAGCAACTTTAGGACAGCCATGCGCGCGGGTGTGAACGCGTGGGGCGTAAGGCGATTTTCGAGATACAAGACCCCGAGTAGCCTGGTCTGCTTGAGGAGGGGAAGGCAGAGCACGGAACGTGGGCGGTGCTCGCGAATGTACTCATCTGACGCGAAGATGTTCTGACCTCCCGCATCGTGTAGGAGTACCTTCTCCTTGGTTCGCAGAACGTACTGGAAGACCGAACCCGGAAGATCGGCAGCCGTCACGCTTGCCTGCCTCATGACCACGTTCAAATGATCGCTGCTAGTGGTTACCTCCGCCTCGATGCGATAGTCATCCCCTACAGGAAGAATCAGGAGGCCTCGTTCGGCGCCCGCATGCTCGATGGCCGTGCGCATCAGCGTGTCTATCAGCTTTTCCAGCACGATCTCGCCCGCCACGGCTTCGGATACCTTGATCACGGTCGCCAGATCGAGGTGCTCGACTGGCGTCTGGATCGTCGCGGTCGCGTCGGGGACCACTCCTGCGGTTCCGATCTGAGGATGCAGTTGCTCGAGTTGTTGAGCCTTGGCATCAGCTCCCCATCGGCGATAACAGGAGCGGGCATCGCGGAAATAGGTCGTCGCGATTCCCTCAAACCCCCTCGCAGCATAGAAGCAACCCGCACGCTCGTTGGATACCGCCGCGTTGTGCACAGAGCCGTTCGCGTTCGCCAGACGAATGGCATTCTCGTATAGCGTCTCCGCGTCAACGATCCTGCCTTCGATACGCGCGACTTCCGCACGAACGAGCGTGGCGCGTTCCGCAAAGTTGGCCGGGCAGTGTTCTGCCCATACCTCGAGTTGCGCGTGGTGAGCCGCCAACGCATCCATTTGCAGAGCCTTGCCGTCCGTATCGGCAGACTCCAAGCCTCCAGCGTGGGCAAGTGCTGCATAAAAGCGGTAGTCCGCCGTGACGATTTGAGATGGTGCTGTCCACAGCAGCCGCTGCGCCTGCTGCGCGGCAGCGACGGCCGAAGCGAAGTCTCCGGCAAAATAGCGCGCCTGCATCTTTCGTGTCCAGTAGCAGAACTCGGCGAGAGATAACATTGGATTGCCCGCCAACTGCCGCTCCGCGTCCAGTTCGTCGTACTCGTCGTAATTCAGCGACCCGAACTGCGCGGTGGATCCGCGAAGCGTCCGGACAAGTCCGAGCTCCGATCCGCAGACGTGAATCACATAGCCGAAGCCCACTCGCTTACCGAACGCGAGACCATTGTCGGCCTCCGCTTGAACCTCGACAAGCGGGTCTCCCGCTATCAGATAGTTTGCGACTAGCTGTTCCCCGCGGTAGGCGGCAAATGTGAGGTCGCCGGCTCGATACGCGAGGTCAAATGCACGGCGCACGAGGTCGCGTTCGGTTGCGACATGCTTCGCCCATGGGACCACGCCGTTCGCGAATGTAATATAGGTCCGGGCCTGATAGCGCGTCAACCCACGCTTCTCCACCAGATCGTAGCCGAGCTGACCGAAGCGATAACCATCTTTATAGTTGTTGAACTGCGGCCCGGCCAGCATGGAGAACCACGCATAACCGAAGCAGGAGCCATCGCAGTTGCCGTACTCAAGACTGAGACTCACCATGCGGCAAACAACGAGCGCCATTAGCTGATCGTCGTAGAACAGCGTGGGCGTCACGATTTCACTGAAGACATCCAGGGTGTCAAGGAATGCGGCGTCGGTCGCCAATGGTAGGTCAACCAGTTGTTCAATCGTCCGGCTCCCAAGCAGAGCCCAAATGCGTTCGTACTCCGGCATTGCGTCGTCGCGGGTTGGATGACTGGGCCACACAGTCCCCTGCTCGCGAAGCCAGTCCAGGAATACCGCCACTCCGCGATCACTTTGATCCGATGCGGTGTACAGGGTGAGTCGGAGACGCGTCACTATGCAGAAGTCGTGACGATTCCTGGTACGTTGCACCAGTCGCGAGAGTCGATCCTCCGCGGCGCCCATGTCGGCGGTCAGGAGCTCGCACTCGGCCATCAGGTATTCAATCGCGAAGACGAGCGCGTAGTTGCTCTCCCAGGTCTCCTCTGTCAGAAGAGCGCTGCCGGCCCTGAGGTACTTGAGTGCCGAGTCATATGCCGTGGCATTCTTCGCCCGACGTCCAGCGATCAGATTAAGGTCGGCGATCCATTCCCGCTCTTTGGCCGGCGCGACAAGGTGCTTGCCGCGATTGAGTTGATTGACGATTTCGAAGATGGCTTCTTCGAGTCTAGTCGGAGGCGTGCGGGTTGCGAGCAGGGTGCCGATGCGCAGGTGCGCCTCAGCACGCTGCTCCTTCGGGATCAGCGAGTAGGCCGCTTCCTGCACCCGGTCGTGCAGGAAGCGATACGAATTGTCCGCGCGAAAGATGAGACCCGACCGCACTGCTTCCCAGAGATGGTCGTGCATATCTGCCGCTGTGCCCGGATAGGCCATCTGCATCATCTCGAACTCTGCGCTATTGCCCATGCAGGCGAACTGCTGAAGAGCTCGCTGGGTTTCAGTCGGCAAGCGATTCAACTTCCCGACCATGAGATCAACGACGTTGTCCGTGAAATCCTTGGCATAAATGCGCGGAAGGTCCCAAATCCACGCCCGCTCGCCGATGTCGAACGTGAGCAGGCCTTCATCCGCCAGAGTCGAGATGAACTGAATTGCGAAGAAGGGGTTCCCCGTCGTTTTCTCGTGAATCAGTTCCGCCAGCGGCGCCGAGCGTGCCGCTACGCCGTGGAGGGCATCCGCCAACAATTGCCCCAGATCGTCGCGGCCAAGCGGCGTAAGCACGATTTCCTGGATCGCTGCACCGGCCTTGCGGATCGCATCCAATTTGCGCATCAGAGGGTGGTCGGCATTCACCTCGTTATCCCGATAGGCGCCGATGAGAAACAGGTGTTGTAGGTCGCTGCCCGTTAATAGATCTTCGAGCAGGTTGAGTGTCGCCGGATCAAGCCATTGCAGATCGTCAAGAAACAGCGCCAGCGGGTGCTCGGGGCGAGCGAAGACCGTAATGAACCTCCGAAACATGAGTTGGAAACGTCTTTGTGCTTCCTGCGGTGGAAGTTCGGGCACCGGTGGCTGTTCCCCGATGACATGCTTCAATTCCGGGACGAGATCGACAATCAACTGCCCATTCGGCTCCAGCGCCTCCCGAAGCGCGTCACGCCATTTGCCCAGGTCAGCGTCGGTCTTGCTAAGGAGCGGCCGAATCAGGCCTTGGAATGCCTGCGCGAGCGTGGCATACGGGATGTCGCGCTTGTACTGATCGAACTTGCCGGACGCAAACAGTCCGCGCGGAGGGACAAGCGGCCTGTGGAGTTCGTTTACGACCGCCGACTTGCCGATGCCGGAATATCCGGAGACCAACACCAGTTCCGGCCGCCCGCCTGCGACGACTCGATCGAACGAGGTGAGCAGGGTGTTGATCTCGCCGTCCCGCCCGTACAGCTTCTCGGGGATCATGAGGCGATCCGGTACGTCGTGCGCCCCTAGAGCGAAATTGTCGATCAGTCGCTGAGACTCCCATTGCGACAGGCAATGGCGCAGATCGCTCTCAACCCCCGCCGCGGTCTGATAGCGCTCCTCCGCCGTCTTGGCGAGCAGCTTCATCGTGATCGCCGAAACCGGAACCGGCACACGGCTCATGCGCTCGGCGGGTGCCACCGGTTGTCGGGCGATGTGGGAATGCACCCATTCCATCGGATCGGATGCGGTGAACGGCAGGCCGCCAGTCAGCATCTCGTAGAACATGACGCCGAGTGAGTAGAGGTCGCTGCGAGAGTCGATCGAGCGATTCACTCGTCCTGTCTGCTCTGGCGCCATATAGGCGAGCGTTCCCGCAACGAACTCGGGGGGCTCGGGCGACTGGCGTTCGCGTGGGAGTCGTGAGGCGATACCGAACCCGGTGAGCCGGACGAGACCGCTATCCGAGTCTACGAGAACATTGGCAGGCTTGAGATCCTTGTGGATCAGCCCACATCCGTGGACTCGGCTGAGGACTCCGGCAAGGGCTGTGGCCAGTCGCAGGAACTGCCCAATCTCCATCGGCTGTTGGACGAGGCGATCCAGGGGTGCGCCTCCGGCGTAGTCTACAACCAGCATCGGCTGTCCGCGCTCGCGGGTGAAATCCACCGGCCGCAGTGCCCAAGTGGCGTCCAGATGCTCTCTCAGTTCGTACTCGTGAGTGAGGCGGCTGACAGTCTCGAGGTTCGGGCGTTCACCGCTGGAGGGGAGTGGTATAAACGCATGTATCTCGCTTGCGGCATCTTTCCGTCTGAGTTTGCAGAAAGCACGGCCAGCGTCTCGCCACAGCACGTCCACCAGGTCGTCTTCCCATCCGGCGCCTAACAACACGGATGCCTTCATCGCGCCTGCCCGGATCTCAGGACGAGAAGTTTTAGGACGTTATCAACTTCATACTGCATGATGAATTGAATCTCCTCGTCAGGAACGTGCGAGTTGTAGGTGCGCCAAAAACTAGCCGGGCACTGTTTGCAGTCGTTTAGGTCTTCTGTCGGCCCACTCCTGAACGCAGAAGCTACGATCGCCTCTGCCGCTCTCGAGAGTCGGATCCAAGCGCGGTGAGCAGTGGTGATGCCCAGGTTGATTGTTCCACAATCGGCGTTCCAGTTAAATCGGTACTGAACCGTACACAGTCAACTTGAATGGGCGATGACAGTCAGCCTGAGCCGCATTCGAAATGCCAGGCCGTATCCAATTACGTGCGGCCGCACCCTGCTTTCTCGTCAGGTCCCCACCGAATTCTCAGCAGTGCTCTGATCCTGGTCAGCCCCACACAAATCGACTTGAATCGCCCAATGGAGATCTTTCGCCCTCGCTCCCTGTGAGGCGCTCGCCCGCGGACTGCCGCTCGCCCCGGACCCGCTTTCTCTCCAGTTTCGGCATTTTGCTTTTTCCGATCACAGGAGTTTCAGAACTTTATTTCCTTTATTTGCAGTGCCTGTTATCGAAGAAAAGGCAAAAACGGATTGACTCCCCCCTTTAACCTGGATGCAGGTCGGCAGCAATGCCGGCCTTTTCTATTTCTAAGGAGACTTTCATCATGGCTTCCGCCGCTCAGATCACCGCCAACCAGGCCAATGCCCAACGCTCCACCGGGCCCGTCACCGCCCAGGGTAAAACTCGTTCCGCCCAGAACGCCCGCCGCCACGGCCTCACCGCCCGCTCTCCCCACATCTCGGAAGAGGACCGCGCGGAGTTCGATGCCCTCCAAGCCCGCCTCCATCGCGACACCCGTCCCAAGTCCTGCCTCGAAGAAGAGGTCTTCCACCGCATCCTCGCCCATACCTGGAACCTCCGCCGCATCGAAACCTTCGAGTCCGCCATCCTCGCCGAAACGGACCCAATCGACTTCTCCGAGGCCGATGCCGCTCGTCTCAACCACTTCACCCGCTATCGCCGCGACCTCGAACGCTCCCTCTATCGCGCCATGAACGAGCTCCGCAAACTCCAGACCGAACGCGCCGCCCTCCTGCTCCAGAATCCCTTCGCCATCCACGCCATCGCCGAACATACACCCATGGCCGAAGTCACCGCCCTGCAGCCTCTTATCAAGGAGTTCTTCTCCGGAACCCGCGTCGAACAGGTCATCGCCCAAACCCGCTTTGTCTCCGGTATCAAGACCGCCGTGCAGTTCACCCGGTCGTTCTCCGCTGCTTGGCTCAAGCAGGTCAGGGCAGCCAAACCGTCGAACGAAGCCGCGGCCTGAACCTTTCAAGTCGGCCCGCCCACACGTCATAGCGCTGGAGCTCCGCCGATTGCCTAGGTTTTTACTCTGAATGAACCTTCATGGGAAATAATTGAAAAGCTTCGTCATCCAGGTGATAGTAATGAGATTCCACTTTGTGCCGGTAAAGCTTCGTGTTAGTTTATGGACTGCTGTGAACCGGCCTATTGCACCCGAACTGGGATCCCTGCGGCACCGCACCCAGGTTATCGGTGTGCTCAAGCGAGGAGTGTGTCTTGAGCCGGCCCGATGATTGTCTCGCGCCTCCCCTCGTCCGGGAGGAACAGTTCCGCCACGCTGTAGAGAACTCGGAAGCGGGGTACTTCCTGATGAATCCCGACGGTACCTTCCGCTGGGTGAATCCTGCCTGGCTCCGGCTACACGGCTTCTCTGACCTCTCACAGATTGTGGGTCAGCCCTTCAATGTGACGTTGCCTCCCTGCGACGTTCCGCAGGCCGAGGCTCTGATGACCCAGGTGCTTGCCGGTAATCCTGTGCGCGCGGGCGAATTCTCGCGCCTCATGGTGGACGGCCGGCTTGGCTACCACACCTTCACGGCCTACCCGATCGTGGAAGACGGCGCCGTCACGGGCATTGAAGGGTTCATCGTCGATAAAAAGGCCATTCAAAACCTCGAGGAGCTCCATCGGATGCTCTTCGACGAAATCATGGATGGCTTTGCCGTGCTGGAGCCCGTCGCCGATCACCAGGTACAAGTGGCCGACCTCCTGCTGCTTGCCGTGAATCCCGCCTTCGCCCGCTGGGCGGCTCGGCCCGCCGGCGAGATCGCGGGCCATTCCGTCCGTGCACTGTTTGCCGAAACGAAGCCGGATTGGGTGGAAAAGGGCGCTCTGGTGCTGGCAACAGGAGCTCCCGCCCGCTTGGACGTCTCATCGCCGGAATTGGGGCAATGGTTCGAATTGCTCTTGTTCCGCATCGCCCCCGGCCGCCTGGGCCTCATGCTCCGGGACGTCACGGAACGCCACCGCGTCGACGCCGTACTCCAGGAAAGCCACCGGCTCCTTCACGCCACCCAGGAAATTGCCGGCCTCGGTAGCTACGTCCTGGATATCGCCACTGATTCCTGGACCAGTTCCAGTGTCCTCAACGAGATTTTCGGCATCGATGAGGCCTTCAAAAGGACCATTGCTGGTTGGGTCCAGATCGTTCACCCCAACTTCCGGCAGGCCGCCGCCGATCACTTCACCAACCACGTGGTCGCACGCCGCGGCCGCTTCGATCTCGAGTATCAGATTGTTCGCATCTCCGATGGCCAGGTCCGCTGGGTACATGGCCTCGGGGAACTTGTGTTTGGTGCTGATGACCAGCCCATCCGCATGATCGGCACCATCCAGGACATCAGTGTGCGGAAGCAGCACGAGACTGAGCAGGAATGGTCCGTGTCCTTCCTGCGCTTGCTCAATCGGGCCGGCAGCCTGGATGAACTCGTCCGCAGCGTGATTGACTTCCTCCTCTCCATCACCGCAGTCGAATCGGCGGCTATCCGGCTCCGCGAGGAAGACAGGTTCCCCTATCTGCACTCCTCCGGCCTGCCCGATGCTTTGAAATGCCCTTGGGATTCTCCCTTCCAACAAACCTTCGAGGATCCCCGGCTGCTTTGCCTCTGCGGCGCGGTATTGTCCAGCCAGGTGGACCACAGTCATCCCCACCTTCGTCCCGATGGTTTCACCGCCGAAGGCAGCTTCTATACGTCATGCTCCCCGGCGGAGTCCCGCTTCGAGCCCGGCGACGCCATCCGGCTTCGCCCAAATTGCCCGTTGAAGGCTTTTGAAAGTCTGGCTCTCATCCCGTTCCGCTTCGGTGGCCGCACGCTAGGCCTGCTGCAATTCGGCGATCGCAATCCCGGCCGGTTGGAAGGCCGCTTGATTCCCCTGCTCGAACGCCTGGCCGCCAGCCTGGCCATTGCCCTTGAGCAGCGGCTCGCCCAAGCCGCTCTACGCGAAAACGAAGAGCGCTACCGCATGATCTCCGAGAATACTGGCGACGTCATTTGGCTTTATGACCTCGCGGCCGAATGCTTCACTTACATCAGTCCTTCCGCCCGCCGGTTCAGCGGCTTGCCGCTGGAGGCTTCCATGCGGCGCAGCCTGGAGCAGGTGCTCAGCCCGCGCTCCTACGATGTCGCCCGGCGCAAACTCAATCAGCGCATCGCGGAGATTGAGTCGGGAGACCTCACCGCCGTGCATGCCGTGGATGAGTTCGAACAAATTCGCGCCGGAGGCGGGCTGGTCGATACTGAAGTCGTCACCACCCTGTTGTTGAACGCGCAGGGGCGCGTGCACAAGATCCTCGGCGTCAGCCGCGACATTACAGAACGCAAACAAACCGAGGCGCGCCTCATGCAGGCGCAGAAAATGGAATCGGTGGGCCGTCTGGCAGGCGGTGTCGCCCACGACTTCAACAACCAGCTCACTGTCATCAATGGATATAGCCAGTTGATACTCGCGACGCTGCCCGCCGGCAGCCCGCTCCGGTCCCACGTCGAACAGATCTATGCCGCCGGCGAACGGGCCGCCAGCCTCACGAAACAGTTGCTGGCCTTCAGCCGCAAACAGATGATGAATCTGCAGTCGCTGAACCTCAATCAGGTCGTCCTCTCACTTCAGCCAATGCTCACCAGGCTCGTCGGCGAGGACGTCGAGGTCCGGGTCATTGAGAGTCCCGGCCGCGCGGTGGTGAAAGCAGACCTCCATCAGATGGAGCAGGTCATTATGAACCTGGCCGTCAATGCCCGCGACGCCATGCCGGCCGGCGGCGTGCTCCTGATCGAAACCTCCCATGTCGATTGGTACGAACTCGCCCTCATCGACCACCCGGACCGGCGG
Source organism: Paludibaculum fermentans (assembly GCF_051172195.1). GTDB lineage: Bacteria > Acidobacteriota > Terriglobia > Bryobacterales > Bryobacteraceae > Paludibaculum > Paludibaculum fermentans_A. The sequence continues at coordinate 557,906 of NZ_JBPJAQ010000002.1, forward strand.
CCCGGCCGCTTCGTCCGCCTCGCCGTGGGCGACACCGGCCACGGCATGGACGAGCCCACGCGCACCCGCATCTTCGAGCCGTTCTTCACCACGAAAGAAGTCGGGAAGGGCACCGGTCTCGGACTCTCCATGGTGCAGGGCGTTGTGTCTCAATGCGGAGGCATCATCGAGGTGCGCAGCACCCCTGGCGCCGGCGCCACCTTTGAAATCTACCTCCCCGCCGTGGCGGCCGAGGCTCCCCTGCAAGGGGATGCGATTTCCGCCGCGCCGCCCGCCGGCACGGAAACTGTCCTCGTCGTGGAGGACCAGCCCGCCGTCCGGCAGTTCGCCGCCGAGGTGCTCGTCTCCTACGGCTACTCCGTGATCGAAGCCTCCAGTGCCAGCGAAGCCCTCGAAATCGCACGCGCGGGCCGCGTCGTCATCGACCTGCTGCTCACCGACGTCGTCATGCCCGAGATGGATGGCGTCGAACTGACACGCCTCATTCGCGAGATCTATCCGGACATCAAATGGCTCTACATGTCGGGCTACAGTGGCGCTGCCATCTCCGAACGAAGCCATCTCGATATGCGCAGCGAGTTCATCCAGAAACCCTTCAATCCCGAACAGCTCGCCCTCAAGGTGCGGGCGGTTCTGGTTCGCCAGGACTAAACAAGACCGCCGCAAACTCTCAGTCACCTTAGGTCCGCACCCTAGCCGATTCAGGTCAATCTCCTATAGTCCGATTACGTGGCATTGTCGATCACTTCGTCATGATTGGTGGTGCCGTCCGGTTCGTCCTCCTGCTGCTGCTCGCCGCGACGGTCGCCCCTGCTGCCGACATCGAGGGCAACATTCTGATTCTAAGGAAGTTAACGAAGCGCACCGTCACCGCCTCGGCAGGCTCCTATCAGCGCGGCACCGCCGTCGAACTCGGCCCCGATCCCACCGTCGACCCCCTGGCCTACGAGCGCGAGCACGTCGTCGTCTATCTGGAAGGCGCCCTCGGCTCCAAACCCGTTAACGCCACCATTGAGCAGAAAGAGCGCCGTTTCTCGCCCGATCTCCTCGTCGTCCCGGCCGGGTCCACCGTCTCATTCCCCAATCTTGACCCCATCTTCCACAACGTCTTCTCCCTCTCGAAGGCCAAGTCCTTCGATCTCGGGAACTACCCCCGGAACCAGTCGCGCAGCGTCCCCTTCCAGAACCCGGGCATCGTCTTCGTCAACTGCCACCTCCACCCCAACATGGCAGCCGCAATCGTGGTCGTGCCCAACCGCTTCTATGTGCGCGGCGACGCCGAGGGCCGCTTTACCCTCGCCCAAGTCCCAGCCGGCGAGTACACGCTGGTGGCCTGGCACAAGACGGCCGGCTTCTTCCGCCAGAAGGTCCAACTCCCTGAGACCGGCACCGTGAAGGTCCAGTTCTCCATCCCCCTGGGACCGGAAACCACCGCCCGGCACGTGCACGACAGGTAAACCATGCGATTTGCCACGCGCACATTCCTCTACTCCTTCACGCCCTTCGCGCTGCTGCTGACGGGCAGTTTCTGGGCCATCCAGGAGATGGTGGAGTCCACGGTCCACGAACGGCTCAGCGCCGCGCTGCGCGACACCCAGTCGACCATCGCCCGCGTCCGCTCGAAGGGCGAACTGCAGAACAGCCGGTTCCTGCGCGTCATCGGCGAGAACGCCGCGCTGAAGGCCGGTCTCCAGTTGATGGCCGTCGAACCGCAAAGCGCCGACGCACGCCGCACTGTCGCGGACCAGTTGCGCGATGTCGGCGAGAAGCTCGGCTTCGACCTGCTCACCGTATCGGATACCCAGGGCAAGCCTCTGGCCGGAGTCATCCGGTCCTCCGGACGTCTCATCGAAATGGACACGGCCGCCATCCAGCCGCCCGGCCGCGGCTTCCTGAACCTGGAAGATCGCACCTACCAGGTCACCTCTATTGCTCTCGAACAGGCCGACGAACTCATCGGTACCCTCGCCGTCGGCGAGACCTTTGATTTCTCCGGCTTCACCACCCCGGCCGTACTCACGCGCGACGGCAGGGTCCTCATCTCCAGTGTTCCGGGCATCGCTACGCCGCTGGTCGAAGCGGCTCTCAAAGCGTGCCTGCCGCAGGCTGAATGCAAGGTCAAACTCGGCGGCGACACCTACCTCTCGCTGCCGCTTGAAAGTGTCACGTTCGGCGATGGCTATGTCCTCCGCAGCCTGCAGAATGTCGACTCCGCCATCGGGCCGGTCCACGCCATTCTCCGCCAGGTGTTCCTCGTCGCCGGACTCGGCGCCCTGCTAGCCGCCATGGTCGTCAGCCTGCTGGCTTCGCGCTCCATCGTCAAGCCCATCGCCAGCGTCGCCGAGCAGTTGCGCGAGTGCGCCACCACCGGAAGGCTGCCCGAGTTCCAGACAACGCCCGGCGCCACCTACGAGATCCGTGAATTCACGCGCAGCTTCAACCGTGCCGCGGCTTCCATCCGCGAGGCTCGCCAGTCGCTCCACCGCGCTTATGTCGAGTTCAGCGGCTCACTCGCCAATGCGCTGGACGCCCGCGACCGTTACACCGCCGGCCATAGCCGCCGCGTCAGCGAAATGGCCTGCGCCGTCGCCCGTGCCATGAACTTCAGCACAGAGGAGCTGGAGGAGATGCAGATCGGCGCCCTGCTCCACGACATCGGCAAGATCGGCATCCGCGACGCCGTCCTGCAGAAGCCCGGGCGCCTCACTGACGAGGAGTTTGACCTCATCAAACAGCACCCCACCATCGGCCGCCGTATCATGGAGGGTGTCCAGGGCTTCCAGCCCTACCTTTCCATCGTCGAGCTCCATCACGAGAACTGGGATGGAACCGGCTACCCGAACGGCCTGCTGGGCGAGGAGACACCGCTGCCGGCCCGCATCGTCCATGTGGTCGACACCTACGACGCCATGACCACGGACCGGCCCTATCGCAACGGCCTGAGCCACGACGAGACCCTCTCTTGGCTGCAGGAGAGCGCCGGGCGCCTGTTCGATGCCCGCGTCGTCGAGGTCTTTACTCAACTCGCGCCCGCTTTCGCGCGGCGCCGCGCCGAAGGCTTCAACCTCGAGACTTCCATGCTGAGCCTCGTCGAGGCTGTGGCCGATCCGCCGCTGCCGGCCAGGGAGTCGAGTGAAGTATGAGACTTGCAGTCCTCATCCTGGCTGCCTCCGGTAGTCTACTGGCGCAGGAGGCCAATTCCGGTTTCGAGATCCGCACTTCGCTCAGCGCTGGCGGCTTCTTCAGTGACCGTCTGGCCGTGCAACCGCGAGACGGCGCCCCCGCCACGGCCGGTGCCCGCGCGGTCTTCTATCCGGCCTGGAAGATCAACCGCCATTGGTCCGTCGCCGGCACCTACCAGGTCTATACCAGGCCCTACTTCTACGAACAGTTCAACACCCAGGGCCACGGCTTGAAAGGCGATCTCCTGCAGGCTCACCTCAGCTACTCCCAGTTCTGGAAGAACGGCTCGCTGGTGGTCCGCGCCGGGCAGCTCTCGTCCGCCTTCGGGTCGTTCCTGCTGCGCTATGACGACATGGCCAACCCGGTCATCGACATGCCGGTGACTTACGGCTACTACTACAAGCCCATCACCACACTGGGCCAGGCCGGAGCCCAGGCCGACCTCACCCTCGCGAAGTTCGACCTGCGGGCCCAGTTCGTCAACTCGTCCCCGGCCAACCGCCGCAGCGTCTTCGATTCCGACCAGTACGGTGCGTGGGCCGGCGGAGCCGGTGTCACCCTCACTCAGGGCTTCCGCGTCGGCGTCTCCGCTTACCGCGGCCCTTACCTGCACCGCGAATACGCCTTCTACCGGGCCGGCGAAGCGAAGCCCCGCGATCTGCCCGGGTCAGCCTACGGCTTGGATGTTGAGTGGGCGCGCGGCCATTGGGATGTCACCGGCGAATGGCAGAAGTTCCAGCGGGCCTACCGCGTCGTCCCGTTCCTCAACCAGCACTCCGGTTATGGGGAAGTCCGGCGTGTGCTCCACCCGCGCTGGTATGTGGCCGGCCGGGCGGGTTACGTTCGCTCCAGCCGCAACCCGGCCAACGACATCTACGAGGTGGCGGTCGGCTACCGCCCCAACGCACACCAGTTGCTCAAGGTGGGCTATCAGATCCAGCACGGACCGGCTACGCCCGGCACCACAGGCAATACGTTCGCCATTCAACTGGTCACCACGCTGCGCCTGGTCTCGATTGCCAGGGACTAGAAACCCACACCCTTCAGCACCGCCATCAGGTCCTCTTTGCTGCGGGAGCCGCTGAGGAAGCGCACCACCTGCCCATTGGCGTCGATGATGAAGATGGTCGGAATCGAGCGGATGCGGTACAGGCTATGGGCCTTGCGATTGGAGTCGTCCAGGGTAGGGAAGGAGAGTACGGCTTCCTTCGCATACTCGTTCGCGATGCTCTTGCCTTCGTCGTTGACGCCGTAGACGTACAGTCCCTTCTTGCTGAGCCGGTCATAGATGTCGGCCAGCCCGGGCAGTTCGCGGCGGCACGGCCCGCACCAGCTTGCCCAGAAGTTCAGCAGCACCACCTTGCCCCGCAGGTCGGACAGCCGCACCTTCTCGCCGTCCAGGGTCTTCAGCTCGAAATCAGGAGCGGGTTTATTCAGCAGTAGCGAACCGGTCTGGCCGGGAATCGGCACCGCATCCACCCGCTTGGCGTTCTTGGGCGGCGCGAACTCGAAGGTGGAATCCGGCACCGCGTCGTCCCACCGGAAGCTCGTCAACTCCAGCGTCATGCGGATCAGGGTGCGCTCACCTTCGCTGCTCCGCGTATTCGCCCACACCATGTGTCCGATGTCCATCGTCTCCGGCTGCACGGCCATCTCAATGTAGGTGCGCCCGTCCCGCTGGTGCTCCTTGGACATCACCCGCAGCAGCGGCCACTTCTCCTTGCGGCCTTCGAACTTCACGGCAGCGACGCCGTTCTGGTCCGCACTCTCGGCTGTTTTGAACATGCTCGCCAAACCCGGCACAACCATGCGCGTGAACGTCTCGGCCAGGTCCCGTTCATTGTCCGAATCGCCGGCCGCTTCCTCATTGTCGAGCGGTGCGCCCTCTTCTTCCGTGAATTGCTTCAGCTTGGGCACAAATGCCCAGCTCTTCTGGCCATTGGAGATGAGCTGATACTCATCCTTTTCCTCCGCCTCGATGCGCAGGAACGACTTGCCTTGAGGGCCGCTGGCGAGCTTGAATTTGGCTTTCGACAGCATCCGGGACGCGTTGTTGCCCCGCTGTCCCTCGAGCACCAGCGTGCCCTCCATCAGGTAGCGCTTGGCCCGCTCTGCCCGGATAGCGACGTTCTTGATTGTCCTGCTGAGCTCGGCTTGCGATAGCTCCTGGGCCGATGCCAGGGATAGAAATACTGAAAAGGAAAGTATTACGGAAAGTACACGCATTCGAGGCCTCGGATAATGACCGGATTGTTCATTATCCGAGGATTTCAAGCGCCGCGCAATTAGCCTTTCTGCAGGTGTTGGTACAGGTGGTGGACGAACGCCAGATTGTCGCTTTGCACGTAATGCATGGCGCCGCCCATGCGCGAAAAGCTCTTGCAGAACCTCAGGTAATAGGCCGGATTCGTCTTGGGCGGCTCGCCCTGGGTCCAGTCCCAGCCGCCGCCGTCCTGCAGGTCGACTACATAAATAGTAAGACCGCTGACGGTGGGGCGGCCGGCCTGCAACCGCAGGTTGTTCACGCAGCTCAGGGTCTTCTCAAATACCTGGGGGGCCATGATGGCCGAGCCGATGGAGAGCACCACGCCGTTGTCCAGCGATTCGGCGGAGTCGCCGAACAGGCGGAAATCCAAACCTGCCGCGCGGCCGATGACCGCCCCGTCGAACATCGGGTGATTGGAGATGATGTCGTAGCCGATGCCCGGATGCACCGTGGCCGGCACTTCGTGGCGGAAGGCCTGCGCCAGGATGGACGCCTGTTTCCACTTGTGCTCGACCGTGATGCGGCCGCTGGGCAAACCGTGCTGCCGCATCAGGCGCAACAGGTCGGCCCGTGCGCCCGTTAGAGGATGGCCCGGTTCCCTGGCAATGGCCGTTTCCAGTTCCGCTAAGGTTGGCAGGCTTACCCCGTCTTCCCAAATGAACCGGCCCAGCGAAACACCGTAGCCTTCGCCGCGCAGCGCTCCAGCCAGCAGGGCGAGATGGATGTTGCGGCCCGTCTCGTCCCAGGCTCCGAAGGTGCCGGTGGCTACATTCTCTTCCACGCTCTCGGTGGAGCGGCCCAGCCAGGAGTACTCCCAGTCGTGGATGGTGCCGGCCCCGTTCGTGCAGACATGGGTCAGCCAACCGGAAGCCATCATCTTCTCGAGGATCAGGGCCGAACCGTTCCGCAAGAGGTGTGCGCCGTACATCAGCGCGACCGCCGCGCCGCGAACGCGGGCCGCCTGGATGGTGCGGGCGCATTCCAGCGTGGCCTGGTCAACTTCGGGGGTGCAGGCTTTCGGCTCGGAGTCTGGCGGAACCAGGATCTTCTCAACTTGCGTGAGGCTTTTCCGGTCGGCGAGCGGGTAGACCTTCAAGGTCTCCCAATTCATACTGGCAGGCTTCAATACACGGGTCCTTTCTGACCCTTCAGTATCTCAGGCCAGGGGGCAGCCGTGGCACAAAGGCGGTTCTGAGGCTTCCACCTGAAGTGTTGTATGGGCGATGCCGAAGCGGTTGCGCAGGCTATCGTGGACCACGCCGAGAAACCGGTTGTCCAGCCGTTCGTGGTTCACCACGAGGTGGGCCGTGAGGGCGGACTCGGTGGTGCTGAGGCTCCAGACGTGCAGGTCGTGCGCACCCGTCACACCGGGCATGGCCAGCAGGGCGGCCCGCACCTGTGGCAGGTCGATGTTGGCTGGGACTCCGTCGGCGACCATGCGCCACGATTCCACGCACACCGGCCAACTGCTGCGCAGGGTCATCGCTACGATGACGAGAGCCAGGGCTCCGTCGATCCAGCGCCAGCCCGTGAGGGCGCTGATGCCGGCGCCGGCCAGGACGGCCAGTGACACGCCCGCATCCGTCGCCATATGAAGGTAGGCGGCACGTGTATTCAGGTCATGCTCCGAACCCTTCTGGAGGCTCCAGGCGGTCCAGCCGTTGACCAGCAGCGCCGCCGCTGCTGTCGCCATCACGACGCCGTACTTCATGGGGTTCTGATCGTTCCAGTGGGTCACCGCCTCCCAGGCAATGAAGCCCAGCGTGCCCAGCAGGACGACGGCATTGACGAAGGCGCAAATGGCAGTCAGGCGGCGATGGCCATAGGTGCGCTCTGACGTCGCCGGCCGCCGCGCCGCGACACGGGCGCCCCAGGCCAGAAGAAGCGAGAGCGTGTCGCTGAGGTTGTGGGTGGCATCGGCCAGCAAGGCGGCCGAACCGGTCCAGGCGCCAATCGCAAACTCACCGGCGACCAGGAGTCCGTTCCACACGCTGCCCCAGGCGAAGGCCGAATCCGAATGATGATGGTGGCCGCTGCAGGACATCCCATGCTCCTCTCTTCTCTCTCGCGCATACCCTATACCCCTATGCTGCGCTTGCCGGAGTGGGAAGTCAAGGAATACCCCAGGGGGCTATATGAAGAAAGGGCGGCGCACCCGGTCAGGTGAGCCGCCCAGGCGGGTCTGGTGGAATTGGCTAGAAATTAAAGCGAAGACCGAACTGCATGGTGCGAGGATCGGTTGCGCTGGTGATCTGGCCAAAGTTGGAGGCGCCGTAAGTGGTGCCGACACCCCACCAGGACATGTGGTTGGGCGCGTCGTAGAACTCGGCGCGGAACTGCAGGCTGGTGCTCTCGTTGAAACGGAAGAACTTCTGCAGCGACGCGTCCCAGTTGTTGACGCCGGGTCCGATGATGACATTGCGGCCGAGGTTGCCGAAGGTTCCGGCAGCCGGAAGCGTGAAGGCGGAGGTGTTGAACCACTGCAGGCGCTGGCCGCCGCCCTGGTTCCAATCGCCGATGACCTGGGGCCGCTGGCTGGTCTGGCCAATGCCGGCCTGGTCGGGATTGATGCTGAGGTTGAGCGGGGTTCCCGACTGCAGCGTGGTGACGCCGGAAACCTGCCAACCGCCCAGCGCCTTCTTGTACCATTCAGCGCCGGTTCTCCAGAAGGGCAGGGGATAGATGTAGCTGAACACAAAGACGTGCGCGCGGTGGTAGGTGGCCAGTCCGCGTTCCGCCTTGAAGTTGTAGCTGTCCATCGGCTGCTCATTGTAGGCACTGGCATCGGTGATGGCCCGCGACCAGGTGTAGGCGAGGTTCAACAGGCCGCCACCCCTCATCTGGCGTTTCACTGACGTCTGCATCGAGTTGTAGATGAAGTTGGAGCCGGTGACATACATGTTGATGTTGGCGTAGCCGGGGTAGGGCCGCAGGGCGTTGGTGTTGACGCCCGGGTTCTTCTGCAGCGTGCCGGCGGCCAACTGGTTGTAGTTGAGAGTGCGGGCGAGATTGGCCGCGCTGGAGCCGACATACGCGACGTCCAGGGTGGTGAGCGAATCAATTTTATGCTGGACGCCGAAGCTCCAGTTCATGATCCGCGGCACTTTCATGTCCGGGAAGTGCGAATTGGAGATGGCGGCCGGATAGCTGAGGCGGCTGCCTCCGGTAGGATTCTCGATGTTGGCATCGTAGATGTCCGACTGCGAGATAAACGGAGGGTTGTTGATGGCGCTGAACAGGAAGTTGCCTTCCACGCGCTCGTAGAATACGCCGTATCCGCCGCGCACGACGGTTTTCTGTTTGCCGGTCAGATCAAGGGCGAAGCCGAGGCGGGGTCCCCAAGTCGCGCCATACTTATTCGCTGTCTCTCTGGGGATGCCGCGGAACAGGGCAGTCACCGCTGGGTCACTGGTCTGGGCAATGCGCTGTTTGGCGGTTTCAGGGAACTCAGTGCCGCCCAGCACAAGGCCGTTGTAGGGATCGTAGCTGCCGGCCATGATCTGCCCATTGGCCGGGTTGATCTTCGGAGCCTTGCTGAGGTTGTAGTACTGCGGCAGCCACATGACGCAATTCTGCAGTGCGCAGTATTGCGGCTGCATGTACTGATAGCGGAAGCCCATATTGATGGTCAGCCGCGAGTTGACCTTCCAGTCGTCCTGCACATAGGGCTCGATCTGGGTGAAGCGGTACCAGCCCTCGCGGTTCGTGTTGGCTTCGGTGTACTGCGAGAAATTGCCCAACAGGGCGTCACCCATGGCGTTCCCGGTGGAATTCGAGTGGCCGGTGGCATAGGTGACGGTGCCGTTCACGGCGGGCCAGTTGTCCTGGTTCTTTCGGCTGCGCATGATCAGGATGCCGGCCTTCAGGTTATGGTTGCCCAGGTACTTCGAGAAGTCGTCCTTGAAGTTGAACAGCCGGTTGAAGTTGTTCCAGTTCACGTTGGAGGCGTTGAGGGCGTTGTAGCCGGCAATGCTGACGGTGGGAATTGTGTTGTTGGTGCCATACACCATGGGCAGGGTGATGCCCTGGCCGGCCCGTGTGTAGTCGTTCAGGAACACCGGGTTGGCGGCGAAGTCGCCCTGCAGGATGACGTTGCCGCTGAACGAGGCCTGGAACGTATTCACCGTGGTGGCATTGGCGATGTGGGTCCACTGGGCCTTCGTGTTGGTGCCCGGGATCTTGCGCGTATAGGTCACCAGCGACGTCAGGTTGTTCAGGTTGGTGTAGTAGTCGTGCAGGAAGTGGACCGAGATCTGGTTCTTGTTGCTGAGGATGTAGTCACCCTTGATGAAGTACTGCGTGGCATCGTTGGGGGCGGTGGTGGGGAAGACGAAGTTTCCACCGGAACCGGTGAAGTTTGGCGCCGGGAAGTTCTGCATCAGCCGCGACATGTTCTTGCTGATGCGGGTGCTGGGGATGATGCCATTGGGGAACACCGCGCCAGTGTTGGGATCCTTGGGCCAACTGGACGAGGCCGTGGCGGAGAAGTCGCCGTTTCTGAGCGCTTGCGTGGGCACGACCCACGTGTTGATCGCACCCTGGCGCAGCCGCTTGAATTCCATGCCGCCGAAGGCGAACAACTTGCTCTTGTCGCTGTTGAACTTGCCCGGGATGTAGACGGGGCCGCCCAGGTTCCAGCCGAAGTTGTTGAAGCGCAGCTTCTGCTTGGTGATGGCGTTGAAGGCGCGGGCGTCGAAAGCGTCGTTGCGGACGAACTCATACAGGCCGCCATGGAAGTCCTTGGTGCCGCTCTTCATGGCGAGGTTGATGATGGCTCCGGCGTTCTGGCCGTATTCGGCACTGTAGTTGGTGGTCAGCACCTTGAACTCGGCGATGGCGTCCGGGTTGATGTTGACGAAGTTGTTGCCGCCGCCGCCGTTGTCCTTGTTGTCGACACCGTCGATATTCCAGGAGAACGTGTCGGTGCGGGAACCGTTGGCCGACTGGGCGCTCATGTTGGAGCCGTAGCCGCCGAAGAGGTCCATGGCGGAACGGTTGGTGGTGGAGACGCCGGGGATCAGTGATAAAAGCTGGGTAAAATTCCGGCCGTTCAACTGCAGGTTGGTTGCTTGCTGTCCCGTAATGAGACGGCCGACCTCGCCGGAACTGGTTTCCACCTGGGCTGAGTCGGCGCTCACGGTGACGGAGTCGGTAACTGAACCTACTTCCAATGTTGTTTCCACATTGGGCTTGGCGTTTACCGCCACAACTACGTTCTTTTGAGTGGTTCTTTTAAAGCCCGAGGCTTCGACCGTCACCTCGTAGAGGCCGATGGGAATGCTGGGGACGACCCAGTTGCCGGATTCATTCACGGTCGCGTTGCGGATCTGTCCGGTGTCGATGTGCAGGACGGATACTTTGGCCGTAGTGACCACGGCGCCCGAGGCGTCGTGCACCGTACCGGAAAGCTGTTGGGTTGTGGATTGCGCCCAGAGGGCAATGGCGGACATTGCCAGGGTGGTCAAGAATTGGACCGATCGCTTCATTGTGCTCCCTTCCAACGTGGATGAACGAGAGGCTGAACCTCTATAGCTGGTCCATTTTTGGTTGGAAAGAGCAATCTGAACAGGCTCACGACAGTCCTATACGGTCGAGGGCGAGGCCGGCTATTTATTTTCAATATGTTACGAGGGAGTTAACGATTTTACGCATCTTACGTACTCGACGCCCCGCAATGGAGCATACAATGAAGCTCGATGCGTGAAACGTTGGCGGAAAAGTCTCGACGCATCGCCCTTGACCCGGTTCCCGAGGAACAGATCCGGGCGCAGCTCGAGCGCGTGTTGGCCAGCCCGCCGTTTCGAAACAGCCGGCGCTGCCAGCTCCTTCTGCGCTACGCGGTAGAGAAAGCCTGCGAGGGCCACCTCGACGAATTGAAGGAGCGCGTGGTGGGCAGCGCGGTCTTTGGGCGGGAGGCCAGCTACGACACCAACCAGGATGCCGTGGTCCGAAATGCTGCAGCCGAGGTACGCAAGAAACTGGCCCAATATTACCTGGAGCCGGGCCACGCCAGCGAGCCGCGCATCGATCTGCCGCCCGGATCGTACCTGCCCGAATTCCACATCCTGACGCCCGAACCCAAAATCGAAACCGTACAGGAGCCGGGGATCGCCCGCTGGCCCCTCGCGGCGCTGTGCATCCTGGTGGGCGCCGGTCTGTTCGGCGCCGGCATATACGTCGGCCATCCGAAGGCGGCGCCGGTTACCGTACTCGACAGGTTCTGGCAGCCGCTGATCGAAGCCAAAGGCGAAGTGCAGTTCTGCATCGGCCAAACGAAGACCCATTCCTTTGTGGGGCACTTGCCGGCGACGCCGACAGGAGCCGTGGATCCGAAGGCCACCGTCCCGGTTTCAAAACTGGTCCCCAACCTGGAGCGCTTCGTCTGGATGGGCGACGCCGTGGCGCTGTCCAAGGTGAGCGGATTCCTGAACACCCGCGGCAAAGAAGCACGCTACCGCTGGGCCACCTCCACGCCCTACTCTGAGCTGCGCGGCAAGAGCGCGGTGATGATTGGGCTATTCAATAACGACTGGACCATTCGCCTGACCGAGGGGCTGCGTTTTTCCCTGGTGCGCGACGAGGGCGAGGGGTGGCGCGGGGTGAAGGATCATACCTCGGCCGCTCCGTTCAGTTGGCGGGTGTTCCGCAAAGGCGGCGCGTGGAGCGACGAAACGGACTACGCCATGGTGACGCGCGTTTTCGACCCCAACACGGAGCAGTTTGTGGTCGCGGCCGGCGGCATCACGCATCTGGGCACAATGATGACTGGCGATTTCCTCACCAATCCCGCCTACCTTAGTGAGGCCCTGCGGGGAGCCCCGCCAGACTGGGCTCGGCGGAATGTGCAGATCGTGCTGGAGACCCACGTCGTCGGGGGTACACCGGGTCCGCCGAAAGTCCTCGCCATCCACTTCTGGTAGGGGCGGCCGCCAAACCTACACCTGTCTGAGGCTTGTGCCCGGCCGGTGAAACTGATAAGTCATGGCGTGGACGATCCTGGAGGATCGGCAAATGCCTCGCGTTTATAGCTTTCACGTTTCACCCAGGCTGCCGGAACGGCTCAAGTGCCTGAACGAACTTTCCCTGAATCTGCGCTGGTCGTGGCACCACCCCACCATCGAACTCTTTCGCAGCATTGATCCCGACCTATGGGAAGAGACGGGCCACAATCCCCGTTGGATGCTGGGCCGCGTGGATCAACGGCGGCTGACTGAGCTCGAAGGCGACGAGGCGTTTCTCGCCCAGATGGACCGGGCAGCCGAAGACCTGGAGGACTACCTGGGCAGCGTCGGCCATTTCGCCCTGGACCATCCGCAGGATCTCTCGCTGGTGGTGGCCTACTTCTCGGCTGAGTTTGGGCTGTCGGAGTGCATTCCCAACTATGCGGGCGGCCTGGGCATCCTGGCGGGTGACCATCTAAAATCGGCCAGCGACCTGGGCCTGCCCCTGGTGGGCGTTGGACTGCTCTACCAGGGCGGCTATTTCCATCAATACCTGAATGCCGATGGCTGGCAGCAGGAGACCTATCCAATCAATGATTTCCATACCCTGCCCATCTCGCCTGTGATGGACGCGAACGGCGGTCCGCTGTTCATCTCGGTCGATTTTCCGGGCCGCCCGGTGTTTGCCAGGATCTGGAAGATCCAGGTGGGACGGATCCCGCTGTATCTGCTGGACACGAACGTGAAGCAGAACCGGCCGGAGGACTGCAAGGTCACCGGTGCGCTGTATGGGGGCGACCGCGAACTGCGCATGCAGCAGGAGATCGTGCTGGGTATTGGGGGCATGCGGGCGCTGAAGGCGTTGGGCATTCAGCCGACGGTCTGCCATATGAACGAGGGGCATTCGGCATTCCTCGGGCTGGAACGGTCGAGGATGACCATGGCGGAGTATGGCCTGCCCTACTATCAGGCGCGGCAGCTCTCAGCGTCAGGCAGTGTGTTCACCACACACACGCCGGTGCCGGCCGGCTTCGACCGCTTTGACACATGGCTGATGGAGAAGTACTTCCGGCAGTATGCGGACACCCTGGGACTGACCTTTGACCGGCTGCTGGACTATGGGCGGCAGGACCAGTCGCGCCAGGATGAGCCTTTCAATATGGCGTTTCTCGCGGCGCGCCACAGCGCCTATTGCAACGGGGTCAGCCGGTTGCATGGTGAAGTGACGCGCAAGATGGCGAATGCGATGTGGCCGGGCTATTCGCTGCACGAAGTGCCCATCGGCTATGTGACGAACGGCATCCACACACGGTCGTGGATCTCGATGGAGATGAGCGCGCTGCTGACGCGATACCTGGGCCCCCGTTGGGCCGAGGAGCCTCCTGGCAAGGCAATCTGGGAACGGATTGTGCGCATCCCCGATGGTGAACTGTGGCGCGTGCACCAGATCCGGCGTGAGCGCCTGATCCACTATGCGCGGGCCCGGCTGTCCAGCCAGTTGCGGCGCCGCGGTGCGACCGATTCCGAGGTGGCGAACTGCGCCGGCGTGCTGGGGCAGGGTGTCCTGACGATCGGCTTTGCGCGCCGCTTCGCCACATACAAACGGGCGGCGCTGCTGCTGCGGGATCCGGCGCGTCTGAAGCGGATCCTCAACAACGCAGAGCGTCCGGTGCAGATCCTGATCGCCGGCAAAGCCCATCCACACGACAACGAGGGGAAGGAACTGATCCGGCGGATCATCCACTTCGCGCGCGATCCTGAGGTGCGGCGGAGCATCGTGTTCCTGGAAGACTACGACATCTCCGTGGCCCGCTACCTGGTGCAGGGTGTCGACGTGTGGCTGAATACGCCGCAGCGGCCGAACGAAGCCAGCGGCACCAGCGGCATGAAGCTGCTGGCCAATGGCGGCCTGAATCTTTCCATCCTCGACGGGTGGTGGGATGAGGCATACACGCCGGAAGTTGGCTGGGCCATCGGGCATGGGGAGAATTACACCGACGCCGACGCCCAGGACCAGATCGAGTCCGAGGCGCTCTACAATCTGCTGGAAAACGAAGTGGTGCCGCTGTTCTATCAGAGAGACGCGGCCGATGTTCCGCGCGGCTGGGTGAGTCGGATGAAATCGTCGATGTGCCGGCTGTCACCGGTCTTCTGCACCAATCGCATGGTGGCGGAGTATGCCGAGAGGTTCTATTTGCCGGCGCACCGGCGGCATCAGCGCCTGGCGGCCGATGGCGCGGCGCGCGTGAAGCCGCTGGTGGAGTGGCGCCGGCGGGTGCTGGAGTTCGGGCGGCAGGTGCGCATTGTCAACGTGGATTCGAGCGTCCTGCAGGAGACGCAGGTGGGTTCCGAGGTGAAGGTGACCGTGCGCGTGCAACTGGCCGCGCTGGCATCGCAGGACGTGCGGGTGCAGATATACTGCGGCGCGGTGGATGCCGATGGGAACATTGCGAAGGGCCGGGCGGTGGAGATGGAACACCAGGGCCAGGTAGGAGGGGACCACCTCTACACGGGCCGCTTCGAATGCAACGACAGCGGATCGAGCGGTTTTTCGGTTCGGGTCATCCCTTACCACGAGGACGCGATCGTCCCCTACGAGATGCCATGGGTGCAGTGGGCGGAGTGATCCGCCCACACCCTTAAGACCAGCGGCCGGACAGCGGGGCGGCCGGATGCGCGATGGATTGGAAGCGGACCAGCCGCACCTCGTCGCTGCCCTTGAGCGAGGCCAGCGGCATGAGGCCCAGATCCACGATGATGCCCGCTCCGCGCTCGGCCATCAGGACCTCGGCGCAGGGCTGCGCGACACGTTCGCCGTCGCGGGTGCGGACGTCCACTGGGAGTCCGCCCAGATTGGCGAAGCGGCCGGGACGCATGCTCCAGCGGTCTTCCGCGAACGCCTCGGCCATCAGCGCGGCGCAAACGAAGGCCGCATTGCCCCACAGGTACTCCTCGTGATCGAGGTCGGCGCCGAGTTCCTCAAAGGGGAACAACTCGCACTCGTCGGATTTCTTGCCGTAAGGCATGCGGAGCAGGAACCGGGGCAGGATCAGGCCGAGGGAAGGCGCGATTTCCGAACGGCGCAGGGCGTCCCAGTTTTCGTTCTTCAGGGGTTCCCAGTCGCTGTAGTCGGGGACTGCAGCCATCGAGGGGCAGCCGAGAAAGGCAGGGGCAGCGGCGGAGATCCAGGGTGCGTCCAAAGCTCCGGCGATGGTCCCCAACTGCATCAGCAGGCGCAGGTCGTCATTCTCATAACCGAAGGTGTAGTTGCCGATGATGACGCCCCACGGGTCGCCGCCGGCGATTCCGGTGGAGGACTCAGCCAGGGCGCGGAACGTGCCGGATGCGGGCAGGCCATCCAGATCGGCCAGGTCTTCGGCGAGTTCCTCTTTTGAGATGTCGAGAATGTAGATCTGGAGATCGGTGCCGGTTTCGACGCGGCGCACGAGGAAGAAGAGCGAGCGCCAGGCGGCTTCGAGGGACTGCAGGGCGGAGCTATGCAGGAGCGCGCGCATCTGCACGCTGCTTGCCTGGTCGATCAGCGCGCGGCGCTCGGTGACACTGGCGTCTTCGGGTGCGACGACGTGCGGGGCAACCTGCGCGTCGAGCCAGCGCGAGAAGGCGTCCTTTGACTTGGTGCCGCGACCGCCCATGCGGGTTTCCGTGGCTTCGACGGCCTGGTCGAGCAGGTTGCTGAAATCAAACTTGGGAGCCGGACCGGCGGGCGCGGCCGGTGGAGGAGGAGGCGGGGGAGCAGCCTTCGCTTCCGTCACCATCTTCTCGGGGTTCTTGCGGGCCTCACGCAGGCCGCGGAAGAACTCCGTGGATTCGTAGATACGGTCCGGGTGAAAGTCGTCGAGTTCCGTAAAGCGCAGAGTCCCGGCGGCGGGCAGGTCGATGCGCGGATTGAGGCGGGCGAGCACCTCGTCGAAGTTGTCGCGATCGACCAGGATGGGCCGTCTCGCGGCGAGCTTGCGCCCGGTTTCGCTGACTCCGCGATTGGCCCGGCCGCTGAAGTCACCCAGCACCAGGATGCGGAACGGAGTGCCGGGATCCGGGGTCGCGGCGGCCCTTTCCCGGCCGGCGGAGACGTCCAGATTCACTCCGCCCAGACTATAAGTTTTATCCATCAAGCCCTCGATTCTTACGCAAGGATAGCGCCAAAGTCACGGCAAGGCGAGAGGCCCGCCCCAGGTTCACGCAATATTCTTTCGAGGGGTCAGTTGCGCTTCAACAGCCAGACCTCGGCCAGCCTCGAATGTTGGCGCCAATTCAGATGGCTCTCGTCCGTGGGGATGATCCAGGTGAGCACCAGCCGGCCGTCTTTCAGAGACTCCGGCGAGACGGGGAACTCCTTGAACTCGCCCATCTGCCTGCCGTCGATCGCAGGAGTGGCGCGAAGGCCGTCGATGCTCAGCAGGCTCTGGCCGTAGCCTCCAGTGCGCACGACGTAGGTGCCCTTGGGATCCAATCCTTCATAGACCATGCGAGCCGGCCACATCGTGGTTTGCCAGGACAGGCGAGCCCGGCTCTTGCCGCTGTCCCACCACCAGAAGGTCGGCTCGGGCGCGCGGAACGATTCGGGCTCCTGCTCGGCGTCCCCGTCAACGTGCGGTGATTTCGCTTCATTGCCAATGTCGTCGTAGAAACTGCCCGGGCCCGGGTCATCCCAGGCCGCCAGGGCGTGCAGGCGGGCCAGTCGCTCCGGCTCCGACGCCATCGCTGACACCTTCTTGAATTCATCTTCCAGCCACCAGCGGTTGTTGAGGGGCGCATCGACGAAATCGAGCACGGCGCCGCGTTCGGCTCCGCTGGCATGGTACTTCTCCACGCTGGTCTGGAGTCCGATGGATTGGAAGAGCTTCTCGCACAATTCCACGATGCGGAATTTTAGGTCCGCGCTGACTGGTTCCGAGACGGCGCGGTTGAGAATCGCCCGCGACTGGCTGATCGCCTCAGCGGAGCCGCCCGGCCTGGCGGCTGCCAGGATCCGGTTCACCTCGGTTTCCAGGCCCGCTTCGTACAACAGGCGGCGGCGCACATAGGGGTCGTAGACAGCACGCAGCAGGCACATCTGCCAGCGCCAGTTGGTTTCGAGTTGCGGCGCCTTGGCTTCGAGGCCACGCCAGGTGAGCAGCGTGCCCTCGACCGCGCCGTTGTCAGCCAGCGGGCCCTGCCAGTTGCGCTCCAGCGCCAGGATCGCGTCGGCGATTCCCCAGGCAAGGCCCGAGGAGAAGTGCAGGCTGGCGTACTCGCGCAGGATGCCGCGGACCGGCTGGTGGGGGTCCCAGGCCAGGGCGCTCCACAGAACCTTGTTCACGTCGTCGTGCACCCCGTCGGAGTAAGAGACGAAGCCGTCGCTGGCCGCGGCGTAACGGTTGTGAATGGCGGCATACTCGGCGGGACGCGGATTGACGGCTTCCCGGCCCAGGGTCAAAGCGTAGGCCTGATCCCAATGCGGCACCTGGTACTGGCAGATCTTGTTGTGCGTGAGGTCGGGGTAGAGACGCAGGCCATATTGCCGCGGCAGGCGTTGACGAGTGCGGGCGATGGGCGGGCTGGAGGGGCCGGCGACCAGACCGCCCAGCCACGCCGGCTGCTTCTGTTCGATGTAGCGGTAGACCCACTCCTCTTTCTCTTTGTCGAAGCCCTGCAGTGAGAGCCACACCTTGGCCTTGGGGTGTACCGGCGCCATGCGTTTGGCGATGTCCTCGAGGAACGGTAGGACCAGTTCGGGCGGATTCGAGCCGGGGTCGCCGCCAGGGACGAAGACACCGGTCAGGACGCGGCTGTCGGCAAACATCTCGTCGAATTTGGCCAGCAGCGCCTCCCGCTTGACCGCATCCTTCAGGTCGATATCGGCCGGTGTCCACACCCAGTAGTCCAAGCCGTACTTGCGGCAGATTTCGGTCATGGCGCGATTCATCTCTTTGCGCGGGACCTTCATCAGCGGATTGTGCCGGTCGTCCTGGAAGGGGATGTTCTCGATGCTGTTCACGCCGAACAGCGTGAGGTCGCGGATGTACTGGTCGAACTGCTGGATGGTCCAGGCGTCCCAGCTGTTGGCCGTGTTCCGGTAGCCGAGCTGATGGCCGCGGATGGGCGAGGTAGGCGACGTGGAGATCGCCATCGATTCCAGGCTCAGTCGCCCCTGGCTCCAGTCCGCCTTGCGCAGAAATGCGCCCACTCCATACAGCAGGCTACGGGCGTCGGCTCCCACAACCCACAGCGCCGGCTGCGGGCCGGTGGTGTCGGTGATCAACTGATAGCCTTCGGCGCGCAGCGGGGGCAAGCCCGCGGTCAAGGCAGCGGGCGCCTGGTTGCTGAGGATGATCGCCGGGCGGCCCTGCGTGCGGTCCGCGGCGAGGGCCAGCTTCAGGTTTGTGCGGCGGGCCACTTCTTCCTGGAGCACCGTGGCCGCGACTGGGCCAGCGGCGGAGCGAGTCACGATCTCTGCCCGGCTGAGGTCCACCGCCACCGCCGGGGCGCAGATTCCAGGCACGGCCGCGCCGATCAATAACGCCGCTAACGGCCAGGATTTCGGGAATGAGAGCTTCATCACAGTTCACCATCATCGCAACTTCCTTTCACCGATCGTGGGCACTAGAACAAACCGTGCGGATTGGCGGTGATAGCATCATTCCGGGTCTATGCCCGCGGCCAGCCCGGCCGGCCGGCGGCCCGGATACGAGTCATTTATATGCGTTCTTCCTTCCATCTGCTCGCCTCACTTCCAGCACTCCTCACGGCGTTCGCCTTCGCCGCGCCCGCTGGTGCGCCCATCACCGGCACGGCTGCCGGAAAAGTCCGCGGAGCCGCCCTGCCCGCGCCCGGCGGCGCCGTGTTCAAGGGCATCCCCTTTGCCCAGCCACCCGTGGGCGGCCTGCGTTGGAAACCGCCCGTTGCGGCGCAACCCTGGACCGGGGTCCGCGATGCCGTGGAATATGGCGCTCCCTGCGCGCAGGTTTCCGCCGAGTGGAACGCGAAGACCGCCGCCGTGGGCAGCGAGGACTGCCTGACCTTGAACGTCTGGACTCCGCAGTGGCCGGCGCGCGGGTCGAAACCGGTGATGGTCTGGATCCATGGAGGCGCGAACATGGGCGGCTCAGCACGCGGAGCCGGCGGCATCGAGCCGGCGTTCGATGGCGCGAAGCTGGCGAGCCAGGGGGTCGTGGTCGTCACCGTCCAATATCGCCTGGGCATCTTCGGCTTCTTCGCGCATCCTGAGTTGACCGCGGAATCGGCCCACCACGCGTCAGGCAACTACGGCCTGATGGACCTGGCCGCCGCGCTGCAATGGGTCAAGGCAAACATCGCGCACTTTGGCGGCGATCCGAAAAATGTCACGATCTTCGGCCAGTCCGCCGGAGCCATGGACGTCGGCTACCTCATGGCCTCGCCGCTGGGCAAGGGCCTGTTCCACCGCGCCATCGCCCAGAGCGGCACGGTGATCATTGGCGGACATCCCACGGCTAGCCTGGCGCAGGCGGAAGAGACCGGCCGCCAGTTGGCCGCGAAGATGAATGCTCCGGCCGCGGGTGGGCTTGCTTACATGCGCAAACTCTCCACGGCCGAAGTGCTGAAGGCTTCTCCTCCTTACGGCGGCGGCGGTCCGCTGCGTCCGGCGCCCGACGTGGATGGCTACTTCCTGACGCGCCCCCCGGCTGAGGTTTTCGCCTCCGGCGCCCAGGCCGCCGTACCGTTGATGATCGGCAACAACGGTCGCGAATGGAACTTCACGGGTCAGCCCGAGGCCCTCAAAAAGGGCATTGCCGCCGCCTTCGGGCCGCTGGCGCCACAGGCACTGAAGCTGTACGGCCTCGATGGCGGGGCCGTCGCGGAGAGTTATCCGCCCTACGGCAATGCAGGATCGCAGTTCTCCACCGACACTTCGTTCCGCTGCCCGTCCGTGTTGATTGCCGGCCAGCACAACAAGCTGGCCCCGACCTATCAGTATGAGTTCACCGTGGGGCCGGTGGAGAAGGGCACGCCGCACTCCGGCGAACTGCAGTATGTCTTCGGCGTCCGAGGCGTCCAGGAATCGGCGGATCCCGATGCGCTTCAGACTCAGTGCGTGCAGGGCTACTGGGTCAACTTCGCGAAGGCCGGCGATCCGAACGGTTCGGGCCTGCCGAAGTGGCCGAAGTACGATGCGGCGAAGCGGGCTTATCTGGAACTGAGCAACGAAGGGCCCGTGGTCAAGACGGATCTGCGCGGGAAGGTGTGCGCCTTGTTCGGCGAGGCAAAGCTCCAGACTGCGGGCCGTCCCTAGTCCTCCGGTTCCGGCTCACGATGAAGTGGCAGGTGCGAGAAGCCCTCCGGGTATCTTTCGGTAGGTACGCGCCGCGCCTCCCCAGTCATGCCCAGAGCCTGGACTCTGCTTCATGTCGGGCTAACTGTTGACTGGACACAGAAAACGATAACTGGGCAGCAAATGCCGCCTTCCGGCCCTGCCTTTGTGAAGGGTCGTGATTATTATTGACAGCTTCACCGGGAAGTGATAACCCTCAATCACCCAGAAATTTCAGGTGTGAATATATATTCACGAGGGAGTTTGCCATGTTGCGACGCATCACCCTGCTGGCCCTGATGGCCGGCCTTCTATCGGCCCAAGAGTACAGGGGCACCTTGTCCGGCCGCGTGACAGACGCGACAGGCTCCGCCGTACCCAACGCTCAAGTCCTCCTCACCAAAACAGACACCAACAGCCGCGCGCAGGTGGTCACAGGACCGGACGGGTTGTTCACCGCTCCGTTCCTCGCCCCAGGGCCTTACACCCTGGCGCTGGAAGTGGTCGGCTTCAAGAAGTTCGTCCGCACCGGTGTGGTGCTGGGCACGAACGAGAAGATCGACATCGACATTCATCTCGAAGTAGGCAATGTGTCGGAGTCGGTCACAGTGAACGAAGAAGCGCCGCTCCTGAATGCTGTGTCTTCCTCCTCGGGCCAGGTGATCAGCACCCGAGAGGTGGAGAACCTGCCAATGAACGGCAACACGCCGCTGGCGCTGGCCCGTAACGCCCTGGGCGTGATTCCGAAGCAGAAGCACCTGCTCAACCAGGTGAAGCCATATGACACCGGCAGCGCCGTCGATATCGCCATGGGCGGCGCCAACGCAGGTTCGAATGAGTACCTGCTGGACGGCGTACCGAACATGAGCAGCGCGGCCCGCGCGGGCGCATTCAGCCCCACGATGGACGCCGTCAGCGAAGTGAAAGTGGATCTGTTCCAGTCCGACGCGGCTTACGGCGACACCCTGGGTGGAACCGTGAACATCACCACGAAGAACGGCACCAACCAGTTCCATGGCACGGCCTTCCTGTTCAACCAGACCTCCGCTCTCGCCGCCAACCAGTTCTTCCTCAACGCGGCCAGCCAGAAGCAGCCCATCACCCGGTCGAATCAGTATGGCGGAACCATCGGCGGGCCGGTACGGATTCCGAAAGTCTTCAACGGTCAGGACAAGGTCTTCTTCTTCCTGGCCTATGAGGGCTTCAAGGACTCGCTGCCGGGTATCTCGACCACCACCGTACCCACGGCGGCCGAGCGCACCGGAGACTTCTCCGCCCTGCTCGCGCTGGGCAATGGCTACCAGATCTACGACCCTTCCACGGCCGTGCTGGCCAACGGCAAAATCACCCGCTCGCCCTTTGCAGGCAACCTGATTCCCGCCTCGCGCATGGATTCCATTGCCAAGGCGTACATGCAGTACTACCCGCAGGCCAACCAGCCCGGCAAGGCGACAGGCGAGAACAACTTCGTCGTTTCGAACCCCAGCATCAACAACTTCAAATCCTGGGTAGGCCGCACCGACCTGAATCTCGGCGCCCGCAACAAGCTGTTCTTCAACATGCACATGAGCTCGTATACCAATGCGACGGCGAACATCTTCCAGAACCTCGCGACGGGCCAATTCAGCGGCCAGGACATCTGGGGCGGAGTCCTCGACGACGTCCACACGTTCACGCCGACTCTCGTGTTGAACTCCCGCCTGGGCTTCACCCGCAGCTACTCCAACAGCTTCATCAACAGCGCCGGCTTCGATCCGACGACCCTCGGCTTCCCTGCCTACATGAAAGCCAATTCGCAGAAGCTGGCCATGCCGCGCGTCGCGTTCTCCGACGCTTTCGCCGGCCTCAGCACCACGCCCGGCAACGTCACCCCGTTCAATTCAGTCCAATGGTTCAACTCGGTGACCAAGATCTTCAGCCGGCATACCTTCAAGGCCGGCGCGGATCTGCGCCGCTATGACGCCAACAGCCTGAATCCGGGCTACTCCAGCGGCACGTTCACGTTCGGTACGAACTACATCACCGGCGGCACCGGCGCCGCGGCTCCGGCCTTCGGCGGCTCCATGGCGTCCTTCCTGCTCGGCCTGCCCACCGGCGGCCAGTATGACGTCAACACCGCCTACGCCTACCGCAGCTACCTGTACGGCTTCTTCCTGCAGGACGACTGGCGCATCAAGTCGAACCTGACGATCAACTTCGGCCTGCGCATGGAGCACGAGACGCCCATCGTCGAGCGCTACAACCGCATCGTGAATGGCTTCGATCCGACGGCGGTCAATTCAGTGGCCAAGGCCGCCTCGGCCGCTTACGCGCTGAAGCCCGTCAGCCAGTTGCCCGTGAGTTCCTTCTCGGCGCTGGGTGGCATCACCTTTGCGGATTCCAATCGCCGCTCCGGCTATTCGCTGCCCGCCATCTTCCCCAGCCCGCGCTTCGGCATCAGCTGGATGCCCGGCGTGCTGAAGAACAAGACAGTCCTGCGCGGCGGCTTCGGCGTGTTCAACAACAGCATCGGCGCCTACCTGACCGGCCCCACCACCGGCTTCAGCCAGACCTCCACCCTGGTGCCGACCAACGACAGCTACGTTACGCCGTACTCCACGTTCTCAAATCCCTATCCCACCGGCATCCAGCAACCGGTCGGGTCAGCTAACGGGATCAACTCCAATCTCGGCAACAGCATCAGCTACTACACCTCGAACATCACGAATCCTTACAGCGTCCGCTGGAACTTCGACATCCAGCACCAACTCGCCAAGGACACCATGTTGCAGGTGGGCTACATCGGCAACAAACAGGTGCACGGCACGCTCAGCAATGACGTGGCCCTGACGGCCGTCCTGCCGTTCCTCAGCCGTTCGCCGGTGCGCGACCAGGCGACCATCAACACACTGGCCACCGTGGTGCCCAATCCGTTCGCCGGCCTCCTGCCGGGCACCAACCTGAATGGCTCCACCGTACCGCTCTCCACTTTGCTGCGCGCCTATCCGCAATACAGCGGCGCCGTCCAGAGCAACTCGAATCCGGGCTGGGGCACCTTCAACGAATTGGTCGTGATGGTCCAGAAGCGCTTCTCCCGGGGGCTTCAGGCGACCGTCAACTACCAGCACTCGCGGCAGCTTTCCAGCTGGCAGCCCAACGCCGGCGACTACAAGCTCTCCTACGGGCCCACCTCCGGCGACTACCCCGATCACTTCGTCTTCACGGGCAGCTATGACCTGCCGGTCGGTCATGGCAAACGGTTCCTGGGCAACTCGGGCCGCATGCTCGACCTCGCGGTCGGCGGCTGGATTCTCACCAGCATCTACACCTGGGAGAGCGGCGGAGCCCTCAGCTGGGGCGACGTCATCTACTACGGCGGCGACCTGAATATGCAGCCCCGCAACCTCACCCAGGCGTTCGACGTCACCAAATTTGAGCGCGCAGCCGGCAGCCAGTACGGCAACCACTACCGCACCTTCCCGCAGATGTTCAACAACCTGCGCAACGACGTCGCCAATAACCTCGACCTCTCCATGCTGAAGAACTTCAGCATCACTGAGCGGGTCGGCGGTCAGTTCCGCTTCGAGGCCTTCAATGCCCTCAACCGTACGCAGTTCGCGGCGCCCAACGTCTCCCCGACGTCCGCCGCGTTCGGCACCATCACCGGCCAGGCAAACACCTCGCGCCAGATCCAGCTGGGTCTGAAGCTGAAGTTCTAGCAGTCAGTTCTAACTAGCGAACCTCACGGGCGCGGCTTCGATCCCCGGATCGCTGCCGCGCCCGATTTGTTATTCGAACAGCCAGTCCAGGTCGGGCCGCTGATTGGTGGCGGCGCCAGCCAGAAACACCATGCGCGGCTCGGGCCGCACGGTTCTCGGAATGAAGCCGAGCACGACGTAAGCCCCGCGGCCGAAGTCCAGATCATTGCGCCCGGCGGTCAGCGCATGCGAGTAAACCGTCATCGCGGGATGCCCTTCCGCCGCAACGCCATTCCACAACACCGGCTCCCATTCGTCCTTCGGAGGAGCCGCGGCCGCGTTCCGGCTGGAACTCTTGAAGAAACCCACCAGCACCTGCGCCGGTTCGCTCAGCTCAAATTCCAGGTGGACGCCCTTCTGCACCGCCTCCTCCCGCGCGATGCGGATGCCCGTCAGGCCTTTCAGCTCACCCGCCATCGCGCTCACCTTCGTGTCTTTGTCTTTGTACAGGCGCGTGCCTGGCTCCACCTGGAAGATCTCGCCCGCACCCGCTGTCAGCTTCACGCTGAGTCCCGCAAAGGCCGCGCGCTGCTGCTCGCCGTTGCCCGATGCGAAGGACTGGCCTTGTGCCAGCCTGCGCCGGAAAGTCGCGAGTTCCTGCTCGTAGATGGGCAGGCAGTCGCGCCAGTGCGTGAAGCGGCCGGGTGCGCCAAGAAAGGGGATCCGCCGCGACGCGCTATGCACGCTGCACGCCTCACGGTAAGTCGTCTCGGTTAGCTCCACGAGCTTCCTGTATTGCGCCAGGCTCTCTTCCAGCGGCGCCAGCGCCTTCTGGACGTCGGCCCAGTCGTGGCTGTGGCCGTAGCGCAGAATCAGGGCCGCGGCTCGCGTCTTGGCCTCGTAGTAGCTCATCATCGTGTAGATGCAGCGCAGGTCGTTGACCAGACGCTCGTACTCTTCCTGGTTGCGCCGCACGTCGGGCCGCGCCGCCTCAGCGGCTGCCAGCGCACGCCGCGCCGATTCCTTCACTTCCGCCGCCACTCCGGGCGGTGTCTCGCCTTCATGTGGCTGGTGGTTCCATTCGCGCTCCACCCATTCCGGCAGGCGTTCCCCGGGCGGCGCATCGCCGGTCCACAGCAGCGTCAACGCGTTGTAGCGTTCCGGGTTGATGATCTGCGTCATCAGCATGCCCAGCGAAAACGCCTGCCGGTTGCCCTCCGTAATGCCGATGCGCGTCAGCAGTTTCGGCGCACAGATACCCGCCAGCTGGTACGCATCCAACAGTTGGCCCGCGGCCTTGCTGGAGCCGTACTTCTCGTTCAGCCGGCCGATCCAATACTCGCGCTCGGCCGCCGCATCGCGCTGCGGATTCCAGGCATAGCGCGCCCAGGCTTCATACCAGATCCAGTCGCGGTCGATCTGCTTGAGCGGCACCGCCGTGCGGTCCGCCGTCACCGGCCAGTCCCAGTAGCGCAGGGGGTACAGGTGCAGGCCGCGTATGCCGATGCGTTCCTGCGACTGCATCGCCTGCCGGATGAACTCCGGCGAGCCCCAGCGGAACGGTTCCAGGTTGGCCAGGATGTGGACATTCGCGATGTGTGTTGAGCCGAGGTTGGCCAGCGACTGGTGCAGCCGCAGCACCTCGCCGCGCACATCCGTCCATGTCAGCGACTCCCCATTCCACTTGTGCATTGTGAAGATGTTCTTGTAGAGGGGCAGGGCCTGCTTCATGGCCTCTTCGATCTGCGTCGCATGGGCGCGCACAATGATCGGTGGTTCCTGAGTGATACCCAGCGCCTTCATGCCGTCCTGCACTCCGGGGATGATCGTCTTGCTCAGCCATTCCGGCCCGAAACGCGGAGCCAGCGCCTCGCCCAGGGTCATCATCAACCCGACGTTGGGATAGGTGCGGATGAACTCCGCCACGCAGTAGCGCGTGTACTCGCTAACGAACGGCGTCGGCGCCGACAGATGGAACGAAAGCCCGCGCGCCTTGGCCAGCGCATGCGAGATGTGGATGTTGTAGAACAGCTGGATCACCCAGATACCGCGGCGGTCCGCCTCCGCCGTCAGCCAGCGGAACATCTCCATATTTGTTTCCAGTTGCTGGTCGGTGAGCTCCTGTGCGTCAGGGTACTTCGGCAGCTTTAGCAACGAAGTGAAGGGATGGCCGTTCCACAGGTACAGCGTGTTCATCCGGTTCTTCACCAGGAAATCCAGGTACTCGGTCCAATGCTGCCGGTCGTAGAAGAAAGGGAACTCCTCGGGCGTATAGCGGTAGTCGTAGATCGCGCCGTCGTAGGTGATCTCGGTCTTCTGCATGCCGATGCTGGGGCCGCGCAGCACAAACTTCGGCTGGTCCGATTCATCCAGCTGAGCCGGTAGCTTGCCCGTGGCCGCAATCCTCTGGGCCAGCTCCAGGCAGCCGTACATCACACCGGACGCGTCACTGCCCGCAATCAGCCACGTGTCACCGTGACGCTGCAACCGGAACGCTTCGCGCGTCCCTTTCTCAAACGGCTTCACCCCAGGCAGCGACTGGAAGAGACCGGAGTCGAACGTGCCGGCCAGGATCCGTGCTTTGCCGGGCGCAGACACCTTCGCCGCCGCGTCACGCAGCCTCTGGATGCCGAATGCCTCACGGGGGGATGGCTTCGCTGGACCGTCGACTCGAACAGCGGACAGGCAGGGCAGGGCCAGGGACAGCAGGCAGGCCAGGTGGCGTAGCGGCGGGGTTTTCATGTCGGGACCTCTCGGCTGGGCCGCAACATGGCAGTATCGCGGCAACCACCTGAATTCTACTGAACTCAGGCCCGCAATGGCCCAACTTTAACGTTGCAGGTCTCGATTCTTCACCTCACGACGCCCGCTACCGCAGCGCTTCCAGCGGACGCAGGTCGACCACCGGTGATGGGTACACATCCGACCCCAGCACCGCGTCATTGGGCCGCCCCGCGGTCCGCCCGGCCTGCACGTCGTAGAAGTAATAGTTGCTACCGGCCTTGGCCTCATACTGGTTGCCTTGCCCGTCGGTCAGCCGGACGCGTCCGCCCAGGACGTCGTTCACCGCCTCGCGCCGCTCGTCCGAGGCCGCCATGCGATCCCAGAACGCCTTCTGCTGCAGCTCCGCCGAAGCGTGCATCTGGTTCAATGTATTGCGAACGTCCTGCGCCGCGGCCTGCCGGTTCGCGGCAATCCACTGATAGTTGTACTCGCAGTTGCCTTCCATATAGCCGCCGATGCGCGCCAGTTGGCCTCCGCTGCCCGCCGGACCCATGTAGCCCTTGATCTCCGTCTCGAAGTTGCCGCCCAGCAGGTCAGGACTCTGGCTCCACAACATGCGTGTCATGCCCAGCAGCCGCCCTTCCACCGGCCGCCCATTCCTGCTGGCGCGGAACCCGACCTCGCCGAACAAGTGCTGGAAGCCGTGCACGCCCATGCGCTGCGGCACCTGGTCCGCTTGCGAACTCAGGTCGTTCCGGTCCTGGCGCTGCAAGATCTCCAGGTTGCTGAGCTGCAGTTCCGAGACCCACACCTGCCGCAAATACCACTCCGCCATCTGCAGCCCGCTCTGGTGCGCTCCGGCCCGCCAACCCGCTCCCAGTTGCGCCGGCGGCATGCCCTGGCGGCCCGGCACCAGCACCTTGTCCAGGCGCACATCGTTGAACTGCACCAGCGATGCGCCATCCGGGCTCCACACCCGGATCCCGCCGCGCACGTCCGTGTTCGAGATTCGCTGGATGCCGCCCTGGACCTGCCAGCCCTCGGGAATCGGGATCACAAATGCACCTTCATTCGCTTCCCGCCACTTCGTCATGCGCGGCAGGGCAGCCGGAACCGCGCCAGCCGCCCCGCCGCCATACTTGAAACTCCTGAGGATCGACGTCATCAGCGGCTGCTCCCGCGCGAACTCAGCGGTCGGAGCCGCAATCCCATAGATCATGCCCGTCCGCGCACTGGTCTCCGCGCACAGCACCGCTCCGCGACTCTGCCGCTCGTGAAAGAGAAAGCGCGCGACAGCGCTGCGGTTGCCCGGCTCGATGGTCAGGTCCGTCACACCGGGGAAAGCCGGCCACCCGCCCGACAGGTTCACTTTCAGCGACGTGACGCAGTCCTTCGTCCGGCCCAGGATCGGCAGGACCAGCACGAATTTTGAGGGCGAAGGTCCAACGATGTTCACCACCCCGCCGTCGTACTTGCGCACCTGCCAGCCGTCCGGCAGATTGACGCTGAAGCCGCTGTCGTCCCGATATTCCCTGGCCATGCCCGTCAACACAAATAACACCGCCATTGCATAGGTTTTGATCATCCGCCCCTCTACCCGAATTAGCGCTGCTGCTGCGCAAACTGACTCACTGTGGCGAGATTCCTCCTGCCTGTGCGCACTCATCCGGATTCCATCCACTACACTCCAAGTGATGACCCATCCGTCCCGCCTGTTGTTCGTGCTGATCTTCGCCGCCAGCCTGCCGGCGCAGCAGATGGAGGACCTCCGCACACTGCGGCTGAAACTCTCGGCCGGCGACCTGCCCAGCGCTGAGTCCGTCCTCGAAGTTCACCGCGCGGCCAAAGGCGAAGACACGGAGTATCTCATGGGCCTGGCCTGGCTCGCCCGCGGAGCGGCTCTCACCGGCGATTGGACCGCCGCCTCAACCTACGCCGAACGCACCTCCGGCCTCGCTCTGGCACAACTCAAAACTCCGGCTGACTACGACACCCATCGCGAAGCCGCCTATGCGCTCGGAACAGCGCTGGAAGTGAAGGCCCAGGCGCTGGCGGTCGCCGGTCAGAAAGCGTCAGCGCTGCGCTTCCTGGAGGACAGCTTGAAGACATACTCCGAAGCGCCGTTCAGCCTGCGGGCCCGCCTCTGGAAACGCTGGAACCAGATCGGCCTGGTGGGCGCCAAAGCTCCGACCTTCCTGTCGGAAGACACCCTGGGCGCGGCCGCTCCCCAATTGAAAGAATGGCTGGGCAAGCCGGCCGTGCTCTTCTTCTGGGCGGAATGGTGCGGTGACTGCAAAGCCCAGGCCGCCAGCTTCCGCCGCATCGTCGAACGCTATGCACCGCGGGGCGTCCACTTCGCCGCACCCACCCGCTTCTATACCGCTGACCGGCCGGCCGAGAAGAAACGCGTGGAGGAAATCTGGAAGACCGTCTACGGCCCTCTCCCCTCCGTAGCCATGCCCTTCAGCGACGAAGCCATGCTGCGCTATGGCGCCTCCGCCACCCCCACCTTCGTCCTCATCGATGCCAAGGGCCTCGTGCGCCTCTACTCGCCCACCCGGATGACGGAAGAACGCCTGGCGCGCGAGATCGACAAGCTGCTGCGCTAACTACGATGCCGCCCGTCGTCCGGATACCCGCCGTGCAGCGCCCGGGCAGGGTCCACCTGGGCCGCACGCCACCCCGGCACGGCGCTCGCCGCGCATGCCACCAAGGCCGTCAAACCGGATACGGCCGCGAAGGTCCACCCATCCACCGGCTCCACGCCAAACAACAATCCGGCCATCAGCCTGGATAACAGCAGCGACATGGCCAGCCCGGCGGCGATCCCTATGCCCGCCTGGCCCATGCCCTGCGCCACCACCATCCGCAGGACTTCTGCGGGCCGCGCTCCCAGGGCCATGCGGATGCCTATCTCCTGCTCCCGTTCCTGCACCGTGTAGGACATCACTCCATACACGCCCACCACCGCCAGCAGCAGCGCGATCCCGGCTAGCATGCTCATCAGCAGCATCGTGAGCCGCCTCGGTGCAAGCGACTCCGCTACATGTTCGTCCAGGGTCCGGATGTCGTATACGGGCAGTTGACTGTCCACCGCGTGCAGTTCGTCACGGACCGCGCGGCCCATTGCCGCGGTGCCCATGGCGCTCCGCACCACCAGGCTGATCGAGGACAGGCGGGGCTCCTGCAATACCGGGATGTAAATCTGGGGCGCCGGTTCCTTCTCCAGGCCCACCAACCGGACCGCTCCGGCCACTCCCACGATCTCCCGCGCCGTACCCTTGTCGTAGCTCAACCTCAGTTGCCGGCCCACCGGATTCTCATTTGGGAAGTACCGCCGTGCCAGCTCCTGGTCAATGATCACCACCGGCGCCGTGCCCAGGCGATCGCGCTCTGTGAAGGCGCGCCCCTGCCGCAGCGGAATGGCCATGCTGGCCAGGTAACCAGGCGAAATCCAGCGTGCGTAGAAACGATGATCCTCCGCTGCCGCCGGTTCGCCCCTGCCTTCGAGCACGAAACCAAACCGGTTGTGCCCCTCCCCGCCCGTCAACGGCAGGCTGCTGATCATGCCGGCCGAGGTTACGCCCGGCACCAGGCGCACGCGGGCCAAAGCGCCGGCAAGCAGCGCGGCGCGCGACGGGCCATCCCCATATCGCGAGGCCGGCAGATCGATCCGGAAGCTGGTCGCATGGCGTGGATTGAATCCGGGATCCAATTGCTGCAGTTGCACGAAACTGCGGATCAGCAGGCCCGAACCAACCAGCAGCACCAGGCACACGGCAATCTCACCGCCCACCAGCGACCGCCGCAGCCCGTCGCCAGCCGCACTGCCCCGGTTTCGCATGCCCTCCTGCATCACCTGACGCAGATCGCTGTGCCATATCCGCAGCAGCGGAAGCAGGCCCGAGACGAATCCCGCAAGCAGGGCGGCCGCCATCGCGAAGCCCACCACCCAGCCATTCACGCCAACCTCCTCCACCCGCGGAATCGCAGGCGGCTTTACCACCTTCAACACGGCCAGCGAGCCCCAGCACAGCAGCAGCCCGGCAGCCGCGCCCAGTCCGGCGATCAGCACGCTCTCTGTCAGAATCTGGCGCCCGATCCGCGCGGAACTGGCGCCCAGCGCAGTGCGGATCGCCAGTTCGCCCTGCCGCCGCGCACTCCGCGCCAACAGCAGATTCGCCACATTCGCACAGGCGATCAACAGGATGAAGCCCACCGCACCCATCAGAATCAGCAGCGGCTTGCGGATCGAGCCGACCATCTGCTCCTTCAGGGGAACCAGCGTCACACTCCAGCCCTTGTTCGATGCCGGAAACTGTCCCGCCAGGCCGGCCGCCAAACCCTCTGTCTCCGCCCGTGCGCTCGCCAGTCCGCTACCCGGCTTCAGACGCCCCACCGCGCTCAAAAACCGTGCGTGTCGGCTCAGCAGGAAAGTGCGCTCCGGCAGCACCGTCCATACCGCGACATCACCGGCTGGGAACCGGAAGTCCGCCGGCGCGACCCCGCGGATCGTGTACACCTCATCATCAATCCGCAGCGGCTGACCCAGTAGGTCCGCTGCCCCTCCGAAGCGCCGCTGCCACAGTCCGTAGCTCACCACCACTGAGCGCTCCCCCTGCAGGCCCGACCCCACCACCGGCCGCACCCCCAGCAGGTCAAAGAATCCGGGCGTCACCACCGCACTCAAAACATGCTCCGGCTCGGTACCCGCGTCTGTCAGGTTGACGCTCTCTTCATAGAACGCCGCCATGGCCGAGAACGCCGAGCTGGACTTCCTGTAATCCAGAAAGTTAGGCGGAGAGATACTGTTCCGTTCGATTCCCTTCGGGTTCTTCTCCCAGATCATCACCAACTGCTCCGGGTCGGGGAAGGGCAGCGGAGCCAGCAGAATCCCGCGCACCAGCCCAAAGAGTGCGCTGTTGCCGCCAATCGCCAACGCCAGCGTCATCGTGGCCGCCAGCGCGAAACCCGGATTCCCTCGCAGCATCCGCCAGGCATGGCGCAGGTCCTGTCCCAGCACATCCAGTTGTACGCCGGGTGCCGCCAGGAAGACGTCGCCCACCAGGTTTGCGCCCACGCCCAGCAGGCCGGCCCAGCCTCGACGGTGTGCGGCTGCACGGCACTCGTCGCCCAGCGACCGCACCATCTCCCCGCCGTACTCCTGGCGGAACTCCGCCGGATAGGCCCGCAGCAGCCCGCCACACACGTGCTGCAGCCAGCGCACCGCCCGCTCGTGCGCCGCGGTCATCGCGTGCCCCCCGGGTTGGCCAGTAACTCCTTCGAGCGCGCCACCTGAACGAGATTCTCCAGCCGCTCCGCTTCCGCCACCGCCAAACGCC
Source organism: Paludibaculum fermentans (assembly GCF_051172195.1). Lineage (GTDB taxonomy): Bacteria > Acidobacteriota > Terriglobia > Bryobacterales > Bryobacteraceae > Paludibaculum > Paludibaculum fermentans_A. The sequence goes on from NZ_JBPJAQ010000002.1 coordinate 590,329, forward strand.
GGCCCATTTCCGTCAGACGGTAATACCGGCGGCGCTCATCGCCCGCCTCGGGGTCCGGCCGCTCGCCACACTCCTCAATCAACTCCTCCGCCAGCATGCGCCGCAAGGTCCCATAAAGCGTGCCCGGCCCCAGGCTGATCCCTCCACCCGTACGAAACTCCACCTCTCGCTTGATTCCATACCCGTGCCGTTCGCCATCCGCCAGCGAAAGCATGATGTGGAAGACCGCCGGCAGCAAAGGCCGTGCGGCGCGCGGATCAGCCGTATCACCCATGGATCGTGCCCCCTTGACGCATAGTCAGATTTCGATATATCGAAATTAGATATATCACGAGTTGACTATGCGATCAAGCGACAGGAAGCCAAGTCGCGTACGTCTTCAAATACTTCATCCCCGTATCGCACATGATCGTGACGATGTTCGCCTTCGGGCCCAGTTCCTCCGCCAGGCGGAACGCAGCCACCACATTGGCTCCGGTCGAGGTCCCCGCGAACAAACCTTCCTCACGAGCCAACCGCAGCGCCATCGCCGTGGCCTCCGCCGTCGACACCTGCTCGATCCGGTCGGCGATCCCTGGCTGCCATAGCGGCACCACGTAGCCCGCGCCCACTCCGTCAATCTTGTGCGAGCCCGCAGCCCCGCCCGACAGCACCGGCGACTCCGCCGGTTCCACCGCCACAATCCGGATCTCGCCGTTCCGCCTCCGCAGCCCTTCCGCATTGCCGCGCAACGAGCCCGCCGTCCCCACGCTCTGCACAAAGCCGTCGATGTCCCCTTCGGTCTGCAGCCAGATCTCTTCCGCCATGCGGTGATAGGCCGCCAGCGGCGCCGGGTTCTTCATCTGGTCCATCCACACCGCCCCGGTCTCCGCCGCGATCACCCGGGCCGCCTCAATCATGTCTTCCGTGAGTTTCTTCGTCATCCCGCCGCTCTCGCTCCGCACGATCAGCAGGCGCGCGCCCAGGATTCTCATGTGGTCCAGCTTTTCCGGCGCGAACGCATCCGACGACACGATGTGCAGCGGATAGCCCTTCACGGCGCACACCAGCGAGAGCGAGACGCCCGTGCTGCCGCCCGTATACTCGACAACTGAACCGCCCGCCCCTAGCCGCCCGTCCGCCTCCGCCGCCTCGATCATGGCCAGCGCCATGCGGTCCTTCATGCTGCCGGTCGGATTCTCGCCTTCCAGCTTCAGCAGGATCCGCGCGCCGTTCTCCGGCATCACGCGTTGTAAGGCCAACAGCGATGTGTTGCCGATCTTCTGGAGTATGCCCCTTTGCAAGCCGCTCATGATGCAGTTCTACCAGGAACCATCCGAGCCTTGCTGGGCGCGCCAGCCCGTCCGCTACTTATAGGGTACGAACGAGATCCCCACCGGACCGTCCGCGCCGCCCTGCAGCGAGCCCGCATCCGGCCAGAAGAGCTCCGTCATGAACGTTGAGCCCACACTCTTGCCGCCGCGCGTCACCTGGTAGGTCTTCGACATAGTGGCCGCGCCGAAGGTCATCTCACCCTTCGTATCGAAACCCGCTTTCACCCGCATGCCCGCTTTCCAGCCGCCCGGTGCGCTCGCGCCCGGCTTCAGGTTCTTATACGTCACCGTCACCGTGAACTCGTCCACCTGATCCTTCCCTTCTTCCTTCGTCTTCAGGTCGATGGGCGGAGTAATCAGGTCGGCGATGTAACAGCAGCCGAACGCTTCGGACGCGCGGTTGATCTGGAACGGAGCCGTGCCCGTCACCGACACCTCGAAGTCCAGCTCGTAATACTTGTTGTAAAGCACGCCGTGGAACGAGTGCTCCAACGACGAGACACCCGTGAACTCCCCGTCCAGCTTCACCTCCAGCTGCACGTCCGTGGTCCCGTTGTTCGGATAGAGGTGCGTCCCGTTCGACACCATCACGAAGATCCGGCTGTTCGCCTCCGCCAGTGCCTGCACGTCCTCCAGGTCAAACATCTCCATAAACTCGCCGGCTTTCTCCATGCGCGAGCCGCGCATCGTGTAGACGAACGCCTTCACCAGCCCTTGCGTGCTAAGAGTGAACCGGATCTTGGCCTTGTCCTGCCACACCGGCGGATTCGTCTTGTCGAAGGTGATCTGGTACAGCCGCGCGCCGAGATGAGGATACGCGTAGCGTTCCTTATACGTCGTCGTGCTCTTGCTTAGAGGCAGCGCCACCGGCTTCACCGCCCCGCCCGTCAACAGGCCGTAGCCGGGATACCCGTCAATAATCTGCCCGCCCGCATACCGTTCGCAGAAGGTCCACCAAGCCTCGTGCATCGGTCCGAAGACCTGCTCCAACGCCTCCACCGGCATCGTTGAAGTCTCTGCCTCCATCAGCTTCAACACGCTGCCCATCCGCGCATCCACCACCCCTGGCGAAGCTGGCGCCATCGTCTGCAGCAGCAGCGACGCTCCATACCCGTGCCGCCGCGCGGCCGCCGGGCTCCACCAGCTCGCAACCTCCAGGGGTTCGTTGTACAGGAAGTACATGTTCTCTGAGGCGTTCCCCGAAATGTAGTTACTGTCGCTGGACATGGCACGCTCCAGCCACGTCGCCGTAGCCTCCTCCAGCCACAACCACCCGCTGCTGCTGGCGCCTTCATATTGGGATTGCATGATATGCAGCAGCTCGTGACCCGCCGTGATCCTGGCATCGTCCAAATCCTTCTGTCCGCCGCCTTGCAGCGTGTCCAGGTTGATGCAGATGCCCGTATTCTTCTTGCCCCAGATGCCTGTCTCTGAATTGCCCGCCGCACCGGCACTGCCGCCCAGCACCAGGCTCGACCAGCTGTTGTAGGAGAACAGGTAGATCTCCATCGCCGATCCGCCGCGCTTGCTCCAATCCAGGCCCATGCCGGCAATCAGCTTGTACGCGTCTTCCAGGTCATCGCCGATCTTCTTGATCAGCTCGCCCGCGCTCGATGGCGCATGCAGGATGAAATGCTCGTCCCTCGACGTGTTCGGCTTCAACCCCGCCACCGCCCACAGCATCCAGCTCACCTTGCTGTTGCCCGTCAGCGCGCCCGTCCGTCCCCGCGCCGCCCGCGCCGTGGTCTTCTCCGCTGTCTGCGCCGGCAGCGCCACCGTCAGCTTCCCGTCCTGCACCTGGCCTGAGAAAAGCGATGGCGCGTCGTCGCTGCCTTCCGGCTGCATCAACAGCGTCACCTCGCCCTCCGGCGTTCCTGTCACATCCAACGTCAGGCTCACCGGAGCCGCCAGCGCCGCCGGCAGCCCCTCCAGCCGGTAGTATGGCGTCACTCGTCCGCCCGTCTCTTCCTGGGGCCGCGTCGTCGTCGAAACTTTCAGATTCAACGGTTCCGCCAAGGCGCCCGCATCCGCGGTCAACTTGAATCCGGCTGCCTCGAAGCTGCCGCCCTCCGGAGTCACCCATCCATCCGCGGCCACCTGCCAGTTCGACTCGGCCCAGGCGCCCGTCAGCTTCACAAATGCCTGCCCCGTCGTGGCGTCGTTCACACACAAACCCGGCGCCGAAGTCACCATCTTGTAGGCCCCGGCCGGCACCACCTGCTTCAAATTCGCTCGCAGCGCCACGCACCACTCCGGCTTCTCCGCGTCGCACGCCTGCTTGCCCATCGTCGATGCCAGCACCTCTTCGCCTGCCTCGTTCAGCAGTTGGAACGACAACGTCGCCGTATTCTCGGGGAACTGATACCAGGTCTCGATCCGTGTCACCACCGCATCGTTCGGCAGGCGCAGCGCCGCCTGGTCCGTCGTCCGGCACTCCTGCGTATTCCACACCTTCGACAGTTGGACCACCCGCCCGCCGGCCGGCAGGTTCGCCCCGTACACCAGCTCGCCGCCCGCGATGCCCAGCGTCACATCGTACAGGCCCGCCAGCACGTCAGCCGGTGTCACCACCGTCACTTCATAAAAGCCCGGGCGCCCCACCGCCAGTCGCGCCCCTTTCACTTCCAACTCCGTTTTGTCCAGCTTCGCCGCCAGCGCCGCATTCGCCATGTTGTAGGGCCGCTCCTCGCTGCCGTCGCCCGGCAAGGCGCCAGCCGCAATCTCAGGCGTCGTCGCCCCCAACCCCTGCACCATCAGCCGGATCTCTTCACCCGCCTTCGCCGGCGCAAGTTCCGTAACCGTGCGGCCATCGGAGTGATACGCTTCCACCATCCACGACGCGCCCACCTGCCGGTACACGGGCCTCGGCGCCGCATCCACAATGGGTAGGCTCCTGGAGATCTCTCCGCCGGCGGTCTTCACCTTCAACGTCGACGAGCCCGCCTTCAGGCCGTATGGCAATTGCACCGTCAGCCGGTCGGGCAGTGTCTCCAGCAACACCGCGTTCAGCGCAACACTACTCTGGGTCACGGTCACCGAAGTGCCGTTCAAGGCCGCCGGATAAGGAGCCGTGGCCAGACCCGACTGGGCCGCCAGATAGTTCCCCCGTATATAGATGATCGAGCCCGGCGCATACTCGTTCAATCCGCCGCCTGCATTGGCGACGGAGTTCGTAGAAGCAAATTCGGGTTTCGTTTGTCCCCACCCAACGGAAGCAAACCAAAGGATGGAGAGCGTAGCCAGTGTTCGCATAAGTATCCATTTCGCGGGGTACAACGTACAGGCCCCCGTCTTCAGCCACAGTATACGCCTATCAAAAGATAAAAAGAGCTGAAAGTCGATTGTGTGTTCAGCGGCTGCCACGGCTGGCCTGTGCGGACTTCTTCTCTGTATCGAGCTGCAGATCATTTGCGTTTCCGTGTACACCGCTCCGTGCCGTAAGCGCGGTTCTGGAAGTATTCGCTCGCTTGCGGGTGTCACGAGTCTGGAGGAGCAAGCGAATGCACTCCGGCGGCCCGCCCTCCCCCCTTTCCCCAGCAAATCCGCAGATTCCTCTTGCTGCTAGGTGTACTATGTGCCATAGTGCACCTGTGGTTCCCTTCCGGCTGTCGTTTGTGCCCGGTATTCCGTTGTTCGAGCAGGTCGTCTATGCGGCCCGCAAGGCAATCGTCAGCGGAAAACTCCGCCCCGGCGATGCCTTTCCTTCCATTCGGGCGTTGAGCCGCGAGTTGAAGATCAACCCGAATACGGCGCACAAGGTCATCGCACACCTCATCAACGAAGGGTTGCTGGAAGTCAGGCCCGGCATTGGCGCGTTCGTCGCCGGTCCGAGAACTTCCACCCGCGCCGAACGCCGGCAATTGCTCGAAACCGAACTCGAACATCTGGTCGTCGAGGCCCGCAAGCTCGGCCTCGGCTTGTCTGATGTCCAGGACGGCATCGCTGAGCACTGGCGGAAGCTGGAACCACCCTCCGGAGAAGACGCATGAGCATGGCAATTCACACCGAACGCTTGACCAAGCGCTATGGCGGTACCGAAGCGTTGCGCGGCCTCGATCTCGACGTGCCCGAAGGCTCCATCTACGCGTTTGTCGGGCCCAACGGGGCGGGGAAGACCACCGCCATCCAGACCATCCTGAACCTGCGCCGGCCCACCACCGGCCGGGCACAAGTGCTGGGCTGCGATAGCCGCACTCTCCCTCCCGAAGCCTTCCAACGCATCGGCTATGTCTCGGAAAACCAACGCCTGCCAGACTGGATGACCGTGCGCCAGTTCTTCGACTACCTCCAGCCGCTCTACAAAACGTGGGACGACAGCCTGCACGCCGAACTGCGCCGTCAGTTCGACCTGCCCCCTGACCGCAAGCTGAAGCAGCTCTCGCGTGGCATGAAAATGAAGGCGGCGCTCGCCTCCGCCCTCGTCTTCCGCCCTCAACTCCTGATTCTCGACGAACCCTTCACCGGGCTCGATCCCCTGGTCCGCGACGAACTCGTGCACGGACTGCTCGATCGCGCCGAGGGCATGACCATCTTCGTCTCCTCTCACGACCTCGCGGAGATCGAATCCTTCGCCAGCCACGTCGGCTACCTCGAGCAGGGCCGCCTGCGCCTGTCTGAAGAGATGACCGCTCTCACCGAGCGCTTCCGCGAGGTGCAGGTTGTCTTCGAATCCGGGCCGCAACACCCTTCACCCTGGCCCGATGACTGGCTGCCGCCCGAATCCTCCAACAACATGCTGCGTTTCGTCGATACCCGTCACGACCCTGCCCGCTGGCAGGCCGCCTTCCCCACCGCCCGCAGCATCGAAGCCCAGCCGATGAACCTCCGAGCCATCTTCGTGGCCCTGGCCCGCAGCGGCCGCAAGGGAGAGCAGTCATGAGGATCATCCTGCACCTGCTTCGGAAGGACATTCGTCAGTGGTGGTACGAGATCACTGTCACGCTGCTTGTCCTGTTCACCGCTGCCTTTACCGCGGCAGCGCCCGTGACCACATCGACAATCCTGGTCGTGTCTCTGCTGACCTCCTACCTGTCGCCGGTTCTGATCATGCTGCTCGTCGGGCGGGTGATGCAGGCGGAGCTCTGGCCTTCCCCCCTGGAAGATTGGCGCACGCGGCCAATCTCCCGGACTCACATGCTTGGCGCTAAGGCGCTGTTTCTCGCCCTGTTCCTGGTCCTACCGTCCTGGTTGGGCTATCTGATTGTCTTTCGTGCCTCAGGCTACAGTTCCAGCGTCTGGCTTCAGGAATCGCCCGCCCTGCTGTTTGGCATGACAACGCTGATTCTGCTGCCATCCTCGGCCGTGATGGCGACAACCACCAACCTCGGGAAGGCGATTCTTACGGCTGTCGGGTTGTATTTGGGCGTGTCGGTCATCAGCGTGGGCCTGTCCGGTTATGCGCGATGGACGGCTCCGCCGCAATGGCGTTTAACGGTTTTGTATTCTGTGCTTGTCGCGCTTGTGGCCTTGGCTGGTCTCTACTACCAGATCATTTGCAGCCGGACCTTGCTAGCTCGGGTTGCACTGGTGTTGGGATGGAGCGCGGTCGCAATTCTCTCATCGCCACGCCTCTTTTTGGACAACACGCCATTGCGGGACTGGCTCAACCCCATGCCGGTTGCCTTGCAGGGCATGACCCTAAAGGTCAGTAGGCCTGCGGACGGAACCCCAGCTGCGCCGGCCGGTACGGGTGCGGGGGATGTGGTCCTTCGGTTTCTTGCGGAACTCGAGGGAATGCCCGACGGCATGGTCGTGGAGCCGAATGTCGCGAACGGATCACTCTGCGCGTCCGACGGATCTCGGTACAGGCTGAATCTGCTGCCTTGGCGCGCCTCGGCCGAGACCCGCCGTGTCTACGATCTCTCGCTGCCGCGCAGGCAATATGAAGAGTTGCGCGCGCAGCCTGTCGAACTGGAACTGCAGGTTTGGGCCTTCGTCTATTCGAATCCCAAGCTGCACACAGCCACGATTCAGAACTCCCGCTTGAAGCTTCCTGATCTCTTCGAGTGCGCGTTGATGCCACTTCAGGGTCCCAGGCTGACGGCGGTTCCTCAAGTTGAATGCACGACAATGGCCTTAAACCTACGGAGCCTGGAGGCCGATCTGCCGTCAGAAAAGGGCGTCTCCCAATTTCCCGTGACTGCATACGGCACCGACGGTTTGGAGCTGTTTCGGGGCGTGGGCGGCCAGGCGCTCCGCCGGGAAATCTCCTCTGGAGGTCTGATGTTGCGGTGGAAGGAAGGTCAGCAGGTGCAGGTCCGCCACTACCAGTCCGTATACCAATGGCACAAGACGGTCCGCCTGTCGGGCATCCATCTCGACGACTACCGCCAAACCGAGTAGCCGCGCTCGCGCCGCGTCCTGCTGTCGGCCGCGAATTCCAGTTCAACATTTATTTCATTTAGAATCAATACCTTGAGAGGAAACCCTTGGTGCCGGTCCTGGAAAATGGAATTAGGGAGGCTAGATCCGCCCTCTTGGAAATTCGATGGATTTGAAAGGACTCATATCATGGCTACCGCTGCTCAACTCACCGCGAATCGCAACAACGCGCAACACTCCACCGGACCGCGCTCCGACCAGGGCAAAGCCCGCTCCGCCCGGAACAACTTCCGCCACGGATTCCGCTCACAATCCGTCCTGCTCCCCGGCGACGATCCCGCCGAGTACGAAGAACTGCTCGCCGAACTCACCAGTCACTTCGACGCCCAGGGCCTCACCGAGGAACGCTACGTCCGCGAAATGGCCGATGCCGAATGGCGCCTCCGCCGCGTGCGCGCCCATCAGGAGGTCCTCCTCACCGCCCGCATCGCCGAACTCGCCGCCCAAACCCCCGACGCCGACCCCATCCACCTTCAGGCCGCCGCCTTCCAATACCTCCATCAGAATTCCGGCTTCGGCGTGTTCTTGACGTACGAAGCCAAATTCGAACGCCAGTACGAACGCGCCTACCAGGGTTGGCTCATCACCCGCGAAAAACTCAGCCGCCATTCCGCCCGGCAGTTCCATGCCCAACTCGACGCCGTTGTGCGCCGTCCCCTTCCGGCGGACGAACCCAAATTGCCTCCTGTGAGCCTGCCGCAACCGGCAGCAAAACCCCTCGAATCCGATCCCGCCGCCACGCCCCGCAACGCCCCCTGCCCCTGCGGCTCCGGCGAAAAGTACAAACGCTGCTGCGGACGCCACGCGCCCGCGGTCCTGAGCCCCGGCAATCTCGCGGCCTGACGGCGAACACTGCGCGAAACGGTGCCAACTGTTAACAACACGGCGGCCGGATCGCCCATACAATACACTCATCGGAGCAATCGTGAACCCCCTGTCCTGGCTTGCCCAATTCGCCCGCGATCTTCGCTTCGGCGCCCGCAGCCTGGCGCAGGCCCGGGTCTTCACGGCCATCGCTATCGGCTCCCTCGCCCTGGGCATCGGCGGCAGCACCGCCATGTTCAGCGTGCTCCACGCCGTCATCATCGATCCGTTCCCCTATCAGGAACCCGATCGCCTGATGAGCGTCTCCGTTCGCGGTCCGCGCGGCGGCAATGGCAGCCAGTACCAAATCGACCGCTTCCTCGAAATCGCCCGCAAGAACACCGTCTTCAGCGGCGTCATCGCCTCCACCTGGTCCGACGTCACCATGAAGGGGACCGGCGAACCCGAGCGCCTGCGCGGCAACCACTGCACCATGAATACGTTCGAGGTGATGGGCGTCCCGCCGCTCATCGGCCGGGCCACCTCGCCCTCCGACGAAGCCGAATCCGCCGAACCCGTCGTGATCCTCGGCTACCGGTTCTGGCAACGCCAGTTCGGCGGCGACCCCGGCGTCCTGGGCCGCAAACTGCGCCTCAACGACAAGACCCGTACCGTCATCGGTGTCATGCCGCAACGCTTCATGTGGCGCGGCGCCGATGTCTACCTACCCGATGTTCTCCGTGCCGGCCAGACGCTGGAAGGCGAAGACAGCGTTCATATGCTCGGCAAGCTCAAGCCCGGCGTCACCCGCGAACAGGCCGCCGCCAGCCTCAAGCCCCTCTTCGAGGAGCTCGCGCAGCGCTATCCCGACGACTTCCCCAAACAGTGGTGGCTCCGCCTGCAGACCTTCGGCGAGACCTTTCCCAGCGATATCAAGGATGCCCTCTGGATCCTCTTCGGAGCGGTGGGTCTTCTCCTCCTCATCGCCTGCGTGAACGTCTCCAACCTGCTCCTCTCCCGCGGAGCCTTCCGCCGCCGCGAGATCGCCATCCGCGCCGCTATGGGCGCCAGCCGCCTCCGCATCGTTCGCCAGTTGCTGGCCGAAAGCCTCGTGCTCGCCCTCGGCGGAGCCGTCGTCGGCGTCTTCCTCGCCTACGTCTGCCTGCGCGGCATCCTCGCAGTCATCCCGCCCAACACCATCCCGGATGAGGCTCATATCTCCCTCAATGCCCCGGTCCTGCTCTTCTCCCTGTCCGTCTCAGTGCTCGTCTCGTTGCTCTTCGGACTCACGCCCGCGCTCCATCTGGCCGGAGGAGACCTGCTCAAACCGCTGAAGGAAGCCGGCCGCGGCGTCTCCGGCGGCTTGCGCCAGCGCCTCATGCGCAGCATCCTCGTCGTCGCCGAAGTGGCCCTCTCGCTAGTCCTGCTGGTCGGAGCCAGCCTCATGATCCGCACCCTCCTCTCCATCCAGGGCGCCGATCTCACCTTCCACCCGGATCGCATCCTCACCCTGCGCATCCCCTTCTCCGACGAACGCTACCCGAACGCCGAACGCCGCAACGCCTTCCTCCAGGAGGCGCTGCGTCGCATGCAGACCGCGCCCGGCGTCGTCGCCGTTGGCATCAACTCCGGGCTTCCGCCCGTCTACAACTGGTCCGCACCAATCGAAGCCGTTGGCGGTTCCAAAGAAGAAAGCCGCCGCGTTCTGCTGCACCAGATCAATGCCGAGTATCCGCGCGTGATGGGCCTGCGTCTCGCCCAGGGCCGTTTCCCCACGGAGACCGAAGTCAACGCCCGCACCCACAGCATCACCGTCAATAAGACGCTGGCTCGCCAGTACTTCCCGGGCAGCGAGGCCGTGGGCCGCCTCATCCGCATCCCGCGCATGCGCCAGGCGCCGGTGAACCTGGCGGACGACTCCTTCCAGATCGTGGGCATCGTCGACGACACCGTCAACCGCGTCTCCACCAACGAGATTCTGCCCGAGCTCTACATGCCGTACACCGTCATGGGCCGCGCCGACCGCATCTTCGCCCTCACCGCCGGCCGGCCTGAGTCGCTCGCCGCCGGCCTCAAAGCGCAGGTCTATGCCGTCGATCCCGGCCAGCCGCTGATGGACGTCAAAACGATGGAAACGCTCCTCGCCGAGAACGTCTACGCCCGGCCGCGCTTCAACCTGATCCTCCTCACCGTCTTTGCCGTGCTCGGCCTGGTGCTCGCCCTCTTCGGCATCTATGGCGTAATCTCCAACCTGGTCGCCCAGCAGACCCGCGAGATCGGCATCCGCATCGCCCTCGGCGCCACGTTCCAGCAGGTCATTGCGATGGTCCTCGGCATCGGCGCCCGCCTGCTCACCGCCGGAGTCGCGGTCGGCCTCATCGCCAGCCTCGCCTCCGTCAAACTGCTCTCGGGCCTGGTGACCAACGTCTCCACCTTCGACCCCTACTCTTTCGTGGCCGTCACCATCCTGCTGTTCTCCGCCGGCCTGTTCGCCAGCTTCTGGCCAGCCCGCCGCGCCGCCCGCGTGGATCCGATGACCGTGTTGCGCGACCAGTAGGCTGGCGCCGCAAACACGCTACACTCGGCCAGCGGGGTAAATATGCAGCGCATCGCCATCACCGGGGCCACTGGCTACATTGGCGGGCGCTTGGCCCCCATGCTGCTCGAGGCCGGACACTCCCTGCGCTGCCTCGTCCGCACGCCCAGGAAACTCGAGGGCCGCCAGTGGGCCGCAGACCCGCGAGTCGAGATCCGCAGGACCGACCTGACCGACGCCCAGGCTCTCACCCGGGAACTTTCCGGCTGTACCGCGGCCTACTATCTCGTGCATTCGATGATGTCAGCCAAGGGTGCCTACGCTCAGCTTGACCTGCAGTTGGCCGAAGCCTTCGCGCAGGCAGCCTCGGCCGCGGGCGTGGCTCGCATCATCTATCTGGGCGGGCTCGGCGAAACCGGCCCCAATCTCAGCCAGCATCTGGCGTCGAGGCGCGACGTCGAATCCGCCCTGGCCTCCACCGGCGTCCCGATCACTGTACTGCGCGCCGCCATGATTGTTGGCTCCGGGTCAGCCTCCTTCGAGATCCTCCGCTATCTGGTCCAACGGCTGCCGGTGATGATTACTCCGAAATGGGTCAGTACGCGGTGCCAGCCGATTGCGGTGGAGAACGTGCTCGGGTACCTCGTGGGTGTCCTGGCTGTGCCGGAAAGCGCCGGCGGGACGTTCGACATCGGCGGGTCCGAGACGCTCCGCTACAACGAGATCATGCGGATCATGGCCGAAGAGTTGGGCCTGGCGCGCCGCTGGATCATCCCCGTACCGGTGCTGACGCCACGTTTGAGCTCCTATTGGATCCACCTCGTGACACCCTTGAGCAGCAGCATCGCGCGGCCCCTCGCCGAAGGGTTGAAGAACGAAGTGGTCTGCCGCGAGGACCGCATCACCCATCTCGTCCCTCAGAAACTGCTGAATGTGCGGGAAGCCATCCGGGCCGCCCTCAGCCAGGTGGAGTCCCGGCTGGTGGAGACGAACTGGTCCATGGCCGGCCCTATGCTGGGCGATCCGGACTGGTCGGGCGGCACCGTCTTTCGCGATGAGCGGTCGGTGACCATCGACATCCCGGCCCCGGCTGCGTTTCAAGCCGTGTGCCGTCTGGGTGGCGAGCATGGCTGGTACGCCGGCTGGTTGTGGAGAATCCGCGGCGCGCTGGACCGGCTGGCCGGAGGCCCCGGACTGCGGCGTGGGCGGCGCGATCCCGACTCCTTACGATATGGCGATGCGCTCGATTTCTGGCGGGTCGTCGGCGTCGATCGCGATCAGTCGCTCTCTTTGCGGGCGGAGATGCGGCTGCCCGGAGAAGCCCTGCTCGACTTCCGGATCCAGGCCACGGGCGCCCGCCAATGTACGCTAAGGCAAACAGCCCTCTTCGAGCCTCGGGGCCTGTTCGGCCTGTTGTACTGGTACTCCGTGCTCCCCTTCCACGACATCATTTTCCGTGGCATGCTCGCCGCAATCCAGCGCGACGCCCTTCAGATCGCGGCTCGTGAAGAAGCCGCCCTGCGACCCGCGGGCTAGTGGACCGGAAAACTCAACGCCACCGGCAACGGCGCATTCGCCGCCAGCGGCCATTCGCGCCGGTCGCCGGAACCCCATACCCAGGCCGTGCCATCCTGCTTTACCGCGAACGACTGGTTCCCTCCGGCGAAGACCGCTTTCACCCCGCTGATCTTCACCAGCGCCGGTGTGGCCTGTTCCTCCCCCGTCAATCCATTGCCCGCCTGGCCCCAGTCCGAATTACCCCAGCTTTTCACGGTGCCGTCCTTGAGCAGCACCAGAAGATGCCGGCCGATCAGCCCGTTGACCAGCGCCTTCCCATTCATGACAGCGGGCACGCGCACCGGCTTCCACGTCCGCTCGTCGTCCTCCCGCCGGCCATTCCCGAACTCGGCCTGCTGGTTCGAGCCCCACACCCACACCGTTCCGTCCTTCTTTAAGGCCGCCGACGCCACGGCCGTGGCCGCCACCGAGGCCACATTCTCCAGGCCCGGAATCTCCTCCGGCAGGGCAATGCGAACCCCCTCGGGCAGCGTCCGCCCCAGCTTGGCGCCGGCTCCGCCCCACGAGAGAACCTTGCCCGCAGCAGTCAGCGCCAGCACGTGCTGCGCGCCGCAACTCACCTGCACCACCCCCGCGACATTCGGCAGGCGCACGGGTGTCTGCGCCGCTGGAGTGGATTCACCCCAGCGTGCGTTGAATACGCCGTCGCCCAGCTTGCCGGAGCCGCGCGAGCCCCATGCGCTCACTGTCCCGTCCTTGTGCACAGCAAACGCGGTCATGCCCGACGCCGCGATCTGCGCCACGTCCTGCAGGCCCGTCACCTCCTCGGGGACTTCCGATCCCGGCAAGCCGGCTGCGCCGCGCCCCAGTTCACCGTTCATTCCGAGGCCGAACGCCAGCACTTTGCCGCTCGCCAGCAGCACGTAGGACGACCTGTCGCCCACTGCAATGTCGATCGCCTTTTCCGGCAGGGCGATCGCCGCGAAGGCCGTCATGTGCCCCCGGTAGTTTGGCAGCCCGGCTCGCGGTCCCAATTGTCCGTCCCGCATGTCGCCCCAGCCGCCCACCGTACCGTCGGAGAAGAGCACCAGCTTGTGCAATTCGCCCGTAATCTTGACGACGGACCGCGGCCCCTGGTCAGCAAACAGGAGCAGCGCCGGAGCCAGGAAAAGGAAGATCCGCCGAAAGGTCATAGCCTGCATTATCGCCCTGCCCGGACGCGCTTCAAATGCTATACTTTTTCGTTCAGAAAGAGGGCCATCGAACTTGTCCACATCTCCCAGCCACGAAGTCACCTTGCGCGCCGCGACGCGCGAAGACGCCGCCGCGTGTGGCGCCATCTGCTACGAAGCCTTTTCGAAGATCAATGCCGCACACGGCTTTCCGTGCGACTTTCCCAGCCCCGAAGCGCCCAAGGGCCTGCTCACGATGCTGTTCTCCAGCCCGGGCATCTATTGCGTGGTGGCGGAGGTCGATGGCCGCCTGGTGGGCAGCAACTGCATGGACGAACGATCCATCGTGGCCGGCATCGGTCCCGTTACGGTGGACCCGGGTGTGCAGAATCTCGGAGTCGGCCGCAAGCTGATGCAGGACGTGCTGGACCGCGCTGCCGCACGCGGAGCCGCCGGCGTTCGCCTGGTCCAGGCCGCCTTCCACAACCGTTCGTTTTCCCTCTACACGCGCCTCGGCTTCGACATCAGGGAGCCGTTGGCCTGCATGCAGGGCAGCCCGCTGGAGCGGCAGGTGCCCGGCTGCGAGGTCCGGCCCGCGCAGCCTGCCGACCTCGACGCCTGCAACGGCCTGTCGAAGCAGGTGCATGGATTCGAGCGCGGCGCGGAACTGGCCCAAGCCATCCAGCAGAAGACCGCCCTCGTCGTCGAGCGTGCCGGCCGCATCACCGGCTACACGTCCGGCCTTGCCTTCTTCGGCCACTCCACGGCCGAGACCAATATCGACCTGCAGGCCCTCATCGCATCCGCCGAATCGTTCGGCGGCCCCGGCCTTCTCGTGCCGGCCCGCAACAGTGCGCTGCTGCGCTGGTGCCTCAATAACGGCCTGCGCGTGGTGCAGCCGATGAACCTGATGAGCCTCGGGCTCTACACGGAGCCGGCCGGAGCCTGGCTGCCTTCGATTCTGTTCTGACCGCGGTCACTCCGCGACAAACAGGCTCTCCGCAAAGGGCCATGTCTCGTCCACCCACTGCGCCTCCACCCTGAACCCGGCCGCCGCGGCCAGCCGCGCGATCTCCGGGCAGGTGTACTTGTGGCAGGTCTCCGTCCAGATGGTCTCGCCTTCTTCGAACGTGGTCACAAGGCCGCTTTGGCGCACATGGACCATCTGCCGCCGCTTCGACAGCAGGTGCATCTCGACGCTCGAAGTGGCGTCGTTGAAGCGCGCCAGGTGCTCGAACTGGTGCAGGTCGAAGTCGCCCTCCAACTCACGGTTGATGCGTGAGAGCAGGTTCAGGTTGAACGCGGCCGTCACACCCAGCGAGTCGTTGTAGGCTTCCAGCATGACGTCGACGCGCTTCACCAGGTCGGTGCCCAGCAGCAGGGAGTCGCCGGGCCGCAGCTTGCCTCGCACCTCCCGCAGGAACTTCGCATCGGCGCCTGTATCGAAATTGCCGATCGTGCTGCCCAGGAACAACACCAGCAGGTGCGCACCGGGGGGCCGGGCGGCGGCCACCGTCTGCAGGCCGTCCAGGTACTCCCGCTCAATGCCGACGATGCTCAGGCAGTCGATGTCATCGAGTTCCGCGGCGCACGACGCCAGGGCCTTCGGCGAAATCTCGATGGGGTAATACGACACCGGACCGCGCTTGCAGAGCGCGCCCAGTATCTGGCGTGTCTTGCGGCCGCTGCCGCTGCCGAGTTCGGAGACCAGCACGGGATGCGGGATGCGGCCGACAATCTCCCGCGTATTCCGCGAGAGCACACGCTCGTCGGCGCGCGTCAGCCCATACTCGGGCAGCAGGCAGATTGCTTCGAACAAAGCGGAACCCAGGGCGTCGTAGAAGTACTTGGACGGCAGCTCCTTCCGCGGCTTGGCGAGCCCGCTGCGCACGTCGGAAGCAAACTGCTCCTGGGGGGCGATGGCGGTTGCTGTTGCGGCCATGGTGATTCAGTCCTCCAAGCCCACGCAGCGAAAGCCGGCGTAGACATATTGATACCGCGGTTGAAACCAGTTGCGGAAACTGCCGCGCAACATGCTGGCGGCCGTTCGCACGCTGCCGCCCTTCAGGACATAGTGCTGTCCATCAAAGAAGTCGGACGAGTAACCCGGGTAGAACGGATAGGCCCGAAACCCGGGCAAGGGCGCAAACTGCGTGGAGGTCCACTCCCAGCCATTGCCGAAGAGCCCTGCCACCTGCTCGCTGCCGGTGTTTACCGGCGAGGGGTCCCACACGTCGCGCGGAGGTTCGTTGTGCCTTACAGCCGAGCCCTCCGCCGCCCGTTGCCATTCCGGTTCAGTGGGCAGGCGCTTGCCCTGCCATCGGGCATAGGCGCTCGCTTCGGCGTGGCTGACATAGACGGGCCAGTTCGGGGGCAAGGGGAGCTCGTCGAACATCGACCGGTAGCACCACTCGCCGCCGCGAGCCACCCAGAACGCGGGCTGCGCAATGCCGTGCTCCGCTTTCCAGGCCCAATCCGCATCGCTCCAGAGCGCACGGTTGTCATACCCGCCCGCCTCCAGGAATTGCAGAAACTGCCCGTTGCTCACCTTGTACCGGTCGATGCGGAACGCCGGCACCGGTACGGTCTGCTCTTCGAACTCGTTGCACCAGCCGAAGACCCCGCCGTCGCGCCGCAAGCCCAGTGTGGCCGGGCCCGCGGGCACATTCGCCACGGCCGGAGTCCAGGCGCCTGCGTCCAGTATTCGGCGCACTGTCCGCTGTACTTTCCGCTCAAACGGCATCTGGTGGAACATGTAGGCCAGCGTCTCGGCATGCATCAGGCGATGCTCAATGGCGACGTTCAGCAGGAGCTCAGGATTGGGCACCTGCTCCAGCGCCCCGTCGAGTGCAGTGCGGACGCGCTGTTTATAGGCCTCCACCTGCTCCGGCTGAGGCCAATCCCGCGGAGTGTCCGCGGGCAGTTGCCCGTCAATCGGATCGATGCCGAATGCGAACAGCCGGTCCAATTCGGGTTGAGTGCTGACCAGGCCGCACGGCCCGCTCAGCAGGTTCCAGTCGAACGCTTCGAGATGGCCGTGGTAGAAGATGATCCGGTGGCGCTCGGGGATCGGCCGGTCGTAAACTGCTTCGGGCCGCACGATTCGAAAGAGCGCATCCGTCTCCTCTCTTGCCTGGTGAAGCCGGCCGGTGAGCGTCTTGAGGTCATGGGCAACAGCTTCCTGGGTTGCCATTGTTTACGTGTTTTTCTCGAGTGGTTTCAGTTCGCCCAATACGGTGGGGATGAGTTCGGAGACAGTGGGGTGAATGTGCACGGCACGCTGCAGCACCGTGTAAGGTGCCTTGGCGTACATCACATCCAGGATGCAGTGAATTGCTTCGTCGCCCTCGACGCCGAGAATCGCCGCGCCAAGGATCTGTTTCGTTTCCGCGTCGACCGCGATGCGCATGAAGCCTTGCGTCTCGCCCTTCTCATTCGCGCGGCCAACCCGAGTCATGGGACGTTCGCCCACCAGTACCGGGCGGCCCGAACGCAGGATTTCCGTCTCGGTGAGGCCGGCCCGCCCCAGCGGCGGATCGATATACAGCGCGTAGGCCGTGATGCGGTCCGATACGCGCCGCGGGTCGTTGTCCAGCAGGTTCGCGGCTACGATCTCATAGTCGTTGTAAGAGGTGTGCGTGAACGCGCCGCGGCCGTTGCAGTCGCCCATCGCCCATACGCCCGGTACGCTGGTCTGCAACTGATCGTCGACTTCCACATAGCCGCGCTTGTCGCGCCGGATGCCCGTCTTCTCCAGGCCCAGGTCGTCGGTGTTCGGCTGCCGGCCCACGGCCACCAGCAAGTGGGATCCGTGGACGGTATTCTCGTTGGAGCCGCAGTTGGCACGGACCTCCACGCCCTGCGCCGTCTTCGCCACGGCGATGCAATCCGCGTTCAGGCGGATGTCGATCTGCTCCTTCTCGAGGATCTCGCGGATGGCGTCGGAGACAGCCGGATCCTCGCGGCCGATCAGCTTCGGACCACGCTCCACCACCGTCACCTTGCTGCCAAAGCGGCGGTACATCTGCGCGAACTCCAGGCCGATGTAACTGCCGCCGACGATCACCAGGTGCTCAGGCAGGAAGTCGATGTCCATCATCGAGGAGTTGGTGAGGTAAGGCACCTGATCCAGGCCAGTAATGGGCGGGATGAACGCCCGTCCGCCGGTGTTGATGAAGATCCTGTCGGCGGTCAGGACCGTGTCGCCCACCTGCACTTCATGATCCGAGATAAACCGCGCATGGCCCTCGTAGACAGTGCAGTTGGCCGTGTGTTTCAGCCAGTGTTCGACGCCTGTTCGCGAGGCGCCCGAGATCTGATCCTTGCGCGCTTTCACACGCTTCATGTCGACGCTGATTGAGCCGTCGATGATGACGCCGTAGTCGGCGGCCCGCCGCGCCACGTGCGCGGTGCGCGCGCTGGCGACAAGGGTTTTGGTGGGGATGCAGCCGGTGTTGACACACGTACCGCCAAACTTGGCACGCTCGATGATGGCGACCTTGTGTCCCGCGCCCGCTAACTTCGCGGCGAGTGTAGGTCCCGCCTGCCCAGTTCCGATAATGATCGCGCCGTACTGCCCCAGAACAGCCCGGTCCATGCGCCGATGATAACGCGATTCGGGGCCGCGCCGCTCACTGGCCGGGACTCCGAGCAAGGTAACTCGCCGCGGCTTCTGCGGGCGAGCGTCCATTCTGATCCACTTCGGCGTTCAGGGCCCGCATGCGCCCGGCGTCGATGCGGTGCTCCAGCGAGCGCAGCGCCGAGACGACCTCCGGTTGATCGTGGGCGAACTGCTCGTTGACGAGGATGACGGCATCGTAAGGCGGGATGGCTCCGCGGTCATCCTCCAACACGCGCAGGTGATAGGGAGCGATGCGCCCATCGGTGGAGAACGCACTGATGAGGTCGACTCCGCCGCTGCGCAGCGCCTGGTACATGAGCGCCGGATCCATCGACCGCTGTTCCCGGAACGCGAGCCCGTAAGCCTGCTGTAGGGCCTTCCACTCCGGCCGGGAGAGGAACTCGTAATCACTGCCCAGGCTCAGCTTCGAAGCATGCGGAGCGAGGTCGCTGATCCTGCGGATCCACAGCGATTCAGCCTGCTTTTCATTCATGGCCAGGGCGTAGGCGTTCTCGAAACCCAGCGCGGCCACGAGCTCGACACCGAAGCGGTCGTGAAGGCCGCGCCGCGTCTGTTCCAGCACGTCGGCCCGGTTGGGGGGGCGGTCTTTGCGCCCGAGAATGTTGGCCCACAAGGTGCCCGTGTAATCCACATAGACGTCAATCTGGCCATTTTGAAGCGCGTCGAAGACCACGGTGGAGCCCAGTGACTCGATCAACTCCGTGGATTGGCCAGTCTTCGCGGTGACAACGCCGGAAAGGATCCGCGACAGGATGTATTGCTCAGTGAAGTTCTTGGCGCCGATGCGGACCGGCTTCTGTTCCTGGCTTGAGAATGCGCTCACCAGCCGGCCCAGTGGCCAGGCAGCCAGCGCGGCAAAGACGAGGAGCGCCCCGAGCCAGAATGCGCGCCGCCGCAGCTTTAGGCCCAGTTCGACCACGCGGATGAGCCCATCGAGCGCCAGGGCCAGCAGTGCCGCGGCGATGCAGCCCACCAGGACCGCCGCGTAGTTGCGGGTCTGCAGGCCGCTGAAGATGTAGTTGCCCAGGCTGGGTGCGCCCACAGGCGTAGACAGTGTAGCCGTGCCGACGGTCCAGACAGTGGCCGTCCGGATGCCGGCGATGATCATTGGTAGCGCCAACGGCAGTTCGACGCGCAAGAGTTGCTCGCGCGGGGTCATGCCGACGCTTTGCGCGGCCTCGAGCAGGGCGGTGTCGATGCTCGCCAGGCCCACCAGGGTATTGCGCAGGATGGGCAGGATGCTGTAGAGGCACAGTCCGATGAGCGCGGGCAGGTAGCCGATGCTTTGCAGGCCCAGCGCCGCGAGGGCCGGGACCATGAAGGCCAGCAGGGCCAGGCTGGGCACGGTTTGGATGACGCTGGCGGTGCCCAGGACGAAGGGCTCCAGCCGGCGGGAGCCTGCCACCAGCACACCCAGCGGCACGCTGACGAGTATGCCCACGAGGATCGCCGCCAGCGTGAGGCCCAGGTGCGCGGAGAGGTAACCCGGCAGGAGTTGCAGTTGCTCGTGCACGATCAGGCAGCTCCATCGCCCGAGTGGAGGCGTTGCGTGGCGATCTCGGCCTGGCGCCAGGGCGCGTTGATCAGTTCGCGGATGGATTCGTCGGCGGGTTGTTCCAGGAGCTCTCTCGCCGTGCCGATCTGCTTAACCCGGCCCGCGGCCATCACGGCGATGCGGTCGCCCAGCAGGATGGCCTCCATGACGTCGTGCGTCACGAAGATTGCCGTGAGCTGGAGTGTCTGGCGGATGCGCAGGAACGACTGCTGCAGGCGGCCGCGCGTCAGCGGATCGAGCGCGCCAAAGGGTTCGTCCAGCAGCATGACACGCGGTTCGGCCGCGAGTGCGCGGGCCACGGCGACGCGCTGGGCCTGGCCTCCGGAGAGGGCATCGGGCCGGCGGTCGCGATAGATGGCCGGATCGAGTTCGACCAGTTCCAGCAGCGTGTCGACGCGCGCGCTGATGCGGGCGGCGTCCCAGCCCAGCAGCGTGGGGGTGATGGCGATGTTCTCGGCCACCGTCATGTGCGGGAACAGGCCGATCCGCTGGAAGACATAGCCGATGCGCCGGCGCAGCTCATAGGGCTTCATCCCGGCCACGTCCTCACCGAAAAGACGCACGCGGCCGCTGGTGGGCTCGATGAGCCGGTTGATCATCTTGAGCGTGGTGGTCTTGCCGGAGCCCGAGCCGCCCAGCAGGACGAGTGTCTCGCCCTCGGCGACTTGCAGCGAAACCGAATCTACCGCCGTTTGCCTGTCGAAGCGCCGTGTGAGCGCCTCCAACTGGATCATGACGGGGCAGTCTAGCATGCAGGTGAAGCGAAAGTCGATGCGTCCGATTGGTGCGGCAGGATAGGATGGTGCCGTTTGGGAGCCGGGCCGGAGGGACTATGAACATCACGCGAAGAGACGTCATCGGGCGGACGCTGGCAGCGGTCGCGGTGCAGGACGCCCGTGCGGCGGCCGAGCCGGACGAAGGACAGCGCTTCTTTCTGCGCCTGCTGCAGGCCAATGATGAAGCCGTGGCGCGCATTCTGGGCCAGGCCGCAGGAGCTGCGTCGCCGCGGTTGGGGCGGGGCAGCGAACTGGCTGCCCTGGTGGCTGCGTATTGTTCACCGGAATCCTCGTTTCATCGATCAGAGCGCCTGATCCCGCGCCTGGAGCGCGCCGCGCAGGGGTTCCTGTCAGCCCTCGACGCGGACGGGTTGCTGGATGCCGGCAATCTCTCCTCGCCGCCCGATACGGGATTTGTGGTGGAGGCCACGGCCGCGGCGTTGGAGGTCGCGCGCCGTAGCAGGGACCAGCGACTGGCCCGGCTGGAAGAGACGCTCCGCCAGTTCCTGCTGCGGGTGGGCGGCGCCCTGGTGACCGGCGGGATCCATACACCCAACCACCGCTGGGTGGTCTGCGCCGCGCTGGCGCGGATCCACTCGCTGTTTCCCGACGCCCGCTATGTCGACCGCATCGACGACTGGCTGGGCGAAGGGATCTACCAGGATGCGGACGGGCAGTTCCCTGAGCGCAGCCCGAACTATGCGCGGGTGGAGGTGAACGCGTTCCTGACCATGGCGCGGCTGCTGAACCGGCCTGCGCAGTTTGAGCCCGTTCGCAGGCACCTGGTCGCGAATCTGTATCTGATGCAGCCAGATGGGGAACTGGAGACCATCCACTCCCGCCGCCAGGACCAGGACCGGCCGGTGCATGCGGTGAACTTCTATCTGCAGTACCGCTACATGGCGATTCACGACAGCAATCCTGCGTTCGCGGCGGTGGCGCGGATGATTGCGGAGCGGCCCGGAGAAGGGCTGGTGGAAGGCGCGAATCCGGTGCTGCATTTCCTGGAAGAGCCTCTGTTGCGCAGGCCGCTGCCGGAGGGCGGCGCGATCCCCTCGGATTACAGGCATGTCTTTGCCAACAGCCAACTGGTGCGCATCCGCCGCGGTGAGCGTGCCGCGTCCGTCTTTGGCGGCGACGATCAGCCGCAGGGCATCGCCTCCGGGCTGGCGCACAATCCCACCTTCTTCAATTTCCGCAAGGGCAAGGCCATTCTCGACTCGGTGCGCATGGGCGGACGGTTCTTCAGCCTGGGGGTGTTCCGTGCGCAGGGTATCGCCATGGAGGGCGACCGGATCGCGCTGCACCAGCGGCTGGAGGCGCCCTACTATCAGCCTCTGCCGAAGGAGTATCGCCGGGCGGACGGCGACTATGCGCTCACACCCGTCAGGGACGGCCGGTTCTGGAGCAAGCTGGATTTTCCGCACAGACGGGTGAGCAACGTGCAGGTGCTGGAGCAGAAGGTGACAGTGGTCGAGAAGCAGGACGCGTTCGAGCTGCACATCGAGGTGACCGGGCACGACCGCGTGCCGTATGCGGTGGAACTGGCGTTTCGGCCGGGCGGCCAGTTCGGCGGCGGGGCAGGGCAGTCGCCTTTCCTGAAGGAAGGCATGGGGACCTACCGCGTGGGCAGCGATGGCATCGAGTTTGGGCCGGGCCAGGCAGACCATGAGGTGATCAACCTCTCCGGGCATACGTACCAGGCGCACGGGGCCGCGCTGCGGGCCGCTGGCAACTGCATTTACATCACCGGCTACACGCCTTTTCGCAAAGTGATCACGATCCGGGGCGTGTGAGTCGTTCGAGGCGGGCGGGCTGCCAACCCAGTATGATTGGTGCTTTCCGGAGGTGAAATGCTGATTTCTTCTGGTTGGACGCGGCGCGGATTCCTGGCGGCGGCCGGCTCCGGCCTGGCGGCGATGGCGGCTCCCACTTCAGCGCTGTTCGCGTATGTGGGCTGCTATACCTCTGCCAAGCGCTACGCCCGGGGAGACGGGATTCACGTCTTCCGTGTGGACGAGGAGACCGGTGCCTGGAGCCCCCTGCAGGTGCTGGGCGGGCTGGTGAATCCGTCCTTCCTGGTGCTGCGGAAAGACCAGCGATTCCTGTATGCGGCGCATGGCGACGAAGGGTCTGCCTCGGCCATCGCGGTGGAGCCGGGCACGGGCCGGTTGACGCTGCTGAACCAGGTGGACACGGGCGGCGTGAACGGAGTGCATCTGGCGCTGGACGCCTCGGGGCGGTTCCTGGTAATCGCCAACTATACGAGCGGCGGCGTGAGCGTACTGCGAGTCCAGGAGGATGGGCGGCTGGGGGAATTGGTGCAGGTGGTGCAACTGCCGGGGACTCCGGGACCGCACCGGGTGGAGCAGGCCAGCGCGCATCCGCACCAGATCCTCTTTGAGCCTGGCGGGCGTTTCGTGGTGGTGCCGGACAAGGGCCTGGATCGCCTCTTTGTCTTCGGGTTCGACCAGAAGACCGGACGGTTGACGCCCACCGCGCAAGGCGCCGGCGTGGCACGGACGATGTCGGGTCCGCGGCATGCGGCCTTTCATCCGCGGCTGCCTGTGCTGTGGGTGGTGAACGAGATCAACAGTACGATCGCGACGTGGATGTGGGAGGCGGAGCGCGGGCACATGAAGGCCGCCCAAATCCTGCCGACGCTGCCGGCTGACTACACGAGGGAGAACACGCCCTCAGAGATCGAAGTGGCGCCGGACGGGCGGCATGTCTACTGTTCGAATCGCGGACACGACAGCGTGGTGGTCTATGCGGCGGATCCGGCGACGGGGCTGTTGAGTGTGCAGGGTTGGGAAGCCTCGCGAGGCCGGATCCCGCGGTTTATCGGCATGGCGCCCGGGGGGCGGTTTCTCTATGCGGCCAACGAGCAATCGGACACGATCGTGAGCTGGCAGGTGGATCCGTCCAGCGGCAAGCTGACCTCGACGGGTGCGGTGGTGCAGACGCCGAGTCCTGTCTCGATCACGTTTGGGCGCGGGGCATAGCGCCAGGAGATGGGCAGCGTGCCCATCAGGGCTTACAGTTTCTTCCGGATTTCCTGCTGGTAGAACGTCCGGAGACGCGTCTGAATGTCGTCACGGACTTTGCGGAACACTGCCATTTTCTGTTCGTCAGTGCCAGTTGCCTTGGCCGGGTCAGGGAAGCCAATGTGAACCCGCTTACCTACCTTGCCCTGGAAATTGGGGCAGTTTTTGTCCGCGTCGTCGCAGACGGTGATCACGTAGTCGAACGATTGTGGAACGTACTGCGCTACGGCTTTCGGATAGCCGCTGGAGATGTCGATATTCGCTTCCTTCATGGCAGCGACGGCAAGCGGGTTGATGCGCGGAGCGGGATTGGTACCGGCCGAGTAGACATCGAGCCGGGCATCCCACGACTTCAGGAAGCCGGCCGCCATCTGGCTGCGGGCGGAATTGCCGGTACAAAGGACAAGTACTCGCGTCTTCGCCGGCTTGGTGTCTTCCGCCCTGAGGGGTGCGGTGAGGAGAAGGGCCAGGGCGGTGACCAGGGGGGCTGCAAGCTGTGGCAGGTTCATTCGCATCGTGAGGGTGTCTCCTTTTTGTGTTTTTGTGTATTTGCCGCAGCCGGCTGGGGGCGGCAGATCTTCAGCAGGGTTTCGGCCGGAACGACCTGAGTCTTGGCGCAGCACTGGGAGAAGAGGAACGACAGGAGATCTTCGAGCACGGCCGGATTGGCCGTGTAGCGCAGAAAATTGCCCTCCCGTTGCACGTGCACCAGGTCTTCGTGCTTCAGCTTTTCGAGGTGGTGCGAGACGGCGGAAGGCTGCATGCCGAGTTCGTTCTGAATCTCACCGGCGACCATGCCGTCAGGATGGGCCCGCAGCAAGTGGTAAATGATGCGGAGGCGCGGTTCGGTCCCCAGTGCGGCCAGGATATCAGCGAACTTAACGAAGTCTATGGCGTCAGTGGTGCGAGGCAAGTACCCTTCCCAGGTGTTTCAGTATTTCAACTATAGCTGAAATGAATGGGGAGTCAAGAGGCGATGGATTCCAGAGTGCGCGCGATTCGAACCTGTGCTGCTGGAAGGATTAGACGGGCCGGTAGCGGGCGGCGAGCAGGCCAGTGGCTTGCGTCAGGTCGAGGTCGGCCAGCAGGAGACCGGCTTTTGCGTAGGGGTGATGACAGAGCAGCGTGCCGTCGGGGTTGACGACGGCCGAGGTGGTGGGGGCTCCGGGGCTGGCGTAGTTCACGCTGGCGACATAGCAGGTGTTTTCGGCCGCCCTGCAGAGCAGCGCCTTTTCGTGAAACGTGTTGCGCGGGTCGGCGAAGGAACTGGGCACGAAGCTTCCGGGCTCGGCTTCGTGCAGATGGGGATGGAAGACGATGTGAGCGCCGGCACGGATGGCGAAGCGCACGGTTTCCGGGTAGCGCCAGCCCTCGTGGCAGATGGCGATTCCGAAGGTGAGGGGGCCGACCTGGAAGACCCGGCGGCCGTGGCCCGGTGTGTAGGTGTCGTCCTCAGAGGGGTCGAGCTGGACCTTGTCCTGAAAGCCGTCCTGGGTGCCATCGGGCTGGATGACCAGGGCCGTGGCGAGCAGTGCGCCGTCCTGGAATCGTTCCGTCCCCAGGATGACGGCGATGCGCGATGAGGCGGCTGCGGCGGCGACCCGGGCCCAGGCCGCGGTGAGGAAAGCCGGATCAGAGGGGGGCGGATTGTGCCCGAGGCCGCGGTAGCCGGGGAGGTAGCATTCGGGGAAGCAGACCAATCCGGCGCCGTCTTCGGCGGCCTGTGCGATGTCGCGGCAGGCGTCGTCGATAGACGTGGCGGGCGTGGCCGGGTAGGGCAGTTGGGCCAGGGCGATGCGGAAAGTGGTCACGGGAAGAACTTCAGGATAGCGCGTGGGGGCGGTCCGTCAGGCGTCCGCATCCACGCCCAGCGCCTTTTGCATTGCTTCCAAGGATACGCCCTTCGTTTCGGGCACCATGACCTTCACCCAGATGAGCTGGAGCACCATCATGCTGCAGAAGAAGAGGAAGACCTGGGCCGGCGCGAAGGCCGAGACCATGATGGGGAAGAAGGTGGTCAAGAGGGCTGCGAACAGCCAATGCGTGAAGCTCCCCAGAGCCTGCCCCGCAGCCCGGTGCCGGGTGGGGAAGATCTCGGAGAGGAGTACCCAGATGACGGTGCCCTGGCCCATCGCGTGTGCGGCGATGAAGAAGAAGATGCAGGCCGGGACAATGGAATAGTGCTGCGTCTGGAACGCCCAGGAGGTCAGGCCCAGGGACAGGATATAGCCGAACGAGCCGATGTAGAGCAGTGTACGACGGCCAACCTTGTCGATGAGGGAGAGGCCCAGGATGGTGAAGATGATGTTGACGATTCCAATGCCGACGGATTGCAGCAGCGCTGCTTTCTCGGTGAGTCCCGCCATCTCGAAGATGCGCGGGGCAAAGTAGTTCACGGCATTGATGCCGGAGAGCTGGTTGAAGAAAGCAACGAGGATCGCCAGGAGGATGGGAATGCGCAGGCGCGGGGTCCAGAAGGCTGAGGCCACGGTCTGCTCCGTCTGGGCTGCCGCCGCCATCTCGTCCGCATGAGCTGCCAGTTGTGCTTCGGAGAGTTCCGGTTCGATGAGGCGCAACACCTTGAGGCCGGCGGCCCGGTCGTGTTTGCGGCTGAGCAGCCAGCGGGGGCTCTCGGGTAAGCCGAGACACATTACGGCATAAACGATGGACGGGAACGCGGCGATACCGAGCATCCAGCGCCAGGCGTTGACGCCTCCGGCCTGGGCGATCAGCGCGTTCGAGACGAAAGCGACGAGGACGCCAAAGACGATGTTGAACTGGAACATACCCGACAGGCGGCCGCGGTAGGCGGGCGGAGAGATTTCCGAGATATAGAGCGGAGCGGCGACGGTCGAAACTCCGATCCCGATGCCGCCCAGGAGGCGGGCCGCGACGAACATCACCGGTCCGGTGGCGAAGCCGCAGCCCACGGCTGACAGTACGTAGAGAAGTCCAATGAAGAGGAGCGTCTTTTTGCGGCCGAAGTGGTCAGTGGGCCAGCCGCCGAACAGCGAGCCCAGCACCGTTCCATAGAGGGCGGACCCCAGCACCAGGCCATGCTGGCCCGGGCTCAAGCCCCACAGCCGCTGAATGGTCTGCTCCGCTCCGGAGATGACGATGGTATCGAAGCCGAAGAGAAAACCGGCCAGCGCCGATGTAATGGCCCAGAAAAAGATACGGGTGTTCATTTGGAGCGGTAACCTTGCGCGCGGCCGTCAGAATGTTCGAGAGGAGAACGCCCGGCATGCGGCAGCCCGCCCCTTCAGCATCTCTGCGAGACCCACCGATCTTATCTCAACCCTGAACATCCATCCGGGCCACAGTCAGATGGCCGGCCATTGCAGGTTCCTTATGGGACGCATGCTGTTTTGGAAAGCTCCGCCAGCACCTGCCGGACCGCGGAGTGGATGTCCTGGCGGCCCTGGGCGAACCAAACGCGATAGACGAGGCTGAGCGTGGAAAGGGTGAGGGCCGCCAGTATGTGCGCGGTGATCCCTTCCGGGTAGCGCTGGGCGAACGCTTCCGCCAGGTGATCCTGCAACTCCGCAACGCGCGAGAGTTGTGCTTCGCGGGCGGCGGGGTATTTGGCCGAAATCTCCATGACCTTGCGCATGCGCGTTTCGGAGACGGTCAGCGGGGCGACCTGCGTGACAATGTGACGGAAGAGCTCAGCCGGTGAGCACTGCTGCGGAGCGGCCGCGATGGCGTTCCTCAGCGAGTCGACATAGCTCGCGACGGGCTGGGCCACCAGGTCTCGCTTCGACTCAAAGTGGCGGAAGAAGGTGCGTCGCGAGGTTCCGGCCGCCGCGACAATATCCTCGATGGTCGTCTCCTCGAAGCCCTTTTCCGCGAACAGATCGATGGCGACACCCCAGATGGCGTCACGGACGAACTCGAGTTTGCGGGCCTGGAGGCTCGTCTTTGCGGCTCCGGTCTTCGCAGATTCATCCAGGCCGGTAGTCGACGGCATGTGCCCACGATATCAACCCCTCGGCCCGCCTCGCCGCAGAGGCCATAGCTTACATTGAAACTAGATGCTCAACCGGGGGTATGCGTACACGACCATCATCACCAGCAAACAGCATGGACAAACCCTGCATGCCCACTTGGCAAGCCTTTACCCCCACTCGACTCCACAAGCCTGGCAGCTGAATCTCGACAACGGCGAAGTCACCCTGGGTGGCGTCATCGCCTCGGGCAGCGAATCGATCGCTGCAGGCCAAACTCTTGTCTGGAACCGTCCGCCGTGGATCGAGCCGGACGCTCCTCGGCACTTCGAGGTCCTGTTTGAAGACTCGCATCTGCTGGCCGTCAACAAACCGAGCGGGCTGCCCACGCTGCCGGGCGGCGGCTTCCTGGAGAACACCCTGCTGCGCCTGGTGCAAGCGCGAACGGCCCACGCAAACCCTGTCCACCGGTTGGGCCGAGGTACCAGCGGGATTGTCCTCTTCGCCAAAACACAGCAGGCGGCTTCCGCTCTATCCGCAGCCTGGAACACACCCAAAATTCAAAAGATCTACCGGGCGCTGGCTCAAAACGTTGCGCAGGAGGACGCCTATGAAATCGTGACGCCGATCGGGCTGGTCCCGCATCCGCGCCTCGGTTCGGTGTGGGCCGCCCACCCAAGCGGCAAACCGTCAAAGTCACTGGCCAAGGTGATTGCCCGCACCGACAGCACCACGATCTTTGAAGTCAGCCTGAATTCGGGCCGTCCCCACCAAATCAGAATCCATCTGGCCTCGATCGGCCACCCGCTGGTAGGCGATCCTCTCTATGGAGTAACCGGACAGCCGCTGGAAAACCTTCCCGGCCTCCCCGGCGATGGAGGGTATTTCCTGCATGCCCAGTATCTGAGATTCGAGCACCCCGTTACCGGAGAACAGGTCGATCTAGAGGCAGTTGTGCCGCTCGGGCTTTGATTGGATTGGTGAGTGTGGGTGGCCGTTAGCAGCGGCAGCGAACCAGGGAAGTGGGGGTTGTGCGGGGTGGAAGGAAGGAAGCGGCGGGCTAACGAAAATTTGGCTCCTCAGGTAGGACTCGGATTAGAGCAGGGTCTTGACAGGATTGGAACTTATTGATTCTACTGCAACGTCTCCAGCAGCTTTGGACAATTTGTCCAGTCTTTCCAGCAGAACTGTTTCATGCAACAGGTTCACGCTTCCTGCAATTCGATAGTGCCCGTCCTCCCTCCCGATGCGTCGGATGTCCAGCCAGCACTCACGAGATTGTCCAGGACGCATCCGCACCCGCCCGGTGGAGCAAAGGCATCCCCCGCTGCGTCGATGCTGCTGGCGACCATTTCAGCGGGTCTCGGCATGATGCTGCTCAACCGAGTCAGCATTGGCCCCACTTTCTCCATGCCCTTCCTCAATCTACCGCATGCACGCTCTGCCCCCGGGGCCCCTTCTCCCGCCACGCAAAGCGCCGCCCAGTTGGATCAGCATAGCCCAATGGACCTGGGACATCCCCGGCGACAGCGGCTTTTAACTCGGCACAAGAATCTTGTCCCAATACCGCACTTCAAAGCCGGGGATGACTTCAGGCGCATAGTCTAAGACCGGATCAGAGAGTCCAATCTTCATTCCGACAATCAGAATGCCACGAACACTTTCTCCATGCTTCGCCATGTGCTGCCTGAGCCAGCCCATGTACAAGACGGTCTGCCCCACAGCTTCACGGTTGTTCTTGTATCGTCTGACTCGCTTCACTTCAACAACGACGTACCCGTTATTTGCATCTCGAAAGAAGTGATCCATTTCGCCCACTCCTGGAATTCGTTTCAAGTTCTCAGGCATGGGAGTCAATCCGCCTTCGATTCGAGTTGGGTCCTGCGCCAGAATCCAGTCCAATTGTGATTCTGGGATGGTCTCGTACTCTTGCGATGCCCTGACTTCCTGCCCATGAATGAATTCACTCGTCTTGAGGTCGTAATCCGCTACTCGAGGAATTCCATGAACATCGAGAAGGTAGTCCAGTCGGTACACGCCTTTCTTACTGGTGCGGCACTCCGGGATTCTCCGCACTCTCGTGACAGCCATTGTCGTGCCATACGTTATGAGTCCAAACTCCTTCAGCTCCTTGAACGTAATGATGGATCGGCGATAGTGCTGATAGAGCTTTTCATACTTGTCTCTCCACGTAGCATTCGTGCGTTTGATTTTGTTCTGGGTAGCCACTCGGCCTCACAAGTTCTCAAAGTAATCCTGATCCAGCCGCTTCAGCGTGTATGCTTTCGTGGATGAGACGCCAACGTCGTGCTCGATCATCAGGGACGCAAGCAGTTTCCCGTCAATCAAGACAATTTTCTGTGGTATCGCTTCAACGAACTCCAGCGCATCCTTCGTGAACGTCGATGTCGTGATGAACACGCCTCGGCTGGCGTGCCGCCTCGTCAGGCTTCCCGAGAACTTCATGATCTCTGGGCTTCCCACAACGTCCTTCCAGCGTTTCGCTTGAACGTAGATGGCGTCCAGGCCGAGCTTGTCTTGCTTGATGATCCCGTCGATGCCGCCGTCACCGGACTTGCCGACGACTCTCCCTGCATCTTCCACGGAGCCGCCGTAACCCATCGCAACGAGCAGATCCACTACGATCCGCTCGAATGCTGCTGGCCTTCCGTTCTTGATCGTCTCCAGCAAGTCGTGTGTGAGAGCGTCCCGAAGCAATTGGAAGCTGCTCTCCAGCGATTCTTCAGGCGTAGCCGTGGTCTCGCTCTGCGGCGTCACCGTGGTCGTCGCCTGCGCCGTCTCCGAACCCTTACCCTCGAACTCTATGAACTCGGGGAACTGCCGCAGCATCTTCACCGTGATCTCGGACGGTTTCGTCCTCAGCAGTGAAAGGCCCCGGTCGGTGATCTCGTACACGCCCCGGCGCACGGCCCGGATAGCTCCAGCCGATTTCAAATACTGCACGGCCCATGCAATCCGATTCGCAAAGACGGTCTGCGAGTCGCTGGCGAGTCGTTCGGCCAACTCGTCTTCAGTCAGTCCGAGTTGATCCGCAATTCGCTGGCGCATCTCCGAGACAGTGTGTTCCTTGCGGTCTTCAACGAGCCGCAGAACCGGGAGCATCAGGGATTGGTAATCGGGGATTGGCATCTACGCTCTCTCCGAGTTCATTTCTTTGCCTCGAACGTCGCCACCAGAAACGACGCCATGCTCCGGGCCTTGTTGACGGGTAGTTCTGCATGGTGTGGGAGCGGCTTGATTGGGAGCTTGGCGTGGTTGCGACAGAGAGTTTTCGACTTCCCCGCACGGTCAAAATGGCACATCATCATCCGTAATGCCCCCATTGAACTTCATTTCACGCTGTCTTGGCGGTTCGTCAGAAACCTTGATCTCCAACTTGTCTTGGTTGTCGAGCAGCCAATCCTCACCCGTTTTTGTTATGCGATACGCCGTGAATGAATTGCCGTTGTAGTCGCTATCCTCAAACGCTTCGATGAAACCGAGCCGGGTCAGACGAATCAGGCCGAGTTGGGCCGCAGCCATCGTGTACCCGGCCTTCTCCATATCGCTCTTGATCGAATAGCTTGAAGCCCCGGAACCGCCAACATCTGCGTTAACCATCACGAATGCGAGGCTTGCGACTTCGTGCGGTCGCAGCCCTTCGGTTGTCCTGACAGGCGAAGCCGCAGCGATGGATTGAGTGGTTGCTTGCTTCTTCAGCAGCGCCTTGATCTTGTTCGCAATATCGGCTTTCAGTCGGTCGAAATCACTTGCCGAGTCAGATGCGTATTGGATGATGCCTCGATGCTGGATGTCAAACGGAAACTTCTCGGATAACTGGTTCGAGCAGATGATGACGACATCCTTGCCGCTTGCGACCGCATAGCCAAGCTCGTACATTACATTTGGATTGCGTGTGCCGATGTCCGCAAGGCAGAGCGTTGCCGATCTGATCTCTTCGTGAAGGGTCTCTATTGGGATCACGGCTCCGTCATCTCTATCCACCCGATATGGCTCCAACCCCGCAGCTTTGATCGCCGGGGCAAGCGTATCCTCGTACCGCTTGTCGAATGGTCCCTTGTCAAAGGGCTGAAATACACAACATTTTCCGTTCATTTCAACTCCCCTGTTGGCGTGCCTTCTTCTTGGTCAGGTACGTCGCAACTGTGGCAGCAATCCCAACGACCAATTCCGCTTCCTCTCGATCAGGCATCCTTCCTTCACGAACATGCCGTCCCATCTCCGAAGCGTAGCCCCACGCTTTCTCGACGCCCTGATTCAGCGGGGGCGGTAGCATATACGGGTGACGCTGGATTAGCTTGCCAAAGGTCGGCTGTGGCTCTTCACAGAACTCTCTGGCAACACACTCCATCGCCGCCATCGCATGTTGGATGGCCCCGGTTAGGTCAGGAGTGGGGCGTCGAGAAAGGTCCGCTCTGGCTTGATGAAGTTCCTCTGTTGCTGTGCTGTATCCGGCACCGCTCAAAACTTCGGCGGCGTTTGCCGTTTGGCTCTCAAATTCCTCATCACCCCGGCTAACCACTGCTCCGTTCTCCAACTTCCAGCCGATTCCCTCTTCCCTGAAATACCCGTTCACCGATTCCATGAACTCGGCAGATGGCTTGCGGCCGCAGTTTCGGGTTATGCAGTCGGAGAAGGCTTCGATGATGTCGTAGACTCGATACCACGGACACTTGGCAAGAAGGGAATCGACTTCCATCGCAACATTGCCATCCGACCAGTTGTTCGAGTCCGGGACGACCCGCAGTAGTTCGCATGTCAGTGATCGCATCGTCTGAGCGGACAATCCTGCTTTTCTTGCCCATCCGCTGATCCAGTAGCGCAAGAACTCCGGGGCATCCTCTCTGATCGTGATTGCCGCTTCTGATCCGGTGTACCCGAGCCGTTTTGAAAAGGTTGGTTTTTCCATGCGATCACTCAATTCACCGCATAAACGCTCTGCCCCTGCCCCATGTACGACTCATAGAAGTGCTGGTACACGACATCGCACTTGGCTTCGTAGAGTTCCTTCGTGTACGCCCTCGGAAGCTGATCGAGGATGTCCTTTTCGAGTTCCTTGCGGTGGCGATCAACGAGGCCCACAAGCAGCGCCGAGACAGAGCTTCCCTTGCCGGATCGGACGCTTCGAGCAAGCGCCACCTGACGAAGCAGAAGCCACGTTTCCTGCGTTGCTGCGCCTTCGGCGTGGCCTGCCGTGTTTGTTGTTTCGTAAGCGTCTCAGCATCCCATCTATCCCCAAGTTGCTGAGCATGATTCAGTGGGCTCATGCATGAACAGCGATGGAATGGAAAGTTGCGGCGTCGCCGGACGCGGGCGGAGGCGGATCAGTTACTGGCCGAGTTTGAATCCAGTGGGCTTACTCAACGGGAGTTCTGCCAACTCCATCACATGAGTCTGTCGACGTTCGGCCGGTATCGCGAGCGGCAACGCAATGATCCTCGTTCCTCATCGGCACCCAACTGCCGCTTGGTCGCTGTGGAAGTCGCCGAGCCTAGCCAGTCTCGCTGCCAGCGCAACGGCAGCGGCCTGGCGATCGCCCTGGCCGCGGGCCGGCGCATCGAGATTGGCATCGGCTTCGATGCTCAGACCCTGCGCCAATTACTGCAGGCACTGGAGCTCAATTGAGCATGTTTTCCTGGGGTCCGGCCACCCGCATCTATCTTGCCGCCGGCGCGACCGATATGCGCAAGGGCTTCGAAGGACTCTTCGGACTCGTGCGCGACCGGCTCCAGTTGGAGCCCTTGAGCGGCCACGTCTTCCTGTTCTCGAATGCGCAACGGAACCGCCTGAAGCTTCTCATCTGGGACGGCAGCGGGCTTTGGGTTTGCACGAAACGCCTGGAGAAAGGTCGGTTTTGGTGGCCCGCCGCCGATGGCAATGAGGTCAAGGTGGTGTTGAGCTCCGAGGAACTGGCCCTCTTGCTGGGTGGGATCGACCTGGCCGGCAGCCGCCGCCGCGCCTGGTTCCGAAAGATGGTCCCGGATGACGGCGTTGAGCGGCAGAACCCACGCAATATTGACAGCAATTACGACACAATCAACCATAAGCAGGTATAATTGGTTTATTCCCCGTGAGCATTGAATTCATCCCACCCACTGCTCCCGACTCTCCCGAAGTCGCCGAATTGAAGCGCAAGCTGCAGTGGGCCAATCTGCGGATTCAGTCGCTCGAGGAACAGTTGCGGCTGGAGCGGTTGAAGAAATATGGACCGGCCAGCGAGAAGCTGAGCGATGCGCAGTTGAAGCTATTGGAACTGGAGCCGGGCGTCAGCCGCGAGGAGGTGCAGGCCGAGAGCCAGCGCCAGCCGCCGCAAGCGCCGGCAAGGCCACGCTACCAGAAGAAGCATCCAGGACGGCAGGAGTTGCCCGCCCACCTGCCACGAGTGGAAACGGTTATTCCGTGCGCTCCTGAGCGGTGTCATTGCGGCCACTGTGGGCAGGTGATGGACGTAATCGGATACGACGCAAGCGAGCAGCTCGACGTGGAGCCGGCCAAGTATTTCGTGGCGGTGACGAAGCGCGAAAAGCGCGCCTGCCGCCACTGCCCACAGGGCGGAGTGGCCATGGCTCCGGTGGCGGAGCGGATCATCGACAAAGGGTTGGTTAGCGACCGGGTGGTGATCGACACAGTGGTCGGAAAATATTGTG
Organism: Paludibaculum fermentans; assembly: GCF_051172195.1. Lineage (GTDB taxonomy): Bacteria > Acidobacteriota > Terriglobia > Bryobacterales > Bryobacteraceae > Paludibaculum > Paludibaculum fermentans_A. Next base: position 624,688 of record NZ_JBPJAQ010000002.1, read on the forward strand.
ATCACCTTCCTTTGTACCGGCAGAGCGTGATTCTGGAGCGCGAGACAGGGCTGGATCTCACACGGGCAACACTCGACGGATGGGTGATGAGAGTCGGTGAATCCCTGATTCCCATCGTCGGTGCAATGGGCCGGGAAGTGCTTTCCGGCGGCTATATCCAAGCGGACGAAACGACAGTGGGTGTGCAGATGCACGATGGCCGGGGGCACAACCATCAGGCCTACCTTTGGCAGTACGGTCAACCGGGCGGTGGAGTCATCTTCGATTTCCGTTTAGGGCGAGGGCGCGAAGGGCCGAAGCAATTCCTTGGGCAATACGAAGGTATTCTGCAAACCGACGGCTACATTGCCTATGAAAAAGTGGGCGGGCCGAAAATGGTGCATGCCTGTTGCTGGGCTCATTCGAGGCGTGGATTCTACGAAGCGCACAAATTGAGCCCGGACGAACACATCGCCGAGGGCATCGTGCGGCTGATGGATGAACTGTTTGGGATTGACGCGAAAGCGCGGGCCGAGGGCCTGGACGTGGCCGCGCGGAATGAGTTGCGGCAGAGGCGTGCGCGTCCGCAGGTGGACAAGATCAAGGGGGCGGTCGAGTCGGCGATGGGAGCAGCATTGCCGTCCAGCAAGTTGGGCCAGGCGGCGAAGTACACGCTGGGGCTGTGGCCGAAACTGGTGTGTTTCCTGGAGCATCCGGTTGTGGAATTGAGCACCAATCTGGCGGAGAATTCGATGCGGCCGATCGCCCTTGGCCGGAAGAACTGGATCCACCTGGGAAGCGCAAAGGCGGGGCCGAAGGTGGCGGCGATTCTGTCGGTGGTAGAAACCTGCAGGCGGCTGGGCGTGCCGATCCGAGAATACCTCGCTGCCGTACTACCGGGCTTGAACGACGTAAGCATCCAGAAGATGCCGGAACTGACACCGATTGCTTGGGCTGCCAAGCGGAGATAGGCCCGCGTCCGCGGGCTTGTCAAGGTGGGGTGGTGAGACGCTTACGTTGTTTCGCCATAAAACAACAGTCTATCGAAATGTTGGCAATTGTGAATTGCTGGTCTGAGGGCTGGAAGGAGGCAAACCGGGATTCCGAGCCGAGGGACCCGTTTCGGAGTTCGCTCCAGGAGAATCGTAGTACCTCCTGAGCGATGGCATCGCCCGGTTAGTATAACCTTGGCCGGGGAGGACTCCATTCTCAAAATCACTGTGGAAGCGACCGCAACCGGTCTGCGAAGTTCGCCGGGTCGTTCCTGCGCCGACGTCAATACTCACGTCTGGCCACACTTCAGCGTGCTCGTCATTCCTCTTTAAGGCGGGTCTCAGGTCCGGGCCGCTGTCGTGAATGCATCGTATGGGCGAGGATGGTTCACGGAAATGGTTATCGGCCTGTCTGCTCTATCGCCTTCGCCTCCGCTGGCTGAATCACTCTTTCATTCAGCACGGCCAGCAACCGATCCTGATCTTCGTACACGAACGGCTCCAGCACCCATGGATATCGCTTGAAGTGCTCGAACATGCCGTACTCCCGCTGTGACACCAGCAGAAGCGGCTGGACGGGTACGGACGGCAACGTTGGGACGAATGCCATCAATTCTTGCGGGATGCTCTTGGCGTCTGTGATGTCAGCGATCACGAACCGGGCCATGTGCGCCAGTGTCGAGACGGTCTCGGTGATATCCCGGCTCGATGGCTTCTCGAAATCGAACAGGACGGGCAGGTAGTCTCGGTTGCGAAGTTCGTCACGGATTGCGTCGAGGACGACTTTGCGCTCGGGTGTGAAGCGACCAAGAATCAGGACCGCCTTGCTTGTGATGGAGTCGAGGACTTGGCGAATCTTCTGATTGTTCAGAAGGAGGTACAGGAATTGAGCGACCTCGATGCTATCGGTAGTGACAATCTGCTCGTCATCGTGGGTAATGATGAGATTGCGCTGTGATGCTCCCGACAAATCTGAATCCCACATTGCTACTCCGAATACACTGCTACCGTCCAGCAAAGCGCCTCGAAGGTCACAACCCACTATCTGAGCCATCCGCAGTTTGGAGCGACGGAAATCAACATCACGAAGATCGGTCTCAAGAAAGCACGCACCTGAGAAGCTGGCGTCGGTCATGTCAGCCTGACTCAAGCGGGTTTTCAAGAAGTAGCTTCTGCACCCGTCCGCATGGGAGAGATTCGCCCCTCTTAAATCCGCCCCGGCAAAGCTACAGCCTGTCAGTAGAGTGTCTCGGAGATTAGCTCTTCTGAGATCGGTGTTGTCGAAGCTGTAACCACACAAGACACGGCCTGACAGGTCGGCATCCGCAAGGTCCGGCGCTGTTGACCTCCTCGTGCGCCATTCAGCCGGGCTACTAAGACGCTGAAGGTCAATGGGATTGGGCATCCGTTCACTCTCGACTTTCCCATTGATGTTGTGGCCAATCACGAAGCAGTGATTCTATCAACCCGCTGAACTCGCCGCCCAACTCGAGGAGTCGTATCTTGACCTTACTCCGCACATCTCTGTGGATATAAACCGACATCTGCACGTAGTTTGGGCCGCTGTGCTTCGCTCGGGACCGTCCGATTCTTCTTGGCGGCTCAGGTGCCGACCCACTCTTGGACGCCTTGGGTGTCGGGGCCGTTTTCTTGGCTTTCCTCGTCGCCATCAGGGTCGAGAATAGCACTCCAAGTGCGTTTGTGCATACGCAGGTCGTCACTTCCGTTTGTACCCACGAAAGTGCCTACACGCTTTTGTACGGTTGGTGCGGATGGCTTGTTGAAAACGTCAGCGCCCGATCTGCTCCTTCGCCTTCTCCTCAGCAGGACAGATCACAAGGCTCGACAACGATCCGAGAAGGTGGTCCTGGTCTGTATACAAGAATGGTTCCAAGACCCACGGATAACGCACCAAGTCCCGAAACATGCCCCACTCATGCTCGGATGCCAACAAGATCGGACGCACAGGAACCGAGGGAAGGGAAGGAACGACCTTCATCAACTCCTGCGGGATGCTCTTGGCGTCGGTGATGTCTGCAATGATGAACCGGGCCATGTGCGCCAGTGTCGAGACGGTCTCGGTGATGTCTCGGTTGGTAGGTTTCTCGAAGTCGAATAAGACGGGCAGGTAGTCTCGGTTGCGAAGTTCGTCACGGATTGCGTCGAGGACGACTTTGCGCTCCGGGGTGAATCGGCCAAGGATGAGGACGACCTTCGATGTGATCGTGTCGATGACGTGGCGAACTGATTCGTTGTTGAGCAAGAGATAGATGAACTGAGCAACCTCGACTTGGTCGACCGTGATCTCGGGCTTAGACTTCGGCGTTATCACAATGTTCCGCTGCTCGTTTGGATGACCCCGGAGATTCCACACGGAACAACCGTACACGTAGCATTCTGATAAACGTGCTCCGGTCAGGTCCACGGCAACGAGCCGGCCGAACCGCAGATTCGCCGCTCGGAGGTCTGCGTTCACAAGGCTGGCCCCGTTCATGTTCGTGCTGCTGAGATCGGCATTCCGAAGGTCGGCTCCGTCAAGAGTGGCTTTCCAGAAAGTAGCTCGGTAGAGGTCAGCGTCGTGGAGGTCGATACCACAGAGGTCACGCTTAATGAAGTTCTCGCCACGGAGGTCGGGCTTCTCGTTTGGATTTGCGCTTCTCCAGGCGTTCCATTCCCTAACCCCTGAAGCGAGGATTCTCAGATGTTCTGGATTCGACCTTTGTTTCGCCATCGCAACAACTGTAAGACAAATACACTCGCCAGACCAAGGGGTTCGCAGAGCCACGGTGGGGGGATTCGCCGCATTACGGGAACGGCACAAGTGACGAAGACACCTGTGCTGGTTGATGACCTGTTGCGGATGATTTCACGGCAACCGAGCAACCGCTTTGGCACTCGTGACCGGGCGTTGCTCTCGGTTGGCTTCGGCGGGACTTTCGGGCGCTCCGAACTTGTTGCTCTCTACGTCGCCATGCCACGAGAAGGTATTCTCGTGACGAGCTGTTGACGAGCTGTTGATCCAGGACCGACCAAGAAGCGAACTGCTGCCTTGGAATGTCACGTTGGCATCGGTCGCTCCGACGCCGGCTGAATGAGACTCCGTCCCGGTCCAGCGCTCTCCGATAGCAACGGGCGGATGAAGATTCTAAACCTTGGTCGGCTGTCCAACAAATGGCTTCCAGCGAGTTTGGACCTTCTGTTCGGCCCCAGGTTCCATTTCCTCGAGATAGAGCGTGTACGTTCCTTCAAATGTGAATCCGTCCCCAATAATCTGAACCTTCGCCGTCAGGACTGTCGGTCTGTCGGCCAAGAACTTCAGGGACAGCATTTCACCGCCCTGGTGAGCCTGAACCAAATCCTGAACCTCTCCTGATCTTGCGTGGCATTCCGGCACCCGCCAATTACTGGAACCCCGTATTGGTCCCTCGGTGAGGGCGAGGATCAATTCCTTGACCTCTCCGATGCGGAACGAGACGTGGGAACGGGTTTCTTGTAGCCACATTGCAGGGTAGGTCGCCTCGATCAGACTCCCGTCATCAGTGAAGAAGTGAACGTGTGCGGCCACAGGTGCGGACTCTGGTAACGCTGCGTGCCACCACCTACTCCGGTTCAAGAATGGAATGACGATGGCGATATCGTGCCCCGGTTTTTTATACCCAATCCCATCCGCCCGTTGAGACGCACCCTCAAGCCGGGGGTCCAGTGGCGTTAATCGTCGCATCCTGATCCAGATCGAGATGAATGCAATGGCGAATAGCCCCCAAAAGGCGACAGCGTTGCCAACAGTGAGTGGCTGTAGTAGCCACGCCCGAATGAGAGCCAGTACCGAAACTGGCACCGCTGCGATGCCGAGAGCACTCGCCGCAGCCTTTATAAAGTCCCAAGTTGCATTACCTTTGATGTCATTCCACAGAGACATGATGCCCATCGCAGTATGTCACGGTAGCGCATTCAACGGAGAGCATTGCCCCTACGCATTCATTACGAGGGTCGAACAGGTCTAATGAATGGGAATAGACAATTGTACGAAAATAGTGTACGATAACGACATGCGTTGCGCCGTCTATGCTCGAGTCAGCACCACGGACCAGAACTGCGAGATGCAGCTTCGGGAACTTCGGGAGTATATCTCCCGGCGTGACTGGAAGAGTGGCGGCGAATATATCGACACCGGGTTCTCAGGTGCGAAAGCCAGCCGCCCTGCGCTGGACAGTTTAATGGCCGACGCCGCCCAACACAAATTCGACTGCATCGCCGTCTACAAGATCGACCGCTTTGGCCGTTCCGTGCTCCACCTGAATCAGCAGTTGGCGGCGCTGACCAGCTACGGTGTCCGGTTCATCGCCACCAGCCAATCGCTCGACACGGACGAGAAGAACCCGACCAGCCGTCTACTGCTTCAGATTCTTGCCAGTGTTGCCGAGTTCGAGCGTGAAATGATCCGTGAGCGCACGCTATCCGGGATCAAGGCCGCTCAAGCTGCGGGGAAGATCGTCGGCAGACCGAAGCGGATTTTTCGTCGGGACGAAGTTGCGAGACTCCGGGATCAGGAAAGTCTGTCCTGGCGTGCAATCGGCAAGAAGCTCGGCATCCCGGCTATGACGGCGCTTGACTCCTATCGACAGACGCCAACTCTGGAGTGTACGGAAACTGTCCCGGTAGAGAAGGCCGTTCAGGGAGGCAAACGCAAGAGAAAATCCGTCGCCGCATAGGTGTACGAAACTGACGGTTTTTCGGACACACCCTGCCACATTTGGGAGCGAGAGTGGTGGTAGTCGGACTCCCTCGTCCCAGTTCGTCGCCGGATATACGCCAGCTTCTCTTAGAAGGAAGGGTGCATACAACTGAGGTTGACATCGGAGTGTTCCCTGAAGGTATAATCCGTCCTAAATGCCAACCGAATTAGCGCTTCCGATCACTACGGCTACAATTTGGATTTCTGCGGCGGTGGTCTTGCTGCTCATCAGCATTCCAGTCTTCGTGACACGGGCGTTCCTTGTGAAAAAGATCGCTCGGTATCAGGCTGCGCTCAAGGCGTTGGAAGAAGCCAATCAGCAACTAAAGGCGACGGTCGGAGAGCGGCTAAACGAACGGAAGGATGACAGCAAGAATGACAAGGGGTGGGTCCAGCAAGCAGTCTCAGCGGTGTTGGCTATTGGTGGTTTGGCCGGGCTTCTCACGGCAGCAACTCCCCTCTTGCACGAGATCCGGGATATTCAGGCCACAACGCAAAAACTGGACCAGCAGCAGAAGTCACTCGACTTCTTTAATGGCCTTCTGGGTTATAGCGAAGCGAACTGGAAGGAATCAGTCGGGGAGACACCGCTGACATTTAAGGCAGCGCCAAAGCCAAGAGCATTCTCGTATGACGGGAAGCGCCCTACTGTAATAGAGCTTGAAGACGGCGCACTTATCAAATTCACGCTTCCCCGCAAAGGGGCGAGATTCCTTCTACGGCTCAAGCCGGAAGCGAAGTAGGGTCAATCGCTGACCAGGGCGGCGGAGAGTTCGGCGGCGGTGAAGATCACACAGATATGTAGAGCCGGGTTCCTCGGCGCAACACGGTTTCGTATCCCTGGAACCGAACGCACAGGTATAGCGTTTTGCGGCCAATCGGAATTGCCCGAGGATCCGGCTATCGGGAGCAGTGCGACGATTGCGGTGAATACACCCGGCTTACCGCAGCTATCCGGCTTCCTCAACTTCAGTCATTGCATATATGCATGACAGCAGAGTGCAGAGCAGTCCCCGAAGGGCCGAAGGCTAACGGTGGTCTGTTATGGAGTTCATGTGGAGTGCTTCGCACCCTTTGGATTATTGTGGTTTTGGTATCTTGCGGTAGGCTTTGAGTTTTTCAATGGGACGGACTCCCGAACCGTAACGTTCAGGCGTCCATCTCCAAAATGACTTGCGTACAGACCCGTCATTTTTACCGACTGCAACGATGATACAGACGGCTAATCAGCTACTTTGGACAGAGCATCGTGCCCCCACGCTTCCGGTTCCGATTTTATGGTCCGTAGCTCTTGTGCGTGGACTCCCACAGTTGAGCGCCTGTTGTCCGAGTGCTGCCGTCTATGCTCATCGCAAAGTACCCGACCACTCGCAGGTTAAGTTTTCAGAGGATTCGTTGTATAGCGGAATATCGTGCGAAGTGTAAGCGGCGTATGATCCGAGCGGCAGCGCCAATCAGAAACTATATTTAGTGTCCCACCGTTTTTCAAGCTGTCAAGTTCTGGCGGTCAGCCTCAGTGCTTTCTGAAGCTCGGGCACTAACAGCCCTCTTCCCTCTCATCTACGTGGATTTGCGCCATCATCCGATTCGACACTTCGTTCAAAAGTCATGCGGTGATAAATGATACCGGAGCTACCGCAACTATGAACCGCACCTATACGCACTTCATGACTCTTCGCCTGCCGAGGGACCTCAATGAACAGATTGCCCAGGCGTCCTACCTCTGCCGCCTCACCAAGTCGGAATGGATTAGAGACGCAATTCGCCGGACTCTCGATAGCCGTGCATCGGCCATGATCACAGGAGAACGCACATGCCGATGAACGCCGCCAGAGCCACTGAAACATTCAGCGAAAAACTAATGCTCGAAAAACTGCTGAATGTCGGGGATGACCACGATGTACTGGAATGGTGTTTTCAAACCCTGGAACCAGACGAAATCGACAACTGCCTTCAGGCAGCAACAGAGATCGCCAAGGCCGAGATTGGATCAGACGATGCTGCGACAATGCTGACCGCCGTGTTCGTCAAGACGATACTGCGAGGTCTCCGGTGGGCACGATTGGAGCGGCAGCGTGGCGAATCCAATTTGGAAGGCCGTCGAAACCAGCTTGCTGCCGATGTCCTTCAGCAGGTCGGCAACCAAGTCCAGGCGACATTACTGCTGCACGCCCCGGCGACCTGGAGCGACGACCGACTCGACGGGATCGAACTGCAAGTTCTGGAGCGCACCAGACTGGCCCTGGACAAGCTCAGCGATGACGACATCCAGTCAGCGAGTGCCCTGCAATTGCAAATTGCTAAGGCCGTCGCAGAGACCGAGCGACTGGTCTCTGCTGGTGGAGTGCGCTGATGAAGCGCATCCTCGACCAACTTGCACGAAGTGGCCTGCTTTGGGACGAGCGCATGGTGGCGGCGATCTTCGCTGGCAATGCGCCGCCCCTGGAAGAGATCGTGCTGGCGGTCGTGATCGGCGCAATGGACGCCGAAATCATGGTGCGCAGCGATGAGACGAGTACGTGGAACGAGCGAAGAATTGCACGTCAAGCATTGGCAATCGCATTCTTGTCGGCCATCGCCTGCGTGAGAGAGCGAGAGATCGCATCGGAGTATTGACGGACTTCCAATCAAGCATGAGGGCACGGTTCGTTGCGCCGACCATCGACGGTAATGTGTCTCGGAGATGCCCCCCCCACACTGAGTCGGGGAGAGCATTCAACACGGAATCCCTACGGCAACTATTTCCCCTTAGATAACAGTGAGTCAGAGTCAATGGTTATAGGGGTCTGAGGATGTATCCACTTGAGTTGGACTCCAAGTCCTGTAATTGACCAAACCCAAAAGCCATTGTAGTCTGGGAACGTAGCTGGTTGACGTAAGGCTTCCCGGTTGGGAAGCAAATGGAATGCACAACATCCGCTAAGGGTCGCTGCGCTTCCCTCCATCTTCAACAGGAATTCAAAATCTGAAAGGCGCACACGCTCGTAGCGGGAGAAGTGCGCCTCTACGTGGTGAAAAGAAAACAAGAGAACAATGAAACTCTACAATTGGTCATTTCGCAAAACGAAATATGCGGCATTCGCAGAAACCGAAGCTGAAGCTCGTGGCTATGTAGTCGATGCAATTCGAGCAAGATGGAGTACACATCCAGGAGATCCAAAGAAGTGGGCTGAACACGAGGCAAGAAACTTCGCTTGCATGACAACGCAAGTGTACGAGGTTACTGCGGGTGCAATCCCGGCTGACTCGTTGTGGACGCCGTCACTGATGAAGAAGTAACCTTCCAGCTTCGCAAGAAGGTGGATAGTTCATAAGGCCCTAAGCGCCGCTGTGACCCGAGCCGGATGAGCGCCGACATGCTGAGAACAGTTGCTCAGATCTTCCGATTGTGAATTCTGCGGATTGCTGACGACCGGGCTTCCGGGATCGCCCAAACCGCCAACATCAACCCGAGCCGCTGTATTTCTCAGCGGCGCAACCAGACCGCCGAGCCGGATCGGGACGTTCCCCGGCCAAATTAGTTCAGCGAGTCGGCAGCACGGAGCGCAAAAGAGCGCCGTGCGATGGGGAACGCAATGAAACGTCGTATCGTGCCGAAGCCGCAAGAAGAAGCGGTCAATCAGGCTTTAGTTGACTACAAGAGGGCCACTCTCGAAGTGCTTCTCTCCAAGATCCCGGAGAGCAGCACGTTCGCCCAACTTGGCAATATACTCGGGTACTCGCACGAGTGGGTGAGGGTGCGTCTCGTGAAGCAGCGGGAGAAGCTGTTCCGAGTTGGAAGACGCTACAAGGTTCCGAGAGGCGTGGCAGTTGAGTTGGTACGCTCAGAGTTCATTTGACGCCGGATCTCAGCAGCCGCAGCCAGCATTCTGTCGTTCGCTTCACGGTTGGCGTCGGCGGCGATCTTCTTCGTTGTGCCGATCCAATTCCCGTAGTGTTCATGCGTGACACTCACCGATTCGTGACCAAGCCACTTCGAGATGAACTTCATGTCGGTCCCTTGGTGGATGTGCTGGATTGCGAACGTATGCCGAAGGCAGTGTGGACTGAACGGGTGCTTGAAGGGCTGTTCCTTTTGCGCCCGTTCAGCGAATGTATCGACACGCATTCTCAACGCCGTGTATGAGCAAGTGAAGAAGAACTTCTTGCCAGCCTCCGTCCTTCCGGGCAGGGCGTGGAGTTGAACCTTGACGTGTTCCGGCAGCGGTGTGACACATCTCTTCTTGGTCTTCTTCTGGATGAAGTCTGCGTTCCACCCGTCGCCCTTCTCATTCGGCACGACCTCGGCATCGTTGAATTTGTGTGCATCCGAGATCCGCATCCCGGTCCAGCGCATCAGTTCGGTTGCGACACGAGTTTCCACGTTTTCCAGTTGCGTCAGTCCAGGCGAATCGGGAGCACTCATCAATCTCTCGTACTCATCCAATTCCAATCCGTACCGTTCCTCTTCGGCTGCTGTCGGTGGTTTTGCGATTCTGATCTTGTCGGCCCCGCTCTTCTTCATCCACTCGTTTTCCACGCACTCGCTCAGGAACTTTCGGAACCGTTGCAGGACAATCTTCCGTGTCGTAATTGCCAGCGGATCTCCGGGGTTCCGCCGCAGTTTCCTCCAGGACTCGGTGAACTGGTTGCACACGTCCCTGTTCTCGAAGTCCCGAATGTAGACGATGCCGTTTGCTTGGCAGTACGGGAAAAGGCGGTCGTGCATCAGCGACTCATCGTGGTCATACGTGTCCTGCTCAATCGGGTTCAGACCGTTCTTCCGGGATTCGAGGTATCGCTTCCCGGCGTACTGCACGGTGATCGCATTGTTGTCGATTGGTCTGGCGGCAGTCTGTACAGGGGGAAGTGAACCACGCTCATACAGGGCTGCAACTTCTCTTTCCGCTGCCGCCCAATCGTTTACGCCGATTGAGTTGGGGCCGACTCGCTTCGGTTTCGTTCTCCCGTCCACCGTGCGAGTCTCCTTGGCGAGATAGCCGTAGCACCAGATCGGGCACTCGCAGGTGTCCGTCTTCTTTTCTTGGGCGTTTCGGGGCCTATACGAGAAGGGCTTGTTCTTGACGCCGGGATAGCGTCTACAGTCGGTCAGGTGGCGGCGGAATATCTTGAGATCGTTGGTTCCGAGGGGGATCGCCATGTGCGAATCTTAGCACGGCGAATTTGGGAAAGTGCTGCATCAACCTGTTGCATAGTCGATACAGTGCAGTTAAGTGCTTTAGAATGTTTGGCTCCTCAGGTAGGACTCGAACCTACAACCCTTCGGTTAACAGCCGAATGCTCTACCATTGAGCTACTGAGGAGCAGTTGGTTATTCCTTTGTAGCAAGCCCACCCCCACAATGTCAAACTTCAGCCCGCTTCTTCGTCGTACACTGACCTGTAACGCCTTTGCTCGGCATTGTTTCTGGATTCTGACCCATGCTTAAACTTCTGATTCGCGGTCTCTTGCGCCTGCTGTATCGTGTCGAAGTCCACGGTGGCCTGCCGCAGGCAGCCAAGACCCTGATCGTCGGCAATCACCAGTCATTCCTGGACGCTCCCATCATGTGGAGTATCCTGCCCGACGACACCCTGTGGGTAGTGCACTCGCAGGTGATGAAGCAGCTGATTTTCCGGCTGCTGGTGCGGGTGACCGACCACATCGTCATCGACACGACGAACCCTTTCGCCCTGAAGTCCACCGTCGATGTCATCGAGGCCGGACGGAAGGTGATCATCTTCCCCGAGGGCCGCGTGACGGTCACCGGCGCGCTGATGAAGATCTATGACGGCCCGGCGTTCATCGCCGCCAAGACCGGCGCTACCGTTGCCCCGTTTATTCTTGACGGGGCCGTCCGCGCCAAGGGTTTCAGCCGCATGGACGGCGACTTCCCGATCGCCTGGTTCCCCAAGATCAAGGTCACCTTTTTCCCCGGCGAGGTCATCCCGATGCCGGAGGCGCCTTCGGGCAAGCTGCGGCGCCGCAAGGCGGGCGAGGCGATGCAACGGCTGCTGCAACGCTGCATGGCGCTTTCGCGGCCCAAGCGTAGCCTGCACGATGCTTTCCTGGAAGCCATCGAACTGCACGGCCGCGGCCGGCAGATGGTGCAGGACGCGGGCGGAGCGGATCTCACGTATAGCGGCGTCCTGAAGGGGTCGCTGGCGCTGGGGCGGCTGGTCTCCAAGATTACGGTTGAGAACGAGGTGGTGGGCGTGCTGATGCCGAATGCGGCCGCCACGCTCTGCCTGGCCCTGGGACTGTTCGGGATCCGGCGGATCCCGGCGATGCTGAACTTCACGGCGGGCGTCGATGGCATGCAGAGCGCCCTGCGCGCGGCCAAGGTCAAGACTGTTCTCACATCCCGTCAATTCCTGGAGAAGGGCAAGCTGACGGCGGTGGTGGAGAAGCTGCAGGGGATCAAGGTGGTCTTCCTGGAGGATCTGCGGGCGCAGTTGACGCTGGGCGACAAGCTGTGGCTGATGCTCTATGCGCTGCCGTTCCCGCGGGCGGCCACGAAGCGCAGCAACCCGGATGAGCCCGCGGTGGTCCTGTTCACCTCCGGTTCGGAGGGCAAGCCCAAGGGCGTGGTGCTGAGCCACTGGTCGATCCTTTCGGACATTGAGCAGGTTTTCAGCGTCATCGATGTGTCGCGTGCGGACAAGATTCTGTCGGCGATGCCGGTGTTCCACAGCTTCGGGCTGACGGCCGGATTCATGCTGCCCATCGTGAGCGGCCTGCGGCTGTTCCTGTATCCTTCGCCGCTGCACTACAGCATCGTGCCGGAGCTGTTCTACGATCGCGACGCGACTGTCATGTTCGCGACGCCCACCTTCCTGAAGCACTATGCGAAGCGCGCCCACCCTTACGACTTCCGCAAGGTGAAGATGCTGCTGGGCGGGGCGGAGAAGCTCACCGACGAGATCCGCAATACGTATATGGACAAGTTCGGCGTGCGCGTGCTGGAAGGCTATGGAGCCACGGAGTGCGCTCCGGTGGTTGCCTTGAACACGGCCATGCGGTACAAGGCCGGGACGGTGGGCGAGATCCTGCCGCTGATGGAATGGAAGATCGAGAAGGTGCCTGGTATCGAAGAAGGCGGCCTGCTGCATGTGAAGGGTCCGAACGTGATGCTGGGCTACTGGCGCGAGTCGAATCCATGCGTGCTGGAACCGCCGGAGTCGGTGTTCGGACCCGGCTGGTACCCCACGGGCGACCTGGCGGTGATCGACGGCGATGGCTTCCTGCAGCTGAAGGGGCGCGTGAAGCGCTTTGCGAAGGTCGCCGGCGAAATGATCTCGCTGGAAGTGGTGGAGAAGATCGCCGAAGCTGCTTCGCCGAAACACATCCATGGCGCGGTGAACCGGCCGGATCCGGGCCGCGGCGAAATGATCGTTCTCTGTACGCAGGACAAAGACCTGAAGCGCGATCAACTGCAGGCGGCGGCGCGGGAACTGGGGGCTCCGGAGCTCGCGATTCCACGCCGTATCGTCTACGTCGACAAGATTCCGCTGTTGGGCACAGGCAAGAAGGACTACCCGAAACTGTCGCAACTTGTGGAGGCACAGCTTGAACAGTCCCGAGCCTAGGCTCGCATACAGCCGGGGCGAGCAGCGCGCCTGGTACATGTACGACTTCGCGAACTCGGCGTTCGCCAGCACGGTCGTCACGTTGTTCCTGGGCCCCTATCTGACGGAGCTCGCGAAAGCAGCGGCCGATGCCACCGGGCATGTTCATCCTCTGGGCCTCACTGTGGATGCCCGCAGCTATTGGAGCTACCTGATCTCGCTCTCCGTATTGACGCAGGTGATCTTCCTGCCGATGCTGGGGGCGGTGGCTGACTACAGCCCGAACAAGAAGCGGCTGCTGGGCATCTTTGCGTACCTGGGCGCGGCCAGCACGATCGCTATGTTCGCGTTGACGGATGGGCGTTACCTGCTGGGCGGGGCGCTGTTCCTGGTCGCCAATCTGGCCTTCGGGTGCTCGGTGGTGATCTATAACAGCTTCCTGAATGACGTGGCTCCGGAGGAGGAACGCGACGGCGTTTCGTCGAAGGGCTGGGGCATCGGGTATCTGGGCGGCGGCATCCTGCTGGCTTTGAACCTGCTGCTGTTCCAGAAGGCCGAGTCGTTTGGCATCGACAAGGGCATGGCCGTGCGCATCAGCCTGGGCTCGGCTGGAGCCTGGTGGGCCGTATTCGGCATGATCCCGATGATCGGGATCCGCAACCGCAAGCCGCAGCGCACGGCGGCACCGGGCGAGAACATCTTCGCCAAGGGCTTCCTGCAGATCTTCCAGACGCTGAAGGACATGCGCCGGTACCCGCAGACGTTGACGTTCCTGGTGGCGTACCTGATATATAACGACGCCATCCAGGCGGTCATCACACTGGCCGGGCAGTACGGTTCCGATTATTTGAAGATTCCGCTGGAGTCGCTGACGCTGGCGATCCTGATGGTGCAGTTCGTGGCCTTCGGCGGTGCGATGCTGTTCAACCTGCTGGCCAAGCTGTTGACCGCCTATCGGGCAGTGGTCCTCAGCCTGATGATCTGGACCCTGCTGATGTGCGGCGTCTTCATTGTGAAGACGACCAACGATTACTTTGTGGCGGCGGCGCTGGTGGCGGTGGTGATGGGCGGCAGCCAGGCGCTGAGCCGGTCACTGTACTCGCTGATGATTCCGCATGGGAAGGAAGCCGAGTATTTCTCGCTGTACGAGATCAGCGACAAGGGGACCAGTTGGCTGGCTCCGCTGCTGTTCGGGCTGATGCTGCAGTTCACGGGCAGCTACCAGTGGGCGATCCTTTCGCTGGTGATCTTCTTCCTGCTCGGGCTTGGGGTATTAATGAAGGTGGATGTGAAGCGCGCCGCCCTTGAGGCCGGCAACGAAGCATGACGCCATGGCCTATGTGTTCAAAGTTGCGGAGACAGCGGAAGAGTACGATCAGATCCGCTGCCTGAACCACCGCGTCTTCGCGGAGGAGGTCCGGCAGCATCCTCCTACGGCGGACGGGCGGTTGATTGACAAGCGGGAAAGTATCAGCCGGTTCTTTGTCGCCCTCAGCGAAGGCCGGGTGGTGGGCATGGTGTGCACGTGCCCTCGGCGGCCGTTCTCGGTGGAGGAACGCCTGACGGATCCCTCCATTCTGGACACCTTGCCGGGACCGCTGCTGGAGGCGCGCCTGCTGGCGATTGAGCCTGCCTACCGCAAGCGAATGCTGTTCCTGGGCATGCTGGAGCTGATGGTGTCCACGGCCATCTCAGAGGGCTATGCGACGCTGTTGATCTCCGGAATCACTGAGCGGCTGCGCATGTACCAGCGAATGGGGTTCCGGCCTTTGGGTCCGGCGGTGCCGTGCGGCGCGGCGTCATTCACGCCAATGGCGATGGCCTTGCTGCGCTAGCGGCGGACTTCCTGGTCTTTGTACTGCAACTGGTAGAGCTTCCAGTAGATGCCGCGGGCGGCCAGCAGTTCCTGATGACTGCCTGTTTCGCGCAGGTGGCCTTTGTGCATGACCAGGATGCGGTCGGCGCGCTGAATGGTCGAAAGGCGGTGGGCGATGATGATCGACGTGCGGCCGGCCACCATGCGCTCCAGCGCGGCCCGGACTTTCAGCTCGGTCTCGGTGTCCACACTGGAGGTGGCTTCATCGAGGATGAGGTAATGCGGGTTGTGAGCCAGGGCGCGGGCGAAACCGATCAACTGTTTCTGTCCGGTGGACAGGCCGCTGCCGCGTTCCCGGACGGGATGGTCGAACTTCTCGGGCAGCTCTTCAATGAATGGCAGCAGGTTCACCTGTTCTGCGGCGAGGGCCATCGCGTCGTCGGTGACATGAGCCGAGCCCAGGCGGATGTTGCCGCCGATGGTGCCGGTGAAGAGGTGCGGATCCTGCAGGACGACGCCGAAGTGACGGCGCAGTTCGCGTGGATCGAAGTCGCGCAGGTCGATGCCGCCCAGCTTGATGGAGCCGCGCTGGATGTCATAGAAGCGCAGCAGCAGGTTGGAGAGGGTGGTTTTGCCCGCGCCGGTATGGCCGACCACCGCCAGGATTTCGCCCGGCTCAATGCGGAAGCTGACGTCTTCCAGCACCCAGTCTTCGCTCTTATAGGCGAACCAGACATGGTCGAACTCGATGGCTGCATTTTCGGGGACGGAGGCTGGCCGGGCGGGCGATTCCACCTTGGGCTCTTCGTCCAGCAGGCTGAAGATGCGCTCGCCGGCGGCCAGCGAGGCCTGCAGGATGTTGTATTTTTCGCTGAGGTCCTGGATGGGGCGGAAGACGCGCATGCCGTACTGGAAGAAGGCGACCAGCACGCCCAGCGACATCACGCCGGCGTCCACGTGGAAGCCGCCATAGGCCAGCAGCGAGGCCAGCGCGACCATGGAGAGGAACTCCACCGCGGGGTAGAACCAGCCGTAGGCGTTGATGGCGCCGCGATAGGCGAGCATGTGATCGCGGTTCACCACGTCGAAGTCGGCGGTGGCGCGGGCCTCACGATTGAACAGTTGCAGCACGCTCATGCCGTTGACGTGTTCCTGCAGGAACGAATTGATGCGCGCCACGGCCAGGCGGATCTGGCGGTTGCTGGATTGGACGGCCCGGCGGAAGACGATGGTGACCGCAAAGACGAACGGCATCACCACCAGCATGGTGAGGGTGAGGCCGAGGCTCAGCTTGAACATGGCGGCCATGATGAACAGCAGCACCAGGACATCGCCCAGCAGGGTGACGATGCCGGAGGCGAAGAGTTCGTTCAGCGCGTCGACGTCGGTGGTGACGCGCGTGACCATGCGGCCCACCGGATTGCGGTCGTAGTAGGAAACGTCCAGCACCTGCAGCCGCGACATCAGTTTTTTGCGAACGTCGAACATGGCGCGCTGGCCGGTCCACTGCATGATGAGCTGCTGGCCGAAGTCGAGGATCAGGTTGGCCACGATCACCCCGAAATAGATGAGCGAGAGCTGCAGCAGGCCGGTGCGGGCATTGGTGGAGAGCCAGTCTTCCAGCCAGGGCAGGCTGTGCTGCCCGTTGGGGGCAAGGTACAGATCCACGGCGATTTTGGTCAGCAGTGGACTCAATACCTGCAGGATGGAGCTGATAAGGAGAAATACCAGCGCTATGCTGACGCTGCGCCAATAGGGGATCATCAACCGCAGCAGGCGGCGCAGCAGTCCTAGGTCGTACGATCGGCTGGAGACTTCCTCTTCCACTGCTTCCAGTTTAGCGTGGCGGGGCCGGGCAGCAGGCCGATACAATAAAAAGTTGATCTCGACGGAAATCAGATTCCCAGTCAAATGTTCGAGCGGCTCGAATTCCGGGCTCGGCCGGCTGAAGTGGAGCCGCGCCTGGTGAGTCTCGAGCTGACGATTGTCCTGCCCGCCTACAACGAAGAACTCTGCATTGCCCAGGTGGTGGGGCAGTGGTGCGCGGTGGCGGGCAAGGCGGGGAACGGGCGGGTGATTGTCGTGGATGATGGGTCCAGCGACCGCACACGGCAAATCCTCAACACTCTGCTGGCCGTCCACCCGGAACTGACGGTGATTCACCAGCAGAATGCAGGCCACGGCGCGGCGATCCAGTTGGGCTACCGGATTGCCTTGGATATGGATTCAGAGTGGATCTTCCAGACCGACAGCGACGGGCAGACGTCACCAGCCGACTTTGAGGCCTTCTGGCGTCACCGGGCAGAGACCGCTTTTCAGACGGGGGTCCGCAATAGCCGGCACGATCCGGCGATTCGGATTCTGCTCAGCCGCTGGCATGAGCGAATTGTCGAATTCATCTTCGGGGTGGTGGTGCAGGATCCCAACGTGCCCTTCCGGCTAATGCGGGGCGATCTGGTGAAGGGTTATCTCGAATTGATTCCAGCCGGGACCTTCGCCCCCAATGTGCTGATGTCGGTGCTGGCGTCGCGCCAGGGGGTGCTCACCTCCAGGCCGGTCGCCCACTCCGCCAGAAGCGCGGGGCAGACATCAGTGAAAGGCTGGCGTATGGTCAGGATGGGCCTTCGCAGCCTGCGTGAGTATCTCGCATTCCGGCGCGTTGTCAGGCGCGCCATCCTCTAGAATTGAGTTGCAGATGAATGGTGTGATTGTAGTAGACAAGCCGTGCGGCTGGACGTCGCACGACGTCGTGAACAAGATGCGGCGCATCGCGGGCACCACCAAGGTGGGCCACCTGGGGACGCTGGATCCCCTCGCCACGGGCGTTTTGCCCCTGTTGTTGAACAGGGCGACGCGGCTGGCACAGTATTTCACCCTGAATGAGAAGACTTACGAAGGGACGATCCGGTTCGGGTTTTCGACGGACAGCTACGATGCCGACGGGGTGGCGACCTCGCCCCAGGGCGAGCCGGTCCTGACGGCTGAATCAGTGGAACTGGCCCTGGCGCCGTTTCGCGGGACGTTCCAACAGATTCCTCCGGTCGTTTCCGCCAAGAAGATCAACGGACGGCCGGCGCATGAGCTGGCCCGCAAGAAGATCGCGGTGGAGATGAAGCCGGTGGAAGTGACGGTGCTGGCGCTGGATGTTCTCAGCATCGAGGGCAGTACGGTGAAGGTGCGGGTGCATTGCACGGCGGGCACCTACATACGCTCCATCGCGCACGACGCGGGCGTGCTGATGGGCTGCGGAGCACACCTGCAGAACCTGCGGCGCACGCAGTCGGGTTTGTTCGACGCCGGCCAGGCACGCACACTGGAGCAGTTGGGGGCGCTGGCTTCCGAGAACCGGTTGAGCGAGGCGCTGATCCCCTCGGGTGAGCTGCTGCCAGAGTTTCCGTCTGAGCCGATCGACCAGTTGACGGAGACACAGATCCGGCAGGGCCGCGATTTCCGGGTCTCGCCGTTCCGCGATCGGGGTGATTGCCGCTATGTGAAGGCCCTGAATCGCGCAGGGGAGTTGGTAGCGATTGGCGAAATCGTGATGCCGAACCTCTACCACCCCGCGCTGGTTCTCTAGCCCTTCTTCTTCTCGCGGCGAGCCTTCGCCCAGCCTTCCTTGTTCTCCTGGCGGCCGCGGCCGATGCCCAGTGCATCCTCCGGCACCGCTTTCGTGATCACGCTGCCGGCCGCCACATAGCTGCCCGGGCCGATTTCCACCGGCGCCACCAGGGTCGAGTTGCTGCCGACAAAGGCTCCGTCGCCGATGAGAGTGGGGCTCTTCTTCTGGCCGTCGTAGTTGCAGGTGATGGTGCCGGCCCCGATGTTCACCTTGCTGCCGATAGTGGAGTCGCCCAGATAGGCCAGGTGCATCGATTTTGAGGCCGCGCCCAGGCGCGTCTTCTTCAGCTCCACGAAGTTGCCGACGTGCGCTCCCTCTTCGACCACGGCGCCCATGCGCAGCCTGGCATAGGGCCCGACGTGCGCTCCCGCGCCCAGCGTCGAGTCCTGGATTGAAGAATAGGGGAAAACGCTGCAGCCTTCGCCGATCTGCGCGTTCTCGAGAATCGACATGGCGCCAATTGTGCACTGCGAGGCAATCTTCGTGCTGCCAAGCAATTGCGCGAAAGAACCGATGATCGTGTCCTGGCCGATTTCCACGCCATGGTCGATGGTCACGGTTTCCGGCCGCTCAATGGTGACGCCGGAGAGCATCAACTCGCGGACCTTGCGGTTGCGGAACAGGCGGTCGACTTCGGCCAGTTCCACGCGGGTGTTGATGCCCAGGATCTCGCTGGGATCCTCGATGACCAGCGGCACGGTGGCTTTGCCGGAGGCGCGCAGGAGTTCCACCAGGTCAGTCAGGTAAATTTCGCCCGAAGCTGGGTTGGGTTCGACGCGGGCGAGATGGGGCCACAGGTCAGCGGCTTCGAAGCAGTAGATGCCGGAATTGATCTCGCTGACCCGCTTCTCCTCGGCCGTGGCCGCTTTCTCTTCTACGATGGCGCGCACGTTGCCGTCCGCATCGCGCAGGATCCGGCCGTAGCCTGTGGGGTTGTCGAGATTTGTCGTGATCACGGTCGCGGACTGGCCGCCGGCCTCGTGCGCGGCGATGAGGCGCTGCAGGGTGGCAGGCGAGAGCAGCGGGCAATCTCCATAGAGAACGACCACCCGGCCCTGGTCCAGGCCTGGGAGCCCGGCGCACACGCGCAGGGCGTGGCCGGTGCCTTTCTGCTCGGTCTGCACCTGGAACTGCACGCCAGAGGGCGACACTTCCTGGCGTACGGCGTCCGCCTGGTGGCCGATGACGGCGGTGATGCGGCCGGCTTCGGCGATGGTCCGCGCGGAGCGGATGACATGCTCCAGTAGGCAGGCCCCACCAGCGCGGTGCAGCACCTTGGCGAGATTCGATTTCATGCGCGTGCCAAGGCCCGCGGCGAGGATGACGACGGAGACAGACATAGTCGGTTCTACCAATTGTAAATGCCCGGCGGCGCCAGATCAGAGTGTCTTTTCGCGTTCCAGGATCCGGCGGCGGCCTTTCTTGGCGAGTTCGACGGCGGCGTGGGCGATGCGGTCGGGGTCGTGGCGTGCTTTTTCGCCGGCTTTCAGCAGGGGCAGGCCGACGACATCCACGCCCAGCGCCTTGAGACGGTCGAAATCGTTGGCCACCTGCATGGCGCGCTGGCGGGCATAGCGGACCAGCAGCGTGTCGCTGATGGGATCCGTATTGACCACGGCGCAATCGACCAGGCGGCGCCCTGCATGGCGATGAATGGCGTCGACGTGGTCGGCTGCACTCATGCCGGTGGTTTCGCCGGGCTGCCACATGAGGTTCACGAAGCAGGCCTTCAGGGCGGGGGAGCGGCGGATGGCGGCCGGAATGCGATCCACCAGGAGATTGGGCACCACGCTGGTAAACAGGCTGCCTGGGCCCATGGTGATGAGGTCGGCGCGGCGGATGGCCTGCAGTGTTTCGGCCATCGGCTTGGCATCCGACGGCAGGAGTTCGATCGTCTGGATGGGCGATTCACTGCGGCTGATGCGCGTTTCCCCATCCAGGACCTTGCCGTTTTCGAGATGCGCGCGCAGCGTGACATTGCCCACGGTGGAAGGGTAGATCTGGCCGGCGATGGCCAGCACTTCTGAGCTGAGACGCACCGCTTTGGAGAAGTCGCCCGTGATCTGGGTGAGCACCGCGAGGAAGAGGTTGCCGAAGCTGTGACCCTTCAGGCCGCGGCCGCTCTTGAAGCGATAACTGAAAAGCTGCGTCAGCAGGGCTTCGTCTTCCGACAGCGCCACCATGCAGTTGCGGATGTCGCCCGGAGGCAGGATGTCGAAATCGCGCCGCAGGCGGCCGGAACTGCCTCCGTCGTCCGTCACCGTAACGACGGCGGTGATCTCCACCAGTGGGCTCAGCGGCTGCTCGCCGACGTGCGGCGCATAGCGCTTCAGGCCCTTGAGGAGGGTGGAAAGTCCGGTGCCGCCGCCGATGGCCACAATCCGCAGGGGATCCGAACGGCGGCTGGGAAAGTCCTCGACAGCCTGTTTGCGTGCGGAACTCGTTGGGCGTTTGGAGGGCAAGTTACTACTCGGCCGAATACGGATCTCCGGCCAATACCTCGCGAATCTGGGCGTGCTGCAGCAGCGGCTGGAAGTCGGCATCGGTCCGGGCGACGTTGCGCAGCCCGCGGTCCACCTGTATGGCTTTGCGCAGGTGCCGGACGGCCGAATCGATCGCTCCGGTCATGCCCTCGACAATGGCCAGGGCATACAAATGATGAGATTCCGGGCCGCCATCCACCGCCGTTTCCAGATATTTGCGGGCATCAGCGAACTTGCCGGCATTCATCAGGCTCACGCCGAAGTTGTAGTGATCCTCGGGTGTCTTCAGCTGCGGTGTGGCGCGATCGATGCGCTGCTGGCACATCCGCCGGTACATCTGTGCGGATTCGTTCACCGCAATAGATGGGCCCTGGGAAGCTTGATCGAAGACTTCGAGGGCTGCCCGATAGTCTCCCGATGTGAAGCTTTTCATAGCCTGGGCGAAGAGGTCCGACTGAGATTTTGCGGTCATCCCTGCGCTCTCTGTGCCTGCTCCGCTGGTCGTGTTTGCTTCATTTGGTTTCGCTGAATTCTTCATGACGCCTGGGACGTGGGACCAAGATCCAGCCGACTGGGCCAGATCAGTCATCCTCTCTACCTAACAGATCCGGGCCGGCCTGCGCAAGTTTCGGCGGGTGTCCGGTTACGCCGATTGATTCGCCTCTTCGTTCTCATCCTGACCGCGGAGAAGCTCCAGGTCCTCGGCTTCGAAAACCCGGCCGCAATCGCTGCAGCAAACATAATCCACACCATCCCGGCGGGCAATCAATTCGGTACGATCGTGGTTGCAGAACATACCCATAGCGAGAAATATCACTATATTCTAGACGCCTTTGTCGACTTGTCAACACCCGGGCTGTTCCACGGCTACAATCGGGGAAGTGACCGACTTGCGCCACTCCCTGCTTCACTGGATCCGGCCCCATTCCACCTCGCCGTGTGAGGTGAGTTGATTGGGCCCCACCTTCCTCGAACCACCGTTCGACCTGGAGGCCGTGCCCGACCGGCCGGCCGTGTTTCTCATCCATCCGCGCGAGGGGCGGCCCTACCTGGCGCGCACGGCGCTGCTGAGGCGCAGGCTCAAGCGATTGCTGCTACCTCGGGCCGGTCCGTCGCGGCTGCTGAACCTGAGCGAAGTGGCCACCCGGGTGGAGTATCATCTCACGGCTTCGCGGCTGGGTTCCAGCCTGGTTTACTACGAAATGGCCCGGCAGCATTTCCCCGATAATTACGCGGCGATGATCAAACTGCGCCTGGCTCCGTTCGTGAAAGTGCTGCTGGCGAATGCGTTCCCGCGCACCACCATTACGACACGCCTGAGTGTTTCCCAGGCCTTTCAGTATGGGCCCTTTCGCAGCCGCGTCACAGCCGAACGGTTTGAGCAGGAGTTGCTCGATCTGTTCCAGGTGCGCCGCTGCCAGGACGATCTCAAGGTGTCGCCCGAGCATCCCGGCTGCATCTATGGCGAGATGATGCGGTGCCTGCGGCCCTGCCAGGACGTGGTGGGGCCGGAAGAGTACCGGTCTGAGGTCGACCGGTTGGTGCACTTCCTCCAGACCGGCGGGCAGAGCCTGTTGGAGCCCGTCGCCCGGGCGCGCGACCGCTTCAGCGAAGAACTCGACTTCGAACAGGCGCAGCGGCAGCACCAGCGCTATCACCGCATCGAGCAGGTGCTGAAGCTGCGCGACGACCTGGTGGACGATGTCGACCGGGTGTGCGGCGTGGCCGTGGCGCCCAGTGTGGAGCCCGGCTGCGTCGAACTGCTGTTCCTGCTGAAGGGCGTGTGGCAGACGCCGGTGGAGTTCAAAGTGGCCGCCACGGGGCGCGATGCCATCCCCCTGGACCGGCGGCTGCGCGAATTGGTGGCCGGCGTCGAGGCACCCAAAGTGACGATCCGCGAACGGGCGGAACATCTGTCGCTGCTATCGCGCTGGTATTACAGTTCTTGGCGCGATGCCGACTGGATCGAATTCCCGAAGCTCGAGGAGCTTCCCTATCGCCGGCTGGTGCGGGCTATTTCGAAGACGGCCGCGTCCGTGCAGACCACGCTTTTCGAAACCTAGCCGCGGCGGCGAGCAGCAGGCCGGCACCGGGCAGGGTGAACGTGGAGGGCTCCGGTACGGCGGTAAAACCGCTGGCGGTGTCCTGCAGTCCAATGCGCGCGTCGGAGACCTGGGCTGAACTGCTGCCGCTGCCGGCGGAAGCGATCACCGCGGCTCCGCCCGGATTCTGGGCCAGAAACAGGTAGGTGCCCGAGAACGGGCCGATGCCGAAGGCGCCCAGCAGGAAGTCGGCATGGTCCCAGGTCAAAGTGCCACCGCCGGCGATGTCATAGACCGCTGTCAGGGAAGTGAGCTCCGCCAGCGCCAGGACATTGTCGGCATCGCCATCGGTGCCGGTGCCGTCCACGGTGAGTGGGCCGCCTAGCGTCCAGTTGGCTTCGACAATGTGAATGGTGGCGGCGCCGGCGCTCGACGCCAGGACCAGCGCCAGTAGTATCAGTCGCTTCACGGAACCCTCCTCCCGCTTTCCCTGTAGCTTGTCACAAGTTGCCGGCCGGACGCGAGGAAGGTTGCTTTCGCGGCGTACATCCCCGATTCTGTACATACCCCGACACTATGCGCACCCTGCTGCTTCTCGCTTCCTTCTCCCTCCTCGCCGTGGCTGCGGATCGTCCACAGTTCAACGACAAAGGGGAGTTGTTGTTCCCCGCCGACTACCGCGAATGGACTTACCTCTCGTCGGGTTTGGGCATGACCTACGGGCCGGCGGCGGCCCAGGCCCTGGAAAGCCCGATGTTCGATAACGTGTTCGTGAATCCGTCCGCCTATGCGGCGTTCAAGCAGACCGGAAAATGGCCGGATTCGACCATCTTCGTGCTGGAGATCCGCTACTCGGTCTCGCAGGGCTCCATCAATAAGGGCGGCTTCTATCAGAGTGACGTGGTGGCGATTGAGGCGGCGGTGAAGGACACGGCCCGGTTTGAGAAGGGCTGGGGGTATTTCAATTTCGCGGGCGGGCTGCGGCCGTTTCTGACGTCGACCAAGGTGCTCGACCGCAAGGCGAGCTGCTATGGCTGTCACGAGCCGAACGGCGCCGTGGAGAACTCGTTCTCGCAGTTCTATCCGACAGCGCTGTCGGTGGCCGAGAAAATGGGCACGGTGCGGGCCTCGTATCAGGCTCCGGCGCCGTCTCCCGTGCGTTTGTTCCATACGATGAATGCGCAGGGCGCGAGTGCGGCCGCGATTCTGGACAAAACCAAGGCGGAGAATCCGAATGCGTTGTCGCTGCGTGAGGCTTCGTTGAATGCCATGGGCTACGCCTTCCTGCAGCAGGGCGATAAGACGCAGGCCGTGGCCGTGATGCAGTGGATGACGGCGGCGTTCCCCAAGTCCGCCAACGCGCAGGATTCGCTCTCGGAAGTCTATGAGGAGGCTGGGCAGCCGGAACTCGCGCTGAATAGCGCCAAGGCCGCGGCGGCTCTGGTGGATGCGGACACCACCCTGGGCGACGATCGCCGCGGGCGGGTGAAGCAGGCACTGGACGAGCGGATCGCGCGGTTATCGAAGAAGTAACAAACCACGGGAACGGGGCCGGGCCGCTAGGACGCCTTGTTACCCTTGAGGGATGAGTTTTTCTGACTCGTTCTTCGCCCGGCGGTTCAACCTGACCCCGCGCGACCTGGAGCGGTGGCTGGGGGAAGCCCTCTCCCGCGGCGGCGATTTCGCCGACCTGTACTTCGAATATATCGAAAGCACGGCGCTCAGCCTGGATGAGTCGATCATCAAGTCGGCCACTCAGGGCGTGACGCTGGGCGTCGGGGTGCGTGTACTGTCAGGAGAACGAACGGGTTACGCGTATTCGGGCGACCTGACCCCGGAACGCATCCTGAAAGCCGCCCGCACCGCGGCGTGCATCGCAGCGGGTCCGGCGTCCATCGTGCGGTCGGGCCTGGACGAAGGCGAGAAACTGGACCTCTATGCGGTACCGGTGCCCGCGGCCGAAACCTCGCTGGCTGAACGGGTTGCGCTGATTCTCAGGGCCGACGAGGCGGCGCGGTCAGCCGACGCCAGGGTTTTCCAGGTCCAGGCGAGCTTCGCCGACAACATCAAGCACGTACTGATTGCCAGCAGCGATGGGTCGCTGGTGTGGGACCGCCAGCCAATGGCGCGGCTGAACGTCTCCGTCCTGGCCAAGGGCGACGACGGCCGGGTGGAGAATGGCTACCAGGGCGGCGGCGGCCGCGTCGGGCTCGACCATTTCACCAGCCAGAACCTGCCGGAGAAGTTCGCCAAGGAAGCTGTACGGCAGGCGCTGGTTTCGCTGGATGCGGTGGAAGCGCCGGCGGGCGAGACGACGGTCGTGCTGGGGCCGGGCTGGCCCGGGATCCTGTTGCACGAGGCGGTGGGTCATGGGCTGGAAGCCGACTTCAACCGCAAGAAAGTGTCCGCCTTCAGCGATCGCGTGGGGCAGCAGGTGGCGAGCCCGCTCTGCACGGTGGTGGACGACGGCGCGATGGCCAGCCGGCGCGGGTCGCTGAATGTCGACGACGAAGGTACGCCCACGCGGCGTAACGTGCTGATTGAGAACGGCATCCTGCGCGGCTACCTGCACGACCGGCTGTCCAGCAAGTTGCTGGGTTCGGCCGCCACAGGCAATGGCCGGCGCGAAAGCTACCAGCACATCCCCATGCCGCGCATGACGAATACGTACATGCTGTCCGGAGAGAGCGATCCGGACGAAATCATCAAGTCGGTACCCAAGGGGATCTACTGCGCGACCTTCGGTGGCGGCCAGGTGGATATCACCAGCGGCAACTTCGTGTTCTCCGCAACGGAGAGCTATCTCATTGAAGATGGACGCTTGACTCGGCCGGTGCGGGGCGCGACGCTGATCGGGAATGGGCCCGAGGTGCTGAAGTGGGTCAGCATGGTGGGCAATGACCTGAAGTTGGACGAAGGCGTGGGGATCTGCGGCAAGGAAGGGCAGAGCGTGCCGGTGGGCGTGGGCATTCCCACGGTGAAGATCGACAAGATGACCGTCGGGGGGAACGCATGAGTCCAGCGAACGGCCACGAGGAGATTGCGGCGCGGCTCATCGCCCTGGCAATGGCGCGCGGGGTGACTGCAGCGGAGGCTACGGTTTCTGAAGGCGACGAGTTCGAAGCACAAGTGCGTTTGGGCGAAGTAGAGACGCTGAAGGAAGCGGGCTCGCGGGCCGCCGGCCTGCGTGTGCTTTGCGGGCAGCAGGTGGGCTCGGCCTACTCCTCCGACCTGACCGATGAGGGGTTGCAGCGCATTGTGGAATCAGCCACTTCGCTGGCCGCCATCTCGATGACGGACCCGCATGCCGGTCTGCCGGATCCGGCGGACCTGGGCAAGCTCGAGGGCGAGCTGGGTTTGTACTCCGACTCGATTGCGGCGCTGGAAACCGCGTTCAAGATCGAGCAGGCGCGCGCCGGTGAGCAGGCTGCGATGGCGATGGACGCCCGCATCGACAACAGCGAAGGCGGCAGCTTTGGTTCGCACACAGGTTGGCGGGCCTTTGCGAATTCGCTGGGGTTCCTCGGCAGCTACCGGACGTCTTCGTGCTCTTTGTCGGTGGTGCCGGTGGCGAGCGTGGACGGACGGCGGGAGCGCGACTACTGGTCGTCCAGCGCCCGTACGTTTGAACGCCTGGAAGCAGCGGATTACATTGGCCGCAAGGCGGCCGAGCGTGTGCTGCGGCGATTGGGCGCGAAGAAGGCTCCGACGCAGAAGGTGCCGGTGATTTTCGAGCCGCGGGTGGCGCGGTCGCTGGTCGGTCACATCTTCTCGGCGGTCTCGGGTGACGCGGTGTACCGCAAGTCGTCCTTCCTGGCCGGCAAACTGGATGAATTGGTCGCGAATCCGCTGGTGACCGTGGTGGACGACGGCACCCTGCCGGGCCTGTTTGGCACGAGTCCTTTCGACGACGAAGGCGTGGCTTCGCGCCGCACGACGATTGTGGAAGCTGGGGTCCTGAAAAGCTATCTGCTCAATACGTACACCGCCAGAAAGTTAGGATTGCGGACGACGGGCAACGCGGCGCGGGGCATTACGGGCAATGCGTCGGTCGGCCACGGCAATTTGTTCCTCCAACCGGGCTCGCAAAGCCCGCAAGCGATAATTCGCGGCGTTAAAAATGGCTTGTACGTGACCGAACTCCTGGGTTCCGGTGTCAATATAGTCAACGGTGATTATTCCCGGGGTGCGGCCGGAGTTTGGATAGAGAATGGTGAGTTGACTTGGCCGGTCCATGAGGTTACGATTTCGGGTAATCTTCGCCGGATGTTCGAGCAGATTGAAGCAGTGGGCGACGATCTGGAATTCCGCGGTTCGGTCGCCTGCCCCACGCTGCTGGTAGGGGAGATGACGGTCAGTGGTCACTAGTACTCGAAACAGCCAAAAGCTGACATTCAACTCGACCCCGCTGGTCATTTTGACCGTCGTGGTCCTGATCGCCGCCATAGGTTTCTACGTCCTATTCCTCCGGGGTCCTAATCAGTCGTTGCAGCCGACCGCACTTACCGCCGAAGCGAAAAGCTACGTCCGGAATCTCGCTCTCTCGGACGTTGAGATGAAGGCGAGCGAGAATTACATGAAGACGATGCTTGTCGAGATCGTCGGCAAGATCACCAACAACGGGTCGAGGACGCTCGGGTTGGTGGACATTAACTGCGTCTTCTACGACCCGTATGGCCAGCTTGTCCTGCGGGAACGCGTCGCGATCGTCAAGATGTCGGGGAAGGGTTTGGCGCCAGGGGAGACGCGGTCGTTCCGGCTCCCGTTTGACAGCATCCCCAGTTCCTGGAATCAGGCGTTGCCGCAGTTGGTCATCGCCCGCATTGAGTTCGCCGAGTAGCTTCACTAATCCTTTTCGAATGCCAAGAATCCTTGTTGTGGAAGACGACGCGGATCAGCGTGAGATCCGTTGCCTGATCCTGGAGCGCAGCGGCCATACGGTGCAGTCGGCGGCCTGCTCGAAAGACGCCCTGATGCATGTGGATGCCCGTGATTCCGATTGTGTTTTGATGGACTTGCGATTGCCCCGGCCCAGCGATGGGCTGCAACTGATCCAGGACATCCGGGCGCGCGATGCCAGGCTCCCCCTGGTGGTGCTCTCCGGCTGGCCGGAGGATCTGGAGAAGAGTCCAATGGCGGGTTCCGTCAATGCGATGCTGAAGAAACCGGTGGCGACGGACTGCCTGCTGCGGACGATCAACCGGTTGTTGCTGGTGCTGGTCCTGATGCTGGTTTGTGCCGGCATGTCTCGGGCGCAGGGCCAGTCGTTTCCATTTCAGGTGGCGCAGGGCGGGGAAGTCCTGGCGGAGTTGACGATGTCCTCGCCAGGATCAGATTGGGCCGTGGCCGGCAAGGAAGGCGCGCTGGCGGCCATCAAGGTGGATGCGCAGCCGCCGCAGCACCTGATGGTGACCGGACCGGAGCGCAGCTACAAGATATTCCTCGGGCAACTCAAGGCAGGCGCGCACACGCTGAAAGTGGAACGGCAGGCGGCGGATTCTGCGGCCGGGGCCGGGCTGGCTGTGACTGGCGCGAAATTCGAGAACTCGAGCAGTGATTTCATCGCCAATGCGCCCATCCTGCTGGCGCGCCTGAACACGCTGGGTAAGTTCACTGATGTCCCGCTGATGGCATATTGCACGCGGGACCAGGACGCCGACGGCGCGTTCCTGGAATACACGGTGATCTTCACGAATGAGGATGGCGGCACTTCGACGCGCGACCTGATGGCCCGCTGGGGCCGCACCACTGACATTGAGTACATCTACCGGGTTTGGCTGGATTCTGCCGGCAAACCGAAGAAAACGCTCATCCAGACCAAAGGGCACGAGGATGTGCCGTACCAGGGCATCCGGATTGGCTCGCACCCCGTCCTGATGCCGGTGACCGATAACAATATGGTGGAGCCGGCGGCCGAGGACGCCTCCCGGCTACGGTATCAATTGACCCCGGTGCTGGCCGACCTGAGCGACGGCGCGCGGGAGAAGGTGATGGATGCCGCCCCGTTCACCTACGAGATCGCGTCCAAGGAACTGCAGCGCGAAGGGAAATTGCGGCCGTACGGTACCTTCCAGGGTGAGAACATCAGCGATGCGCGGAACTACCTGGTGGTGGAGTTCAAGGTGAGTTCCACGCTGGCTGGGGTACAGGTGCTGATCCAGCGCAAGGGCGAGAAGAAGTGGCGCGGCTCGGCGCTGGGCCTGGGTAAGGACTTCATTGAGCGCAGCGGCTGGGTGCGGACGCGTGTGGAACTGCCGCCCGGCACCACGCCCGCTGATCTCTCCGGCTTTGGCGCGGAGTGCCTGTCGCAGCGCGACCTGGTGCGTCAACCCATTGCAAAGAATGGCCACTGCGAGGTGGAAGCGATGGGCCGAGTGTTCTTCCTCGATCGCGAGTATAAGCCCGGGCCGCGCATCCCGATCACGGGCTTCCCCGAAGGCGGCTGGAAGATGGAGGCGGGCGAGTTGTTCACGCTGGCCCTGCAGTAATCGCGGTGGACCTGGACGCGCTGCGGAATTCGTTGAAGACCGAGGGCCGGCTGGCGCTGCAGATCCGGGTGATCCCCAAGAGCCCAAAGACCCAATGGGGTGGCGAGCTGGGCGATGGATCCTTAAAGGTGAAGCTGGCCGCGGTGCCCGAGAAGGGCAAGGCCAACGAGGAGCTGATCCGGTTCCTGGCAGGCGAATTCGGCGTGCGGCGCCAGCAGGTGGAGATTGTGGCGGGCGCCACCAATCCACACAAACAAGTTCGGATCACTGCCTGACGATCAGAGGCCGCGCACGGGCAGGGTGAACACCGCGGTATTCACCACGCCCTGCCGCTGGAACTGCACCCACAGGCGGTGCATGCCCGGACGGGGAAACACGACGTTGAACTGCAGGTTGGGTCCGCCGTTGGCCAGGAAGGGATGGGTGTGGATGAGGTCGATGAGATCGGCGCTGGCGACCAGCATGTGGCCCCAGGCGCCCAGGTAGGGCTCGAGTCCGTCGGCCGGCTGGAGCTCAAAGAACAACATGGTCTTGAGGCCGGCGATGGGCACGGCGGGTTCGTTTCGTAATGCGACTTTCAGGTTGGCGGTGGCCTGGGGAGCGGTCTGCGCAATGAGGCGCGGCGTGGCGAAGGAGACCTGGTCGCTGCCGGCGCTAAGTATACTCAGGACGGCGAGTTGCGGGGTTCCGCCTTCGGGATAGAAGTCGCCGAGGATGCGGTAGAAACCGGGCTTGGGCAGCACGGTTTCAAACAGCAGCGTGCCGTCAGGTTGCGGCTCGGGATGCTCGTGGGCGAAGAACGAGAGGTCGCCGCTCACCAGGAAGAGGTGGAACAGCTTCTCGTGGATCACCTGCAGTTTTGTCACGCGCTGGTTCGTGCGGGGATCGCGGATCTCGAAGCGCATGCGGACGCGCTGGCCCGGCTTCCAGGCGGCCGGCGTGACGTCGAGCAGCAGGCGGTATTCCACGGGTTCCGGGATGCCGGGGACCAGCTTCATGCCGCAGCGCGGGCAGACACCCGGTTTGGCTGACCGGACATCCTTATCCATGGGGCAGAGCCACTCCACCTTGTCCGGATCCTGCGCCTGTTGGCCGAGCAGGACCGGCAGACCGGCGGCCGTGGAAAGGAAGCGGCGGCGCTGCATCAGGAGGCGGGCTGGAACGGCCACACGGAACAGGTGGAGAAGCCGCCGTCGACCGCGATGACCTGGCCGGTGACGTAGTTGGCTCCGGGACTGGAGAGGTAGACGGCCAGCGGGGCGATGTCTTCGGCTGAGCCCATGCGTTGATTGGGTTGGACGGAGGCAAGCCAGTTCTTCATCTCCGGCTTCTCCCACATTTCCCGGTTGAGGTCTGTGAGGATGAAGCCGGGGGCGATGCAATTCACCTGGATATCGTACTGGCCCCATTCGGCGGCGAGAGCCCGTGAGAAGCCGGCGAGGGCCGATTTCGTGATGGTGTAGACGGTAAGGTAGGGTAGTCCGAGCACCGAGGTCAGGCTGCCGATGTTGACCACCTTGCCGCCCGCGCCGCGAGCGATCATGCGCCGGCCAATGCCCTGGGTGAATTCGAAGATGCCGTGCAGGTTGGTGTTGAGGATGCGGTCGTACTCTTCGGGCGTGTAGTCGGTGAACCGTTTCCGCAGATTGATGCCGGCCACATTAATGAGGATGTCGACTTCGGGGATGGCTTCGAGAGCCTTCTCGCGGGAGTCGCGCGAGGCGATATCGAGCTCGACGGCATCGGCCAGCAGACCCTCGGCCCGCAGTGACCGCGCGATGTCGGCGAGAGCAGGCAAAGACCGTGCGGCCAGGATCGTGTGGGCGCCTGCGCGGGCGACACCTTCCGCGATGGCCTGCCCGATGCCACGGCTGGCTCCGGCGATGAGGGCGGTTTTTCCGGTGAGTGAAAACGGGTTCACATGGGCCATGTCCCACAGGCTAGCATGGACGTTATGAAGAAGCTGTCGATTGCCCTGTTGCCGGGAGATGGCATTGGCATGGAAGTCGTGCCGGCGGCCCGCAAAGTGTTGGAAAAGAGCGCCGCGGCGGCTGGCGTGCACCTGTCATTCGAGGAGTTCGACTGGGGCTCTGACCACTACTTCCGCATGGGCCAGATGATGCCGGTGGATGCCCTGGAGCGGCTGCGGGCGCACGATTCGATTCTTCTCGGCGCGGTGGGGCATCCCGACATTCCGGACCACATCACGCTGAATGGCATGCTGCTGCCCATCCGGCGCGGCTTCGACCTCTACGTGAACGAGCGGCCGGCCTATCTGTACGCGGGCGTCGAGAGTCCGTTGCGAGGATATGAGCCGGGTGCGATCGACATGGTGGTCGTACGTGAGAACACGGAAGGCGAATACACCAACGTCGGCGGGTTCGTCTATCACCATCTGCCGGAAGAGGTAGCCATTCAAACCTCCGTCTTCACCCGGCATGGCTGCGAGCGGATCATTCGCTATGCGTTCGACCTGGCGCGGCGGCGCAACCTGAAGCGCAAGGTGGCTTCGATCACGAAATCAAACGCGCAGGGCTATGGCATGGTGTTGTGGGACCGGATCTTCCGCGAGGTTTCGGCGGAATATCCGGACATTGAGACGGAGTCGCTGCTGGTGGATGCGGCGGCAATGAACTTCGTGCGGCGCCCGGCCAGTTTCGATGTCGTGGTGGGTTCGAACCTGTTTGGCGACATCCTCAGCGACTTGTCGGCGATTGTGACGGGGAGCATCGGGCTGGCTCCGAGCGCGAATCTGGATCCAAGGCGCAACGCTCCGTCGTTGTTTGAGCCGGTACACGGCTCGGCTCCCGATATTGCAGGCAAAGGCGTATCGAACCCGCTGGCGACGATCCTGGCGGCGGCCATGATGATGGACCACCTGGGTGAACCGGCCATCTCCGCCTCGATTGAGGGCGCGGTGCGCGCTGTTCTGGCCGATGGCAAAGTCCTGACCGCGGATCTGGGTGGCCGCGCTACGACAGCGGAAGTGACGGCCGCTGTGCTGGCGAATCTGGCCTGATTCACAACTTCTCCAGCATTCTTCTCACAGTAGCCGCGATGGCGCCGATGAGCCTTCCAGAGCTAGGGAGGCTTACGTTCTATGCCCTTGGACGTGATGATCGTCGACGATTCGGCGGCCATACGGAAGATCCTGCACAGGGTGCTGATCCAGGCTGATGTGCCGTTAGGAAAGGTGATCGAGGCCGGCGACGGCCAGGAGGCCCTGGACAAGCTGAAGTCCTCGATGGTCGGACTGATTCTCTCCGACATCAATATGCCCAACATGGACGGCCTGCAATTGCTGGGCGCCTTGAAAACCCAGGAAGCGACAAAGGGCATTCCCATCATCATGGTGACGACCGAAGGCAGCAGTGCCAAGGTGATGGAGGCTGTGTCGCTGGGCGCCTCGGGCTATGTGCGCAAGCCGTTCACGGCGGAGCAGATCAAAGAAAAGCTGGCGGGGCTCATCTAGGCCGGTTGGCCAACAAGGAGAGATCCATGACACACGAGAGATTGGTGGCGATGATCCGTCAGGCCACAAAGGATGTATTCGGCACGATGCTGGGGATCGAACTGGAAGACCACCCCGAGTATCTGGGTGTGACGGCTCCGGGCCCCAGTGAAGGAGTGCTGGCGATTGTGGGGCTGGCCGGCGCCTGGGCGGGATCAGGTTCCTTCTCCTGTTCCGCGCTGATGGCCCAGAAGATCTCGGGCCAACTGCTGATGCAGGAGTATGCGGCGATTGACGACGAAGTCCTGGATGCCATCGGCGAAGTTACCAACATGGTGCTGGGGAATGTGAAGACGGTGCTGGAGGAAGAATTGGGGCCAATGGGCCTCAGTATTCCAACGGTGATCTATGGCCGCAACTTCACGACGCGCAGTGTCGGCAAGAGCCAGTGGACGGTAGTGCCGTTCCAGTGCATGGGGGAACTGGTGGAAGTTCACCTCTGCCTGGAGCCGGGCAAAGAGCTCTCGGCGAAGATCTCGGTGGCGCAGGAGCAGGTTCCGGCGATTCTGACGATGATCGGCTAGGGGCGCGGCCATGGCAGGCGGCGAGCAATTCCTGGTGGTTCGGTTGGCCGGGCACGAGTATGCCATCCCTTCCGGCCGGGTGTGCGGGATGGTGCAGACACGCGGTGTCGAACTGCACCGCGTGGATGGCCGGGGCGCCCTGCGGTATGTGACCAGCCTGCACGGCCGGACTGTCCCGATCTATGTACCGAATCGTGTCCTGGGTTTAGCGGAACAGGACATTTCGGCGCGCAGTTGCCTGCTGCTGATCCGCGAGGTGCAGGCGGAGGAGGAATCCGGGCAGGAGGCTGATTTCGCTTTGGCGGTGGACTCTGTTTCCAGGCTGGCGGTGCTGCCTCCGGCGGCGGTACGAGCCGGCCAGGGGCTGGTGCGGCTGGGCGATAAGTGGCGGACTGTGCTGGACTTGGAGGCTCTGCGGGCGGCTTGAGGGCCAAATGAATCAGGACCTTGCTCTCCTGGCCAGAAATACCGGCAAAATCACCATCTGGATGAAGATGTTACAAACCGCGACCCCCCTCATTCGTATATAGGTCCATGCGAGGCATCGGACCGGATCTCAAGTACGCACTGCGCACCCTGGCGCGCAGCCCGTTGTTCACCCTGGCGGCGGTGTTCTCACTGGCGTTGGGTATCGGCGCCAATACAGCCATTTTTACCTTGATGGATCAACTGTTGCTGCGGCTGCTGCCGGTGAAGGATCCGGCCCAGTTGGTGATGATCTGGTCGACCGGGCCGCACATGGGGAACAACAATGGATCCCGCGCGCAGTCCTACCCGATGTACCAGGCCTACCAGAAGCAGGCCGGCTTCTTTTCTCATGTATTCTGCCGCTATCTGGATGACGCGTCGTTGAGCGTGGACGGGCAGACAGAACGCGTGATCTCCGAGATGGTGTCCGGCAACTACTTCGATGCGATGGGCGTCAAGCCCGCCGTGGGCCGCCTGTTCTCTCCCGAGATGGATGACCGGACCTACAAGGGCCATCCCACCGTGGTGCTCAGCTACGACTACTGGGTGAACCGCTTTGGCGCCAAGGCGTCGATTGTGGGCCAGAAAGTCCTGGTGAACAACTACCCGATGGTCGTTGTCGGAGTATCGGCGCCAGGGTTTCTCGGGATGGATCCGGCGCGGTCGCCGCAGATCCGAGTGCCCATCCAGATGGCGCCCATCATGACGCCGGGCCGAGACAGCATGGGCGAGTACCGCAGCCAGTGGATCCAGATGTTCGCGCGCATGAAGCCGGGCGAGACGGTGGATACGGCCCGGGCCAAGCTGCAGGCGATCTTCACCCGGCAACTTGAGTACGAATCCACCTTGCCGGGCCTGAGGAAAGCTTCCAAGTTTCAGATGGACCGCTTCTTCAAGCGGCAGGTGAAGCTGGAGCAGGCCTCGAATGGCTATTCCGACATCCGGAACGACTTCGGCAAGGCGCTGATTGTCCTGATGTCGATGGTGGGCCTGGTGCTGCTGATCGCCTGCGCCAATGTGGCGGGGTTGCTGGTGGCGCGGGCCGTGGCGCGGCAGAAGGAACTGGCTGTGCGCCTGGCCATCGGTGCGTCCCGGAGCCAACTGATCCGGCAATTGCTAATCGAGAGCCTGATACTGTCGATGGGCGGAGCCTTACTGGGCATCCTGTTGTCAGTTTGGACGATTCGCGGGCTGATCGGCTTCCTGCCGGAGGGTGGCACTCCGCTGATGCTGACGGCGACGCCCGATCTGCGGATCCTTTTATTCAATCTGCTGCTGGCCGTGCTGACGGGCCTGCTGTTTGGCGTGGCTCCGGCGTTCTTCGCGACGCGCATCGACCAGTGGAATGTGCTGAAGGATGCGGGCGGGGCTGTTTCCGGAACGGGCGGCGGCGTAAGGCTGCGCAAGATCCTGGTGACGGCGCAGGTGGCCCTCTCGTTCCTGCTGCTGGCCGGAGCCGCCTTGTTCTCCCGCAGCCTGGGGAACCTGAAGGGCACGTCCACCGGCATCCAGGGTATGTCGAACCTGGTGACGTTCCAGGTGAACCCATCGCTGAACGGCTATACGGTGGAGCGCGAGAAGGCGTTCTACCAGGAGCTGTTGGCGAATGTGCGCGGCCTGCCCGGCGTCCAGGCGGCAGGTGTGGCCGCGGTACCGATTCTCCACGGCTCGGAATGGGATTCCAGCATGTCGGTGGAGGGCCATCAGAACAAGGATGGCGAGGACATCCAGGCCTTCATGAATGCCTTGTCGCCGGGCTATTTCAAAACAATGGGCATCCCGGTGCTGGAAGGCCGGGACCTGCGCGATAGCGACCTCGGCGATAACTTCAAGGTGGCGGTCGTCAACCGCGCGTTCTCCGAGTACTACTTTGGCAAAGGCAGCCCGATCGGACGCCATATCGGCTTTGGCGGCGGCCCGGATACGAAGCTGACCATCGAGATTGTCGGCCTGGTGGAGAACTCCCTATATGAAGGACCGCGGGAGGGCGTGCACCGGCAGGTGTTTGTCCCGCGGTTCCAGTCCGGATTCCCGGGCTCGGTGGCGTATTACGTGCGCGGCTCGATGGATACACGGTCGATGATGAGCGGGCTGCGCGAGGCAGTGCGCCGCCTGGACCCGCGGCTGCCTTTGTACGAAGTCACGACACTGGAGAACCAGCTGGACCAGACATTGTCGACGGAGCGGATCATCGCCGCGCTGTCGATCGCCTTCGGCTGCCTGGCGACCCTGCTGGCGGCGATCGGGCTGTATGGCGTGATGGCGTTTGTGGCCGCGCGGCGAACCCGCGAGGTGGGGTTGCGCATGGCGCTGGGCGCACAGCCGTTCGACGTATTGCGGCTGATGATGCGGGAAGTGATCATTCTGCTGGTGGCCGGATTGGCTGTGGGCGTTCCTTCCGCCTATGCGTTGAGCAAGTACATCTCGTCGCAGATGTTTAATGTGAAGGTGAACGATCCGTGGCTGGGCCTGGCGGTGATCGCCTTACTGGCCGGCGTCGCGTTGCTGGCCGGTTTCCTGCCGGCGCGGCGTGCAAGCACTGTCGATCCGTTGGAGGCGCTGCGATACGAATAGGTCGCCGGCGCTCCTGGCCACGAAAAGTAGTGCCGGTCCCGTAAGAATTGCGAAATCCCGCCGGAGTTCTGCTATTCTCGTGCGATGTCCTGGGCTAAACATTGCACTCTGGGTTTGCTGCTATCCGCTTCCCTGGCGACCGCCAGTCCGGTGGTCGTGTCATCGTCCCTACAGGGCGACATCTCTGATCAGGGCTTCGGGAGTCCCATCGCGTACTTCACCTTCATGGGGACAAGCCTCAATGTCGGCGGCTCTGTCTGGCGCGCGTTCTGGGTGTTCAACCTGCCCTCCGGCCTCGGGCCGGTGAGTGAGGCGAAGTTTGTAGTCCAGCCCAGCGCCTACTTCGGCGATGCGCCGCAACATACGGTCGTGTTCACCGACTATCTGCTGTCGCCCACGCTGCTTTCCTCCATCTATCCGGTCGGTGACGCGACCGGTCAGGCGATCTTCGCCGACCTGGGGGCCGGCACCGTCTATGGCCAGTTGAATGTGGTCCCCGCCGATGCGCGGGTCGATTGCAGCACCCCGGGTTGTCTGCCTCAATCCGGGCACACCCTCACGGTCCAGTTGAATAGCGCGGCAGTCGCCGCCATCAATGCGAACCTGGGGGGCACCTTTGTGATGGGCGGGTATGTCACCACCAGCAGCCCCAACATGATTGCCAGTTCCGATGGCGTGCAACTGGGTACGTTTCTGAGTCCCAGCATCGCCGAGCTGCAACTGGTTCCGACGCCCGAGCCGGGCACGGCCGGGCTGGTTGTCCTGGCAGGACTCGCGGTCCTCGGGCTACGACGCCGGCGCCCTCGCTGACGCGAGGCGGTTAGCCGCGGCGAGCCACGATCAAGGTAATGTCGTCATGCTGCGGCGCTCCGGCGGCGAACGCTTTCACGGACGCCAGCAGGTGGTCAGCGGCGGCCTGGGCGCCCGCTGCCGGCGCCCCGCCCAGCGCTGCCAGCAGACGGATTTCTCCAAACTCTTCACCTTGCGGATCACGCGCCTCCGTTACGCCATCGGTGTAGAGCAGCAGGAGATCCCCGGGCTGGAGGTCCACCTGCGCCTGCTCGTACCGGGCGCGGCGCGTCATGCCCAACCCGACTCCAGGTGTCCTGAGCCAGTGGTGTTCACCGGACGCCCTCAGCAGCAGGCACGGATTGTGGCCGGCACAGGAGTAGCGCAGCGCGCTGGACGCGGGGTCATAAAGGCCGTAGAAGAACGTTGCGAAGCGGTTGGCCGGAGACGAGTCGTAAACCAGAACATTCAGCTTGGCCATCAGTTCGCGAAGGTCGGTGACGCCGCCCAGGATCAGGCCGCGTAGCGACGCCTGCAGGCCCGCCATCAACAGTGCCGCCGGTACACCTTTGCCGGCCACATCCCCGATGGCCAGGCCGACGGCCCCGCCGGGTGTGGTGAGGAAATCGTAGTAATCGCCCCCGACCGACTGGGCGGGCACGCAGCAGCCCGCGAGGTCGAGGCCCTGGATCTGAGGGGCCCGTTTGGGGAAGAGGCGCTGTTGCACCTGGCTGGCGATTTCCAGTTCATTGTTCAGCCGTTCGCGCTGCGCGGTTTCACTGGCGACGGTGGCGGTCAGGCGGGTGACATCCAGGGCCAGCGCGGTCTGGCTGGCGACAGATTCCAGCAGTTGCAGGTCGCGCCGGGAGTAAGGCTCCTCTGAGAGCTTGGGGCCCAGGCGGAGCGCGCCGTAATCCTGGTCAGGCGTGGTGAGCGGCAGAATCAGATCGCTGAAGCCCTGGTAGCCGCCCGCGGGCAGCATTTCGATGTGAGTGACGTGCAGCGTGGACTGGATGCGGTCCTGCACGATCTCGAGCAGTTTCTGGGGATCGGTGATGCGGCGCACCTGGTGGGAGAGCTCGATCAGGACCTGCTCGGCGTTGACGGCTTCACGGAAGAAGCGGCGATCCACCCAGGCCCGAACATGGTCTGTGCCGTAGCTCACCGCGACGATACCCGCCAGGCAGAGTAGGGTGACCATCCAGCCGTGGCTGCTGAAGGCGATCCAAAGCAGGATCGCATTGACCAGCAGGCGGAGGGCTGTGACGGTGCGCGACGCCAGCAGGCCCTGGCGGAAGACCACGCCGAGGTCGAACAGACGGTCGACCAGCATGCTGTAGGCCAGCGTGAGTGGAATGAAGATGGGTGCCAGCACACCGGGCATCAGCAGCCAGACCGGATAGTCGTTCAGGTCACGCTTGAGGAGCACGGCGGAGACCATCAGCGCGGTATTCGGCACGATGCCCAGCATGAGACCGGCGAGCATCCAGCGCATGCGGCGGCGGGCGGCGGGATGGGTCTCGGTTCGGAACTTCAGCAGGAAGCTCAGCAGGCCGAGGCCGATCAGGGCAAAGTGCCAGGACTGGGTGAGTGCCTTCGGCAGGTGCTCCAGCGGTTCCAGAATCGCCCAGACCCGCGGGTCGGCGAACATACCCGCGACCAGCACGGCCCGGGCCGCGTCATGCGGCGTATAGATGAGGATGGCGGCGAGGGAGATCCAGGACAGCGGTCCCCGGCGCCAGTGGCCGT
This sequence comes from Paludibaculum fermentans, assembly GCF_051172195.1. Lineage (GTDB taxonomy): Bacteria > Acidobacteriota > Terriglobia > Bryobacterales > Bryobacteraceae > Paludibaculum > Paludibaculum fermentans_A. The sequence continues at coordinate 664,004 of NZ_JBPJAQ010000002.1, forward strand.
CAGGGAAGAGGAGAGCCACCGCGCACCAGGCGGCTGGCCATGCGTTCGAGAACACGTCCAGGAAGACAGCGGGGCCGCTCATCCAGACGCCCCAGCTATAGCGCTCATAGCCGTTGGAACGCTGCATGAAGGCCAGGCTCAGCAGAAGCCACAGGATGGCCAGAGCGGTGGGGTCGGAGGGACGGCGGAAGGCGACCAGGAACCCCAGCCCGATACAGAGGATGGGCAGGATTATGTTGAGGCCCAGTGTGAACGCGAAGTCGCCAAATTCGGTCATGGTCTGGATGGGGGTGACCAGATCGGCTGTGCGGGGTGGACCCAGCCCCGTGCGCACCGTGAACTGGGCATGGGTTCCACCGGGTTTCGCGAAAAACTCATGGGCCGCGTCGAAGGCGGAATGGATCGGCACCCCATTCACCGCCAGCAGCGTGTCCCCTTCCTTGATGCCGCCTTGCTTCGCAAAGTCCTTCACCTGGCCCAGGGCAAGGTTCTCTGGATCAATGACCCCGGGTATGCGGGGCACAGCCTGGAACAGCGGCGTGAGCGAGGTGTACAGGAATCGCCCCTCCACCGCTCCGCAGACCACCAGCAGTGCGGAGAGAGCGAGGCGCTGTTTCCAATGCGTCAAGACTCCGATTATAGATCCTGGCCGGGCGTTTCCGGTTCGCTGCGGGACCCCGCGATACGGCGGCGCCCGATGCTGGATAATTAAGCGAGGCCAAAGCGCCCTGAATGCGTTTGCAATGAAAAAACTAACCGCCCACGTCAAAGCCGCCGGTTGAGCGTCCAAGCTCAGTCCAAAGGTTTTGGACCAGGTGCTGCCAGGCGTTCCGCGCCTGCGCAATTCTAAAGTTCTGGTGGGGTTTGATACGTCGGACGATGCCGGCGTGTACAAGCTCAGCCCGGAGTGTGCCCTGGTGCAGACGGTGGATTTCTTCACGCCGATCGTTGACGATCCTTACACTTACGGCGCCATCGCGGCCGCCAATGCGCTGAGCGACGTCTACGCCATGGGCGGCCAGCCGGTCACCGCGCTATCGGTGCTGTGCTATCCCGGCAAAGGCGATCTGGAGGATCTGGCAGCGATTCTGAAGGGCGGCGCGGAGAAGATGATTGAGGCCGGGTGCGCTGTGGTGGGCGGACACAGTGTGAACGATGACGAGATCAAATTTGGTTACGCGGTGACGGGCACTGTCCATCCCGACCGCATCTGGACCAATGGCGGCGCGCGGCCGGGCGACCTCCTCGTCCTGACCAAGGCTTTGGGCACCGGCGTGATCTCGACGGCGCTGAAGCGCGGCCTGGCCGCCGAGGATCATGTGGCCGCCTCCATCGCGTCAATGCTCAGGCTCAACCGGGTCGAAACCGAAGCTCACGGGTGTACGGACGTCACAGGCTTTGGCCTCCTGGGGCATGGCCGCGAAATGGCCCTGGCGAGCAATGTGACTTTGGAGATCGATTCCGCGGCGCTGGAGTTTCTGCCCGGCGCGCTGGAGTATGCCGCGGCAGGAGCCGTGCCGGGCGGCCTGAACAATAACCGGGCGTTTGCGTCCGACTGCGTCCTGGTGCGCGACGGGGTGCGGCCCGAAGTCGAAGCGCTTTTGTACGATCCGCAGACCTCCGGCGGACTGCTGCTGTCGCAATCGCCCCGGCAAGCCGCCGAGCATCCCGTTGGCCGCGTAATTGGCCGTGTCCTGGAGCGGGGCGCAAAACCCATTCACGTTATATGAACTACAACCCCATCATCGTTGCCCTCGACGTGCCGAACGCCGGGGAAGCCCTCAGCCTGGTCGACCGGCTTTCGACGACTGTCGATTTCTATAAGGTCGGCCTGGAGCTGTTTACCGCCGAAGGTCCGGCGGTGGTGCGCGAAATCGTCGCGCGGCGCAAGAAAGTCTTTGTGGATTTGAAGATGTACGACATCCACGAAACCGTGAAACGGGCGGCGGCGCGCGTGGCCGCGCTGGGCGGCAGCCTGTTGACCGTGCATGCCAGTCCGCAGGTGATCCGGGCAGCCCGCGAGGCGGCGGCCGGCACGAACCTGCGCATCCTGGCGGTCACCGTGCTGACCAGTTTCGACCAGCAGGATCTGGAGGATGTGGGCATCACGGGCCGCACCGTGGCGGAACAGGTGGAGTGGCTGGCTTCGAAGGCGATAGACGCGGGCGCAGACGGCCTGGTGTGTTCGCCCCTGGAAGTGGCTGCGCTGCGGGCCCGGGTGCATCCCGAGACAGTGCTGGTGGTGCCGGGCGTGCGCTCCGCCGGAGCGGATCATGGCGACCAGAAACGCGTGGCGACGCCCCAGTCGGCCATGGCCGACGGAGCCAGCTATCTGGTAGTGGGCCGCGAAATCACCAGGGCGGCGGAACCGGCGGCGGCGGCGGATGCGATCCTGCGCGCGTTGGGAAGTCAACTACACTAAGGCCATGGCTCGCTATTTCACGCTCGAGCAGGCGCAACGTCTGGTGCCGGAGGTGCGCCGCATGCTCAACGAAGCCGTGGAGGCGCGCGCCGAACTGGAAGAAGCCCAGGAAGAGATTTCCGGGAGCATGCGGAAAGCTCACCAGATGGGCGGCGTGGAGCTGGACACCCAGCGGCTGGCAGCGCTGCGCAAACGCGTCGATGAACTGGGAAAAAAGCTCAAAGAAATCCTCGATCAGTTCGAAGAGTTAGGGATACAGGTGAAAGACCTGAATATCGGGCTCGTGGATTTTCCCACGAAATACCGGGGTGAAGAAGTACTAATCTGCTACCAGCTCAATGAGACCGGCGTCGGGTATTGGCACGGTCTGAATGAGGGGTTCCGAGGCCGCAGAAGGATCGACCGGGACTTCCTGGATCATCACGAAGGCGATCTCGTTCATTAATCCGGGCACCCGGGAGATGAATTGAAATGACTGGCCGGGGAAAGCCTCGATCGTTCGCCCCCGGGCACGGAATCACCGTTCTGTGCCTGCTGGCGCTCTCCACTGGTCTGTTGGCGGCGCAGCCGTCCACGCCAGCCGCGGAGCCGTCTCCGCCCAAGCGCAACGTCCTGATCCTCAACTCCTATCACCAGAACTTCCCGTGGACGAACGATCTCGTGCTGGGCGTGGAGGACGTGCTCTCCGCCCTGCCGTTCGAAGTCGAGGTCTGGACCGAATTCCTCGACGCGAAACGCAAAAGCGGCCCGGCGCACGAAGCCTGGATGGAAGAGACCCTGCGGGAGAAGTATCGTACCCTGCGGCTCGACCTAATTGTCTCCTCGGATGACGACGCGCTGCAGTTTCTCCTGAAGCACCGCGACGGTCTGTTTGGCCAGGTGCCGGTGGTGTTTTCCGGCGTATCGAGTCCGGAGCTGATCCAGCAGTTGCCGCGGGACTCCTATACCGGAGTAGTGGAGGAATTCGACCTCCAGAGCTATCTCGACACGGCCCTGCACCTGTTCCCCAAGGTTCGGCAGATTTTTGTAGTGTCCGACGCTTCGCCCTCGAACCAGGTGCACCTGCGGGCGCTACGGACCATTGCACGGCGGCGATCGTCCCTGCATTTCCAGTTCCTGGACGGTTCACTGCTGTCTTTCGGCCAGATCCTGACGCAACTGCGAGCCATGCCCCAGGACTCGTTGGTGCTGACGACCAGCTTCACCCACGACAGCACCGGGTTGTACGTGCCGCTGCCGGATGCTGGCGCGCAGATCGCAAGGGCGGCCGGGGCGATACCGGTGTTCAGCCCGAATAGCGCTCAATTGGGCCAGGGCTTCGCCGGCGGATGCGCGAACAACGGCCGCGCGCATGGCCTGCAGGCCGGCAATCTCGCAAAACGGGTGTTGGCCGGCGCGTCGCCGGGCGGCGTGCCGATTGTCCGGCACGGGGTGCTCCAGATGGTACTGGACTTTGTCGTGCTTGAGCGGCTTGGTGTTGCGCCGGACCTCATCCCCGCCGGTGTGGTGGTGCTAAACCGTCCCGCCAGCATGACCGATTTCTACGACCGCAACCGACGCCTGGTGTGGATCGGGGCGGCCTTCACCTTGATTCAGTTCCTGATCATCGCGGCGATGGTGGCGAACGTGCTGCGGCGGCGGCACGCCGAACGGCAATTGCGCTCCAGCCAGGCCCACCTGGAACGTGCCCAGAAGCTGGCCCGGCTGGGCAGTTGGGAGAAGGATCCTCACTCCGGGGCCCTGCGCTGGTCCGATGAGGTATATCGCATTCACGGGCTGAACCGCGAGATCTTCGAGCCGACTTTCGACCACCTGATGGACTTGGTCCATCCGGACGACCGCGAACGCATCCGCACCATGGCCGTGACGGCGGATAAGGAGTCGCGGAACCGGGCCATGGAGTACCGCATCCTGCGGCCGGACGGGCGGGTGCGGCACGTGCGATCGTACGGCGAATTCACGCAGTTGCGCGACGGCCGCCACATGGTGATGGGCACGGTCCAGGACGTGACGGAGATGAAGGAGATCGAGGAACAGTTCCGGCATGTGCAGCGGGTCGAATCGCTGGGCACGCTGGCGGGCGGGATTGCCCACGATTTCAATAACCTGCTGACGGTGATCAACGGCTACAGCCACATGCTGCTGGGACGGGTGGGAGAACAGGACCAGAACCACCGCCTGCTGGTGGAGATCCAGCGCGCCGGGCAGCGCGCGGCCGACCTGACCCGGCAACTGCTGGCATTCAGCCGGAAACAGGTGCTGCAGCCGCAGGTTCTCGATCTCAATGAAGTGGTGGTCTCCATGCAGGGGCTGCTGGCGCCGCTGCTGGGTGAAAACGTGGAGCTGCGTTTCCAGACGGCCAAGCCGCTGAAGCGCGTGCGGGCCGACCGCACACAGGTCGCGCAGGTTCTGCTGAATCTGGCGGCGAACGCGCGCGATGCCATGCCGGTGGGCGGCGCGTTTACGATCCGGACGGCGAACGAGGAGATCAGGGAGGCGCGCTCGTCGCAGTCGATGGACCTGCAGCCGGGCTCTTATGTGGCGCTGTACGCCATGGACACCGGGTCGGGCATGGATGAGACCACGCGCGAGCGGATCTTTGAGCCATTCTTCACCACCAAGGAAGTGGGCAAGGGCACCGGCCTCGGCCTGTCCAGCGTGTACGGGATCGTGAAACAGAGCGGCGGGCACATTTCGGTGTTCAGCAAACCGGGGCAGGGGGCAACCTTCCGAATCCTGCTGCCGGCAGTGGAGGAGCCGGCGACGGCTACCGGGACGGCCGCCTGGGGCCCCGGCAAACAGGCCAGCCACCACGTCATCCTGCTGGTGGAGGATCAGGGGCAGGTCAGGGAACTGGCGCGCGAAACCTTGGCCCAGTTGGGCTACCGGACCTACGCGGCGGCCAGCGGCGAGCAGGCGCTGGAGCTGTTCAGTAAGGCGGATCCGCCGGTGGAACTGCTGATCACCGATGTGGTGATGCCGGGCATGAGCGGTCCGGAACTGGCCGAGAGGCTGCTGCAGCACAATCCCAAGCTTGGGGTGCTCTACATCTCGGGATATCCCGGGGACTCCCTGGAGCACGAGAATGGCTCCGGCTCCCGGCGCATCCTTCGTAAGCCATTCCTTCCGAAAGACTTGGGGGCCATTGTGGAAGAGATGCTGGCGGCCGTGGCGGAACCTGACGAAGTGGAATGATTTGGAGCGCTTTTCCGCATGCTGCTAGACTGGAAAGTAGTCCGGTTAGGTTCTGAGTTCGCAGGATGCTCCTCGCCAAAGAATTCGTCACTTATCTAAGCCGCCAACTGGCAGCAAAGCTCGGTTCCAACATCATCGAAATCTCCAATCCAACCGCCGTGGCGGAGCTGATGGGGACGATCATTACCGATGAGTTGTCCGTGGAAGACAGGCTGAATGACGAGGTGCGCACGCTGTTGGAAGAGTACTCCGTGTACATGTCCAACAACAGCATCAGTTATTCAGAGATGTTCCGCCGCATCAAGAACCAGTTGGTGGCACAGCGCAAGGTAGTGAAGGCCAGCGGACGCGACACCGGCGACCCGATGAAGCTCAGCCGCGACAAGATCAACGAGATCTCGCACAAGCTGGTGACGGCCATGCGCAAATCGCGCGACTGCCGCTTCCGCCGCGATTCGAATGACGTGCGGCTGGAACTGGTCCGGCTGATCTCCGAGATCCTGCAGAGTGAAGACAAGGCGGAAAAGGCGGCACGCGCCAAGATCCGCACGATGAAGAAAGAGATTCCCGAGGGCAGCGAAGAGTGGGATCTGCTGCATAAGCGGTACTACGCCGAAGAGCTCCGGAATTTCGGCATCGACCTGTCCCACTAATTCGTCCGCGGTCGAGCCTTCGACCGTGCCCGCTGGTAAGCCCTGGCTCCGCCCATCTCCCTCGTCCGTTCCCGCCCGTGCAGTAAGATACCCATGATGCAATCCTCCTCGTTGGTCGTAACTGGCTCGCTGAACATGGACTTCGTAGTCCAGGTTGACAGGCTGCCCGCGCCCGGGGAAACCACCCTGGGCGGCAACTTCCAGATGATCCCGGGCGGCAAGGGCGCCAACCAGGCCTGCGCTGCCGGGAAACTGGCGACGAACGGCCGCGTCAGGATGGTGGGCTGTGTAGGGCTGGATCCGTTTGCCGACCATTTGAAGGCGAGCCTGGCGGCGGCCGGTGTGGATGTTTCCGCGGTCCGCGCGGCGCGCCAGACGCCCACCGGAGTGGCGCTGATCTGGGTCGAGAAGTCGGGACAGAACTCGATCGTGGTGGCGCCGGGCGCGAATACGCAGCTGGGTCCGGGCGACATTGAGGCTTCGCGGGCGGCCTATGCGGGTGCACGCTGCGCGCTTTTCCAGTTGGAAACCCCGCTGGCGACGGTCCAGGCGGCCATGCTGGCCGGGCACGGGGCAGGGGCCTTGACGATCCTGGATCCGGCGCCGGCCCAGCGGTTGCCTGCCGGATTGCTGGCCCTGGTGGACATCCTGACGCCCAACGAGAGCGAGGCCTGCATTCTGCTGGATCGTGAACCGGCGCGGGTGACCTTTGCAGAGGCGCCGGAAATCGCGAAGGCGCTGCGCGCCCTGGGCCCGAAAGCAGTCGTCCTGAAGCTGGGCGAGCAGGGCTGTTTCTACTCCGACGGCGAGCAGGAGTTCCCGGTGCCCGGCTTCGCCGTCAAAGCCGTGGATACGACAGCGGCCGGCGATACGTTCAATGCCGGCCTGGCCGTCGCGTTGGCCGAAGGGCTGGAGATGCCTGCTGCCCTGCGGTTTGCGAACGCCGCCGCGGCGATCTCGGTCACTCGCCTGGGTGCGCAGGCATCGGCGCCGTCCCGAGCCGAAGTGGACGCGTTTATGGCGCAGCCGGCCGGGTAGGGAGTACGGCCCAGTCAGTGTTCGAATAGACGGCAGCGGTCGTGGCAGGCCGGTTGACCGCGCGGACGACGACATAGTCGACGCCCATGGCCCGATAGCGGTCCAGGGGCAGCAGCGGCAGCTTGGCCTCGCGCACCTCGTTCCAGCGCTTCCACCAGAGGTCAGCGAAGTTCTCCAGCAGGTTGGCCTGGCCTCCGCCCTTCCAGTCGACATAGATGCTGCGTTTCGCATCGTTGCGGAAGACCCCGGGCTGCAGGCCGTGGCCCACGTCGGCGAAGAGGAACGACGAATCCTGGGGCGTGGTGGAGCGAGCCCAGTTGGATAGTTCGCGTAGCGGCGCGGTGTGCAGCACGGGGTAGTTCCTGACTCCGCCCACGCCGGGGATCAGGAAGATCGCGGCGGCGGGCACCAATACGGCCGTGCGCGGCCATTTCACAGCCAGGACAGTCAAGGCGGCCAGCGCCAGCACCAGCGGCAGTTTCCGGGCATCCGGCTGGGTGAACAGTTGGACCACCAGCCCGTTCGTGGGGATCGCGAAGACCAGGACAAACCACCCGAACGCTTCCAGGCGGCGGCCGGAGACGGCGGCGTGCCAGCCGGCGGCGGCGGCCAGCAGCAGGGCCATGGCGGTGATGAACAGCACCGCGCGGGCGGGTTGGAACTGTGGCATCAGGATCCACTTGCCTACATCCAGCAGCAGGTATTGGAGCGGCACCATCAGCATGCCGTAGACGGCCACGGCCAGCGTGAAGAAGCGCGCTTCCGGGGAGAGCTGGGGCCGCAGGCGAAACCAGGCTCCGGCAGCGGCGAGCAGCAGGACCGGGTATTGCCAGAACCAGGGCCTCGGCCAGAACTGGATCCAGTTGTACATGGCGCGATACTTCTGGATGGCTTCCAGCGGCGCGGGGATCACGCCCCACCAGACCTGGTGCTCGGTCTCGCCCTGCTGCAGCATCGCGCATAGCAGCACCGTGCCCACGGCGGCGGCGCAGGCGGCAGCCAGGGGCCACAATGCCCGCCGCGTCTTCGAGACAAGGAAGTAGAGCGCGGCGCACGCCCAGAAGGGGGCCGTGGAGGTGGGGTGGTAGATTGTCGCGAGGAAGGCCAGGACGGCGGCAGCTCGCCAGTACCGGTTGGCGGCGCAGCCGAACGCGCCCATCAGCAGCAGGATGGCAAACGCGCGTGGGACGGGTTCGTACTCCAGCGTGAGTACGGCCGGGCCATTGATCACCGCCCCCAAGCCGAAGCATCCGGCGGCGAAAAGCGCTGCGGGGACACCCAGTCCCATGGCCTGGGCCAGCAGGAAGGCGCCCGCCAGGCCGATAAAGCGAAACACGAGTTGCTGGCCGCCGAGGACGTGCTCCAGGTCCGCTCCCGTCAGGCGGCGCAGTCCGATGGCGACTTCGTCATACAGCGTCCAGGTGACATGCGGCCGCAGGGCGAGCTCGTCTTTGGGAAACAGGGTCGGATCCATCATGCGATCCAGCATCGGCGCGTAGATCTGGGTATCCGATTGAAGCCAGGTGTGGCCCGGGAATACGAAAAAGCCCAGCAACGCGAGCACCAGGAGAACGAACGCGGTGGCCGGGTACTGCTGCTTCACTTCTCAGGCGTCTTTTCCAGTTGTTGCTTGGTCCAGATCCGCTCGGGGTGCAATTCCTGGCTTTTGGCCAGGGCTTTGCGCGCATCGGCGTTACGGGCCAGTTTGCGCAGGATGATGCCCTTCCAGAGCCAGGCGTCGGCGTCCTTGGGATCGAGTTCCAGGGCCTTGTCGACGTCCTTCAGGGCGAGTTCCGGACCGCCGCCGAAGGAGGCGGGTAAGTAGTAGTTGCCCACGGCGCGGCTCAGGTAGCCGGACGCGGCCTTGGGCGCCAACTCCACCGCCTTGTTCACTTCGTCCAGCGCGCACTTGCCGTACTTCATGCCGGCCAGCACATTGGCGGGGATCACCTGGCCGCAGAGTGTGCCCAGGATGCGGTGGTATTCGCCCACGTTCGGTTTGAGCGCAACGGCCTTTTCGGCGACCCGGATGCCGGCTTCGGCGGCGCCGCGCGCGGCGTTCTTATCGCGCAGTTCCATCGAGACTTCGGCGCGGATCAACTGGGCCTGGGCAGCCTTGTAGAGGACATTGGCGTCATTCGACTTCGCCTGGGCCTCGGCGTCGGCCGCGGCCGCGATCCTGTCGAGCGCCGCACGGTCCTGCGCGTCGCGCGCTTTGAGCAGATCGGCCGGCAGTTCGGCCGCCATACACGATGCCATCAGTAAGGGGAGCAGTATCCGCATGGAACAAATCACCATTCTATCCAGACGCGTCCCGCGAGGCGGGCGGTTACCAGTTCATAGTGCGGCGATCTTGCGCTGCACCAGCAATAGATAGAGGGCCAGGCAAGCCAGAACCACACCGTACACGGCTACTACCAGAGGTGCACCCAGATGGGGCACCAGTGAGCCGGTAATCAGGCTGCCGATGGGCATGCCGCCCCGGAAAGCCACGTTGTAGATGCTCATCACGCGGCCGCGCATTTCATCCGTCGCCACCATCTGCACCAGGGAGCTGAGCAGCGAGAAACAGGCGATCAGTCCCATTCCGGCCAGGAACAGGAAGACCAGGCCGAGGTAGAGATTTCGGCTCAAAGCAAAGGCCGCCTCGAAGACGCCGAGCCCAATGAGGGCCAGAATCGCGTCGCGGCCCACACCCGCGCCCTTGCCACGGGCAGCCACCATCAAGCCGCCGCAGATGGCACCGGCCGCCTCCACCGAAAGCAGCAGGGTATAGGTGGCGGCCGTGCCCCCAAAGACTTCCTTCGCGAAGACGGGCAGGAAAACGATGATGGGGATGCCCAGGAACGTACAGACGAAGGCCACCCAGATGAGCGGGAGCATTTCCGGCTTCTGGCGGATGAACGCGATGCCGCCCTTCATGCTCTCCATGACCGTCTCTTTGGTCTTGCCGGGGGTGAAGTCGATGGTGATGAGCAGCAGGGAGACGATCACGGCGACGAAGCTGAGACCGTTGAGGCCGAAGCACCAGGCGGCGCCCAGGCTGGTGAGGGCGAATCCGCCGATGACCGGGCCGATGACGCGCGCCAGGTTGAACTGGATGGAGTTGAGGGCGATGGCGTTGGGCAGGTTCTCGCGGGGCACCAGGGAGGGAATCAGCGACTGATAGGCCGGCGCTCCGAAGGCCTGGGCGACGCCCACCACAAAGCTGAGGGTGAGAATCTGCCAGACGCTGGCATGGTTGGTGGCGAAGAGGATGGCCAGCAGGAAGGCGCAGGACATCTGCACGAACTGGGAGACCAGCAGCACGCGGCGGCGGTCGAAACGATCGGCCGCGACGCCGGCGAACATCGCCAGGGCGAAGATGGGCGTGCCGCCCAGAAATGAGTCCAGTCCGAGATAGAACGGCGATCCGGACAGTTTCAACACCATCCAGCTCTGGGCCAGACTTTGCATCCAGGTTCCGATGCTGGAGGTGCAGGCGCCTGCCCACATCAGCCGGAAATTTCGGGATTCGAAGGCGGTGAAGATCCGGCTTAGCAATGGGCGGTACCGTTACGGCAGAGGCTGGGGGCGCGAGATGAGGTGAAGAATGTTGCCATCACCGTCGGCGAAGAAGAGCAGGCGGTTGCCCTTGAGGTTGAGCGGTTCCCCCAGGAACTTGACGCCCTTGCCATTCAGGTCTTCGTGTCCGGCGTCGAAGTCGCTGACCGAGACCGCGATGTGGCGGATGCCAGGCGTACGCATGGCGGTTTCGGGCGCATCACCCTGAGAAGGAATGATTTCCAGCATCGCGCCGTCGGGCGCTTTGACGAAGAAGTTGCCGTCGTACTCGTGATTGATCCGGAAACCCAGCGTGTCGACGTACCATTGCGCCAGGCGCTTCGGTTCAGGGGAGGCCAGGGCCGTATGCTCCAGTCCAGTGAACAACATTATCTAAGTCTAGCAAGCGCACCCGCGTTTCGTGCCGGCCGCGGACGAGAGTTTTCAGGTGCGATAGCTGGCATTGATGTCGATGTAGCCATGCGTGAGGTCGCACGTCCAGAAGCGGCAGGAGCCACTCCCGTCGCCGCCGATGTGGAAGCGGATGCTGCAGTCCTTCTCATCGAGCCTGCGCTTCATGGCTGCTTCGTCGAATGGCGCGGCCAGGCCCTTGCGGCAAACTTTTACACCCTGCAGGTAAATGTCGACCTGTTCCGGCTCGAAGGTCGCGCCGGAATAGCCGGCCGCGCACAGGATGCGCCCCCAGTTCGCGTCGCTGCCGGCGATAGCGGTCTTCACCAACGGCGAGTTGGCGATGGCCCGCGCGATGCGGGTGGCCGCGGCTTCGTCCTTCGCTCCGGAGACTTCGATCTCGACGAACTTCTTTGCGCCTTCGCCGTCGCGCGCTATCTGCTTCGCCAGCGACTGGCAGACCTCATCGAGCGCCGCCTGGAACTCTTCGCGGCGGGGCTTGATGCCGCTGGCACCGTTGGCCAGCACCAGCAGGGTGTCGTTGGTGCTCATGTCGCCGTCGACGCTCAACCGGTTGTAGCTGCGGCCCACGGCCACCTTCAGACAGGACTGCAGGACGGTGGGCGAGACTACCGCATCGGTCACCACGTACGCGAGCGTGGTCGCCATGCCGGGATGGATCATGCCGGAGCCCTTGGTCATGCCGGCGAGCCGCGCACCGCCCGCTTCCGCATAGGCGACCTTCCGGACCAGGTCCGTGGTCAGGATGGCGTCGGCGCAATCCAGAAACCGGCCTGCGTCCAGGCCTTCGGCGAGGGCGGGCAGGGCATCGGTGATGAGGGCGGGATCCAGTTCCATGCCGATGACGCCGGTAGACGACGGCAGGATCTCGGCGGCCTTGCAGCCCAGCACCTTGGCCGCGGCCCGGGTGGTGGCCAGGGCGACCTTGGCGCCGGTGCGCGTGGCGCAATTCGCGTTCCCTGCGTTGACCAGTACGGCACGGGCTACACCGCCGGTATGGGCCAGGTTTTCACGAGACAGTTTCACCGGTGCGGCCTGCACACGGTTGGTTGTGAAGACAGCGGCGGCGGAGGCCGGAGCGTCTGACACAATCAGCGCCAGGTCGGGCTTGGCGGCCTTGCGGATGCCCGCGTACAGGGCGGAATAACGGAAGCCGAGGGGCAGGTTCACTTCGAGGACTCTCCCAATAAATCGGTATCGGACAGGCGCTGTCCGTTCAGGAAGGCCGGGGCGTCCACGCGCTTGCGCCCTTCCACTTGAATCTCCAGCAATTCCACGGCGGTGGCCGCGCCACAGGCAGCGAACAGCTTGCGGCCTGAGGCGTAGAGGGCCCCGGGCGCACGGCCAGCCGGCGGCTCAGCGGCGACCCGGCAACGCCAGATGTTGAAGCGTACACCGCGAAAGGTCGTCCACGCGCCGGGCCAGGGCAGGAAGCCGCGAGCTCGATTGTGGATCACGGTGGCCGGTTGGTTCCAGTCGATCAGGCCGTCTTCGCGCTTCAGGATGGGCGCCAGGGTGGCGTCGGCATCGGTCTGGGGGACGCGGGCTATCGATCCGGCGAGCAACCCGTCCAGAGTCTCGACGAGCAGGCCGGCGCCCAGGGCGGCCAACCGCGGCCCGACATCCAACGCGGTCTCTTCCGGCCCGATGGAGGTCTCGGCCTTCAGCAGCATGTCGCCGGTGTCGAGGCCGGCGTTGATCATCATGGTGGTGACGCCGGTGACGGTTTCACCATTCGCAATGGACCACTGGATGGGGCCGGCTCCACGGTACTTCGGGAGCAGGGAAGCGTGGACGTTGATGATGCCGTATGGGGGGAGGTCGATGATCGCCTGCGGAATAATCTGGCCGTAGCCGACCACAACCATGGCATCGGCCTGCAGCGCGGCCAACTCGTCTACGCAGCGGCGGACCCGCTCCGGCTGGCGAACTTCCAGGCCCAGGCGCAGGGCCGCTTCCTTCACGGGAGAGAGGGCGAGTTCCTGGCCACGTCCCTTTGGCCGGTCGGGCTGCGTGTAAACCACGACCACCTCATGACCGGCCCGGACAACTGCTTCCAGCGTCGGGACAGCAAACTGCGGTGTTCCTAGAAAGACCAGTTTCATGGACTACTCGGATTGCGCGGGCCCGCGCCGCGCCCGGATCATTAGTCCCACTCGCCGGCTTTCGCCAGTTTGCGGATCTTGCGGCGGATGAGGTCGCGCTTCAACAGGCTGAGGTGGCTGAGGAACAGGACACCATTGAGGTGATCGATCTCGTGCTGCATGGCGCGTGCCAGCAGTTCCTCGCCGTCGGTCTCAAAGGTCTCGCCGTCCACGTTCTGGGCGCGGACTTTCACCTTGTTGAACCGCTTGACGTCCTCGCGGAAGCCGGGAATCGAGAGGCAGCCCTCTTCGCCGATCTGGCTGCCCTGTTTGGAGACAATCTCCGGGTTGATCAGCACAATGCGCGCTTCGGGATCTTCGCCAGCCGAGGGATCAATCACCGTGAGCCGTTGAGAGAGCGCGACTTGCGGGGCGGCCAGGCCGATGCCCTTGTTCGCGTACATCGTCTCGAACATGTCTTCCACCAGTTGTTTCAGTTCCGGGGTGCCGAACTCCGCGACCGGTTGTGCCACCTGTTCCAGCACAGGGTCGCCATACTTAACTATCCGCAGGACCATCTTAGTACTTCAAAACTCCCTGACTTGTTGGATGTAGCCGTCGTAGTTTCGACGCGACTCCTTCAGGGAATCGCCGCCAAATTTTTCCAGAAACGCCTGGGCCAGGACGATCGCGACCATCGCCTCGCCAATGACCCCCGCCGCCGGCACCACCGCGACGTCGCTGCGCTCATACGCCGCCGAGGCCGGTTCCTTGGTCGCCAAATCCACCGATTCCAACGGTCTGCGGAGTGTGGAGATGGGTTTCAGCAGGCCGCGGACCACCAGGTCCTGCCCGTTCGTAATGCCGCCCTCCAAACCGCCGGCCTTGTTCGCGCCGCGGTGGAAGCTCTGCTTGTCCCTATCGTAGTGGATTGTGTCCTGGACCTTCGACCCAAAGACGGCCGCTGCCTCTTCGGCCTCCCCGATTTCGACGCCCTTGACGGCCTGAATGGACAGGATCGCCTGCGCCAGGCGGCCATCCAGGCGGGTGTCCCAGGTGATGTGGGAGCCCAGTCCGACGGGCAGGTTGTGGGCGCGAACCTCAAACACCCCACCGACGGTGTCGCCGGTGCGGTAGGCCTCGTCGACGACGGCCTTCATGCGGGTCTCGGCTTCGGGATCGACGCAGCCCAGCAGGACTTCTTCCTTTTGCGAGAGGGTGACAAGCTCTTCCCACTCCACCAGTCGCTCCAGTCGGGCCGTGCCCACCTGGATAACGTGGCTGAGGATCTGGACGCCGAACTGGGCCAGGTATTGCTTGGCTAGCGCGCCGACAGCGACTCGAGCAGCGGTTTCGCGGGCCGAAGCACGCTCCAGGATGTAGCGCGAGTCGGTGAAGCTGTACTTGATGGCGCCGGCGAGATCGGCATGGCCGGGCCGGGGGCGTGTGAGCGGCTTCTTCTTTTCTTCGCTCGTCTCAACCGATTCCACCGGCAGTACTTCGGTCCAGTTCTGCCAATCGCGGTTTCTGATGATGATGGCGATGGGCGAGCCGATGGTCTGCGAGTGGCGCACGCCGCTGACCAGTTCCGCCGTATCGGTCTCAATCTTCATGCGTCCACCACGGCCGAAGCCCTGCTGGCGGCGCCAAAGTTCATGATTCACCTGGGCGACGGAAATCGGGACACCGGCGGGCAGACCGGTCAAAGTCGCCACCAGACACTCCCCGTGCGACTCGCCGGCGGTCTCAAAGCGTAGCATGTGGTTGAATTTCTTATGGTATCGAACCCGTCCCTGTTCCATCAAGCCACGTATGGATTCGCGCAGCGGGGGCGGGGGGTGCTGGCTGGCGGATTGACCTGCCATCCGCCGGACCTCAGGGCCTGGAATTGGGGGGCCTGCTCGACTGTCAATACCCGCTGGCAGCCCTGGCCTTCTGGTTCCCGGTAGTCACCGCGCCGCGCAGTTCCTGCCAGTGCAGCCAGGCCAGGCTCATGATCCTCATCACCTCGTTGGCGGCGAAGGGCTTGGCGAGCAGGTCATAGACGCCCAGGCTGAGCGCTTCCGACCACAAGCGTTCGTCATCCAGACGCGAGACCAGGATCAGTAAAGGCGGTTCCGGAAATTGCTCGAGGGCATCCAGCATCGCCCGCCACGGATGCGGTCCAAGGTTGCTCTCCGAGAGCACGATTGGAATGTGGTGCTGCTCCAGAATTGCAGTGGCTGATGGGATCGAGCGGCTGGAATACAGCGTCCATTCGGAGTCGGTAAGTAGACGCCATCGCGGGTCGGCCAAGAGCTGTCTGAGATATTCATGATCTTCCTCGGCTTCGGAGACAAGCAGCACCGGGACACACCCGCCTCCACTCCTCTGTGTTGTGGGGTTCCAACTGAGCATCAGGGTCTACCTTTGGAAGGGCTGCATTCTCATGCTTGAAAATGTGTTGGCGCCTCACCGCTTGGATCTCGTCCGATTGGACCCTGGCGGCCAACGCCAACACCTTCGACTATGGGCCGAAACTCAAGAACACTCACGCCCCGTCAGCGGCGGCAGCCGAACGTGCCTGGGGCACTTCGCCGTGCATGGCGAGATCCGTAAACATGCGCAGGATTCGCCCGTATTCGACTCGTGCTTCGGCTTCCGCTTGCAGGCAGCGGACCAGGGCATCGGTCGCCTCGGGGCCTTGCGCCGCCTCCTCTGTTTGCGCTTCGAGCATGTCCCTGTATTGAGCGGTGGCGGCTTTGTAGCGCATCGATGCTGCTTCCAGTTGTACTCGCAACGATTCCAGCTGTTGTACCCGCTCCAGGGCGGAAGGGTCCATGGCGTGGTTGCCTTGGATGAGATCCCTCTCAGGGCGGGATAGATAGTTGTCTTGTTCGGGCGGCATGAGAGGTCTTGCCTGATTACCTGTTCGAAAAGCCGGCATACTGGCTCGAAGATAGTTGGCTGCCCAGGCGCTCATTGCGCTTCAGCTCCTCCTTCGTTCGAAGCCAGCCTTCCGCCCTCGACCAATCTTCCTCCGGAGAGCCGATGGGACAACCCCGGCTGTTCCAGAGCTGATAGGCGAGTGCGGCGATCTCCTCATAGTTGCAGCCCCCCTCCGGGATGTCGCCAAAGACCACATCCTCGACCGGGCTCGACTCGAAGGATTCGCCGGCGGGACTGGCCAATCGCGTATCCGTGGGATGTGTTCTCCGCTTAATGTTCTTGTGCATGAATTTCGCCTCCTGTTTCCTGCGGTAGCATCGCTTTCACTTCTGTACTTTGGATACCGGCTTGCCTCGCTGCTTAATGTCCTCGGCGAACATCAGGACGTTCTCTCCGTTGAACTCCACCTCAATGAGCCCCTGCAGTTCCTCGACCTTCTGCGGTACATCTACCACTGAGGCACTGGGGATGGTGATGGGCATCTTTGCGGTTCCTTGGATAGCGACCACCAAGGTGGGAATGTTGATGACGTAGCGTTGTGGCATACTGCGCGTTTCCCGAGGCCTTTCAACCCCTTCAGTCAATCCATCCGGCGCCCACTGATCTCACCGGCTCGGCACAGATTTACGGTCACAATAGCCGCGTTGATTTATCTTAATCAAGAAGATCGAGAATGCCTATTCTTCTCTTAGATGGGCCGAACTAGACTTTGGTATAGACAATGGGCTCAAATAGGCGTCCCCCGGGCTGCATGGACAAGGGGTTAGCAGGCCTCAGGCCGAAATCTGCTGGATCATTAAGAGAGGGCTTGGGCGATCCTGACAAGGTCGGCCAGCGAGTTGACCCGCATCTTGTTCATGACCGCGCCGCGATGCAGCTTCACCGTGGCCAGCGTGATGCCTAACCTGCTGGCGATCTGTTTGCTGAGAAGGCCCCGCACGACGAAGCCCATTACCTCGCGCTCACGCGAACTGAGCGATTCGTACCGTGCGCGCAGCTCCGCCGTTTCCGATCGCTGCTTGCGCGCGGCTCGGTCCCGTTCAATCGATTCCTGAACGGCATCCAGAAGCTCCTGGGCGCGGAAGGGTTTGGTGAGAAAGTCCACCGCTCCGGCCTTCATGGCCCGCACCGACATCCGGATGTCACCGTGCCCGGTGATGAAGATGATGGGTATGCCGATCTGCGCCTCGGTGAGCCGCAGCTGCAAATCGAGTCCGCTCATCCCGGGCAGCCGCACGTCGAGGACGAGGCAGCCTGGCGCATCGGGACGCTGGCTGGACAGGAAATCCTGCGCGTTGCTGAATGTTTGCGCTTTCAGGCCCACGGAGCGCAGCAGGTTCGTCAATGCCTCCTGGACCGAAATGTCGTCGTCCACGATGGAAACGATGGGATCATCCTGGTTCATGGGTGCTTCTCACCTTCGGCCGGGACGCTGAATTGTATGGTCAAGCCCGGCCCTTCGTTCAGGGATGCCCAAATGCGTCCCCCGTGGGCCTCAATGATCGACCGGCTGATCGATAGGCCCAGCCCCATGCCATTCGGCTTGGTGGTGAAGAAGCCATCAAACATCCTCTCCATATCCCTCTGGCTGATGCCGACACCTGAATCCCGCACGGTAACGAGCAAATAGGAGTGCCCGCGAGGTCCCATGATCTTCTGCGAACTTACCAGCAGATCCCGCGACCCATTAGTGATCGGAACCAGCGCGTCGCGGCTGTTCATGATGAGATTCAAAACCACCTGCTGCAACTGGATCGGATTGCCCCTCACCAACAGTGGCCGATTAGAGAGTTCGGCGCGCAGTACAATCCCGCCCTTCTTCAAGTCCCCATTCGCGAAGGCGATCGCCGCCTGGACGGATTCGTTGATATCGAAGGCCACCATGCCGGGGTCGTCCTTCTTCAGGAAATCGCGCATGCGGGAGATGACCTCGCTGGCCCGGTTTCCATCCCGGACGATCAGCGCCAGGGATTCCTGCGCCTCGTGAACGTTCGGCGTGGCGGCATCGAGCCAGCGCAGGCCGGCCTGGGCATTGGTGACAACACCGGCGAGCGGCTGGTTGATTTCGTGCGCGATGGATGCAGCCAGGGCGCCGACGGTCAACGCACGGGTCGTGCGGGCCAGTTCCCCTTCGAGTTGCCGATGCACGATGCGGTCCGTAATATCCTCAATCGCCAGAAGAATCGTTTGACCATAGGGCGCCGGCTGCCGGACTTCCCGCGCGTTCAGCACCATCGTCTTGCGTCCAATGCGTTCGAACTCGTGCTCGATCTCAAAGTTCCTGAAGCCGCCGGCCCCGGGCACTATCTTCTGCAGCGCCTCACGCAGCTTGGGAATGTTCCATTGCCCGTTGCCCAGGTCGTAAATGAAGCGATTCTCCGTTTCGTCTTTCGAGACTTCGAACATCTCATAGAATGCCCGGTTGGCACTCCTAACCTTGAGATCTTTGTTCAGGATGATGAGAGGCTGCCGGGTCGCTTCGACGACTGCTTCTGCATAATCGCGGCCGTGTCTCACCAGATCAATGTCGTGCAGGACCAACAGGGCGCCTTCGATTTGATTGTCCACTCGATAGGGCACCGCCTGCATGGAATACCAGGTGCCGTCCGGACCCTGAACCTCTCGTCCGGCAGGGGTGCCTCCTTTGATCGCATGGCTCAGCAGTTCTTCCAGATCGGGAACATCGATATTGGGCTTCAGGTCAGAGATCGAGCGGCCGATGTCGGAATCGATGAAGTTCAGCATTGGTTCCATGGCCGGGGTGAAGCGCCGGATCTTCAGGTCCTTGCCGACCATCACCAGGGGGACCGTAATCGAGGTGAGAACATTGGACAGGTCATTGTTGACCGCCATCAGTTCCACGTTACGGCTCCTCAACTCCTCGTTAACGGTATTGAGCTCTTCGTTGGCTGATTGAAGTTCCTCCCGGGCGGTTTCGAGCTCCTCGTTACTGGCCTGTGCCTCCTCATTGGCCGATTTCAGTTCTTCGGTGAAGGCTTCCTGCTCCTCGATGATGGACTGAAGATATTCCCGGGTGGCCGCCAGTTCCTGCCTGAGGCGGGTGTTTTCCCGTTGAGATCGGGGACCGCCGGCCCTGGCGGTTTTGGCGGCGCCCGCGGGTTGGCTCTCTTCGAGGACCGCGCCGGCTGGAGCTGCCAGTGTGGCATTTTCGAACAGGACCATGAAGTGGGGCGCGGAGGGGCGTGCCGGAGCGGTGATGGGAATCAGCCTGAGATGGACTTCTTTGAATTGGCCATTCTGCTTCACCTGGGCCGCCTGGGTGATGGTCCCCTTCATGCGCCTGACTTTGGCGAACGCCGTCCTCAAGCTGACAACCAGGCCCTCGCGGGCCATCCGTAGCAGATTATACGAGGGCTCTCCGGGGGCAAGGTGCAGGAAGGGCCCGGTATCGCCGCGAACGTGAACTACGTTGAGCGCATCGTCAACCAGAACGCCGGCGGGCGCATATTGTGCCAGCAGCAGCCGTTCGGCTGTCTTCTGTACATCCGCGGTGCCCCGGGCACCTTCGTTCGTCAGGTCACGGCTGGAGGCCACAGGAGTCAAAGGCGCGGTGGAGGGGAACCGGACCTTAAGCGAGCGGGGCACGGAGGCTTTTGAGAACAGTTTGATCTTCTTTTCCAATGGTGCAAATGCATCAGGAAGTGCACTGACACCCTCCGATGAGCCAAGCATCAAAACGCCTTCCGGCTTGAGGGCGTAATGGAATATCGAGAGCGCCTTTCTCTGCAGTATGGGGCCGAAGTAGATCAGCACATTACAGCAACTGATGAGGTCGAGATTATGAAACGGGGGGTCTTTGGTGATGTCCTGTTTGGCGAAGACGCAAGTCTCGCGGATGAACTTCTTAATCTGGTGGCCGCCGTTGGCCTTGGTAAAGAACTGCTTCAGGCGGGCGGGGGAGATGCCGGCCAGTGAAGGCGTCCCATAGATTCCGGCGCGAGCGCGGTCGAGGGCCGTCTCGCTGATATCCGTGGCGAAGATCTGCACCGGCACGCTGGCTGCCGAGCGGTCCATAGCCT
Organism: Paludibaculum fermentans; assembly: GCF_051172195.1. Lineage (GTDB taxonomy): Bacteria > Acidobacteriota > Terriglobia > Bryobacterales > Bryobacteraceae > Paludibaculum > Paludibaculum fermentans_A. Next base: position 684,339 of record NZ_JBPJAQ010000002.1, read on the forward strand.
CTGCCAGGCAGATTGCGAGGGAGTAGACCTCTTCCCCCGTGGCGCAACCTGGAACCCAGATTCGAATAGGCTCCTCGGTAGAGCGGTCTTTCAAAAGCCGCGGGAAGACTCTGTCGACCAGCGCCTGGAACGCCTCGGGTTCCCGAAAGAAGAAGGTGACGCAAATCAGGAGATCGTCGGCCAGTGCCCGTACTTCCGCGGGGTTCTCCTGCAGGTAGGCAACGTAATCGCTCAACTTCTCCGAGCCGTGGAGCACCATCCGGCGGTGTAGCCGCCTGCGGATAGTGGGGGACTTGTAGTGTGCGAAATCGGTGCCGGTGGCGCCTCGCAGGAGACGGAAGATTCGGTTGAGTTCGACCTCCGCCGCCTGGCCTGCTTCTTCAGCCTGGTCAGACTTCCGAGCGACATAAGGATGCTGCGCAAGCCGAACCACGCGTTTGGCGATCTCGGCCGGAGGGAGGATGAAGTCGACGACGCCAGCAGCAATCGCGCTGCGGGGCATGCCCTCGAATTTGGCCGAAGCCGGCTCCTGTGCGAACGTGATCCCCCCTTCAGCCTTAATTGCCTTGAGTCCGAGAGAACCATCCGATGCGGTTCCGGATAGAACGATGCCGATGGCGTTGCTGCTCTTTTCGCGGGCCAACGACAGCAGGAAGTGATCGATGGGCAGATTCAGGCCCGGCTCCCGCTGTTCCACCCTGAGGTGATCATTCGAGAGGCTCAAACACACACCGGGGGAGATCACGTAGACGTGATCGGGGCTCACCGCGGTATCGGCCACGACCTCCTGGACGGGCATCCGGCACGCCTTGGAGAGAAGTTCGGAGAGTTGGCTGTGCTGGTTCGGGTCCAGGTGCTGAATCAGCACGAAGGCCATGCCTGAGTCGGGCGGGAGATGCTTGAGCAGCGCCGTGAAGGCCTCCGACCCGCCGGCCGACGCTCCGATGCCGACGACCGGCAAAAGCTGGTTCTCCGGCTTTGCTGGAGTGGGGGGTTTGGTGGCAGCCTTTCTTGTCACGCGAATGCTCCTCCGCTGATGGCGCCGGTTCGGCTGATGCTGTCTGCCGGCAATGTGAATTGCGCGGTCAGCCGGGAACCATCGATTGCATCCTCACAAATCAGCCCGCCCAGAGCCTGGCTGATGAAGAGCGTACTTCCCTTGGATTAGGGTGGCACACTTTACGCGCCGATCGAGCGCAATTGGGTAATAAGTTCCCAGTTTCAAAGGGGAGCTTCGGAAATTCCAAGCTTTTCCAGTGCCTGTTCCCGTGCTGCGTGGACTCTGGAAGATGGCGTGCGTGTCCAGACAGGAGGCCGGCTTTCCATCCTAGGGGGCGGCTGTGAAGGAGTGGCGAACAAGCAGCGGCCCGGAGGTCGGCGCTGGACGAGTTCGATTCGAGCGTAAGGAGCGGGCAATCCATGAATGAGGTCTCCGGTGGAACCACCTCTCGACGGCAGAGGGCCAGCGCGGCGAAGGGGGAGAGTAGTGAACTGAGGGGCCTGATGGAGGAATACCCGGAGGTACAACTGGCGACACTGGTGGACGCTGCTCCGGAAGGCAGGAACTGGGTGCACGAGACCAAGTTCGACGGCTACCGGTTGCTGGGTCTTCTGGCCGGCGGCACAGTGCGGCTGCGGACGCGCAACGGGCACGACTGGAGCGAGCGCTTTCCCGCTATCTCGGAAGCACTGGGCCATTTGAAAGCAAAGACGGCCGTTGTCGATATGGAGGCGGTTGTCCTGGACCAGGGCGGCAAGAGCAACTTCCAGGCGCTGCAAGCCGCATTGGGCGCAGGCGGGCAGCCGGATGAGATCACCGGTTTCGCCTTCGACCTTTTGTATCTCGACGGCCAGGAGTTGGCCAGCCGGCCACTCATGGAGCGCAAGGAGAAGCTGCGGAACCTGCTGCGGAAATCGAAACCGGGCGGGGCGCTGCGCTACTCGGAACACCTGGAGTCGGACGGACGGCAAGTGTATGCCAAGGCGTGTGACCTGGGGTTGGAGGGCATCATCTCGAAGCGCGTGGACGCGCCTTATGTCGCGGGCAGGCAACAGTCGTGGCTGAAGGTCAAGTGCACCCTACGGCAGGAGTTCATCATCACCGGCTACAGTGCAGCACGCAGCGGGGAGAGGGCGCTGGGCGCACTGTACCTGGCCTACAAACAGGGCAGCGGCCTGCGGTATGCGGGCAAGGTGGGCACGGGGTTCTCACTAGCCAGCGCCAAGGAGCTGGTGCGCCGGTTCAAGCCGGTGCTCACGTCGAAGCCCAGTATCTCGAAGGCTGAGCGGGACACCGCGGCGGCCCACGAATTTGCGGGCATTCAATGGGTGAGGCCCACGTTCCTGTGCGAAGTCGAGTTCACTGAGTGGACGAAGGACGGCCGGATTCGCCATCCATCCTTTCAAGGTTTGCGTGAGGATAAAGCTGCCATGCAGGTGAAGAAAGAGACGCCCAAACCGGTGACGGAGACGGCCGCCGCTGCGAAGCCTCAAAAAGGAAGGCTCGTGGTGGAGGGCATCACCATCACACACCCCGATCGAGTGATCTCGGAGACGGGCCACGTCACCAAGGGCGAAGTCGCCGAATACTATGCGGCCGTGATGCCCTGGCTACTGCCGCGGATTGCCGGCCATCCGATCAGCCTGCTGCGCTGCCCCGCCGGGATTGACGAGGGGCCATGTTTTATCCAGCGGAGTGCGGGCAAGGGGCTAGGCCCGGATGTTCGACGTTTCGAGGACAAGTACCAGGGCGAGCGGCACGAGTATATCTATGTCGAGGAGGAGAAGGGCCTGCTGGAGTTGATCCAGATGGGCACGATCGAGATCCACCCCTGGAGCTCCGCGGTGCAGGCCATCGACTACCCCGATCGCCTGATCTTCGATCTCGATCCCGGGGAGGGTGTGGCCTTCGAAGCGGTGAAGCTGGCGGCGAAGGAGTTGCGGCAGCGCCTGAAGAAGAAAGGGCTGTCAGCGGCGGTTAAATGTACCGGCGGCAAGGGCCTTCACGTGACGGTGCCCCTGTCCGGCAGGAACCATTGGGCGGAGGTGAAATCGTTCGCAGGGGGGATGGCAGGGGCGATGGTGGACGCGGATCCGGGCGCTTATATCGCGACCATGAGCAAGGCGAAGCGGAAGGGCCGGATCTTCATCGATTACCTGCGAAACGACCGTACGGCTACGGCGATCGCGGATTACAGTGTGCGGGCGCGCCCGGGTGCGCCAGTCGCGGTGCCACTGGACTGGAGTGAACTCAAGGCATTGGAATCGGCCGACCAATTCACGATCAGGGACGTCCTGAAGCGGCTGAAGCGGCGGAAGGTGCCGCTCCCCCCGAAAGGGCAGGATCTCCCCGCGTAAGGGACTTCTGTATTGACTTGCACCCTATTCGGGGCTATATCTAGTTGGGAAAGGTATTCTCCACTTGGGTGAACTCTCCTCGAACCCGGATCTGCTGCCGGGCACTTTGTACATGATGATTCTGCGGACGCTGAACCAAGGCGCGCTGCACGGCTATGGCATTGCGAAGCGCATTCATGAGTGGTCGAACGGGGATCTTGCGATTGAAGACGGCTCGCTGTATCCGGCGTTGAACCGGATGCTGCAAAAAGGGTGGCTGAAGGCGGAATGGGGGGTGACGGAGAACAACCGGAAGGCGCGTTTCTATCAACTGACGCCGGAGGGCAAGAAGCAGCTCGAGGCCGAATCGAGCGCCTTCAACAAGATGGTGAGCGCGATCCAGTTGGTGATGGGGGCGTCCTAGCTATGTTCTGGCGGAATCTTCTACGGCGCGACGAGGTGGACCGGGAGTGGCACGAGGAGATGGAGTCGCATCTTCAACTCTTGACGGATTCCCTGATGGAGCAGGGCCTGACGTCGGAGGAGGCCCGCAGCGCGGCCATGAGACAAGCGGGCAACCTGACGGCGCGGCGGGAGGAGATTTACCGCATGAACGGCATACAGTGGCTGGACTCGATCTCGGGCGACGTGCGCTATGCGTTGCGCGTACTGCGCAAGCACCGGACGTTTACCGCGGTCGCGGTGCTGACGCTGGGGCTGGGCATCGGGGCGAACACGGCGATCTTCAGTGTCATCAATAGCGTTCTGTTGAAGCCGCTGGCGTATCCGCGGTCTGAAGCGCTGGTGGACCTGGCATTAGTCGCGCCGGGTGCGGGCGGCATCGTGAGCAGCCGCGGCAGCCTGGGCCTTTCGGCGTCGATGTACTTCACCTTCACGGAACAGAATCGTTCCTTTGAATCAATGGGGGTTTGGGTCCCCGGCCGCGTGACTGTCACCGGACTGGCCGAACCGGAGCAGGTGGCCGCGAATGTGGTGAGCGATGGGCTGCTGCAGGCGCTTGCCGTGGAGCCGGAGATTGGCCGTCCTCTGACGGCGGCGGACCAGGCACCGGGATCGAATGAAGTGGCGATGTTGACGCATGGGTACTGGCACAGGCGGTTCGGCGGAGACCGGTCCGTGATTGGGCGGAAGATCACCGTGGACGCCCGTTCGCGCGAGATTGTGGGTGTACTGCCGGCCGGGTTCCGGATCGCGGATACGCAGGCGGACCTGGTGCTGCCCCTGCGGCTGAATCGCAGCCATGCGACGTTGGCCGGGTTCGGTCTTTTCTCCATCGCGCGGCTGAAGCCCGGAATCGGTATGGCGCAGGCGAACGCGGACATTGGCCGGCTGATCCCGGTGTGGATGCGCTCCTGGCCTTCGCTGGATGGTGGCAAGCCGGGCGACTCGCTGGCCGCGGAGGTCTATCGTTCCTGGAGGATCGGACCTCAGCTCCGGCCGCTGCATGAGAGCGTGGTGGGCAATGTGCGCGGTGTGCTGTGGGTGGTGATGGGCACGCTGGGCATGGTGATGCTGATCGCCTGCGCGAACGTCGCGAATCTATTGCTGGTGCGCATGGAGGCACGGCAGCAGGAACTGTCGGTCAGGGCGGCGCTGGGGGCTGGCTGGGGCCGGATCGTCCGCCAGATCCTGGTGGAGAGCCTGGTGCTGTGCAGCATGGGCGGCGCCCTGGGGGTGGCCATCGCGGCCGGCGCGTTGAGGTTGCTGGTTGAATACGGTCCTTCGAATTTGCCGCGCCTGAGTGAGATCGGCCTGGATGGGCGAGCGCTGGCGTTCACCGCGGCCGTGGCCGTTGTGTCGGGTCTGCTGTTTGGACTGATCCCGGCGCTGCGCTATGCGGGTCAGCGGGTATCGTATGGGCTTCGCGGTGGCGGGCGGACGATGAGCCAGAGCCGGACCAGCCACCGGGTGAGAAACGCGCTGGTGGTGGTGCAGGTATCCCTCGCGTTGGTGTTGCTGATCTCTTCGGGGCTGATGATCCGAACGTTCCAGGCGATGCGCCGGGTGGAGCTGGGGTTCACACAGCCGGATTCGCTGCAGACCTTCCGGGTATTTGTCCCGCGTGAGTTGGTGGCCCAGGAGGAAGCGGCCACGCGGATGCAGCAGGCGATTGCGGATAGGCTGGCGGCGCTTCCGGGGGTGACGGCCGCGGGATTTGCCAGCGCGCTGCCGATGGATGGAGCGGCTCCGAACTGGGACGGGATCCTGAGGGAGGGGCAGAGTTACGCGCAGGGGAGCCGCCCCCCGATGCGGTTGTACCTGAACGTGTCGCCGGGGCTGTTCCGGTCGTTGGGCACGCGGTTGAAGGCGGGGCGCGACTTGAGCTGGGCGGATGTTTATAGCCAACGCAAGTATGTACTGGTTTCGGAGAGCCTGGCGCGGGAGTTGTGGAGTTCGCCGGAAGGTGCGATTGGCCAACCTGTGCGGTCGAGCGACATTGGACCGTGGCGCGAGGTGATTGGGGTGGTGGAGGATGTGCGCCATCGAGGGGCGCAGGAGCCGGCACCGGCCGTGGTGTACTGGCCGATTTTTGGAGAGATCCCCTACGCTCCGATCATCGTCGCGAAGAGGTCTGTGACCTTTGCGGTGCGGACTGAGAGGGCTGGGACGGGGGCTCTATTGAATGAGATTCGCGGGGTGGTCTCATCGGTGAACGCGTCGCTGGCGGTGGCGACTCCGGAGACACTGCAGGCGACGATGGACCATTCGATGGCGCGGACATCGTTCACGCTGGTGATGCTGGCGATTGCCGGGGCCATGGCGCTGCTGTTGGGTTTGATTGGGATCTATGGCGTGATTGCCTATGCGGTGTCGCAGAGAAACCGGGAGATTGGGATCCGCCTGGCACTGGGAGCGCAGGCGCGCGATGTGCGGCGGATGTTCATGAGCCAAGGCCTGGGGCTGTGCGCGATGGGGATTGGGGTGGGGCTGGTTGCGGCGGTGGTGCTGACGCGGGTGATGAAGTCGCTGTTGTTCGGCGTGGCGCCGGTGGATCCGGTGACGTTCGCGGTGGTGCCCGGTGTGTTGTTGGTGGCCGCGCTGGCGGCGTGTTATGTGCCGGCGCGGAGGGCGTCGGCGGTGGATCCGGTGGAGTGCATCCGGGCGGAGTAGGTGTGGGGATCGGCTTGGCTTAGCCCGTCGCTGGGGGTCCGAGACTGGGTGAGTCGCTAGTGGCTTCGTTTCGTCGATGCCGGCGGTTGGAGGTTGCCGGGCTTCCTGGGAGAGGCTGCGGAGCTGAGGGGGAAGACCACTTCCTGACGGTCGTGGTTCGTTGGCCTGGAGGGCTATGGGCGATTCCGGTTCAGACGCTCCCGTCGCCTGAGGCCCGCTCCTTCCCAGTCGCGGTTCGCAGCTCGGTGGGGACCACTTCCTGACGGTCGTGGTTCGTTGCGTTGGCGGAAGGGCGGGCCTGTGGCTAGCGTTCCCCCTCGTGGACACACTTCGGGCGGTTGAGGTTCGGATGTCAAACAGTGATGGCCAGTGGCCACCCACGGGCATGAAAATTGATTGGCGCGGGTGTACGATTGTGGCGCGCCAGACGAAGCAGTGACCGAGACTCCTACTGGTGGGCAAACCCCGGTTTTCAAACTGGTCCGGCCAGCGGACATGGACCCAGGAATGGTGCTTCGAGCCCGTGAGGCAAAGTGGTGAAAGGAAACGCTGGCTGCTCGTCCGCGCAGAAAGGACGAGTTATGATCACGATCCCGGTAATTCTGGAACGGTGTGCGGGAATCGATGTCGGCAAGCGAGGGCTAGCAGTAGCCGTGGCAGTGGGTCCGGCGGACAAAGAAGCGGAGATCAAAACTCGGTCGTACGGAACGACAGTGCCCGCCTTACAGGAGTTGCGTGCCTGGTTGCAGGAAGAGGGTTGCACCAGCATTGCGATGGAGAGCACTGGATCCTACTGGATTCCGGTGAAAAACGTCCTGGAGCAAGACTTTCAGATTACGCTGGTGTGCGCGCGCAAGCACCAACCAAGGAAAGGAGACAAGACTGATTTCCGTGATGCGATGGATTTGGCGACTTATCACCGTCATGGATTGCTGACGGGAAGTTATCTGCCCGAGCGGGGCATTGTGGAGCTTCGTGATCTGACGCGCCGGCGCAAAAAACTACTTGGCCACATCCGGAGTGAGAAGAACCGGATTCAAAAGGTGCTGGAGACCGCCAACGTCAAGATCGGCAATGTGGTGAGTGACGTCTTCGGCGTCTCCGGCCAGGAGATTCTGGAGGCGTTACTCGACAACAAGCCGGTGACGGCCGCAGATCTGGCTGACAAGGCGAAGTGCCGACTCCGGCAGAGGATTCCAGAACTCACCGAAGCGCTGGAAGCTCATCAGCTGAACGATCATCACCGGTGGCTCATCGATCAGAGCATCGAACACTGCAAACTGCTGGATCAGCAGGTGGAAGCGTTAGAGGCCAAGATTGATCAGCACCTGGAACCGTACCGTCGACAGTACGAATTGTTGAGGACGATTCCGGGGGTCAAGGAGACTACTGCGGCGAACATTCTGGCCGAGATTGGCCCAAACATGGATCAGTTTCCAAGCGCCGATCATTTGTGCAGTTGGGCGGGGATTTGTCCGGGCAACAACCGGTCGGCGGGCAAGAACAAGAGTTGCCGAATCAAAAAGGCCAACAAATTCCTTTTGACTGCACTAGTGGAAGGGGCCTGGGCGGCGGGCAGGAAACAGGGCTCCATGTTCCAACGGAAGTTTCACCGATGGGTCCACAAGTTGGGCAAGAAGAAAGCGAACATCGCGATGAGCCGGAGCCTGCTCCGGGTGGTATGGACGATACTGAAAGACGATCGGCCGTACGTGGAGCCCGACATCGGATTGATGAAGGCCAGGGAGTGGGAGAGGCAAGTTCGCAACCATGCATACCAGCTCCGCCAGTTGGGGGCTGACGAAAAGACGATCCAGGGCTTGGTTGAGGCCACGCTCGAAGCACATCCGACCATCACCAGTCCAAGTGCCGACCCGGCGCCGACAACCGACACCACCGCGTCCGCGCGCCAAGCTGCGGTAAAGACCTCACCGCTGAAGATGCAGGGAGGTCACTCGCCACGACGCCCACCCGCGCGCGGAGTGTTAGGGTTCAGGATCAGAACAAAGGCCACCAAACAACATTCGATTATCAAAGAACCAACGGGGAAGCCGTCCACATTGACGCACCCCGAAACAGCTTCAGAATCTTCGCGCCGAAAACCCAGGGCTCGCATTAGTACAGCCCCCGGCACCCTCGGAGATTAATTCACGAGGCAAGGATCTGGGCGCCTGGTGAAGGGCGGGGGCGGATAGGGGCGTTTAGGCTGCGGCGGTGGCGGTAGCTTGCTTGTCTTTCAAGCTCTTGATCCAGCGGGCGGAGAGGGCCTTGCTGTACTGAATTGCGGTTTTGGGTCCGGAGGTGAAGCGGGTCTGGGCCATGACCTGTTCGTTGTGAGGTCCGGTGAAGTAGTCATGGAGTTGTGGCTGCAGTTTTGTCACTTCGGCCAGGGGAGCGGATTCGGTGAGGGCATGGATGGCAAAGGGGCTCTGGAGCTGGAGCGAGGCGCGTTCGGTCTGGAGTTTGCGGAGTTCGGTCGTGGCGCGGTAGAGGGAGCGTTCGAGGTCGCGGCGATAGCGGGCGAAGTGGTTCAGGTGGGCGGCCTGGGTCTCGGAGAAGTCCATTGGGTCCGTTTCGGCGAGGAGGGTGGACTCGAAGGTTTCGATGCGGCGGAGGTTCCAGGTGTGGGTGAGGATGCGATAGAAGAGCTCTTCCTCAAGGCAGGACTTGGGATGGGTCTCGCGGCGGAGGCGGGCTTCGAGGGCTTCGAACTCCTGGCGGTCGCCGTCCGAGATGTGGGGCGTGCGGGCGGTGAAGCCGTGGCTGCGCGCGTTCTGGGCGGAACGGGCTTTGCCGGGGACGGTGACAGGTCCGGTGGACAGTTGAGCGTTGGCCTGGTTGGCGGTGATCTGGGCGGCGGAAGCCATGATGAAAGTCTCCTTGGAAATGAAAAAGGCCGGCATGAGAGCCGGCGCGATTCCAGGGTAGCTGGCGGGGTCAAGGCGGCTTCGCTGTTTCTTCGCGATTGCTGTTGCAAATAAAGGAAATAGAGATCTTTAATTCCTGTGACCGTCTTGCGCAGCATGGCCGAAAGGGCTGAGTTCGGCTCGGGCCAGGGGTGGTGGTGCGGGTCTGACTGGCTGGGGGGCGAGATGGCGTTGCCGCCGAGTGGCGCCGTCCCCAATGCACCGGCAATTTCCATCAGACTCAATTCCTTCGTGCCGAAGAGAGAACTGAATGCGACTCGCAGTTCTCTTCGTACTCTTGACCGCGCTTGCTCAAGCGGGAGTCCCGGATGTCTGGGTGGATGGCCCGACAAAGACGATTTATTACACTCCATCGACTGGGTTGGGGGTGATCTACGTGCCCACGACGGTCGCCTACAATCCTGGCGACTCGGTGGAGGTTGTGTCAGGAGCGCCCCCGCCTGGTGTGAGTTGGGGCAGTTTTGGCCAGTGCGGCCCCAGTGTGCTCTGTTCGGCCTATATGGGGGTGCCGAGCGCGGCCGCGACCGGAGTCTACGTACAGGTGTTGCGCGCCCGTGTTGGGGCAAACACCGAAGACCTGACTGTGGAGTTCCGGCCGGACTTTTCTGTCTCGGGCACGGCGGCACCGGCGGTGGTGGGCGCGAGTTACGAGACCAGTTTTTCACTGGCGGGTGGAGTACTACCCTCTGCGTGGGACTCCCCCACCGGCACAGTTCCGCCGGGTTTGAGTTTCGATGGGAATACCGGGCGGCTAGCGGGCACACCAACGGCGGCAGGGGACTATACCTTCACGCTGGCGGCACACGATTCGGGCTCGCACTCCATCACGAAGAGCGTGACCTTGACGGTCTATGGCGCGCTCGCCGTTGAGCCGGCCAGCCTGGCGGCGACGACCGAGTCGCGACCATATTTACAAACCCTGGCCTCGACGGGTGGCACGACGCCGAAGAGCTGGTCGATCGAGAGTGGGGCCCTGCCGGTTGGAATCCTAATGAGTTCGTCGACTGGGGCCCTGTCGGGCGCGGCCACCACTCCGGGGTTATACAGTTTCACGGTGAGGGTGGAGTGTTGCAGTACCGCTTCGGCGACCGCAGCGCTGAGCATCGTCGTGAATCCGGCACCGTCCATCCAAACGTCGACGTTACCGGGTGGCGTGGTGGGGGTGGCTTATCCAGAGCAATTGTCGGGCAGTGGGGGGACGGGGGCCGTCACCTGGTCGCTGGCGGGCGGCACGCTGCCGCCTGGACTAAGTCTTTCCGCATCCGGGCTGATTTCGGGCACTCCGCTGGCGATGGGACCGGCGTCCTTCAGCGCGCAGTTGACCGATTCAGTGGGGGCGATTGCCACAGCCGCGCTCACGATCGCGGTGATCGATCCGCCGGAGGTCACGCCGCCAACGCTGGCGGCACTGACGGTGGGACAGACGGTTCAACTCGGGATCACGGCGACGAAGGGCACCGCGCCGTACACATGGGATCTGGATGAGGGTGCGCTGCCCGCAGGCGTGGTGTTGAACCCCTCGACGGGCGCGCTGCGGGGCGAGCCGACGCAACCGGGCTGGTTCTCCTTCACCTGGCGGGTGACGGATGCGCAGGGCCAGCAGGGGCGGCTGGCGCAATCGTGGCTAGTGAACGCGGCGCCGGCGATTCCGGCTGAGTCAATTCCGGCGACAACGATCTCGCTGCCGATTGCGGCCACGATGTTATCGGGGACGGGCGGGACAGGCGCGCTGGCGTGGTCGGCCACGGGGTTGCCGGCAGGGCTGATATTGAGCACCCAGGGTGAGTTGAGCGGACGACCGGTGACGGAAGGAATCAGCGAAGTCGTTTTCACAGTGCGGGACGACAATCAGGTGCAGGCTTCGCGGACGATGACAGTGACCGTGAACGCGCTGCCGATGATCGCGACGAGTTCGCTGCCCCTGGGCGTGCTGAGCACGGCGTACCAGCAGGTGCTGGCTGTGACCGGCGGCACCGGGGCACGGACGTTCGTGGTGACCGGCGGTGCGCTGCCGCCGGGGATCACCCTGGAGGCGGACGGAACATTGAGTGGCGCGCCGACGGCGAAGGGCTCGTTCTCATTCACCGTGAAGGTGGATGACGCGCTGGGCGCCTGCTCGTCGAGCGCGTTCACGCTGCAAGTGGTGGACACGCCAGAGATACTCACCACGATGGTGCCGGACTGGACCGCGGGGCAGAGGGTGAACCTGACGCTGGCGGCAGGGCGGGGCACTGCCCCGTACCGGTGGGCGCTGGTGGGCGGCACGGCGCCTGTGGGCATGCAATTGGATAGCGATTCCGGAGTAATCTCCGGAACGTTGGGTGCGGCGGATTCAGGCATGATGCAAGTGCAGGTGACCGATGGTCACGAACTGCGCGCGACAGTGACCCTGCTGTGGAAGGTGAACCCCGCTCCGACGTTGGAAGTGCCGGTGGCGCCGCAACTGGTTGCCGGGCGTCTGGCGCGACCGTGGCAAGTGAATTTCCAGGGAGGGACGGGCACGCTTTCCGGCTACGCCGAGGGTCTGCCCTCCGGACTGCGGTTGGACGCGCACAGCGGACTGATCAGCGGCACGCCCCAGGTGACCGGCCGCTACGAGGTGCAGTTCACACTGATGGACGGCAACTCGATGCGCGCCAGCGCCAGTGCAAGCCTATGGGTCTATCCGGGCCTGTCGATTGAGACGGCAGCGCTGAGTCCAGTGACATCGGGCCGTTACGCGGCGCGAGCGATCGCGACCAGCGGCGGCGAGGCGCCCTTTGTGTGGTCGATCGCGGGCGGCAAGCTGCCCGCGGGCGTCATCGTCCGCATGGCGGACGGCACGCTGGAAGGGACCGCCACGTCGGCGGAGGTGGCGCAATTCACCTTGCGGGTGTCGGATGCCAATGGCGTTGAGGCGACGCGGGCCTATTCGCTGGCGGTGCGGGACGCACTATCGGTGCTGCCGTTGACGCTGCCGGTACCGCAGTTGGGGCAGACTGTGGCGCGCGCCGTGCAGGCGGCCGGCGGCACAAGCCCGGTGGTGTTCAGTTTGGCCTCGGGCAGCCTGCCGCCAGGGGTGACGCTGGCAGGGGACGGACATCTGAGCGGAACCGTGACGACGTCTGGCGTCTTCAGTTTTAGTGTGAAGGCAACCGATGCGAACGGGGCCGAGAGTACGAGGCCGTTCAGCCTGGAGGTGACGGCGGCGGAACGGTTGAAGGCGACGCCCTCAACGCTGAGCTTCGCAGGGTATGTGGGCGGCGCGGCGCCGGCACCGCAGCAGGTGGCGCTTTCCAGTGCACCGGCTGGCCAGAAGGTGATAATCAGCAGCGACTCGGCCTGGCTGAGTGCGTCGCTGTCGACGGCTGTGACACCGGCGGTGGTGAACGTCTCAGTGGCTGCGGGCGATCTGACGCCGGGCGATTACACGGGGGCGGTTGTGCTGCGGCTCGGCTCTGAGACCCGCAGCGTGGGGGTGACCTTGCACTATGCGACCGCACCGGAGGTACAGCTGACGGCCTCGCCCGAGAAGATGGTAGTCTCCGCCGGGACGGTCGAAGGCGTGGTGGAGCGGTTGTTGCTGCTGCGGACGACATCCGGGACCGAGCCCTGGGCGGTGAGTACGGACGATGCGTGGTTGGGCGTGGATCGGGTGTCGGACGCGTTCGACGGCTCCCGGGAGAGTGTCGTGCGCGTGAGCCTGCGCAGGAGCCATCTGCGGGCGGGCACCTATACGGGCAAGCTGGTGTTCCGGCAAGGCTCGGCCGTTACGGAAGTTATGGTGCGCCTGGAGTTGGACGAGCATTCCGATTTCGAGCTCTCGCAGACTGGATTGAGTTTGCGGGCCGCTCCGGCCAGGACTTCGGCGGAGGTACCGTTCCGGATCCTGAACCATGGCGCGGCGGCCCTGGAATGGCAGGCCCGGGCGTCGGCGCCCTGGATGGTGCTGGAGCCGGCCGGCGGAAGCGCGCAACCGAGTTCCACGGTACGGGTGAAGGCGGATGCCGCGAACCTGGCGGCTGGCCACTATGCGGGCACAGTGACGGTGACGCCTACGGCCGGTGGGGTGGAGCGTTCAGCGGAGGTTCAACTGTGGGTGACGCCGGAGGAGCCGGGCCCGCAGGTGAGTCCTGCCGGGCTGTCGTTCGCGGGAACGGCGGCTGCGACGCGGACGCTGGTGCTGAGCAATCCGAGCCGGGTGGAGATGGGCTACACGGCATCGATAGCGCCGGTGGAGGCGAGCGGCTGGCTGACGTTGGGCTCGGTGTCGGGCAGGGTGCCGGCGGATGGCTCCCTGGAGTTGACTGTGCACGCCGTGCCGGGTACGGCAGGCGAGGGGACGCAGCGGGCACAGATCGCCCTGGAGTTCTCGGATGGAACCGTGGCGGTGGTGGATGTCCTGCTGGTGATACCGGCGACGGACTGCGCGGCCACGAGCCTGCGAGCCAATTGGGTGCGGTTGGGCGACCACTTCTCCGTCGTGGCCGGAACGCCCGCCGAGTTGGAGATGTTGGTGACCGACAACTGTGGGCAGCCGGTCTCGACCGGATTGGGCCTGGTGAGCTTCTCGAGTGCCGGGGAGCGTGCGCTGGCGCTGGTGCCTGGTCCGGATGGGCTTTGGACGGCGACCTGGATTCCTGGTGCAGCGGAGGGTAGTGTGACCGTAACCGTCAGGTTGCAGAGCGGCGCCGGCCAGACCGGTGCGCTGTCAGCCACAGGGGTGGTGACGGCTCCCTTGGAGTAAGACCGTAGTGGAGGCGGCGCTGCCTGTCGGGGGTGGCGCCGCCGTTCTTCCGGGCGGCGCGCTGTGAACTGACAGTGGCTTGGATTGAGATTCCCGGGTTGCCCTGGCACCCGTCCCAACGGGGTGCCTTGCGCAGTGAAGGCAGCCGCTTCGGTGGAGCTTGTGGGCTGTTTCGCACGGACGGGCGCTGCGGGAGGCTTCCACAGGTTGCGCGCAAAACAATCGAGGGAAGCGTTGCTGCATCCCGTGTCGACCGAGGTGATCGCGGGGAAGCGGCCGACCGCCAGCCGGGCCGGATTTCGCGGTAGGCTTCCTTCCGACAGGCTCACCGGCTGCGAGCTTTGGAGTGAGTGCCCTGCTGTTCGATTTGGGAGGCAACGACAGGTAGATTGCGATGTTCGCCGATTCGGAATAAGATTTATGGGTCTTAAACGCATGATGCTGTAGCCGGGAGAAAGCCACATGCAATCCGTAGCGCTCTGTTGGGCCGTGCTCGCCTGCACTCCATTGGTCTTTGCACAGACGCCTTCGCTGTCAGGAAGGTGGAACTGGGGTGCCGGGGGCGGCATTGTGGAAATCGAGCCAGGAGGCGGTGGACGCGATCCGCGCGGCAACTCGCTGCAATGGACGCTGCGGGACGCTGGCGCGCGGGCCTATGTCGTCCGCTGGAGTCACGGCTACACCGATACTGTAACCCTGGCCGCTGACGGCAACAGTCTCACCGCCGTCAACAACCAGGGAATGCGTTTCACGGCGACACGTGTGAGCGGTGCCACTGCCCTTCCGGTTGGTTCCAGCAATGTGATTGCTGGAAAGTGGAACTGGGGCGCCGGCGGCGGCATTGTTGAGATCGAGCCCGGGGGTACAGGACGCGATCCGCGCGGCAACACACTGAGTTGGACTGTGCGCGACGCAGCCACCCGCACCTACACGGCCAAGTGGAGCCATGGCTACACGGATACCCTGACGCTTGCCCCCGACGGGAACAGCCTCACCGGCGTGAACAATCAGGGCCTCCGATTCACGGCCACCAGGGTAAGCGGCGGTGGCGGGCGTGACGTCTCCACAGCTCCTCTTGACCTAAACGGCAGTTGGACAGGAGGGATCCTGCACATTTGGCAAGACGGACAGCAGGTTCTCGCCACGGCCACATGGAAGCGTGACGATGGGAAGTATGTTATCTGGCGTGGAGAGGGCCGGTTGAATGACCACACGGTGGAATTGGCAATCCGCTACTCGCCGATGGCACACGGTCCGGTGCCTGAATGGCGCGGGGTATTCACGGTCTCGCCGGACGGCAACCGAATTGATGCGGTTTACACGTTGGGTGCACAGAGGGACTTGCGGTCGTACGTCCGAGAGCGTTGAGGAACCGCCGTTTGTCTGTTCGTCGTGCCGGAAGCTCTTCCGTGCGCCGCGGTTCCTGGATTGGGGCTGGGTTGCAGGTTAGTGCGGGCCGCGCGGAGCGATTGAGCCCGGCCCGTCAATTCATTCCCGCGGAGGCCCATGCGAGGTCCCCGATGCCGCGATGACTCTCCCGCGGAGGGCGCCACGCGGCCCGGGCTCAGTAGCGATAGCTCCGGCTGGTGCTCGTGACTCAGCCAGCCCAACTTCCGCCCACCGGGCCGGAGGCGCGGGCAGGCTTCACCAGCACTCGGCGCGACTGTTTCTCTGTGAGCGCGGTCCAAGAATCGTCGGCGCAGGTCGAGCAGCCCAAACCGGCGAGGCAAATCGGCGATTTGAGGAGCAGTATTGCTCATTTCTTTTTGAGTATGCTGACCAGCTCCGAGCCGCCAAAAGAGGTTTTGGCGACAGTCAAACCAACGAGCACAAACCCCGCCTCGCCCGCCTCGCGCAGTTCCTTTTGCATGGTCGATGTCTTCGACGTTGACAACAATCGGTACTGGATTCTGCCCGGTTCTCCGGTCTCCGTGCGTTCCATGATCACGACGACCTCCCTGCCTGCGAATCCGGTTTCGAACACGGTTTGATCTTTGTACTCGAACCCTTCGTCTCCGAGCACCTGCATTTCCTTCTGCATCGTCGAGGTCTTACTGGTGGCGAGCAACTTGTAAACGCGTTTCCCCGATGGGGCGGCCTTGTCGTCCTTGGCCATCACGACGACCACTTCCTTGCCGCCGACCGCGGTTTGCCCGCCCATCGCGCTGGAAAAGGAAAACCCGGCCTCAGCCGCCTCATTCATCTCCTTTTCCATGGTGGATGTTTTGGTGGTGGAGAGAACCCGATAGTCAAATTTGACCTCGTCCGCTGCCATGGCGGCTGGCGCGATCACGAACAGGCAGGCGTAAATGCAATTTGTGAAGGGATGGAGCATGGGTTACCTGGCGAGACCCGACCATAGCACAGGCATGGTGGGCGAGCAATGAATCAGTAGAGATTGGGATGCCCCGGGGCGTCTTGCCTCTGCCGTGTCCACATCACGACCGATTTTTTAGGTTACTTCTAATTTGGAGATGCCTCGCTCCGGTGGGGTGGTGGCGGCCTGTGCGGCGTGGCCGATTGGCGATCGCGAAACCAAGCCTATTTGCCGGCTGCCGGGAAGGCACGGCACTAGGAACGGAGGTCGGAGGCTCTTTGACGCCTTCCCGGTCAACTTCCCGTCTGCGACTGCGCCTCCCCGCTTCGTCACCATTTCGCCCTCCCTGCGTCTACCACCCTACGGGCTCCCCTCGGCGGTTAGGCCCCTGTCATAATAAGAATCAACCCATTGACTAACACCGCTGCCATCTCCAAACTCATCCTCCAAGCCCGGCGCCGCACCGTGTGGCAGATCCTGCTTGAGCACTTCGGATGGGGGCTGGTGGTGGGGCTCGGGGCGTTGCTTGTCCTGTTGCTGGTGGGTACCCAGATTCTGAACTGGTATTGGCCTCTGATCCTGGTCTGCCTGACCGTCGCCATCGGTTGGTGGCGCAGCCGGAACAAGCTGCCCAATGAGTACGAAGTTGCCTGCAATGTCGACCGCGAGCTGGGTCTGCGCGATTTGATCTCCACCGCCCATCACTTCGCGACTCCGGGCAAAGCCCAGTCTGAGTTTGTCGAGGCAGTCCAGGCGGAGGCGGAGTCTACCGCCGCCGGGGTGGATCCGAGCATGGCTGTGCCGATCCGCGCTCCGCGGAATACCTGGCCGGTGGCCGCGCTGCTGCTGGCCTCGCTGGCCATGTTTTTTGTGCGCTACGGGGTGCTGCATACCTTTGATTTGCGGGCTCCGATCGCCGAGGTACGGTTTGACACGCTGACCGGGGTGCCCGCTCCGGTGAAGAGCGCTCCCAAGGAATTGGCCCAGAAGGGGATGCCGGCGGAGCCGTTCTCCCTGACGCTGCCCGAGAGCGAGCGCGTGGAAGTGATGGAACGCGACAACATGACGCAGGAGTCGCTGCGTTCCGTGGATGTGAAGGATCCGGACAAAGCCACCTCGCAGGGCCAGAAGGGCGACAAGCAGTCGGCCGGCCAGAACAACGAGGACCAGAATTCGGATGAGGGCGAGAACGCCAGCGGCGATAAGAACCAATCGCCGTCCGGGGCACAGGACTCGCGGAAGCCCGGGGATCCCAATGCCGCCCAGCCGAAGCAGGGCGATAAGCAGCAGAAGGATTCGAGCCTTATGGACAAGATGCGCGACGCGATGGCGAACCTGATGGACAAGCTCAAGATGGAGAACAAGGGCGACAACCAGCAGAGCGCGTCGAATAAGGGGAACCAGAAGTCGCAGGGGCAGCAGAAGGGCGAGAAGGGCCAGCCGCAGCAGGGCAAGTCGAACCAGCCGGGCGAGCCGGATGCCTCGCAGCCAGGGGAACAGCCTGGGGATGCGGACAATGCCCAGCAGGCGAAGTCGAACCAGGCGGGCAGCAACCAGGATGTTCCGAACAATCAGGAAAAGAGCGGGATCGGCAAGCAGGACGGCAAGAAGGATACGGAACTGGCGGAGCAGAAGGACGCCATGGGCAAGCTGAGCGAGTTGCTGGGCAAGCGGGCGTTGAACCTGCAGGGCGAGGTGATGGTGGAAGTCACCAATTCGAAGAACCAGCAGTTGAAGACGCCGTATGTGAACCGGTCTGCGAACCATGCGGAAGCGGGCGGCGATATCAGCCGGGATGAAGTGCCGCTACATTTGCAGGACTTTGTGCAGCGGTATTACGAGAAGGTGCGGAAACCGGGGCAACCGGCCGCGGCCGCTGCCAAGCAGTAGCAAGTTCGGCGCCGGTTCGTCGCTTTCAGTTATCAGCTATCAGCTATCAGCTTCCGCGCGACGCACACTTCGCCTGCTACGCCACGGCTCCCAGGCCGGCGCCTGTCAGAGTACCCGTCTTCACGTAGCCATCTTTCACTACGAAAATCCCCGGGAATTTGCTTTCCCAGGCCTTGTTGGCTACTGGCACGTACTGTCGGGCGTTCGCTTCGATGGCAGCTACTCCGGGGACATGGGCGGCCAGGCCGGCGGAGTGGATGAGAGACGCTCCGGGGCAGGTGAGGTCCTGGACGCAGAGGAACATCTTCCATTTCTGCGCCGCTGCCGCCATCAAGAGCGCCTGGGCTTGGCCCTTACAGGCCTTGAGGGCGGCTCCGGTGTAGCCCATCTCGCGGGCCAGCATCAGGCTTTCGAGATCGGTGAGCGATTCGTCGATGACGACGGGCCGTAGTTTCGACGCCTCGTGCATCACGTTGGTGCGATGGGTCTTCAGGTCGCGCGCGGTGGGCTGTTCCACATACTGGATGCGGGCAAAGCCGGCGGGCGACTTCTCCTCCACCTGACGGAGCACCGCCATCAGGTACGCGATGTTGGGGCACTTTTCATTGAAGTCGAGGGAGTAGAACCACTGCTTCGTGCCGCGCTTCGTCATGCTCTCGGTGGCGACGCGGTCGACTTTGAGGATGCGGTCGCGATCCCAGGCTTCGTTGTCGCCGTTGAGCTTGATCTTGATGTGGGTGAGGCCGTTGTAGGCGATCCATTCGGGCAGGGTTTCGGGGAGGCCGTCGCCGATCTTCTTCGTGATGTCCGCCTCGACGATGGGGTCGACAGCGCCCACCAGATGATAGAGCGGCATGCGCGGCTTGGGGTCGGGCAGGACGTACTTTTCGAGGTACTCGCCCTGGAACTCCCTGCCGAGGTAGCGGCCCAGGTCTTCCGAGAGGAACTCGCGGGTATAGCAGTGATAGGTGGAGCGGCCGTTCAGCTTGCCATAAGCGTCGTGGATGGCGGCGTCGAAGGGGCTGCAGGTGACCAGGGCGCAGAGCTTGGGGACGGCGGTGCCGGCGGCCTTGAGCCATTCGGGCTCCATCAGGTAGTTCAGTTCGACGGGGTGGCCGAATTCCTTGCAGTCCGCCGTGACCTGGCGGGCTTTGACGGCCAGTTCGCGCATGGCGGCGAGGGTCTGGTCGTAAGTGAGCGTTTTGGACGGGAAGCTCCAGACGTTGCCGAGGGGCATTGAGCCGAAGCCCTGGGCGGTTTTGCCGGCCCGATTGCGGATAGTCACCTTGACGTTGAGCAGGGTGACGCGGTCGACCACGGTGCCGCCGAACTTCAGCGGGGTGCGGTAGATGTAGCTTTCCTCCTCGGTGCTGACGCTTTCCACGCGGATGTCGTTGGGGTTCTGTTTCGCAATCTGCGGAGCCGCAAGGAAGGCTGCGACAAAGGAGCGCCGGCTGAGAGGAGTGTGCATGGCTGAGATCTCGTGTACTGCTACTGTACTTGAGTCAGTGTGCGCCTGGCGCGCAGCATGTCGGAGATTTTCACCAGTACAAACAGGAATGCGAACAGGGCGAGGGTTGCCACGGCGAAATGCCAGCGGTGATCCTTCAACCATTGGGTGGAATGCGCGCCCAACTCCCTGCCGAGGTACGCCAGGCCGAGGTAGCGCGGGAACTTGCCGGCGGCCATGACGAGCAGGAAGACCCAGGGGCGGACTCCGAGGGCTCCAGCGCAGAGGACGAAGACCTTCATGGGCAGTGGGACAACCGGGATCAGGGCCGGAATGAAGACGGTCACCAGGCCGTAGTGGGCGAACCAGCGGCGGAACTTCATGGCGCGGCGGCCGCTGGCTTTTTCGTCGAGGTAGCGTTCGCCGCCCTTGCGGGCCGCCCAGAAGAGGACGAGGCTGCCGATCAAGGCACCCAGGACTGCGAGGAGGCCGCTGCTGTAGGCGGACTCCGGCCTGGTCCAGGCGAGAAAGATCACCAGATAGTCGGGGCCGCCGGGATTCGGCAGGCCGATGCCGTCAATCAATGCGACGAGAAATGCGCCCATCGGGCCGAGCGCTTTCAGGAACTCAAGAAATCCACTCATTCGTTTGTTGCCGATCCGATCCTGCCGAGGAGTGTGGCTTCGTCCCACACTTCGATATTCAATTCGCGTGCCTTATCGAGCTTGGACCCCGCGTCTTCGCCCGCCACCACTACGTTGGTCTTTTTGCTGACGGAGCCGGTGACTTTGCCGCCCGCGGCTTCGATGCGCGCCTTGGCGTCTTCGCGCGAGAGGTTCGGGAGGGTGCCGGTGAGGACAAAAACCATGCCGAGGAAGGCTCCGGACGCCGGGCGGACGGCGGCCTCGTGGGTGAACTTCAATTCATAGCCGCGCAGGCGGCGGACGAGTTCCTGGTTGTGGGATTCAGCGAAGAAGCGGCGGATGCTCTCGGCGATCTTCGGGCCGACCTCTTCGATGGCCTGAAGCCGCGCCTCGCTGGCCTCCATGAGGGCGTCCATGCTCTCCAGGCTGTCGGCCAGGAATTGGGCGGTGCGTTCCCCCACGAAGGGGATGCCCAGGCCGGCGATGAGGCGCGGCAGGGGCCGCTGTTTGGACACCTGGATGTTGTCCCAGATCTTTTTGGCGGACTTCTCCCCCATGCGTTCGAGGCCGCGCAGCTGTTCGACGGTGAGTTCGTAGAGATCGGCGACGCTACGGACGAGGCCCTTGGCAACGAGTTGATCGACCAGGGCGTCGCCCATGCCATCGATATCCATGACGCTGCGGGCGGCGAAGTGGAGGATGCTCTCGCGGAGCCGGGCCGGGCAGTTGGTGTTCAGGCAGCGGCTGGCCACTTCACCTTCGGCACGCATGACGGGCGACTGGCAGACCGGGCAGGTCTTGGGCATGACGAAGGCGCGCCGGTCGTCGGGGCGCTTCGTCACGGCCACCACTTTGGGGA
The DNA here is from genome assembly GCF_051172195.1 of Paludibaculum fermentans. GTDB lineage: Bacteria > Acidobacteriota > Terriglobia > Bryobacterales > Bryobacteraceae > Paludibaculum > Paludibaculum fermentans_A. The sequence goes on from NZ_JBPJAQ010000002.1 coordinate 705,620, forward strand.
TCACGTCGCCGCTGCGCTCGATGAGGACGGAGTCGCCGATGGCGAGGTCGAGCCGGGCGATCTCTTCCTCGTTGTGCAGGGTGGCATTGGAAACGGTAACGCCGCTGACGGTGACGGGTTTCAGGCGGGCGACGGGGGTGAGGGCTCCGGTGCGGCCCACCTGAATGTCGACTCCTTCGAGGACGGTTTCGGCCTGGCGCGCCGTGAATTTATAGGCGATGGCCCAGCGGGGGAACTTGGCGGTCCAGCCCAACTGGCGCTGCTGGGGGATGGAATCGACTTTGGCCACGACGCCATCGATCTCATACGGCAGGTTGTCTCGCAGTTCGCCCACTTCGTTGCAGAAGGCGGTGAGCTCTTCGAGGTTGGCGCACAGGCGGCGGCGCGGATTCACGCGGAAGCCCATGGCCTTCATGGCATCGAGCGAGGCCCAATGGCTATCTTTGGCCGGCTGCCCGTCGACCAGCAGAAAGTAGGCGTGGTACTCCAACTGACGGTTCGAGGTGATGGTGGGATCCAGGACCCGCAACGAGCCGGCGGCTGAATTGCGCGGATTGGCGTAAAGAGGCAATTCCTGGGCGGCGCGTTCCTTGTTGAGCTTCTCGAACGAGGCCTTGGGCATGATGACTTCACCGCGCACTTCGAACTTGGGCCATTCGGCTTCGACCCGCAGGGGCAGGGAGCGGATAGTGCGGGCGTTCTCGGTGACATCTTCGCCCACTGTTCCATCGCCGCGCGTGATGGCCTGGGTGAGGACTCCGTTTTCATAGTGGACGGCCATGGAGAGGCCGTCGAGTTTGAGCTCCGCGGCGTACTGGTAGCCAGCGCCGGCGAGCAGCTCGCGGACGCGGCTGTCGAACGCCTGCAACTCCTCTGGATTCAGTGCGTTGTCCAGGCTGAGCATAGGCGCGCTGTGGCGCACTTTGACGAAGCCTTCGCGCACCGCTCCGCTGACCCGGCGAGTGGGGGAATCGGGTGGGACAGGGATGTCCTTGTGTTCCTGCTCCAGTAGCTGGAGCTGCCGCATCAGGCCGTCGTACTGGGCGTCCGAGATCTCCGGAGCATCCAGCACGTAGTACAGGTATTCGTGCCGCCTCAACTGGGCGCGCAAGTCATCCATCTGTTGCCGGGCAGTCACTATCTATAATCGTAACTACGTGCCGGATCCCAACGCATCTCGAAGTCAGGCCAGTCTGGTCTATAACCCCGTCGCCGGAAAGCTTTTTCGCCGTCCACAGATGATTGCCGAGGCCCAGCGGCTGTTGGAGCCGCATGTCGGACCCATCCGGCTGTGTCCCACCACGGGGCCCGATACGGCTGGCTCGATCGCGCGGAAAGCGATCGGCGAAGGTTCAAATCTCGTTTTTGTGGCTGGAGGGGACGGGACGATCAATGAAGTGATCGCCGGCATGGCCGGTTCCGAGGTGCCGCTGGCGATTCTGCCGGCTGGCACGGCCAATGTCCTGGGTATGGAGACCGGCATCGGCGGCCATCTTGTGCGGGCGGCGTCACAGTTCCAGGACTTGGAGCCGGCGACGATTTCTCTGGGCCGGATGACGGCCCCGGGGAAGGCGGCGCGTTTCTTCGCCTGCATGGCGGGCGTCGGGCTGGACGCGCGGATCGTGCGCATGGTGAGCCCGGAGTTCAAGCGGCGCTGGGGCAAGCTGAGTTACTGGGAGGGCGGTTTCGCGCAGGTGGGCAAGAAGCTGCCCGAGTTCGATGTCGTGATGGATGGAACGCGGTCGCGCTGCAGTTTCGCCCTGGTGAGCCGGGTGAGGAACTACGGCGGAGACCTGGAGATCGCGCGGCATGCGAACCTGCTGAGCGACCAGTTCGCCGTGGTCCTCTTCGAGGGGCCGAGTTCGTTCCGCTACCTGAAGTACTTCAGCGGTGTGCTGCTGAACAGCCTGAAGGGCATGACGGGAGTGACGGTGGCGCATGCGCGCAGCCTGCAGCTGGAAGCGAACGGCTCCACGCGAATCGATGTTCAGGTGGATGGCGAGTATGCGGGCGAGGCTCCGGTGAGCCTGGATATTGCTCCGGAACGAGTGCGGCTGATGCTGCCGCGCGCGTTCATCCAGAAGATGACTACCGCCCGTTAGTGATGGGCCAGCGGCAGGCGGACCGTGAAGGTGCTGCCGGAGCCCGGCTGGCTTTCCACGCCGATTGAGCCGCCGTGGGCGTCGACGATGGCCTTGCAGATGGCCAGGCCAAGGCCGGTGCGCCCTTCGGCGCGAGCCCTGGATTTGTCGGCGCGGTAGAAGCGTTCGAAGATGTGGGGCTGGTCTTCGACTGCGATCCCGCTGCCGGCGTCGGAGATGCGCAGCACCCCGTGATCGCCTTCGATGCGAACAACAACGTGGACCGTGCCCGAGTCGCGGTTGTAGTGGATGGCGTTCGACAGCAGGTTGGTGACGACCTGACCGACGTGTTCGGCGTCGCCCGCACAGTCGGCCAGGGCGAGATCTGTCTCGAGGGTGACGTTGCGCTGAGCGGCGAGCGGGCGGATCAACTCGGCACTTTCGCGGGCGACACGGCCCAGGTCGAAGCGATCGCGCCGCATGGGTTCTTCTCCGGCATCGAGGCGGGCGAGTTCCAGCAGGGATTCGGTGAGGCGGCGCATGCGCTGGGCGGCGCGCTGGCAGGCTTCGAGGGTCTCTTTGTACTCGGCGGAGTCGCGTTCGCGAGCCAGGCAGGTCTGGGTTTGGGTCAGGATGACAGCGACGGGTGTTCGCAGCTCGTGCGAGGCGTCGGCGGTGAAGCGGGCCTGCTGGGTGAATGAGGATTCCAGGCGGGCGAAGGTGTTGTTGAGGACGGCGGCCAGGCGGCCGAGTTCGCTTTCGGTGTCGGCGACGTTGATGCGTTGGGAGAGGTCGCCGGCGGAGATGCGCTGGGCGGTGGCGCTGATGGCGTCGATGGGCCGGATGGCGTGGGCGGCTACCCAACCGCCGCCAGCCAGGCCCAGCAGGAAGACGCCCAGGCCGGCCGCGAGCAGCCAGAGGGCGAGGCGCTGCATGGCGGCCTGGTCGTCCGCGATGGAACGGCCGGCCACGACGACGAAACCGCGGGGCAGGGGGACAGCGATCTCGCGCAACGGGCCGCGCGTACGGGCGAGCATGGGGCCGCGAGGTCCGGGACGAAACCCTGGCTGGCCAGGGCCGGCTGCCTGCGGAGCCTGCGCCAGCGCTTCGCTGGGGGGCGGCATGTCCTGCGGAGCGCCGGGCGAGCGGGCAAGCAGCCCCTGGTTCACCTTCCATAGCGCCAGGTAGGGTCCGCCGGCTGAGCCATATTCACTGACGGCCTGACGCAGGTGATCCTCGAATTCGGGCGACTCGAACGGGAAGGGCCGGCCGCGTTCGCCTCGCGGAGGGCGAGCTTCCGGCGGATCGCCGGGGTCCCCTGCCGGCGGCCTGGGGCGGAAGAGCCCCTCCAATTGCTGGCCGAGGTCCTGATCGATAGAGCGCAACTGGTTGTCGCGGGCGACCTGATAGGCCGCAACGCCAAAGCCGGTAAGAACCGTGGCGAGGATGACGCCATGCCAGGCCTGCAGGCGCCAGCGGATGGAGTTGAAGATCATGGCTGGGCCCCGATGGAGTAGCCGTGGCCGCGGCGCGTGGTGATGAAGTCGTGGCCTAGTTTCTTGCGGACGTTGGAGACGTGGACATCGAGCAGGTTGGAGAGGGTGGTATCGTTCTCGTCGAACAGGTGCTCGTAGAGCATGGTGCGTGTGACGACGGCGCCCTGGTGCAGCGCGAGATACTCCACCAGGGAATACTCGCGGGCGGTGAGAATGACCTCCTGACCCTGCCTAGTCACGGTGCGTGCGGCCAGGTCGATGGCGACGTCGCCCAGTTCCAGCACCGGTTGCGACTGGCTGGCGGCACGGCGGATGAGGGCGCGCAGGCGGGCCAGCAGTTCATGCAGGTCGAAGGGTTTCACCAGGTAGTCGTCGGCGCCCGAATCCAGGCCCCGCACGCGGTCGCGGACGGCGTCGCGGGCGGTGAGCATCAGCACCGGTGTCTTTTTGGAGAGCCGCAGGCGCCGCAGCAGTTCCCAGCCGTCCAGGCCGGGCAGCATGACGTCGAGCAGCAGGGCGTCGTAGTCGTTACTTTCGGCCTTGAACAGGCCCTCGATGCCATCGGCCGCGCCATCGGCGGCGTAGCCTTCATCGCGCACGGCGCGCAGCAGGCTCATCAGCAGGTCGGGTTCGTCTTCCACGATCAGGACACGCATCGGTTGCTACGTCAGCACTCTAGCAGAGCGAACCCTAAGAGAACATGAAGCACGTTAACTTTCGAATTTGTCGCGGGTGGGCGCTGCTTCACTTTCTCTTAAGGTCGCTTCGGTTACTGTGGCGTTACAACGTATGACTCACGAAGGAAATTCGAAGCGCGCGGTCAGCGGGCGAAGGCTGTGGGCGGCTGCCGCCATGCTGGGCGTGGCGGGTCTGGCTGTTGCGGCGACCCCCGCGAAACCAGCGGAGATCTTCCAGAATGCCAGGATCTGGACGATTCACTTGAAGTTCACGGCCGACCAGTGGACCGCGATCGAGCCCAAGGGTGGCGGCGGCTTTCCCGGTGGTCCCGGTGGACCGGGCGGTCCTGGGGGGCCTGGTGGCCCGGGTGGGCCTGGCGGACCGGGCGGCTTTGGTCCGGCGATGTTTGTGACGCCTGCCTTTATGAAGGGGGATGCCAACAAGGACGGAAAGCTCTCGGCGGCGGAGTTCACGGGTCTCGGCCAGGCATGGTACACGGCCTGGGACAAACAGAAGACCGGCAAATTGACGACGGAACAGTTGCGTGCGGGCTTGAACACGCTGGCGCCCATGCCTGGACCGGGTGGGCCGGGCGGGTTCGGCGGCCCCGGTGGTCCGGGCGGTGGAGGGCCCGGGATGGTTGCGCGCAATGGGACCAGCAAGCGGAATGGCCTGTCGGCGATGTCCGGTATCGAATTTGAATATGTACATGCCGATCTGGATTTCGACGGCACTCAGTTGCGGGATATAGCGGTTCGCTACAAAGGCAACAACTCGTACATGGAGTCGCGCAACTCCATTAAGAAGTCATTGAAGTTGGACCTGAACAAGTACGTCAAAGGGCAGAAGCTGGCGGGGTTGACCAAGATCAATCTTCATAATAATGTCACCGATGCGAGCTGGATGAATGAACCGTTGTCCTACCGGCTGTTCCGCGATGCCGGTGTGCCCTCTCCGCGCACCTCGTATGCCCGCGTCTATGTGACAGTGCCGGGCAAGTATGACCGCAAGTACTTTGGACTCTACTCCGTGGTGGAGGATGTCGACAAGCACTTCGCGGAAGAGCGGTTCGGAACGCGCGATGGGGCGATCTTCAAGCCGGTTGGCCAGAACCTGTTCACCGATCTGGGTGACGACTGGTCGAAGTACGAACGGACGTACGACCCGAAGGACGAACTGACAGACGGCCAGAAGAAGAGGGTGATCGAGTTTGCGCGCTTCGTCAGCTCGGCGAACGATGCGGCCTTTGCGGCCGGTTTGAAGAACTACCTGGATCTGGACGAGTTTGCACGGTTCATGGCCGCGACAGTTTGGCTGTCGAACATGGACAGCCTGCTCTCAATGGGGCAGAACTATTACGTCTACCTCCATCCTCAAACGAACAAGTTCCAGTTCCTGCCGTGGGACCTGGACCATTCGTTCGGCCACTTCCCGATGGGGGGTGGAACCGATTTGAGCATCCAGCGGCCGTGGCAGGGGCAGAACCGGTTTCTCGAGCGGGTGTTCCAGGTAGACGAGTTCAAGAAGCTGTACCTGGCCAAACTGTCTGAGATGAACCGGACGCTTGGTGAACCGGCGAGGATTTCGAATCAGGTGGACGAGACGGCGGCCCTGATCCGGCCGGCGGTGAAAGAGGAAGCGGCTGACAAGCTGGCTCGTTTTGAAAAGGCGGTGAGCGGGCAGCAGGAGGAGCCGGCGGGTTTCCCGGGCGGAGAGATGGGGCCTGGCGGACCGGGTGGCAGGATGGGCCCGGGCATGGGCGGCATGAAGCCCATCAAGGGATTTGTGGGCCCCCGGTCGCAATCGGTGGCGGCGCAACTGGCCGGCAAGTCGCAGGGCCAGGCCAGCAATGGCAATGGGCCGGGCGGGCGCGGCGGGTTCGGCGGTCCGGGCGGACCCGGAGGCATGGGGCCGGGCATGTTCCTGGCGCCTGCGTTCCAGCAGGCCATGGGCGGAGCCCAGAATGCGCCGATCACTCGCGAGCAGTTTACCCGCGGCTTCGCCAAGTGGTTTGAAAGCTGGGGCGGGTCGAAGACCGGCTATTTGACAGAAGAGCAGGTGCGGGCGGGCATCAACCGGGACCTGGCTCCGCGCGGTATGCCCGGCGGCTTTGGACCGCCCGGCGGCCGTCCGCCGATGCAACAGGAGTAAGCGCCCACAGGAGATAACCATGGAAACCTTGCAGTCCCCTTCCATCGATCCGGGGCAGTTCAAGAAATTCGCCTCTGAGATCAAGTTTGTGATTGGGCGGCCCCTGGCCGAGGAGGTACGGTCGTGGGCACGGCGCAACATGATGGCCGACCCGCACGGGCTCGGCTCCGACCAGGATGCGTACACGATCACGACATTGTATCTGGATACGGCCGATTTCGATGTCCTGAGCCGCACGGGTTCGTTTGCACGCGGGAAATACCGGATCCGCCGCTATGGTTCCAGCAGTGTGGTCTTTCTGGAGCGCAAGATGAAGAGCCGCGGGCTCGTCTGCAAGAAGCGGTCGCAGGTTGAATTGGCGGAGATCGCCCGCCTGGCCCGGCCTGAAGCCGAGCGTGGCTGGGCCGGCTACTGGTTCCATCGCCGCATCCTGGCCCGTAGGCTGCGGCCAGTCTGCCAGATCTCTTATTCGCGCACGGCGCGAATGGGCATGACGGAAACAGGACCGATCCGGCTGACCCTGGATGATGCCGTGCGAGCCGTTCCAGTGGAGGGTTTCGCCTTCGACTCGCGACATCACCCGGTGCCGCTTTCCGAGGATCGGATCGTATTGGAGCTGAAGTACCGCGGTGAGGTTCCGGCGTTGTTTCAGGGGTTCATGGAGGAGTATTCACTCAACCCACGCAACTCGTCGAAATATCGATCAGCCGGCAAGGCCTTGAACCTGGGGCAATTGGGCGGAGTGGCCGGGGATGGGGCGATTGGCTTCCCGGCCGGAGGTGCGCCGTGCCTGATTTTCTAGTTGCGCCGTTTGCCAACGGGCCGCATGTCGAACCGCTGGATGTGTTTGTCCGCCTGCTTTCGGCGTTGTTCTTCGGAGCGCTGATCGGCGGCATCTACAAGTTCACCCGGCGGGAATTGAATACCAGCCTGCAGTTCCCGACGACGCTGCTGTTGTTGTGCGTACTGATTGCAATGGTGACGCAGGTGATCGGCGACAATATCGCCCGGGCGTTCAGCCTGGTGGGCGCTTTGTCGATAGTCCGGTTCCGCACGGTGGTGCGCGATACGCAGGACACGGCGTATGTCATTTTCGCGGTCATTGTCGGCATGGCTGTCGGAGCCCGGAGCGTCTGGGTGGCTTCGATTGGGCTCGGCGTGGTTGCGTTGGCCGAGGCGTTGTTGATGCTGCGCGCCAAGGCGATGAGCAGCCCGGAACCGGAGTACATCCTAAAGGTTCGGACCGGCTTGGATTGTGATCTGGACGGAATTGTCAGTTCAGCGATCGGGCCGCTGCTGAGCGAGCGGGAGCTCATCCTGATGGGCACCGGGAAAACGGGCGCCTCGCTGGACGGTGCATACCGCGTGCGTCCGCTGCCCGGGCAGGCGCCGCCTCACCTGATTAAGACTCTACAGGCGGTGGAGGGAGTCCTCAGCGTCCAGATGCTGCGCCGCGGCTTCGACCTCGACTAGCAGGAGGACTTTTGCCTGGCGGGCGGGTTTACCAGCGTATGCCGCGGTCTGGCCAGTATCGGGAGCCGGAGGAGGAAGGTCGTTCCAGAGACCGGATCGGAGTGGAAGGAGACCTGGCCGCCCAGATAATTCTCGGTCAGCAGGCGGACGCTGTAGGTGCCCAGGCCACGACTGGATCCTTTTGTGGAGAATGACCGCTGGAAGACCCGGCCGGCGACTGCCGGTGTCATGGCTCCCTGGTTGTGGACGGAGAAGTGGACTTCCTCGCCTTCGCGGCGGCAGCCGGCGATCACCGATTGACCGGGGCCGGAAGATTCGATCGCGTTCTTCAGGAGGTTCAACAGGACTCGGCCGAGCAGCGCCGGATCCGATTCGAACTCCACGGCCTGTGAGCCCAATTCGATTTCGACGCGCGCGTTCTCTTCCACCCAGAAGGCCGCACAGGTTCTCACCGCGTCGCGCAGCACCTCCAGCGTGTCTATGGGGATAGGGTGGACGGCCAGTTCACCCGACTCGGCCGCGAGCAGGACGCGCTGGCTCTTGATCTCCTCTACCAGGCCGCGCACGGACAGGCCGAGCATGCTGGTGAACTCTTCCCGGTCAGGCTGCGGGAGGGAATCTTCGGCCAGTGCTCCAGCCACTCCTTCCACGGCAAAGGCGCGATTCATGATGTCGTGAAAGAAGGTTCTTTCCAGGGCGCGCCGCTTGCTCTCTTGGCTGATGTCGGTCATGAGGTAGCAGACCCATCCTGGGCCGGCCTCTGGCAGGGGCATCACCTGCACACGGTATTCGGCATCGACCGCGCTGGTGGAGTCGCCACATTCGATGAGGCACCGGCCGGCGGTAGCTTGTCCTTCCTGGCCGTTCACTAATGCTTTGGCCAAGTCGCAGAATTTGCAGTTGTCCGATGTGCCGCAGCCGCCCGGATTGCGTTTGACGTTGACGCAGTGCAACAGGTCTCCGGGCCTGAGCCCGATCGCTTCATCCAGACTGGTGAGCCCGGCCATGCGCCAGCACGCCTCGTTGCAGTAAACAAGCTGCCGTTGGGGATTCAGAATCGCGAGCGGTTCGGTGGTTAGGTTAACCAGCTTCAACAGCACGCCCTGGTCGAGAGCCGTAGTGAGTTGCTGCAGCACTACTGATCGCGGCAGGCGCTCTGAAGGCAGGTAGTGAGTGTCATCAGTCATTGGAAGGCGAGCTCACCCTACACAATCGTACATGGATAAGTGAGTATGAGGAGAGCGATGAATTATGAAGAATCTATAATATAAAAAAGACTTGCGGAGTCTTATATCCGCAATGCATACTTAGATCAACATAAGTCGTCATCGACTTAATTGCATCCCCGCAAGGAGGCCCAGCTCCTTGCAAGCCCCTCTGACAGAGGCCGTGCGGTCCCCAGCCACACGGCCTCTACGCTTTTCAGGGCACCCTCTTTCCACTCCCAATCTGAACATCGTCCAACATTGCCGGGGCGCGAATTGCGGCGTGACGGGGACTGCGTGATCGATTCAGACAATGGGATGCGAAATATAACCCAGTTGGTTTATGCACCTGTTAAGAATCACCCACCCTTGCCCCACTCGATTGGGGGAAGACCCAGCCTAGGCGGCCGTAAGTGCTTGATTTCTGGTCCGACGGACTTTGGCACGCCATGTGCACTGTATAAAGACAATTAAAGTCGTCATCGACTATAAACATCCCGTGAGGGGACCCAGCCCCTCACAAGCCCCTCTGAAGAAGGCTCTGCGGCTCCCCGCCACAGGGCCTTCCCTCCTTTAGGACTCCTTTTTCCCCCTTCGTCACGCTACACTCCATAGCTGGGAGATTTTCGCTCGATGAAAGTTCTGGTTACCGGCGCTACCGGGTACATCGGATCCGCGGTGTGCGATGCATTGAAAGCGGCGGGGCACCAGCCGCAGGGGTTGGCGCGGTCAGAAGAGAAGGCTCATCTGCTGGAATCGCGCGGATTCGTCGCCCGCCGTGGGGACCTGACGGATCTGGACAGTTTGCGCGCGGCGGTCGCCGAGGTAGACGCCGTGATTCACGCGGCCGACGCCGAAGTGCCCGAGATGGGCGCGATCGCCAAGGCGGCTGTCGGGGCGATGCTGTCCGCGTTGGCCGGTTCTAAACGTACTTTTATCTACACGAGCGGCGTCTGGGTGGTGGGCGACACCGATGGACGCATGGTGGGGGAGATCTGCGCACTGCACCCACCAGCGTTGGTTGCCTGGCGCCCGGCGGTGGAGGAGATGGTTCTGGAATCCAGGAATTCCGGTATCCGTCCAGTCGTGTTGCGCCCGGGGCTGGTATACGGCCGGGGCGGAGGAATCCTGGCCAACCTGTTCGCCGACGCCAAAAAACACGGTGCTGTACGGATCATTGGAAAAGGGGCCAATTGCTGGTCGTGCGTCCATATAGACGACTTAGCCGACCTCTACGTCCGAGCTGTGACGGAGCCAGCTTCCGGCGAGTTGTTTTTTGCCTGCGGGGGCATGCCGCAACCGGTGGAGAAGATTGCCCGGGCCGTGGCGAAGGCGAGTGGGATCGAAGGCAAGGTCGAGTCGATTCCGCTGGAGGCCGCGCGGGAGCATATCGGCCTGGTGGCCGACTGCCTGGCCATGGACTGTCGCGCCGGCAGCACGAAGGCAGCGCGCTACTTCGGCTGGACGGTTACCAAACCCCTGATTTTCGACGAGATCTTATCAGGCTCTTACGTGAGCTGAAGTTTGCGTCCGCGATCCAGCGCATGCGGCACCCCATTCTCGATGACGAGGCAGGCGCGGCGCGCGGTGAAGGCCGTTGAGAGCCCGACATCGGCCAGGATGATCTTGCCGCCCAGCCGGCTGACTATCCCATTCGCGGTGGGGGTGTGTCCGACAACTATGCGCTGCACCTGATGCTTGGCCAGCAGCGCTTCCACATGGGGGGCCAGTTCCGCCTCGGAATCCGTGGCGAAGCCGCGCCACCACAGGGGACCGGAGGTGTCCTTGCAGAGGCCCTCATCGTCCAGCCGTTCTCCGGCCTGGAGTTCCTCAGTCACCCGGGCATTCAATCGTGCTTCCGACCACTCGGAGTACTTGGGGGAGATGCCCGCGTGGACAAAGAGTGTGCCGCCCAGGCGGAGTGCGGCCCGCTGGGCTAGAATCCACTTGCCGTAGGGACCTTTCGGAGAAAAGGCGCGGGCCAGTTCAGCCTGTCCCAAGGGATGCTCCTTTTCCCACTTTGGCCGGTATCCCAGTGAGAGATCGCTGCGGTTGCCCAGGCTGGACGAGCCGGAGGCCCGGGCCAGATCCTGTTCGAACAGGCGATCGCGCTCGCGTTCGCTTTTCGAAGTGGACATGCTTTGGAATTCGGCGGCGGCGACATAGCGAAAATCGCCATACATGCGCATCGCCTCATGATTCCCGATCAGGCAATGCACGGCTCCACCAGCCCGGGCGGCCTGCTTCTTGAGATTCGTCAGGAAGTCGATGACTTCGCGGGACTTGCTGCCACGGTCCACCACATCCCCGAGTTGGACCAGGGTGGCCGCGCCGCCGGACCAGGCGCCGGAATCATCGACAAGCCCCGCCATGGAGAGGACGTCGATGAAGCGGTCGAGATCGCCGTGAACGTCGCCGACGGCCACCAGCCGCGCCGGTGGCTGCATCTGCGCGACGGAGGCAAGTTTTAGGAAGTCACGGCGTCTCATGGGTTCTTCTCGAGGTACTCATAAAAGACGTTGGCTTCGCCCTTTTGGACGGCGAGCTCTTCAAAATGGCGGACGATCAGGTCGCGCCGGGCCATCAGCGAGTCCACTTGTTGTGGATTGAGCCAGGGCGACAGCCGCGCGCGGACCTCGGCTGGGTCCAGTTTGCGCATCCGTTCGAGCAGTGCCCGGTCGCAGCGGACGAGTTCTTCCTCGCTCATCAGATCGATGCGGACACGGAAGGCCCGGGTGTGGTCGATCATCCAGAGCTTCCAGTCCTTGTCGATGACGATATTACCGGTGTTGCGGTCGACGTTATAGATCAACTGGTCAAACACCTTCATGATGTAGACCTGATCGTTCCAAAGGGCCCCGTTGGGTGGGCGGAGACTCCGCGCCTGGCGTTCCCGTTCGGTCATCACCTCGCCATCCACCCACCAGGTATAGGATGCGGGCAGCTTGCGATATGCCCGGGCCACGGTGACGGGAATGCGCTCCAATCCAAGCATCTGGTTCAACTCAAACGCAGCCAGATTGTGCCGGTAACTATCTGAAAAGCCTCGCTCGAAGTTGAGGGAGCTGGCGAGCACGCCGGACTCGTTCACGGTTTGGATATGGGCGTCGTGACTGCGGCCGTTCTTCCGCAAGGTAGCCCGGTGCGAACTCGTGACGCCTTCTTTGAGGATCTTGACGGAGACCACGGGGGCCTGACGCAGGAAGTTGGACTTCTCGTCATCGGTCCATATGATAGACGGAGGCTGGGCGAGGGCCGGGAGGGCGGCCCACGCCAGCACGGACAGACAGAGCGAGCGGAGCGGCATCATCTCCTCAAGCCCTTAGATGCCTACCAATTGAGAGCGAGTCGCACGAATGTACGCACCGGGGTCCCGGTGGGGCCTTTGGCGAGGAACGGTTTGCCGTCGTCGAGCCAGGCGACGCCCGCGATGTCCAGGTGGACCCACGGCTTGTTCTCGACGAACTCTTCCAGGAACTTAGCCGCGGTGATGGAGCCGCCCCAGCGTCCGCCGATGTTGCCGATGTCGGCGAAGGCGGACTTGAGGTACTCCTTGTAGTCTTCGTCCATGGGGAAAGGCCACATGCGCTCGCCTTCCAGCTTGCTTGCACTCAAGACCTTAGCCTGCAGTTCCTCGTTATTCGAGAAGACGCCGGAGTAAAGATGGCCGAGGGCGACGGCAATGGCTCCGGTGAGGGTGGCGGCGTTCACCAGGTGGGTGCAGCCGTGGCGGGCGGCGTAAGTGAGCGCGTCGGCCAGGATGAGGCGGCCCTCCGCGTCCGTATTGAGTACTTCCACAGTCTTCCCCTGGTAGGTGGTGACAATGTCGCCCGGGCGCTGGGCTTTGGAGCCCGGCATGTTCTCGACGCAGGGCGCGATGGCGGTGACCGGGATAGCGGGCTTCAACTGGGCGATGGCCCGCATGGCGCCGAAGACGGCCGCAGCTCCGCCCATGTCGTACTTCATCTTCTCCATTCCGTCGGAGGGTTTGATGGAGATGCCGCCGGTATCGAAGGTCACGCCTTTGCCGACAATGGCGAGGTGGTCTTCGGTCGTCGGCGGAGAGGGCGGGGTATAGCGGAGGATGACAAACGCCGGCGGTTCAGCGGAGCCCATGGAGACACCCAGCAGGGCGCCCATGCCGAGTTGGCGCATCTGGGCCTCATCGAGAATCTCGCAGCCGAGCCCGAACTCCTCTGCCATGGTCTTCGCTTCGGCCGCCAACTTCAACGGAGTGAGCAGGTTACCGGGCTGGTTGACCAGTGTGCGGGCGAAGTTCTGGGCTTCGCCGATGGCCCGGCCGCTGCGCAGCGCATTGACCAGCTCGACGGTTTCGTCGGGCACGGAGATGCGGAACTGCTCGATCTTCTTGTCGGCGTTCTTCTTGTCGGTCTTCAGCTGGTCGGGCTCGAAGTCGCCCAGGATGGCGCCTTCGACGAGTGCTTCCACCATCTTCACGCTGAGGAGTTCACCGCTGAGCGCGATGGCGATGTTCTTGAAGCCCTTGGGTTTGAGGGTGCGAACGGCCAGGCCGCCCAACTTGCGCATATCGTTGGGGCCGAACTTCGCCTTATCGCCGCCGCCCAGCAGGACGAGCCGCGCGGCGCGCAGGGGACCGGGCCGGTGGACGATGGCGGTTTCCAGGGCTTTGCCGGTAAACTCGCCGCGATCATAGAGTTCCGAGACAAGACCTTCCGTGAGGTCGTTGCCGGCCCGCTCGTCGGTAAAGCTGATCACCAGAAGCGCATCGGCCTCGATGGCGGCGGCAGGGGTGCGGCTGAGTATCAATTCCATGGCTGGACTAGTAGCTCCTCGAATTCTTCAGGTTCATGGCCTTTTTAGCTTCCATTTCCTGGTCGCGAGTCTGTTCGGCCTCGCGTTTGTCGTGCAGTTTCTTACCCTTACAGACGCCGAGCTCGCATTTCAGCAGACCATCCTTGAGGTAGAGCTTGAGCGGGATGATGGCTAGCCCCTTTTCCCTGACCTTGGCGAACAATTTCAGGATTTCCTGCTTGTGCAGCAACAACTTACGCTTCTTCGTAGGGTCGTGGTTCCAGATGTTGCCGTGCGAGTATGGGCTGAAGTGGGCATTGAGGATCCATGCCTCGCCTCCAACGATGTCGGCGTAGCTGTCGCGGAGCTGGACCTTGCCCTCGCGCGCCGATTTGATCTCGGTCCCCGTGAGCACCAAACCTGCCTCGAGTTTCTCCAGAACGAAGAAGTCGTGGTAAGCCTTACGGTTCTCAGAGACGAGTTTGAAGCCTGTTTTGTCCGCGGGCATTAGATTCGCCTCCACGCGTGAGCGGTCTGAAACGTCAATCAGTTGAGAAGAAGTGCCAGGAACGCGTAGCGCCTTTTCCTTGAGTTTAGCATGGCGCGGCGAGGTGGCCGATGGAGCAACTTTAGGTCTAACATGCGGAAGATGAATCGTTTAGCGGTCCTCGCGGCCGCCTGCGGGCTGGTTTTCCTGGCTATCAGCGTGCCGCTGGCAACCGCCAGCAACAAGAAGGGCGACAACCTTCTGGAGCAGGGCAGGGCGGCTGAAACTGCCCGAGACTACGACAAGGCGCTCGACTTTTACGAAAAAGCTGTGTCGGCCGATCCGCGGGATACGGGCTACATCCTGGCGCTGCGGAGGGTGCGGTTCGCCGCCGGACAGGCGCACGTCGATGCCGGCCAGAAGTTGCGCAAGGCAGGCAAGCTGGAAGAGGCGCTGGCGGAATTTCAACGTGCCTTCGCCATCGACACCGCCTCGACCATCGCCGAGCAGGAACTGCGCCGCACCAATATGATGATTGAGCGCGAAAAGGCGAAGAAAGAAGATCCCAACTCCGCCGCCGCGCCCGCCAATGACCCCGGCATGACGCCCGCCGAAACGGCCCGCAAGGATGCCGAGCAGCGGGCCAGCCGCATTCTGCCCGTGCCTGAGCTGAAGCCGATTTCGCAGGAACTGCTGGGGCTCAAGATGTCGAATCAGGGCACGAAGGTGTTGTATGAGACCCTGGGCAAGGTCGCGGGCATCAACGTCCTGTTTGACTCCGAGTTCCAGGATCAGCAGAAGAAGTTTTCGGTGGACCTGTCCAACACTACGCTGGACGAGGCCCTCGACTATCTGGCCCTGCTGACCAAGACCTTTGTGAAGCCGCTTTCCGGCAACACGATCTTCGTCACCCAGGACAATGTCACGAAGCGCCGCGATTATGAAGAGCAGGTGACGCGCATCTTCTACCTGCAGAACCTGACGTCGCCGCAGGAACTGCAGGAAGTAATGACCGGCATGCGTACGGTCACCGATGTTCGCAAGGTCTTCCCGGTGAATTCACAATCGGCAATTGTGGTGCGCGGCACGGCGGATCAAGTCGCCCTGGCAGAGAAGGTCCTGCTGGACTTGGACAAGGCGAAGCCGGAAGTCGTGGTGGACGTCATTGTCATGGAAGCAAATAAGGACAGGACGCGGGACATCGGCATGTCGTTGGTTTCCGGCGGCAAGAACGGGTTTTCTTCGACGATCACGCCGACGCCCGGCGGTTCCAGCTCCGGGTCGGTCAGCCTGAAGGGGCTGAGCAGCCTGGGCCTGGGCGACTGGTCGGCGACCGTGCCCGGTGCGTTTATCGAGGCACTGGCGAAGGACAGTTCGTCAAAGGTAATCACGACACCCCAGGTGCGAGCCACGGATGGCCAGAAGGCTACCCTGCGCCTGGGCGACCGCTATCCCTACGCCACGGGTTCGTTTCAATCCGGCGCGGGGGCGGTGGGCGTCAGCCCGCTGGTCTCCACCCAGTTTCAGTTCGCCGAAGTGGGCGTGAATCTGGACCTCACTCCTCGCATCCACTCCAATGATGAAGTGTCGATGCAGGTGGAGTTCGAGATTTCGAACATTCGCGACAAGGTGGACGTCGGCGGCCTCTCGCAGCCGGTCATCGGCCAGCGCAAAGTGAGCCACATCATCCGCGTGAGGGAAGGGGAAGTGACCTTGATTGGCGGGCTGATGCAGGCGACGCAGACGAAGGTCCGCAGCGGCCTGCCCGGGCTCATGAGCCTGCCGTTCTTCGGACGGTTCTTCTCCACCGATAGCATTGAGAACATCAATTCCGACCTGCTGGTCGCGCTGGTGCCGCACATTGTGCGCGGACCGGAAGTCACTGCAGAGAACGTGCGTGCGATCGCCACCGGTACTGAGTCGATCTACAAGCTGGGCTACGCCCCCAGGAAAGATGTGAAGCCGCTGGCCCCTGCTGCTGCTCCGAAGCCGCCGGCTGGACCGGCCGGATTGCCGATGGCGCCTGGTTCACGGGTGAATGTCCCGACCCCGGTGGTGCCGGGCGCGGAGACGCCCCGGTCGCAGGTGAACAATCAACCGGTTCCGGCCGTGCAGACGAACCCCGGAGTGAGTCCGGACAATCCGGGCCTGGGGCGGCCGACCGCCGGACCGGGCACGCCTACTCTGTTGCTGCGGCCCTCCGCTTCGCAGGTGAGCCCGGCGGAGTCGTTCTCGGTCACCCTGCAGGTGGACAACGTGACCGATCTGTTCACGGCGCCGATGCGCGTGACCTACGACAATAAGGTATTGAAGCTGGTGGAAGTGACCAAGGGCGACTTCATGGGCGGCGATGGGCAGCAGGTGACATTCTCCGAATCGAAGGTGGACGCACAGGGTATGGCGATCGTCAATATGAACCGCCTGCCCGGCGCCGGAGGAATCTCCGGCTCGGGTACGCTGGTGAATCTGAAGTTTACGGCCGTGGCCGCGGGCACGTCGCAGATCACCCTGGCCGATTTGACGATGCGCGATGCGCGCCTGCAGAGCATTCCGGTGACCGCGCCGGTGACGTCGATCACAGTGAAATAGAGCAATGCGCAGGAGGCGGAATCAACGCGGGCTGACCCTGATTGAACTGATCGTGGCGTTCACGATCATGGCGCTGCTCACGTCCATGGCGCTGCCGCTGGCCCGGTTTCGGGTGCGGCGCGAGAAGGAACGGGAACTGCGGTACGCGCTGGTGGAACTCCGCAAGGCCATCGACAAGTACAAGGACGCCTGCGACGGGAACAAGATCGCCCAGAAGATGGGCACGGATTGTTATCCGGAGACGCTGGACCAACTGGTAGAAGGCGTGAAGATGGCCAACGACGCCAACGGCAAGAAGATCCGGTTCCTGCGCAGGATGCCGCGCGATCCGTTCACGAAGTCGACGGATTGGGGCATGCGTTCGACGCAGGACGATCCGAAGTCGTCGGGCTGGGGCGGGCAGAATGTGTTCGACGTGTACACGAAATCAATGGAGAAGGCGCCCGATGGCACGATGTACTCCGAGTGGTAAGAGATCCCGCGGCTTCACCCTGATTGAGCTGATGATCGTGATGGCGATCATCGCAATCATGGTGGCGGTCGCCGTGCCGATGTACCAGAAGTCGGTCATTCGCGCCAAGGAAAGTGTCCTGCGGCAGAACCTCTTCACCTTGCGCACGGTGATCGACGAGTTCACCTATGACAAGGCGAAGGCTCCGCAATCGTTGCAGGATCTGGTCCAGGAAGGCTACCTGCGGCAAATTCCGTCCGATCCGATGACAGGTGAGTCCGACTGGACGACGATC
Organism: Paludibaculum fermentans; assembly: GCF_051172195.1. Classification (GTDB taxonomy): domain Bacteria; phylum Acidobacteriota; class Terriglobia; order Bryobacterales; family Bryobacteraceae; genus Paludibaculum; species Paludibaculum fermentans_A. Next base: position 723,299 of record NZ_JBPJAQ010000002.1, read on the forward strand.
CAGGAAGACGCCGTGACCAGCGTCAACCAGACCGAACCGGGCATCTTCGACGTACGGTCGAAGTCGGATAAGAAGTCGCTCGAGGGCAATCCCTACAACGAGTGGTGACGGTCCGGCATCATGGCCGGCCGATGGGTGCCCCCCTTGATAAGATGAGGCGGTACCCATGCTATCCCGCCGTGCTTTCTTCCTTTCCTCCTTCGCCTCGACCGTAGCCGGTTTGCGCGCCCAGAACCCCAAGCTGCGTCTCGGCTTCGACACCTACTCGATGCGGGCCTGGGGCATGAAATCGCTGCAGCACCTCGACTTTGCGGCGAAGCATGGCTGCAATGCCATCCAGATCTCATCCCTGGATGACTTTGAGTCGCTCGACCCCGCGCACCTGGCCAAAGTGAAGGCCAAGGGCAAGGAACTGGACATTGCCATCGATGCCGGCACGGGCTGCATCTGCCCCACGGCGAAGGCGTGGAAGCCGTCGTTTGGGGATCCGGTGGAGAATCTCACCAAGGCGCTGAAGATTGCCCACCTGGTGGGTGCGCGCAGCCTGCGCTGCTACCTGGGCGATACGGTGGACCGCTACGACGGCAAGGGCATCGAGTACCACATGGAGAGCACGATCAAAGTGTTCAAAGGCGCGCGGAGCGTGGCCCTGGATACGGGTGTGAAGATCGCGCTGGAGAACCATTCGGGCGACATGCAGGCGTGGGAGGCAAAGACCGTCATCGAGGAGTCCGGCAAGGACTATGTCGCGGCCTGCCTGGATACCGGCAATCCCATCTGGTGCGCCGAGCACCCCGAGGTCACGATGGAGGTGCTGGGTCCGCTGACGATGACCACGCACATTCGCGATACGGCGCTGTTCGAGCATCCGCGCGGCTGCGCTGCCCATTGGACGGTGTGCGGCGAAGGCTGCGTGGACATGAAGAAGATCGGCGCCATGCAGAAGCAATTATGCCCGGAATCATCGCTGCATTTAGAGGTAATCACCGGCCGCCCGCCGCGCATCGTGCCCTACCTGGAGGAGTCGTTCTGGAAGGGATTCCCGAAATCACGCGCCTCGGAGTTTGCGCGGTTTGTGTCGCTGGTGAAGCAGGGCCATCCGCTGATGACGCCGATGGTAATTGAGGATGCTCCGGGGCCGAAGGTGCCGGCATTCCAGGAGGCGCTCAAGGTGCAGCAGATGCTGGATCTGGAGAAGAGCCTGGAGTATGCGAAGAAGAACATGATCTGAGGAGCCCGTGGATTTCAGCGCGGCGGCCGCGACGGCGATGCTGGCCACGAAAGGCCCAATGGCTCAAGCGGCACTCGACTTCAACTTTTCACGAATGATGCGCCGCAACGTGTCTTCGAAGCGTGGTGCTTTCCCTTCAATGTATTCCCGTAGGGCCGCGTTGCCAGATCGTGCCCTGGCGTGGGCGCCAGCGATCGGGAGTTCAATCAGCGCCTCGGTAATGCGTGCGATTTGATATTGATTGAATCGTCGAATCCATCGCAACACTGCGCGCGAATAATTCACATTAAATGCAAAAAAACATGTTAGCTGGCAGTTAACCAGTGATATAAATCATGTAGCTGTGATGCCGACTTTGCGTCTCGCGGCCAGGTGGGATTAGGGAGAAGAGCCTTGTGATCCAACTGGCGCTTTGGGAGCGTAGACAGGCGTTAGGTTCAAAGCTGAGTTGGCTTGGACTGTTTGAGGCTGAAACATGAATACATCTGCATTCTTTCGAAGCGCGAGTTGCGTTCTGCTGCTGTGTTTGGCGCCGTCATGTGTCATTGCAGCAGATCGCGTAATAATCGACGGTGTAAAGAATCCGGAGAAGATCCCAGACGAGACCGCATGGCTGATGCTGTTTAGGAGCGTGGCGGACGGGCCAGGAGCGCCGGGGCGCGACGTGAGGGCGGTCTTTCTCAGTTCGGCTGGCTTCTCCAGTGTCGATGCGAACATCGTCATTAACGCCGCGAACGAGGCAATGGCTCGGATCCGCTCGATGGAGAGCCCAATTCTCAATGCTTACCCGACGGCGTCAAGCAAGACCGAAGCGCTTCGTGCTCAGCGAGATTCCATCCTGCGGGACGTAGTGGCCATCCTTTTGCAGCGTTTGTCCCCAGAGGCGGCGGACAAGTTTCGTACGCACATCAATTCGCGTGTGAAGCGTGGCGTCCGAATTACTCAGTGACAGATAAAGGGAGACTTCAAATGCGGCAAAAAAACCACTCGTGTAGTCCCACATGGCTTGTGCTCATCCTGGTCTGTTTGAACGGGCAGATACTCAAGGCGGGCACTGCCTATTCAGACATTGCAGAGAGTTGGCCGAATGTCATCGGAATCGGTGTCACGGACTCCGACTACGAAATGGCCAATTCCCACACCGCCTACGCCACGGTGACTATAACCAGCCCAAGCGGAAGAACGATCACCAGCACCGGCAGTAACCTCGGAAGTGTAACTGTATACGCCTATCTTGATCTCGCGGGCGAGTCGGGTACCTACTCGGTTCTCAACGTCGCGCGGGAGTTCTGCCCCGCTGTCGGAGTCAGTTTCTCTGACGGACAGTCGGGGACGGCAACAGTTATCACCGCCTTTGTATGGATCGATAGTGTGACCTTTACTCCCAGTGTGGTGGCCCAAAAGAACGGGAAGAGCGAGTTTAAGGCCGTTGTCGCCAGATCCAGCACGTGCGGAGCCGCCAGTGTGGATATTGACGCCAACATCTACCCGCTCACCACAAATCTCAAGATGCTGCCCGTCGATCCAAACCACCTCAGCAAGCCGTTTACAGACCGCCTTGCCACGTTCATTTTCAAAGTGGAAACCGCTGCTGAAAACGAAACCGGGGGGAGCATCCAGGGCAGTGCGGCAATCACCGCCGCTGGTGTTTGCGGCGACAAGAGCGGGCCGAAGAGCACACAGCTCACTGTGCAGTAGCCACCCTGGGATGTATTCGACTGTGGATCGGTAGCATCCCAACTACACCATCCTAAATACACCTTGGCGGTCTACCTATCAGCCGCTACTGTATAGGTAGACCGTCAAGGCATCATGCAGGAACCACGCAAATCCGACCTTCTCCAGGGCACCCTGGACATGCTCATTCTCAAGATCGTCCAGTTCGGTCCCATCCATGGCTATGGCATCGCCCAACGCATCCAGCAGATCTCGAAGGAAGCGCTGCAGGTGCAGCAGGGCTCCCTTTACCCGGCCCTGCACCGGCTGGAGAACAAGGGGCTGCTCGCCTCCGACTGGCGGGCATCCGATAGCAGGCGCGAGGCCAAGTTCTACACACTCACTTCGCAGGAGCGCCATCAGCTGGAGGCGGAGACCGCGCATTGGGAACGGATGAGCGAGGCGGTGGGCCTCATTCTGCGGACTGTAGAGTAGAGGCGTACGATGACCTGGATCAACCGCCTGTTGCGGCATCGCGAAGTGGAGCAGCACCTGGACAAGGAACTCCGCTTCCACTTTGACGAGATGGTGAGCGAACTGTGCGCCAAGGGCGCCACGCAAGACGAGGCGCTGCGCGTGGCACGGCTGCAGTTCGGCGGCCTAGAACAAGTCAAGGAAGAGTGCCGCGACGCCCGCGGGACACGCTGGGTGGAAGATCTGGGCGCCGACCTGCCCTACGCCACGCGGGCGCTGCGGAAGAGTCCCGGTTTCGCAGTCGTGGCCGTAGCTTCGCTGGCTCTCGGCATCGGCGCGAACACCGCGGTCTTCAGCGTTCTCGACTTCTCGATGCTGCGGCTGCTGCCGGGCGTGCAGGCTCCGCGGGAACTGTCGGCACTGGCTCGCGATGGCGACAAGGAGCCGGACTTCCGCTTCTCCTGGCCGCTTTGCGAGAAGATGCGGGCCCGCATGCCCGCGGGCACAAGCGCCGCGGCAATGACGCCCATAACGACGTTGAACCTTTCGGCGACGGGTGCGGCTGCCGAATCGGTGCGCGGCCAACTGGTGTCGGGCGAGTATTTCCAACTGTTTGGGGTGAAGCCGGCCGCGGGACGGGTACTCGGGCCGGAAGACAGCAGGCGCCTGGGCGGTCATCCCGTGGCCGTGATCAGCCACGGCTACTGGCTGCGGCGCTTCTCCGGCGACGCGAGTGTTGTCGGCCGGGGCGTCACCATCAACGGAGCGGCGAGGGCCGGCGCTGGGCTATCGACGCTATTCCAGCACTGGATCCGGGCCACCAAGGGGCCGGGGCCTCAAGCGGCACTCGACTTCAGCTCTTCCCTGATGATGCGCCGGAGGGTCTCTTCGAATCGTGGAGCTTTGCCTTCGATGTATTCGCGCAAGGCCGCGTTGATCAGGGTTTGATAGCCTGTGGTGCCGCCGGACTCCTCCGCCATTTTCAGGAAACAGTCGAGGATGTCCTGGTCGACTCGAATGGTGATGCGAGCCTTGCTCTCGGGCTCTGGCTCTGGCTCTGGCGGGAGAACCCTGCCGCGGGTCCCCTTGCTGAAATGGTACTGATCTTTCATAAACCTGCCTCGTACTCCTCGCGCTCGTGAGCTTCCGCCACCCGCACGGATATTATTCGAATGTTTTCTCCGCGCCACGTGTAGACCACCACGAGCAAACGCCCTAACGCGCCCAGGCCCAGTGTGACAAACCGTTGTTCACCGGGATCAGATTCCTCATCCTTGACCGTGAGCGCAAAGGCATCCTCAAACACGGGAATCGCTTCAGGCATCCGAACGCCGTGTTTGCGGAAGTTAATTCCGGCCTTACTGGCTTCATCCCACTCAAAGCTCACGACTTCATTGTGCATACAAATTGTACACAATTCAACCCGTGTACTGAGCGAGTCTAGCGGTACTGCCCCGGCGCGCGGTTGAGTCGCATCACTCTGGATGGCTGGCGCACTTACTCTCTCGCTGATTCTCGTGCGTCTCCCGCTCCCGTTACATCAATCACAGTCGTTACCTGATACCTTGACGGTCTACCTATCAGTCGCTACTGTATAGGTAGACCGTCGAGGCATCATGCAGGAACCACGCAAATCCGACCTTCTCCAGGGCACGCTGGACATGCTCATTCTCAAGATTGTCCAGTTCGGCCCCATCCATGGCTATGGCATCGCCCAACGCATCCAGCAGATCTCGCGGGAAGCGTTGCAGGTGCAGCAGGGGTCGCTGTATCCGGCCCTGCACCGCTTGGAGAACAAGGGGCTGCTGGCGTCGGACTGGCGGGCGTCCGACAGCGGCCGCGAGTCGAAGTTTTACACCCTCACCCCACAGGGCCGCCACCAGCTCGACGCGGAGACCGCGCATTGGGAACGGATGAGCGAGGCAGTGGGCCTCATTCTGCGGACCGTGGAGTAGAGGCGCACGATGACCTGGATCAACCGTCTGTTGCGGCATCGCGAAGTGGAGCGGCACCTGGACAAAGAGCTGCGCTTTCACTTTGACGAGATGGTGAGCGACTTGTGCGCGAAAGGTGCCGCGCGGGACGAGGCGTTGCGCGTCGCGCGACTCCAGTTCGGCGGCATGGAGCAAGTGAAGGAAGACTGCCGCGACGCCCGCGGGACACGCTGGGTGGAAGATCTGGGAGCCGACCTGCGCTATGCCTCGCGGGCGCTGCGGAAGAGCCCCGGTTTCGCAGTCGTGGCGGTGGCTTCCCTGGCGCTGGGCATCGGTGCGAACACCGCGGTCTTCAGTGTTCTCGACTTTTTGATGCTGCGGCTGCTGCCGGGCGTGCAGGCTCCGCGGGAACTGTCGGCACTGGCTCGTGATGGCGACAAGGAGCCGGACTTCCGCTTCTCCTGGCCGCTATACGAGAAGATGCGGGCCCGCATGCCCGCGGGCACGAGCGCCGCGGCGATGACGCCCATGACGACGCTGAACCTTGCGGCGACGGGTGCGGCTGCCGAATCGGTGCGCGGCCAACTGGTGTCGGGCGAGTATTTCCAACTGTTTGGGGTGAAGCCGGCCGCGGGGCGGGTGTTCGGGCCGGAAGACAGCCGACGCCTGGGAGGGCATCCTGTGGCCGTGGTCAGCCACGGCTACTGGCTGCGGCGTTTCTCGGGCGATGCCAGTGTCGTGGGTCGAGGCGTCACCATCAACGGGGCGGCGTTGACGATTGTGGGCGTGGCGCAGCAGGGCTTCCTGGGTCCGCATCCGGGCGACAACGCCGAGGTCTGGGTTCCGCTGCAGATGCAGCAGGAGTTGCACTATGCCCAGAACGCGAACATGAACGACGCTGACACAAATAAGCCATGGCCGCCGCAGCGAGGCATCAGTTGGCTGATGGTGTTTGTGCGCGTGCCGGGCGGGACATCGATCCAGCCGGTGCTCGACAGCTGTTCCGCGGCGTTGCATGCGGACAACGAATTGCTGGGCGGGCTGGACAGCGATCCGGCGTGGCGGGAGCAGATGCGCAAGCAGCGCGTGATTGCTGAACCGGCGGGCAAGGGGCTCTCGGATATGCGGGAGGCCGTCAGCGCTCCGTTGAGCGTCCTGATGATTACTGTCGGCCTGGTGCTGCTGATTGCGTGCGCGAACATTGCCAACCTGCTGTTGGCGCGTGCGTCGAGCCGCCGCCGCGAGTTCGCCGTTCGGTTGTCCATCGGCGCGGGCCGGGGGCGCCTGATTCGGCAGATGCTGACGGAAAGCGCACTGCTCTCCCTGATCGGCGGCGTGGCCGGGTTCGTCGCCGGCGTCTGGCTGAAGGACGTGCTGGTGCGCATGGCTGGCAGTGGACAGTCGTCGATAGGGCCGGGGTTGCAGGTGCCGTTGAACTGGCACGTGCTGGCTTTCACGGCGGTGCTGTGCCTGGGGTCGGGCCTGCTATTTGGACTCGCGCCAGCGCTGCGGTCGACGCGGGCAGACCTCGGGACGGATCTGAAATCGGGCTCACGCACCGCGGGCCATGAAGGCGGCGCCCACGGCCGGCGCTGGACGCTCGGCAAATTTCTGGTGGTGGGGCAGGTGGCGATCTGCCTGGTGCTGCTGGTGGGCGCCACGCTGTTTGCCCTGACCCTGAGAAACCTCTCCACCGTCGACCCCGGCTTCCAGCGCGAGCACGTTCTGGCGGTGCGCATCGATCCGAGGACCGCCGGCGTTCCCACTGATCGCCTGCCCGCCCTCTACCAGGAACTGCTGCGCCAGGTGGAGGCCGTACCCGGTGTTCGCACCGCGTCCCTGTCGCTCTACAGCCCGTTGAGCGGTGCGGCCCGCGCCAGCGGGTTCTACATTCCAGGTCTACCCGCGGCGCCGGGAGAATCGCGTGTCATGCAGGTGAACCTGGGGACGCCCGGCCTGTTTGCCGCCTACGGGATCCAGTTCGTACAGGGACGAGGCTTCACGGCTACCGATACGGCGAAGGCGCCGCTGGTGGCCGTGATCAACGAGGCCATGGCCAAGAAGTACTTTGGCGGCAGCGCGGCCCTGGGCCGCCACTTCCAGGAGGGCGCCGCTTCGGCTCCGTACACCATCGTCGGCGTCGTCCGGGATGTACGGATGAACGACCTCCGCGAGGCGGTTTCGCCCATGGCCTGGTTCCCCTTGAGCCAGAACCCGGACGAGTATGTGCGCAGCCTGGACATCCGTACGGCCGGTGATCCTGAGGCCATGGCCTCTACCATCCGCACCGTGGTGAACCGGGCCGCGCCCGCGCTGCCGGTGCGCAGCGTGACAGCGTTGTCGCGGCAGTTTGAGAGCGCCTTGAGCAAGGAAGCGTTCGTCGCTCGCCTGACGGCCGTCTTCGCGGGCATTGCGCTGCTGCTGGCGTGCCTGGGTCTCTATGGAGTGATGGCTTACGCGGTTTCGCGCCGGACGTCGGAACTTGGCTTGCGGTCGGCTCTCGGGGCGACGCGCGGGCACGTGCTGTGGCTGGTGATGCGCGAGACGCTGGGTATGGCGGTGGTGGGCGCCGTGCTCGGGTTGGGCTTGACGATAGCGTCGATGCGCCTGGCCGCGAGGCTGTTATACGGACTCTCGCCGGACGATCCGCTGACACTCGCCGGTTCGGCCCTGGCGTTGATCGCCACGGCCTTATTCGCCGGATATTGGCCGGCGCGCCGGGCTTCGCGAGTGGATCCGGTGGTGGCGCTGCGCTGTGAGTGAAACACACCGCTGAGCTCCAGCCAAAGACTGGCTGGAGCCGCTCCTCCGAGCAGGTGTGTATTGCGTTACCGCCAATGAGGGCAGACCCTGTTGTAATCGCCTCTCAAATGGTAAGGCGTCAAACAGGGGTGAAATCTACCACGGGCAAGCGAAATATTTCGGGTCCTCGTTCGATCGTCACTGCGGCGAGGCCAGCTCCTGCTCAAAGGCGACCGCCAACTGCCGGTTGCGATCCACGAAGACATTGCCCGGGTGCCGGCTGAGCCAGGTGTCCCAAATCGCACGGCACTGCCTGGCGGCGGCCTGGGCCGAGGCGCGCAAGGCCGCGCTCCGGGTGGGACTGCCGCCCGCGAGCTTCGCGAGCTGATACTGGCAGCGTGCCAGCAGCAGGACAGCGTCCGCGTGCATCCAAACCAGGCTGAGGTCGTTGGAGAAGCGTGTGCCAAAGGCCGCGGCCTGCTGCACCTGGCCCTCTGCCATCCGGCAGGCCGCTTCGAATTGCCGGGCGGAGTAAAGCACGTGGGCGCGCCGCAGCGCGTCTTCTACTTTGTTCTCCTCGAAGTCTTCGTGAGATTTCGCCGTCGCTTCGGCGGCGAGCCGTTTCGCGCTCACCTGGTCCTGCATCTCCAGCGCTGCCCGGTATTGGCCCAGGCGCTCGAAGGCGAGCACCATCGACATTCCAATCTGCAGGTCGAAGGATTGCTGCGAGAGTTTGTCCCTCGACCCCGCATTCGCGGCCAGGGCCTGGCGCAGGCGGGCGAGGGAACGGACCGGATCGATGGGCCCCAGCGTGTCGCCGGTGGAAAGCAGGTAGGCGATCTCGGACCGCAGGGCGAATTCGTCCTTAGGGTCGTACGCGCGCATCGAGCGGGCAAACTGCCCGGCCTGCTCGTAGTAGACCATCGCCTCCTCGGGACGGCCCAGGTTCGGTACGCGCGGATTGCCAAGGAACCGGCCGCACTCCATGTAATTGATGATGAGGTTGCGCTGGATGGAGGCGCGGTTGGGATGCTTCTGCAGCATCTCTCGACCCAGTTCGACGGCACGCCGGAAGCCCTTCATGGCACCTTCCAGGTCGCCGCGCATGGCTTCCGCCTTGGACACCCGCTGCTGGCAGCGGACCACCGCCTCTTCCGCCCGGTCGTTCCATTCGCCGGCGCGATTCAAGGCCGCCAGGCGTTCCGCACTCTCCAGGCTGGCGCGAAATTCGGTGCGTGCCGCCTGCCAGTCGAGTTGCTGGGTGTAGGCATCGCCGAGCACACGGTGGCTCTCCAGCATCAGTTCGTCGTCAGGCTTCCCTGCTATGTTGCGGAGCTCTTCCGAGTACTGCACCGCCGCACGGAGTAACGAGATCGCCTCCGGCAGGTTATCGGACCGCCGGCCGGAACCGGTTTTGACATGAGCCCAGGCAAGCGCGCGCAGCGCTTCCGTGTCCCGCCGCTCACGCACCAGTTCGCGGGCGATCTCCAGGGCGCGCCCGTAGCTCACCATGGCGGCCTCGCGCTGCCCCAGGTTTGAGGCGGATGGATCGCCCTGGACGTCGCCGACCTTCAGATAAGCCGAGGCCAGTTCCAGCCGCAGCGACCGGTCGCCGCCGGATTCCGCGGCCAGGCTGCTGAGGTAAGTGAGCGCTTTAGCCACGACGAGCTGGCGTGCCTCGGTGGAGCCGGGCAGATTCGCAATCTTGTCATGAAATTCGAACAGGAACGAATTGGCCAAGCTGCGAACCTGTTCGAAACGCCGCTCGGCCCGCCGCGCCTGGTGCAGGCTGGCTGCCGTGCCCCCGGCCAGGCTCAAAGTGACGGCCAAACCGGCCGCGACGCCCCATGCATTGCGGCGGAGGAACTTCGAGAGGCGGTAGGCCGGTGTGTCGGGGCGGGCCCGCACGGGCAGTCCGGCCAGGTGGCGGCGGATGTCGGCCGAGAATTGTTCTACCGAGGCAAAGCGGCGGGCGGGCTCCTTCTGCATCGCCTTGAGGATGATGTTGTCCAAATCGCCCTGCAGGGCCCTGCGATGCGCGGGGAGGGCGGCGGTGCTGGGCCGCGGCACCTCGCGCTGGCACACGATGCGGGCCACCGCCAGCGGATCGGTGGTGGTGATGCTCTGCGCCTTGGCGCCTGTCAGCAGCTCGAACAGCACCGCGCCCAGCGAATAGACGTCTGTGGCCGCCGACACCGGCTCGCCGCGCACCTGCTCCGGGCTGGCATACTCGGGTGTCATCATGCGCATGCCGGTCGCGGTCTCGGCCGCTGCTTCGGGGCGCCAGTCGGGATCCTCCAGCTTGGCGATGCCGAAGTCGAGCAGCTTCACGCGGCCTTCGGGGGTCACCAGGATGTTGGAGGGCTTCAGGTCGCGGTGCACCACCAGGTGCTGATGGGCGTATTCAACGGCCTCGCACACCTGTTGGAAGAGCTCCAGCCGCTGCGGCACGGTCTGCCCGCGCTTCTCGCAATACGTGGTGAGCGTTTCGCCTTCCACGAACTCCAGCACGATGTAGGGTAGTCCGCCCGACTCCCCGCCGTCGATCATGCGCGCGATATTCGGATGTTCGAGATTGCTGAGGATCTGGCGTTCATAGCGGATGCGGGCCAGCGCGAAGTCACTCTCCAGGCCGTGCCGCAGGACCTTGATCGCCACCTGCTTCCTGTATTGGTCATCGGCGCGCATGGCCCGGAAGACGGAACCCATGCCTCCGCGGCCCAGTACACCCGTAATCAGCCAGGGCCCGATGCGGCGTCCGTCCGCGGGCTCTTCTTCCGCTTCGGCCACGGCTCGCAAGGCTTCAGCATCCACCACGCGGCGCAGGTCGTGACCGTCATCGGAGTCGGCCGCGAGCATGCGCTGCACTTCGCCCAGCATCTCCAGGTCACCCGCGCACTCGCGCTGCAGGAAGGCCGGGCGCCGGTCCGGTTCCAGTTCCAGCGCCGCCTCGAACAGAGCCTCCAATCGCTGCCAGCGATTGGGCGTCATTGCATGAGTCTCGCCTTCAGCCAGGCTTGCGCCATGCGCAGGTCGCGCGCCACGGTGTTCACATGGATGCCCACCACAGAGGCAATCTCCTCGCGAGTCATACCACCGAAGAAATAGAGTTCCACGACGCGCGCCTTGCGCGGGTCCACGGTGGCCATTTCGGACAACGCCTCGTCGAGGGCCAGCAGGTCGCCCGAGCGCTGCGGTTGGAAGATGGTTGCATCCTCCAGGGCCACGGGCTGAACGCCGCCCCCGCGCTTGCCCGCCCGGTGTTTCCGTGCATGGTCGACCAGGACCTGCCGCATGTGCTGGGCCGCGACCGCGGTGAAATGGGCCCGGCACTCATAGTCGGGTGTCGACTCCTTCACCATCTTCATGTACGCTTCGTGCACCAGGGCGGTTGGCTGCAGCGTGTGTTCCGGACGCTCACGGCGCATGTACGCACCAGCCAGACGGCGCAGCTCCTGGTAGACCAGTGGAGCCAGCTCTTCCGCAGCCCCTTCGCGTCCGTCTTTCCACTCCCGCAGCAATCGCGTCACATCCGCCATTTTCAGAAGAGTTTAGCTGAAAAGCAACGATTCCGCAGGAAGGGGTAAGATTTGGCGTTCTGATTTCGGTCTCAGCCGGTAATTACGTCCTGGAAAAAATCCAGGCTGCGGGCGGCAATACGCGACCAGCGATAACGCTCCAGCGCGCGTTGACGGCCTGCCTGGCCGCGCCTCAGCCGCTCTTCCGGATTCTCCAGCAGAGCCGTAATGGCGTCGCGGATCTCGGCCGGACTGCGCGGATCCACCAGCCGCGCCGCCTCCCCAGTGACTTCCGGCATGGAACTGACATTCGAGGTGACGCAGGGGACACCTGCCGCCATTGCTTGTGCCAGAGGCAGGCCGAAGCCCTCATAGAGCGACGGGTAAGCCAGCAGCGACGCGCCGTGCGTCAGCTTCGGCAAATCGTCTTCGGCGACGTAGCCCAGCCACCGAATGCCCTCCGGTACCGACTGCAGCCGGGCCACCGTCTTCTCCGATGCCCAGCCAGCTGGGCCGACAATTAACAGGTCGTACGCATGCCGCAGGTCCTCGCGCATCATCGACCAGGCGTCCAGCAGGCCGTCGATGTTCTTGCGCGGCTCGATGGTGCCGACGGTGAGAACATAGGGCTTGGAGCGCACCGGAGGACCGGTGACATCGAAGTAGCTTTCGCTGATGCCGTTGGGAATCGCAACGATCTTCTCGGGATGGATGCCCAGGATCTCGATGGCGTCTTTCCGCGTATGCTCGCTCACCGCGATTAGCCCGTCGGCGCGGCACAATACCCGCTCAGCATACCGCTTGTCCGCGGTGACGTTCGCCGCCGTGTGCAACTCCGGCATCTTCCAGCAAGTGAGGTCGTGGATGGTGGCCGTCAGCTTCATGCCGCGCGGCGGAGTCCGCACCTGGTTGGAGCAATGGAACACGTCCATGCCGCGCGCCGCCAGGGCCGGAAAGGGCACCCCCAGCCGCTGATTCAGCACCGCCATGGAGATGCCGCGAATGGTGGCCCACTGTGACGTGACGCTCTGCTGATGGTCCAGCCCGCCAATCTCAGGCATGGGTGGATAGACGCGGATCGACTTGCCCCCGGCCAGTTCCCGCATGGCGAGAATCCAGTGGTACAGCACGCTTTTCACACCCGCGCTACGCAACAGCAGCGCAGTGGCGTCGATCATCACCTTCATGGTTGCTGGTTCACAAACAGGTACTTGCCTCCGCTTTCCAGAACGAGATGGAGGTCTTGCTTGCCGAGCAGCGATTCAATAGCAGGCAGTTTCGGGCCTTCCAGGATCAGGTAGGCGCGCTGCGGAGCGTGCCAGTAGGCACGTAGCTGCGCGTCATCGACAAAGACGTTCGGTGCTCCGGGCGCATAGGAACCGTACTCCAGGTTATTGTAGCGGCCGTTCAGCAGCAGGGCTTGTTTTAAATTGGCGTAAAAGAAGACCGAGCTGAAATTGTAATACTGATCACCGAAAATGACGAGCCCGGGCGGGGCACTGGTCAGGCGCGCCGCGATCGGCTGCGAACTCAGGTAAGGATCAAAAGTCTTCATCGCCACGCGCGCCGCATTCAGGAACAGCACCATCATCAGCGCCAGGCCGTAATGCGTCATCCGTTCGCGGTAGCGCAGCGTCACGATCGTGCCGCATAGAAAAGCCAGTCCCGCCAGCACCAGAGGCAGCTTCAGGTAGGCGAACGATTTCAGAGTCAGGTCGCCCATGTGTCCCAGCGACAGCGTGTACATGTCCGGATTCTGTGTCAGCGCCTGCGAAATGTCGCCCGGCGTTGGCAGGTTCCAGACATTCACCAGGATGAAGACGATGGCGGCGAAGGCCAGGCCCGACACCACAGCCAGCACCTTGGTGGCATGGCGCGCATAGTTGCTCCGCTCCGCCATGGCGCAGCCGATCAGCAGGGCGAACGCCGGGTACGTCGGCATCGAGTAGTACTCCTGCGTCGTAGAGAACGTAAAGAAGATCAGGATGAAGCCGATCCAGCACAGGCACAGCAGCCGCATGCGCTCCGCCCGGCCCGCGCCGCGGTAGTTGAACTTCACCAGCCTCGGCAGGTAGATGGACCACGGGAAGAACCATAGCAGGTGGAACAGCCAGAACAGGTAGCGCGGCACCGTATTGTAGTCGCGCGGCCAGCGGCGGTTCAGGAACCGCAGGATGTGTTCGTTGAAGAAGTAGAACCAGAAGAAGCCGCGGTAGTTGCCCGGCCCCGAGGTCATCGAGAAGTCGAAGTACGGCGGATTCGCCAGTGTAGCCAGGATATGCCACGGCGCGGCCACCAGCAGAATCAGCAGCGTGCCCGAGAACGGCCGCAGCCGCTGCCAGGTCTTCCACTGAAAGAACAGGCCGGAGAACAGCAGGTAGCACACGCCCGCCGCCACCGGGAAGACGAGCGCGATCAAGCCCTTCAGCAACAGGCCCACACCCATGGCCACGGCCATGATGGCCGCCCACAGGCGCGGGTGCTCTTCCTTTTCATCGAGAGCCCGCAGCAGGCCCCACAGCGCCAACGCAATCGTCCCGGTGAGGATGATGTCGGGGATCAGGATCCGCGTGAACAGGAACAGCCCGATGCAGGTGGAGAACGCCAGTGCTGCGTAGAACCCGGCCAGTTCCGAGAATGCCCAGCGGCCCATGCAGAAGATCAGCGCCGCCAGCGCCAGAATCGACAACACGACGGGCAGGCGCGCCGCCCAGTCGTGCACGCCGAAGATCGCGTAGGAACACGCCATCATCCAGTACTTCAGCGGCGACTTCTCCAGATACAGCACGCCGTCCAACCGCGCCGAGACCCAATCGCCCGAATCCAGCATGTTGCGCGCGATCTGCGCCTGCACGGCGTCCACGTCGTCCATCAGGTGCGGCGGGGCCAGCAGGGTCGGAATGTAGATGGCCGCCGCCACCAGCAACACCAAGGCGATTAGGTAGCGGTTTCGACTTTCCATCTTTTCATCCATAGGAACAACGTCAGCAAACCCCACAACTGGTAACCCAGGTTGGCGCGCCGGTTCACATGGTCGCGCTTCACCTTCTCAATCGCTTCGCTGCGGAACAGCCCCGTCGCGTCGACATTTGCCTTCGACAGCGTCTCTTCCATCAACGGGCGCAGCACGCCGCGGAACCAGCGATGCGCCGGAATATCGAACCCTTCCTTCTTGCGCGTCAACACGGCCGGCGGCAGCTTGTCCCGCATCAACTCCCGCAGCACATGCTTCAGCGAGCCGCCCTGGATTTTGAGTGACTCCGGCAGCCGGCCCGCGAATTCCACGATGCGATGATCCAGGAACGGCGGCCGCACTTCCAACGAATGCGCCATCGACATGCGGTCGCACTTATACAGAATGTCGTCCGCCAGGTAGTAGCGTTGGTCCAGCCACAGGAACTTGTTCAACTCGCCGCTGGAGAACGCCTCGGTCGGCAGCGTATTGATCAGCTCGCCAGGATTCGGATACCGCCCCGCCTGGTAGAGCGTCCGTTTCGTCTCTTCGTTGAAACTGCCGTTCCAGAACAGGTGCGCCTCGGCGGGCTTCAACAACGAGCCCTCCAGAAACCGCTTGGCCTTATACTCGAACCCGATCTTCTCGTCGGACACCGGCAACATGCGCGCCACGCCCAAACCCAGCCGGCGCATCCAGCGCGGATACTTCTGTGCCTGCGCCGCATAGCCGTCGGCGACATAAGTCAGATACCCGCCAAATAGTTCATCGGCCCCCTCGCCGCTGAGCGCGACCGTGACGTGCTTGCGCGTCATCTCCGACAGGAACCACACCGGCAGCGCACCCGCGTCCGCCGACGGCTCGTCGGAGTAGTAGCTCATCTGCCCGATCGCGTCGACCAGTTCCTTCTCCGGATTCAGGTCGAACTCGTTGTGGTTCGTCCCATACTGCGTCGCCACCTGGCGGAAGTACTCACTCTCGTCGTGCCCCTGGCCCTTGAAGGAAACCGAGAACGTATTCAGCTTCGGGACCTCCTGCGCCGCATAGTGCAGCACAGCCGAAGAGTCCAGGCCGCCGCTCGCCCAGACGCCCAGCGGCACGTCCGAGATCAGGTGTTCTTTGATGGACAGCCGCAGCAGGCGGTCCAGTTCCTCTTTGCCGTCCTCCAAAGTGATGGAGGAGTCCGGCTTGAACTGAATCGACCAGTACGGGGCGCGCTGGATGTAGCCGTTCTGCCACTCCAGAACCTCGCCCGGCAGCAGCTTTTCCAATCCTTCAATCAGCGTGTACGGAGCCGGTACATAGTTCAGCGACAGGTAGTAACTGAGCCCGTTGCGGTCCAGCTTCCGCGGAATCTCCGGATGTTCGAGAATCGTCTTCAACTCGGAGCCGAAGTACAGATCCCGCCCGCGATGATACAGGTACAGTGGCTTGATGCCCATGCGGTCGCGGGCCAGCACCAGGCGCCGCTTCGATTCGCTCCAGATGGCGATGGCGAACATGCCGCGCAGCTTCTTGAAGCCCTGCGTGTCCCATTGGATGAACGCCTTCAGCACCACCTCGGTGTCGCAGTGCGTTTCGAAGGAATGACCCAGTTCTTCCAGTTCCCGGCGCACCTCGGCGTGGTTGTATACCTCGCCGTTGTACACGATGACCAGATCGCCATTCTGCGCGTAGATCGGCTGGTTGCCCTGCGACGACAGATCGATGATGGAAAGTCGGGCGTTGCCCAGCGCAATCAGGTCGGACTCATGCGTCCCCTGGTGATCCGGGCCCCGGTGATGAATGGTCTGCACAATCCTGTCGATTCGACCGCGTTCGACGGGATGATCCAGCTTGGTAAAACCTGCGATTCCACACACAAACTCCCAGGATAGCGAATACGGCTCGATCAGAGGTATTCTTGCGACATATGAAACATCTGCTGTGTCTGGGTTTGTTGGCCGTTTCGGTGCTGTCGGGGGCCGAACGCGACAAGAAAATCGGAGAACCTGGCCAGTTTGATTACTATCTGTTGACCATGTCCTGGTCGCCCGCCTATTGCCAGGGCCGCAACACCGGGCCCAACGATCCGCAATGCGGCTTGGACCGCAGCTTCTCCTTCATTCTGCACGGGTTGTGGCCGCAGTATACAAAACCGAAGAACGGCAGCGGTTGGCCGCAGTTCTGCACCACCGACAAGGGTCTTTCGGACCCCAAGACCATGCTCGACATCATGCCGTCCCTGTCCCTCATCAACCACGAGTGGACCCGCCACGGCACGTGCAGCGGCATGAACGCGGACAACTACTTCAAAACCGCTCGCAAGGCCCTGCAGAGCATCAAGGTGCCCGCTAAGTTCCAGTCGCCGAAGGAGTACTTCACCATCAGCCCGGGCGAGGTGAAGAAGGAGTTCCTGCAGGCGAATCCGGGCCTGACCGCCGGCATGATCGCCATCTCCTGCAGCGCGAACTTTCTCAGCGAAGTGCGGGTCTGCCTCGACAAGAATCTGAAGCCCATCCCCTGCACAGGACAGCGTGAATGCAAGGCTAGCAGTGTGCGCGTGCCGCCGGTCCGCTAGCGGGCCGCCAGATGGATCTCCGTGGTGGCGCCGGCGCTGATCGTTCTCTCGATGGGCGCTTGCGCCGCGCTGGTTACCACCACTTTCAACTGAGTCCCCGCTCTCGTCACCGCCAGGTCAAACGCCTGTCCGAACGCCTGGATACCCTTTAGCTTCATGCCGGGCCACCCGGCCGGCAGCCGCGGAGTCACCGCAAACGAGTGCAGCCCGCTGGGCCGGATCCCGAAGAGCCCTTCCGTGAAGATGCGGCAGTACAACGCGCTCTCCGCCGCCAGGTGACGCTGGTTGCCCTCCGGCCACGCCTCCACCGGATAGGGTACGTGATCGCCCAACAGCCGCAGTTTCGAGTAGTACGTCAGGAATTCCATCGCCTTTTCCGTGGCCCCCGCCGCCAGAACGCCGCGCAGCGCATACAGGGTCGAGCGGTCCCAGAAGGTCTTGTCGCCCGCCTGTGTCGCCAACCCGTTCACAGTCCAGAGAGTGGGCGAGAACAGCGCGTCAATGGTCCCCTGAGCCCGGTCCATGATCCCCATCGTCAGCGGGATGCAGATCCAGGACCGCAGTACCGTATTGCCGTCGTAGTAGCGGTAGGTGTGGAAGCCGGATACCTCCGCACCGAAGTAACTCTCGATCGCCGCCCGCACCGCCTTGGCGCGATCGGCATACGCGCCCAGTTGACCAGCCGGCTGCCCCAACTGCCGCCCGAGCATCGCCGCCGAGATCAACGCATCGTAATACAACGAAGAGGTCGACAGATTCGCCTTCCCGGCCGGGAACCGTCCCTCCAGTTCGTCGCTATCCGAAGCCACCACCCCCTGCGCCGTCACTTTGCGTTTGCAGTATTCCAGGCACCACTCGATCAACGGCCACAGTTCGCGTGCGACCTTCTCATCCCCATTAGCCAAAGCGAACCGCGAAGCTCCGTAGGCAATCATCGCCATGTCGCCGCGGTCGCCCGCACCGTTCCAGAACGACAACCCGCCTGCGATGATCGAGCTCGGAATCGGCTTGTACTCCGGATTCATGTATCGAGCGAAGTGACGGTAGGCATTCAACGCGGATTCGTTCCCCGCCACATCCCCCAGGAACGGGAAGAATGGATTCGCATACTCCGCCTGGTCGTTGGCCCACACTGCCGCGTAATACGCTCCGCCGCCCGGACCGTGCATCAGCCCGCCCACCGTGTCATAGATGCTCTCGGTGGTCCGGATCTTGGCGAAGGCAAAGGCCGTATTCAGTACAGGATCCGGAGTTTCCAGCTGCAGCTTCGACAGGAATCCCGTCACCAGGGCCCGCCGCTGCCCCTCTTCCGCGGGCACGTCGAACTTCGGCTCCGGCTCCGTCGCGCGCCGTGCTGCAAGGACGACGCTGAACGTCGTGCTGCCGCCCGGTTCCAAAGTCCGCACTCCGGCGTCCAGGGTCTGCGCCGAAATGAGAAAGGAACCGTCTACTCCGCGCGCCGCGGCCGTCGTCACTACCTGCCGCGTCTCTTCCAGTTCCACCGTCAGCGGCTTGCTTGAGTTGTTCTTGAATGAATACGCCTGGAAGGCCGCCGGACGCCGCGTCGAGGGGAAAATCGTCCGGGTCAGCGTGACCTCTTTCTGGCGCCCGATCACGCTCTCGATCGTAAGCAGTCCCAGATGGTGCATGCGCGTCGTCACTTCGCCCCGCACGGGCCGCCCATCCACGAAATACCTGGGTGCTGCCTCCGCCGCGAAGGTATAGGAAAGACTGGCGTGCGTGTCGTTTGGGACAGTCCGCAGGGAAGGGAACACCAACTGCTGCCCGGCGTAGGGAGTGCCGTCCTTCCGGACGCCATAGGTGACGATCATCGACACCTGCCGCCCACTCATTTCAATCTGGTCCTGGTGTACCTCGCCCGGCTTGACGGCCCACGCGATGCCCCCATCCGGAGCCAGGCTCCAGCGCGGCGTAGTCTGTCCGGATAAGAGGGATCCCAGCAGGAACGAACTCAGGGCAAGATGGCGCAACATCGGCGAACTCCCTTGCCAGGGTACCGTAACTGCCCGTCTTGGATGGAGTTTGTTAGCGTCCGGCCCAGCGCCGGCCTTTGCGTCCGTTGACGATCATCAAAGCAATGACAACCGCACCCAGCAGCATGAAGAGGAGAAGTGGCAGGCCCATTCGCAGTCAGAATAGGCCAGCCATGTGACAGTTTGATGAATTCTCACCGTTACACTTCGCGGTCGCGCACACCCACCAGATACAGGATGCCGTCCAACCCCAGGCTGTTCAGGGCCTGCTTCGCATTGGCTCTCACTACGGGCTTCGCCCGGAAGGCGATGCCGAGCCCCGCCAGCCGCAACATGGGCAGGTCGTTCGCTCCGTCACCCACCGCGATCACCTGTTCCAGGCTCAGCCCTTCCTGTTTGGCCAACTCCTGCAGCAGCTGCGCTTTACGGGCGCCGTCCACGACGTCGTCCACCACTTCACCGGTCACCACACCATCCCGAATGGCGAGCGTATTCGCATGCAGGTAGTCGATGCCCAGCTTCTGCTGCAGCACCCGCCCGAAGAACGTGAAGCCGCCGGAGAGGATCGCCGTCTTGTACCCCAGCTTCTTGAGCGTCGAGACCAGGCGTTCCGCGCCATCGGTCAGGGGAATCCGGTTGATTACATTCTGTAGCGCCGACTCCGGCAGGCCCTTCAGCAAAGCCACCCGGCGCCGGAAGCTCGCCTGGAAGTCCAACTCGCCGCGCATGGCCGATTCCGTAATCGCCTGCACCTGCTCACCCACCCCGGCCTCACGCGCCAGTTCATCAATCACTTCGCCCTGGATCAGGGTCGAATCCATGTCGAAGGCCACCAGCCGCCGGTTCCGCCGGAAGACCGAGTCGTGCTGGAACGCGATGTCGATCTCAGCGTCGTCTGTCAGAGCCGCCAGTTTCGTCCTCACTTCGTCTTCCTGCACAGCCGCGCCGCCGCTGGTGCTGAACTCCACACAGAACCGGCCGGGCTCGTCCGGTGCCGTCAGTGGGGATCGGGAGGAAAGCCTGTCGATCCGGTCGATGTTCAAACCACCCGCCGAAAGGATGCCGCTCACCTTGGAGATGTGGCTCGCTTCGATCGTCGGACCCAGTACTGTGACGATAAACCGTTGCTTGCTCGCCGCGGCCACCCAGGCGTCATATTCTTCGGCCGAAGAGGCGGAGAACTTGATCTGGACGCCCAACTGGTGGGCCATCAGCAGCAACTCCGTCAACAGCGCCGACGACCGCATCTCCTGTGTCAACTCCACCAGGATCCCCAGCGCCAGCCCGTCGTGAATCACCGCCTGCCCAATGTCCAGGATGCGGACGTTGTACCAGGCCAGGATTTCGGTCAGCGCATGGGTCAGGCCCGGCTTGTCGTGGCCGGTGATGTGGATCAGCAGGGCGCTGGATGCGCCGGAATTACTCATTCTTCTAGCTTACAGGCGCCGCGCCGCCCAACGAACAGAGCCGCGCACGCAAGTACAGAGCCGCGCACGCAAGTACAGAGCCGCGCACGCAAGTAAGCGGAGGAACCCGCAAACTACTCCCGCCCAACCAAGATAGAGCCGCGCACGCAAGTAAGCGGAGGAACCCGCAAACTACCCCACCCTCAGCTACATCCGTGCCAGCCGAATCGGCCCGTCACCGGTCCGGATTCGCAACGTCGGGCCGCCGCCGTTCAACTTCCCGTGCACATCCTTCCCGCTATCCAGCCGGGAGGTGTTGATCGGGAACTCGAGTTCCACCTTGCCGTCGCCCGTATGGGCGTCCAGGTCGGCCGCGAACTTCTCGGGCAGGCGCACCACCACGTGTCCATCGCCCGTATTCACTTCCCACCCGCTGGTCATCTTCGAGCCCGGCATGACCTCGGCTTCAATCCGTCCGTCGCCGGTGCGCAGCATCAGCACGTCAAAACGACCCCGGGTCCGAATGCTGCCATCGCCCGTCTCGGCGTCCAGCTTTCCATCCAGCCCAATCGCTTCAATGCTGCCATCGCCGGTCCGCAGCCGGATCGAGCCCTGCAGATCCTCCGCCAGCACGGAACCGTCGCCGGTCCGGATGCTCGCCACCAGGTTGCGGGGTACGCGCAATTCCACCCGCAGCGACCGGTTGTTATTGCCCATCCAGTTGTTGAACCGCGGGATCCGCACGTCCAGATCCAGCCGCGAACCTTCCTGCCTCGGCGTGATCTGCACTCCGCCCGCCCCAATCTTCCAGCCGGTCGTGATGATCCGCGCCTCAATCTGGTTCGTGTCGGCGCCCCGCACAATCACCCGGCCATCGTTGACTTCCACCCGCAGGTCGGCTTGCCCCTGGATGGCCCATTGTTTCGTCCACTCTTCGCCCATTACCGGCGTCGCAGCGATCGCCGCCACCGCCGCTACCGTCATCCACAATACGGGCACACGCATCGTCAGCCTCCCCATTCGTTAATGGTACTGCTGTGAGTACGATTGGGACTGCTTCGATGTTCCAATCAACCGAAGAGACGTTACAATCGCTCATACCCCGGTGCCACGCCCTTCTACTCTTGCCCGGTACCTGGCCTGCGCCACGCTTCTCTGCCTGGCGGCACAGGCCCAGAATGCCCGTCTCCGCATCGGTGCAATAGAGTTCTTCGGAGCCTCCGGTCACGACCTCCCCTCTCTCCGCGCCGCACTCCCCGTCCACGAAGGAACCGAAGTCAACGCGCAGGACATGAACGACCTGCTCACTCGAATCCGCTTCATGGCGAAAGCCTCCGATGTGGCTGTCGTCTGCTGCGACCGCCAGAGTCCCGAAGAGTCCTGGACCCTCTTCATCGGCTGGCCGGACGGACCGGGCGAAGGCTTTCGATACGCGGATGGCCCGCGCGGCAAACTGCAACTGCCGGCCGACGGCGTGTCCCTGGCTCAGTCTTCCTGGGCCGTCTGGCAGGAGGCCCAGGCGGCCGGAATGTCCGACGCCGTGAAGCCCTCCTCCGATCTCGACATCAAGCTGCGATCCACTGAGTTGGCGATCCGCCAGTACACCATGCGCCACGTCGAGGCACTGCGCCGGGTCCTGAGGACTTCCGGCGACGCCCGCCACCGCGCCATCGCCGCTCACTTCCTCAGTTATGGCCGCCGGTCACGCCCGCTCATCAGTTCGCTCGTGGCTGCCTGCCACGATGCGGACGAAGGAGTGCGGGACAACGCCACCCGCTCACTGATGGTGCTGCTGCGCACGGACATCCGCGTCGCGGCCTGGGTCCCTGCTGCCGAGGTGGTAGCCATGCTCCACTCCGGATACTGGTCCGACCGCCAGCGCGCCGCCATTCTGTTGCTCACCCTCAGCGCGGAAGCCAACCCCAAACTCCTGAAGGAGATCCGGGGCCGCGCCTGGCCCATTCTGCTCGAAATGGCGCGCTGGCGCGGAGCCGACCAGGCCGCGCCCGCCCGTCAGCTTCTCGGGCGTGCCGGCGGGCTGGACGAACCCAGGCTGCAGGCACTGCTCCGCGGCGGCAACGTTGACGCCCTGCTCGAAGCGGTGGCCACCATCCACTGATTAGGCCCGCAGATACCAGCCCTTGCGGTGCATGCCATACGCGACCGCGAACATCAGCAGGGTGAATGCGATGGCATACAGCAGGGAAGCATTGTACGGCGATGCGATGGGTGTGAAGACGCTGTAGAAGATGACCGAGCGCAGGGAACCCGACGCCATGTGGATCGAGCCCAGCGTCTCCGCCAGGATCTCCGACACCATGTACACGCTGATCGCGTTCATCCCCAGGATCACGAACGGCCGCGTCCAACGCTTGTAACCCTGCGCGTCCACCAGCCACACGAACGCCGCAAACACCACAAAGTCGAGCCCCGCCATGAACAACGCGAAGGAACTCGTCCACAGCTTCTTATTGATGGGCAGCCACGGATCGCACATCAGGCCCAGCGCAATCAACACGATGCCCGTCAGGAACAGCCAGTTGGTGCGCTCGGCCAGTTCCTTGCGCAACCGCAGGATATGGCCCGCCATCACTCCGAACAATGCCGTCGCAATCGAAGGCAGGGTGCTGATTATTCCTTCCGGATCCCACGTCCTGGTCGAGGCGTAGTTGTGCCGGCCCAGCACCAGGCTGTCAATGTAGTGGGCGAAGTTGCCTTCCACATCCAGCCGGCCGCTGCCGAACCCGGGCACCGGCGCATACGCCATCAGCAGCCAATACGAACCCAACAAGCCGACGATCCAGGCGATCTGTCCGCGGATTCCGCATGTAAGGTA
Organism: Paludibaculum fermentans; assembly: GCF_051172195.1. Classification (GTDB taxonomy): domain Bacteria; phylum Acidobacteriota; class Terriglobia; order Bryobacterales; family Bryobacteraceae; genus Paludibaculum; species Paludibaculum fermentans_A. The sequence continues at coordinate 746,603 of NZ_JBPJAQ010000002.1, forward strand.
AATTACAGTTACGATCAGGTAGCACAGCGCAATTCTCTGTAGTACGCCCAGTACTCTCTGTGTCGAAAGATCGAAGTGCGGGAAGGCGTAAACCAGCAGCCCCAGTCCATAAAGAATAATCGTGCGTTGCACCGCCTGCCGGAACAACTGAAGCTTCGATACCCCATTCGCCAGGCGCTTGGCCGTCGCCAGCGTCAACGCCACCCCAACGATCCAAAGGAAAGAGGGAAAGACTGTGTCCGTCAGCGTCCAGCCGTGCCACTCGGCGTGGTTCAGTGGCCCGTAAGTGTGTGCGCCATCACCAGAATTGTTCACCAGAACCATCAGCGCCATGGTGGCGCCGCGAAATGCATCCAGCGAAGTCAGGCGTTCAGAACTGCTTGTGGTCGGCATGTTTCAGGGTGATTTATAGAATAGCCTGATGCGCAGTAGGCCGATCCAGACCGGCCTAGCCTCTCTTCTGATTCCATACTTAAGAATCCGAAATGAAAATGTTAAATCGCCCGGGGTGTGTCTGTTAAGTCCGCAACACAATCTGCCGATGATGCACAGGAAAGCAGTTTGACGGGTATTACATGATCTCCTTGCGAAAGCACATCCTGGAAGCCGATGACCGGCAGCGCCTCTGTTCCGAACTGGAGGCGAGCTACGCGGCCGCTGTAAGCACTATCGGCGAATCGCTTGTGCCGGTATCAGAGACTCTCACCGCTCATCACCGTCAGCAACTGCGCCTGCTGGCCGATGAACTGAAAGACAGCATCACGCTCGATTCCCTCCACACGGCCCGCACCCGGCTGGAGCAGGAGTTGGCCACTTACTCCGAGAAGTCCTGCCGCATGCTGGGCAACCAGGAGAAGGAAGTTAAGAAGATCCTCCTCTGCCTCTCCCAGGTGGCCGCCGTGGTTGCCTCGCAAGGCCAATCCAACAGCACCCGCTTGGGCGAGTTCACCCGGAACCTCGAAACCATCTCCCAGATGTCCGATCTGCCCGAGATCCGGAAGCGTTTGGCCCGCGAAATTGTGGAGCTCCGGCAAGTCGCAATCCAAGTCAGCAAGGGGTCCGAAGAGGCCGTTGAGAAGTTGCGCGAGGAACTCCGCACCTTCCGCAGCAAGCTGGACGAAACCGAAGTTCTCGCGAACACCGATCCTCTCACCAAGGTAGCCAACCGCCGCGCCGGCGAACAGCGCATCCAGGACCTGATCACCAACAAGCGCCAGTTCTCCCTGCTCATCTTCGACATGGACCGCTTCAAGAGCGTCAACGACCGTTGGGGCCATCAGGCCGGCGACAGCGTGCTGCTCGAGTTCGCGCAGCGCCTCTCGTCCTCGGTGCGTGGACAGGATACGATCTGCCGCTGGGGGGGAGACGAGTTCCTGGCCATCCTGCCTGACTGCGGCCTGGCCAAGGCCAACGAACGCGCCAGCCAGATCCGCACTCAGTTCAACAAGGAATACACCTTCAAGGCCGACGGCTCCTGGATCAAGGTCACCATTCTTGCCTCCGTCGGCGTAGCCGAATGGAAGCGCGGTGAGACCGCCGACTCCATCTTCCGCCGCGCCGACGAACAGCTCTACCTGGCCAAAGCCCGCCGCACCGCCTGACCCCTAGAAGCTCAGGCGCAATCCGACTTGAATCGTCCGCGCCGGACGAGAGCTTTGAATGGTCCCGAAGTCGGCCGCTCCCAGGGTGTGCCCCGGCACGTCGAAGTTCACCGTATTCAGCAGGTTGTAGAACTCGCCGCGCAAGTCCGTCCGGAAACGCTCGGTCAGCCGGAACTGCCGGGAAACCGTGGCATCCACCGTCTTCTGGAAGGGACCCCGCAAGCCGGAGCGCGGGCTGTTCCCAAATGTGAACTGCCGCGGCGTCTGGAATGCCGCTGTATTGAACCACCGCGCCAGCGTCCGCGTGCTGCTGGCCGCATCGGCAATCAGGTCGGGCCGTGTTGCGCCGGCCGGGAACGCGTTGGTCGTGTTCGATGCCGTCACCACCGTGAAGGGCGCGCCCGATTGAAATGTAATGAAGGTGCCCAACTGCCAGCCGCCCAGGGCCTTGTTCCAGAGTCCGTGCAGCACTGGGACTTCATACAGCGCACTCACTACCGTGCGGTGCGTCACATCTGAGCCGCTCAAGCCCTTGTCCAGCCGGCGGTTATAGGCGTCCATATAGCTCTGCGGGTCGCCATACTCGTTGCCGGACGCCACGTCATCGATGAACTTCGAGAACGTGTAATGCGCCAGGAACGAAACGCCCCGTGAGAAGCGCTTCTCGGTGCGCACGAATCCGGCATGGTAGGTCGAGTTTCCAATCGCGGGGTTGATCCAGTACACATTGCTGAACTGCGGGAACGGCCGCCGCGCCTGCGCATCACCGGAGCCCATCAACTCCGGCCGCACTTGGTTCAGTGTCAGGTCGTTGGCCGTCAAATGATGAGAAACATTGGCCAGGTAGCCGGTCTCCACCACCGCTCCACCCGCCAACTCTCGCTGGATGTTGAAGTTGTACTGGTAGCTGACCGGCGTCGGCCGGTCCAGTTCAAAGAAGCCGACGGAAGTGTTCGGTTTCTGGCCCAGGGCCACGGCGCCGAAGCTCGAGTTCAGCGCCTGCCGGGGCAGCACCGGAACTCCATTGCGCAATTGGATGGCGCTTTGCAGGTCAGCCTGGGGCACGACCAGCGAGATCGCGTCGGAGAAGCCGGTGGACGCCGTATCCCCAATCGTGTTGCTCACCGTCGGTCCGTAGAAGACCCCTCCACCGCCGCGCACCACAAACCCGCGCGCCGCCTTCCACGCAAAACCCAACCTGGGCCCGAAGTTGTTCAGGTCCGTGCGGAAGGCCCGCCGCGGGACGCCGTTCACGCCCGAGAACGTCACCACGCCCGGAGTGCCCGAGACCGGGTTGATCGCCGCGACGTCGAACGAATTCTGTGCGTTGTTGTCCACATAGCGCGGCAGTTCGGACTCCCAGCGCAATCCATAGTTGATGGTCAAGTTTGAGGTCACGCGCCAGTCATCCTGCGCGTACCACGACCAGTAGGAGGCCTTCGACAGGATCGGATCCGAGGCCTGGATGTTCACCGAATTCACTTCGCCCAGCAGAAACGAAGCCAGCGAGTTGCCCGTATTGGCGACGCCTGGCAGGCCCGTGATCAGCGAAGTGATGCCAAAACTTCCGGAAGAAGTGCGGTCGCGTGTCTCGTTGTTAGAGCCCATGCGGTACTCGGCGCCAAATTTGAAGGCGTGCTTGCCGCGCAGCCACGACAGCGACTCCAGGAACTGCGTGTCCCTGATCGGCGTCTGGTGGCGCGACATCGAGTTCGACGAGAGAGAAGCGTAGCCCGGCAGCGTGAAGTTGGGGAATGCCGCCGCACTAACCCCGGTCAACTCTACCTTGGCCGCCAGGTTCTCGAACGCTCCGAAGCGGTCGTCGATGAACTTGCGCTGCAAATAGGAGACTTTCAGTTCGTTCACGAGGTCCGGCCGGAAAATGTGAGTGTGCCCCACCAGGATGCTTTGGATGCGGGCGTCGTTCCAGTTGGCATCGGGCGCCGCCACGGGGTTTGTGAACGAGCCCGTATTGGCGATATAGGAATCATTGATGTAGTAGCGCGCCGAAAGTTGGTCAGACGGGCGCAATTGATGATCCAGCCGGCCCACGACAATGTTCCTGGTCAGGGTGGAGTTGGAATTGGCGGCGTAGTTGTTGGCGCCGTTGGCTGATCCAGCACGGTTGGGCAGCGGGTAGTAGCCGAGCACGTTCCGGGCCACGGGATCGAAACGGCTGTCCGGAATCGTGTTGTTCAGAAACGGCTGCCGGACCCGCCCGGAGGTGGTTGCCGGGTCGTAGATGGGGGCCAGTCCGGAGAAATCGCCGGCGCGCTGGGCCAGGGTCGGCACGGTCTGCAGGGCGATGATCGACGAGACCTGCCGGGTCTGCTCCCAGGTGAGGAAGAAGTGGGTTTTGTCTTTCTGGATGGGGCCGCCCAAGGAGGCGCCAAACTGGTTCAGCCGCAGCGGAGGACGCTGGGCGGCAAAAAAGTTCCTGGCATCCAGTACGTTGTTGCGCAGAAACTCAAACACACTGCCGTGGTAGGCATTGGTGCCGGAGCGCGTCGAAAGCGTGATCACCCCGCCGGTGGAGTGGCCGTTTTCCGCGGAGTAATTGTTGGAGATGACGCGGAACTCCTGCATGGCGTCCATCGGCAGCGAGGTCATCTGCTGCGGCCGCGTCAAACCGACCGCATTCGTCACGTTTCCACCGTCGAGCGTGAAGTTCTGATTGCGGGCCCGGCCGCCGGCGATCGCAAACACCGGATAGTTCTCCGCGCCCTGGCCCGTATCGATCATCACGACTCCGGGCGCCAGGGCAACCAGCGAGGTCGCGGCGCGATTCGGCATCGGCAGTCCGGCCACCATGCGCCGGTTCACGAGTTGGCCGGAACTGGAGCTTTGCGTTTCGGTCAGTGGCAGATCTTCCTGGACTGTGACCGTATTCGAGGTCTGGCCCAGCTGCAACGCGAAATCCACCGCCAACACCTGGCTGACGTTCAAGGGGATGGGCGTGCGGACAAAGCGGTCGAAACCGGGCAGTTCGGCCTCAAGTTTGTAGCTGCCGGGCGGCAGCGAGCCCAGGCGGTAAGTGCCTGATTCGTTGGTCAGGCTGGAAGCACGGGCTCCGGTCTCGTTGTTGGTCAGGGTGATGACGACATTCGGCAGGGCTAAGCCACTGGCGTCGCTGGCGGTGCCCGTGAGCACGCTGGTTCCGGTTTGTGCGTACAGGGCGCAGAGGAAGGCTCCAACAAGCAGGGGGAGTCTAAGATTCACTGGTGGTCTCCGGTGGTAAGTCGTTGAAATAATTGCTGTGCTGCCGGGCGGCTCTCGCTGTTGAGCAGGTGGTAGACCTCGCTGTCAAAGCGATTGCAGTCGCGCTGCAGCAGACCTTGGGACTTGTGCTCGGCAATAACCCAGTTCACGACGATGGAATAGTCCAACTCGCGATTCTGGGGTAGGGGCGTGTGGCGGTTGAGAACGAAATCGGCGCGGGGATCGGGGCCATTGGGGGCAGTAACGGCCCCGAGAACCGCTGGCCGCGCGGCGGCAGGGAGCGCCGCAACGGCATCCAGCACCAGAGACGCAGCCGCCTGGTGATGACCGTGGGTAGTGGGCTCGGGATACAGCGTCAGCACGGCGTGGTAGTGCTCCTCTTCCAGGAGCGCCTCCAGCCGGTGGCGGACAAAGGCCGTATCCCAAAGATGATCCAGCGCTTCGCCCGCGTCGAGTGTGAATCGCTGGTCGCGCTGCTGCAGGAAGTAGTGTTTGCGGACACCCAGGATCCGGCCGGCCTGGCGGGTTTCGCGTTGGCGGATCTCCGGCAGCCGGGAGCGGCCATTGGCTTCGTCCGTCAAAGAAGCCCCATACAGCGATTCGGCCAGTTTCGAGTAGCGGTAGCCGCCCTCGCCGTTGGTGATTACGACATGATCGACAATTGCGCCCAGTTCGTGCGTCAGGCGGTAGACCGTTGCCGCCACCACCGATTCGTCGTCGGGATGGGCAAAGACCAGCAATACCTTCAATGGGCTGGGGGCGGGCAGGGCCGCCGCGCCGGCCAGTGTGATCACGAACTCCTTGCGCGTCAATAGCATGGGATCAGGCGCTCAGCCGCACGGCACGCGTATGCAAAAGGACCAGTTGTTCGGCCAGCACCGAGGCGGGTTTGCCGCTGGCCAGGCTCTGCGATTCCAGCCAGCTGCGGGCCTGCTGTGAAGTGAGGCCGTGACGGCTGGAGAGCAGCCCTTCCGCCCGGGAGAGAATCTTGCGCTGGTCGAGCCGGTCGCGCAGCCGTTCCAGCTCCTGGACCAGGGCCGTCCGGCGGGACCGGAGCCGGGCCCGCCCCAGCAGGGAGCCTAGTTGCTGGCCCACGAACTCGGCAATGCGGTGGGCCGCTTCGGGTGCCAGGGCCGGATCAGCGAAACCGACGACGACGCGGCCGATTTCCTGGCCTTTGTCCACCAGCGGAGAGGTGTATAGCAGCTTGGCTTGATTGGGCAGCGCCAGGAAGTCCTGAACTTCCTGCCGCGCCAGGGGTGACCCGGAATCGAGCTCGACCAGCAGGAGCCGGAGTTCCGCCTCGCGCCGCAGCAGCGACTGGGTCTTCTCAACGGCCCAGGTGAAGGCTGGGGCGTTGTTCGCTATATGACTGATTTCATGAAGGATGGACACTTCGAGAGTAGAAACAGGGCGAGTCAGGGCAAGTAGTTCGGACATGGTTGGGGTTCCTCAAACGACCGCGGTGCAGGGAATTATGAGTTGCGTTGAGGCAGATTCAACAACAACAGCAGCCGGTGATTTGTGCGGCTGGCAGTTGCTGGCGCTGGGAAGGAGTGTTCATCGGCGGAGCTTCTATACTCAAAATACCTTTAGTGGACGGATAATGTCAACTAAAAAATAAGTATGTAGATAGAGTAAGTCTAGATTGAGAGCGCCGGATTGGGTTCGTCCGTCCAGTTTGGGGTCCCGTGCTCCCGTGGGCTGATTTTTGAAGGGGGAGCCCAGGGCGGAGGGCGCAATGCAGTAATGTAGTTTCTTGGCTTGTCACGTCGAATAAGGAGTCCGAGTGAATTCGATTGTTAGCGCCATAGGCTGGCACATGGTGGGCGCCGCGTCGGCCGCCTCTTTCTACGCTCCGATTGGGAAGGTGAAGAAGTGGTCATGGGAGACCACCTGGGCGGTGGCCGGGATTTTCTCGTGGGTTCTGTTGCCCATTGTAGTGAGCTACTTCCTGCTGCCCGACTTCCGGGCGTTCTACGCCGCGCTGGATTCCAGCGTGCTCTGGAAGGCGTTCCTGTTCGGCTCTATGTGGGGCGTGGGCAATGTGAACTACGGGCTGACCATGCGCTATCTGGGGATGTCGCTTGGCATCGGGATCGCGATCGGCACAACTCTTGTGGTGGGTACGTTGCTGCCGCCATTTCTGCACGGACAATTCCTGTTTCTGTTCACCTCCAATAACGGGTTGATGACCCTGGCGGGTATCCTTGTTGCCCTGGTGGGCGTGGGGGTTGTGACCTATGCCGGTCACCAGAAGGAAGAGCAGTTGGGGCTGACCGCGGCGGAGTTCGACCTCAAAAAGGGACTCATGTTGGCGCTGATGTGCGGGTTCTTCTCTTCCGGGATGTCGTTCGCCATTGACGCGTCGAAGCCGATGGAGCAGGCAGCGCTGCAGTTGGGTGTGAATCCGCTGTATGCCGCCCTGCCCAGCTACGTCATCATCATGGGCGGCGGCGCGCTGGTCAACTTCGCTTACTGCATCGGCCGGCTCATCATGCGCAGCGAACTATCGTTCCGTGCCGATTGTTCGCAGCCGATGGCTGTGAATCTGCGGAACGGCCTGCTGGCGGCGACCGGCGGGACCATGTGGTACCTGCAGTTCTTCTTCTACGCCTGGGGCGCGGCCAGCATCCCGCAGAACCTGTCGTATGTGAACTGGATGCTGCACATGAGCGGGTATGTCCTGTTCGGAGGGTTGGTCGGCCTGGCGTTGGGCGAATGGGCCCACGTGAAGCGGCGCCCCATCGTGATCCTGTGGATCGGGATGTTGATCATCATCCTGGCGGCGAACCTGGTCGGACTGGGGATGGCGATCTGACGCTGCCCGCTACTCGTAGCGCAGCGTTTCCACCGGCGTAATCTTCGTGGCCGAGCGCGCCGGATACAACGTCGCGGCCAGCGTCACCGCCAACGCGGTGGCGGCAATCCAGAGGGCGTCGATAGGACGCGCCTGAAATGGCACATAGGACAGGGAGTAGATCTCTTCGTCCAGGGCAAACAGCCGGTAGTGGTCGGCCAGGTACGACAGGCCGTAGCCGAGGATCAGTCCCAGGACGATGCCGGCGGCGGCGATCATCAGCCCCTGCGCGATGAAGATTTGGGCGATCTGGCGGCGGCGCGCGCCCATGGACAGCAGCACGGCGATGTCGCGGCGCTTTTCCATCACGCTCATAAAGAGTGCGGTGAGGATGTTCAGCGCGGCCACCAGTTGAATCAACGAGATGGTGACGATTGAGACGATGCGCTCCATTTTGAGCGCATTCAGGATCTGGCGGTTCTGTTCCATCCAGCTCGTCGCGCCGAGTTCCTTGCCGGCCTGCGCTTCGGCCAGGCGGGCGGTCTCCGGCGCGGCTTCCAGGTCGTTCACCTTCAACTCGATGGAGTTGACGACATCACCCAGCGAGAAGAGCTTCTGCGCGCTGGCCAGGGTTGTAAAGGCGAACTGGTTGTCGAGATCGTAGAAGCCGGACTCGAACAGGGCCGCGACGCGGAAGCGGGTCTGGGACGACCGCAGGCCGAACGGAGTCAATTCCCCTTGCGGGCTGATCAACCGCACCACATCGCCGACGCGCAGGCCGATGCGGCGCGCCAGATGGGTGCCCAGCACGACTCCGGGCAACCCGCGGATATTGCTGAGATCGCCCACTTCGCCGGCCGTGATGTGTTCGCGAAAGTCCTGTCCATCCAATGGCATGCCCTTGATGGTTGCCTCGGCCGATTGGATGGGCCCGGCGGCCAGCACCTTGCCGTAGAGCGCCGGAGCGGCGCGCCGCACGTTGGGTACTTTGGCCAGTTTGGCGCACAGTTCGCGCCAGTTGGCGATGCCGGAGCTGGGCTCCTTCTCGAGCAACACGACGTGGGGCGTGGCGCCCAGCAGGCTGCGTTCCAGCGAGGTGCGGAAGCCGTTGTTGATGGCCAGCGCGATGACCAGCGCCATGACGCCCGCCGCCACCCCGATCACCGAGATGACGGTAATCAGGGAGATCACGGCCTGACGGCGCTTGGCCCTCAGGTACCGCGAGGCGACGAAAAGTTCAAAGGCCTGAGTCACTTGGCGGAAGCTTCACGCAGCCATTGGGCAATCCCGATCTCGCCTTCGGGGCGCAGCAGCGGGAAGAGAATCACGTCGCGAATCGACTTGGCGTTGGTCATCAGCATGGTCACACGGTCGATGCCGATGCCTTCGCCCGCGGTCGGCGGCATGCCGTAGCAAAGGGCGCGCAGGTAGTCCTCATCCATCTGATGGGCTTCGTCGTCGCCCTTCTCGCGCATGGAGAGCTGCATTTCGAAGCGCTTGCGCTGCTCGTCCGGGTCGTTCAACTCAGTGAAGGCGTTGCCGATTTCCATGCCGGCGGCGAAGATCTCGAAGCGGTCGGTCATGGCCGGCTCGTCGGGGTTCTGCTTGGCCAGCGGGGAAACTTCCACGGGGTACTCGTGGATGATGGTGGGCTGGATGAGCGCGTCTTCACAATGGCGCTCGAAGATGTCGACCAGCGCTTCGCCGGCGGTGGTCTTTTCTGAGTGGGCCAGCAGCCATTCCGGGTCGCGCACATTGTCCATGGAGGGCTTCACCGGGCCCTTCCAGTACTCGCAAACAGCTTCGCGGATGGAGTAGCGGCGGACGTTGCCGAAGTCGAGCGATTGACCCTGGTACTCGACCACCGTGTTGCCAGTGGCGTCGAGTGCTACCTGCTTTAGCAGATCGCCGGTGAGCTGCATGAGATCGCGGTAGTCGGCATACGACTGGTAGAACTCGAGCATCGTGAATTCGGGGTTATGGCGGGTGGAGACTCCCTCGTTGCGGAAGTTGCGGTTGATCTCGAAGACGCGCTCCATGCCGCCGGCGATGAGGCGCTTCAGGTAGAGTTCGGGCGCGATGCGCAGGTAGAGATCGATATCGAGGGTGTTGTGGTGCGTGACGAAGGGACGCGCCGCGGCGCCGCCGTAGAGCGACTGCATCATGGGCGTCTCGACTTCAGTGAAGCCGCGATCCTCCAACTGGCGGCGGAACGAGCGGACGACCTTGGCGCGCGTCTGGAAGGCCTGCTGGACCTCGGGGTTGGCGATGAGATCGAGGTAGCGCTGGCGGTAGCGGATCTCGACGTCTTCCAGGCCGTGATACTTCTCCGGCATGCCCATGAGGTTCTTGGAGAGGAAGGTGAGGGTTTCGGCGTGAACGGAGAGTTCGCCGGTGCGCGTGCGGAAGAGATAGCCTTCGACGCCGATGACGTCGCCCAAGTCCAGCAATTGCCAGAGCTTGTATTCGTTCTCGGTGACCGCGTCCTTCTTGATGTAGACCTGGAGACGTTCGCCTGACTGTTGGATGTGGGTGAAACCGGCCTTGCCCATGCGCCGGATGGTCTGGATGCGGCCGGCGACTTTCACGATGACGCGGTTGGCCTCCAACTCTTCCGCCGTCTTCTCGGTGTAGGTGGCGAGGATGGCGCCGAGGGTGTGAGAGAAGTCGAAGCGCTGGCCGTAGGGGCGGTAACCCAGGGCGGCAATTTCACGGATGCGCGCGAAGCGCTGGTCGAACAGATCCTGTTCCAGGGACAAGGCGAAACTCCTAGGGAAAACCCCATTATAATAGGGAGCTTGCGGTCTCTTTCGATCATCATTCCGGCGTACAACGAAGAGCAGCGTCTCCCCGGTAGCCTCGAGACGGTCAAATCCTATTTAGATTCAAAGGGTTTCGACTTCGTGGAAGTGGTGGTGGTCGATGATGGATCGAGGGACAAAACGGCGGAAATCGTGCATCAGGCGGCGTTGCGAGACAGCCGGGTGCGGCTGGTTTCGAACCCCGGCAACCGCGGCAAAGGCTATGCGGTGCGGCACGGCATGCAGGAGGCGAAAGGCGACTGGGTGTTGTTCAGCGACGCCGACCTTTCGGCTCCTATTCAGGAACTGGACAAGCTGATCGCCGCCGTGAGGCGCGAGAAAGCGGATGGCGCGATTGGCTCGCGGGCGCTGGACCGTTCGCTGGTGGGGAAGCACCAGTCGTTTCTGAGGGAGTTCGCCGGACGTTTCTTCAACCTGATGATGCGCCTGGCCACGGGCCTGCCCTATCGCGACACGCAATGCGGTTTCAAGATGCTGCGGGCGGACGTGGCGCGCGTGGTGGCGGCTCGCCAGCAGAGCGATGGCTTCGGGTTTGACGTCGAGATCCTCTATATCGCTCATAAGCACGGGTTTCGCGTGGTGGAAGTGCCGGTCCGCTGGTTCAACGCGGAGGGCACGAAGGTCAGCATGTGGAATGGCCTCACCGCTTTTGCGGATCCATGGCGTGTCCGCCTGAACGATTTAAAGGGCCTGTACAAGTAGACACTCCGAAAACGGAAGAGGAGATTGAGTGATGCGCAGACGCACGTTCCTGCAGAGCCTGCCTGTGGCAACCGCGGCCGCTCCGGCGCCGCCCGTGAAGAAGAGCAGCCTGCGCATCTGGTTCGACGAACCGGGTTTGAAGTTCCAGCAATCGCTGCCGCTGGGTAACGGGCGGTTGGGGGCGATGGTCTTTGGCGGAGTGCCGGAAGAGCGGATTGTCCTGAACGAAAGCTCGGTCTGGGCAGGCAGCAGGCAGGATGCGGACCGGCCCAATGCGGCCGAGGTGTTGCCGGAGATCCGGCGGCTGCTGTTGGAAGGAAAGAACTTCGAGGCCGAGGCGCTGGTGAACAAGAACTTCATCTGCCAGGGCGCCGGGTCCAGGAATCCCAAGGGCGGCATCGTGCCGTTCGGGCGGTATCAGATTCTGGGCAATCTGCGGCTGAAATTTCCCCAGGGCGGTGAGGTGAAGAACTACCGCCGCGAGCTGGATCTCGAGTCCGCGATGGGCCTGGTGGAGTATGAGCAGGACGGCATCAAGCACACGCGGGATACCTTCGTCAGCGCTCCGGACCAGGCGATCATCGTGCGGTTGACGGCCTCGAAACTGCGGAATTTGACGTTCGAAGCCAAATTGGACCGGCCGGAACGGGCCACGGTGAAGGCCGAGGGCCGCGACACCCTGTTGATGACAGGGCAGTTGGACAACGGCACGGATGGCAAAGGCGTGAAGTTTGCGGCGCGGCTGCGGTTGATGGTGCGCGGCGGGACGATGACCGTCGACGGCGACACCATTAAGGTGCAGGGGGCAGACGCGGCGATCCTGTTCGTCACGGCGGCCACGGATTACCAGGGGTTTGCCGGACGGAACGTGAAGGATCCGGTGGCGGCCACGCGGGCCGATATGTTGAAGCTGGCGCGGAAGACCTATGCGGGGCTGATTGGCGCGCATCAGGCGGATTACAAGAAGTACTTCCAGCGCGTCTCGATCGACCTGGGTCCGGGCAACAACGAACTGACCACACCGAAGCGGCTGATCCAGGCGTTTGAAGGTGCGGCTGATCCGGGGTTGGCTGCGCTCTATTTTCAATACGGGCGATATCTGCTGATCTCCTCTTCGCGGCCGGGCGGCCTGCCCGCGAATTTGCAGGGTGTGTGGGCGGAGGAGCTGGAGACGCCGTGGAACTCGGACTGGCATCTGGATGTGAATGTCCAGATGAACTACTGGCCGGCCGAATCGGGCGGGTTGAGCGATCTTCATTCGCCTTTGTTCGCGCTGATCGAGTCGCTGGTGGAGCCGGGGACGAAGACGGCCAAGGCCTACTACAACGCGCGGGGCTGGGTGGCGCATGTGGTGACGAATCCGTGGGGCTTCACTTCGCCGGGCGAGAGCGCGTCGTGGGGCGCGACGACGAGCGGGTCGGCTTGGTTGTGCCAGCATCTGTGGGATCACTACCTGTTCACGCAGGACCGGGCGTATCTGGAGAAGTCGTATCCGGTGATGAAGGGCTCGGCGCGGTTCTACGCGGATATGCTGATCGAGGAACGGTCGCACAAATGGCTGGTGACGGCGCCGGCGAATTCGCCGGAGAATGCGTTCCAGTTGCCGGACGGGCGTCGGGCGCACGTGTGCATGGGGCCGGCGGTGGACATGCAGCTGCTTCGCTACCTGTTCGGGGCGTGTATCGAGGCGTCGAAGGTCTTGGGGATCGATGCGGAGTTCCGGAAGGAGCTGGAAGAGAAGCGGGCGCGGTTGGCTCCGACGCGGATGGGTTCAGACGGCCGGATCATGGAGTGGCTGGAAGAGTATCCGGAACCGGAGCCGCACCACCGGCATGTTTCGCACCTGTGGGGCCTATATCCGGGTTCCGAGATCACGCCGGACGGCACGCCGGAACTGGCGAAGGCGGCGGCCCAGTCGCTGGATGTGCGGGGCGACGCGTCGACGGGCTGGTCGCTGGCCTACAAGATCAATCTGTGGGCGCGGCTGGGGGATGGCAACCGCGCGCATAAGTTGTTGAAGATGCTGCTGGCGCCGGTGGGTTCGAATAGTACAAAGATGAACTACTCGTCGGGCGGCGGCAGTTATGAGAATCTGTTCGACGCGCATCCGCCGTTCCAGATCGACGGCAATTTTGGCGGTGCGGCGGGGATCGCGGAGATGCTGCTGCAGAGCCATAACGGGGTGATCCGGTTGCTGCCGGCCTTGCCGGACGCCTGGAGCAAGGGCAGCGTGAAGGGGCTGCATGCGCGGGGCGGGTATGTGGTGGACCTGGCGTGGAGCGGCGGGAAGCTGGAGTCGGCCACGCTGCGGTCGACTTTGGGGGGCACCTGCAAGGTGAGCGTAGGCGGCAAAGTGACGGAACATACGACTAAGCCGGGCGAGACAGTACGAATCGGTTAGGTTTCGTGAGATTCTAGAAGCATGCCTTATCCAGAGCCATTGATCATTCCCATGCGGGAAGATCTGACCAAGTTCGGTGTGGTGGAAGCGCGGACGCCCGAAGCGGTGGATGAAACCGTGGCCACGCCGGGTACAGTGCTGATGATCACGAATTCGGTGTGCGGCTGCGCCGCCGGTAAGGCTCGTCCGGCCATCGGGATGGCGCTGCAGCACGCGAACCGTCCAGATGTGGCGGCGACGGTGTTTGCGGGCGCGGACGTAGCGGCTACGGCGTCGCTGCGCGAGAAGCATTTGAAGGGGATTCCCCCGTCCTCGCCGTCAATGGCTTTGTTTCGTGACGGCCAGTTGGTGTGGGCGCTGCACCGGTTTGAGATCGAGAGCCGGCAGGCTCCGGAGATCGCGAAGATCCTGGTGGAAGCGTTCGACCGTTTCTGCACGAAGACACCGGCGTAACCAGACCGGGTGTGTGAAGTTGAGTTCCTGAGAGCCGGCTTTCGGGCCGGTTTTCTTTTTGTCATTGAGCTCAGCGGAAGAAGATCATTTGTGCGAGCAGGACGATGGCCAGGCCCACGAAGGACGTGATGACCTTCATGGCGGTCCAGGAGCGGAGCGTCTGCGGCACGGTCATCTCGAATGACTGATTGACCAGCCAGAAGCCGGCGTCGTTGACGTGCGACAGTATCGTCCCGCCGCAGCATAAAGCCAGCACAATCATCTCGGGTGTGTAGCCTGGAATCCCCTTCACGAGTGGAGCGACAATGCCCGCGGCTGTAATGATGGCCACGGTGGCAGAGCCCTGGGCGACGCGCATGGCGGCGGCCACGAGATAAGCGAGGACTAGGGGCGACATGTTGGAGTCGGCCAGCATCTTGCCGGCATAGGGTCCGACTCCGGAATCGACGATCACCTGTTTGAAGGCGCCGCCGCCGCCCATGATGGCGAGCAGGGCTCCGATGGGGGCCATGGACTCGTTGGCCATGCGGGCGATGTTGGAGCGGTCGAGGCCGCAGCGGAAGCCGAGGAAGAACATGGCTGCCAGCGCGGTGAGGGTGAGTGCGGTGAACGGGTGCCCAAAGAAGGCGAAGACCTCCCTGCCAGGGAGCGCGTAGGCATTGGAAATGGTGGCGGCGAAGATCAGGATGACCGGCAGCAGCAGGAGCAGGATGACGAGGGGGACCGGCGGGGCAGCCTGATTGGAGCATTCCACCACTTTGGCGGCGCGTTCGGGTACAGGGATGAAGAGGCGCCTGGCGATCCAGCGGCTGTAGAAGATGCCGCCTGAGATGGTCATGGGAATGGAGACCAGGATGCTGAAGAGGATTGTCTTGCCCAGGTCCGCGCCGAGCAACTGAGCGGCGGCGGCGGGCGCCGGGTGTGGGGGGACCATGGCGTGGGTGACGGTGAGGGCGGCAGCGAGGGGCAGGCCGTAGTAGAGGAGGGATTTCTTCGATTCGCGCGCGAGGCTGTAAACGAGCGGCACGAGGATGATGAAGCCCACTTCGAAGAAGATGGGCAGGCCGATCAGGAACGAGGAGAGCAGCACGGCCCAGGTGGCGCGGCCGGGTCCGAAGATGACGAGGATCCTGTCGGCGAGGGCGCGGCCTCCACCGGAATATTCGAGGAAGCGGCCGATCATGGCGCCCAGGGCGACGACGACAGCGATGAAGCCCAGCGCTTCGCCGAAGCCGTTCTGGATGGACTTGAGGAGCTGGACGGGTTTCATGCCGCAGGCGAGCCCGAGCGCCATGCTGGTGATCATCAGGGCAAGGAAGGCATGGAGGCGTGCCCAGAGGATGAGGACGAGCAGGAGCCCGATGGAACACAGCGTATAGAGGACGAGCGTATTGCCGTTAGGCATGAGCAGCCATTCTATACCGCATGCGGGTCAGCGCGTCAGAAGCGGGCGGCTGCGGCCATCGCTGCGGTACTGGTCGAGCAGCGCGGTGAGGGACTGCACGATTTCGGGTTTGTCCGCCCAAAGATTGCGGGTCTCCTGGGGGTCGTCGGCCATGTTGTAGAGTTCGCCTTGCGGTTCCCCGGCAGCGGGCGTGATGGCGGCCGGCTGGGTGAAGCCGCCGGAGCCTCGACCAAGGGCGAGTTTCCAGGGGCCGCGGCGGACGGCGAAGAGGCCTTGGGCGGAGTGATGAATGACGGCTTCGCGGACGGCGGTGGCGGGGCGGGTGCCGAGCAGGGCCGGGGCGAGGGAGAAACTGTCTTCGGCGGAATCCCGGGGGAGTCCGATGCCGGCGACTTCGGCGGCCGTGGCGCAAAGGTCAGTGAGGCAGCCCAGTTGTTTCGAGACACCGCCGGGCGTAATGCGGCCAGGCCAGCGGGCGAGGAAGGGGATGCGGTGGCCGCCGTCGTAGATGTCGGCTTTCATGCCGCGCAGATTGGCATTGGCGCGGTGGCCGGTTTCCACGCTGTTGGCGGGTTTCCAGTAGGCTCCGTTGTCGCTGGCGAAGAGAACGAGCGTGTTGGCGGCGCGGCCGGACTGTTCGAGGGCGGCGAGGATACGGCCGACGGAGTCGTCGACCTGGGTGACGAAGTCGCCATAGAGGCCGGCGCGGGACTTGCCCTGGTGCTCGGGTTTGGGGGCCCAGGGGGTGTGGGGGGCGGTAAGGGGCACGTAGAGGAAGAAGGGGTTGGCGGCGGCTTTGCGGGCGCGGAGGAATTCCTCGGCTTTGCGGGTGGTGGTGGGCAGGACCTCATCGATTTTGAAAGAGGGCGAGATGGCCCCGCCGCGGTAGAAGCGGCCCTGGGAACCTCCGAGGCCGGTGTCGCCTGGTGTTTCGGCTGAGGGCGGTTCAGCGGCGTGATCCTGGTCGACCCAGAGGTAAGGCGGCATGTCGAGCGAAGCGGGAATCCCGTAAAAAGTCTCGAAGCCGTGATCGGTGGGACAAGGGTGCAGCGGCTTGGAGTAGTCCGTTTTGGCGGCCGTGCCGAGGCCGAGGTGCCACTTGCCGAAGGCGGCCGTGTTGTAGCCGGCGTTTTTGAGGAGGGAAGCGACGGTGGGGCGGCCGGGTTCGATGAGGTTGGGGGAGTAGCCCTGGAGGACCCCGGATTTGAGGGAAGAGCGCCAGCAGTAGCGGCCGGTGAGGATGCCGTAGCGGGTGGGTGTGCACACCGAGGAGGGCGAGTGCATGTCGGTGAAGCGGACGCCCTGCGAGGCCAGCCGGTCGAGGTTGGGAGTGGGGATCTTCGACTCGGGATTGTAGCAGCCGAGGTCGCCGGAGCCCATGTCATCGGCGAGCACGTAAAGGATGTTGGGACGGGCGGCGGTGTGTTGCGCGGCCCAGGCAGCCGCCGGAAGTGTCTGCAGGAAGGATCGGCGCAGCATGGTGGTGGGGCGAGCATATCACAGCGTCCTGCAGGAGATTGCGGAACGGGTTATTATTGCCAATGACCGGGTCTGCTGAGTGTGATTCTGCAAATAACCATAAAAGGGTGAACGAATGCTTTTGAGAAATGCCGCGGTGTTCCTGCTGTGTCTCGCGCCAGCTTGCTTCGGCCAACTGACGACGGATCAGAAGGTGTCGGATTTCCTGCAACTAGCGGGATTGTATGCAAAGAACTACGCTCCATACGAGTGGAAGCGCGATGTGATGGGCTTCGATCTCTATGACGTCAAGCCCTGGGTGGCGAAGGTCAAGAATTCGAAAAGCGATATAGAGTTTCTGGATCTGTGCGTGCGCTATGTAGCAAGTCTGCAAGATAGCCATGACGAGTTCTATATTCCCTCAGACTTCATTGCGGACATGCGCATTCTGGTGGATATCTACGACGGAAAGGTATTGATCGAGGGCGTGGACCGGACGGCGCTGCCGAGGCGACTGTTCCCGATCGACGTGGGTTCGGAGCTGGTGTCGGTGGACGGCGTGCCTGTGGATGACCTGATCCAGCAGTTGATCCCGTATGCGGCGGATGGTTCCGGCAACGTGATCACGCGGCGCCGGCTTGCGGCCGATGCGATGACCTACCGTTTGCAGACGCTGATGCCGCCGGCCGGCCTGATTGGCGATTCGGCGGTGATTGTGGTGCGCGGCCTGGATGGGACGGAAGCGACCTACACGGTGCCGTGGGTGAAGTCGGGTACGCCGATGATCACGGTGGGGCCGGTGCCCGGCTTCGACCTGAGCTCCTACAAGCGGCCTGATCCGGTGGCCGCCACGCGGGCACTGCTATCGCACCGCGGGATCGACCAGATGGAGCGGCGTTCGACGGGCAGTGCGCTGCGGGCCGCAGTGGCTGGCCGGGGCGAGCGTGGATTGACGCGCGAGAAGGTGCGCGCTGAGGAAGAGGCGGTGCCCGACTATATGGTGCCGTTGAAGGAACTGCAAACGATGGAAGGGATCCACACGAAGGTGGGCTCCACGGGGTTTGCCTACTTCTATCCGATGTTCGATCCGCCGGCAAACTTCCAGTACCGGCTTGGGTTTGGCAGCACGGATGAGTTCTTTTCCGGCACGTACAAGGCGGGCGCGTACAATATCGGGTTCATTCGCATTCCGGACATGAGTCCGACAAATTCGACGTTGGCCTTGACGCAGTTTGCCTCGGAAATGGCTTACTTCAATGCGAACACGGACGGACTGGTCATTGATGTGATGAACAATGGCGGCGGGAACCTGTGCTATACGCAGTCGCTGGAGCAGTATCTGTTTCCGCAGCCGTTCCGGGGTGTCGCTTACGAAATGCGCGCGACGCAGACGTGGGTGAATTTCTTCTCGACGACGTTGACGGCGGCGAAGCGTGCGAACGCTCCGCAGTATGCGATCGAGCTGTATACGGCTTATCTGAATGAAGTGAAGATGGCGTTGTCGGAGAACCGCGGGCGCACCGGCTCACTGCCGGTCTGCACTTTGAGCTTCGAGAATGTTCAGCCGGCCACGGACAAGACTGGGGCGGTGGTGGCGTACAAGAAGCCGATCCTGGTGGTGACCGATGAGTTCACCATTTCGGCGGGCGAAGCGTTCACGATGATGCTGCAGGACGGCGACCGTGCGACGGTTTACGGCATGCGGACGGACGGCGGCGGCGGCAATCCTGGCGCGTATAATGCGACGACGTACTCAGAGAGTGCGACGCGCGTGACGCGCACGTTTGTCACGCGGAGCAAGTTGGCGGTGACGCCGGACTTCCCTCCGGCCAACCATATGGAGAACGTCGGCGTGTATCCGGACATCCTGATGGACTACATGACGAAGGAGAACTTCGACACGTTTGGCGGTCCGTTCGTGGATGGGTTTACGGCGGCGATCGTGGACAAGATCGCGAAGGGTCAGTAAGCGAAGAGACCGGGGCGGGCGGGCAGCCGTCCGCCCCGATTCAGACTGACTGGTCCGGAAACAGGCTAAAATAGAACCATGCGCACTCCTTTGATGGCCGGCAACTGGAAGATGTTCAAGACGCCGGCGGAAACGAAAGCATTCTTCGAGAAGTTCCTGCCGCTGGTGGCTACGTCCACGCATGCGGACGTCGCGATTTGCCCTCCCTTTGTCGACATCGCCGCCGCCGTGGATGCGGCCGCGGGCAGCCGCGTAGGTATTGGTGGCCAGAACTGCTATTGGCAGAACAAGGAAGGCGCTTTCACAGCGGAAGTTACGCCGGCCATGTTGAAGGCGGCCGGTTGCACGTATGTGATTATCGGCCACAGCGAGCGGCGGCAGTATTTCCACGAGACGGACGAGACGGTGCTGAAGCGCACCAAGGCCGCGCTGGAAGCCGGGCTGATCCCCATGGTCTGCGTGGGTGAACTGCTGGAAGAGCGCGAGTCGGGCCGCACGAACGAAGTGCTGGCGACTCAGTTCAACGGCGGGATCGCCGGTTTGACGCCGGAAGAGTTCGCCAAGATCGTGATCGCGTACGAGCCCGTATGGGCCATCGGCACGGGCAAGGTGGCGACGCCCGAGATCGCGCAGGACACGCACAAGGCGATCCGCGACCTGGTGGCGGCCAAGTTCGGGGCCGAAGCCGCGGCGGCTGTACGCATCCTCTACGGCGGAAGCGTGAAGCCCGACAACGTGAAGGGCCTGATGGCCAAGCCGGATATCGATGGCGCGCTGGTGGGCGGTGCTGCGTTGAAGGCGGAAGACTTCGCGGGTGTCGTGAACTTCTAGTTAACTTTCGAGCGAATCAGGGCGCGGTTCCGGCAACGGGGCGGCGCCCTTTTTCTTTTGTTCTTCCAGCAGCGATCTCAAGAGTTGTTTGATGTCGGCGACATCCTTGCTCATGGCGTAGACGCGCCACAGGATGAAGGGCACCACACCCAACCAGAAGGCCAAAAGAACGAACTGAATGATCCACGCCACCGGGCGTGCCACATTGGGATTCATGGCCGGAGTCTAGCAGTTTAGTCCGGCAGAGCGAAAGAGTAATAGGAGCCGCCGGAATGGCCTTTCCACTTGCCTCCGCCGGCGCCCATGACGACATACTGTTTGCCGTTCACGGTGTAAGTGGACGGGGTTGAGTTGCCGGCGGCGTCCATGGTGAATTCCCAGAGCAGTTTGCCGGTGAGTTTGTCGAAGGCATGGAACTTGTTGTCGGCGTTGGTGGCTCCGATGAAGAGCAGGCCGCCGGCAGTGACGACGGCTCCGCCATAGTTCTCGCTGCCGGTGTTGCGGACGCCCTGGGCGACGAGTTCAGGGAATTCGCCGAAGGGGATCTTCCAGGCGTACTCGCCGGTATCGATGTTGATGGCGTTGAGTGTGCCCCACGGCGGTTTGATGGCGGGATAGCCATCGGGGTCGAGGAACTTGTTGTAGCCATCCATCGTGTACTTGAGGTCGATGGGGGAGGGCAGCCCCGGGACGGCCTGGATCACTTCCTTGTCCTCACCCTTGAGCAGGTAGCGGATGATGGCGTCCAAGGCCGGCTCTTTGAGGTGAGCGAAGCCGGGCATGCGGCCGGCGCCCTTGTGTACGATTTGGGCGATTTGCGCCTCGCTGCGTTTGGAGATGAGGTTCTGGAGGGAGGGGAATTCGGGAGGGCTGCCGGCGAGGTCTTCGCGGTGGCAGCCGGCGCAGTTGCGGTTGTAGAGGATGCGGCCGGTGGCGGTTTTGGCGGCGTCCTTGGGTACGAGGCGAAGGATCCAGGCCATCTCGTTGGCATTGATGTAGAGCAGGTTGGTCTGCGGGTCGTAGGAGGCTCCGCCCCATTCGCCGCCGCCGTCGAAGCCAGGGAAGACGACCGTGCCCTGGAGGCTGGGAGGGGTGAACTGCGGGCCGCTGCGAACCTGCCTGAGGCGCCGGAGCACGACGTCGTGGGCCTCGGGCGTGCGGTTGGTGACTTCCTCCTCAGTGAACTGCTGGCGTGCGAAGGGGGCTGGCTGGAGGGGCAGGGGTTGGGTTTTGGCGAGGACTTCGCCGTCGACGTCGGAGGGCTGGACGGGGATTTCCTGGTAGGGGAAGAGGGTCTTGCCGGTGACGCGGTCAAAGAGCCAGATCCAGCCGGACTTGGTGATCTGGGCTACGGCATCGACGGGTTTGCCGTCGCGATGTACGGTGACCAGGGTGGGGGCGGTGGGGAGGTCGCGATCCCAGGTGTCGTGATGGACGAACTGGAAGTGCCAGAGCTTTTCGCCGGTATCGGCTTTGAGGGCGAGCAGGCAGTTGGCGTAGAGGTTGTCGCCGATGCGATTGGCTCCGTAAAAGTCGAAGGCGGCGGAACCGGTGGGGACGAAGACGATGCCGCGTTTCTCGTCCATGGTGATGCCGGCCCAGCTATTGGCGCCTCCGATGTACTCCTGGGCACCTTTGGGCCAAGTGGCGGCGGCGGGATCGGAGGGCGACGGGATGGTCCTGAAGATCCAGCGCAGTTTGCCGGTGCGGACGTCGTAGCCGCGGATGTGGCCAGGTGCGGCGGGCAGGCCTTCGCTGACGAGGCTGCCGATGACGAGGATCCCTTTGTAGATGACGCCGGGGGTGGTGACGGTGATGGAGAGGTTGGTGGCATCGCGGCCGAGGTTCTGGCGGAGGTCGATGCGGCCGGCCGTGCCGAAGGAGGGCACGGGTTGGCCGGTGTCGGCGTTGAGGGCGTAGAGCCAGTTGCTGGAGGAGAAGTAGATGCGGCGGTCGGTACCGCTCTCCCAATAGTTGAGGCCGCGATTGCGGGATTTGCTGGTGACGGGTTTGCCCTGGGTGGGATCGAAACTCCACTTGAGCTTACCGGTGGCGGCGTCGAGGGCGAGAATGCGCAGTTTGGGGGAGGTAGCGTACATCACTCCGCGAATGATGATGGGGTTGCACTGCATCTCGGAGCCTTCGAAGATGTCGCCGGTGTCGTAGCGCCAGGCGAGTTTGAGGCGGCTGACATTGGCGGTGTTGATCTGGTCGAGGGTGGAGTACTTCGTGTTGGCGGCGCTACCGTGATAGGTCGGCCAATCCTCGGCCAGGAGGCAGAGGGAGACGAGGGAGAGGAAGAGGGTACGGCCCAGCATTGCGATGACGGCCATTATAGTGCTTCGCGGAGGGGGGCCACATGCCTGGGTCGATGTGAGGGAGGAAGGCGGAGCAGGGAGGAGGGCCCGGACATCAAGGAGCCCGAGGCGTCGAAGTTGTTGGTGCGGACGCCCCGGGCGAAGTGGAGACTGGATTAGTTTTGCGGACAAGGGTTGGGACAGAGTTCCGACTATCCGCTCGCTGACGCTCACGGCTCCGTTTAGAGGAAGACGCGGGCGATGTGACGGTCGAAGAGGTTCTCCGTCACGTTGCGGGCGACGCTTTCTTCGCATTCGCGGACCATGCGCAGATAGCGTTCGCCGAGTTTGGCGGCCACCTTGTAGCCGACGTGGAGCAGTTGGCGCAGGTTCGCATTGAAAGCCGGGTTGCTCTGGTCGTGGCGCAGGGCGGAGGCGTAGTCGAGCGCGGTCCAGGCATTCACCGTTGCGGGTGCCGGCAGCTTGGCTTGATCGATGTCGATGACAGCGGCGTATGGAGCGCAGAGTTCAGCGCTGTGGGCAAAGGCTTCGGCGTAGACAAGTTTTGCCATGGCGAGACCCTCGCCACCGGCTTCGGCCAGGCCGATGAGTTCTTCCAGCCAGGTGGTGCCCGCGGTTTTGAGGTGGACTCCGGCTCCGGTAGATTGCATGGCGCGGCGGATGGCCGGATAGATGGAGAACTTATCGCTGCCGGAATGAACGCTGAGTTTGAGATTGCCGGGCAGGGCAAACTCCTTCACGGCATGGGCGATGACGGCGATGTCGTCGAGGAACTCGCGTTCGAACTGGGCGGGGTCGCCCACGTAGTCGACGCCCTTATTGAAGCGACCGGTGAACTTGGGGGCGATGGTCTGGGCGGGGATCCTTTGGTCAGCCAGGGCGGCCAGGATGACAAGCAGTTCGTCGGGCGTCTGGGGCGAATCGGTCTCGTCGCAGGAGACTTCGGTGACGAAGTTGTTGGCACCGCGGGCGGATTCGATGCGGCGGTAGATGCGCCCGGCGTCTTCGGCGGCGAACAGGTATTTGACGGCGGCCGCGCGGACCTTGTCCCGGGTGAGGCCGAAGGCTCCACCGAAGTCGCCGTGGCGCTGAACGAAGGCATCGACGGCGGCGGGCTCGGCGGACTTACCGATGGAATCGGCGACGTCGAGGGTGAAGAAGTCGCTGGTGGCGAGGAAGCCGTCGACGGTGCTGAGATTGATGTGGTCCGCATCGACGTGGTAGGCCTTAGTCCAGCGGAGCGCGGCGACTGCCTCATCCGCTTCCGTGCGCACGCTGGGCGGTTTGGAGCCAACGATCATGTGCTCGCGATTGCTCTTGTTCCAGACCGGGATAATGTCGGCGCCGAGGGCGGCGGCTTTGGCGCAGGCGGCCAATTGGGCTTTACCCTGCTGGGCGAAGCGGTCACCCATCCCAAAAGAGAACTTTGCCAGTGTTACTGCTTTTTCCATAGCTGTGAATTAACATATCAGTAAATACTCCACTATGTCAGACATCACTGGGTTTATGTCTCTGGCGGAAGCCTTCTCACTGGAAGGCGAAGTCGCGTTAATCACAGGAGGCGCCACTGGTTTGGGCCGGGCGATGGCGCACGCGCTGGTGTCGGCGGGGGCGCAGGTGATCCTCGTCGGACGCCGTAAGGAGAATCTGCAGGCGGCTGCAGAGGAGTTGGGGCCGAAGGCGGGCTTTGCGGTCCACGACATCGCGGAGACCAGCCGCGCGGGCGAACTGGTGGCCGATGTGAAGGCGCGGTACGGCGATGTTTCGATCCTGATCAACAATGCTGGCAACCACTTCAAAAAGTCGATTGAGGAGACGGAAGAGGCGGAGTTCCGGCAATTGATGGACACGCACGTGACGGGGGCATATACGCTGACGAGGGCAGTCGCTCCGGGCATGGTGGAGCGAGGGCGGGGCAACATCCTGTTCACTGCCTCGATGACCTCGTTCTTCGGGGTGCCGCGGGTATTTGCCTATACGACGGCCAAGTCGGCGTATATGGGCATGGTGCGGTCGTTGGCTGTGGATCTGTCTCCGAAGGGCATCCGGGTGAACGGCATTGCGCCGGGCTTCATCGAGACGGACATCTCGCGGAAGGCGATGGCGGGCGATCCGGCACGGAAGCAGAAGGTTCTGGACCGGACTCCGCTGGGGCGTTTTGGGGTACCGGAGGACATTGGGTGGGCGGCGGTATATCTGTGTTCCTCGGCGGCACGGTTTGTGAACGGTGTTGTTCTGCCGGTGGATGGAGGTATGCTGGTCGGTTTCTAATGCTCAACCGACGCAGTTTTCTCCTTTCGTCCACAGCCGTTCTCCTGAAGGGCGAGCCGGTGAAGATCCGGGCGATTACGAAAGCCCCGGGTCTTCACTGGTTCGGCTACTACGACAAGCTCCAATTCGATCCGACGTCGAGGCATGTGCTGGGGATGCAGGTGGACTTTGAGCATCGGTCGCCGCGGCCGGATGATGTGATCCAGTTGGGGGTGATCGATACCGGGCAGGGCGACAAATGGAAGCAGATTGGCGAGACGCGGGCGTGGAACTGGCAGCAGGGAGCGATGCTGCAGTGGGTGCCGGGCTCGCGCGATGAGGTGATCTGGAACGACCGTGTGGACGGGCGATTTGTGGCGAAGGTCCACAACGTGAAGACGGGCCGGACCAGGCAGCTGCCGGCTCCCGTGTATACATTGAGCCCGGATGGAAAGACCGCCATCTATCCCGATTTCCGGCGGCTGAACGATTGCCGGCCGGGCTACGGATATGCCGGGCTGCCGGATCCGAACAAGGAGAAGCTGGTGCCGGAGGATGCGGGCATCTGGCGGATGGATCTGGCGTCAGGCCGGAACGAGCTGCTGATCCCATTCTCCGAAGCCGCACGGATTCCGTATCCAGGCGGCTATTCCAACGGCGCCAAGCATTGGTTCAACCACCTGCTGTACAACACCGACGGAACACGGTTCATTTTCCTGCATCGCTGGCGCGGCGACAAGGAAGGGACGAGCTTTTCCACGCGGATGTTCACGGCGAATGGCGACGGCAAGGAGCTGTACATCCTGGACCCTTACGGGAAGACATCGCACTTCATCTGGCGGGATCCGGAGCACGTGCTGGCCTGGGCGTGGCATCCGTCGAAGGGCGAAAAGTTCTACCTGTACAAGGACCGGACGGAGCAGGTGGAGTGTATTGGGCCTGACGTGATGACGGTGAACGGCCACTGCACGTATCTGCCGGGCGGGCGGTACGTTCTCAACGATACCTACCCGGACAAGCAGCGCAACCAGAATGTGTTCCTGTATGAACTGTCGACGGGCAAGAAGGTGCCGCTGGGCAGTTTTCCCTCGCCGAAGGAGTACACGGGCGAATGGCGCTGTGACACGCATCCGCGCTATAGCCCGGACGGCCGCAAGGTGGTGATTGATTCCGCCCATGGCGGGACGGGCCGCCAGATGTACCTGATCGACCTGGCCTGATTATTTCGGGCCGGGCAGGATGGCTCCGAAGAAGCTGAGGAACTCGTCGCTGCCCCACAGCCCGATGAGGGCATGGTAGCCTTCGCGGCGCTCGAGCCGGGCTTCGAATTCGTCGCCGAAGGCTTCTGATTTCGAGTAGAAGACGCCGTCTTCCTGACGCTTGAGTTCGACGCCCCAATCCTCTTCGGGACGGCCTTCGACGGGCCAGACCAGATAGACGCGGTCGTCACTGAGTTCGAAGCTGGCGAGTTCCTGGTTGTGCCAGCGGGAGACGGTGGCGGCGGCATCGGGGAAGTCGTCGGAGTAGTAGACGGTGGGTTTTTCTAGGTTGTCGAGCCAGCCCGCTTCAAAGCCGGCGGCGAGGAAGCGGAGGCGCAGTTCTTCCACCGGACGAGTGGGGCTGTCGGCGGCGGGCACTTCTTCGGGCAAAGCGGCGAATTCATCGCCCAGGGCCACCTGGTCGGTGCTGGGGGTGAAGTTGATGACCTCGATGGGCTGATGGAACTCACGATCTTCCCAGCCGGATTCGTCGCCGGCCCATTCGATGGAGGTTTCCTGGGGGACGTTGTCATAGTTGCCCAGGGTGGCAACGAAGCTCCATTCGCCCTCGTGGCGCACGACGCGGCCGAAATAGAGGCGCGGGCTGAGGGCGGGATCCGAATAGACGGTTGGGTTTCTCTTGTACTGAATGGTGAGGGCTGAGCCGATGGCGGGCAGTTCCATATAAAACACTCCATTAGAACAATCAGGGCTCTTCCATTCTAGGAACTCCGGAAGTCCGGCAGGGTGGGAGACTGTTCCAGAATTCCGCCATGTCCCGGGCGAGCGGCGCTTCGAAGTGCAGTGGGCCCGACGCCAGTTCAAAGGTCAGCGAGGCAGCGTGGAGGGCATGGCGATGGAAGGGCAGGGCAGCCTGCAGGTGTTCATCGAAGCCGTGATCGATGAAGCGGAGGAAAAGGGTTTCGTCGGGGCCATAGAGCTTGTCTCCGGCGACGGGATGGCCGAGATGGGCTGCATGGACGCGGATCTGGTGGAGGCGGCCCGTGGTGGGACGGACGCGCACGAGCGTGTAGCCGGCGGCGTGTTCGAGGGGCTCAAAGCGGGTATGTGCCTGCTGGCCGCCTTCGGTCACGGCACGTTTCAGGCGGACCGCCGAGTTAGTGGAGACGGCGAGGGGTTGGTCGACTTCGATGGGGTCTTGCAGGTTGCCTTCGAGAATGGCGAGATAGCTCTTGCGCACCTTGCCGTTCTGAATGGCGCGTTGCAGGAGGGAGCCGAGGGCGTGATCGCGGGCGAGCAGCATCAGGCCGCTGGTTTCGCGATCGAGGCGGGAGGGCATGTGGAGGACTTCCGCTGAGAGATATTCGCGGCAGGCACCGACCAGGCTGGACCAGGGCCCGTGTTTGGAGGGATGGCAGAGGACGTGGCCGGGCTTATTGATGACGAGGAGGTTCGCGTCCTGGGAGAGAATCCAGGATTCGAGCTCTTCGGGGGTAATCAGCCAGCCCCAGGCAGTCCTTGGCATCCCCTTCAGTGTGGTGGTTGGCCGAGGGTGGCGGCAAGCGCAAGGGAGCGATTGTGCGGCGTCAGAGGTGGAAGGCCTCGGCTCCGCGGGCGCCGGTGACGGGCCAGACCTCGGGCGTGGTTTGGGTGGCGCGGCTGTATGAATCGATGACCGAGGCGCGGAAGGCCTCGGTGTGGGCGGAGTCGACGAGGGCGACCATGCAGCCGCCGAACCCGGCTCCGGCCTGGCGTGCGCCCAGGACACCGGGGGCGGCGAGCATGCAATCCATCATCGTCTCCATGGCCGGGGAGACTATTTCGTAGAGGTCTTTCGCTCCGGTGAACGAGGCGGCGCAGAGGCTGGAGATGGCGTCGCGGTCGTTGCTGGAGAGGGCCTGTGCCAGCAGTTCCACGCGGGCGCTTTCGGCGACGATGAATTCGCACCGCCTGGCCACCGTGTCGCTGAGTTCGTTGCGCCTGCTGGCGAGGTGGTGGGGTGAGAGGTCGCGCAAGGCCGGCACTCCGAGGATGGCGGCGCCCTGCTCGCACTCGGAGCGGCGCTGGGCATATTCGCCGCCCGACAGGCGGCGCCGGCTCATGGTGTTGCAGATGACGACGTGAATGTTGCCTGCAAGGTGAACGGTCCGCGTAGAGAGATTGCGGCAGTCCAGGAGGAGGGCGCAGCCATTGAGGCCGAGGCAGGCGGAGTACTGGTCGAGGATCCCGCAGTTCACACCGGCGAACTCGTGTTCCGCTTTCTGGCCGAACTGGGCTTTGCGTTGCGGAAGCAGGTGCCAGCCGCCGAGTTCCTCGAACATAGTGGCCAGGGCGCATTCCAGGGCAGCCGAGGAGCTGAGGCCGCTCTCGATGGGCACGCTGCTGTGGATGATGGCATCACAGCCCTTGAGCGCCAGGCCCTCCTGCTGAAGGACAGCCGGGACGCCGCGTACGTAGTTGCGCCACTTGGAATCCGCGACGCGGTCGATTTGATCGAGGCGGAATTCATCCACGGCGTCGAGGTTCATGGAGCGCAGGCGGACGATGCCGTCTTCGCGGCGCCGGGCGGCGATCCAGGTGTCTTTGCTGATGGGTAAGGTGAGTACGAAGCCGAGGTTGTAGTCGGTGTGGCTGCCCATGAGGTCGACGCGGCCTGGCGCGCGAGTCCACAGCTCGGGCTCTCCGCCGAACTCCGCGCGGAACTCGTCGATCATGTGCCGGGCACGGGCGCGAGACTTGACGGTCCATTCAACGGACTGCAGGGTCGAAAGCATTGAGCATCGCCTCCACGTTTTGAACTGGGATGTCAGATTGCATGCGGTGTGAGGCGCCCAGCACCAGGCCGGTGCCATCGGGCGCGAGGGCGTGGGCGCAAGCCAGGGTGGCTGCGCGGACTTCCTCGGGGGTTCCATTGGGCAGTA
Organism: Paludibaculum fermentans; assembly: GCF_051172195.1. Taxonomy (GTDB): domain Bacteria; phylum Acidobacteriota; class Terriglobia; order Bryobacterales; family Bryobacteraceae; genus Paludibaculum; species Paludibaculum fermentans_A. Next base: position 774,973 of record NZ_JBPJAQ010000002.1, read on the forward strand.
CACCCTGGGTGGACACTCCGCCGTAAAAGCTGAGCTTGTCGCCATATTCGCGGTAGAGCCAGCCGTGGTCGAGGACCTCGGGTTGGACGGGATTCAGGGTGGTGAGCCCGATCTCGACGAGGTCTGGCAGGATGGCGCGGATGTCGCCATCGGAATGCAGGATGACTGGCAGGCCTGCGTTGGTGAAGACCGAGAACATCTGGGCGAGGCGCGGTTTGAAGAGCTTCCGCCACAGGCGAGGGGAGAACAACATGGAACGCTGCGCGCCGTAGTCGTCACCGAAGTAGCCGGCGTGGACTCCGACGGCGACGAAGCGCCGGGCGAGGGCGCATTGGATGGCCGTGATGCGGTCGAGGAGGTCCTCCACCCATTCCGTGCGGTCGATCATGTCCATGAGAAGCGCGTCGAAACCGCGCAGGGACCAGGCGCGTTCAAAGAGGCACATGCCGAGGTTGGGGGCGATGAACTGCTCGCCGCCGTGGCGCTCGATGGTCTGGAGGGCTGAGGCGAGGAGACGAGGGTCGTTGGGATCCGGCCACGAGAAGGCGTCGAGGTTTAGGGCCTCGTGCAGGGGGGCGAAGGAGTGCCAATAGCCTTCCGTGCGGGTGTCCCAGCCGGCGCCCCACCAGTCGTATTCGACTGAGCCGTTCTGGTTGGTCGGGCGGGTGTGGGTGATGTCGACACGCAACAAGTGGTTGTCGAGGCGTTCGCCGAGGTAGTCTGCTGCCGTCTGGAAATGACCGGCGAGAGTATGGGCCATCAGCCTGGTGTAGTTGGACTGGGTGGGGAGCCGATCGACTGGCTCGCGGCGCAGTGCGCGCTGCATGCGCTGTTTGCGCGTCATGGTTTCCCCAGAAGCAATTGAGGTATTACGGCGCTGTAAATCTGATTGATAGGGCGTCATGTGGATCAGGCCGTGCGGTTACGCATGGGGTTACCAGAAGATGAGATTCAAGGCCAGGAAGAACACCGCGACCACGATAGCCGCGAAGGTCGACCGGCGATAGAAGGGAATACCGGCTTCGGTGGGCATATCCGCCAAGCCATAGACCAAGCCCTGCAACTCTGAATCCGGCTTGGGTTTTGTGGCCAGGCTGACAATGACCGTGACGATCATGCACACGAGCCACGACCAGATGAAGCGGTAGAGGTTTTCGGCCATGGGTTGCGCGTCGGCGGATAGCGCAAGGATGGCGAGCGCCGCGGGATTCAACTTGACGACCAGCCACAGGAGGATGGAGGAGAGTGTGCCTGCGAGGAGACCCCAGAAGCCACCTGCCGGCGTGGCCCGCTTCCAGAGCATGCCAAGGATGACGGTGCCGAAGAGAGGAATGATGAAGAAGCCGAACAGAGCCTGGACATAGTCCATGATGCTGGCGAACTGCATGACGAGGTAGGCGGCGCCGATGCTGGCAGCGAGGCCGATGACGGTGCACCAGCGGCCCACGCGGAGGCACTGGGCATCATCCGCCAGACGGTTGAAGACCGGCTTGTGGATGTCGTAGGTCCAGACGGTGGCGAAGGCGCTGATGTTGCCGGCCATGCCGGACATGAAGCCGGCGATGAGGGCGGTGACGCCGATGCCGAGGAACCCGGGTCCGAGGTAGCGGGCCATCATCAGGGGCATGACTTCGTTGAAGCTGTGGCCGCCGGTGCGGAGAGCCTCGGCTTCACCGGTCAGGCGCATGGGCAACACGGCCAGGCCGAGCAAACCGGGCAGGATCACGATGGCAGGCAGGAGCATCTTGAAGGCCGCGCCGATGGTGGTGGCGATTCTGGCGGCTCGCAGATCACGGGCGGCCATGACGCGTTGGACCACCAGGAAGTCAGTGGTCCAATAGCCGAAGGCTCCGATGAAGCCGAGGCCGAAGACGATGCCGGTCCAATGGACGCCCATGGGGTTGTCGGCGGCCGCACCCATGTTGCGCCAGATGTGGGTGTAGTCCTGGGTGGGCGAGCGTTGGGCGATGCGGGCGACCATGCCGCTCCAGCCTCCGGTTTCGATGAGGCCGAAGACGGGAATCGCCAGGGTGCCGGCCCAGATCAGGACGAACTGAACGACTTCATTGACGATGGCGGAAAGCAGGCCGCCGAGTGCGACATAGACGCCGACGGTGATGGTGGAAACCAGAATGCTGAAGTGGATGTCCCAACCCAGGATCACCTTCATCACGACGGCCATGGAGTACATGTTGATGCCGCTCATGAGGACGGTCATCACGGCGAAGGAGATGGCGGAGAGACGGCGCGAGCCTTCGCCGTAGCGGAGCATCAGGTAGCCGGGCACCGAGTGAGCCTTCGATACGTAATAGAAGGGGATCATGACGATGCCGAGGAACAACATCGCCGGCACGGCGCCGATCCAGTACCAGTGCACGGCCAGCATCCCATATTGGTAGGCCGAGGCCGACCAGCCGAGCAGTTCCAGGGTGCCGAGATTGGCGGCGACGAAACTGAGTCCGGCGACCCACGAGCCTACGCCTTTGCCGGCAAAGAAGAAGTCGTCGCTGGCTTTGATTTTGCGCTTCAGGTAGAGACCGATAGCCAGCACGAGCAGGAAGTAGAGGCTGATGACGACGAGGTCGGAGGTGGACAGGCTGATGAGGCTGGAGGAAGCCGGGGTGTTGGCGGCTTGCAGTGAAGTCTCCATGGTAGTTGCTGCGATGAGTAGGGGCGCGGCCTGGCGGGCGACGGACTGGCATCGAGTGTGGACGGAGTGCAACACGATTCTCCGGTATTCTGGAAAACGTTTTCCACGCAGAAACTATCAGCCAGCATGGTGCAGTGTCAAGCGCCGGACACTTTCGGGAAAACGATTGCCCACCTTCGTCCGAAGTGATAATTTGAGAAACGAATGGGTATCCGGGACGTGGCGAAGCGCGCGGGCGTGTCTGTGGCGACGGTGTCGCGTACGGTGAACGGTGTGCGCTCGGTCAGTCCCGAGATCGCAGCCCGGGTCTGGAGCGCCGTCAACGCAGTAGGCTATGTGCCGAATACACAGGCGCGGGCTTTGGTTTCCGGCCGCAGCCGTATTCTCGGGCTGATTGTTTCCGACATCACCAATCCTTTCTACCCTGAGCTGATCCAGGGCTTCGAGCAGTTTGCCGTGCAGGCTGGCTATGAGGTGCTGTTGGGCGCCACTAATTACGATCCGGCCATGATGGCGACCACGGTTCGCCGGATGATTGAGCGCAAGGTCGAAGGCGTTGCGGTGATGACTTCGGAGATTGAGCCGTCGTTGATGGAGCAACTGACGGGCCGGAGCATACCACTGGTGTTTGTCGACATCGGACCACCGGGCCGCCGCATTGGAAACATCCAGGTGAACTACGAGGCCGGGATCCGGCAAGCGGTGCAGCATCTGTACCGGTTGGGGCATCGCCGGCTGGCCTTCATTGGCGGTCCGGGTGATTTGAAGTCCGCGCAGCTGAGGCGGGAGTCCTTTTTGCGGTGCACCTCGGGCTCGCGATGGAAGGGTGCGCGGCCATTGATGCTGGAGGGCGATCACAAGCTGGCGGGCGGCTGCGCGGCGGTGCAGCGGCTGCTGAGTGCAACGCCAAGGCCGACGGCGGTCTTCTGCTCGAACGATTTGACCGCGATCGGAGTGTTGCGGGGGCTCGACGTGGAGGGGCTTCGCGCTCCGCAGGACCTATCCGTTATCGGCTTCGACGATATTCAAATGGCGGAGTACTCAATTCCGCCATTGACGACAGTAAGGCTGCCGCGGTTGGACCTGGCGCGGCAGGCGTTTCAAAGCCTGATGGCCGGCCTGGACGAGAAATCGGCGCCTGGGCATCAGCCGGTTCCTATTGAGACCAGCCTGGTGGTGCGGGGCTCGACGGCGCGGATCGGTGCCGGCGGTTAGCCTGGTTGCGGAGAGACCTGTCGATTATCCAAGTTCATCCAGGGCGACTTTGTCCATGTCGTCGAAATCCTGGTTCTCGCCGGCCATGGCCCAGACGAAGCGATAGTTGGTGGTGCCCGCGCCGGCGTGGATCGACCAGGAAGGCGACAGCACCGCTTCGCGTTCGCGCACGATGAGGCTCTTGGTCCGTTCGGGTTCACCCATGAGGTGAACGACCATCTGATCGTCGAGTCCCAGGTAAAGATAGATTTCCGTGCGGCGGGAATGGGTGTGAGGAGGCATCGTGTTCCAGACGGAGCCCTCCTCCAGTTCAGTGAAGCCCATCACCAACTGGCAACTGGCGATGCCGCCTGGGTGGATGGCCTTGTGGATGCAGCGCCGTGAGGCATGGCGGGTATCTCCCAGTGGAGTGGCCTGCATTGCGGCTTGGGTGACCAGGGCGGTGGGATAGGATTTGTGGGCCGGCGCGCTTACAAGGTAAAGCGCTGTTTCGCCGCCGCCGGGGGCTTGAAGGAACTCGACCTCCCTGGTGCCCGCGCCGGCGTAGAGCGTGTCCATCGGGCCGAGTTTGTACTCCTCTCCATCGACGCGAATCAAGGCGGAGTGCCCAATGTTGATGACGCCGAGTTCGCGGCGGGCGAGGAAAGCGCCACCGCCCAATTCCTTGAGGGACGGCAGGCGGAGCGAGGGTGTGGGCATGGCGCCACCGATGACCAAGCGGTCCAGGTCGGTCGCGGCCAGTCTCAGTTCTCCGGGCTCGAACAGGCCTTCCACCAGGAAGTAGCTTCTCATTTCGGCCGGCGAGAGATGCTCTGTCTCTTCGCGGCCAGGCATCGTGTAGGTTTGAACACTTGTCATTGCACTAGCACCTCTCCTGCAAGCGCTGGGATTGCCGGCGGCGCCGACAGGAAGCTTCTGCGTTTCACGAAAGCTCCTCGTACATCCATCAGGCAGTCTATCGTTCGGCCGCCGTTGCTGTCGATGCTTTAGACGTCATTGTGCGGATGGTATGCGGAACAGCTTCTGATAGAATTGCGCCGGGCGAGGGCCGTCCATCCGGCGGCGGGTTTCTGCGTCCCCATGAGATTCGGAGGCAGTAGACCGGATGGCGCCGACCGCGGGGGGATCGAACCAATGACTCACGATAATCGCAAATTTCCGCGACGGGCAACCTCACACGCCGGCGGGCTGGCTTTGCTGCTTCTGGTCTCGACGGCCTTTGCCGCAGAGTTGCACGTGTCAGTAAAAGGAAGCGATCGCAACAGTGGTGCTGCGTCCAGTCCGTTGAGAACGATCTCAGCCGCAGCCGCGGTGGCGCAACCTGGCGATGTGATCACCGTGCATGCGGGAGTCTACAGGGAACGCGTGACGCCTCCACGCGGCGGCGGATCCGAATCCAAACGCATTGTCTACAGGGCTGCTCCGGGCGAGCGGGTGACGATTACCGGCGCCGAGGTGATTCGCGGATGGAAAACGGTACAGCCCGGTGTCTGGAAGGTAACGATTCCGAACTCATTCTTTGGCTCATATAACCCATATAAGGATCTGATAGTCGGCGACTGGTTTACCGACAAGGGCCGGCCCCACCATACGGGGGAGGTCTACCTGAACGGCAGATCGCTGTGGGAGACACATCAGCTCGACCGCGTTGTGCAGCCCCAGGCTTCTGTGGATGGGCGCGACCGGGAGGGCTCCACCTGGACATGGTTCACTGAGTCGGATGAAGTGAATACGACGATCTACGCCAACTTCCACGACAGGAATCCAAATGAGGAGTTGGTCGAGATCAATGTCCGGGACAGCTGCTTCTATCCGGCGCAGCCGGGGCGTGACTACATTACGGTCCGTGGGTTCCAGTTGAAGCAGGCAGCGACGCAGTGGGCCGCTCCTACAGCTGAGCAGATCGGGTTGATTGGCACGCACTGGAGCAAAGGCTGGATTATTGAAGACAACGTCATCAGCGACTCCAAGTGCTCCTGCGTGACTTTGGGCAAGGATCGCAAGACGGGGCATAACGTCTGGATGAAAGACCCCAGCCGGGACGGAGCGATTCACTACAACGAGGTGATCGTCCGGGCGCTGGCAATCGGATGGTCCCGGGACAGGATTGGATCGCACGTGGTGAGGAACAACACCATCTTCAACTGTGAGCAGGCCGGAATTGCCGGTAGCCTGGGCGCGGTGTACAGCCAGATCCTGAACAACCACATTTACAGCGTATGGGCGAAGCGTCAGTTCACCGGAGCCGAGATGGGCGGCATCAAGCTGCATGCCGCGATCGACGTGGTGATCAAGGGCAATCGGATACACAATGCGGGGCGTGGATTGTGGCTTGACTGGATGGCGCAGGGGACACGTGTCACGGGCAATCTGTTCTACGACAACACGACTGACGACATCTTTGTCGAGGTCGATCACGGGCCGTTTGTGGTTGATAACAACGTGTTGCTGTCGGAGACGAGCCTGCGGGACTGGTCGGAAGGCGGCGCGTACGCGCACAACCTGATGGCGGGTCGAATCAGCAGCAGTCCAGAGCTGAGCAGGTCGACGCCGTTTCATGGGGCGCACACGACCGCCCTCGCGGGGCTCAGCAATATCAAGGGTGGAGACGACCGCTTCTACAACAACATTCTGATTGGGGGTGCCCAGCCGGTGCAGCCAGCCAGCAGCACTCCCGCGGGGGTGCGGCGCTTTGAGGGGTATGGGCTGTGGGTTTACGACACCAGGGAGGCTCCGCTGCAGGCGGCTGGCAATGTCTACTACTCGGGTGCGCGGCCCTATCGCGGCGAGGCGGCCCCAGTCGTCCTCATCAACGATCCCAAGCCGGGGATCGTGGAGGAAGGCGGGCACGGGTACCTCACGCTCCAACTGGGGTCTGAGATCGCAGAGGCTGCGACAAAGCCGGTCACCACGGGGCTTCTGGGCAAAGCGAAGATCCCGGATCTGGCCTTCGAGAATGCTGATGGGACGGGACTCGTGCTCAACGCCGACTTTGCGGGAAAGCGGCGTAACGGACCAAAGCCCACGCCTGGACCCTTTGAGAACCCCGGGCAGGGGGCGCTGAAGATTGCGCTCTGGTGAAGGTCGGACGGGCCTCAATGCGCAGCCGGCAGCTTCTCGTATAACAGCAATATGGAGCCGGGGCGGGCAGTCAGGGTTACTGGTAAGCCGTTCTCGATGAGCTCGTGCCCACTCAGGAGTGTCGAGCGGGCGGTATCGAGATCGGTGACTTTGTAGCGCGCTGCAGCCTGGATTCCGCGCAGGCGGAATTTCGCCAATTCGAAGGCATTGTCGGCTCGGCGGAAGGCCTGCACCACGCCATCGCCGCGTTCAGGGCGGTTGAACTGCCAGGCGAGCCAGGCGGTTTTGTCGACGGCGTAGGGGGTTAGGGGGTAGAAGTCCGCTGCGTAGAATTCGGAGATGCGCCGCCATTGGGCCAGCATCGATTTCATGCGAGGCAGGCCGTTATCGTAGCGTTCCGCCACCATGCCGATGGAGAGAGCCGGTGTCATCTGGCTTCGAAAAATGTACGGGTCCAGGGAGTTGAAGGCGGACCCGAAGTAGGGAATCCACAAGGCCATGCCGTATGTGAACTGCTGCATCGGCTCCGGGTCATAGGCGTAGTCGCTGCGCCAGAGCGGTACGGCGCGCCGCAAGGTTTCGAGATCGTCACGGCGGCCGCCTGAGGCGCAGTTGTCCAACAACATCGCCGGGAATCGGCGGCGCAATTCGTCCAGATAGGCCAGGTAGCCGGTGACGTACTTGTTCTCCGTAATGCCCTGCCTGTCCTCGGTGTCGGCACTCCGCCAGAGTTTCAACGGTTCGAAGTTGAAGTCCTGTCGGTACAGGTCGATGCCTTGGGTCTGGATCAGGTTGCTGATGTGGCCGGTCACCCAGCGCAGGGCATCCGGATTGCCCAGATTCAGTAGTTTGTCTTTGCCGTCGGGTCCCAGCAGCCATTCCGGATGGTTCTTGTGCAGCCAGGTGCCGTCGGTCACCCGCTCAGGTTCAAACCAGACGATGATCTTCGTGCCCCGTTTGTGAGCTGCGTCGGAGATGGGGACAAAGCCGCGCGGGAACCGGGCAGGATCCACCTCCCAGGTGCCGGTCTTGTACCAGCCGAGTTGGTAGGGGTACCAGCCGGCATCCATCCACCAGTAGTCCAGCTTCAAGCCCGAGTCCAAGGCGTGGTTGAGATACTGCACCTGATTGGCTTCATTTGCCTCCTGCATCTCAACGGTTTGCCGGGAACTGCCGCTGGAGAGCATGGGCGCAGGCAGTCTGCCGCCGGGGCGCGGCAGGTTGTGATCGAGCATCCAGCGCCGCCAGACGTTTTGCGCATCGATCCAATCGCCGCCGCGCCAGAACTGCAGGACGACCAGGGGCGTGCGAATCTCCTCGCCGGGCAGCAGGCGGAGGTGGGTCAATTCCTGGCCGCTCCGGATGCGCACCTTGGTCGCCTTGTCGCGCACAAATTCCGCGGACCACTGAGCCGGCCAGCCCACGGCGACAATTGCTCCGCCCCCCGCCCACTCGAGGTTGAAATTGCCAAGGTCGGTGTCGGTGGGACGGCCGCCCCTGGCCACGAAGGCCTTTCGCGATCCGGCTGCCAGGATGGTTTCCAGAGGCCGAAAATCGGTGGGTGAGTTCGGACTGCCGATGCTGTGATGGAGAGTGAATTCGCCCTCGGGTGTACGTTCCAATTCGGTGTCGAGAGCCTGGATGTCTTCGAGGATGGGCGTAGGAGATGGGCCGGTGTTCCGGAAAAAGACGGTCCACTCAACGGTCGGGTAATCTTTATAAGCGACCGCTTCTGTTCGCACTTGGAGACCGGTGGTGGCGTCGGTGTTAGTGACGCTGATTTGCGTTTTCCGGCCATCGATTTCGCTGCTTGTCCTCTCGACTTTCCATTGGGCGAGAAACTCGGCTGACGGGCGTCCGCCATAGCGGAAAGAGAAGGGCGGATCGACGGAATAAGAAGCGGGCAGCGGTCCGGCTGGGAGATCGGCGAGCCAGACGGTGGAGCCATCTGCGAGTGTGATGCGTGCTTCTGCCCAGTCCAGTTGATCCCACTCTGCCTGATAAGTGCGGGGCCGGTCGCCCACCGCGGAGAGTTTGAGATGGAGTTCGGTGACTCCCTTCAAGTCCGCATGCACGGGCACGGCGGCCATGCCCTCTTTGAGGGTGCCGGATTGAAAGAGCGTGCGGCCGCCCGCCTCTACCGCTGCCACGACGCTGCCGCGCCCCGCATTGTCGTAGTAGCCCAGATCGTTGCTGTCGACGCCGATGATGGCGTCGAAGGACGTTGCAGGCGCGGCCAGTTGGACGACGATCTCTCCAGGGGTGGGCATGGCAATGCCTCGTTCGAAGCTCCTGCCGGCGATCCGCAGTTTGCGGTCGCGGCGGCCATTGCGGTCGAACTTGCCCTGCTTCGTCCGGGCGACCAGTTGGGCGCGGGCGGGACGAGTGTCTGCCTGCGCCATAAACTTGGCTGCGGTCCACTGGCGGGCTTCGAGTTGTGCGCTTTTCGGGGACGGACCGTCGGCGGCGAGCAGGGCGGGGAAGACCGCCACGACGGAGAGGAAGCGAGAGGAGAAGGAGGGGAGGAGGAAAATGCCGGGCATGGAAGTCTAGACCACTATAGTCAAAGCGACAGTCTGGCGACCAGCGGCCGTGGTCTGGCTGCCGGTCTGATCCATCGCAGCCAGGGTGGATCGCCGCGCCCGGATGACGGGACGCCCATCCCTGCCGGGAGAGCCGTGGATTCTACAATATGGCGGTGCTTCTGATCTGGCCAGGGCTGGAATAGCAAGAAGTATATTAAACTGTGAATGGTCTCAAATGCCTCGATTCCTGTTCTTTCGATTCATTCTTATTGGATCTGTTTGTGCAAACCCTTTTCTTTTCGGCCAGGTTTCCAGTGACGAAAAGTACACTCTGTCAGGCAGCGTTGCGAACAGCATTTCGAGTGAGCCGATACAGCGGGCACTCGTGACGCTGCGCCCGAATCCATCCGAACGTTCTCGCGAAAAGAACGACCTTACCTCCAGACAAGTCCTGACCGACCAATCCGGAGCATTCTCTTTTACCAGCCTGAATGCCGGCAGCTATCGGGTGACGGCTCAGAAGCCGCAATTTCAAACGAATCGGGCGGCAGATGTGGTCACACTGGGGCCATCCCGCTCGAATGTCGCGCTGAAGCTGGAGCCGCAGTCCACAGTTGAGGGTACGGTCCTGGATGATTCCGGCCTACCCATCCAGGGCGTCAGCATCCAGGCTGTGCGCGCCGTTGTGTCGGAGGGGCGGCGGACGTTCCGAACGGACCGTACAGTCACCACAGACGATCGTGGCCGGTATCGGATATGGAATCTGAACCCGGGATCCTACTATATGCGGATCGCCGGGCGCGCGGGCGGTACGCGTTCGTACCTTGGGGACAACGCGCCGCTGGTGGAGTGGCCGCAGGCCGTGGCGCCCATCTATCAGGGCCGCGCGGCGGACCGGAGTTCCGCGACTCCCCTAGTGGTATCGCCGGGCCAGCACCTGGCGGTCGATTTCAATGAACCGCTCCGGCCCGCGTTCAAGGTCCGGGGCAACCTGACGAATTACGAAGCGCATGCGAAGATCGTTGTTCAATTACTGACGCCCGAGGGTGAGCCCGTTTCGGCTCGTATCTCAGTGAACGAGGCGAACGGGCGGTTTCAAGTCAATGACGTCACCCCGGGGGTGTACCGGCTTACGGCGACGCAAGGGGTGGGCGAAACACGGCTGCAGGGCGAATGCGAGGTACGGGTTTCGGCGGGCGATGTGGAAGGCGTCGAGCTATCGCTGCAGCGTGGGATTGATCTGTTCGTGACGCAGCGTTGCGACGCAAAGAAGGAGCCGGCTGAAGAGACGCCGTGTTTCGCGGCGATGGAGCTGCGTTTGGGAGATACTTCCTTTCATAGTGGGCAGGATGGTTCCGGCCAGATGGTGTTCAGGAATCTCAGTCCGGGCCGCTATACCTGGAAAGTACAGGGCTTTAGCGGATATGTCGCTGCCGTATCCTTGGGCTCCGAGCCGCTGATCCCTGGTTCTGCCATCCAATTGCGAGCGGGACTGCAACCTGAACGAGTGGAACTCCTGCTTCGTTCGGACGGAGCGTCGATTCAGGGTGAAATCAGCCAGGAGATCAGAAAATGGACGCCAGGCATTGTGGCGGTTCCTGATTTCGAATCCCTCACCGGCCCCGTGGAGGGTCACCCAACGGAGGACGGCAAGTTTCTGGTCCCGAATCTGGCTCCGGGGAACTATACCGTTTTCGCGGTTCCCCGGCTGAGGGAGACTGCCTATCTGGAGCCGGATGTCCTGCGTGGATTCACCAATGGATTTCACGTGAAGGTGGCTCCGGCCGGCGTGGCCGAGGTGACGATTACGGGGGTGTCCCAATGAGGAACACACTGCTGCTGATATTTGTGGCCGCAATCTGTTGGAGCCAGGATCAGCCTGCGGAGTATACGATCGCCGGTACAGTGATCGATTCCGTGTCGAGGCGGCCGATGGGCCGCATCCGAGTGGTGGTGTCGCCGATGAGCCGGCCCGCGGCGGAACTTGCAGCCGGCACGACGGGCGAGGACGGCAATTTTCAGTTCCAGGTGCCGAAGGGCACTTACACGCTTCGGGCGCAAAGGAATGGGCTGATGAGCCAGTCGTATGGCTCAGAATCATTGCGCTCCGACTTCGGGGTTGCAGTCATCACTGGCCCTGGGCAGAGCACGGCCAATCTGACTTTCGCGCTTCACCCGCCTGCCTCGATCTCGGGCACTGTGCTGGATGAGGCCGGAGAGCCGGTGGAAGCTGCAAACGTACAACTGCTGCATGCCACGGTCATCGCGGGGCGGAAGAGTGTATCCACGATGGCCTGGGGCAGGACCAACGATCTGGGCGAGTATCGATTCAGCGGCCTCGGGTCAGGAGAGTATTTTCTTGGCGTCACCGGCAAACCCTGGTTTGCTTCGAATCAGCTACCCGAGTTCGGAGGCGCTGCTGCCTCGTCCGAGTTGCTTCGAACAGCTTTTGTCCCGATGTACTATCCAAATACATCCGACCCTCGGGCTGCTGCCCCTCTCCAAGTCAAGCCCGGACAGGACGCAGTGGCGAACTTCGCGCTATTCACGAAGCCCGGGTTCAGTTTGACAATTCTGTGCGAGTCCTGTGCCGGCAAGATGATGCGGATGGATGTCCTGAGTGAGGGAATTCATGGAACTCAGAGTTACCAGCAGACCGAGTATCTTTACGGACGAAAAGTGATTCCAGCGATACCTCCAGGACAGTACGAGGTGTTGGTCAAAAACCAGGATCCGGCAAAGCCTCTCTCCGCCGCGGCGAAGGTGGATCTGTCCGCAGGCGATGCTGAGGTCACGCTTAGCCCGCAGGAGAGTGCCCGGGTGATCGGGCAGGTTATGCTACGCGAGGCCGACCCGCGTCTCGTTCGCCGGCTATTTGTCAGCTTGCTCAGCGAGGACAACCTGAGCCGGGGCTTTAGCCGCGAACTGGCGGCGGATGGGACGTTTCAGCTGCCTGTGACAACGGCCGGCAGGTACCGCCTGCTGATCACCGGCGTGCCTGGGGTGTATGCGAGTCAGGTCACCTCGGAGGACAGCGCGTTGCGGGACGGGGTCCTGGACATCGGCACGACAACGCAGGTGCGGGTCAACGTGGTGGCCAGCGGCAGCATCGGCCGCGCGAAGGGTTTCGTTCGCCGCAAGGGTGAACCGGTGCCTGGAGTTCTGGTTGTCTTAGCTTCGGCCGCATTGCCCAGTGATCCTCTCGGTTACCTTGGGTATCTGACGGATAGTGACGGAAGCTTCGACTTCAAGAACATACGACCCGGCGAGTACAGGTTATTCGCGCTGACCGATTCGCGGTTTGAGTACGCCAATCCCGCGGCCGTCCGGCCTTATCTTGCGGCGGCCAAGCCACTGGTCGTGGCGAAGAGCAGCCTGATCGAGGAAGATTTGGAGCTGCCCTGAGCCGAGGGAGCTGCGATTCTGGCGAGTGGCCTGCTGTCTGGCTCGGCCGGCAGGACCGTGCGTGGTCGGTGAATGCAGTTGGGCGCATGGGGCCGAAGGTTCCTGGTCGAGCTGGATAGAGGCACTCCGCGAGTGATTCTCCGTGATAGCATCGGCGTGGCGAGAGCCAGATCCAAGGAGTAATAACTATGCAGAGAAGGCCAACGTGGGCGATTGCCGCGGTGATTGCGGCAGCAGCCATGGTGCAAGCCCAGGCGCCGCAGACGCCGCCGGTGGTGTCACCAGAGGTCTCGGCGCAGCGGACGATCACATTCCGATTGACGGCGCCCAAAGCAGAGACGGTGGAATTGCAGGGAGGCGACCTGCCCGGCCTGACCAGGGGCGTGCTGCCGATGGTCAAAGGCGCCAGTGGCGTATGGGAAGGAACCAGCCCTGTAGTGCCCGCGGGCGCGTATCGCTACCGGTTCATGGTGAATGGCGTCGCCGCCATGGATCCTCGCAATCCGCTGATGAGCGAATCGAATACGAACGGCTGGAGCCTGGTTGTGGTGCCTGGAGCCGCCTGGGTGGACGCCGGCCAGGTTCCGCATGGCGCCGTCGCCGCTGTCACCTACTATTCCAAGTCGCTGAGCCGGAACCGCCGGATGCATATCTACACTCCGCCCGGCTATGAACTGGGGAAGGGCAAGTTCCCGATCTTCTATCTACTGCATGGTGCTAGTGATTGCGACGATTCGTGGACGTCCGTCGGGCGGGCCGGCTTTATCCTGGACAACCTGATTGCCGCGGGCACCGCGAAGCCGATGATCGTCGTCATGCCGGCCGGTCACACCTCGACCACGATGGGGCCTCGGGCTGCCGGCGGTCGGGATGAGTTTACGGACGACTTCATGACCGACATCATGCCGTATGTGGAGAGCCATTACCGCATTTTGAAGGGGCGTCAGAACCGCGCGTTGGCCGGCTTGTCCATGGGAGGCGGCCAGACGATGAACATTGGAATGGCGCATCTTGACCAATTTGGGTACATCGGCGTGTTCAGTTCCGGCGTCTTCGGCCGGGGGCCCCGCACTGCTGGTGCGACTGCCCCGGCGATCCCTCCGGAGTGGGAGACGGAGCGTGCCGCCATGCTCGACAATGCCAAGTTGAAGCCTGGTTTGAAAGTGCTGTGGTTTGCCACGGGCAAAGAGGACTTCCTGCTGGGCACGACCAAGGCGACCATTGAGATGCTCAAGAAGCACGGGTTTGACCCTGTCTTCAAGGAGACGGATGGCGGGCATACCTGGCTGAATTGGCGTGACTATTTGAACGAATTTGCTCCAAAACTATTCCGGTAGCCTTGGTGTGCCGCTGAAGCCACTCACCGGGGAGGGCTGCGCCGTTGAATCGCGGCCCTCCGCGAATAATCCTAAATCCCGTGGTGGTTTCTGCCGATCATGACAAGTATGAGGGATATCAACGAATGGCCCGGCGATGGCTCGGTCATGACGGCCGAACAGGTGGCCCAGTTGGAGATCAGCAACCGCAGTTGGGGCAAACAGTTGCGTACTGCGGCGGCGGAACTGGTCAATGAGCGTTTGGCCAATCGAATCAGTCGCGAAGACTATACAGTCCTGCGGACCAGGGGCAAAGCGGATGCGGGGGAACACCAGCGGCGCGCCGCGGTGCTCTCGTCGAGGCTTGTCCGGACGATCTAGTCCTGGACCTCCAATCAACGTGGCAGCCCGGACTGCCCGTAGCCGGCTGTCTTGATTCTTGTTACCGCATGTAGGTGGATGAAGGTGCCGCCCCATCTCGTCGGAATAAAGAGCGAAAACCTCATTGTGTCGCCTCGTGCGGTTGAAGCGGGAGTGCGGCGCTCATCCCTGCCTCCCCGCCTCCTGGCGTGTCTCTTCTCCGTCGTGATGATAGTCATCCCTGTCCAATCGGCGCCACCCGAGTCTATCGCCCGGCCAATGTTGGCGGCTCAGAATGCTGTCCGGGCGAGGGTGGGCGTGCCTGCCCTGGAATGGTCAACCCAGTTGGAGGCGCTGGCTCGCCAGTGGGCGAGTTCGCTGGCGGCGACCGGGCAGTTCCGGCACCGGCCGTCTACGGATTACGGCGAGAATCTGTTCGAGATCATAGGCGATCGGGCCACCCCGGAGCTCGTCGTTGGGAGCTGGGCATCGGAAGCGAAGGACGATACCTTGTCGAGCAACAGGTGCCGACCGGGCGCGCAGTGTGGCCACTATACTCAGATGGTCTGGCGCAACTCGAAGCAGGTCGGCTGCGCAGTAGGCCGTCGCGGCCAGCGCGAAGTTTGGGTTTGTTACTACAACCCGCCAGGCAATTGGGAAGGCGAAAAGCCCTACTAGAGCCCGCGCTACCGAATGCTCACTTTTTGATGCTGGCTGGCAGGCTCGCTACCAGCGATTCAATCCCAGGTACCCCGTCGAAGTCTGTCGAAGCCCCCAGGGCCTTCCACTTCTCATCCTCGGCTGCCCGATGTGATGCGATCGAGGCAGCCAGATACTGCGCATCGGTGCCCAGGAGCAGGTGAAGCGGAGGTTCCTCCAATTCCACAAGTTGTAGCAGTACTTTGGCGGCTTTCTGTGGATCACCCCGCTGCTGCCCGTCATGCTGGCGAGTGAACTCCGCATAAGCCCCAACGGAGGGTTGGTATTCCTCCCGGATCGGGCCGGTCTTCATCGAGGAGCCAGCCCAATCTGTTCGAAAGCCCCCCGGTTCTACAATCGTGACCTTAATGCCCAGGTGCGCCACTTCTTTCGAGAGCACTCCGGAGAAGCCCCCAACGGCCCACTTGGCTGCCTGATACGCGCTAAGCCCTGGAGAGCTGTGCCGCCCCCCGATGGATGATATCTGGATGATGTGTCCGGACCGCTGCTGCCTCATCTGGGGCAAGGCGGCCCGCGACAGGTTCACGACGCCGAAGAAGTTTGTCTCGATCTGAGCACGAAAATCCTCCGCTGCCATATCCTCAACGGAGCCAATGTCGCCATAACCGGCATTGTTCACCAGGACATCCAGCCGCCCGAATCCGTTTACGGCGGTCTGAACCGCGCTGCGGGCGGCTGCGGGATCGGTGACGTCCAGGGCCACAGCCCGCACGTTTGGCCCGTACCTTTCAACCAGGCTCGCGAGCTGTTTCGGGTCCCTCGCCGTGGCAACAGCCTGATGGCCTGCCGCCAGGACGGCTTCCGTGATGGCGCGACCCAGTCCGCGCGAACTGCCTGTGATCAGCCAAACTTTTGAACTCGACATAAGTGGTTTCCTTTCAGGTGGAAAGTACAGCGCGGATGTCCCTGGTCTCCAGAACCCGCTTTGTGAAACCGGCCCGGGCCACGCGCAGCATTGCGAGGCCAATTTCCTCCGTCGTCAGTACATAGGCTGGAAGCGCCCATCTCAGTAGTGGCATCAGTGGCCACAAGGCGGTATAGATAAGCCGGTAGAGGGCAGTCTTCGACCTTGCTCCATGCACCGGCTGAATGAATCCCGGCCGGAACATGTAGCTGGCGTAGAACGGTTGCCTCAGCAATGCATTTTCCGTGGCTCCTTTGACCCGTGCCCACATGATGCGGCCCCTCTCCGAACTGTCGGTTCCGGCGCCCGAAACAAAGACAAATGTCATCCGAGGGTTGAGCCGGACCAGAACGTCGGCTGCGGCCACGGCGAAGTCATAGGTGACCTTGCGGTAGTCGGCCTCCGCCATACCGGCGGAGGAGATGCCCAGGCAGTAGAAACAGGCATCAAACCGGACAAGCTCCGGATCGAGAGCGGCGTAGTCGAGAAGATCCAGGTGGACCACGTCCCGCAGTCTCGGATGTTGGATCCCGGCTGGTGTACGCCCGATCGTCTGTACGAAGTCCACCCCCGGGTCCCGGAGGGCTGTGCGTAGAACACCTTGCCCCACCATGCCGGTCGCCCCGAAGATCAATACTCTCATCGCCTCACCTCTTTGCCTGGGTAAGCCTATTCCCATTTCATAGATGTGTGAGTGCTCACTCAAGTTTCAGGTTGGTGCATTACTCCCGCGGATCCACTCCAAAGTGACTGAGGGGACAGGGTCAGTCGTTGAACTGAGGTCTTCCTTGGGGTAGGCCCGCCGCTTCAGGCCTTGAGGCGCAGCACGAGTCTGTCCTCACCCAAGTGCTGCACCTCGTAGGTTCTCGGCCCTTCGCCAGAATCTTCCAGCGAGAGCAAATCCTGTTCATCCAGACTCCATCGGCCACTCGGGATCATCGACGGCAAATCTGCCGGCGATGGCCCTAGTGTGCACAGTACCCCCCCGGGTTTCAGGTCAAATCCATAGCGGCCCCGGCTGGGGGGAAACTGGTAGGACGCCGGTCGAAAGACCATTTCGTCGCTGGAATCCTCCTCGTGAGAGTGGATCCAACTCCGCAACAAATGGGCCTTGTCGATTCTGCCCACCTAAACCTCGGGGTTCGCGACTACCGTCCGGCCCATTGCGGATCGGGGCCCGTCCAGCGCCGCGGCCATGCGAGCCGCCTGTCCCTGCGTGAACATGACCATCGCATCATCGTCGACATAATCCATGTAGTTCACGAACATATCGCCGTTCGGGCCATTGCTGCAGGAAACGTGCGGAAAAACCGGCTTGCCGTAGTTTGGCCGTTGCGCCGGAGGTGTATCCGCCACGTCGTCATTGCCAGAACAATCCAGCCGGTCGCCCCAGATATGGATCAGATTGAGCCAGTGACCGACCTCGTGTGTTGTGGTGCGACCCAGATCGAAGGGCGCCGTCGCCGTGCCCACAGTTCCGAAGGCTGAGTGGAGGATCACCACTCCATCACTGGCAGCAGGACCTCCGGGGAATTGTGCGTAGCCGAGCAGTCCTCCACCCAACTGGCACACCCAGATGTTCAGGTACCTGTCAGTGGGCCATGCATCAGCCCCGCCCCTGGCGGCCGACTTCACATCGTCGTTGGTGCTGAACGATGACGTCTTTGTCGAGGTCCTGGTGATGCCCGACGTTGGCGCACCCTTCGGATCCGTTGTAGCCAGGGCGAACTGGATGCGCGTGTCGCTGGCCAGATTTGTCCAGACCGCGGGCACTTTGATGATGTCGGGGTTCGTGGCGCGGAAGTCCTTGTTTAGTACATCCATCTGACTCGCCACCTGCGCGTCACTGATATTGCCGTCCGGTGTGGAGTACACAACATGCACCGCAACCGGAATTTCCGTTACTCCGGGCCGTGCGTTCTCGAGTCCAAAGTACAGGAACCGGGTTAAATGCTGCTCAATCTCCAGCCGGCGAGCCTGGTATTCCGGATCCTGCAGCAATCGTTGATGAACTTCGGGCGCGCCGCATTTGCGGATGCGTGGTTGGGGCAGTGGTTGTTCGTCCGGCAACGTGGGCCTCCTATCCTACTATTCCTATCCAGGATGCCTCACGGGGCGCAAACCGTAAACCGCTCTTGCGGGTGGGCGGGTCGTCAGAGCAGATCGGCCTGCAGATCAAACGTCCGACGCATGTCAATCCCTTCCGTTGCCGCCGCCCCATGGAAGATAACGTGAAAGTCCAGCAGATAGTAGTACCGTCCGGATGGCCAGTCCGCCTTCCCGTTCAGCACAACACGGATGGCTGTTCCCTGGGATAAGTTGGCCAGATGCCTGGAGCGTCGTTTGGGAGAAGGCAACATCCTCTGGCAGGCTTCCTGATCCAGTCGAACCTTGAGCGAATCCTTCGTAAAACCGAATCCGAAGACGCCGGCGCAATCAAGATCCCGCGCAGCACGGATTGCAGGCGGCTTCAGTAGAGCCCCATCCAAATCAACATCGCATTCCACAATCGCGCGTTCGATTGGACTGGCAGCCCAGCCATGGATTACGGTTCCGACCCAGCGTTCCATGGACAGCGGCTCCAGATGCCGACGGGTTTCGGGCATCCTCCAAACTGCCTTTGGGAAGGACTGACTGCGCTTGATCAGAAGGACAGTTTGAGGCAATTGATGAGGCTAGCAGACGACCGCAGGGAAGGGAAGCCGGCCGGATTCCGCGTGTGCTTGGCGGTTCAGGGATGCCCAAAGCCAAGCTCCGAAATGTTACCTTTGTCTCCCCTTGTCAAACTAGGAGAAAGGGGCTACGCTATTCCTAGCCAGACTAGGAGAGCGCATTGTGACGAAGACTGCTGAACTTTTGCCGGGCACGCTGGATATGCTCATCCTCAAAGCGGTGTCACTGAAACCGCTGCACGGGTACGGTGTCCTGCTGCGCATCAAGCAGATCTCCGGCGAGGCTCTCGACATCCCGCAAGGATCGCTCTATCCGGCCCTTTACCGGCTGGAGCATCAGGAGCTCATTGCGGCCGAGTGGGCTCAGAGTGACAACAACCGCAAAGCGAAGTTCTATACGCTGACGCCCGCGGGGCGACGCCGGTTGAAAGAAGAGACGGCCAGTTGGAACCGGCTGGCCGTGGCGATGTCGGCGGCGCTCAGCGCCACCTCTGAGGAGGTCTAGATGTTGAATCGACTCCGCTCGATTTGGCATGTCCTCTCACGCCGCGGCAGTTTCGAAGCCGGAATGAAGGACGAACTGAGCTTTCACATGGAGGAATACACCCGGGATCTGATCCGATCTGGAATGTCGCCGAAAGAGGCGGAACGCCAGGCTCGGCTCGAGTTTGGGGGTGTGAATACCGTGGAGGAAGAGTGCCGGGAAGCGCGTCGCTTGCACGTATTCGACGAACTCGGACGGGAACTTCGCTACGCTGCCAGACTGCTGCGGAAGTCCCCCGGATTCACGGCCACCGCGCTGCTGACCATCGCGATCTGCCTGGGCGCGAATCTCACGATCTTCGCGGTGATGGACTCGATCCTTCTGCGCCCGCTGCCGTTCCCCGAGGCCGGCCGCCTGGTGACCGTCTACAACTCCTACCCGAAGGCAGGGGTGGACCGCGATGGTTCCTCCATCACCAATTACTATGAGCGCCGCGGACAGATTCCCGCATTTGCCTCTCTCTCGCTCTACCAAAACGGCACTGCCATCGTGGGGGAGTCGGGATTGACGGCACGCGAACAAGTCCTGCAAGTGACGCCCGAGTTCTTTACGACCCTCGGTGCGGGCCCGGTTCTTGGCCGTGCGTTCACCGAAAGCGAGACATCCTTTAAGACCGACAATGTGGTCATCCTGAGTGCGGCTTACTGGCGCCAGCATTTCCAGTCGGACCCGGCCGCGATCGGCCGTCAGTTGCGTGTGGACGGCAATCCCTCGACGATCGTCGGCATCCTGCCAGTGGGTTTCCGCTTTCTCTCCTCGGAGGCGAAGCTGTTCCGCCCCCTGGCCTCGAGCGCCGAATCGCGGACTCCACAGAGCCGGCACTCCGGCGGCAATTCGAAACACATGATCGCGCGCCTTGCCGATGGCGCCACCCTGGCCTTGGCGCAGACCCAGATTGATGCGCAGAACGCATCCCTGGGCGCGGACAATCCCAAGGAAGCACAGTTCCTTGCCGATGCCGGCTTCCGTTCGGTTGTCGCCGGACTGCACGCGGACCATGTGGCCGGGATTCGGCCCGTACTGCTGTGGATGCAAGCGGGTGCGATCGCGCTGTTGCTCATAGGCACTGTGAACCTGATGAACCTGCTGCTGGTCAGGGCGAACGGCCGTACGAAGGAAATCGCGGTACGGCAGGCATTGGGCGCCAGCCGCTTCCACGTCGTCAGCGAAGCCTTCGTTGAAACGTCATTGATCACCCTGGGCGGTGGCCTCCTGGGCCTCCTGATGGGCATGGCCGGGGTACGTTTACTGTCTGCGCTGGGTGCCGACCGCCTGCCGTTGGGGAGCCAGATCGCAATCGATTTTCGGGTGGCAGCCGTCGCATTCCTGAGTGCCTTGTTGTTGGGGATTCTGTTGGGAATGCCGATCGTATGGATGAACCTGCGAGGCCGCGCGACCGCCGCGATCCGATCGGAGGCACGCGGCGCCACTTCCAACCGAGCCGCCCAGCGCCTGCGCCATGCATTCATCGTCGCCCAGATCGCATTGGCGTTTGTACTGCTCTCCGCGGCAGGTGTTCTCGGGCTCAGCCTGGAGCGGGCCATGGCCATTTCGCCCGGCTTCCGGCAGGACCATGTCCTCACCAGCGTGGTCTCCGTACCGTGGAACAGCTACCGTAGTTGGCCTGAGCGCCTGGCTTTGAACGAGAAGCTCCTTCGTGGACTAGCCGCCCAGCCCGGCGTCGCGGCCACTGGCCTGGTCAACAACGTGCCGTTCAGCGGCAAGACCGGAAAGAGCGCGGCGGCCGTAAAAGGGCACATCCGCCGTGCTGGGGAGGCGCCGCGAGGCCACTTTGCCTATGGAGTCGACGGTGACTACTTCGCCGCCATGGGCCTTCACTTACGTGAAGGACGCTTCCTCACTGCGGCCGATTCCCGTCGCAGCGGGCGAGTCTGCGTGGTCGACGAAGACTTCGCGCGCTACTACTGGCCGGCATCCAGCGCTCTGGGCCAACTCGTCTTCAACGGCCCTGACGTCAAGGCGGACGCCGAGGCATTCACCGTGGTGGGCGTCGTCGGCAACGTGAAACAGGCGGGTTTGACCGATGAGGCGGCCCAGGGCGCCGTTTACTACCCCTATGCCATGCGCTCGGATGAGAACCTATTCGTGGTCGTGCGCACCAGCCTCCCGCCCGAGACCCTGGCTCTCACCCTGCAACGGACTGTCCGGCAGATCGATCCTGACCTGCCGCTGAGCGAACAGCGTTCCATGGACGCCCGAGTCGCCGACAGTCTCATCGCCTACCGTTCTCCCGCGCTGGCTGCCGCCATCTTCTCGGTCGTCGCCATGCTGCTGACCGGCCTTGGCACCTACGGCGTCCTGAGCTACGCGGTCACTCAGCGGCGCCGCGAAATCGGCCTCAGAATGGCCCTTGGCGCCCGTCCAGGGCAAATCAAGGCGCAGTTCCTCAAGCTCGCACTGCATCTGCTGGGCAGTGGTGTCGCGGCCGGACTGCTGGGCGCCTGGTTCGCGGGAGAGTTCATGCGGGCTCTCTTATTCCGCGTGCCGCCATTCCACGCAGCCACCCTTGGTGTCTCTATCGCCCTGATCGGACTGGTGGCACTGGGCGCCTGCCTGATCCCTTCGCATCGAGCGGCGCGCATCTCGCCCATGGAGGCACTCGCCGGTGAGTAGCTGACAACTTGAGTAGTCCGAATCCGAATCCACCTCCGGCGAATCTATGCTTTAGATGTCCGGCCCTACATTGACCCTCACCTATATTGGCGGACCCACGGCACTGATCCGATTCGGACGCGTCCGCCTGCTCACTGATCCGACCTTTGATCCGCCCGGCAGTGACTATACAACCGGGCCTGTCACGCTGGAGAAGTTGACCGGGCCGGCGATTCCCGCGGATCAGATTGGATCCGTCGACTATGTACTGCTCAGTCACGATCACCATTTCGACAACCTGGATCACTCGGGGCGCACGCTCCTCTCCACCGCAAGATCGGTGCTCACCACCGTGGCCGGAGCGCAACGCCTGGGCGCCAACAGCGTGGGCATGCAGCCTTGGCAGAGACTGGAATTCGATACCGGCGACGGAAGAGCCTTGAACGTCGTAGCGACTCCTGGACGACACGGCCCCAGCGATGGGGACCGCGGACCAGTGGTTGGCTTCGTCCTCTACTTCTCGGACGCCCCTGATCGCTGCATCTACTTTTCCGGCGATACGGTCTGGTATGAGGATGTGGCCGAGATCGGGCGACGCTTCCCGGTCAAAGTTGCCATTCTGAATCTGGGTGCGGCCCGGGTGCCAGTGGTCGGCCCGCAGCATCTCACGATGACCGCGGCCGAGGCCGTTGAATTCGCCAAGACCTTCGAGAAGGCGACGATCGTGCCTCTACACTTCGAAGGCTGGCGGCACTTCTCTGAAGGGAAGAATGAGATCGCTTTGGCGTTCGCCAATGCCGCCCTGGCCACGCGGCTCTGTTGGCCCGAGTTGGGCGGCACAACGCCAATTGTGATCTGATCCTGCGGGCCGCGCGAGTTCAGGCAGGGTGGGCAGCGGAATTTACTGTACAACGAGGATGGGCGCCTGCCAGAATGCTGCCTTCTGCCCGTCCGGATTCAGCACCGTCAACTGGCAGTCGTACTTGCCCGGCGCCAGTCCTGCCAGTGGAATCTCGAACTGAATCGGAAGTGTCTTCAGTCGCCCGCCGCCGCTTGCCGTCACCTCAACCGGAGTCGATTCGAAGGCCTTTGCCTGGTCGCGATAGAAGCTTACCACCGCAATCAGTGGTTGAGCCTCGGCCGGACCTTGCTGGTATGAATGCAGGAATACCAGCAGGCTGCGATCCCTGCTGAAGACTCTCGTCACGCTGGGAATCAGCTTCTGTCCATCCTGCACGAGTGGATTCACATCATCGTGGCGGTCTTTCTCCTTCAGGGCGTTGTATATCGCATCTTTCATATCCACGCGCTGGCTGCTCAGGACGACCGAACTGATGGGCAGGCGGTCTTCGTCCTTGTTCAGATTCGGAATCACGAACTTCGACTGGTAGGTCCCAATCCGGCCTGTCTCCGCATCGCGTGCCAGGAACTTGATGGTGTACTCGCCCGGCAGCAGGGTATAGCCGGTGTCGTAGACAATCGGCCTTTTTGCCAATTCCGCCGCGGTCGCCTCACTCAACTTCGCGGTGACCTTATCCCGCAGATTCATCACCGTGGTCCCGAACGAGTTCTTGATCTCTCCGATGAAGTCGATCACAGTCCGGTCAGCGCCGTGGCGCTTGGCCAGGGCTAATTCACGGCCTGGGATCTTCACCACGACCGGCACGTAGTATTCTGCGCGGTTCAACTGGAAATAGTCGATCTCCATCGCTATGGTCAATTCCGTGATTGGATCGGGCAGCATGAGCGCATCTTCGAGTTGCCGCTCCTTATCCGCCACGGAGAATTTCGTGAACTGCTTTCCGGCGAAGTACCCCTGGCGATAATCCAGGTTCGCGGCCATCTCATTGTTCAGGGTGATTTTGATCCGCCGGAACTTTCCGTCCTGCGCCGCATTCGACGCGTAGTAGCCGATGACGTAGTAACTGGAGATGGCTTCCGCGGCCTGTACAATTCCCTTTGTCAGGTCGTTCGTGTCGAAGAGGGCTTTGCCACCCGTGTCCGCCGCCAAAGCGTAGAGGGTATCCTGCGACTGTTGGAAACGCGCAGTGTTTGCCTGCATCCCGGCGCCGGTGTACATCCCGGCATTGCCCGGTGAGGCTTGCGACGCATCGCCCATCGGAGCATCGGCTACAAGTCCGCGCGCGTCGATTGGCCAGAACGAAACGCCCGAACGGATGGCCGAGTTCACCGTGGCCATCAATTGCGCCTGGTTATTCATCCCATTGAGCCGCAAACCGCTGGAGAAATAGATCAGCGATTTCTTCGCGCTGAGTTGGCCCAGCATCTTCGCTGCCGTCTGCAGGGCTGACAGTTGCCGGTCGGTGTTGAAAATGTTGAATTCGCTGTCGTCCTGTCCAAACGCCGCTCCAGTGTCTCCAGTGGCCGCGTCGTTTGTTGACTCATCAAGGCCTTGCCCCTCGCCGATGATCAGCGTCTGCAGAATGCTAAGCAGGCGATTGCGGTCGTCTGTGAAATCCTGCAGGACTTCCACAGCCGCGCCGGAATACCGCAGGATGGCAAACAGGTCATCCGGTGTCATCTGGCTGCGGATGAACTTCTGTGCCGCGGCCAGCGCACGGATCTGCTCAGCCTGCTGCATGGCGGTCATGTCGAAATACAACACCATCAGGCGCCGGTTCTTATACCGGCCGTCGCCGGGCGTTTCGGTCGCGATTCGAGTCTGTCCCAGCTTTTCGTAGACCTTCACCTGCTCGGGGCCGGCGGGCGGCGCACCTGTCGCGGCGGTTGAGAGCCTCTGATACTCGAAGACCCGGATCTGCTGGGGTACGCCGTCCTCTGTGACCGTGAAGTCCTTGGCGGTCAGGCCCTCTACCGGTTTGCCCTGCTTGTCGGTGACAGTTACGGTTTCGACAACTAATTGCGCCCCGGCCGTGAAGGTAGCGGTCTCGGGCTTGCCCGCCGAGGCATTCCCGCCCACCTGCTGCGCAAACGCGGCGAGCGACCAAAAGAACGTGAATAGGATTACTGGCCGCATCGATTAGAACCTCACCCGCAATGTCGTCTGTACGCTCCGCATCGCGTTGGCTGCCGCGGGTAGGCCGAATTGGGCGCCATTCACCGTCGTATTCCAGGCTGTGTAATTCACCCGGTTCAGTAAGTTCACCGAGTCCAATCGAAGATCAACATTGAACCGGTCGGTCAGGCGGAAGGTGCGCGCCATCGAGGCGTTGAGCGTGAATTGGGAAGGGCCAGTAATTGTATTCCGCCCGGCGGTGCCCCACGCCCCCGGCTGTGGCGCCGCATAGGCCGCGGAGTTCAGGAAACGGCCTGCGGCCCCAGTGTAAAGGCCCGCTCCGGTATAGTCCGGCCTGATCGTGCCGGTTACGCCGGTGCCCTCGACGGCAGCCAGATAGACCGGTGTTTGCGGCAGTCCGCTGCCCGCCGTGATTTGCGTGGCCAGGTTCCACGCCTTGAGCAGCGTGCCCTTCCAGCCGTTCAGGAAGGTGCCTCCGGTCAGTCCCATGCCCGAGGTGTACTGCACTTGAGCCGTCAACAGTTGCCGCTGGTCAAAGCTCGACCGGCTGCGTTCAGAGGCCGTGTCCCGCCAGTTCTGCGCAATGGACAAGCCTCCAAGCCCCGCCAGGGGAGCAGCCGATTGTGCGCCGGCCTGATTCTGACCGTTGGCCCCTTGCCCACCGGATGCGCCGCCAGGTCCGCCCAAAGCGGCAGCATTGTCGATCGACTTCGAGAAGACATATTGCATGGACGCCGTAAAGCCACCGCGAAGCCGCCGCCTGAGCTGAATCTGAGCCGCCTCCCGGCTGGAGTTGCCGCTGGACTGCAGGTAAGCAAAGCCTATGGGGCAGGCCGGGCAGGAGTTCGCGCCGCCAATCGGATAGGTGTTTGGCAGTACGGCTTGCATCGCGTGAGTGCCCTTGATACCTGCATACGTCGCCGTCATCTGCATTGCACCTGGCAGGTCCCGCTGTACGCTGAGCTGCCAGTTCTGGGCGTAGCCGGGCCGGAAGTCCGGGTCGATCGCTATCGTGTTGCTGCTGCCTGAGGCCGCGGAACTGAACCCGTTGGCTAAGGTGATGGGATTCGCGATGCTGCTCTGTACACTGGCCGTCGTCGAGAGCGGCGGCTGTTGCGCCATTCTGGTCGCCAGCGATGGGTAGACGGACGTGTCGTAATACACGCCGTAGCCGGCCCTGACGATCAGGGACGAACCCGCCATCGGGCGCCAGGCGAGACCGACGCGCGGCGAGAAGCCCTGCTTGAAGGGGCGAAGAAGGGAATCGGGATACCGCTGTCCGCTCACTCCTCCTCTTGGATTGCTCGCCAACACCGGCGCTGCCGCAGTGAATGCAGGCGTAATGTCCAAGTTCACCAGGCGGTTTTGCAGCTCCGTGATGGGCGCCGCATAGTCCCAGCGCACGCCTGCGTTCAGCGTGATCGATTGATTGATGCGCCAATCGTCTGTCAGGTAGGCGTCATAAACTGTCTGGCGGAAATATTTGTCCGGATTGCCGAAGGCGATGGAACTGGTGCGTGGCGTGCCCAGCAGGAAATCAGCAAAGTCCGATCCCGTTCCCGCACCCGTGAAGGTGAACGTGCCGCGCGGATCCTGTTGCGACAGGTAGTTGAATTGCTGCCGCCTGGCATCGCTGCCGAACGCTATGTTGTGCGCGCCGTGAGTCAACAGCATCGAGGCGGAGATGCCGCTCGTCTGGCTGCGATTGAACGAACTCTGCGCGTCTGAGAGCCCGGCAATTCCACTGGAGAAGTTCAGCGCCGGCGGTCCCCAATTGACCGGATCCTGGTTGTTTCCGGATATGCCGGCTGCGCCTGATACGTTGATGCGGTCCGCGAAATAGGGGGTGACTCGCGTGGACATCCGGCTGAACTGGACACCCAGGGTGAGGAATAGCCGCTGGCTGAAGCGATGTGTCCAGTTGGCTCCGCTATTGATCCCCTGCAGGTTGCGCATATCGAGAAAGCCGAAGAGACTCGGATCATCCGCCCGCGTGCGCTGGAGACTGAACTGGCCGAATACCTGATTGTTGCGGCCCAAAGTCTTGGACAACCGGGTCTGCAACGCATCCTGGTGAGTAGGATTTAACAACGGCACCTGGAAGTTATAGCCACTGTTGCCGTCGAAGTTGGGCAGCGGATAATAGTTCAACAGCGCCCGAGCCTGGGGGCTGATGCGATTCTGTGGAATCGCATTTCCAGGGAAGGCAATCCCTGTGAGCGGATCCATAACGGTGCCTGGGAAGATGCCGCTACGCTGCGTCGAAGTCGGAACCAGCGACGTCGCCGTGCTTGCATCGTTGTTGCGGGTCCACTGATAGCCGAGGAAGAACATCGGGCCGTTCTTGAGCAGATGAGGAATTCTCACGGGTCCACCAATGCTAGCCATCCCCGTGATCCGGTTGTACCCGGCTTTGGGAGTGGATTGGCCGGTAAGGGAATATGGCTTGGCATCGAAGGCGGAATTGCCCAGTGTCATACCTAGCCCCCCGTTGTACAAACCCTTTCCGCCAAACCGGTTATTTCCAAATGCCGCCGCCTGCCCGAAATTCGAAGCCGCACCATTGTTGACACTGCCATTGATCAGCAACCCGTCGGCGGCGCGTTGGCTCGTCTCGTCGTCACCGGAGGGCGGCGCTGGTGTGGCCGACTTACTGGGGGCCGGCTTGGCCGGTTTTAGAGGGGCTTCCTCGGGGCGAGCCACCGGCGACGGCTTAGGTGGCGCAACGGCCACCTGGATTTCTGACTTGATCCGTGCCAGAGACATCAGGGTGAGCGGCCATTCCCGGGCCATCGAGTTCGCGGCGATGCTCATTTCCTGCTGCATCGTCTCGAACCCGAACATCTTCACCTGGATGATCCACACACCATCGGGCAGATCAGGGAAGGTGTACCTGCCTTCCTGGTCTGTGACCGCCGTAACGGTTTTGCCGTCCCTGCTCGCGGCGACGGTTGCACCCGGCACGGCCATTCCCTTGAATGTCACGCGGCCGCGGTTTTCGGAGGCGGCGAGAATCGGGATGAGGATGCAGACAACCGCACAGAGTCCAAGAGTGTGACCGAGGCGTTGGGAGGACATAGGAGATCTCAAGGTGATTGGAAAGTTCGCGTCGTGCTGGCGCCGGCTGACCTCGGCTCTACGCATTTTTGGGCGCGAGCG
Organism: Paludibaculum fermentans; assembly: GCF_051172195.1. GTDB lineage: Bacteria > Acidobacteriota > Terriglobia > Bryobacterales > Bryobacteraceae > Paludibaculum > Paludibaculum fermentans_A. The sequence goes on from NZ_JBPJAQ010000002.1 coordinate 803,135, forward strand.
GCTTGGGCCTGGTCAGCCGGCCTCGGCGGTTGGCGTTAGTTCTCGGTGGGCGTTTTCTCGATGTGGTCGACGATCAGCATTTCCATCGGCGCTTTGCGCGGTTCCAACTTCAGTCCGTACTGCTGTACCGAATCGAAGATCGACCCTGCGCGTTCCACCGGGATTTCACTGGCCGGAGCGCCGCCACCAGGGGGCGGGCCGCCCGGTCCGGGACCGCCCATCGGTCCGCGCCCGCCGCCCGGCATGCCGCGCATCGTCTCCGGTGTAAAGACCAGGTCGAAGTCGTACTGGCCCTCGATCCCGGTCATATCCACGACGGGACGTTCGGCAAAGCGGGAGATCATTTCGGCGAGTCCGGACAGCGATACGGAGGGAGCCTTCAGGTGCGCACCTTCCGGTCCCATCATCATCATCATCGCGCCCCTCGGCGGCCCACCACCCGGCCTGGGTGCGGCTTGCGCGGCATCCGGCGCCGGAGTTTCCGCTGGTTTCAGTTTCGGCCCGCTCTTGCCCGCCACCAGCGCATAAATCGACCCTTCCTTCGAATTCCGGTGAACAGTCAGCTTGAACCGCTCAACCAGCAATGCCTGCAACATCTCCGGCACCTGCTTCTCTGTCGCGCCGGCGGGGAACTTCGCGACGATGTCGAACCGCTGGTTGCCCATCCAGTCCGGCCCCTCAATCTGGAACTCCTTCACCTTGAATGCGGTCCGGACGCAATCCTTCAGCGAGACGTTGGAGTAGCGCAGCATGCCGCCGTCGGTGTCCATCATCACCCGGATGCGGCCCATCTGTTGAGGTTCAGACAGCTTGATCGACGCCACCTCAAACGCGAGCGTCCCGGCCGCCTGCTGGCCGAACGCAGCACAGCAGGAAAGGATCAGTGCACAGGCAAAACTGGATTTCATGTCTATAGCTTGCGGCGATACGCATGTTCGGCGAGCAAATTGTGTGTAAGGAATGTAAGCGTCAGATGGAAAGTTTGTAGCCGGCGCCCTTCACAGTCAGCAGAAGACGAGGATACCGGGGGTCCTCTTCAATCTTCTTGCGAAGCCCGGCCACATGCACATCCACGGTGCGGCTCATCGTGTCGCCGCTTAGGTTCCAAACGTTTTCCAGTAGCTCTTCCCGTGTGATCACTGACCCGCGCCGTTCGATTAGGTACTCAAGCAGGCGGAATTCCACCGGCGAAAGCAACAGCGGTTTGCCCGCCCGCGTCACCTCGTGCCGGCGCAGGTCAATCCGCAGGTCGCCGAACTCGGCCCGCTCCGCCGTAATCGTTGCCGGGGCAGCGGACCTACGCAGCAGCGCCTCAATCCGGGCCATCAATTCCACGGGTTCGCAGTTCTTCTGGACATAGTCGTCCGCGCCCAGCTTGAGGCCCACTACGCGGTCTACCACCTCGCCCCGGGCCGTCAGCATCAGCACGGGTACGTTCTGGCCCGCTCGCCTCAAGTCCCTGCAGATATCGAATCCGTTCTTGCCAGGTAGCATCACGTCCAGGATGATCAGGTCGAAGTGCCGCAGCAGCGCATGATCGTAGCCGGCGATGCCTGTCTGGGCCCACTCCACCGCGTAGCCTTCCGATTCCAGGCGGTCGATCATGCCCACCGCAAACGCGGCTTCGTCTTCCACAAACAAAATGCGATGGCTCATAGCGGCAGATGCAGCGTAAAGGTGCTGCCGCGCCCAGGCCTGCTCACCAGCGTCACACTGCCCCTGTGGGCTTCAGCGGCGCTGCGAACCAGGCTGAGCCCAAGACCGGAACCTGGGATCTGCGCCTCCACCGCGGCCCGGCCGCGGCTGAACGGTTCGAAGATTTCGGCCTGGTCTGTCGGGTCGATGCCGGCGCCGCGATCCTCTACGCTAAGCCGGATCTCTTTCTCCATCGGCGTGTGGACCGCGCCAACACGGATCCAGCGGCCCCCTCCGGCATGTTTCAGGGCATTGTCGAGTAGATTGTCGAATGCGGTACGGAGCAATCCTGCGTCGCCCACAATCGGAGGGAGTTCCGAGTCCAGTGCGACCTCCACTTCAAATCCGCCGCGCGCCAGTTCGTCACGCCGCGCGCCCACCGATTCCTCAACCAGCTTACGGAGATCGATCTCATCCTTCGCCGGCCGCCGCAAACCTGAGTGAATTCCAGCCAGTTGCAACGTCTGTTCCACCATCTCGTTCAGACGGCGGCTCTGCTGGTGGATCAGTTCTCCATACTGTTTCACTTTCTCCGAACCCGTTACCAGTCCATCGGCCTGGTTCCGCGACAGCATGGCAATGGCCGATACCGGCGTCCTCAACTCATGCGAGACTCCGGCCACAAACCGCATCTTCTCATCGGCCAACCACTGCATGCGCCGCGCCGCGATCACGAGGAAGGCCACCGCCGCAAAGAGCAGCAGGTCAACACCAAGGCTTACGACAAGTTCCTGCCAGCGCTTGCGCTCAAATGCCGCGGCCATCGGCATGTCCTTGTGTGCGATCTGCAACTCCCACAAGCCCGTTCCATGCAGCGCGGACAGCCTTTTTGAGAAGATTCGTTCGTCGCGCTGGATGAAAATGGAGCTGCGCTCACGCGGACGAGCCCCGCTGTTCGGAACTGGCGGCGTCGGGATCGGAAAGCTCGGCTCCATCGCTGGGAACGGCGTGCGCAAATCGGGCTGGAGCGCGCCGCCATAGAGACGCTGGTCCGGTTTGTCGAGGGAAGCTACCGCAAAATTGTACTCGTTCACCGCCGTGTTCCCAAAGCTCTTCTCAATCAGCCGTGGGAGCAGCGTGCTGCTCAGGTACGGCTTGTCGAGCCGGGCCACGAAACACCTGTCCATGTTCCACTTAATGGTCTTGGCGATGCGTGTTTCGCCCGGAGTCTGGTGCTCCATCGAGACGACATCAAAGATAGGCGCAAGGATCGTTGACGGATCTTCCACCGCGCCCAGCGAACAGCGGGCAGCCGGTATCCAACTGGGTAACGAGGCCGCGACGAACATCCCCTCCGACGACAATTTCAGGATCTCGCGGTCGCGATTGGCCGGCAGGTTCAGGTAGTAGAGTTCCCCAATCAGCTTCGGGGTTCCAGTCAGCGGAACCCCAGCCCGTAATGCCGTATTGGCTTCGTTTTGGAGGAATCTGACGCTCTGGTTGGCGACGCTGTTAAACTCGCTCGCAAAGAGTTGGGCAGCGGAATTCAGGTGTTCGCGTTCCCGCTGCACATCTGCCGCCGACACCCTTGCCGACCACTGGTATTGCAGGACAGCCAACCCTGCTAGCAGCAAGGCGAGCACGCAACTGACCGCCACCAGGGTCCTGGAGCTGTACGATCTGTCCATTCACCTGCATTCTAGCCGAATCGGAAAGTTTCGGCGCCGGAAACACAGTTTGGGCACAAGAATGGCCGACTGAGCAATTGCTGCCGGTGGCCGCGTCCGGTCACACCCAACCAATTCCGTCGAATAGCGGCCCCCGGACCGCCGCTTCGGTTCATCTCATTCCCGGGGGCCTGCGTTTCAGCTACTTGGCCGGAGCCGCCGCCGGACGAGGACGTCCACCCGGTGACGTCCAGCCCGCTGGCGGTGCGTAATCCGCGCGGGTGCTGGACTTCTCCGCGGTCGGGAAATCCGTCGGTACCTTCTGCTTTACTTTGCCGGTAGCCGCCCATTCCGTCCCCCGCTGATAGGTGGCAATGAAGCCGACGCAGTTCAGCGCGGCCAGATCGTGCCCCATGACTGTATGGAAGATGCGCCCCTTCCCATACGACAGCACCATCAGAATCGGCTCATCGTGATTCGTGCCCCGGTTGGAAGGATCAGACCACGCCGTGGCCAGAACGGTCATATTCTCACCAGGACCGCGCATCTTCGCGTAAAGCTCGTCCGGTACGTGCAGCCATTCCTTGGGCAGCCCCTTGGTGATGGGGTGATCGGCCACCTGGTTCACCACCTTATATGCGAGACGCGCGCCATGCTGTCCCGCCGAACCCGGCGAGGGGTCCGATACCAGCTTCCCGCCCTGGTAGTAGAAGTGCGGCCCCGATTTCTCGTTCCGGCCGCGCCACCCGCCCACGCCGATCATCAGGTTGTACTCTTTCCAGTTGGGAAATGCGTTGTCCGCCGCATGCACCGAAACCAGCCCGCCGCCCTTACGGATGTACTCCTCAAACGAAGCCTTCAGGCTATCCGGCCACCGCTCGTCCGGCACGTCATAGTTCGAGACGACAACCTGGTACTTGCCCCACTCCGGCTTGAACGAGCTGAAATCCGCACCTTTCGGTGGGGCTGTCACCACATCGACGTTGAAAATGCCAGCATCGCCCAGCATCTTCTTCAGATACGGCGTGGTCTCCTGCCAGGCATGATAAGGTCCGCCCTGCTCTCCGTCAAGCAGCATGACGCGGATGGGTTGTGCCGCGGGCGCCGGTATCGCACACACGAACAGGCCCGCCGCCAGCAGGCCGAGAATACTTTTCTTCATAATGAGTGCTCCCATGACACCGCTCGCGGCGTCAGCGGACGAGGACAGCTTTCCGCCGTTCCTGCCGGGTGGCAGGGCGTGCGGCTTTCGCTCGCTTCGTGAGGAAAGGTGAAGCGCATGCTTCCAGCGTCCCCCAACAGTCTACAGGGAACTCGTCGTGTTGGGGACTGCTCCGGCCGGGCGTGGTCCGAAGCGGAATCTCCTACGCTAAACTGAGGTCCAACCCAACCAGGCCGAACCAGCCATGACCCCAGAATCTACAAGTCCGAAGCCCTCCAATCGAAAGACGAGTGCCGTTGAAGGCGTCGAAGATTACCTTTCAAAGCTGGACCACCCGCGGAAGCCGGAGATTCTGGTCTTGCGGCAGCTCATCCTTTCGGTCGATCCAACCATCTGCGAGGCCATCAAGTGGAACGCCCCCAGTTTCCACACCACCGAACATTTCGCCACCATGAACCTGCGGGTAAAGAATGGGATCGGCGTCATTCTCCATTTCGGTGCGAAGAAGAACGCCCTCTCTGAGACGGGAGTCCACATCCCCGATCCGCATTCCCTGCTCGACTGGCTGGCGAAAGACCGGGCACTGGTCACCTTTGCGGACATGGGAGACATTGGGGCTAAACGCGCCGCTTTCACCGGCATCCTGCGCCTGTGGATCCAGTACCTGTGAAGGCCGCCGTGAAGGCAATGCCGGCGGCCGGCACGCTACCATCACAGGATGCGGCTGCAGTCTGCGATGCTTTTTGTGAAGTCCCTGCCGGAAATGGAGAAATTCTATAGCCAGGTGCTGGGCTACGGACCGGTGGAAGAGTCCCGCCAGGACACCTGGCTGGAGTTCGACACCGGCCTGGCCAAGTTCTCTCTTCACGCCATCCCCCCTCACATTGCCGATCAGATCGAGATTTCAGACCCGCCCGAATTGCGCGAAGACACCCCCTTCAAACTCTTGTGGGAGGCCGGCGACCTGGAAGGCGAACTCGGCCGCTTGCGGGTCCTCGGCATTCCGTTGATCCAGCGGCCCTGGGGTGGTTGGGATGGAGTCGATCCGGAAGGCAACATCTTCGGAATTGTGCCCGCCCGCCACAAACCGTAAAGACCACGGGCGCCGGGTAAACTGGGGCAATGGGCCCATCGCCTGCGCCGGATTCACTCTTCCTCCGCGAAGCGCGGCCGTCGGATATCCCGGCTCTGCACCCGCTCATCGAGATTTCTGTCCGCCGGTTGCAGTCCGGCGACTACTCGCCTGAACAGATCGCCGGAGCGCTGGGTACTGTCTTTGGCGTCGACACCCAATTGATAGCCGACTGCACCTATTTTGTGGTGGAATCACCTTCCGCCGGACTGGTTGGCTGCGGCGGTTGGAGCAAACGCAAAACCCTCTTCGGCAGCGATCATGCGAACGTGCGTGAGAACGACCTCCTGGATCCCCGGGTTGATGCGGCCAGGATCCGCGCCTTCTTCATTCATCCGGACTGGGCCCGGAAAGGCATCGGCACCAGAATTCTGAATGCCTGCGAAGCTGCCGCTCACGCCGCTGGATTCCGCCGGCTTGAGATGGGAGCCACGCTGACGGGCGAGAAACTCTACAGCCGGAAAGGCTATGTCGCGCTGGAAAGCCTCGAAGTGCCGCTCGCCAACGGCGCGCTGCTGCCGGTCATTCGCATGGCCAAGAAGTTGGACGAGTAATCCCCCCGACCATCCACCTCTCCCGTTTGTCACCCTTCCTTCGGAACATCGCCGCGAACAGCCCAGACCCGCGCCGGCAGGCTGAAGGGCGTTCCCTCCGCCGGCAACGCCAGCCTACGCTTCAGTTCACTACGCAAAGCCTGTTTCTGCTCGTTCGTCAGCCGGACGGCATAGGCGCCTGCCGTGCCCTGGCCCAGCAGAAAAGCGTCCCAGTAGTCCGCGAACGATTGGAACCGGGTTGTGATCTCAAGGGGTTCTTCCCGCACACCGACCAGGCCGGATTGCTTCCACAAGGACGCCAACTCACCCTGCCGACAGAGCTTCATCGACTTTTCGGTGTGCTGCTCAGCACCAGGATCCACCGCCACAGCCGCTTCCCAGAAAAGCCGCAGCATCTTCATCCCGTCGGCGTAATCCCATACCGCGGCGGAAATCCGGCCGCCCGGCTTGGTCACACGGCGCACTTCCAGCAAGGCCTTGTTCGCATCGGGGAGGAAGTTGAACACCAGCAGCGACACGGCCGCGTCAAATTGCCGGTCGGGCATCTGAAGTGCCTGCGCATCGCCTACCTGGAAACGCACCCGGTCAGGAAACCGGTTCCGCTGGGATGCGTAGGCAACATACTCCTTCGGCGGATCGATCCCGTCCACCTGCGCCTTTGCAGACCTGTCGGCCACAGCGAATGAAAGGGAGCCTGTGCCCGAGCCTACGTCCAACACCCGGCCCCTCTCCGGCAGTTCACTGAAACCCACCAGCTTAGGTGCTACCAGGCGGCTCCAGCGTCCCATGAACTGTTCATACGCTTCGGCGTTGCTAAACATGTTTGGCTTCTGATCCTGGCCTCGAAGCGCAGGGAAAGCCGTGGCCCAGAGAAATGCCCGCCGCCTCAACATCTCTCAATTCTACGGTAGTCCTAAGACCCCTCATTTTCCGTTGGCCATCATGATGCGGGGCGATAACGCGGCGCCGCATGCACCTGCAGCAAGTTAGGCAGCATGGCCGCCCGTGCCGCCTCCAACGCCGTCCACTGCTCCTCTTTTGGCAGCGACGGAATCGTGACCGTCTCCCTGGCGTCAAAGCCGGCCAAGGCGGCATCGACCAACTCCTCCACCTCCATCACCGCAGGCAACGAATTCACATCCCGGCCCGAACGCTCCCAGATCTCCGTTCGAGTCGCCGCGGGCAGCACTGCCTGTACATAGACGCCCTTGGATCCCAGTTCGACATGAAGTCCCTGCGTCAGGAACAGCACAAACGCCTTGGTGGCGCCGTACACTGTCATGCCCAACTCCGGCGCCAGGCCTACGACGGATCCGATACTAATAATCGATCCCGTCCCCGCCTTCGCAAACCGCGGAGCCACCGCACTCGCCAGTCGCGTCACTGCGATCGCGTTCAGGCTGATGAGCTTCGCTACGTCATTCGGGCCCTGATCCAGGAAGCCGCCATGCGCCGCCGCCCCCGCATTGTTCACGAGAATCCCGATTGCTGCGTCGTCCCGCAACCTGGCCTCCACCTGCGCTAGGCCAGCCGGATCCGTTAGATCCGCGGGCATCAAGTCCACATTCACGCCTGTCTCCGTTCGAAGGCGCCGAGCCAGCGCTTCCATTCGAGCGGCATCGCGCGCCACCAGTACAAGATCGTACCCTCGCCTGGCGAATCGATCCGCGTAAACAGCGCCAATCCCAGAGGATGCGCCTGTGATCAGAACCGAGCCTTTCGTGCTCATCAGTTGTCTCCTACCACTTTCGAGTTATTCATGATGGTGATCATCTGTCGTAAAGATGTTCACGCTCATGTAAAAGTGTCAGAATATTTCACGGGAGTGCTCATGAAAGTCAGTCGCGAGAAGATGGCTGAAAACCGGCGCAGGATTCTCAGTGAAGCCGCCCGTCTGTTCAAAGCGCACGGTTTCGAATCTGTAACCGTCTCGGACGTCATGAACGCCGCAGGACTCACCCATGGAGGGTTCTACGGTCATTTCAAGTCGAAAGACAATCTCATTGCCGAGACCCTTGCTTATGCAGTGGACTCAACCGATGCAGTGGATTTCGATCTGAGCCGCTACGCCGCTGCCTACCTCTCCCACAAACACCGCGACGATCTCGCTGGCGGATGTCCCACTGCGAGCCTGGGTTCCGAGACCATCCGGCAGTCGCCTGAGGCGCGTGCGGCCATGACGGCCGGACTACGCCGGCAGATAGAACGATTCGCTAAAACCGTGCCTGGTAACACCACCGCGGAGAAGCGCCAGGCGGCCATCGGAACCTGGGCTGCGATGGTCGGAGGCCTCATCCTTGCACGCCTCAGTGACGACCCGAAGCTCTCCGACGAAATACTGGCGCAGACCCGCGCGTGGATCCGTTCAAATGGCGTGACGTCCGCATCGTAGGCCCCACCGGCCAGGCTGCTGGCGCGAGTGGCCGCCGACAAAGCCCAGTTCGACAGCCTACCCGGATGCGGTACAGGCTTGACGTCCAGAGCGGACGTTGATAGCTTAAGTTTGGAATTTCTTGCAGTAGCGCATAATTATGCCAGCGGGGACTTACAGTGGTTTCATCTGCAGTCCGGATTGAAGAATTGGAGCGGATCTCGGCCTCCATCCGCGGCCGTAGTTTGCGCATGGTTCACAGCGCGAAGACGGGCCATCCGGGTGGCGATTTCTCGTCGACCGACATCCTGGTCTCACTCTACTTTGGGGTCATGCGCGCGGGCGGAACCTGGACGAATGCCCCTGACCGTGACCGCTTCGTGATGAGCAAAGGCCACTGTTCCGGCGCGTTCTACTGCACGTTGGCCGAGGCCGGCTGTTTTCCCGCCGAATGGCTGGACACCTACATGCAGCCCCTCTCGATGCTGAACGGTCATCCGGACCGCAACAAGCTGCCGGGTGTCGAGGCGAACACGGGTCCACTGGGGCATGGAATGCCGATTGCGACCGGCATGGCCTTGGCGGCCAGGATCAGTGGAGCCTCCTGGCGCACCTTCATCCTCACGGGCGACGGCGAGTTGCAGGAGGGCAGCAACTGGGAAGCGGCGATGACTGCGGCCCATTACGGCTTGGACAATCTGACCCTAATCGTAGACCGCAACCGGATCCAACAGGGCGCCTGGACCGAGGAAACGATTCGGCTGGAGCCGCTCGCCGACAAATGGCGCGCGTTTGGCTGGGCGGTGCACGAGGTGGATGGCCACGATCACGCCGCCATGCTCGAGCTGTTCGGTCGTCTTCCTTTCGAGAAAGGGAAGCCTAATTGTGTAATCGCCCACACCCACAAGGGCCAGGGTGTGTCGTTCATGATGGACCGGCCGGAATGGCACCACAAAGTGCCTAGCGACGCGGAACTGGCCGCGGCGTTGAAGGAGTTGCAGTCGTGAGCACGTCTCCGCAGTTGTTCGATTGCCGGGACGCCTTTGCGCGCACTCTCGAAGAGGTGGCTGCCGCCGATGTCCGTATCGTGGCTGTGGTGAACGACTCATTGGGGTCCAGTAAGATGGGCGGATTCCGCAAACTCTTCCCCCAGCGGCTGGTGAATGTCGGCATCGCCGAGCAGAACATGGTGGGTGTGGGCTGCGGCCTCGCCAATGGCGGAATGATCCCGTTTGTCTGCGGCGCCGCCTGCTTTCTCACCGGGCGTGCCATGGAGCAGGTGAAGGTTGACCTGGCCTACTCGAAGTCGAACGTGAAGCTGTGCGGCATGTCCGGCGGCATGGCCTACGGTCCGCTGGGCCCCACGCACCATTCGATTGAGGATCTGGCCTGGACCAGGGTGCTGCCGAATATGACGGTGATCGTACCGGCGGATCCCTATGAGACCGAACAGGCACTGCGAGCGGCCCTGGCATTGCAGGGGCCGGTGTACCTGCGGCTTAGCCGGATGGGCGTGCCGAATGTGCACGGCGCGGGGCAGGAGTTCCGGTTGGGACGTGCGACCCGGTTGCGGGAAGGCGGCGACGTCACCTTGATCGCCAACGGCACAATGGTGTGCCGCGCCCTGGAAGCAGCCGATCTACTGGAGCAGGTTGGCGTGCAGGCTCGCGTGCTGAACATGGCCACGCTCCGTCCGCTGGATGAAGAGGCCATCGCCGCGGCTGCCGAAGAGACGGGTTGCATCGTCACAGCGGAGGAGCATCTGGTTCATGGCGGCCTGGGCAGTGCGGTGGCAGAGGTCGTCACGGCCACCGTGCCTGTCCCGGTGAGGATGGTGGGAGTGCGGGATGCCTTTGCACCCACCGGCTCCACTGCCTTCCTATTCCAGCACTTCGGGCTGACGGCCGAGGCCATCCGGGACGCAGGTTTGGAAGCGGTGAAGAGGAAGGCCCGGAAGTGCTGACAGCCGCTCGAATCCTGAGCATCGATCAAGGCACGACGAACACGAAGGCCCTGCTGCTGGATGGGCAGGGCACGGTGTTGGCGCGGGCCGCCCGGCCGATGACGGTGCACTGCCCGAGGCCTGGTTGGATTGAGCAGGATGCGCGTGCGATCTGGCAGGCCGTGCTCGAGGTGATGGACGAGTGCCTGGAAGCGGCCGGCGGAGCGCCCCCAGCGGCTCTCGCCGTGAGCAACCAGCGGGAATCCGTCATCGTGTGGAACCGGAAGACCGGAGAGCCTTGCGGCCCGTGTGTGATCTGGCAGTGCCGCCGGACGGCGCCGTTCTGCGCGGATCTCCGCCAGCGCGGGCTGGAAACCGCGATCCGCCAGAAGACGGGACTTGGGATCGATCCCTTGTTCTCGGCCAGCAAGGCCGCATGGCTCATCGAGCAACTGCCGGACGGCCGCGCCAGGGCCGAGGCCGGTGAGTTGTGCATGGGTACGGTGGATAGCTGGCTGCTGTGGAACCTGACGCAAGGCGCAGCGCATGCCTGCGACACCACGAATGCCTCGCGCACGCAGCTCATGAACTTGAGCCGGTTGGCCTGGGATGATGAACTGCTGGCATGGTACGGCATTCCCCGCGCTGTCCTGCCCAAGATTCAACCCTCCAGCCACCTCTTCGGCGGGACAGCCGGAGCTGGACGGTGCGGAGATGGCGTGCCCATCTGCGGCATGATCGGGGACTCCCACGCAGCGCTTTTCGCTCATGCCGCGTTCCGGCCGCGCGCGACCAAGGCGACCTACGGGACAGGATCCTCGCTGATGCGGGCCACTGATGCGCCGGTTGCTTCCAGGCACGGGTTGTCGGCGACGGTCGCATGGTCGGCAGACGGCCTGACGCAATACGGGATCGAAGGCAACATCACTCTCAGCGGCGGCACCATGCAGTGGGCCGGCGAACTGCTGGGGTTGCATGATCCTGCCGCCGATCTGGCAGGGATGGCCGCGGCGCGGAACGACAACGACGGCGTATACCTGGTGCCGGCGATGGCAGGGCTCGGTGCTCCTTATTGGCGCGATGATGCACGCGGCTTGATCACCGGCCTGACGCGCGGCACGACCGCCGGCCACCTGGCCCGCGCCGCGCTGGAGTCCATCGCCTATCAGGTACGCGACGTATTCGATGCGATGGCGCTGGACACCGGCGAGCAGCCGGAGATGCTGCTGGCCGACGGAGGTGCCAGCCGCAACGATCAACTGATGCAGTTCCAGGCCGATATTCTGGGCCGGCCTGTGGTGCGGAATCTTTCCCCAGACCTCTCGGCCATGGGCGCCGCGTGGCTGGCCGGATTGGCTGCCGGGGTTTGGACCGGAGTTGAGGAACTGGAGCAGCTGCCGCGCCAGGAGCAGCGATTTGAGCCGCGGATGAGCGAAACCGATCGCCGCAGGCTACATGACGGATGGCGCGATGCCGTGGCCCGAGTGCTCGGCGATTCTAAGGTGCCGGAGATGGCAACATAAGTCATGGCTCGGATAGACGAACTCCGGTTGATCGCCAAAGTTGCGCGCATGTATTACGGTCAGGGCTTGCGGCAGACCGAGATTATGGAGCGGCTGAATGTGTCGCAATCCACCATCTCGCGGCTGCTGAAGAAGGCAGAGGCCGAAGGCATAGTCCGCATTACGGTGGCAGTTCCCTCGGGCACACACCCTGAGTTGGAAGAGGCACTACAGTCCCTGTACGCGCTGAAGGAAGTGATTGTTGTCGACTGCATCGACGACGAGGCGCAGATCGCCCGGGATCTTGGAGCGGCTGCCGCGTTTTATATGGAGACCACCCTGCGCCCGGGCGATGTCATCGGTATCTCGTCGTGGAGCGCCGCCCTGCTGGCGATGGTGGATGCCATGCACCCCAGCCAGCGGTGCGCGGGCGCCCGAGTCGTTCAGATCCTGGGCGGCATTGGCAATCCGGCCGCCGAAGTACACGCCACACACGTCACGCGGAGGCTGGCGAATCTCATCGGCGGCGCAGCCACCCTGCTGCCTGCGCCGGGCGTGCTGGGCACCGTGGAAGCAAAACAGGTAATGCAGCAGGACCAGTATGTCCGGCAGGCCTGCGAACTGTTCGGGTTGGTCAGCGTGGCCCTGGTTGGCATTGGCGCGATTGAACCCTCGCATCTGCTCACACTCAGCGGCAATGTCTTCTCTGGTGCGGAATTGAAGGAGTTGGGCGAACGCGGCGCGGTGGGTGACATCTGCCTGCGGTTCTTCGACGGCGAAGGCCTGCCCGTCGCCAGCCCTCTGAACGAACGTGTCATCGGCATGAGCCTCGAAGAGCTGCGCAAAGTGAGCCGCGTGATTGGCGTGGCCGGCGGCCGCCGGAAGCTCGCAGCCATTCGCGGCGCCCTGGCCGGAAAGTGGATCAATGTGCTGATCACAGACCGGCTGACGGCTGCTCAACTTCTGGAATCTTCCAGCGCGGCCAACGGCAACGGCCGTGCCACTCAGGTTTCGAGGAAGAAATGAAACGAACCTGTGCCGCGATCCTGAGTCTCTCGCTGACGGCCTGCGTCCCGTGGACAGTACGGCCGATTGAGGGCCAGTCCGCGGCCGCGGCCAAAGAGCGATTTGATGCCGCGCGTTATGTGGAAACCGAGTGGCAGGTGAAGATCCTACCGGCAATTGAAGCTTCCGCGGTAGAACTCACCAGCCTGCCGCCTGCTCCTTCGCGCAAGCCGGGGGCGCATTTCAGCGTCAAAGGCACCGCGCGTGTAGTCAGGGTGAACCTCACTCCGCCCCTGGGACAGATGAGTGTGGAGCTGGAACCTTTTGACGGGCATGCCGATGCAGTGCTCCAGATTGGTCCGGAGGTGCGCGGGTCATCGGTCCGTGACGCTACCGGCCTGGTCCAATTCAGTCAGTTTGTGAACCAGATCGACTTTGCGAACGTCTCCAGCAAACTGAACGCACGAGCCCTGCAGTGTTTGCCGCCGCGCGCGGAGATGGCCCGCACAGAGGGACGAACCTTCGTCTTTACCGGCACGTTCACGGCAGGGGGTGAGATCCCGCACATCGTCCCGGTGCGCTTCAGATGGGCCGAGGGGGCCAAATGAGCCAGGCGCCCGCGCTGCTGCGTGCCTGCCAGGTCACGAAACGCTATCCGGGTACCCTCGCCCTGGATGCGGTTGACTTCGAGGTGCGGCGCGGCGAGGTTCACGTCCTCATCGGTGAAAACGGGGCGGGGAAGTCGACGCTGGTGAAGCTGCTGGCCGGTGTCGAGCAGCCGACTCAGGGCTGTCTGGAGTCCGACGGGCACCCCATCACGTTAGGGTCGACGCGCGATGCGGCGGCGGCCGGGATCGGGATGATCTACCAGGAACTCAGCCTGTTTCCGAACCTGAGTGTGGTGGAGAACATCTTCATGGCGCGCGAGCGGACTCGCGGAGGCGTGATCGACCGCAAGGCCGAAAATCAGGTTGCGCGCAGCCTGATGAAGAAACTGGAGCAGGACATCGACGTCGCCACGCTGGTGGGCGACCTGCCGTTGGGCTGCCAGCAGATTGTAGAGATCTGCCGGGCGCTGGCGCGCAATGTGCGCGTTCTCCTGATGGATGAGCCGACCTCCGCGTTGAGCCCCAGTGAGATCGAGGTGCTGTTCCGCGTAATCCGTGAACTGAAAGCAGCCGGCGTCGGCATCGTCTACATCTCACACAAGCTGGAAGAGCTGATGGAAATCGGGGACCGCGTCACCGTATTGCGCGACGGGCGGTTGGTGGAATCGGCCGCGATCGCCGACGTTGACGTTTCCTGGATCATCGACCGCATGACCGGCCGCCGCTGGGCGCCGCCGGAAGAACACCAGGAGCGTACAGGCCATGAGGAAGTCCTGCGTGTGGAGCACCTCAGCGTGCCGGGCCGCGTCCATGATGTTTCCCTCTCGGTTTGCGCAGGCGAGTTGGTGGGTGTTTATGGCCTGATGGGGGCGGGCCGGACTGAGCTTTTCGAGGCCCTGGCGGGTAGCCGGGCCGTCGCCACGGGGGCGATCCTGCTAAGCGGCCGCCGCATCGACCACCTGCCGGTAAGGGCACGGATCTCGCAAGGTTTGGCCCTCGTGCCGGAAGACCGCCAGGCCGCGGGACTCATCCCCACATTTACCCTGGGCCGCAACATGACCCTAGCGAGCCTGGGGGCGCACTCGCGGCACGGCTTGATGAGTAATACCGACGAGGCGGCCAGCGTAGCCCGCATGATCGCGCAATTGCGGATCAAGACCACAGGTCCAGACCAGCCCATCACGTCGCTGAGCGGCGGGAACCAGCAGAAGGCGGTGATCTCGAAGTATCTGTTGACGAAGCCGCGTGTCCTTCTGATGGATGAACCGAGCCGGGGCGTGGATGTCGGAGCGCGGGCCGAAATCTTCGAGATCGCCCGCAAGCTCGCAGCCGATGGAGTGGCGATCGTGTTCGCCTCGTCGGATCTTCACGAAGTATTGACGCTGGCAGATCGCGTCGTGGTCATGGCCGGCGGACGCTTGTCCGCATCTTATTCACGAGGCGAGCTTAGCGAACAGCACCTGATGGCCGCGGCCTGCGCCAAACCGGAGAGTCTCCATGTCAACGCACAATGAGGTGATCCGGCCCACCGCTCCGGCCGGCCATCACCGCATCAGCGACGTGTTGTTCCGCCTGCGGGCGCTGGTCGCCCTGGTCGTCCTCGTCATCGTATTCGCCTCGTTGTCACCCGCATTTCTCAGTTCGGGCAACCTGATGATCCTGGTGAAGCATGTCGCGATCAACGCCATTCTGGCTGTCGGGATGACCTTCGTCATTCTCACGGGGGGTATTGATCTGTCGGTCGGATCCATCGCCGGTCTGGCGGGCATCGTGGCCGGCGGCCTGATCAATACCGGGCTGGTATTGCCTGCGTTTGGCGTCGTGGTCTATTTCCAGGTCTGGCTGGTGATCCTGCTTGCGGCGTTGGCGGGCAGCGGTGTTGGCGCCCTGAACGGCCTGCTCATCACAAAGTTCTCCGTCGCTCCATTTATCGCGACTCTGGGGACCATGTACGTGGCTCGCGGTGCGGCGCTGCTCATTTCGAATGGTGCCACTTTCCCGAATCTGCTGGGCAAGGCGGAACTGCACAACACGGGCTTCGCGTGGCTGGGCTCCGGATCAATCCTGCTGCTGCCCGTCCCCATCTGGCTGATGGCTGTGATCGGCGCGGCCGGTGCGTTTCTGGCGTCCCGCACCCCCTTCGGCCGGCGCATCTACGCCATCGGTGGGAACGAGCGCGCGGCAGAATTGTCGGGTGTCCGCGTCGGACGGGTCAAGCTGTTGGGCTACGTGATCTCCGGGTTCTGCTCGGCGATTGTCGGCGTCATCATTGCTTCACAGCTGATGTCGGCGCACCCGGCGACGGGCGAGACATTTGAATTGAACGCGATCGCCGCCGTGGTGCTGGGCGGCACGTCGCTAATGGGCGGACGGGGCGGAGTCGGCGGAAGCATCGCCGGAGCCTTCGTCATTGGGGTGTTGGCGGATGGGCTGGTTCTGTTGGGTGTTTCCCAGTTCTGGCAGATCGTCATCAAAGGTGTGGTGATCGTGGTGGCCGTGTTGCTCGACCAGATGCAAAAGAGGTTTTCATGGCGCGAAAGATCTTCCTAGTTGTTTATCTTGGTGTACTGGCCCTCGTAGGCTGCCGTCAGGGCGCCAGCGGCAAGAAGAGTATTGCGATCATCACTCCGTCTCATGACAATCCGTTCTTCAAGGCGGAAGCGGATGCGGCCGCCGCCAGGGCCCGCGCCCTGGGCTATGACGCCTCCATCAATACTCATAACGACGATGCCCACAAGCAGGACGAACTGGTGGATGTCGCCATCGCCAATGGAGCGGCTGCGATCATCCTCGACAATGCCGGATCCGATGCCTCCGTGGCCGCGGTCGCGAAGGCGAAGGGCGCAAACATCCCCGTCTTTCTGATCGACCGCGAGATCAACGCCAACGGGATTGCCGCGGCGCAGATCGTATCGAATAACTACCAGGGCGCCCTGCTCGGCGCGCAGGAGTTCGTTCGGCTGATGGGCGACAAAGGTACCTTCGTCGAACTGCTGGGGCGCGAGTCCGACACAAATGCGCAGGTGCGGACGCGCGGCTATCACGAGGTGCTCGATAAGTATCCCGGCCTGCGGCTGGTCGGCCAGCAAAGTGCCAACTGGAGCCTGACCGAGGCCTTCCAGAAGATGGAGACACTCCTGCAGGCGCACCCCGATATCAAAGGGGTGATCTCCGGCAACGACACGATGGCACTGGGGGCGGCGGCCGCGTTGAAGGCCGCGGGCCGCTCGGAGGTAATCGTCGTTGGCTTCGATGGCAGTCCCGATGTGCTGGCCGCGATCCGGGCCGGCTCGATCAAGGCAACAGTACTGCAGCCGGCGGCCCGCATCGCGACCATGGCAGTGGATCAGGCACACGATATGTTGACGAAGGGCTCCAGCGGAGCAGCCGAGAAGCAGTCGATTGACTGCGAACTCGTGACGTCCACTAATGTCGATCAGTTTGGCGTATTTACCAGGAAGTGAACCATGTCCAAAATGACTCTGGCCGTCATAGTCGGCAACCGCGATTTCTTCCCTGACCGGTTGGTCTCCGAAGGGCGGGCGGACATCCTGCGCCTGTTTGGGGAGATGGGCATCGAAGCCGTCATCCTCGACGAGGACACCACGAAACTGGGCGCGGTGGAGACCTGGCAGCATGCCCGCCGCTGTGCCGATCTGTTCCGCAGCCAACGCGACCGCATCGACGGCGTGCTGGTCTGCCTGCCCAATTTCGGGGACGAGAAAGGTGTGGCGGACACCCTGCAGTTGTCAGAGCTGAACGTGCCGGTGCTGGTGCAGGCCTATCCGGATGACCTGACACAGCTCAGTGTCGAACGCCGCCGCGACGCCTTCTGCGGCAAGGTCTCGGTCTGCAACAATCTCCGGCAATACGGCATCGGCTATACGCTCACCCATCGCCATACGGTGCATCCACTAACCGACAGCTTCCGTGCGGATCTCCGCAATTTCCTGGCGGTCTGCCGCGTGACGAAGGGGCTGCGGCGGGCCCGCATCGGTGCGATCGGTGCACGTCCGAACGCCTTCAATACGACGCGCTACAGCGAGAAGTTGCTGCAGGCGGCCGGCATCAGCGTGAATACCATCGATCTCTCTGAGGTGTTTGGAGCGGCGGAGAAGATCCCAGCCGATGACGCCCGCGTAAAGCAGCATCTGGAACGGATTCGCGGCTACGCGCCCTGCGGCGACACGCCAGACCGTTCGATGACGCAGATGGCG
Source organism: Paludibaculum fermentans (assembly GCF_051172195.1). GTDB lineage: Bacteria > Acidobacteriota > Terriglobia > Bryobacterales > Bryobacteraceae > Paludibaculum > Paludibaculum fermentans_A. The sequence continues at coordinate 820,930 of NZ_JBPJAQ010000002.1, forward strand.
CGCCTGGCGATCGTCCTCTCTGATTGGATGGCGCAGTACGATCTGCAGGCCACCGCAATCCAGTGCTGGACGTCCATGCAGAGCAACTTCGGCATCAATCCCTGCACGGTGATGAGCATGATGAGCGAACAGTTGCTGCCCAGCGCCTGCGAGGTGGATATCACGGGCGTCGTGTCCATGTATGCACTCCAGTTGGCCTCGGGCACACCCAGCGCCCTGGTGGACTGGAACAATAACTATGGCGATGACGACGACAAGTGCGTGATGTTTCACTGTGGCAATTGGGCCAAGAGCTTCATGCCCGACATCATCATCAGTACCGCCCCGATCCTTGGTTCCACCCTAGGTGTGCAGAACACCTACGGCGCTCTCTCAGGCCGCACACCGGCCGGTCCGCTCACCTATGCACGGGTGAGCACGGATGATCGGGAGGGACGGATCCGGGCCTATGTCGGGCAGGGGCAATTCACCGACGATCCCCTGGCGACCTTTGGTAGCAGAGCGGTCGTGCATGTGCCTGCGCTACAGAACCTCATGCGCTACATCTGCCGCAATGGGTTCGAACACCACGCCGCCATGAACGCGTCCTATTCCGCGGACGTGCTCACTGAGGCCTTCGAGACCTATCTCGGCTGGTCTACTTACCACCACGGCGCCGCGAACGCTTAACCGGCTGCGCGGCCCAGTTGCAGCCCGCGCAGGAAGTAAGACGGAGTACAACTCCACGCGTGGCAGTAGCTGTTCACCAGGATGCTCTTGTAGGGAGACAGCATAGGGTCGGATGGGTCATAGATCTCCCAGAATGTGTCCGCGCCCGCGGCCACCATGCCGCCCCAGTAGCTGGTGAGCAGATCGAGCGCTTCCTTGCGCAAGCCGCTCAGCAGCATGGCTTCCACCATGTAGTGGTAGAGATAGGGCGTGCCGGGCCGCACGGCCTCTGGCATCTTCATCGCGTTGCGCAGTGCGGCCGCGCCCATCTCGGGGGTGGCCAGGCCGGACATCACCATCCACGCCTGCGAGGCCCAGGAGACCTGTCCCTTCGGCCCGCTGACGAAGACTTTCCGTGTGGAATCGTAGAAACGCGCGCGTCCGGCGGTGGTCATGCGCTGAATCAACGCCTGGTACTTCGTTGCATCGGCCGGCTGACCTGCGTGCCCGGCCAGTTCCACCGCCTGCTTCAGGCAGAACAACAGGACGCCGTGCATGGCAGCAGTCTTTTCCAGTTCCTCACGCCAGTCAATGAAGATCCACCATCCTCCGGGATCGGCGAACAGCCCATCCGCATTGACGAACTGGGTCACCAGTTCCACCTGCTTGCGGACCACTGGCCACAACTCCCTGGCCGTCTGCTGGTCGTTGGCGGCTTTCACATAATCCAGCAGCGCGGCGATGTAAAGCACCGCGTAATCCATGATGAACTGCTGGCCGCATTTGGGCTCCGGATCATCGTAGACGCACGCCGCCACCAGCCCGTCCTCGCGCGGCAGGCCCGCAAACAGGTAGAGGCAGCGCTTCACCAGGTCGAGGTTGCGGAACGAGACATAGTTCGTCAATGCCTGCAGCCGCAGGTCGCCCACCCACAACCGGCGATCGCGGCGCGGGCCATCCTCGAAGACCGTCTGCATGCAGTCGCGCAGCGTGTTCAGGCCCACACGATCAATGGAACGCAAAATCTCCGGAGTGCCCGCGGGCAAGGGCGCCGGCTCTGCGATGGCCGAGGTGACGGCGCGTGCCTCAATCTGCTCGAAGTGCACGGCGAAATTCGGTGATGTGTCGATCACCTCGAACTTCACCCAGCGGAAAGCATGCCGGCGCGGAACCTCGACGCGCCGGGGCAGGAAGTCCACGTTGATGGTTTCATCCGGCAGCCAGGCGCGGCTCAGCGTGCCCGTGTAGGACTCCAGGGGCACAGCGACATCCGCCGGAGCCTCTCCGAACGTGATCCGCAGTCGAACAGGCGAGTCCACGGCCTCGCCAACGCCCGTCAACCGAAAGGTCACATACCCGGCCATATGGCGGCCAAAGTCGACGATGAAACTGTCGCCGCGCTTCAGCGCACGCTGAGCCAGGGCTGCCAACGTCTCTGTGACTTCCATCTTCCAGCGCAGGAACGAATCGGGTGCGGGCTGCGGGCGCACGATGGCGGCCGGCTTCACTGGCGTCTCTTTCAGCTTCGGCTTCAACGACTCAGCGATCCGCACCCAGCGAGCCTCTGGGGACTCACCGGCAGCGTGTTTGGCGGCCTGGGGTGAAAGCGCGGCGGCCTGGAGGAACGTACGTCTCTGCACGCGATCAGAATATCAGGAAAAGCCGCCTTTCCAGTCCGAAATACCGGTCTTGTGCGCCCTTCCGAATACGACACGGGGCATAATGGGAAGCCATGACGCGTACGCTCGCCCTCATCCATACGAGCCCAATGTTGGTGCCGGCCTTCGGCACGCTCTGCGCCCGGATTCTGCCCGAATGGAAGATCTTCCACATGGTCGACGAGAGCCTGATCCGCAATACGATCGCCTCGGGCCGCCTGGACAAGCCGACTACCCGCCGGCTGGTGGCGCAGATCCAGTCGGCCTTCGAGGCCGGTGCCGAAGCAGTGCTCGTGACCTGCTCCTCCATAGGACCCGGAATCCCCGTCGCCAGGCAGCTCTTCGACGGACCCATCTTCCGCATCGATGAAGCCATGGCCGCGCAGGCAGTGTCGATCGGGCGGCGCGTCGGTGTGCTGGCAACGTTAAGTACGACCCTCGAGCCAACAATCCAACTGATTCGAGGCACAGCGGCCGCGCAGGGGCATGACTGCGAAGTCATCTCGGATTGCTGCGAAGGCGCCTTTGAGGCTGTGCTCCGGGGCGACACCGAGACCCATGACCAGTTAGTTCGCGCCTCGTTGGACACGCTAATGCCGCAGGCAGACACTGTTGTGCTGGCACAGGGCTCCATGGCGCGTGTCCTGGCCGCCATCCCCCCGGAGATGCTCAGCGTGCCCGTGTACAGCAGCCCGGAGCTGGCTCTGCAGCAGATTCGGGCGGCGCTCTAGCGTTACACCCGCTACATCAACTCCACCGGGCTGGTCCCATCCAGCGGATATAGTAGATCCACGTTCTGGGGCGTCAACAGCTTATGCGCAACAAACACCGCGGAGGGCACGGGCTTGTGCTCCAGCAGTCGGATCGCCATGCGGATCAGCTCCTCCCCGTAGCGTTCCGGGAAATACGCAACAGAGCCCACCAGTTGCGTGCCCCGTCGCCGCAATTCCTGCCGTGCGGCCAGGATCCCGTTCTGCCCCACCACCGAGCACAACTGCGCGCATCCGGCTTCTTCGAAAGCCCGCAGCGCGGCCAGCGCACAAGCATCGTTCACCGCACCCACCAGTGTCCGCCGCGGCTTCGACCTGCTCAGATGCTTGCGCACAACACCCAGGATCTGTTCGAACGAACCTTTGCCATCCAGGTGCACACACGACATGGTGTCGTAGTAGGGCAACTCGCTGCGCAGCCCGTCGACTGTACCCGTAATGCGCAGGCGCGGCAGCGGACCGGCGATAGGCAGCTCCAGCAGCAACACCTGCTCGGCCCCACCCGGCCAGTGCTGCTTTGTCCAGCGGCCCAGGGCCCGGCCCGCAATCAGGCCGGCTTCATAGTTGTTCGCTCCAAAGTAGGTCGCGCCCGGATGCGGAATCTCGATCGCGATCACCGGGATATTGGCTTCCTGGAAGCGGGCCGCGATCTTCGTGGCCACCCGCTGGTGCGTCTGGAACTCCAGCACCAGGTCGACATTCTCGCGGATCAGGTACTCCGCATTCCGCAGTGCTTCGGCGGCGCTGTACCGGTTGTTCACCATCACCAACTGGATATTCTCTTTGGCTGAGGCGGCCCGCTGAATCCCTTCCGTCACCGTGCGGGAGAACTCTGAGTTCGTCTGCTCAGCGAAACCCAGGCGAATGATCCGCGTAGAACGCGTTCGGACCAGTGAACGGTATTCGCCACGGCCCACCCGTTCCAGCAGCCCGCCCTGTACCAGGCTCTTCAACAGGCGGAAGGCAGTCGTCCGTGACAGGCTGGTGCGGTCCACCACATCCGGTAAAGCCACCACCTCGCTCTCACTTCGAAAACACTTCAACACTTCACAGGCTCGTAAAACTGCCTGCGCCGCATTGCGGTCACGCGAGGATGAATCGGCGGTCGTGGCCATATCCTTACCGTCTCTGAATGAAAATTCCGAGCACCCATAATATTCCATTCCGCGGAATTTCGCAGCTGGTCCTTTGGCGGCTATCTTCTTCATCGAACCTCGGCCGGAATCCGGATCCGCTTCCGCAGGGCGGAACTTCCCGGAGGTCCGGGCAAACGCCGTATCCCTACGGCTTCAGATCCGGTACAGTGTGAAAACGCCGCCAGGTACGCCATGTCATCATTCCGCTGGATTCACTCGACCCCTTTTGCCGCCGCCCTGCTCCTGCTGCCTTGCCTGAACGGCCTGCTGCCGGCTCAGCAGATTACCGGTGAACTGAAGCAATGGCACGACGTGGTGCTCACCTTCGACGGCCCGGCCACCAGTGAGGCCGCGAACCCCAACCCCTTCTTGTTCTACCGGCTCAACGTCACCTTCACCCAGGGCGCCAAGCGCTTCGTCATTCCCGGCTACTTCGCCGCCGATGGCAACACCGCCGAGACCAGCGCCACTGCCGGGAACAAATGGCGGGTCCACTTCATCCCCGACGCCACCGGTGACTGGGAGTATCAGGTGTCGTTCCGTTCCGGCCAGGACGTCGCGGTCGATCTCAATCCCGACGCCGGCACTGCGCTCAAGCCCGATGGTCTCGCCGGGAAGATCAACATCGCCCCCTCCGACAAGTCGGGCCGCGACCACCGTGCACAGGGCACCCTGCATTACGTCGGTGAACACTATGCCCAGTACGACGGCTCCAAGAAATACTTCATCCAGGTGGGCACGCAAAGCCCTGAGAACTTCCTGGCCTACTATGAGTTCGACGACACGGTGGATCATGGCGGCGCGGAGAATCGCCTGAAGGACGGGCTCCATCACTTCGAGCCCCACGTCCGCGACTGGCGCGCCGGTGACCCCAGTTGGAAGGGCGGCAAGGGCAAGGGCATCATTGGCGCCTTGAACTACCTGGCCGGCAAGGGGATGAACACCTTCTACTCGCTGACCATGAACATCGACGGCGACGGCCGCGAGATCTATCCCTGGACCAGCTATGAGGAACGCGCCCGTTACGACATCTCCAAACTCGCCCAGTGGGATCTAGTCTTCTCGCATATGGACAAGCTGGGCATGCAGCTCATGCTCATCACGCAGGAAGAAGAGAACGAGCAACTGCTGGGCAAGATGACCGTCCTACGCAAGCTCTACTACCGCGAACTGATCGCCCGCTTCGCCCATCACCACGCCATCCTCTGGGATCTTTCCGAGGAGATGGATCGTTGGCGCTACTACACCACCGAGGACATCAAGGCGCTGTGTGAGTACTTCAAGCAAGTGGATCCGTGGCAGCATCCCATCCAGTACGTGCAGTGGAAGGGCGAATTGCTGCCGGACGACAAGGGCTACGGACGGCTGCTCGGCTTCGATGGCTTTGACGGCACGGCGATGCAGCACGATCCCGAGTACACGCGCCCGGCCACCATCAAGTGGGTGGACGCTTCGGCCAAAGCCGGCCACAAGTGGCTGGTCGGCATCATCGAAATCAATCCCACCAGCACCGGAGTCCTGCCTGACGCGGACGACTACTGGCACGACACGGTTCGCAAAGCGTCCATCTGGGGCAACCTCATGGCCGGCGGCTCCGGCACGGTCTTCTTCTTCGGCTACGCTCATCCCGACAGCGACCTCGATCTGGAAGACTGGCGCAGCCGCGATCACTTCTGGGACCTGCTCCACTACGCCCACGAGTTCTTCACGCGCTATCTGCCTTTCCAGCAGATGCGCCACGATGACGACTTGACCGCCACCTCGGACGACTATGTCTTCGCCAAGCGCGGCGAGATCTATGCGGTCTACCTGCCCAATGGCGGCACCACCGCTCTTGACCTCTCCGCGGCGCAAGGCCTCTTCGAAGTGAAGTGGTTCGACCCGCGCTTCGGCGGTGAACTGCAAAACGGCAGCGTGCGGACCATCCAGGGCGGCGGCATCCGGACACTCGGCCTGCCTCCCAACGAACCCAGCAGGGATTGGGCGCTGCTCGTGCGGCCGGCCTCGCCTCCGCTCGACAAGGAGCGTAAGTTCCTCGTCAAACTGAACATGCCCATCGGTAGTTTCATCAGCAAAGCCGGAGACCCCGTCACGGCCTCCATCATCTCGCCTGAGTCCTTCCTCGGCGGCAGCCTGCAAGGCACCGTGGAGAGTGTCTCCAACACGGACGGCGGCAACGTCACCATCCGTTTCCGCGCGCTGGCTCACAAAGAGCTGACGATCCCCATCACCACTGTGACAACCGGCTTCGTCAACTCCAAAGGCCACAAGGCCGTTGACGATGAAGAGCGGCCCACCAACGTGGAAAAGGGCGCCTTCGTCACGCCCAAGTCGACCTTCCTCCTGAATGAAGGGGCTGAGATCAACTTGCTTGTCTCACCGGGACATTGAGAAGCTCCAGATGCCCACCATGGATCCTCAAGCAATGCCCTCGCGGCGGCAATTCCTGGCGTCTTCCCTCGCCCTGGCCGCCCCCGGCTCCGCGCCGGATGTCTCGCCCTACCTCACCCCCCACAAGTACGGCAAGCTCGTCCTCGGCCCCGACCCTACGCCCGGCGCCTTCGACAGCCGCAGCGTCGATTGCCCCTTCGTCTTTCGCCACAAGGGCGAGTTCCGCATGACCTACATCGGCTGGGATGGCACCGGCTACCAGACCGGGTTGGCCGCCTCGCGCGACCTCGTCACCTGGCGCCGCCTCGGCTGCATCCTGCGCCGCGATCCGGCGAACCCCATCACCCGCTACAACATTGCGATGAACTGGATTCTTCGCGACACCCGCCTGCGCTCCAAGGGCGAGTTGAAGAAGGTTCATGGCCGCTACCTGGGTGTCTTCCACGCTTACCCCAATGCCGGCTACGAGGAAGGCCCCGCCATCATCGGACTCTGCTGGAGCGCCGACCTCCTCCACTGGGAAATCGGTGACATTGTCTTGCGACCGGACGACGGCGCCGATTGGGAACGCGGCGGCCTCTACAAACCCTGTCTCGTCGAGGACCAGGGCACTTACTACCTCTTCTACAACGCCAAGTCCCGGAACCTGCCTAAATCAGAAGGCGGCGGTTGGCGCGAGCAGACAGGCGTCGTCACCTCCACAGATCTGAAGACCTGGAATCGATACGATGCCAACCCGATCGTGCGCAACGGTCCTGCCGGCAGCCCCGACCAACGCTTCGCCAGCGACCCCTGCGTGGTCACCGATGGCAAACACTGGCTGCTCTTCTACTTCGGACTCGATGCCAAAGGCAAGGCGCGCGACCTGATCGCGCTGGGCGATGACCCGTATCACCTCACCAAATCCGACCAGATTCTCATCGACGTCGGGCCGCCCGGCACGGTCGATTCCACCTACGCGCACAAGCCCTCAGTGCTCGTCCATCAGGGCGATCTCTACCACTACTATTGCGCTGTCTCCGGCAAGTACCCCAACGAGGTCCGCGGCATCTCGGTCGCCCGCTCGCGTCCCTGGGGCTAGCGCGGCTAAACCGACAACACTTCTACGCCCCGTGGCGGCAGGTTCAGCAGACTCACGGCCGCGCCGCCGGCCAACAGCGGCCGCATGGCCCGAGGCAGCACCACCTTCTGTGCCGCCTTCGAGTGGTTGATCACGATAAAGACGTCCTTGCCGCCGCCCGTGCGCCGGCACACCTCCACCACGTCCGGCACCGGGCCCAAAGCCGGCTTCACGCCGCTCAACCGCAGCATCCACTCCGCCGCCTTGGCCATCAGCGCATCATCGAGGAACGCGGCAATGTACGTGATCCGCCCCTTGCCCACTACGCGCGAAACCACAGCCGGCTGATCGTCCAGCCAGCCGTTGCTGGCGCCATATTTCATCAACACCTCGACACCCTGGGCGCGCGTTTTCAACTGCTCCGCCCACAGCGTCGCCTTGCCCTGGCCCCACGGCCCGCTAACCGGCACGTCTTCATCCAGTGCGTACCACTGCTCCACACGCGCGCCCAGCACGTCTGCCAGCGGACCCGGTTGCCTCATCGGCCACAGCGAGTTGAACTCGTCCTTCATGCCCGAGCGCGGCCCCAGCACCAGATGCCCGCCTTGCCGGACGTACTCCTCCAGGTGCTTCGCCATCGGCTCCGTCAGCACGTTCAGCGCCGGAGCGACCACCAGCTTGTACCCGCCCAGAGGCGCCATCGGGTGAATCACGTCCATCTGCTGTGCCTGCCGACGCAGGGGCCGGTAATAGCTGCCCAGCAGCGCCACCGGGTCGAAGTTGCGGTTGTGCCGCTGGAAGTTCACCGCCCACCGGCTGTCGTAAGAGTGCAGCATCGCCACCTCTGACACCGGCTCGGTCCCGCCCACCGCGCCGCCCACCTTCGCGAAGTCGCGGCCTAACTGCGCTGCCTCGTCATACATCGGCACCGGAGTCCCATCGGCGCCCACCAGCGTCCCGTGATACTGCTCCTGCCCGTTCAGCGCGCTGCGCCACTGCCAGTAACTGATGCAGTCCGCTCCGTGACCCACCGCATGCCAAGCCATGGCCCGCGCCTCACCCTTGTCCAGCGCGTTGTTCACTTCCTGCCAGTTGACGAAACCGGGCTGCGTCTCGATCAGCCAGAAGTTCTTGCGCTTCAACCCGCGTGTCAGGTCATGCACGATGCCGTTCTTCAGCGCATCCAGATGACCGCGCCCCACATAGTTGTCCCACGACACCAGATCCAGTTCCTCGGCCAGGATGTAGTGGTCGAACGAGTCGTACCAGCCCATGTAGTTGCTGGTGATGAACTGCCGCTTCGGCGCATGCGCCCGGATCGCTTCCACCTGCACATGCTGGTAGGTCCGGAACGTCTCCGAGATGAAGTGCTTCCATTCCAGGAACAGGCCCGGATTCCCACTTGGCCCCAGTGGGATCTGGCTCCAGTCGGTATAAGCCTCGCTCCAATACGCCGTCGTCCAATGCTCGTTCAACGCATTCAGCGTTTTGTACCGCTTCTTCAAGAACTCCTGGAACTGAGCGCGAGTGAAATCGTCGTTCGACGTCCGCCCGTACTCGTTGTCGATCTGCCAGCCCACCACATTCTGATTCCCGCCAAAGCGCTTGGCCATCACGCCGGCAATCCGCGCGCAGAACTCGCGGTACTTTTCGCTGGTGAAGGAGAAGTGCGCCCGGTTGCCGTGCTGCGCTTTCCGTCCATCCGCCTCCGTCAGCAGGGTGTCCGGATACTTCTGCGTCATCCATGCCGGAGGCGCCGCCGTCGGCGTCCCGATCACCGTCACCAGATTCCGCTTCGCCGCCATCTCCACGGCCCGCTCCAGCCAATCGAGCTCAAACTGACCCTCATGCGGCTCCAGCGTGCTCCAGGCAAATTCCGCCACGCGCACCATCCGCAGCCCGGCCTGCTCCATCAGCTTCAAATCTTCGTCCCAACGCGACTCCGGCCACTGCTCCGGATACCAGGCGGCGCCCAAAACCAGCGGGGGTGTGACTGCCGCGGCTTGTAGTGTGGGTAAAGCGGAAAGGAAGGGCAGGGAAAGCGACTGCGTCAGGAAACTACGGCGTTGCATGCCCGCATCATATCGGATCGCTCCGTCTGGTGTAGCATGTCTGAAGCCCTTCTCTACCCATGACTACGACACGATTCGCGTTGTTTGCGGCCGCCACTCTGTTCTTCTGCGCTTACGCCGAAGACTATCCCCTCGGTCCTGACTCCGAGCGTCACCCCGGAGTCCCGCAGGGCACCGTCACGAAGTACTCCTGGAAGGACAGCAAGATCTTCCCTGGCACCGAACGCGACTATTGGGTCTACGTACCCGCGCAGTACTCCAAGGAGAAAGCCGCCGCTTTGATGGTCTTCCAGGACGGGGGCGGCTACATCACCGACACCGGAGCCTGGCGCGCCCACATCGTCTTCGACAACCTCATCGCCCGCGGCGAAATGCCCGTCACCATCGGCGTCTTCATCAATCCCGGAGTGATGCCCGCCCGCTCCACCCAGAGCCTGGGCCGCTTCAACCGAAGCTATGAATACGACGCCATAGGCGACCGCTATTCGCAGTTCCTGCTCACGGAGATCCTGCCCGAAGTCTCCAAGTCGTATAACATCACGACGGACCCGAACCTGCGCGGCATCGGTGGCTCCAGTTCAGGCGCCATCTGCGCCTTCACCGTCGCCTGGCTCCATCCCGAGTCGTTCCGCCGCGTCCTCAGCACCATCGGCAGCTACACGAACCTGCGCGGCGGCAACATCTATCCGTCCTGGGTCCGCAAAACCGAGCCCAAGCCGCTGCGCGTCTTCCAGCAGGATGGCGACCACGACCTCAACATCTTCGTCGGCAACTGGTGGATCGGCAATCAGGATCTCGCCTCGGCCCTGGAATACGCGGGCTACGACACCACTCACGTCTGGGGCACCGAAGGTCACAACAGCAAGCACGGCGGATCCATCCTGCCCTATGCCCTCCGCTGGCTGTGGCGCGAATCCTCCAAACCAATTGTTGCGTCCAAGGGCGGTGGCGGCGAGCGCCAGTTCTCCACGATGTTCCTGGATCCCGCCGAACGCTGGCAACTGGTCAGCGAGGGCCATAAATTCACAGAAGGGCCGGCCGTCGACAAGCAGGGCAACGTCTTCTTCACCGACATCCCAAACAACCGCATCCACCGCGTCACCGTCGACGGGGCCGTCTCTGTCTTCAAGGAAGACTCGGGCGGAGCGAACGGTTTGGTGGTGGGTGCTGACGGACGCCTTTACGCCTGCCAGAACGGCCGCAAACGCATCGTCGCTTACACCATGGATGGCCGCGAAACGGTTCTGGCCGAGGACGTCACCTCCAACGACCTGGCAATTTCCAGCAAGGGCGATATCTATTTCACCGATCCCAACAACCACCGTGTCTGGTACTTGGATTCAAAGGGCGCCAAACGCATCGTGGCCGAGAATCTGGGCTTCCCCAACGGCATCGCCTTCAGCCCCGATCAGACTCTGCTCTACGTGAACGACTCAACCTCGAAGTCCATCTGGTCCTACCAGATCCAGGATGACGGTTCGCTCACCAACGGCGAGCCGTTCTACCGCCTGGAGTTGCATGACGATTTCATGCGCAGCGGCGCCGACGGCATGAAGGTCGATGCCGAAGGTCAGCTCTTCGTGGCGACCAAGCTCGGAATCCAGATCTGCGACCAGCCCGGCCGTGTCGTGGCGATTTGGAATAAACCCGATCGCGCCGACATTTCCAATCTGCTCTTCGCCGGACCGGCCCGCGACATCCTCTTTGTCACCGCGGGCGACAAGGTCTTCAAACGCAAAGTCCGGCGCCAGGGCACGGTTCCCTGGGAAGTCGTCAAGCCGCCGCAGCCTCGCCTGTAATGGATAACCTACCGCCGGAGGTGGTGGAACTCACGCCGCCGGCACGTAGCCCCAGTTCGGCTTGTCCAGATCCAGCGCGTCGCCCGTCTTCTTCATCCACTCTTTCAGCAGGGCTCTCAGCTCCGCGACCTTTCCGGCCGACTGCGGCTCTCCGGCCAGGTTTCGCATCTCCCATGGATCCTGCTTCATGCGGAACAGTTGCGTCGTCAGCTGGCCATTCACCATGTATTGGATCAGTTTCCAGTCGTCCGTCCGCACGCCTCGCTGGAAATGCCGGTAGGAGAAGAACACGCTGTCACGCCAGCCGCGCAGCAGGGTTTGCCCCTCGACTCCGGCCGAAACCTTCGTGCCCGTGAGCTCGCACAGGGTCGGGAAGATATCGAGGTTGTAGCACAGCCCGGTTTGTCGCCGATTCCGCGGAATTCCGGGGCCCGACAGCATCAACGGCACGCGGACGCTGTGGTCGTAAAGGCTCTGCTTACCCATCAGTCCGTGCTGCCCCAGCGCCAGGCCGTTGTCGCCCGCAAACACGACGATCGTGTCCTGCTCAAGCTTGGTGGCCCGCAGCGTATCGAGGATCCGCCCGATGTGGAAATCGAGGTGCGTAATCATGGCGTAGTAATCCGCCAGATGCCGCGTGACTTCCGGTTGCTGCCGCGGGAAGCCCGCCAGCAGTTCGTCCCTCACCTGCAACTCTCCGTTGTCGAACGGATGCTGCTGCAGGAAGTTCGGCGGGAGTTTGAGCTGGTCTGCTGAATAGAGCTTCCGGTACGACTCCGGGGCCATTCGCGGATCGTGTGGCGCCGTGAACGCCGTATAGAGAAAGAACGGCTTAGCCCGGTTGGCCGTCTTCAGGAATTGAATGGCCTCGTCGGCAAACAGTTCGCTGGAGAAACGGTCGCCCATGCGCTCGCGTTCCTTGCCATACTGGCCCGTCCGATCGTAGTCCTGGATGGGCGTCTTCAGATGGTCGGCCATGCCGCCGAAGAAGATCGCCGAGCCATTCTCAAAGCACTGATTGAACCGCGCCTTCGCGTTGTGCCACTTGCCGATGCCATAGGTCGAGAAGCCGGCATTGCGGAAGTGTTCGCCCATCAGCGTGACAGCCGGTGGAGGTGTCGAGTCCATGTTCCTGGTCGCCCGGAACAGAGTCTGGCCCGTCAGCAGCATCGCGCGGCTGGCGATGCATACCGCTCCGCCGGTGCCGCCCATGATGTGGGCCCGCTCGAACGCCATTCCGCTGCCCACCAGCCGGTCGATGTTCGGGGTCCGGATGTCCTTGTTGCCCAACGCGCCAATCGTGTTGAACCGCTGGTCGTCCGAGTAGAGCACCACTATGTTCGGCGGCCGCGACGGTGCGGCCCCGAGAGTTGCCGCCGTGGCCGATCCAAGGAACTGTCGTCGATTCATGGCCATGCGCCCTTACTGCGGTGTCAGCCGGACGCTCTCCACGGCCGATGGCAGCCGGTCGCCCTTCACAAACGGCTTCGGCGGTGTAATCGTCAGCGTGTGATAGTCGCCCGCCGCCAACTCCACCTGTTCGCCCGCTGGCTTGCCGTCAATGGTCACAGCCATCCCGGCGCTGGACGGCGATACAGCTATCCGGTATTTGCCCGGCTTGGACGCGAAGTGCCACTCCAGCTTGTACACCGAGGGACGCTCGTAGTAGCCACGGCCGTTGTAGTTGTAGAAGGAATCCGCCTGCTTCGAGATCAGGGTCAATTCGCCGCTCGCCGCCGGTTGCAGCGTCGGTGGAATCACGGTCAAAGCACCATCGAACTCGGCGACGACCACCGTCACCGGAGCTGTCTCAATCCGCTTCGTCACCGTGACGCTCTTCACCGCTGCGCTGTTGTCCACTGGGAGGGAGGTCTTTCCAGCATCTGTCAGGAAGTACGCCCTCTTGATCTGCGTCTTCAACCCCGGCAGTTCCAGCCGCCCGTCGGCCGGCCATTGGCGGACCATCAGGTACATCCGGCCCGGCTTCACCGTCACCTGCCCAAACGCCAGATCCCGGAAGGGTTGCGGACCCGCCCCATAGATCGCCTCTCCATTGACCCTCACCCACGCCCCGATGCCTTCGAGTACTTTCTGTTCGAACTCCACCACGCTGCCATCGCCCATCGGCCCGATGTTCAGCAGATAGTTGCCGCCGCGGCTCGTCACCTCCACCAACTTGACGATGTGTTCATTGATCTTGCCTGGCAGATCCTCGCGCTTCTGCCACGACCGGTAGCCCCAGGTCTCGTGGTAAATCGACGCCGGCGTCTGCCACGGCTCATCGATCACGTACGGCGGAATGTGGTTGTCGCCCATCACGGTGAAGTCGCCTTGATGATTGAACACCCGGCCGCTCACCATGCAGTCGGGCTGCAGCTCGTGGACGGTGTCGGTGAAGCGCTTGCTCTGCTCCGGAGTCGGCTTGCCCATGTCGAACCAGATCTCGGACATCGGCCCGTAGTTCGACATCAGCTCCTTCAACTGTGCGACGTTGAAGTCCTCGTGGGGCTTGGGGATCTCATTGTTGTTGCGCCCGCCGTCGGAGGGCGTAGCCCGCTCGTCATGCCAGTCGATGGTGGAGTAATAGACGCCGAACTTCAGCCCGTTGCGGCGGCAGGCCTCCGCCAGTCCCCTGACGACGTCTTTGCCGAAGGGTGTGGCATTCACGACGTTGAACTGGCTTTGTTTCGTCCCGAACATGCTGAACCCGTCGTGATGCTTGGAGGTGATCACGATGAACTTCATGCCGGCCGCCTTCGCCAGGCGCGCCACAGCGTCGGGATCCCACTTCTGAGGATTGAACTGGCTGGTGAGTTGGGCGTACTCATCACGGGCAATCTTGCCCTCGCCCTGGATCTGCTCACTGTACCCGGTCGTGACCGGTTTGCCCTGCCAGATTCCGCCGGGAATCGCGTACAGCCCCCAGTGGATGAACAGTCCGAATTTGCGGTCCTGCCACTGCTGGACGGCTTGCGCCGAGGGGCGCTTGGGTTCTGCTGCGAGTAGGGAGGAAGAGAGGAGACAAAGACTCAGTAAACTGCTTCGGGCGGTCATTTGGTAACCACCCTATCAAACCGGCGAGAACTAAGTCTGCTTGGGTTCCTTTTCCTTCTTGAGTGCCTTTTCGGCCCGGTCGACCCAGGCTGTCGGCGCGGAAGCGATCACGGCCAGTATCAGGCCAAACAGCGCGACCGCAATGAAGGCGGGAACAGGAATGATGCTAAAGATCTCTGACATTTGGAGCCCTTTGCCCATTCGATGCGGCACTGCAGCGATCCGATGCGGATTCCTCCCATGTCGAGGTCCAACTGGAGGCGGAATGCGAGGCGGGGAGAAAACTGGAGCCAGCGGAGGGGATCGAACCCACGACCCTCTGATTACAAATCAGATGCTCTACCAACTGAGCTACGCTGGCCCTCTGGGATATTATAGCTTCCCTTGCATCGATTGCTCCACTCCCGGTCAGCAATCGGGTGCATCGCCCCCGCAGCCCTCATACGAACCCAATTGAGCCTGAGAACCGAACACCACCGGCTCACAGGCTCACGCGCCGTTCAATCCGGGGCTAGGTCTTCTTCTTGCCCTTGTTGGCTGGATCGTGCTGCCAGCAGAATTTTTTGCCCGCCTGCGCCTTGCGCTTACACCGGGTGCCCGCCTGGGTCAACGCCGTACACTGGTCCGCTTCCGCTACCGCGGTCTTGGGCGCCGTCGTGGCATTCTTGTCCGCTTCCTTGCCGGCCAACCCGAAGCAGGGCCCAAACGCCAGCGTGCTGACAAGCAGAGCCGACGCCACGATATTCACGAATCTCCGCATGAGAATCCTCCTGAAGTAGATGCCAGTGGGCGCTGGCCCAACCCGGCATCTCCAGGAGAGTATCACACCCCTTTCCCTCTACGGACCTGCCGTACGATAGCTGGCCAATAGCAGGTCACCCGTTTGGGGCGTTGCTACCGAAAGGAACGTAACCCTGTTTCCGCTCAACACATAGTCGAGCGCCGGCTTCTGCAGGATCCCGTTACGGAACAGGTGCAGGCTGCCCGCCGGAAACGGCGCCTGCGCTAGTACGAACACGGCATTTGCTCCATCCACGGAGCCCGCCGGCGTCTCCATATCAACGAACCCAATTGCGCCGCCGCCCGCTCCGCATGTTCCGGCTGTTCCGTCCACATGCACACAGTCACCCGGCGACCCGCTCACGCCCGCGATCTCCCCCGTGGCATCGATCAGTGCGATTCGATTGGGTTGGAAGGCGATGCTCTTGGTCGGACGGTCGGCCAGCGCCTCCGTCAGTCCCACCACATCCACAAGCTGCACCACACTGGCCGCGGCTGCCACCGCATTCGATCCGGCGGGCGCCTGCACCCGAACATCCTTTACCGCTACCGCCAGATTACTGGGCGGCACTGACCAGATCTCCGTGAACTGCAGTTTGCCGTCCACATTGAACCTGACCGTATAGTAGGCATTCGCTGATGCGTTGGTTGTCGGCACCAGCTTCACCCGCAGCAGGCCGCCAACCACCTGCAGAGTGAGCGAGTTTGCCGGAATATTCGAAGTGTCAGCCGCCGTGAACGATCGCCAGCTCACTACGGCCGAACCGGTGAACGGAGTCCCGTCCGCCTTATAAAGCGTGTCGTAAATCTGCGTCAGCGGGGGAGCCGCCTCCGCCAACATCCCAAGCAGTGCCTGCACTGCCGTGAACACAAAAATGAGCCGCCGCGCGGACATCAATTCCACCTCCTCGTCTGTCTCTGGCTGGATCTCTCCGGCCGCAAAAAACATAGACAGGCCAGGACGGCAGGTGCTCGCCGCGCGGGGCTCAGGTTTAGGTAACTATATGTGGCGAAACAACTTGACGGTCAGAAAATAAAAACCGCGAACCTGTGACCGCCTTTATGCCAGAGCGCCATTGGCGGCGATCTTCTCGGCATTCAGGTAGGGCCGCAGCGCCTCCGGCAGTACGACACTGCCATCGGACTGCTGGTAGTTCTCGACGATCGCCACCCACGTGCGGCCCACGGCCAGGCCGCTGCCGTTCAGCGTGTGGGCGAACTCGCTCTTGCCCTTCGCCATCTTGCAGCGGATGCCGGCGCGGCGCGCCTGGAAGCTCTCGAAGTTCGAACAGGACGAAATCTCACGGTATGCATTCTGGCCCGGCATCCAGACTTCCAGGTCATAGGTCTTGGCCGAAGAGAAGCCCATATCCCCGGTGCACAACAGCATCCGGCGATACGGCAGCCCCAGCTTCTCCAGAACCTGCTCCGCGCTGGCGGTCAGATTCTCGAGTTCCACATGGCTTTGATCCGGCCGGGCGAAGTTAACTAACTCTACCTTCTGGAACTGATGCTGCCGGATGATGCCGCGCACGTCCCTGCCATGGCTGCCGGCTTCCGCCCGGAAACAGGGCGTAAAGGCGCAGTACCGGATGGGGAGCTGATCGCCCTCCAGCGTTTCGTCGCGGTAGATGTTCGTCACCGGCACTTCCGCCGTCGGAATCAGCCAGAAATCCGAGTTCTCCAGCTTGAACAGGTCGTCAGCGAACTTCGGCAGTTGGCCCGTCCCAAACAGGCTGGCCGAGTTCACCATGAACGGCGGCAGGACTTCGGTATAACCATGCTCCCTGGTATGCAGGTCGAGCATGAAGTTGATCAGGGCCCGCTCCAGTTTCGCGCCGGCGCCCATGTAGATGGCAAACCGCGCACCGGTGATCTTGGCGGCCCGCTCGAAGTCCAGAACGCCCAGGGCTGTACCCAGGTCCCAATGCGCTTTGGGTTCGAATTCGAATTTGGTGGGCGCGCCCCAGCTCTTCACTTCCACGTTGTCATCGGCGCTGGCGCCAACGGGTACGCTCTCGTGCGGCAGGTTAGGGATGCTGGATAGCCGTTGCCGGAAGTCCTCGTCGATCGCCTTGACCTGCTCCTCGAGTTGGGCACCGCGCTCGCCCATGGCGCGTACCTTCGCCTGCAGTTCAGACGTGTCCTGCCCGGCTTTCTTCAGCTTGCCGATCTCCATGCTCTCGGAGTTGCGCTGGGCCTTCAGCTGCTCCGACTCCGTCAGCGCCGCGCGGCGCTGCGTGTCGATCTGGCGAAACTCTTCAACGTCCAGTTTGTAGCCCCGGTCCGCCAGCCGCGCGGCGACAGCGTCCAGGTTGGCCCGGAATGATGCTAAATCATGCATAGGAAATCACATTGTACCCCCTCGCCGGTTTTTTCCAGCGGCGGGAAGCGGGGTAAACTGACTGAAGGGAGGCAAGCAGCAATGGCGACAACCGACAGCACCGCTGTGTCCGTTCGGCAAAATGTAGACCGCTATCACGGTCTGGACCGCGACCAATTGCAACGCGCCTTCCGCCTGATGCAAACCTCGCGCCGCCTGGACGACCGCGAGGTCATGCTCAAGCGCCAGAACCGCATCTTCTTTCAAATCAGCGGCGCAGGCCACGAAGCCATTCAGACGGCCACCGCCCTGGCTCTCCGTCCCAGTTACGACTGGTTCCACCTTTACTATCGCGATCGGGCCCTGGCGCTGGCCCTGGGCGTCACGCCGGAGATGATGCTGCTCCAAAGCGTGGGCGCCGCGGCCGATACCGCCTCGGGCGGCCGCCAGATGCCGTCCCATTGGAGCTCGCCGGAACTCCACATCTTCACCGGATCCTCGCCCACCGGCACCCAGTTCCTGCACGCCGTCGGTTGCGCCGAGGCGGGCCGCTACCTGCGTCCCGAATCAGATGAGTTGACCCTGGTGACTACCGGCGAAGGCGCCACCAGCGAAGGCGAGTTCTGGGAATCGCTCAATGCCGTCTGCCTGAACCGCCTGCCTGTCCTCTATGTTATTGAAGACAATGGCTATGCCATCTCCGTGCCGGTGGAAAAGCAGACTGCCGGCGGCAACCTTTCCCGCCTCGTCTCCGGCTTTCCCGGACTTCTTCGTATCGAATGCGACGGCAATGACTTCCTCGCCTCCTATGCCGCCATCCAGGAAGCCGCGGCCTACATCCGGGCCGGCCACGGACCAGCCATGGTCCATGCGCACTGCACCCGGCCTTACTCGCACTCCCTTTCCGACGACGAACGACTTTATAAGACCAAGGCCGAGCGTGAGGCGGAAGCCGCCAACGACCCCATCATCAACTTCCCGCGCTTCCTCATCTCCGAAAACCTGATGGAGGAAGTCACCTATAAGCGGATCTGTCATGAGGTGGACCTCGAGATCGCAGAGATCACTGAGCGCGTCCTCAAGGCCGAACCGCCCGCCAAGTCCTCTGCCTGCCTCTACTTATACTCGCCGGACATCGATCCCACCAGTGAGCAGTTCGACACCGATCCGCAGTGTGCCGGTGAGCCGCGCACCATGGTCGACGAGATCAACCTGACTCTCGCGGAAGAGATGTCTCGCAATCCGAACATTGTGCTGTTCGGCGAAGATGTCGCCGACTGCAGCCGCGAGGAGAACCTGCGTGAAGTGAAGGGCAAGGGCGGCGTCTTCAAAGCCACCTTCGGACTCCAGGCCAAGTTCGGATCGCGCCGCGTCTTCAATACGCCCATCGCCGAGGCGGCCATCCTGGGCCGTTCCATCGGGATGTCGTCGCGCGGTATGAAGCCGGTCTGCGAGATTCAATTTTTTGATTACATATGGCCCGCTATGATGCAGATTCGGGACGAGATGGCCAATGTGCGCTGGCGCTCATATAATGGCTGGAAGTGCCCGGCTGTCATTCGTGTCGCCATTGGCGGCTACCTCAATGGGGGCGCCGTCTATCATAGCCAGTGCGGCGAAGTGGCCTTCACCCATATTCCCGGGCTACGGGTGGTGTTTCCCTCCAACGCCCTGGATGCCTGCGGCCTGCTACGCACCGCCATCCGCTGCGACGATCCCGTTCTTTTTCTGGAACATAAGCGACTATATCGCGAGCCTTACAATAGGTCTCCACACCCCGGTTCCGACTTCACCATTCCGTTCGGCAAGGCACGCGTGGTCAAGCCGGGCCACCACCTCACGATCCTGACCTACGGCATGACCGTCCAGAAGTCATTGCTGGCTTCCACTTTCATTGAGCAGAAGCACCCGGAGAAGTCGGTCGAGGTCATCGACTTGCGCTCGCTGGCGCCCTACGACTGGGAGGGCATCCGGCAGTCGGTGGAGAAGACCAATCGTGTCCTGATCGTCCACGAAGATTGCCTCAGCTTCGGCTATGGGGCCGAGATCGCCGCCCGCATTGCCGGTGAACTGTTCGAGCACCTGGATGCCCCGGTCGCCCGCGTGGCCGCGCTGGACACCTGGGTGGGCTATCATCCTGACCTGGAAGACGAAATCCTGCCCCAGACGGAAGATATCCAACGCGAAGCCGAGCGCCTGTTAGCCTACTGAGGTATGCGCCGGGCGCTGTGCCTGCTGTTCCTGCTTTCCACCATGCCGCCCGTTGAGGCGAAGCTGAAGAGCCGCATTTTCCACCGCCGTAGCGGCGGATTCTCCGTGCGGCGCCGTTTGTTCACCAGTCCGCTGATCACCGATCCCGGAAACGTCGACCTGGAGTTCAGCGGCGCCTTCGATATCAACACCTCCTACACCCTGCCCGCCACGCTCAAGTACACTCCAGACCACTGGCAGACGGAGTTCAGTGCCGGCGTGGATTCCATCGCCAGCGTCGTCGACGACACCTCCGGCCGAGCCACCCACTTCAGCGACCACGTAAACCTGGCCGCCACCACGGCTTTTCGAGCGGGCGAGAACTTCAGTTGGGCAATCGCCCCGACCGCGGCCGTGTTCCTGCGCGGCGAGTCAGGCTCTCGTCTAGGCGGAGCGCTCTACGGTCGCTATGACCGTGGATCCAATACTTTCAGTGGTGGTTCTTCATGGAATGGTGCAACTAAGAGTTCGCCCACCAACCCGGCCGGGACGCTGGATCTGAATGCCGGTTACGGACGCAAGATCCGGAAGCTCACGGCGTACGGGAATGTGCAGTGGGAACGCTCGACGGGCATCGCCGCCTTCTATTCGCTCTTCGAAGGTGTGGAATATGAACTGAGCGACCGGTTTGCGATCGACCTCTCCGGAGCGCACTATGGCCTCCGCAGCGGCACGCTCGACAATCAGGTCGTGCTGGGCTTAACGTACACGCTCTACAAGCGGCGCTGACCGCCGGCTACTTCTCGCCGGTGATCCGCCACTTCATCTTCAACCCCGGTGGAATCTGTCCTTTACGCGCGTCCCATTCAAGATAACCTTCACCGGTCTGGACCTTGCGCACCAGCACTTCCATGCGGGGCCGGCCGCCCGCCTGGAAGGTCGGGTTGAGTTTCCGGGTCTGCTGGATCAATCCAGCGACGGGGCTCGTCTCCGCCAGAGTCGCATTTAACGGAACACTCTCGCCTCCGAGTTCGAGCGCGTCGAAGGTGAGTCCAATCTGGTAAGTAGGGTAGGGAATGGCTCGCTTCTCCACCTGCACTACCTGGCCACGGACGACCGTCCCCTGCGGCACCAGCATCTTCTCACCCAACCTCAAATCTCGGGACAAGCTGGCGCGCACGGGCTGACCGACGGTTGCCGAAGAGAGATTCAATCCTTCTTCGAGAGACAGTTCGAGAATGGCTCCGGAAGGCAGGGTGAGAACCTCGTGGCGCTTCGGCGCAATCTCGATCTCCGGGGCCGCGAAGCTCAGCGTGGACTCCGTCTGGAAGCGGCGGCATCCGTTCACCAGGATGCGGTTCACATTCTCCAGGCCGTCGGTGGTGATCACGCTGGCGGTTGTCTGGACGGGCAGCAGGATGGATTCGGACCCGATCGACATGCGGCCGTAGATGAGCGTGGTTTTGGCTTCGGAGAGGCCCAGATGCTCCGGGATGTCGAAGGCCTGGACCTCGACTCGCAGCAGGTCCAGCGAGTCGGCATGGATCCAGAAGCTGCCCTGATAGCCGGTTTTGGCCTCGGCATTGCCGCTGCGCAGCATGTAGTTGCTGCCGGCCGGATCGACGTCGAAATCGTACTCATGCGCGGGCTTTCCAGGCCGTTCGTTCAGCCCCTGGTACTTGTACATCGTTTTGGAGGTATTCAGGATCTGGCGCGTAAAGAGGGCGAAGCGGCCCGTACTGACAAAGCCGGAGCCGATCACCTCGGCCAGTGACTTTCCATAGAACTCCTTGGCCCCCGGCCGGCCGTAGAGTTCCCGGTCGCCGGTGACAGCGACATCCACGCGGAAGGTGTCGATGCGCTGCAGTTCGCGGTCGGCCGAAGCCCGGCCAATGCGCTCAATGGTTTGGGAGCAAACGTAATCGGGCAGACGCCGCTGCTCGCCTTCCATGCGTTCCAGGAAGCGGTCGAAGAGACCCTCGGGAGCCTGTTGCGCGAAGGAGTTGCAGCGAAGACCCAGTAGGAGAACCACACCAGCCACGATGCGGAGCATGGAAGACAGTATAGGCTCGATTGTTGGGATCGCAACCGTTGATTTCGCGCTGCCTCCCTCCTGTGACTTCGTAGGGCCGCTTAACGAATTGCAGTTAATCTCGCTAAGAACGTCAACCTTTTGGCCAGACTCTCGTTGAAGACGGCAGGAGGCAAGTTCGATGAAGGCCTTAATTCTGACCCTCACCATAACAGCCCTGGCGGCCACAGCCGGGGCGCAGACGATTGGGCAGCGCGAACGCAACCAGCAGCAGCGCATTGCCCAGGGTGTACGCTCCGGATCACTGACTCCCCGGGAGACAGCGCGCCTGGAGCGGGAAGAGGCCCGCACCCGGGCCATTGTGCACCGCGACCGTGTGGACGGCGGTGGGATGACGGCAGCCGAGCGCACCCGCGCGCAGAGCCGCCTGAATCGCACCTCGCAGGATATTGCCCGGCTGAAGCATAACGGCCGGGGCCGCTAAAATGGTTGGGTGATCCGAACCGTTATCTTTGACCTGGGCCGGGTACTGGTCCCTTTTGATTTCCAGCGCGGCTATCGCGCCATGAGTGAGTACTGCGGCCTGCCGCCCGAGGAGATTCGCGCGCGCCTCGGGCGGGGCAGCCTGGTAAATGGGTTCGAATCCGGCGAGTTCGACGGGGCGGAGTTTGTTCGCCGCGTCTCCGGGCTGCTGGAAACCGAGATCTCCTACGACCGGTTTTCCGAGTTCTGGAGCTCCATCTTCCTGCCCGAAACCCTGATCCCCGAGAGCATGGTGGAAGGCATCCGCCGTGGTTACCGCACCGTCCTGCTATCCAATACAAATCCAATCCACTTCCAGATGCTGAGTGAGACTTACCCCATCCTCAGGCACTTTGACGCGTACGTGCTGAGCCACGAGGTGAAGGCGATGAAGCCGCAGCCGCGGATCTACGCGGCAGCCATTGAGCAGGCGCAATGCGCGGCGCAGGAATGTTTCTTTACGGATGATGTGGCGGAGTATGTGGAAGGCGCGAAACTTGCCGGCATCGATGCCGTACAGTTTCAGAATCACGCCCAGATCGAAGCAGAGCTGCGAGGACGCGGCGTGAACTGGTAGCAGGCGCTAGAGCAGCGCTGCGTCGAGACGCTCTGGCTCTTCCGATGGAGTTTCGGGGACGGCCGGCTTGGGCGCGCCACCGTTGAGGTACACGCGCAAGCCGCCTTCCGAACCCTCGAACAGGGCGTTCACCAGTTCGTTGACGGCGAGGCGGCGCACCTCGTCTTTCGAGACCAGCGGCGTGTAAACAAACGACCGGCCGTTTTTGCGCCGGCTGAGTAGCTGTTTGCGCGTCAGCCGGTCGAGCATGGTCATCACCGTTGTGTAGGCCAGTGGTTTGCCGGGCGCCAGTTTGTCGCGGACAGACTGGACGTTGGCTTCACCCAGGCTCCACAGCGCGTTCAGGCACTGCAGTTCCAGGGGTGGTGGGATTTCGCGGGCCGTTCTTCTCCGCTGCACTAAGATTCCTCGCTGAACAATCCTTGCAGCGCCTTCATCTTCTCGCCCATCACAGTACCCTGTTTCGCCGGCGCGGCGGCCTTCACCGCCTGGGGTTTGGGAGCCGGACCGTTCAGGTACTTGCGCTTGTCGAGAATACTGCGCTCCAAGGCAGCATTGTATCCAGTCCAGTCGCCCGGTGTGGCCTTGTCCCGTTCCAGGGAAGCGCGCATGGTTTCCATCTTGGAATCGAGATTGTCGAGATGGTGCAGCAGCAGTGCCTCGGGGAACACCGGCAGCTTCGGGCTGCCGTACTCCAGTTGCCCGTGGTGGCTGAGAATCATGTGCTCCAGAAGATTGCGCAGCTTGGGCGGGAAGCCGGCCGGCAGCTTCTCGCCGATGAGGCGCAGCGCGATCTGCATGTGGCCCAGCAGGCCGCCTTCCGTGGTATAGCCGAAGCTGCGCGCATAGCAGAGTTCCGTCACTTTTCCGATGTCGTGCAGGATCGCGCCGCTGAGCAGCAGATCCTCGTCGAGGTTCGGATAGTGGGTCACCATGAAGCGTGCCAGCGAGCACAGGCTGAGCACGTGCTCAATCAGCCCGCCCAGCCAGGCATGGTGAATCGCCTTGGCCGCCGGAGCCGTTTTAAACGCAGAAGCGACCGCCTGATCAGCGAAGATCGCCTCCAGCAGCGCTTTGAGGTGCGGGTTGCGCATCGACGCAATGATTGCGTGCAACTCAGCCAGCATCTCGTCCGGATCGCGTTGCGATGCCGGCAGGAAGTCAGCCAGTTTGACCTCTGAATCCTGAACGCGCTGCAGCGAGTAAACCGTCAGCTGCATCCGGTTCTGGTAGAGCTGTGTCTCGCCCTTGACGCGGATGAAATCGTCGCGATCGAAGGTCTCCATGACCCCCGGGACGTTATCCCACATCTTGGCGTCAATATCGCCGGTGCGATCCATCAGGACCAGGGAGAGGTAAGGCTCTCCGGTCTTCTTCTGACGGACGTCCTTGGCCTGGACGAGAAAAATGCTCTGCACACTCTGGCCGGGGGCCAGTTCGTTTACCGCGGGACCCTTCATCGTGTTGCGCTACCTACTTGCTGCTGGACACACCGGTGGTGCCGACATTCGTGCCGGGGACCGGGAAGGCCCACAGCAGGCGCCGGGTGCGAATCTGCGCCGCGACTTCAGTCTTATCCACGGTCTCGGCCTTCAACAGCGCGGCATTCTCCCAGCGGGTGTCCTTGCCCGGAGCGGCGCCGGTATCGACGGCATCGTCGCGCAGTTCGAGGAACGCGCTGCGGCGCAGTTCCGTCAGATATTCGCGCACTTTGGGCGCCATGCGGGCCCCGGCGATGCGTTCCTTGATTTCGTTCTCGACATCCTCCAGCGCGGCCTGGCCTTCCTTGAAGTGCTCTTCCACGCGCAGGATTTCCCAGCCCGCGCCCACGCGGATGGGGTCGCTCACAAAGCCCTTGGGCTTCTCCCAGACTGCGTTGATGATCTCGGCGCTGAGGTCAGCCTTCTCCCAGCCGCCCAGGTCGCCGCCCTGCTTGGCGGTTGCGGCTTCGGAGTTGTCGCGGATCAGGTCAGGGAACCGCTCCCCTTTACGGGCGCGGGCGACCAGGTCTTTGGCCTTCTTTTCAGCGGCCGCCTTACCGGCCTCGTCCTTGCCTTCGGTGCTGACCAAGATTTCACGCAGGAACACTCGTTCCTTGCGAACGAAGCTGGTCTTGTTCTTGTTGTAGTAGTCCTCGATCTCGGCGTGCGGGATGTTGACCTTGCTATAGACTTCCTGGCCGACCACACGCTGCGTCAGCATCTGGTTGGTGGTCTCGGCCTTGAAATCCTCATAGGTCATGCCCGTCGCTTCGCGGACGTACTGCTGGAACTTGTCAGGATCCGCGAGCTTGGTTTCCGCCTGAAGACCGGCGATGTACTTGGACACTTCGGCGTCGACATTGATGTTCAACTCCTTGGCGCGCTGCACCAGCAGGAGGTTGTCGATTCTGTCGCGCAGGACATCCTTCTCGCCCTGTTTCAGGGCCTCTTCGATCTGTTGCGGCGTGGCGCCTCGCGCTTTGAGCGCGACAGCGGCGTCCTTCTTGGCGCGTTCGAGGTCCGCCTTGGTGACAATGTCGCCGTTCACTTTGGCGAGGATCACCTCGACAGTGGATACGTCTGCGGCCATGGCCGGAAGAAGTCCGGCGAAACCCAGGCACAGAGCAAAGGCACAAATCCTCATGTATCCCATTATGGCTGAGGGATCCCCCTTACCGCACGCCGCGCTGGAACGCGATTTCCTTAGAAGCGCTTCATGTGACGGCGCGTCCGGATTCACTCCACCCCGTGGACGCGCAATTTCGCGATCTGGGAGGCGCTGAGGTTCTTCATGCCCGACTCCTTCAACTTGCGCAGGTAGGCGCCGTTCACGCCTTGCGTGCACAGTTCGCTGAGTTCCCTCGGCGAGAAGGAGTAGCCCAGGTCGTGAGCCTCGCGGATGAACTCCGTGGAGACTCCGCGCATGCGCAGCTCGGTAATGTCCCGCGCTGGCAGCGAAGCATAACCGGAGTCCTTGAGTCCCTTCAAATACTGCGGCGAGACGCCGTGGATGCGCAGCTCCTTCAGGTCGCCGGCTTCGGGGCGCAGACCGTAGGATTTCAGGTCGCGCAGATAGTCGGAGCTGACGCCGTGAATCCGCAGTTCGGTGATTTGCCGCGTGGCCAGGTCGTACCCGGCCGCCTTCAATTCCCTGGCAAATTCCGCCGGGACGCCATGGATGCGCAGTTCGGTGATATCGCCCGCCGGGAGGTTGTAGCCGGCCCGTTGCAGATCGCGCAGATACTCAGTGTTCACGCCATGGATGCGGAGCTGGGTGTAGTCGCGGGCGTTGAAATCACGATAGCCGGCCTCGCGCGCTTCGCGGATATACTCGCCGGTCACGCCGTGTGTGCGCAGCTCGATCAACTGTTTGGTCGATGCGCCCAGTCCGGCGTCCTTCACTTCGCGGGCGAAGTCCAGGGTCACCTCGGAGAGCATGATCGCAAACAGGTCGTTGCTATCGGGTTCGTCGTACCCCATCTCCCGCAGGCGCGACGCGAAGTTGGGATTCGGCGCGAAGGTAAAGCTACCGGAGCCCCGGCCAAACGTGAAACTGCCTTCGCACTGCAGCTCACCGGCATCCTGCACGAAGCTGAACTTCACTTTGCCGCCGCGATCGAACGAGGTCTGGGTGAAGCCGCGGAAACTGGTGAGGGGGTAAGGCCGGCTATTGCTCCAGTGATTGCCCTCCTTCCAGCGCTCGACGGTGAATTGCACCTCGTCGGAGCGGTCGGTCCGGTGCATCTTCCAGCCATGCTTCAGGTCCTGTCCGAGCATGGCTACGCCGGCCAGTAGCAGCGCCGCCGCTACCAGCATTGCGGTTACGTATTTCATGGGGTCTCTCCTGTGTATGAAGGGAGCGAACTAGATGACACCCGCCTGCTTCAGCTTGATGATCTGGCGGAGTGAGAGATTGGGGCCGTATTTGCGGGCCTCGCGCAGATCGCCGGCGCGCAGGCCATTGTTGCGGGCTTCGATGATTTCGCGCAGTTCCAGGCGGGCGAAGCCGGTGTCCTTCAAATCCTGGAAGAACTGCGCCCGCACGCCCTGCTGGTGCAATTCAATGCACTGCCGGGTGCTGTAAGGACCGAAACCGAGTGCGTGAATTTCCCGGACTTCTTCCAGTTTGACGCCCTGCTGGCGCAGTTCGATCACCTCGCGGATGGTGAGGTCGCGGACGCCGATGTCCTTGCAGCGGGCCAGAAATTCCGGAGAGACGCCCTGGTTCCTAAGTTCAGTGATCTGTCGCGTGGCGAGCTTACCCCAGCCGGCGCGGCTGATGCCGAGAATGTAGTCGGCCGTGACGCCCTGGTTCTTCAGGTCGATGATCTCGTCGACGGGCAGGTCGCCATAGCCGGCGGCTACCAGCGCGGCGAGCAGCGATCCTTTGGCACCGGCAGGCGGCATAGGGGGCATTGGCGGCGAAGCCATTCCGCGCGGAGCGGCCGGAGGAGCAGGCGCCGGGCCCGGTGAGGAAGGAGGAGCCGGCGAAGGGCTGGGCGTTATCGGCGCCATGGCCAGCTCAGGCAACTCCGCCAGGGCCGCACGCGGAGCCGGAGACGGCGCCGCGGCCGGATCAAATACGCGGTAAGCGGTGGGGGCTTCCGGTGCCAGCGCCGGCAGGGGTGACTGCGGGTTCGGATAGGCTGCCCGGACAGCCCTCGGCGTACCGGGAGCCCGCGGTGAGGACGAGGCCATTGGCGCGACAGGAGGGGCAGGCGGCGCGGGCGCTTCGTCCGAAGCGAACGCGAACCAGTGAGGAGCCTGCGCGGAAGCCATGACCATGCCGCCCAGCACTAGGCCGCACAGGATGGCGGGCACCACCGAGGCGCGGGCCGTGAAGTGGCGGTCGCGCCGCAACAGCATCTCGACGCGTTCCCCCAGGTTCGAAGCGCGTGTCGCCATACCGGTGGCCAGCATGGCGCGGCGGCGAGTCCAGCAGATTTCGAACAGGCGGGCCAGGCAGGCGGCGTACGGGCGCGCCTCTCCTGTCATGGAGACCACCCAGTCATCACAGGCGATTTCGCGTTCCCGCTCGATTTGCCGCAGGATCCAGGCCGCGGCCGGATGCAGCATCAGGAAGGCGGAGGCGACCTGGCCGGCCAGATTCGTCCAGTCGTCGCGCCGCTCCAGGTGAGCGAGTTCGTGGAGCACGACCTGGTCGAGCTCCTGAGCGGAGAAGGCTTCCAGGACACGGCCGGGCAAAATCACAGCCGGATGCACAAAGCCCGCGGCCATCGGCGACGCGACTTCGTCCGAGATCATCAGCTTGACGTCCCGGCCGACGCGCGATTGCATCAGCCATTCGTCAAAGTTCAGCTTCAACTCCAGGGCGGCCTTCGACGACCGTTTCTTCACCTGGCGCAGGTAAGAGTAGCTCCAGACAATGCGGCTCAGTTGTACAGTCAGGCCCAGCAACCAGAGGCCTGCCACGAGAAGCGGCCAGTATCCCGTGCGGACTTCGACCGGAGCCAGCGGTTGGCGCGGAAGGGGGTTGGCGGAATAGGAGTAGGCTGCCGGTGCGACCGTGAGATCAGGCGGATTGGAGAAGCGTTCGAGGGGGCGGAACTGCTCGGCATTGAGAGGCTCGCTCTGCCAGGCCCTGAAATGCTGGACGGCGGATGGCGCGACGGGCAACAGGGCGACCACGCCCAGCACGCCCCACCACACCAGGTGACGGGTCGCCGCGTTCAGGCCGGGCAGGAACTTCATCGCCACCCAGGTAACCAAAACGACGGTGGCCGCCTGCCACAGGCTATTGACGATGGCGGCGAGCGCAGCGGCCGAGGCCCCATTCAGCAGGTCCAATCCCTCTTTCATTTCGCATCCTCCGCGATCAGCTTCCGGATCCTTCCTAATTCCCTGGCCGTCAGGTCTTCATCGTTGAGCACGTTCAGGACCAGCAACTCCGGTGAGTTCCGGAAAAACCGGCTCACCAGGTAGCGCACCGCGTGGCGGCCGGCTTCGTCGCGGCCCACCAGCGGCTCATAGACAAAGGCGCGTCCCTCGACTGGCTTGACGTGCAGGAGAAAGCCTTTGTCCTCGAGGATTCGCATGGTGGTGAGCACGGTATTGTAGGCGAGCCCCAGTTCTTTGAGTGCCTCAGCCACGTCCGAGACAGTGCACGGGCCACGATCCCAGATGACATCCATCAGCCGGAGTTCGGCTTCGGTAAGATTCGGTGATCGTTTTCTGGCCAACCTGGACGCTCCTACAACTAAGGAATTAAGTGACAGTATTATTTGTAGAGCAGATCCGTTGCGGGGTCAACTAAAGAATTAAGAGTTTACACGGGGAGTTGTTCGATGAACTGCAAGAACTGCGGAGGTGCGCTGCGGTTGGAGGCGATCGGTGAGGCACTGGCCTGCGACTTCTGCCACACGCTGGTCTATCCGGAGCCGAACTCGGAAGGCGTGCGCATTTTTGACGCCGGCACTGGTGAGAGTTGCCCGGTGTGCCGCCAGGAGTTGAAGCACGCGTCCTACCTGGGCAAGCGCCTGGGTTACTGCACCAATTGCCTGGGGATGCTGCTGGACCTGGATTCGTTCGGTGCGCTGGTCCAGATTGTCAGGGCCCGCCGCGACATCCTGCCGGAGCCGCCCCGTCCGCTGGACCCCACGGAGTTGGAGCGCAACATCGACTGTCCCCGCTGTCATGAGCGCATGGACACCCACCCCTACGCGGGTCCGGGCAACATCGTCATCGACAATTGCCCGGACTGCCGGTTGAACTGGCTAGACCACAACGAACTGCGGCGGGTGACCACGGCTCCCGACACGCAGATGAACCCCGACGCCTGGTTAGCGCCGTAAAGAGCCGATCGCTGCCAGCTATTCGGATGCAGCGGAGGCTCTGCAATCGCCCCCCTACCGCACCTTCCACTTCGACGAAAGCGCCGCCAGCTTGTCGTCCATCGATGGCTTGGCCTGCTGCGGGCGCTGCGGTTTCTGCGGAGGCGGTCCCTGCAGGGCTTTGATCGACAGCGCGATGCGCTTCGTCTTGGCGTCGGCGCTGAGCACCTTCACCTTGACGATCTGCCCCGCCTTCACCACTTCGGACGCGTCCTGGATGTAGCGGTTGGACAGTTCACTGATGTGGACCAGCCCGTCCTGGTGCACGCCCACGTCGACAAAGGCGCCGAACTTCGTCACGTTGGTGACGACACCTTCCAGCACCATGCCCGGCTGGACGTCCGCAATCTCCTTCACGCCTTCCTTGAAGCTGGGGGCTACAAACTTGTCGCGCGGATCGCGGCCCGGCTTGCGCAATTCTTCGAGGATGTCGTTCAGCGTGTACACGCCGACGGCGATGTCTTCCTTCTTGAACTTCTCCAGCAATTGCGGTTGCTGGATGATCTCTTCCAGCTTCACGCCCAGCCGTTCGGCGATCTGCCCCACCACGGGGTATGACTCCGGGTGGACCGCCGTCATATCCAGCGGGTTCGACGCACCGCGAATCCGCAGGAAGCCGGCCGCCTGTTCGAAGGTCTTAGGCCCGATGCCGGGCACGGCGGTGAGCTGCGTGCGTGAGGTGAACTTGCCGTTCTCGTTGCGGTACTCGACAATCTTCAACGCTATGCGCTCGCTGATGCCCGCCACATAGCGCAGCAGCGCCCACGATGCGGTATTCAATTCCACGCCGACACGGTTGACGCAACTTTCGATGACGGTCTCGAGCGACTGCTGCAACTGGCGCTGGTCGACATCGTGCTGATACTGGCCGACGCCGATCGACTTCGGGTCGATCTTGACGAGCTCGGCCAGCGGATCCTGCAGCCGGCGGGCGATGGAGATGGCGCCGCGCACGGTGAGGTCGAGGTCAGGGAACTCCTGGCGCGCGATATCGGAGGCGGAGTAGATGGAGGCGCCCGATTCATTCACTGTGACGCTGAACACCGTGTCGAGCTTTTCCTGTTGCAGGAACTCGCGGACAAACGCATCCGTCTCGCGCGAGGCTGTGCCGTTGCCAATGGCGATCGCCTTCACGTTGAACTTGGCGATGAGCGATTTCAGCGTCTTCATCGCCCCGGCCGTATCACCCCGCTGCGGGTAGATGACGGTGTTCTCCAGGTATTTGCCGGTCTCGTCGACAATGGCGATCTTGCAGCCGGTGCGGATTCCTGGGTCGATGCCCATTACGCCCAACTGGCCGGCCGGAGGAGCCAGCAGCAGGTTCTGCAGATTCTCGCGGAACACCTGGATGGCTTCCGAGTCGGCGCGCTTCTTCAACTCCAGCCGGATTTCGGTCTGGATCGAACTGTTCAGCAGGCGATTGTAGGAATCGTCGCTGGCCAGCTCCAGTTGCGGCGTCCAGTCGCCCGGAGCTTTCAGGATGAACCGCCGCACCAGGTCAAGCGCCCGCACGGGTTCCAACTCGATGGTGAAGTAGAGGACGTTCTCGCTTTCGCCACGGCGGATCGCCAGCATGCGGTGAGAGGGGATCTTGCTCACCGGCTCGCGATAGTCGTAGTACATCTTGAACTTTTCCTGCTCATCGACGGCGTCCATCACCTTGCGGCTGACCACGACGCCCTCGTCGAACATCATCTGGCGCAGCGCCTTTCGCAGGTCGGCGTTCTCGCTGATCATTTCAGCGATGATGTGACGCGCGCCTTCCAGTGCTTCGGCCGTCGTATTCACGCCTTTTTCGGCGTTCACGAACGTGGCGGCGAAGGCCTCCAACGCCAGCTCGGCCGGCTCCTGCGTCCAAAGATAGAGCGCCAGCGGCTCCAGTCCCTTTTCCCGGGCAATGGTGGCTTTGGTGCGCCGCTTCGGCTTATAGGGCAGGTAGAGGTCTTCGAGTTCGCTCTTTTCCAGCGTCTTCTCGATGCGCGCCTTCAGTTCGGGCGTGAGCTTGCCCTGTTCTTCGATGGAAGCCAGGATGGTGGCTCGGCGATCCTCCAACTCGCGGAAATAGGCGAGCTTCTCCTCGATCGAGCGGATCTGCACTTCGTCCAGATTGCCAGTGGCCTCTTTGCGATAGCGTGCGATGAAGGGGACCGTGCCGCCTTCGTCCAGTAGTTCAATGGTCGCCGTCAGCCCTTTCAATGGCACATTGATGGTCTGCGCGACGTGGATCAGGATCTCAGGGGAAAGAGACTTCAGTTCAGGCATGTGGAAACACCCATATGGTAAACCGGGTGGCAGGCAAATCTCTCCTTGACGGGCCGCGCGCCGCTGTGTTTGGCGGATCCGGAGCACCGGGTGCAGCGGACATTCAGATCGCAATCCCGAAACCTGTATGATGAGAGCGGGTGCTGAATTATGAAGCTAGGCTCTTGGGTGAAATCAAATATTGAATACGGCCGCGATCTGGTCGAGTCCGGGTTGGAAGGCGCATCCACGGTGAGAAAAGCCTCCTTCGGCGATGACGAAATCGCCGGCGAATTCTCCCGCGCCGCCGAGGAATCCCTGCTGCCGGCGCTGATCGGTGCATGCATCGGCGCGGCGGCCGGTTACATCACGGATGATCGCAAGGCGGGCCGCGGCGCGCTGATCGGCGGAGTGGTCGGCGGAGCGATTGGATTCACGGGTGGTTTGGCTTGGGGCTCGCGCCGCGTAACCGGTGCGCTGGCCGGCGGTGCGATGAAGAAAATCAACGCCGCACGCGATGAGCACTGGCTGGAAAAGCATCCGGTCGTCTACGGCTGAGGGGCCCTGTTGCGCCCGTGAAGGGCAAAATAAACGGGCGGTGGCGGGGGATACCTGCTACGCTTTAGCCACCATGTCAGCCAGCAACGGAGACAAATCGCGGCATCACCGCCTGCGAAAAAAGAAGCTGCAGGTGCGTCTGACGATGCGCGCATTGCGGCAGAAATTGACCGATGCGAAGGCTGCTCCCGCCGCCAAGTAGTCCGCCAACCAGTTGGGTCCGCCCTGTTTCAGGGCCTCAGAAACAGTAGCGGCAGCCCCACGCGCATCCCCTCCGATCTTCGGACTATGCGTGAGAACTGCCGCAAAGGCTGAGGATAGGAACAATCAACGCGCCGGACCACCGAGCCCAGACATTCGACCTACACACCCTTCCGGCGATGGACGTTCCACCGGAACCGCATGTGGCTTCCTCCCGAGTCGTGTGGCTCAGAGCCGGCCCGGATCATCCTAGGGTCTGCCCTCAACCTTACTAATTGTTAAGTGCGTCAGGCGCCCTTTGCGTTTCATGAGAATGCAGAGAATCTGCGATTATCTGACGTACACCTGGTAAGGTGCCCAATAGTACGGCCTCTGGAAGTTTCCGCCCTTCAGCATGCGCAGTTTGGCCGCCCGCAACGCCTCATCCGGAGCCCGCCCCGCCGCAATCCCTTCATACAACCAGGTCATCAACTCCGCGCTCGAACTGTCGCTGACATCCCACAGTCCGGCCACCACCGCCTGCGCTCCGGCTTCCAGGAACGCCCACGAGAGCCCGATCAGGCCTTCGCCCGCATAACTGGTGGTGCCCGCGCTGCTGCAGGCGGAGATCGTCACCAGCCGGGCATGCAGCTTCGGCGTAGCCAGGATCTCGCGGGCATACAGCCGGAACTGGTCGCCCTCCCGGGCCAGGATAATCGCCGAGTCCAGGGGGCTCACCCGGCCGACCTCTGCGTGCGCCGCGAAATGCACCAACGCAAACCGTTCCGCCCGCGCCTTCTGGTAGTTCGTGCGCGTGGCATTGCCGCCCTCGAGCACCGTTTTGGACAGGGCAGGGAACTTGGCTGCGATTCCTGACAACTCCTGCCGCGCGCTCTCCAACGTCGGGTACTCCGGATCCGGCGCCTCGGGCGCGCCCACCAGCAACAGCCCTTCGCCGGTCGCCGGTTCGGGCTGGGAGGCGGTCAACATCGTGAGCGACGGAGCCACGGAGAGCGTGACATCTTCCAGCCAGAAATGCGGTTGGGGCTTGGGTACGGGCAACGATTCGAGATTGATCAGGTGAACCGGGCCGTCCGGGATAACCGTCACGCGCGCGATGCCGGCCGCCTCACTCGCCGGACCCAGCAGCATCTGATAAAGTTGCGACCCCGGCCCGTCCGCCGCCTCGCGCAGAGGATCGCGCACCGATTTTTCGATCTCATTGCGGTAGAGTTTGACCTGCTCTTCCAGCCTGGCGGCCGGCGGCAGTTCATGCGAGCGTACCCCGCGCGCGGTGATGGTCCAGAGCCACGACCGTTTCGGTGCGGTCCAGTAGAACAGTACAGCGGTTTTGCGCGCCGCGGCGAAACGGCGCGCGCGCGCCACGACATCCTGGGCCACCTGCGGCGAGACCCGCTCCGATTGCGCAGCCAGGATCCGGCCCCGGCTCGATTCCGCCACGCGCAACGCCGCCTCCACCTCGCCCCGCGCCATCAAAGCTTCCACATAATCCTGGTGAAAGCGGATGAGCCGCGCCAGAAACGTGATCTTCGACTCGCGGTTGCGCAGCTCGATACGCGCCGTCTCGATCTGCTGCAACGCGGCCTCGAAGTGTGGCTTGGCCGCGTCAAACCGGTTGCGCGCCATCTCCACACGCGCCAGCCCGGCATGCGCATCCCACATCAGTCCGCGATTCCCCGCGCTGCCGGACAGCACCTGCTGGAAGTCCCTGGCTGCTTCGTCAAACCGCGACTGGCCGGCGGAAATGAAGCCCCGGTTCAAGCGCAGGTAGTGCAGGGCTGTCTCATTCGAACTGTCAGCCTTGCTCTCCCAGGCCTGCTGGTTCCAGTACGCCGCATCCTGCCAGCGCTGCGCGGAAATGAAAGCCAGCGCCAGGTTGCCGGCCCAGGTCGCCGGGTCGTCATGCAACTCCCTGGCCAGGTCAAACGCCTTGCGATAGGACTGGATGGCCTCATCGAAGCGGCCCTGGATGAGGTACATCGAACCCATCTCGCCCAGGCTGTCCTTGAGATTGCCGCGGTCGCCCACCAGTTCGAGATTTGCCGCCACGCGGGACTGCCATTCCAGCGCGCGGGGAATGTCGCCCAGTTGCGCATAACACAGCGCCGCATTGGTGGCGGAGCGGCCGGCGATCCAGCGCGCGTCAATGCGATCGGCCGCGGTCACGGCCTGCCGGGTGAACGCAATCGATTCGT
Source organism: Paludibaculum fermentans (assembly GCF_051172195.1). Classification (GTDB taxonomy): domain Bacteria; phylum Acidobacteriota; class Terriglobia; order Bryobacterales; family Bryobacteraceae; genus Paludibaculum; species Paludibaculum fermentans_A. The sequence goes on from NZ_JBPJAQ010000002.1 coordinate 855,969, forward strand.
CATAGCGAAGCTGGCGCAGCCGCAGAAACGCCATGTTGTTGCACGCGGCGGCTTCGCTATAGGCATCGTCGCGCTTCATCGCCTCGTTGAGCGCCGTCCGTGTCACCTCTTCAGCCGACCGTTGGTCGCCCTTGCGCGCCAAACGCGCGCCTTCGTAGACCATCGCAAGCAAAGCTGTTTCGGAATCGCCGGTCTGTTCGGCCAGTTGCTGTGCCTTCTGCAGTGCCACCTGCCCCTCGTCGAACCGGCCCTGGCGCAGGCAGACCCCGCCCAGCACCAGTTGCCGGCGAGCCTCCCACCGCGCGCCCGGCGCTGGGTCGGCCAGGTCTTTCGAGGCCTCGGCCACTTTGCCCTGGGCCAACAGAATTTCGGCGCGGAGAGTGTGGAAGCGGGAACGCCACTCGCTGGATTCGGAGTGCCGCCAGTCCGGCCGCTCGTCCAGGTTGTGCAACGCCGCCTGCAGGCGTCCCGTGCGGTACAGCCGCGAGACCTCCTGGTAGCGGGTTTGAGGTGCCGTCTGGAATCGTGAACAGCCCGAGAGTAGGAGCGTGAAGAGCAGGCACCACCGGAGCATCAGCCCAAGTGTACCTGTCCTCACGCCTCCAATTCACACTGAAATGCGGCCGCCGTGTAACAGCGCGTGTTTACGGGATGGTCGTCCCGTTCGTCTGGGTTTCGCCGATCACTACTTCGCCGCCCTGGTCGGATTCCGGCGCGCGGGCCGCCGCTGTCAGCTTCAGGGCCTTCGCCGATCTCTTCGGGGCGTTGCGCAATGTCTCCATGTTGCCGCCCAGTTCCATCCGGAACATGGTCAGCCGCCGGGAGTGCTTCGCGATCAGCAGTTCGCCCAGGTAGATGCTGCCCACGCCGGGCCAGCGGATCACGTTGCCGCAGATCTCAACATCGGGCAGCGGCTCACCCACCCATTTGATGCCGGTCACGATCGTCGCAACGATCATGCCTTTGAACTCCGGCGGCCGCAGCCTCTTCGGCGAATCCGACGAAACCCGCCAGCCCGACTTCTCGCGGAACGAGGCGGTCTTGGCGTAGTACTCGATGAGGGTCTGCTTCGTAGGGCAGCGCTGGAACACCTTCAGGTCGAAACTGACGGCCAGTTCGTGTCCGTCCAGCTTCAGGCCGGTCAGTTCCGCTACATCCGGGGTAATGCGGGCCACTTCCTCCGCCGGGGGATGCCTCGATACCAGGACCACCTTCACGCCGTCCAGCGTGACCCGGTCCAGAATCTGGACCTTCTCCACGGTGCATTTCACCGTGGTGGTGTGATCCTTGTCCGGTCCATCAACTTCGCTCACGGCGGAGGTCTCTGCCAGCCCCACGCACAGGAACGGCTGATCGCCTCCGGGCATCGGAACGGTGCAGTTTTCCGCCTTGGACTGGGAAATACCACCAATCACCGGCAGCGAACTCGCGGCCAGGACCGGAACAATCTGGTTGACTGCCTCGCCGCGCGCATTGCGGACCAGGCGTCCGGCGGCGCCCACAGCGTCGCCGCGGAATATAAAACGGGGTTCAATACTCGCCAAGGGAGAGACTCCTGTCAGGGATGGACTTCAAACCGAAATCGGCCCAGGACCGGTCCGCCAGGTACGCTGCGCAGGGTAACCTGATATCGCCCCTGTCTCACACTGCCGGCTGGTAGCGACAGTGTCAGCGGTTCCCCAGCGCCGGGCGCCGAGACCTTGAATGGCTCCGCGGCCGTGCCATTCTCCAACTGCAACTCCACACTGTATTCAGGCTGCGACCGGATACCGGCCAAATCCAGCGTCAGGACCAGGGAATGGTTGCCGGGCAAGGTGACCACGCTGCCGGAACCCCGGGTTTCACCGCGCAGCAGTAACTGGGTGGCGGCCTGCGGTGCCGTGAGATCGTGGGATCGCGCCGGCTCCAACAGATTCTGATAGCCCATCACCGCCAGCAGCGATGCCAGCGCAGGCGCCGCAATCGCCGGCCGCAACCAATTGAAATACCGCTCCCAGAATCCGGCGCTTTGTGTCTTTTGCGCCGGCCGTGGGGCCTCGGTCCTCTCCCTTGGGCGCTCCACCCGTACCTCGGCACGGGCGTTCGCTTCCAGGCTGGACATGACTCTGATTTCCTCCGCGCATTGCTCGCACTCGAAGTAGTGCTCTTCAAACTCAGAGCGCTCGAGCTCGGGCATCTCGTCGAGGAAGTATCTCTCGACGGCGGTGGTTTCGATGGCTGACCGATGATCCATCTTTACCTCTAAAACAATTGTGAGTTCAGCTTGAGTTTCGTTTCACCCACCGACGCCATGAGCTTTGCCGCGCTCTCCGAGTAGAGCGCTGAACCGGTTCCTGGCGCGATGCAGCAGCACCCTCAAATAGTTTCGATCCACTCCAAACTGTTGACAGATCTCGTCTTTGTTCTTCTCCTCCAGAAAAACTTGACGCAATAGTTCACATTCCTTCGCCGGTAATTCATCCAACAATTGGCGAACGAGATTCCTTCTTTGTTCGTTCACCATTTCGCTTTCCGCATCGATCTGCCCGTCGGCGGGGTGAAAGTTTTCCGGCATGGGCGCCGTCCGGGACTCCGCCCGGTACACTTCCATCACCACGTTGTTGCAGACAGAATTGACGAACGCCCCCAGTCGCTCCGGGTGGTCGATACCGCGTTCCCGCAGAGTCAATAAAACCCTGAGGAACGTCTCCTGTTTCGCCTCTTCTACCAATTGCGGGGCTCTCAACTTGCCGCGCAGCTTCACGCGCAGCAGGTCGCCGAAATAGTTGACGAAATGACGCTGAGTGTCCGGGTCGCCCTGCTTGAGCCGCAGGACATAGTCGCTGTCGAAGCTCTGCTGCTCGAGTTGCACTCGCACGTGTATCCTATAGTAATACAGGCACTTTCTCTGCGAAAGCACCATTGTGGTTTCTTTCTGGAACCACCTTCGAGCGAGAACCTGTTATGTGTTGGCCCGGTACCACTCAAGCGTGAGTCGCAGGCCCTCGTCGAAGCTAAACCTTGGAGCATGGCCCAGATCACGGACGGCGCGGGCCGTGTCAGCCTGTGAATCCTTCACATCCCCGGCCCTCGGAGGACCATATACCGGCTCGATCTCGACCCCTTCAAACCCGCACAGAATCCGCCACGTCTGGTTCAACGTGAATCGGCCTCCGTTGCCGGCATTGTACATATTGCCCGAAACCACATCCGCCGGCGCATTCGACGCCTTCAGGCACAACTCGGCGACATCCTCAACATAGGTGAAGTCGCGCGATTGCTCGCCGTCCCCAAAGATCGTGGGTGGCCGCCGCTCAATCAGGCAGCGCATGAACAGGCTCAGGACGCCCGAGTAAGGGCTGGAAGGATCCTGGCGCGGTCCAAATACGTTGAAGAAACGCAGCGACGTCGACGGTAGCCCGAAACAGGAGGAGAAGACCGACGCGTAATACTCGCCCATCAGCTTCTGCGCGGCGTAGGGCGACTTCGGCATCGGAATCATCGATTCCGTCTTGGGCAACACTTCCGTGTCTCCATAGGCCGACGACGAGGCCGCGTAAACCAGCCGCCCCGCACCGCCGTCGGCGGCGGCCCGGAAGACGTTGAAGGTTCCGTCAATATTCGAGGTGTGCGAAGGCACTGGCTCGGAGATGGAACGCGGCACTGAGGGGATCGCCGCCAGGTGGAACACCTTCGACGCGCCTTCGAACAGCGGCGCGATCGCGTCATAGTCCCGGATGTCGACGACATGCAGGTCTACGCGGTCCGCCACCTCGGCCAGGTTCTTCTCGTGCCCCGAACGCAGGTTGTCGATGACCGTGACGCGCTCAGCGCCTTCCTTTAACAACGCACGCACAATACTACTGCCAATGAATCCGGCTCCGCCGGTAACAACAGGATTTTTCATGCTAGTGACTGCTCCGCGGGATCCAGGCTCATCATGCGGACTCAAGGTCCTCAATCACACTATTCAGGTAGCGCAGCGACTCAGCTGAAATGCGCTCCGGTCCCGGACTGAAATCGAATGCCTCCAGTGAAATCCATCCCTGATAGTTCAACCGGCGCAGGGTGGCGAGGACCGGTGCAAAATCGTAGTCGCCCGTACCACAATGGCCGCCGTCGGTCTCATTCACATGTACGTGCTGGATATAGGGGAAGAACCGTTCGATCACATCCTGGTGCGGCTCAGTCTCATCCACCGCATTGTGCGTATCGAACATGGTCTGGATCGCCGGGCTGTTCACCTGGCGCACAATTTCCACCGCTTCCGCTAATGACCCGACGACGTTCGTCTGGTTCGCCGGCAATGCTTCGACCAGGATTCTCACGCCACGCTCTTCCGCATGCGGAGCCACCTCGGCCAGCCCGTCGGCATACCGTTTCGTTGCTTCTTCGCGCGTCGAACCGCCCACCGTCCCGCGCTGCAGCGGAGATCCGAAGACCATCACGCCATTCGGCCCCATATCAGCGCACAGGTCGACCAATCCTCTTATATGAGCCCAGCTGCGCGCGCGCAGATCCGCATCCGGGGTCGTCACATGCAGGCCCTTCGGCGCCACCATCAACCAGTGCAGGCCCACGAACAGCAGGCCTTCGCCGGCAATGATATCGGAGTATTGCTTGCGCTCGGCGGCAGGAATGGTGACAGGATCCTCCGAAAGCGTGAAGGGTGCAATCTCGATGCCCTGGTACCCGGTTTCACGGATGTGCCTGCAGGCTTTGTCGAAGTCCCACCCCTGGTAAACCTCGTTGCAGATCGAGTGGCGGAAAGGTAAGCCCATAATTTGAAATCGCTTCCCAGTGTACTTGAAATGGCCGGGCCGGTCCCGTCCCCGTTGTCAACCCAGCCGGTGGACAATCTTCGGGATCACCGCTGAGCCCGTGAAGGACTCGCGCCATTGGCCGATGCCGCGCCGTTCGATCATGGCCGCCAGAAGTGGGCGCTGGATTCGGCCAAGATCTTCGATCGCCTGCTCAAAATGCGACCTGCCGGCGTTCACCGTTCCGGCCACCGTCAGGTTGTCCACCAGCATTCTCAGCGGCGGCAGCGAAAGCTCTTCTTCGCCCGCGCCAATCAGCATCAGCACCCCGCACGGCGACAGCCAGTCCAAAAGGTCCGCCGCGCCGCCCGCCGCTTCGAACACCAGGTCCGCCCTGGAGGGCCGCCGGTCGCGCAAGTACGCCGCACCGGCCCGTTTCAGGAGTTGCACACGTGGATGATCCTCGGGCTCCAGCGAGACCACATTCACTTCCAGGCCTTTCAAGAGCAGCAGCAGCGCAGTCAGGATGCCCACCGGACCGGCGCCCATCACAATGGCCGTCCGCGGCTGCATGGGATGCGCGCGCAGCGCAGTTTCCACGGCCTTCTCCACCACGCTGAGCGGCTCAGCCAGCGCCGCTACATCCAGCAGCGTCTCTGGGATGGCCAGCAGTTCCGAGCTCGTGTCGACTGTGAACGGCACCAGGTAGCCGTGCGCCCGGTTGATGCCGCGCTCCAGGTATTCGCCCGTCTGGCAGAGGTCGCGCCGCCCCCGCAGGCAGTGGTCGCACGCCGGGCTGCAACTCCTGCGGATCATCGGCGCCACCCAGTCGCCCTTGGCCCACTGCGCGTCGCCCACTTCCACCTGCGCCAGCGCCTCATGGCCCAGGGTCAGGAAACTCTCACCCTCCGGCGGCAGCCCGAAGCGGAACCTGGACAATTCACGATCCGTCGCACAGATCCCCACTTCATGGATCCGCAGCAGCACCTCGCCGGCTTGCGGAGCCCGCGGCGGCGTTACCTCCTGCTCCGTGAGAGTACGCTGCTCAAAGTCCAGGCCGATCGCTCGCATGGCGCCTACTTCTTTCTGGCAACCACCAGCATGGACAAACCCTTCCAGGGCAGTACATGATCCAGCGGCCGCCACAGCCACAGGTTCTTGTCGAAGATCTTCAGGGGTAGTTTCGACAGGGAGGTGCGTTTGAACACCTTGCCGGCCAGCCACCAGGCCGGTTTGCCCGCTTTGTTGACCTGCCGCACCGTCTCCACACTGAATCCGGCGCCCTGCAGCAACGCTTCCAGATCCTGCTGGTCGAATCTCCTCAGTTGCCCCATCGCCTGGTCCACCGTCCCGTAGACCCCGCGCCCCTGGGGTGCCAGGATCACCAGCTTGCCGCCCTCCTTCAGGGCGCGGTGCAGGCCCGCCAGCGCGATCTCCGGCTCCGGCAGTCCTTCCAGGACATTGATCGCGATGGCCGAGTCAAACGCCCCTTCATAGGAAGCGAAATCAGCGGCCCGGCCCGGATCCAACTCCACCACGGCGACGTTCGGCGTCCGCAGGAACCGGTTCTTCAACGCATGCAGGTGCAGCGGATTCGATTCGGCCGCCACATAGCGCAGCCGCCGGCCCATCAGCCGTCCCGAGAATGTCCCGAAGCCCGCGCCGATCTCCAGAATCGTATCGCCCAGTACCGGCCGGAACAGCGACGTCATCCAGTCGATGTAACCGGGTGTGCGCGTCAGGTTGATCAGCGCGCCGCGGCCTTTGGTCTCCGCGTACAGGTCGTCGATCAGCCAGTACTTTAAGATGACGCCAAGCGCCTGCAGCCCATCCTTCCAGCCGATCTTCTTGCCTTCCTCATATGTGCGGCCATGGTAAGAGATGGGGACTTCGTAGATTCGAAGCTGGCGCTTCGCGCACTTCATCGTGATCTCCGGCTCAAACCCGAAGCGGTTCGACCGGATCGGAATCGACTTCAATAGATCGGTGCGAAAGACCTTGTAACAGGTCTCCATATCGGTCACATGGATGTTGGAAAAGACATTCGACGTCCAGGTCAGGAACTGGTTGATCTTGGTATGCCAGTACGGCAGCACCCGGCGTGCTTCACCTGACATGTAGCGCGAACCAAACACCGCATCGGCATGACCCGCCAGCAGAGGCTTCAACAGGGCGGGATACTCGTTCGGATCGTATTCCAGGTCGGCGTCCTGGATCAGGCAGAAGTCGCCCTGGGCCTTCGAAATTGCCGTCCGCACCGCGGCGCCCTTGCCTTGGTTCACCTCGTGCCGGAACAGCCGGATGACCGAGTGCCGGGCCGCCAGCCCCTCCAGAATCGCCCAGGTACCATCCGTGGAACAGTCGTCCACAATCACAAGTTCCCGTAGCAAGCCCTCCGGGAGCGGGGCATCAAAAACCTGCTGTAGACTACGCTCGACAACGGTCCGTTCATTGTAGACAGGAATGAGAATACTGAGAAGCACGGGTGACTCCCCAGTATAGTCGATGAGTTCCCGAGCCCTGTTGTTGGCCCCAATCGGCCCCACTTTCGCGGCCAAATTGGGCGGGCGGGAAAAACCTTACAGGAATACAAGCCGACCTGACTAGTTCTAAGAAACAAATCAGTACGTTCTACGGAGTTTGTTGGGTTGTCGCGCGTGGCACCCTCAGACACCATAGATCTAGTACATGAGACATGGGAGGACTACCATGCGGCGTTTGATCGAGGGTGCGGCCCGACGGGCTTCACTCGTTGCAGCAGACCTGTTTCATCCCGCTTCACCGCGGGCACTTAAAGGTCAGGATCTGGTTGAGTATGCCCTCCTGGTCGGCTTCGTCGCCGTGGCCGTTGCGGCGGTTATCCCTTACCAGGTCACCGGACCCATCTCCGGGATCTTTAATAAGATCGAATTCTTGATGAAGACATGGGGGAACGGCTGAGGCCGCGCCCGCTACCATCTACGCTTTCCAACGGACGCCCAAAGCCAGCAACAGACAAAAGAGATTCCAGGCGACCAGCAATGCGAAGAACATGTTCGCGCGCCGCAGTATCACCACTTTGCCCCTGTTCCAACAGTAATAACCCAGCATCAGGGCGGCTAGCTTCACCGCCGCCAATCCCATCAGGGGATTCCCGAACCAACCGATCATCGTCCGCACCAGGGGGTTCGCCTCCTGCGCGCCGGCCAGCAGAAACGCCAAGGTCGTCAGCGTGTCCAACCCTTGCAGGTACACGAACTGTAGTAGTTGATCCGTGCCCTTCGGCAAGGCCCGGGTCATTGATAGTTGTTGTGCGGCGGAAGCCATGTTCGATCTCTATTACAATCTACAAACCACTGAAAATAAAGGGCCAGACGACCCACTCGCAACGAATTGAGAGTTCTGGTACCCAAATGGGCGAACCGCACCGCCCCCACTAGCCCTCAACTAGCTGGAACTCCTTTGCTTCCTTCCACTTCACGTTTCCGTCCGCCGGACGGACTGGCCCCTTACCCCTGTTACTGCTGAATCGAACCCAGTTTTTCCAGTCATCCCTAATCCCTCCGTACCTGCCTGCCGTAGGACCTGCGGTACCTGCCGCCCCTCCCCTTCGCACCCTCTCCCACCCTGCCGACAGTCTAGGCCCGTCCCCGTCCCTTGGCAAGTTCTCTTTGCTTTGCTGCAAAACAAATATTTAGCAAGCAAACGAAATTAAACGTGACACAAACGATGGTTTGTTGTACAGTTGACTCCTGTCGGATGGAACACGCAGTGCAGTATGAGATGTCCACCTCTCGAGCCGGATTTCTGTCCTATCCTCCGATATGCTCCTGTTGTGCTCTTATTTCTGCTCTTGTCGCCCGGCTTCATCCGGCTCTGAATCCTGTCACCCGCTTACACTCTCCTGTCGAATTCGTCGACATGATAGGTAAGCAAACGAAAGTATTCAATGTGTGCCCTCGTCAGAGATGACCTGCAATCACGGGCGGCCGGACCCCGTACCGGCTGCCTACCCGTAGCTGCCTGAGTTGCTTTGAACTGGGAGAGAATGCAATGCCTGAATCAAGAGTCAGCCGATTCGTCGTCGTCGCCATTCTGTGCTGGGTGGGTCTAGCGACCCTCGCCACCCAAACTGCCTTCGCTCAGGGGAGTGATAGCGCACTGTTGCGAGGCACCGTTACCGACTCCAGCGGCGCCGCCGTCCCGGGCGCCCAGGTGACCCTCACCGACCTGGCCACCGGCGTGGCGGGCAAAACCGTCTCCGATGGCGTCGGCCGCTACACCTTCAACGCCTTGAAACCGTCCACCTATTCCGCTTCCGTGGAAGCCCAGGGCTTCAAAACCAGCACACAGTCCAACATCACTCTCCGTGTGGGTCAGCAATCGGATCTTTCCTTCACCCTGGAGATCGGCTCTGCCACACAAACCATTGAAGTCAAATCGGAGGCCGCACTCCTCAATACGGTGAGTGGCGCGCTGGGCGCCGAAGTCTCAAACAAATACATCGTGGAGATGCCCCTGCTCGACCGCAACGTCACCTCCCTCGCCTTCCTCGCGCCCGGTATCACCGAGGTCACCGGCACCAAGGTCGCCGACTTTGGCGGCACCATGTTCTCCTCCAACGGCCAGCGCTACGCTACCGCCGAGTTCCGGCTCGACGGCGGCATCGCCAGCCATCCCGAGGGCGGGGAAGGGGGAACCACCTTCGTCGGCTACCTCCCCACCGTCGAGGCCATCCAGGAATTCAAGGTGCAAACCAACAGTTTTTCAGCCGAGTACGGCAACAACGGCGGCACCGTCATCAGCATGATTACTAAGTCCGGCTCCAACCAGTTCCATGGCAGTGGCTGGTACTTTTTCCGCCGCCCGGGCATGGACGCCAACGACTTCTTCGCCAATCGCGACTGCCCGGCGCCGGGCGATCCCAGCCGCCCCGACGACGGCTGCAAGGGCTCCTACGCCCACGACCAGTACGGCGCCTCCCTCGGCGGCCCCATCAAGCGTCAGAAATCTTTCTTCTTTACCGACTTCGAGCGCCTGCGCCATAACGTGCCCTTCACCATCAACACCACCGTCCCCACCGACCTCCAGAAGAAGGGCGACTTCTCAAAGACCTTCAACTCCGATGGCGACCTGATGAGCATCTACAACCCCTGTCCCATCGTGCACTCCAGCGCCACCGACGTCACCGGCCGACCTTCCTGCAGCGTCTCACCCGTTCTCGACGGCGGCGAAATCGTCGACTACAAACGTTCGCCATTCCCCGGCAATGTCATCCCCGCCAGCCTGATGGATCCGGTGATGCTCAAGGCCATCGCCCTTTACCCTTCCGCCACCTCCGCGGGTGACGCCGGCACCGGAGCCAACAACTACGCCTCCAAACTCGTCGACCAGAGCCACCTCTATAGGCTGGACGGCAAAATCGACCACTACTTCTCCGACACCAGCCGCATCGCCGGCCGTTATAGCCGCAGCCGCTCCGATCAGTTCACGCCCAACCCGTTCCTGTCGAACAACGACAACCTCTATAACAGCGACGGCGTCACGCTCGACCACACCTGGACCCCGCGCCCCACCCTCATGTGGACCAATCGCGCCACCTTCACCCGCTACGCCAACTTCCAGCACGTGCCCGTCACAGCGGACCCCGACGCCATCGGCTTCCCCACCAGCCTCACCCTCAATCCCGCATTCCGCCAGAAGAACTTCCCCAGCCTCTACCTCGACAACTACCAGGGGCTCAACGCGGACGTCAGCACCAACACCATCGAGACCGACACGCAGTACAGCTTCAACTCGCTGCTCACCAAAATTGCCGGCAGCCACAACATGAAGTTCGGCGCCGACTATCGCATCTTCCTCAACACCTTCTTCCAGCCAGCCAACACCGCGGGTGGCCTGAACTTCGGAGCCGCCGCCACCGCCCAGAGCGTCTACGACCCCAATACCGACGCCGAAGGCAATGCCGTGGCCACCATGCTCCTCGGCTATATGGACTCCGGAGCCGTCAGCGCCAGCCCGGCCGTCGCCAACCGCTCCAGCGAGTCGTCCTTCTTCTTCCAGGACGACTGGCGCGTCACCAACAAACTCACCATCAACCTCGGCCTGCGCTATGAATGGAGCACCCCCTACACTGAGCGTTACGACCGCAGCCAGTTCACCTGCCTTTCCTGCGACAGCGGTATCGTCGTCCCGGGCCTGGGCAAGATCATGGGTACGACGATCATGGCCGGCAAGGACATGCGCCGCTCCAACATCGACAAGAACAACTTCGCCCCACGCGTCGGCTTCGCTTATTCGCCCGATCAGAAGACCGTCATCCGCGGAGGCGCCGGCATCTACTATGGCCTCAGCTACGCCACCAACTGGCAGTACGCCGGAGCCTCCTGGCTGCGCGATATCTCCATCCAAGGCACCAAGGACAGCGGCGTCACCCAGTTCGCCACCATCGAGAACCCCTTCCCCGTCGGCTTCGTCATGCCGCCTGGCAACCGGTACGGAGCGCTCGCCGAATGGGGCTATCCCAACTACAACCACGCCAGCGTCCAGAATCGCAATGCTGAGATCTACCAGTGGAACATCGGCGTACAGCGCCAGATGCCGGGCGGGTTCATGCTGGAAGCCAGCTACTCCGCCAATCGCAGCACCCACCTCCCCTGGAAGAAGAATCCCCAGAACTACAACGTGCTCCCTCGCGCCGCCCGCGAACAGTACGGCATCTCCGGCCTGAATCAGCAGGTGGCGAACCCCTTCCAGTACCTCTTCCAGGGGCCTAACGCGATCTTCGATTCGCCCGACTCCATCTATAACGACCCCACCATCGCCCGCATCAATGTCCTGCGCCCCTACCCGCAGTTCCCCGGCTACTTCGGTGGCTTCCCGCCGTTCGCCGCCAGTTCGCTCTACAACTCCCTGCAGATGCGCTTCGAGAAACGCGCCTCCCACGGCGTTTCCTTCACCGGCGCCTACACCTTCTCCCACTTCGTCTCGACATCGGATGAAGGCGCCAACCGCTGGGTCGGCCGCATCAGCCAGGGCGAACCGCAGGACCTCACCAACCTCTCCATCGAGAAGAGCGTCAGCGCCAACGACACCCCCCACCGCCTGGCTCTCGCCACTGTCTATGAATTGCCAGTCGGCCATGGCCGCACCTTCGGCGGCAGCATGCCCAGGATTCTCGACGCCGTCATCGGCGGTTGGAAGCTGAACGCATTTCTCACCCTCCAGAGCGGCCAGCCCATCACCGTCCTGATGCGCACCAACCGTCTCAGCGGCGGCGTCCAGCGCCCCAACATCAACGGCGATCCCCGCAGCCAGTACAGCAACCACGACGTGGTAGACGGCGCCGGCAGCTACTTCAATACGGCCGCCTTCTCCGCGCCCGGCGATCAACAGCTCGGCAACGCGCCGCGCTATCTCGACGCCGCCCGCGTCGACGGCATCCGCAATCTCGACCTCGGCATCGGCAAGACCATTCGAGTCGCCGAAGGCCGCTTCTTCGAGATTCGTGGCGAATTCTTCAACGCCCTCAATACACCGCGCTTCGGCCAGCCCAACACCAGCTTCGGCGCGGCCGGCTTCGGAACCATAGCCAGCCAGGCCAACCAGTCGCGCCACGGCCAGCTCGGTCTCCGCTTCGTCTACTAGCACAGCCGCCATGAAACAGAGCCGCGACCGTAAGGAAGCGGGCACCAAAATGAAAGGCCGCAAGCCAGTCGCACCGGTCGCAGCCCGTGTCCATCAGAGCCGCGACCGTCAGGAAGCGGGCACCCCAACGAAAGGCCGCAAGCCAGTCGCACCGGTCGTAGCCCACATGCAACAGCACCGCGACCGTCAGGAAGCGGGCACCACAACGAAAGGCCGCAACCGGGTTCACCCACTTGCGGCCTTCCTCCATCCAGTCCACCCTGAGAGGAACCATGAACCGCAGGCATTTCCTGGCCTTGGCCGCCGTCTCCGCAAGCCAGGCCGCACAACCCCTCCAAGACAAGCGCCTCTCCGCACCGCCCCGCATCCGCCGCAACTTCAATGCCGGCTGGCTCTTCCAACGCCAATCCAAAGGAGGTGGAGCCCTCGGCTCCTGGGAGCGTGACCCCACCCTGGGCGCTGCCATCGAGCCGGCCTTCCTCAACGCGAAATCCGCTACCTACGACGACTCCGCCTGGTCCTCCATCCAACTCCCCCACACCTGGAACCAGCACGACGGCAGCGACGAACTGCCCGGCTACTTCCGCGGCATCGGCTGGTACCGCAGACACTTCCAACTCGAACCAGGCCTCCGCGGCCAATGCATCTTCCTCGAGCTCGAAGGCGTCAATCAGGTCAGTGAATTCTGGCTCAACGGCGCTCACCTCGGCAAACACGAAGGTGGCTATACCAGCTTTGAATTCGACATCACCAGGCACGTCCAGTTCGGCCCCGCCGGCAACGTCCTCACCGTCAAGGTCGATAACATCTACAACAAGGACATCGCGCCCACCGTCAAGACCGATCTCACTTTCTACGGCGGCATCTACCGTGACGCCTGGCTGCGCATCACCGCGCCCGTCCATCTCTCAGAGGTCTATTGGCTCACCCCCAAAGTCTCGGCAGACTCCGCCGAAATCGAAATCCACTCGAAGATCGACAACCAGACCAGCCGTGCTGCCTCACTGAAAGTCATCCACGAGATCATTGACCCCCAGGGCGCCGTAGCCGCCAAGGTCGAAACCTCCGCCGCCATCCCAGCCAACAAGCGAGGCCACGCCCTCACCCAGCATCTCCGCCTGGCCCAGCCGAAACTCTGGTCCCCCGACGACCCCAATCTTTACAAGCTCCGCACCACCCTGCTCGACTCCGCCGCCGCCGGCGATCTCCACGAAGCCCCCATCGGTTTCCGCTGGTTCCATTTCGACGCCCGTCAAGGCTTCTTCCTCAATGGCCGCCGCCTCCAACTGCGTGGCACCACCTGGCACCACTCTTATCCAGGGCTCGGCAGCGCCCTGCCCAATTCGCGCCACGTCAAGGATATGGAACTGATCAAGGAGATGGGCTGCAACCTCTTCCGTACCAGCCACTATCCCCACGACCCCGCAGTGATGGAAGCCTGCGACCGCCTCGGCCTCCTCGTCCTCGAAGAGATGTTCGTCGGTGAAGAGGTCGAGGACGACGGAGGCTACTATCGAATCCAGGCCAAGGGCATCGGAGAAATGATCGCCCGCGACCGCAATTGCCCGAGCGTTTTCATGTGGGGTCTCGAAGGCGAAGTCGAATCCGCCGCCAAGCACGTCGACGTCGTCCAGCAGTTGGTCAACAAGATCAAGGCAACCGACCCCAGCCGCCCCGTTACGATGCAGGACGCCCGCATCGAAAGCATCAAGGAGACCCTCGACGTTGTCGGCCTCTACTCCTCTTTCGAAGCCAACGACAACGAACGCAATCTTCACCCCGAGCGCCGCTACATGATCGAGGAGTACACCGTCGACGCCATCGGCCGCGGCCTCTACGGCATGGGCCCGGAGAGCGAAGACCTCGGCTGTGAGAAGCACGAAGCCTATCTCGCCGAAGTCGGCCGCCGCCCCTGGATCGCCGGCAGCACCGTCTGGCACCAGTTCGATTACGACGGCGACGAGTACGATCCCATCACGCCTCACCTCGTCACCTTCGGCCTGGCCGACTTCTGGCGCATCCCCAAGGACGTCTTCTACCTCTTCCAAAGCCAGTGGAGCCCCAAGCCCATGCTCCACCTCTGCGGCCACTGGACCTGGCCCGGCGAGGAAGGCAAGACCCGCAGGGTGAAGGTCTACTCGAACCAGGCCCGAGTCGAACTCTTCCTGAACGGCCGCTCCCTGGGTGTGCGCGAACCCGCCCCTTTCCCGGGCCTCGATCACCCGCCTTTTCTCTGGGACGTCCCCTATGAACCCGGAATCCTCAAGGCCACAGCCGGAGCCCTCACCTCCGAGCGCAAGACCGCCGGCCCCGCCGCCCGAATCGACCTCCGCTCCGATGTCGAACGCATCGAATCCGGCGATCCCGAGAGCCTCGCCTATCTCACCGCCGCCGTCGTCGACAAGGACGGCACGGTAGTTCCCTCGGCCGCCCATGCCATCAGCTTCACGTCCTACGGCCCCGGCGAGTTGTTGCCGCAAACCTGGCCCGGCCATCCCACCGGCCTCACCTGGAACTGCGTCGCCGGCCTAACGCGCATCGCCCTGCGCTCCACTGACAGGGTTGGGCGCTGCGTGGTCAGCGCCTATTCACCGGGCCTCCGCATGGGTCGCGCCATCCTCGACGTCGCCGCCCCCGGCAAACGCGATCAAATGGAGTATCGTGGCGGAGCCACCGTCTACAAATAACCGGATATGTCTAGATCGATATCAATCCTCATCTGCCTCCTGCCGGCCCTGCTTCCAGCAGCCCAAAAACCGCCCAGCGCACCCGCAAACGGAGCCGCGACTGTGAAGGAGCGGGCACCCCAACGCACTCCCGCAGCCTCCTCCTCCTCCGCAATCGGAGCCGCGACCGTCAAAGAGCGCGCACCCCAACGCACGCCCACCACCCCCTCCGTCTCCTTCACCCGAGCCCCCAACACCATCCACATCCTCATCAACAACCAACCCTTCACCGACCTCCTCTACAAAGCCGCCGACAACAAGCCCTACCTCCACCCCCTCCGTTCCGCCAGCGGCAAAGTCGTCTCCCGCCACTACCCCATGGAGACCGTCCCCGGCGAGGACACCGAGCATCCCCACCATCGCGGCATCGCCTTCACCCACGGCGACGTAAACGGCTACAACTTCTGGGCCTCCGAACAGGAGCAGAAAGACCCGCATCAGGGCCGCATCCTCCTCGACAAAATCATCCGCACGCAAGGCGGCCGCGACTCCGGCATTCTCGAAGCTTCCTTCCAGTGGCTCACTCCCAAGGGCGAAACTCTCCTGCGCGAACACCGCGTCATGACCTTCTACGCCCACCCCACCCTTCGCATCATCGACTTCGACATCCAACTCACCGCCGGCCAGGCCCCCGTCCGGTTCGGTGACACGAAGGAAGGCTCCTTCTACGTCCGCCTCGGCCGCGAACTCTCCGAAGACACCGGAGGCACGATGATCAGCTCCACCGGAGCGAAGTCCGAGAAAAACGTCTGGGGCCGCCAGGCCGATTGGGTCGACGATTATGGCACCGTCCAGGGCGAACAACTCGGAGTGGCGATCTTTGACCACCCCGGCAATCCGCGCCATCCCACTCACTGGCACAGCCGCGCCTATGGCCTGCTCGCCGTCAACATCTTCGGCCTCCACGACTTCCTCAACGACAAAACCAAAGACGGCAGCCTGACCATCCAGCCCGCGGAAACACTCCGCTTCCGTTACCGCGTCGTCGTCCACCCCGGCGACACCGCCACGGCCAACGTCGCCACGCTCTACGATGAATACTGCCGTCAGGCAGGAGACAAATAGTGACCTCTATCGCCAGAAGACATTTCCTCCAATACTCCACCGCCGCCATCGCGGCCAGCGCCGGGCGCATCCTCGGCGCCAACGATCGCGTCAACATCGCCATCACCGGACTGGGCGGCCGCGGGACCGATCACATGGAGTCCTACGCCGCCCTGCCCCAGGCCCGCATCGCCGCCCTCGTCGACGTCAACCAGGCCGCCCGTGAACGAGGAGCCGCCCTCGTCAAACGCCTCACCGGCGCCGAGCCCAAGACCTACGCCGATCTCCGCGAGGCGCTCGCCGACAAGGAAATCGAGGCCGTCTCCCTCGCCACGCCCAACCACTGGCACGCCCTCCAAACCATTTGGGCCTGCCGCGCCGGCAAGGACGTCTACGTCGAAAAGCCCGCCAGCCACAACATCCACGAAGCCGCCCGCATGGTCCAGGCCGCCCGCAAGTACAACCGCATGGTGCAGGTCGGCACGCAAAGCCGCAGCGAACCCCACATCCGCCGCGCCATGGAACTCCTCCACACCGGGGCCCTCGGCCAGATCCATCTCGCCAAAGGCCTCTGCTTCAAGCGCCGCCTCTCCATCGGCCAAAAGCCCGACGCCCCCGTCCCGCCCGGTCTCAACTGGGATGCCTTCCTCGGACCTGCCCCCATGCGGCCCTTTAATGAGAACCGCTACAAGTACAACTGGCACTGGTTCTGGGACACCGGCAACGGCGACATCGGCAACCAGGGCGTCCATCAGATGGATATCGCCCGCTGGGGCGCCGGCCTCGACTCCTGGCCCACCCACGCCGTCTCCACCGGAGGCAAATTCCTCCACGACGACGACCAGGAGACCCCCAACATGCAGTTCGCCACCCTCGGCTACGAGAAGGCGCAAATCATGTTCGAAGTCCGCGGCCTCCTCACGCCCGGCGAAGCCGGCTTGCGCTCCGGTTCTCCCCACACCATCGGCAACGTTTTCTATGGCAGCGAAGGCTTCCTCGTTCTCGACGACGAGGGCTACCGCGTCTTCAAAGGTGAAAAACGCGAGCTCGCCAAGGAGGAAGCCGCGCCCCGCGAAGACACCGCCAACGCCGCGCACATGGGTAACTTCCTCGCCGCCGTTCGCAGCCGGAAATCAGCCGACCTCCACGCCGGCATCGAGCTCGCCGCCATGTCGACCAACCTCTGTCATCTCGCCAACATCAGCTACCGTGTCGGCCGCGAACTCAGCATCGACCGCAACGGCGCCTTCGCCAACGACCCCAAGGCCACAGCTCTCCAGACAAGAAGTTACCGGACCCCCTGGACTATCCCCGATCCGGTCTAGCGCCCGCGTAGCCGGATGCGGTGTGGACCTACGCCGTTCCCTCACCGCTGCAGGCCGCCGGGTCGATACAATATCGTCGAATACGTCGCAAACCACCAACCCGGCCCCGTGATCGCCGCAGCGCCCCGACTCAGCGCGGAGTATTAGCCTTCACTCCAAATCGAGGTCAGAAAGATTCAATGCAACTGCCCGCATCTCCACGCCCCTGGGCGGCCCTCCTGCTGCTCGCAGGACTGGCGTCCACCGCCCTCGCCGCCAACTCCGACCTCATTCTCCGCAACGGAAAAATCGTCACGGTCGACGCCAAATTCTCCGTCCAGTCAGCAGTCGCCATCCGTGACGGACACGTCGTCATGCTCGGCTCCGATGCCGCCGTGCTCGCCGCCGAACGCGGCCCCAAAACCGTGGTCACCGACCTTCACGGCGCCACAGTTCTGCCCGGCCTCTTCGACAGCCACGTCCATCCGCTCGGCGCCGGCCTCAGTGAATTCCGCGGCAAACTTCCTGTCTTTGATACCTACGACACCATCCGCAGCTACATCCGCGCCCAGGCCGCCAAAACCCCCAAGGGCCAGTGGATCATCGTCCCCCGCACCTTCCCCACGCGCCTGAACGAACTGCGCATGCCCACCAGGGAACTGCTCGACGAGGCCCGGGATCATCCCGTGATGTTCGACGCCAGCTATGTCGTCATCGTCAACTCACTGGGCCTCAAAATCAGCGGCATCACTCGCGACACCCCCAATCCGCCCATGGGCGAGATCGTCCACGATCGCAACGGCGAACCTAACGGCATCATCAAGAACGCCCAACAGCTGCTGAAGGGTCTCAAGGAAGATGAAGGCTTTGCCCTCGATGAAAAGCGCCGTGCCCTCGAAGAGATGCTGCGCCGCTACGTCGAAGCCGGTCTCACCTCCATCGGTGATGGAGCGGTCTACGCCGAGGAGATCGGTCTCTACCGCGACCTCAAAGCCGCCCACCGCCTGCCCCTGCGCGTCACGCTCACCGCCCGCTACGACGCCGGCCGCCCCCTCGAGGACCTCCGCAAGGACATCCAGGCGCTCCCCTACAAAACCAACGACGGCGACGACTGGCTTCGTTTCGGAGCTTTCAAGGTCAACGTCGATGGCGGCATGACCATCGGCACCGCCTTCCAGCGCCAGCCCTACGGCGAATTCGGAGCCCAGCTCTACGGCAAGACCAATCCCGACGACCGCGGCCAGCTCTTCGAAACCGCCGAGAAACTCCTCGAGATCTTCCGCGTCGCCCGTGATAAAGGCTGGACCCTCTCCGCTCACTGCCAGGGCGGCGGAGCCATCGACAACTTCCTGGGCGCCCTCGATTCCCTCAACAAAACCAAACCCATCGCCCCCACCCGTTCCCACCTCATCCATGCCAGCTTCCAGAACCCCCACGCCATCGCCGAAATGAAGCGCCTCGGAGTCCTCGCCGACGTCCAGCCCGCCTGGCTCTACTTCGACACCCCCGGCCTGCAGAAAACCATGGGCGCTGAAGCCATGAAGTACTTCTTCCCCCTGCGCTCCTACATCGACGCGGGCATCATCGTCGCCGGCGGCAGCGACCACATGATCGGCCACGACAAAAACTCGGCCGTGAATCCGTACAACCCTTTCCAGGGCATGTGGAACGCCGTCACCCGCGTCAATATCCGCGGAGAAGTCGTCCACCCCGAACAGCGCGTCACCCGCGAAGAGGCCCTGCGCATGTACACCATCTGGGCCGCCTACCGGCACTTCGCCGAGAAGACGCGAGGCTCACTCGAACCCGGCAAGCTGGCCGATCTGGTGGTGATCGATCGTGATTACCTGAAATGCCCGGTCGACGAGATTCGCCAGATCGAACCCATGCAGGTGATGATCGAGGGCCGGACCGTGTACACCCGTCCGGCCCGCAAGTAGGTCTTACAGGTCGAACGCCTGCCCGCGCTGTGGAATCTCCACCTCGAGCTCGTAAACCGTTCGGATCATCTTCGCCAGCGCCTCGGCCTGCTGCGGTTCGCCGTGTACCAGGAAGACCTTCTTCAGCGTCTTCACCATCGGCTTCATCCACGTCAGCAGTTCGTTCTGGTCGGCGTGGCCCGATAGTTCGTTCAGCTTCACCACCTCGGCCCGCAGCCTCACCGGCTCGCCGAAGATCGGCACCTCCGGCAGCTTGTCCACAATCTTGCGCCCCAGCGTGTACTCCGCCTGGAAGCCGGTGATCAGCACCATATTGCGCGGGTCTTCGATATTGTTCCGCAAATGGTGCAGAATGCGGCCCGCTTCCGCCATGCCCGACGCCGACAGAATCAGTGCCGGCCCGCGCAGATCGTTCAGTGCCTTCGACTCCGATACCTCGCGCACATAGTGCAGCAGCTTGAACCCAAACGGATCATGTCCGTTATCAATAAACGCCTGCGTTTCCGTATCAAACAGTTCAGTATGCTTCCGGAACGCCTCGGTCACGTTCACCGCCAGCGGACTGTCGACGAAGATCGGGATCCCCGGGATACGGTGCTCCAGCATCAACTCGTGCAGCAGCAGCACCAGTTGCTGCGTCCGGCCCACCGCGAACGCCGGAGCGATGATCTTCCCGCCCCGCTCGCTCACCCGGTTGATCGCGTCCGCCAGTTTGTCCTTGGCCGACCCCATATCCTTGTGCAGCCGGTCGCCGTAAGTGGACTCCATGATCAAGTAATCCACCGGCGGCATCGTCTCCGGATCCTTGATAATCGGCAGGTTCGGCCGTCCCACATCGCCCGAGAACGCCAGTCGCACCCTGCGTCCGTTCTCCTGCAGTTCCATCGCCAGCGCGGTCGACCCCAGCATATGCCCGGCATCGTACGCCGTATACGCCAGCCCCGGCCCCACCTCCGTCACCTGATGCTCCGTCACCTCTTTGAACAACTCCAGCGTCCGCTCGGCATCCTCCACCGAGTACAACGGCTCAATCACTTCCAGATCGTCGGCCTGGCCAATCTTCCGCCGCCGCGACAGCCGCTTGGCCACGAAGAGGGCGTCCTTTTCCTGGATGTGCGCCGAATCGGCCAGCATCGACTTGCTCAGGTCCACCGTCGCCGGAGTCGCGTAGATTGGACCCGTGAAGCCGCCCTTTACCAAAGTGGGCAGATTCCCCGTGTGGTCGATATGCGCGTGCGATACCAGCACCGCATCGATCGTGGAAGGGGAGAACGGGAAGTGCGCGTTCCGCTCCCGCGCCTCTTTCCTTCGCCCCTGGTACATTCCGCAGTCCAGGAGATAGCGCCGTCCGCTCACGGCAAGGTGATGCATGGAGCCGGTAACCGTACGGGCGGCTCCCCAGAACGTCAACTTCATGCCGTCAGGATGACACAAATGATAGAAAGCTATCGCTCAGCGCAAAACCAACACTTGTCGTCCAGCTGGTCCCTCGTACAACAGCTCTAAACGACGAATGTCGTTTAGCTTGGATTTGTACGCAAAATAGACCAGGCCGCTCACTCCGGTCTCCGCCTCCACCTGCGGCAAAGCCAGCCGCAGCGCCGCTTCGCCCTGGTCCTGCGCCGCTTTATCCCTCTGCTCCGGAGCCTGCGGCGGACGCGGACCCCGCGACGCCTGCGGATCCCCGGGGAACCGCTCAATCGCTGGCGGCCGTCCGATTATGATGTCTCCCCCGCCCAATCCCACATTCGCGGTCGGCCCCCGGTTGCCTCTCTCCCATTCCGGATTCCGCATCGCCGCCGCCACCAGGCCCGGTGTCTGTGCGACCAGCGGCACCTTCTTTCCGTTGATCCGCAATTGGAAATCCCCCGAACTCACCGGCAACGTAACGCCTTTGTCCGGATAGACAGCGACCTCGACCACCAGGTAAATCCCTGTGTAGAAGGATTCGCCCCCTTCACTGATCGTCCTGGACAGATACTCCGCGCCAATCTCCGCCCGCGCTGCCCGCCCATGCGCCGGATAGTCCGAGGCCTTCGGCTTGGGGTCCGTCCCCGCCCACCCCATCGTTGTCAGCAAGCCCAGCACCAGGAATTTCACGACCTCAGGATAAACTGAGTACTCATGCTTCGGACCACTTCTTTTGCGGCATCCCTTCTGTTTCTGGCCGCCGTGTCGCCTGCCCAGAACCTTGACGAGAAAGTAAATCAAATCCTCTCCGACCCGGCCGCCCAACGCGCCGTCTTCGGAATCCATGTCGTCGAGCCTGCCACTGGCCGGGTGGTGTATGCCCGCAACGCCGGCATTCCCATGACCCCCGCCTCCAACACGAAGCTGCTCTCCACCGTCCTCTCCATCGCCCGGCTCGGCCCCGACTACCGTTTCGAAACGCGCATTCTCACCGCAAAACCGCCGGACTCCGACGGCAAAATCACCGGCGATCTGCGGCTGGTCGGCGGCGGCGACCCCACTCTCTCTGCCCGTGACATTCCGTACAAGAAAGGTGCGATTGAGGGCGACCCCCTCAAGCCGCTCGCCGAACTGGCGAACAAAGTGGTCGAAGCGGGAGTCCGCATCATCGACGGCGACATCATCGGAGACGACACCCGCTGGCCCTGGTCCCCCTATCCCGACGGTTGGACCGTCGACGATACCGTCTGGGAATACGGAGCTCCGGTAAGCGCTCTCACCCTGAATGACAATGCCCTGCTGCTCACCATCCGGCCCGGCCGCAAGCCCGGTGAAACCGCCGAAATCTCGCTCACTCCGCAGGTGGAGTACTACACCATCCACAACACACTGAAGACGCACATCGGCGCCCCGCGCAGCATCACCGTCGACCGCCAGCCCAGTTCGCACGTCCTCCTGATCGGTGGCACCGCGTCGCCCAATGGCGGAGCCGCCTCGCAACTCATCGCCATCGACGACCCCGCCGCCTTCGCCGCCCAGGCATTCGCTGAACTACTGCGCGCCCGCGGAGTCACCATCCGTGGTTCGGCTCGCGCCGCCCATCGACTGCCAGGCCAGCCCTATCAGGTGCCCACCGGAGTCGAACTGGCGAAACGCGTCTCGCCCCCCTTACTCGAGATCCTCAAGGTGGTGAATAAGGTCAGCCAGAATCTTTACGCCGAGATCGTGCTTCGTGAAGTCGGCTTCATCAAGAGGAGCGAAGGAACCGCCGATGCCGCGCATGAGGAGATGACCGAGTTCCTCACCAGCCTCGGCCTCGACCGTAAGGACTTCGCCCTCGCCGATGGTTCCGGTCTCTCTCGCCGCACATTGGCGACTCCTACAACGTTCACCACCGTCCTGCGCTACATGCACAACAGCCCATGGCGCGAAGCGTTCCGTGAACTGCTGCCCATCGCCGGAGAGGATGGCACCCTGAACAATCGCTTCCGCGGTTACAACGATGTGACAGCCATCCGGGCCAAGACCGGGTCCATCAGCCATGTCGCCGCGCTATCTGGATACGTGGGTGAAGATTCAGGCCGGCGCCTCGCCTTCTCCATCCTGGTGAACGATTACACTGCGCCTACATCGGAGATCCGGGCGATCGTTGATAAAATCGCTGTAGCGATCCTCGAGGAAGGGAAACGTTGAACCATGCCGATTTTTGAGTACGCCTGTGAAGACTGCGGGACAAAATTTGAGAAGCTGATCCGCCGCGAATCCGACTACGAAACACTGTCCTGCCCCTCCTGTGGAGAGCACCACCTGCGCAAGGAGCACTCCACATTCTCCCCTAAAATGGGTGCATCCAAGCAATCCGCGCCGGCCATGTGTCCCTCTGGACGCGTGTGTCCGACCCCCGGGAAGTGCGGCATAAATTAAGCCCTCTTCATCCGAATTGACTACCCCCGCTTGACTTTCGCTCCGTGTTCGCCGAAAAATGTGGGTATGGCTCTGACGCCCAGACAGAAAGAAGTCCTAGACTTCCTCGTCGAATATACGGAGCGGAACGGGTATAGCCCGAGTTTTGAAGAGATCGCGGCTGGCCTGCAGTTGGCCTCGCTCGCGACTGTTCACAAACACATCACCGCTCTTGAACAAAAGGGTTACCTCAAGAGACGCTACAACGAGAGCCGATCCATTGAGGTATCACCGGAATATCGGGCCGCTGAGCACGCGCGCGTCCATGGTCCTGAAAACGGAAGTATGACCATTCCGCTTCTTGGCCGTATCGCCGCGGGTGTGCCGGTGGAATCGGTTCCGGCGCCCGAAACGCTCAACTTCGCCGACTTTGCAGGTTCGGCGGAGACTTATGCCCTGCAGGTTCGGGGGGACTCGATGATCGAGGACCATATCTGCAGCGGTGATTACGTACTAGTAGAACGCACGCCAAATGTGCGTGACGGTGAAATTGTGGTGGCGTTGGTGGGTGGGGCTGAAACCACTCTGAAGCGCTTCTATAAACAAACTGACGGAATGGTACGGTTACAGCCGGCCAATGCCGCCATGGAACCCATTCTTGTGCCCGGTGAGAGCGTCGAACTGCAAGGACGCGTGCTCGCCGTTCTGCGCAAGTACAAGTAAACCGCACGAACCTTCAGGGGGCCTTCGGTGGACGCGGAGAATCGACGCGCTCTACCGGGAGCCCCCTGATTCCTGTCCCGACTTCTATTCGTAACGCGCGCGAACGATCGCCACAGCGCGCAGCCAATCTTCCTGCTCGTTCCCATCCCCACCTCCGCGGCTCACCCACTGGAAGTACGCCTCGGTCGCAATCTCCTGTTGGTAGGCGCTGGGCTCGAAGGCTGCCTTGGCTACCGGAGCGGCCGTCACAGCGGCAACTGGCGCTGGGGCGGATGCCGCAGCCGCGGCGGTCTTGGCGGCGACGGGCTTGCGAGTGGCGGGCTTGTGCGTAGCCGCGGACGACTTCGCTGCGGTTGGTGTCTTCGTGGTCTTGCTCTTTTCGGTTTTGCTCTTCGTTGCCGGGGCCGTCTCGGCCGCCTTCACGATTTCAGGTTCTGTGGTGGTCTTTTTCTTGCTGGTCATAAATGTCTCGTTGGTGCTCCCAATGTACAGTTCGGGTGTCAGTTGTTCGTAACAACCCGGTGGCAGGTTGTTTAAAACAGTGAGGGTAGACTCCGTCAGGGAGTTACGCGATTACGGCCTGTTGGTCGCGGCGGCCAGCTCCTCGAGGAGTTTGGCTGCGATGTCCCGCGCCCCCGTAAAGGCCTGCTGATACGCGAGGAAGGCCCGGTTCAATTCCAGTGCCTGTTCCGGCGTGTGTTGCGTTCGAAGAATCATATCGCGCACATGGACGGGGTTAGGCAGGATGGCATCCTCCCTGAGCTCGTCTAGCGCTGTACCTGCGTTGTAGTGGTACATGATTCACGACCTTTATTTTATATTATGCCGCAAAAGTGCTTTGTCCCGCAGATGGTCCCTTGCGCGACGCACGGACGGGCGGCGGACAGGCAAAGAAAAAGCACGGCGCCTGGGCCGTGCTCCTTCGTGGTTTCAGATGAGGTCGACTACTTTGCCGTGATCCGTGCGACTACACCCGGCACAGGTCCACGGCCTCGCGCAGCGACACCAGCGGCTCGCGCTTCGGCACGAACTCGTGCGCCATATAGCCCTGGAAGCCGGTCTCCACGATCGCCTTCGTGATCGCCCGGTAGTTCAGCTCCTGCGTATCGTCGATCTCGTTGCGCCCGGGATTGCCGCCCGTGTGATAGTGGCCGAACCATTGATGGTTGTCGCGGATGGTGCGGATCACGTCGCCTTCCATGATCTGCATGTGGTAGATGTCGTACAGCAGTTTCACATTCGGTGAATTCACCGCCTTCACTACCTCAATACCCCATTGCGACTTGTCGCACATATAGTCCTTGTGGTTGACCTTGGAGTTCAGCAGCTCCATCACCACCAGGATGTTCTTGTCCTCGGCATACTTCTTCAGGCGGTTCAGCCCGATGATCGTATTGGCCGCGCCCTCTTCATCCTTCATGCCCTTGCGATTGCCCGAGAACACAATGATCGATACGGCCTGCGCCGCCACTGCCTGGTCGACCATTGTCTTGAACTTGGCTTCAATCGCGTCGTGACTTTCCTTTCGGTTGAGACCGTCCGGAATCGTGGTGGGGCCCGGCACAACCGTCAGCTTCAGGCCGTGCTTCTTCACCACATCCCATTCCTTGGGATCGACCAGATCAATCGACTCGATGCCCATCTTCGCCGCCGACGCAGCCAGGTCCTCGATCGGGACTTTGGCGTAGCACCAGCGGCAAACGGATTGCTTCAGTTTGCCTGGGTTGGAAGTTGTTTGTGCGGACATGGCGGCGACGCTGAGCCCTGCGGCGGGGAGGAATGAACGGCGTTTCATCCACAACAGACTATCAGAGCCGCCCGCCCGCTGCCAGCGCTTTCATTCGGCTGCACCCGGCACCCCGACGTGCCGCCAGCCGGCAGCTCGGCCTCTCCGCGTACCATGGAGAAGTATGACCTCGCTCCTGTCCGGGCTGCCGGTACAGCGTCTGGATGACTATCTCTTCAGCGCCCTGCGCATCGGCGGCTACCTCTGCGGCGCCGCGCTGCTGAACTTCCTGCTCAGCAAACTGTTCTCCACCGTCGGGCGCGTCTCCGCCGACCTCGTTCGCGAACGCGGCGGCGAGGTCGATCTGGAACGCGCCAAACAGACCAATACCGTCACCACCATCGCCCGCCGCGTCCTCTTCTCCCTGGTGTGGGCGTTCGCCATCCTGCTGGCGCTGAAACGCGAGGTCGGCTTCGAGGTGGGTCCCCTGCTGGCCGGCGCCGGAGTAGCAGGCTTGGCCATCGGCTTTGCCGCCCAAAGCGTCCTGAAAGATTGGATCGGCGGCTTCTTTCTGCTCACCGAGGGCCAGATCCGCATCGGCGATGTTGTCAAGGTAGGCGAGGTCTCCGGCGCCGTGGAACAGCTTTCGCTGCGAACCACGGTCCTGCGCGGCTACGATGGCGCCGTCCATGTTCTCGCCAACGGCAGCATCCAGTCGTTTTCCAACCTCACCATGGGCTTCAGCTATGCTGTGTTTGACGTGGCGGTAGATTTCGAGGAAGATCCGCAGCGCCTCATGGACGTGTTCCGCGAGGTGACCCGGGAATTACGCGAAGACGAAGCCTTCCAACGGCTCATCCTCGCCGATATCGAAATTGCCGGCGTCGACAAATTCACGGAACAGGGCGTAGTGGTGAAAGCACGGCTGAAGACCCAGCCCAGCCAGCAGTGGACCGTCGGGCGTGAAATGAACCGCCGCCTGCGCGCCCGCTGCGCGGAACTAGACATCAATATCGCCACGGCCCAGCGTGCCGTTCAGTTGTTCGAGAAAGGACTGCAGTATGATCCCAATTCGATCCAACCAACTCGGCGGCCTTGAGTGGAAGCAGCAATCCGCTTTCGCCCGCACCTATGAGCTGAAGTCGGGCGACTCCGTCCTGGCGTCCATCGACTTCAAGAAGGTATTCGGTACTCTGGCCGAGGCGAAGACCGCCGACCAGAGCTGGACCTTCAAACGCACCGGCTTCCTGACGCCGGTGGTCACCGCCCGGGTCGCCGGCTCAGATCAGGACGTCGCCCACTATAAGCCGGGCCTCATGGGTACCAAGGGTGAAATCTTCCTGCCAGGCGGCGAAGTGCTGCCCATGAAATCCACCAGCTTCTGGGGCAGCCAGTGGGCCCTGATGTCGGCCGCGGGCGACCCGCTGATCCGGTTCCACAACCAGGGCGTACTCAAGCATGGCGCGCACGTGGATATCGAACCGGCCGCCCTGGAGCGTCCGGACCTGCCCCTGCTGCTGACCTTGTGCTGGTACGTTCTGGCCCTTCATCAACAGGACAGCGCGGCGACCACGGCCGTCATCGTCGGCGGGTGAGCATCGAACGCGTTCTCTATTGCGCCGCCCACGGCGGCTTCGGCGGCCAGGCGATTCCCCTGGGCGGCGGCGCGGCAGTCTCCAACCTGCTGCTGGACGAATGGGCCCGCACGCGCCCCTTCCAGGTGGAACTCGTCAGTCCTTCCATCCTGGGCGCGGCCGCGCCATCCGGCCGCCAATTGGTGCAGTTTGACGAGCGCCAATACGCCGCCTTTTGCGAGTCGTTCCGCTCCGCCTCGACGAAGGCCGTCCTGCGCGCCGACCCGCTCACCAGTTCCGTCCTGGTGAACGACATCAGCGAAGGTCCTGACTTCGCCGCGCTCCAGCAGGCCGGCTTCCACGTCGTGACGGTCTATCACGTCGATGTGGTCGCCTACATCTCGGCCATCTATTTGAAAGACCGCCTCTCGCCGCGCGGCCTGACGCGGTTCTGGGAACTCATGCGCGCGCTGCGGCTCGACCGCGTGGCGCCCGTAATCCTGCGCCTGATCTTCGCTCAGCAGCGCGCCAGCCTGCGCCACTCCGCTGCCGTGGTTGTGCCTTCCTCCGGCATGAAGGACATCCTGCTGGAGTGCTATCCGGACACTCCGCGGGAGCGCATTCACGTCGTGCCCTGGGGTGCTCCGCCGCGCTTCGGACTGGAGGAAGACGCGCGCCAAGCGGCAATCGGATTGCGCCGTGAGTTCAAGGTGCCGGACGATGCGCAGGTGCTCCTCTGCCTCAGCCGAATCTCGCCGGAGAAGGGGCAGGACGTGCTGTTGGAGGCGTTGATCGAGGCCGAACGGCATGGACGCTTGCCGCCCCGCCCGTTGTGGTTGTTCCTCTGCGGCGAACCGGCCTTTATGCACGGCCGGCGTCATATGGAGCGACTGCGGCAACTGGCCGCCCGCCTCCGCCAGGTCAAGGTGGTCTTCCCCGGTTACATGAGCGGCTTGCGAAAACAGGCGGCATTCCACATGGCGGATCTCTATGTCTTCCCGTCGCGCCACGAGAGCTACGGCCTGACGTTGATGGAGGCTCTCGCCGAAGGCT
This sequence comes from Paludibaculum fermentans, assembly GCF_051172195.1. GTDB lineage: Bacteria > Acidobacteriota > Terriglobia > Bryobacterales > Bryobacteraceae > Paludibaculum > Paludibaculum fermentans_A. Next base: position 884,237 of record NZ_JBPJAQ010000002.1, read on the forward strand.
TGCCCGCGGTCTGCCTGGAGCACCAGGGCTCGCGCGAGGTGATGACCCCCGAGGTGGGCGTAATGCTGCGCGACCACGAGCGCGGCCAACTGTGGCCTGCCATCCGCTCGCTGTTGGAAGATGAACAGCGGCGCCAGGAAATGTCCCTGGCTGCCCGCGCGTTGGCCGGCACACGGCCCTTCTCCGCCAGCGCGGCCATCCTGGCCGGACTACTGCGGGGCTAGCCGGGCCGCTACTGCGTCACCCGGCTCTTCTTCAGCACCATCGCCGCGATCGCGTCCAGGCTCAGCACGTGCGCAGCCGCACCCATCCGGATCGCCTCTCGGGGCATGCCATAGACCACACAGCTCGCCTCATCCTGCGCGATGGTTTCGGCGCCGGCCTGCCTCATCGCCAGCAGCCCCGCCGCACCGTCGCTGCCCATGCCCGTCATCAGCACACCCACCGCCGCCTGCCCCAGCGCCGCCGCGACGGACTGGAACATTACATCGACCGATGGCCGCTGGTAACAGACCTTCGGGCTGTCATCCAGGCGGAGGCGCCAACCCGCGCCGGCTTTGTCCAACAGCAGGTGGCGGTCGCCAGGAGCGATCCAGGCCACGCCCGGCTCCAGCAGTTCGCCACCCTTCGCCTCACGCACCGCCAACGCACAAACCTTGTTCAACCGCTCAGCAAAGGCTGCCGAAAACACCGGCGGGATGTGCTGGGTGACCACGATGGGCGGCATCGCCGCCGGCAGTGCCGTCAGTACACGTTCAATCGCCTGCGTCCCGCCTGTCGAAGCGCCCAGCGCGATCACCATCTGGCGCACCGCGCCACGCCCGTCCGGGATCGCCGCATGACCCCTAACAGCAACCGGAGCAGGCCGCGCCGCGGGCATCCGTGACCGGGCCGCCGCCCGCACCCGCCGCGGCAGATCCTCCTTGAGATCGCCCACCGAATACGGCCCACCCGGCTTCGCCAGCACATCCACGGCGCCTTCCGTCAAAGCCTCCATCGCCGACTTCGTCGAGCTTTGCGCCAGGGAACTGATCACGATCACCGGCAGCGGATGAAACCGCATGAGCCGTTTCAGGAAGGTGAGCCCGTCCATGCGCGGCATCTCGATGTCCAGCGTCAACACATCCGGCTCCAGCGCCAGAATCTTGTCCCGCGCAACGTAAGGATCCGGAGCCGTCCCCACCACCTCCAGGTCTGGCTGTGCACTCAAAATGTCGCTCAGCACCTTGCGGACGATCGCTGAATCGTCCACCACCAGCACTCTCGTCCTGCGTTCCTGGTTCATATGCCCTCGCCATAGCGTAAGGCCACATCGATAGAACCGCCCTCCAGCGGATACCTGAGCCAGGGCCCGGATTCCGGGTCCGCCTCATCCACGGACTCTGGCGTTCCAATCGACAATCGCCCCTGCGGCTGCAACCGGCTCAACGAAGCCCCGCACAGCATATTGGCCAGTTCCCGGGCTGTACTGCACCTTTCGGCGCACGTAACCTCATCCGTCTCCTTGCCCAGGAAGGCGGCTGCCAGCCGGCCGCAGATCTGGCACGAGATCGCAAGCTGCATCGCGCCGCCGGCACTGCCGTGGAAGCTCGCGCGGATCAGGCAACTCGTCTCAACCGGCGCTTCCACCACCTCCAGTTCCGCCACCGGCAGCTCGAAGAACATCGTCTCCAGCACCTCCAGCAGCGCCACCCGGCATGCCTGGCGCACCTGGGGCAGGGCAATGTTGTGAATTTCCATTACGTTCTGAGGCATCAGAATCCCCCGTCGCCCGCCTCGTCCTCGCTGGCGCCGGCCAGCTCAGGGAAGATACCGGCCAATACCTCACCCAGCTTCTCCGGCGGAAACGGCTTCCGTACATAACTGCGAGCGCCCAGTTGCATCAGCTTGTCCATCCTCTGATCGGTCGAGTCCGTCGACACCACCACCACGGGAATCGAGCTGAGCGTCGCATCCCGCTTCAACTCCTCCAGCAACCCCTCGCCATCCATCACCGGCATGTTGATGTCCGTCAGGATCAGGTCCACCTGTTGCGCCGGACCAGCGGCCCGTGCCGATCGCAGTTTCAGCAGCGCCTCCCGGCCATCGCCAGCCTCCAGATAGCCGGCCACGTCGAAACCCGTCACCTCCACCGTGCGCCGCACGAAGGCCCGCATCACCGGTGAATCATCCACGATCATCAGACGTATTGACACAGTGCTCCCCCCATGGACGCAGCGCGTTCAGCCTGGCTCGCCGGCCGCAACTCCCGTTCCGGTTCACCCGTGGCGCGGATGATCATCCTGCCCGAACCGGCCTCCAGCCTGACCGTGCGCGAGACATTGCCGCCCACATCTTCGGCATGCACCATGACACCCGCCTTCCATAGAATCTTGCGCAGTGCCGCATAGTTCCGTTTGCCGATATTGAATACCCCGTTGTCGTTGACCACCGCCGCCCCTCCGGCCAGCCGCACCACCAGCCGCCGCTTGTCCGCGCCCTGCTGGTACGCTCCGCGAAATAACAGCGGAGTCCCCGTATCGGCATACCGGAAGGGATGCTCCCTGCCATTGCTGTTCCGGTCCACTCCGCTATCCGGCAACATGAAGTGCAGCAGCCCCGAGACCCGGGTCACCGGATCCCAGATCGCCACCGCGATGCACGAGCCCAAGGCGTAGGTCACGAGCTCCGCCAGGGGATCGCCTGTCACTTTGCAGTCGCCGACACCCACCACCAGACTGTTCGCCAAAGCTGCTCCCCTTTCTCCAATCAACCCTTGCGGCCGCTGGCTTTGCGGTATACCGCCGGCATGACGTACGAGAGATCATGCTCCATGCCCATCAAGCCTTCCGAATGCCCAATCAGTAGCCATCCACCCGGCTCCAGCCGTTCCGCGAAGCGCCGCACCAGCTTCTGCTGCGTCGGCTTGTCGAAATAGATCATCACGTTCCGGCAGAAAATGACGTTCGCCACCGCCACACTGCTGAAATCCTCCATCAGGTTCAGGCGCCGGAAGTGGATGCGCGAGCGCCACTCTTCGCGCACCCGGACCATGCCTTCCTGTTCGCCCACCCCGCGCTGGAAGAATCGCTTGCGCCACGCCTCAGGCAGTTCCTTCATCCGGCTGGCCGCATAAATGCCGGAGCTCGCCACACTCAATGCCCGAGTGGAGATGTCCGTCGCCAGGATCTCGACTTCCTTCAACTGCTTCTCGCCCAGCGCCTGCGCCAGGTGAAACAGGATGCTATACGGCTCCTCGCCCGTCGAGCAGCCTGCGCTCCAGATGCGCATCGTGGCCCGCGCCGACAACGCCGGCAGGATCACGCTGCGCAGGAATTCAAAGTGCTGCGGCTCGCGCAGGAAACTGGTGAAGTTTGTCGTCAGCGCATCGATCAGGGCGATCAGCTCCACGCCCGTGCGGTCCGCCTCCACCAGGCTCAGGTAGCTGGAGACGTCCTTCAAGCCCAGCTCCCTGATCCGTTTGTTGAGACGAGCGCCCACCAGCGCTTCCTTCCCCTCGCGCAGATCGATGCCGGCCACCTCGTACGTCAGCGACTGGATCTTCTTGAACTCGCCAGGCTGCACGGTCTGCGCCGCAATCACGGGCAAAGTCTCAGGCGGCATGCTCCGCTCCTCCGAACAGGGTGGCCAGGTCCAGGATCAATCCCACGCGGCCGTCCCCAAGAATCGCGCCGCCGGCCACACCCCGCACCTCGCCGAAGGTCGGTCCCAGGTTCTTGATGACCACCTCCTGCTTGCCTGCGAGTTCGTCCACCAACAGGCAATACTGCCTGTCCTCACTCTCGCCGACGATCATCACGCCTTCGCACGGGTCTTCACTCTTCGCCTGGACGCCCAGCCTCCGGCTCAACCGCACCACCGGCAGCAGGCGCTCGCGCACCAGCACCATCTCGCCGCGCCCTTCCACTGAGAACAGGCGCTCCGGAGTCGGCCGGAACATCTCGCGGACCGCGAAGATCGGCACTATATACCGGACGCCGCCCACAATCGTCACCAGCCCATGGATGATGGCCAGCGTTAGGGGCACTCGCAGCGTGAAGGTCGTGCCCTGGCCCAGCGTCGAGGCGATGTCGATCCGGCCCCGCAGCCGGCTGATGTGCTTGCGCACCACATCCATGCCCACCCCCCGGCCGCTGACATCGGTCACTCTCTCGGCCGTCGAAAAACCGGGCTCGAAGATCAGATGATAGACTTCGCTGTCGCTGAGATTCGTCTCCGCGCTCACCAGGCCGCGCTGCACCGCTTTGGCCAGAATGCGCCCTCGATCCAGACCCCGCCCGTCATCGCTCAGCTCAATCACGATCTGTCCAGCCTGGTGCGCCGCCTTGAGACGGACCTTGCCCGTTGCCGGCTTGCCCGCCGCTTCGCGATCCGCCGGAGCTTCCAGGCCATGATCCAGCGCATTCCGCAGCATGTGAACCAGGGGATCCGCCAGCTCTTCTACAATCGTGCGGTCGAGCTCCACCTCTTCTCCATGCAGCTCCAGATCGGCGGACTTGCCCGACTTCCGGGCCAGGTCCCGCACCAGCCGCGTCATGCGCCGGAACAGTGTGCCAATCGGCACCATGCGCATCGCCATGGCTGTCTTCTGCACTTCGGCCGTCACCCGCGCCAGTTGTGACAGGTCGCGCTGCACCCTCGGCGACCGCGACTCGCCCAGGTCCGGATTGTGATGCAGCATCGACTCGGCGATCATCAGTTCGCCCACCATCTCAACCAGGTATTCCAGCTTGCCGGTCTCGATCTTGACCAGCGAGGCATCGCTGCGCTTTGGGCCGGCTGTCGTCTCGGCCGGCACCGCTTCGGCCGCCGCCGACATCTCCTTCGATGGTTCGCCCGCGCCTGCTTTGGTCCGCTCCATCTCCGCAGCCAGGTCGCGCTCTTCCAACTCCCCCTGCGCCGTTGCTTCCACCGCCTGCGGAGTCGCGGCCGCGGCGCGGATGCGCTCCAGCAGTACGGCCGGATCATCCATCGGCGGCGCCTCGGTCTTCGTCTTATTCAACTCAATGCTGCGCAGGCACGCCGCCAGGAAGTCGCCCGACTGCAGCACGACATCCACGATGGGTGCATTCAACTGCAGTGCATCGTTGCGGGCCAGGTCCAGCAGGCTTTCCACTTCGTGGGCCACTTCCTGGATCACGTTGTATTCCAGGAATCCCGCCAAGCCCTTCAACGTGTGAAAACTGCGGAAGGCGCTGTTCAACGTCTCTCGCGTCTGCGCCCCCTGTTCAATCTCCAGCAGGCGCGCCTCGATATTCGTCAGGTGCTCGCGCGCCTCCACCAGAAAATCTTCCACCAGTTGCGGATCCTGATTCAGCGCTTGTGCCATCTGCCTCTCCCGCGTTGTCTGACTCATCGGCTCAGCGACACTGCCGGCCAGCGCCTGTAAGTCAGAGCTTGTCTTGGACGGACTCTCCGGCGTCTTGCAGGCCAGTCCGCCCGCCGCACCTTTCTTCTTGGTTGCCATCGCGATTTCGCCTAGAAGTCCCTGAAGTCGTCATCCATGGGGAATTCGGCTTTGGCCGCGGGCCGGGCCTGCGCCTTCACTGCGGGCGCCTTGCGGACCCCCGCGGTCACCGCCTCGGGCAGCGGCGCCGCCTGCTGCCGCGCACGCTGGAGGGCGCCCGTCTGGACGCTCCGTCCCGGCCGCACTGCCGCACGCGCCTTCAGCGGCTCGCCGTCGCGGCCCACCAGTACTCTCAACCGCCCCACCGAATCGTTCAAGGACAAAGCCTGCGCACTCATCTCTTCACCAGCCGAGGCGCTCTGCTCCGCACTCGCCGCCGTCGATTGCGTCACCTGCTGCATCTGCGCCACGGCCCTTGTAATCTGCTCGATGCCGCGCGCCTGCTCCTGGCTGCCCATGTTCACTTCATTGGAGAGCACTCGGATCCGCGCCGCGTTGTCCACCACCCGCGACACACAGGATGACACCTCATCCAACCGCACTTTGCCTTCGTTCGAGCGCACAATCGACTCTTCAATCAGGTCCGATGTGTCCTTGGCCGCCTGCGCGCAGCGCTGCGCCAGGTTCCGTACCTCGTCTGCCACCACCGCGAATCCCATGCCCGCTTCGCCGGCCCGCGCCGCTTCCACGGCCGCATTCAGCGCCAGGATATTGGTCTGGAAGGCAATCTCATCAATTACGCGGATGATCTTCGAAATCTTCTCGCTCGAAGTGTTGATCTCCCGCATCGATTCGATCATCTGCGTCAGCTTCTGGTCCGTCTCCTTCAACAGCAGATCCGCCTTCTCCGTCTCCGTTGCCGCGGTGCGCGCGCTCTCGGCATTTTTCCGCGTCATTGCATTCACTTCTTCGGTGGATGCTGAGGTCTCCTGCAGCGACGCCGCCTGCTCCGACGAACCCTGCGCCAGCGACTGCGACGAGCCTGATATCTGGCTCGAGGCGGAAGCCACCTGGTCGGCTCCCTCGCCGATCTCCACCGCAATCTGCCTCAGTTCACGGTTGCCCCTCCGGATCACCCAGAACGCCATGGCGGCGACGCCCAACGCCAGCAGGCACAGCACCGCCGCCAGCGTCCGCGCGAATGACGCCATCGAGATCGCCGATGCCGAGCTGCTGACGGCGTATTGATGCTGTACGCCCACCATCGCCGCGGCCTGCTGCCGCATCTTGTCAAACTGGCCCCGGAAATACTCCGTCTGCATCCTCGTGGCCTCGTCAAACCGCTGGCTTCGGATGCTGCTCTCGAACTGCTGCAGCTTCTGCCGCGCCTCTTCGCTCATGGCAGCCAGCGACGATTGGTAGCGCTTCGCTTCATCCGTTTTGAGCAGTGAATCCAGCTCCTTCAGCGCCCCGCTGAGCTTGTCGCTGGAATCCTTCATTTGCTGGCTGGCCGATTGCACCAGCGCACCGTCATTGGTCATCGACCCCAGCAGCAGTCCGCGCTGCGCCCCCTCGATCATCGTTACCGCCGTCTGGCTTTCCATGGCCAGTTCGGATTTGCGTGCTTCCACACTGACTGAGCGTTCCAACTGGGCCTGCACATCCGACAACGTGTAAATGGCAGTCACCCCCAGCAGAAGCAGAAAGGCCACAATCGCACCAGAGGCGATGTTGATCTTGGTTCCAAAACTCATATTCCCGTTCATGAGCACACGTATCCTTCCCTTTGCATTACAGCGGTTTCCCTGTCAATTCAGACCGGGATCTATGACATCGGCAGCGGATCGGAGGAGAGCCCCATCTCCGGCGGTGGCAGCATCAGGCCGTGCACCTGGCTCACACCCTGCACCTCAACTGTCGTCAGCACCTGGTCGATGTCCAGCAGGATCTTCACCCGGCCCTTCACTTTGGCCATCCCCAGGATGTACGGCATCTTCATGTCGGCCCCGAACTCCGGTGTGTCTTCGATCTCTGCTTCCTGAATCGTCAGGACTTCCGACACCCCGTCGACGATCACGCCCATCAGCATGTCGCCGTTGTCGTGCGCCACCTGCAGCACAATGATGCATGTGCGCTGCGTGTAGTCGAGTTCGTCCAGGCGGAACTTGCTCCGCAGGTCGATTACCGGAATCACTTTGCCCCGCAGGTTGATGACGCCTTTGACAAAGGCGGGCGTCTGCGGCACCGAGGTGATCTCCTGGATGCCCATGATCTCGCGTACTTTCAGCACGTGAACGCCGAACTCTTCCTTGCCCAGATGGAAGACGAGGTACTTGCCCTGCCGCTGATTCGTCTTCATTCCGCCCGCAACCTCACTCGCATGCATTGATCGGTCTCCTGTCGGGCCACCATCGCCCGGTAGACAGCGGATCTGGCGCTTCGCCACGCCGCCCTGGTTGGCCCACGAGGCTCATATCGGAACCGCCGGCCATATTCATAGAAAATGTGCCGTGGTTCTGGTTGCGGCCCCGCGAGAGCGCCTGCTATGCTCGGGCGCAAGAGGATGCAGCAGCCCTCTAGATCCTGGGAGGATCCATGAAACTCACTCCATGGCTATTGGGGTTGGCGCTGGCCACGGCCGTCTGGGCCCAGCCGGTGCAACCGCCCAAGACCCATCTGAAGGTCGGCGACACCGCGCCTGACTTCTCGTTGAAGACCACGGCCAACAACACCTTCAAATTGTCTGAAAACCGCGGCAAGACCGTCGTCCTGGCGTTCTTTCCCGCGGCTTTCACAGGTGGTTGAACGAAGGAACTCACGGCGTACCAGGCTGGTCTCGCCAAATTTGAAGATGCCGGCGCCATCGTGCTCGGCATCAGCACCGACAACTTACCCACATTAGGTCATTGGGCGAAGGAGTTGAACCTGGGCTTCCCCCTGGCCAGCGACTTCAGCCAGCGTTCCGTTGCCACCCTCTACGGGGTCCTGAATAAGGACATCGGCATCGCCAACCGCGCCTCTTTTGTCATCGACGCGGAAGGCAAAATCCAACACATCGAGGAAGGTACTTCCGCCGTCAATCCCGACGGCACGGCTCTGGCTTGCAGCCGCATCCACAAGAAATGACACAGCCGCGCGCGGCTTGACGCCCTATTCGAAGAAGGCTTCGCCCGGCTTGCGGTACTTGTAGGCGACATCGAGATCGATCTCGAGGCCCAGGCCGGGCAGATCCGGAACCTTCACCTTTCCGTCACGCACCAGCGGCGCATCGCCGTTCTTCACCAGGTCATCGAAGAACGGCACACTGGCCGCATGCCACTCCAGCGCCAGCATGTTCGGCGTCGCGGCACACAGGTGCGCGCCCGCGATCGTGCCCAACGGCGAACTGATGTTGTGCCAGGTCAGGTTGACGTAGTGCATATCGGCCAGGTCTGCCAGCTTTTTGCCTTCCCACAGCCCAATCTTCTGTACGTCCGGCGACAGCACCCGCAGGCCCGCCTCCAGAATCAGCCGCTGGAAGTCGATCCGGAAGAAGTGATTCTCACCCGTCGCCAGCGGCGTCCGCGTACAGCGCTGCACCTCGCCCATTGCCCGGATATTCTCCGGCGGTACAACGTCTTCCAGCCACAGAAGCCGCAGCGGCTCCAGCGCCCGCGCCAGGTCCACCGCCGCCGCCACCCCGTAGTTCCAGTGGCAATCGATCGCCAGTCCCACCTGCGGACCCACAGCCTTACGCACCGCCCCGGCCAGCGAGGCGGCAAAGTCCACCTCCATCGGGCTCAGGTCCCGGTTATACTCGTCCGTTTCATAAGGCGTCGGCACATCCACGTCGAACTTCAGCATGCGGAAACCGCGTTCGGCCATCTCCGCCGCCCGCTGGGCATAGCTCTCCGGCGTCAGGCTCTCCTGCTTCGACGCGTCCCAGCCATGGTGCTTCACGCTGATCCGCGACTCCTCCACCGGAGCCCCCTCCGCCGCCATCCAGGCCGGCGTCCGCGGCTTCAGCAGCGGCGTGATCGACTCCAGCGCGTCGCCCCCGTGACAATCCGCATAGATCGTTACGGCGTCGCGGTACTTGCCGCCCAGCAACTGCCAGACCGGCATCCTGCACGCCTTGCCCAGCAGGTCGAGAATTGCCGTCTCAATGCCGCCGATGGCGTGAAACATCAGGCCCGGTGAGGCATAGATGCAACTGGCCCGCATACGCCGCACCAGCCGGTCGATATGCGTCGGATCCTCGCCCACCAGGATGTCGTTGAACTCCCGGATTACCGCCGTCAAACCGGGCCCGAGGAACGCCTCGCCCATCCCGCTCAGGCCGGCGTCGGAGTCCACCCGCACCAGCGTCCAGTCGAAGTTCGACTCCATCACCGCGGTCGAGATTCGTGTGATCTTCATGGCGTGCTTGAGTAGTCTACTTGAAATCGAGGCTGATCAGTTCACCGGCCGGGCGCTGCGCCGCCGCAACCGGTTTCGCGGCAGGCTTCGCCTTCGCCGCGGGCCGGCCCTGCTTCGAGGGTTTCGGCGGTGCAACGGCCGGTGGAGGCTCTGGTTCCGGCGGCGCCGCAATATAGCCCGCCTCCACCAGCGGGGCAATGCGTTGCGGACCGCACACGAATTCCCGTTTCTGCCCGCTGTTGCCGCGCAGCATGATCTGGTTCGGTTTGTCCGACACCAGGATCGTCACCTGCGCCTTCGTCTTCGCCGTCGCCGGGGCCGTCTGGATGTGGAACTTCAACGCCGCCGTCGCACAATCCACCATCACCAGCTTGCCGCTCACCGTCGCCTCGGCCTGCCTGGGTTCCCAGCTCTTCGGAGTCACTACACCCGGCTTGCCGGCCGGGCGCGGTCGCTGGTTTTGCTCGATCTCCCTGGCCAGCCCCTGCGCCATCGCGCTTTGCTCCGGAGTCGTGGCCGCCTCCATGGCACGCTGTGCCGCCAGGCGCGCAGGCTCGCGCTGCCCTGCCGCCTGCCACGCCCGGCCCAGGCCCTCCCAATACATCGAGTTCCGCGGCAGCACGTCCACGGCGTGCCGCATCGCCTCCGCCGCTTCCGCCGCCTTGCCCTGTCGCAGCAGCGTCGAGCCCAGCGTGTACCACGCATCCGCGAACGTCGGATTCGCCTGCACCGCCTGCCGCAGTCGCTCCACCACCGTCTCCTCCGGGCCATGCGTGTCGCGTGTCAGCATCGCCAGTTCATAGAAAGTGGAGGCCTGCTTATCGCCCAGCGCCAGCGCCCTCTCCAGGTGCGTCCGCGCCCCCGCATAGTCGGAATTCGCCATCGCCATCTGCCCCAGCCCGGCTGCCGCCGCGGGGTGATCGGGATAGCGTTTCGCCGTCTCGTTGATCAACTTGGCGGCCTCGGTCTGCTTGCCGTGAGCCATCAGCGCCTCGGCGCGAATCAGGCGCGCCTCCACCTCCGCCACGGCCTGGACCTGGAACGAGCCCGGTTGCGGCACGGCCCCAATCGGTACCTCCCGGGTAGGAAAGCGCTTGGCCGCCACAGCCTGCCGGGCCTCCGCCAGGGCCTGGTCCATACTCCGTCCAAACGCCTGCTCAAACGCCGCCAACTGCGCCACCCCGGTCCGCATCAACTCCGAGAAACGGTCCAGCCGGGCGCGCGCGTCCTGGGCCTGCATCAGGATATGCGTCAATGCCCAGCTCTGCGCGTAGACCTGCGCCGCCAGCGCGTCAGCCGTGTTCCTGGTCGGGTCGTACCGCCACTCCGCCAACCGTGCCGCCGGCAGCCATTCCGAGGACGCCAGCAGGTCGATGTGATTCTGGATGGGCCGCCCCACGACAGCGTGTTCGCCCCTTCGCTGCAGGGTGGAAAAGTAGTCGGCCAGGCCCTCCTCCAGCCAGCCCGGCATCATTGCCGGAGAGTGATGCATCGAGAGGTGCACCAGTTCGTGCCGGGCCGCCCGCAGCGTCTCCTCGCCGGCAGCCAGCAGCACGACATAATCCCGCTCTGGCCCCGACTGGTAAATGCCATGGTTAGCCGCCCCATGCTGGAACGGCTGGAAATCCGATTTCGACCGGAACACCAGGACCCGGATGGGCGGGGTTGCCGCTGGTAACGGATTTGTCACAGCGCCGAAGACATTATTCATCTCCAGCAATTGCCTTAGTGCCTGCGAGCCATCTTTTTCGCCCAGGTCGGTGTACAGTGTCCAGCGGCCCGATTCCAGCCTGCGCCAGGAGGGGTCGGCTGCGGTCAGGGCCGGCCAAAGGGTAAGGGCGGCGACAGTCCAAACTAGCTTTCGATGCTTCATGGTTGTACTTGGAATCACGAGCTATGGTATGGGTCTAATAGAAAGTTTCGATTGGACCCTCAAAGGTCCAGTTTCTATCCTACAAACAGCATGGCTTCTTACATGGCAATGGAAACCAATACCAGCCAAGTTTCACTTCTCCACAGAATCAGCAGCATCGTCAGCTCCAACCGGTCCGTGGACGAGATGCTGGGCGAAATCGTAGGTATGACGGTTCAGGTGACCGGATGCGACGCTTGTCTCGTCTACCTCCTGGAGCAAAACAGCGGAGAGATTGTTCTCCGGGCCTCCCAGGTCCCGCACGCCGCGGAAATCGGTCATCTCAGCATGACTGTTGGACAGGGCGTCACGGGTTGGGTGGTTGAGAACAAGAGCGTTGTCGTTCTGGCTGAAAATGCCCCGAACGACAAACGGTTCATGCGTTTGCCCGGCCTCGTGGAAGACACCTATGAAGCCTTTTGCTCCGTCCCGCTGATCGCGGTGGGCGAAGTGATTGGCGTCATTAACGTCCATCACAAGGAACGGCACGATCATTCCCCCGAGGAAGTCTCCCTCATCACGTTCATCGGCGAACAGATGGGCGGCGCGATTGCCCGGGCCCGCCTGGAAGACGAGAATGCCCGCCTCATGGAAGAAACCCAGGAAATGAAGCGGCAGCTCGAGACCAGGAAACTGGTGGAGCGCGCCAAGGGTATTCTCCAGTACAAGTTTAACCTGACCGAGGAAGAAGCTTATCTTCGCCTGCGCAACGAAAGCCGCCGCCTGAGGCGTCCGATGCGGGATCTGGCGGAAGCCATCATCCTGACCGAGGACCTGGCCCGCAAGGCTTCCGAGCCGGGTACGCTCGACCGCGACGTAGAGGGCGATTAGGTCCAGGATTTGAGCCCGGATCGAATGGTCCGGGCGGACACGCTAAAATAGAGGGTTGCGGCCTTTCCTGCCCTATTTCCGCAACCCTCACCTCTCCACTCTCGCCGGAAATTTCTGGAAGAGGGAGATCGATGAGACGCGCTTTCCCACCCGCGCCGTGCTCTACGACACTGAGCCCGGCACCCAAGTCCTGATCCACGAAAACCGGCCGTCCGGCGAAGCTCTCGGCGAAATCTTCCTTCATCACGGCTTGGAAGGCTCCAGCCGCAGCGGCTATATGATTTCGCTGGCGCAATGCCTGCTCGAGTCCGGTTTTGCCGTTCATCGCATCAACATGCGGAGCTGCGGCGGGACAGAAGCGCTGACGCCCACCCTCTACCACTCCGGCCTCACGCAGGACGTCCGGGCCATTCTGGACCGCTTCCGACGGGAAGGCCGGGGCCCGCGCTTTCTCATCGGATTTTCCCTGGGCGGCAACGTCACCCTGAAGTTTGCCGGCGAATCGGGCACGTCCGCCCTCGACCTCGTCTCCGGCGTCTGTGCCGTCTCCACCCCCATCGACCTCCACGCCTGCGTCCGCCGCCTGGGCGCGAAGGAAAACTGGGTCTACGAACGGCGCTTCGTCCGCGGCTTGAAGGGGCGCTACCGCCGCCGCCACGCCACCCATCCCGGGCTGTTTCCGCTTGACGGTATCGACACGGTCCGGACGGTCTTCGATTTCGATGACACTTTCACGGCACGGGCGTTTCAATTCGGTGACGCCCCCAACTATTACGCCACCCAGTCGGCCCTCGGCTTCCTGCACGGCATCCAGGTGCCCACTTTAATGATCCAGTCAAAGGACGATCCAATGATCCCCTACGACCTGTTTGAGGGGCGGGAGGTGCGCGGCAACCCGAATATCCTCCTCATCCCGACGGAGCATGGGGGGCATCTGGGCTTTATCGCCCGCGAGCAGCCCAGATTCTGGCTGGATCCTCTTTTACGCGATTGGATCCTACAGGTGCGGAACAAACAGGGTGTTTGCTCCGTCTAGGTCTATGAGATGAAATCCGGGGCCTCGACTTATGAGGCGTTCTCCATTGCTCTTGCCAGCCTACGGAGCGCCAAACTACGCAGCTTTCTGACCCTTCTGGGCATTATTCTCTCGACGACGACGCTCATCGCGGTCATGGCCGTGATCAACGGGATGAACGTCTACGTCGAGTCAAAGATCGCCGACCTCGGCGCCGACGGCTTCGTTGTGACCCGTTTTGCCTTCTTCGGCGACTGGGATCCCAAGAAGTTTCTGGAGCTGCAGCGCAAGAATCCCCAACTGAAGCCCGACGAGTTCGACTTCCTGAAGCAGCGCGCGACGATGGTCCGCGAAATGGGCATGACCAGCGACCATCAGGCTGACGTCACCTGCGACGGCGTGCGGATGGAAGATGTGAATATCACGGGCGGCAATGCGAACCTGAATATTCTCAATAACATCCAGACGGAGACAGGGCGCTATTTTACTGAAGGTGAGAACTCCAACCACCGCAATGTGGCCTTCATCGGCGCCGACCTGAAAGAGAAGTACTTCGCCAATACGGACCCGATCGGCAAGACGATCGAAATCTCAGGAAAGGCCTTCCAGGTGATCGGCGTCTCGAAGAAGATCGGCAGCGTCTTCGGCCAGTCCCAGGACAACTTCGTCCACATTCCAATCTTCACGTTCTTCAAGATGTTCGGCGCCCGCACGTGGCTCAACTTCTCCCTGCAGGCCATCGATCACGGCCACTTTGAACAGGCTATGGACGAAGTCCGGTCGCTGCTGCGCGCTTACCGGCACCTGCGGCCCGGGGTGGAAGACAACTTCATGGTCTTCAACTCGGCTTCGATCATGGGCGCCTGGGAGAAGCTGACCGGCGCCATCGCCGCGACAGCCATCGCCGTGGTGAGTGTTTTCATGGTGGTGGGTGGTGTCGTGATCATGAACATCATGCTCGCCGTCGTGACTGAGCGGACGCAGGAGATCGGCATCCGCAAGTCGCTGGGCGCCCGGCGCACCGACATTCTGAAACAGTTCCTGGTGGAGTCCGCGGTCCTGTCCGGCACCGGAGGTCTGGCCGGGGTCACCATTGCCTGGGTGATCGCCCTGCTGGTGCGCAGTTTCACGCCTGTGCCGATGGAGTTGCCGTTGTCGTCCGTGGTGGTGGGCGTTGGGCTCTCGGCCACGGTCGGCTTATTCTTCGGCATCTATCCGGCTTCGCAGGCGGCCAAACTTGATCCGATTGAAGCTTTGAGGGCAGAGAAGTGAAGCCATACAAAATAAACAACTTTGCCCTGATCCTTGCCGGCGTGGGCCTGGCGTGGGACGCCATCCGCGGCCACAAGATGCGCAGTTTCCTGACGGTGCTGGGTGTCATCATCGGCACCGGCACCATCATCGGCGTTGGCAGCATCCTGACCGGTTTTGACGGCGCGGTGACGAACGCCATCAAGGGCTTCGGCACGGACAGCGTCATGGTCTTCAAGTGGCAGGCCGGCATCCGGTTTGGCCGCCGTTCGCGGGAAGAGTGGCAGCGCAAGCCGCTCACTTACGAGAACGCCGTGGCGATTCGGGAGCGCTGCCCTTCGGTGAAAGGCGTCAGCCCCTACCTGTTCCCGGGCCGCGGCTTCCACAAAGCGCACTATAAGGGTAATGACGTACTCCAGTTGAACCTGGGCGGGACGGACGAGAACTACGTCGCCGGCGGCAATGCCGAGATGAAGACCGGCCGGTTCTTCAGCGGCTTCGAGAACGTCCACAAGGAGCCGGTGGTCGTGATCGGCGAGGACATCAATAAGAACCTGTTCGGCGCCGAGGATGCGGTAGGCAAGGAACTGCAGGTAGACGGCCACAGCTATCGAGTGATTGGTGTGATGGTCCGTCCGGCCAACTCGTTCCCTGGCCAGCAGGACAACCGGGTGCTGCTGCCCTATTTCACCATGCGCAAGCTGGAGCCCTCGGCCCTGGAGCACATGATTGTCGTATCGGCCTACCCCGGCGAACTGCCGAAGGCGATCGACGAAGTGCGCGGCGTGTTGAGGCAGGAGCGGCGGCTGAAGTACAACGAGCCCGACAACTTCGGGCTATCGACGGCAGAGCAGATGATCGAGGACTTCCGCCAGGTGACCAGCGTGACCGCGCTGGTGATGGTGGTGCTGTCGTCCATCGGACTGCTGGTGGGCGGCATTGGCGTGATGAACATCATGCTGGTCTCGGTGACTGAGCGGACGAAGGAGATCGGCGTCCGCAAGGCGCTGGGCGCCCGCAAGCGCGACATCATCACCCAGTTCCTGACGGAAGCGGTGGTGCTGACCTTTGCCGGAGGCCTGCTGGGCATGCTGCTGGGCTGGATCATCTCCAAGGGCGCGCAACTGGCCTTCCCGAGTCTGCCGACCACGGTGCCGCTGTGGGCGGCTGCGCTGGGCATTATTGTCAGCGTAGGAGTCGGCTTGTTCTTCGGTCTGTGGCCGGCGAGCAAGGCGGCCCGGCTGGATCCGGTGGAAGCGCTGCGCTACGAGTAGCGCGCTGTAAGATTGAAGCAATGCGGCATTTGAGCGTCCTCCTGCTGGCGGCGAGCCTGGCGGGCGGGCAGTCCCAGGACAAACCGAAAGACAAAGTCACGGCGGAGGAAGAGGCGGAGAGCCATCTCCGCTATCCGTTCATAACGGACGCCGAGAACCGCATCATCCAGGACTACTACCGGATCGGCTCAGGCCATCTGCCGCCGGGTCTTGCCAAAAAGGGCGATGTCCCTTTGCCACTCGCGAAGCAGTTGCACCGGGCGGGGGTGATCCCGGCCGGGCTGGACAAGAAGCTCGACAAGCTGCCCGAAGATCTCGACCGCAAGCTGGTGCCAGTGCCTACGGGGTATCTGCGGCGCATTTGCGGGATGACGATTCTGTTGATCCTGGAGAAGACCAGCCTGGTCGTGGACACGATCGAAATTGTCCGGCAGTAGTCCAACTTTCTGCAAGGAAGTAAGGCTCCGGCGCGTATAAGAAAGCGGAGGCCCTCTGGATGCGCACGACGCTTGTGTTCCTACTTTCCACCCTTTCCGCCGGACTGTGCCTGGCGCAGCCTTCCGTGGACGAGATCCTGCGCCGCGTGGCGGAGAACCAGGAGAAGGCGGCCGAGGCGCGCAAGACGGTGGTCTACAAGCAGGACACCTTTGTCAGGCTGCTGCGCACCAACGGCAAGCTGTCGCGGGAAGAGAAGCGGCAATATACCGTGACGCCCGACGAGAAGGGCACCGATAAGAAGTTGGACAAGTTCGAGGGCCGGTATGAGCGCGGCGGCAAGATCCTGACCTACGACAAGCCGGACTTCCAGTACAAGGACACGGACATCGATGGCGATCTGATTGAGGACCTGACCGACGACATGATCAACGACAAGAAGTCGCGGGACGGCATCTCGAAGGACCTGTTTCCGTTGACGAAGGACGAGCAGGCGCACTACACGTTCAAGCTGGAAGGGACGCGCAAAGTGGGCACGGTGGAAGCCTATCGCGTCAGCTTCGAACCGAAGAAGGAAGATGCCAGCCGAAGCTGGGCCGGTGAAGTGCTGATCCATCCGGAAGAGTTCCAGCCGATGATGGTGACCACGAAGCTGTCGATGAAGATCCCGCGGGCGGTGAAGATCATCTTCGGCATCGATATCAAGCAACTGGGCTTCAATGTGAGCTACCGCAAGGTGGACGACGGGCTCTGGTTCCCCTCAACCTACGGGACTGAGTTTGGGATCAAGGTGTTGTTTGGCTACAAGCGGAACATCACGATGAGCCTGAAGAACGACGACTTCCGCCGGACGATGGCCCAAAGCACGATCGCCTTCGAAGAGTCGAAGTAGGAGCTGCTACTTGTGTCCGCCGGGGACGGCGAGGGAGTAGGCGGTGCCGATGATCTCGGGATCGGCGGGGTCGATATTGCCCTGGGCGTTGAAGCAGGCGCGATAGAGTTTGTCCTTGGCCGTGGGGCCCAGGGGCAGGGTGAATTCCAGCGACTGGCCGGCGGCAAGTTCGATACTCTTCGGCAGGTTGGCGGTGCCATTGGCCATCTCCCAGACGCGGGGCGGCGGGGTTTTGCCGGGCACCTTTGGCGGCTCGGCCGCAGCGATGGATTCGATAGTCAGGCCCAAAGTGCCGAAGGGGACCTTCACCGGTTCCGAGCCGATGTTGCGGATGCTGACGGCGTAGGCGGGGGTCAACTCGACCAGGATGGCGCGCAGGGGTTTCCAGGCGAGGTCCTTCTCGAGGCGCTCCAGTTCCTTCATCATGGGGGCGGCTTTGCCGAGGGCGACGGGATCGTGGGCGAAGCGGAGTTCGACGTTTCGCTGGGCTGTTTTGAGCCTGACGATGAAGTAATCGGAGTCCCGCTGGAGAGGAGTTCCGCTCTCGATGGAGTCGGGTACGGCGCTTGCGAGCCGCTTCTGATCGGCCGCTGTGACGGTTGCGCGGAAGAGGCCGATGGGCTGGCCGGCGGTGAGGGTTTCCTGCCGGATGAGGGTGGCCTGATTGCCTTCGACGAGGATGCGCAGCGGCATGCGGCCGTAGCCGGAGTGCTGTGCATACTCCAGGGAGAACGTTGCTGCTTCGGCTGCAGGCATTGCCATGATGATACTCCCCAGAAGTCCGATCAGCCGGCTCATGTGACCTCGAGTTCCACCTGGTTGGAGAAGGCGCAGCCGCGCAGGCGGGGACGGCCGGCGACCTGATCGTCACCCAGGTAAGAAGAGTAGACGGCGCGAGCCAGGTAGAGGCCCGGGACCGGCGGTTCCATGATGCAGGTGAAGCGCTGCTCGACCTCTTCGCCGCGCGGGATCCACAGCAGGTCGAGACCCTCCTCACGAACGGGTTCGAGGGCGGAGGCCTGCAACTCGATGGGCGGGGGGGTGAAGCCGCGGACGATTTCGGGCTTGCGGCCGTAGAAGAGGGTGCACTGTTCCCAGCGGTGTTCGCGGCGCAGGGCTCCGGGGTGGGTGAGCCAATAGCCTTCGGTGCCCGTGTTCTGGAAGATGACCATCACTTTGAGGCGGACCTTGGCGGCGGGGACGGAATCGGGCATGTCGAGCTCGATGCGCAAGCTGCGAAGAGGGTCGGCCCGGACGGACTGGGCGAGGCGATCGAGTTCCTGCAGCAGGGGACGGGCGGGCTCGAGCGCCATGGGGTCGGTGAGGCCAAGGGTGACGCGTTCGACCACGCCGCCGCAGGCCACATTGATGCGGATGCGGGTGTCGGCAGGCTCGACGCGGAGGGGTGGGAGTTCGGTCAATGCTGCTTCGCGGACCAACTGGATGGCGCGGCGGACGGTCTCGGCTTTGTCCTGCTTGCGGTAGAGGCCGATGGGCTCGGAGCTGATGTCGGCGATGGAGCGATTGGAGGCAAGTGTGAGCATGCCGTCGCCGGTGAGGGTGAGGCGTTCGTCCCACTCGGTGCCGCCGCCGGGGATGCCGGGGCCGCCGAGCGTGTGGCGCTCAAGCCCAAACCCGGCCAGCGCGGACTGATCGCCCGAAAGAGCCTGCTGCAAAGCTTTGTCGAGAATGGGGTTCACTTCGTGTTCCAGTTCATCACTTGTATAGAGTGTCGTAGTCGTAGTCGCGGCCGAAGGCGTTTTTAATGGCCTTTTTGTGGGTTTCGACCATGGCGTGGAGGTGGCGTTTCTTGACCTTGGTCATGTTCTGGCCCATGACGCAGTTTTCGTCGATGCCGTTGATGGCTCCGTCGCCGTTGAGGGTGTCATCGGTAGCGCCATCCTTATATTCGTCGGGATTGTCGATGCGGTGGCCGGTTTCATGGGCGGCGGTGGCGAGGTCGGGTGCGCCCATAAACCAGTTGGCGGCATTGGCGCGCATGTTGCCGGGCGCCACGAAGACGACGTGGTCGGCCGCGGTGAAGGTCTCCACCGGGGTGAGGATCAATTCGAGTTGGGTGTCGTAGACGCAGCAGCGGGTGCTCTTCTGGGAAGTGCATTTCGCCCGGCGAAGGATGAAGTGATCGCTCCAGCGGTTGTTGGTTTCGGTGCACCAGGCGGCGCGTTTGGCGACGTTGGCGGCGGAGTTGAAGTCGTAGTCAGTGAACTCCTCGGGCCAGGTGCCGCCATTGGCCGAGACGAAGTTTGAGCCGTCGCGGTGGAAGGTGATGGCCTGGTAATTGGCGGCGGTGATGGTGAACCCGGTGGGCAGGGGCTGCCAGGCAGTGCCGTCGTAATACTCGTTGGGAGCCATGGCGTTGACGCCGGTGCTGCGGCCCCAGCGATGTCCGTCAAACGGAGCGCCGCCGGCCCGGCCGGTGAAACCGATGGAACGGAAATCGATGTAAGTAGCGCCCCATGATTTGACGATTTTGAAGTTGGCGGTGAGCTTGGTCTTGAACTGATCGGTCTTCTGCTTGAATTCGGAGTGGTTGCCGAAGCCGTTCCAGGTGATGTCGCGTTTGAAGGTCTCCTCGCCGGTGTCGCGCATGGCCTTGACGGTGAGGAGAGTGGAGGTAGCCGGCGCGGCCTTGGCGGCGGTGAGCTTGGCCTCGAGTTCAACCTTTTCGAGGAAGGCGGCTCCACTCTTGAAGTCGACGTCGTGGATCTCCCACTCGATTTCGATCTTGCCGCCGGCACTTTGGGTGTCCTGCTGGGTGAGGTTCGGAGAAGAGCCCTGTTTGGGAGTGAAGTTGATCTGTACGGCGTCGCCGTCGGGCAGGTCGGTGTCGGCCAGCAGTTTGACCTTATCGCCGCAGAAGCCTTCGGCCGGTTCCCAGCGGGCATTCCAGATCTTGTAATCGAGGGTGGCGAGGGGAATGGGGGCAATGGTTTCGCAGGGGGACTTGAAGGCGATGCGGTCGTAGAAGCGGCAGGCGAAGGTGTCGTGGGTGACGGGGTATTCGCGGCGTTTGTCGGTGTTCTGGCGGCGGGTTTCGCCATCGGACCAGAAGCGTTTGGTGCAGCCTTCGCCGCCTTCGGTGGCGAGGGGGCAGGGCCATTTGCCGGGCGAGACGATGCTGTTGGGGCGGAAGAGGAAGATGACGACGCGGCGGTTGGGCGAGTTGGCTTCGTTGCGTGCTTTGGTTTTGCCGGGCTTTTTGAACTCCTTCTCCTCGGCGTTGGAGAAGATGAGCACCGGGTTGAATTCGCCGCAGCCCTGATAGTCGCCTTTGCCGTCGGGGTCGGCTCCGCGGGCCAGGAAGTCGTCGTTGCCGAGTTGGAAGGCCGCGCCGGCATCGTCGACGCAGGTCTTGTCCATGTAGGCCTTGAAGAGCTTCTCACGGGTGAGGGGGCCGGGATCGCCATCGGGGTCGAGTGTGCCGTCGTCGCCCTGGAACTTCTTGACGGCGGCGGTGGTTTTGCCGGAGCCGTAGCCGGTGGCCGGGCCGGGATCATAGCCCAGCGCGGTGAGCATGATCTGGATGGACTTCAGGCCCCAGTGGTCGTCCTTATCGTTATAGAGCTTCTCCCACAGATCTGTATTGCGGGTGAGGATGGCGTAGATGGCGATGGCGCGGCGGCCGCTGAGCTTCTTGTTGTACTCGTCCTTACCGACTGGATCGGCGTGGCCAAAGATGGAGATGGGGGCCTTGGGATGGGCCTTCATTTTGGCGGCCAGGAGGGCGAGTTCCGCGGCGATTTCGGGCTTGACGAAGGAGGAGTCGAACTCGAAGCGGATGTTGTCGACGCGCCAGCAGGCGACGGGGATCAACTGGGCGCGGTAAGAGTTGCGTTCCGTCGCGCCATCGAAGTTGGGGGCGACGTAGAACGGTTGATCGGGACGGGGCGGATGGTCGGCGGCAAACCCGGCGTCAGCCATGCTGGTTCCTCCGGGTTGTTAGCACAAATGAATCGCCTTCAACTTGGCTTGAGTATCGGCGTCGCATACACCGGTGATGTCCAGGCCATTGTCGCACTGGAACTCCTCGAGCGCGGAGCGGAACTGCAGGGGGTCGGGCTTCTCGACGACGCCGGCGTTGTAGCCGAGGTTGTTCAATCGGGCGACCTGGCCGGACTGGAATTCGACGGGATCGAGCCAGCCGACTTTCATGGGTACATCAAGGATGTTGAGTTTGTCGACCCGGATGGAGCCGTTTTCCCAGGCGCGCTGGATGGGTTTCCGGAACTTGCCGTCGGTGAGGTTGACGGTTCCGGAGTCGGCTTCGATTTTGAATTTGAACTCGCAGACGGCGGGTTCGCCGTCGTAGTCGAGGATCTGGAGGCGGATCTGGAGGGGTTGCGGCTTGACCTTAAAGGTATAGGTGCGGCTGGTGGGGCGAGTTTCGGTTTTGGGCGTTTTGTCCGGGATGACGACCACGTCGCCGGGATTGAGGATGTTGGGATTGTCGCGGTTGGACTTCAGGTCGGCGTTGGCGCCGTCGTCCCAGATGATCGTGTAGTCGAAGAAGTGGTACTTCTCGGCGATCCGGGCCAGGTGATCGGGTTGGGCGACAGTGTGGTTTCTAGGCACGGTGAATCTCTCAGGCGGCGGCCCAATCTTTCGTGTCGAGGTCAGGGAACGAGATGTCGCAACTGCCGGGGTCGATGTTGCTGAACTTCACGCTGCCGTCGGCGCCGAGGCGGCCTTCCTTGATGCTACCGTCGGTGAGTTTCACCTTGTAGCGTTCGTTGGCGATGGGTTTGTTGTCGTTGTCCACCAGCTTGAATTCGATCCAGGTTTTGGTGGGGGCTGGAGGGGCTCCGGTGCGCCCCCTGGTGGGGGCTGGTGGAGCATTTTCGCCGGCGGGATTGGCATTGGCGCCGCCAGCGGCGGCACCTCCGCCCCCGCCACCACCACCGGCGGCGGCCGCGGCGGCTGGTTCTTCGTCGGGTTCGATGAGGACGAGGCGATGCTGCCGGAAGGCGTCGTCGAGGCGGGCGCTGAGCCAGCCTTTGTTCTCGAGGGCGTTGCGCTGGGGGAGGGAGGTGACCGAGGAGAGCATCTCGGCCAGGCGGCGGGCGGTGACCTGGTCGTTCAGCCAGCGGTCAAAGGTGGTGGTGGACAGGAATGGACGCTCGACGAACTCCTCTTCCGCATCCAGGTCCATCCTCCGAACCACCAGATAAGAACGTCCGTGTATGCGCAGGTGCCACTCCTTGCGCCCCGGCTTTGGCATGACAAGATTGTAGACTTTGACGCGCATCGGGTCAACCTAAGCCGGGGCGAATGTGAAGGTTAGGATTTCAAAGATCGGTTGCAGGGCGGGGTGGGCCTGCGTGGGGAGAGTCAGTAGGGCGGCGATGCCGGGCGTCAGGGGGACTGACGGACTGGCGGCGCCGGGCCGGTGGAATGGGTTTGATCCCTCAAAGTGGGTGGATTGGGGGTAGCGGGCTGGTGGAAGGGTGCGCCGGGAGGGGGCGGCGGCGGTGTCCGGCGGAATGGGTTTGATCCCTCAAGGAGAGTGGATTTGGGGGTGGCGGGCTGGCGGAAGGGGGTCGTGGGCGAGGTCGGCGGCGGCGGCGCTGAGCTGAAGAATGGGTTTGATCCCTCAAGGGGAGTGGATTGCTGGGAGAGGCGAGGGTGCAGGCGAAGGATCGGGTGCCACTGAGATGGGTTTGATCGCTCAAAAAGCGGTGTTTGGGCTGTAGGGGCGGAGATGGGGGTATCGGCACGAAAGCCGGCGCCGGCGGATGTAGTGTTGGCGAGGCCGTTGTTGAGCCCCGCCGATTTGCTGGAGCGGCCTTCGACTGCGCCGTCCGCCATGTCCCTGTCCCGTCGTATCCATCGCATAGTTGTATCCTCGGCGTGGATTAGAACCCCGCGTGGCAAGCGTATTCCGAGTGGGTCGGTGTAAGTGATTGATAAATATGATCAGAATTATTTGCAGGGGGCCGGACCGATTTGAGCCGAGCGGTCGAAATGGGGGAGAAGTCGAGTGGATGGGGCGGTCTGAGACGGTGACGTTCGGCGGACACGCGCCGTGCCTGCTCAATGTTCGAGACTGGCCTCAGGCTACTATGGACACCGCCGAAATCGTAGGACCCAGTTCGCTTTCTGGCGTGCCTTCCGGACCGCCTGTCAAATCAAAATGGATTGGCCAGCCAACAGAGTTGAGCGGGAGCGATGTTGGAGGCGACGAAAGGATAGAACCTGGGAGCAGTCTGCTCTTTAGCGTTCCTTGGAATCACGTCGGGCCTTGAAGCCTCGGGAGAATTGCCGCGAGCGAACCAGGCGAATATCGTCATCTGCCAACTGGCGGATCAATTATCGGACCTTCAGGAGATCGTCGGTCGGCCACGCAGCGGCCGATGACGCCACCGCCAGTAGAACCGAAGACCATCGCGGTGCCGGCCGACGACGGTCTCCGGCTTCAAGGCGACAAGTACGTCGGACCAACCGAGCACAAGCGGCGGAGGATGGTCCGGAAGTTCCGATCCCCGGAGTCCAAAGTCGGTCGGGGCTGATTACGAGTGAGCATGGCGACCTGCGGCCGGAGTGTAAGGACCTCCAGTGGGGTGCCGCATCGACTGCCGAAGACGACGCCGACGGTGACGAGGATGGAGAGGGTGAATTCCGCACGAACTCACCCCTGTAACATGGCGTAACCGTGCGTTGGGCCTCCGACCTGTCCTGAGCGCAAGCTACTGATCTCGAGCTATCGCGGGGTTTTGACTGCGGACAGGGCTCTCCGGGATCACCTCATGTTGCCAGCAGCATTCTTCAACGTCTCGTGACGAGCTTTCAACGAGGACGCAAACCCGTCAGTTTCGGCGGGCGTGCAGGGCCGTCCATCGACGGAGTCCCTGCAAGTAATCGTCCCGTCGGGAGCCACCACCAGGAGCGACTTGATGTTGCTGACGCTCTTCACGGTCGTGGTTACCGTTCTGGCCAGGGACTGCACCTCTGGTGGAGTGCAGACGCCGGTTCTGCCCATGCAACGCCAGGTTCCGGCGGGCGTCCTGATGATCTGGACATTGGCCAGGACCGCAGCATCAGCGGGCGGGAGCAGCGTCGCCTGGTTGGCCTGAATGCCGACGCACTGCGTGCCATTCCAGGATGATCCGGGTGGGCAAGGCGCCGGTTGAGCGGCGCGATCACCGAAGTCGCCCTTTGGTCTTTGCCGCATACTGACAACCGCGGCCATCGCTCCCGGATCGCTGCAGACTCGGGGCGAGCCTGGGATCTCCAGACAAGAGGAGCAGTTCGCCTGTAGGGGAGTGGAAGGCGGTGGAAGAACGAAAGTTCCATCGGTGGCGTTCACGGGAGCCGCCGATAGTGTGTTTCCTTGGGGGTCGAGCACCACAAAGCGACTTCCTGGCGGGACCCTGTCTTGCAGGCGTCCGGCGATGCCGCCCGTGGGGGACGGGCTGAGGAATGCGGATGCACCGGGCTGTTTGCCGAGAATTACTTTTACGTGTGGAATACCATTCTGCGCCAACGCGATCGCCGCGCAGAATGCCGCCGCAGTCCAGAGTCGTGCTGATTGCGAATACATAATGCTGTTTTCCTCCTGCGGGCGGGAACCGCGCTTGGCAGACCCAACCGCTAATCTCCGCGTGGTGACGCCGAACCTGAGTTCAGCGAGCGCGGTCGTTTCGATCTGATTGTTGACTGGGGCGCGGTGGCTTCCAGGCGCCCCAAATGGCTTCTACTCCGCCACGATGCGGACCATCGGGATGGCCACGCAAATGGTCCTTTCATCTCATCGGCTGTGGATCCGCCGGTACGGCGTTCCAGCAGAACATTGCTTGTTGTTTCTGTGTTCGTGGGGCCATCGTCAGGTCTTGTTCGTTACTCGCCGTAGTGGCGGCAGAAAAACTGCCCGCGAGCCAGCAGGCGGGGACGTTCGAGGCAAAATGACCAACTCCGGCGCCACTCACTTTATGAGCGACCCGGGATTCAATTTCTCAGGCCCTCCCTTGGGCAACGCCGTTGGCATCCCCTTTACCAGACCGTCAACCCACGACTTCAGTGTCTGACGCAACGCCGCCTGATCAGTCGCCTCTGGGGGAGCACAAACTTCGACCGTATCAATCCACCCATGGTAGGCGGTTCTTCCGTTGAACTTGCCCGCACCCGAGAGGACGGCTTTGTGCATGGCCGTTCCATGCGAAGCGCTGATTTCCATTGAATACGATGAATAGTTCTTCACGTATTCATCGAGCTTGAGGGCAATGTCTACCTTCACCTTTTCAAGGATGTTGAGGCCCAGAACGTAGTTCTTCATTGAGTTGTACTCGCTCTGGAACTGGCTCGACGATAGAACCTTGTAGCCACCCGGAACAGCGTCAACCGTCACACTCACGGGGCCGATCCTGTTCTCTTCGGTTCTTTGATATGACGAGATCACCCAAATCGGCAGCGGAGGAGAATACGTGGATGAAAAGGTCTCCGAGTGGTCCTTTTTGGTGCCCTTAGGCAGCTCCGCCGTCAACTCCGCAACCTTGGGCTGCTTCCGCGTATCGTAGGGTTCGCAGAATGACTGCGCCTGCATCTTCGCCCCAGGTGAGCTCAGCCGTTTCGGAAAGGCATGCCCCTTAATGGTGATCGTGGCGGCGCTCATTGCAAGACGAGCAGCTTCGATCTGCGCCTGCTCGGTCTGAGTCTGTGGAGCGCGCGCCATCGTCGCGCCTGGGCGCCCCGTGTCGGGATTGGCGGCAGGTCGTTGTTGAGTGGGTGGTGATTGCGCCATGCAGACTACTGACATCGCGAGTCCGAAGCCTACCACCCTGGCTGTGGTTGTCATTGCCAATGTTCCTCCGAATCCGAATTTGAGCGTTTCCATCTATTTCCCTTCCGTAAACTGAGCTTCGATTTCCTTCACCTCGTCCGCCGACAGGTCCAGCGACTTCGACAGATCGTTCAACGCGGCGCGCTCGGCGGGGGTGATTTTCCTGTCACCAAAAAGGACAGCGAACATCTCGCGGTAACTGGCGATTCTTGGCAGCAACTCGACCCAGAGCTTCGCCTCCTGATGCACAACGCGTTCGGCGGCCAGGGAATCGAGTTTGTAGACCTGCTGGCCTAACGCGATCAGTTTCGCGCGGTCTTCCTCCGATGCCGGCCCGTTCTGCGCGCGTAGCCGCACCCTGGCGAGTTGACGAAACGAGGCCTCCGGGGCGGTGTCGGCGCGCTTGGCCTCAAAGGACTGGGCTTTCTCCTGCTGCGCCTTGACCCCAGCCTCCGCCTGGCGGCGAGCCAATTCAGCCTGGGCTGCGACGGCATCCAGTTCAGCCTGCTGCCGCTGGCCCTGCGCCTGGATAGACGCCTGCTGTGCGAGCGCGCGATTGAATTCCGCGGAGGCCTTGCGGAGCCGCTCGCCGGCAGCCTGGAAGTTTTTTTCCCTGGGCTCGAGCTCCATCGCCTTCTGATAAAGCTCTTCGGCCCTGTTCAGCAGCGACGCTCCCGACGCTGCGTTTTGAGTCCGCAATGCCTCGTAGGCCAGCGCCTCGTGGGCCGCGGCCATATTGAAGGCACGCGACGCTTCGGCCGGTTTCTTATTGAAGGCGGCTTCCTGCCACCTGGCCAACGCGATCTTCCAGTTGCCGTTCCTGGCGAACTGGTTGCCGGGCCGCAGCTCTTCTTCCGTCGCCAGCAGGAACTCCACCTTTTCTTCAGTGGTGCCATAGCGCGCAAGGATGGGATCGGTCGTGTTTTTCACCAACTGCTGCCAAATTCCGTCGGCGATTGGCAACTGCCCGGGATCGACGGTGCGCCGGCCGTTGACTCCGATTTGCCCTCGTTTGGAAAACGAGTCGGACGTGGCGAATCCATCGACGACTCGGTTACTGCCTGGCTCGACCACCTCGATGCGCAGGGCCAGGAGCCCGGAGCCTTCCCAAAACTCGACTGGGATCTGTTGCTGGACGGGCTGGCCCGTGGCGGGGTCGCGTACCGTCACGGTCTGCTGGAGCGTCGTTTGCTGCGTCCTGATGGGGTCGTAGCTGGAGACGGTAAGGCGGACGATGGTCCCGGGTTGCGCGCTTACGATCTTGAACCCGGCGGCGGCCAGCCCGTTCTCCGCCGCTGAGCGGATCATGTCAAGGTTCGGTGTTGGCAATGCCGACAGGATCTGGGGCTGGGGGGCGCCGGGAGTGCCCGAGGCGGGATAGACGGCAGCGGCTTGGGGCTGGACCTGCCCCGGCTGCGCAACACCGGCCGGAGCGGTCACTTCCACGGCGACCAACTTTTGTGCGATGAAGAACTGGGGGGACTTGGCAAGGCGGAGCTGCACCCCATCGCTGTTCGCTCCCGCAAACCCGTAGTGGAAGTCGGCCGCGCTTGCAGTGATCGCCAGGACTGCCGCCAGTATTCGATGCATGTACTCGAAACGCCCTCTACAGGTACATGCCGGATCCGTGAGAAAAGAGGGTCAGATTATTTTAGCGAGCGCCATATGCCCATAGTCGCAGGAGGTCCTGCCGGCCGTTGAATCGCTCCGGCGACTGAAAGCCGGCGCGTGCCGCGGTTTGCAGGACGCGGGCCGTCAGTTCCCTGGCCGGCTCGCTCTGCCTCTGCCGGATTGCGGCGGCGCGCAAGACCAGGAGATTGTCGAGTTCGAGCAACCTCAGCTTCTGTTCGGTGGCGTTTGCCAGGCCCAATTCGCCGTGGCGCCGCGCCGCCGCCCAGTCGCCCAGTTGCAGGTCGAGCGCGCCTGCCTCGGCCGAGATCCTCGCGATGTTGAAGCGATCGGGAGAGGCAGCAAGCTGTTTCTCAAGCGACACTCGTCGGGCTCGCCTTTCCGCGTCGGTCGCCGTGTTCGAACAGGCCCGCAGAACGGGAAATAGCGCGTGGGTGGTCGGGAGGCCGGTCACTTCGCGCAGGCCGGCGTCGCAGCGACCCTGATAGAGAGCCATGCGAGCTCTGGTCCAGCGGGCATATCCATTCAGGTGTTGCCGATCTGGTCCGTCTCTGTAGTTCGTAGCCAAGTCGCGCTGTGCTTCGGAGACCAAGGCCTCCCCCTTCTCAAAATCACCGAGTGCAATCCAGATTAGGGCGGCCTGAAGCAGCGGACCAGTGAGGCCGGCCTTGCGGGCCAGGATGACGGCCTGGTCGAAGAATTGGGCCGCTTCCCGCAGGTCCCGCTGACCGTAGTAGGCACCGAGCCGCGCTAGCGCCATCGATTTATAGGTGTCGTCGCCGTGTCTTGTCGCCAGTTCCAACGCTTCCTTGAACACCCGCGGGGCCTCTTCGAACCGAGCAGTACCTCCCAGGACGGTGCCCCACTTGATGAGAATCAGCGGCAGTGAGTCTTGTGCGCCGTTCTGCCGGTACCATTGAACGGCTGGCTCCATCTCCCGTAGCGCCTCGTCGTTTTGGTTATTGCCCCCCATCGCCTCACCGAGCCTCAGGCGGTTCTGCGCCAGCGTTGGAGCGCTGCCTCCCCTCCCGGCCAACTGCACGGCCTCCTGGAGCAGCTCAATGGCTTGCACAGGCCGCTTCAGATAGACCAACGTGTAACCGAGTTCGCCCATCGACTGTGCGGCCGCGACCAGCATCCCCTCGCGCGCGGCCAAATGCGCCGTTTCGCGGGCCGTCGCAATCGCGCCATCGTAGTCGCGTTCTCTTACCATGAGCGCTGCCGTCCGAAACCGGGCGGAGAGGTTCTGGAACTTGTTGCCCGTTTTAGAACTGAGTTCCAGTGCGCGTTCCAGATCGCGACTGAGTTCCTGCACGCTCTGAGTGCGCAGCGCCGTCGCACGCGCAAGCAGAACATCGGCCAACCCCTCCGGGTTGTTCGCGGATTCGCAGGCGGCCGCAGCCTGTTCGAATTCCTTCGCAGCCTGACCGAAGTCCCGCTTGCGGCACAGCAGCAAGGCGTAACGGACGCGCGTGGAGTTGTTGCCCGCATCCTCGCGCACAGTTGACTCCAGCACCTTCTGAGCCGCCTCAAACTGTCCTGCCTGTTCCTGCATGCGCGCCATCGCCAGGAGTGCATTGTTACGTTCCACGCCGATTGAAGACATCGCCATCCGCCGGTATTGCTGCGCCGCCTGCGGGTAATCGTGCATCACGGCGGCCCGCGCCGCGTCAAGCGATTGCCGCTCGGCACGGCCGACATACCAGCGGCTGTCGGCGGTCGCGGTAGCACGCAGCACCGAATCGCGCGC
The DNA here is from genome assembly GCF_051172195.1 of Paludibaculum fermentans. Taxonomy (GTDB): domain Bacteria; phylum Acidobacteriota; class Terriglobia; order Bryobacterales; family Bryobacteraceae; genus Paludibaculum; species Paludibaculum fermentans_A. The sequence continues at coordinate 913,765 of NZ_JBPJAQ010000002.1, forward strand.
CTTGTCAATCTGGTCCAGTTCGGCATAGACCGTGGCCAAACTGGCCCGCGCCTTCAGGAAACCCGGGTCGCGCTGCAATGCCTGCTCCAGCAAGCCTGTGGCGCGCCATGGGGCGGCGACATTCAGCGAGGCCTGCGCCTCACTGTAGAGCCGGACTGCTTCGGCTGGCGGTTGGTGGTCGCGTTCCATCCAATTCCAGCCGAGGCTCAACAAAGCCACTGCCAGTATCGCCGCGATTGGCACTGTGAGCATTCGCCTCCAGCGGTCAAACACGAAGCGGGCGCTCGGCCGGCCGCTCTCCAAGAGCCTCCGCACATCGGCGGCGCGGGAACAGCGGTCTTCGGGCCGCGCTCTCAGGCAGCGCCCGACCACCTCGTCCCACACCTGAGGCAAACCGGGCACCTTCAGACGCGGCGTCGAGTGCGACTCCCGCGCTTTCTGCGCTGCCAGGCGGAACGGCGACTTCGCCTCGTGTGGCGGCGCACCGGTCAACATCTCGTAGAGCACCACTCCGAGCGAATAGACATCGGACGCCGGGCTGCTCTCGCCACTCTCCAACTGCTCTGGCGCCATGTAGGCCAGCGTGCCAATCACCGCCCCTGCCGACGTCAGCGAATGGGTAATCTCCATCCGGCCCGGCGCCGCGACGGCAAGTCCGAAGTCAATAATAACGGCCCGTTCGCCGCACAGAAAGATGTTGCCGGGCTTCAGATCGCGGTGCAAGACCCCGGCCAGGTGCGCGGCCTCCAGACCGTCGCAGAGCTGTAATGCGATGGCGCTGGCCTCGGAGTGTGGAAACGGTCCGCGTGCGGCCAGCCGGCCGGAGAGCGTCTCGCCGTCCAGCAACTCCATCACGCAGAACTGCTCGTCCCGTTCCTGCTCCAATTCAAATACGCGGCAGACGTTCGGATGCTGGATCTGCCGGGCCATCCGCACCTCACGCGACAGCCGGGCCGAGGCTTGATCGTGCCACCCAGGCGAAAGACGGATGAATTTCAGGGCGACATCCTGGCCGGTTTGGACGTCAGTGGCGGCGTACACTTCACCCATGCCGCCCGAAGCCAGGAATCGGGTGAGACGGTATCGGCCGGCCAACAGATCCCCGGCCTGATGCCTGCGCAGTGGGCGGTCGAGCGTCAGGTTGGGCTCCGTGCACAAGTCCAGCAGGGCTTCCACCTCGCGGCGCAACTCCGAGTCAGCCTGACACAAGCGATCCAGGATGGCTGCTCGCTCCCCGGCGTCTGCCTCGGCGGCCTCCGAGAATACCTCCTTGACGCGCAGTAGACGCGCTTGCGCTTCACCACTCATTGGGGCCCGCCGGTGCGCAGGCGCCGCTCTAACCAGACTCGCGCGAACTCCCAGTCGCGTTTCGCGGTCTTCACGGAAATACCCAGCAAAGCGGCCACTTCGTCGAAACTCAGACCGACGAAGTAGCGTAGTTCGACAATGCGCGCGGCTCGCGGGTCGACTGTGGCCAACTGCTCCAGCGCGATATCGATTGCGATCAGTACGTCGGGGTCCGGCGTAAACGACGCGATCGACTCGCTCAGTTCCACTCGCACTCCGCCACTGCCCCGCTTGGCCGCCGATCGCTCCTGCGCATGGTTGATGAGAATCTGCCGCATCGCTCGGGCGGCGGCGCCGAAGAAATGCGCTCGGCTCTGCCAGCTCACCGTGCCGTCACCCACCAAGCGCAAGTAGGCCTCGTTGACGAGGGCTGTGGGTTGGAGGGTGTGATCCGGCCGCTCCCGGCTCATCGCAGATCGTGCCAACTTATGGAGTTCGGTGTGGATCAGTTCAAACAGGAGCGCCTGGACGCTATTATCGCCGTGTGCTGCACGGTCCAGCAATACTGACACGTCGGAGCCCAGAACATCCCCTTTGCGCCATCCTGATCCAGTGGCCATAGTATACGCGAGCCGCTCCCGTTGGTGGGACGCCCTCGCCCAGCAGGCCGCCATTTCGGCATCTGATGCAGCAGTTGCACATCCTCGGGAGGAGGCCACCGAAGGATGCCAAGCAGGAAGAGCCACCCGATGGGAATGAGCACCATATGGGCGGCTACTTTGTGGATGGAGTCGTGAAGGGCTCCTGCGTGACCTTTGATCCCAGGAGCGCCTGCTCCGACTGCTCCACCATGGCGCGCGCCAGGCCGTTTTTGTGGATGGAGTGGTATTTCGGTGGCATGGCCCAGTGGAGGAGGGGCATGATGTAGCCCAGGGCGTCCGGGGTGTTGGAGTTGCTGGGGATGACGGCTGGCGGGTCCACATACAACTAACATCCTGGGCGCCAGACAGCGTTTGGCGTCCAAGGCATGACCTATGACGCGGAAGGCCGGCTTGCAACAAGCAGGCTGGATGGCATCACCACGACTTGAAATACGATGGATAAGGTGAGCGTGCAGCCATCGTCATTGGGACGAGAATAACGCTGATGGTGAATGGAGTGGATGGACCAGTCACGGAAGCGTCCGATACGGCGGTTGCAACTGCGGGCGGCGTAGTTGGATTGCCACAGACCTCCTGGGGCGTACACGAGTAGTTTTCTCGGGGACGACATCAAGTCGCTGTCTGGATTGCCTGCCATCAGGCGAACAGATCCCATCGGGCGCGGCAACAGGCCGGACTGGTTCGTCCTGGACATCTGCCAGCGAGCCACGTTCGAAGTTCTCGGGCAAAGAACGGGATGTTGAGATGGGACTGGATTACTTCGGGGCAAAGTACTTCTCGGGCGCACAGGGGAGGTTTACGACACCGGAATGGTCGGCGAAGCCGGAGCCCGTTCTGTACGCGGATCTCAACGATCCACAATTGCTGACCCTTTACGCCTACGTTAGGAATAATCCCCTGAAGAACCGGGACCTCGAAAACCACATCTGCATTTTTGGCATCAGGAATACGTGTACGACGGTAGCCACGCCCAAGCCGTGGACATCAAACATGGGCCAATCACGCAGACTGAGGCTCCGCATTTGCACTTGGACTCCCGCAACGATGCTGGCTGTTCTACGGTCTTCATGACCGAGGGAACGGAGAAGACGAATCGAGGTGTTTACACGCCGATAGAGAAGCCGAAGAAAGAGGAGAAGGAATGACGGCGGACAGGGTGTCATGGATAGCCGGCCTCACACTGATGCCGGTACTGCTGTTGTCAGGACAGCAGCCTACGGGCCATCCGTATTTTCCGCTGTCCGTCGGAAACTCTTGGGAGTATCGAGTTCGCGTCTCAATACCACGTCGCGAGGAATCGAAAGTGGTCTGGCGCGTGACCAAGGCCGAGAAGAACACAGCAGGTAGCCTGGTATATCAGGTATGGCCCACGCCGATGCAAGCCGACGATGCGGCTATGATGCTAGCGACGACAGGGACGGGGATTGAGGAAGTTTCGACTCGAAGCCTCGTGCTCAAGTGGCCCCTTACCATCGGCGATCACTGGGAGGGTGGCGGTCACGTCCGAGAGGGGCAGTCGCCTCCAGCCTTCAAGGTTCTGTCCGTTGGCCAAGCATGTTCTGTTGCCTCGAAGGAATTTCCGGACTGTGCCGTCGTCGAGGAGCGTGATCCGGGGACACAAATGCAGACCATCACAACGTACGCCAAAGGCGTGGGACCGGTGGAGTACAAATACTTCCGGATCAGGCAGGGCGGCAAACAAGAAGAGGTGCAGACTGTCAGGCTCGATTCCTACAGAATCGCCCAATGATGTAGTCGGGCTGGATTGCTACAGGGTGATGTGTTTGTCGTCCACGCAGGGCCGGTTCACATCGCCTGACGCGTCCCTCATCGATCAACACATTGAGGATCCCCAAAGCTGGGACCTCTATTGGTACGTGCGTCACAACCCGCCATTGATGATTGGCCCTACAGAGCATTTGGCCGAGGGAGCAAAGAGCCAGCCGCAATGCGGACACGAAATGGTGAACTGTGTCCGAGAGGACGCACGGAAGTCGGAACGTCCTGGTGGGTCGTACTCGCATTTCGGTCGAGGAATTCAGGATGGCCGATCATGGTATGGAGTCGACTTCCGACGCCCCAACGGTTTTGAACTCCCCGATCGCGTTCTACATCGCTACTCAGTCTCTCAAAGTCCAACTGGGGGAGCCATCGCGTGGGCGGTCATCGCTCTCGGATCCTGCGCCCACCGTCGAAAGTGACCAAGACGACAGTTGCCCGTCAAGCCACTCTTCAGAGGATGGTTGCATTCGGGGCAAAATGGGGAGTGACACACCAGGACGACCTCCTGCCGTATCACTACCAGTTGGAGATGGTTCGGCCAAGCACCTTGGTCGATTACCAGCATCTGGTCCAAGGAATTTGAATGAAATTGCTGGTGTCGTAGCTCGGGAAGGTAATTATGAATGAAGAGTCGCTTCCAAGATTGTTATTTCCCTATGGATTTGACGATAATATTGCATTTGAGGCTGAGATGAAGGGGGTCTATTATCATGCTGTTGTCGAGCTGCCTAATAAAACGCGCGTTCGAGTGGGTTTCTATGACGCAGTCAGAGTAGCGCAAGATCTGGAACGAGGCGACATCTGTGTGGCCTTGCCTGGAATGATCATTGTGCCAAAAATCACACTTGACAATATGATAAACGCCGTGAGAGCACTAGGCAAAGGAGACTTCTTCGTCAATTTGCAAACGCTCATGGAAGGCGATTAGGCAGAGGGCCTCCAGAGGGCCTCCAGTGCAAATTAACGCATAGCGCCGCGGTGAGGTGTAGGAGCACGGCGGGGCACTCGCTTTGATAGGTTGGCTCAGGTTTCCAGGAACGAATTGGAACCGACGGCAAAGGGGATCTTGCCGATCATTCGTGCATCCAGCATCTTCAGCCAAATCGTATAGACGTTCCCGCTCGGATCAACAGGAGAGCCGAAGTGGAACTATTCGGATGGAGCGCAGCACTATTAATCGACCACGCCGAGGATGCCGCTCCCTGGTGCTCACCGCTCGTCGCTCTCGCCTTTCACGAAGAAGGGCTTCATCTCCTGGTACTCCAGGATCTTTACGGGCGCCGGCTGGGGGGTAGCGCCCTGGGCGATCGCTAGGAACGCCTGCTCCGACTGCGCCACCATGGCGCGCGCCAGATCGTTCTTGTGGATCGAGTGGTATTTCGATGGCATGGCCCAGTGGAGGAGGGGCATGACGTAGCCGAGGGCGTCCGGGGTGTTGGAGTTGCCGAGAATGACCGCGGGCCGGTAGATTCCCAGGAAGTCGAAGTGGACGGACTCGGCCGCCTGCTCCTTCTCCCCGATGATCCTGGTGTACTTCACCCTGGAGTTGGGATCCGCGCCAACGGCCGTCATGACCCCGCAAACTCGGGCGCCTGCCGCCTTGGCAGCGCGGCAGAATGCTTGCGGATATGCGATTTCGATCCTGCGAACGTCCGCCTCCGGCATGGTGGCGCTGCCCTTGCCGACGCCGAACGCGGCGAGCGCGACGTTGACTCCCCGGGCGTGCGGGGCAACCTCTTCTTCGAGACGGTCCATGTTGACGACCACCTCCTGGACATTCGCGCCGGAGAAGGCGTCTGTCTGGCGGCGCGTCACCACGATCACTTTCCTGCAGAGCGGGTTGTTCACCAGAAGGTGGACGATGCGTCCGCCCACGTTGCCCGTCGCGCCCAGCACGATCGCCGAATACGGCAACTTCACTTCCTGTGTGGTTACCATGGTGACCTCATACCTGGGGGGAGCCGGGAATGCAGGCGAATCCTGGACCGGGCGCCGTTCTGATGGGCCGCGCGAATTCGATTCGCATCCTCTCTACTTTCCCACGCATTGTGTGATTCATCGCTCGCTGTGCGCGCTGCTGCTGCCGCCCTTGTTGAAGAAGGGCTTGGCGACGTTGCACGCCCAGCAGCTTCCCGGTTCACTCTCCGCAAGGGTTGCCTCGGCAAGCGAGGCCAGCGCCTTGCGGCCGCAGCTAATCCACGTTGCGCCAGGCGTCCAGGATGCGGTGGACTTGCGGGCCGACGGCTGCTCGGGCGGATTCGCGATCGGCGCCGGCGGCGAGGCGCTGGTCGTAGTCGGTGTGGTTGTGGCGGACGGCGGCGGCGACTGCGGCGTGCAGGGCGCGATCGTCCAGTTTGCGGGCGGCGGCGGAGCGGCCGACGCGGCCACTGCCCCGGACGGCGGTGTGGGCGGCGATGCGTTCGGCTTCGCGGGGCGGACAGCCGGGGAAGAGCACGAGGAGTTGCCGGGTCAGGCGGTGGGTGAAGTCGCGATCCTCTTTCTCGCGGCGCACGGCGCCGGCGGCACGGGCCTGGGCGCGCTGGTCCGCATCGGCGGCGCACTCCCGTTCGGCGCGTTCGAGGGCGGCGGGCTCGACGAGGATCCCCTGCCGTTCATAGCGGCCGCGGGAGCGGCTGAAGCGGACGACGACGGCAGTGCGGCTGCTGTACTTGGTGGAGCGGCGCGTGAGGGCGGCATCTCCGGCCTCGAGGTATTCGAGTTCGTCCATCCTGGCGCACGCCAGGCAGAGAGGCTGCTGGGCCTCCATGTAGAGCAGGGCACCGGATTCCACTTCTACGCCGCATTCCGAGCAGGCAGAGTCGCGCAGGATCTGGAAGACGACCGGCGGCTCCACTCGATTGAGCTTTCCGGTGAGTTTCTCTTTCTGCTTTTCGGGCATCGAGGCGGGCAGGTAGTGGGTGCGGAAGAAGGTCTCGTCCAGTGGGTTGCCGTCGACGGAGAAGCGGAGCTCGGCGGCTCCGTCACGGGATGGCCGCGCGTAACGGGTCTCGGAGGGGGTGAGGGCGTGTTCGCGGGCCCAGTCCTCGAGGGTCTGGCGCAGGAAGATTTGCTTCTGGAGGCTGCCCTGAATCTGAGATACCAGATTGTCGACGCGGCCTTTGCGCCAGGCGTCGACGTGGGGCGGCACCAGGAGTCCGGTGCGAAGGAAGACATCGAGGGGCGCGACGTAGCCGTTGGTGGCCAGGGCCTGTTCGGCGGACTGGATGACGCGTGCGCGGAACTTCTCGGCTTTGGGGAACGGATTTGCCATGCCGGTCGCCATTTGGGCAAATTAGCACAACTGGGGGGTGTGGTCAGCGGGCGGGGCGGGTCCGTCAAGGTATGCGCAGAGAGTGAATCTAGTGGCTTACGAATTGAAACGCGCCGGGGTAGCCCCGTTTATCCGGCATCGAAGTGTGGATCAGGCCAACAACGTGCCTGCCGCCATTAGCTGGTTTTAATGTCCTCGTGCCCAGTGCCGGCCGACCTAACTGCAATAGCACAGTATTCTCCCGAAGGATGCGCTGAGGCCGAGCGGACGACGGCACCAGGAAAATGGTCGTGGTGCTGCCGAGCAGCTGAGCGGGGGCGCGATCACTCGGAGCCTGTAGCGGAGGAGTGTAGCTCATTGAGAATGAATAGCTTCCAAGTGCTCGTATGCGCGGTGTTGATGCAGCAGAGTGCCGGAGCAGCCATCCTCCAATCGTGGGGTTGGGTCGTAGATAAGGGGAATAAAAGCGAATATTACAGTTCGTATAACCCCAAAGCCGACGCCAGTTCAACGCTGCTGGATGGGGAGCAGATTGGAGCCGACAATGGGAGCCTGCTATCCGGCTCCGAGCATGTTTATGTGAATTCATGGGCTCAAGCCAGTCTCACCGGCCTGAAGACCTTCGCGGCTTTCGAATTGGAGAAGATGCAGCCTGGCAGTTATACGACGCCGACAACTCTGGCCTTGGCGACTGCGTATGCATTCTTCAACATGCAGATCAACAGCCCAAAGAATGGGTTCGTCTACTTCCTGCCTACTTACCGGCTGCACGGGAGTGTCAATACAGGGTCGGCGTTCTCAGGCACAGTGGCGTATTCGTGCGTTGTCTGGGGCACCCAGGTCTCAGCGGCGCCCTTCAACTGCAGGGGCAACGATGGAGCTTCGTACAGGTACATCAACGAATACATCACTGCGACACCTCACACGCTGACACGGGTACCGTTGAATACGCCCTTCCTCTGGTACACGGCGAGCCAAACGGGAGCGACGCTAGGGACGGAGGACACTGGGCTGACTGTAGACGGCTTCTACTATGGACAGGCAGAAGCAAACTTCTCCTCCACGGTTACCCTGGAATCGGTGCTCGTCCTGGATGAGAGCCTTCAACCGCTGCTCAATTTCAGTCTCTTCTCCTCCGACGGGCTGATCATCCCGATCGATCCAGCGAATTCCGTGCCAGAGCCAGGGACGTTTGGTGCAGCGCTGGCCGGGGCGTTGATGTTGGCCGGCTGGACCTGCCGGCGCCAATTGCAGAAATAGCACTGCTCCGAAGTAAGAATCAGCGTGGACTGGCCCGACTCGGGTAAAACGATCCGGAGTGATGTCGAGCCTGCGAACTGGCGGCCGTGCGAACCCAAAGCGACAAGGGGTAGTGGTCCACTGCCTGGTCGGGGCTCAATCCGGATGGCTGGCATTGGTTCGGCCGTCGATTCTCACCAGCGACACGGAAACCCCTGCCGCGAGGCTCGCGGGACGTCAGCCACGGACTGTGAACACGGCGCGAAATCCCTCAACCCCGACCAAGGGCTCGAGCAACAATAACGCAACAATTTCCGGAGCGCCGAGCGGCAACTGTTTTCACATTGTAAACGACGCCGTTTGCGCCGCGAAAACCTCAGAAGACCTTGTGTTTGCGGTGCCGGAATGGCCTATTCGATTCAATCTGACCCTCGAAGTGCGCGGCAATGTTGGCCCGTTCGGCCCTGCGTAGTATGGTAGATGCGGGAGTTATTATTTCGTGGGCGTTCCTAGTTTTGGTCTCAGGCTGGCGCATGGATTCTCCGCGTTCGCGGTCATATTAATTTCAAATTTCGCGATGGGTTTGCCGTTGGGGGCGAGTGACCTCGCTGCAGGCGATCCTGCCACCGCTTCCGCAGTCCCGCCTACCCGGACTCCGGACGGAACTACCAGCCGCCGCAGCCGGTTCCAGTTGCCGTTGATGTTTGAGCGGAATCAGGGGCAGGCCGCCAAAGGCACGCGTTTCCTGGCCCGGGCGCACGGCCGGACCATTCTCTTCGAGGACCGCCAAATTACGATGGTGGGCCCGCACAGCCGGGTCTCGCTCGTCTTCGACGGTGCGTCGGCGACGTCGCGGATTTCGGGGGAAGCCGCGTTGAAAACCCGGTTCCATTACCTGCCGGCCGCGGATCCCGCTTCCTGGATCCAGGGGGTGGAGACCTTTTCGAGCCTGCGTTATCACAACATCTATCCAGGCATCGACTTCCTGGTGCACGCCACGGGCGGGGCACTGGAATACGACCTGGTTGTCCAGCCTGGGGCGAACCCGCGCGCGGTCTCGTTCCGCTTTGAGGGCGGCGGCCGGGCTGGCCTGGCCGAGGGTGGAGTGATCCGGGTGCCGGCCGAGGATGGGGCGATCGTCCAACACCGGCCTGTCGCCTACCAGGAGAGCGGGAAGGGGCGGCGGGCGCTGGTGCAGGCCCGGTATACGCAGCAGCGGGATGGATCGTTCCGCTACCGCCTCGGCGGTTACGACGCGTCACGGCAACTGGTGATCGATCCGATTATCGCCTTCAGCACCTTCGTGGGATTCACCGCGCCGCAGACACCGGGTAACGAGATTCCTTCCTATTCCAACCAGTTCGTCGATCCCAATTACGACGATTTCACTCCCTTTGCGGTCGACGCCCAGGGCTACATTTATGTCGGCGGTACCGTCAGCAAGGAGGAGTTCCCGTTTCCGGTGCAGCACCTCAACCCCGGCCAGGGTAGCGGCATGATCTGCAAGGTCAATCCGGCGGACTCCTCCATCTCCTTCTGCACCATTGGCTGGAACCGCATTTCGGCCATTCGCGTGGACGCGGCCGGCAGCCTGTATGTTGGCGGCACCGGCTTCGTCGCCAAGGTGGCGCCCCAGGGAGACCAGGTGTTGTGGACGTACTCCACGGGCGACATCCGACCCATCGCGGGCCTGGCCGTGGATCCCTCCGGCGCCGTCGTGTTCGCCGGCGGTCTTGCCGGAAACCTCATCTATAAAGTGAAGCCGAACGGCAGCGGAGCCTTCACCCCCACAACTCTGGGCACGGCCTGGTATGACTGGGCGACTGCCATTGCAACCGATAGCCTCGGAAACATCTACGTCACGGGCAGGGTAGGCAGTGAGGATTTCCCCCGTACCGCGGGCATGGCTTATGAGATCGGCACTGGCGTCCACACCTATGTGGTCAAGTTGGACCCGGTGGGGCAGTTGCTTTACTCCTACATCCTGCCGCAGCATAAATCGCTGCTGCCGAAGATCCTCGATGCCGAGACGCTGCCCAGCGCCATTGCCGTGGACAGCAACGATTCGGCCTATGTGGTGGGCACCACCTCGGCTGCGGACCTGCCTGTGACCGCCGGTGCCCTGCAGCCCACGAATGGCGGCTCCACGCGGGAAGGCTTCGTCCTGAAGCTGAACGCCGCCGGCACGAGCCTGGACTACCTGAGCTACCTGGGCGGCGCGGGGAAGGATGATGTGACGGATATCGCTGTCGATGACGCAGGCAACGTCTACCTGACGGGCAGCACCCAGGGCGGCGGCTTTCCCACGAACGACACCACGGGTTCGCCGGCGCTGCCAGTGGGCTCCACGGCGGCGTTCTTCGTGCCGAAGACGAGCGGCGGCTACCAGCGTGCCACCGACGGCTGGGCGTCGCGGATCAATTCCATGGCCATCAACCCTGTAAACCCGCTGGTGGTTTATGCCAGTTCCGGCTACCAGGGCCAAGTGCTGAAGAGCACTGATGGTGGTCGCAACTGGTCGAATCTGCCGAGCCCTGGAAACGAATGGATCGACCGGATTGTGCTCGACCCCGTCAATCCCGATATCGTGTGGGCCGCTTCGACTGACAAGTTCTGGCGCAGTTTGGATGCCGGCGCCTCATGGGCGGCCGTGGCCATACCGCTGAACAACCTGAACGGGATGAAGGTGGATCCGGTGAACCCGGCGATTCGTTACGCGGTTGGGTTTGCCAACAACCGTCCGGCCGTCGTGCGCAGTTCGAACAGCGGCGCCACCTGGCAAGCCCTCGGACTGCTGGAGCCCGGTCATTCCTGCTATTGGTTTGTGTGTGGTGCGTCCGATTTGTGGATCAACCCGGCCAACCCTTCGTTCCTGGCCGCGGCGACCGATTCCGGCGTCTTTGAATCGACGAATGCGGGCCAGACCTGGACGCCTCTGGCGCAGATTCACGATGCGCAGATGGTGGACACGCGGTTCGATCCCACCAACTCCCAGGTAGTCTGGGGCGCGGGCTATGGCGGCATCCGCAAGAGCACCGATCGCGGTCACTCCTGGAGCACCGTGTACAGCGACTTCGGCGGTAGCGCCCGAGCCGTGATCCCCCATCCCCTGGGTGGTTCCGTGTATGCGGCGACAGGCCAGGACTACGACAACGTTATCGAGTCCAAGGACGGAGGAGCCACGTGGACCCACGTTGGCATCCCGGCCCCCGTCTATTGGGGCGTGGCCGAGCCGACGGAGGCCGGCAAGTACATTCTGGGCGGCGCGTCACCCTTGCACCCCTTTGTGACGAAACTGACGCCGGGTGGCGGGTCGTTCGTCTATTCCGGCTTCTTCGGCGGATCCCACGATGACCTCGGTACGGGTATCGGACTGGATGGCCAGGGCCGGGTCCATGTAGGCGGGTTGACCGCCTCGCCCGACTTCCCGCTCACCCAGGGCGCGCCGCAGACCGCCTTCGGCGGACAACGTGCTTGGTTTGTTGCCCGGTTGGCCGACGGCCCGGCCTCCTCGGTCAAAGTGCAGGTGACGCCTGCTGCGGTCACGCTCGGACTGGGGCAATCCCAGCAATTCACAGCGGCCGTCACTGGCGCATCCGACGGGGTGACGTGGTCGCTCCGGCCGGCCGGCGCCGGGACCATCAGCGCCTCAGGCCTCTACACAGCGCCTGCCGCCGCCGCCTCGAACCCCGTCACGGTAATCGCCACCTCGGTCCAGGACCCGACGCAGCAGGGCCAGGCGGCCGTATCGCTACCAAATCCAAGCCCTATCCTGAATTCGCTGGATAGGACAAGCGCCACGCCCGGCAGCCAGGGCTTTCATCTGACCCTCACGGGCGCGAACTTCGTGCCGGGCAGTGTCGTCCAATGGAACGGCGCTGTGCGCAATACCAAATACCTGAGCTCGAACTCCCTGCGCGCCGATATTTTCCAGGCGGATCTGGAGACTCCGGGGATTGTGCCGGTCACCGTGAACAACAAGGCCCCCGGCGGGGGCACGTCCGCGGCGCGGATGTTTACTATCCCCAATCCCGCGCCGGTGGCGATACGTCTCTGGTCCACCACCGGGATCGCCTGGAGCCCCGGAGAGCAGATTTCGGTGGCCGGGACAGATTTCGTGAGTTCCTCCGTCGTCCGCTTCAACGGGCAGGACCGGCCCACGACGTTCATCGGTTCCACTTTGCTGTTCGCTAGCCTGCCCGCCTCCGACCTGCTGGGCGCCAGCACGAACACGGTGACGGTTTACACGCCCGCACCGGGCGGCGGCGAGTCGGCGGCCCTCACGTACGTCGTGGTCGACGCCCTGCCTCGCACCATCGGTGTGACCCCTTATGCCGGCAGCGGCCAAGCGGCCTCGTTCCAGGCCAGCTACGCCTGGGGTTCGGACTATCGCCGGCTGCGGTGGGTGCAATTGCTGGTCGCGGCGGCTCCGGACGGTGGGCAGCTACCGTTCTGCTTCGTGCACTACGATACGGTGGGCAAGGGCTTCTGGATATACGGGGAAGGCGGTTTCTTCGAGGGTCCGGTGACGCCCGGCACCGCCAGCACGGCGCTGCAGAACTCGTTTTGCGCCCTAAATGCCCAGACCTCCATGGCGGCGGGCAGTGGAGGCACCCTCACGCTGAAGGCGGATTTGGTCTTCAAAGCCGCGGGCGCCCGCAATCTCTATCTGAGCGCGGGCAGTGCCGTTGCGGAAAACACCGGGTGGAAACACCACGGTTCCTGGACCGCCCAGGCGGCACCGCTTGGCGGCAGCCTGGTGCAGCCCGCTGCCGGTACGGGGTTGCAGCAGACCTTCCAGCTCACTTACAACGATCCGGTTGGATTCACGGGCACGCAGGGCGGCTGGCAGCAGTTTCTCGTCGCCGCGGCCCCGGACGGCGGCGGCCAGAGCTTCTGCTTCTTCCACTACGACCGGGCGGGCAACGGCATCTGGATGTATTCCAGCGACGCCGGATTCTTCCTGGGACCGGTGCAGCCGGGCGTAGCATCGAACGTTCTGGACAGTAGCGCCTGTTCAGTGAATTCCGCCGCCACCACACTGTCTGCTCAGGCCGGAGCGCTGCTGATCAATGTACCCATGACGTTCAAAGGGCCGATGTCCGGAGCGAGGAACCTTTACCTGCGAACCATGGATCCGTTGCGGCGCGATTCGGGGTGGACGCCGGCGGGCACCTGGACGATTCCATAGGCGCGGCTTCCGGTGCGGAAGCTCACTCCGACCGCAGGGCCTGGATGATGTCGACCCTGGCCGCACGAGCGGCGGGCGCCAACGACGCGGCCAGTGCGGCGGCCAGCAGGACACCGACGGTGCCGGCCACTGGCACTGCGCCGGGCATCCTCAATCCTGGGACATAGCTGCCGGCCAGGGTGGCCAGGACATAGCCGCCCACGGCTCCGGCGACGATACCGACCCCGGCAATGAACGCCCCTTGCGTCAGGACGCCCATGACCAGATGCCGCGGCTGGGATCCGATGGCAAGCCTGATGCCGAATTCGCGGGTTCGTCCGCTGACGGAGAAGGCGAGTACGCCACCCACCCCGACGACGGCGATGGCCAGGGCAACGGCGGCAAAGCCACCGAAGACCAGGGTGTTGAGGCGGTCTGGAGAAAGCACTTCGGTGCGAATGTCTTCGAGCGTGGCGGCGCGCTCCACCGGTTGATCGGCCGACATAGAGCGGATGATGCGGGTGACGGGAGAGATGAGGGAGTAAGGATTGCCCCGCGTGTGGATGAACAGATTGCCGGCCCAAAGCTGTTCCTGCGAAAAGGGGTGATAGACGGCGAAGGACGGACCGGGGACGACATTCTCGTCATCGACATCGGCTGTCACGCCGATGATGCGGCGAGGCTCAGTGCCGACTTCGATGAACTTCATCACCGGGTCGGTCCACGTCAGGTGATGGTTGATCGCGTCCTGGTTGGGGAACATGCGCTGGGCCAGGCTTTGGCTGACGATGACGACCTGCTCGGAGGTTTTGTGGTCAGATTCATTGAAATCGCGGCCGGCGATGAGGGGCACGCCGAGAGAGCTGAAATAGCCGGGCGAGACGGTGCGGAACCGGGCGCGCGGATCCTCTTCGCCTGGCGCCGGGACGCGGCCTTCCGCGGTGAAGCTGAAACCCGGGCCAAAATTGCCGCCGTCGCGCCAGGGCATGAAGGTGCCGAGGGCGACGCCGTCGACGCTGGGCAGGGCAGAGATTTGGCGGATGGATTCCTTGTAGAAGTTCAGCACTTGTTCCGGTGTTTTCCCATAGGACATGACGGGCACGCTGACGGTGAGTACGCGGCGGGTATCGAAGCCGGTCTGGGTGGATTGCAGCGCGATGAGTGTGTTGATGAGCATGGCCGCGCCGGCCAGCAACACGAAGGAGGCGGCAATCTGGGTGACGGCGAAGGCGCGCAGGCGGCGATTGGCGCTGCCGGTAATCCGGACGCTGCCGCTGGATTGTCCAATGCCACGGGAGGTGTCGCCCGACGGCAGGCGGGGGACGAAGGCCAGCGCCACGGCGGCGACCACGGCGAGAATTGCGCCGACCCACAGAATGCTGGAATCGACGGTCAGGTCGAGCGCGCGGACGGAGAAGCGGGACGCGTACTGGGCAAGAACGGCCAGCATGGGGGCGGCGCTGACGACGCCAAGGACCGCTCCGGCTCCGCAGAGCACGAGACTCTCGGCCAGCAGGGTCTGCCGCAGGGCGCGGGTGGTGGCGCCGAGGGCGGCTCGTGTGCAGAGTTCGCCTTCGCGGCGGACCGTACGGGCGAGAATCAGGTTCGCGACATTGGAGCAGGCGATGACGAACATCAGGATGGAGGCGCCGAGCAGGACCAGGAGGACGGTGCGGGCGCGAGAGGTGATCTGGTCTCGGAGGAGCAGTGCGTTGACCTGAAAGTCCGCCTTGGGGGAGTAGGCTTCCGAATGCTGTTTGAGCATCGAGCCGTAGACGACGCGCAGTTCCGCGCGAGCCGAGTCGAGATTGGCGCCGGGCGCCAGGCGGCCGAAGAGTTCGGTCATGCGGTGCACGCGGCCGGTGACCATGGTGGCGGAGAGGTGGTGGGGGCTGGTCACCACATTGGCGATGAGCTCTGTTTCGGCGGGGTAAGGGATGGCCGGCTCGAGGACGCCGACGATGGTGGCTGACCGCGTACCCAGGCGGATGGTCTTGCCCAGCACGGACGGATCGCTCTTCGTCTGGGTGGTCCAGAAGCGATGCGTAAGCACGCAGGCGCCAGCGGCGTTGGGACCGTCATCCTGCTTGTTGAGCAGCCGGCCGAGGACGGGGCGAAGGCCCATTACCTCGAAGAACGAACCGTCGACGACACCGGCGCGCACTTCCCGCGGGTCGCCCAGCCCGACCATGGTGAAGCCGATGGTGGAGAACTCTCCAAATGCATTCAGCGACTTGACGCCAGCGCGGAGGTCCTGGATCTCCGGCACGGAGAACGCAACATTGTCGGCGCCCATGCCGCGGGCGCTCTGCTGGATGTAGACCAGGCGGTCTTCGTCACGATTGACAAGCGGGCGGAGCAATACGCCGCGCACCAGGGTGAAGATGGCTGCGTTCGCGCCGATGCCGAGCGCGAGAGTCAGGACAACGGTTGCCGTCAGCGCCTTCGCGCGCGACAGGGAGCGGATTGCGAATCGCAAATCGTGCAGGAAGCTGGCGATTAGCTCGCGGGGTTGCCATTGCTTGTCGTCGTGCCCAGTCATAGAAACTCCTATCGATTCTACTGAGTCGTCGAAGCACGGCAACGGAATTCGACAGGGCGCTCGGATTTATTTCGATTTTGGGGGCTGTGGAGGCCAGGGTGGGAGTAGGGGGGACGGCCGGCGGTCGCCCCCCATGCTACGGACTGCGGAGTGTCAGGCCAGGATCTGGTCCCGCAGGCCGCCATAGCGGATGGAGCGGACCATTTCCAGGTCGAACATGCTGGTGGGGAAGCTTGGCTCGATGCGGGAAGCTTCGTCCAGGCGTCGCACCTGATCTTCGGAGAGGACCAGCGTGAAGCTGGCGAGATTGTCCTCGAACTGCGTGAGCTTGCGGGCACCCAGGATGGGAATCACCGGCACGGGACGGTGCTGGAGCCAGGCCAGTGCCACCTGGGCCATACTGCGGCCAACTTCGCCGGCAACGGTCTTCAATGTGTCGAGAATCCTGCCGGTGGAGGCCTGTTCCCGGGCGAAGTCCTTGAGCATGGCGTGATTCATGCGGCCATCGGCGGCCGCGCCGCCCTGGTATTTGCCGGTGAGTACGCCGCCCTTCAGGGGGGACCAGGCGGTTACACCGATGTTCAGGGATTTCGCCATGGGGATCAACTCGCGCTCAACGGTCCGTTCCAACAGGCTGTATTCAATCTGCAGCCCGACGAACGGGGTCCAGCCGCGCAGGTGGGCCAGGGTATTGGCCTGGGCGATCCACCATGCGGGTGCATCGGAAATGCCGGTATAGAGTATTTTGCCTGAGCGAACGAGGTCATCGAGGGCGCGCATCACCTCTTCGACGGGCGTGAGGGCATCCCAGATGTGGACCCAATACAGGTCGATGTAGTCGGTCTTGAGACGCTTGAGGCTCGCCTCGACGGATTGAACCATATTCTTGCGCTGGTTGCCGGCCGCGTTGGGATCTGTGCCGGGAAAGGCGTTGGAATACTTGGTGGCCAGGACCACGCTTTCGCGGTGGCCGTCCATGAACTCGCCCAGCAGGCTTTCGCTGGTGCCGTTGGTATAGACGTTGGCGGTATCGATGAAATTGCCGCCGGCCTGGCGAAAGGCGTCGTAGACCTGACGGGCCTCGTCTTTGCCGGAGCCCCAGCCCCAGTCTTCGCCGAAAGTCATTGCGCCGAGGGCGGCTTGGGAAACTCGCAGCCCACTGTTGCCGAGAAGTCTGTATTGCATGGTGATCGGGGATTCCTTTCTTCTATATGAATGCGTACGCACTCATGTAAGGTTCAAAAAAACTACTTGCGGGTGACACCGGCCCAAAACAACTCAAAGCCGTGGGACCGGTATTCCGCTGCCTGCTCGGGGTTGCGGCGCATGAACTCCATGGTCATGTCCGCCAGGGAGGCCAGCGCGCCGAGGAGGAAAGGCAGGGGCATATCCCGATAGAGCCGTTGAGCGACCGCATCCTCGGAGATTCGTTCGAACTCACCAAACGCAGCGCCCGCGGCCGCCTTTGACTCTTCGGTCAAGCCGCCCCAGACCTGAATCTGCCGCAGGACCATCTGTCCTTCGGGATGGTGCATGCCCCAATCCACATAGCCGTTCCAGACATGCTGCAGGCGGTGCCGCACGCTTTGCTTGCGAGGGAAGCCGGCCAGCATCGCATCAGCCAGTTCGAGTTTCAGCTCGCGGTAGAGCGCGTTGATCAACTCGTCCTTGGTTTTGAAGTAGGTGAAGAGCGAACCTTCGGCTATGCCGGCCTGGGTGGTGATCGCGGCGGTGGGCGCGCTTAAGCCGCGCTGCGCGAAGACTTGCGTGGCGGCGGCCAGGATTGCGTTGCGCTTGTCTTCGCTCTTAGGTTTCGCCATGTCAGTTCTGCTCTTTGACTGAGCATATACTCATTTATTGAGTTTGGCAAGGGTGTATGTGGCAGGAGTGCGGATCAGACAACGACGGCTTCGCGGCTGGTGATTGCTGGTGATGGGGAAACCTGTCGGATTGGGGCAAGGCTGGCGAGATCGGGCCACCAGAGTTCGGCCATCCAGCGGAAGTCCTGTTCGTCTATGAGGCGAAGACCGCTGGGCGGCGCCTGATAGACCAGGCTCCAGCCCTTGTGCCAGGCTGCACGTCCTGCTTCGAATTCGCCCCTGACTCCGTGAAGTGCCGCCAGGGCGCGCCAATAGTCTGATATGGCCTGATCCTTGAAGCGTTCGAACCAGCGCTGCGCTGCTTCCGCATTCGCGTTATAGAAGGCCTCATAAAAGGCGAGTTCGGGGGCGAACTGGGTGACGTCCTTTTGCGGCCATTTCGACTCATATTGATTGATCAGGTCGTAATAGCCGCGTGCCCGCTCAGTTTCTCCGCGAAAGCGGAGGTGGACGAAGGCGAGGAGAACCGAATGCGGGTCGCCGCTGGTGCCCGGTTCAATGCGGGCCGATTCTTCGACGAGGTGGGTGGGCCAATCCGCCGGCGAGAGGTCGGCGGTGATGGAAAGTCCCGTATAGAACTGAGCGATGATCCGTGTGCACCACGGGCCATTCAAGGCCAGTTGCCAAAGCCTGGCGCCATCGGAATACCCTCCATTGCTGGTACCCACGGGCAGCAGATTGATGACGGAATCGATGAGGCACAGGACTGCCATGGTGCCCAGCAGATCCCAGGCGGACTGCCAGGGCGAGTTGCGCGCGGTGAGGAACAACACGAGGCAGAGGGTCCCGGTGACGAACGAGGCGACTGGCCCGGCGGCGATGATAAACAGTGCGCCGGAGCGGATGCCATGTGCTTTTGAGGGCAGGGCCGCGGTCGCCCCACCCAGCAGTCCGGCCCACCCGAACCGCCATTTGCCTTCGAGCTTGGTGAAGGAGAACGGTCCGACACGGAACATGCGGACCTGAAATCCCGAGGCCCAGGCGCCGAGCGCGTGCCCGAGTTCATGGAAGAAGATGGAGAGAAGGATGGCCAGCGGCAGCGCGAGGATGCCTGTCAGTGGCCCCTGGGTGGAGGTCAAGCCGGACTGGGCGGCCAAGTGGTCGACCCAGCGGAATCCGGCAATGGCGAACACCCACGAGACCGTAAAGAATGCGCCTTGTGTGAACCGCGAGGTGCCATCGCCCTCCTTCGGGGTATGGTCGGGCGGACGTTCCACCTGAATCGCCTCGCGTTGTTTCCGGCGCAGAAATACGAGCAGGCCGGCGAGGGTCACAAAGGGTCCGATGGGGAGAAACAGAAGGTGGAAGATCGAAGCGGCCAGCGCCCAGCGTCCGGCGAACCTCCGGCCGCGTTTTATCTGCCACCAGGCCATCGCAGCCATTAAGCCAGCTACGAAAAAGTACGACATTATGATGCTGAGGCCGACCAATCCAGCCGGGGGATGGTTCGAGTGAGCGGCCTTCCACCACGCTTTTCCCAGGATTTGGAGACTGCCTGGAATCAGTAATATGGCAGCGAGGCCGAAATACCAATGTAATATGCGAGCCGGAATGCTCATCGATTTATCTCGTTAAGTCATGGTGGCCGAAAAGCAGGGAGGGGTTCCATCAGCAACTTACCTTAGAGGTTCTATAGAGACCTGACCTAGGCCGTGGCAGGCCGGTGGTGCCAGGCGGCTACGGTTCCTACCAGAGGCTGCCGGGGAGAGGCTTGAGCTCGATCTCGCTGAGCGTCCCGCGGCGGACGGAAAGGCGGGTTCCCCGGGTGAGCAGCGGCCGGACGAGCGCAGGATCAGTAAATTCGTCCGTATCCTGGGGCTCGTCGAAGGCGAAGGCGACATACTCGCCGGGCCGCAGGCTGCCAATCTCGAAGCGGCCTTCGGGATCTGTCCTGGCATATCGCACGAATTGTTCGTCCCAGAGGGATTCTTCGACCGGAATCAGGTAGACGTGGGCGGCGCCGAGGCGGCCGGCCGTGCCGCGCACCTGGCCGGGCCGGGGCTGGTAGACGATTCGGATGGGCGGGCTGCCTGGCCGCAGCTCCACCGCCCGCGTGAGTACTTCCTGATCGCCGACGTACACGGAGTCGAGATACCAGCCGGAGAGGAAGCCGACAGGGCGGATGCGATAGCGGCCGGGATAGATGGAGTCCCAGTGGAGGCTGCCGTCCTGCTTGTGGAAGGAGAGGGCGATGTCCGCTCCGCCATCTTCCGAGCTCATGTAGACACCACTGACGAGCCGGTTCCCATCCTTGTCGCGTGGTGTGTCGCGCTCGACGATGCCTTCCATGGGGAAGGGCGGAGCGAGCTCGAGGCGGAGCGCGGGGAGGTCCGCTTTGGAGACAGCGAGTTGCAGGCTGCCCTTGAGGGTGGCTCCGGCGCGGGCGAGGGAGGCGCGCAGGTTCCAATCGCCGGCGCGTACACCTTCGAGCTCAAAGCTGCCGTCCGCGCGGGCGGTGGTCTCATACTCCGCGCCAAACCAATGGTCAGCGGTGAAGAGTTCGAGGGACGCTCCGACGGCAGGCTCGCCGCGATCATCCACAACCATGCCTCGAAGGCGGTAGACCGGGACCTGGCGGAGCCGCAGGTCGTAGCCGTTGAGGTCCGTGCCGCCAGTGATGGTGAGCACCTGCGCCTCGGCCGGCGAGCGGCCCTCGGGGAAGAATGCCGGGGCCCAGGTGGTGGGGCTGCCTTCGAGGGGTGCGTCCTCGACAGGAGTGTAGCCGGAGAGTTTTCGCAGAGCCGCTCCGCGGCCGCCGGCGCTGAGCAGGTAGCGGCCGGGCGGCAATTTGTCGAGAACGTAGCTGCCATCGGCGACGGTAATGGTGGTGTAGCGGGGGCGGCCGCCACGGCGGCGGATCTCGACGGGTACGCCCGCCGCGGGCCGATCGGGGCTGAGGGTGACGCGGCCGGAGACGCGGGTGAACGGAGTAAGGCGGTCGGCGCACCTCGCGACTCCTGTGGCGACTTCAACCAGTTGCCGGTGCGGGACGAAGCCCGGCTTTGTGCTGGAGAGTTCGTATCGGCCTGGTTTTACGTCTTCGAATTGGAGCCGTCCATTCGCATCGGAAGTGGCGTGGAGTTCCGTATTCTGTCCTGGACCTGCCGGGCGGAGGAGGACCTGGACGCCGGAAACGGGTTCACCGGTGTGGGCGTGAGTGATGAGACAGGTGAGAGAGCCAGTCGCCTGGGCCGGGAGAACGGAAGGGAGGAAGCACCAAAAGGAGAAGAGACTGAACAGAAGCGAGGCGGCCCGGGTACGCATTGGGAGGAGGTTATCAGATATACAGCTGAAATTGAATGGCACGGAGGGGTTAGTGGCGCGACCCGGCGGAGGGCAGATTCTGCTGAAAAGGGCATCGTGGGAGAGGGCGGAGCTCCGCGGCGAGTTGAGTGGATTCCAGGTAATGTTATCCTTTGCACGTCATGATTGCGGTGGTTTTTCTGTATGCGATGTTGCTGCCAACCGGTGTAAGCCGGGTAGCTGGATTGCCGGATGCGGTTTCGAGACCCGCGGAATGCGATGTCGATTTTGCGGATTCTGAAAGAGGGTGGCTGGTCTGCGGCCTCTTCAGTCCGAGTTATCGGACAGGGGATGGAGGACGCAGCTGGCAGCGGCTCGCCTGGCCCGCGAAGGGACGAGTGGACCCCCATGCCCCTGGGCCCGTGTCTCCGGTGCGCTACCAGTTGCACGCGGGCGGGCACGGTTGGGTCGTGATTGACGAGACGGTGTATCTCACCTCCGATGCGGGCCTCAGCTGGAAGCGATTGTGTGCGATCCCAGTGGGGCCCTCGTTGAAGGACGGACGCCTGGAGTGGCTGACCGTTGGCAGGGATGAGACGACGGTGCTGGCGCGGGTGTTGACGCGGGATGGTCCCGGGCGGTTCGCCGAGCAGTTGCTGGTGAGTCAGGATGCCGGTAAAACCTGGGAGAAACGTGCGCTGCCATCGGGAAAGTTCGAAGTCATTCAGGAAGGGCGCGGTGCAGTGTTCTCTCTCTTCGGAAAGACAGCAGCGATGTATTCGAAGGACAAGGGTCGAACCTGGGCCGCCAGCCAGTTCTCCTTCGCCGGCGGGCATTCGGAACAGTTTTTGAGTGGAGCTCAGCCGCCAGTGGCAGTTGTGTCTACGGGCGATCTCCACTGGCTCTTGCAGGGAGATTACCTGTTTCGCAGCGATGATCAAGGGCGTTCGTGGTTTGAGTTGGCGCGGCCGACGCAGATCTGGCCCCGGACTCCCGGGCCAGGCCATACACGGATTCAGTTCCTGACGGTGGATCACGGCTACGCGGTGGGCGCTGATGGAGTCCTGAGGGAATCTGACGACGGAGGGTTCCAGTGGACGGCGATTCCGATGGCCGGGGAGCAGGTGGTCAGCTTATCGTGCTTCGACCTGACTACGTGCTATGCGATCACGCAGGGGCGGGGGCTGCTGCGAGTTGAGGCGGCGGGGATGGGCGGTCGCGGAGAAATGAATCATTGAGACAGCACAGTGCCCTGGCCGCAGGATTCGGGTGCGCGGTGGCGCCTCAAGCCTTGACGCAATCGCGGCACCAGACGCCCTGTCCCTTGCGACGCCATTCGGCTTCGCCGTAGTGAAAAGTCGTTGCGGCGTTGACTGGCAGCACGCGATGGACGTGTTCGGGGTCCGGTGTTGCCGTCGAGGGGTCTTGCTGGCCGAGGCGGGCGGGTTCGATCCAGCGGTCCAGGCCAGGGTTCAGGAAGAACGGTAGCGAGATGCGATCCCGGGTGCGGTTCATCACGCGATGCGGCGTGGCTCGGAGACGGGCTCCAGTGACGAACTGCAGGATCTCTCCGATATTTACGATCAACGTCCCTGGCATGGGTTTGATGTCCTGCCACTGACCTTCGGGCGTGCAGGCGGAGAGGCCGCCGGCGTCATCCTGGAGGAGTAGAGTGATCCAGCTGAAGTCGACGTGCGGAGCGACTCCTGAGCGCGGTTGGCCGTCCGGCGGCGGAAGGTAGTGGATGAGTTTCAGCAGGACGTAGGGGGCTTCCGCTGGCGGCAGTAGTTGATCGGGCCGCAGCGGTAATCCGGCGGAAATTGCGTTCAGGATGTCGCGGCCTGCGGTCTCAAAGTCTGCGATGAGGCGAAGAAGTTCCGCGCGCCACTCGCGGCTGGCGGGCCAGAGATTCGGCCCCGACAGGGGATGCACGCCAGCAGGTTCCTCGCGCCCGAAGTGGATCTGCTCGCGCCAATCCCTAGCGTTGCGCATCTCACTGTAGCCGCGAAAGTGCGCCGAATTCTCGATGGCCAAGCTCTGCTTGTCCGCCGGCGGCAAGGCAAAGAAGTCGCGCGCGAGTTCGATGGCCTGGTTGCCTCTCTGCTCGTCGAACAACGGGTGACGGACGTGGAAGAAGCCGACGCCGGCTGCAGCCTGGGATAGCCGGGCGATTTCGCTGGCATCCATCGGGCCTGAGAAATCGAAGACCGGGACCGTCACAATGCTCCGAGCAGCCATTCGCGCGCCTCCGGCAGCCGGGCAAAGACGAGCGGGCTTGCCTCTTCATAGAAGCCGGCGGCCAGCTTCTTCCGCAGCTTGGCGATGTGCTCCGGGCGTTGCAGTTCGCGGCGCAGAATGGTGCGGTCGAGCGGGAAGCTCTTCTCATGGAGGATCTCGAAGAGGAGCCACTCGCCGGCGTGCGCGAGCTGGCGGTCCGGCGAGTCATCCAGTGTCGTGAAGAGGGTTCGGGCGAGGCTGAGCCGTTCCGGCGCCAACTGCCAGAGCACTGGGCCTGCCTGCCGGATGGCATCGAGAGCGTAGGGAAGGATCGCCGGTGTAGCGGGGCTGACATCGGGGCAATCGTAGCCGAGCGCGAGGAGATCCTCGCGGATCTTGTAGCGGGCGTGATCGAGGTCGTGAAAGAAGAACTCGGCGGGCGAGCGCGTGTCTCCGTCTGCCCAGGCCGGTTGGTCCACGATGCCGAAGAGATGTACCGGCAAGGCTCGCAGCAGGATAAGGAAGCGGCGCGAGGCCGGGCCGCGGCAGTGCAGGGCTCCGATCAATGGCTGGAGCGCCTGGAAGGGCGCCCA
Organism: Paludibaculum fermentans; assembly: GCF_051172195.1. GTDB lineage: Bacteria > Acidobacteriota > Terriglobia > Bryobacterales > Bryobacteraceae > Paludibaculum > Paludibaculum fermentans_A. The sequence goes on from NZ_JBPJAQ010000002.1 coordinate 937,651, forward strand.
CTCGGCTGCGGTCTTTTCCTGGAAAGTCATCGCGGCCTCCACCAGCGGCCGTGGCGCGTATAGCCGGCGGCGCGCACGATCCGCAGTTCCCATTCGAGGATCGTGCCACGGAAATCGCCGTCGGAGATGAGCAGGAAGGGCTCATAACGGCGGAGGCCCTCCTCGATCCAGGCGCGGTTCAAGGCGTGCGTCCACTGGGAATTCGGCAGGAGGAGCATGTCGTGTGCGGAGCGCTCACGCAGGCGCCGCAGCTCGGAGAGACGGCCCAGTGTCTTGTGTGCCGGAGGTGTCACGGTGGGGATACGTTCCAATATACAATCCGGGCGCGGCGGCGCCGACAGGCAGGGGCAGCCTGAGCCGGAAACGGGCAGATCACCCAGTACGTCGAGTGTAAGGAATCTTTCGCATTTAGTCTTGCTTAAATAGAAGACTGCGCGTAAGCTACCGGAACCGGGTCAGCTTACGGCGGCGGTATTGGGGCCGCCGACTCACCTACCGTAAGGACCCAAATCGAAGTATCTCGTGCCTCGGCCCGCGTCCGGCCTCTGCCTTGGACCCCTCGCGGCCGTTGCGCAATTCCGGGCAACACCGGTGAGGCACCAGTCTGGCGCCCCTCCCCTTCCGAAGTACGGAGTACGCAGTAACAATGAGTCAAGTCCACAGACCTTGCGCCGGCCTTGCCGCCGTCGCGCTCCTGATGCTCGTGTGCCTTCCTCTGGGCGCGCAGAGACTGCCGACGAATTACACGGTGATTACCTTTCGTAAGGTGGCGCCAGAGAAAGTAGATGCCTTCCTGGCGTTCAGTATGGACCAGACCAGGAAAGTGATGCAGGCGCGGATCGACTCCGGCGGCATCAAGACCTGGACCCTCTTGAAGCTGACCGCGCCCTATGCCGCGGGCTCCGACTACAACTACGTGATGGTTATCAGTTCGGATAAGTTTCCGGACCTCGACCCGGCCACTGCTGAGATGGATGCGACATACAAGAAAGCTGGCATCAACCGCCTGGAGTACCTGAAGACGTCTCGTGAATTGAGCACATTGGTCCACCAGGAGATCAACCGTGGCGTGTTGCGGGTTGGTCCTGGGGCGGAGGTGGGCAACTATGTGCGCGTGGACTATCACGCGGCTGCGGCAGACCGTCCGGGTGAACTCATGGATATGGAGAGATCAATCTATGCGCCGATGTTCAAGGAAGTGATCGACGCGGGCAAAGGCATCCGCGCCTGGGCGGTCTCGGTGCCCGTCCTGCCCACGAGTGGCGAGACGGGCTACACCCTCTACACTGCCCAGACGTTCAAGGACTCGGCGAGCCTGGGCGCGGGCGCGGGTACCTCACCGGAGGTGTTCCGAAAGGTCCATCCCGAGCGCAACTACATGAACACGATTGGACAGGTGAGGGCTCTGGACAAGCTCACCAAGGTGCGCATCTATCATGTGCTGGATGTGTTGGGGACGCCGATACTGGGCGCTCCCATGAAGTAGGTTCGCCACAGCCGGATCATTGTTCATTCGAATGCCAGGGCCTCCGAGAGGGGGGCCTGGGTTTTTTGCGGGTCGACGTGTCGATCAAACCAAGCTCAGCTTTGAGCAGCGGCGTGACGTTGTTGGCGAGGAGCAGCCTGTTCGCATGCGGCGATCCACTGCGCAGTTTCGCACCCGATGGTTTCAGGATGATCCTCTTGCAGGTAATGTCTGCCGGGGCCGAGGTGGACGAGCCGGCAATTCGTGAGCCTGCTGGCGAAGCGTTCCGCGAATTCCGGCGGCACCAGCGCGCCGGGGTTGCCCGCGAACAGGAGCTTGGGATAGAGGGATTGAGCCAGTGCGGAATGTGCGGTCTCCATCACAGCCCATACGTCGGGCGGTTCGCCGGCGATGGGTAGTTCATTGGGAAAGCGCCAGGCGGGGATCCGTGATTGCGGGGTAGGGAAGGGTGCGCGGTAAGCCTGCCGTTCCTCCTCGGTCAAGGTGCGATGTACTCCGTTGGGCAAGACGCCTTCCACGAAGAAGTTCTCTTCGAGGATCATCTTCTCGCCGACGCCGGGTGTACGGAAATCCCGGAAGATGGCTTGGGACTCAGACGACGGATTGAAGTCGTTCCAGGTGGGCATTGGCCGAATGAACTCCAAGAAGGCCAGTCCTCTGACGCGTTGCGGGAAGCGGGCCGCGAAGTGGAACGCCAAGGCGGAGCCCCAATCCTGCGCCACCAGATAGAAACTGTCGAGCCCAAGTGTTTCGAGGAAGCAGTCAAGGTAGCGGACGTGATCCTCGAAGCGATAGCTGATCGCCGGCTTGTCCGATTGGCCAAAGCCGATGAGATCAGGCGCGATGCAGCGTGCCACGGGAGCCACGGCCGGGATCACGTTGCGCCAGATGTAGGAGGAGGTCGGGTTCCCATGCAGAAATACGGCGACGGGCTGTTTTCCTTCGCCGGCTTCCTGATAAGCCATGGCGGAACCAAGAACGGATACCTTTTTCATACTTTCTCTCCTTGCGACTTAGTTGCGAAGACAGTGGCGAAGGCGATGCGCTTGAAACGCTCGAGTGGTTCCGGATTGCGCTCCACCTTCATGCGCAGGATGGAGCCCAACCAGGAGGAGAGGAGGAACTCCGCGAGATCGTCCGGCGCGAATTGAGTGTCGATCTCGCCCTGCGCCTGGGCGGCGGCGATGCATTCCGCGAAGGGGGCTCGCCATTCCAGGAAGATTTCGCCGAGGCGGTGCCGGAGCAGTTCGCTATGACCGGGCGCTTCCAGGCTGAGGTCTCCGATGAGGCAACCGCGGCGCCAGTGGGCGTCCTCCAGGCGGGAGGTGATGGCATCGAGGTAGCGGCGCAGGCGGTCGCGGGGACTGAGTGTGGCGTCTCCCAAGGTGTCTTGTATGAGGGCCTTCAGGTTGTCGAAGTAGTGTTGAAGAACTTCGCTGGTGAACTGTTCTTTTGAGCGGAAGTGGTTGGTGAAGCAGCCCTGCGGCACGCCGGCGGCGGCTACGATATCGCGGACGCTGGTACCGACGTAGCCGGATTGGAACATCACCTGGAGGCCGGTTTCGACGATGGTGTTGCGGGTGGATTTGCGTCCCATGGAAATATAATACGTACGTACGTATTAAATTGTCAATACGAATCGCGAATGGAACTGGAGCGCTTCGGGTGCGGTCAGGGAGAGCACTTCGGACTCTCCCAGTGCGGAGGTTTTGTTGTACTTTCAAGCAGGCGGGTACATGCGGGAGAACGGAGCGGGCGGCGAGGGCGAAGTTCGGCAACTCAGGGCAATCCGGACGCCCATTTTGTACCCAGGATCGTGGTTGGGATGAACCCGAGCTGCATTGAACGGAAATCATGACCGCGCGAGTGCATCAGGTAAAGCAGCACCGATCCGTTGTTTCCGGTGTCGAGGCGCGCACGCTCGTGACCAACACGCAGTTCCCGCGCCATTTCCACGACCAGTTGGGCTTTGGGGTGATGAGCTTCGGCGGGCACCGGTCGTGGAGCGGCATCGGGGCGGTGGAAGCCTCGGCTGGAGACGTCATCATGGTGAATGCAGGGGAGTGCCACGATGGCGCGCCGCTGGGCGATGGGGCTCGGGGCTGGTGCATGGTGTACCTGGATCCTCAGGCGGTGGCCTCTCAGTTGGGCGAAGAACTCCGCGGCTTTCCGGAGGTCCTGCGGCCTGTGGTGCGCGACCCGCTGCTGGCTGGGCGATTCTCGGATTTGTTCGCGACCCTGACGGACGACGTTCCGGATCCGCTGGCGGCCGAGGACCGCTTGGTGCTCGTGCTGATGTGCCTGCTGCGGCGGCATGGTGTGTCGAAACCACACTCGACCGGAGCTCCGCCCTTCGTCCAGAGAGCGATCGAGCGGATCGAAGCCGATTGTGAGAGCTCAGTCTCCTTGTCGGAATTGGCCGCGCTGTGCGGTGTGAGCCGTTTCCAATTGCTGCGCGGATTTGCGCGCGCCACCGGCATCACACCGCATGCCTATGTCGTGCAACAGCGCTTGCTCAAAGTGCGCAGGCTGTTGGCCCGGGGCGTGGCTCCCTCCCAGGCGGCGTCCGAAGCTGGATTCGCAGACCAGAGCCACATGACACGCAATTTCACCCGCCGCTTCGGGGTGACGCCCAGCCGCTATCGGGCTGCCTTCCGCTGAGCAATTACCGCGCCTGCAATTTCGTTCAAGACGGCACAACCCATTCCTGCGATGTTGAAGCGTGGCCAGCCCGGCGGAATGCCCCTGGGGTTCAGTGCCGTGAACTGGCGGGAAAGGACGAACATGATTCGACGCTGCGACGAGCGGGACTTCGAAGCGATTTGGACAACGATTAACGACGGCGCACAGGCCTACCGCGGGATCATCCCAGAGGATTGCCTGCACACGCCCTACATGAGCCGGGAAGAACTGCGGGGCCAGATTGAACAGGGTGTCGAGTTCTGGGGCTATGAGGAGAACGGCGGACTGTCGGGGGTGATGGGCCTGCAACCGGTGCAGGATGTGACATTGATCCGCCATGCCTATGTCCGAGGCAGCCGCCAGCGCAGCGGCGTGGGGGCTCAACTGCTGGCGCACCTCAGGGGGCGGGTCTCCACACCGGTGCTGATTGGGACGTGGGCCGCGGCGTTCTGGGCGATCCGGTTCTATGAGAAGCACGGATTCACCTTGGTGCCGGAGGATCAGAAGGCTGCACTGTTGCGGCGCTATTGGGGTGTGCCGGAGAGGCAAATCGAGACCTCCGTGGTGCTTGGGGACGAGGTCTGGGTGGGGCGGTTGGATGCAGGGAAGGCGACTGGATCGATGTCCATTGTCCGAGGTTGAAGGCTGCGCCGGGCGGTGCGGAGAGGGATACAATCAGAGAGATTGACTGAGAGGTAAACCGCTTTTCCTCTTAATCAATCAGAAGACGGTGCGCTGTGAACCTCCTCCCGCGGTTGACTCGCCGGTCTATTCTTCGCGATTCGATTCTATTTAGCCTGGCAATCGGAGCTGGTGATTGGTATTGGGCCGAGGGCTTCCAGCGCTCAGCCCTGTATCAGCTGCCGTTGCTGGCTTTCCATGTGCTGATGTGGGCAGGAATCCTGAAGCTGCTGAGCCCTGGAATTGAGGCTGTGAGCCCACCGGATGGCCAGACGATCGAAGTTCGTCACGGCCTTGCGAAAGGTGATCATGGACAGCGCTGAAGAACTTCGGTTGCGATCGACGTCCGGTGTTGAGGGATCGCGGCTCTGGAGACTGCCGCTGGTGATGGTGGCGCTGGCCGGAGCGATAGCGCTCGCAACTTCCTTCGTGGAGGGCAATGAGAAGACCTTCCTTCTGGACGTCGACTTCTACTACCCAATTCAGGGCGTTTCCCTGAGCGGGATGCCCTTGACGGTGCGTCCAGAGGGAGACTGCGCTGGCCGCATCAAGGTGCGCGATGTGAACGGCACAGCGGTGTTGCAGCAAGAGAAGAAACAGAACCTGCAGATACCTGCGATTGTCGCGCGAGACTTCTCGGGGAAGATGATCGCCAGATTCCCATTTGCGGCGGTGGATGTCGCCGATCTGCGGATGTCACCGACGGGCCGCGCGCTGGTGGCTGCCGGGCAGCCTGGCCCTACAGCCAAAAAGTGTTCGAACGGGCTATTCTTCGCGCGTGATGGCGATGAATGGTGGCGCCTGCTGTGGTGTCCGGATAGACCCGGTGCGGTCCCAGATTCTGTCTCGTGGTCACCGGATGAGAATGAGATCGCCTTTTCCTTCGAGAACCAGGTGTTTGTCCTAAGCCCAGGCGGGGGACCACCGAAGGCTGTTGCGCGTGGTCACCTTGTGAGGTGGGATCCGCACAGGGATCGCCTGGCCTTCATTGACGGCAGTGAGATCCGGGTTCTCCCACTCAATGCCACGGCAGGGAAAGAGCAAAGGCTGAAAATTCCAGGTCTGCTCGAGACAGCGGCGGAGTGGTCCCTCGACGGAAGCCGATTGACTATAGCCTGGAGATCCGACGAGCAGCCCGGCGATAGCCGTGTGTTGCACGACGTCGGACTGCTTGATGTCGAGCGGGGGACCATCACGAAACCGGAGATTCGCCATTGGGGAGAATCCTCCCGGCTGCGCTGGGTACCTTTGCCTCCATCCTCAATTGGCGTGTTTGAGGAATTGCGCAATGCTGCCTGCAGTGACACCGCGGGGCAGTGAATGAGCAAGGGCCGGCGCCGGCTAACACTTCTTACGGCAGCGGAGCGAAAAGCGCCAACAGCAAGAACAGCAATTCCAACGTAGCAATCACGTAAAAGACGATGCGAATTTTGGGCCAGAGCCAGGCCGGAAGCTGGTCAGCCATCTTGTCGGCCAGGGTCTGGTTGAGCCGCATCGGAGGGAATTCCAGCTGCTCCTCTGAGGCCCAGCGGGCTGAGAGCCAGTTGCCGCGGATATTGGCGAAGAGCAGAGCCAGAAAAATGATGCGAACGATGCCAAAGCCATTGCCCGAATAGCGCTGCACGACGAATCCGCTGAGCAGGTATCCGGCGAAGGCGGCGACCGCGGCGAACCGGCTCCGCTGGCGAACGCCGATGCCGGCCAGGAAATAGAACAGGGACTCGAAGGCGCCAGCAATGGGAAAGCCGGAGAAGGCCGAGAGCGCGGCATTCACCGCGGCGACGATGTAGCAGATCCAGAGCCCCTGCCTGGTGATGTAATCGAAATCCCCGACATTGCGAATGGTGGGCCAGAACAGGGCGCGCCAGCGGCTTTCCGTGCGGGGTGTTGAGTCCGACAGGCCGAGGGTCTGCATGAGTGACTATTATTCTAGCTCCGAATTTCGAGTAAGGACGAAATGGCTGGCCGGGACATTGTCAAAATAGTACGGAATTAACCTCGCTGCGACCAGAGATAGGATTATTGATGGGTATGGGCGCCCGGCACGATGGATCGTCGAACGTCGGAGCCGACTGTGTATGGCTGGTAAAGAAATCAGGCCGCGTTGCGCGCCTCGACATGAAGACGCTTGCCGAGTGCGGCGAAAGCGGCTTCGAGTTGGTCGAGCCTCGACTGGTGCCGAAGTGAGAACAACCGGTCGATGTGAGTTTTCGGGATCCCGATGCGGCGCGCAAACTGCGCCTTATTGAGGCCGGACGTTTGAAATGTATTGTAAAGATCGACCTTTGCGCACTGCAGGGCCGTCAAGGGCACTGGGCGGTATTTTGCGCCCCGGCGACGTTTGGCGGCGGGCAGCGGTTTTCCGCCCCGGATGAAGTCGCCGATGGTCAGCATCAGAAGGTCCCGGGCCAGATCCAGGACCTCCTCGATGCTCTCGCCTTGGGTGACACCGTAGCCGAAGTCAGGAAAGGTGGCCACATAGCCGCCGTCCTTTTCGTCAGGTTCAAATAGGCCTAAATAGTGTTCCATGGCGCCTCTTAAATCTTCAGGCCGAGGTCATTGAGAATGCTCTGCAGTGTGCCCGTCTTAATGTCCTTGGCCGGATGCCGGGGCATGCGTGATACTTTCGACCCCAAAATGATCCGCGTGTGGCGGGACTCTTCCACGAACCGGCAGCCCTGCTTTTTGAGCCAGCGCCGTAGTTCGCTTGATTTCACGTCTCAAGCGTAACCAAATCTGGTTACGCTGTCAACGGCGGAGATGGCTACATGCGGAGTGCTCCCCTTACATCGGCAGTGCCCGCTTCTTCGCTTCCTCCGGGGACATGACAGGAAAGTCCGGCGAATCCGTGCGGGCCGAAGCCATGATCTGTTTGATCTTCGCGACCACTGCCGGGTTGGCTGCCGACAGGTCCTTGTGTTCACCCAGGTCCGTCGACAGATCGTACAACTCAACGGGCTGTTCCGGCCCCTTGCGGATGCCCTTCCAATTGCCCATGCGTACAGCCTGGTGGAACCCGAGTTCGTGGAATTCCCAGTAGAAATACTCGTGCGGCTTCTGCGTTTTGCCGCTCAGCGTCGGAACAATGGAAGTTCCATCCAGGCCCTTCGGGGCCTCGACGCCCGCGAGCTCCGCGAAGGTCGGCAGGATATCCCAGAACGCCCACGGAAACTCGCTCACCTGGCCGCCTTGGATGCCGCCGGGCCAGCGGGCGACGCAGGGTACACGGATCCCGCCTTCGGTGAGATCGCGCTTAATGCCGCGCAGCGGGCCGGAGCTTTCGAAGAACGACGGGGCGTGGCCGCCTTCCTTGTGCGGGCCATTATCCGAGGCGAACAGCACCAGCGTGTTCTGATCCATACCCTTGCGTTTCAAGGTGGCCATCAACTGGCCGACATCGGAGTCCATGCGGCTGATCATGGCCGCGAAGTTCTTCTCCACCTGCGGCCAGTTGCGATCCGAGTAAGGCGCATCGGAGGGCACCTGCATGCCGTTGCCGGTATCGCGGCCCATTTCATTGTTTGCATGCGGCTGCGTGTAGCAGACGTGCAGGAAGAAGGGCTGCGCGGCCTGTTGTCTCTCCAGAAAACTTACCGCACGTTTCGTGAACAGATCGGGCGCGTAGTCCTTGCGCTGGGTGCCCAGGTTGCCGCGCAGCAGGAAGCTGCCTTCCTGATCCAGCAGATGCTCCGGGTAGTAGTTGTGCGCGTGCAGCTGCGAGAAGAAGCCGAACCACTCATCGAAGCCCTTTTTCGTCGGATACCCGGTGGTGCCCAACTGCCCGAGGCTCCATTTGCCGAACAACCCGGTGCGGTAGCCCGCCTTCTTTAGAAGCTCCGTCACGGTGACGTCCCCAGGCCGCAGAGGCAGGTCGTTGCCCTTGTTCCCGCGCGTATGGGCGTGCCCGGTGTGCAGGCCGGTCATCAGGGAACAGCGTGACGGCGCACACACGGTGGAGCCGGCATAGGTCGAGCCGAAGCGGATGCCCTCCGCGGCCAGCCGGTCGATGTTCGGAGTCTGGATCCGCGTCTGGCCATAGCAGCCCAGGTCGCCATAGCCGAGGTCGTCGGCCAGGACGAGCAGAATGTTAGGGCGCGGTGGAGAGGCGATGGGCGCCATTGCGGCGGCGGAGAGGGTCTGCAGAAATTGTCGGCGTTGCATGATTGGTTCTCAGCGGCCCAGGGCCCGCAACTGGCGTTGCGTGAACTCCTCGGCTCGGCGATTCTCCTCTTCGGGCGAGCAGATGCGGCGCAGTTCCGCTTCCAGCCGCTTCACGACTTTCGGCTGGCTGGCGGCGAGGTTGTTCAGCTCGTCGGGGTCTTTGTCCAGATCGAATAACTGATGGGGCGCGGCGCAATTGAAGATGAGTTTCCAGCGGCCCTGGCGCACGAGAAAGGCACTGGCCCGGGTGCCGCCGCCCTGAAACTCGCTGAAGACGGCGCGCTCTTCGTCGTACTTCGGCATCGATTGCAGCGGCTGGCCGCACCACCCCGCAGGCTGTTTCGCACCGGCCGCTTCGAACATCGACGCCCGCAGGTCGTGCAGATCGACGGGAGTGCGGACGCGCTGGCCGGCCTGGAACCCTGGTCCGGCGGCGATCATGGGGATGCGGGCCGAATCCTCATACAGGCTGCGCTTCCACCACAGTCCGAACTTGCCCAGCATCTCACCGTGGTCCGACGTATACACGACCACGGTATTGGACGCCTGGCCCGACTGCTCCAGCGCGTCCACCAGCCGGCCCAGTTGCTGGTCGACGAATGTGATGCAGCCATAGTAGCCGTGCCGCAGGCTGCGGATCGTCTCCGCTTCATAGGCGTCGGTCCCGAAGAACTTCCGCAGATCCTCGGCATACGGATGCTTCGCGCCAGGGCTGTCGAGACCATGTTTCGGCAGGTCCGCATGGGCGGCGTACTGCGCCCACAGTTCCGGCGTGACATTGTGCGGGAAGTGTGGCTTGAGCAGATTCACGGACAGCGTCCAGGGCTTGCCTACCGCAGCGGCTTTGCGGGAGAGCCACTCCACCGCCAGGTCCACCTTCTTGATATCGCCGCCGAACGGATTGGGCTTGACTCCGTAGCCGGCGCCGCGGCCTTCTCCATCCTTCTGGACATCCAGGGGAACCCGTGAAACCAGCGTATCGCCTGGCCGCGCACGATCACCCGGCGCAATCATCTCAGTGAACCCGAGCGTCGAAGCCTGGTTGTACACGTCCGTCTTGCCGATGTGGACGGAGTGGACGCCCTGGCTATCCAGTACCTTGCCGTAGCTCGGCGTATCGACCTGGAAGACGTTGCAGTTGCCGTAGGTCTGCAGGTCGAACACCCGGCGGCCCGAGAGAAAGGAAGATCGCGAAGGCAGGCAGAGCGGGGAAGGGCAGTAGGCGTTCTGGAAGACCGTGCCGCGTTGAGCCAGCTTCGCCATATTGGGCGTAGTGACAAAGGAGTGCCCGTAGGGTTGGCTGAAGAATGGATTGTGCTCGTCGCTCATCAACAGCAGGACGTTGTAGCGCGGCGCCGGTGCGGCGGCCAGTGCTGCCGCGGCAGGCAGGGTCTGCAAGAAGTTTCGTCGCTGCATGATTCTAGCTTCGCGCCTCCCACCACCCGTGCGGTGGCTCTTTTTGTACTCGCGGCGCCGTTCGCGCAGCCCGCATCCATTGGTCAAACTGGGCAGCGAGCTTGGGCTGCGCCGCCGCCAGATCTTTCGACTCCGTCGGATCCGACGCCAAGTCGTAGAGCTCCACCACCCCATTCTGCTTTGGCCGCACCGCCTTCATGTGGCCGCGGCGCATGGCCTGCATTGGGATGCCGGCAGCGAACTCCTGCGTCTTCCAGCCGTAGTCCGGATTCTCCCAGTACAGCATCTCGTGCGGTTTCTGCTGCTGCCCCAGCAGCGTGGGCAGCACCGAGATGCCATCGATTCCTTTGGGCAGGTGGCGCACCCCGGCGACCTCCGCCGCGGTGGGTAGAAAGTCGGGGAAGTACCACTGGAAGTCGGATGTCCTGCCGGCCGCCACATGGCCCGGCCAGCGGGCGATCATCGGCGCGCGCACGCCACCTTCATACAAATTGCCCTTGTGGCCGCGCAGGCCCAGCGCGCTGTCGAAGAAGAATTCGCCGATCTCGGGCAGCGTCGCTCCGTTGTCCGATGTGAAGAACACGAGGGTGTCCTGGTCCAGCCCCTGCGTCCGCAGCTCGGCCATGATCCGGCCCACATAGGAGTCCACGCGGCTCACCATCGCCGCATAGGCGGTGCGCACGTCCGGCTGCGCCTTTAGCCGGTTGTTGGCCTGGCTCCACGGCTTGCCCATGGGGAACTTGCCGCGGTACTCCGCCATGGAGTCCTCGGGCACCTGCGGCTCGAAGTGCGGCATGGTGGGCGAGTGGTAGAGGAAGAACGGCTTGTCCTTGCTCTGGCGAATGAAGTCGACCGCCCGGCTGGCGATGACGTCATTGGCGTAAGTGACGCGCGCCCCGTTCACATTCCCGGCCAGCGGATACTCCCTGCCGTTCTCGTAGAGGAAGCGCGGGTATTGGAAGTGCGCGTGCGCCTGGTGCAGCGTGCCGAAGAACTGGTCGAAGCCATGCTTCCACGGGACACCGTCCGTACCGATGTCGCCCAGGCCCCACTTGCCGCACAGGGCGGTGGTGTAGCCCGCCGATTTCAGGACATCGGCCACGGTGCCTTCACTGGCCAACAGCGGCACGCCGCCAGGATTCGAACGGATGGCGGTGTGGCCATTGTGCTGGCCCGTCATGAGGCTCGATCGTGAAGGCGCGCACACCGTGCCGCCCGCATAGGCGGTGCGGAACAGCGTGCCCTCCTTCGCCAGCCTGTCGATGTTGGGTGTCCGGATGTGCTTCTGTCCATAGCAGCCCAGGTCGCCCGGGCCCATGTCATCGGCCATGATCCACACGATGTTCGGCTTGCGCCGCGGCTGTGCGGAGAGCAGCGCCGGAGCCGCGGCGAGCGTTTGGGTGAAGGTGCGCCGGTTCATGGCTAGAAGGCGTACTTGAGCGCAAACTGGATGCGGCGCGGATCCTCGGCCGTCGTGATCTTGCCCGCGTTGGGCGTCCCCACGGCCGTGTTCGGAGAGCCGAAATTCGCATGGTTGGCGAAGTTGAACGACTCGAAGCGGAACTGGATGTAGTGTCCTTCCCAGGGCATGTTGAAGCTGCGAGACACCATAATATCCAGGTTGGTGCGGCCCGGAGCATAGATCAGGTTGCGGCCCGCATTGGAGACCACGCCCGGAGCGGAGGCCACGACGAACGTCGTATCGAACCAGCGGTCGATGGTGCGTTCAGACGACGGCAGGTTCGGACTCTTCACCCAGTCGCCGCGCACGGCGCCGCCCAGGTTCTGGTTGTTCACGTTGAAGCTATGGCCGATGGCCAGGCCGGACTGCATCGAGAAGATACCGCCCACCTGCCAGCCGCCCAGCACCGCAGCCGCCGGACCCGAGGTGAGGTAGCTGTGCCCCTTGCCGAACGGCAGTTCGTAGACCGAGTTCAAGACGAAGGCCCGCCGCCGGTCGAGATTGGAGTTCGACCGTTCGCGGGACATGTCCCACGGCGTCACGCCGCCGCTGCCGCCGTCGAGCAGGTCTTCATTCCCCTGGTCGATGCTGTGCGACCAGGTGAAGGAACTCAGCAGCGTCAGCCCCTTCGAGAAGCGCTTCTCCACCTTGGCCGTCATCGAGTTATAGCTTGAGTTGAGACTGTTCTCGTGCAGGCTGATGCCGCCGAATTGCGGTCGGAAATAGCGCTGGTTGGCCGCGATGGTCGCGCTGGGCGTCTGCGGCAGGTTGATGTTGCGGATGTTGTGGAGGTGCGTGCCCTTGGTGCCGATATAGCCCACCGTGAGGAGTGCGTCCCAGGGCAGATTGCGCTGGACATCCAGGAACCACTGACTGACGTAAAGAGTCGGCCGGAAGTCGGGGAACACGTATACCGCTGAACCCTTCTGGACGATCGAGGTCGAGAAGGCCGGGTAGCCGTCCTTCACGAAGTATGACGTCGCTTCCGGAGTAGTCTGCAGCGCGATGTCGGCGCTCTTGGGCGGACCTGAACGGAAGTTCGAATTCTCCGTACTCAGGCTGTTCGCCTCCCCGTAGAATGTCCCGGCGCCGGCGCGGATCACCGTCTTGGCATTGGCCGAGTAAGCCAGGCCAATGCGCGGAGCCCAGTTGTTCAGGTCGTTGGTGCCGCCGCTGTCTTTGTCGCCCGTGGGATAGACGAACTTCTCGTCCGCCTGGTTGGCGACATTGATGCCCTGATACAAGTACCGGCTGACGCTCTGCGCGGCGGAGTTGGGGAACAGCGCCTTCTTGAAGACCTCATAGCGGATGCCGGCGTTCAGCGTGAGTTTCGACGAGATCTTGAAGTCGTCCTGGATGAAGAAGCCGTAGTACCAGTTGTTGATGTCCTCACCCTGGTTGTTGCCGTAGTTGCCGCCGGAGACATAACCCAGCAGCATGTCGGCCATGCCGTTGCCGGTGTTGGCCCGGCTGGTGCCGTTGTTCGGCGATTCGGAAGTAAACTGGCCATTGAACGCAAACTGGCCGCGGCGGTAACGCGCGGCGTTGCGGAACACGTTGGCGCGCCGCAACTCCCCACCGAACTTGAAGGTATGTTTGCCGCGCTGCCAGACGATAGCATCGCTGACCTGGTAGTTCGACAGATTGTTCACATTCGGCCAGAAGGCGCGCGGACCCATTTCCACGAAACCAGTCGGCGAGAACAGCGACCAGCCCTGGTCGAGCCCGTCACCAAGCGAATCGCCGGGCGCGTTCTTGATGCCGTAGTCTTTGTTCATGTTCTTTGTGAACGGAATGTCGAACGCCGTATCGAACTGCGAGTAGCCGAAACGCGCCTCGTTGAAGAGCGTGGAAGTCAGCACACTGCTCAGCGCGCCGGCCACGTTGTTTCCGTTCAGTTTCACCGTCTGGCCCTGGCCGCCCATGGCCGGGTAGGGCAGATACCCGTTCTGATTGCGGAACTGGTCACGCCGTGAGTAGCGGGCGAAGAAGCGATGCTTGTCCGAGAAGTTGTGGTCGCCGCGGAAGTCGTATTGATCCGCATCGTCGGAATCGCTGGGCCCGAAGTAGTAGTTATTCGTCAGATTGTCATTCGTGCCGATGTTCGCCGTCGGGTAGAGCGGCAGGATGTTCTTGACGACGGGATCCCAGCGCGACTGCGGGATGATGTTGCCGGCGAAAGGACTCCGCTTGGCGGTAGCGCCCGTTCCCGTTTGCGTCAACGGATCGAAGATGTTCTGGCGGACGGCGGGCTGCTTCGAGAAGTCGCCGCGCTCGATGATGTCGCGGCTGGGCAGTGTCGTGATGTAGCTCTGGCCGGTGCGGATCCTCGTCCCCTGGTAGCTGCCGAAGAAGAACGTTCTGTTCCTGATGACCGGACCGCCCAGCGTCGTACCGAACTGGTTCTGGCGATAGGACGGCTTCTTCGCACCCGACCGGTTGGCAAAGAAATTGGTGCCGTCGAGCCTCTCGTTCCTCAGGAACTCATAGACCGAACCGTGGAACTGGTTTGAGCCCGATTTCGTGGTCACCAGCACCTTGGCGCCCGCGCGGTAGCCATACTCCGCACTCATGTTATTGGTGACCACCTTGAACTCGGCCACCGCATCCACGGGCGGCTTCACCTGCTGGGCTTCATAACCCAGGGGCCCGCCGGACGTCCGCGACGAGTTGTCCGTGCCGTCCAGCAGGACGTTGTTCTGGGCAATCTGCAGGCCGACGGCGGAGAAGGCGCCTTCGTCCCGAGCGCGGCTGCCAACACCCAGGCCGCCGCCAGGCAGGACACCAGCGGTGAATTGGGCTAGTTGCAGGTAGTTGCGTCCATTCAGCGGCATCTCCAGGATGCGCTTCGAGTCCACCACCTGGCCCACTTCCGAGGTCTCCGAGTTAATCAGGACTGCGGAGGCCGACACCTCAATCGACTCGGCGATCGAGCCGGTCTTCAGCTCAAAGTCGAGGCGAGCGGTCTGTCCGGTCTCCAGCCGGAACTCCGCCAGTTTCTGGGGAGCGAAGCCGGACGCTTCGCATTCAACCCGGTAGCGGCCCGGCGGCAGTAAGGGGAAAAGGTAAAGGCCCTGCTCGTTCGTGGTGGCCTGGGCGGCGACGGAGGTATCGAGATTGACTACACGCACCGAGGCATTGGGGACGACCGATTTCGTCGGGTCGATCACCGATCCCTGAATCCCGGAATTCTGCGCGAAGAGGACAGATCCGAGGCAAAACATCATAAGGACAACGGCGAGGTTGCGCATGCTGACCATCCTTCCAATCAAACCGGATGGGGCTGCATCGTTGCGGCCCCTGAAGCTCCGCCAGCAGTTATGCGCCTGCCTTTCCTGGGTGTCCAGCAAAGCCGTGTGAAAAATAAAAAAACAGCATAAAATACAGCTAACCTACTGATGCAACAGGAAGTGTTTCACTTTGGACCGTTCTCGGCCGACGTACAGTTACGTACGTTAGCGCGCGACTCTTCACCTGTTGCGGTAACCCCCAAAGTCTTCGATGCCCTGATGATCTTCCTGAAGAGCAGCAATCAGGTTGTCAGCCGGGAGGAGCTCTGCGCCCACCTCTGGCCCGGGCAGGTGGTGACGGACGCCAACGTCAACCAACACATCTCGATGCTGCGCAAAGCGCTGGGCGATGGCGGCTCCGGTGAACGCTATCTCGTCACTTTGCCGGGCCGCGGCTACCAGTGGGTGGTGCCGGTAAGCCTGCCCCACACGCACGAAACCGTAAACGTGGCCTGGCGGCTGGCCGCCCTGGCCGCCGGGGTGGTGCTGATGCTGGGCGCCCTGGCCTATTGGAGCCAGCGCCGGTCCACTGCCCAGATCGAATTCGGACAGCGCCACTCCCTCACCCGCCTGCCGGGCAGCGAATACCAGCCCGCGCTCACTCGCGATGGCGCCAAGGTCGCCTTCATCTGGGATCAGGACGGCGCCAACAATCCGGCCGTCTACGTCCGGGGTCCCGAAGACGACGAGCCGCGGAAAGTGAGCGAAGGCCGCTACGAACACAGCAGCCCGGCCTGGTCGCCAGACGGCCGCCACCTGGCCTATATCCGCTACGAAGCTTCGTCTCTCCGTGTGGTCGTCACGCCCGAGCGCGGCGGAGCCGAGCGTGAAATCGTGCAGCTCTACCGCTCCCGCTATGGCCTGAACTGCCGCCACCTCGACTGGTCCCCCGACGGCACCAAACTCGTCGTCGACGACAAGGAATCCTCCTCGCAGGCTTTTGGGCTGTTCCTGGTGGATATCGCCACCGGCAGCCGTACCCGGCTCACCCGGCCCCCCGACGCCATCATCGGCGACGTGGATCCACGCTTCTCGCCCGACGGCCAGCGGGTGTCCTTTGTGCGAATGGCCGACCGTTTCCGGCAGGAACTCTGGATCACCGACCTCTCCGGCGGCAACGTGAAACAGCTCACCAGCGCCGACCGCACCATCAGCGGCCACGACTGGTCGCCCGATGGCCGCCGCCTTTTCTTCGGCTCCAACCGCCGCCGCGAATTCGAGGTCTGGTCAGCGAATGTGGATACGGGCGCCGTGCAGGGCACAAATCTCTCCAGCGCCAACCCGTTGCAGCTTTCCGTAGGCCGCTCCGGTGGCCGCATGGTCTACTCGGACCTGCAGCAGGATCTAAACATCTGGAAACTCGACCTGGAGGCCGCGCGCCACGGTAACAACGGCTGGAGCCGCGTCATCTCTTCCACGGGCGAGGAGATCCTGCCGTTCGTCAGTCCTGATGGCAAGCGTCTCTGCTACCGGTCCGACCGCTCGGGCGAGGGCCAGCTCTGGGTGAGCGGGGTAGACGGCGGGCGCGCCATGCAGGTCACCCGCGGCGCCATCCATCCCGTCGCCTGCCGTTGGTCGCCGGACAGCAGCAAGATCGTTTTCAACGACGCGCTCAGCCAGCGGCTGTATGTGGTCGATGCCGAAGGCGGAACGCCGCAGATTCTGGGCGGGTCCGGGGTGACCGGCGGCCATCCCATGTTTGACGCCGAAGGCCAAACCCTGCTCTACAACGCGCAGGGCTCCATCTGGCGCGTGCCGGTGGGCGGGACGACAGGTACGAGAATCGTTGCGGCCGATGGTGTTCACCAGAAGGTGTTTGCCGCGGATGGCCGCAGCCTGTATTACACGCGCACTCGGACGGGCACCACCATCTGGCGCTACGACCTCGCCACCAAAGCGACGGCCCAGGTGATCGATGGACTGCTGGCCGGCTACTGGGGCGCCTGGACGCCCAGCCGCGACGGCATCTACCTGCTGGCCGAGAGCAGCCAGCCCACCGGCGGCGCGGCGGTCGTCTTCCATCCATTAAACGGCGCGCCGAATAAGGAGATCGCCCGCTTCCCTGGCCAACTGCCGCCCATTGGCACCTCCAGTTGGTCGCTGTCGCCGGATGAACGGTATCTGTATTGCGTCCGGGTGGATGTCTCCCACAGCGATCTCACCCAGGTGGAAGGCGTTCGCTAAAACCTTAGCGGAACGGCCCTCAACCAGAGCTGCCAGGAATTTAGACAATTCAATCCAGAATGGCGCAAGTGCAGCAACCGCAAGAGGGTACCAGCCACCTCACCCGCGGTACTAAGGTCTTCTACTGGCGAATCCTGAGGGTCTTTGCCTCGCTCGCCACTACGGGAACCGCCGATAATCTAGTTATGACACGGCCGGTCAGGAAGTTTCTACGCGTGCCGTCTGAGTGTTTCGGAACCCTCGAATTGCTGGCTCCCAACGAGCCCGGTCTCGCCTTTGGGATCCGCGTGACAGACGTATCATCCACAGGCGTCGGCATTACCTTACGGGGCGAAATCCCGCTAGGAACCAGAGTCAGGCTCATCTTCGACAGCGGTCCAGTGGAGGGCGAAATCGTCCACTGCCGGGCGGAAAAGAGCCACTATTTTGTCGGCGTACGGGTGGAGCACAACGCAACCGCGCTGGCGCGCCTCCGCTGGGCCGCTTCGCTAAAGCTGCACGACGCTGTCAGTTCTTCGCCGCGAAGCCACGTGCCGGTCTAGTCCTGCTGGTCCGGCTCCGGCTCCACGTCGCCCAATACTTGCCCCTATTCGGAGCGCAGCGCTTCCACTGGATTCACTGAGGCTGCCCGCCGCGCCGGAATGAAGCTGGCCAGCATCGACGCCAGCCCCAGCACCACCGCCACACTCGCGAGTGTCGGCACATCCCATGTCCGCACGCCGAACAGCAGCCCGCGAATCAGGGTGGCCGCGCCGGTGGCACACACCAACCCGATGACCAGGCCAAACGCGGTCAGCCATCCGGCTTCTTTCAGGATGAGCTGATAAACCGAACCCGGTTGCGCCCCCAACGCCATGCGCAGGCCGATCTCGCGCGTCCGCTGGCTGACGGAGTAGGCCACCACCCCATACAGCCCCACTACCCCCAACAACAGAGCCAGCAGGGCGAACCCACCCACCAGCCAGGCCGACGATCGGTGCTTGTAGGCGGAAGGCGAGTCGTTGATGCGCGTCGTCATGGTCGCGCCCTGCGCCGTCACAATGCCTGGGTCGTACTCCCGAATCGCACCTGTCAGCGCAGGCAGCAACTGCTGCTCCGGCTGGGAGGTCCTGACCACCAGGCCGAAAAAGCGGCTCGCGCTCTGGTTGAACGGGATGTAAAGGGCGGGTACGGTCGCCACCTCCAGCGGACCTTCCTTGATATCGTCCACGATGCCCACGATCTCGATCGGCTTGGGTGGTTCTGACAAGTAGGTGAGGTGTTTTCCAATGGGATCCTCGTTCGGGAAGTACTGCCGCACCATCGCCTGGTTGATGATGGCCACGCTCGGCTTCGACGCATCCTCGGACTCAGTGAAAAAGCGCCCGCGGATGAGCTTGGCGCCCAGGGCATGGAAGTAGCCGGCGCTGACGTCGCGTTCCGGCACCTCGTTGTGCTCGCCGTGCCACGGCCGGCCGATCACGCGGAACCAGGTGGTGTTCCCATTGCCGCTCACCGGCAGGCTGCTGGTCAGGCCGACAGCGGTCACGCCCGGCAGCGTTTCAATGCGCCGCACCAGCTCGCGCTGCAGCACGATCGCCTGTTCGTCCTTGTCATATGATCCTTTCGGAGCCGCCACCTGCAGGGCGACCAGATGATCTGGCCGGAAGCCGATATCCACCCGCAGCAGGCTGTAAAGGCTCTTCCCGAGCAGGCCCGCGCCCACCAGCAGAACCACGGCCGTGGCCAGTTCCAGCACCACCAGTTTCGAGCCCAGCCGCCGCCAGGCCGTCCCCGCCGAACCGCGGCTGCCTTCGGCCAGCCCTTCCCGCGTCTGCCCGAAGGAGAGATGGAACGATGGAGTCACTGTAAAGAGGATCAAAGCCATCAGGGCGATCTCACCTGCAAACAGGAGCACCCGTGGATTCAGGCTCAGGCCGATCAGGAACGGCATGCGCAGCAGCAGGTTCTCCGGTACCAGCCGCGTCAGCAATTGCATGGTCCACCAGGAGACGGCGAGCCCCAGCGCACTTCCGCCCATTACCAGCACCAGGCCCTCGGTGACGAATTGCCTGATCAGGCGGGCCTTGGACGCGCCCAGCGCGCTGCGCACGGCCATTTCCCGCCGGCGGCTTTCGGCGCGCACCAGCAACAGGTTTGCGGCGTTCACACCCGCAATGAGCAGCACCAGTCCCGAGCCGCCCAGCAGCACCAGCAGGATGGGCCGGATGTCGCCCGTGATCACCTCCGCCAGGCTCGCCACCGTAGCGCCCTGGTCGCGATTCGAGTCCGGATACTGCGCCTCCAGTTGCTTCGCGATCACCTTCACATCGGCCAACGCGCTCTGCAGCGTCACTCCGTCCTTCAGGCGTGCCACCCCATACAGCGAATGACAGCTCCGCCGCAGGTCGCAGCCGCCCGCCGGATGCAGCGCGGACCAGAACTCGGCTGGTTCCGCCGGCGCAAAGTGGAACTCGCGCGGCAGCACACCAATGATGGTGCTGGGTTCACCATCCAGCGTCACCACCTGTCCCACCACCTCCGGTTTGCCGCTGTACCGCTTCTGCCAGGCGCCGTAGCTCAGCAGGACCGCGCGGTGCGCGCTGGGTAGATCTTCGCCTGAAAAGAAATCACGGCCCAGCACCGGCGACACGCCCAGGGTGCGGAAGAAGCCGTCGGTGACGCGCGCCGCCCGCACCGGTTCCGCCCCGGCAGGGGTGCTGAGGATGAAGCCCCGCTGATCGTAGGCATCCAGTGACTGGAAGACCTTGTTCATCTTCTTCCAGTCCAGGTAGTCGGCATAGGACAGGTTGGAGCGCGGAAACAGCGGCACCGTCTCGAACACGCCCACCAGCCGTGCGGAGTCCTTGTAGGGCAGCGGCTTGATCAGCGTCGCATCGACGAACGCAAAGATCGCCACACTGGCCCCCATGCCCAGCGCCAGCAGCAGGATCGCCGTAAACGTGAAGCCCAGGCTCTTTCGCAGTTGACGCATGGCGAAGCGCGCGTCCTGCAGGGTGTTGTCGATCAGGTTCAGTCCACGCATATCCCGGCACTCCTCTTTCCGTTGTTCCAATCCACCCACCGATTGCAGCGCCGCCCAGCGCGCTTCCTGCCGGCTCATCCCCGCCGCCATGTGCTCGTCCATCTCGCGATCGAAGTGGTAACGCAGCTCTTCGTCGAGCTCGTCCTCCACTTTCTTGCGCGAGACCAGGGATCGAAACCTCAGCCGCAGCATTTCAGGCCAGCGCATGCCGCACCTCCTGTATCAGGCCGTCCGCACGATGAGGGAAATGGCGGCAGCCAGCCGCTCCCATTGCGCGGTTTCGTGCGCGAGCACCTGGCGGCCCGCGTCGGTCAAGGTGTAGTATTTGGCCCGCCGGCCATTGTCACTGATCGCCCACTCAGAGGTGATCCACGCGCTCTGCTCCAGCTTGTGCAGCGCCGGATAGAGTGCCCCCTGGCCCACCTGCAGCACTTCGCCCGACATCTGGCGAATGCGCTGCGCAATCGCCCAGCCATGCATCGGCTCCAGGGCGATCACTTTCAGGATCAGCATGTCCAGGGTGCCCTGGACCAGGTCGGTAGGTTTGCTCAATGGCTCTCCCCTTAGTTACTGACAACAGACTAAGCGGGGAAGCCGGGCAGCGTCAATGCACTTGGCGAAAAGTTACATTGACGCGACCGGAGAACGATAGGGGAAGGAACTCAGGCTGCACGCCGCGTGGTGTGCTCGCCAACGTCTTTCAGGGGCACGGCAGCCGGAGGCCGGACGATGAGCGGCAAAATCGCGCTGACCGCCAGAATCCCGGCTAGGATATACAGTGCCTGGTCATAGTGGCCCGTGGACTGTCTCACTCGCGCAATCAGCACCGGGCCCAGTACGCTGCCGAAACCCCACGCTGTCAGCATCAACCCATAAATGGACCCGACGTCCTTGGCGCCGAAGTAGTCCGCGCAGAATGCAGGCATGGTGCCGAACCCGCCGCCGTAGCACAGCAGGATGATCACGCACAGCGTGGTGAACATGCTGAACTCCGCCACACGCGGCAGGACGAAGAAGAGCGCGGCCTGCAGCAGAAACATGGATAGGAACACCCAGCGCCGTCCAATTGCGTCGGAGAGCCAGGCCCACAGGAAGCGTCCCGCGCCATTCGCGATGGAGATGATCCCCACCATCGTAGCGGCCACGGCGGCGTCCACTCCGCTGATCTCCTGGGCCATGGGCGACGCCTGCGAGATGATCGCAATGCCCGCCGATACATTCAGGAACAGCATGCCCCACAGCGCGTACCACTGCCACGAGCCCAGGGCCTGCCGCAGCGTAAAGTCGGTGGCGCCGCGTGCGGAACCCTTCTGCGACGGTTCCCAGCCTTCCGGCCTATAACCCGCCGGAGGATCGCGCATCACCAGCGCCGATCCGGCCACCAACAGGAACGACGAGACGCCTAGCACTGCGAATGTGGAGAGCACGCCAATCGACGCGATCAGCCTCGTGGCGATGGGCGCCGTCACCAGCGCACCCGCGCCAAACCCGGCTACAGCTACCCCGGTGATGAATCCACGACGGTCCGGGAACCATTTCACCAAGGTGGCGACGGGCACGATATAACCCAACCCGATGCCAGCTCCGCCCAGCAGGCCGTAGCTGAGGTACAGCACCCAAAGTCCATGATTCGAAAGGCAGGCCAGCGTGACGCCCAAGCCATAGAGCAGCCCGCCGGTCAGGCCCACCACCCTGGGCCCCTTGGCCCGCATCCACAGCCCGCCTACAAACGCCGCGCACCCCAGCGTGAAGATTGTGATGGTAAAAGTCAGGCTGACTTCGATGATCGACCAATGGAACGCCTTCACCAGCGGTGTGCGGAATACGCTCCAGGCGTAGACTGCGCCCAGGGCAATCTGCATCGCCACTCCGGCGGCCGCGATCAGCCAGCGATTGGGCAACTCAGACGGACGGCTTGAGTCCTGCATGCTCATCCCCTTCGACTTCTCAAACGCGGAACATGTCGACAAACTTCTGCAGACGGCCCACGGTATGGTTCAGGTCGGCAATCGCAGTGTCGGTTTGCTTGGCGCCGGCGCTGGTCAGCCTTACCGCTTCGGCCAGACGGTTCATCTCGGCCGCGATGGCTCCTGCTGCTTCCGCCGCCTCGGTGACATGCCGGCCCATCTGGTTGGTCGTGGCCGTCTGCTCCTCCACCGCGGACGCGATCAGATGCGAGATGTCGTTGATCTGGCTCGTCACCGACGCGATCTCCGCGATCGCCCGCACACTCTCTTTCGTGTCGAACTGGATCGCCTCGATCCGGCCGCTCACCTCTTCCGTCGCCTTCGCCGTACCCTTGGCGAGCTCCTTCACCTCATTGGCTACCACGGCGAAGCCCTTGCCCGCTGCGCCTGCCCGCGCGGCTTCGATTGTCGCGTTCAACGCCAGTAGATTAGTCTGCTGCGCGATCCCCGTGATGACCTTGATCACCTTGCCGATCTGCTCGGAACTCTGGCCCAGGTTGTTCATCTTCTGGCTGGTGGAGTCGGTCACCGCGACGGCGGTGCGCACCACAGTCGCCGCCTTGCTGGCGTTGCGAGCGATCTCGCGGATCGAAGTAAGCATCTCCCGCGACCCGTCTGCGGCCGTCGTCAGGTTCGACGACACCTGTTCGCTGGAACTCGCCGCACTGCGCGCCCGCTGGTTTGCCTCCTCGGCCGTACGCGCCATTTCGTGAGACACCGCGCCGATCTCTTCACTGGCCGCCGCCAGGACATGCGTGTGCTCTGAGATGTTGTTGACTTCCTGCGCCAGCGCGCCGCACACCGCATTCAGCGACTTGGCGATGCGCCCGTACTCCCCGTCATATTCGCCGCGCACGCGCGAGGTCAGGTCCATGCGTGACAGGTTGTTCAGCACCTGCTCGATCTCGGCCACCGGCTTCAGCCACGCGTCGAACATCGAGTTAAAGCGCTCGAAGATCTTACGGTTCGCCCCCGTGAACTGCTCCACATCGCTGCGCACGCGCAAGTCGCCGCGCGAGGCAGCTTCCGTCAGCCGGCCAATCTGCGTATTGCGGCGGTTGATGACATCGATGAACCCGTTGCAGACGTTCTTTGAGTAAGCGAAATCCCCGGGAAAGCCGCCTTCAAAGGGCGGCGGAATCTGCCCGATGCTCATCTTCTCCACGGATTCAATGGCCTTCGTGAACGTCCCGGTTAGCACATCCAGCGTCTCGTTGATGAGCGTGCAGGCCGCGGCTGCCTCTCCCTCATACTGGAACGGCTGCAGCCTGTGCTGCAGCTCTCCGGCCGCCATCGCGTCGCGCAGGCGCCGGGTGTCCTGCTCAAACTTGTTCCACATTGCTGCGCGCTGGACTGACTCTGATGGTGTCCCGTTCTCGATCATCCTGTCCTCCCGGCGGATTCGACGTATCGCCCCTAAGCAAACACGCCGAGGGCGACCGTCTCCATGCCTTCTGGTTGGATCGGCTAGTGATAGGTATCAGCCCTCAGGAGTAGATCGTTCGATTGGGGTGAATGCTTTAGAGTTTACGGTCTTAAAGACTGTTCGATTGCCTACGCTTATATCATTCATATTGGATGTTCGCCTTATCTTTGCAGCCGGGCTCCAGGGAGCTCCCCGATGCCTGCTGCGGGATGCCCCCGTCGTCCAGCTCCCTGATCCACGGTTGGATGGCAGTCCTATCTTTCGAGCACAGATGGTTCGGCGAACATCGAAGTCGCGTTGGACGGCTTACATTCCCGCCGGGCGGCTGACTTGCCACCCGGGATAGGGTAGTCTGGACGGAGTTGAATCTACCGTCGCACCCTGGGAATTTACAAAGCTGAAGCCGAATCTTCGCTTGCGGAGTTGCGAAGGCGAATAAAAGGCGATACAACAAAAGCACCAGCCTGATTTTTTTCTGGGATCAGGTGTCGATTTCAGCCACCTGCATTCGACGACTTAAAGGAGACCCCTGGGATGAAGTACATGTTGCTGATTTACGCGGAGGAACAGGCTTACACCGAACCGGAACGTGTGGAGTGCTATGGCGAGTCGTCGAACCTCGCCCACCAGCTCAGCACCAACGGCCAGTATGTCAGCGCTTCTCCGCTGCAGTCCGTAGCCACCGCGGTCAGCGTCCGCGTCCGCGACGGGAAACGGCTCGTCATCGACGGTCCGTTCGCCGAAACGCGGGAACAGTTGGGCGGCTACTTCATGGTGGAAGCCAAAAGCCGTGACGAGGCCATCGACATCGCCAGCCGGATTCCCGGTGCCCGCAAAGGGACCGTCGAGGTCAGGCCCGTCGTGGAACTCCAGGGATTGCCGGAACAAGAGTAGTCCGGCCGCGCCGCGCCTGCCTGGGGCTGGCCGGCGTGCTCCCCCCTGTTTGGGAAATAGTTCGAAAGGAGCTGAGGGATGAGCAGCGTACGAGTATTGGTTGGCACACGCAAAGGTGCCTTTGTTCTGGAATCGGATGCAAAGCGCGAAAAGTGGGACGTCAGCGGCCCGCACTTCGCGGGCTGGGAGCTTTACCACGTCAAGGGATCCCCCGTGGACCCCAACCGAATCTACGCCTCGCAGTCCAGCGGCTGGTTCGGCCAGCTGATTCAACGGTCGGACGATGGCGGCAAAACCTGGGCCCCCATGGACAATAAGTTTGTCTACGACGGTGTGCCCGGCACCCACCAGTGGTATGACGGCACTCCGCACCCCTGGGAGTTCAAACGCGTCTGGCACCTCGAGCCGTCCCTCACCGACGCCGATACGGTCTATGCCGGTGTCGAGGACGCCGCGCTCTTCAAGTCGACCGATGGCGGCAAGTCGTGGGCCGAACTCTCCGGCCTGCGCGGCCATGGCACCGGTCCCCACTGGCAGCCCGGTGCCGGCGGCCTGTGCCTGCACACCATCCTTCTTGATAAGGCCGATCCGCAACGCATCTACATCGCCATCTCTTCGGCCGGAGCATTCCGTACCGATGACGGCGGCGCCACCTGGAAACCCATCAATCAGGGGCTCCACTCGCAGTACATCCCCGATCCCAAGGCGGAAGTGGGCCACTGTGTCCATCGCATCGCCATGCACCCGTCGCGGCCAGAGACGCTTTTCATGCAGAAGCACTGGGACGTCATGCGCAGCGACAACTCCGGCGACCTCTGGCACGAAGTCAGCGGCAACCTGCCCACCGACTTCGGCTTTGTCATCGATGTCCACGCCCACGAGCCTGAGACCATCTACGTCGTCCCCATCAAGAGCGACTCCGAACACTTCCCCATCGACGGCAAGCTGCAGGTATACCGCAGCCGCACCGGCGGCAATGAGTGGGAACCGCTCACCAAGGGCCTGCCGCAAAGCGACTGCTATGTCAACGTGCTGCGCGACGCCATGGCGGTCGACAAACTCGACGAGTGCGGAGTCTACTTCGGCACCACCGGCGGCCAGGTCTACGCCTCCAATAATGCCGGCGACAGTTGGGCGCCCATCGTTCGCGACCTGCCCGCGGTGCTGTCCGTGGAGGTCCAAACGCTGTCATGATCCGCGTCGAACTGCCCGCCCATCTCCGGAACCTGGCGGGCGTCCAGGGCGAGATTCAACTGGATCTCCCCGAACCGGTGACGATTGGCGGCGCGCTCGACGCCCTGGAAGCCCGCTTCCCGATGCTCGGCGGCACCATGCGCGATCACGTCACCAGAAAGCGGCGGGACCTCCTGCGCTTCTTCGTGTGCGGAGAAGATTGGTCGCATGAGCCGCACGACACCCCGCTGCCCGCGTCCATCGCCACCGGAGTGGAGCCGCTCATCATCATCGGCGCCATCGCGGGCGGCTAAACTCAATCGCCTGCGTCCCACCGCTTGCTCGCTGTCCTGGACCGGCCGCTGGTGCACCACACCAACGGCCGGTCCTTTTTCTTGCTGGTCCTACTGCCAGTCCATCAGGTAGCCGCGCAGCAGTACTTTCGAAAGGCGCATGACGGACCCGTCCATCCCCTGCGTGGCATCGGCGCAGATCCTCGCCTGCGGGGCCACCACGAAGCCTGTCGTCATGTGTTCGCTGGCCCCGCCGATCCCAAAGCCATTCAGCTGAACCGCCGACTCGAACGCACGCCGGATCTTCGCCCCATCGCCCAGGTTCTGCACCAGCAACCGGAACACCTGCAGTTGATTCGGAGGCCCGCTCACAAAGTGCCAGTCGACGTCCGTCACCACCAGCACTCGCCCTTCCGGTACACGATAAGCATCTGTCTCCGCCGTGCCGTCGGGCAGGGTCCGCACAAACTCGAACTTCAGCGGACCGCAGCCGTCTTTCGCGCCGGTAGTCAATTCCAGCAGGACCATATTCGACGCCTTCACATTGCTGGGCCGCGTCTGGGCCAGTGAGCCCATCGCACAAAGGGCAAAGCTAACAATCAGCACATGGATTCGCATGGATATCTGACGGGGCCATTTCCTTGTGGATCTTCGCCCGCCCCTACTCAATCGACGCATCAGGGCAGGGAATTGTTTCGCCGCCAGCCCCGGACATCCCTCTTTCGGTTCAGCCGCTCGTCGTTCTTCACTCTTTCCTCCGGGATGTGTTAAACCTGATGGACATGCCACAGGTGATGAGGGGCGCACCGGTTCATGATGTCGTAGTCATCGGCTCTGGGGCCGGTGGCGGAACCGTCGCCCACGTTCTTACCAAGCTCGGCGTGAAAGTCACGCTGCTGGAAGCCGGGGCCATGCTCAACCCCGCGCGCGACTATAAGGAACACAAGACCCCCGCCGACTACCCGCATCGCGGCGCCGGCGATGACGCGTCTTCCTATTTCGGCCGCAAGGATTTCGGCTTCTTCAGCGCGCCTACCGGCTATTGGGAGATCGACGAAGAGCCCTATACCGTCGCCGAAGGCAGCCAGTTCCGCTGGTTCCGCTCCCGCATTCTGGGCGGCCGCACCAATCACTACGGCCGCATCTCCCTGCGCTTCGCCGACTACGACTTCAAGGCCAGCCTGCTCAACGACGGCCTCGGCTCCGATTGGCCCGTCTCCTACGAGGAAATCGCGCCCTATTACGACAAGGCCGAGGACTTCATCGGCATCTGCGGCAGCGCCGAAGGCCTTCGCTCCGCACCCGACGGCAAGTTCCTGCCGCCACCGGCCCTGCGCGTCCACGAGCACCTCATTCAGAAGTCGTCCCGCAAACTGAACATCCCCTGCGTGCCGTCGCGCATGGCGATCCTCACCAAGCCCAAGAACGGCCGCCTCGCCTGCCACTACTGCGGCCAGTGCGGACGCGGCTGCGTCACTGCTTCCAACTACTCCTCCAGCCAGGTCCAGATCTTCCCGGCCATGAAGACCGGCCTGCTCACCGTCATCCCCAACGCAATGGTCCGCGAAATCATCACCGGACCCGATGGCAAAGCGAAAGCCGTCAGCTACATCGACAAAACCACGCGCACCGAGAAACAGATCAACTGCCGTGTTGTCGTACTGGCGGCCAGCGCCTGCGAGAGCGCCCGCCTGCTGTTGAATTCGAAATCCTCCCGCCATCCCGATGGCCTGGCCAACTCCTCGGGCAGCGTCGGCCGCAATCTCACCGACACCGTCGGTTACAGCCTGGGCGGCTATGTGCCAGCCCTGGAAGGCATGCTCAAGCACGATACCGACGGCTATGCCGGAGGCCACGTCTACATGCCCTGGTGGGGCCTCGAGCAGAAGAACAAGGACTTCCCGCGCGGCTATCACATCGAGGTCGGCGGCGGCTACGGCATGCCGATGCTCGGCAGCTTCAACGGCGTCTGCCGCTCCCACGAAGGCTACGGAGCGGTCCTCAAAAAAGCCATCCTCGACAGCTACGGCTGTTCAGTCGGCTTCGCTGGCCGCGGCGAAATGATCCCCAATGCCAAAAGCTACTGCGACATCGATCCGCATGTGGTCGACCGCTGGGGCATCCCCGTCCTCCGCTTCCACTTCGAGTGGAGCGACTACGAACTCAAGATGGTGAAGCACATGCACGGCACCTTCGCCGCCATCATCGAAGGCATGGGCGGACGCGTGAACGGACCCAAAACTGTGGCCGATACGACGCGCGCCATCTCCACTCCGGGCGAGATCATTCATGAACTCGGCACCGTCCGCATGGGCGCCGACCCCAAGACCAGCGCGTTGAACAAGTACTCGCAGGCCCACGACGTCAAAAACGTGTTCGTTGCCGACGCCGCCCCCTTCGTCACCAACCCCGACAAGAACCCCACCCTCACCATCTGCGCCATGGCCTGGCGCGCGTCCGAATTCATCGCCGACGGCCTGAAGAAGGGAGAGCTGTAATGGAATCCACGCGACGCGAACTCCTCCGCAATGCCGCCGCCGCGGCCCTGCTCGGACAGTTGTCAGCCGAGGCCATGCAGCACGTTCACGAGCATGCCGCTGAAGCCAAGAAGCAAACCGCCGGCGTCTACAAGCCCAAGGCCCTGAATGCGCACGAATACCAGACCGTGACCAAGCTCGCGGACCTGATCATGCCCCCCGAAGGCGCTGAATCCGGAGCCGCCGCCGCGGGCGCGCCCGAGTTCATCGACCTGCTCTGCTCCGGCTCTGACCGCATGGCCCAGATCTGGCTCGGTGGCCTCGCCTGGCTCGACGACCAATCCCTGAAGCGTTACGAAGCGACCTTCGTAGCCGCGAAGCCCGCCCAGCAGACCGAACTCCTGGACCTGATCGCCTATCGCCGCAACGACACGCCCAAGACCGGCCCCGGCATCCGCTTCTTTGACTGGGCCCGCCGCATGGTAGTGGACGCCTACTTCACCTCGCCCGCCGGAGTGAAGGCCCTGGGCTACAAAGGCAACGTAGGCATGCAGGTCTTCCAGGTGCCCCAGGAAGCCATCACCTACGCCATCAGCCGCTCACCGTTCAAAGACGCCTGAGCCGCCCGGCCAGGCGCCGAAGGAACGACCCCCACGTTTCCACTCCGTGCCGGCCCGCTGCGAACCCCGACCGTAAGGGAGGGGTCCCACCCTCGTCACGAACCGAGAGTGTATAGAAGGGTCCCCCAGGCCTGCGTCCGTCTTCAAAGGAACCCTGTACACGCCCCAGTCGCAGAACCGAACGAACCCGCAACGAACCCCGACCGTAAGGGAGGGGTCTCCACCCGTCACGAAACATTACCTCTAGCCGCTCACTCTGGCAGTCCTGCATACACAGACATCGGACGTCCTTGTTCCTCCAGAACATATTGGATCGCGGCCGAGACCGCCCCCGTCGTCTTCAGCCAGCGAGTACTGCCATGCCGGCTCCATCTTTTCCGACCTGGCACATCGAGCCCCAATAGATTCAACTGGCGACTCGCGTACGCCTTGAACTCAAGCATGGCTCGCTCCGGCGGGGCAGCGGCCCTGACAGCCACGTGGACATGCGTCTTCCGCACATGCGCGGCCAACAGGTCCCACTTGCGATGCAGGCAGACCTCGACAATCGAGGCTAGAACGGACTCCCTCCGAGGCTGGTCGAGCTCATACAACGGTTGGTCCATCAATCGCAGTTCGGCACGAGCCAGTTTGGGATTCGGCGCAAGAAACGGTGCGGATTTCAGGTTATCGGTACGGTGCACGGTACCGTCGCCTTCCCCATGGAGATGACATCCATAGCAGGCGAAGGTGATTAGGTATGTCAATCAGGCCACTTCGATTGTAGCCCTGCTAAGCGGACGCCCGCCCTTCAACCTGGCGCCACCGGCGACCGTGGACGTCGACGACACGCTGGAGATGCCCCAGAGGGGTGGTCGCCGAGGCAACCGGGGCACGATCCGGTAGCGGGGCAGAGACCCCTCCCTGACGGTCGGGGTTCGTAGCCTTATGCCGTTCGACGACGGCACGCCCCCTACTCCCCGCTCTGCGTCAACAGCTTAGCCACCAGGGCCGTCCAGCCCGTCTGGTGATTCGCCCCCAACCCCGCCCCGTTGTCCCCATGGAAATACTCATGGAAGAACAAATAATCCCGGAAATGCTCATCCTTCTGGAACAGTTCCGTATCCCCGTAGCACGGCCGCCGGCCATCTTCATCCCGTAGAAAAATCCGCGACAGCCGCTTCGAGATCTCCGACGCGATCTCCGCCAGGTTCATGATCTCGCCCGACCCCGTCGGAAACTCCACCTGCAGCCGGTCTCCAAAGTAGTGGTGGAACTTCTGCAGCGACTCAATCAGCAGGTAGTTCAGCGGAAACCAGATCGGCCCCCGCCAATTCGAATTCCCGCCGAACATGCGCGACGACGATTCCGCTGGCGCATAGTCCACACGATACTCATCCCCATTCACGTGCATCACGAA
The DNA here is from genome assembly GCF_051172195.1 of Paludibaculum fermentans. Taxonomy (GTDB): domain Bacteria; phylum Acidobacteriota; class Terriglobia; order Bryobacterales; family Bryobacteraceae; genus Paludibaculum; species Paludibaculum fermentans_A. Next base: position 968,287 of record NZ_JBPJAQ010000002.1, read on the forward strand.
CGGGTTCCGCCGGTGCACCTGCGACATCGACCGGATCCCATACGGCGACAGGAACTCCGCCTCGTCCAGCATCAGTTCCAGGGCCCGGATCAACCGCACCGGCTGGATCAAAGCAATGATCCCCAGCGGATTCTGGTCGTCCGCCGGATGCCACAACAGATGCCCCGTCAAATCGCCCCGGTGCTCGATGAACCACCTCGTCCGCCGACGGAACCCTTCCAGGTTGGCGGTCATCTCGGCATCCACGGTCTCCACCGCAAACAGCGGGATCAGCCCCACAATCGAGCGCACTCGCAGCGGATAACACTTGCCCGAAGGCAGCCGCAGCCGGTCGTAGTAGAAACCGTCCTGATCGTCCCATAGACCCGCGCCGCCCAGCGTGTTCATCGCCGAAGCAATGTACAGGAAGTGCTCCAGGAACTTGCTGGCAATGTCCTCATACGTTGGATTCACCTTCGCCAGTTCCAGGGCGATCCGCAGCATGTTCAGCGAGTACATCGCCATCCAGCTCGTGCCGTCCGACTGCTCCGTATACCCGCCCGTCGGCAGCGGCCGCGACCGGTCGAACACCCCAATGTTGTCCAACCCCAGGAATCCGCCCTCGAAGATGTTGTCCCCCGCCGAATCCTTGCGGTTCACCCACCACGTGAAGTTCATCAGCATCTTGTGGAAGCAGCGTTCCAGGAACCCGTAATCCGGAGTCCCGCTCTCCTTCCAGTCGATCTTGAACACGCGGTAACAGGCCCACGCATGCACCGGCGGATTCACATCGGAAAACGCCCACTCGTACGCCGGAATCTGCCCGTTCGGATGCAGGTACCACTCCCGCAGCAACAGTTGCAGCTGCGTCTTGGCGAACTCCGCATCGATCTGTGCAAACGGGATCATGTGGAACGCCAGGTCCCAGGCAGCGAACCACGGGTATTCCCACTTGTCCGGCATCGACAGAATGTCATCCGTGAAAAAGTGCCGCCACTGCGCATTCCGGCCGTTCATCCGCTCCGCCGGCGGCGCCGGTGTGGCCGGATCTCCGTTCAGCCAATCCTCGACAACGTAGTGGTAATACTGCTTCGACCACAACAGTCCCGCGAACGCCTGCCTCTGCACCAGCCGCGCATCGTCAGACAACGTGCACGACCGCAGCTCGCAGTAAAAATCGTCCGTCTCCTTCAGGCGCTGCGCGAAGATCTCGTCGAAATCCGAGAAGCCCCCGGCCGCCTGACTCTCCGCCCGCAACCGCAGCCTCACCGAGACGCTTCCCCCGGCCGGCACCTCCAGCTGATACCAGCCGCAGACCTTTGAGCCCGTCTGGTACGGATTCACTGCCTCCTGCTCGCCGTTCACCACCCTCCGGTGGAACGCGTCTTTCGTATACAACCCGCCCACTGAATTGCCGTACAGCACATGATCGTTGGAGTCGTTCTCGGTGAATAGCAGCGGCGGCGCCCCCTCCAGCGTGAAGCTCCAGCGGCCCATTGTCGCTTCCGTCGCCTCCACCTGGCCCGGGCCTGTTTCCACAATCACCGGCCGCGCCCGGTTCTTCCGGCCCCACGCCCAGCGGTTGCGAAACCACAATGTCGGCAGCAGATGCAGCGGAGCCGCCTCCGGGCCCCGGTTGTGCACCGTCAGCCGGATCAGGATGTCGTTCTCATCCGCCTTGGCATACTCCGCGAAGACATCGAAGTACCGCTGCTCGTCAAAACAGCCCGACTCCCAGACCTCCGGCTCATGCTCGTGCAGCCCCAGTTGCGCCGCCCGCCGCCGCAGCCAGTCGTAGGGATAGGCGCCGTGCGGGTACTTGTACAACGCCTTCATGTAGGAGTGAGTCGGCGACGAATCCAGGTAGAAGTAAACTTCCTTGACGTCCTCGCCGTGGTTGCCCTGGGCGTTGTTCAGGCCGTACAGTCGCTCTTTGAGGATCGAGTCCTGCCCGTTCCAAAGGGCCACGGCAAAGCACAGCCGCTGGTGGTTGTCGCTGATCCCCAGCAGCCCGTCCTCGCCCCATCGATAGGCACGCAGGTGCGAATGTTCGAAGGGGAAAGCACTCCAGGCATCGCCGTCGGGTGAATAATCCTCGCGAACGGTGCCCCATTGCCGTTCCGACAGATAAGGTCCCCAGCGCTTCCAGTGCTTGACGCGGTCTCGGGCCTCCAGCAATCGCTGGCGCTCAGCAGACATATCTATCAGTGTAGATAGATTGTCGGCAAACTTTCAGCGAATCGCGACTCGTTGAGTACGCGACTGAACCAGAGACGTGGACAGGGAATGTCAGGCAACTTGAACAGTTATGATCTGCGCGGTGGGGGCCGGCGGCTCCACTCCATCTTCTCGAAGCGCCTCCAGGTGCCACTGCAACGCAACTGCCAGGTTCGCCTTTAGCTCTTCCATATCGTCACCCGTAGCGATGCACCCGGGGAGATCAGGGAAATAGGCTGAGAGATTGCGCTCCCCCCTGTTCAACCACAGCGATGTACTGCTGAGCCATGTGGCAACTCCCTCGCCCGGTCCAGGGAATTCACCCCGCCGCCCGCTGCATCCGCTTCTTCCGCGCCGCAATCACGATCAGCGCCACCACGAAGGCCGAAAGCCCGCCGCCCCACACTAACGACGACCGGTTGGGCCGCTGATGCTCGTTGAATCGCTTCGCATACCCTTGCGGATCATTCAGGAAGATAGGGGCTTCATCCTTGTGCACGGCATACCGTACGCCGTTTAGGAAATAGGCGACACCGGAAGACCCGACAGTTCCGTAACACACCGTGCAGACTTCGTCCTGACGAGCCGGCACCGGACCCGACAAGTCCGGCGCCGCTGACCATATCACTAATGCCAGCACCATCGCCAGCAGACACACCTGGAGGGCTCTTGCAGTCATAACCAGATATGCCCAGCCGCGCCGCGCCTATTCCTCACGCGGGGACTGGGGTCTCCTCCACCTCACGCTTGTACTTGCACTCCTTGTTGGGGCACTGCGCGAAATGGCCGGACTTCAGAACCTTGTCCACCAGGTAGGGCGATCCGCACTCCGGACACTTCTCCGGAATCGGCCGCGCCCAGGCGACAAAATCGCAATCCGGATAGCGTGTACACCCGTAGAACGTCTTGCCGCGCTTGCTGCGCCGCTCGCTGATCTCGCCCGTCCCGCACTGCGGGCACATTACCCCAATGGTCTTTTGCTTGACGTACTTGCACGTCGGATAGTTCGAACACGCCGTGAATTCGCCGAACCGGCCGCTCTTCGTCACCAGGTTGTGATCGCACAGCGGACACTTCTCGTCCAGAATCACGTCCGGCTGCTTCTGCGCCTGGCCCAACTGCTTGGTCGTCTTGCAGTCCGGATAGCCCGTACAGGCCAGGAAGGTCCCGAAGCGGCCCTTCTTCAGCACCATCTCGCGGCCGCAGTTCGGACAGTACTCCGTCGCGTCCTGCTCAGAGATCTCGACCTTCTCTTCGCCGTTCTCCGGGCTGTCCAGCTCGTGGATACCCTTGTTCAGCTGCCGCGTATTGGTGCATTCGGGGTAGCCCGTGCAGGCCAGGAAGCTGCCGTGCTTACCCCACTTGATCACCATCGGCTTGCCGCACTTCTCGCAGATCTGGTCGGTCGGCAGCTCCATGCGCTTGATGTCGCGCATCGACCGCTCGGCCTCCTCCAGATCCTTCAGGAAGCGGTTGTAGAAATCCGCCATCGCGACGTGCCAGTCGAGTTTGCCTTCCTCAATCTGGTCCAGGTCGTCTTCCATCCGCGCCGTGTAGTTCACGTCGAAGATGTCGGCGAAGCTCTCCACCAGCAGCTCTGTCACCACCACCCCTAACTCGGTGGGGATGAACTTGCCGCCCTCGCGCTTCACATACTCACGTTCCTGGATCGTCGACAGAATCGAGGCGTAGGTCGACGGCCGGCCCACTCCATCCGATTCCAGCTCCTTCACCAGCGTCGCTTCCGTAAAGCGCGGCGGCGGCTCAGTGAAGTGCTGCTCGGGATGAATCGCCTTGAAGCGCAGCGTCTCGCCGTCGCTCACCTGCGGCAGCCGGGCGCTCTCCTCGTCGTCTTCCTCGTCCTTCTGGTCCTTGCCTTCCTTGTAGACTGCCTGGAAGCCATCGAACTTCGGAACACTGCCCGTGGCGCGCATCAGGTATTCGGAGCTGTCCGTGCCCTGGGCGACCACTTCGATCGTCGTCTGGTCGAATACCGCCGGCGTCATCTGCGACGCTACAAAGCGCATCCAAACCAGCCTGTACACTTTCTGCTCGTCTTCCGACAGGTAGGGCGCCACCTGGTCGGGATGCCGCATCGCCGACGTCGGACGAATCGCTTCGTGCGCGTCCTGCGCCGCCTTCTTCGTCTTGTAGACGTTGGGCGATTCCGGCAGATACTGCTCGCCGAACCGCTGCCCAATCATCTCCCGCACCTCTTTCAACGCGTCGTCGCTGACGCGCGTCGAATCGGTACGCATATAGGTGATCAGGCCGACCGAGCCCTCTTCGCCGAGCTCGACGCCTTCATACAGCCGCTGCGCCAGCATCATCGTCCGCTTTACGCTGAAACGCAGCTTGCGGGCCGACTCCTGCTGCAAAGTCGAAGTGATGAACGGCGGCACCGCATGACGCCGCTTCTCGCGCGTCGTAACGGTCCGGACGACATACTGCGCACCTTCCAGCGCTGTCACAATCGCATCCGCCGAGGTCTGGTCTGCAATCTCGACGTTCACCCCGTCCCGCTTCGCCAGGTTGGCCTTCAATACAGGCGCCTTCTTGGCGTTCAGGTGAACTTCGACCGACCAGTACTCCTGCTTGATGAAAGAGCGAATCTCGCGCTCACGGTCCACAATCATGCGCAGCGCTACCGTCTGTACACGGCCCGCTGAGAGCCCGCGCCTTACCTTGTCCCACAGCAGCGGGGAGATCTTGTAGCCCACCAGCCGGTCCAGCACGCGCCGCGCCTGCTGCGCGTCCACCAGGTTCGTGTCCACGGCCCGCGGCGTCTCAAACGCCTTCCTGACAGCATTGGCCGTGATTTCGTTAAAGGTGACGCGGTAGACGCTCGGACCCTCGCCCTTCTTGGGCTGCAGTTCTTCCTGCAGGTGGTAGCAGATTGCTTCGCCTTCCCTGTCAGGGTCAGCTGCGAGGTAGATGGCGTCGGATTCCTTGGCCGCCTTACGCAGTTCGTCGATGAGCTTCTTCTTGCCCTCGATCACCACATAAGAAGGACGGAAGTCGTGGTCGACGTCCACCGCGATGTCATTTTTGGGCAAGTCCTTCACGTGGCCCAGGCTGGCCTTGACCGTGAAACCCTTACCCAGATACTTGCCGATCGTCTTCGCCTTCGCGGGCGACTCGACGATCACGAGAGATTTGGCCATAACAGGTAACTAAAAAGATGAATTCCGATTTGACACGGCTCCGGGGCGGCAGGGCCGGCTCCCAGGCAGTTCACTCGTACCACACCTTAACATAACTGCGGCCGGGGAGTTGGCGGACCTGACCTCGCAATTCCAGTTCGAACAGCGTGGCAATCACCTCGGAGGGTGAACAGTCCAGCAGATGCTCCAACAGGCCATCCAGATGCAACGGCGTATCAACACTAAGAAAAGAAAGAACTTGTAATGCAATGGCCGCCATCGGCCCAGGCTCCTCCCCCTCTGCCGCCTCCAACGGCAGCTCCGCCTGCCGGGCTAGTTTCGACCTCGTTTCCCAACTCAATCCGTCCAGAATGTCGGTCGCCGATTGCACCAGTTGCGCCCCTTGCTTCAGCAAAAGATTGGGCCCAAAACTCAGTTTCGAGGTGATATTGCCCGGCACCGCGAACACCTCTTTGTTCTGGTCCAGCGCCAACCGGGCTGTAATCAGACTCCCGCTATACTGTACACCCTCCACCACGACAACCCCGTCCGAAAGCCCGCTCACCACCCGGTTCCGGATCGGAAAATTCTGGGGATGCGCCGGCGTCCCCAGCGGAAACTCGCTCAACAACAAGCCCTCCGCCGCGATCCGCCCCGCCAGCTTCCGGTTCTCCGCTGGATAGATAATGTCCAGCCCGCAGCCGAACACCGCGCACGTGCCCCCTCCGGCTTTCAAGGCGCCCAGATGCGCCGAGGTGTCGATCCCCTTGGCCATGCCGCTCACCACCGTCACCCCGGCTTTCGCCAGATCGATGGCCAGATGCTCCGCCGCCACCACCCCATAGGTGCTGGGTCTCCGGCTGCCCACCAGCGCCACCATGACCGTGCTGAGCAACTCCAGGTGTCCCTGTGCGAACAACAGCGGAGGCGGATCGTAGATCTGGCGCAGTTGCGGCGGATACAGCACATCGGTGAACGCCACCACCTGCGTCCCCGTCGCCTTCATCCGGTCCTGCTGCTCCGCGGCATCTTCAAAGGCACACCCGCTGGCCAGGCTGCGCGCAACCGACCCCGCTAGTCCCGCCGCCTCCAGTTCCTCCGTCGATGCCCGGAAGATCGCCTCCGGCGACCCAAATTGCTCCAGAAGAAGGGCCGTCTTTCGAGCACCGAGGCCCGGCGTCAATCGCAGGGCCAGCCAATGCAGCAGTTGTTCATTCGTGTGTGTACACGTTGGGGGCGCCATATTCCAGGAAGTGAGTGGCTGAAATGGGGAAGTCCTCTCTGTCTGCGTTACGCTGGAAGAGCACTATGCGCCGGGACGACGCTTTTTTCGGGGACCAGGAACTAGTCCTCATTTATATAGGGAAACGGCTGAGCGAGTCGAAAGCTGTTGAGAAACTGTTGGACGAGGCAGGGCTCGATTACCTGGTCGAACCCGACCGCTATCGCGGCGGGGTCCTGTTCATTCGCGAGCTCATCGGGGCGTTCTTCTATGTGACTGAAGAGAATGCAGATACGGCCCGCGACCTGCTCCGCGCGGCAAAGCACGCCGTCTACGTCCCGGGCGGCCAGGCAGCGACATAAAAAATGCCGGGCCTGCCCGTTTGGGCGTGCCCGGCACTCTTCCTTGACGCGGCGCTTCCGCCGCCGCTATTTATTCTTCACAACCGGAATCGTAAAGATATTTGAGACCTGGAAGCTCTGCGCGATGGTCACCTGTGTCTGGGTGTCCGTCACGAGATCCGGGTTGAGTTCCAGCTGTACTTCGTAGATGCCCACCGAGCCGCGGCGCAGTCCGGCAAACAGCACGTTCGCCGTTTTGCCGCCCGCCAGGGAGGAGACCGATTCGGACGCATCGTTCAGCGCCGGACCGAAGTAGGGCATGCCCGTCGTCATGGCGTCCCGCGCTTCCTGCGGATTCACGATCCCCAGGCCGCTGGCCAGCACCACAATCGTTTCACCCGGCACCGCCGGGTTGTCCACCGTCACTGGCGAACCTTCTTCGTTCGCGCAGCACAGTGTCGTATTGAAGGCCGTCACAATCACCGACGCACCCGTTGAGGCCGTCGCCGTGAAGGGAATCCCATTGCCCTCCGGGCCGGGGATGCGCGCCCGCAGTCTCAGCCGCGAATAGAAGCCGGAGGGGAATGCCTCCACTTCCGGATCGCTGGCGTTGATCAGCGCCACCAGGGCGTCGCGGACCATCACCAGTGTGTCGTTCGACTGCACCGTGTACTTCGTCTCCCGGTCATGAATCTTGATCGTGATGACGTCGCCGCCCTGGGCCGTGCCGTCCACCGAAATCGTGCCCGTCGCCGAGCTCGAATAATGGTAGGCCAAGCCAGGTTGCGGATCGAGCGTCGTGTCGCTGAACACCGAGGGGTTCTGGCTTATGATCGGAATCGCTACCGCCGTGGACACCGTCACCGAGCCGTCGTTCCGCTTCACCCGCAGGATGCCCGCTGAACTGGTCGCGTCGTTGACTTCAATCGGGATCTGAGCCAGGATCCGGTTCGGCGCGACCGCCAGCAAGGGTGCCTGCAGGCCGTCCACGAAGAACTCGACTCCACCCAGTTCCTTGGGCAGCGGTTGTGTCAGATCAGCCACAGCTGTGGTCTGGTCAGACAGATTATCTCCCAGGATCGTTACGAGCGAAAATGGCGCAATCAGCGAGGGGTCCTGCCCGCCAGTGAGCGTCGCACCACTGGTCGTGACTGTGAGCTTGGCGGTGCCCGGCGTGACGCCGGTGACGATGGTGACGTTGTTGCCTTCCACGCCCGACGACCGGGCGGACAGGATCACCACCTGGGCGTCCTTATTGGGGGCTGCCATCACGTAAGGATCGCTGCTGTTGATGATCGAAACCAGCTGATCGATGACCGTGTCGAAGGTATCGTCCTTGACCGTCTTGTACTTGTACTCGGCCGGATCCACTACCGTACCGTCCGAGTTCAACACGGTGTTGTTGCCGATCTTCACCGAGATCTCGTAGTCCGCTTCCATCGTCCCGCCCAGCGTGATGCGGCCCGTGGAATGGTTGTCGGGGCTCGGCGCATTGCGCACGGCGGTCAGGGGCAGGGAAAAGTCGCCCGGAGTATAGGCCACCACACGGCGGTTAAACGTGTCAGCGACATACAGATTCTGACCGTCCCATGCCATGGAAACCGGCGTCCGGAACGAGTCGGTCGAAGAGATGCGCCGCGGTTCCGCCGAATCGGACGCCAGGTTCAGGGAAGGACCCTGCTGGCCGATGATCAGGTCTGCAATCTGCGCGTTTGCCGTCGGAAATGAATTCCAGACCATCACGCGGTCGTTGCCGGCGTCAGCCACATACAGGCGCACGCCGTCGGAGATGACGGCACGCGGCATTTCCATCGTGCGGCCGCAACGGTCGGGATAGGTGGGTTCGTCATTCGCGTCCACACCCTGCTGCGGGCACAGGGCCGCGGAATTGTTGTGCGTATTCGAAACGAAGTCCGGCTGGCCCAGCACGAGATTCGCAGGCTGCTCGGTCTGCGTCGGAATCGTGTTCCAGACCAGCACGCGGTTGGCGCCCAGGTCGGCCACAAACAGCCTCGAGCCATTGATGGAGACGGAAGTCGGCGACAACAGCGAACGGTCCGTCGTCTTATAGTCGGGGAACGCCGCAAGCTGCTGATTCGAGTTGAGATCCTTCTGGCCCAGGGCGATCTTCGCGCTCTGCCCGTTTTGGGTGATCTCACCGTAGAACAGCACCCGGCTGTTGCCGGTATCAGCTACCCAGAGGCCATTGTTGTCGTCCAGCCACAGCGCTTCCGGACCACGCAAAGTCGAGGCGGTCGTTCCCGGCTTCGACGTAGTGAAGCTCGATTGGCCCACTACCAGGTCGGCCGCCTGCTTGTTCGTGTTCGGCAGGCTTTTCCAGATCAGGATGCGGTTGTTGTCGGTGTCGGCCACGGCCAGAATTCGCCCGTTGTACGCCACGCCCAAAGGCCGGCGCAGGGTGTCCGCCGCGGTGGCGGGAATATCCTTCTGGTCGATGGTCCCATCATTGTTGGTGTCGACATAGGGACCACTGGTGAAATCCGACTGGCCCAGCACCACAGTGGCGATGCCGACGCAGGCGTTGCAGCGGTCGCTGATCTGCGGGAAGGGCGCCAGACGATCTGGCACAAAGGAACCGACGTTCTTATAGATGACCACCCGGTTGTTGATCGGGGTGCCGCCAATGCCATTGGAATCAGCAACAACCAGCGTATCGGCAGCGTACGAAACACCGCCCACCGAACCCAGCCGCTTTTCGCTGGATCCCGGATCCTGGGCTGTGAACGGCAACTGGCCTATCACGAGTCGGGCCGCTTGGCCGGTGGAGTACTGCTGCGCCTGGCACAGCGCCGAGGCAGCGAGTAAGAGGACAGTCCACTTCATTGTTGGTCTCAGGTTACGCAAACTCTCAGTATATCAGGGCTTACCCAAGTACTGACGCGCCATTCGCCAATCCCGGTTTCACCATAAAAAGTCTTTCGCCACTTTCCTTCTCTCATAGCTGTCCAGAACGTGAACTACTCGTAGTTTCTTCAGCTTAGTGGGGGAAAGCTGGCCGATGGGAATGTAGATAATCTGGCGGTTGAGGTGCGCCGCGATCGACCGGAAGATGGAGCGCGGGGGCTTCGACGCCACATACACAACATGCCGCTCCACTGAGTAGTCGAGCGCCGCCATCAGCAGCCGCTCCGGCTTCGTTTCGGCAAAGTCATAGTCCGGATCATTCCAGACGTCAAACATGCGGCGCGGCGGCAGCACCATCAGGAATCCGCCATACTCAGCCCGGCCAATCCCGGGGCCCACCAGGTGGTCGAACGGCTGCGTCGCATAGTACGCCATGTCGCTCTCGTTCTGGTGCTCGCCCAGCCAGGTCGTCAAATAGGTGTAGCGGTCCAGCGGATCCTCGTCGAAGATCACCACCACCGCCCCCACATCGCCCGACAGCCGCTCGAACTTGCGGACGTAAATCTTGCCCTCGTGCCAGTTGCGGATGGTCTCGCGGATGTCGATGCCATCGTGCACCGAGGTGGTGAACGGCTCCACCCGCACCCGATCCTCTCGCAGCATGGTCTTCGCGCGCTCACGCAGAAACTTGCCGTAGTCCTCGATCACCAGGTCTTCCGGCGGATAACTACAAATGGAGTTCCCGTCCAGCTGCTCCGCCCACTCGCCCGGATGTTTCTCTTTGGGCCGCTGCTTTAATCCGCGCGGCATCGACCGCTGTTTCTTGCGAGGCAGCCGCCGCCGCAGGCGCATCTTCCGGCTGTGCAGGTAGACCTCTTCGGCCGAGAGGTTCAAGGTCTCCAGTTGGCTGTGTTCATCCTGCCAGGCGTAGGAGTTGGCGGCATGCCATACCTCCCAGGCATAGTTGTCGTCCACCACCGCCCGCGCCGCCACCGTCAGGTCGAACAACCCGGCTACCAGTTGGTTCTCCAGCATGGCCAGGTTGCGGGTATAGCGCGCCATCATGCGCCGCTGCCAGTGGGCGACCGAATCCCCCGTCTGCGCCTGGTAGTTCCGCTCGGCTTCCTTGAGGAGTTCGTACTGTACGCGCCGCCGGTCGATTGACGCGTCGTCGCCCATCAACGCCCGGTAATGCTCATACTTCTCCTGCAGGAACGGATACTCCTGGCTGATCTCTGCCAGGCAGTCCGGATGCGGATTGACGAGATCCGCGGTCAAATCACGGCGCTCCCGCGGTGGATCCTGCGGTGTTTCCATGGCGTCCAGCACCGCGTCGAACAGGTTGAGGCTCAAAACGACAGTTGTTGGTTTCGTCGTATCTGCGCCCTGCAACCGCCACGCCATCCCGGCGGCATGATCGTTGATCTCGTCGTTTCTCGCCTGGGGAAACAGCCGGTAGGCTTCGATGTACTGATCCAGCGCAATCGCCCGCAGTGAGTGCGAATCCGGATAGAGATCGGGGAGATGCGGCCGGTCTATGGCGTTCGGCTCCAGGAACAGGAATTCGGCGCCAATCTCCTGGGCGGTCCGCAACGCCTCGACAAATGGATCGGCCGGCTCTACAACGACATAGACCCCGCGCTCGCTCTCGCCGCCCTCGGGGTAAACCACGACGGAGAATTGCGGCAGCCTGTCCAGCGCCTCTACATATAAAGGTTGCAGCCAGGCGGGCAATTCCACCGCCACCACCGCGGGCTTGGTGGCCAGCAACTCCCGCCGGATGGCCGCCGCAAACTCCAGGCGGCCGGGCACGACCGGGAAATAGCGCAGGTGTCCGCGCTGCAGGCTGGAAAGTTCGCCCGTTGGAGTCTCAGGGGCGCCGGGCATAGCGCAGAGCTTCCTCGCCGAGCACTTTGTCGATGGAGAACCGCACCGCATGCGTGAAGTCGGCGCGCCCGTCCAGTGTGGTCATCAACTTGATCGCATAACGCCCGATGTTGATGCCGTCGCGGACGGTGAAGCGCTCGTCATTGTTGTGCGCCTGCTGCAGGAAGTCCGTGACATATTCCAGAATCTTGTCGTCGGCGAAGGGCAGGTTTTCGCGCAGGATGGAGAGCTCTTCATCCCGCTCAGGGAAGTCGATCAGGATCTGCGGCTGCAGCCGCGAGTGGATGTACTCGGGCAGATCGAACGTCGAGCTGTCGTCGTTCATCGTAGCCACCAGCCGGAACAGCGGATGGGCCTGGATCTTGATGCCGGCCACAATGCTTTCCACATAGCGGCGCGTGTCGAGCAGCGGAGCCAGGCTGGCCCAGCTCTTCTCCGACATGCGGTTGCCTTCGTCCAGGATCACAATGCCGCCGCGCAGCATGGCGGTCACCAGCGGCGAAGCGACATAGCGCAACTGGCCGGGGCCCTCGATCACCGGCTGGACAATCAGGTCCTCCGGCCGGGTGTCGACGGTGGCCTGCATGATGAAGATTTCACGGGACAGGCGCGAGGCGGCGGCATAGGCGAGGGTCGTTTTGCCCACGCCGGGTTTGCCCACCAGCCGCGGATTCATCGGGATGTCGCGCTCGTCCACCACCAGCCAGGCGGCCAGCAGTTGCCTCATCACCTCTTCCTGCCCCACCCACTTCACGGAAAGTGCGTCGGGGTGAGCCAGATGCAGGGGTACGCCGTCGATCTCAACAATCATCCCCTCTATTGTGCTAAAACCAGCGTCGGATGCCTAGGAATCATTGTTCGGTTTGTGGAGCCGTGTCGGAGCAGCCGGCGGCCCCCTCGGTTTCACCCCAGTTTGCACCCGATCTGGACACCCGGCCCGGCGAGCCGCTGCGGTCGACCCTGGCCACCTGGATGCAGTCGTGCCCGTCCTGCGGCTATGCGGCGCCCGACCTCAGCTATGCGGCCGAAGGAGTTGCGGATTGGGTTCGAACGTCCGATTACCAGTCCCTGCCAATTGGGTTCGAACGTCACGCCTGGCTTCTTGAGCAACTCGGCCATTTGGCGGATGCGGGTTGGATTGCCCTCCAAGCTGCGTGGAATCATGAGGATGGCGGCCATCAGGAGGATGCCGCGCGCTGCCGTCGTAAAGCAATCCGTCTATTCCAGGCAAGTAAGGCGGCGGGTCATGACTTCCTTGACACCCCGTCCGAAGAGCTCGCCCTGGCAGTAGACATCCTGCGCCGCATTGGCGAGTTCGAGGCTGCGTCCGAGACGATCCGGGTCGCACTGCAGGAGGAGGAGCTCCCGGAAATGATCGACGCGGTATTGCGGTTCCAGGCCGGGCTTGTCCAGCGGCGCGACACCGGCCGCCACACGCTCGATGAGGTGCCGCGCGGTCCGGCGGGCGGGACGCGAGTCCGCCTGACTTAGGATGTCAGCAATTGGCCTTCTCGTCTCGCCTTCCTGAACAGCAGGGATCTTTCGAGCCGGGTATTGTCAAGGTAGCGGACATTGATTGAGAAGGTCCTGGTTATTCACTCGACTTCCCGTGCCAAGGTCTCGGCGGGGACTAATGCAGGTGCGGTGATTCTGAATTCAACAGCCTCTGGATCGAGACCCTCAGCTTCTGCCTCTACACGCTCCCTCAAGTACTCAAGGTAGTCGAAAGTCCATGTTCTGGCGATGAACATATGGGGCAAAAGTGGCTCCATCACGCGGGATACTTCCCACTGGCCAGTTTGCAGTTGCCTCTCATGCGCTCGGCGATACTCCCAGACAATTAGGTCCGCAGCCTGAATCTGGACGTGGCTTTGCGAGTTCCCAACACACAATGCGCCAAGCTTCCCATCCTTGTTGCGCAGGAGGTACTCCTGTCGAGCTTGGCCTATGAACTCCTGGCACTCATCGAACACCGGCGTTATTCGTACTCCGCGCGCCTGGTGACCTGCATATTCCCGAAGATCGTGCACGAGGTGAAGGAAAGCGTGCAAATATGGTTTCTTCCATTTCGTTACGGCAGGTGTAAGGCGAAGATGGAAGCCTGTATCCACAAAGGATCGCTTGAAGTCCGCCCTCGAAATGGTCACTCCTCCGTGCTTCACTCTCCACTTGAGAAGTAGCCGAATCGCGGCCTCCAGGAAGTCAGTACAGCGCGCTTCGCTCCATCCTCTGAAACTCTTGCGGCGGCCGTGGAAATCGGATGCATGGAACTCTGGGATGTCGAATTGTTTCAGCAACTTCATCCAATCGAAAGCAAAATAACATGACGAAGAGTGGCTAAGGTAAACACCAGCCATCGCGAAGACTGTTGACTGACTGTCGTTGCCGCTTTCGTCGAAATAGGCCACGATCATCGTGTTACCAGTTTACGATACGTGCTCTGCCAGGATGCTCGTTTGAAGCGGTTAGGGCTGACTCCCCTGGGCGTCAACAGTCGGATGGGACCTCTGACTATCCGCCTAGCTTGTAGGCTCAGTCCTTTCCTCCAACGGGAGAGTTCCACAGATGAAAGAATCCAGGAGGAGGATCTCCCGGAAATGATCGACGCGGTCTTGCGGTTCCAGACCGGGCTGGTCCAGCGGCGCGACACCGGCCGTCATACCCTGGACGAGGTGCCGCGCGGTCCGGCGGGCGGGACGCGAGTCCGCCTGACTTAGGCCCGCGGGACTTGCGATCCTGGACGTATGTTGACCCTCCGACTCGCCGGTATGGATGACGCCGATGCCGTCTGGGCCATTCTGGAGCCGGTGATCCGGGCCGGTGAAACCTATACTCTAGCCCGGGATATGAGCCGCGAAGACGCGCTCACCTACTGGTTCGCAGCGGACCACGAGGTCTTTCTGGCCGAGGACGACGGGCAAGCCGTCGGGACTTACTTCCTGCATCCCAACCAGAAGGGCGGCGGAGCCCATGTAGCCAACTGCGGCTACATGACGGCGGCGCGGGCGACTGGCCGCGGAGTGGCCCGAGCGATGTGCCTGCATTCCCAGGAGCATGCCCGCAGCCGGGGCTACCGCGCCATGCAGTTCAACTTTGTTGTCAGTACAAACGAGCGCGCCGTCAGGCTGTGGCAGCATCTCGGCTTCGAGATCGTAGGCCGGCTGCCCGAAGCGTTCCAGCACCCCTCGCTCGGGTTCGTGGATGCTTACGTCATGTACCGGATGCTGTGACAGCTAAACGATCCGTACGCCCAGCACCTGGGCCAGGATCATTGCCTGGCTGGGTTCGACGATGGCTCCTCGCAGGTCGTTGATCCCCACTTGCATGCCTTCCAGTTGAGAGGTGCGGAAGTCGGTGTCGCGCAGCGTGGCGCCCTGCAGGTCGGCCCGGGCCAGGTCGCAGTTGCGGATCACTGTGCCGCTGAGGTCGGCGGACCGCAGGTCGGATTCCTGCCACTTTGAGCCTTCGAACTCACAGTTGCGGAGGCTTGCCGCTGGGAGGCTGGCATAGCGTACGTCTGAGTTCTGAATGAGGACGTCCCGGGCGTCGAGCGACTCCGCTGCGAGGCCCATCAGGCGGCAGTCGATGAACTCCACCCGTTCCAGAACCATCCGCTGAACTTTCAGGTGCGCCAGATCGCAGGTCACCAGCCGGACATCCTTCAGGACGATGGATTCAAATTCGGCGCCGGCGAAGCTGGTGAGTTCCACGACCGAGCCCGACGCCGCGAAGCTAGCGGCCTTTACGCCACTCGCATTCCCGCTCCGCAGGTGCTGCGCGTCCAGGGTGACTTTGGCTCCCTTGGTGAACAGGCTGTGCGGATCGGCCGGAGCCGCAAGCTCCGCCCCCAGTTGCGGTTCAATTCGGGGTGCGGACGAGTCCTTGCGTTTGACCGCAACGGGTTCGACAGGGGCAGGGAGATATGGGGCCGGTGCAGCCAGCGCCCGGATCTGGTCGGCGTGGCGGCGGGCATGACCGTCCATCAACTGGACGAGTTCCGCACCATTCGTTGGTCCGAAGAAGGGATGCTTCACTCCGATGCCGTAGAGCGAGTCACCGCGTTGGTCTACCAGCCGGATGGCCCGGTCGCGGGTTTCCAGGAACGTTTCGCAGGCTTCGGCCAGGGTCTGAAAGCGGCCCTGTGGACGGAGGGCGGACGGTGCCTCCCGCTTTTCGAACTGATTCCGCATGATGGTGAACAGGCGGAGTTCGCGGTCATGGTCCCGCTGCGGTTCGATGGAGCGGCCCATGCCGATCCACCGCAGATGGCGCTCTTCGACGATGATGATGTGCTCGATGCAGTCGAGCACCGACCAGTGGTTCTCGTCCTGCCTGATGGCGGACTGCTCCTCTGTGATGCCGGACAGGGCGTCCAGGAAGTCCAGCCGGCCAGCTTCGAGCAGCGCCGCAAGCCGCATAGACTCAGTTAGTTGGAGCGAACCGCCGTGTAGATGGCCTTCTGCGCCACGGTGCCGTCCTTGAAGAGCATCACCGGGATGGCGTCGTTGTCTTCGATGTTCGGTACCACGACGTTGAGGCGCTTGGCTCCGGAGCCGTCGCCGGCGTCACCCGCCAGGCTGACTTCCGCCGCCAGGTGTCCGAAGTAGATCCGGATCCGGCTGAGCGTGTCGTTCACCTGCTCATCGGTATCGCCCAAACCGTTGGCGAACATGGTGACCGTCTCGCCGATGCGTGCCGGGCGGGAAGCCGTGCCGGCCAGGGCGTCGGTGGGCAGCACCAGGGTCTGGTTGTCATCGAGCACTGCGTTCACATACTGTTTGCCGCCGAGGTTCAGCGAGGTGGGCGCCGAGAGGCCAAGATCCACCACAGGGGTGAGCAGCGCGATGCGGTGATTCTGGTTGTCGGTGACGTAGATCTTGCCGCCGCTGCCGAGAGTCACCGAGGAAGGGAAGCGCAATTCCGCGTCGATCGCAGGGCCGCCGTCGCCGCTGAGTCCATAGGTGCCGTTGCCGGCGATGGTATGGATGATGCCGTCGGTGGTCACCATGCGGATGCGCATGTTGAATGAGTCGGCGATGAACAGGTTGCCGGCGGTATCGACCGCGACCCACTTGGGATAGAACAAGGACGCCTGGGTGGCCGGGATTTCGTCGCCCGTGTAGCCGTAGACGCCGCTGCCGGCAACGGTCTGGATGTCGAACTCGCCGTCGCTGCGCGGGGTGGCTTTGCGGATGACATGGTTGTTCGTGTCGGCAATGAACAGATTGCCGGCCGCGTCGAATGCAATGCCCTGGGGATCGAACACCGAAGCTGAAGTAGCAATGCCGCCGTCGCCGTACCGGCGCTGCGCGCCATCGCCCACAACCGTGTCGATGGTGGAATTGCTGGCCAGAATCTTGCGGATGCGGCTGTTATAGGTGTCCGCGATGTAGAGGTTTCCCTTGGAATCCCGAGCGAGGGAAGTGGGCCGGTTCAACTGGGCGCTGGTGGCCACGGGATCCGTTTCGTCCTCGCCGTCGTCGACGCCATCTCCGTCGCCGCTGAAACCGGCAACATTGGTCCCGGCGAAGGTAGAGATCTTGCCCGTCGAGGCGGTGATCTTGCGGATCACGTGGTTCAGCGTATCGGCGATATAGATGTCGCCCGCGCTATCCACCAGAAGTCCGCACGGGGCGTTCAGTGTCGCACTGGTGGCCACTGCGTCGTCGCCCGTCCAACTCGCGGTGTCGGTGCCGGCGATGGTCGTGATGATACCCGCGGTGGAGACTTTGCGGATGCGGTGGTGCACCTGGTCAGCGATGTAGACGTTGCCGGCGGAATCGATGGCGATACTATACGGGTTGTTCAACTGGGCGGAGGTGGCAGGGCCGTCGTCGCCGGCGAACTCCTCTGCGTCGTTGGCGCCGGTGCCGGCGAAAGTCGAAATCACATAGGAGGGGACAGACTGGGCGGAACTAACGAGTGGCAGCCCCAGCAGCAGGCCGCCGCCAACCAGGGCGCCGGCAAACTTCCGCTTCAAACCGCCAAATCGAGCAATCGACATTCGCAAAGGTCCTTCCTTCTCCCCAAATTCGCACCTGTGGCAGCATTGCCCGTATCAGTGCGAAACAACCTAGACGGCCACCCGGTCCGGCAGGTTTCCTGAACCTCTCCGGGCCTGCGATTGGGCTCAGCCCAAAGGGCTTCCCAATACATCGGAGTATACCACTTGGGCTTTGGCGATCCGCCTTTCCGCTGGCGCCGCGGCGGCCTGCCATGATATGACTCTTTCGATGCTTACCCGCCGATCCCTGCTCGCCGCCGCCGCCGCTGCCGCGCCCCTGGCTGCCGCCAATCGCGCCAAGATCAAGATTGGGGTGATGGATGGGGTGGTGGGCAAACGGTCGGATCCGGCTTCGGTCGAGATCGCGAGCCGGGCGGGCGCAGAAGGGTTGCAGATCACCCTGGGGCGCCAGTCGTCAGATGGGCACCTGGTTCTGGCGAACGCCGCCCTGCAGGGGCAATTTCTGGCTAACTCCAAGCAATATAAGCTCCCGCTGGTCGCCACTTACATCGACATCCTGCATGCGAGCTGCCTGAAGAGCGATCCGCAGGCGGTGAAGTGGGGTGTCGAGGGGATCGATATCACGCGGCGGCTGGACGCCAAGATCCTGATGCTGGTCTTCTTCGGGAACTGCGCCCTGACCTCTCGAAGCGAGATGGACGCGGTGGTGGGTCCGCTGAAGGAGCTTTGCCGCGAGGCGGAGAAGGCCCGCATCACGCTCGGGTTTGAGAACACGATTCCGGCCGGCGATGACCTGAGGATCCTCGACCAGGTGGGTTCACCGGCGCTGAAGATCTGGTACGACATCGGCAATGCGACGAATCAATATAAGGTGGATCCGGCGCAGGAGATCCGCCAGTTGGGCCGCGAACGGATCTGCCAGCTGCACTTCAAGGACAAGGGCTATCTGGGCGAGGGTGATGTGAACGTGAAGGCGGCCCTGGCAGCGTTGAACGACATCCGCTATGAGGGCTATGTCACCCTGGAAACCAACGCTCCGTCAAAGGACGTGGAAGAGGATCTGCGCCGTAATGTGAAGTATCTACGGCGCTTGCTGTGACGGCCTGGTCTCCGATTCGCCCATCCAGAAGCACAGCAGCGGCGCGGGAATGCGCATGATTTTCGCGGCGCCTTGCGGGGTGCCCGGCAGCAGGCCGAGGTCCGAGGGCGACTTCGTGACGACGTAACCGCGCTCCACCTCCTTCTCGGCACAGAACTCCAGTAGGCCTTTCAGGTCGCGCAGGCCGGTGTGCTGGGCGCGGTACTTCACTTCGAAGGGGATCAGCCTGCCGCCGAGGTCGGCGATGAGGTCTACCTCCCGATCCTTCTTTCCTCGCCAGTAAGTGAATCGCACCTGCATGGAGTAGTACCGGGCATAGAGGTGTTTGAAGACCGCGGTCTCGGTGGCGATGCCCAGGCCGGTTGGATCGTCCAGCAACCCCTTTCCTTTCAGCATTACTGCTGGAGCCAGCGCGGCGTCGGCGAGGTAGATTTTGAACTTTCCGCGCAGCACGTCCTTGCCGTAACCGAAGGGCTGCAGGCGGTAGATGAGGTGCGTCGCCTCCAGCAGTTCGATGAAGTGCTGGGCCGTGGGCCGCTTCACTTCGAGGTTGCCGCAGAGGTCCGGCATATCCAGCAGGCCGCCGTCGCGCAGGCACAGGTAGAGAAAGGTCTGTTCGAGGTCGAGGACGCGGCGGACGCCGAACAGCGCGGTCATGTCGCGCTTCAACACCTTGTCAATGATGTCCTCGCGCAATAGGCGTTGGGCGCTGGTGATGCTCTCCACCTGGGCAGTTTGGGGGAAGCCGCCGCGCATCAGGTATTCGTGGAAATGGCCTACATAGGGCTCGGCGAGTTCCTGGATGTCGCGCAGTTCGCCGGGCTTCCAGTCGAACAGTTCGGCCAGGCTGCTGAAGCGCGGCAGGGTCGGCAGCACCAGCCGTTTGATCTGTAAATATTCGTAAAAAGAGAGGGTTGAGAGGCGGATGGCGTGCCAGCGGCCAACGGCCGATTCGGGATCGGTGACGGCCAGCGGCATGGCCGAACCGGTGAAGACGATGCGGCGGTCGCGCGTGAAATCGATCTGGAGTTTGATCCAGGTGCCCCAGCCCCGGATGAACTGGGCCTCGTCGAGGAAGAGGTACTCGGGGCCATCGGCGCGCGGTTCGCGCTGCCGCCAGGCTTCGAGGACTGCGTCGATTCCGGCCAGTTTCAGGAGCGGGTGGTCAAAGGTCGCGTAGAGGATATTGGCGGCTGGTACGCCGTCGGCGAGGAGTGCGGCGACGGCCTGGAGGAGGAGAGTGGTCTTGCCGACCTGGCGGGCGCCGGTGAGCAGTACGGCTCGCGGGGCTGGGGGCTTTTTGAGCCAGATCTGGAGTTCGTGCCAGGCAGCCCGGCGCCAGGGAGGCAGTTCCAGCATGGGCTGGCCGCGCCACCAGGGATTGAAGCGGCCCAGGACGGCGGCGAGTTCTTGGGCAGAGACTTCCATGAGGCGAGAATAGCACTAAAAGTGGTGATTAGTGTAAGTATGGTTGTATTAAAGTGGTGAAATAGTGAGTTTTGGCTGGAGGTGGGGAACGAAACGGCTGTTTCGCTCCCCTCTGGGCCGTTAGGCGCCGAGACGCTCCAGGTAGCGGATGACGGCATCGATGCCGTTGTAGAAGTTGGGGACGTGGAACTTCTCGTTGGGCGAGTGGAGGTTGTCGTCGGGTAGCCCGAAGCCCATCAAAACACTGGGGATGCCCAGGTGGGTGTCGAACAGGCCGACGATGGGAATGGAGCCGCCGCTGCGGATGTAGACGGTCTTTTTGCCGAAGACCTCTTCCATGGCCAGGGCCGACTCGTGAATGAACTTGTTGTCGGGGTTCACCAGGGACGGGCCGGCGCCGTGGAGGAACTTGTACTCCGCCTTGACGCCCTTGGGGGTGACGGTGGCGATGGCGGCCTTCAACTGGCTGATGGCTTCGTCCGGGCGCTGGTCGGCGACCAGGCGCATGGACATCTTGGCTACGGCTCGGGCCGGGATGACGGTTTTGGCGCCTTCGCCGACAAAGCCGCCGCGGATGCCGTGGACTTCGAGGGTGGGCCGGGCCCAGGTTTTGTCGAAGACGGACAAGCCGGGTTCGCCGGTGATAGCGGTGGCGCCGATCTCCTTTTCGAGATACTCCTTTTCATCGAAGGGCAGGCTGGCCCAGGCTTCGGCCTCGGCCGGAGCGGGTTTCACCACACGGTCGTAGAAGCCGGGGATGAGAATGTGGCCGTCTTTGTCCTTCAGGGCCGTGAGGATCTCGGCGATGGCCATGATGGGGTTGGGGGCGGCGCCGCCGTAGACGCCGGAGTGCAGGTCCTGGCGGGCGGCCTCGACGTGCAGTTCGCCATAGACGATGCCGCGCAGGCCGATGCAAATGGAGGGCAGGCCGGGGGCGAACATTTCGCTATCGCAGATGATGGCGGCGTCGGCGGCGAGCTGGGCGGGTTTCTCGGCCACATACGCCTCGATGGCCTCGCCGCCGCACTCTTCCTCGCCTTCGACCAGGAACTTGATGTTGATGGGCAGCTTGCCGTCGCGCTGCATGAGCCATTCGACGGCCTTGACGAGAATCCAAGTCTGGCCTTTGTCGTCGGTGGCTCCGCGAGCATAGATGTTGTTGTCGCGGATCTCGGGTTCGAAGGGGGGCGACTTCCACTCATCCAGCGGGTCGGCCGGCTGCACGTCGTAGTGGCCGTAGAGCAGGAGTGTGGGCTTGCCGGGGGCGCCCAGCCATTCTCCGTAGACCAGCGGGTGATTCGCGCGATGGATCTGTTCCGTGCGCGTCATGCCGGCGCGGAGCAGGGCGGCTTCGACGGTGTCGGCGGCCTTGCGCATATCCGGCTCGTGCTCCGGCAAAGTGCTGATACTTGGGATCTTGAGCAGTTCGATGA
This sequence comes from Paludibaculum fermentans, assembly GCF_051172195.1. Lineage (GTDB taxonomy): Bacteria > Acidobacteriota > Terriglobia > Bryobacterales > Bryobacteraceae > Paludibaculum > Paludibaculum fermentans_A. Next base: position 989,866 of record NZ_JBPJAQ010000002.1, read on the forward strand.
GCTCGTCAAGCGCTTGTTTCTTGAAGCTTTCGATATCAGGCATGAATCCAACCTCTCGTCCGTTAGAATAGTCCTTTCCCGCACCTTCTGGTCTTACCCCCATGCATACAAATCGATTGATACACGAGAAGAGTCCCTATCTGCTGCAACATGCCCACAATCCGGTGGACTGGTATCCCTGGGGTGCGGAGGCTTTCCGGAAGGCGCACGAGGAAGATAAGCCGATTTTCCTGTCGGCCGGCTACTCCACCTGTCACTGGTGCCATGTGATGGAGCGTGAATCCTTCGAAAACGAAGCCATCGCGGCGCAGATCAACCGGGACTTCGTGGCTGTGAAACTCGATCGGGAAGAGCGGCCGGACATCGATCGCATCTACATGCTGTTTGTGCAGGCCACCACGGGCAGCGGCGGCTGGCCCATGTCGGTGTGGATGACTCCGGACCTGAAGCCGTTTTACGGCGGCACGTACTTTCCGCCAGACAATCGCTATGGACGGCCGGGCTTCGGCTATGTCCTGCAACAGCTCGCGCAGGCGTGGAAAGAGCAGCGCGAGAAGCTGGTGTCGTCGAGCATCTCGATTCTGGGCGAGTTGGAGAGCCACTCGCAGGTCCAGTCGGCCGGGACCGAGATTGAGCGCGGAGCGTTCGATTCCAGCTATCACTATTTTCGGCGGACCTTCGATACGCATCACGGTGGGTTTGGCCAGGCTCCGAAGTTTCCGCGGCCCAGCGTGCTGGACTTCCTGTTTCGCTACTCGGTGACGGCGAAGGAGGAAGAGGCGCGCGAAATGGCGCTGACGACACTGCGCGAGATGGCGAAGGGCGGGATGCACGATCACCTGGGCGGCGGATTCCACCGCTATTCCGTGGACGAGCGTTGGTTCGTTCCGCACTTCGAGAAGATGCTATACGACCAGGCGCAACTCGCCAGTTCTTACCTGGAGGCGTATCAGGTCACGCGGGATGAGGCCTTCGCAGATGTGGCGCGCGGGATCTTTGAGTATGTCCTGCGGGACATGACTCATCCCGAAGGCGGGTTCCTTTCGGCGGAGGATGCCGACAGTGTGATCGATCCGGCGAACCTGCATGAAAAGGGCGAAGGCGCATTCTATGTCTGGACCATGGAGGAGCTGAAGCAGTTGTTGGGGGCGGATCGGGCTTTGGCGTTCGCGCAGAAGTACGGCTGCCGGGAGAACGGGAATGTGGACAACGATCCACATGCCGAGTTCACGGGCAAGAACATTCTGTTCCTGAAGGACTCGTATCCGGCTGAGGAGTTTGGGAAGGAGCGGCAGATTCTGTTGGAGGCGCGGTCGAAACGGATCCGGCCGCACCTGGACGATAAGGTTCTGGCGTCGTGGAACGGTCTGATGATCTCGGCGTTCGCGAAGGGCGGGCAGGTCCTGAATGAGCGGCGCTATCTGGATGCGGCTCTCAAGGCGCTGGGGTTCATTCGGGGGCGGCTGATGGTGGATGGCAAACTGATGCGGCGCTGGCGCGACGGCGAAGCAGCGGTTGCGGGGTTCCTGGACGACTATGCGGCCCTGGCGCAGGCTTGCGTGGATGTCTATGAAGCGACGTTTGATGAAGCGCAGCTCGCATTTGGGAAGACGCTGGCGCTGTCGATGCTGGAGCTGTTCGAGGACAAGCAGAATGGCGGATTCTATTCGACGGCGGGCGACAGCGACGAACTCGTTTTGCGGCTGAAGGAAGACTACGACGGGGCGGAGCCGGCAGGCAATTCGGTGGCGGCCGGCGCGCTGCTGCGGCTGGCGGAATACTGCGGGTTGGAGCCGTTGAAGGAGGCCGCGGGCGATACTCTGGCGGCGTTCGCTTCGCGCATCAACCAGCAGGGTGTGACGATTCCGCGGATGCTGTGCGCGGTGTTGGAGAGCCAGGCTCCGAAGTCGGAAGTGAAGTTCACGGGGGAGGCGGAGCCGCTCATCCAGGAGTTCCGCAAGCACTTCCGGCCGTTCACTTCGGTGCATTGGGATCGAACCGGCGCAGCCTCGGCGATGGTGTGTGAAGACTTTGTGTGCCAGCCCGCGGTGGCGACGGCGGAAGAACTGAGCCAGCTTCTGGGCCCAACTCCGATTGTGAGCTCGCAGGGCAACTTCTAATTTGTGGCGTTGCCCTTCCTGAGGGCGATTTCGAGCGGGAGGGCGGCGAAAGCCCTTTCGAGCGCCGGCCAGGGTGAAGGAGGGGCCAGGTGAGTTTGTATAGCCGCCTCTGGTGACAAGCGCCTCCGATTTGTTCAAACTAAGAGGCGTAGACTTGGAGGATTCATGCCCCGTACAACTAGTTTTAAGGGAATGCCGCTGGAACTGGCCGGACCTGAGCTGAAGGTGGGCGATCCAGCGCCTGACTTCGATGCCGTGGACAAGTCGCTGCAGCCCGTCTCGCTGGAATCGACCTCCGGTGTGCGCGTATTTAGCGTAGTACCTTCGTTGGACACTCCGGTTTGCGACATGCAGACCAAGAAGTTCAACGACGAGGCGGGCAAGCTGCCCAACATCGGTTTCTACACGATCAGCGTAGACCTGCCGTTTGCCCAGAACCGCTGGTGCAACAGTTTCGGTGTGGACAACGTGAAGATGATCAGCGATCACAAGTTCGCCAGCTTTGGCGAGAACTATGGCACGTTGATCAAGGATTGGCGCGTCGAGTCACGGGCCATCTTCGTGATCGACCAGAACAACAAGATCCAGCATGTGGAGTATGTGCCGGAAGTCGCGGAGCACCCCGACTATGACACGGCGCTGGCCAAAGCGAAGGAACTGGCTGGCTAGTTTTGACTTACGGACGCGGGGTGTTTCGGGCCGCATGAGGCGGCGGCACCCCGCGTTTTGGCGTCTACATATCGAAAGAGACCCATTTCCGCTACCGGGTTCCGAGGTAGTTTCCAGCGAAGTAGAGCAGTGGTTTTCCCTCGCGAACCTCCGCATGGCGCACTTCTCCGAGGAAAATAGTGTGGTCTCCGGCTGCGATTTTGCGCTTTGTATGACACTGAATCACGGCCAGACTGTTGGAGAGAACCGGTGCGCCGACCTCGCCGAGGGTCCAATCGAGGCCCTCAAAGCGGTTGGGATGGGACGAAGCAAAGCGGACGGATAAGTCCTTTTGATTCGATCCTAAGATATTGATTACAAAAGAATGAGCGCTGGCAAATGGGCCGTGGGTGGCCGCTTTATGCGCGACACAGATGAGCACGAGGGGCGGATCGAGCGAAACAGAGGAGAAGGAATTGGCGGTGAGCCCGTGCGGTTTGCCGTCGCGGCCGAGGACGGTGGCGACAGTGATGCCGGTGGCGAACGCACCACAGGCGCGCCGGAACAGGTTGGGGTCCAGTTTGAGGTCTTCCACTGAAGAACTGTGTAAGCGTTGGCTTGACAAGGCTAAAACCCTAATCTTATCATAGGCTTTGCGGTGCGGAAGGGGCCGTGGTTGGCAAAGCTCCCCGCTCACTTGTTTAGGAGGCGCCCTTGATCAAGCTGGACATCGTCAACGAGGTTGTCAACCGGACCGGCATCACTAAAACGAAAGCCGAGATGGCTGTCGAAACCGTGTTTGAGTCGATGAAGCGAGCCCTGGCCCAGGGAGAGCGCATCGAACTCCGCGGCTTTGGAATATTCAACGTCCGGCCGCGCAAGACCGGCATCGGCCGTAACCCGCGTACTGGCGCCGAGGTGGCCATTCCGCCCGGAAAGGCCGTGCGTTTCAAGCCGGGCAAGGAGTTGCAGTCGCTGGAATAGGGCGGCTCAGCTCAGGTGGATTCCCAGTCCTTTGAATCGGGTTCCGGCGGAGAGCCGCGCTACTGGATGGCACGTCCGGCGGAACCCGTTCAACCTGTGTGGCGCCGTCGATTGTGGCTCCACGTTCTGTTATTCCTGCTGACAGCATTCAGCACCACCACGCTGGGCGCCCGCCTGGCGTTTAACTTCACCCACAATTTGCCGCCGTTCGATCTGGAGCATGACCTGATGGTCTTTCTCCAGGTTTTCCGGAATCCTGCGATTCTGCAGGAGGGTTTGCCGTACTCGATCACTTTGCTGCTGATCCTGACGGCGCACGAGTTCGGGCACTGGTTTGCCTGCGTGTATCACGGCATAGATGCGAGCCTGCCTTTCTTTCTGCCTGCTCCTACCTTTATCGGCACGTTTGGCGCCTTCATCCGCTTTCGTTCGGCGGTGAAGGGGCGGCAGGAGCTCTTCGATGTCGGCGTGGCCGGGCCGCTGGCCGGATTTGCCTTTGCGATCCCGGCGATGGGCATCGGGCTGGCGCTCTCAAAGGTGGTGCCGGGCATCGGTTTGCAGGGTGAGATGCAGTTGGGGACCCCGGTGTTGATGCGGCTGATTGAGCTGTGGTTGTTCCCGGGTGCGGCGGCGGCGGATGTGTATCTGCATCCGGTGGCGCGAGCCGCCTGGGTGGGGTTGCTGGCGACTGCCCTCAACCTTCTGCCTGTCGGGCAATTGGATGGGGGGCACATCGTCTACGCCTGTTTCGGTGAGAAGCATTCCAAGGTCTCGCTGGCTGTCATCGCGATGCTGGTGCCGCTGGGGTTTATTTACTGGCCGTGGTGGTTCTGGGCGGTGATCCTGTTCTTCTGGGGCCGCCGGCACTTCACGGTCTTCGAATCTGGACCGTTGGGTAAAGGCCGTTGGCAACTGCTGGCCCTGACCCTGCTCATCTTCGTACTGTCTTTCATCCCCGCGCCTGTTCTGTACAATAGCGATCAGACGTTCTTGCCTTAAATCGCGTGCGATGAAGATTTCGGCGACCATCATCACTTACAACGAGGAGCGAAACCTGCCCCGGGCCATCGAGAGCCTGCGGTGCTGTGACGAGATTCTCATCGTGGATTCCGGCTCGACAGACCGTACGGTGGAGATTGCCGAAAAGTTTGGCGCGCGGGTGATCGAAGCCAACTGGCGCGGTTATGCGGGACAGAAGAACTATGCGTCGGAGCAGGCCGCTTTCGACTGGGTCCTTTCGATCGACGCCGATGAAGCGTTGAGCGAGGATCTGGAAGGCGAGATCTGGCAACTGAAGAAGAATGGCGTGGAGTACGACGCGTACACGTTTCCGCGGCTGGCGCAGTATCTCGGGAAGTGGATCCTGTACTCAGGCTGGTATCCGGACCGGAAGATCCGGCTGTTCGACCGCCGCAAGTCAGAGTGGGTGGGCGAATACGTGCATGAGTCCGTGGTGAGCACGGGCCGTATCGGCGAGTTGCAGGGCAACCTGTTGCACTACACCTGTGGGTCCCTGAGCGAGCACCTGAAGACGATGGACCGCTACACCACCCTGGCGGCCGAGGAACTGGTGTATCGCAAGAAGGCAGTGCGTTACCGCCATCTGCTGTTGGATCCGGCGTGGACCTTCTTCAAAACCTATGTCGTGCAGCGCGGGTTCCTGGACGGAGTGGAAGGGCTGGCGATCGCCTACATGGCTTCGTTGTACACGTTCCTGAAGTATGCCAAAGCGCGCTTCATGGGCTGGGGGCGCTGAACGGATGACGGCGCCGCGTGTTCTGCACCTGGACACGGGAGTGACCATGCGGGGCGGGCAATACCAGGTGCTGCAACTGTTGCGTGGATTGAAAGACGGGGCACGGCTGCTGGCGGCGGAGGGGAGTCCACTGCTGGAAGCGGCTCGCGGGCTGGGGATTCCGGCGGACCCGATCAGTTGGCGTGCGGTGCGGGCGGGGTCGAGGGAAGTGGACCTGATCCATTGCCACGATGCGCGGTCGCACACCTGGGCGGCGCTGCGGTCGCGGTGTCCTTTTGTGGTGAGCCGGCGGGTGGCATTTCCGGTGAAGCGGGGGCTGCCTTCGTGGTGGAAGTATCGGCGTGCGGCGCATTTTCTGGCGATCAGCGAGGCGGTCCAGGCGACGCTGCTGCGGGCTGGAGTGGGGGCGGAGCGGATCAGCGTGGTGTATGACGGCACGCCGGTTCCGGAGAAAATGAGCGACCGGACGGGCGGCGTGGTGAGCATTGCTTCGGACGATCCGGGCAAGGGCGGGGCACTGCTGCGCGAGACGGGGCTCGACATCCAATTCAGCCAGGACTTGGCCGTCGATTTCGCAACGGCTCGCGTCTTTGTGTATGTAACCGAGATGGAAGGGCTTGGCTCGGCCGCGCTGCTGGCGATGGCATATGGGGTGCCGGTGGTGGCGAGCAAGGTCGGAGGCTTGCCGGAGATTGTGCGGCACGAGGAGACGGGTTTGCTGGTGCGGAATTCGGTGGAAGAGGTGGCCGGGGCGGTGCGGCGGATTCTAAACGATGCCGGGCTGGCGAGCCGGCTGGCCGCGGCGGGCCGCGCCCTGGTCGAGCAGCGGTTTACGATGGAGCGGATGGCAGCCGAGACGCTGGCGGTCTACCTGAAGGTTCTGAGGTGAGCGAAGCATTTCTCTACACGATTCTGGCCGGGCTCTTCGGGCTGTTGATTGGCAGTTTCCTGAACGTCTGCATCAGCCGGCTGCCGGACGACTACTCCATAGACGAGCCGCGGTCGCAATGCCCGCGCTGCGGCAGGATGATCGAGTGGTATGACAACATCCCTGTCCTGAGTTTTGTGGTGTTGGGCGGCAAAGGCCGCTGCTGTAAGGAGCGGATCTCGTTTCGCTACCCGGTTGTAGAACTGATTACGGGCCTGTTGTTCGCAGCCGCGGTGTACCGGCTGGGGGCCGGGTGGGCGGCGGTGAAGTGGTGCCTGTTCATTGCGATCCTGATCGAGCTGATCTTTTCCGACCTGGAAAGCCGGATTCTGCCGGACGAGTTTACGAAGTGGGGTGTTGCGCTGGGCGTGATGCTGTCGCCGGTGGTGGCGTTGCCGTATGGGATCATTCCGGCGATGCTGGGGGCGTACTATCCGGCGGGCAGCGGGGCGTTGGCTTCGTTTCTGAATTCCTCACTGACGGCGCTGCTGCTCTCGGGCGGGCTCTGGTTTCTGGGCTGGGGCTATGAGAAGTTCCGGGGCAAGGAAGGGCTCGGCTTTGGGGACGTCAAAATGGTGGCGATGATGGGCGCGTTCCTGGGGCTGGAGACGGCGCTGGTGGGGCTGATGGCGGGATCCCTGTTGGGGACGGTGCTGGGGCTCGCCTGGATCAAGATCAAGCGCGAGAATTCCGATAGTTACGAGCTGCCGTTCGGCTCATTCCTCGGTGTGGGCGCGCTGCTGGCCGCCATTCTCAGCCTGTAGGTTGTCGTGCCCGAGGCTGTGCTGCAGGCGCTGCCGGGCGGCGGGGTTCAGGCGCAGGTTGCCGAGCATGAGGTCGCTGGAGTTGAACGCGGGTTTGGTCAGGCCTTCCCGTTCGTGCGCGGAACTGACGGTAAGCACGTGCAGCATCTCATGGACGAGCACGCGGCCCAGGGCACGGCCGAACACGTTGGGCGGAAAGTAAGGTGTTGAGCGGTGATTGCCGACTTCCATGACGCGCAGGACAGTGTCGCAACTGATCTCGACGAAAGGCAGGACCGTGCCGTCGGAGATGTGGGTAAAGCCGAGTACGCGCGATTTGCGCGAAACTTCCGGCCGGATGGGCACGCAGCGTCCGGTGAGGCGGAGGCTGACGACGCGGTCGTAGGTTGCCCGGGCTGCTTCCTCCTGGCTGAAGGTCCACAGCAGGTCCACGCCGTTGTTCCTGAGGGCCTCTTCGGTTTCGGCTTGCAGCGCCTCGACGACGGAGGCGGGGGTGGTGGGCGGAACGCTGACGAGGATGCCCACTCGCGAAGCCTGCGCCGCGTGGGCCGAGAGGGCGGCGCCAACGAGGCAGAGTACGCGATAAAAGGACATTTTTGTCTCCTGTTTAAATCCTGTGACAATGAGTTTTCGAATACAATACAAATCTGCGGAAATGATAGAAGATTCATGTAGTTGGCTCAGGCTGGGGCCCTAAGGTGGTCTGCTGAGACCACTGAGTCGCCGGATTGGGGCTTATGCGAGCCGGATGCGATAAGATGTGAAAGAATCCTTATTCATGCAGGCGCTACTGCAGACGCTAAAGCCGGGCTCACCCGAATGGGTATTAGCGCGGTCGCTGGATCCGGCGCGTCTTCCCGCACATATCGGAGTGATCATGGACGGCAACGGCCGCTGGGCCAACAGCCGTAGTCTGCCGCGTGCGGCCGGACACAAAGCCGGGGTTGAACCGGTGCGGATGACGGTGGAGACCTGCGCGCAACTGAATGTTCACAGCCTGACGCTATACGCGTTTTCGGTGGAGAACTGGAAGCGCCCGCGCACGGAAGTGGAGACGTTGTGGCGTCTGTTGCGGTACTACCTGCGCAAGGAAGTCGCGCACCTGATGCAGAACAACATCCGGTTGTGGGCGATCGGCCGGTTGGATGAACTATCGGTCGAGATCCGGAAAGAGTTGGATTCGGCGATCGCGGCGACTTCGGGCAACAGCGGCCTGATTCTGAACCTGGCTATCAACTATGGCGGCCGGAGCGAGATTGTCGACGCGGTGAACCGCATGATCGACGAAGCCAGGCGGGCGGGCCGCCTGGATGAATTGAAGGTGGACGAGGACGCCCTGGGCAACCACCTGTACACGGCCGGGCAGCCCGAACCCGACCTGCTGATCCGCACCTCCGGCGAAATGCGGATCTCGAACTTCCTGCTTTGGCAGATTGCGTACGCCGAGCTCTATGTTACGGAGACTTACTGGCCGGATTTCAATCGGATCGCGCTGCTGGAGGCCCTGAAGGCGTACCAGAAACGCGACCGCCGCTTCGGGGGCATTCGACAGGCGCCGGCGCAACCGGCCGCTGACGAACCCGTGTTGGAAGCCGTCAGCTTACCCACTCGATGAAGCGGCTTCTCACTGGTCTGATCATTACCCCGTTCTTTTTCTATGCAGTCGTTTTCGCACCGGACTGGTTCTTTCTGGCGGTCCTGGCGGTAGTCGGCTCTCTCTGTTATTACGAGTATCAAGGGATAGTGGGCGCGCACTTCCCGGGCAGTGGGCCGGATCCACGCCACAGCCCCATCGGCTACCTGGCGGGTGTGCTGCTGCTGGTGCTGCCCAATAGCGAAGCCCTGTACCTGACGCTGTTTGCGCTGCTGGCCTGGGTGCTGGCGATGCGGCGGCGGCCCCTGCCGCAGGTTCTGCCGATCGCCTCGATGAGCGTGCTGGGGGTTCTGTATATCTTCGGAGCGTGGCGGTGTGCCGTATTCCTGCATGGACGGAGCCCGTGGTGGATGCTGTTCGGCGTGGCGATCAACTGGATTGGCGACACTTTCGCGTTTTATTTCGGGAAGAACTTCGGACGCCACAAGCTGGCTCCATCGATTAGCCCGGGTAAGTCGTGGGAGGGGACGATCGCATCGACCGTCTCGTCGATGGCTTTGGGCGCGTTGTTCCTGCACTGGAAGTTCCCGGAGGTGGCCCTGGGTCCGGCACTGCTGCTGTGCCTGGCGGCGAATGTGGCGGGACAGGTGGGGGATTTGTGTGAATCCGCCATCAAGCGCGGGGCCGGTGTGAAGGACAGCGGCAACCTGTTGCCGGGCCATGGCGGCTGGCTGGACCGGGTGGATTCGAGCCTGTTCTCGGTACCTGTGGTTTACTGGTTGTTACAGCAGCGATGGATTCTCCCCTGATCTTTTTTGCGATCCAGTTTGCGGCGGCTGCGCATTCGGGACAGTATCGCAAGGGCACGAATGTGCCTTACCTGATCCACCCGATGCGGGCGGCAGCCACCTTGCTGGACGCCGGATGCCGTGAGACCGTGGCCGTGGCGGCGATGCTGCACGATACGGTGGAGGATTGTTTCGTCACCTACGAGCAGATTGAAGCGCTGTTCGGCGCGGAGGTGGCGGAGCTGGTGCGCGGGGCGAGCGAACCGGACAAGGCGGCCTCGTGGGAGCATCGCAAGGAGCACACGATCGAGCTGCTGCGGAGCGCCAACGAAGATCTGCTGATGGTGGCGATCGCGGACAAAATCGACAATATCCGGTCAATCCGTGAAGATATTGCCCTGCGCGGAGAAGATGCCTGGAAGCGGTTCCGGCGCGGACGCGAGCAGCAGCGCTGGTATTACCAGTCACTGGCTGAAGTGTTTGAGCAGCGCCTGACGGGGCAGCCCGGGGCTGGATTGGCTTCGGTGTTTTCGGCGGAAGTGAGTGCAGTCTTCCAATAGGGACTATCGGTAGATAGTCATGTCAGACAGCAGCTTTACCTTTTAATTACAATTACCTGTCACCGTTCGCATCCTCTTCCGCGTCTTATGAAGAAGCATGCATGTTCTTCAGACTACCCGGGGTGTCTTCAGGCGTCGAAGCCTGGGGTTCGCTCCGTTGCTGGCGCTCTGCGCAATATCGGGATCTCTCTACGCTCAAGTAAACGTTCTGACTGCAAATTACGATTCTTTCCGGACGAATTCCACGAATTCGGAGACGGTTTTGCAGCACTCGAACGTCAACGCAAACCAGTTTGGGAAACTCTACTCATTGCAGGTGGATGGCCAGGTTTACGCCCAACCGCTCTACGTTTCCGGTGTCGATGTGCCGGGGTACGGACAGCGGAACATCCTGGTTGTGGCCACGATGCACAACTCGGTGTATGCGTTCGATGCGGCGGCTCCGCCCACCACTCCGCCGCTCTGGAAGGTCAACCTGGGTACGCCGGTGCCTTCGGCGAACTACAGCATTGAGTACTACTACACGGACATCAGCCCGGAAGTCGGCATTCTGTCGACGCCCGTGATTGACGCAACGACGAAGACGATTTATCTGGTCGCGGCTACGTACAGCGACCGGGCGTACTCCTTCAAGCTGCACGGCCTGGACCTGGCCACCGGAATCCAGGTGGCGGGTGGACCGGTGACCATTTCGGGTGAAGTGCCGGGTATGGGCAGCGATAACAAGGACGGAGTGGTGCCGTTCGTGCCGTTTGCGCACATCCAGCGTCCGGCGCTGCTGCTGCACAACGGCGTGGTTTACGTGGGCTTTGGGTCGCACGGCGATTCCGGAATTTACCACGGCTGGCTGTTTGGCTACAGTGCGGCGAACCTGTCGCAGCAGGTTTCGATCATGAACGCGTCGCCCGACGGGGAAGGTTCATCGTTCTGGATGACCGGTCACGGACCGTCGGTGGACGAAGACGGCAACATTTATACAGCCACGGCGAATGGCGCCTTCGACGGGCAGCGGAACTTCGGGCAGAGCTTCCTCAAGATGGACGCCAACCTGGGGATCCTGGACACGTTCACGCCGGACAACTGGCAGTATCTGAACGATGTGGACAACGACCTGGGCTCGACCACGCCGATTCCGCTGCCGGGCACGGACCTGCTGATCGGCGGCGGTAAAGAGGGCGTGTTGTACGTGATCAAGCGCGGCAACATGGGCCAAATGAGCGAGGGCAACCCGCTGGCGGTGCAGAGTTTCCGGATTGCCGAGGCGGGCTTGTACAACATGGCCTACTGGAACCGGCCGGGGGCTCCGCTGCTGTTTGTGCAGGGATTCGGCGCCCCGGTGCGGGCCTATCAGTTGAAGGACGGGAAGTTCGACACGACGCCGGTGAACGAATCGGTGAACTCGGGCGGGATCCCGTTTCTGGGGATGACGGTCTCGTCGAACCAGGATGATCCGTCGACGGCGATCCTGTGGACCACGAGCACGGATGGCGGCAACGTGGGGCGGCCCTGGCCGGGCGTGTTTCACGCGTTCGACGCCACGGACCTGACGCAGGAGCTGTGGAACAGCGACATGGCGGCCGGTGACACGTTGCCGAGTTTTGCCAAGTTCGGGAACCCGACGGTGGCGAATGGGCGCGTGTACGTGCCGACCTTCTCGAACCAGATTGCCGTGTACGGGCTGAGGTCGGGCGGCACCAACGGGCTTTCCGAGATCAGCGTGGCGAATGCGTTCAGTATGCAGGGCGGGGCGGTATCGCCGGGAGAACTGGTGGCCATCACGGGCACCGGGATTGGTCCGGCCACGGCTGTCGAGTATAAGGCGGATGACACGAGCACGGGTACGCTGCCGCAGATCCTGGGTGGAGTGCGGGTGATGTTCGACGACCAACCGGCGTCGATCGTCTATGCTTCCTCCACCAAGGCAGTGGCGGTGGTGCCGTATTCAGTGATCGGCAAAGGCAATGTGACGGTGACCCTGCAGCACGATGGGTTGACCACGGAACCGCAGACGCTGGAGGTGGTGGAGGCGCATCCGGGCATCGCCACGATGGATGGGTCTGGTGTGGGGGCGGGCGCGTTTGACAATGAGGACGCCACGGCCAACTCGCCGGAGAACCCGGCCTATCCGTCGACGACCATTTCGGGGTTCATCACCGGTGTGGGCGTTACGGATCCCCAGAACGACACGATCGACGAGTCGTACGTCCCTTTCAATTTCCCGCTGCCGAAGCTGACGGTGACGGCGAGTATTGGTGGGGTGGATGCGGAGGTTTTGTACGCGGGCGGACGCCCTGGCCTGCTAGGGCCGGTGATTTATGTCCGGATCCACGTACCGGACCAGATCCAACCGGGCAGTGCGGTGCCGTTGGTGGTGCGGGTGGGGGAATTCACCAGCCGCGCGGTGACGGTGTCGATTGCGGGTGACGGGGCAGCGCCGCTGACGACGAGTCAGCGAGTGGTGCCGAACCGCCAGTTCTCGAAGCAATGAGGAGGGCGGGGCAGCCGGAGCGGTCCGGTTGCCCCGCTTTCTGTTAGAACTTCCAGCGCAGATTGAGTTGACCCTGGCGGGGTGAGCCGGCCGGCAGGAAGACGTGGGTGCTGGTGATGACGCCGCCGTTGGCGTTGTTGACGGTCATGTTGGGCTGACCGTAGTTGACGTGGTTCAGCAGGTTCTGGAACGAAGCCCCGATCTGCACTTCGCCCGCCTTTTCAAACCTCGCCTTTTTCATAATGCCGGCGTTGAAGACGACATAGCCGGGCCCTTCGACGGAGTTGCGGGCGGCGTTGCCGAAGCGTCCGGCAGTGGGCACGGCGAAGGTGGTGCGGTCGAACCAGGCCGCGAGCGTCTGCGGATAAGCGACGGCGCTGATGGCGTCGGGGCGGCCGCCAACCGTGTTGGTGTTGGAGGGATCGCTGCCGGAGAACTGCGGATTCAGCCAGTTGCCGGTGCTGAAGTTGATGAGGGCGTTGAGCTGCCAGCCGCCCAGGAGCTTGCCTTTGCCGAGGGGGAGTTCCCAGAGGGCCTGATTCATCCACTGATGGCGGGGGATGGAGTAGACATCGGCACGGTCGCGGCGGCGGTCGTAGGCGTCTTCGATCTGGGTGTTGATTTCGGCATTGTTGGTGTCGTCGACCTCGCTGAGCTCCTTGGCCCAGACCCAGGTGGAGTTGAACTGCAGGCCACGCGACATGCGTTTGGTGATGCCGGTCTGGAGGCCCTGGTAGCTGTTATTGGCTCCGTTTTCCGCAAAGACCACATTGTTATAGATGGGATAGGGGCGGCGCGACTGGGCAAAGGCGGTGGAGGAGGCGCGGGGCTGGTTGATGTTGCGCATGTAGGGCAGTTGGGTGCCCTTGGAGCCGATGTAGCTGAGGCGCAGGCCGAAGTCGCGGGAGAGTTCGCGCTCGAGCGTGAACGAGTACTGCAGGGAGTAGGTGTTCTTGAGGTCGGACGCCAGGCCATTCAGGTTCAACGTGCCGGCGCTGCCCGGGGCGGCGAAGGGCTGGGCCAGGGTGAAGAGTGGGGCTCCGTTGGCGAAGGCGTTATTGCTGGTGGTGGAGACGGCGAAGGGGCCGGCGACCTGGCTGCCGAGCGCGCCGACGGAGTAGTGGCCGTAGTAGATGCCGGCGCCGCCGCGGATGACGGTTTTGCCCGAGTTGTCGACGCGATAGGAGAAGCCGGCGCGCGGCGCCCAGTTGTTGTTGTCGGAGGTACGCAGGGAGCGGCCCAGGCCGATGGAGTCGGCTGTGATGATGGGCAGGGTGGAGGGGTAGTAGGGGCTGATGAGGCTGCGGGCGGCGGAGGTGGGCAGGACGGCAGAGCCGGTGGCGACGTCGAAGTTGTAGAAGTTATTACCGCGGGCCGCGGCGGGCTGGTTGTACTCGTAGCGGATGCCGTAGTTCAGGCTGAGGCGCGCGTTGAGCTTGAAGTCGTCCTGGACGTAGAACGAGGCATCGGTCCAGCGGAAGTATTGGGCGGCGTAGGGATCGAGGCGGGTGACGGTGGTGGGCAGGCCGAGCAGGAAGTCGCCGTAGGGCTGGCCGGTGTAGCGGTTTTGGAACGAGAAGTTGCCGAACAGGGCGGCGTTGGAGGTGACGTGCTTGTTCACCATCCAATGGACCATTTCGGCTCCGGCCTTGAACGTGTGGCGGCCGGCGATCTTGGTGATGTTGTCGGCGAGTTGCCAGTGGTTGTCGACGACGGGGTTGAGCAGGCTCTGGGTGTAGGTGCTGAGGCCGGTGACGGCGAAGTTCGGCACGCCGGGGGCGCTGGAGCGGACAGGCAGGCCGGTGATGCCGATCTGGTCGAGCAGGCTCTGGCCTTTCACGTCGGCGGACGATTTCGATTCGAGGGCGACGAGGCCGGCGCGGAACTCATTGAAGAGGGTGGGGCTGACCGTCCAGATATCGCCGAAGCTGACGAAGTTCATCTGGCGCAGGTTCTTGGAGGTGCCTTCGGTGACGGGTGGCAACTGGCCGCGGGCGCCGGGGATGTCGTAGTCGTCGTACTTCCACTGGTAGCGCAGGAAGGCGGAGTGGGCGCTGGTGAAGTTGTGATCGATGCGGGTTTCGAAGAGATGGTGGACTTCCGGGCCGTTGAACGCCGCGCGATAGTTGCCGGCGGTGAGGGCGGCGTCGCCGAAGTTGGGCAGCGGGTAAAGGAGCGCCTGGGCCTTCAGTGCTTCGGGGGTGAGGCGGCTGACCGGAATCTTATTGTCGGTGAAGGGGGCGTTGCTGGCGAAGGGGTCGCGGACGGCGGCGCTGAACTGTCCGCCGCGCTGGGCGAGTGTGGGGACGCTGGAGGTGAACGGGTAGCTGCGGACGCCGCGGATCTCTTCAAACGTGAGGAAGGCGAAGGTTTTGTCCTTGCGGAGGGGGCCGCCGGCGCTGAAGCCGAAGTCGTGGATGTTCTGGAACGGGCGGGCGGTGAGGAAGGGGTTGCGGGCGTCGAGGGCGGCGTTCTTGCCATACCAGAAGAGGTCGCCGTGATACTGATTGGTGCCGGACTTCGTGACGGTGGTGACGGTGCCGAGGCCGCCGAATTCGGCGCGATTGGTGGTGAGGTTGGCGGTGAACTCCTCGACGGCTTCCATGGAGGGTTGGGAGACGGGATCGGGGCTGCCGAAGTTGCCGAAGTTGGTTTCGATGCCGTCGACTTTGAGTTTGAGGCCGTTGGGACCGCCGCCGGGCACCATCCAATAGGCTCCGCTGCCCATCTGCACGACGCCGGGTACGGTGAGGGGCATGAGGTTGGCGATGAGGCCGGAGTCGCCGGAGTTGTTATAGACGCTGCGCAGGTTGGAAGGCAGTTCCTGGATCTGCTGTTTGGAGAGGCTGAACGAGACGCTGGGCGATTCGGTCTGGATGACGGGGGAGGCGGATTCGGCGACGGTGACTTCGGCCGAGGCGGACTCGAGGGCGAAGTGGAGGTCCTGGCGCAGGGTGCGGAAGGCGGCCAGCGAGAGTCCGGCGGCCTCGAGCTTGCGGAAGCCCTTGGCTTCGGCGGCGAGTTTGTAGTTGCCGGGGGCGAGGTTGGGGAAGAGGTAATTGCCCGTGGTATTGGTGGCGGTCTCCACGTGGACGCCGGTGGCCTCGTTGGTTAAGACTACGGTGGCGCTGGGGATAGGAGCGCCGCTAGGGTCGACGGCCAGGCCTGTTACGGTGCCCAATGGCGACTGGGCCAGTAGACATACACTGAGAGCGCACAGGAAAAGAAGAAGACGCATAAGTCTTCATTTTGACATCATTGCACGCGTTCATGCACATAGCCGGCGGTGCTGAGGGCGGCCATCAACTCCTGAATATGGCTGGTGCCGCGGGTCTCCATGGTGACATCGATGACGGTGTCGCCGAGGTTGACGCCGTAGTAGGCGCGATCGTGCATGGTCTCGACGATATTGGCTTTCTGTTCCTCGATGACTTCGCAGAGGCGGCGGAGGGCTCCGGGGTGGTCTGTGAGGTGGATGCGCAGGCGGACGAGGCGGCCATCCTTGACGAGACCGCGTTCGATGATGCGGGAGAGCAGGGTGACGTCGATGTTGCCGCCGCAGACGAGCAGGCCGATGCGTTTCCCTTTGTAGGCGGTTTTGTGTTGGAGGACGGCGGCGAGGGCGGCGGCTCCGGCGCCTTCGGCGAGGGTCTTCTCGCGTTCGAGAAGGAGCAGGATGGCGTTGGCGATCTCTTCTTCCTCGACGACGACCATGGAGTCGACGTATTTGCGGACGAGGGGGAGTGTCAGTTCGCCGACACGGCGGACGGCGATACCGTCGGCGATGGTGGTGGCGGCATCGACCGTGACGGGGCCCGAGGCGTGGAGGGCGGCGGCCATGGACGGGAGCCGGGCGGCTTCGACGCCGACAATCTCGATGCGCGGGTTGATCTCTTTCACGGCGCAGGCCAGGCCGCCCAGCAGTCCGCCGCCGCCGGCCGGGGCGATGATGACGTCGAGCGCCGGGTTCTGGGCGAGCATCTCCAGGCCGAGGGTGCCCTGTCCGGCGATGACTGCTTCGTCGTCGAAGGGATGAAGGAAGGTGAGGCCTTCGGCTTCGCACTGGCGCACGGCTTCCTGGTAGGCCTCATCGTAGTTGCGGCCGTGGAGCACGACTTCGGCGCCATAACCGCGGGTGGCTGAGACTTTGACGAGGGGGGTGGCGAGCGGCATGCAGATGCGGGAACGGATGCCGCGGGCGGTGGCATGGTAGGCGACTGCCTGGGCATGGTTGCCGGCCGAGGCGGCGATGACGCCGCGCGATTTCTCAACATCGGTGAGGGTGAGGATCTTATTGAGGGCGCCGCGTTCCTTGAACGAGCCGGTGCGCTGCAGGTTTTCGAGCTTGAGGTAGAGCTCGTTGCCGGAGAGCGTGGAGAGGGACTCGGAGTGGACGAGCGGCGAGAGGCGGATGGACTCGCGGATGCGGGCCATGGCCTTTTGGATGTCGACGAGTCCGATCATTGGGCAAGCACCAGCGTCATGTATTTCAGACTAGCGCGGATGGACGGGGCCGGGCCTGGTTCAACTGTTGAATGAGGTGCCGAGCATCAGCAGGCTGGCGGCGATCATGGTGATGGCGCAAGTCCACCCGAGGCCGCGCAGCCAGGGCCCGTTGCGGTGTTCACCCATGATGTCGGCGCGGCTGGTGAGCAGGATAACGAGGATCAGCAGGGGTGGGGCGAGTACGCCGTTGACGACAGCAGACCAGAACAACATTCTGACTGCATCGAGGCCCGCGTAGTTGAGGCCGAGGCCCAGCGCCATGGCGACGGCAATTACGCCATAGAAGCCGTGCGCGAGGGGCGGATGCACTTCCAGGGAACCCACCCAGTTGGCGGCCTCGGCGATGGCATAGGCGCACGAGCCGGCGAGCACGGGTACGCCGAGCATGCCGGCGCCGATCAGGCCGAGGCTGAAGAGCCAGTAGGCACCATCGCCGGCGAGCGGGCGGAGGGCTTCGGCTGCATCCTGGGCTGTCGAGATGGACGTCTTGCCGTGTGCGTGCAGCGTGGCGGCCGAGGTGAGGATGATGAAGTACATCACCAGGTTGGAGACGAACATGCCGGTGAGCACGTCGTTCCTGGAGCGGCTGAGCTCCCGCCGGGAGGCGCCTTTGCGCTGCTCCACCGTGACGCGGCCTTGGGCCTCTTCCTCCTCCACCTCCTGCGCGGCCTGCCAGAAGAACAGGTACGGCGAGATGGTGGTGCCGAGGATGCCGACCAAGGTGGCCCAGAAGGCGGGGGTCCATTGGACACTGGGGATGAATGTCGCGCGCAGGACGGCGTTCCAATCCGGGTGGGCCAGGAGAGCCGCGGCCACATAGGCGAACAGGGCCAGGGTGAGCCACTTGAAGATACGCACAATGGAGCGGTAGCTGGTCCAGAACAGCATGCCGACGAGGAATAGAGCGTAGATGGGCGTCCAGTAGTAGGCGTTGATTCCGGTGAGGAGTTGCGTGACTCCGGCCATGCCGCCGAGATCTGCCGCGATGTTGACGATATTGGCTACCAGCAAGAGGGCGCAGGCGATCCACAGGACCCAGCGCGGGTAGCGGCGGCGGATGAGGCTGGCGAGTCCCTGGCCGGTGACCTGCCCCAGGCGGGCGCACATGATCTGCACCGCGGACATGAGGGGGAAGGTGAAGAGTGCGGTCCAGAGCGGCTGGTAGCCGAACGCGGCTCCGGTGACGGAATAGGTGGAGATGCCGGAGGGGTCGTCATCGGCGGCGCCAGTGATGAGGCCTGGTCCGAGTTCAGAGAAGAAGCGGCGAAAACGACCGGTGAGAATCTGTGCGCCCTTCTGCGTCTTTGCCCGCAAAGACTTGTGGTCCAAGACTCCTCCCAGTAGGCTGCCCGGAAACCGCGGCGGCGCGATTTTACCTGACTCGCTGGATGCTCTACGCTTCGAGTTGGTTTCAGGGTAAGGCGGAGGGCGAGGGGGCAGTGCCACGGCGGGCTGCCGCCTGACGGCCGCGATTTAGGAAAAACTAGCGAAAAACGGGCCTTTTCGCTAAAATGGTATTTCCTTGATTTCCGTCAACAACCTCACCATGCGCTTCGGCGCCAAGATTCTGTTCGAAGACGTCACCACTACGTTTCTTCCCGGGCGGCGTTATGCCATTTCAGGACCCAACGGGGCGGGGAAGTCGACGCTGATGAAGATCTTCACCGGCGAGTTGGATGCCTTTAAGGGCTCGGTCACTAAACCCAAGCGCATGGGCGTGTTGCGGCAGGATCAGTTCGCCTTCGATGCGTATCGCGTGTTGGACGTGGTGATCATGGGGAACGCTCCGCTGTGGCAGGCGATGCAGGAGCGCGAGGCGTTGTACGAGAAGGATCACACGCTGCTGACCGATGATGACGGCATGCGGCTGGGTGAGTTGGAAGGGATTGTCGGCGAAGAGGGCGGTTACAGCGCGGAGAGTGATGCGGCGATCCTGCTGTCGGGATTGGGTGTCGATGACGAACTGCACGAGCGCCGGATGGGCGAATTGCAGGGCGGCCAGAAGGTCCGTGTGTTGCTGGCGCAGGCGTTGTTCGGCAACCCCGAAGTACTGCTGCTGGACGAACCGACAAACCACCTGGACCTGGATTCGGTGCACTGGCTGCAGGATTACCTGTGCAAGTACGAAGGGCTGCTGATCGTCATCTCGCATGACCGGCATTTCCTCAATAGCGTCTGCACACACACGGCCGACATCGATTACGAGACGGTGATCACGTACACCGGCGGCTACGACGACATGGTGCTGGCGAAGATGCAGATCCGGTCGCGGATTGAAGCGCAGAACGAGCAGCGTGAGAAGAAGATTGCGCAGTTGAACGAATTCATCGCGCGATTCTCGGCGGGTACGCGATCGAGCCAAGTGACGTCGCGCAAGAAGGAAGTGGAGCGGCTGCAGAATTCCGACCTGGCGCGATCGAACATCCAACGGCCATTTATCCGCTTCCAGATCGAGCGTCCGTCCGGACGGCATCCGCTGGAGATCCAGGGTTTGTCGAAGTCGTACGACGATCTTAAGGTGATCAACAAGTTTTCGGCGAAGATTGCGCGCGGCGAGAAGATCGCGTTGATGGGCCGCAACGGCTGCGGCAAGACCACGATGCTGCGCAGCGTGCTGCGCAATGCTCCGGGTGGTATCGACGAAGCGGACAAGGCGTTCGCGATTGATGCGGGTACGGTCACCTGGGGGCATGAAGTTTCGGTCGGCTACTTCGCGCAGGATCATCGCGAGTCGATCCAGCACGGAATGACGGTGATCGAGTGGCTGTACCAGTTCGATCCGAGGGCTTCGCAGGAAGAGCTGCGCGGGTTGCTGGGCCAGATGCTGTTTAGCGGTGACGATGCGTTGAAGCCGACGCAGGCGCTGTCGGGCGGCGAGGCGGCGCGCATCATCTTCTGCCGGCTGATGCTGCAGAAGCCGAACCTGCTGGTGCTGGACGAACCCACGAACCACCTGGACCTGGAATCGATCAACGCTTTGAACATTGCGCTGCAGAAGTATGACGGGACGGTGTTGCTGGTGACGCACGATCACGACGTGATCGAAGAAGTGGCTACCCGCATCTGGCACTTCGACCACGGCAGGATCGAAGACTTCCCGGGTACGTACGAAGAGTATCAGGCGGCGCAAGCGCAGGAGAAAAAGTAAGAGCCGGCGCATGGCCGGCCCTCACTAGCTTCCAGTTGGGTGACGAAGCGGCGATGGCCGCTAATCCCGGCCCGGCTTCACCGGTTCCGGCATCTGTTCCTTGGTGAACCGCGGCAGAACCTCGTCGCGATTGGCCAGGTGCCACACGGCGCCAGCGATCACGATGGAGGCGTTCATGGCGTCTTCCGGCACGATGCGTTCATAGGTATCGAGATTCGTATGCCAGGTGGTGCCGAAGTACTCGATGGGATCCTGGCCGAGACCGATGCCCGCGAGGCCGGCTGCATTGAAGGATGTGCTGTCGGTGCCCCCGGTGCGGCGGCTCTTGCTGGCTGAAGCGCCTGCTACGCCGAGGTCGGCGAAGGGATCGAGGGCCGACTTCAGGACATCGGCTGCTTCCTGCGGTCCAAAGACATTGGCCATGCGTACGCGGCCCGTGCCGGAGTCGATGTTGAAGTAGGCGACTAGTTTGCCGAATTCGGCCTTTGGCTCTTCAAACGTACCAAAGTGCTGCTTCACATAAGCCTGCGAACCGAGCAGGCCCTGTTCTTCGGCGCTCCAGAGGGCGATGCGGATGGTGCGGCGGGGCTGTACGCCGAGTGCCTGGATGAGCCGTGAGGCCTCCATCATCATGGAAGATCCGATGCCGTTGTCGGTCGCGCCGGTGGCGGAGTGCCATGAGTCGAGGTGGCCGCCCAGCATGACGACTTCGTCCGCCTTGTCGGTGCCCGGAATCTCGGCGACCACGTTATAAGTTGTCTTGCCTTCGGGATAGGTGTGATTGGCAATGTCGAACTCCATCTCCACCTTTTCGCCATCCTCGAGCAGACGGGCGATGCGGCCGTAATCCTCATTGCGCAGGACCACGGTGGGCACTGCCTTCGTGAGGTCGTAGGAGCGGTTGTTGAACGCGCGCACCATGCCGTGAGCCATCGCTGCGTCATTGACGCGAACCAGGGCGCCGTTGGCGACCAGCCACTCATCCAGTTGAGTGTTCACCTGGGCGGCGGTGAGCTTGCCGGACTCGGGCTTGGCGGGCGGCGTGCGATTGGGGCCGCCCGGTCCACCAGGTCCACCCTGGCCGGAGAGCCTGCGTTGCAGGGCTTCGTCGTCCATGCGTTTCGCTACCGCTGTGAAGTTGACGGGGATCACGGTGGGTTTGCCCACCATCACGATGCGACCGTTCACCTTATCCTTATTGGCTGCGAGCCACGCGGTGAACTCTTCCTGCGTGGGCGTCTTGGGCGGTTCCACCAGGATGGCCAGCGACTTTGCCGCGCCTTTGGTGGAAGGGGTCCAGGAGAGAACCTCGAACACGAGGTTGTCCTTGATCGGAGCGGTGACAAAGCCCGTAGCACGCTCGTTCAGCCAGCCGGGGTGGCCAAACTCCCAGGCTTCGAGATGGGCATTCTTGAGACCCCACTCGGTCATCTTGTCGCGCGCCCACTTGGCCGCCGCCTCGTAATTGGGGGAACCAGTAAGGCGCGGGCCATAGCGGTCAGTGAGGATGTGCAGGGTCTTCATGACCTGCGAATTGGCGGCTTCTTCCTTGCGGAGCTTCTGGTTGACGTCCGAGTTGATGCGCTCTTCCGCGGTAACGAGGAGAGCGCTGGCGAGTAGCAGCAGAGCGAGACGCATATGGAGTCAGGATAACCGACGCGCTACCATATTCGTTGCCATGGAACTGAAATCGGTGCGCCTGAGTATTCCTGAGGACGGCAACATTATTGTTGGCCAGAGTCACTTCATCAAGACCGTAGAGGACATCTACGAAGCCATTGTGAATACGGTGCCGCAGATGAAGTTCGGGATCGCGTTCTGCGAAGCGTCGGGCGCCTGCCTGATTCGGGCCGACGGCAATGATGATGCACTCAAGGCGCTGGCGGTGCAGAATGCCCAGGCGGTTGCGGCGGGACATACATTCTTCATCTGCATGCGCGAGGGTTATCCCATCAACCTGCTGCCGCGCATCAAGGAAGTCCCGGAGGTGGTGGGGCTGTTCTGCGCCACGGCGAATCCGCTGGAAGTGATTGTGGCGGAGACGGAACAGGGGCGCGGCGTGCTGGGCGTCATCGACGGCGAGAAGCCGAAGGGCGTGGAAGGCCCGGAAGATGTCGAGTGGCGGCACGGCCTGCTGAGAAAGATTGGGTACAAGCGCTGACGGGAATTTTGCGGCACCTGTAAGAATTGAGACTTCCGGCCGTCATCCATCCAGATGTGGATGCTCCTCAGCTGGCAGTTCTGGCCGCTCTATCTGCTCATAGCCGCAATGTGGCTGCTGCCCGCCCGCTGGCGAAAGACTCGCTTCTCTGTGTTGAGCTTCCTGGGGTTCGCGGCCCTTGCGGTGTGGATTCTGCTGCCGGCGCCGCGGATGATTGAACCGGACGGGCCGTACGGCGTGGGGACCCGGATCTTCCGCTGGGTGGACGAGTCGCGCCCGGAGGTGGCGACAGAGGATCCACACGACCGACGCAACGTGATCCTACAGGTTTTCTATCCGACGGATAAGGGTGATGCGGGGCCGCATTCCGTCTATATGGATGGGCTCTCCAACCTGCCTGAGCGGGTTTCGGTGCTGCCTCGATTCCTCCTCAGGAACTTTGATCGCATCGATACACACAGCGTGACGGGTGCGGCCTTCGCCCCAGGCGGGCAGCGCTGGCCCGTGGTGATCTTCTCGCCGGGGTACGGTGCGACGCGGTCGTTCTATACCAGCCTGATTACCGGACTGGCGAGCCGTGGCCTGGTGGTGCTGGCGATCGATCATCCCTATGAAGCCGGCGTAGCAGAACTGGCCGGGGGCGAGGTGGTGGGTACGGTGGTCAGACGCCTGCCCAACGATCCGGACTTGATCGGCTACATGACGCGGCAGCAGGGCATCCGGGTTGCGGACATTCGCTTCGCACTGGACAGGATTGCGCAAACCGAGTTTGCGCCCCATCTCGACTTTGGCCATCTCATGGCGGCCGGCCATTCATTTGGGGGCGCCAGTTCCCTGGCGGCCATGGGCGAAGACCGGCGGATTCAGGCTGCCGTGAACATCGACGGCACTCCGTATGGATCGCTACCGGAGAAGCACCTGGATCGTCCCGTAATGATGATTGTGAGCGACCCCGCGATGGGGAAGAGTAGCGAGTCGTTCCGGACAGGCAACCAGCGGATCCTCCGGAATTTGTCGGGCGCTGCCGGGTATCGCTACACTTTCGGAGGCAACAGCCACTACAGCTTCAGCGATTTCCCGCTGTTCTTTTCGCGTCCGGGGCAGTGGCTGCTGGCGCGCACCGTGGGTGGTTCCTGGGATCCGGAGGAGACACAGCGCGCGACGCTGGAATTCCTGACGGCGTTCCTGATGGATCCGGCAGGTCTGGACCGTGTTCAGGCACACTACTCGTGGGTCAGCGGCGGACGGGTCCAGGCGGGCGGCTCTGCACGGAGTCGTTGAAAGAGATGCTGCTCCTCGGGCAAGTCTTATTCCTTACCCGAGGAGGAGCGGTGGTCCATCCCGACGGGCGGAGCTAGCCGATCAGCTTCCGTCCGTGGATGGCGCTGTGGCGGATCGCCAGCACCGAGGATCTGCGCCAATCCTCGGTCTCCTCCGCGTCGCTGGCCGCGCTGGCCGGAGTCACTTCCGCGACTGCGCCAGTGAGATCATACTTGAGCCACAGCCATACAAACAGTGCCCAATACACGGGCCCGGCCACGAACAGGCCGGAGAACACAAAGAGGCTCGTACTCGGATGCCTCATCACGTGCCAGGCTTCCATGCCCGCCAGCACACCAGTCACCAACAGGAAAATGAACAGCGCTCGTTTGATCACCAGGTTCCGCATTTTCGTCCCTTCCGATCGTCCGTTGCCCGTCTGCTTCTCTGATGTGCCCAGTATGCGGCGGGGCTCAGGCCTGGTCCTATCCCCTCCGCAGAGTATCTTTGCCCCCGGCGGCACAGGGGTGCCTGCGCGACGTCCTGAGCCATGGCATCATAAGGACAATGTCTAAACTGAAGGATCTGCAACGCGAACTGGGCTTTAACACGCGAGCTCTTCACGCCGGTTACGACCCTGACCCGACGACGAAGGCGCGCGCCGTACCGATTTACCAGACCACGTCGTTTGCGTTCGACGACTCGGCCGATGCCGCCCAGTTGTTCGCGCTGCAAAAGTTCGGCAACATCTATACGCGCATCATGAACCCGACCACCGATGTGCTGGAGAAGCGCGTCGCGTCGCTGGAAAATGGCGCAGCCGCACTGGCCGTGGCTTCCGGGCAATCGGCGCAATTCCTGGCGCTGAACTCGCTGCTGCAGGCCGGCGATCACTTTGTATCGTCCAGTACGCTCTACGGCGGCACGTATACGCAGTTTGACGTTACATTCCGCCGCATGGGCATCGACGTGACCTTTGTCGAGCCGGACGATCCAGAGAATTTCCGCAAGGCCATCACGCCCAAGACGCGGGCCATCTATGGCGAAACGCTCTCGAACCCGCGCGGCAACGTCCTGGACATCGAAGCTGTCGGAAAAATCGCGGCCGAAGCCGGACTGCCGTTCCTGATCGACAATACCTTTGCTTCGCCCTATCTGTGCCGTCCCATCGACTGGGGCGCGAACATCGTCCTGCACTCGCTCACCAAGTTCATTGGCGGCCATGGCACGTCCATCGGCGGCATCATTGTCGATGGCGCGAAGTTCGACTGGTCCAAGGGGCCGTTCCCGATGATCAACCAGCCTTCGCCGGCCTATCACGGCATGAACTTCGCTGAGACCTTCGGCGCCATTGCGTTCATCCTGAAGACGCGGGTGGAAGGCCTGCGTGACCTGGGTCCCGCGCTGAGCCCGTTCAATTCATTCCTGTTCCTGCAGGGCATCGAGACGCTGGGCATGCGCATGGACCGGCATGTCCACAACGCCCAGGTTGTGGCAGAGTGGCTGGAAGAGCACTCTTCCGTGGCATGGGTGAAATACGCGGGGTTGAAATCCAGCCCGTACAATTCACTGGCCCGGAAGTACATGCCGAAGGGCGCCGGGGCTGTATTCAGCTTCGGCATCAAGGGCGGGTATGACGCGGGCGTGAAGTTCGTCAACAGCCTGAAGGTGTTTTCGCATCTGGCGAATGTCGGCGATGCGCGGTCGCTGGTGATCCACCCGTCCTCGACGACGCACCAGCAACTCTCGCCGGAGCAGCAGACGGCAGCCGGTGTGACGGGTGACCTGATCCGGTTGTCTGTTGGCCTGGAAGACCTGGAAGATCTGCTCTGGGATCTCGGCCAGGCCCTCGAAGCTTCGCAGAAGTAATTTGCAACGACGTTTGGCTTGACCGCCTTACTCCTGCCTCAGCGCCGACATGGGATCGACCCGTGCCGCGCGCCAGGCGGGCAGGATGCAGGCGGCCAAGGCGACGCACAGGAACAGCGCGCTCACGCTGAGCAACGTGAGCGCGTCCATCACCGACGTTGCAAAGAGCATGGATTGCAAAAACCGGGCCAGGGCCAGCGCCCCCAGAAAGCCGGCGGCGAGGCCTGCCAGCACCGGTACCGATCCGCCGCCGACGACCAGTCGCATCAGATCGGCGCGCGTCGCGCCCATCGCAGAGCGGATCCCCATTTCCTGTGTGCGCCGGGCTGTGACGAATGAGAGAACTCCGTAGATGCCCGCGCACGCGAGCAGCAGGGCCAGTACGGCAAAGCCGCCCAGCAGCAGGGCCGGCAGGCGGCGATCCATCACGATCTCTTCCTTCATCTGGGCCACGGTCATGGGCCGGTCCAGCACCTGGTTTCTGTCAACACGCCAGATGGCAGCCTGCAGCGACTTGATGAGCACGGATGGATCGCCGCTGCCGCGCGCGACGACGCCCAGGCCGACCACGGGTACCTGGGCGAAGGCGGCGTAGCAGCCGTCATTGGTTGCCGCATCGAGTCCATTGCTCTTTTCGCTGCTCACCACGCCGACGATCTCCCAGGAGACCTCTTCTCCGATCTCACGGCGCGACGGCAGCAGGCGGTTGGCGACGATGCGCTGGCCGATGGGGTTCTGGTCCTTCATATAGCTGCGCACGAACGAGTCGTTCACCACGATGACGCGTGGACCGCCGGCGATGTCCTGTTCGTTCAGGACGCGTCCGGCGATGAGACGCAGGCGCAGGGCTGGAAAATACCCTGGTGTGACGACTTTGAATCCGATGGAGCGGTTTTCCCTGGCTTTTCCAGGAAAGTGAAATGGCATACCGTCGCCCCAGCCCTGCATGGGCAGGGCGCTGGCCAATGCCGCCTCCTGGATGCCCGGCATACTGCGCGCCTCCTCCACCACCTGGTCCGCGTAGTGGATCAGTTCTGCGGCCTGGGGTTTCGTCTGCCGGTCCTGCGGCAGGAAGCCGGCGACCACTCCGGTCTCGTCGAAACCCACATCGACATTCAGCAGACGATGGAGGCTGCGCATCAACAGGCCGCCGCCGGTGAGCAGGATGAACGCCATGGCCACCTGGATGGAGACGAACGACTGCCGGGCCATGAACTTTCCGCGACTGCCTGAGCCTCCGCGGCCGCCTTCTTTCAACGATTCCGCCGTATTGCCGCGGGCTGCCTGGATCGCTGGAGTCAGGCCGAAGGCGATGCCGGTGAGCACGGTCGCCGCGGCCAGGAAAAGGAGCGCCCGGCCGTCCAGGGCGATGCTGGATTCGGTCGGGAAATAGTAGGGCGGCAGCACGCTCTGGATCCAGCGCAGCAGGCCGGCGCCTAACCCGATTCCCAGCAGGGCGCCTACGGATGACAGCAGCAGACTCTCTGTCAGCAGCATGCGGATCATGCGGCCGCGGCCCGCCCCCAGCGCCATGCGGAGCGCGATCTCCCTTGACCTGAGCGTCGAGCGCGCCATCAGGAGATTTGCCAGATTCGCACAGCCGATGAGCAGTACAGCCAACACCGCGGACATGAGGATCACGAGGGTGCTGCGCATCTGATCGCCCACCAGGCGGTCGAGATAGCGGTCGATTGTAGCACTCCAATCCGTTTTGCCCACCGCTGGATAGAGGTGCGCGATGTGCGTAGCCAGCGTTTCCATTTCCGAACGCGCCTGTTCGATGGTGACGCCCCGGCGCAGGCGGGCGACGACGCGCAGGTAGTGATAGTTGCGGGCCGCGTCCGGCGCCACCACGAGCGGTACGTACAGGTCGGCCCAGCCGCGATCGTACTCCGTGCCGCCCGGCAGCACGCCGATGACAGTGTAGGAGTTGCCATTCAGTCTCACCTGGCGCCCCACCACTCCAGGGTCACCGCCGAAGACACCCTGCCAGAGGCGGTTGGTCACCACCACCACCTTGTCCTTGCCCGGTTCGTCCTCATCCCTGGCGAACGTGCGACCCAGTGTCGCGTGGGCGCCGAACACCTCGAAATAGGGCGCCGAGACGTTCTGCGCATGAAGCGAGCGCGGTTCGCCGCCGCCGGAATAGCTCATGCTGCCGCCCGTCAGCGCGGCCATCGCTTCGAATGAATGGCTCTGCTTCGCCCAATCGCGGTAGTTCCCCCCGGCGACACCATTTCGCTGGTAACCCGGCGGTTTCTCCCAGATCTGCACAATGCGTTCGGGCTCGGGATAGCTGGCCGGTTTCAGCAACACTCCGTCCACCAGGCTGAAGATGGCAGCGTTTGCGCCGAGGGCCAGGGCGATGGTGAACACAGCGAAGAACGTGAAGCCCGGGCTCTTGCGCAGCACGCGTGCGGCGTAGCGCAGATCCTGTATCAGCGTCTCGATGGCGGAGCCCATGCGTGCATCCCTAACTTTTTCTTTCACCTGTTCCAGACCCTCATACTCCAGGCGCGTGGCCCGCAGTGCGTCTTCGCGGGACTGCCCCTTCGCCATGCGGCGCTCCGTATGAATCTCGAAGTAAGTGCGGACCTCTTCGTCGAGTTCGTCCTCCACCTGGCGGCGGCGCAGCCAGCGGTGCAGCAGATTTCGGGCTCGGCTGGTCCACGCCACGGCTTATGCCTCCTCGGCCAGCACCTGGTTCACGGCGGTGAAGACCTTGCGCCAATTGCGCTTCTCCAGGGTGAGCTGAGTCCGGCCCTCGGGCGTGAGGGAGTAGAACTTGGCCCTGCGTCCGCTCTCCAGTGTGCCCCATTCACCGTCGAGCCAGCCCTTTTCGGCGAGACGGTGCAGGGCGGGGAAGAGCGAACCGGGGCCCACGACAAACACGCCGTTTGTGACCTGTTCGATGCGGTCGGAGATGCCGACTCCGTGCAGGGCTCCGGGTTCGACGGTGCGGAGAATGAGGAGGTCGAGAGTGCCTTGCAGCAACTCGGCGGGCTTTGACATGGGTCGATAATATCGACGGTCGATATCGATCGTCAATAGGAGGCGCGAAACGTTACAGCCATCACGTTGCACCCCGGCGCGGAGCGGGCTCGCAGGCTGCCGGATCCCCGCCCGCTCCGGTGGTCCAGTTGCTACTCCTGTGCGTGCGCGGCTTCGAGCGCCGCGATATCCAATTTCTTCATCTTCAGCATCGCCTGCATGACTTGCCTCGACTTTTTCGGGTCTGGTCCGCTGAGCAGCCGGCCCAGGGCTTCGGGGATCACCTGCCACGAGAGGCCGAACTTATCCTTCAGCCAGCCGCACTGGCTTTCCGATCCGCCCTCGGAAAGGGCATACCAGAACTTGTCCACCTCCTCCTGGGTCTTGCAGTCGATGGTGAATGAGATCGCTTCAGTGAAGTGGAAGTGCGGCCCGCCGTTGAGTGCGGTGAACAGCTGGCCGTCGAGTTCGAACTGTACGGTCATGACGCTGCCCGCCGGGCCGGGGCCCCCTTCGCCATAACGTGAGATCTTCACGATCCTGGAGTTTCTGAAGAGGGACGTATAGAGCTTCGCAGCCTCCTCGGCCTGGTTGTCGAACCAGAGAAAGGGAGTGATCTTATTCATGATGGTGGTTCTCCTTGGGTTGAAATCGTTAGGTTATGCATGGCTCGAGTGGGCGGGTGAGGCTTCGCCGCCCGGTCCCAGCACGAGGAATAGTCTTGCGCCCGCCCAGGAACACGGCAGCGAACTCAGGGCGAGCAGGACGGAGTACCAGTGGGGCCCAAACTCCGGACCCTTGTTCCAGGTGACAGCGGCGCCCAGCGTGGAAACTGCCAGGCCCACTGTCCCCATCACGGTGGCTTGCGGCAGCACCCAGGTTGGCGCCAGCCGCGACGTCAGGTAACTGCCGGCAATGGCGAGCAGGCAGCGGTAAGCGAGTGCGAAGGCAAACAGGGGATCGGACATCCTCTGCCCCATCGGGGGAAAGACCCCGGTGGCATGAAACAGCAGGTCAGCAGCGGTGGACGTCACTACAACGAAGACGAACCCCGCGAAAATGGCGCCTGCGCGCCGGGCCTTGGAAATGGACGGATTCATTGTCTATTCTCCTTGCGGGAGCGGGCCTCGAATGCCCCGCACTGGGACGGATGGGCGCCCCGTGTACTGCAATAGAGTCGAAGCCAGACACGCGATTTCGACACCCCTTCCGGAAAATTGCAACAAAAATCGGCGATCCGCACATTCTCATTCAAATTCCCTGGGACCTGTGATATTGGTTGTATATGCAACTAACGAATCTTCGCAGTATTCTGTTTCTGCTGATCGGCTCCACCTGCTTGTGGGCCCAGCCGCCGGCCGCGCCGAAAGTGACCCACGTCCTGGCGACCCTTTCAGTCAATCCCGGGATCACGAGGGAGCAGGTGTCGACTGTGATGCAGCACGAGGTGCGTGACACGGTGCAGCTCTACCTCGACGGGAAGATCGAGCAATGGTACGCGCGGGGCGACGGCAAGGGTGTTGTCCTCCTGATGGACTGCAAGACGGTGGAGGAAGCGAAGGCGATCCTGGAGACCCTGCCGCTGGTGAAGGCGCACTATGTGACGTTCGACTACATGCCTCTCGGGCCGTTGTCGCCGCTGCGCGTACTGCTCGCCCAGCCATCCCGTTAGGATCCAGATGCCGCCAAAGGCCAAATCGGAGCCGCGTCCGCTGCCCGATCTTCACTGCATGTGCGCCAATCTGAGGCGTGCGGCGCGCCTGGTGACGCAACTCTACAGCGAGGAAATGAGCGCGTCGCTGGAGCCGGCGCAATACTCTTTGCTGACTGCCCTCAAGGTGAGCAAATCCACCGGCCAGGCGGGGCTTGGGCGCATGCTGGGGCTCGACAAGACTACGCTTTCGCGGAATCTCAGGGTGCTTCTGCGGCGGCGCTGGATTGAACTGGCCGGGTCTGAGGACCGCCGCGAGCGCGGCTATCGGTTGACGGCGGAGGGGGACTCAATCCTTGCCGCTGCGACACCCGGCTGGCAGCGGGCACAGGAACGGCTGCGGTCCTCGTTGGCGCCGGGCGAATGGGACGTCCTGATGAGCATGTTTGGCCGCGTCGCCGAAGCCGCGCAAGCCGCTGGATCTGGCTCCAAACGGTCATCCGGAGGCTGACGTTGCTTCGGCGCGGCAGCCCGGACGCGGCCAGCCCGCCGCCTCTACCAGCGCACGAGCTCGACGCGGCGGTTCTTGGCCCGTTCCTCTTCCGACGTGTTCGACGCCGCGGGCGCATAAGGTCCGCAGCCAAATGAATCCATGCGGGCGGCTGCTACTCCGTACTTCGAGGTGAGTTCCCGGGCCACGGCCGCCGCCCGGCGCCGGCTGAGATCGAGGTTGTAATCGGGCTTGCCCTGATTGTCGGTATGGCCCACGACATGAATACTCAGTCGCGGGTTGTCCGTCATCAGCTTCCCGATCTCCTTCAGCGTCGGCTCAGAATCCGGGCGTAGCGTATCTTTATCGAGATCGAAGTTGATGCCGTAGAGCACGACCTTGCCCAAATCGTCGATCGACTTCGACATCTCCGCCGCATTCAGCAGCGTCATGTTCTTTTCCATCGCCTGCGGGGCAATGACGATCAGTTCGGCCAGCACGATGTCCTTCTGAACCGCGCTCTGCAGCCGCTCGGGAATCACCCCATCCTTATAACTGGTGACGAACAGGTAGAAATAGGTGGGCTTGGCGTCCTTTGACTTCGCCACCAGCAGGCGCTCCTGCGCCTCGTTGTACTCCAGGATCTGGCCGATCTGGTCTTCCTCCGAGACCTGGCTCAGGGTGGGGCCGAACCAGCCCCGCTCAGCAGTGCCCTTCTGATAGAGCGTCGTCAGGCCCAGTCGCTGAAACTCGAGCTGGTAGTTGCGGAACACCTCGGCCGGCGAACGGCCGGCGGGCGCCGCATAGGTATACCGGCTGATCAACCCGTCCACCTTCAGGCTCTTGGCAAATTTCGGCGGGCTGATTTCGGTGGGCGGGCCCAGCGGCAGCACGAACTCATCGAACTTCGCGGCCCGGAAGCCGATGATTTCGCTGCCGGTGTAGCGCTTGACCCCGGCGGGATCCTGCGACCCCGGGACGTCGGCCGCCAGGGCGGGGAGCGCGAGAGTGAGTGCGAACAGACCAAGTGCGGAGCCAGTGTGGGCAGTCATTGCATCCTCTGGACGCATTGTAGCCCAGCGGCTTCCGTGGGCCCGTTCGCGCCCAATCCGCTCTCAGAAAATCGGGTTACGCCCGGCCGGCGAAGCCGCGTGTCTCCGTCGAGACACGCACCTTCTCGCCTTCCTTGATGAAGAGTGGGACGCGGATCTCCAGGCCGGTTTCCAGGGTGGCCGGCTTGGTCACCGTGCCACTGGACGAATCGCCCTTCACTCCAGGCTCAGTCGACGTCACTTCCAGTTCGACGAAGGCCGGCAGTTCCAACCCGATGGGATTGCCGTTGTACTTGAGCATCTCCACGATGGCGCCGGCGATGAGGAAATCCTTGGCTCCGCCGAGCATGTCGTCAGAGAGCGAATGCGTCTCGAAGCTCTCCTGGTCGAGGAACTCCGCGCCGTCGCCGGTGCTGTAGAGAAACGAGGCTGCGACTCTTGACAGATCGGGTTCCTTGAACTTGTCGCTCGCCTTAAAGGTCTTCTCGAACACTGCGTTGGTGAGCAGGTTGCGGATCTTCAGGCGAACCAGCGTCTGGCCGCCCCGCGCGGTGGGCGTGTTGACCTCTGCCTCCAGGCAGGTGTACGGAATGTTCTCGTGCTCGAACAAAGTTCTACGCTTCACGCTGATCGCATCAATCAATACGGCCATAGACTCCTCAAGGGCGGATGTGCAGGGGAATGGAATGCAAGCCCAACTTCAATTTTCGCTCAAACCGGGTATTCCTTGCGAGCGGCGGCCTTCAGTTCCATCCCCCGCTCCTCTGCGGGC
This sequence comes from Paludibaculum fermentans, assembly GCF_051172195.1. GTDB lineage: Bacteria > Acidobacteriota > Terriglobia > Bryobacterales > Bryobacteraceae > Paludibaculum > Paludibaculum fermentans_A. Next base: position 1,022,396 of record NZ_JBPJAQ010000002.1, read on the forward strand.
CGGTCGCGAGTTTACGGCACGTCGATCACATAGCCCGACAGGGTGAACAGGCCCGTCGCCTGCCCTACCGCCAGGTCGCGGGCGAGCAGCATGCATCCTCGATCACCAGCACCTATGCGGAGTTTGGCCGGAGTCGAGCTCACCAGCAGCTGAGTCCCATCCAGGATCCCTTGCGAGACCAGGGGCACAAAGGTGCCGAATCGAATTCCGCCGATCTTCAATCCTGCGTAAACAGATTGCCCGATGGGCACTCGAACCCGGGCCGTGACATGCTCCACGATGAGTCGCTTGCCTGCCGGCACGAGATCCAGACACTCATCGCTGGCGCGCAGCCCGTCGAATTGCAGAACCGTGATATCGCGAATGTAGAGCTCCGCGCGGTCGCCGTTATCCAGATCGCGAATGACCACCGGTTTGACTGACGCTGTCTGGGCTGTGCCAGGCAGTCCCAGGATGAGAGCCAGGATGATCACGAAGACACACGCGATCCATCCGATGTTTTTCTGCAGGAACATCATGTCAATCTCCTCCCTCCCACAAGAAAAAGCGTAAGTCTCGTCCGTCCTCCAGACGGAAGACAGGTTTCGTACGAAGGCGCACGAACTTCGGTTCAATCAGTGCAATCAGGTTTACCGAGGACCGGAGGCGTGGCGCCGCAGCCAGATCAGGCTGATGGCGGCAACCAGGCACAGTGATGAGCGCGGCGATGGTTCCGGGACGCTGGTGATGTCGCCGGTGATATCGATGGCGTACGCGCTGCTCCTATCGGAGCCAGTGGTCCAATCGTAGTAGCTGCCCAAGCCGGTGAAGCCGTCGCCTAGGGTTCCGCCGCCATAGTTTTCGGCGATGGACATGTTGAGGAAAACGCCTAGGGCGATCGTGTAGACGCCGGGCGCCAGCCCGCTCAACTCCAAGCGGGAGTCCCTGCAGGCGTCGTCCAGGTCCGGGCATTTGTCATCGTTTGAAGTCAGGAACACAGCAACTGGACCGGCGCCCTGGAACAGTGAGACATACGGGTCGAAGCCGCCCGCGGGGATCACAACTCCTGCGGCATTCGTGCCCCCTGCGAACCCCCAGCTCTCGACAATCAGGGAACCCGGAGCCGCGAGGTTGATTTCAAAGAGCAGGACGTCGTTTGGATTGCCTGGGTCGAGATTGCCTGTCAGCGAAATGACCCCTGCCTTGGCGCATAAACAGCCACAGAGGTACACCGCAAGAAGTCGAAGGAAGCGGCGCATGTCGTATCTGGCTGTGGAGTATATACCCGGCCTCCCGCCAGTTCAAGAGTTAAAGCTCCGAAATAAGACAAAGTGTAATGAGGGCTGCATCGTGCCCGGAGCCCGGGGCGCCTTGTGTGCCCGATATCCTGGTGGCATGCCACTCCTGCGCGGCAGGCTCGTCAGCGGCCTGGGCAACTTCGGATACTGGATTGGACAGTTGGCTGACCATTATGAGCGGAAGACCGGCATGCGTCTATATCCCGGAACGCTCAATGTGGAACTTCCGGAGCCCTACTCGCTGCCACCTGATCCCCTTCGACTGGAGGCCCATGAGGACGGCGGGCGGGTCTCTGTCAACATCATTCCGTGCCGCATTTTCGGTCGATCCGCGTTCCTGCTCCGGACGGACCAGAATGAGAACGGAACGGGCCACCATCCCCGCAACCTTATCGAAATCGCCACGGACATCCGGCTTCGCGATGCGTATTCGTTGCAGGATGGCGATCTTGTCGAAGTGGAACTGCCCTAGCCGCGGGCCGCACGATCTATTCGTAGCGGAGCGCGTCGATGCTCAGCGTTGGCCACACCCTCGCGCGCCGAATCAAGGCTAGCCTGGCCCTGGTCGACCCTGGCCTGCAGGGCCGCCGGATCGATGCGGGCGATCAATTGGTCTTTCGTCACCTTTGTGTTGAAGTCGGCGTACAACGACTGGATGGTGCCTGAAACCTGCGAACCGATTTGTACGGTGACCACCGCGTTGGGACTGCCCGTGGCCGAGATGGCTACGTTGATGTCCCCGTGTTCGACAGCGGCCGTCCGGAATTGTGTGCCGCCGCTCTGTTCGAGATACACCCAGGCTCCGAAGCCGGCCAAAGCACACGATCCAAGCAATAGCAACGCGGCTGATTTCCTCTGCATACTGAGGGTTTGATGGGCACGTTCGAGGCCAACGATCAGGACGGGCCGGACCAGTTTGCTGCTGAAATGCGAGGAACTGCGGGGCGTAGCGAGGGGGTGGCTGAGAAGGGGTAGCCGCTCGCACGGCAAAGACTGGTGGGCCAGGCTGATCCCGCGACCCTATTTGGTCAATTGACCAGTTGAGGTCGATAGCAGCAGCAAGGGGGCGCTGGAAAACGGTTGGGGCAGGGTTGGTTGTGAGTTGCAGCCCGCACGAATGCGCGGGCCGGGAACTAGCCAGATGGCCAACGCGCGCGCGGTTCAGGACGTGGGGGTAAAGACATCCATGGCGCGCGAGGTGATTTTGCCGTTCAGCCGAGAAGCCCCTTGCGGGGCTTCCCTTCGTTTCCTGGGATAGGCACGCCGAATAGAAGGCTTTGTGCCGGGGAGACGACTCTACCCTCCTCCAGACCGCCCAGTCATCAATATGTGATCGTGACCAGCTGTCAACTGAGGTAGATGCCTGCGCTGTCAAGAGCACGAGAATGGCCGCAACCGAGGGTGTGCCTGGTGCATGGGCTGGGAAGCGGCAACCACTCGAACGTCCACTGCGATCAGGCAGCGCTCCGCGACACGCATGGATGTGGAGAGCGAATTGCATCTCTCCACGCTTCAGGAAGACGGGCGGACAGCCGTGCCGGCTTGGAAATGGAGTTCGCTCGGGAATCAGGGGCAGTCGAATTGAGTCGTCTCGACACCGGAAGATTCACGCGTAACGGAGCTTACTCCGTAGGACTTGAGGGTATCTCGAGATGGCAACAGACTGTTTCGCTGTGGCCGGCCTCCCCACGACCGCGGACGTGCTGTGCCCGGTCCGCACGAGCACTCAAGGAAGGACCGGCTGTGTGTGGCAGCTGCAGAGGGGCGTCCGGAGAAGTTGAAGCTGGACAGAGATGCAAGGTCAAGTAACACCGTTTGACAGCTTTTGGGACCGGCCTCTCGCGGACCTGCTGCAGCAGCTGCAGGCCACGCCGGCCGGCCTGAATTCAGAGGAAGCGCGGCAGCGGCTGCGGCAACATGGTCCCAACACGTTGGTGCGGGAGTCGCGTTTCGCCACGCTGATCAGCATCCTGCGCAGTTTCGCCAATCCTCTGGTGATCATCCTCATCGCCGCGAGCTCCGTCTCGCTGGTGATGGGTGACCCTCTGAGCGGCCTGATCATCATTGCCATGGTTCTGCTCAGCGTGCTGCTGAATTTCTTCATGGAGTTCCAGGCGAAGCACGCCGTGGATGAGATCCGCAAGCAGGTGGCCACCACCGCCGCCGTCGTGCGTGATGGCAAGGAACAGGAATTGCCGGTGGCGGATCTGGTTCCAGGCGATATTATCCGGCTGAATGCGGGGGACCTTGTGCCGGCGGACTGCCGCCTGCTGGATGTCAGGGACCTGCACGTACGCGAGTCCGCCCTCACCGGAGAATCGCTGCCGGTGGAGAAGACCGCGGACAACTTGCCAGTTGGAAAGCACAGTGCTGTGGAAGCGAGAAACAGCGTGTTCCTGAGCACGGCGGTTCAGACCGGCCTGGGTACGGCTGTCGTAGTCTGCACCGGACGCGACACAGCCCTGGGCGGGATTGCCCAACGACTGGCCGCGCGGCCGCCGGAAACCGAATTTGGGCGGGGCATACGCCAGTTCGGAATGATGATCACGCGCGTGATCATGGCGCTCGTCCTGTTTGTGCTGCTGGTGAATGTCCTGCTGCACCGGCCGCTGCTCGAATCATTCCTGTTCGCAGTAGCGCTCGCGGTTGGCATGACCCCGGAGATGATGCCGTTGATCATTACCGTCACGCTGGCCCAGGGCGCGAGACGGATGGCGAAGAAGAAGGTGCTGGTCAAACAGCTCTCGGCCATCGAGGACTTCGGCAGTGTGACGATCCTGTGCAGCGACAAGACGGGGACGCTCACAGAAGGAGAGATTGTCCTGGACCGGCACGTGGACCTGGACGGTAAGGATGATGACAATGTCCTGCGCCTGGTCTACTTGAACAGCTACTTCGAGGCCGGCATCAAGAGCCCGCTGGACGAGGCGGTCCTGAAGCACGAACGTCCTTCGATAGTGGAATACGAAAAGCTCGACGAGATTCCCTTTGACTTCAGCCGGAAGCGTCTATCTGTGGTGGTGCAGCACGGGGCAGAGATTCAGTTGGTGACCAAAGGCGAGGCCGAGAGCGTATTTGGCATCTGCCAGACGGTCCTCGTGGATGGTGCCGTGCAGCCGTTCGATGCCGCGCGCCAGGCGAACGCGGCCGAGACGTTCCAGCGCCTGAGTGCTGACGGATACCGCGTGCTGGGGGTGGCGGTAAAGAACGTGGAGGGGCAGGCCAGCTACGCCCCGGTCGCGGAGCAGGAGATGACGCTCGCCGGGTTTGCGGCGTTCCTCGATCCGCCCAAAGAGGGCATTCACGCCGTGCTCGAATCGCTGAAACAGAATGGCGTCTCGATTGTCGTGATGACCGGGGACAACCAGTATGTGACTCAGAAGGTAGCCCGCGATGTGGGGTTGCCGGCAGAGATCATCGTTACTGGCGGCCAGGTGGACACAATGGACGACGCAGCCTTGGCCGTTCAAGCCGAGAACGGTGCAATTTTCGCGCGTGTCTCTCCAGAGCAGAAGAACCGGGTGATTCTTGCACTGAAGGCGCGCGGACACGTTGTCGGCTATATGGGGGACGGGATCAATGACGCTCCATCCCTGCATACAGCCGACGTCGGCATCTCCGTGATGAATGGCGTCGGCGTAGCGAAGGAATCGGCCAAGATCATCCTGCTCGAGAAAGACCTGGCGGTGTTGAACGAGGGGGTGGTGGAGGGGCGCCGCTGCTTCGCGAACATCATGAAGTACATAGTGATGGGCACGAGTTCGAATTTCGGTAACATGTTCAGCATGGCAGGCGCATCGCTATTTCTACCATTTCTTCCGATGCTTCCGACCCAGGTCCTGCTGAATAACTTCCTCTACGACATCTCGCAGATCAGTATCCCCAGCGACAATGTCGATCCAGCACTGTTGCGCCAACCCAAGCGATGGCAGATTGGCTTCATTCGCCAGTTCATGACGATCATTGGCCCCATCAGTTCGGTCTACGACTTCCTGACCTTCGGAATTCTACTTTGGGGCTTCCATGCGTGGGCCAACGCCTCGCTGTTTCGCACCGCGTGGTTTGTCGAATCCCTGGCGACGCAGACGCTGGTCGTGTTTGTCATTCGAACAGCCGGTAACCCGCTGAAGAGCAGGCCGAGCTCACCTTTGATGATTGCCGTGTTTTCGATCGTGGCCATCGCAACTGTGTTGCCGTATACCCCCCTGGGCGGGCTGTTGAGCCTCGTCCCACTTCCGCTGCCACTGCTGGGCGCGATCACCGCCCTGGCCATTACTTACCTTTTCGTCGTGCAGGTCGTGAAGACCTGGTTCTACCGCAAACACGCCCTGTTATAGACCCCAATGCCTGAAAACCTCAACGCTGAAGAGACTGCACCGCACGCAAGGGTGGCGGCAGATGTCGCCTCCGCAATGGGTACCGACACCACCGCCGGACTGAGCTCATCCGAAGCCCAGGCACGCCTCGAACGCCTCGGCGCCAATGAACTGGAGCGCGAAGCCGCTGTCTCCGCCTGGCGGCGGTTTCTACTGCAATTCAAAGACGCCCTTGTCCTGCTGCTGGTGGCCGCCGCGGTCATCTCGTGTATCGTTTGGGCCGTTGAGCGGGAAACCAGTCTGCCCTACGAGGGCCTGGTCATCATCACGATTCTGCTCCTGAATGCGATTCTCGGATTCCTCCAGGAAGGGCAAGCGGAGAAGGCTTTGGCCTCCTTGCGGGCGATGGCAGCGCCCGAGGCCAGTTTGGTCCGGGACGGAGTACAGCGCCGGCTAGTCACCCGCGACCTGGTGCCGGGCGACTTGCTCATCATCAATGAAGGCGACACCGTGCCTGCCGACGCGCGGCTCCTTGCCGTGGCCGAACTGCAGACGCTGGAGGCTTCTCTCACCGGCGAGAGTTCGCCCGTTACCAAAAGCACTCAGCCGGTAGCGAGTGATGCTGGCATCGGCGACCGTCTGAACATGATCTTCGCCGGCACCACCGTCAGTTTTGGGCACGGCCGGGCAGTGGTGACCGCCACGGGGATGAGCACGGAACTGGGCCGGATCGCCGGCATGTTGAAGACCACGAAGTCCCCTACGACGCCGCTACAGCGGGAGCTCGACCGGCTGGGTAAGCAACTGGGGACCACCGTGGTTGTCATTGCCGCGGTGGTGGTGGCTTCCCTGCTGATGCTGTACGGAGCACACGACGCGGCCACGGTTGTTCAGGTACTAATGTTCGGCGTGGCGCTTGCCGTGGCGGCGGCGCCAGAAGGGCTGGCGGCCGTGGTCACCGTGGTGCTGGCGATGGGGGTGCAACGAATGGCTCGGCGCGGCGCGATTGTGCGCAAACTGCCAGCCGTGGAAGCGCTGGGCTCCGCCACCATCATCGCGTCTGACAAGACCGGCACGCTGACTCGGAATGAGATGACAGTGCGGGTATTGGTCACCGCGGCCGGGCGAGTGGACGTGACCGGTACGGGCTACTCGCCTGAGGGAGCTTTGCTGCCGCAGGGCTTGCAGGAGCTATCGGGCGCCTGGAAGCAGGAGACGGATCAGTTGCTGCAGGCGGCCGTTCTGGCCAACAACGCCCAGCTCAATGAGAAGCAGGGTGCCTGGAGTATCCAGGGAGATCCAACCGAAGGTGCACTGCTTTCGGCGGCACGGAAGGCGGGCCTGGAGGCCGGTGAGACCCGCGGGAGATTTCCGCGGCTCTCGGAAGCGGCGTTCTCGTCTGAGCGCAAGCTGATGAGTACCGTGAATCAGGACGGCGGACCCTCTGGACACCGCCTCCTCTTCACGAAAGGCGCACCGGGTACGCTGCTGGAACGCTGCACACACGAACTCTCCGGCGAGAAGGCAGTGCCACTGACACCGGAACGTAGGGCGCAGATTCTCCTGATCACGGAGGAGATGGCGGCGGAGGCCCTGCGCACACTGGGCACCGCCTCCCGGTCGTTGGACTCCGAAGACTCCGCCAAGGAGGCAGGGCGGAAGGCCTCTGAGTTCGAGCACGGCCTCACCTTTCTGGGCTTGATTGGGATGATCGATCCGCCACGTCCTGAGGCAGGCGCGGCCGTCGAGCGGGCGAAGGCTGCCGGGATCCGGCCCATGCTGATTACCGGCGACCACCCCGGTACGGCGGTTGCTATCGCCAGGGAGCTAGGCATCTCGTCCGACGATCGAGTCCTCACGGGCACGGAGCTCGAACGGATGTCCGAGCCGGAACTGGCAAAGGCCACCCAAGAGATCTCCGTCTATGCGCGCGTCAATCCCAAGCACAAGCTGAGAATTGTGAAAGCATTGCAGGGCAATGGCGAGATTGTCGCCATGACCGGCGATGGTGTGAATGACGCCCCGGCGCTGAAGTCGTCCGATATCGGGGTAGCCATGGGGATCACGGGCACCGACGTCTCGAAGGAAGCGGCGGATCTCGTGCTCACCGACGACAACTTCGCCACCATCGTCGCGGCGGTGGAAGAGGGCCGGGCGGTCTTTTCCAACATCCGGAAGTTTCTCGAGTACCTGTTGTCGTCGAACGCAGGCGAGGTACTGACGGTCTTCCTGTCCGTGGTGCTGGCACGGCCGCTGGGGCTTGGCGACAAGGGAACACTGGTCCTGCCGCTGCTGGCCACACAGATCCTTTGGATCAACCTTCTGACCGACGGAGCCCCGGCGCTGGCACTCGGAGTCGACCCTGCTGAGCCGGATCTGATGCGACGGCCGCCCCGCCCCAGGAGCGAGGGTGTCATCAACGCAAAGATGCGCTGGGACATCGCGATTGTGGGCCTGGTGATGGCGGCCGGTACGCTGCTGGTTTTCGACGCGGCGCTACCCGGCGGTTTCTTTGAAGGGCCCGGTGGTATCGAGTACGGGCGGACCATGGCCTTCACCACCCTGATGCTGTTCCAGTTGTTCAACGCCTTCAACGCGCGATCGGATGCGCAGAGCGCTTTCCGCGGACTATTTCGGAATGGCTGGATGTGGGCTGCCGTGGGGTTGTCTATTGCCCTGCACTTCCTGGTCATCTATGTGCCATTTCTGCAGGCCGCTTTTGGCACGGTGAGGTTGAGTGGCGGGGATTGGTTCCGCTCCATTGCCGTCGCCAGCAGCGTGTTGTGGATCGTGGAAGGCATGAAGCTCGTGGCTCGGATCAAGCAGCGGCCCGAAACAGCGGAGCGCGCGGGGGAGGACTCTCCGGTGGCGCGACAGTCACCGGGGTCGACCAACGCCGCCGCTTGATCATCGACGCAGAGATCCCGCAAAGGCTGCGCGGAGGCCGCCTGCTTGGAGCGCGGCACCCCCGCATTGATATGGTGGATGGATGGTCGAAGGAGTTTCTGAATCCACCCGGCGTGAATATGCCGCGCGGATGAACAGGGTGGTGGACCACGTCCAGGCCCATCTCACCGAACCCCTCGATTTGGAGCGCCTGGCGGCTGTCGCCTGCTTCAGCCCCTTTCACTTCCATCGCCTGTTTAGCGCCTGGATGGGCGAGACCCTGCAGTCGTTTGTGCATAGGCTGCGCCTGGAGCGCGCGGCTCAATTGCTGGTATTCCATCGCCTCCGCAGCATCTCGGACATCGCCGTGGAATGCGGCTTCTCCAGTGCCAGTGCCTTTGCCCGCGCCTTCAAGGCCGGCTACGGTGTACCCGCCGGCGAATGGCGGAATCGCAAGATCTGTCAAACGAATAGCAAGCCGTGCGAAGCGGAAACGCCTGCATCCCTGGGATTCTCGAAACTGCCGGGCCATCCCGCCCGCCACCAGGAGCATCCCATGACCAACACTACCCTGCACGTTCAAGTGCGCCGCCTGGCGCCGCTCACCATTGCCTACCTCCGCCACATCGGCGCCTACAAGGGCGACACCGAGCTGTTCCGCCGCCTCTTCACCAAGCTCTTCACTTGGGCCGGACCGCGCGGCCTCATGCCGCCGGACTTCCGTTACCTCAGCCTGTTTCAGGACAACCCCAACCTCACACCCGCCGCCAGGCAGCGCCTGGAAGTTGCCCTCGTGGTGCCTGCGGGCACGGCGCCCAGCGGCGAGATTGGGGTCCGGACCTTGGAGGGCGGTCTCTACGCCACCGCGCAGGTCCGCGTCCAATTGCAGGACTATGCCGCCCAGTGGGATGCCCTGGTCGCGGACTGGCTGCCCGCCAGCGGTTATCAGCCCGATCACCGGCCTGCGATGGAGTTCTATCTCAACAATCCGGATACGGACCCGGAAGGCCGCTACCACATCGAGATGTGTCTGCCCCTGCGGCCGCTCTGAACTCAGAGTGGCAGCGCGCGTGCTGCGGCGATTATCCTGTGGATCTGGACCCCCATGCTTCCCGCTCATCGATTTGCCGAAACCAATGGCATTCGCATGCACTATGCCCAGCAGGGCTCTGGACCCCTGGTTCTGCTCCTGCACGGCTTCCCCGAACTCTGGTACGCATGGCGTCACCAGTTTGAGCCGCTCGTCGCGGCGGGCTACCGCGTCGTCGCACCCGATCTGCGGGGCTACGGCCAAACCAGCTGTCCCGAGCCGCTGGAGGCCTACGACATCTTTCAACTCACGGGTGACATCGTCGGCCTGGTCCATGCTTTGGGCGAATCGACAGCCGTCATCGTTGGGCACGACTGGGGCGCCTGGATCGCTGCCCACCTCGCCCTGCTGCGCCAGGACATGTTCCGCGCGCTTGCGCTGCTCAGCGTGCCCTATGTCCCGCGCCGTCCAGTAAATCAGACCCAGTGGGAACAGCAGGCCTACCCGGGCAAGGTCTTCTATCAGGCCGGGCTCCGGTCGCCGATGGTCGACCAGTACCTGAAATACGATGTCCGTGCCAGCATTCTGCGCGGGCTCTATTCGCTGTCCGCGGAAGCAGGTCCCGAGGAGCGCTTTCAGCCGGTTCGCGAACCCGGTCCTCCGTCCAGCCCCCCTCCTGCCAAGTGCCCTTCGTGGATCACCGAGGAAGACGTGGATGTCTTCGCCGGCGAGTTCCAGCGCACCGGCTTCACCGGTGGCCTCAACTACTACCGCAACATGGATCGCAATTGGGCGCTGACGCCGTTTCTGGACGGTGCGAAGATCCTGCAGCCCGCGCTGTTCATCGCCGGCGAGCAGGATCCTGTACTGGAGTTTCTCCGTCCCGAATATGATGCGCTGGAAGAAAACGTGCCGAACTTGACGAAAAAGGTCCTGCTGCCCGGCGCGGGTCACTGGACGCAGCAGGAGCGCCCCAACGAGGTGAATCGGCTGCTTCTGGAGTTCCTGGCCGGACTCTGACCCACCGGGCCAGCTACCGGCCTGGGCCGTCCGCACGCGCCGGCCGCTCTGCGCAACTGAACGGCGGCGTCCCGGAATCGCACACTTTCGTCGCCTCTCAGCTCAATAGAATCAATAGATAAGATGGTGGCAGCAGACGTGCCGGTCTGAATTAGTGACATGTGGTACCTTTGGACGCAATTCGGTTCTGCCATTCGCCTGCTGCGCAATCGGCCTGCCTTCTCGGCGATCGTCGTGGGCACGCTAGCCCTGGGCATTGCCGCCAACACCACGGTTTTCGCCTGGGTGGATTCGCTCCTGCTGCGGCCGATTCCGGGTGTCGTCCAGCCTGACGAATTGCTTGCCGTCGAGGCCTCTTCGCCCACCAACCCCCGCATTGGCCAGCTCCAGCATCCTGACTTCCGCGATTTCCAGCGCCAGATGACGTCCGCCGCCGGCGTCGTCGCTTCCCACCTGGCCTTCTTCACCGTAGGCCCCGTCGACCATCCTCGGCGCGTACTGGGACAAGTGGTGTCGGCCAACTACTTCGATGTCCTCGGGGTCAAACCGGCCCTCGGCCGCATGCTGCTCACCGCGGAGGACCGGGACGAAAAAGGCGCCTACGCCGTCGCCGTGATCAGCCACCGTTTCTGGGTGAGCTACTTCCGCGGCGATCCCGGCGTGGTGGGGCGGTCGGCCCGCATCAACGGCCAGCAGTATGTGATCGTGGGCGTCGCGCCAGCCAACTTCGCCGGCACCTATGGCGGAGCCGCGTTCGACGTTTGGATTCCACTCAGCCGCATTGTGGAGGCCGGCGCCCTGAATACGTGGGCCGCCGCTGACCGCAATGCCCGCTTCCTGGATGTCATCATCCGCCGCAAGTCCGACGCCTCACTGGCCCAGGTCCGGGCGGAAGCTGCGGCGGTCGGGGCGCGCATCGCCGCCGCCTTTCCCGATACGCACCGCGGCATTGGGGCCACGGTCGTTCCCATGGCCGATGCCACCTTTGGACTGCAGGCCAGCCTCGGCAGTCCCCTCCGCCTGTTGATGGCAGTATGCGCACTGGTCCTGATGATTGCCTGCGCCAATGTGGCCAACCTGCTGATGGCGCGTTCCGTGAGCCGCCAGCGGGAGTTCGGCATCCGCATCGCCCTCGGTGCCGGCCGCACCGCGCTGCTGCGGCAGATCTTCTTTGAAGTGCTCGTCCTGGCGGGTGCCGGAGCCGTGGTCGGAGTTCTGCTGGCGCAGTGGCTGGGCGAATCGCTATTCCAGGTGATGCCCATCTTCGACCCGACGCTCCGCGAGGCGATCGAGCCGCTGCTGCGCCCGGAGCCGCGTCCAATGGTCCTTGCCTTTTCGGCCCTGGTGGCGATCGTGGCCGCCTTTTGCTCCACCCTCCTGCCTGCGCTGTACGCCGCCCGGGTGGATGTCAACGAATCTCTAAAGGACGGCTCGCGAAGCGGCACCCCTGGTGTCCGCACCCACCGTGCCCGCGCCGTGCTCGTGGTGGCCGAGGTGGCCCTCGCCTCCATGGCCCTGGTGGGGGCGGGCCTGGCCGTCAATGCCTTCCAGAAGCTGTCCCGCGCCCGCCTCGGCTTTGAGCCCCGCAACGTGCTGACGGCGCAGTTCCACCTCTCCACCAATGGCTATTCGCTCAAGCAGGAGCGGGCCTTCTCCCAGCAGCTCAGTGCCCGCCTGCGGTCTGCCCCGGGCATCGACCAGGTGGCCTACGCCAACGGGATGCCGCTGTCCATCTTCGGTTCCACCAGCGATCGGATTCGCGTCCCCGGCACGGCAAATACGCAGGGTGTGGTCTCGGTCTATGCGACCGCGGTCTCCCCTGGCTACTTCGACCTGATGAAGATTCCGCTCTTGGAGGGCCGCGATTTCGCCGCACAGGATGACGCCACGCACCCCCGGGTCGTCATCGTCAACCAGACCCTGGCCCAGCGTTTCTTCCCGGGCCTGAACGCCATCGGCCGCAAGCTGCGCGTGAACAATGACGAATGCACCGTCATCGGCATCGCGAGGGACAGCAAAATCCGCAGTCCTCGCGAAGGCGCAACGCCGGCAGTCTTCGCGTCATTCGGCCAGAGTTTCTACTCCGGCCACAACAATTTCCTTTTCATCCGCACCCGCGACTTCGACTCTGCCCGCGAAACGCTGCGGCGGGAAGTCCAGGCGATGGACAGCAACCGTGCGTTGTATGAGCCTTCGACGCTGGCCGAGCAGACCCAGGCGGGCCTGTTTGGCGAGCGCGTCGCCGCCGCGATGCTCTCCGCTCTCGCCCTGCTGGCCCTGCTGCTGGCCGCGGTCGGGCTGTACAGCGTGATGGCTTATGCAGTCAATGAACGCACGAGGGAGATCGGTGTGCGCATGGCCCTGGGGGCGCAGCGGCGGCAGGTGTTCGCGATGGTGCTGAACAATGCCCTGGTCTTGACGCTGACGGGGCTGTTCGCTGGTGTGGCCGCCGCCATCGCGGCCGCCCGGGTGGTCTCGAGTACCGTCGAATCCGGCCTCGACCTCGCCGGCCCCGAAGTGTACGCCATCGCGGGCCTTCTCGTATTACTGGTAACTCTGCTGGCTACCTGCCTGCCGGCACGGCGAGCCACACGAATCGATCCAATGTCGGCGTTACGGGCTGAGTAGCCGGCCAGCCTCTTCCGCCGGAAGCACTCCACGGCTGGACCCCAACCGTGTTCATGGCTTTGCCGAGATCCTCGACAATCCTGCGGCATTAGTCATAAAATTAGCACCAAATGACGCGCCTCCTGCTGGCTGGGTTCGCGGTTGTCCAAGCGTTCGCACAGTCCAACTCCTACTTTGGGTCAGTCGACGGCCTCGTGGTGAATTCGCTCACCGCAGCCCCCATCCGCAAGGCGATCGTCACCCTCACGCAACCCGCCGGATCGATCCTTCTCAACGCCGACACCGATGCAGCCGGGCAGTTCCAGTTCACCGGGCTGCCCACGGGGATTTACCAGCTTACCGCCAGCCACGCCGGGTATTTGCCGCGGCCAACCAGGGTCACTGTGACGCTCGCATCGACCGGCCACGCCGCGGCGCCCGCCATCCGTCTGCGGCCGCAAGGTGTAATCAGCGGCCGGGTGCTGGAGGACGACGACGAGCCTGCGCCGGGGGCACTGGTCTGGGTGTACCGGCAGGTCTATCGCCAGGGCCGGAAACGTTGGGAGCGTCTCGAGACGCCCGCAGCCGCCAATGAGGCGGGGGAATACCGAGTTCCCGCTCTTGCACCGGGTACCTATCTCCTCCAGGCCGTCAACCGGCGGATGCAGGCTAACAGTCACTACGGCGACCCCGCTCAACCCGGCACCAGGCCTGCTTCCTTCGTGCCCGTCTACCACCCCAACTCGCTCTCCCGTCAATCGGCCACTCCGGTCCAGGTGGCCATTGGGGCCGAGGTGGGCGGCATCGATATCCGCTTCGTCAAGGTGGCCCGTTCCCGCTTGGTGCATGTCAAAGGAAAAGTCATTGGCGCCCCCTCTGGAGCGCAGGCCACCATTTCCGTTGCCTTCGTGCCTCGGGAGGAGGGCGCTCTGGATGGCGGTTCCGTTTCCACCCGCGGGCCAGACTACGAATTTGACTTGGCCGTCCCGCCCGGCGAATACGATATCCGTGCCAACGTGAACTCCGGCGGACCGGAGGCATACGGCCGTGGAACCCTCAGTGTTGCTGGCGATATCGACGGCGTCGTTGTCGCAATGAGTCCCGCGCCGCTGGTCACCGGACGGTTCGTGCTGGCCGAGAGCGGCGTCAAGTCAAAGCTGGAGGGGATCCGGGTCTTCTTTCTGGACTCGACCATCCTGGAGGGCGACTCGGTGCGATCCGATGCTGCGGGCCGCTTTGTGTTCCCGAACCGGCCACGGCCCGGCCACTACGACATGACGGTGTTGGGCCCACTTCCTGCTGGCCACTATGTCCGCGCCGTCAAGTTGGGTGGAGAAGAAGTCGCACTCAACGGCTTCGAGATCACCGCCTCAACCCAGCTCGAGATCGTCCTCAGCAGCACAGCCGGAACCATCACGGCCTCGGTCATTGACGAGCAAGGCAAGCCGATCCCCGCGGGTGTCGTCACCCTGATCCCCGAGGACGCACGCGCGCAACTGGAGAAACGGGCCGTGGATGACGGCGGGCAGGTTCAGTTCACCAACCTGCGTCCGGGCAAGTACAAGTTGTACGCGTGGGAGGAAATGGAAGACGACCTCTGGCAGGACCCCGAATTCCGCAAGCCATACGCTGCGAAAGCCGCGGAAGTCACCGTAGGCCCGGGAGAAACACAGAGCGCGCAGTTGCGGGTGATTCCGGTGGCGGCGATCCAGTGAGCAAGGCGGGGGACGGCCGGCGAGTACCGGGCTGGTAGGATCGTCTCATATGGAACTGGCGATTCGAGTTCAAATCGAGGAACTGCCCGAGGGCCTATTCCTTGCTACTTCGGACGAACTGCCGGGCCTGGTCGCACAAGGCAGAACTGTCGCCGAAACACTGGAGATCGCGCGGGACGTCGCGCGAAAGCTCATCGAGGCCCGCAGTGAACGCGGTGGAACGCCCAACCTGCCTCCCACCTGTAAACGGCGCGACTGCACGATCGTCGTCGCGGCGTAGTGGGGCGCCGCGTTGGAGATATGCCGGAAGGAACTCTCCGCGCAATCCTGAAGCAGGCCGGAATCGATGTGGAGGGTTTCCTCCAGTCCTGATACTGACATTTTCGGCATGATCATCGATCTACGATATAGTTTCTTCCAGAAGTTATGCCTATCCGCCTGCTACTTGCGGGAACTTTGATTGCGCTATCGAGCTGGGGAGTTCCGGCGGCGAATATCACTCTCGCGGACAGACTCGTTGTCAATAAATCGAAGCGCGAGCTCCTTCTCTACAGGGGGCCGAATGTCATCCGAACCTACCTCGTCGCCCTGGGCCATGAACCCGTTGGGCCGAAACGTCGCGAAGGCGACAATAGGACGCCCGAGGGCATGTACACGATCAACGCCAAGTACGCTAAAAGTGCTTACCAC
The DNA here is from genome assembly GCF_051172195.1 of Paludibaculum fermentans. Taxonomy (GTDB): domain Bacteria; phylum Acidobacteriota; class Terriglobia; order Bryobacterales; family Bryobacteraceae; genus Paludibaculum; species Paludibaculum fermentans_A. Next base: position 1,037,937 of record NZ_JBPJAQ010000002.1, read on the forward strand.
ATGGCACTGCAAATCTCTTACCCGAATGCCGCAGACCGAGAGCGGGCACGTCGTCAGGGAGTCCCGCCTGGCGGCGACATCCTGATTCACGGACTGCCCAACGGCCGAGGCTGGCTCGGCGCCGCGCATCGATGGACGGACTGGACCCAGGGTTGCGTGGCAGTCACCGACAAAGAGATCGAAGAGATCTGGCGGTTGGTCGCCATCGGGACGCCCATTCAGATCAACCCTTGATCGAGCAAAGCCTGCTACTGCTCGGCCGGAAGTCCTGCGGCTCAACTGGGAAGCTGAGAGCCGAAAGCCGACAGCTTTCCTCCGCCCGCTCCCCCCACCGGCTGCTACCATACTCTATACACGTCCTGTCCGAGACCTCCGTCGGTCTCCGAACTCCAAAGTCTCTATCAGTCATGCGGTGCCGTGCGGTGGTCCTTCCGCCACGGTCCCTGGGAGGATCATTGAAACATACACAGCGAAAGCTCATTCTTGCGGGACTGACGGCCTCCACTCTCGGCCTCCTGTTTCACGTCACAGCCTGGAACAGTCCGGCACAGTCGAACGACGCGGCCCTCGTCGCTAAAGCCAAAAAGATCCACGACCACGTCATCAAACTCGATACCCATAACGATATCGACGCCTCGAACTTCACGCCCGAGTGCAACTACACCATGCGCCTCACGACGCAGGTGAACCTGCCCAAAATGATCGAAGGCGACATGGACGTCTCGTTCATGATTGTCTACGTCGGACAGGGGCCACTCACCAAGGAAGGCTACGACAGCGCCTACGCGCAGGCAGTCGAGAAGTTCGACGCAGTCCACCGGCTCACTGAGAAAATCGCGCCCGACAAGATCGGACTGGCCCTGACCCCGGCTGATGTCCTTGCGCTCCACAAGCAGAACAAGCGCATCGCTGTCATCGCCGTCGAGAACGGCTATCCGGTCGGCACCGACATCAAGCGCGTCCAGGAGTTCTACGAGCGCGGAGCGCGCTACATGTCCCTCGCCCACAACGGCAACAGTCAACTGGCAGACTCCAACACCGGCGAGGCTCAGGGCTACTACTACAACAACGGCCTCTCCCCATTAGGCCGTGAGGTCATCGCCGAAATGAACCGCGTCGGCATGATGGTCGATCTCTCGCACCCCGCCAAGGGCGCCAATCTCGAAGCGATCCGCCTCTCCAAGGCCCCCGTCATCGCGTCCCACTCCGGCGTGCGCGCGCTGGCCGACGTCAGCCGCAACATGGACGATGAGCAGTTGCTCGCCCTCAAGAAGAACGGCGGCGTCATCCAGATCGTCGGCTTCGCGTCCTACGTCAAGGCGGAGTCGAAGGAACGCTCCGAGGCGCTCAACAAGCTGCGCGAAGAGCTGTTCGGCTCCATGATGGGTGGCCGCGGTGGCCGTCGCGCGGCCGGCGGCGAAGGTGGCGCGGCTCCGGCCAGGGCCTGCCCCCTGGAAACCGAAACCACTTCGGCGGCTCCGGCGGCTCGTCGAGGCGGTGGACGCAACGGCTTCCTCGCCATGCTGCCAGCCGACAAACGCGCTGAGTACGAAAAGCGCATGGCCGAGATCGATGCCAAGTTCCCGCCCGCACCCAAGGCCAACGTCCAGGACATGGTGAACCACATCGACTATGCTGTGAAGCTCATCGGGATCGACCACGTGGGCATCTCCTCCGACTTCGATGGCGGCGGCGGCATTGAGGGTTGGAATAGCGCCTCCGAGGCATTCAACGTGACCCTGGAGCTGGTCAAACGCGGCTACACGGAAGAACAGATCGGCAAACTCTGGAGCGGCAATCTGCTGCGCGTCTGGGGTGAGGTCGAGAAGGTCTCCAAGAAACTGCGCAAGAGCTAACGGAGGCAGTCCGGACGGGGCGGTTGATTCCAAATCCATTGCCCCGTCCGGTCGCTCCGCTTCCCACCCACCACCCTCTCCCCGTCCGCGCCATCCACTCATTCCGGTCTACAGTATTCGCGATTCTTCGATCGTAGTGTCCCGTAATCAATCCTCGTCTTGTCTGGATTGAATTCGCCGGACTCGCCGCTCATCCTCACCCGCATAACTCCAAAATAATCAGCCTCACATTGTGGATTGTCATTCTCCGGCTCGATAAACTATCCGCAATATGTCTCCCAGGTGGATCGGTATTCGCGCCAGCGCGGTGATTACCATTCTCGGCAGTCTGGCCACCTTGCTCGTGTCTGTATTCATCCTGCTCTTCGTGATAGTCAGCCCGCCCCTGCCGGAAACGCCCGCGCCGCCCGCCCCTGTCAAATGGATTGCGATCGCGACGGCGAACGTGAACCTCCTCCTGACAGCCTGGGGCATCGCCACCGCTGTTGGGCTCTTCCGTCGGCGCCCGTGGTCGCGCATCTCCATTCTTGTCTTCGCGACCATCCTGGCTTTCTTCGGGGCAATTACCCCCTTGATGATGTTTGCCATCACAATACCGGAAACACCCGGCACCGATCCCGCGATGATCCCCATCATTCGAGGCTTCGTCGGTGCATTCTACGCCGGGCTGGGGGCGATCGGCATCTGGTGGCTGGTTCTGTTCAATCTCAAGCGGAGCAAGGCCTACTTTGCGACGACGGAACTGGCGGGGGAGAATTCTCGCCCACTCAGCATCAGTGTCATCGCCGGGTATTTCCTGCTTGGTGCATTGATCATGCTGCCGATGGCTGCATTCCGCTTCCCGTATATGTTCCTCGGCGTGATTTTTACGGGCTGGCCGGCGATTGCACTCTACCTCCTGCTTGTGGCACTCCATGGATACGTCGGGATCGGCTTGCTCCGCCTGCGCGAATCCGCCAGGGTCACGGGGCTTTGGTATTTCGTAGTGATGGCGGTCAGCGGGCTGCTTTCCATGGTGCCGTCCAGGCAGCAGGAGCTCATGCGTCAGTTGACCGTGACTTACCCCTGGATGAACCAGCCCGGTCAGCAATCCTACCAACCGCAGATCCACTGGCCGTTCTACCTGATCATGATCGCGTTGGCTGCTGTGCCCGTCTATTTCCTCATCCGCCGCCGCGCCGCCTTCCAGCCGGTGCCGGTCATAACCCAATCCAGCGGCCCTGGCGAGACACCCCACGAGCTTCCATTCGGCGGCCCGGCGGAACCCGAAGCCACAGCAGCAGGGCAGGGGCAGGATCCAGACAGCGTGGACTGAGAACCGCCTCCCCTTGACTCCAATTCTTCCTCCTGCTCGAATGCAGGCAGATGCGCATCTGCGTCGCCCACCTCATTTGCGCTTCCCTGACTTTCGCGAACGGCCCGCCATTCATCCCTGGTTGCACCGACAATCAACTGTCCGCCACGTCCAGCGGAGGCTCCGCCATGGGCAACACCTACAGGCGTGTAACTCTCACGAATGTCTCCAGTATCGAGTGCCGCCTCGCAGGACCACCGCGCGTGGAGCAATACGACAAGCATGGCCGGCGCACCAAAACCGCCCCTGAATGGCCGGCAAACAGCCTAGCGGCCGGAGAAGGAGCCCGCTCCCTCGCGCTCGCGCCCGCCCGCTGGGCCGTTTTTGAGATTCACACCTTGAGCAGCACCGGCTACGACCCCGGCCGAAACTGCGGAGTCCGCCTGGCGATCCTCCTACCGCAGTCCCGCAAGAGCGTGATCACCTTCCCAGTTGAATCGTGCGGCCCCGTCCGGATCTCCGGGTATTTGCCCGGCCCGTAGCCGGCATGGCCCACTCCTCAAACAGCACGGGGAGGATACCCATCTGTGCCTGCCCGACGCTCACTACACTGAAGCCGCATCTATGACAGCCTCGACCGGCTCTACGCGGATTACACAACGAACACCAGCCGTGATCGGGATCTGCAGTTTCTGGCCGCACTCGACGCCAAACCCGGCCAGGCCGCCGTACTCGTCCAGCGTCTCTTCCTGGACCCTCCACCTCACTCCTCGATTCTCGAAACAGCGCTTCCCGGACTGACTCTTCAGGCTCCGCCGCTTGCCTTGCCGGCCGTTCTGCGGCAGGGCCTTCAATGCGCCGGCGCCCCCAGCCCCGCGCCGGGCCCGCCCAAAACGCTTGCCGCAACGGTCCGGCTTGCACGTCCTGTGCTAAACTCCTGCGAGAGGACAAGCCGCCTGATGCAGCAGGAAAGTCGGCTGACCCGCATCGGGGTTTGCCTGACAGTTTTCCAGCATTCGAAATACCACCCGTGGCACGCCCTGCGTGCGCTGCTACTGCTGCTTCTCCTCCTGGCTCCCTACGCTTCCAGCCTGCTCCTACTGCAGGGCCCTGCGAAATCCGATTGCGGCATGCAGTGCTGCAAGCGCTCCAAGGTCTGTTGTTGCCGCCGGAACACCGAGAGCCAACATGGTGCGGGTTGGGCCGCTCTGTCGAACTGCCCCCCAGGCTGTGGCCGCGTCGCTGCCGTGCCTGGAACCTCCACCGCCAGCCTTGTCCCGTGCCGCGTCGACATCTGCCCGGTCGCGCCCGTCCAACACGTTCGCCCTTCCGCCTTGCCAGTGAACGGGTCCAGGTCCGCGGCTTTCGCGCTCTTCGAACGACCCCCACCTCAGCTCTATCCTCTCTACCATTCCTAACCGGAGTCGCCTCCCGATTGTCCGCGCGCGCCGAATCCTCGCTCAGGTTCCATTCGGCCTGAATAGGGTCGCTGGCGCGTAGCGCATCTGCCCTTCAAATGCAGATGAGCCGCAGGCCCTCGCGCTGGGCCCAAGGTCGCCATCGGAGCAACTCCGGTTCCGCGAACTTTGGGAATCCGGCCTGTGCTCGGCCTTTGCCGAAAAAGAGCTGGAGGGGACGCCCCGAAAGTCTTCCGGATCGGTGGATCACTCTTCAGGCCAGGCGAGTTACCTCACCCTTTTCAAGATCTGCGTTCCCTGCACTATGAGGGGCCGCTTGCTCAACCGGATTTTGGCCAAACCCTGCTGACGGCCACGGCCGAAATCACATTGCGAGGATCAAATGACCACAACACGACGTGAACTCCTATCCACTACGCTGATTGCTGCGCTGCCGGCGATCTCCTCCGCGCAGGTGAAGCCCTCTGCCTTCACCCTGCCAAGGCTTCCATATCCAGTCGACGCGCTTGAGCCATACATCGACGCCCGGACGATGGAAATCCACCACGGCAAGCACCATCAGGCCTACGTCGACAATCTGAACAAGGCGCTCTCCGCCCATCCGGAACTGGCGCAATCAGGCGTGCAGTCCGTTCTGGGCAATCTTGCCGCTGTCCCGGAGTCCATCCGCCAGGCTGTTCGTAACAACGGCGGCGGACACCTCAACCATTCGCTGTTCTGGCAAACACTTGGCCCGGCGAAGACCGCGCCGAAAGGCCGTCTCTCCTCTGCAATCGACAAATCGTTCGGCGGCCGTTCCGCCTTCGAGGAGAAGTTGCGCGCGGCTGGCCTTTCGGTCTTCGGCAGTGGCTGGGTGTGGGTCACGGCCAAAGGCAGGGACACTCTCCAGGTGGAGACCTCGCCCAACCAGGACGGCCCCTGGCTCGCCGGCGCCACCCCGCTGTTCGGCCTGGACGTCTGGGAGCATGCCTACTACCTCAAATACCAGAACCGGCGCGCCGACTACCTGGCGGCGCTCCTTCAGGTCGTGAACTGGGAGTTCCTCACAGACCGCTATATCGAGATCACGAAATAGGGCGGGCCGGGCGCCGCCGCCTGCCCCCTCTCGCTCCACAATGACTAAACCTCATTTCACCGACAGATCTGCGAATCGCGCGCTGGTCCTCCTCTCCGTCCTGGGGGGCCTGTTCTTGTGGACCTTCGCCGATGCCGCCTTTCTGCGCAGCCGGCGCTCTCCGGTCCTCGCCTCCGAAGCCGCCTGGACCGGACGCTTGAAACTCACCGATCTGTGCCTGCTGCCCGAGGCGCGCTACACCCGTCACCTCTCGCAGGCCGACCTCCACAGCGCGTTTCAGGACCATCCCGCCGCACTGGAACACTTCCCCAGTGGTTCCCTTGTTCCGCCGCCGCCCTCAGTCACTAAAACCCATGCGAACCTGGATTGAACAGCAAAAATACCTGATCGACTTCACGCTCTCCTCACTGGCGCGCCGTAAGTCAAAGTGCCTGAGCCTGCTGCTCATCTACACCCTCATCGTGTTCCTGCTGGCCTCCGTCATGCTGTTTACACACGCGCTGCGCCGGCACGCCGCACTCGCCCTGGCCCATGCGCCCGACGTGGTCGTTCAACGCATGGTCGCCGGCCGCCACGACCTCATCGCCTCCTCTTACCTCGACCGCATTGGCGATCTGCGCGGCGTGCGGAAGAAGGAGGCCCGCCTGTGGGGCTATTACTTCGATCCGGTGTCGCGGGCAAATTCGACGGTCATGGTGCCGTCGGCCGGCACGGTCCCTGAGGTTGCCCATGGCCGCGTGGTGCTGGGCGCTTCCATGGCACGCTCCTTTGGCACTGGCTTACGAGATACGCTCGTACTCCAGTCATACGCAGGCGACGTGTTCACCTTCGCCGTGGCCGGTATCCTGCCAGTCGAGTCGGACCTCGTCACCGCGGACCTCATCCTGGTCAGCGAAGACGACTTCCGCTCCTTTTTCAACTACCCGCCCAATCACTACACCGATATCGCCCTCACCGTCGCCAATCCCCAGGAGTTGCGCAACGTCGCCGCCAAGCTCGCCCGCCGCCTGCCGGACACCCGCGCGATTCTGCGCGACGAGATCCTCCGCACCTACGAGTCCATCTTCAGTTGGCGCGAAGGCATCGTCCTCGTCCTGCTTTCGGGCGCCGTCCTCGCCTTCGCCATCTTCGCCATGGAAAAGGCCACCGGACTCTCCGCCGAAGAGAAACGGGAGATTGGCATTCTCAAGGCCATCGGCTGGGAGACCGGCGACGTCATCCGCATGAAGTTCTGGGAAGGGGCTCTCGTCTCGTTCACCGCTTTCCTGCTCGGCTACACCGCCGCCTATTTGCACGTCTTCCGTTTCTCCTCGGGCTTGTTCGCGCCTGTCCTGAAAGGGTGGTCCACGCTCTACCCGCGGATGGCACTCAGCCCGGCCCTGGACGCCTTCCAGGTGGCCACCTTGTTCTACTTCACCGTATTCCCCTATGCGCTGGCCACCATCGTGCCCATCTGGCGCGCCGCTGTGACTGACCCCGATTCCGTGATGCGCGGGTAACCATGATCGAACTCTCGGACATTCGAAAAGCCTATAACCAGGGACGCGAGAACGAAATCTGGGCCTTGAACGGTATCGACCTGCGCGTCGACGCCGGACAGGTCACCGTCCTCTTCGGTCCCAGCGGCTCAGGCAAGACAACGCTCCTCACCGTGTTGGGGTGCCTCTCGCGGCCCACCAGCGGCCGGGTGCGGCTCAATGGCCGCGACATCTCCGGCCTCCCCGAACGCTTCCTCACCGGAATCCGGCGCAGCACTTTCGGCTTCATATTTCAGCAATTCAACCTGATCAAGGGACTGACAGCGCTGGAGAATATCATGCTCCCGGCTTATCCCCTGGGTGGCGATTGGCGCGCCCTGCGGCATCGCGCCGAGGCCCTGCTGGACTCTCTCCGATTGGGCCATCGCCGTTCTTCCCGCGTCGAATGGCTCTCTGGCGGCGAACAGCAGCGCGTCGCCATCGCACGCGCTCTCATCAACGACCCCGAAGTGATCATCGCCGACGAACCGACCGCCAATCTCGACACAGCACTATCGGGAGAGTTCCTCGACATCCTCGAATCGCTGCTGGGCCACGGACGCACCATCCTCCTCACCAGCCACGATCCGCTGGTCGTTGAAGCATCGATCGTCCGCCGTATCGTAACCCTGCGCGATGGCCGCATCGTGGAGGAGCGCTGAATGCTCTTCCAGCCCGCCATTCTCGCGCTGCTGCTGGCATCAGCCGCCAACGTGGTCGTGATCTGCGCCATCGCCCCGTTCGCCATCTCCATCCTTTGCCATTGGGATACCTCCAGCGGCAGCGAGCGGCAACTGCTCTTGGAACGCCGCACTTACCTGGTCTCTACCCTGCTCACCTGCGTCCTGGCTACCCAGTTGCTTGCCCTGCTGCTCTTCGTCTTCAATGCGGACCGCATGGCGCCCCTGTTCGTGGCCGCCATGTGCGCCGTCGGCACCCTGAACGTCAATGAATTCGGCTTTCCGGCTCTCTTCGCTCAAATGACCGTCTTTTTCCTCGCCGCCCTGTGGCTGGCCATTCACCATGTCGACATCCAGGCGCCGGACTACCCGCTGGTCCGTATCAAATACCTGCTGTTGCTGGGCATCGCTCCGGCCCTGGTGGCAGCGTTCGTCCTTCAACTTCGCTACTTCCTGGCCTTGAAGGCGGATGTCCTCACCTCCTGCTGCTCCCGGCTCTTTTCCGGAAGCGCCAAGGGCGTTTCGGCCGATCTCACAGCCTTGCCGCCCCAGCCGGCAATGATCGGTTTCTACATCGCAATGCTCACCGCCCTGGCTGCCGCTGTCTACACTGCCGTGCGCAAACGCGGCGGCTTCGCCCTGGCCATCGCCAGTCTGGCGGCCTTCTTTGCAGCCCTCGCGGCGATCGTCTCCTTCCTCTCCCTCTACGTCTACGAGCATCCTCACCACCACTGCCCCTTCTGCCTGCTCAAAGCCGAATACGGCTACCAGGGCTACCTGCTCTACCTTCCGCTGTTCACCGCCACGGCCTGCGGACTTGCGGCCGGCGCTGTGGAGGCTTTCGCACAAGTCGCCAGCCTCCGCAAAGTCGCGCCCCTCGTCTCCAGTCGCCTGGCTCGTGTCGCCGCCGCGGGCTTCGCGCTCTTCCTGGTGATCTCCACAGTCATCATTCTGCGATCCCATCTCATCCTCATCGAAAACAACGGGATGCCCTTCTCATTCCTGGGCAACCCGCCTGTCAACCTCATCACCTTGCAAGGAGTAAAACCATGAATCGTCGAAATCTGCTGAATCGTTCGCTCACAATTGCCGGCGCTGCCGGTCTAGCCTCGGTCCTCGATGCCCAGCACACCGGCCCCGCCAACACGATGCCCGCGCAGGCCGAAACGAAACCGGCGGCCGATCCCGAACCTCACGTCGATGACATCGGGAAATTCCCGAAATGCAACTACTGCGGAATGGACCGGAAGAGGTTCCACCATTCCCGCATGCTGCTCCACTATCTCGACGGCACGGCCGAAGGCGTCTGCTCCATCCGTTGCGCCGCCACCAGCCTCTCTCTCAACCTGGGCCGCGGGACCAAAGCCCTCTGGGTCGGCGACAATGCCGCTTCCGCCGAAATCAAACCACTCACCGACGCCGAAACTGCCACTTACCTTGTCGGCAGTTCCCTGCGTGGCGTCATGACCCGCCGCAGTAAGGTCGCTTACAGTACCGCCGCCGCGGCCGAAGCCTCCAAGGCGGCCAACGGGGGAGAGTTGGCCGATTTCGACAAGACCCTGCTGGCCGCTTATACCGACATCGCCGAGGCCGTCGCCATGAGCCGCAAGACCCGCGAAGAGCGCATCAAACGCATGCAGAAGAAATTGGAGCAGTAGTGCGCGCCCTCTGCGCTGTCCTGCTAGGGGCGCTCTGCGCCTCGCCCCAAACCGGTCCTGCCGGCGGAGCCCCTCCGGTCACAGTGGCCAGGCCCGGTCTCCGCGACTTATGCCCGGTCTGCGGCATGATCGTCGCCAAGTACCCAAACTGGGTCGCAACCGTAGCCTGGAAAGACGGCCATGCCCATCACTTCGACGGGGCCAGGGACCTCTTCCGGTTCCTTCAGGCGCTGCCCAAATATGCTCCTAATCGCAAACGCAGCGACATCCGCCTGATCGCGGTCACTGAGTTTTACGATCTCAAGCAGATCAGCGCGGAGGAGGCGTACTATGTCATCGGCTCCGATGTCATGGGGCCGATGGGCCACGAATTGGTCCCCTTCTCAACCAAGGCCGACGCCGAAGATTTCCTCAAGGACCATCGCGCCCGGCGAATCCTTCGGTTCCGCGAGGTCACACCCGAGCTTCTCACCAGGTTGGAGGCTGGCAAGTTCTAAACATATTGCATCAGCCGGCCGGAAATGGTGGTTGCTCCCACCCAACGCCCGTTACACTGAAGGCGCATGAGTGACAGCATCGACCAGCTCTACGCGGATTACAGGGCGAACACCAGTCGTGATCGCGATCCCCAATTGCTGGCCGCACTCGACGCCAAACCCGGCCAGGCCGCTGTGCTCGTCGAACGCCTCTTCCTCGACCTTCCAAACCACTCCTCCCTGCTTGAAACAGCGCTGCTGGGTCTGGCTCCGGAAGAGTTTGCGCCGCTCGCCCTCAAAGCCGTCACCACTCTGCGCCGCGACCCTTGCCATGACGCCGCGCAGGACTTCGTCTCCCATACCAGTTTGCAGGCGCTGCCTGCGCTCCACACCCACCTGCAGGAGTTGTTCTACCTGCAGCCGAATTGGACCACCTATTACGCCATGTGGCCCTGGCGGGAGACCGGCGCCTCCGAGTTCGCATTCCTCCAAAGGCACGCCGGGTCCGGTACCACGTTCTGGGAAGGCGGCCCCAGCAGGACGACGCAGCGCGCCGCCTTGGAAGCCCTCTTCGAAACGCGGGCATTCGAAATTCTCCAATTCCTGGAAGGCCGCCTCAATCCGGAAGACTTCCAACACCGTGCGCGGGATATTGGGATGGAGAGCTCAGCTGCGGGCTATACCCGCCTCTACAGCGAACAGCCCTTCCACATTTCTTTCCCGGCCGGCTACTTTGACGGAATCCCGTTCCCGTCCGGCTCGCTGCCCATGCCCGGCCTGGAAGTACAGGATCTCCACCTCCCCCAGCAGCACACCTTTGGGGGAGAAGGTACCGGCGAGTGCCTCGGCTGTCACCAGCGGCTTGTCAATCTTCTCACGCTCAATTCCATCCCCCCCGGCCTGGGCGTCACCGGGCTCCGCCGGTTGTCGCTCCAGGTGTGCTTTTCCTGCCTGGATCTGGGCATGCTCTTCTATGAACACGACCACCTGGGGAATACCTGCGAAGCTTCCCAGTCCAAACGCGAGGCGGCCGGACGGATGGAGGATTGCGGCCCCCTCCGCCCGGCAACGGTGCATCTCATCCGCACCCCCGCACGGTGGAGGTGGCAGGACTGGGGCGTGTCCAACTCGCGCGAGAATCTGAACCGCCTCGGCGGCCATCCCGCCTGGGTACAGGGCGCGGATTACCCTGCCTGCCCCCAGTGCCGCCAGGCGATGATCCATCTCCTCCAACTCGACTCGGATCTGCCGCTGCACGATGGCGGCGAATGGCTGTGGGGCAGCGGCGGGTGCGGCTATGTGAGTTGGTGCGACCGCTGCAAAATCAGCGCGGTCCACTCACAGTGCACCTGACCACCTCCGCTTCCGCTCCTTCCTCGCCGGCGCTCGGAACGCGCTCAATGGGGCAGGTGCACCCAAGCTCTCAGGCTGCATTGGTTATCCCGGTTACCGGAAAGCGTTGAGCATCGCATCAAACTCCGCATGGTGCGATTTGGCGTGGGCGTCATCGCCGGCCCGTCCAGGCTTCCACCCAGCAGCGGCCCCGCCTCCAGGATCGAGATGTTCCCTCCAGGGACATCGCCGTCCCGGATCATGAACGCGGCTGCCGCGAGGGAACCAATCCCCCCACCCACCAGATAAGCTTTTGACTTCATAATGACGGCCTTTCGCAAATGAACGCCAACAGTTGCATGCCCCGGTCCCTGCATCCCTGGGACCAATGTCGACTTCAACGATTTCCACTGGAGTGTGGGGCTGCTGACATTGCCGCCTGGTTTGGGGCCGCCACCCCGGCTGACCTTATGAGGTCAAGTGACAGCATTCAGCCGGTGCGGGACGCATCGCCCGCCTCCTTGTGCTTAGGCCAGTCACCTGCAACGCCGCTGCCGGGCAGCAGTGCTGCGCTCATTTGCTTTTGGCCTGCATCGTGCTTCTACGAGAGACGGAAACGCAAATGAATCACGAAACCGCCGTTCAACTGCTACACCGGGAAGCCGCCCGGCAACATGAGCTCGCGGCTCATTCGCATCGCACCGCCTCTGAGCACAACGAAAGAGGCGATAACGAGGCTGGCAACTGGCACGCCCAACGGGCCCTTCAGTACGCCGACCGCGCTTACACTCTCGCCAGGGAAGCACACGAAAAATCCGGCCGGATAGGGAGCCTTTGAACAATGTCTACTAACCAGCTCAACGCATCCGTTCGTCAACAACATCAACAGGCCGCCGAAATCCATACCCGCGCTGCGCAAGCTCATCTGGCTGCGGCCGACTCCCGCGAAAATCAGGCTCCGCAAACCGGTCAGAAGCGTTCCAGTCAAGCGCTGGAGCACTCTCAACAGGCCTACAATCGCACCGGCCGTTTGCATCTGGACGGTGTGCCCGGGGATGGGCCGGGCGGCTTCAACCATCAACAAGTAGCCATCCTTGCTCATTCGTTGTGGGAGGCCAGGGGCTGTCCCTATGGATCGCCTGACGACGATTGGTTTCGCGCCGCACAACAACTGCACGATCGCGCCGGGATCCGCGCAACGTAATCGCATGCTCCTGCCCAGCCGCCACGCAGGCTGCGCCCCTGATGCCGGGTCAGGCCAGTCACGTGCAGTCACAAACCCATGAGCAAGCAAAATGAAGTTGCGAGAACCTACCCCACGGCTCCCATTCACGAGGACCAGGGTGGTCCCGGTTCTGCCGGCCAGTCGGGGGACACGCAGGGGTTATCGGACGTGGCCGAAGCCGGATCCGAAAGCGTGAAGGAACTCCTCGAAGAAGGACAGTATTTCGAGGCCGAAGTGCTCCTGGGCGTGGAAGCGGCCGCGGATCGCGATACCGCGGAGGTAACGTCCAGCGAAGTCCCCGATGAGGAGCTTTCGCCGGAGCAACGCGACAAAATCGCGAAACGGGAGGAGACGCAAGGCTAGGGAACCTGATCAGCGGCAACACCCTAGGTTCCCTCGGCCCCTACCGGTCACCCTGGCGGGTAGACCGGAACCGCTGCAGCACACGCCGGCGGCCTGACAACCCTCCGTCGATGGAATCCAGCCCCGAAGCTTTCCCAAATCAGCCGAATGGACGCACGCCCGTCCATTCGACCGATTTGTGCGGCAGCGCACTCAACGCGCCGTGGGCCGCTCCACATGCTCCACCACCAGGAATTCCCGGCTCCCCTGCGCCGGCTCCAGCTTCAACCCCAACTCCTGCAAGGCAGCGAAAATCGACGGAGCATTCCGGCTCTGTGCCGCATCAACAAACCGCGCCAGGTCACCCCCCGGCAAATAGCGGGGCGTCGCCTCGCTCACCCCAAACCTGATGTGGATATCGTACTGGCCCCCAAGGCCTGTCCTGTCGACCACCGGACGGTCCAGCACCAGGTCCAGCATTTGCGCGAACTCCGCCAGTGTCGACCCCTGCGCGTCCACTGTCGGCGGTTGAACACCCACCCGCGTCTTGCAGTATTCCTGGCCCGCCGGAAGTTCCGGCAGCGGCATCTTCAACGGCATCGGCACGCAGCTCCCGGCCGCGAACGCCTTCAGCCGCGATGGGCCTGCCTCCACCGTCAGCGCATACACCGCGACAGCCCGGCTCTCTCTGCGAATCTTCAGCCGGAACTGTTCCTCCAGCAGCGCCTGCAGCATCGGCCCCTGCATCAGGTCCTCGCTCGGCTGCCCGTCCGCCCTGGCTTCAATATCGAACCGTTCGGAGCGGATCCACTCCGGGCCGCCCGTAATCGGCAGCAGTCCCGTCCGATGCTGCTGCCCGCCGGCGAACCGCACATACGCCCGCTGGATCAGGCCCGTGTGGTCCGCCTCCGCCAGGGACATGCAGCCCGTGTTCAGCCGGCCGTCGGAAACCGAATAGCCAGCGCCGCCCTTCAACCCAGGCATGCCGCTGCAACTCCTGATAGCCGCTGCTTCGAATCGCGGAGCGGCCGTCTGCGCCCGAGCCAGCGGAGCGTTCATCACACCCAGCACCAGCGGAGCCGCAACAACCAGCAGTCCCGCGAAAGTGAGCACCGCCTTCTGTGTGAAGGTCAGTGCCCGTGTACGGTGATTCGCCATAATCGCCTCGATTCTCTTTCTGAGGTTGGCCCCGGTTACCCCTGACACGCACGCCAGGGGCGATTCCACGTACAGCTTGCAGATACTCACAATTCCTTCGGCGTACTCGCGCGGATCACCACCCAGGCTCAGCACTTCCTCGTCGCACGCCCGCTCGCGCTCCTCCACCAATCGGGCACCCAGCCACCACACCAGCGGATGGAACCAGAACGCCGCCTCCACCACCATGTGGATCGCCGCATACAGGTTGTCCCGGCGCCGCACATGACACACCTCGTGCGCGACCACTGCCCGCAGTTGCGCCGGCGTCAAATGCTCCGCGATCCCCTGCGGTAGCAGTAACACGGGCCGCACCAGCCCCACTACACCCGGCTCCAGCAGGCCCGGCGCACACCGCACCTCCACCGCGGCCGCCACGTCCACTGGCCTGCTCGCCCGCAACGCCGCACGGATCCTGCCCCAGTCCCGAAACCGGACCCAGGCCACGCCCGCCAGGCCCAGCCCCCACACGCCCAGCCACGCGAACGCCGCCAGCCCGCGAGTCTCTGGCCTAGCCGTCGTTGCCCCTACTACCGTGTCCGCCGGCAGGCCCATCGGTGACGCCACCAGCCTCATCACGGGAGCCCCCATCCGCACTGCAATCGACCCGCGCGCCGGAGCCCAAACCACCTCATTGCCCAGCATCATCAACAGCGAGAACGGCACACAGAACTTGACCGACGCGCAGAACCATAACCAAAAACGGACCTTGGCCCCGTTCCTGCGAAACCCCAGCGTCACCAGCGCGACCGCGCCGGCGAACAGCGTCGACTGCAACAGGTGACTCACCACGGCGCCCGTCATCCCTTCGCCGGCCCTGGCCCGGATTTCCGCTGCTCGTCCAACGCCTGAATCGTCTTTTCCAGTTCGTGAACGTCATCCAGTGTCAGCTTCCCGGCCTCCGCCAGTTGCGCCATCATCGGCTGCGCCTTTCCTCCGAAAAAGCTCAGAATCTCGTCCAGCAACCGGTGCCGCGTCACATCCCGCGCCACGGTCGGTTCAAAGATATCGGCGTTCCCAATCTTCCTGACACGGCGCACCGCCTTCTTGCCCTCCAGCCGGTAAACCGTAGTCTGGATCGTCGTATAAGCCGGCCGCGGGGCAGGGAAGTCTTCCTGAATCTCACGGATCGAAGCCTTCCCGTGGGACCACAAAGCCTCGAGAATCTGCAACTCCAACTTGGTCAGTTTCGCGTGTTTCATAGGCTCGCCCAACTACATCGTGTCTGATGCTACTATGTTGTAGTAGATCGGTCAATAGAATTTGTCAGCCCTTGCCCTCTGTGCCTTCGGAGAGGGCACCCACCCGCAGCTACGAAGTGACACCACCCCTTAGGGGGGAGCTGCTCATGGCCGACAATTACCCCCATCTGAGGACCCCGCCCCCACCCTTGCGGTGTGAAATGGGGGATAAAACCCCTAGGTGCCATAAGGTTTTTCCCGGATCCGCCGATCAATGCTTCAGCGGCAGTCCGTTTGGACCAGCCGCCAGCGTGTCTTCGACCTATGTAATTGGGGAGCCAAAGCTGCCATGAACTCCGAGCCCGCCGATCGATACCTTTGTTCCAGTCTCGTCTCAATTCATTTGCCGGCCACCGGCAGACGGGAACGGAAACTGGATGCGAACCTGGAAGAAATCAGTGCCTCACGAGCCTATCTGAATGTGGAGGAGCCTCTTCAGCCCCCGCTCGCTCTGCGCATCATCTGTACTGACAACAAGGGAAAGCACCGCTTCGACGGGGTGGTGACCGGATCCTTCAGCGATCCCGCGGCCGGCTGCTACATCGAAGTGGAGTTCAACCCTGGCACCACCTGGTCGCCCGAACTCTTCAAACCGAACCACATGGTTCGAGCCAGCACCATCCTCGGCATGCCCTCTGCGGAGCCACCCCCGCGCACCGTCGGCTGCGACCGCGGTGTCTGCCCCAAGGAAGTCCTCTCCGGACTCTTTGACCCCCAGGCCCCTCTCACCGGCCGGGTGCGCGCCGTCGCCAAGCAGGTCGCCTCTCTCTGCGGCGCAATGACAGACAAGGAAACCGTCGGTTGCTTCGAAACCCTCTTCGGGGCTGGAGCCGAGTGCCGCCTCTTCACCGAATTCCAGGAATCCTACGCGCAAGGGCGCAAACTCCAGGCTCGCCCCCACCACCGCACCCTTCGTACACGCTTCAACGGCCTGATGCAACTGGCCAACGCTATTCCGCGTGAAGTCGTCAGGTCCAAGTGCGGCCCGGACCGGACCTCCAATCTGATCCACCTCCACCTGCCGGAAAGGTAGACTTCGTTCGATCTTTGTCCTGTCACTGCCGGGCGCGCCCGGCTCTACAAGCTCGCCGGTTCACCCCGGACTAGGCCTGCCCTGACGCCCCCAGCGGCCCCTCCACCCAGCGGCTAGCCCGCGGCGTGCCGCTCGCCTGCAGCCGCCAGGCCAGTCCCAGCAGGCACACTGCCTGGAATCCGAAGAACGACCCCACCCACAGAATCTCCGAATGCGTCGCTGGCGCCGGCTTCATCAATATAAAGGCCAGTGCATACGCCAGCGATCCGGCACACGCCAGCCCCAGTATCCACACCTCCGCCGCACTCCGCGGCAAACCCCTGGCCGCCGCCAGCATCAGTGCGCCAAGGCTCCCCGCCATCACCACCAGCAGCCCCGCAATCGTCCGGAATGCGACCCCGGCGCCGAACAGGCCCAGCAACAACACACCCAGTGCGCCCAGCGCCACCCCATTGACCACCAAAGGCCAGCACAGGTTGCGGCGAAGCCGCCAGACGCCCGCCGCCACGCTGCACAAGCCGGCCGCCAGTGCCAACCAGCCCAGAATCTCAGTTGTTCCGCGCACCGCGGCATGCCGCCAGGTCAAGGAACCATCAGGCGCCAGCATGAACGACCACCCGGCGCAAAGCACCGCATTCAGTAGCCCGCACAGCGCCAACAGCCCCCAATTCCCTCTGAGCGTTTGCATGGAATCAGCCTCCAGGGACGCAGTCCTTTGAAACTGCCTGCCGTACTGCGACAAGTTCAGCCTAACCGCAGATCAGGTGAAGTGTATCCAAATTAATGCACACCCAAATGGCCATTCCGCCCATCCCTCTTTCCGGCCCAAAGACGCCCGCAAACTCGGTCCTGAAGAATCAGATCTACAATTGGAAGTAACGGCCCGCGCCGAGTGCGGTAGGAGTCAACCATGGCCCGCGTGGCCGCCAAAGCCGAGGAAGCCACCCGACAAACCCCAGTCCCGAGGCGCAAGCAAAGGGCTACCAGCGTGTTATCAAAGGTTTTGACGATAGTCCCAATCGCCGTCCAAGCGCAGGACCCCGATGCGAACCCCGACCGTCAGGGAGGGGTCCCCCCCACGCTGCGAACCGCGACTGGCAAGGAGTCCCCCATGCCCCTCCGGGCCGCCAAAGCGAAGGAAGCCGCTGCGAACCCCGACCGTCAGGGAGGGGTCCCCACCGCGCTACGAACCGAGCACGGCAGAAAGCCGGCCCCCGCACCATCGCGTCTTCAACGGAGCGGGCCACGCTCGAAGGATCGCCTTCCACACAGCCACCCCTGCCCCAAACCGCGGCCACAGCCCACGAGTCGCTCACATCGACTGACCCACTCGACTCCGCCTTCAGAAACCCAAACACCGTCCGCTGCCTGATACTCAAGGGAGAGAACCTGCAATGACCAGTAGAACCAAAGCCGCCTGCCAGATTGGAATGTATGGGCTGGGGCCAATGGGCCGCAGCCTGGTGTTGAACCTGGCCGATCACGGCTACGCCACCGCCGCCTACAACATCACGGCGGACCTCACCTGGCAGTTGATGAAGGTACCAGAACTGCCTGGCCTGGTGACGCCCTTCTTCAACGAGCACGACTTCATCGCCGGGCTGAAACAGCCGCGCACCGTAATGATCATGGTCAAGTCCGGCTCTCCTGTCGATCAGGTCATCGCGCGCCTGCTGCCGCTGCTCGATCCGGGCGACATCATCATCGAAGGCGGCAACTCCGACTTCCGCGACACCGCCCGCCGCCTGCGGGCCGTCAACGAGAAGGGCGTCATGTATATCGGCGCCGGCGTCTCCGGCGGCGAAGAGGGCGCTCGGCGTGGACCCTCCCTGATGCCCGGCGGCAACCGCGAGGCGTGGCCGCTGGTCAGGGAACTGCTGCAGTCCATCGCCGCGCGCAATCCGCAGGGCCAGCCCTGCTGCGAATGGATCGGGCCGGAGGGCGCGGGTCACTTCGTGAAAACGCATCACAACGGAATCGAATATGGCGTGATGCAGGTGATCGGCGAGGTGTGTTGGGTCATGCGCGCCCTCGGCCTCTCGAATAGCGAGATGGCCGATACGATGGACGGCTGGAACCGCCACATGAAGGCGTTCCTGCTGGAGATCACGGCGCAGGTGCTCCGCGCCCGCGACGACGATGGCTCGCCCTTGCTCGATCACGTACTCGACGTCGCCGGAGCCAAAGGCACGGGTGCGGGCACCGTGGTCAGCGCGCTGGACCTCGGACAGGCCGTCAATATCCTGGCCGCCGGCGTGGCGGCGCGCCTCATGTCCACCAACCGGCCGCGGCGCCTCGAGATCCGCGACGCCTACAAGGTGCCGGAGCCTGTGCTCACCGGCCCGCCCGAGGAGTGGAAAGAGAAGCTGGGCCTCGCGCTGGAAGCCGCTTTCGCCCTCGCCTACGCACAGGGCTTCACGACACTCGAAGAGGCGTCCATCCAATACGGCTGGAACCTCAACCTCCCGCAGATCGCCTCCATCTGGGGCGGCGGCTGCATTATCCGCGCCCAGATCCTCAACGAAATCGCCGCGGCCTTTACCGCCGATCCCAAGCTGGACACCCTGCTGTTGGCCCCGGCATTTGTCGAATGCATCGGCCGCGGAGTGCCGGCCCTACGGGAAGTCGTCTCGGCCTGCGTCATGGCGGGACTCCCGGTGCCGGCCATGAACAGCGCCCTGTCCAACTTCGACAGCATGCGCAGCCCGGGCCTCATCTCGGCCAGTGTCATCGCCCTGTTGCGCGACCTCTTCGGAGCCCACACCTTCCAGCGCCTGGACCGCCCCGGCACCTTCCACCGCGACTGGCAAAGGGACGTCGCCCGCTAGATCCTCAATACCTCCGCAAAGCCGGGGCGGATCGCCCATCATCTCGCCCCGGCACGGCATCTCTGGCTCATCTGGGTTTTGAGTCAGGATCGCCGGGCGCCACGACGCCCCGCAGTCACGCCCTTTGTCCCCGCTCGAGCAGCACCCGCCGCTTCAACCTCGGCTACAGATTCTGTGTCACCCCAGCCATTCGCACAACGCCTGGGCTCCCAGTCTTCCTTATTCAGTACCTTAAGATCCGGAATATGACAACTTGTCCGGACCTCCCATTTCGGCATTGGAACCGGACAATCTGTCCGGCCAGAATCTACCGCTGTCAAAATAAGTCGTTTACTTTCAACACAAACCGAACCACGATGGATCGGCCTTTGCCGTGCAACCGCTTACCTCGTGAAGCGGCAGCCATCACTCTGCCGGGAAAGCGAAACGAAAGATCATGAGGCAGCAGTATTCACGCGAGTTCAGGATGATTGCCGTCCTGTGTTTGACGGCAGGTCTTTGCCTCGCGGGTGACAGGAAGATCGCCAGGGACCTCGAGTCCTTGCCGGCCAATGGCGTCGCTGAAGTCGTGGTCCAATATACGGTCGAGCCCAAGGAAGCGCATATTAAGAAGGCGAAGGACTGCGGAGCCGAAAAGCGGAAGGTCCTCACGGCTGGCAACGCCATCGTCTATTCCGTTCCGGTTCAGTCACTGGCCGCGATCGCGGCCGACCCCGAAGTCGCCTACATCAGCCCCGACCGCCTGGTGCGACCCAGTTCCTTCGAAACCGCCCGTGCCACCGTCCTGGCCGACATCGCCCAGAACAGCGGTTGGGACGGCCAGAGTATTGTCGTCGCGGTCATCGATAGCGGCATCTATGGCTCTCATCCGGATCTGAAGGACAGTCAAGGTAATAGTCGCGTCATCTACAGCGAGAATTTCGTCCCCGGCACCACCACCACCAGCGATCAATTCGGACATGGCACTCACGTCGCAGGGCTCATCGCTGGCAACGGCGCATCCTCCACCGGCGGATACGCGATCACCACCATCGCCGGCATCGCGCCCAAGGTCCAGTTGGTGAGCCTGAAGGTCCTCGACGCGGCCGGCAATGGCAGTGACAGCAATGTCATTCTGGCCATCGACCGGGCCATCAGCCTCAAAAAGAAGTTCGACATCCGCATCCTCAATCTGTCTTTGGGCCGGCCCGTCTACGAGAGCTACAAGACAGACCCGTTATGCCAAGCCGTGGAGCGGGCCTGGAAAGCAGGAATCCTGGTTGTCGTTGCCGCTGGCAATGATGGCCGCAACAACCTCTTTGCCACCAATGGCTACGGGATGATCAGCTCGCCTGGCAACGACCCGTATGTCCTCACCGTCGGCGCCACCCGGACCCTGGGCACGCCCAGCCGCATGGACGACGCCATCACCAGCTATAGTTCCAAAGGCCCCACCGCCATCGATCATCTGGTCAAACCTGATCTGGTCGCCCCCGGCAATCGACAGGCCTCCCTCATGACCCTGGGCGTCTACTTCTCTGCGAACTACCCCGCGAACCTCATCCAACTCAGCGAATACACGACCTTTAAGTCAGCCTTTCCCTCTCTCTCCTACTACTCCCTCAGCGGAACCAGCATGGCGACCGGCGTAGTCAGCGGTGCAGCCGCACTGCTCCTGGAGAAGTCGCCGAAGCTCACCCCGGACCAAATCAAGGCGCGCCTCATGAAGACCGCCTCCAAGACCTTCCCCGCTTACACCACGGCGACCGATCCCATCACCGGCCAGGTATTCACCAGCCAAAGTGACATCTTCACCGTCGGCGCGGGTTACCTCGACGTCATGGCGGCACTCAACAGCACCGACACGGCAACCAGGAATGCCACCTCGCCGGCAGTCCGCTACGATGCCGCCTCCGGAAACGTCTTCTTTGTCGCTGACTCCGGCGCAGTCTGGGGAACCGGAGCCGTCTGGGGCACCGGCGCAGTCTGGGGCACGGGCGCAGTCTGGGGTACGGGCGCGGTCTGGGGCACCGGCGCGGTCTGGGGCACACAGACCCTCCAGGGATTTGGAGCAGTCTGGGGTACTGGGGCCGTTTGGGGCACAGGGGCCGTTTGGGGTACTTCCTCCAAGTCCAGTCTCACCTCGCTGGCCACAGTCACCTCCGGTGAGCAGATCTCCATCGCAATCTATGGCGACAAGTAGATCAGCCTCCCGCAACGCATGGATTCCATGGGCCGGAACTCAGCTTCGGCCCCTTCCTTGCAGCCCTTGGGTACCAGTTGGCGATTAGTGCTTCTACCTATATTCAACGACGGCCGATCTGTCGAGCTATAAGGTATAGGCGAATCTCCGCTGATGCCTTTCAGATGCATATCGGCTAAGGAACCGCAGTGACGCGAACAGCTCGGTTCTATCTCGGCGCCGTCATGGCGGGCGGAATGATTGTCATGGGCATGTCGTTCTTCCGGTGGCAACCGGAAAACCTCCTCCGCCTGTCGATCTACCTCCTGATGACCCTGGTAGCCTCGTGCATGAAGGTCCGCCTCCCTGGTGTCACCGGCACCATGTCGGTGCACTTCCTGTTCCTCCTGGTCGGTGTGGTCAGCCGGACCTTGCCCGAAGTTCTCATCGCTGGCACCGGAGCCACGCTGGTGCAGTGTTATTGGAACACCCTGCGCAGGCCCAGCGTTATTCAGGTAGCCTTCAACGTCGGCGCCACAGCCATCGCCGTCGGCGCCACCTATACCGTCTACAATCTGTGGATCTTTCAGGACCCCACTCTGTGGGCCTTCCGGCTGGGCGCCACGGCCATCGTCTTCTTCTTCGGCAATACGGCGCCAGTGGCGATCATCATCGGCCTCACGGAGGGCCGGTCGCCGGCCTCCATCTGGAAAGAGTGCTATTTCTGGTGCTTCCCCTACTACTTAGTGGGAGCCTCCCTGGCCTCCGCCTTCGGCTTTCTCAGTAAGACATTCGGCGAAGCCGCCACCCTCATGGGCCTGCCCGTGGTCTACATCGTCTTCCGCTCCTACGGCATCTACCTCGAGAAACTGGAAACCGAAAAAGACCATGCCAAAACGATGGCATCCCTCCACTTGCGCACAATCGAAGCACTGGCCCTCGCCATCGACGCCAAGGACCACAACACCCACGACCACTTGGAACGCGTGCAGGTCTATGCCACGGAACTCGGCCGCGAACTCGGCATCACCGGGCCTGATCTGGAGGCCCTCCAGGCCGCCTCTCTCCTCCACGACATCGGCAAACTCGCTGTCCCCGAACACATTATTTCCAAACCCGGCAAACTGACAGCGGAAGAATTCGAGAAGATGAAGGTCCACCCGGTGGTAGGCGCCGAAATCCTGGAACGTGTTCAGTTCCCCTATCCTGTCGTGCCCATCGTCCGCGCTCACCACGAAAAGTGGGACGGCAGCGGCTACCCCTACGGTCTCAAGGGCGAGGAGATTCCTCTGGCGGCACGCATCCTGGCCGCGGTCGACTGTCTCGACGCCCTCGCCAGCGAACGCCAGTATCGCCGCGCTCTCCCGTTGAATGATGCATTGGCGGTGGTCGTCTCCGAATCAGGCAGAAGTTACGACCCTCGGGTGGTCGACGCCCTGGTCCGCAATATCGCGGCTCTCGAATCCAAAGTCCGCCATACGCCCGCCCCGCTCGATGGCAAACTCCTGTCTAAAGGCCAAGTCGTCGATCGCGGCAATGCCCCCGCCGCCGGTCTGCAAAAGACCGCCATTCCTGTGCCGGGTGCAGGTCGGCCCCAGGACTTCCTGGCGTCCATTGCCGCTGCCCGGCAGGAAGCACAGGCCCTCTACGAATTGGCTCAAAACCTCGGCAATTCGCTGAGCCTGAAGGAAACCATGGCTGTCATGGCCGGCCGCCTGAAACACATGGTCCCCTACGACAGCATGGCCGTCTACGTCCTCCGCGGCGATGTCCTGAAACCGGAATACGTCATCGGGGAAGACTCAAAGTTATTCGGCTCTCTCGAAATACCCTTCGGTCAGGGGTTGGCCGGTTGGGTGGCCGAAAATCGCAAGCCCATCATCAATGGCAATCCGTCAGTCGAACCGGGCTATCTCAACGACCCCACTGTGTTCAGCGTCCTGAACTCCGCCCTCGCCGTCCCCTTGGAAACAGCCGAAGGCGTGATGGGTGTTCTCGCACTCTATCAGGCGCCAAGGGATGCATTCTCAAAGGATCACCTCCGGGTTCTGCTCGCCGTTACGTCAAAAATCGCCGTCGCCGTCGAGAACGCCATCCGGTTCAAGGAAGCCGAGTCATCGGCCACCACCGACTATCTCACCACCCTACCCAACGCCCGGTCGCTCTTCGTCCACCTCGATGAGGAACTCACTCGATCCGCCCGCGAGGGATCGCAAATCGCCGTCCTCGTCTGCGACATCGACGGGTTCAAGCAGGTCAACGACCGCTTCGGCCACCTGTCCGGCAATGAGGTTCTGAGTGAGGTGGCGTCTCGCTTCCGGGCACTTTGCCGGGAGTCCGACTACGTCGCCCGCATGGGTGGTGACGAATTCGTGGTCATCGTTCCCGGCCTTTCCCCGGAGGCCGCCATCCGGAAGATAGAATCACTCACCCTCGCCACCGAGGCCGCGGGCCAACAGTTTTGCGGTAAAAAAGTGATTTCCCTCAGTGTCGGCACCGCCTTCTATCCTGCCGACGGCCGCACCGCGGAAGAACTTCTGGCCGAAGCCGATCGCCGCATGTACCGCGCCAAGCAAGCCCGAAAAAGGACTCTGCCAGACCTCCCCATCCCCGGCTCAGCCCGTCTCGAAGCCGCCCAGCCTGCGCCCACCGTGAATTGAACGCCCACCTGCCCGCCTCCACTCTACTCCGACACAATGTGCCTGCCCGCTGGGGGATTCGTTGACTGCCGCTGCAAACCCCAAAATCTAGTTGACGAAGGAAGGCGTACCCTTCGCCTCGGCGGCGGCGCGACAAATCCGGACACACTGTCGTCCCGGCCTCCGCGGTTGACGGACAGAATGACCGGAAAATGATATAGGGACCTGTGAATCCTTTTGATTCTCAATGATTTATACCCCCTGGAGGGATGGCAGGCGAATTGCCTAGTTCCCTTTGTCCAGAAACATTTCAGGAGTACTCATGACGGATACCGCAGTGCGTTCGAGTGTGAATCGGTGCTGGCCGCTGCTAGGCGCAGTGCTGGTTCTCGCCGTTGGCGCCGTGCAGCAGGCAGGGGGGCAGAAGCTACTCGACGTTGCCGCAATCTCGGACGCCACGGCTAAGCTCTCGCCGGATCTGGGTGGGGCCGGATCAGGCGGAGCGGCCAGTAATTCGATTACGGTGGATAGCGGCGCCGACGCACCGGCACAGGAAATGCTGGTCCAGTATGCCGCCACGATGAAGCAGTCGGACCTCGATGCCGCCGCGTTGGCCGGTGCCACCATCAGCGTCGTGACGGACTCCGGTCGCATCGCCAAGATGAGCATGAACCGCAGCCAGGCGCTGTCGCTGGCCACCAGTTCAAACGTCATGTACATCTCAAAGGAACGCGAAGTGCGGGCCTCCGGAGCGCTCGACTACTCAGTCGGTACCATCGGAGCCCTGACGGCCCAAACCCATGGATACGACGGCCGGGGTATCGTCATCGCAGTCATCGACAGCGGCGTCTCCAGTGAGCGGCAGGACCTGCTGAATGATTCCTGTTGGTCGTCTCGCGTTGTGTACAACAGAGACTTCGTTACCTGGGAACGCGCGGCGTCTGACCCGTATGGTCACGGCACTCATGTGGCGGGCATTCTCGGGGGCAACGGCGTTTGTGCCGCCAGGGCGCAGGGTAGCCTCTTCAAGGGGAACCCGGGCGTAGCGCCCGCCGTGAAGATCGTTTCGCTCAGGGCACTCGACAGCAAGGGTGTCGGCAAGGACAGTTCGGTGATTGCCGCCATTGACCATGCCATCTCCATCAAGAGCATGTTCAACATCCGGATCATCAATCTCTCGATCGGCCGCGTGGTCATGGAATCCTACAAGCGGGACCCGCTTTGCCAGGCTGTCGAGCGGGCATGGCGTGCCGGCATCGTGGTGGTGGTCGCCGCGGGCAACAACGGCCGGGACAATTCGATGCAGACCGCGGGCTACTCCACCATCACTTCGCCCGGGAACGACCCGTTCGTCATTACCGTTGGCGCCATGAACGACATGGCGACGGCCTCCCGGCATGACGACCAGATGGCGTCTTACAGTTCCAAAGGACCGTCCCTGCTGGATCATGTGGTGAAGCCGGACCTGGTGGCCCCCGGAAATCGCGTGGCGTCCATCGACCCGCTAGCCAGCTACCTGCTCCAGACCTATCCCGCCAATGAGGTGCCTGGCCGCGTCACCTCGGCCATTCCCTATAAGTCCTATTACTATCTGAGCGGCACCAGCATGGCTGCGCCCATGGTGAGCGGGACGGTCGCACTTCTCCTGCAGAAGGATCCGACTCTGACGCCGGATCAAGTCAAAGCTCGGCTAATGAAGACAGCGAGCAAGACCCTGCCCGCGGTGAGCACCTGGACGGATCCGAAGACGGGTGCATACTACACGTCCCGTGCCGACGCCTTCACAGTGGGCGCGGGGTATCTGGACGTGATGGCGGCCTTGAACAGCAACGACAGGATCGCCACGACCCAATGCGCCAAATCACCAACAGCCATCCGGCAGAACGGCAATATCGTGTTCAGCTATGATTCCTCGGACACGTCCGGCCTGGGCGTGGTCTGGGGTACAGGCGTAGTCTGGGGCACTGGCGTCGTTTGGGGCACGGCCGTGAATAGCACCGGCGTGGTCTGGGGCACCGGCGTAGTGTGGGGCACCGGGACGGTCACCGGCACCGGAGTCGTGTGGGGCACGGGCGTGGTATGGGGCACCGCCGCTCCCTTCGCTTCCTCGGTCGCGGCTGCCGGCGATAATTAAAGCGGAGGAGCTGACAACAGGTCAGACTCCACTCTTCCACTTGCGCTCACCCATTGCGCAATACAGCTAATTTGCAGCTACAGCGGGAATGCCTTCCGAGCCACATCCAACACGGCTCGGAAGGCATTCCTGGTCTCTATCCAATCCTCCGGCATGACCTGCCCGGAATGCGGTGACCCCTTCACCAACGGCGGCCACCCGGCCATCCACAGCGCCTCCAGGCGTCCATGGGAATTGCAGCGGGAAGACCTGCCTCAGGAAGCCCAGGCCGCGTCCCGGATCCACACCGTTCATACTCGTGTAGCGGTTCTCCACCAGCATCTGTCCAGGACCAGCCTACCGAATAGGCACCTCGTCCATGTGGAGAGGTGCTCCATAGTGGTCAATCCGTAGTGCTCTCATTGCCTCCTCCTTCCCTGGCTTCACTGAATCGTCACCGCTATTCGCTGGCTGACCATTCGGCAGCCGCCCGCTGAACGAATTCTTCATATGTTCGCGGTGCACGGCCAAGCAGTTTCACCACGCGGCTGATCTCGACTTCTGTGGCAGCAAATCCCCGCTCGAAATAGCCCTGCAGCATGGCTCGCAGGTCAAACGCCATCCAGCCCGGCAGCCGCTCGCTCATCTGTTTCTCCCAGGCGTCAAAGTCGTGTCCCGTGTATACCACCTGCCTGCCCAGCGCCTTGCCCCACAGTGCGGCGTTGTCAGGACCCTTGATCTGTGAGGAACTGACGAGATCATAGGTCTGGCCCTCGTGACCCTCTTCTGTGAGTGAAATCGCTGCCGCTTCAGCGATGTCGCTCACATCGACCGCGGATATGCCCGCCGTACCAATCGGCATCGCGTATAGGCCCATTTGCTGCAGCACCGGCCTCAGCGCCAGATCGTTCTGGAAAAAATAGCCCGGCCGCAGGATCGTGTACGGCACTCCGAACTCCTGCAGTGCGACTTCTACTGCGGCCTTCGCTGCGAAGTGTGGCACGTCCCGGAACTGGTCCGCCCGGAAGACCGAGAGATACGTCACGTGCTGGATGCCGGCCCGCTTCGCAATTCCATAGGTCATCAAGGCCTGCGTCAGTTCGTCCGCCACAACGGCGTTCAGAAGGAATAGCTTTTCCGTCCCTTTTACTGCCTCTCGAACAGACTCCGGATCGGTCAGGTCGCCGGCGACTACCTCAACGCCCGCGGGCAAGTTGGCAGTCTCCGGTTTGCGCGCCAGGGCCCGCACTGCAACGCCACGGTTATGCAGGTTCTGCACAACCTCCCTACCGATATTGCCGGTTGCCCCTGTAACAAGAATCTTCATCGAATCTCTCCTTGCCCCGCCATGAAGTGGCGGTACGCTATGAGAGATTCTTTGCCGTTAGCACGCGAGTCATCACGTGCTGGAAAACAGAATTGCACTTATGGAATAAAGCCGGCACGCTTTGCCAATGTCAGGGCCCCGGCCAGGACCCGGCGGCGCGCATTTAGCCTAGGCGGGCCAGCGCGAGATCAGATCGTTCAGCGCCTCGTCAAAGTGCTCTTTCATGAAGCTGACAAGTTTGCGGACCCGCGTAGATTGCATCTCTGAAGGCGTCACCGCAAACAGGTGTGCAGGCGTCGCTTCCCAGTCGTCGAGCACTCTCTCCAGTCCGTCTCCAAAGCCCGGATGAAATGCCAGGAAGTCGGGAAGAACCGCGATCCCCATGCCTTCTTTCGCGAGCCTCGCCACCATGCCCACCGAGTTTGCGCTGGATGTACCGGAAACCCTCACAGACGTACGCTCGCGCTGACGATGCAATTCCCACTGGCTCATGGTTTCACCCTGGACAAAACGTATGCACAGATGCTTCGTCAGTTCCGCGGGGTCCTGGATCGTCTGGTGCTTGGCCAGGTATGCCTGTGAAGCGAACAAACGGCGTGGAAAAGTGCCCACACGTCGAGCCCAGAAAGTGGAATCGGGCAGACGCAACTGGTGACCAACCATGATAGCCAGGTCGAGGCTTTCGGTCAGGAGATTTGGGTGGCCGCTGATGGAGAGAACCTCGACCGAGACCTCCGCATGTTGCTGCTGGTAACGGGCCAATAGAGGCAGGAAAATGGTTTGCGCCAGGTCAAACGGGACGCCCACACGAACATGCCCCGCTGCCCTGGTGCCAATTCCTGCTACCTCCTCCTGGATGCGCATCGCTTCCGCAACGAGTGATTTTGATTGCTCGTAGCACGCCTGCCCGGCGTCGGTCAGCTTGAAGATCCTGGTTGAGCGATGAATCAGAGGGAATCCTAACTCTCGCTCCAACGCGCTGATGCGTCGTGAAAGCGTGGAGGCGGGCATCCCCAGCGCGGCCGCTGCCCGGCTGAAGTTGTGCGTGTTGGCAACCTCAACGAACAGCGCTAAGTCAGCAAGAAAACGCATACAGTTGCTCCTGAACGTCCGCCGAAGTGTGCCCCTATCCACCAACCACGGCGCACTCCGGCCGGGCGGCCGCTCCCTTGAGGCCAGAATCGCATACCTCGCTCCTCGGGCACCAAAGCATCCAAATGCCACGGGAGCGGGTGTAATCGAAAGCAGTTCCCGCTATCCCTCCACAGCAGGTTGCCCAGGTTCGTCTGAACCAAACAAAGCCTGACGAATGGCGAGCTCGACGGGAGAGTACGCGGCATCCTCTCGCTCCAGGAGGAGCGGCCCGCGAGGCAGAAGCGGCGGCTGCGCCAGGAAACGAGGCTTCGTGCCGCGATGGCACTGGGCAGCGTGAACCAGGAATGGATGACACAAGTAAACCGTGCCGGCCCTTCCCGTCGCCACCGTTTCCGGGCAGTGGCTGGAACCTGCGAACCCATCCGCCGCCAATGCCCTCAAGGTCATCCCGCGGGATCCAGCCGGTGCCAGTTGCCGCGCAATCTCCAGATGAGATCCGATGCGAATCCTCGTGGGCGCGTCCTCTGCCCCAACGTCCGAGAACAGAAAGAGCATCAGCAGAGCGCGGCCTTGGCTCGTGATGTTCGAACGCCACTCCAGGA
Organism: Paludibaculum fermentans; assembly: GCF_051172195.1. GTDB lineage: Bacteria > Acidobacteriota > Terriglobia > Bryobacterales > Bryobacteraceae > Paludibaculum > Paludibaculum fermentans_A. Next base: position 1,067,046 of record NZ_JBPJAQ010000002.1, read on the forward strand.
AGTCCGGGTTCTCATAGTCAAAGCCGGCGTCGATGTGCCAGCCCGCATCCCCAGGATCAACGGGCGAAGGGAAGCGCACGGGAAAGGTGCCGAGAGTCGCACATGGCAGCCAGCGCCCTTCGCCGGCGAGCTGGTCGAAGGCCCTGTGAAGCACAGCGGTGTTCGCCGCTTCGCGAAAGGGTGCCTGCCCGTACTGACCCAGCCGGATCACGGGACGAGTCCAAGTTGATGGATCATCGGGAGCGCACCCGGTGTCGCGCCACAGAATCGCTCTCGCTTCGCCGGCGCATTGCGGGGAAAACGCCCCGTCGATGCGAACAAAGCCGTCGTCAATAAACGACCTGATCTCGGCCGCAGTCAGGGGAAGTGCCGATGACCGATCCATGCCCATACAGGCTAGTTTCCCTGGAGCCCGTGCCGGAGCGCAACGTCAGTGCCTGACGGGCAAGTCCGCGTTCCTTGCGGTCCTCCTGTCGCTCCGGGACCTAGTAGACGGTCGATTCTCCGGGAACGTTCTCAATGGTGTTTGAAGAACTGTACGTCGCGCTCGTGCCGTTCGGCCGCTGCCCGCGTTTTGAACGTGCCCAGATTGCGGCGTTTGCCGGTTTGGGCATCTAGCTTCCTGGAGTAAAGCCGGTACTCACCGGATTTCAATTTGCGAATCATCTCTCTTCCTTTCTCTCTTCCCTGTGTTTGTCTTCGTGCACACGCCTGGAAAGAAGATCTTTCGCCTTGTTGAGTTCGGCGCGGCGGGCAGCGCTCAGGCCCTTGCCAGCGCGGTTGATGAAGTACGTCAGCATTCGCAGGCCGGAAGCCGGCCCCTTCGGCGAAACGCTCTTCGACGCGAGCGCCTTGGCAATCGTCGAAGCCTTCTTCGTGAACAGACACTCCGGAGGATGTGTCGAGTCAGTCTTGACGCTGGCAACCCCCCGTCTCGGCTTCGCTCGTGTCCGAGTCGCGGCTTCGACACCCTCCAGCCTTTTACGGGACGCCATATTGCCCGTCTCCTTGAACCTGACCTTGCCCGAGGCGAAACTTGCTGGATCTCGGGCCTCCGACGTGCCGCCTTTCTTCCTAAGTCTTCCCAGTCTTGCCCGGAATCAGTTCCCGCCAGGCATTGCGGCATTAAACCCTCAGGCAGTTTCCAGCACGCTGCATGCCGCACGGCTGTGATTTGCTGCCCCCCTGCCATTCCAGCGGGTCCAACTGGTTAGCTCGTGCCCAACAGCAGGAGCAGCCACCGCGCTCATTTCGTCCGGTCGCTTTTTACGTGGTTAGGTAAAACTATCGCGGCGAAGAGGAGGTAATTGGCCAGGATAACAGCGGTCGAGCACATGGCTCCGGATGGCGGAGATTCGTGTACTTCCAGCCCGTGGCCTGGTATGTGGCGCCCGTCGAAGTCAGGCTGCCATAGAAGCCCGGCTCGCCCGCGTACTTCGGCGTGTACCAGGCGAAGATCGGGCCTTCCGGTGTGTGCGCGGCTGGAGCGGGGGCGAGAATGTTGGGGACAGGTGCACCCGCTCCAATGGGGTTTTGCCCTTCCTGATTGCAGACTGCTTTGTACTAGTCGTAAGATTCGGCGCTGACCTGGGTCTTCTTGGCGGACTGGGGCTGCCGTTCCGGGTTCAGTGAATGTCCGAACGGCGGCACCGCAGAGAAGAAGAGGGCTGCAGCGGCTGAGTTTCTGGGTGATTAGCCCCAATTGAATGCCAGGTTGTGGTGATTCGCGATGGGGCAGGCCAGGCTGAAGGGCATCCTGAACCTAATACGGCGGCTAAACCCGCTAACGCCAACGCAGCCGAAGCTCGGCGTCAGCCTTTGGGACGAGGGCGGCGAGCCAGGGGGCATCCGCTGCCGCACCGCGGGCATCGAGCCATGTGAGATAGCCCGATGCCTGAATGGCGTCAAAGTGACCGCTTCCATCAGCTTGATTAGAAGAGCAGCCGGACTCCTAAGTGAATCTGCCTTGAGGGGTCCGTGCGCGCAACGCCGGCGATCGGCTGAAGAAAGGTTGTACGAGGCGTCGAACCCTCGCCGTAGATGTTGTTCACTTCGATGTAGTTATTGCGATTGAGCAGATTGAAGACTTCAACTCGAAATTCGGCTGTGAGACGCTCCCGGATGCGAACTCGTCTCGATACTGCGGAATCGAACTGGGTTTGGATCGGGGTGCGAAATGAATTGCGTCCGAAGCCGAGCGGCCGGTCCGAGGAATACGTGTCGCCGTTATTGTCGGTTCCGGTCAGCGGATTCACCGGCAGTCCACTGCCCACTATGAGCGTGCCGGAGAATTGGATGCCGAGCGGTAGATGGGCCAGGCCGTTCCCTGCAAAGCGGTGGCGCTGATAGAAGTCGCTGGGCGCGCGTTCGGCTTGCCCCCAGTTGTTCCACTCGTTCGGAATGCCGCTGTTGGCGTCCGCGTAGAAACCCGAGTAAGTTGCCGAAGATGCCGCCGTGTAGTGAAAATCGATCAGGAACTTCTCCTTCAATCGCCGCGAGAGTCCGATTGAGAGCGCGTCGTAGATGCTCGAGCTGCTATTTTCGATGACGGCGATCAGCCGCGCCGGCACACCCAGCCAGGTGGAATACGGCCGCGTCAGGTCCGCTACGGCTGCCGATCTAGTCTGGCCTGGAGCTGTGCGGAGCAATGGAGTGGGATGGTTGATATCGTTGACCCGCATCTGCTTCAGCACGTGGCTATGCAAGCCGTCGATGCTCAGCACGTAACCCTGGCCCAATTGCCGTTCGACGGCCAGTGAGTATTGGAGACTGTAGGGATTGATGAGCCGGTCAGCGGGAATGTACAGATCTCTGCGCCCCGCTGTGGCTCCGGACGCGGGTGGAGCCGCCAGGGAGGCCGGAAATGAGGGAAACGCGGGGTCGCCGTAGGAAAGGGTGTAAGCGGCGGTAGGCGCGAACGGACTGAGCGAATAGAAACGCCGGTAGATGTACAGGTAGAACTGGTCGTAAAACATTGCGGCTCCGCCGCGCACTACGGTACGCCCGTCGCCTCTGACATCCCAAGCGAGACCTAGCCGGGGCGCGAAGTTGTTACGGTCTGCCGTGATCGACTGGTTCTCGTAGCGGAGTCCCAGATTCAGCGTGAGCCGCGGGCGAAGCTGGATGTCGTCCTGCGCGAAGCCGGCGGTAACGGTCTGGCCGTAACGGAAACTCGCGCTGCCGAACGTCTGGGAGTAGCGAAGGGGCTGTTGTCCGGAGGTGGGTGGCCCCGCGGCGAATGTATAGGTTCCAAAGGGAGTGAACGAGTAGTCCTTCACCACCTGCCTGATGTAATTCAGACCGAACTTAATCTGGTGGGCGCCGCGGCGCAAAGCAACCACGTCGCCGATGTCGTAGGAGCGGGCGTGAACCCAGTTATTTGTCGAAAATCCTGCCGTACTGTAGCTCGGCCGGCTGATCTGGACGCTCGATTGGAGTGGAAAGGCGCTGTCCGGGAAGTACGAAACAAACGCAAGGTGCAACTCGTTCAGCAGGGGTCCTCGCACCGAGTAGAGGTTCAGCTGCGAGCCCCAGGATTGCGTGCGTGCTTCACGGCCGTAGCTCGGCTGGTTGAAGCCGCCGATCCGGTCGTTGAGGTTGTCTCCGCTGTAAAGATAGCCGTTGCCGCGCCAGGTGAGCCAGTTGCGCTCATTCCAGCGGTGATCTGCCTTCGCCAGGGCGTATTGTTCGTGCTGCTTTCCTACGAAGAAAGAGGGCGACGGAGACTGGATGAACGCCCCGCGCGCCTGCGAGGAACCCTCGTAATTCAGAAAGTAAAAGGTACGGTCGCGTCGCAGAGCGCCTGCCAGCGATGCGCCCCACTGCTCGCGTTCATTCGGCACGCGGGCAAGGCTAGCCGAGGCTAGGGGCGCCTGCGCCTGTATGCCGCTTGGACGCAAAAGCGCAAACGCCTCGCCATGCAGGTTGTTGGAGCCGGACTTGGTAGCTACCATCAGCACTCCGGCGGTGGAGGTGCCGAACTCCGCCGCATACTGGCCCGAAACAATCTTGAACTGCTCCACTGCGCTCACCGAAACCGTCTGTTGGGGTCCGTTGGCGTAAATCCAGTCGTAGTTCACAATACCGTCCAGCATGTAGGCGGTATGCCGGTATGAACTGGCATTGATGGACAGGCGATTGCTGTCGTTGCCGTCGCCGCCGAGTCCAATGCCTTGCCGCACGTGAGGGCTGAGGAGCGCGAAGCGCATCAGCCTTCGTCCGTTGGAGGGCAGTTCGCTCAGTTGCTCGGAAGAAAGCGCCTGGCTCTTTTCCGGCGCGTCGCTGCGCACGCTAAGAATGCCGCCGGTGACGACCACGGTTTCGTGCAGGTCTTTCAACGCCAGTTGAAAGTCGGTCGTGTTGCCGCCCGGCTCAAGCGTCACGGTCCTGCGGCTGGTAACGAAGCCGCTGCTTTCGGCGCTCACGACCACGGACTGCCCGGCCATTAGGCCGCCGATGCTCCATGCGCCGTCGCGCCCGGTCCATTCCACGGTCGAGCCCTGTGTCGATTGCACTTCGATTCGCGTTCCGGGCAAAGCGATGCCGGAGGATGTGACTCTCCCGTTGAGACTGCTGTCGGCAGCGGACAGCGACCCTGCGAACGATGCCAGCAAGGCGTAACGCGCCAAGCCTTCAAAGTTAATCACAATTTAATACCCCTTACTTACTCGCTACGCCCGGCAAACTCCTGCCAGCATGATTCGATGTCGATTTTGCCGTCATAGACGACCACGCGGTAACGAAGCCGCAGGGTTTCCCCGGACCGCACTGTCTTGCTCGCCGGCGGCGCTGCGGGATCGAAGGCGCGCCGGGCAAATGGATTGGCGGTGAAGAAGCCGAAGCTCCGGATGTGCCAGCGGGCTGGTGCGTTCAGGTTGTCGGGGTGGTCCAGAATCGCCACTCCCACCGGATTGCCTTGCAGCGTTGCGCGCCAGTCCACATAGCGCGACGCCCGGCCGCGGATGCCCGCCTCGCCCCGAAATCCCTCGGCATTGATCGCCATCCCGCCATTCTTCTCATCGAAGCCGGGAGCGAGTCGCACGCCGATGATTGCATCCTGGTGGTCTTCAAACGTCACTGCCTCGCGGGCGGTCAGCGTCAGATCGACATCCATCACGTGCGCCCCAGGCACTCCAGCGTGGAAAGTCATGGCGCGTTGCTCCACCACCAGCAGTTTGCCTTCCGGGCTGATCCAGTCCGCTCTAAAGGCTAGTTCACCGCGCTCTTTTACCGAAATTGACCGGGTCACGTCCTGAAACAGGATCCGCCCCATGCGCGGACGCGTGTAGCTGGAGTCGTTTTCCCACAGGTCCATGCCGCTGAGCCGCTCCGTTCCCACCCACAGTCCTTTCTGATGAGGATGATCTGTGGGTTCGCCCTCCACCTTTTCGAGCGGAAATGAACGGGTAACGCGGATGCCCTTCGGGGTAGTAAGCGGGTGAAAGAACGGCTTGTTGGCATCGGCGCCGAAATAGAGAGAGCCGAACGCCTTGCCGTCCACCAGCACGACAACCCGGTCGGACCGTTGCAGCAGGTTGACCTCGGCCAGGCAGGACCCTGCAATCAACAATTCGATTATCAGGAATTTAATACACAACTTCAGTGTAACAGTCCGCAGGCGAATAGAGGAGAAGAGGGCCTCTTGGTCTGCACATTTCTGCAAACCACAGAAGAATAAAGGCTTGCCTTTTCAATCTCCTCACCATCTGTCCCTTGCCTTCAAGAAGGACCGGGCCCCTCCACTCTTCTGCTCATCCACCAGGTTCTTGAGTTCAACAACATACTGGGCCGAATCACGCCTGCCCTCCGCACCCAACGTTCTCCGCGGTACGGCTCATATCCATCGAAACTGCCACTTGGACAGGTCGCCCTCCCACAGGCAGGCAAGTCCTGAGAGAGCAAGCAGCAGATGCGCGTAGGGAACCCAGTTCTCCCTCCGCGCCGGGCTTCCTCCAACCCGCCCACCCCATAACACGCACCGCCGGGGGAGCGGGACGGCCTGACGTGCAACTTTCGTAAGTTGCGGTAAATACGTACCTTATGGGGCGACCCCTTCTCCACCGTCCATGCCTCACCACTTGCGCCGATGCTTCCCTTCGTTGCCCTCTTCCTTCGTAACCACCACAATACCGGCCTCTTGCCGGCGCCGCCGGTGTCCAGAACAACGGCCATACCTTGCCTGCGAGTACGCAGTCCTTGAAGCAAGACCGCCGCTGGGACGGATCACCAAACGCACAAATCGCTCGCCACCGCTCCTACCATCCCCGTGCCCTGTCGACTGATATATCCACTCTTGTATAATCGGGAGGTGTCGAATCGGAAGCCAATCGCGTGGATGGGTGACAGCCAGATCCGTTTGCGGGCGGCCCCGGCCGACATTCGTTCGGATGCGGGCTACACCGGGATCTGGTGCAACTTGGCGAAGCGCCTGAGGATTATAGGCCGATGCCGGATGTCGGCTCCGGCGTCATGGGAATCCGCGCTCACGGCGAGAACGAATACCGAGTGTTCTATATTGCTCGATAAGAGGAAGCCGTCTACGTGCTCCACCGCTTCGTCAAAAAGACACAGGGGACGCGGAAGGCCGATCTCGAATTGGGCCGGAAGCGCTACGCCGCGTTGATAGAGGCGCGGCGGTCGAGAGGAAGGAGAGAGCCATGAAGACCACGATCGACACAGCGATCACCATGGGCAGCGGCGACGTTTTCACCGACCTCGGTTTCTCGCCCGCGGAGTCCCGCAACTTGCGGCTGCGGGCGCAGATGATGACGGCCCTGAGGAAGTTCATCGAGAAGGAGGGACTGACGCAAGCGGAGGCGGCCAAGCGCCTAAAGGTCAGTCAGCCGCGCATCTCGGACCTGACGCGCGGCAAGATCAGCCGGTTCTCGCTCGACACGTTGGTCAACATGCTCGGCGACGCCGGCCTGGAGGTCGATCTACGGATCAAGCCGCCATCGAGACCTGTGGCCTGATTCCCGTTATAGTTCCAGCACGAGAAGGGGATTTCCTGGTATGCATCGTTTTGCAAGCCACAGGGAAATAGAGACTTACCATTCCCATCTCCTCACCATCTGTCGCATGCCCTGCAGGAGGATCGGACCCCGCTCCTCTTCTGCTCATCCATCAACTTCTGTCCTACATGCCGTGGAGGCCATTCAGATGGCAAGAGGTCCAGATATCAGCGCTTCCGTAAAGTTCTATTCCACCGAAGAAGGAGGGCGACCTGTTGCCTTCGCGGATGCTTTCCGTAAAAGGCGTGCCGCGGGCGCCGCGGTCCTCGTACCGTCACAAGTTCCTCCGGTATGAACTGCAAATTCAGTCGCCAAATCTACTTCAAACGCGAGTCGAACATCCGGACAACCATGCACGTGATGTCGTCATGCTGAGCCGCACCGCCTACGAACGAGTCGACTGATCGCAGCAATTGAGCAAGAACATCGGCGGCGCTCTTGCCGCCGAAACCGTCCGTCAGGGCGAGCATTCCAGGGTCGCCGAATTCCTGCTGGTTGTTGTCCTCCGCTTCTATGAGGCCATCGCTGAAGATCATGAGCACGTCGCCCTCGGCGAGCGTCGCGCTCCCACACTGATACCGGGCCAAAGGCATGATGCCCAGCGGAAGGCCCCCGATCTCCAGGCGTTCGAGCGCGCCGCCCGCACGACGCAGGACAGGCCAATTGTGCCCGGCGTTTACATAAGTGAGACGTCCGTCATCGGGCTCGAGTTCAGCGAGGAACGCGGTGCTGAAGCGGCTTCCGCTGACGTTTTGTGTACAGAAGGACTGATTGAGGCGTTCGACCAACTCGAGCAGCGAAATCGGGAGCCCGGCCAAAGCCCGGAGGCTTGCCTGCAGGGTCGCCATCAGCAGGGCCGCAGGCACGCTCTTTCCGGCGACGTCCGCTACCACGAACAGCAGCCGTTCGGGCCGAGTCGAACCGCCCGCCGAACCCGGTGAACGAAAAACAACGTCGTAATAATCGCCGCCGACTATGTTAGCGGCGCGATATTCAAAGGCGATGTCCACGCCTGGCACTGCGGGCGGTGTTGCCGGCATCATCCAATTCTGAATCTCGCGAGCGATCTCAAGATCGCGCTTCATCATGACGCGGTCAGCGAGTTCCATCGCAAGCAGGATCAGCAGGCCGCCCCCGCCCCAGAAGGTCAGACCCTGATATCGGAAAGTGAACAGCGGCACCGCCAGGACCAGGAGCGACAGGAGAAGCAACACACGGCGGGCCGGGGAAAGTGTCAAAATCATGGCCCAGAAAAGAATGCGCACAACCTCCAGGAATCGTGCCCGGCGGGAGTGTCCTGCGGGTAGCTTCGAATCGGCTTCCTTTGTATAGAAGGTATAGCTGGCCCGGGCCTCGCGGCTGAACTGCGCCCAGAGTGCCTTTACTTCGATCCCGTCGCTAATACGCTGCCAAACAGTAAGCGGGGAATAGGCCATAACCAGCAAGTATAGTGGAGGCATTCGCGATCGGCGGTGGTCACTCAGGATTGCACTATCCCCCTCCATCGGTCTTCCCGAAGCAATCCAACCGCCCCCCAGCATTCCCCTGGGCAGTCAGGGCTGATCCCAATCCCAACGCCGTCCCCAGCATTACCCCGGCGTCAGCCGGGGGCCCGCCCCATCCCAACGCCGTCCCCAGCCCTCAACCAACGCCGCCGGCCCCACCCCAGCAATCTCCCCCTCAGCATTCCCCTAGGCATTGCCCAGGGCCCATCCCAATCCCAACGCCGTCCCCCCCAGCATTACCCCCGGCGTTAGCCGGGGGCCCGCCCCATTCCAACGCCGTCCCCAGCCCTCAACCAACGCCGCCGGCCCCACCCCAGCAACCTCCCCCCAGCATTCCCCTGGGCATTGCCCAGGGCCCATCCCAATTCCAACGCCGTCCCCCCCAGCATTACCCCCGGCGTCGGCCGGGGGCCCGCCCCATCCCAACGCCGTCCCCAGCCCTCAACCAACGCCGCCGGCCCCACCCCAGCAACCTCCCCCCAGCATTCCCCTGGGCATTGCCCAGGGCCCATCCCAATCCCAACGCCGTCCCCCCCAGCATTACCCCCGGCGTCAGCCGGGGGCCCGCCCCATCCCAGATAGAATCCGCACCACCAACCACACGCCACCCACCAAACTTCCGAGAAACGGGCTGCCGCACAGCCCCGGGGTCATCGATTGCGTCGACCCCCCCAATGGATAATGAAGTAGGAAACCAAAGGATCGCAGAGGCCATTGGGGCGCAGCGATCGGTGCCGGACCTTCAAACGCCACAAGGCCGTGACGGTGCAGACAACAGCTTCAGCAACGAACCGGCTGAATGGAGCGGGGTTCGGCTACGACTCGAATGGGAATATGACGGGGTGGTCGACGCCCTCGGGGTCGGTGACGGCCTCGTATGACATCGAGAACCGGATGACGCAGATTGTGACTCCGAGCGTGACAGAGACGTACAAGTATGGTCCGGGGAACCTCCGGGTGAAGAAGTTGCAGGGCGGAAACTGGACGTACACGGTGTACGGCCAGGGTGGCGAAGTGTTGGGGACTTATTCAGTGTGCACGGTGTCCGGGGCAACGTTCCTGTGCCAGGCGAAGCTACGGGTCTACTTCGGCGGTCGGTTGGTGCTGAATGGGTGGACGGGTGCGAAGCCGGACCGGCTAGGGAGCCCGGATGGGACGCATGGCCGGGTTTATCCGTACGGGGAGGTTTCGGGGTCGGTGTCGGTGGATCAGGACGAGACGTTCACGACGTATAAGCGGGATATTTATACCGGGTTGGACTATGCGCAGAACCGGTATTACGCGAGTTCGTGGGGGAGGTTTACCACGGCGGATCCGTACCGGGCTAGCGGGGGACCGACGGATCCTCAGAGCTGGAATCGCTATACGTATGTGGGGAATGAACCAGTAGGCTTCATGGATCCAGCCGGGCTCCAGATGATGGCGCTGGATGTCGTGAACACAACCTGTTTCTACGTAAATGGGGAGTATGACTCGTGTTCACTGGTGACAACAACATACTGGATTCAAACTTTTAGTGGAGGTGGAGGCTACGGCGTTGGCGGGGTCGAGATGGCAGGTTGGTCGGGTGGAGCGGGGGGAGATGGCGAGAACAATTACCGTACGGCGCAAGCGAAGGCGGAATCTGCACCGGAGAAGGAGTACCCCAAGCTTACGAAGGAACAGTGCGATGTTCTTCGGACGGTCCTTGAACGAGAGGCGCAATACGGGACTCGTAAAGCGGCGCAGATGTCCACGAATCCAGGTGGCGACGGCCTCCTGGAGCCATTCAATAGCTCTTATGTCCCCAACATCCAGACGCCTGTAGGTGAGCTTGATGTAATTTGGTATACGGACCTGCAGGCGCGAGGCTATGGATTTCAACCAGTCGTGTACGCATTTGCGAAGTCGGCATGGTCAGTTACTCGTTTGGTGCGAGGCCTGCCTATTGGAAACATCGCTCCGTTCACGGATCGTGGAGAAAAAACGGCGATCTTCGCGAGTTGGCTTGGCGGTGGCTATAAAGACGTATTTACACCTGAGTATATGGCTAGCGCGTGCCCGTGAGAGTCCGAACAATGACACTTTTTCGCATTTTGGGTATCGGTACTGTGTTGTATTCTGCCGTATTCTTCGGAATGGTTGCCCTTAGCATGCAGGGCGCACGCATCCGGGCCGAGGAATTGCGGCCAGCCTTGATCCCAGGGATATTTTTCCTGATCGTCGGAATCGGGCTTCTGCTCCAGCGCAACTGGGCGGTGGTATTGTTTTGCGTCTGCGGATTCGGTTTTGGTGGCGGCCTCATTGCAGTATCGCTAATAAAAGTGGAGTTTCCTTGGCTTCTGATTAATCTCTGCATTGGAGGCGCGCTGATTTCTGTGAGCATTGCCGCAGTACGACGATTGCTCAAATTGAGGCGAAGAGCTGTTCGTTGAGCCAATGCTGGATTTGATTGCTATATTTGGGCAACGGGGGCAACGGGGACAGCCTGGCGTGCACCTTTCTGCAAGCCACAGAAAACGATAGACTTATCGTCCCGTTCCGCTCACCATCTGAAGTTTGACCGCCCTGAGTCCCGTAGTCCGCCAGTTTTCTGCTTGCCCAACAACTGGCTTGGATGCAATAACATACAGGACCCCATCACACCCGCCCTTCGGCCGCGACGTACTCCGAGGTACGCATTCAATCCATCAAAATGGCCACTGGGACGGGTCGCCATCTCGCAGGGATGCGAATCCGGACAGCACATCTCACGTCACAAGGCCGCCGCCCACCCCGCCCCCTTCGCCCGAGACTCCGCCACCCCCGCAACATCCCCCCGTTTCCGCACATTAAGCTTCTTTGATGACACCAGTTCAACAAAAATCTTCTCCTCTGCAATCAACAGATTGCAGACCTCCATCTCCTAAATCCTAGGTCCACCCCAACCAAACTGGTTATAGAGGACATTTCATATGATTACTTCCGAACCAGTCGATTGCGCCTTCCCGGACATCGACCTCCTCAGCCGCCACGCCCAGGTCGCCGAGGATGGCATCCTCACCGGCGCCAAAGCCGCCAGCGTCACCACCTTCGTCGAACGCAAGGATTACTACAAAAAGATTCGTGCCGCCGTCCACGAACAGTTCAAACCGGCCACCACCTATCAGCACATCCTGGCCGACCGTATGGCCGAATGCATCTGGCGCGCCGAACGCTACGCCTCCTTCGAAGCCAATGCACTCACCCTCCAGATCCAGCGCCAGTGGGACAACACCAACGAACTGGTCCCCAAAGCCAGCCCCGGAGTCCACGCCTGGCAGGCCTTCCACACTATGGACCCCGCTCAACGCAAATCCCTCCTGGAAGCCCTGAAACTGGAGGAGCGCTACTGGCGCCGCCACCGCGCGCTCTCCGCCGAACTCCGCCTCATTCAGCGCCTCTACCCCATTCAACAGGTGCAGTGAAGAGCAAGGACCCCCACCCATGCCCGACATTCAAATCTCCGAAAAGCGCCTCGCTGCCAACCGGGCCAACGCCCAAAAATCCACCGGCCCTCGTACCGCCGCCGGCAAAGCCAAAGTCGCCGAAAACGCCCGCCGCACCGGAGCCTACAGCGAAGACCACCGCATGTCGCCCCGCCTAGAAGCTCACTTCCGAGCCCTCGCCGACGCCCGCACCGAGCACCTGGCCGATCCGACCCTCCATGCCCTCAGCTTCGAGTGGCACATGCTCCAGGGCCACCTCGTCATCCACGAGAGCCGCGAACGAGCCCTCTTCAACGCCGGTCTGGAATACGGCCGAGGCAACGAAGACGCCGCGCAGGAATGGGTCCTCTGCCAGCACGGCTACATCCAGGCCCTCAATCGCTACGCCGGCTGGATCCAGATGCGCCTCCGCGGCACCGAAAGCGCCATCCTCTCTATCCCAAACGGCCTGGACCACCTAACCCAACTCCTGACCCCCAGTCAGCCAACCGGCCCCGCCGAGCCCGAAACCACCCAACCCACCCAGGATTTTGAGGGAACAAACCCACCTGCCCCAGTCCCGGAGTGTCAGCGACGGGCTACCACCGCGTCTAGAACGGAGTCCCCCAACCCCCACCAGGTCGCCGAAGCAAACAAAGCCCCTGCGAACCCCGACCGTCAGGGAGGGGTCTCCATCGCGCAACGAACCCCAACTGGCAAGCAGCGGCCCACAGCTGCGGAAGCATCTACACCGCAGTCCCCCAAGCCCCTCCAGGCTGCCAAAGCGAACGAAACAAATAGAGCCGCGACCGTGAGGGAGCGGATAACCCCCCGAAATGCCCCAACTCACCCACCACCGGGACCCAATGCCGGCGGGTCGCCCAAGCCCTCAACCCCGCCAGCCCACCCCGACCGCCAGGGAGGGGTCCCCACCGCGCAGCGAACCGCGACTGGCAAGAAGCGGGCCATGGCTACCACCGCGTCTTCAACGCAGTCCCCCAAGCCCCTCAGGTCCGCCAAAACCAGAAAAGCCCCGCTCAGAGCCGCAACTAAAAGGAGCGGGGGAGCCACGCCAAACCTCCAGCCAACCATCAAAAACGGCCGTGCCCCAATTCACACTGCCTCAGTCCAGCCCGCCCATGCTCCGCGGCCCAGGCTGCACCTCAGCGCCTGCCCGGCGCAGCCCCCAGGTCAACCCACCGCCGATTTTGAGCGAACAAACCCACTTTCCCGCCCACGCTGGACCTCCCTCTGCCTGCGGCCGGAAGTACCAGACAAACCGAACTCAGAAATAGTCTTGACAGGAAAATTATTCGGTGGTCAACTATAACGGTCCCATGGCGGCGCTGCCCCAACTCGAGATAGTGCGCGATCCGGCCCGCGCCGCAGCCATGATGCAGCCCGTGCGCTTGCGAATCCTGCACGAACTGCGCGAGCCGCGCTCCGCCTCGTCCATCGGCCGGGACATGGACCTGCCGCGTCAGCAGGTGAACTACCACCTCCGCGAACTCGAGAAGGAGGGCTTCCTCTCGTTCGTCGAGGAGCGCCGCAAAGGAAACTGCCTGGAGCGCATCGTGCAGGCGACCGCCCAGTCTTACCTGATCAGTCCCGAAGCCCTCGGCCAGTTGGGTCCGTCACCCGAGATCCAGCGCGACCGCTTCTCGGCCGCCTATCTGGTATCGGCCGCCGCGCGCATCATCCGCGATCTGGCCGTCTTGGGGCTGCGGGCGCGCAGGGCAGGCAAGCGGTTGTCGACCCTCACCGTGGAGACGGAGGTCCGCTTCCGCACGGCCGCCGACCGCCACGCCTTCACTGAGGAACTGACCACGGCACTGGCCAGCCTCACCACTCGCTATCACGACTCGGCGTCGCCCGAAGGCCGGACGTTCCGGTTTGTCGTCGGCGCTTACTCAGCCATCACGAAACAGCAGGACGACGGCCCCGGCGGGGCACAACTCGACTAAGGGAGGAAGACATGAGCGAAGGCAAACGGCATCTCGATCTCAGCGTGGAGATCGAGGCCACACCGGAACAGGTTTGGAAAGCAGTCAGCGAGGGCGACCAGATCACTCGCTGGTTCGCCCCCATCGCCACGGTGGAACCGGGGGAGGGCGGCAAGGTGACCATCTCCTGGGGACCGGGCATGGAGGGCACCGCGCCCATCACCGCCTGGGAGCCCGGCAAGCGCCTGGCCTGGACGGAGGACCACGGCGCCAAGGGACCCCGCGTCGTCGAATTCATCGTCGAAGGCGAGGCAGGCAAGACCCGGCTGCGGCTGGTCCACTCGGGCTTTGGCGCCGACGCGTCGTTCGACGGCGAGTACGAATCCACTTCCGGAGGCTGGTCCTCGTTCCTCCAACTGCTGCGGCACGATCTGGAGAACACGCGGGCACTTGCGGCGAAAACCGTCAACAAAATGGCCATGATCAAGCGTCCCCCGGCCGAGTTGATGGCTGGTCTGAAAGCCGGCATCGCCTTCGAAGAAACCGCGGCCGGTCACTATAAGGCCACGCTCCCGGGCGGCACCAGCGTCTCCGGCGCCATCGTCTATCGGAAGGATCCGGGCTACCTCATCCTCGGCTTGGATTCGATACAAGGCGGGGCGGTCGGGTTGTTCGCCGAAAAATGGGGCGACACCACGGCCCTCACAACTACCTGGTACCTGAAAGGCGAAGCCGCCGCCCAGGCGGAGACGCTGCTGCAGGGCTGGGACGAGTTGACCGCCGGGCTTTCGCCAGCCGAATAACCACGGGGGGCCGGCCAGGCCCGTGCCGTCGGGCCCCTTGTGAATCTCGCCCGTACGCGCGATCATTTCTCCCATGCGATTCACGAGTCTGGTGGGAGCGTTCCTCGCTGTCGCTCCACTGTTTGCCCAACAGCAGGATTTCAGCAAGGTCCAGATGAAGGTCACCAAGGTGGCCGGCAATGTCTACATGCTGGAAGGCTCCGGAGGCAACATCGGCGTCTCGGCCGGCGAGGACGGCATCGTCATTGTCGACGATCAGTTCGCTCCGCTGGCCGGCAAGATTCGCGAGGCTCTCAGGGGGATCGTCGACAAGCCCGTGCGCTTCGTCATCAATACGCACTATCACGGCGACCACACCGGCAGCAATCTGGAGTTCGGCGGAACCTCCACCATCATTGCCCAGGACAATGTCCGCAAACGGCTCATGGGGCAGGGCACCACGCCCCCCGGCAAGCCGGCCAATCCGGCCCAGCCCAAGGGCGCCCTGCCGGTGGTCACGTTCGAACACGATGTGACGGTTCACATGAACGGCGAGGACATCCGCGCCCTGCATTTCCCCTCCGGCCATACCGACGGGGACTCCATCATCTTCTTCCCGAACTCGAACGTCGTCCACATGGGCGACGACTTCGTCCGCTACGGCTTCCCCTATATTGATGTCGACAGCGGCGGCAGCATCGACGGCATGATCGATGCCATGGATAAGGCGATCGGCATGCTCCCGGCCGATGTGAAGGTGATCCCCGGGCACGGCGCCATTGCGTCCCTCACCGATGTGCGCGAGTTTGTGGCCATGCTCAAAGGCACCCGCGACATCGTCAGGCAGGGCATGGCGAATGGCAAAACCGCCGATGACCTGAAGAAGGCCAAGGCGCTGGCCGCCTGGCAGAAGTGGTCCGGCTCGTTCATCACTACGGACGGCTGGATCGACACCCTCTTCAACAGCCTCAGCGGGCAGAAGAACGTCGGCTTCACGAAGCACAATTAAGCGGAGCCGGGTGCCCCTCTACAATGGAGGCACGGTGCTGCTGCAACGTGTCGCAAGGACCATCGGGAAATACCGGATGCTGCGGCAGGGCGACCTGGTCGGGGTCGCCGTGTCCGGCGGCGCCGATTCGGTGTGCCTGGCCGCGGTCCTGCGCGCCTTGGCCCCGCAGCTCGGCATCCGGCTCCATATCCTTCATCTGGATCATGGATTGCGAGGTGCGGAATCCGACGGGGATGCCGCCTTTGTCACCTCCCTGGCCGAAGAGTGGGGCCTGCCCTGCACCATCGAGCACGCCCGGCTGGATCCCAATCACGGCAATCTCGAGCAGGAAGCCCGCCGCGCCCGCCAACGGTTCTTCGCCGAAGCGATCCGCTCGGCCGGCTTGGCCCGCGTGGCCACCGGACACACCCTCTCCGACCAGGCGGAAACGGTGCTCTTTCGATTGGTGCGGGGCAGTGGACCAGGCGGGTTGAGCGGGATTCTGCCCGTGACCGCCGAGGGCGTCATCCGTCCTTTAATAGAGGTGGACCGGGTCGAGGTCAGGCAATGGCTCGGCTCGGAAGGGCTCTGGTGGAGGGAAGATTCGTCGAATCTGGACCCTCGTTTCCGTCGCAATGTCCTGCGGCAGCGGATCCTGCCAGATCTCGAAGAGCATGTCCGTGCCGGGTCCGGGAAGGCCCTGGCCCGGCTGGCTTCGCTCGCCGCGTCCGAGGAAGATTACTGGCGGGCGGTGGTGGCAGAGACCTTCGAACGCTCCATCGTAGGAGAGAATCCTTTGATTTTCAATACGATGGCGCTGCGCCAACTGCATCCGGCCCTGCTCCGCCGAGTGCTGCGCCTGGGGCTGGAGCGCGCTTCCGGCTCTCTCCGGCGCTTCACTTTGGAACATGTCGAGCGGTTGCTGCGCCTGGCCCTGAAGAGCGATGGCGAAGGGCAGGCCGTCCTGCCCGGGGTCACCGCGCAGCGATCGTTTGAATGGTTGAGGCTGGCGCCGGCCGTCCCGGACGCTGCCGCGGATTGGATGGTGGAGTTGCCGGCCCCGGGCCGCGCGCCGGCTGGTCCCATCCTGCTGGAAGTGCTTGAGGAAGCAACCGTTTGTCCGGCCCCGGCGGACGGCACGGATTGCCTATATAATGTAGGCAGAGATTGGTTGGATTACGATCGTCTGTCTTTTCCTCTGATCCTTAGGAACTTGCACGCTGGTGATACGTATCAACCAGTAGGGCGGGACAGACCGGTGAAGCTGAAGCACCTGATGCAGTCGGAGCGGGTGCCCTCATGGAACCGGGCCAATTGGCCGATGATCGTATCGAAGGGCCGCATCGTTTGGGCTCGGAGGTTTGGAGCAGCCGCCTGGGCGGCAGCAGGTCCAGGCACTCGGCGTGTATTGCGAGTGGGCGAGGTTGAGGGATTTCGCGGGTAAAGTGGGCTCCAAAGTAGAAGTTACGGACGGCCAGTGAATCAAAACGGCCGCGGAATGCGTCTGAAGTAATAGCGTTACAATCGGTTGAACCGGTTCTAAGCGCGTTGGAGAGGGAATGAACTCGAACGTCAAAACAGCAATCTTCTGGGTCGTGTTGGTCTGCGTGGCCATCCTTCTATGGACAGTCGTCAAGCAGAACACCGCCCGGACCGTACAGGACTTGGCCTTCACTGATTTTCTGAAACAGGTGGAGGCTGGCCGCGTGAAGGAAGTGGAGATCGCAGGCACGGAAGTCCGCGGGCAGATGGATGACAAGACCCCTCTACACACTGTCGTGCCCTTGAGCTACGACAAATTGTATGACCTGCTGCGCGAAAAGAACGTCGTGGTGCGGATCAAGGAAAGCAGCTCCGGCACCTGGATCACCGTAGTGATCAATGCGATCCCCTTCGTCCTCCTGCTGGCCTTCTGGGTCTTCATGATGCGGCAGATGCAGAGCGGCGGTAATAAGGCGTTGAGCTTCGGCAAGAGCCGCGCCCGCATGCACAGCTCGCAGCAAAAGAAAGTGACCTTCAAAGACGTCGCTGGCGTGGAAGAAGCGAAAGAAGAGCTGCAGGAAATTATCGAATTCCTGCGCGAACCGCAAAAATTCCAGAAGCTAGGCGGCCGCATCCCGAAGGGCGTCCTGCTCATCGGACCCCCCGGCACCGGCAAGACCTTGCTGGCCCGCGCCATCGCGGGTGAAGGCAACGTGCCGTTCTTCTCGATCTCCGGCTCCGACTTCGTCGAAATGTTCGTCGGCGTCGGCGCCAGCCGAGTCCGCGACCTTTTCGAGCAAGGCAAGAAGAACGCACCCTGCATCATCTTCATCGACGAAATCGACGCTGTCGGCCGGCACCGCGGTGCGGGCCTCGGCGGCGGACACGATGAACGCGAACAGACCCTCAACCAATTGCTGGTGGAGATGGATGGTTTCGAGTCGAACGAGGGTGTCATCCTCGTCGCCGCCACCAACCGTCCCGACGTGCTGGATCCCGCCCTGCTCCGGCCGGGCCGCTTCGACCGCCGTGTCGTCGTCAGCCTGCCCGATGTGAAGGGCCGGGAAATGATCCTGAAGGTCCACACCAAGAAGACTCCGCTATCGGACGACGTCGATCTCTCGGTGATCGGCCGTGGCACCCCCGGTTTCGCCGGCGCCGACCTCGCCAACCTGGTGAACGAAGCCGCGCTGCTGGCGGCCCGCCAGAACCGCAAGGTCGTCACCATGGCCGACTTCGAACTGGCCAAGGACAAGGTCATGATGGGCGCCGAGCGGCGTTCCATGATCCTCACCGAGGAAGACAAGAAGGTCACCGCTTACCACGAGGCCGGCCACGCCCTGGTGGCTGCCCTGATCAAGGAAGCTGACCCTCTGCACAAGGTTTCGATTGTTCCGCGCGGCCGCGCGCTGGGCATCACCATGCAACTGCCGACGGGTGACGTTCTGAACCGCAGCAAGGCTCAGATGGAATCCCGGCTGACGGTCTGCATGGCTGGCCGCCTGGGTGAATGGCGCTACACGCATCAGCTCTCCACCGGAGCCCGCAACGACATCGAACAGGCCACGGAACTGGCCCGCGCGATGGTCTGCGACTACGGCATGAGCCGCCTGGGTCCGATCAGCTTCGGCAAGAAGGACGAGCAGATCTTCCTGGGCCGTGAAATCGCCCAGCACCGCGACTTCAGCGAAGCCACGGCGATCAAGATCGACGAAGCCGTCCAGGAGATGGTCGAGGACGCCGACAAGCGCGCCCACGCGATCATTGAAGAGTACAACTGGGCGCTGGAGCAGATCGTGATCGCGCTGCTAGAGCGTGAGTCCATCGATGGCGAAGAAGTAAAGGCGATTCTCGCCGGCAAGCCGGGTAAGACGGCCGTCGCGGGCGAGTCGCAGGATGAAGGCCACCAGGAAGTCCTGCGGCCCGAAGTCCGGCGCGCGAATCCGCCGCTGATTGATGGACCGCAAACGGCGTGATTCCTCCATTCCGCGTATACCTGTTTGACGTCGACGGCACCCTGCTCGACTCCGCGTCCGATATTTGCGGCGCGGTGCGCGAGGCACTGGGTGCCGAAGGCGTTACGGATCTCGACGAAGCCTACCTTCGCAGCTTCGTCGGCTTCCACCTCTTCGATCTCTTTGAGCAAGTCCTGCCCGCCAACACCCGCGAGCAGAACGAAGCCCTGCTGGCCCGCTACCGCAAGATCTACCTGGAACGGAAGCATCGCACGACCCGCATCTACGACGGCGTGCCGGAGATGCTCTCCTCGCTGGGCGGCCTCAAGGCGACGGCCACCACCAAGAGCAGCGATACGGCCCGCGCCATCCTCACCCAGTTCGGCCTGGTCTCGCACTTCAACCACGTACAGGGTACCGACGGCTTCCCGTCCAAACCCGAGCCGAACGTCATCTTCAAGTCGCTGGAGCTCTTCGGGGTCGAGCCGGAAGAGTGCCTGCTCATCGGGGACGCCTCGCCTGATATGGAAGCCGGCCGGCGCGCCGGGGTCAGGACCTGCGGCGTCACCTGGGGCTATGGCGACCAGGCCGCCATGCGTTCGCACACCCCGGACTACTGGGTCTCTCATCCAAAAGAGTTGGTGTCATAATCGTTCTTGCGAACGATTATGACCCTCTCCCGCCGTCATCTCCTCTCCTCCCTTCTGGCCGCTCCGCTGGCCGGTTTAGCCGCCCCCGCCCCTGGCCGCTTCAAGGTCTCCCTGGCCGAATGGTCCATCCACAAGGCCATCCAGCAGGGCAAGCTCACCAACCTCGACTTCCCTCGCATCGCCAAGGAAAACAACTGCGAAGGCCTGGAGTTCGTCAACACCCTCTGGGGTTCGCCCACCGCCGGCTACATCGCCAGGCTGAAGCGCCGCATGGCGGACACGGGCACCAAGCCGGTGCTGATCATGGTGGATGACGAAGGCATGATGGGCCACTCCGACAAGGCCCAGCGCATGAAGGCTGTGAAGAACCACCACAAGTGGGTGGATGCCGCAGCCGAGGTCGGGTGCCACTCCATCCGCACCAACATGTACCCGGAGAAACAGCCCACGACGCCGGCCGAAATCGAAGCCTTCCTCGGCTACTGCGCCGAGAGCTTCACGGCCCTCTGCGGCTATGCCAAGCCCGCCGGCATCAATATCATCATCGAGAACCACGGCGGCATCTCCTCCAATCCCGACGTCGTGCTGTCCCTGATGAAGAAGGTGTCGCTGCCCAACTTCGGCACCCTGCCCGACTTCGGCAACTTCCCCAAAGAGATCGACCGCTATGACGCCGTCACCAAGCTGATGACCTATGCCAAGGGCGCCAGCTTCAAGTGCCACTTCGACGGGGCCAACGGGACCGAGGAGCTCTACGACATCCCGAAGATGTTGAAGATCGTGGAAGCTTCGAAGTACTCCGGCTACATCGGTATCGAGTTCGAAGGCAGCAAGCTGGACGAACTCGAAGGCATCAAGCTGGGCCGCAAGGCGCTGCTCGACTACGGCGTCTAGCCGCATCTGATCACTCTCTCCGCGGCCGCTACGTTGGTCCGACTCATCCATATGTCACCGTTCAAAGTTGTATCCTCTGTCCTCCTCCTCGCGTTCATGACCGTTTCCGCCCACGCCCAGGTCGTCATCAGCCAGGTGTACGGCGGCGGCGGGAACAGCGGCGCCCCGCTCAACAGCGACTACGTGGAGCTGTTCAATCCCGGGTCGTCCGCCGTGCCCCTGGATGGTTTGTCGCTGCAATACACCAGCGCGACAGGCACCGGGAACTTCGGAGCCAGCAGCAGCCAGATCACGCTACTCTCCGGCAACCTCAGCGCGGGCCAGTATTTCCTGGTGAAGATGATCGCGGGCACCACGGGGGCCGATTTGCCGGCGCCGGATCTGACGGGCACGATCAACCTCTCCGCGACCGGCGGCAAGGTCGCGCTGGTTTCGGGCACCACCGCGCTCGACTGCAATGGCGGCAGCACGCCGTGCAGTGCGGCATCGGCGGCGCGGATTCTCGATCTCGTCGGGTTTGGCACGGCGAACTACTTCGAGGGCGCGGGACCCGCTCCGGCGGCCAGCAACACCACCGCCCTGTTCCGGGCGGGTGCGGGTTGTGTCGATACCAACAACAATGCCGCCGACTTCAGCGCGGGGGCTCCAGCGCCGCGCAATGCGGCTTCGCCCACGCAACTGTGCGGGGTCAGCACGCCGGTCAGGATCCTGACGGAGGCGCAGTTGCCCGCTGCTACGATGGGCACGGCGTACAGCCAACAGCTCAGCGCGGCGGGCGGATCCGGCGCCTACACCTGGAGCGCGCTCAGCGGCCTGCCCTCGGCCGGCCTGGCCTTGTCGCCCAGCGGATTGATCTCCGGCACGCCCACGGCGATCACCACGCTCACCGTAAACGTGCGTGCCACCGACACGGCCGACTCTACGAACTTGGCCGAACGCACGTTCACGCTGTTCATCGACTCATCGGTGCCCACGTGTAACCTGACCCACCAGATCTGGCAGATCCAGGGCAGCACGGCCACCTCGCCCGTGGCCGGACGCACCGTCACGACACGCGGCACCGTCACCGGCCTGCGTTCCAATGGGTTCTTCGTCCAGTCGCCGGCGCCCGGCGACAACGATCCGGCGACCTCCGATGGCGTTTTCGTCTTCACCTCCAGCGCTCCGCCCAGCGCTGCGGCCCTCGGCAACGACGTGTGCGTGAGCGGACAGGTGCAGGAGTACATTCCCTCCAGCGATCCTGCCAGCCCGTCGATGACCGAGCTCGCGGGCTCGCCGAAGGTGACGCTGATGGGCGCGGGTTCCGTGCCGCCTGCTGTGACGATCACGACCGCCGACACGCTGGTGAACAGCCTCGACAACCTCGAGAAGTACGAGGGCATGCGCGTACGCATCGACTCGCTCACCGTTGTGTCCCCGACCCAGGGCAGCGTCAACGAAGCGACTGCGACTTCCACTTCCAACGGCGTCTTCTATGGCGTGCTGGCCGGTGTGAAACGGCCCTTCCGCGAGGCCGGCGTCCAGGTGCCCGACGCCCTTCCAGCCGGATCGCCGTGCTGCGTACCGCGCTTCGACGGCAACCCCGAGCGCATCCGGATCGATAGCGGAGCACAGCCGGGCGCCGCCCTGCTGGAGGTAACCTCCGGGACCACCATCACCGGCCTGGTGGGCGTGCTGGACTATGGGCTGCGGACTTATACACTGCTGCCCGAAGCCGGCGTGAGCCCCACGGTTTCCGGTGTGGCCGCAGCCGTTGCACTGCCCGATCCCGCCGCCGATGAGTTCACGGTGGGCGGCCTCAACGTGGAACGCTTCTTCGATACGGTAAACGACCCGTCTGTGAGCGATGTCGCGCTGACGCAGGCCGCCTTCAATAACCGTCTCAACAAGCTGTCGCTGCTGGTGCGCAATGTGCTGAAGTCGCCGGATGTCCTGGGCGTGGCCGAGATGGAGAACCTCTCCACACTGCAAAGCGTGGCGGCCAAGCTGAACGCGGATGCGGTGGCGCAAGGCCAGCCGAATCCCGGGTATCAGGCGCACCTGGTGGAAGGGAACGATGTGGGCGGGATCGATGTCGGCTTCCTGGTGAAGTCCGCCAAGGTCTCCGTGGTGGACGTGGTCCAGTACGGCAAGGACACCACCTATGCGGATCCGGGCAGCAGCACGCCCGCGTTGCTGAACGACCGTCCGCCGCTGGTGCTGCGGGTTCGCGTGACCAAGACCGGTTCCTCGACGGCGCTGCCCGTGACGATCATCGCCAATCACCTGCGCTCGCTGACCGGAGTGGACGATCCGGCCGACGGCGGCCGCATCCGCGCCAAGCGCCGGGCGCAGGCCGAATACCTGGCGGGGCTCGTGCAGTCGCGGCAGCAGGCGAATCCCAGTGAGCTGATTCTGCTGCTGGGCGACTTCAACGCCTTCAGCGCCAGCGACGGCTATGTCGATGTCATCGGCACGATCAAGGGGACGCCCTCACCGGTCTCGCAAGTGGTGCTGGCCAGCCCCGATCTCCTCAACCCCGATCTGATCGAGCTGGAAGACACACTGCCGGCCGAGGGCCGCTACAGCTACAGCTTCGACGGCAATGCCCAATCGCTCGACCACATGCTGGCCAACGGCCACCTGATGCAGCGCCTGACGCGCTTCGCGATCGCGCACGTCGATGCCGATTTCCCGGAGAGCTATCGGAACGATGCGAACCGGCCAGAACGCCTTTCCGACCACGATGGGGCAGTGGCCTACCTGCGGTTGCCCGACACCGTCGATGTCACGGCCCAATGCCGTCTCGCCGCCACGCGGCTGAACTTCGGCACAGTGGACCGTGCCGCCACGGGCGCCGTACGCGTCCTGAACATTTCCAGTGCGGCGATTGCCGGTCCGGTCTACCTGCAGTTCACGAACCTGCCGCCGGGCGTGACGCTGCTGAATGCGGACGGCCAGATTGCCGGCAGCCCTTACCTGGTGGTGGCGCGCGATGCGCTGGCCGCCGGAGCGGCGGTGAGTGTTCGCGTGCGGTTCGGCAACGTGGGCCCCTATGCGATCAGCTACACACCCAAGGTGGTGACCGGATCGTGGTAGCAGCCGCGGGGTTTCGAGTGTAGTCTACTTCACGCGGGCGAGCAGATCGGACAGATAGGTTCGCCCGTCACCCTGCTTCTGCGACAGCAGCAGCAGCGTGTTGCGAGCGTCATCCAGGGCACGGTGCGCCGCCTCGGCCACGATGTTGTGATGACGAAGCAGTTCCTGCAGGCCTCTGGAGCGGAACCCCTTATTGCGCCAAGCCACGCCGTCCATCGAGCAGATCCAGGGCAGGCGGCGCGCCTCGGGATAGAGCCGTTCAATGAAGCCGCGATCAAACCGTGCGTTGTGGGCGATCATCATTGTGCTGCGCGCGAAGATGCCGCGCACAAGCACGTCGTCCAGGGCTTTGCCGCGCACGTCGTCCCAGGTGAGACCGTGCGCCTCGGTGGCTCCGGCCGGGATGGGGCGGCCCGGATCGCGCAGGCCGGTGTACTCGTCGATCACCCCGTGGACTTCTCCGCTCAGGTGATCGAATTCAAACAGGACGAGTCCCAGTTCGACTACTTCGTCGGTGGTGTTGCTGAGACCTGTTGTCTCGACATCGGCAATGCAGGCCTTCAATTTCATTGGGCGTTCAACGCCGCCAATTCTTTCAGATCCAGGCGTCCGGTGTAAATAGCCATGCCCAGGGCGCAGTCGATGCCCAGCGCGGTCAACTGCCGGATGTCGTCGAGCGTGGTGATGCCGCCCGCCGCCGTGATGTTCTTTTGCGTGACGGCACGCAGGCCGCGGAACCACTCGATGTCGGTGCCCTGCAGCATGCCTTCCTTATCGACATAGGTGGCGAGGTAGGCGCCGCAGTAAGGTTCCAATTGCTCGATCACCTGCTCGGCCGTGAGGTCGAGGCTGGCCGTCCAACCCTTCACGGTGATGCGGCCGCCCTTGGTGTCGATGGCGATCATCACGCGCTGCGGCGTGACCTCCTGGGCAATGGCCGAGAGCAGTTCGTGATTCACGCCGGTCTGTGTGAACGCTGACGTTCCGACGATGACCGTGTCCGCGCCGCAGTCCACCAGCGTGCGTGCCCGCTGCGGAGTCCTGACCCCGCCGCCCACGCGGCAGCGCGCCTTGCCGGCCAGCATCTCGACGATCGCGTTATTCTCACCGCGGCCCATGGCGGCGTCCAGGTCGATCACCTGGATCTCGGGGAAGTCGCGGAAGCGCTCCAGCATCTCCAGCGGCGCGGCGCCTTCCAGCGCCTTTTCGCGACCCTGTACCAATTGAACGACCTTGCCGTCCTGCAGGTCGATACACGGAATAATCAAGCGGTTCTCCTCACAGGAATGCCGGCCTTCTCGAGCTCGGCTTTCAATTGATCCACGGTGTATGTGCCGTAGTGAAAAATGGACGCGGCCAGCGCGGCATCGGCCTCGCCGTCGGTCAGCACGCGAATGAAGTGCTCCGGCGTACCGGCACCGCCGGAGGCGATGACCGGGATGTGTGTGGCCCGTGACACTGCGCGGGTCAAGGCGCAATCGAAGCCGTCCTGCACGCCGTCTGTGTCCATCGACGTCAGCAGGATCTCGCCGGCGCCGAGAGCTTCGCCGCGCGCCGCCCATTCCACGGCGTCGATGCCTTCGTCCACTCGGCCGCCTTTGGTGTACACGTTCCAGCCGCCCTTGCTGTTGCGCTTGGCGTCGATGGCCAGGACGCAGGCCTGTGCGCCGAACTCGTTACTGACCTCAGTGATGAGCCCAGGCCGCCGCACGGCTGCTGTATTGACGCTGACTTTGTCCGCGCCTGAGTGGATGATGAGCCGGGCGTCTTCCACCTCGCGGATGCCGCCGCCTACTGTGAGCGGGATGAAGACTTTGCGCGCCGTGCGAGCGACGACGTCGACCATCGTGTCGCGGCCATCCGAAGAGGCCGTGATGTCGAGGAAGACGAGTTCGTCGGCACCCTGCTCGTTATAGCGATCGGCCAGCTCCACCGGATCGCCGGCGTCGCGCAGCCCCACGAAATTGACGCCCTTGACGACGCGGCCGCCGGTCACGTCCAGGCACGGAATAATGCGTTTGGCCAGCATGTTCAGAGCTCCACGAAATTCCTGACGATCTTCAGCCCCAGCGGTCCGGACTTCTCCGGATGGAACTGCACGCCGAAGACATTGCCGCTTTCCAGCACCGCCGTGTAGTCGCGGGTGTAGTGGCAGGTGGCGGCGGTGGCCTCGCTCAGCGGGCAGTAGTAGCTATGCGCGAAGTAGACGTACGGCTTGGGGCCGATGTTGCGCAGCAGGCGCGGCGAACCCAGCGGCACGATCTCGTTCCAGCCCATGTGCGGCACGCGGGCGTCCATGGGAAACCGGCCCACCTGGCCCGGAAACAAGCCGAGGCCTTTCTGTTCCGGAGCCTCCTCACCGCCCTCGAACATTGCCTGCAGGCCCAGGCAGATGCCCAGGAACGGTGCGCCCGACTTTGCCTTTCGCACCAGCGCGTCCCGCAGGCCCAGTTCATCCAGGGCCCGCATCATCTGCCCCAGATGGCCGACACCCGGCAGAATCACCTTCTCCGCCGATTCGATCTCGGCCGCGCTCTGCGTCAGGTGATAGGTCGCCCCGATCTCGCCGAGCGTGTTCTCCACCGACCGCAAATTGCCCGCACCGTAATTGACGACCGTGATCACAGCAGTCCTTTCGTGGAGGGCAGTTCGTCCTTGAGCCGCGCGTCCTTCGAGCAGGCGAACTTCATGGCTCGCGCGAAGCATTTGAAGATCGCTTCCACCTTGTGATGGTTTGAACGTCCGTGCATGATCTTGGCGTGCAGGTTGGCGCCGGCATGGGTGGTGAAGCCGTGGAAGAAGTCCTCCAGCAGTTCCGATTGCAGGTCACCCACCAGGCGGGTCTTCACGCGATCTTCGTAGACAAGGTAGGGACGCCCGCCCAGGTCCACGGCGGCCACGGCCAGCGTCTCGTCCATCGGCAGGACGAAGTAGCCTGCGCGGTTGATGCCCTTGCGATCGCCCAGGGCCTTGGCGAAGAGCTGCCCGAGTACGATGCCGGCGTCTTCCACAGTGTGGTGCTGGTCGACGTCGAGGTCGCCGCGGGCGATCAGCGCGATGTCGAAGCCGCCGTGCTTGGAGAAGAGCTCGAGCATGTGGTCGAGAAAGCGCACTCCGGTGGAGATCTCATAGCGGCCCTTGCCCTCGATGGTGAGGCTGGCGCGAATCTGTGTCTCTTTCGTGATGCGTTCAATGACGGCTGTGCGCTTCATGGCAGAACTCCTTCCAACTGATTGATGTCATCCAGCACGGCGATGGCGGCCTCTGATTCCAGCACCTGCACGAGTTCCGCATGACGTGGATTGGCGGGCGCGGCGATGCCGATGAACGGAACGCCGGCGGCTCTTGCACTGCGGGCGTCGTCCACCGTATCGCCTACATAAAACATTTCTACGTCGGGACGTTCCGCTCGGATCAGGTGCAGTCCCTGCGGCGCAGGCTTGTGCTCGGTCACGCTCTCCATGGTGATCATGGGTGAGAACACGATGCCGGAGGCGAACCGCCGCAGCGTGTGGGCGGCATCTTCCAGCGGGCGGCCCGTGAAGATCGCCAGGGCGTAGCGTTCGCTGAGCCGCTCCAGCAGGCCGTTGCGCGGCACCCACTGTTCTTTCAGGATCAGCCCGTTGAAGTCGTCGCCCAGGAAGATCAGATTGAATCGCTCAATCACCTCTTCATATGGAACATCCACCCCGAGGTCCTGGCACAGGCGCAGGGAGAGCGACCAGTCGTTGTTCCAGCCGCCCTGGTTCTTGTAGTCCTGGATCCGCTCGCGCGCTACCTGCTTACCGGTGAAGTGCGACACGGTCTGCACGATCGTCTCGCGGTACGACTCGCCGACCTCGGCCAGCACGCCATCCATATCGAAGACTATGAGCGAGTCCTTCACTGCCACACCTCGTCCAGGGCCTGGAAGAACCGCGCCACCTGCGCCGTCGTGCCAGCCGTGACGCGCACCGTTCCGGCCAGTTCGTAGCTGCGATCGCGTACCAGGATGCCGCGCGCCCGCAGCGCGTCGCGCACCGGCACGGCCTGTGCGCCGGCCTGGAAGAGCACGAAGTTGGCCTGGCTGGGATAGTAAGGGATGCCGCGCTGCTCGAAGCCGCGGTAGAGCGCTTCCCGCGCTTCCACGGCCTGTGCGGCGTAGTTCGAGACGTACGCACGATCCTCCACGGCCGCCCGGACCGCGATGGCCGCCAGCAGGTTTACGCTGTATGGCGACTGCGCCTTGTGCATGTACTGCACGTTCTCCTTCTGGGAGAACAGGCAGCCTACGCGCAGCGCCGCCATGCCGAAGGCCTTGGAGAACGTGCGGCTGACAAACAGGTTCGGATACTCGTCTGTCATCCGCAACGCTGTCACGCCGTAGAACTCGTAGTAGGCTTCGTCGATCAGTACCGCCGCATTGGGCGCCGCCGCCAGGATGCGCACGATGTCACCGATGCCGATGGCCGTTCCTGTTGGGTTGTTCGGGTTCGAGATCAGGATGGCTTTCGTGTCCGGCCGGATCGCCGCAATCAGCTCATCGATGGGGAAGGACAGGTCGCCCGGGCGGTAACCGATTTCGCGAACCTTGGCGCCGGCCACCTCGGCATAGAAGCGGTACATGGCGTACGTCGGGTGCAGCACGATGACGTCGTCGTCGTTGTCGACGTAGGTGTTGATCAGCACCTGGATGGCTTCGTCCGTGCCGTTGGTGATGAGGAACTCCGACTGCGGCACCTGGAAGTAATCCGAGAGGGCAAGCCGCGCCGCTTCGTATTCCGGGTACACCGTCAACTGTTCTTCGCTGAGCTTCGCACGCAGCAGGTCCAGCACCTTGGGCGAGCACCCGACGGTGTTCTCGTTGAAGTCCAACCTCAGCTTCCCATCGCGCCCGGAAGCCGGAGGCGAGTAAGGGGCCATCTCGACCACTGCTGGTCTCGGCTTAGGCATTGCGTACCTCCACTGAGCGGGCGTGCGCTTCCAGACCCTCAGCCCGCGCCAGGGTCGTGATGGCCGGAGTCAGCGCCCGCAGGGCCTTGCCCGACAGCTCCTGGACGGAGATCACTTTGACGTAGTCGGCCGCGCTCAACCCGCCGCGCAGCCGGGCCGCGCCGGAGGTCGGCAGGACATGGTTCGGACCCGAGGCGTAGTCGCCCGCGGCTTCCGGGCTGTTGGCGCCGACAAACACGCTGCCCGCATGGCGGATGCCGGGCAGCAGCTTCGCGTCGTGGATCGAGAGATGTTCCGGCGCAAAGCGATTGGATAACTCCACTGCTTCCGACGTGTCAGCCACCAGGATTACGGCCGAGTTCTTATCAATGGCCACGCGCGCCGTGGCTGCTGTGGGCAGCGTCTGGAGCTGTTTCTCGACCTCGGCCACCACGGCCTCGGCCAGGGATCGTGAGGTGGTCAGCAGGATCGCCGAGGCGTCGGTATCGTGCTCCGCCTGCGCGAGCATGTCGGCCGCCAGCCACGTCGGGTTCGCCTCTTCCGCGATGATCAGGATCTCTGTCGGTCCGGCGACGAAATCGATGCCGACTTCGCCGGCGAGCATCTTCTTGGCCGCAGCGACGTAGATGTTGCCGGGACCCACGATGCGATCGGCGCGCGGGACGGTCTTCGTGCCGTAGGCGAAGGCCGCGATGGCGTGCGCTCCGCCCATCTCGAAGACGCGGGTTGCGCCCAGGATCGAGGCCGTGCCGAAGATCTCGTCCACCGGCCGCGGCGAGCACACCATGATGTTTTCGACGCCCGCTACCAGCGCGGGTACGACGGTCATGATCACAGTGGAGGGCAGGGGATAACGGCCCGCCGGAATGTAGGCCGCCACGGAATCCAGCGGCCGTACGATCTGGCTGAGCTTCAAGCCCGGCGCCGGCTGGGCCTTCTTCACCTGCGGCAACTGCAGTTTGGCGTAAGCCTTGACGTTCTTCGCGCTGACCGCCACGGCCTTGCGGAACGCGGGCGACAATCGTGATGCCGCGGCCTGCAGTTCCGCGCCCGGCACGGCCACGCTCTTGCGCGTCAGCTTGTCAAACTTCTGTGCGTACTCCATCAACGCAGCATCGCCGCGGGTCCGCACCGCTTCCAGAATCGGCCTCACGGCCTCTTCGGCTTCCGTCATCCGCGCCGCGCGCCGCTTCAGCAACCGCCCGGCCTGCCTGGATTCGACGATTCGTAGCATGCGCGGCTCCTACAGAATGATCTTGTTCAACGGGTATTCGACGATGCCTTCCGCGCCCGCCTGCTTCAGCCGTGGGATGATGGTGCGCACGGTCGACTCATCGAGAATCGTATTCACGGCGAACCACTGCCCATCGCTGAGCGGGCTGATCGTCGGATTCTTGAGGGCCGGTAGCACGCCCAGCACGGCTTCCAGATTCTCCTTGTTGACGTTCAGCATCAGCCCGACTTTGCCCAGGGCGTTGATGGCGCCCTGCAGCAGCATCCGCATGTCTTCCAGCTTTTGCCGCT
This sequence comes from Paludibaculum fermentans, assembly GCF_051172195.1. Classification (GTDB taxonomy): domain Bacteria; phylum Acidobacteriota; class Terriglobia; order Bryobacterales; family Bryobacteraceae; genus Paludibaculum; species Paludibaculum fermentans_A. The sequence continues at coordinate 1,097,214 of NZ_JBPJAQ010000002.1, forward strand.
TCCAGTCGTCCGCCCAGGCCGCCTTGTTGGCCACCAACTGCGTGTTCGACTCCATCACCGTCTCGACAATGCGCAGTTTGTTGGCCCGCAGCGAACTGCCGGTCTCCGTCACCTCCACAATGGCGTCGGCCAGCTCCGGCGGCTTGACTTCCGTTGCGCCCCAGCTGAACTCCACCTTCGCCGTTACACCGTTGGCGGCGAGGTAGCGTTTCGTCGCGCCCACGAGTTCAGTGGCGATGATCTTGCCTTCCAGGTCCTTCACCGTTTTGACAGGCGAGGCTTCCGGCACGGCCAGCACCCAGCGCACCTTGCCGAAGCTCTGCTTGGCATAGATAAGGTCGGCCACGGTTTCCACTTCGGAGTCGTTCTCAATCACCCAGTCGCGCCCCGTGAGGCCCGCGTCCAGCACGCCGTCTTCGACGTAGCGGGCCATCTCCTGCGCGCGGATCAACATGCACTCCACTTCCGGATCGTCGATGGAAGGGAAGTAGGAGCGGGACGACGTGGTGATGTTGAAGCCGGCGCGGCGGAACAGATCGACAGTGGCCTGTTCCAGTGAGCCCTTGGGGATGCCGAGTTTGAGTTTCATGAGTATCTGCGCTTTCCTGGCGTTAATAAACGGATTTCGGGTCGTAGGTCTGTGCTTCGGTGATCTTCCACTCGCCCTCATCCAGGGTCCGGAAGAAGCACGACTGGTAGCCTTCGTGACAGACGCCGGGACCCTGCGCCTCCACCTGCACCAGCACGCAATCCTTGTCGCAATCGGTCTGGATCGACTTCACCACCAGGGTGTGGCCTGACGATTCGCCCTTGGTCCAGAGCTTGTTGCGGCTACGGCTATAGAAGGTTGTCAGGCCCGTGGCCACGGTCTTCTGGAACGCTTCCTCGTTCATGAAGCCGACCATCAGTACACGGCCCGTGGTCACATCCTGGACAACGGCGGGAATCATGCCGCCTGTCTTATTGAAGTCGAGATCCATAGTGTCGATTACTCCAGCAAACGAAAAGCCCGCCTGGTCCTGGCCGGACCGGGCGGGCTCTGAATCTTTCCCTGCGCTGCCTCGCTCAGGACAAAGAACGCCCGCCCACCCCATGATGATGGTGATGATGCCGGGCGATGTTCCGAGCTGACTGCATGAAACATCAGTATAGCCCATTCTTTCCGGCCGCCGCATTAAAACCCTTGCCAACTCACTCGGCTTCCGATATAACGGGAGCCGAGCCATGAAACCGGATCCAACGAAGTTCCTGCCGCTGCTGCCGGCGTCGCTGCACATCCTGCTGGCGCTGAGCGCGGGCGAGTTGCACGGCTACGCCATCATGCAGGAGGTGGCGCGGCAGTCCGGCGGCCAGTATAAGCTGGGCCCCGGGACGCTGTACGACAACCTGCAGCGGCTCACCACGCAGGGTCTGGTGGAAGAAGCCGGAGCGCGTGAGGGCGACGACGATCCGCGCCGCCGCTACTACCGCCTGGGTGCGCTGGGCCGCGGAGTGCTCAGCGCCGAGGTCGAACGAATGGAAGCCATCGTCCACGCGGCCAAACTCCGCCTGGCGCGTACGAAATTCGGGAGGGCGTGATGCTGCGGTCTCTCTATATCCAACTTTTGCGTCTTCATCCAGCCGGGTTCCGGCAGCGCTACGGCGATGAGATGCTTTGCATCTTTGACGAGGCCGCGCGGGCGGGCCGCCCCTGGCCGCTCTTCAGCGACGCCCTGCTCTCGTTGGGCCGCCAATGGCTGCTGCGGGAGAACGAAGCCGGGCCGCAGGCCGCTCCGCTGGCCCCTACCGACGGCGTGCCGGTCTTCTATTGCGCCGATCACTCGATGCCGCCCAAGAGCGCGCTGTTCCACGGTGGACTGGTCGCCCTGGCCGCCTTCGTGGTCGTGGGCTTCGCCTTGGGACACGGGCAGGGACGGCGGCCGTGGAATACGACGTTTTCGGGCTCCAACCGCGCAGTGGCGGGGAGCGCCGGCTTTGGAGTGGAAGGCGGTCAATCGGCCATCGCCTTCGGAGGTGGCGCCAGTGGCCGCGGTTCATCGACGCACAGCGAGGTGGGCACCGATTCCGTCTGGGTTCGCATTCTGCGCTTCTACGACCGCGCGTTCTCCAGCCCGCGGCCGCCGGCGCCGCCTGCCTCCACTGCCGCCTCGTGGACGCCCGCTCCGCCGCCCACGCCTTCCGCGGCGCAACCGGGCCGATCCATTGTCTACCTGACCCTCTCGTCGCGAACCTTCGATACCAATCGCGATGGCGTTGTTTCGACCGAGGAGATGGCGAACGCCGGCTCCGCCCTCAGCCGCCTGGACAGCAATGGGGACGGACGCCTGACGGCCGAGGACTATTTCCAGCGTGTTTCCGCGCCGCCCTCATCCGCCCCGCCTGGCGGGCAGCAAACCGAGGCGCCGGCCCGTGCTCCCAGCCGTTCGCAGGATCTGCAGTCGCGGGCTGAGCGTTCGTTGTATCCCACCCGGACCGCCGCCGAATACGGGATCCTGCGGCAGACCGGCGATCGTTCCTATGCTCTGGATCTCGTCCAGCCCGCCGAGCCGTCCGATGCCAGTGGAGCCGTGGTGCGCCTGCATCCGCTGCTGGAAGCGTTGGATACCAACCACGACGGCGAGCTGTCCAGGGAGGAGATGCGCCATGCGCCCGCCGTCCTGCGGAAACTCGACAAGAACCACGACGGGCTCATCACCGCGGACGAGTGGCCGCTGGTTCCCGTCGTTAGCACGAAGATGCGCTGAGCCGGCGCTCAGTCTCCGGCGAGTACTGTCCCCGGGGCAGGGAAGCCCTGCCGGACGGAATCCAGCACCAGCACCCAATCGTTGCCCTCGGCCGGCGTGCCGGGCGGTGTGAACTTCTTCACTCCTTCGTTCTTGAGGAGCCCGATCGACTTCGACTTGCCGTCCCGCGGGCTGTACCACCAGCCCATCAGCTTCTCTCCGGGCAGCACTCCGAGGTTTAGCTCGAAGGGGCGGCCGGTGTAGGTGTACGCGAACAGGTACTCCTTGCCGCGCGTCACGGCGACACGTTCATACCGCGTGCCTGGCTCGCCGGCGACGATACTCTGGTCTGGGATCCGCTCGAAAAAAGGCCTCGACCTCACGAGCTTGGCCAGGTATTGCATCTGCGCGGCGCCGGGGTCGTGGATCGCTTCGTACCACGGCTTCTTCGGCGTGAACGACGGATCCTTGTCAGCAGGCTTGTACATCTGCATGACGGAGTTGTCGCCGTAGGTGTGCCCGAACGCGCCCGCGAACACCGACCAGTAGGCATACCGCCGGACGTCGTTCTCGTTCCAGAACGGCTGGGTCTTGTCGTGCAGGCCGCGCGGAATCTGTTCGTAGGAGGGTTCGCCGTCGATGGTGGGCTTTACCGGCGTCAGCGCGTAGTCCTCAGCGACATAGCGCCAGTTGTCCTCGCCCTTGGGATCCGGACCCTCCGTGTCCTGCTCGTAGCTCCGGTGCCCCGACTGGAACATGTTGAAGTCCAGCCAGGGTTCGTTGTGGAACCAGGTGGCCGACCGCGTCCGCCCGAAGGGATGGTAGGTGATCAGGTGGTGCGTATCGCCGTGCCGCAACGTCTGGCCCATTTTGCGCCAGACCTCTATCTGGACATCGCCCTGAATGTCTCCGCCTGTCATCCAGATGACGTTGGGACGATCCTTATAACGGGCCGCCAGCCAGCCCGCGTAGGCCGCGACATTCTGGCCGTTCAGCTGGCCTTTCTTCACCAGCGTGCCCCAGGCGGGCACCATCGCGACATACAGGCCCCTGCGCGCCGCCGCCGCCAGCACCCAGTCCACGTGATCCCAGTAGTCGTATCCGGCCTGCGCGTGTCCCGGCTTCTCAGCCGGCTTGGCCGGATCCTTGTCGATCAGTGCCGGAGCACCGTAGGCGTTGTGATCCGCCGCCGTGTGCAGCAGCATCACCTGGATCACCGTGAAGCCCTTGGTGCGCCGGTCTTCCAGGTACTGGTCGGCCTCTTCCCGCGTCAACTGCTGAAACAGCAGCCAGCCCGTGTCGCCCAGCCAGAAGAACGGAGTTCCATCCTTATGCTGCAGAAACCGGTGATTCTGCGAGACCATCAGCGGCCCGTGCGAGAACGGCGTAGAGGTCTGTCCGGACAAGCCGACCGCTAAACACAGCAGCCCCAACTGAGCCCATACCGCGGCTCGCATCGTCCTAGCTCAACTTCCAGGGCTTACGGTACTTCCGCGAGACCAGATCATGGCCCTTCGATTTGCCGATGATCTTCTCCTTCTGATCGTCCCAATAGATGCGCTCGCCGGTGCGGAAGGCGATCACACCCAGCAGTCCGCCCTTGGTCAGGCGGAAGCCGTAGTCGATGTTGCAGGTCGTCGGCTTGCGCGACTTGACGGCATCCAGGAACTCCCGGATGTGCCCGGGCGAATTCGGAATACTCGGCTCGGGCCGCGGGAAATCCGGTGCCAATTTCCCTTTTGCCCAGATCTCATTCCGGTTGTAATTCGTGACCAGCGTCGCTTCCGTGCCTTCGAAGATCACGCAACTGCCCATGTGCTCGTAGCCCGGCCGGCCCTTGGGGTGCAAAGTCCACGACAGCACCAGGTCCGGGTACTCATACAGCACTTCCAGCGTATCCGGCGTCTCCGCATTGTCGTCGGCCAGCCAGCGGCCGCCTGCCGCCGAGACGTTTTTCGGAGCCTTCAGATCCAGCGCCCAATACGCCACATCCGCGTAGTGGCACCAGAAATCGATGAAATAGCCGCTGGAATAATCCCAGAAATAGCGGTAAGTAAAGTGCGAACGGTTGGGATTATACGGCCGCTTCGGCGCCGGTCCCTGCCAGAAATCGTAATCCAACTCAGGCGGCGGAGCCGTGTCGGCGGGCCGGCCCAGCGACATCTCGCCGCTCGCCAGCGCACAGTACACGCGATTGATCTTCCCCAGCTTGCCGGATTGCACCATCTCCACCACCCGCCGGTAATTCGACACGTCGTTGTGGATGTGATTGCCCATCTGCGTCACGCGCGAGTGCTTCTGCGCCGCGTTCGCCATGGCCCGGCCTTCGCCGATCGAGTAGCACAGCGGCTTCTCCACGAAGACGTCCTTACCCGCCTGGCACGCCTGCACAGTGGGCAGCGCATGCCAGTGATCCGGGGTGCCCACCATCACGGCATCGATATCTTTGCGCTCCAGCAGCTTGCGGTAGTCGTGGAAGATTTCCGGCTTGGTCCCGCGCGCTTTTTCCACGATGCCGGCGGCACGCTCCACGTGCTTTTTGTCGAGATCGCAGACTGCCACCGCCTCCACATCCTGGTGCTTCAGGAACTCATTCAGACGCCCGGTGCCCTGGCCGCCCAAGCCGATGAAGCCCACGCGGATCTTGTCGCTCTCGCCCGGTGCCGCCATCGCCTTGTACTGCAGGGCCGTCAAGCCCAGGCCCACACCCGCCGCCGTGGCCACGAAGTCCCGCCGGGTTGCACCCGCGTTCGCTGTTTCGTCTGGCATCGTTATCTCCTTGGAATTGCCGCGCTTCGGCGTGCTCTAGCCCAGCCTAGTGCAACGCGTGTATCCACGGCAACACACCCCCGGCCGCGGCTCCACACCGTTACGCAATACTTTTGGGCTCCGCCCGGAGTCGTGTTATTCTCCGTCATCATGAAGCCCTCAAGTTGCGGTTTGCTCCTGGCCGTTTTCCTGTCCGCCTGCTCCACGGCGCCACAGGCGCCCGTTGCACCGGTGGAGCAGAAGGCAGCGGCCCCCGCCTCGTGGGAGTCGTTCCAGGCCGAATTCCGCAAAGCCGTGAATGCCCGCGATCCCGTCCGGCTGCGGCCGTTGATGTCTGAGAAATTTGAATACACCTTCGGTGATGGAACACCCACCCCCGATAACGCTTTTCAGTTTTGGGGGCGTGCTGAGATCAAAGGCTGGGATGCGTTGCAGGAGATTGCGGGGAAGGAAGCCGTTGACTTCACACCGCCTCCGCAGTGGGGCTTGAAGGGGAAGGTCAAACTCGCTCCGCCGGAAGCGGCCAAAGAGGGGTACCGCCAATGGCGAGCCGCATTTGAACAACAGCCCGACGGAAGTTGGCGTTTCGTCAGCTTCCTGCAAGGCGACTAGTCCGTCTCGGAACGGCAGGAACTATTTGGGGCATTGCGCGGCCTGTGCGCCGCCTGGGGAACAAAGGGGGGGAACATGTCTGGAGCCTGGAAGGAGATCGACGACTACCTGCGCGCGCATGGTGTGCGCATCGGTCCGCCCACGACGGGGCAAACCACGGGTGGCGGTCACGCCGCCAACTCATACCATTACGCCGGCACAGCTCGAGACTACGGCCTCTACGACAGCGATGCCGCCGCCGTTGCGCGCTGCCTGCATCCCATCGCCCGCATGCGCCGTTCGCCGCTGGCTGAGCTGTTCTTCGGTCCGCTCAACATCTGGTACGTCAACGGCAACCGCGTACCCGGCAGCAGCATTGGCGGACACATGGATCACTGCCATGCCGCGCTGGTTCCGGGCCACCACATGCCGAAGAACCAGGCCACACCCGCCGCCGCGCACAAAGTCACGCAAAAGACGGCGCGCCGTGCCCCCAAGACCTTCAGCCAGCCCTGGCAGGAGATCGACGAGTTCCTGCGCCGCAGGGCCATCCGCATTGGACCGCCCACGCAGGAGCAGACCAACGGCGGCAAGCACGAGCCCGGCTCCTATCACTACCGCGGGCTTGCCCGCGACTACGGTGTCGGCGATTCCGACGCACCCAAGGTTGCCCAGGCGCTTCTGCCCATCGCCCGCCGCCCGCGCGGTCCCATCTTCGAACTCTTCTTTGCCCCGTTGGATATCTGGATCCAGGACGGGCGTCCGGTGGATCCCAAGCGCATCGGCGGGCATACGGATCACGTCCACGTCGCCCTGGAGATCGGACGTCATCTGGTGGGCGACGCCATCCCACCGCAATCCACGGCGATTCCCGGCCGGTCCGGCAGTGGTTCCGGCCACGGCTCGGGCCGTTCCGTCATGAGTGTGCTGGATTATGGCGCGGCTGGCACCGACGTCGTTCAACTCCAGCAGCATCTGAACGCTGCCGGGGCGCACCTCGTCGCCGATGGCAAATTCGGACCTAAGACCGAAGAGGCCGTCATGAACTTTCAACGCGTCCGCGGCCTCACGCAGGACGGCATTGTCGGGCCCAAGACTTGGGCTGCCTTGCTGAAAGCCTGAGCGACGGCGGTTGGGCCGCCTACAGCTTTGTGCGGCTGCCCGTGAGTTCCGACGGGAATTCCAGGCCGGTCCGGAACCGCATCCCCAGTTGTGTAACGTGCCGCACCACGGCACTGGCAATGTGGCCGTGATCCTCGGTATGTACACCAACTCGGGTCTGCGGCGCAATCCGCCGCGTCAACATCACGCACATGCCCGAAGCAGAACAGTCCAGAAGGTTCGGCTTCTCCTGGTAGTAGGCTCCGGACGTTTCCATCCAGGCGACACGAACTTTGCCGGTGGATGAGCGGCGCTGTTTATCACGTTTCTCAGACATTGCAGTTCCCCTCATTCAGGGTAGGCTGTTCACCGTCTCATCCGGAATGGAGCAACCGGAGTAGGAAGTACTGAACAGATAGTCCCAAATTGGATGTGCCTGCAACGTTTGGACCATCCGGTGGTCCAGCGCTATCTAGTGGAAATAAAAGACATGTGGCTTATACGAGTCCCAATAACGCTCGCACGGCCCGCACGTTTGGACGTAGCCGGAATTGGCCGCCAGGATCACCTTGGGCAGCACTTCCCGATCGTCCAACCGGTGGTACGCATCCAGCGCCAGAATCGGCTTGTACTGCCTGAGCGTACCCGCCGCGCCGGCCAGCGCCTCGCGTTCGGCGCCCTCGATGTCCATCTTGATGAAGTCGACCTTAGAGATGCCTAACTCCTTCAATTCCGTATCGATCCGCGTCAACGGCACCTTGATGGTCTTGGCCCCGGCGACGCTCAATACCAGCGAGTTCATCGCCGAATCCTGCCTCGAGATCGTGAAGTCCATGGACGTCTCGCTGCTCCAGACGCCCTTCGAGACGAGGATTACCCGCTTCTGGGCGATCTCCGGGGCAAAGTTGCGCCGCAGGCACTCCAGGTTGTCAGGATCGATCTCGAATGCCACCACTGTCGCGGCCCCACGCCGCAAGGCCGTGTCGGTGAAGACGCCCACATGCGCGCCGCAATCCAGCACCGTTTCGCCCGGCGTCACCTGTAGGTCCGGATTCGCTTTCTCCATCCAGCGGTGCTCCGCCTGCAGATTTGCTACCGACGTAAGTCCTTGCTGGTCTGAGCCCTTACGGGGAATCCAGAACGCCCGGCCCGCTGTCTGTATCTTTACGATGTCGAACGTCGGATCCCGGTCGACCAGCCGCGCATGCGCCATGGACTCGCTGATTTCCGTCGCCATCAGATCCATGCTCTGACGGTACTTCAATGTGGAAGCGGGGTCGCATTTTGAAGGAATGCCCCGAGCCAGATCAGAAGCCAGCACGGCGTAGGGGAGGACCCAGATGGTGAGCGGCACCAGGGCGATGCCGGCCGCCCCGGCGATGATCAGCCCGCGCCAGGAATTGCGCCGGGCCCGCTGAGCAGACGAGGGGGATTTGCCAGTGGACATAGTACTCTATCGGCCAACGGTCCAGCTTACTTGATGCTCGTAGACGCATTCATGCATTAAAACGAGCCCCCGGCCAGCTTCCCTGCATAAATCCGCACAATCCGGTCATCATTAAACGCCCTCGACCTGCCTGAATTTGTGGTTTTCCCTCTGCTCCCCCAGCTCGCCCTCCGATGCTAACCTGACTTCCATGCTGTCATCGGTCGACGGAGCCCATGTCTAGACGGCCGCTCCTTCGCTATTTCTTGTCCGCCGCCTTCTTTCTGCTCCTCGCGGCTGCCGGCTATGCCGTGCATTCCATCGCCGCCACAGCCAACGCCGCCGCCGCCAAAACCCTCTGCTCCGACGTCTTTCTCTCCCGTCGCACGCCCCAGGACGTGATCGACCAGGATCTCCGCCCCGAAAATCCGCTGGCTGCGGTGCAGCGCTTTTCCGCCGGAACGGACTCCGCCTCGGCTTCCGTCCTGGGTCTCTGGACCCGCCGCGCCATCTACCGGCCCGCTCTCGGCTGCACCTTGTTGATTGGAGTCACCGAAGCGGAACTCCGGGCCCAGCCTGTCCCCGAACCCGGGCCCGAGCCGCCGCCCGAAACCCCGCTGCCGCCGAGCGCCATCGACTCCCTGTTGCAGTTCGCCAGCGAAGAGCCCGGCGGCGCTCATCCTCTGCGCACCCGCGCCCTGGTCGTCATGCGGGATGGCCAATTCGTCGCCGAACGCTACGCGCCAGGCTTCCACCGCGACAGGCCGCTGCTCTCCTGGTCCATGGCGAAGAGCATCACCAACGCCCTGCTGGCCCTGCGGGTAGCCGGCGGAGCGCTCGACATCCACCGGCCGGCCGCCGTGCCGGAATGGGCCGATCCCGCCGATCCGCGTCATGCCATCACGCCCGAACAACTGCTGCGTATGTCCAGCGGCCTCGCTTTCCGCGAATTCCGCACAGCGCTGCCTGCCGACGCGCTCAACATGCTGTTCCGGCAACCCGACGCAGGCGCCTATGCTGCCGCCATGCCGCTCGAAGCGGCGCCGGGTGTCCAGTGGCAATACTCCAGCGGCACCACCAATGTCCTCAGCCGGCTGCTGCGAGACACCTTCCACGGTGACCTCCGGGCTTACTGGGACTTCCCCCGGAAAGCCCTGTTTGAGCCCATCGGCGCCCGCCACATGACCCTCGAAGTCGACCCTAGCGGCACGTTTGTCGGCTCTTCCTTTGCCTACGCCACGGCCCGTGACTGGGCCCGGCTGGGTCAGCTCTTTCTGGAGGATGGGGTTCTCAACGGCCGCCGCCTGCTGCCCGAAGGCTGGGTCCGATTCAGCACGACTCCGGCCCCGTCCGCGCCCCACGGCAGCTATGGCGCGCATTTGTGGCTCAATCGCGGTTCTGTCGCAGAACGCCAGTGGCCGCTGCTGCCTGAGGATACGTTCTCGTTCCAGGGCTACGAAGGCCAGTTGGTGATCGTGATCCCCTCTCACCGCGTGGTCCTGGTGCGCATGGGCCTCACGCGCGTCGGCGCCGTCTGGGATCCCAACCGCTACCTGCCGCCGATCCTCAACGCCCTGAAGTAATGCCGCCTTACTTTGGCTCGATCGACAGCAGCAGCTTGCTCCTGGGTGTGTGATACAGCCGCGCCACCATGCCCCCGGGCAGCGCCTTGAACGCGTCCTCGTCCACGTCGAAGTACTCTTCCTTCATGACGTAGCAGTACCTGGTGTGTTTTTCGCCGTGAAGCCGGGCCATGCCCAGGCCCTCTTCTTCCTCCCGGCTGTGGGACACGCGCCCTTCCAGGCAGGTGGCCTTGCCCTCTTTGAGGTCGAAAATCAGCAGGGCCATCGTGCGGGCGCTGCGCAAGGCCGAGATCACGAAGGCAAACACACAGGCCAGGGTGGCGCCGCCAAAGACGATGCCCAGCCCCTTCGCCCCCACATAGGAAGCAATGGTCAGGATGATGTCCGGCACCAGTGTCTTGATGATGAAGCAGCAAAGCAGCCAGCCCAGCAGGGCTCCACCTGTATACCGTACGGGCCGCAGGGCGCGGAATAGCAGCCGCATCCACTGCGCATCGCTGATGCGCCCCGTCCGATTCTGCTTCAGGTCCTCCATGCTGAACTGGTTGGCTTTCGCCAGGTCGGGCAGCATGTCTTTGACGTGATCGTCAGAGGTTACGTATTCGATATAGGACATAGCGGCTCCCCATGAAATCGGAGCGCCGCGCCGAGGACTGTATAGAAAAGGCTAAATAATCACGAATTAATGTGGAGATGTCACAAAATTGGTGTCGCTTGTTCATCCAGTATCACGGAGTATGACTTGACTGCGGGATGCGGATACCGCTAAAAGACAGCCCGCCGCTGGCCACTCCATTCGCCATATCCCCCAAAACAAAGACGGCGCGGTAGCGAGCCGCCTCGCCTCCGCGCCGTCTTTCCAGGCTCGAAAAAATGAACTAAATCAGCCCACCCTGGCGGGCGATCTTCAATGCCTCCACAGCTGCGCCGCGCGCGCCAGCCGTATCTCCGTTCGGCATAATGTGGATCGGGATATCGGCCTGCTCCGCCCGCTGTTCCGGCATGCCGGCGCGAATCTCTGAGATAAACCAGTTCTGGAACTCTTCCGACGTCTCAATCGCGCCGCCGCCCACAATCAGCGCATCCGGATCGAAGGTATTCACCATTTCGTCGAAGAACACGCCCAGCGCGTGCGCCTGCACCCGGAATATCTCCTTGCAGAGCGCATCGCCCTTTTCGGCCAGCCCGCGCACGGCCTTCGCCGCTTTGTGAATATCGCCCAGCTTCTCCAGGTCGTGGCCCGGGTACTTCTTAAAGAAATAGGGAAGAAAAGTCTTCTCGATCGCGGTCAGCGAGCACAGCGATTCCAGGTCGCCCACGCGACCGCAATTGCACTGCGGCACAATGCCTTCAATCCCGCGAATGCCCTGGTAAGGGATCAGCACATGGCCCAGTTCGCCGCCGAACCCCTTGCGCCCCTTCACCACGTTGTCTTCGATGATGACGCCGCCGCCCAGCCCGGTCCCGACAATCGCCGAGATCGAGGTCGACCCGGACGTGCCGCCGAATAGCGAGAAGTGGCCCCATAGAGCGCCCGCATTGCCGTCGTTGAGGTACGACACCGGCTTGCCGAGCTTCAGCGCCAGGTTCTCGCGGATGTCATACGAGGCCCAGTCCGCGTGCACGAAGTTGGTCGAGCCTTCCGCGCTCAATACACCCGAGGCGCTGGCCGGACCCGGCGTGTCCAGGCCCACCACGGCGACGTTGTCCATCGTCAGGCCCAGTTTCTCCACCGCGATCAGCAGCCCGTCCACAATCTGCTGCAGACAGATCTCCGGACCCTCTTTCGATCGCGCCGGATGCTCCTGCAACCCGCTGATCAAAAACTGCTCTTCCGCGTTAATCAGTGTGTAATTGACGGCCGTGCCGCCAAGGTCCACTCCTGCTACTACCTGCATCGCTGCTACCTCGGTTAATTGAAGTCAGTACCCGAATTCTACACAGTAGCAGGACTCAGGGGTCCTATTCATAGCGCAGCGCAATCAGCGGATCCACCCGCATCGCCCGCCAGGCGGGAATCCAGCACGCCACCAGCGAGACCACCAGCAGGATGCCCGCCACGACGCCAAACGTCACCGGATCCTGCGGCTTCACCCCATACAGCAGGGACGCCATCAACCGGGACAGCCCGAATGCGCCGGCCAGGCCGATCGCCACGCCCAGCCCCGCCAGCAGCATGCCCTGGCTGACGATCATCCTGAGAACGTCCACTCCGCGCGCCCCCAGCGCCATGCGGATGCCGATCTCCTGCGCTCTCTGTTGCACCGAGTAAGACAACATGCCATACACTCCGATGGCCGCCAGCAGCAGAGCAATCGCCGCGAACAGCGTCAGCAGCGTCATGTTGAAGTCTTCCCGTGCCGTCGACTCGCCCACCACATCGGTCATCGCGCGCACGCGCGCCACCGCCACGCCGCTGTCCGCTTCCAGCACCTGCTGGCGCACGGCCGCACTCACCGTGAGCGGATCCACCGACGTCTTCACCACCCAGCTCAACGGGGCTATCGAGTTGTTCAGCGCCATGAAGCTGTCCTTCAACTGAGACAGCGGGACGTACATCACTGGAGGCGCGTCGCTGCCCAACCCCTGCTCCTTCACGTCGCCCACTACGCCTACGATCTCGCGCGGTTGCTCAGCGAAGTCCGGCCCCATGCCCCGGCCGATGTCGATCCGTTCCCCCATCGGGCTGCCCTTCTTCCAATACCGCTTCGAAAAGGCTTCGTTGACCACCATCACCGGCGACGACAGCTTCGTATCGCGCTCTGTAAACGCACGCCCCTGCACCACCCGGATCTCCAGGGCTTTGAAATACTCATCCGACACATACATCCAGGTGGCGCCGCCCGTCGATTCCGCCCCGCCTTCCAGTGGCCGCCCCACAATCGTGAAGCCCAGTCCGAAGCCGCCTTCCAATGGCAGAAACGGCACAATCGCCGCGGCTGTCACGCCCGGCACCGTATGCAGGCGCCGCACCACCTCCCTGGACAACTGCTCCACCTGGGCCGTCTGCTTGTACTTCGAGCCGGAGAGCGAGGTTTCAAAGGCCAGCACCTGGTGTGGATTGAACCCGGCCTGCACCTGCCGCAATCCCGCGAAGGTCCGGATCAACAGCGCCGCGCCCACCAGCAGGATCAGCGCCAGCGCGATTTCCGTCACCACCAGGGCATTGCGGGCCCAGTGGCGTCGCCCCGTGCCCGAACGCGACGAAGCTTCCTTCAAGGTGCCGTGCACGTCGGTCCGCGAGATCTGCAGGGCAGGGAAGAGGCCGAACAGGATCCCCGTCCCCATGGCGACTGCGAGGGAGAACAGCAGCACCCTCCAGTCCAGCACAGCCGACTGGGCAAACTCCTCCGCCCTCGGCAGGCCCGTCGGGCTCAGAGCGATCAACCCGCGCACGCCCCAGGCGCCCAGGACAAATCCAGCCACGCCCCCGGCCAGCGCCAGCAGGATGCTTTCCGTCAAAAGTTGTTGGATGATGCGCCAGCGGCCCGCGCCGAGCGCGACCCGGATGGCTACTTCCCGCGACCGGTGCGTCGCCCGCGCCAGCAACAGGTTCGCCACGTTCGCGCACGCAATCAGCAGCACCAGCGCCACCGCCCCCAGCAGGATCAGCAGCGGCTTCTTCACGTCCCCCACCATCGCCTCGCCAAACGGTACGGCCGTGGCCGATTCCTGCTTGTCGATCGACTTCGGGTACGCCGCCCGGAAGCGCTCGGCTGCCGCCGCCATCTGCGCTTGCAGCGCCTCGATCTGGACACCCGGCTTCAACCGGCCCGCCACCCCAAGATAGTGGCCCTGGTTCGTCGAATTCGGATCCACCTGCAGCGGCAGGTAGATCTCGGCCGGTGGGTAGGAGCGGAACGAGGGCCGCAGGATGCCAATCACCGAATACCCCTCGCCGTCCAGTACCAGCACCCGCCCAATCACCGAGGGGTCTCCGCCAAACCGCCGCTTCCACAATCCATGGCTCAGCACCGCCAGCTTCGGCCCGTTGGGCCTGTCTTCCTCAGGCGAAAAAACGCGGCCCAGGGCCGGCGCTGCGTCGAAGACCTGGAAATAGTCGGCTGAGACGTGAATGCCCTTCACCTGCTCCGGCGTGCTGCCGCCCGTCAGGTTCAGCCCCGGGCCGGTGTTGTTGAAGGCAGAGATGTACTGCAAGGCCGGCGTGTTGGCCTTCCACGCCGTGAATTTTGGAATCGAGATGGAATTGCCGCTGCCGTCCGGAAACTTCAACTGCAATCGAACCAACCGGTCGGCTCCGTTGTAGGGCAGAGGCTGCAACAGAATGCCATTCACCACGGAGAAGATTGCCGTATTGGCGCCGATCCCCAACGCCAGGGCGGCCACCGCCACGGCCGTGAAGCCCGGACTTCGGGCCAACATCCTCAGGGCGTGGCGTACGTCTTTGATAAGCTTCTCCATTGCAGCATAGACGTACAACGAAGTCGTTCGTATGCGGAATTATGCGGATATCGGCAACAGCCTCGTCCCGGTGGTATCGTTGTCGAAAATGCTCACCCGCCGTGCCGCCCTCGCTTCCGCCTTCGCCCCCACTGTCCTCAAGGCGGCGCCGGCCCGTCCCAACGTCATTTTCATCCTGACCGACGACCAGGGCTATGGCGACGTGTCACTGCACGGCAACCCGCACTTGCGCACCCCGAACGTGGACGCCATCGCGCAGCAGGGCGTTCAGTTCACTCGCTTCCACGTCATGCCCGTGTGCTCGCCCACCCGGTCGTGCCTCATGACTGGCCGCTATAACTACCGCACCGGCGTCGTCGATACTTACCTCGGACGCTCGATGATGCACTCCGGCGAAGTGACCGTGGCCGAGTCGCTGTCCGGCGCCGGCTATGAGACGGGCCTGTTTGGAAAATGGCACCTGGGCGACAACTACCCCCTGCGGGCGATGGATCAGGGTTTCCAGACCGCGCTGACCCTGCGCGGTGGCGGCCTCGCCCAACCCGCGTCGCCGCCCAATACCGGCTACTTCGATCCGCCGCTGGAGCTGAACGGCCGGCGCGCCCTCCGCAAGGGCTACTGCTCCGATATCTTCTTCGACGAGGCGATGCAGTTTGTCGAGAAGAACAGGCGAAAGCCTTTCTTCACCTACATCGCCACAAATGCGCCGCATACCCCGCTGGAGATCAAAGACGAGTGGGCCGAACCCTACCGCCAGGCCGGACTCGACGAGACCACTGCCCGCATCTACGGCATGGTCGCCAATCTCGACTCGAACATCGGGCGGCTGATCGACCACCTGCGCCGCCTCCGCCTGGAGCAGAACACCCTGCTGTGGTTCATGACCGACAACGGTCCGCAGCAGAAGAGGTTTAACGCCGGACTGCGCGGCCTGAAGACCACCCCCTATGAAGGCGGGATCCGCGTGCCCAGCTTCCTGCGCTGGCCGGCGAAGATTCAGCCTGGTACGAAGGACTCGCGCATTGCTGCCCACGTCGACTTCCTGCCCACCGTTCTCGACGCTTGCGGGGTGCCGTTGCCGAAAGACCGCAAGCTCGACGGCCGGTCCCTGCTGGCGCCGCCGGTCGAGCGGTCCCTGTACTTCCAGTGGCACCGAGGCGACGCTCCGGAAGCGTTCCGGAATTGCGCGGTCCTCACGGATCGCTGGAAGCTCGTCGGCACGGATAAGAAGGAACCGGAACTCTACGACCTGCCTGCCGATCCCGGCGAGCAGAACAATCTGGCCGCTGCAGAACCGGCTGTCGCCCGCGAACTCCGCTACCAGTACGACGCTTGGTTCGCCGACGTCTCGGCCGAGCGCGGCTACGCTCCGCCTCGCATTTTCGTGGGGACGCCGCACGAGAATCCGGTCATACTCTCGCGTCAGGATTGGCGGGGACCGCAGGCGTCTTGGAATGCGGACGGGTTAGGTCACTATATAATCGACGTGCGTAGTACTACAGAGTTCGTAGTTACGCTGCGATTCCCCCCTACCACCCAGGATTCGGTCGCCGTGCTCACCTGTGGGCCAATCCGGCAGGAGGTGCCCGTGCCGGCCGGTGCGGTTCAGGCTGTCTTGTCGAAAGTGGTCCTGCCCCAGGGGCCGGCGAAGATAGAGGGAAGCCTCCAACTCGCTGGCCGCCAGGTGGGCGCGCACTACATCGAGCTGCGCGCCGGCAAGTGACGGTGAACTGCACCGCTACCACCGGCTCTTTATTTCGCGGCGATGCAGCATCTCTTTCCGCAGCGCCCGCTTTTCGCGCAGCTCCTCGAGCTCGGCCCTGAGCTTGGATGACCGGACTTCTACCTTTTCGTCCGTCCACGGCATCACTTCGCGCAGGCCGGGCAGGTCCATCAGCAGCCAACCCTGCGGCAGCAGATGCAGCTCGCGGCGGGTGGTGGTGTGCCGGCCGTGGCTGTCGTCCTCTCTCACCGGTTGGGTCAATTGAACGTTCGAACCCAATAGTTGGTTCGTGATCGTGCTCTTGCCGGCGCCGGAGGAGCCCAGCAGGGCGGCCGTCTCGCCCAGTCCCAAGACTCCCCCCAGAAGGGCCGGTACATCGTCCTGCAAGGCAGAAAGGAGTACCACCTCGGCACCACGGGCCGCTTCGCGGGTGGCGATGGCGCAGGCGTCGGGTGCCGGATGTTGGTCTCGCTTATTGAGAACGATACAGGCGCGGGCGCCGCTGGTCTCCACCAGGATCAGGTAGCGCTCGAGCCGGGCGAGGTTGTAGTCGTGGTCTAAACCCATGACGATAAAAGCCAGATCGACATTGGCGGCGAGCGGTTGGGGCTCGGGCCGTTTGCCGGCGGCTTTGCGCTCGATCAGGCTTTGCCGGGGCAGGATGGCTTCTACGCAGTCGAGCGTGGAGCGAACCGCAGCCCAGTCTCCGGTTACGGGCGCGACGCCCTTTCGGGCATGACGGACCCAATGTTCTGTATCACTTAGCTGGATGAGCCAGGAGCCGTACTCCTGGCGCAGGACGCGGCCGGGCACGCAGCCGCGCAGATGCCACTCTGCGAATTGGTCAGCCCGTGCGGGTGACCAGCCATATGTGGAAAGCAATGGAGTTGTCCTCGAAACACACCGCAGGCTTCGTTAGGAATCCGTGAGAGGATTCGGCCGCTTCGAGTTAGAGGACAATGACCGACAAAGGCAAACCACAGAATATCTCATTTCACTCGGGACTGGCGATATACTATCCCTACCCAATCTTCCATGACACGCACTGTTTGCGTTATCGCTCTTCTCTGGGCGGCCGGCGCCCACGCCGCTCCGCCGCCGAAGCCGGTCGACTTCCAAAAGGAGGTGCGGCCCATCCTGTCGGATGCCTGCTTCCACTGTCACGGCAATGACAGGACGACGCGCATGGCGGGCCTGCGTCTCGACACCCGGGAAGGCGCCTTTTCCAAGCGCGCCAACGGCACAGTCATCGTTCCAAAGAGCCCCAAGACGAGTTTACTTTTGCAACGGATTAATAACCCGATTGCTGCCAAGAGGATGCCTCCAGAATATTCACATAAAACTTTATCTAGAGAACAAAAGGAGACGCTGCAGCGCTGGGTCGAACAGGGTGCCGACTGGAAGGAGCATTGGGCCTTTTCCGCGCCGGTAAAGCAGGATCCACCGCCGGTAAAGAATACCGGGTGGGTCCGTAACCCTATTGATCAGTTCGTGTTAGCGAAGCTGGAAGCCCAAGGGCTGGCTCCGGCTGCGGAGGCGAACCGGCGAACTCTCATCCGGCGGCTGGCTCTCGATCTGACGGGTCTTCCTCCAAAACCAGAGGAAGTAGAAGCATTTGTTGAAGATTCATCGCCTAACGCATACGAAAAGTTGGTAGATCGGTATCTAGCCAGTGAGCGTTGGGGCGAGCATCGGGCCCGCTACTGGCTGGATGCGGCGCGCTATGGAGATACGCATGGAATCCACATCGATAACTACCGCGAGATCTGGCCGTACCGGGATTGGGTGATTCAGGCGTTCAACGCCAACATGCCGTTCGACCGCTTCACAAAGGAGCAACTCGCGGGTGATCTGCTGCCGAATCCGACCCTGGAGCAGAAGATTGCCACCGGCTTCCAGCGCTGCAATGTCACCACCAACGAGGCCGGCATCATCATCGATGAGTACGATGCAATCTACGCGAAGGACCGGGCGGACACGATCGGCGCGGTCTACCTCGGGTTGACTGTTGGCTGTGCCACCTGCCACGACCACAAGTTCGACCCGATTCCTTCCAAGGACTTCTATGCCCTGGGGGCGTTCTTCCGCAATACGACCCAGAACATCATGGATGGCAATATCTCCGATACGCCACCGATCGTGGTTGTTCCGAAAGAGGAAGACCGGCCGCGCTGGGCTGCCATCCGCACTAGGGAAGCTTCGCTGGTTGACCAATTGACGAACCGGCGCCAGGCCCTGACGGGCAGTGCGCAGCCTGGTCCGTCGAAGGCCCGTCTGGCGGTGGAGCCCAATGGCGCTATTCAAGTGGAGTCTCAAGGAGAGCGGGTCAATGCCGCATTCAGTAAGGGGTTAACTCTCGGCGGATCGCCTTGGCCGGCGCGCACGGCCCTGCATTTCGCGCCCGGTTCGCAGTTGGAGTTACCCGGTTTGCCGTTGGACGTCAAGGATCCCTTCACGCTGAGCGCGTGGTTCTACTACCCGCACGGCGAGAGCACCTATACTATCGCCGCCCAGCTGGATACGAAGGAAAAGAACCGTGGCTGGATGCTGTTTGTCAGTGGCCGCGTGGTGGGCATGCGGTTCTATGGCGATGAGGGCAAGTCGATGGAGGTCCGCGGCGGTCATCTCGACCAAGTGATTCCGGGGACGTGGAATCACCTGGTGATGGCCTATGATGGCACTGGCGCGGCGCTGGGTGTGCGGTTTTTCTTAAATCAGAAAGAGATTGGCACTCAGCGGGATGCGGGCGATTCCATCAAGGGAAGCTTTAAGACGGAGGTGCCCCTGAGGCTAGGTAATCCGAAGCGTGACGAGGATGGCGCTATCGCCGACTTCCGGATCTTCACACAGGCCCTCTCGCTGCAGGAAGCGTCACTGCTGAATCCGGGTGAACCGGCTTCGCTGGCGCTGTTTAACCGATTGAACGAGGATCCGGCCTATCAGGCTGTATCCAAAGAACTTCATGACTTGGACATGGAGCGGCGCGCCATCCGCAAGCGGGGCGCGATCTCGCTGGTGATGGAAGAGCGGACAGACCAGAAGCCATTCGCGCATGTCCTGTATCGCGGCATGTACGATCAGCCGCGCGCCAAGGTCGACGCAAACACGCCATCGGTGCTGCCGCCCATGATTAGCAGCATGCCGCACAACCGGCTGGGGCTGGCGGAATGGCTGATGTCGCCTGACAATCCGCTCACCGCGCGGGTGACCGTCAATCGCTTCTGGCAGCAACTCTATGGCGACGGGATTGTGAAGACAGCAGAGGACTTCGGGTCGCAGGGCGAGGGTCCGGTCAACCAGCCATTGCTGGATTGGATGGCGATCGAATTCCGCGACAACGGCTGGGACGTGAAGAAGTTCTTCAAGCTACTGGTGACGTCTTCCACTTATCGCCAGGCGGCGCTGACCACGCCGGAGAAACTCGAGAAGGATCCGGAGAACCGGTTGCTGTCCCGCGGACCCCGCTACCGCATGGAAGGCGAGATGATTCGCGACTACGCGCTGGCGGCCAGCGGCCTTCTAACTCCAACAATTGGCGGGCCCAGCGTCCGGCCCTACCAACCCACCGGAGTTTGGGAAGCGGTTGCGATGAACGGCAGTAACACCAGGGATTATAAGGAGGATAGCGGCGACAAGCTCTACCGCCGCAGCCTCTACACCTTCTGGAAACGCAGCGCGCCGCCGGCCTCGATGGAGATCTTCAATGCGCCAACGCGCGAGACCTGCACGGTCAGGCGGGAGCGGACGAACACTCCGCTGCAGGCCCTGGTCACGATGAACGATGAACAGTTTGTCGAGGCGGCCCGGACGCTGGCTACGCGGGCGATGGAAAGCGCTAAAACGGATGTCGACCGGCAGCTGGCATTCGTCGCGCAGAACCTGCTCGAGCGACCGTTGAATGACAAAGAAATTACTGTTGTCAGAGCGTCATACAAGGAATTCTTAAAGTATTACGACACCAAGCCGGAGGATGCGAAGAAGCTGGTGAGCGTGGGCGCCAGCAAGGCGGATCCGGCGGTGCCGGCGGTGGAGTTGGCGGCGCTGACGATGGTGACGAACCAGCTGATGAATCTGGACGAGGTGCTGACGAAATGAACGAGATGACTCGACGGCGGTTGTTAAGCGGCGGCGCGCGCGGTTTCGGCGCCCTGGCCCTGCAGCAACTCCTCAGCGCAGATTCGGCCCGTCCACAATTGCCCAACTTTCCGCCTAAGGTGAAGCGGGCGATCTACCTGCACATGGTGGGGGCTCCGCCGCAGCAGGAGACCTTTGATTACAAGCCGACGATGAAGTCGTGGTTCGATAAGGATTTGCCGGCCTCGATCCGCCAGGGCCAGCGGTTGACCACGATGACGTCGAACCAGAGCCGGTTCCCCATTGCGCCGTCGGTGTTCAACTTCAACCAGTGCGGGCAGTCGGGCGCGTATGTCAGTGAATTGCTTCCTTACATGGGGAAGATGGCGGACGACATCGCCATCATCCGGTCGATGCACACCGAGGCGATCAACCACGAACCGGCGATGACGTTCATCCAGACCGGGTTCATGATCGCGGGCAAGCCGTGCATCGGGTCGTGGATCGCTTACGGCCTGGGGAGCATGAACCGGGACTTGCCAACATTTGTCGTTTTGAACGCAACTCATAGCAATCCAAAGGCTAACGTCCAGGCGATCTCCGCCCGGCTGTGGAGTTCAGGGTTTCTGTCGGGTCAGTATTCCGGAGTCGCGCTCCGAGCGGCGGGCGACCCGGTTTTGTACATCAATAACCCGGACGGGGTGCCGCCCGAGGTCCGGCGCCGGATGCTGGACGGCTTGGGCCAGTTAAATCAGATGGAGTTTGACCGGCTGCACGATCCGGAGACGCGGGTCCGTATCGAACAGTATGAGATGGCCTTCCGGATGCAGACGTCCGTACCTGAGCTTACCGATCTAAGTAAAGAAAGCGAAGCAACTTACAAGCTGTACGGGGACGACGCCAAGAAGCCGGGCACGTTCGCCAACAGTGTGTTGATGGCGCGCCGACTGATGGAACGGGGCGTGCGGTTCGTGCAGATCTACCATCGCGGTTGGGATGTGCACGGGAACCTGCCGGAGGTGCTGCCGTCGCAGTGCAAGGACGTCGACCAGCCCTCATACGCCCTGGTACAGGATCTGAAGCAGCGCGGCATGCTGGATGACACATTGGTGATCTGGGGCGGGGAGTTCGGGCGGACCATCTACTCCCAGGGTAAGTTGACTGACAAGGATTACGGCCGCGACCACCACCCGCGGTGCTTCAGCCTGTGGCTGGCCGGCGGCGGGATCAAGGGCGGTACGGTGCACGGCGAGACGGACGAGTTCAGCTACAACATCGTGAGGGATCCGGTGCATGTGCGTGATCTGCAAGCCACGTTATTGCAACAGTTCGGGATCAACCATGAAACCTTTACTTACAAGTACCAAGGCTTGGACCAGCGGCTAACTGGTGTGGAGAAGGCCTCGGTGGTGAAGGGCATCCTGAAGTAGCTAGTGCTCGAAGGCGACGCGATCTCCCAGGACATACACGTGGCGGAAGTGCCGGGTCGCCAGCAGGCCATCCTCGTTGTGATCTCCGGCCATGAGACCCGCCAAGGGCTCTTTGAGACGGACGAAGCCAATTTGCAGCCAGGGAATCCGGACCAGCGGGACGGAACTGCTGCCGGCATGGCTGGAGGCGACAGCTTGGCCAACATCGGTCAGGGGCAGCGGCCGTTTCGGCCAGAGGACAATCTCGGAGGCTCCGGAATCGACGATGAGGTGGAGCGTACGGCGGCCGGGCGCCATAGTTTTGACCGCCATCCGGCCGTCGATCCACTCGATTGGTACCGTCTGCCCCGCGGAGACCGGGAACGCCCCGAAGGTCACCAGGCCAGCCCGGGTGTCGATTCGGTAGGACTGACCGGCCAGGAAGCTCTGTCCCAGGATGCCATCGACGCCGTCCGGCAGCGGCCAATCACACCAAAGCACCTCGACATTGGGGACTTCGAGTCCAGGTACGGAGAGCGCGGTCTTCGCGGTGGCTGGAACGATGCGGCTGCCGGCAGCGGTGACCATCTCGACCCGGTAATCGGCTTTGAGCCGAGCGGCGGCGGCGAGGCGCGTACTGATCAAGGTGGAGCCTGCCCCGGTGTCGACGGCGAAGTGGAAAGGTCCGGCTCCGTTCAAACGAACTTCGGCGGCAGGCATTCGTTCCGCGAATCCGTACGTCCAACCACTGGCCATCAAAAGGCAGAGAACTAATTTCATGACGGCAGCGTATGGTTAGTACGCCAGGTGAGTCGTGATGGAAGGATGATGGTTTGGTGATGTTAGTGGAAAGTCTTTCTTATCAGTTCGATGACGTAGTGATCGAGACACGCGGCCACCGACTGTTACGGGGCGGCGCGGCGCTGGAAGTGGAGCCCAAGGCGTTCCGGGTGCTGGTTTACCTGGTGGAAAACCGGGGCCGTGCGGTGACCAAGGACGAGTTGGTGCAAGCGGTCTGGGCGGGGACGTTCGTTTCGGATAACGCGCTGACGAGGGTGATCGCGCAACTGAGGAAACAGCTAGGGGATACAGCCCGGGACTCGCGGGTGATTGAGACGGTGCCGACGATTGGCTACCGGTTCCTGCCGGAAGTGCGGACTGTCAGCGAGACGCCGGTCGTGCCGGTGAAGCGGATGAACCGACGGGTGCTGTTCTACCTGGCCGCCATTCCGCTGCTTGGGTTGTTCTGGTGGCTGCGCCGGGAGCAGGCGGCTCCCCTGCCGCCCCAGATGATGCAGCTCACCACTTCTACAGGTGTAGATATCTGCCCGAGTTTCTCGCCGGATGGCCGGTCTATCGCCTATTCGTCGGACCGCTCGGGCCGATTCGAGATCTATGTGAGGCCGCTGGCGCAGGGTGGGCGGGAGCTGCAGGTGACCAGTGACGGGATGCAGAATCTACAACCGTCGTGGTCGCCGGACGGGCAGTACCTGGCGTTCACATCGCAGCGGCGCGGCGGCATCGGGGTGGTGCCGGCACTGGGCGGAGTGGCGCGGATGGTGACGGATTTCGGGTCGCGGCCGGCGTGGTCGCCGGACGGCCATGAGATCGCATTCCAGTCGGAGGGGGTGTTCTCGCTCTCACCGCTGGACCTGCTGCCGAGCGGCGCGTCGACGATCTGGGTGGTGGGGGCGCAGGGTGGAGCGGCGCGGCAGTTGACAGGGCTGAACAGCGCGCCGGGCGCGCATTCAAATCCTTTGTGGATGCCGGAGGGGGCGATCCTGTTCGTGTCAACAACGCGGGTGTCGTGGCCGGAATTGTGGTCGATCGGCGCACGGGGTGGATCGGCCTCCAGGGTGAAGCTGCCGGTCCCGATGCTGGGCGCGACGGCTTATGCGGCGGGCAGCCGCACCTTATATTATGTCGGCCATGGCAAACAGGACTGGGTGAGCATTATCAAGGTGGGGTTGAGCGGCGGGGGGACGGTGGGCGAGGCGCGGCGGGTGACGGCCACTTTGGCGGGCACGATGCCGCGGGACCTGGCGGCCTCCAGGGATGGCTCGGCGCTCGCCATTTCGGTGAGCAAGCTGACGACCTCCCTGAGTGAGATTCCGGCCGGGGGCGGCGAGCCGAAGGTGCTGATGCAGGACACAAGCTTCCGGAATTCGTTCCCGGTGTTCTCGCCTGATGGGAGCAAGATCGCGTACTTTTCGAGACGGTTTGGCGAGCCGGGGGATTTCTGGCTGATGGATGCGGACGGGCGGAACGCCAGGCAGGTGACGACGCTGCCGCCGGGGGAGAGGATGCCGTCGTGGACTCCGGATGGGAAGGAGCTGGCGACCCTGTGCAAGGACGAAGGCGGGTTCAGCATGTGTTTCACATCGTTGGAGGGGGTACTGCGAAAGGTTCCGGTGGAGGGGCAGCCGAACGCCTGGGCGCGGCTCTCGCCGGATGGCCGCAGCGTGGTGACGCAAAGAACAGGCGAAGGCGGGCGGAAGAGCATCTGGGTGCAGGATCTGGCTGGCGGCGCGGCTCGCCAAATCTCGCCGAAGGACGCCTCGATCGGGTTTCCATTGTGGGCTCCGGATGGGCGTTGGGTGGTGGGGGAAGTGCATCAGGGGGAGAACACGAACCTGGTGATGGTGCCGGTGGAGGGCGGAGCTCCGGTGGTGCTGACGGAAGGGCGAGGGCACGCGTGGCCGGCCGGATGGGCTCCGGATGGAGACAGGGTGGTTTATGCGGGATTCAGGGACGGCGTGTGGAATCTATACTGGACTTCGCGGACCAGTAAAGAGACACGGCGGCTGTCGGACAACCGGTCACTGGCGGTTTATGTGCGGTATCCGACGTGGTCGCCGATTTCGGACAGGATTGTATTCGAACGGGGCGAAGTGAGGAGCAACATCTTTTTGCTGCAGGAGCGTTGAAACGGCTGCGCAACACGCCGGGGTTTCGCTAACATAAGCGGAGCGAATGGGCGTATTGGCCAGACCGAGGCGGCCCTGTTGCGGCAAGGATCCCGATGCTCGAAGTGCGAGAGCTGGTGAAAACCTTCGATAGTCCAGGCGGGGCGGTGCAGGTGTTGCGCGGCCTGAGCCTGGAGGTGGAGGATGGCGGCGGAGTGGCGGTGGTGGGCCCGGGGGGTAGCGGCAAGTCGACGCTGCTGCAGGTGGTGGGCACACTGGACCGGCCGACCAGCGGCACGGTGAAGGTGGGCGGTGTGGATCCGTTTGGATTGGACGAAGCCGGGCAGGCGAAGTTCCGGAACGAGCAGGTGGGCTTCGTATTTCAGGATCATTGCCTGCTGCCGCAGTTGACGGTGCTGGAAAACGTGATGGTGCCGTTGATGATCGGACCGGAAGACACGATGGGTCCGCAGCGGGCGCGAAAGCTGCTGGAAGAAGCGGGTTTGGCGGAGCGGCTGAACGACCGGCCGGCGGCGCTGTCAGCGGGGGAGAAGCAGCGGGCGGCGGTGGCGCGGGCGATGGTGCGGGGGCCGAAGATCCTGTTGTGCGACGAGCCGACGGGCAGCCTGGAGAGCACGGCGGCGAACGAAGTAGCGGAACTGCTGGAGAAGCTGCGCAAGGAATATGGCGTCACGCTGGTGGTGGCGACCCACAATCAGGTGATCGCGTCGAAGCTGCCCCGGCGGGTGCTGCTGACGGATGGCCGATTGTGACGCGGCTGCAGTACCTGTGGCGGTCGCTGGTGTTCTACCGGCGATCGCACCTGGCGGCAACGTTGGGCGCGGCCGCGGCGACGGCGGTGATCACGGGCGCCCTATTGACGGGGCATTCGGTGCGGCACAGCCTGGGGAGCCTGGTAACGCAGCGGCTGGGCGGGACGGAACACACGCTGACCTCGCGGGGCTACTTCCGCCACGAGGTCGCAGGACTCTTCCGGCCGGAATGGCGGAGTTGCGGTCTGGTGGCGGCGGAGGGGCGGGCGTCGCAAGGGCTGTCGGGCCGCGGCGCGGGTGTGGTGGTTTATGGGGTGGACGACTCCTTCTATCAGTTTCACGGACAGGCGGGCCATGCGCCCACGGGCGGCGAAGCGTATCTGAGCAAGGCGCTGGCGGCGGAACTGGGGGCGCGGGCAGGCAGTGCCGTTTCCGTGCTGGTGGAGCGGCCGGTGACGATTCCGCGCGAGGCTCCGCAGGGGACGAAGGACGGCACGGCGGCTGTTTTGCAGGTAAGGGTGGCGCACGGAGTGCAGCCGGAGAGCCTGGGTGATTTTTCCCTGCAGGCGGAGCAGGGCGAGGTGCGCGCGGTGTTCGTGCCGCTGGGCTGGCTGCAGTACGAGCTGGGTGTTCCCAACGAAGTGAACGTGGTGCTGCTCTCGGGGCCGCGGGGTGGGACCGAACTGGCTGCGCGGCTGAAGTCGAAGTTCCAGATGGAAGATGTCGGGCTGCGGCTGAGGCACCGGGCGTCGACGGACGAGATGGTGCTGGAGCACGAGAGCACGATCCTGGACGACCGGATGGCGGACAAGGCGATTGAGACGGCGAAGGAGCTGGGTGTACTGGCGCGGCCGTCGCTGGTGTCATGGGTGCGTACGATTGGGGTGGGCGGGCACTCGATTCCGTACTCCGCGGTAGCGGCCCTGGATGATGCCTCGATGGCGGAGATCCACGATGACAAGCCGCTGCCGAAGACGAAGAAGCCGCCGATTCTGATTAACGACTGGGCGGCGGCCGATCTGGGTGTGAAGCTGGGCGACAAGGTGACGCTGGAGTTCGCGGCAGGCGAGTCGAACTGGGCGCCGCAGCAGACGAAGGCGGAGTTTGAACTGGCGGGCGTGGTGCCGATTGCGGGGCTGGCGGCGGACCGTGACTTTATGCCGCCGGTGCCGGGGTTTACGGATCAGCCGCAGATGGTGAAGTGGGCGGCTCCGTTTGCAATGGACCGGAGACGCATCCGGCCGCGCGACCAGATGTACTGGGATTTGTACCGGACGACACCGAAGGCGTGGATTCCGCTGGAGGCGGGCCGGAAGCTGTGGGGGACGCGGTTCGGGTCATATACATCGGTGCGATTCATGCAGGACGAGCCGCAATTGAGGAACCTGCTGCGATCGGAGATCGATCCGCTGGCGGGCTTGTTCACGATCCGGGCGGTGCGGCGGCAGAGCCTGGAGGCGGCGGCGGGGTCGACCGACTTTGGCGAGTATTTCGCGTATTTCAGTTGTTTCCTGGTGTTCGCGGCGATTCTGCTGATGGTGCTGATCCTGCGGCTGGGGGTGGAGAAGCGGGACCGCGAGACGGGATTGCTGCTGGCGCTGGGCTTTCCGGCGGATTCGCTGCTGCGCCTGTTTGAAGTGGAAGGGCTGGTGGTGGTGGTGGCGGGCGTCGCGGTGGGCCTGCTGCTGGCGCCGCTGTATGCGGCCTTTATATTGACGGGTTTGAAGAACTGGTGGAACGGAGCGACGGGCACGCAGCTGCTGCATTTGAGTGTGCACGGGCGGCTGATGGCGGAGGGCGCGGTGGCCGGGGCGGCGGCGGCGGCGCTGGGCGTATGGATGTCGATGCGGAACTGGGAGGGGCTGGCTCCGAAGGCGTTCCACATTGAGGAGACGGCGGACGACAGCGCTCCGGCGTGGTTGAAGCTGGCGGGTTGGGGGACGCTGGCGGCGGCACTGGCGCTGGTGGGCCTCTCAGTGCTGCGCACGATTGGGGCGCGGACCGGCTGCTTTGCGGCGGGCGCCTGCCTGCTGGCGTCGTTGACGATCTGGATGGACTGGCTGCTGCGGCGGCCGTATCCTTCGCTGGTGGCGATTCCCGGGAAGCGGGCGTTGTTCCGGCTGGCCTTGCGCAACCTGTCGTGGAGGAGAAGGCGGACGGTGTTGAGCCTGGCGCTGATTGCTCCCTGTGCGTTTCTGCTGGTGGCGATGGAGTCGTTCCGGCAGAAGGAGACGTTGGAGGGGACGGGCGGCTATGCGCTGTATGCGGAATCGCAGGCGCCGCTGGTGTACGACGGAGGCACGCGGCAGGGGTTGGAGCAACTGGGGCTGCAGGCGGCGGGTTCGCTGCAGTGGGCGCGGTTCCGGCTGCGGCCTGGGGATGATGTGAGCGATTTGAACCTGTATATCCCGAAGGATCCGCGGATTCTGGGTGTGCCTCAGGGGTTTCTGCGATCGAATGGATTCCAGTTTACGGCGTCGACGGGCGAGTCGGCCGAAACGCAGGCGAATCCGTGGCTGCTGCTGGAATCGCAGATGAATGGGGGCACGATTCCGGCGATAGTGGACCAGAATTCCCTGGCCTATGTGTTGCACAAGAAGGTGGGGGACGAGGTGGAGGTGGCGCGGGAGGGGGCTGCGCCGCTGCGGTTGCGGCTGGTGGCGGCACTGCGGGGCAGCGTTTTCCAGAGCGAATTGCTGATCAGTGAAAAGAATTTCGTGAGGTTGTTTCCGCACGTGACGGGGTGGCGGGTATTTCTGCTGAAGGGTCCGCTGGAGGCGGCGCGTCCACTGGAGCAGGCGTTGAGTGCCTATGGGTTCGCGGTGCAACCGGCGCGGGCGCGGCTGGCGGCGTACCACCGGGTGGAGAACACGTATTTGAGTGCGTTCCAGGTGCTGGGGGTATTGGGGTTGCTGCTGGGGACGGCTGGATTGGGGGTAGTGATGATCCGCAATGTCTGGGAGCGAAGGCGGGAGTTCGCAATGTTGAGGGCGGCGGGGTATGAACCGCGGCAACTGTCGAGGATGATCCTGATGGAAACGGGCGCGGTGCTGGCGGCGGGATTGCTGGCCGGGTTCCTGAGCGCACTGGTGGCCGTGGGTCCGGCGCTGGCGGGGGAAGGGTCGGGCTGGCCGGTGATGGCGATGTTTGGGGCGCTGCTGGTGATCTTTGCCGTGGGTTTGGGGGCGGCGTGGGTGACGGCGCGGGCGGCGGTGCGGATGCCGATGGTTGGTTCGCTGCGGGCGGAATAGTAGAATTCGGGGGAGATGGCGAGCGAGTCGAGGGGCAGTGGCACTCTGGCCGAACAATCCGCGTGCGGCGTGCGTATGGAATAGAAGAGCGAGATGAGAGTAACAATCCTCCTTATTTTCATAGTTCCGCTTCTGGGCGGCCTGACTGGTTGTACTTGGCACGACCGCCGGCAGGTGCGCGACGATATGCGGCAGGCGGCGACAGAAGCGCGGGAGGCGGCGCACGAAGCGGCGCACGAGATGCGGGAAGCGGCTCGCGAAGTGAAGTCGTCTACGCGCGAGGCAAAAGAAGAGCTGGAGAAAGCGGCGAGGGAGGCGCGGATCGAGGCGCAGAAGGCGCACCGGGAAGTGCGGGATTCGGTAAGAGACGCGGCGCATCAGGCTCGGGAAGAGACGAGGGAGGCGGCGCGGCAAGCCAGGGAAGAGGCCCGGCGGGCAAGGGAAGAGGCGCGCAGGCTGCCTCGTGAACAGTAAGTCCCGTTGAGATGGCGGCGGGCTACGCTTTGCGCAGTCCGGCCATGGCCCAGGCAGCGAAGCCGAAGGCGGTGAGCAGGAAAATCGTGGGCGGCCAGATGAAGTAGTTGATGGAGATGGCCGAGAGCACGAGCAGGCCGGCGAGGTAGATGCGCGTGAGGCGGCGCAAATTGGGGCGATCTTCCTGAAGGGCTTTGGAAGCGACCAGGACGAGGGCCGCCATCATCATGGGCGTTGCCGCCACAACCAGACTGAATCCCAGATAAATACTTGTCACGCTGCGATCGACGGGGGAGCTGCCGACCATGTAATTGTTCATGGTCGTGACGAGAATGCGTGTCCTCTCGTCCGGAGGCGTGCGCCATTCTTTGAGACCCGCGATGTGTCCCAAGGTATGGGCGAGACCCATGGCAAACAGGACCCAGGCGCTAACGCGAAGAGACAGTGGAGCTTGCATCGAACCAAGGGTAGAGCAGAAGGGGTCGCATTTTCAAGTGAGTCTGAGGCAGAATAAGGCCGGAACCTATGGATCATCTTGCTCCGGCGTGGATAGCGATGGGCGAGTCGCTGCTGATTGGCCTGATCGTCGGGATTGAACGGGAGACCGACCGGAAGGAGCGGCACGCGGGGCTGCGGGACTTCATCGGGATCGGCCTGGCGGGCGGAGTGTGCGGGATTCTGAATATTCCGTGGCTGACGTGTACGGCGCTACTGGCGATTACGGCGCTGGTGGCGATATTCCGGATTCAGACTCCGGGGCGGACGGGGATCACGACAGAGATCGTGGCGGTGGTCACGTTTCTGTTGTGTGTATTGACGTCGACGCCGGGGTTGGGTTGGGGGTCGGCGCTGGCGATTGCGCTGACCGTGATTCTGGCGCTGTTCCTGGATGCGCGGGAGCCGCTGCGGAAGTTCCTGGTGGAGTCGCTGACGGAGGGTGAGTATTTCGACACGCTGCGATTCCTGGCGGTGATTTTCGTGATCCTGCCGGTGCTGCCGGACGGGAGCTATGGCCCCTACCAATTCCTGGAGCCGAGGCGGGTCTGGATTTTCGTGATTCTGGTGTGTTCGATCTCCTACCTTGGCTATTTCCTGCAGAAGTTCCTGGGGGAGGAGCGGGGGTTGCCGCTGACGGCGGTGCTGGGCGGGATTGGATCGACGACGGCGGCGACGACCGCGTTTGCGCGGCAGGCGCATGAGGAACCGGAGCGGGCGCGCAGCCTGGCGATGGCGACGGTACTGGCGAATACGGTGCAGTTTCCCAGGGTAGCGATGCTGCTGTGGCTGGCCGGGGGGCCACTGGCGGCGGCGTGCCTGCCGCTGCTGGGGTTTATGACAGTGGCTGGGGTGGCGGCTACGATCTGGCTGAGGCGGAGCATCCGGGCCGCGGCTGTACAGGCTCCGGAGGCGGTGAAGTTGAGCAACCCGCTGCGGCTGTTGCCGGC
This sequence comes from Paludibaculum fermentans, assembly GCF_051172195.1. Lineage (GTDB taxonomy): Bacteria > Acidobacteriota > Terriglobia > Bryobacterales > Bryobacteraceae > Paludibaculum > Paludibaculum fermentans_A. The sequence continues at coordinate 1,127,884 of NZ_JBPJAQ010000002.1, forward strand.
GATCCAGTTCGGCGTGCTGTTTGCGCTGGTGCGGTTGGTGGCGCGGGGCATGACGACGGAGTTTGGGACGTCGGGCCTGTTGGCGTCGAGTGCGATTGGCGGCTCAGTCGATGTGGACGCGATCTCCTTCACCTTGGGTGGACTGTTGCGGGACGGGCAGACGGCGGTGTGGCTGGCCGTGGCGGGCATCCTGATCTCCCTGACGGCGAATGCGATTTTCAAGGCGGTGGTGGCCTTTTCGAGTGGAGGCCGGGCGTTTGGGCTGCGAGTGTTGGGCGGCTTCACGGCAATGTACGTGACGGGGGCGGTGGTGTGGCTGGTGCAATGGTGACGGCGGGCTAAACGTTTGGGCGGGTGGGGCCGATCAAAGGGGATAGCGGGCGCAGGATGCGGTCCGCTGAGACGAGCGGCCCAGCCATGTCCACATTCCTCTCCGCCCCTGGCCACGAGTCCGGTTCCCCGCCGGAGACCCTGCGCGCGCCTGGCCTGACCGGGCATGAGGCGGCGTGGCGGCGCTGGCTGCGGCCTTCCCTGTTCGACGTGATCGTGGTGGTGCTGCCGCTGTGGTTCTTCGTGCTGTCGGGCGATGTGGCGTCGTCGCTGTTGTCGGATGGGGATACCGGCTGGCACATCCGCACAGGCGATTGGATGCTGCAGCACAAGCAGTTTGTGCGCGAGGACCTGTTTTCGTTCAGCAAGACGGGACAGCCGTGGTTTGCCTGGGAGTGGCTGACCGATGTGCTGTATTCCGTGATCCACACAGCCGCGGGGCTGAAAGGGATCGTGCTGCTGACGATGGCCCTGGCGTCGCTGTATGTGGCGCTGCTGTTCAGGACCATGGTGCGGCAGGGCGCGAACATCTTCATTGCTTTTCCCCTGGTGATGCTCGGATTTGGGGCGGCGAGCGTCCACCTGCTGGCGCGGCCGCACATCTGGACGATGGTGCTGCTGGCGCTGGCGATGTGGATGATCGAAGCGGACCTGGAAAAGCCGGGCCGGCGGATCTGGCTACTGCTGCCGTTGACCGCGGTCTGGACGAACCTGCACGGGGGCTGGCTGGCGCTGGTGGCGATTCTGGGACTGGTGGCGGTGGCGAAGGCTGGCGAGAGCTGGCTGGGCCGGGCGGAGTGGAAGACAGTGTGGCGGTATGCCGGGCTGGCCGGCGGCTGCCTGGCGGCTTCGCTGCTGAATCCGTACGGCTGGCACCTGCATGTCCACACTTTTGAGTTCCTGACAGAGGGCTGGGCGAAGGAACTGATCAGCGAATACAAGTCGCCGATGTTCCGGACCGAGAACATGGCGATGTTCGAAGTGGTCCTGCTGCTGTCTGTGGTGGCGGTGAGCCAGATGCTGAGGCGCAGGGCGCTGGTGGGGCCGGTGCTGTTGTTGTTCTGGGCTCACGAGAGCCTGCTGTCGGCGCGGCATATCCCCCTGTTTTTGACGGTGGCCTTGCCTTTACTGGCCGGGGAATTGGCACGGCTGTGGCAGGCATGGACGGGCAGCGCGGCTAGGAAATCGATGGCGGGAATTGTGCGGGGGATAGCGGCGGATGCGCAGCCGGCGATTTCGAGGGCGAGCGTCTGGGTGCTGGTGCCGTTTCTGGCGGCGCCGCTGGCTCCGCTGCATTGGCCGGCCGACCTGAGCGCGGAGTCGTTTCCCATCGCGATGGTGGCCAAGCACCGGGAGCTGCTGGCGCACAACCGGGTGTTCGCGTCGGATCAATGGGCGGACTACCTGATCTACCGTGGGGCGGCGGGACAGAAGACCTTCCTGGATGGCCGCAGCGACTTCTTTGGCGAGAAGCTGGCGCGGGACTACTGCAACCTGTTGAACGCTCCGTACGATTGGCGGCAACTGGTTAAGAAGTATGGGTTTACCGCATTTCTAGTGGACCGGCGGAGCCCGCTGGCGAGCGTCCTGGGCGAAGCGGCCGAATGGCGGCTGGCGGACGAGGACGGCAAGGTGCTGCTGTTTCTGCCCAGGAACTAGTCCAGGTCTAATTGTTTCCGCATCCCGCGCCGATCTAAACCTGAGGGACTTCTCAGGTCCCTGCCTCAGGAGGGTCTCGCGGTCACATGGCCACATCCAGCAATCCCTTGGCGGAACAGAGTGCGGCGCTGCCGGTGCGCGGAGACGGGCTGGGCGCGCTGGAACAGGGCAGTCTGTCGCGCTGGCTGCTGCCTTCGCTGTTCGACCTGCTGTTCATCTCGCTGCCGTTCTGGTTCTTCGGGCTGGCGGACGGGGGCACGGGCCTGCTGCTGTTCGACGGGGACACGGGCTGGCATATCCGTACGGGTGACTGGATCCTGCAGCACCGTCAGTTTGTGAGCGGTGACATCTTCTCGTTCACGAAGCCGGGGCAGCCCTGGTTTGCGTGGGAGTGGCTGTCGGACATCCTGTTCTCCCTGATGCACTCGGCGGCGGGCATGAAGGGCGTGCTGCTGTTCGGGATCCTGTGTTCGGCTTTGTTCTGCGGGCTGATCTTCCGCCACATGGTGTGGCGTGGGGCCAATATTTTCATAGCGTTACCGCTGGCGCTGATGGGTTTTGGGTCGGCCACGGTGCATTTGCTGGCGCGGCCGCACCTTTGGACGCTGCTGCTGGTGGCGGCCTGCAGCTGGCTGATCCAGGCTGATTTGCGGAAGCCGACGAAGTGGATCTGGGCGCTTGTGCCGGTGACGGCGGTGTGGACCAACCTGCACGGCGGGTGGCTGTCGCTGATCGCGATCCTGGGGCTGGTGGCGGTGGGGACGGCGGTGGAAGCGTGGTTTGGGACCGCGGAGTGGGGGACGGTAAAACGCTATCTTACGCTGGCCGCGACGTGCCTGGCGGCCTCGCTGCTGAACCCGTATGGGTGGCGGCTGCACGTGCACATGGCGGAATACCTGAGCGTGAGCTGGATCAAGGACATGGTGAGTGAGTTCCAGTCGCCGACCTTCCGGTCAGAGAACATGTCGCAGTTCGAACTGATCCTGCTGGGGTCGCTGATCGGGGCTGGATGGGCCTTACGGCGGAAGCAGTTTGTGGGTCCGCTGCTGATCCTATTCTGGGCGCACTCGTCGCTAGTTTCAGCGCGGCACATTCCGATCTTCGTGGCCCTTGCTTTGCCTTTTTTAGCCGATGAGATCCAGGGAGCCTGGATGTCCTGGACGAGCGGAGCAGGGAAGAAATCGACCTTAGGCATACTGCAGGGTTTGGCGCGCGAGGCGCAGCCGGGCCTGCACCGGACGAGTGTCTGGGCGGTGATCCCCTTTATTTTGATTGCGTTGCCGATTCTGCCGATTCCCTGGCCAACCGATTTTCCGAGTTTCCGGTTCCCGACGAAGATGGCGGCGCGACATGCGGACCTGCTGAAGACGTCGCGGGTGGCGACGGAAGACCAGTGGGCGGACTACCTAATCTACAAGTTTTACCCGCAGCAGAAGGTGTTTTTCGATGGGCGCAGCGATTTCTATGGGGAAGCGCTGACGAAGGAGTATGCCCAGATGATGGCGGGTGAATACCGCTGGAAAGACGTGATGCGGAAGTACGGTTTTACGGCGGCGTTGTTGAAGGTGAAGTCCCCGCTGGCGACGGTGTTGAAGGAGTCGGGTGAGTGGCAGGTGGTGGAGGACGACGGCAAGGCGATCGTGTTCCGGCGGCGTGCGGTGGAAGGTGTTGAAGCGGCTCGGGCGGGTGTCGAAAACACGGATGCGGGGGCTAATGAAAATCCTTGAGACAGCCGAAAGATGCACAGGAGACGTTGATGACCCCCGGCACCGCGATATCCCGGTTGGAGATGGAAGCGCCACTGGCAAATGCGGTGGCAGGCGGCCTGACGGCAGACTGCGAATGGCGGTTGCCATCGGGTGAGGATTTGATCTCCTTTGCGCTGGCCACGGGCTTTGCGGCGGGGCCATTATTGCCCGGCCCGGTGGAGCCCAGGAGAGAGCGGAGTTCCGAGTTGGTAAGGAGCGGCCGTTCCCGGAGGCGCATGTGATGAGTGAGACGGAGGCGGTCAGCGGTACCGACTGCCCGTTGGCGATGCGGAGGCGAGCCGGAAGTGGAGTCCGGCGGGTTCACTCCGCGAGCCTATCGATGGTGCAACGCGGTGATGTGGAGACACGATCCACGGCCCACGGGGCTGGACATCGAAATTGGATGGCAAAGCGCCTTACACCGGCGACGGTAGAGGCCATGGATCAGGAGGCAAGAAAATGGATCGCAGGTTTCTAACAGTACTCGGGGTGAGTCTGGTGTTTGCGCTGGTTGTCAGCAGCATCTTCTACCAGATGACCTCGCGGGCCAACGGCCCGAAGAAGCAGGAGGTAAGCGACCTGCGAGACATGGTAATTGCCGCGCGGCCGCTGCCGGTGGGCCTCACCGTGAAGACGGCGGACGTGAAGGTGATCAAAGTGCCGGTGCAGGCGTTCCCCAAGGGTGCGTTCAGCAAGCCGGAAGACGTCCTGGACCGTCCGGTGGTGTCTTCGATCCTGGCGGAAGAGCCGATCAGTGAAGGCCGCCTGGCGCAGCGCGGCAGCGGAGTGGGCCTGGCGCCGATCATCCCCGTCGGTATGCGAGCCGTGACGGTTCGCGTCAACGATGTGGTGGGCGTAGCGGGCTACGTTTTGCCTGGCATGCGTGTGGACGTGCTGATTACGGGGCATCCCCCGGGGAATCAGACGACGGTGACGAAGACCGTGCTGCAGAACATCCTGGTGCTGTCGTCGGGCCAGATGATGCAGACCGACCAGTCCGGCAAGCCGGTGGACGCGCCGAACGTAACGGTGCTGGTGACGCCGCAGCAGGCTGAGTTGTTGACGCTGGCCGGCAATGAGGGCCGCATCCAACTGGTGCTGCGCAACGGCGGCGACCAGAACATTGAGAAGACGGAAGGGCTGAGTCTTTCGACGCTGTATGGCAGCCATAGCCGGATGACCGGTGGCGGCGGCCAGCGTTCGGACGATCCGGACGGGTTGGTGCAGAGGCCGCGGCGGGCGCGTCCTGCTCCGGTAGCCGTGGCAGCGGCCCCGGCGGCAGCGCCTCCTCCAGCTCCGGTGCCTGACCAGATCATCACCATCCGCGGGATCGACAAGAAGGTCGAGAACGTCGCAAGCAAGAAATCGAACGAAGACGCCGGAAGGAACCAGTAAGCGCCATGCAACGAATCATCAAAATCGCGCTCGGGCTGGCCGTGGGGCTGGCTCTGTTAATGGTATCCGGTGCACAGGCTCTGCACGCGCAGGGTGGGGCGGAAGACATCCGCGTCACGTTGGGCAAGAGCGTGGTCATCGACTACCCGGAGGATGTAAACCGGATCTCGACGTCGAATCCGGAGGTAGTGGACTATGTGCCTGTTTCGACGCGGGAGATCCTGCTGCACGCCAAGGGACTTGGCGCGGCGACGCTGGTGATCTGGGCGAAGTCGGGACAGCGCAACTTCTACAACATCAATGTGGAGCAGAATCTGGATCCGGCGCGCAAGCTGATCCGCGATGCCTTCCCGAAGGAAGACATCCAGGTGGGCAGCGCCCGAGACACGATTTCGATCACGGGCACGGTTTCGAGCCAATTGGTGGTGGAGCGCATTCTGGCGTATCTGACCCCGATGGCGAAGAGCGTCGTGAACAACATGAAGGTGCGCTCGGCTCCGATTGAGAAGCAGGTGCTGCTGCGGGTGAAGTTCGCCGAGCTGAATCGCAACTATACGAATCAGTTTGCGGTGAATCTCACGTCGCTGGGCGCCTTGAACACAGTTGGCAGCGTGGGCACGGGCCAGTTCGGGTCGACCAGACCGGACGCGATCGGTGGTGGTGGGAACACGTTCAGCATTACCGATGCGTTGAACATCTTTGCCTTCCGGCCGGACCTGAACCTGGCCGCGTTTGTGAAGCTGCTGCAACAGCAGGGCATGCTGCAGATCCTGGCGGAGCCGAACCTGATCACGAGCAACAACAAGGAAGCCAGCTTCCTGGTAGGCGGCGAATTCCCGGTTCCGGTGCTGCAGGGCGGCGCCAATTCCGGTGCGGTGACGATTCAGTTCCGTGAATACGGCATCCGGTTGACCTTCAACCCGTCGCTGACCGAGAACGGCACGCTGAAGATGTATGTGAAGCCTGAGGTTTCGACGATTGACCTAGCGAACGCGGTGTCGGTGAGCGGCTTTGTGATTCCCGCTTTGGCTACGCGTCGTGTGGAATCGACGATCGAGCTTGGGCCTGGGCAGAGCTTCATCATTGGCGGACTGGTGGATGACCGTACGAATGAAGTCTTCGCCAAGATGCCGGGCCTGTCCAACATTCCGCTGCTGGGACAACTGTTCAAGAGCCGCAACGAAAACCGCCAGAAGACAGAGTTGATCGTGATGGTGACGCCGGAACTCGTCGAGCCGCAGAGCGCGTCGGATCCGAAGTTGCTGCCGAACCTGCCGGGCGGGTTCCTGAATCCGATGATGCTGCCGAATGGCCAGACGCAGTCGTCGAACGTCGGGTCGGGCGCCAAGATCATCAAGGGTGATCCGGCGCAGATCCATAAGGACGCGATGAAGCGGACTCCTCCAGTCAAGTAGGTCTGAGGCCGAGACGCGTAGATACAGGGGTTCTGGAAATCGAATGAAGGGGCGTGGCACAGTTCGAGAGCCATCCTTGACGACTCTGCTCATAGCAGAGGATCGCGAGATGGCTCGACGCCTTCAGTTGTCGCTGGCCGAATCACGGGTGTTCGAGGTGCTGTCGGAGCTGAAGAGCTATCCGCAGGAGCAAACCCTCGAGATCCGCCTGAGGCAGATTCAACCGGAGGTGGTGTTGCTGGACGTCGCCACAGATCTGCAAGTGGCGCTCCGGCTGATGCGGTTCATCGCCGGCTTTCAACCGACGATCCAGGTGATCGGGGTTCACAACGACAACGATCCGCAAGTGCTGATCCAGAGCCTGCGGGCCGGCGCCTGCGAATTCCTGTACGAACCGTTTGACGTGGCGGCGCAGAAAGAAGCGGCGCTCCGCGTCACGCGCATGCGTGAGCCGGAAGGCCACCCCAGGCAGGATTTCGGGAAGGTGGTGGCCTTCTCGTCGGCGAAACCGGGGTCCGGGGCTTCGACGCTGGCGACACAGACTGCCTTCTGCCTGAAGAGGCTTACTGGAAAGCGAGTGCTGCTGGCGGACTTCGACATCCTGAGCGGATCGATAGCATTTGCCCTGAAGGTGAATCCGACGTATTCGCTGATGGATGCGCTGGAGCGGTCTGAGCAGCTTGATCCGGGTTTGTGGTCCTCGCTGGTCGTGAATGCGGGTGGGCTGGACGTTCTGGCGGCGCCCGACGCGGCGATGTCGGATTCGATTGAATTCAGCCGGCTGCACGACGTGCTGGAGTACGCGCGCATGCTCTACGACTGGGTGGTGGTGGATCTGCCGACGGTATTCCACCGGCTGAGCCTGTTTGTGTTGTCGGAGGCGGACCAGTCCTACCTGGTCTCGACTTCGGAACTGCCCAGCCTGCATCTGGCGCGGCGCGCGGTGGGCATGCTGGGGCAACTGGGCTATGGCAAGGACCGGTTCCAGATGGTGGTCAACCGGGTAAACCGGAAGGCAGACATCTCGACCGCGGACATGGAAAAGATTTTCACGTGTTCAGTATTCGCCTCGTTCCCGAATGATTACTACGCGTTGCACAAGGTGGTCACGAGGGCCGAACCGCTGCCGGCTGATTGCGATCTGGGCCGCAGCATTGAGCAGATTTCGGCGCGAATCGCCGGACTGGGCCAGGGCGACCGGAAGACCGGCTCCGGAATGCTGGAAACCAAGCCGGCGCTTTCAGAGGGTTAATGGCCTCTCAAGTTTTTCGCGTGGGTGGCCGATCAATTAGGAGCAGGCAGCAGACGCTGCCCGGAAAGAATCTTAGAGGACCAGCATGATTCCGACGATGGATCAAAAACCGGCTCAGCCGATCTCCTGGGAACAACGGCTTCTGAAGAATGCCGGAAAGCCCAAGTCGTCGTTGAAACCGGAGTACCAGGAACTCAAGTTCACACTCCATCGCAAGCTGCTGGACAAGATCAATCTGGAAGCGCTGGCCACGATCGACAACCAGCGGGTGCGGGGCGAGGTGCGTTCGGCGCTGATCTCGCTGATCGACAGCGAACCGACGCTGTTGAGCGCGCTGGAGAAGCAGCAGATTTGTGAAGAGGTTCTGGACGAGGTCTTTGGTCTTGGTCCGCTGGAACCGCTGCTGCAGGATCCGACGATCTCGGACATCCTGGTGAACGGCAGCAAACAGGTTTACGTGGAACGGAAGGGCCTGCTGGAACTGACCAGCGTCACATTCCGCGACGACCAGCACCTGTTGCGCATCATCGACAAGATTGTCAGCCAGGTGGGCCGCCGTGTCGACGAATCGACGCCGATGGTGGACGCCCGCCTGCTGGACGGCAGCCGCGTCAACGCGATCATTCCTCCGCTGGCGCTGGACGGGCCACTGATGTCCATCCGCCGATTTTCCCAGGACAAGCTGATGCCGGCTGACCTGGTGGAGAAGAAGGCCCTGACGCGCGGCATGATGGAGTTGCTGGAAGCGGCCGTCAAGGCCCACCTGAACATCATCATCATCGGTGGTACGGGCGCCGGTAAGACGACGCTGTTGAATGCGCTGTCCTTCTTCATCAACCCCAAAGAACGCATTATCACGATTGAGGACGCGGCCGAACTGCAGCTGAAGCAGCCGCACGTGGCACGCCTCGAAACGCGTCCTCCGAACCTGGAAGGCCACGGCGCGGTGCGCCAGCGCGAGCTGTTGATCAACAGTTTGCGTATGCGTCCCGACCGCATTGTGGTGGGCGAAGTCCGCGGACCGGAAGCGCTGGACATGCTGCAGGCGATGAACACGGGTCACGACGGATCGTTGACAACGATCCACGCGAACTCCCCGCGCGACGGTATCAGCCGTCTGGAAGTGATGGTTTCGCTGGCCAACGCGAGCATGCAGCTGCTGTCGATCCGCCAGCAGATTGCCAGCGCGGTGCACGTACTGGTGCAGGCGGCCCGCCTGAGCGACGGTTCGCGCCGCGTGACGAACATTACGGAAGTGACAGGCATGGAAGGCGAGGTCGTGACATTGCAGGACATTTTTGTCTTCGAAAAGCGCGGCCTGTCCCCGGAAGGACGAGTGCTGGGCCGATTCGCGGCGACCGGCATCCGGCCGAAATTCTACGAGAAACTGCTGGCGGCCGGCATCCGCCTGCGGCCTGACTTATTCGACGAAGTAGTGGAGATCTGAGGGTCATGAACTTCATCCTCATCCTCCTGGTTATCTGGGCCGCCGTAGCGGGCGGCTGGTGGATTCTGTCGAACGCGTTCAAGAGCGCCGATGCGGACAAGATCAAGCACCGGCTGCTGGGAACGAACCGGCTGGGCCGCGGCAAGAAGGGCGAGAAGTCGGCCATCCCGCTGATCACCGAGGAAGACAAGATCACCGGCAAGTATGTGCTGCGGGTTTTGCATCGCTATCAGTTGCAGGACCGCCTGAAGACGCTGCTCGACCAGGCCGGACTGAAGTGGAAAGTGGCGCGCCTGGTGCACATGTGCCTGGCGTTGTTCCTGGCCGGATTTGCGGCCGGCTGGCTGTTTCTGCCCGCGCGGTTCCAGTCGCTATCGGTGTTGCCGGCCCTGACGGCGGCCTGCCTGCCGCTCATGTTCGTGTCGCACAAGAAGAAGCAGCGGCTGCACAAGTTTGAAGAGCAGTTCCCGGAGAGCCTGGAATTTGTAGCGCGTTCGATGCGCGCCGGGCATGCGTTCTCGGTATCGCTGGAGATGCTGCACCGTGAGTTCCAGGAGCCGCTGGCGGGTGAGTTCCGGCGCACTTTTGAAGAGCACAACCTGGGGTTGCCGCTGGATGCGGCGCTGCAGAAGCTGGCTGTTCGCGTGCCATCCCTCGACGTGCACTTCTTTGTTTCCGCCGTCCTGCTGCAAAAGCGGACGGGCGGCAACCTGGCCGAGATCCTGGACAAGCTGGCGTATGTGATTCGTGAACGGTTCAAGCTGCGCGGCAAGATCAAGGCGATCAGCGCGCACGGCCGTATGACGGGCATGGCGCTGTCGTCCATCCCCTGCGCGGTGGCGGCGATCATGTTCCTGGTCAATCCCGATTACGTGACCTTTTTCGCCCGCGAGGAGATTGGCAACATGATGGCGCTGGGCGCGGTCGGATTGCAGATTATCGGCTATCTCATCATCAAGAAGATCGTGAATATCGAGGTCTAGTCCATGGCAATGATACTCAGTTTCGTGGTCTTCCTGGGGGTGGCGATTGGTATCGCGCTGCTGGGGATGAAGCTCTGGCTGCGGCCGAAGGAAGCGATTGAGCGTGTGACCGGTGGCGGCGTGAATCCGGAAGAGGAGATGCCTACGCATCCCAGCCTGGTATTCCGCGACATGCTGAACCGGCTGGGCACCGTGCTGCCGGCGTCGCCAAAGGACGTTTCGGTGATGCAGCGGCGCCTGATGCGGGCCGGGATGCGTGGGCCGAATGCGCTGCGGATGCTGTACGGGTCGAAGGTCGTGCTGGGTGTGGCGCTGCCGCTGATCATGACGGCGGTCGTCTGGAATTCATCGGCGGAAGGATTCAACAAAGGCGCCGCGGTGCTGGCTGCCGCCGGGTTGGGCTTCTTCGGGCCGAACGAGTATGTGTCGATCATGTCTCGCCGCCGGCAGAAAGAGATTCGCCGCGGCCTGGCCAATTCGCTTGACCTGATGGTGGTCTGCGTGGAGTCGGGGCTTGGCCTGGACCAGGCGATTCTGCAGGTGGCCAAGGAACTGGAGCATGCGCATCCGGAAATCAGCGAAGAGTTCGCGATGGTGAACCTGGAGCTGAAGGCCGGCAAGCGGCGGCCGGAAGCGCTGAGGAACCTGGCGGAACGAACGGCTGTGGACGATTTAAAGAAGCTGGTTGCCGTACTGATCCAGTCGGACCGCTTCGGTACAGGTGTGGCGCAGAGCTTGCGCGCGCACTCCGATTTTATGCGGGTGCAGGCGCGGCAGATCGCCGAGGAAAAAGCGGCCAAGCTGGGCGTCAAGCTGGTGTTCCCGATCTTCTTCTGTATTTTGCCGTCATTGTTCGTGGTGACGGTTGGACCTGTGGCTGTCAAGATCATGCGGGAATTGGTCCCCATGATGACTGGCGTGTGAGTGGTCTCTCAAAGAGAGAAGCCTCACAAGAGTTCGATTGTTTGTTCGCGGGATAGGGAAAGGAGAAATCTCAAATGGAAACGACTTCACTCGTTCGCGTGGCCTGCGCCGTTCTGGCCGTTGTATTTCTTGGCGTCATCATCATGCGCCGCAAGGGCAAGGAATCCGACGAGTAGGCTTCTGCTCGCGCCCGGACCCCGGAATATCCGGGACTTCGGGAAGAGACTTGAATGTGATCCAGCGGGGCATGGCTCTGGCCGGGAGAGAGCCGGAAGGCCGGAGGCCGGGCCGTGACCGCTGGGTTCGACCGGATGGAATTTGTTTGATTTTTGTTGAGTGAGGGAGAGTACGATGCGTACGTCAAGATGGTGGATCGCGGTAATCGGAATGGTCTTGGCAACGAGCGCCTGGGGCCAGACTTTCGGCAAGGTTGTTGCGCTCGGGGGTGCTTCCGCCGACTTGGCTTTGGATGAGCCTCGCGGCCTGTTGTACGTTGCGAACTTCACTGCGAACCGGGTTGACGTTGTTTCGGCTCAAACTGGCGAATTGACGCGGTCTATCAATGTGGCTTCCCAGCCGAGTTCACTGTCGCTGTCGCCGGACGGCCGCTACCTGGTGGTGGGGCACTATGGCAACTTCACGGCGCCGAACACACCGCGCAATGCGCTGACGGTGATTGAGCTGGATTCACGAGCGAAGCAGACGTTTTCGCTGGCGGATCCGCCTTTTGGCGTCGCTTTCGGGATCGACGGCCAGGCGCTGGTGTTGACGAGTACGCAGTTCATCCTGTTCGATCCGGAGTTAGGCACGATGCGTGTGCTGGACACGGTCGCGGGTGTTACGGCGAAAACACTGCCGCAGCCGCCGGCGAATTATCCGACTGAGATCGTGGGCGCATCCATTCAGGCGTCGGGCGACGGCCTGGTGATCCACGGTGTCACGGACACGATTTTGTTCACTTATGACGTCTCGTCACGGACCGTGAGCTCGGGTGGATATGTGGCCGTACCGCCACTGGGTCCCCGGGCGATTAGCGTTTCCCGGGATGGATCCTATTACGCCGCGGGATGGGCGGTGTTCGACCGGGTGAGCGTGACCAACCAGTTCGGCAATCCAAGAGGCCTGCTCAACATTGGCTCGCATGCCATCGATTCCGATCGCGGCATCATCTATGCTGAAGTGCCCGAAGCCACGGCGACCACAGGTACGGGTACAGGTAGCGGCAATTCCAACAACACTCCGGACACGACCCTGCCGTCGCCCGTGATGACGATTGTCGACGCCGACAACCTGGCGGTGCGCGAGAAGATCAAGCTGCCGGAGCATCTGGCCGGGAAGGGTATCCTCTCTTCCGATGGCTCCACCATGTATGCTCTGTCTCAGAGTGGTGTGATGATCCTGCCGGTGGGCAACCTTGCGGGCAGCCCGCGGGTGGTTGCGGCGCAGCCCGACCTGGTGTTCCGCAACAGCTTCTGCAGCCAGGGCGTGATCACCAAGGAACTCACGATTGTTGATCCCAGCGGCGGACAGACCGACTTCTCGCTGTCGACGACATCTTCGGGCATCAGCATTTCGCCCAGCCGGGGCAAGACCCCGATGACGGTAAAGGTGGCGATCGATCCCAGCGCTTTCCAGAATCAGCGCGGCACGCTGACGGCGACAATCAACGTGAAATCGGCCACTGCTGTAAATATTCCTTCGTCCGTCCGTCTGCTGGTCAATCTGCAGGATCCCGATCAGCGCGGCACGTTCCAGAACGTCCCCGGCAAACTGGTGGACATCCTGGCCGATCCGTTCCGCAACCGCTTCTTTATCCTGCGCCAGGATACAAACCAGGTGCTGGTGTTCGACGGCAGCAACTATACGCAGATTGCTACTCTGCGTACGGGCAACACGCCCACTTCGATGGCGCTGACGTTCGACCGCAAGCTGCTGCTGGTGGGCAACGACAATTCCCAGTACGCGAATGTTTATGACCTGGAGACGCTGGAACAGCAGGCGCCCATCCGCTTCCCGTTCGGGCACTACCCCCGCACGATCGCGGCCTCGGCGAATGCGATTCTCTCGGCGACCCGAGTGGCCGGCCCGAAGAATACGATCGACCGGATCGACCTCTTCAGCCGTACCGCGACGGAATTGCCCACGCTGGGCGTCTATGACAACAACATCGCGCTGAATACGGCACTGGTGGCCTCGGCGAACGGCAGTTCGATCATGGCTGCGATGTCGGACGGCAATGTCCTGCTCTACAATGCCAACTCGGATGCCTTCACGGTGTCCCGGCAGGATTTCACAGCCCTGAGCGGCGCTTTCGCGGCTTCGAGCTTCAATCAGTTCGTCATCGGCACCACCCTCTTCAATGCATCGCTGGTGCCAGTGGCGGAGTTTGATACCGCGGTCGGCAGTTCATCCGGTTTCGTCTTCATTGACCAGACGGGCTACCGGACCGGCGCGGCGGACTCCTCGAGCCCGGGCGTGATCCAGCGCGTGGATCTGTCGAGCGGCATGGGGCGCAACTCCACACGCATGGTGGAAGCACCCATCCTCGGCTCAACCGATGCGGTGTTTACCCGCACGCTGGCGACGCTGCCGGACCGTTCCGCCCTGGTGAACCTGTCGACTTCGGGCTTCACAATTCTGGCCTGGAACTACGACGCGGCCACGGCGATCCCGCAGATTGACCGCGTGGTGAACGCGGCGGACAAGACCAGCGCCGTGGCACCGGGCGGCCTGGTGATCGTGCAGGGCAGCAACCTGAGCCCCACGAACCTGGCGACGAAGGAGATTCCGCTGCCGACGGCATTGGGTGAGAGCTGCCTGACGGTGAACGGCCTGGCCGTCCCGATGCTGATGGTTTCGCCCTCGCAGATCAACGCGCAGCTGCCGTTCCAGGCGGAAGGCAATGTGACGATGGTGCTGCGGACGCCGGGTGGTGTCAGTGACAACTACAACCTGACGGTGCTGCCGACGGCGCCGAGCGTGTTCCGCACGACGCTGGCCGCGGACTACGAAGTGCCCACAGTGGTTCGTTCCTCGAACGGTGAAGTGGTGACCCCCTCGAATCCGATTCGCAGCAACGATGAACTGGTGATCTATCTCACCGGCATGGGCGTGACGAATCCCGAGATTCCGGCAGGTACGCCGGCTCCGGCCGATGCACCGGTCGTGCTGACCGACCCGTCGGTGACGATCAACGGCTACCGGCTGCCGGTGATCACATCGCAACTGGTATCGGGCCAGGTGGGTGTGTACGAGATCAAGGTGACGGTGCCGTTCAAGGTACCCAAGGGCATGAACCAGACCATGCAAATCCAGCAGGGTGGGTATTCCAGCTCAGTCAACGTCCGCGTAATCGACTAGACCGGAGGCAGTGGAGTGGGTTGCCGCTCCACTGCCATTTCGCCAGGACTTCGGCCAGCCTCCACAGCGGGTGAAGGGCCTGGCCCGCATCAACACTAAAACAAGAAAAAAAGCAGGATCGCTATGTTTCGTTCCAGGATCGTTTCCCTGATGATCGCCGCGGGCATGGTTACACTATTGTCGTCAGTGGCATACGGACAACGTTTTGAGGTTGGCGCAGGTGGCGGCGCTTCGCTGTATAACGCCAAGACATTGACAACGACGTCGGGCGATATCAGCGCCAAGTTCAAACCCGGATACAGTTTCAGCGGCTTCGTCGGCCAGATCGGCGGCCGGCTGGGCGGTGAGGTCCGGTATTCGTACATGTCGAATCAGATGGAACTGGCCGGCCTTGGCAAGAGCTACACCATGGGCGGCCGTTCGCAGGCTATTCACTACGACGTGCACATCTACGCGAACAAGAACAAGGAAGCCAAGTTCCGTCCCTACTTCCTGGTGGGCGGCGGCATGAAGCAATTCACCGGCACCGGATCGGCTGTGGCCCTGCAGCCGCTGGGCAACCTGGCCGTGCTGACCAATACCAGCCAGTGGAAGCCGATTGTGACCGCTGGCGGCGGCGTGCGAGTCGCTCTTAGCCCGCACATGCAGTTGCGTGGCGAAGTCCGCGGCTATTTCAACGAGATGCCGACCGACGTCATCACCCCGGTTACCGGCAGCCTCGGCGGGTGGATTTTCAACATCGTGCCCACGGTTTCCATCAGCTACGTCTGGTAGTAGCAGCCCGGAGTCTGCCGGGCAGGCCTGCCGCACAACTTAAGAGACTTCGGCCGGATCGTGTTCCGCACGCGATCCGGCCTTGTCTATTGAGGTAGGCATGGCGGGTAACAGTTGGTGGATCAGGCTGCTGGCGACAGCGGCACAGATTTCTCTCGGGGCGGCTACCTCGCTGGCGGCATCGCAGTATGTTGGCAGCGCGGCGTGCAAAACGTGCCACCCGGGCCTCTCCGTTGATTTCTACCGTAATCCGCATTACAAGACGATTGCGAGCGGTAAGGAGCCGCCTGAGAAGACAGGCTGCGAAGGTTGTCATGGTCCGGGCAGCGAGCATGTGGCGGCGAAGGGCGACAAGTCGAAGATCTCGGCTTTTTCGCTGATGCAGCCCAAGCAGGTGGTGGATACCTGCCTGCAATGCCACGCCGAGAGCCTGGGCCGGGCGAACATCCGGCGGTCGTCCCACACGCAGGCCTCTGTGGCCTGCAATTCGTGTCACTCCATCCATAAATCGAAGACGCAGAAGGCCCTGCTTGCCAAGGAGCAGCGCGAGGTGTGCTATGGCTGCCACGGCAATGTGCGGGCGCAGTTTTCGCAGCCGTTCAAGCATCGCGTCAACGAAGGCTTCATGAACTGTTCGGACTGCCACAATCCGCACGGCGCCAATGCGGCGAGCTGGAGCATGGGTGCCCGGCCGCGCATGGTGGATACAGCCCTGAACAACGAAGAGCCGTGCCTGAAATGTCATACCGACAAGCGCGGGCCGTTCGCCTTCGAGCACCCGGCGGTGCGGGTGGATGGCTGCTCCTCCTGCCACGTACCTCACGGCACTGCCAACGCCAGGATGTTGAAACGGCCCGTGGTGTTCACTGTGTGCCTGGAATGCCATAACGGCGCGGGTACGTTCGGGCGTGATGCCGATGGCATACAGCTGACTCCGCCGACGCACAACATGGCTGATCCACGATTCCGGAACTGTACACTCTGCCACATTCGAATCCACGGCTCGAACGCCGACCAGAGGTTCCTGCGATGAGAATCCGGCTGCTGGGCATACTTCTGGGTTGCGGCTTCCTGGTGTGGGGGCAACCGCCAGCGGCTCCCACCGATGAGAAGGTGGGCGAGGCGCGCGGCGAAAACATCGGGAACTATAACCTGCTGCAGTCCTGGGAAGTGGGCTACCGGTTTCGCGAAGTGGACGGGAACCTCGGCAAGTACCGCAGCGATGTGAACTATGGCAACGGCATCCGGCTGCTGGGCAGCAGGCTAGCTGTGCGCTCGCGGGACGGGCACGGCAGCTGGATGGATGAGCTGGTGCTGTCGACGCAGGGGTTGGGTAACGATCCCTACCAGTTTGCGAATCTACGCATCGCGAAGAACGGGCTGTACCGTTACGACCTGGTGTGGCGCTCCAGCGAGTATTTCAATCCGGCGCTCGCCATCGCCAACGGCTTGCATGCCACCAACACCAACCGGCAGATGCAGGATCACGATTTCACGCTGTTTCCGCAGGGGCGCGTGCGGTTCTTCCTGGGGTTCAGCCGGAATGTGCAGGAAGGGTCCGCACTGACAACTGTGAACGTATTTGACGTGCGCGGCGATGAGTTTCCGCTGTTCGCCGATGTCCACAGGCGGCAGAACGAGGTCCGTTTCGGCAATGAGTTGAAGGTGCTGGGCGTCAAGGTGAACTGGATGCAGTCGTGGGAGTTTTACCGGGAAGAGATGCCGGCTGCCCTGGCTGGCGCCTCCGCCGGCAACAACACCACGGACCGGACGACGCTGAGCGGCTTCCTGCGCGACAGTCCCTACAAGGGGAACACGCCTTCGTTCCGGCTGAACCTGTTTCGCGAGAAGGGGGAGCACTGGGCAGTGAACGGGCGCTTCTCCTGGTCGGCGGGCAGCCGCAATTTCACCTTCGATGAGACGGCCCTGGGTACCGACCGGTTCGGCGGGGCGCGCAACCGGCAGGTGCTGGTCAGCGGCAATGCACGGCGGCCTGTAGCCACCGGCAACCTGACCCTCAGCCTGTTTCCCACGGCCAAGTTGACGATCACGAACCATACCGGCTTCCACTCCACCCGGATGGAGGGCGACTCGTCCTATGTCGAGCTCGAGAACGCCTCCCTCACTACGGCCTACGTCAACTTCGACTATCTGGGCATTCGCAATATCACCAACGCCACCGACGCCCAGTATCAAGCCAAACCCTGGATCACCATCCGTGGGGGGTATCAGTATTCCAACCGCCAGATCCGCAGTGTGGAGCAGGTGACCGTGGAGAACTTCCCGTTCTCGGTGCGGACGGAGCAGACGAACAAGCTGAACGCGGGCGTGGCCGGCATCCGACTGAAGCCGTGGAAGCCGTTCACCGTGTCGGTGGATGGCGAACTGGGCAGGCAGGACCGGCCGTTCTTCCCGACGTCCGAGAAGAACTACCACGCCGTCTCGGCGCGCGCCTCCTACCGCCAGGGGCCGTGGACGCTCTCGGCCCTGGCGAAGTCGTATACGAACAACAACTCCACATCGCTGTTCGCGCACAGCGCCCGGGTGCGGCAGTATTCGTTCGACGGTTCGTGGATGCCGCGCGACTGGTTCTCGCTGGATGCGGGCTACTCGAAGATCCACTCGTACACCGCGACGGGTTTGGCCTACTTCCTGGCTTCGGCCCAGATCAATGGCGACCAGTCGCTATTCCTCAGCAATCTGCATACCGGCCACCTGGGGGCGCACTTTTCGATCAAGGGCCGGGTGGATCTCTACGCCGGGCTCAGCCTGACACGGGACGCCGGCGGCTCGCCGCAGGGTGGCTCGACCCTGGCGCTGCTGCGCTCCGTTCAGACGTTCCCGATGGGGTTTGACGCGCCGCTGGCACGCATCTCAGTAAAGATTCTGCCCAAGCTTCGGTGGAACGCCGGGTATCAGTATTACCGCTATCGCGAAGATCTCCTGCCGTTGCAGAATTACCGCGCAAACACAGGCTACACCAGCGTATTATGGACTTTCTAGCTGATGTGGCTGGGTTTGGCGTATGGGGAACATTGGGCTTCTCGCGACATTTGGGCTGCTGATGGGGGCAATCTGGATCGGCATGAGCCGGTTCAGCATGCGCCTGGAAAATAGCTGGCCGCTGCTGTTCTATCTTGTGCTCGTGACGTACCTGAATTCCTATGATCAGGTACTGAATCCCTACGTCGTGTACGTGGCCGTAATCTGCGCGCTCTTCATCCGCTTCGAGTTCATGAACGAGCGGGTGGTGTTCTTCGTGCGCGTGCTGGAAGTGGCCACGCTGGCCCACATCGGCTTCCGCCTGCTCACCACACTGCTCAAGGCTTTCTAACGAGCCTATTTTTCGACGGGCAGGGAACGCTCGGTCCAACCGCGCCAGCCGCCATCCATGGAGATGCAATCGGTGTAGCCCATCTTCTGTAAGTTGTCGGCGGCCAGGGCGCTACGGTAGCCGCCGCCGCAGTAAAGCACCAGCTTCGTTCCGGCGTCGGGGACCTGGGCCTCGATGTCGCGTTCGATGATGCCCTTGCTCAGGTGAATCGCTCCGGGAATGTGCCCGGCGGCCCATTCGCTCTGCTCGCGTGTATCGATGAGGATATGCGGAGTGCCCGCCTGCTGCATCTCGAGGTAGGCCGGGATGTCGATCTCCCGGACACGCGTTTTGGCATCATTCACGATGGCGAGGAATCCAGTGGCATGCTTCATGACTCCCCGATTCTACCCGATTGCCTCGCGCACCCGCCCGCCGCTGGCCTTGAGTTTCTCAGCCGCCTGTTCGCGCGAGAGGCCGAGCTTGCCCATGACAATCGCCAGGCGCACGTCGCGGCCCGAGGCTGACAGGGCGGCGGCGGCGGCTGCGCGGTCGAGCCCGCTGATGGCCATCACGATCCGAATGGCACGGTCCTGCAGTTTCTCGTTGGTCGGCTGGACGTTCACCATCAGATTGGAGTAGACATAGCCGAGCTTCACCATGGCTCCCGTCGACAGCATGTTGAGGACGAGTTTGGTGGCCGTGCCCGCCTTCAACCGGGTGGAGCCAGTGACGACTTCGGGGCCGGAGAGCACCTCGATGGGGATTTGCGCAGCCCGCCCGATGGCCGAGTCCGGCGAACAGGCGATGGCGATCGTCACTGCGCCTAGTTCGTTGGCGAGGGCCATGCCGCCCAGCACGTAAGGGGTACGGCCGCTGGCGGCGATCCCCACCAGGACGTCGGCTTTTGTGAAGCCATGCGCCTGCAAATCGGCGCGGCCCGCGACGGCGGAATCCTCGCTGCCTTCCACAGCATTGCGCAGCGCGGTGTCGCCGCCGGCGATCAATCCGACGACGAGCCCCGCGGGTACATTGAAGGTGGGCGGGCACTCGGAAGCATCGAGGACGCCCAACCGGCCGCTGGTGCCGGCGCCGGTGTAGAAGAGCCGTCCGCCGGCCCGGATCGCGTCCGCAATGGCATCGACGGCCTGTGCGATGCGGGGCAATTCCTGTTCTACCGCCAGGGCGACCCGTTGGTCTTCGCGGTTGAAGACCGCCAGCATCTCGGCGGTAGGCAGCGTGTCGAGGCCGGCCGAGGCGGCGTTGATCTGCTCCGTCATCAGATGGCCGAGGTCGAGACCGGGCTGGGGCGGATTGGACATGGAGAACTCCTGGGAACTATAGACGCGAAAAAAGGGCGTACAGAACCTGAACGGTCCTGCACGCCCTTCTGTTCTTCACTGAGACGGCCCGCTGCGCCGGTTAGACGCTGAAGCTGGAGCCGCAGCCACAGGTGGACTTCACCTGCGGGTTGTTGAACTTAAAGCCCGAACCTTCCAGGCTCTCGACGTAGTCGACTTCGGCGCCGTCCAGGTAGAGCATGCTGGCCTGGTCGACGAACACCTTGAGTTCGCCGTACTTGTAAGTCTTGTCGAGCATGCCGGGGGCGTTCTCGAAGGCCATGGAGTAGCTGAAGCCCGAGCAACCGCCGCCGACCACCGAGATGCGCAGCCCTTCGGGTTTCGGTTCCTGTGCGTCGAGGATTTCCTTCACCTTACCGACTGCTGTCTGGGTCAATGTAATCATTGCGTTAGTCGACCTCCTACTGTTTAGTCCGGAATCCACATGATAGCACGGGATCCGGTTGACATTTTCATTATAGAAGATGCGGCGTGCAAGCCAAAGGGTGCGTGGATCTGCTATGGTAGACACATCCTGATTCCGCCGGCATCGATGAGAGCGCCGAAGTGACTCAAACGTAACGGAATCAATTGAAACCGGACTCGAACGGCGCGCGTCGGTTAGGGCGTATGAGCAGCTACACCGGCGTGCTACCGCTTCCCGATGCCGGGGTACAGGCAAAGGCCTCCCGTCAGGGTAAAACGCGAGTGGATTACCGCAAGACCGAAGAAGCTGAACTGGTCAAACGAGTCCAGGCGCGCGATCAGCTCGCCTTTGGGGAAATCGTCGACCGCTACCAGTCTAAGGTCTTCTCGATCATTTTCGGCATACTGCGGAACCGCAACGACGCCGAGGATATCGCTCAACAGGTTTTCACCAAGGTCTACTTCTCGATCAACAGCTTCGACTTCCGCAGCAGCCTGCTCACCTGGGTCTACAAGATCACAGTGAACGAGTGCTACGACTACCTGCGCAAGAAGAAAGTGCGGAAGCTGGTATACGAGAGCGACTTCAGCGAGGACGACGCGGTGAGCATGGAGCGGAGCGAGCCCGATGGCACCCCCGCCGCTGACGATACCCTGGCCAAACGAGACCTGGTGCTCAAGCTTTTGTCGAAGGTTTCCGAGGAAGACCGGAACCTGATGATGTTGAAAGAAGTGGAAGGTCATTCCGTTGAGGAGTTGGCGGCAATGACCGGGATGAACGAAAACACGATCAAAGTGAAGTTATTTCGCGCTCGCCAGAAGCTACTAAAGGCAGCGCAGAGGCTCACCCGGGGTTCAGGGGCCCGGTTGACCGCGGAATAGGATTCCCTGGACCCACTTGCAACCAGGAGTGGTCCGGGTATGATAATCCCAAGGGGTTTAGTGCCCCATGGGGTTGAAAGTGGCGGTACGTTGGCGGCCGGACCGGGCAGCATGAGCCGGACGGTGCAGTGATAGAGACCAGCGGCCAAAGCAGGAGTCCGAGCAACGGATACTTTTGAGGGAAGACGGTTATGCATCAGCCCATCGAGGACGGACTTGAAGACTTCCTCTCCGGTAAGGTGGAATCGCATCGATACCAGGGTCTGGAACGCCATCTGAGCGTGTGTGCGGAGTGTCGCGACGAAGTGGGTCAAATGGTGGAACAGGTGACCCTGCTTCGGTCGTTGCGCGCGCCTGCCGATGTCGAGCCGGCCGCGGGCTTCTACGCTCGCGTGATGGATCGCATCGAAGCCCAATCCGGCAACTCATTCTGGTCTATTTTTCTGGAGCCGGCTTTTGGCAAACGGCTCATGTACGCGTCCCTGGCTTTGTTCGTACTACTGACCTCGGCGGTGTTCCAGACGAATTCCGAATCCATGGCGATCGATAGCGATCCCATGACAATCATGGCCGGCTACGATTTGCCGCATGCCAGCGGCGACGATCCGCGTCACGATCGGGAAGTGGTTCTGGTAAACCTGGCGACCTACAGCACCGGCGCCACGGCTTCGGCCCTGCCCGTCTCGTCCGACTAGCCGCGGGGAGTATTATTTCAAGGTGAGCGTGCGATCCAGTCTTGCCGACAACCGGCCCTCCTGGCACAACCCCAGGATCGTGATGTTGTTGCTGACCATTTTTCTGTGCGGCGCCGCCGCGGGTGCGCTCACCGTGCGCCTGACGGCCAACCGGGCTCCTGCGTCTCCCTATTGGAAAGAAGGCGGCCGCGAGTTGACGCTGGAAATGATGCGCAAAGAGCTCAACCTCACCCCCGAACAGGCCGTGCAGATTGAGACCGTGCTCGACGAGTTCGTGCTCTACTACCAGAACCTGCAAGGGCAGATGGACGATTTCCGGTCAGACGGCAAACAGCGCATCACCCACGTGCTCACTCCGGAGCAGCGCGTGAAGTTTGAAAAGATGATGACCAACCTCTCGGCCCGCATCCACTAGCCTCTTCGCGCAATACCCGCGCACTCCACCCGCACTTCTGATAAGATTCGGCAGCCTTGTATGCTGCCTGACTACCTCTCCAAAGCCGTACCCAACCCGGTTACGAACCGGGCTCCCTGGTACAAGAACACCGCTCCCAGTTATGCCGGCGTCTTCCTCTGGATCGCCTTCTATAACTCCATTGCCGCCGGGACCATCACGCGCGGCACACTAACCGTCTGCCTGCTGGCGCTGGCCGCGGCGGGACTGTTGAGCTACGCGCTGTACTACTACGTGCCGGCGATCCTGGGGATGAAGACCGGGTATCCGCTCTACGTCATCGGCAGTTCGACCTTCGGCACACGGGGCGGCTACGCCATGCCCGGCTTGCTGATGGGCCTGCTACAGGTGGGCTGGCTGGCGGTGGGCACGTTCTTTGCCACGAAGTTCGTCCTGACGGCGCTGGGCATCGAGGCCAAGGCCGGCACCATGCCGTTCATCGTCACGGGCGTCATCTGGGGCTACCTGATGGCATGGATCGGCGTGATGGGCATCCAGTATGTGGCGCGCATTGCCACGTTCCTGAACTTCATTCCGCTGCTGATGATTCTGGTCGTCTTCGTGAAAGTCTCGCCCGGCATCTCCGGACACGTGCCGTCCGAGCCGAACTCCTTCGTCGCGTTCACGATGCTGCTGCAGATTGTCATCGGCTTCTTCGCCACGGCCGGCGCCGCCGGCACCGACTTCGGCAGCAACGCGCGCAACACGAGCGATGTGAAGTGGGGCGGGCTGGTGGGCATTGTCGCGGCCATCATGATTGCCGGCGGGCTGCCGCTGGTCTCGGTCGCCGGAGCTCGTGTACTGATGCCCAACGTCCAGGGCTATAACTACGACGCCGTCGTTTCCGGCATCGGTGGCCCGCTGGCCACGGCCATGTTCTTCCTGTTCACGCTGGCCTCGATTCCCCCGGCCTGCTTCTCGTCGTTCATCGCGGGCAACAGTTTCTCCACCATGCTGCCGGGCGTTTCACGCATGGGGTCGACCATGGCGGGCATGACGGTTGCGATCATCCTGGCGGTCAGCGGCGTGGCCGAGAACCTGGTGGGCTTCTTCACGATTGTCGGCGCTTCCTTCGGCCCCATCTGCGGAGCCATGGCCGCCGACTACTTCCTCTCCGGCAAGAAATGGGCCGGACCGCGCGAAGGCATCAATTGGGCCGGCTATGGTGCCTGGGCCGTCGGCTTCCTGGTGGGCATCATCCCGTTCCTGCCGGTGAGCAAGGAAGTGCAGGAATACTCGCAGCCGGCGGTGCTCTACAGCTTCATCACCGGCTTCGTGGTCTATGCTTTGCTGGCCAAGGCCGGCCTGCAGCCCAAGACCGTCGCCATGCCCAGGTAGCACGACCCCCACTGGACCCGGCCGGGCCCGTCGGCGCACAATGGACTCAAATGAAATTCCATGCCGCCGCCCTCGTCCTGCTGGCCAGCGCTACGTTGTGGGCCGTTCCGCCCACGGCGCCGACTGAATTGAAGGACGTCGAATTCGCGAAGCCCGCCGGGGTCGCGCTCACGCTCGATGCGTGGATCCCGGCGAGCGCGAAGGCACAGCCGGCCGTCATTATGGTCCACGGCGGAGGCTGGAACGCGGGTAGCAAGCGGACGTATATCAATCCGTGGTTTCCCACGCTGACGGAGGCAGGCATCGCCTGGTTCACCATCAACTACCGGCTGGCGCCGCAGTGGAAGTATCCGGCCGCCCCGGAAGACGTGGAGGCGGCGGTGCTGTGGGTGCAGGCCAACGCGAAGAAGTGGAACATCGATCCCAAGCGCATCGCGCTAATGGGCGAGTCGGCCGGCGGCCACCTGGTGGCGCTGGTGGGCGCGCGCGGCAAGGTGAAGGTGAAGACGGTGGTCGATTTCTATGGCGCCAACGATCTGCCGCTCATCAACCAGCAGCGCGGCAAATCGAAGAACCTCGAACAGTTCCTGCCCGACAGCAGCGATGCGACCTACAAGGCGGCTTCGCCGGCGACTTACATCCACAAGAAGATGCCGCCATTCCTGTTCATCCACGGTACGGCGGACAAAGCAGTTCCGTGGGAGCAGTCGCCTGCCATGTGCGACCAGATGAAGGCCGCGGGCGCACGTTGTGAGGTGCTGTTGATCGAGGGGGCTCCGCACGGCGTGGAGGGCATGGAGAAGAACCCTGCCTGGCAGACCTGGAAGCCCAAGGTGGTGGAGTGGCTGCGGCGCGAGCTGCGTTAGTTTCCAGCGGGCACAATAGAAACGGAATACATGGACATCCAGCCGCACCGGCACCTGCTGTTCTACAAGCCCTACGGGGTGCTCACCCAGTTCACGGACGAGAGCGGCACGGGCCGGCCGACCTTGAAAGACTATATCGACGTGCCCGGAGTGTTTGCCGCCGGCCGCCTCGATGCCGATAGCGAAGGCCTGCTGCTGCTCACCAGCGACGGCGCGCTGCAGCATCGCCTGACCGACCCGCGTTTCGAGCATCCCCGAACCTATTGGGCCCAGGTGGAAGGGACGCCCACGGCGGAGGCGGTCTCCTCGCTCTGCCAGGGGGTCGAGATCCAGGGACGCAAGACCCGGCCCGCCCAGGTCAGGATGCTGGAAGGGGAACCTTCGCTGCCGCCGCGCGACCCGCCCATCCGTTTCCGGCGCCTCATCCCCACCGCCTGGCTCGAGTTGATTCTCACCGAAGGCCGCAACCGCCAGGTCAGGCGCATGACGGCCGCGGCCGGGCTGCCCACTCTGCGCCTGGTGCGCGTAGGCATCGGGAAACTCACCATTGAGGGCCTGACGCCGGGCGTGTGGCGGGATCTCACCGCCGATGAACTGCGCGCGCTGGCGAAGCCGGGCCGCAACACGCCGAATGCCAGGACCACTCCTCTCATCGACTCCGTGCCCGGGCGCCGCCTGGTGGATCCGGCCATCTCCAAACGAGGCCCGTCCACGCCTGGCCGCTTCCGCCGCGGCTAGCCGCCGGCATCAGGCTGCCAATCAGTAGCGAGATCGCGCAGCCAGCGGAATAAACCGCTTACATTGAGAGTATTTATAACCCTCCCCCATTCCTCGATTGTTCGCCCGGCCATTTGATGGGCGTCGGGATCTGTTTATCGAAACCTTGTTATCAACTCGCTCATCTCACAGATGTAAGAACTGGAATGAACAGGCTGGTTGTAAGGAGGAACCGTATGAAAAGCGCGAAAGTTCTAATCGGCGGCACCCTGTCTGCCCTATTGTGGATGGGCCCCGCGTTTGCGCAGCAGCCGAAACAGGACGAGGATCCTATCGCTGCGGCCCAGAAAACACAGACCCCGCAGTCGGTACTGCGGATGGCCCGCCAGGTGGAGAAAGAGATCCTGTCTTTGACTGATTACGGCGTGTTCGACAGCATTACGTATCAGATTAAAGACTACACTGTGACGCTGCGTGGCTTCGCATCCCGGCCGATTTTGAAAGATTCGGCGGAGCGTGTTGTGAAGAAGATCGAGGGCGTGACGAATGTAGTGAACGAGATCAAAGTCCTGTCGCTATCTCCGAATGATGATGTCATTCGCGCGCGCACCTATGTGGCGATTTACTATCACCCGATCCTCAGCCGCTATAACCCCGGCCGCGGCACCCCGATGTGGTTCAGCCCGGCTCGTGTGGCCGGCGGCATTACCAACGACCCGCCCTTCGGCTGGCATCCGATTCACATCATCGTGAATAACGGCAACGTCATGCTGGAAGGCGTCGTGGACAACGCGGCCGATCAGCAGGTGGCCGTGATGCAGGCCAATAGCGTCCCCGGAGTGTTCTCGGTGGAGAATCATATCCAGGTCGCCAACCCCAGTAAGCCGAAAACGGTAAAGAAGAAGAAGTAAGCGGGCTCACAATTGGAAAGGCTCCCGGGGCGACCTGGGAGCCTTTGTTGTGTCCGGAGATGCTTCGCGGCTACAGCAGGGGAATCGTGACTTTGCCGGCCGGCCCGTCGTACAGGAGTTCGACAGATTGGATCTTCTCGGTCTTGCCGCGGTACTGGAAGTAGAGCAGTCCCGCTTGCGGCAGCGCGCGGTCGCCCTCCAGCAGCGAGGCCTTCTGCACGCGCTGCGTCAGGGAACGCACAACTTCGACCGGTAGCTTGGCAGGCATTGGCGGTGGATCGCCTTGCGCGCCGCCACCTCCGCCGCCGATGCTCGACTTCGATTCCTGCTTCTTCGGCTGCTCGTAATCGGGGTCCTTCAGCGACTTCACCACCAGTCCGTAAGGCTGGCTGGGCAGGGGCGTCTTCTTCCCATTGATCCGCAAGGAGAAATTGTCGATCGAGATGTTGAGCTGGTCGCCCGCCGCGCCATACAGCCCCACCTCCACAACAACATAGTCTTCCGTGGTCATGACCCCGCTGGGCCCGGGCACACCATGACCGGTGAAGTCTGCCGCGATGGTGACTTTGCCTGCTTTGCCCGCCGCCGAATAATCGGCCGGGGCAGCCCTCGGGGGTACGGGCACTGCTTCTTTGAGGACGTACTTCATGGGCTCCTCAGACTCGCTGGGAGGCTGAGAAGTGAAACAAAACGAGGAGAGGGAAAGGCCGAGTACGCAGACACCGGCACGGACAGCGGGTTCAATTCTCATTGCTGCTCACAAACTATCATATCGAAGGCCAGACGCCGCCACGCCGGGCCCGCTTCCGATGGCCCGCCTGCGGCGTTGCATTTCCATAAGATGGTAATGGCCGGGCGGCGGGAACAGATCAGCCGCGGGCCGGCTGGAGAATCTCATATGCCGACGAATCTGGCGCCACCCGTGTCGCGGGCCACCGATATTGTGGATCTTCGTTCCGCCCTGGAGTTTCTAGCGTCGATCCCGGGGCAACTTGTCTCGACGCACGAGCCGGTGGACCCCGTGGCCGAGCTTGCCGGCGTCTACCGCCTGGTGGGCGCGGGCACGCCCGTCATGCCGCCCACCCGCATCGGTCCGGCCATGGTCTTTGAGTCGGTCAAAGGCTACAACATGCCGGTCGTCACCGGAGTCCTGGCCAGCCGCCAGCGGACAGCCATGCTCCTCAACAGCACCGTCGAACGCCTGCCCTTCGACCTGCTGGACGCGCTGAATCACCCGCATAAACCCGTCGTGATTCCAGCCTCCGGGGCCCCCTGCCAGGAGGTGGTCTTACGGCCGCCGTTCGACCTGCGCACTCTCATCCCCGCCCCCACCAATACCCTGAAAGACGCGGGCCCCTATTTCAACATGGGGCTCATCCGGGCGGAAGATCCCGAGACCGGCGAATCCGACGTCACCATTCACCGCCTCTGTCTGCAGGGGCCAGACCTGCTGAGCGTCTACTTCGTTCCCGGCCGCCACATCGACGCCTTCCGCATCAAGGCCGAACAGCGCGGCGAAGCACTGCCTGTCTCCATCAGCATGGGACTCGATCCCGCTGTCTATCTCGCTGCCTGCTTCGAGCCGCCCACTACGCCGCTGGGCTTCGACGAGCTCACCATCGCCGGCGGCTTGCGGCGTAGACCGGTGGAACTGGTGCAGTGCGTCTCAGTCAATGCCAAGGCCATCGCGCGGGCTGAAATCGTGCTGGAAGGCGAGATCCTGCCCCATGAGCGGATCCGCGAAGATGTGCAGTCCAATACCGGCTTCTGCATGCCGGAATTCCCGGGCTACCTGGGCAAGGCACAGCCGTCCCTGCCGCTCATCCGGATCAAGGCGATCACCCATCGCCATCACCCTATCCTGCAGACCATCATCGGGCCCGGTGAAGAACATGTGAACCTGGCCGGCATTCCCACCGAAGCGAGCATCCTGAAGCTGGTCAACGACAGCATGCCCGGCAAACTGCTGGGCGTCTACTGCCACTCCGCCGGCGGCGGGAAGTACCTGGCCATCCTCCAATTCAAAAAGTCCGCACCCAGCGACGAAGGACGCCAGCGGCAGGCCGCCCTCACTGCTTTTGCCGCGTTCCCTGAACTGAAACACGTCGTGCTGGTCGATGAGGACGTGAACCTCTACGACACCAACGACGTCCTGTGGGCGATGACCACCCGCTATCAAGGCGACGTCAGCACCATCTTCATTCCCGGTGTCCGCTGCCATCCCCTGGACCCCTCCCAGTCGCCCGATTTCAGCCACACCATCCCAGCCGACGCCACGTCCTGCAAAACGATCTTCGACTGTACGGTGCCTTACCGCTTGAAAGACCGCTTCCGCCGCGCCGAATTTGTCGACGTCGACCTGAAGCGCTTCCTGCCATAGCACACCGTTTTGCGATAGATATAGAGGGCCGGTCCGTTTCGGCCGCGCAGCAGCCAGCCCGTCCCTGACTGAAGGAGCTCCACATGAAACGCAGATCGTTCCTGAGCGCGGCAGCCGCCGGGACCACCACCCTCGCCGCGGCGGCCCAGACGCCCACGCGCAAGTCCGGCCTGAAGATCAAGCGGGTGCTCTATTACGGGACCGGCGGCGATGCGGCGTTGCGCAAGACCAAGGTGCCCGGCCTCTTCAACCAGAGCACCAATGTGGTGATGATCGAGACCGATGGCGGCCTGACAGGCATCGGCGAAGGCGGCGCCAAGGATACGCTGGAGCAGTGCGCGGCGGCCATCATTGGCATGGACCCGTTCCGCATCCAGGACATCTGGCAGGTCTTGTTCCGAGGCTACTTCTATCCGGCCGGCCGCGAGAAACTGCACGCGCTGGGCGCCATCGACATGGCGTTGTGGGATCTCAAGGCCAAGGCTCTCGGCGTTCCGCTCCACCAGTTGCTGGGCGGCCTCACGCGCGACCACATCGAGTGCTACGCCACCGGCTACCCGCCCAAAGCGACGCTGAAGGAATCCGCCGCCGCCTGCATCCAGGACGGCTATCGCGCCTTCCGCATCGGTCCGGCCGACGGCCAGCCCTATGACCGCTTCGAGATGGTGAACCGTACCGCGCAGATGTGCCGCGACGCGCGCGAGGGGGCAGGGAAGGACGGCGGCTGGGCGGTGGACTACCACACGCGCTTCGACATGAACGACGCCGTGCGACTCTCCAGCCTTATCGAGAATCTCGGTGCGTACTTTGTCGAAGACTTGGTGCGCTCAGAGGATCCGGCCGTCTACAAGACGCTGCGCGGCCTGGTGAAGGTGCCCATCGCCGTGGGCGAGCAGTTCGGCTCCCGCTGGGACATGAACGAACTGATCGAAGGCCACCTCATCGACTACTGCCGCGCCACCGTCCCCAATGTCGGCGGCATTACGGAGTTCGTCAAGATCGCCGCGCTCTGCGAGACCCATTACGTCGGCCTGATCCCGCACTTCACTGGACCTATTTCCGAGGCCGCGCTGGTCCACCTCTGCGGCTCGTTCTCCGGTCCGGTGCTGATGGAAATGCTGCCCAGGGTCGCGATCAACGGTACGCCCTACCTGCCCAAGGCATTCGACTTCCGCGACGGCAAACTGTGGCCGAACGATCGGCCCGGGCTCGGCGTGGAGGTCGACACCAAACAACTGACGCTGTTATCTGAGATCACGGAAAAGACCCAGCCGACGCCCATTTACCGGCGGCCTGATGGGTCCGTGACGAACTGGTAGACGCGCGCCGCTAGGCGTACGTAGTGGGCACGGCCTGTTCAGCGGAACTACCCGCGACGGCAGGCGTGCTGTACTGCTTTACGACGTAGCTGATCTCTTCCTGTGCCGAGACCTTCCCGTCTTTGTTGGTGTCGCGGGGGTCGTACACGGTGCCGCTGGAAGTGCTCTCCGTTCCACCGGCGCCACCGGCCCGGCCGCCGCCGCCCGACGGCGCTCCTGCTTCGGCCTTCTGGTCAGAGACCTCGGCCACCTTCTTCGCCATCTGCTCCAGGCCGTCGGCTGCATCCTGCTTGGTGATGTAGCCCTTGCCGCCTGAGTCGAGGATCTGGAAGACCTCGTCCACGCTGATCTTCCTGTTGCTGCTGGCTGTCGTGGATGAGTCCGACTCAATCGAACTCGCCAACTCGTTCTTGGTAATCTTGCCGTCCCGGTTCGCGTCCACTTTCTCGAACATCTGGTCGACCATCTTCGACCGCGTCTGCTCTGAGGACAAGGAATCGTATACCGAACTTGCACTCCCAATCGAACTGAGCATTGAGGTTCTCAATCTTTCCGAAAAGGCGGATCTTCTCGGGGATCGGACCTTCTCGCTTCCTCTTATCGATGAGGGCCCCGAAAGTTCGAGCGGAACTGGACCTGTCATTTGTTAAGCTGCGTTAATGGAGTCCTTGCCGGCTTACTCCATGCGCAGGCTCGTCACCGGATCCACCCGCACCGCCCGGATCACGGCCGGCAGCGCCGCCGCCAACGCCGTCGCCACAATGACAACACAGGGCAGCGCCAGCATCCGCGGATCCGATGCCTTCACCTCATACAGTAGCGACTCCACCCAGCGCGCCGCGCCCAAACCCAACCCCACGCCCGCCACGGATCCAGCCAGCACCATCCGCAGCGACGCTGAGGTCACCAGCCGCCCGATATCGCCCGCCCGGGCTCCGATCGCCATGCGGATGCCGATCTCCCGCCGCCGTTGCAGCACGGAGTAATCCAGGACGCCGTACAGCCCCACGCCCGCCAGCAGCAGCGCCACCACCGTGAAGAACACGGCTAGCAGGGCCAACAGCCGCTCGCGCAGTGTCTGCCCATCGATCAACTCCTGTTGAGTACGAATGTTGGTGACACGGAAATCAGGCCGCAGCCGCCGGATCTCGCTGCGCAGTGTGCCCGCCAGCGCCAGCGGTTGTTCGCTTTTCGTCCGCACCACGAAGGCCATGCTTCGAATCGGCATCAACAGGCCCTGCTGGTCCAGTTCATGTTGCGGGACAAACACCATCGGCAGCGCTGGGCCGCGCAGCCCCTTGTACGGCGTATCCCGCACCACGCCGGTAATCTGAAACTGGTCGCGGAACTTCAGGAACGTCTGGCCCACCGCGCGCTCTCCGGGAAAGAACGTCTTCACGAAGGTCTCATTCACAATGGCGATGCCCGGCGACGTGGCGTCCGGCCGGAAGTCCGACCCGTCCACCAGCGGGATCTTCATCGTGTCCATCCAGCCGGGTGAGACGGCCAGGAAGTAAGCCAGCACCGAACTCGGCGGACCGCCATGCACCGACAGGAAGTTGTTCCACGACATGCCGTCCAGCAGCGGCCACGAGGATGTCGCCACCGCTTCGACTCCCGGCGTCGTGCCCAGTTGCCGGGCCAACTCCTCCCACACCGCCGGAAGTTGGCGCTGCTTCGGCGTCGCATACACCACCAGCAACCGGCCGGGCGCGAACCCCATGGGCCGCTCAGAGAGCCGCCGGAACGTCTCCACGAAGAGCCCCGAAACAAACAACACCACGAAGCAGAAACCAACCTGCAGGGCGATCAGGCCGTGCATCAATCGCCGCCGTAAGTGCGGATCCGCGCCGCCCTTCAGCACACTGGCCGGCTTCACTCCGGAAGCGCGTAGCGCCGGAGCGAGCCCGAACAGGCACGTCACCAGCAGCGTCAACCCAAAAGCGAAGGCCAGCACGCGCCAGTCCGCCGGCATGTCCAAATGGGCTGGATTGTCCGCCCGATTGATCCTGCCCACGACGAAGGGAGCCGCCCATGTGGCGAACGCTCCGCCCGCCAGTGCCGCCAGCACCGCGATCAGCCCGCTTTCCACCAGCACCAATTGCACCAGGCGCCCGCGGCCTGCGCCAATCGAGACGCGCAGCGCCATCTCCCGCGCCCGCGCCGCCGCCTGGGCCGTCATCAGGTTGGCCACGTTCGCACACGCGATCAGCAGCACCAGGATCACCAGCACAGCCATGGCGCCCAGCGCGCGCCGGTATTCCTCCTGAAGGTTGGACAACCCCGTCCAGGCCGGCCGCAGGCCCACCGTCCGGTCCAGATAGCGCTGGATGTTGGCGCGCGTAATACCCTGGAACCCCTTGGCCCTGTTCTCTTCGAACGCCCGCGACGTTGCGGCCAGCTTCTCCCTGACCGGTCCCAACGCACGGCCTGGAGGGATCCTGACCAGTGTGCGCAGCCACGTCCAACCCTCTTCCTTCGCTCCGGTGTGCATCGCCGCCGGCAGGAAAACACCTGTCACCATGCCCGGTTCCGTCCCGGTGAACGCCTCGCCGCTCACCCCCACGATTTCGTAGACCTTCTCCCCGATTTGCAGCCGCCGGCCCACCACGCCGGGATCCCGCCCAAACCGCCGCG
This sequence comes from Paludibaculum fermentans, assembly GCF_051172195.1. Taxonomy (GTDB): domain Bacteria; phylum Acidobacteriota; class Terriglobia; order Bryobacterales; family Bryobacteraceae; genus Paludibaculum; species Paludibaculum fermentans_A. Next base: position 1,160,449 of record NZ_JBPJAQ010000002.1, read on the forward strand.
TCCAGTAGTCGAACGAGAGCACGGCATAGGGTTGAGGTTGGGCCATGTCGTCCTCACGGCCGCTGAACAGCCGGCCCACCGCTGGCCGCAGTCCAAACGATGGGAACATCCGCCCGGAGACGTACTGCACATTGGCCTTTTCCATCTCCTCGTCCGTCGAGTAAGTGAGATCGACCCGCTCAACGAAGCCCAGGGCCAGCAACTCCGCCTGTCCGCGCACCGCGTCCGACATCAGCCGGAATGAGGGATACGCCCAGGCGTAGAACACATCGAACTTCCCGTCAAAACCGAAACCTGTCCGCGTCAGGGCATGCAATTCCTCCGGCCGTTCCACCGGCAGAGGCCGCAGCAGCAGCGCATCGATAATGCGGAAGGCGGCCGTACAGGCGCCAATGGCCAGGCCCAACGAGAGAATGGCCGAAGCCGAGGCGATCCTGCGCTTCGAGATCTGCCGCCAGCCCAACACCGCGTCCGCCCGCAGCGAGTCCAGCCACGGCAGCAGCCGCAGGTCCCGGCTCTCTTCCCTGATCCTCAGCTTGGCGCCCAGGGCGCGCCGCGCCTCGCCTTCATTTCGGCCTTCCGCCACCGCGTCGGCCACATGCCCTTCCAGCTCTTCGTCGATCTCGCGGTTCAACCCGTCGCCGCGGAAGACATTCGTGATGCGCGTCCAAAGAGACATGCCCGGTTACCTAGTTCTTATACTCAGCTGTCCTAGTATATAGCTGTCTGAGTAAGAGGACTGTAACAAGTTGGGTTGCTCAGTGACGGATCGACGCGCGCGAACCACTCACCGCTGTCGCCAGGCCAAGCCCGATATAGACCGATCCCGACACATACCGCTGGTTCCGTAGAAACGCCGGATGGCCGCGCAGCCAGCCCGATGCGGTCCCGGCCGTGAACGCCCACAGGCAGTCGCTCACAAAACCCATGGCGGCGAACAGCAGCCCCAGCGCCAGCAACTGCGGCATCACCGGCCCGCGCGCCGGATTCACAAACTGCGGCAGAAACGAGAAGAAGAATAACGCCGACTTCGGGTTCAACAACTGCACCACCACCCCCTGCGCGTAGATCCTGCGCAGGCTCGCCGGCTCCGCGTGACCCACGTCACTCGCTACTGGTTTTTCGCGCAGTTTGCGGATGCCGAGGTAGATCAGGTACGCGGCGCCCGCATACTTCACCACGGAATACGCCATCGCCGACGAGACGAGCAGGGCCGACAATCCGAATGTGGCGGCCAGCACATGCACCAACCCACCCGTGGAGATTCCGGCGCACGAAGCAAAGCCCGCCCGGCGTCCCTGATCCACACTCCGAGCCACGATATACAGCACGGCCGGTCCTGGAATCACCAACAGCACCATGGCGGCGGTGACGAAAATCAACAGCTCTGCGGGGGGAGGCAGTAGTTGCATGGCGGTCTTTCTATTGTTGACCATTTTGCACGGCTACCGGCGTCCTGTAAAAAGACATTCAGACCGCTTGACCAGGGTTAGCTTCCGTCGCAAAATACCAGTAGTTAAACTATGGGAAAAGACGAAGCCCTCAGTCGCTCGGAGATCCCGCCCGGTACCCTCTACATGCTGATCCTCAAGAGCCTGGCCCACCTGGGTCCCATGCACGGCTACGGCATCGCACAACACATCCTGCAAACCTCCCAGGACGTTCTTCAGGTGGAGGAAGGCTCGCTCTATCCCGCATTGCAGCGCATGCTGATCAAAGGCTGGGTGGTCGCCGAATGGGGTCAGTCGGAGAAGAACCGGCGTGCCCGTTACTATAGCCTGACCCCGGCCGGCCTCAAGCAGCTCAGCGCCGAGATCTCGGAATTTGAAAAGGTAATGCGGGCGATCACGCGTGTGATCCAGCCTGCCTGATCACAGGTGTACCCATGGAATGGTTTGGCGAGTTTTGGCGCCGGCTGGCGTTTCTTCTGCGGAAGCGGCAGTTCGAAAGAGACCTCGCGGAGGAGATGCGCCACCACACTGAAAGCAAGACGGACGCCTACCGCGACGCCGGCCTGCCTGCCGCCGAGGCCCGCTATCTGGCGCAGCGCCAGTTCGGAAATCAGGCTCTACTGGTGGAGAGCAGCCGCGAAATGTGGAGCTGGCACGCGCTGGAAGTGCTCACCCAGGATGCCCGCTACGCCTGCCGCCAATTGCTGCGGGCGCCCGGTTTCACAGCGGTGGCCGTGCTCTGCCTGGCCGTGGGCATCGGCGTGAACTCCACCGTCTTCAGCCTGGTCGACGGCATGTGGATGCGGCCCCTGCCGGTGAAGAGTCCGGGCGAACTGGTCTACCTCTCCCTGGCCACTGAGCGCGATGTGTTCGGCGGCATCTCTTTCCCCGAGTATGAAGACTTTCGCGATCAATCGAAGACGCTGTCCGGCCTCGCCGTCACCCAGCGCCGCGGCCCCATCCTGAGAGGAGACGGGTTCGCCGATGCGACCATGTCCAACGTCGTCAGTGAGGACTACTTCTCCGTCCTCGGTGTCAGCGCTCAGGTGGGGCGTGTCTTCACTCAGCACGCCCGTGAAGCCGGACCCGTCGTCGTGATGAGCGACAGCCTCTGGCGCCGCCGCTTCGGTTCAGATCCCGCCATCGTCGGCAAGCCGGTCCGCCTGGGCCGCCTGTACACGGTCATCGGGATCGCGCCCCGCGGCTTCCGCGGCATTGAGCAGTGGATCGACTCCGACTTCTGGATCCCCATGAGCTCGTGGGACCCCAGCCAGGGCGGGGAACGCATCCAGCGCGAGTCACCCTCGTTCACAGCCCTGGGCCGGCTGCGCCCTGGCATTTCCATGACTCAGGCACGCGCGGAAGTCGACGGCATTGCCCGCAACCTGCAACGCGCCTATCCGCGCTTCAACCAGGGCCGCCACGGCGTTTTATACTCCGCCCTGGAATACCGCCTGCGCACCGCCGGCTCCCTGGCCGGCATCCTGCTGGGCATCGTAGCCCTCGTCCTGCTCATTGCCTGCGCCAATGTCGCCAACCTGCTGCTGGCCCGCGCCGGAGTGCGTTCGCGCGAAATCGGCGTCCGCATGGCCATCGGCGCCGGACGCGCCCGCATCGTCCGCCAATTGCTCACCGAAAGTACCGTGATCGCCAGCCTCGGCGTCGCCGCCGGACTCCTGCTGGCGCGCTGGCTCATCGCCTTCCTGCCCGCGGCCGTCACGCCGCCGGGCGACATCTATACCCATTTCGAATTCCGCATGGATGCCCGCGTCCTCGCCTGCACACTGGCCCTCTCCCTCCTCACCGTCCTGGCCTTTGGACTCTTTCCCGCCCTGCGCGCTTCCAGTCCCGACGTGGTTGCGGTGCTGAAAGGCGCCGACCAGACGGGACCCGCGCGCAGCCGTTCGCGCGGTCTGCTGGTGATCGTTCAGGTGGCCCTGTCCATGCTCCTGCTCACCGCCTCGGGCCTGCTCGTACGCACGTTCCTCTACAGCATGCATGCCGATCTCGGGTTTCAGCGCAAGGACGTCCTGGTGGCCGATATCCTGCCCTCCGGCGGTTCAGCCCAGGTCCGCGAGTCCTACCGCCAGATCCTGGAGCGCCTGCGCGCCACACCCGGAGTCCGCCAGGCCACGCTCGCCATGCGGCCGCCGCTGTGGGGCTCAGAAGGTGGTACGGCCCAGCACATCCAGATCCCGGGCCGCACGGTTCCTCCCGGCACTCCGGAACCATCCGTGAAGTTCAACGTCATCGGCCAGGACTACTTCCGGACGCTGGGCATCCCGCTGCTGCACGGCCGCGATTTCGAACTGCGCGACAGCGCTGGCGCTCCACCCGTTGTCGTCGTCAGCGAATCCATGGCACAGCGCCTCTGGCCGAATCAGGACGCCATCGGGCAGTTCCTCCACGCGGACTCCGATCCACCCGGCGTCAACCGGCAGGTGGTGGGCATCGCCGGGGACGCCCGCATCAACTCGATCCTCGAGACGCCTGAGCCCTATTTCTACCTGCCCTATACCCAGTCGAATCGCGACAACATCCTGATGCTCGTCGAAACGGACGGCGACCCGTTGCGCCTGGCTGGTCTGTTTCGAGCTGCGGTGGCTGCCGTCGACCGACGGGCGCCCGTGCTGACCCTCTCCACCCTGGGCCTGGTTGTCCGCTCCAACATGTATGAGCAGGAACTGGCGGCCGCCGTGGTGGGCGGGCTCGGCCTGATTGCCCTCATCCTGGCGGCCGTCGGATTGTACGGCGTCATCTCCTACACCATGGTGCAGCGGACGCGCGAAATCGGCATCCGCATGGCCATCGGCGCTCAGCGTTCCGACGCTTTGCGCTTGATCCTGGGGCAGGGCCTCCGCCTGGCGGGCATCGGGATCGCCGCCGGCTTCGCTGCCGCCCTGGCGGCCGGACCGCTTCTGTCGAACCTGGTCTACGGAGTCAGCCCGCGCGACCCGCTCACCTTCGCCAGTGTGGCGCTGCTGATGTTGCTGGTGGCGCTCGCAGCCAGCTTCCTGCCGGCCCGCCGCGCGACAAGGATCGACCCGCTGCTCGCCGTCCGCCACGAGTAATGAACCTGGTCCGGCCTTCAGTCCTTGCGGACCCGATAGGCCACCACCTCGGCCCGCGGCGCCGTGACATTGATGTTGTCCACACCCAGAAGCAGCTCGAAGTGCGGCACGCGGTCGTCTGACAGCGTGATGGTCTCAAGGAACCGCCCCAGTGTCGATTGGTTCAGCAGGAAATCGGCCGCGCCTTCCGTGCCGGGCGTGTTCAGCCCGGAGAGAATCAGAACATGCTCGTTGCTGGTGAGCCCGCGATTGAACTCAATCAGCGCGTAGGAGCGCGTGGCGCCTTCCACCCGGCTCCAGCGATATACCGGCAGTTCCGAGCCCCGCGGCGCGCGGTTCTGGATGTAGTCCCGAATCTCCTCCGTGAACAGGCCCTGGAAGTTGTTCTTCTGGTCGAACAGCTCCACCCAGGGATTCGCGCGGCGGGCGCCAATCAGGACGGCGTTGGCTCCTTTGAGGTCGGCCATCCCCAATTCGCGAGCCGGCCGGACCACCGCCCGCCGGAAATCGATATCCGGCTGCCGCGCCAACCGCCAGCAGAAGTTCAGGTCGACATTGTTCGTGAACGGGCGGTCGCGCAATCCGGAAATCCAGTTCCCCTGAATGTCCGGCTGAGGTTGGAACTTCTGCCAGAAATCCCGGGAGAGGTATTCACTCAGCGTGACCGAACTGTGCGTATACCCTTCGAAGAGGACCAGCGCCGTATCGGAAGAGACTACTACCGTCGGCCGCTCCGCGCTGAAGATCTGACTCCAGAACTGGCGCACCAGGATTTGGGGCCTCGATGGCCTGGTCCAGCGGTAAAGCGTGTAGCCCACCACAACTAGCAGGAATACAATGCCTACCCAACGGAGCAGGGCAGGGCGTTGGCGCACAGGAGGCGCGATCTCCGGCGCCACCTCCGGCACCGGGTCCGATACTGTACCAAAGACGGGCAGATAGGCCCCCTTGGGTATTTGGATCCGGATCGCCTCATGGCGGCCCTCTTCCGCATAGTACTCGTCCAGCTTCTTCCTCAGCAGCCGAGCGTGTGAACGGACGATGTTGTCCTCACTGGCGTTGTAGTCCGGCGGCCGCTCGAAGACATGGCTGCCCACATGCTGCTCACTCACCTCGTCCACCCGCCCCAGAATGGTGCGCTCGCAGACATAGACCAGGAAGGCGGAAAGGCGGGCCGACTTGTGGAATCCAGGGGAGGCCAGAATGCGCTGCACCACGGCCCAGCGGGGATCACTTTCCACTCTGGCCCGGTCCAGCGGATTGAGCGCATCACGGGCGCCAGAGGAAGTCGACATCGGGCCAAGTCCTTGCAGCTTCCGGTCCGGACCGTCCTGGTCCGCACCGCAGCGCTCGTTGAAGCTAACTGTCCAGGGGCTAACGGGACCGTTACCGGCACCCTTCACCTGGACCCCGCCGAGGCACAACCGCCGCGAAAGGGGTCTTTACTTTCAAGAGTATAGCATGCGTTTTACGGTGAAATGCACCGTGAACTACTGAACTTCCATGAACCTTGGGGGCAAGAATCGACATAGTGCAGGTTTATGCCCGGGTCTTCGGTTCGTGTCCGCGTGGAGCAGGTTCCTCAGTCTTTCCAGGTTGATCTCCGTGCGGCGGCGCCTGCGCCCATTCACCGAGCACCCGAGTTGCGACCACCACGAAAGGACTACACCATGAAATCCATGAGCAGGGTATGGCTCTGGGGCGTGTATCTCGCATCGGCGACCCTCTGGGCCCAAACAACTGGCACCATCGTGGGACGCGTGACGGATCCGAGCCTCGCCGCTATTCCGCAAGCCCGCGTCGAATTGACCAACGACAGCACCGGCATCACAGAAGTTCGCGCCCTCGGCGAGGAAGGCGACTTCGTTTTCCAACGCCTAATTCCCGGCAGTTACCATATGACCGCCAGCGCCGGCGGCTTCAAAACCGTGAACAAACGCGGCATCACGCTGCTGGTCAACCAGACCGCGCGCATCGATATTCAATTGGAAGTCGGTAGCGTCACCTCCACCCTGGAAGTGGAAGCCACGGCGCCCATGGTGCAGTCCGAAACTTCGTCCGTCGGCAATGTCGTCGACAGCAACCAGGTTCGTTCCATGCCCCTGAACGGCCGCACCGGCATCAACGGCCTGATGGCCATGGCGCCGGGCGTCCAGCAGGCTGGATCGAACCCCGCCATCGCCGGAGCCGCCTACCGCGGTGGTACGGGCCAGACCGTCGACGGCGTCTCTAATGACGATGCCATCGGCGAACGCCTGCTGGGCCAGATGCTCTCCCTCGACGGCGTGGCCGAGTTCAAGGTCATCGCCAATGCCGCTCCAGCCGAGTTTGGCAAGAGCGCCCAGGTGGTCATCGCCTCGAAGTCAGGCGGCAACGTGATCCACGGCAGCCTGTTCGAGTTCAACCGCAACGCCGTCGCCACCGCCAAGGCACACTCCGCCCAACTGCTGGCCAAACCGCCCTTTAACCGCAACGAGTACGGCGGCTCCGTCGGCGGTCCCATCCTCAAGAACAAACTGTTCTACTTTGGATCCTTTGAAGGTCTGCGGCTGGTCCAGTCCAGCACGACGCAGATGTCCATGCCGCGCGCGGCCATGAAGACCGGCGACCTCAGCAACCTGCTGCCCGCCACCGTGATCAAGGATCCGCTCAATGGCGGCACACCCTTCGCGGGCAACATCATCCCCTCCAATCGCATCAGCTCGGTCTCCCAGCAGTTCATGAAGTACATGCCGGATCCGAACCAGCCGGGGCAGGGCACGGCCGGCCTGGGCACGAACTTCGTGGCCAATGTCCCGCAGCACCAGCCCAACGACCGATACTCCACCCGCGGCGACTACCAGATCACAGACCGGGACATGGTCTCGGTGCGCTACTTCTGGACCAACAACGGGCCCTACAGCACGGCCGGCGGCGGAGTCCCCTTCGGTAACTGGGACGGTTTCGGCATCAGCACCAAGAACCTGGCCGCCCAATACACGCGCGTCTTCAGCCCCACCATCGCCAACGTCGCCCGCGTCGGCCTCAACTACTGGGAAGACTACCGCATGCCCCAGAATCACGACCTGGATCCCAGCAAGATCATCCCCGGCGCCACGCCTCCTCTGGAGGGCCTCGGCGGCCTGCCCACCATCTCCATGACGGGCTTCCAAACCCTCTCCGACCAGCCCGGCTCCGGCGACGTCAACCACCAGCGCCAGTTTTCCGACAACCTGAGCTGGGAACGCGGCAAGCACAGCCTGAAGTTCGGCGTCGATTTCGCCCGCGTCGACGTCATCAACCGCCAGAACTCCTCGCCCTACCGCGGCTCCTTCGCTTTCGACGGCCGCTACACCGGCAACTCCTTCGGCGACTATCTGTTGGGCGACATCTCCACCAGTTCGCGGGCGACCAGCAACTTCGTCCTCGACGACGTGAATTATCGCTTCTCCGCCTACGCCCAGGACGACTGGCGCGTCTCCAACCGGCTCACCGTCAACGTCGGCCTGCGCTACGACTACCAGTCCCCCTGGGAAAAGAACAACGACCTCGCCGTCTGGGATCGCGGTTCCAACGCGCTGGCCGTCATCAGCGGCACGGCCGACCCCATCTGGTCCGGAGTCGTGCCTGTCGTGGACGCCGCCAAACTCGGCCTCGATCGCTCGAACTACATGAATCTCGGCAGCCGCAACTTCGCGCCCCGCATCGGCATGGCCTTCCGCCCGCTCGGCACCGCCAAGTTCGTCATCCGCGCGGCCTACGGCATCTACTACAACGTCATGGGCGAATACGACGGCGCCGTCGATCTCCGTGACCTGGGGCTGAACCCGCCCTTCCGCGCTTCGCAGACCTTCCTCGGCAGCAACAACGGCGTACCCAACCTGACCTGGGGCGACCCCTGGGCCGGCACCGGCTCGTCCTCCACCAGCAGCCCGCCCAATCTGTACGCGGTCGACAAGAACTTCCGCATTGGCTACTCCCAGCAGTGGAACTACACGATGGAATGGGAACCTGTCCGCAACACAGCCCTGCGCGCCTCCTACGTCGGCAGCAAAGCGACCCATTTCGTACAGGCCGTCAACATCAACGATCCGCTGCCGTCATCGCTGGCCGTCCAGCCCCGCCGCGCCTACCAGCCCTGGGGCAACATCTACTACTACCAGTCGGATCGCAACCTGGCCCTCAACCAGCTGCAGGTGGGCGCCACGCGCCGTACGGCCTCCGGCCTCAGCTTCGGAGCCGAGTATCAGTTCACCCGCGCCCTGGGCGGACCCTACGACGGAGCACTGCCCACCACCTGGACCAACCTCCGGCTGGATCGCGGCAACAGCTCGCAGTATGTGAAGAACTACCTCGTCGCCAACTATATCTATGAGTTACCCGTCGGCAAGGGCAAGCCCTGGCTGTCCAATGTCTCGGGCATCACCAACAAGCTGGTCTCCGGCTGGCAGGTAGCCGGCATCGCTACTTTCGCCAGCGGCAACTTCCTTTCCGTCAGTTTCAACAGCAACAGGACCGGCTGGCCCAGCGGCCGCGCCGACATCATCGGCGATCCCGGTGCTGCGCAGAAAAACCAGTTCCAATGGTTCAACCCGGCTGCTTATGCCGTGCCGGCAGCCTATACCTTCGGCAACTCGGCGCCCATGAGCATCACCGGGCCCGGTTCCGTGAATTGGGATACCGCCCTGTTCAAGATGACCTCGCTGACAGAGCGCATCAACCTCGAACTGCGCGGCGAAGCGTTCAACGTCCTCAACCACGCCAACCTGGGCAATCCCGGAACGAACATCAGCGTTCCGGCCAGTGTCGGCATCATCACCTCGCGCAACGGCTCGAGAGTGGTGCAGTTTGGCGCGCGGCTCACGTTCTAAACGAAACAAACCCATCCGCGCTCAACGAAAGGGCTCCCTGGACCATCCGGGGGGCCTTTTCTGCCATTACGCGCCGATCACCGGTGGCCACCCCGGAATCCGCCGCCACCCCGGAACCCGCCTCCGCCGATCGAACGCGTTCCAAACGACCTTCCACCCATAGACGGGTGGGCCACGCCGCGGCCGGCCATCCCACCGCCATATCCCATGCGCGATGGGCCGGTGAAGCCGCTTCTGGCGGCCCTGGCCGCCGGGCCTCGCTGCAGATTCAGGCCCGAGGGGCTGATCCGGCCGGGTCGCTGGGCGAAGGCGTAGCGGTGCGCTCCGTAATAGCGCGCAGGGTAGTAGTCGTATACGAGGCTCGGGCCCCAATAGCCGAAACCATAGGGGTTCAGCCAGTAGCCTGACGCCGGCAGCCAGGTCCAGGTGTCAAACCAGGGGTTCCAAAGCCAATCGGAATAGCCCCATGACATCCCTATGTCGCTGACATACTGCGCCGAAGCGACACTCGCATCGGCTTCGTACTCCGAACGCAGCCGCGACCAGCGGCTCAATTCGTCGCTGGGGTCGGGCCGGAACTTCGTCACCATTAGATCGGACGCCATTACGACGCGGTTCTTGCCCGCCTTCACGGTCCGGTCACCCTTGGTTACGGCCACTTGTCCTTTCAGAACCCGGACTGAGGCCGGTTCGGCATCGAAACGGTACAGGCCCGGCTTCAGCAGTCGCACTGTCTGGTCGCCTACCTGGATCCGGATCAGATTGTCTTTGTGCAGATCATCCACTTCCACAACGGCCGAGCCCCGGTCCAGCCGCAGCAGCGTATCGGTCAGGCTCCCGTTCACCAGACGCAGGTTGCTCTGGTTGTCCATGCGCAGGAAGACACCCGGGGTCAGTAGCATTTCAGCATGCCCCTTGGCGGTAGTGAGGACGTTGCCGTCCTGCAGGATCGGCAGCCTTTCGTGGTTGCCTGCTACGGCCTGATCGTTGACGAACGCGCTGCCTTCCACATACTCCAGCGCACCCACTCGATTCTGGGCAGTTACGTCGCCTTTCGCGGTGGAAACTGCGGCGGCCAGGAAGACGCTTCCCGTCACCACCCTCATTCTCCAGGACTTCATAACCCTCTTCCTTTCCTCGAGCTTCACTCTCTACCTATTAGGTGCACACCACCTCAAAGTGGTTGCTACAGTCGATTCGGTATAGAGACACTCCAGCGGAGCTTTGTTGGGAAGAAAGGGCAAAGAAGAAAGGCTCCTCGGAAAAACCGGGGAGCCTTTTGTTTTAGAGTGAGGAAATCGAACTTACTTCTTATCTGGCGGAGAGGGAGGGATTCGAACCCTCGATACAGTTTCCCGTATACACGCTTTCCAAGCGTGCGCCTTCAACCACTCGGCCACCTCTCCTGGGGTGCTTTGACGCCCTTCGGGAGGCGCTATCCGCGCCATCAAGGCATCATTGCGAGCTCACCCGTTAGTGTATCATGACGACCTTACCTAACCGGTAATCCCTGGTAGAAATTGTCGCGAACCCGCAGCCACCATTCGGCCCCGGCCGGAGCTGGTTGTCCGCCCTTGCAGAGCGTTTCTATGGCCTGGAATCCCGACAAGCGTAGGAGCAACTCCTGCACTTCCGGCTTGGCGCGCGACTGCGCCAGTTGCATGTCCTGCCGCACATTCCTTGATAGAAAAGTCGAGATCCGCTCCATCGGGCCGTTCAGTCCGACCGCCGGCGTCGCCAGCAGGTATTCACAGGCCGGCGGTTTTACTGCCTCGTCCACGCGTTGTTCCACCTGCGGCAGGTGCTCGGCCGGCCGCGTGTGGCCCGGCCCAAGCTCCTTCATCACCCGCACTTCCATGGGATAAATGATCCACCGGTCGCCGACGTTCAGTTGGACCTCCAGGCGGAATCGCGCCGGCGGCGTGGATTCCGGCGTCCAGACATCCAGCAGGTAAGTCTGGACCTTCTGATCCGTACCCAGCACGGCGCTGTGCGGCAACTGCATCATGCGCACTTTGTCGGGCACCCACTCGCTGCCGGCACGTGTGTACTGCTCCTGATAGAGCGTGCACTGGACCGTATCGTCAGGATTCTGGCCGACATACAAATGGTAGGGCGCGCCGGGCGGGGCTTCCACGACAACTCGCAACGTCGTGTATGCGTTGCGGATGACAGCCGGGGAGATGATCTCGCGGCGGTGCTCCACGCGATCCGCGGCGACCACTTCGCCATCCGGCCGCACACGTTGGAATTCACTGTATACCAAAAGCCGCTGGCCGCTGAGAGTGATGCTCTCAGCGGCCAGCAGAACTACGCAAACTGCGAACTTCTTCACTCTGTTAGCTTACGCCAGGTCGAACTTCTCCTGGTGCAGCAACGGATCGGCGGAGACCAGCACGGGGCGGCCCAGAATCTCTTCCAGCTCTTCCAGATACTGGTTGGAGACCGACTTCATCTCCTTCGCGACTTCGGGGTTCACCCGCAGCACGACGTCCTTGGTATCCACCACCTTGGCGTACTTCTGTGCCTGGGTGATGATCTCGCTGATGACAGTGTCCACGCTCTTCACATAACCCGCACCCTCGCAGGTGGGGCAGGCCGAGCAGAGCGCGCGTTCCAACGATTGCTTGACCCTCTTGCGGGTGATGGCCACCAGGCCGAAGTCATTGAACTGAAGGATCTTGTAAGGAGCCTTGTCCATCCGCATGACCTCTTCCAGCGCCTGCATGACCTTCGCGCGGTTCTTGCGCTCGTCCATGTCGATGAAGTCGACCACGATGATGCCGCCCAGATCGCGCAACCGCATCTGGCGGACGATCTCCTTCACCGCTTCGAGGTTCGTCTTGACGATGGTGTCTTCCAGCCGGTTCGACTTGCCGACATACTTGCCGGTGTTCACGTCGATGGCGACCAGTGCTTCCGTCTGGTTGATGACGATGTAGCCGCCCGACTTCAGCCAAACCTTGGGCCGCAGCGCCTTTTCCAGCTCCTGCGTAATGCCAAAGGCGTCGAAGATCGGCTCGGGCCGGGTGTACATCTTCACACGCGACAGCAGGGCCGGCGCCAGGCGTTCCACTGAATGCAGGACCTGTTCGTACAGATCCTCGTTGTCGACCCAGATCGCCTTGAAGCCGTCAGTGAGCTGGTCGCGGATGAGCCGCTGCACCACTTCCACGTCATGGTGGAGCAGGGCAGGAGCGCGCCGCTTTTCAGCCTTCTGCTTGATGTCGAGCCACAGTGCGGCCAGGAACTGCATGTCGGCCGCGATCTCTTCCTCGCTGCGGCCTTCCCCGGCCGTGCGCATGATGAAGCCGCCGGCCACACCCTCACGATGCTTCTGCAGGATGCGCTTCAGCCGCTGCCGCTCTTCGTCGGTGGAAATCTTGCGGGACACGCCAAGATGCTCAACCGTCGGCATATACACGACGTACCGGCCGGGCATGGCGATGTGCGACGTAATGCGCGCACCCTTCTGGCCCAGCGGTTCCTTCGCAATCTGGACGATGATTTCCTGTCCCTCGCGCAGCAGGTCGGCAATCGATGGGATAGGCGGCCGCTCGCGGTCGCGATCCCGCCGCTCCGGCGCTGCCTGCTGGCGGGCTTCAAACCGCTCCACCGGACGCTCGACGGGGCGCTCCACTGGGGCTGCTTCCGGCGCTGCTTCCACGGTTCCTTCGGCTGCCGGCGCCTCCTGGCCACGGCCGCCACGGCCACGGCGGCGCATGCGGCGCGAAATGCGGTGCGGAGACCGGCCGCTCTGCTCGCGGACCGTCGCGCTCTGCGACTGCGGTCCGTCCGGCGACGGTTCGCCTTCCACTACGTCGGAGGCTTCGCCTTCGACTGCTTCGACTGCCGCGCCTTCACTTGCTTCCGCGATTTCGCACTCGACGGCAGCGATTTCTTCCTGGTCGTCGGACGCTTCGATAGCCTCTTCCTCGGAATCCGAGGCGGCCGGTTCGTCGTCTTCTTCGTCCGCTTCTTCGTCCGCTTCCGCTTCCTGGATAGAGGCTTCTTCCTCTACTTCGGCGCGGTGTTCAATCTCTTCGACTCGGTCGAGGATCTGCTCGGCGGCCTGGTCAGCGGCTTCTTCGGCCGCGGCCTGCAGCTCGTCGAGATCGATGGGCTCCGGCACGCGTTCAGGCTCGGGCTCCGGTTCGGGTTCCGAAACAACCTCCGGCGCCGGTGCGGCCTCGGCAACGACAGGCTCCGCTACCGGTTCCGGACGGGGCGCACGGCGGTATTTGGCCAGGGATTCGCCCGGCAGCAGCAGCACTTCCTCTATGGGAGCGGGCGCCGCTACGGCTTCAACTTCGGGCTCGATCTCTTCGGCGACGGGCTCGGGCACTTCAGGTTCGACTTCGTCGACCGGCTCGTTGCCCGGTTCACCAGCGGTGGCATATTTGGAGTCGGGGAAACCGCGTCCACCACGGCGGCGGCGGCGCGAACGGCGGCCGCGGCGATCCTGGTTGCGGTCACCGGCGGCGGCATCGCCCTCGGCGGCCGGTGCTTCGGCGACTGCATCCGTAGCGGCGGCGAGTACTTCCACCGGTTCCACGGGTTCGAACTCTTCAATGACGGGGGCAGCCTCGACAGGGGCGGGTGCGTGCTGCTCACGGCTGCGATTGCGATCCCGGTCGCGGCCACGGCCGCCCCGGTCACGATCCCGATCGCGGTCCCGTTCGCCTTCGCGTTCGCGGCTTGGGCCTCTGCGCTCATCGCCGACCTTGTCGATCTCGTCGGCATTCTCTTCAAAGAAGTCCGAGACGTAGAGGAAACAGTCGCGCTCCAGGCCCAGGTCGACAAAAGCCGACTGCATACCGGGAAGAACGCGGGTTACCCTGCCTTTGTGGATACTGCCGGCCAGGGAATATTCGTTGGCGCGTTGGAAGAAAACTTCTACCAACTGGCCGTCTTCGAGAATCGCCACCTTGCTCTCGTGGCGGTTCTGGCTGATCACCAGCTCTTTCGATGACATCAAACAACCTCCGCTCTCCGTGCGCGACGGGAGTGGAGGAACTCGAGAGACTGGGTCCAACCTTCGGGCTCAGGTGGAGCGCTACAACCCGGGGTTCGAAATCGGCCCCGTGCGCGCCGTTCAATTCAAGAAACTCTTCTCTTCCTAGACTGCAACTCGATCATTCCAGAGCTATTCGCGTCCGGAGACGAATACACAGCGGCAGCTTCTTAAAAGCCGCTCTCGAAAACATGCTGAATTGTCACCTGGCGCCGGAGGGACGTCCCTTCCGGCCCACTCACTCAATATCGCGTCACGAAACAAATCGCCGTAGCCGTACGTTATTAACGAGGCCCAGCATCATAAACACCGACAACATGCTCGATCCCCCGTAGCTCATCAGGGGCAGCGGAATGCCGGTGACCGGCATCCGCCCCGCTGCCATCCCCACATTCACCAGAAGGTGGAACAGCAACAGCGAGCAAACTCCCATACATATGAACATTCCAGCCCGGTCTGGCGCCGTCTGTGCATTTTGCACAATCTGCATCAGAAGCAGGAAATACAGCCCCAACACGACCAGAATGCCGACAAACCCATGCTCTTCGGCAAAAGCCGATATCAAAAAATCTGTATGAGCCACAGGCAGGAACCGAAGCTGAGTCTGAGAGCCATGTGTGACTCCCCAACCCCAAATTCCTCCGTGACCCACCGCGATCTTGGACTGGATCACCTGGTACCCCTTGCCCATCGGATCCTTCATTGGGTCGATGAAAGTCTCCAAACGGGCTCGCTGGTAGTCTTTCAGGAAAAACCAGCCAACCGGCATCAGCACGGCCGCAAGGGCGATAACACTCGCCGCATGCTGCCAGCGGACACCACCTAAATAAAGCCCAATCAACAAGATCGGCACGTACGTCAGAGACGTGCCTAGATCCGGCTGTGCTGCCACCAGGGCAAGTGGTAGTCCTACCAGTCCCCCTAGCTTCAGCAGATCCCGAACCTCCAACCGGTCGCTCTTCAGTTCGGTCAGATACCGGGCTACCAGTAATACTATCACTAGTTTCGCAAACTCCGAAGGTTGAAACTTAAAGCCGAACGCGACCGGGATCCAACGCTTCGATCCCCACACCAGCCTTCCGATCAACGGAGTAACCACTAATAAAGTCAAAGTGATGCCGTAAAGCAGTGGAACCTGACCAAGTAAGGTGTGATAGTCGATCTTGGTCATCAGCCACATCATGAGCAAGCCCAGGACCAGCCACAGCAGCTGTTTCCACCACGCGGAGCGCCATGCTGTATCCAGAGTGGCGCTATAAATCTGGAGTATCCCTAGTCCGCAGATGGAGAGGGTGACGGCCAACAACGGCCAGTCGAGATCACGCAGCGAACGATAGCTGGCCACTAGCGGGCAATCTCCCCGGGCCGGCTGAGCAGACTGGCCACGCCAGGAGCAGGCTGCTGCAGTTTGTTCAACCGTGCCTTCTTGTCAAAATAGGCCTTCACCACATCGCGTACGATCCACGAAGCCCGGTCGCCGTGCGCGCCATTCTCATACAGCGCGGCCACGACAATCTCCGGCGAAGTGCGCGGCGCGAATCCCACAAACCAACCGTTATCGCGGAACGCCTCGCCCATGTCGCGGCTCTTCAACAGATCATTCGAAGCCAATTGGGCGGTGCCGGTTTTGCCGCACAGCTCGACGCCCGGGATGCGCGCCATCGACGCCGTACCCCATTCATTCACCACGGCATACATGCCCGCGATCACCTTGTTCACATTGTCCGGATTGAGCTGCGCCTTGCGGCCCTGCTCCTGTTTGTCCGTCTTGCCCGCCTCTTCCTTCACCACATGCGGGCGCATCCAAACGCCGCCGGAGGCGATTCCGCCAATGGCATGAGCGAGTTGCAGCGGCGTGACGGTCAGCGCGCCCTGGCCCACCGAGACCGAGATGGTTTCACCGGCGTACCACTTCTCGCGCTGTGTGCGGATCTTCCACTTCGACGAAGGCACCACGCCTTCCTTCTCGCCCGGCAGGTCGATGCCGGTCTTGTGCCCCAGGCCGGCCATATCGGCGTATTCCGCGATCTTATCGATGCCCAGCTTATTGCCCACGGCATAGAAGAAGACGTCGCAGCTTTGGGCAATGGCGGTCTTCAGGTTCACGGTGCCGTGGCCCGTCTTCTTGTGGCACTTGAACCAGCGGCCATACCAGTTGGCGCCGCCGTTGCATTGGACGGTGAAGTTCTCGTCAATGACACCGGCCTCGAGTGCGGCCAGCGCCATAATGGGTTTGAACGTCGAGCCCGGCGCCTGCTGGGCGGCGAGCGCCCGGTTGAACAGCGGCTTATAAGGATCGGTCGCCAGCGCCGCCCACTCCTTGGCATCGATACGGCCGACGAAGTGGTTGGGGTCGGGTGCCGGAGTGGAGACGAAGGCCAGCACTTCACCCGTCCGCGGGTCGAGGGCCACCACGGCTCCGCGTTTGTTCATCATGGCGAGCTCGGCCACCACCTGCAGGTCGAGATCGATGGTCAGCTTGAGGTCTTTGCCGGGCTGCGCCTCGGTAATCCCCAAAACCTCCCTGGTGTTCATCCGGTTGTCGACGCGCACCTGGCGCTGGCCGTCGACTCCGGTGAGCTGCTCATTATAGAAGCGCTCGATGCCGGACTTGCCGATGATGTCGCCGGGATTGTGGTTGGCCCACTCCTGCGAGTTCAGCTCAGGCTCGTTGATTTCACCCACGTAGCCGAGCAGGTGCGCGGCCACGCCGTCGCGCGGGTAGACCCGGAACTGTGATTTGATCAGCTCCATCTCCGGGAACGAATCCGCGCCTTTGTGGGCTTCGACAAAGGTCAGTTCGTCGGCGGTGAGCTCTTCCTTCAATGGAATGGTGAAATAGGTCGGCTGGCGGCGGAAGCGGCGGATCTTGGCCGAAAGGTCGTTGGCGTCCAGATTCAGGCCGGCGGCAATGGGAATCACGTGCTCTTCGCGCAGGCTGTCGCGTGACAGGATGAGCCGGTAGGAGGAGTGGTTGTCGACGATCACCCGTCCATCACGATCGACGATCTTGCCGCGCGGGGCGGGAATGGGCAGGCTCTTGATCTGGTTCTGGTAGGCCTTTTCGAGGTAGAACTCCTCGTTGCGGACCTGCAGGTCCCAATAACCGAGGGCCAGGAAGATGAACACGCAGACTGCGAAGTACTGAAAGACCGCGATTTTGCCGGCGGCGAATTTCGTATCGTCGCGGATCAGCGGGCGGGTGACCGACGCGTCGGGCTGCCGTTCCTGCGGAATCAGTTTCACGTGAGTTCCTTACTGTTCCTCAACCCTCAGTTTATCCATTATCAGGAACAGAGGGACGGCTACTACAGCATTGAGGAACGCAAAGATGATGCTCTGCGGGATCTGGAGCTCCAGATTGCGGCCCAGCAGGCCGCGCGCCAGCACCCAGAAGAAGAACTGATGGAACAGGAAGAAGAAGAAACTGAGGATGAACCGCAGCGCATTGTTCTCCACGTCGAAGCGCATGCTGATGGAGGCCGAGAAGTAGCCCACCAGCGTCTTGACGATACCGAACATGCCCAGCGGGTGCTGTGACAGCGAATCCTGCGCCAGCCCGATGACGGTCCCGATCACGGCTCCGGCGACCGGCTGGCGGCGCATCAGGGAGAAGTACACGACGACCAGCAGCGGCAATTCCAGGTAGGAGAGGAAATCGACAAACCGCGGGACGTAGACCTGAAACAGGATGGCGATGAGCGGAATGACGATGTACGCCGCCGGACGGAAATGGGAGATCTTGGCCTTGCGGGGGCCGGATTGGAGGATCCGGTCATCATACTCTGTCATTGCTTACGGGGCTCCTGCGGTTTAGGAGCGGTTGGGGGCTGCGCGCCCGGAGGAGTCTTCTGAGTCGTACCGGGTTGTGCGCCCGGAGGTGCGGCGGCATTCGGAGCCGGCTGCGCCGATTGCGGCGGCGGGTTCCGATTGAAGTCGGCCAGCGGCCCAGGCGAGCCGATCTCCACACCCTGGCTTTCGCCGATGCGACGGTATCTGTCTCTCAGTTTGTCGGCATCGGTCTGCATGGTGCCGGCCGCTTCGCCCGCGACACTCGGGGCGACGCGCTGGTCTTCGCCGGGCATCGGAGGAGGGGCGGGCAGGATACTGATCTGCGGTGAGGCGGGCGTTTCCGGTTCCGGAATCAGGCCCTGCACCCCATCGATCACGATCAGCATCTCCTCGACAGAACCCGTTACTGCGCTGGGCGCCACGACTACTTCCTTGCCGCCGCGCCCTTCGCGCACCATCTTCACCTGGCCTACGGGCAGCCCGCGCGGAAAGATGCGGTCGGCGCCTGAGGTGTAGAACCATTCACCCGGCTCCAGCTTGTCCTCGTTCTGAACGTAGTCCACGATGCAATTCGGAGTGCCCTGGCCTTTCAAAGTGCCCCGGACGTGATTCTTCTGTGAGATGACGCCCGCGATGGAGCCCTGCTCCGTGATCAGTTGCACCAGCGAAGCCATGGGATAGGCCGCGACCACTTTACCCACAATGCCTTCCGGCGTAATGGCGGCCATGCCGCGTTTCACGCCGTCGTTGGAGCCGCGGTCGACAAAGACGACCCGGGAGTTGGCGCCTGTGCCCGTTCCGATAACCCGGGCGGGCAGGGTCTTTGAAGGAATGCGGCTGCGGAATTCCAGCAGGGCCTTGGCGCGATCGGCGGTGGAAAGTTCGGCCGTCAGGAACTGGTTTCGCAGTTTCATCTGGCCCACTTCCTGCCGCAGCCGCTGGTTTTCGGCCTGTACATCCCGCAGAAAGATATAGCCGGTGAAGAAACCGCCGGTGCCGCCGCGAACCCATTCGATGCCGCGCGCCAGGGGGGTGACTGCCGTCACGGCCCACAGCCGGATGAGGCGCACGTCTTCCCGCGCTTTCACCTGGTAAGCGAGCAACAACAACTGCCCCACGATGAGCGCCAGCAAAACGCTCAGGTTGCGGTAGCGGCTGAGGAAAGTTTCCATAGCCTAAGTCAGAGCGAGCAGCCCGGCGCGGGAGCTATTCGATCGCGATCCGGCGCAGGAGTTTGAAATCGGTCAGCATGCGTCCTGTGCCGAGCACCACGCTGGCCAGAGGATCTTCCGCAATGGAAACGGGCAGTCCGGTCTCTTCGCGGATGCGGCGGTCAAGATTCTTCAGCATAGCGCCGCCGCCCGTCAGGACGATGCCGCGGTCGCTGATGTCGGCGCTGAGTTCTGGCGGAGTGCGCTCCAGCGCGACGCGGATGGCGTTCATTATGGTGGCCACACACTCACCCAGGGCTTCGCGGATCTCCTCATCATTGATGAGAATGGTGCGCGGCACACCTTCGATCAGGTTGCGCCCCTTGATCTCCATCGTGAGTGGCTTGTCGAGCGGGAAGGCGCTGCCGACCTGGACCTTTACCGATTCCGCCGTACGTTCACCGACCAGCAAGTTGTACTTCTTCTTCAAGTACTGCATGATGGCGTCGTCCATCTCGTTGCCGGCCACGCGCACGGAACGCGCGTAAACAATACCTGAGAGTGAAATTACCGCGACGTCGGTGGTGCCTCCGCCGATATCGACCACCATGTTGCCAGAGGGCTCAGTGATGGGCAGGCCGGCGCCGATGGCAGCCACCATGGCCTGTTCCACCAGGTGCACTTCACTGGCTTTGGCGCGATAGGCGGAGTCGATGACGGCCCGCTTTTCCACCTGTGTGATTTCACTGGGCACGCCGATGACGATGCGCGGATGGACGAGCATCTTTCGGCCGTGGGCCTTCTGGATGAAATAGTTCAGCATCCGCTCAGTCACTTTGAAGTCGGCGATGACGCCGTCCTTCATGGGGCGGATGGCTACGATATTGCCGGGCGTGCGGCCCAGCATGTCCTTGGCTTCCTTACCTACCGCTTCGACCTCGCCGTTGGTTTTGTTGATGGCGACGATCGAAGGTTCATTGACGACAATCCCCTTGCCCCGGGCAAAAACCAGAGTGTTGGCCGTCCCCAGGTCAATAGCAAGGTCCGAAGAAAAAAGGCTGAAAAGCGAGCGGATGTTCATGTCGTGGA
The DNA here is from genome assembly GCF_051172195.1 of Paludibaculum fermentans. GTDB lineage: Bacteria > Acidobacteriota > Terriglobia > Bryobacterales > Bryobacteraceae > Paludibaculum > Paludibaculum fermentans_A. The sequence goes on from NZ_JBPJAQ010000002.1 coordinate 1,180,867, forward strand.
TTGATTTACTGGCGCCCTGTTGGGCGCACCACATCACGTGACGTGCGGGTACCTCTTGAGCGTAACATAGACCCGATAGTCGTTCGTTCGCGCGTAAGCGAGATCTTTGAGTTTTTCGAATACAAACTTAAGGGCTTCCCGGTGTTCATCCCGGTTGACCATGTTGTGTTTGCGCATGTACTCGACCACCTCGCGCGTGGTGCCCTCCACCTCCGGCATCGCCTTGTGGACCCGCTGTTCGTACTTCTCCTGGCCGGCCCATTCCCCTGGTTTCAGGCCCAGCGAGATGTCCACCAGTTGCGCCACCTGCTGGACGCGCCGGCAGCGGTCGCTTTCGGGTGGCGGCGGACCCGCTTCCAGTTGATTCGAAGCGTCTTCCAGTGATTTCAGCCAGAAAGTTTTGTGGTCGATGCCGCGCCGCTCCATCTCGGCCCGGATGAGCACGTGCTGGGTGATGTCGCCGGCGTGGATGCCCACACAGGCCCAGCGGTTGTTCACGAACATGGGCGTCGGATAGCCTTCCGCCTTCACCCACGCATGGCCGAACTCGTGGGCTATCAGCGCCTCCTCGTTGCCGGCCCACTCCTTGCGGCGCGCTCCGTTCAGCATGACGAGGAAGGCGTTCCGGCCCTCCTCCTTGTGATGGATCATGACGGAGTACATGCGGCTGAACTGCTCAAGGAAGCCCTCCTGTTTCAGGTAGGAGGCGAACTGCATTCGGTTGGGCGTGGCCGGATCCAGCGTATAGGTGTTCGCTACGTCGTCGTGCTCGACGACGGCGACAAAGAGCTGCGTGCCCGATTTCGTTTCGATATCGGTTCGCCAGGAAAGGAGGGCGGCGGTCAGAACGATGGCAGAGGCTGTCACATCTTCTATTTTGTGCGATGATCAGGGGTTGTGGACGAGCGGTTATTCTACTCCGAATCCCAGGTGACCAAGCCGGCGCGCCTGAATTGCCCGTATTGCCGCGTGGTGGACGACTATCCATTGCGCTGGCTGGTGCGGACAAAGAAAGACCGGCTGCCCGGCGGCGCCGACGAACGCGACCGGGCGAAGTTCGCCAAAGCGCAGAGCTACATGGTCTTGCTGGACGACAAGGCGCAGTGCAAACAGCCGCGCTGCCGCCGTCCCTTTGATATCTCCGGCATCAAGACGACCGCGTTCCTGTGATCTCCCGGCGCTCCATCCTGGGCGGCGGCGTGCTCGGCGGCGCGGCCCTGTTCACGGGCTGCAAAACCCAACCTGGATCGGGCTATCGTGGTTTTGCCTTTGTGGCGACAGCCGGGACACCGGCCGTGGCCGCAGTCGACCTGATGGCCTTCGCCGTGAAGTCGAGGATCGAGCTGCCCGCGCCCCCTTCGGCTTTGCTCCTGCACCCTGATCCGGGAAAAGCCCTCATCTACGCCCTGGCGCCGAAGAGCCAGACACTGGAAGAGATCGACACCAAGGCCCGCAAACGAACTCGCGGCTTGAAGCTGCCCGGAGTCCCGCTGTCGGCCCTGCCGCAGGGCGGCAAACTGTGGTGCCTCATGAAGGATCCGGCGCAATTGACGCCATTGGATCTGACGTCCTTCCGGCCAGGGAAGCCCATCCCGTTGCCCGCGCCCCCCGTTGCGTTTGACCTTGGCAGGCAGACGGGCCTCGCGGCCGTGACGCTGGAGGATGGTTCACTTGTGCTGGTGGACCTGGCCGCCGGTCGCGCACTGCCAGCGGTTCAGCTCGAACCCGGCCTGGGCGGCGTACGGTTCCGCAGCGACGGCAAATTGGTCATAGTGGCCGAAAGCGCGGCGCGCCGCCTGACGTTCGTCGATCCGGCGAGCCGGGCGATTGTGACGCAGTTGCCGCTGGCGCTGAGCCCCGAGCACATGTGCATGACGCCCGACGGCGGGCAGCTCTTCCTCACCGGTCCGGGCCGCGATGCGGTGGTCATCGCTTATGTCTACCGCACGGAAATCGCACAGACCTCCCTGAGTGGCCGCCGGCCGGGCAACATGGCGATTTCCTCCCAGACGGAAGCGCCCGCTGTCGCCAATTACCTATTTGTGGCGAACCCCGAGGCGGGTTCCATTACCGTATTCAACGTATCCACGCAGAAGGTGGTGGCGGTGACTGGAGTCGGGATGGATCCGGGCTCGATCGTGGTGACGCCGGACCAGCAGTACGCCTTAGTGCTGAATCGAGCGTCGGGCGACATGGCGGTGATCCGCATAGCGGCGATCGCGCCGGGGCGGGCGAAATCGGCTCCGCTATTCACCATGATTCCGGTAGGGGAACGGCCCGTGGCGGTCGTGATTACCGAAGCGAATTAACAAACATTCTTCCAGGAAATGCGCCCGGCGGCGGGCTGGTGCAGTAGAATTGGCCTGGCATGTGCGCTGTCGCGGCTCACCCCTATAGAAGCTTGATCTTTGGGTCGATTTTGATCGGGCTCGGCGGATTGCTCTCCTCCCAGGACTTTCGCACCGATGTCCGGGTGGTGGAAGTCACGATCATCGCCCGGGACAAGGGCAGCCAAAAGCCGGTCACTGGCCTTACCAAAGACGATTTCACTCTCTTGGATGCAGGGCAGAAGCAGACGCTGACGGCTGTCGAGACGTTTTCGTGGCGCACCGGCGCTGTTCCCGAAGTGCAGCCTGTCTCGGGGTGGCTGACTAACCGGAAAGTCGGAGTGGCCGCGGACGGACCGCCAGTGATCGCCGTGATGGTGGACGGCTACAATTCGCGTTTTGAGGATACTCACGATGCGATGAAAGCCGTGAGAAAAGTACTCGAGAATTCGGCCTGGAAGGGCGCGATCTTCGGGTTGTTCCTGGTCGATCAGCGTGGGATTCACGTTCTGCAGGACTGGACGGACTCGGCCGAAGCATTAGCCGCGCAGGCGCGGACTCGCGGAGTGTTCACCGCCTCGGGTGCCGATCCGCAGGGGCTTGCGCCGGAAGCGGGTGAGGTGGAAGAGCGGCTCCGATTGCTGCAGGCGCTGGGAGGAATGGAGGCGATCGGTGGGCATATGCAGTCGGTGCCCCGGCGGAGATCCATCGTCTGGCTGACCTCCGGTTTCCCAATGAACCTGGCGCTGAAGTATTCATCTGATTGGGAGCGTGCGATCGAGCGGCTGAGCGCTATGGATGTCGCTGTGTATCCCGTCGATGCCGCGGGATTGCGCCTGCTGCCCGGATTCAGTGCGAGTGTTGGGGCTTCGCAGGGCGCCCGCTGGCCCGGGCCTGGCGGCCGTGGAGGCAGAACGCGGGACAACATCGACATGATGCTCGAGATGGCCGCCCGGACTGGAGGCGTCGCCTTCTACAATTCGAACAATCTCGCCCAGGGGTTGAAGCAGGCGTTCGACGACGACCAGGTGGTCTATCGCTTGTACTTCCAGCCCAACCACGGCAAGTGGGATGGGCATTACCGGCGGATCGAAGTGAAGACGCAGAGGAAGGGTGTCGAACTGCGATATCGGGCAGGTTACCGGGCTTTCCCTGTCAACAAGGAGCTGGAACAGCGGCCGGTCGAAGTCCTGGCGGCTGCTCCCCTGGATTCCACCGGGATCGGGCTATCGATGCGCCTGCAATCGAGACCGGACGGCGTGGTGGCGCAATTGGTGGCCGATGCGGCCGGTTTGGAGCTGGAGCCCAGGAATGGGCTCTCGGTGGGGCGGTTTGAGGTGCTGGGCCTGCTGCTGCGCAGCGATGGGTCGCTGGCGAAAGACTGGAAGCAACGCTTCACGGTGGAATTCACGCCCGAGGCACTGGCGCAATTGAAGACGAACGGCTTCGCCTTTGAGCAGGCGGTGCCCGCTGGAGTGGAGTATGCGCGGGTAAGGATTCTCCTCACCGATCTCCGGAGTGGGAAGACGGGCTCGCTCACCGTGCCGGCGCTGGAGCCCGTCAAAAACTGACCCGGGTGGTTAGTGCTGCGGCGGCGGGACGATGCTCTCTCCGGCGCGGACGCCGTAGGCCGGGCCGAGGGTGCGGTAGTCGACTCCACTGCGGGCGTTCCAGTCCCACACGACTTTGCCGGCTCGCAGGGTGAGTTCGCACTGGAAACGCTGCTTGCCGGGGAATGTGCCTTTGTCCGAATCCATGAAGTTGAATTTTCCTTCATTCAAGGCGAAGGCGGCGACGTTGGCTTCGGCTCCGACGGTCAGGTGGCCTTGTTCCTCATGGTTGATCACCTGCGCGGGCCGCCAGGTGGAGCGCAGGATGACCTCGTTCAGCGGCATACCCATCGCCAGGAACTTAGACATGGTGGTGGGCATGTCCATCATGGCTCCGTTCATGCTGTCGGTGTGGAGGTCGGTGGAAATGGCATCGGGGTAGAAGCCCTGGGCGGTGGCCGGGACCGCGTTGCGCCAGGCGAAGCTGCCGCCGCCGTGGCCAGTATCGAAGATGACGCCGCGGTCGCGGGCCTGTTTGAAGTAGCTGAAGATCTTGCCGTTGGCATCGAGCCACGGGACGGTGGCCCGGAAGGCGTGGGTGGAGATATCGCCGGGCCGCAGCTTCTGGGTGACGAGCTGCCAGTAGGGGCGCTCGGGCTTGAAGTAGCCGAAGTCGACCATGATCGGTTTGTTCATCAGGCGGCCGGCTTCCAGCGCCTTGTCGACGGCGGTCCAGGCGGGCGATTCCCAATGCGCGGTTTTGACGCCGACGACGACGTCCGGAAACTTCTTGGCGAGCCGGGCCAGTTCTTCGGGCTTCATGTCCTCGGGGTGCTGCTCGACGATGTTGGTCATCATGCCCAGGCCGGCGATGTTGATGAAGGCAAAGATCTTTGTCTTGGCGCGGTCGATGACGGTGAGCTTGAAGACCTCGAAGTTGCGCCAACCGGAGCTTCCGGCGTCGGCCATGGCGGTGACTCCGGTGCGGAAGCTGAAGTCGTCGGGGCGGACGCTATTGTCTCCGGCCCAGGCGTCGGCGATGCCGGTGGTGGCGAAGACGTGGGCATGGATGTCGACCAGGCCGGGCGTGACGATCAGGCCGGAAACGTCGATGACCTTGGCGGCATCGGAGGCGGGCAGGTTGGGGGCGACGGCGGCGATTCTGCCATCCTTGACGGCGACGTCCATGAGGGCGTTGATGTTGTTTTTCGGGTCGATGACGCGACCACCTTTGAGCAGCATGTCGTACCTCGATTGCGCCCACGCTGAGGCGGTAAGCAGCAGAATCAACGCGAGTCTCATGGGGACCAATATAGGACGTGCCGGGGGTAGCCTGCTGGCCTGGGCGGATTAAGATAGTCCCGTGGCCTGGATCCTGCTGTTTCTAATGATGCTGCCGGCGGCGGCCGAACCGCGGCTGCTGCTGAACCGGGAAGATGTGGCGCGCATCAAAGCCCAGGCGCAGGCGCAAGCAGTAGTGCAGCGGCTGATTCAGCGAGCCGAGAACTGGCCGGCGGCGCATGTCGAGAACTACGGATTGAAGGAGTGGGCCCTGCCGGCGGAGGGCGCCGGGTGGTCGCATGCCTATGTTTGTCCTGTGCATGGGACGCGGTTGAAGCAGACCCGAGGGCAGAATCTATGCCCTGTCGATGGAAAGGACTACCACGGCTGGCCGGTGGACAACGTGGTGTACATGCAGCGCAATGCAGACAATGCGGCGGCTGTGCGGGATCTCGGGCTGGCGTATCTGCTCACCGGGCGGGCTGAGTTTGCAGCGAAAGCCCGGCGGATTGTGAACGCTTATACAGCTTTGTATCCGACGCTGCCGGTTCACGACAACAACAACAAGTTAAACACGCAGTCGGGCGCGCGGGTGATGTCGCAGACACTGTCGGAGGCGAGCTGGCTGGTGCCGCTGGTATTCGGGTACGACCTGGTGCGCGACACGCTGCCGGCGGAGGAGCGAATTGGGTTCGAACGTTCAGTTTTGAAGAATGCGGCAGCGATTCTGACCGGGAACAACCGGGGCAAGAGCAACTGGCAGAGCTGGCACAACTGCGCGCTGTTGGCCATCGGGTTGACGGTGGGGGATCAGGAACTGGTGCGTGCGGCGCTGGACGGGCCGGGCGGATTCAAGTTCCAGATGCGGGAGAGCATCACGCCGGACGGACCGTGGTTCGAGGGGTCGTGGGGCTACCACTTCTTTTCGGTGGAGCCGCTGATGCTCACCATCGAGATGGCGAAGCGGGCTGGGCTGGCCCTGCCGGAGGCGGCGGCGTTCCGCAGGATGCTGGATGCTCCGTTGCGGGCGGTGTTCCCGGATGGCACATTACCGAACTTCAATGACTCCGGGTTGGTGAAGCTGGCGGCCTACGCGAAGCACTACAGCATCGGGTACCGGATGTTTGGCGACAGCCGGTATGTGCCGCTGGCGAAGCATGCGGGTTCCGACCTGGAGACCGTGCTGTGGGGTGCGCCGGTTCTGCCGGAGGTAGCGACTGTCGCGCCGGTGAGCGACCTGATGCCGGAGGCGGGGCTGGCAACGTTGCGGGTGCGGGAGAACGATCATGTCGTCGCCGTCAAGTTTGGGCCGCATGGCGGCGGGCACGGGCATTTCGACAAGCTGACGATCAACAGCTACTGGAACGGAGCGCAGCAGGCAGCCGATCCGGGCACGCAGGCCTATGCGGCGCCGACGCATGCGACCTGGGACAAGATGACGATCGCTCACAACACGGTTTCAGTGGATGAGAAGCCGCAGGCGGCCGCCACTGGCAAGCTGCTGGAGTGGGTGACGCTGCCATCGGCCACGGCAATCCGGGTGTCGGCGGGTGCGGCCTATCCGGGCATCGAGATGGAGCGGATGCTGGTGCATACGCCTTGGTACACGCTGGACCTGTTCGATGTGAAGGCCGAGGATGGCAAGCAGCACCAGTTCGACTGGATGTACCACAACTACGGGCAGATCTTCGGCGATTTGCGGTGGGATCAAGCTATGGGCCTTTCGCGGGTGAACGGATACCAGCACCTGAGCCATCCTGCCGCCGATCGTGGGGACATGGACTGGAGGGAGATCATCCGGCAGCAGCAGCTTGGCACGGTTGTTCATATGATCGGGTCGCCGGAGGGCATCGTGGTCGCCGGGACCGGGTTGGGGCCGGATCTGCAAGTGCCGGTACCGTTCCTGATGTCCCGGCGGCAGGCGAAATCCACACGATTCTCGGTGCTCTATGAGCCGATGACACAGGGCAGCTCCGTCCTGCAGTTCTCCAGCCCGGCGCCCAACGAGTTCCAGGTGAACGGTGGCGGGATGAACGACCGGATCCATGTGGAACCGGGGCGGTTTTCCGTGCTGCATGAGGTATTTGGGAAGCCGGTGCAGTTGGTGCTCTCCGGGATCGCGGAGACGGAGCTTCTGAAGCGGTCGCAAACTATACCAATTCAGGTGGACTGGTCGGACGACGGGGCGACGGTGGATTTGTTCATGGAAGGCACGCTGGAGGGGGCGGTGCGGATTACGGCTCCGAAGGCGAAGCTGATCCGGCTGAACGGGCGAAAGATCGAGTGCAGAGCGAACGGGCCGTACCGGTGGGCGTCGCTGCCGAATCTGGGCAACCTCGAGCCGTGCCAGTGATCAGGCTTTGGCGAGGTGTTTCTTTTTGCACTCTTCGGAGCAGTAGTAGAACGTCTCGCCCGAGGAAACTCGTTTGATCGCAAGGCCTTCACTGACGTAGGTGCCGCAGACGGGGTCTTTGCGCAAGGTTCCGCCGGAAGGCACGCGGGGCGGTTGGGGGGTGGCTCCGGCCGGCTGGCTGGTGTTTTTGAAGGCGAACGAAGTGAAGGCGCGCGCCAGCAGCCCGATGATGCCGCGGATGAGCGGCACCACGAACAGGAACGCGAGCAGGAGACCAAGGAAACGCAGCATCTCACTCCTAAGATACGAGAAACGGAGGGGGGAGTTCTGTGATTCGGTGCGGAGGGGCGAGGCGGGCCGGGCATCGCCGGGTGGGATTGAGGTTGAGTCTGGATTAAATAAGCACCACCCCAAGGCGGTGGGTGCTCTTCTCGTGTACCTTGGAATTGAGACTTCCAGGTATGCTAAGGCAGACATTTCTCTTCCTCTCCCGTCATCAGAAGTTGCGCCGCTGGTTCGAAACCTCGAGTCAGGCGCATAAGCTCACCAGCCGGTTTGTGGCCGGCGAGACGCTGGAAGAAGTGATGCGGGTGGTGAAGGAACTGCAGGGCGCCGGGACGTTGTCGACGCTCGATCACCTGGGCGAGAACGTCACTACGGAGCAGGAGGCTGAGACCTCCAGGAAGTTCTGTGAGGAAGCCTTGACGGCGATTGCCGCCTCCGGGTTGCCGGCGACCATCTCCATTAAATTGACCCAGTTAGGATTGGATTTGGGCGACGAGGTGTGCCGCCGGAATGTGGACACGCTGGTGGCGAAGGCGCATGCGATGGGCAGCCGGGTGGAGGTCGACATGGAGTCCAGCGAGTATGTCGACCGGACTTTGAACCTGGTGCAGCACTTCCAGCGGGAGTATGGCTGCATGCGGAGTGTCCTGCAGGCTTATCTGTTCCGGACAGACGAAGATGTGCGGCGGATGTGTGCGCTGGGCGTACCGATCCGGCTCTGCAAGGGTGCTTACAAAGAGCCGCCGGAGATTGCTTATCCGAAGAAGTCGGACGTGGATGTACGGTATCTGCAACTGGCGGTGATGCTGCTGGATGAGGGCGCGTATCCGGCGATGGCGACGCACGATCCGCGGATGATCGACGGGATTCTGGCGCATGCGGCGCGGTCGGGGCGGAAGCCGCACGAGTTCGAATTCCAGATGTTGTATGGCGTGCGGCGGGACTTGCAGAAGATGCTGGTGCAGCAGGGATTCCGGCTGCGGCTGTATGTTCCTTACGGCGACTCCTGGTATCCGTACTTCATGCGGCGGCTGGCGGAACGGCCGGCGAACGCGTTCTTCGTCGCCAAGAACATGCTGCACTCCTGAATTTGCAATTCATTTCGGAACTACCGCCTACCTGCCAGCGTCTAACGGGTGAAGACAGGAGGCGCATGAAGTACTGGACTTACTTCGTCGCGAAGCTGGTTGCCGGGGCCGCTGTGCTGGATTTGCTTTGGTGGGGCGTCGCGGCTGTCATGCCGCCACCTGAGACCTTCATGCGCCAGCAGGTCAAGGCGTTTCCGCAGGACCTGCGGTGGACCAGCGTGATGTTCCTTTTCTGGCTGCTGGCGGCCAGCCTGGTATATCTGATTGTCTGGGACCAGAAAGGGCGCTGCCGGACGTGCCTGCGCCGGCTGCGGATGCCGGTGGAATCGGGCAGTTGGAGCAAAGCCACTCTTTTCAATCCCCCCAGGACGGAATCGATCTGTCCGTATGGCCATGGGACGCTGGAGCAGCCTGAGGTGCACACCTCGGGCAAGCGGCCTCCGGAGTGGAAAGCCCACGGCGATATGTGGCAGGAACTGGAAGAGTTGGACAGCCGCCGCAAGTAATTGGGGCGTGCGACAATAAAGGGCGAGATCCACTTTCCGTGCGTATACAGGTTCCCCGCAAAGCCCTCCTCGTCCGCTTCTTTCTACATCCCGTTGGAAAAACGCTGCTGGCCCTGACTGCCCTTGGTTTCGTCGTTTTCGTCGGCGTTTTCAGCTACTACTGGGTGCAGTATTCGCGGTTGATCGACCAGAAGCTGAAGGAAGGGCCGTTTACCGAGACCGCTCAGTTGTTTGCCACGCCCGAGCCGATTGCGGTGGGAGACAATCTGTCGGCCGACGAACTGGTGGCTTTGTTGAAGCGGCGCGGATACACGGAGTCGCGCAGCAACCGGCTGGGCTGGTATCACGTGCGGCAGGACGGGGTGGAGATCTTCCCGGGCGTCGACGCGTATATCAACAGCGAGCCGGGGGTGGTGTTCCTGAGCGGCGGCGTGGTGTCGAGGATTATCTCCAATCGGGACAACACGGACCGGCAGCGCTACTTCCTGGATCCGGAACTGATCACCAATCTGTTTGACCGCAAGCGCGAGAAGCGGCGGCTGGTGCGGTATGAAGACATCCCGAAGATCCTGGTCGAAGCGGTGATTTCGATCGAGGATAAGCGGTTTTTCGAACATTCCGGGTTCGATCCGCTGCGAATCCTGCGGACGGCCTGGGTGGATGTGACGCAGAACCGGCGGTACGGTGCGTCGACCATCAGCATGCAGACGGCGCGCAACCTGTGGCTGACGCAGGACAAGACGCCGCAACGCAAGGCGGCCGAGGTCCTGATCACGCTGCAGATTGAGCAGAAGCTGACCAAGGAGCAGATCTTTGAGTTCTACTCCAACCAGGTGGACCTGGGGCAGCACCGCAGTTTCGCCGTGCACGGCTTTGGCGAGGCGGCGCAGGTTTACTTCTCCAAAGACATCCGCGAACTGAGGCTGGAAGAGGCAGCGCTGCTGGCGGGCCTGATCCAGCGACCGAACTACTTCAATCCCTACCGCCACCCGGACCGGGCCATGCAGCGCCGGAACATTGTTCTCAAGCTGATGCGCGAGAACGGGTTCATTACGGATTTGCAGTTCATCGAGGCGACCAAGGCGCCGGTGAAGGTGGTGGAAGGCGGAGCGGAGTCGACCGATGCGCCCTACTTCGTCGACCTGGTGAACGACGACCTGCAGGAGAACTTCTCGGACATCGATTTCCAGACGAGTTCGTACAGGATCTACACGACGCTGGACATGAAGCTGCAGCGGGATGCGGTGGAAGCCGTGAACCTCGGCATGGCCGAGGTGGACAACCTGTTGTCGAAGCGGAAGAAGAAGTATCCGCAGGCGCAGGTGGCGATGCTGGTGCTGGATCCGCGCACTGCGGAGATCAAAGCCCTGATCGGCGGCCGGAACTACGGCGCCAGCCAGCTGAACCGTGTGTTGTCGAAGCGGCAGCCGGGGTCGGCGTTTAAGCCCTTTGTCTACGCCAGTGTCCTGAGTTCAGCGTTGGAAGGGCAGAATACCTCGGTCACTCCGGTGACCCAGGTGGTGGACGAGCCGACGACGTTCTTCTACGACGGCCAGGAGTACGAACCCGGGAACTATCACGGCGCCTTCTACGGCCTGGTGAACATGCGCCAGGCGTTGTCGAAGTCGATGAACATCCCGACCGTCAAGTTTGCTGAGATGGCCGGCTATGGGAACGTGGCGGCGCTGGCGCGGAAGTCGGGCATGGAAGGGGTGCGGGCGACCCCGGCTCTGGCTTTGGGCTCATACGAAGTGACGCCGCTGGACATTGCCGGGGCCTACACGATCTTTTCGAACGGCGGCGTGTACACGAAGCAGAACCTGATCAAGGAAGTGCGCAGCTCGTCGGGCGGGCTGATCCACGAATACCGGCCAGTGCGGCGCCAGGTTTTGGACCCGCGGGTGAGCTACATGGTGGTGAACCTGATGGAAGAGGTGCTGCGATCAGGCACGGGCGCCGCGGCCAGGTCGCGCGGCTTCGGATTGCCGGCGGCTGGAAAAACGGGCACATCGCACGATGCGTGGTTTGCCGGCTTCACCTCAAAACTGCTTTGTATTGTATGGGTTGGCTTCGACGACAACCAGGAGCTGCCGCTCGAGGGCGCGCAGGCGGCGTTGCCCATCTGGACAGAGTTCATGAAGCGCGGGCATCGCTATCGTGAGTACCGCGGGGTGCAGCAATTCGAAGCTCCGGATGGAATTGCGACGGTGGATATCGATCCGTTGAGCGGCCAACTGGCGACAGGTTCGTGTCCGAATCCGCGTCCCGAGGTGTTTATTGCAGGGACCCAGCCGGTGGATTTATGCCACCTGCACGGCGGCGGCGGGCGGACCCAGGTGGCCAGTTGGGACACTCCGGAGCCGGCCGCGTCGGCCCAGGCGCCGTCTTCCTCGGGGTCTCGCCCCAGTTCACGTCCCTCCCGGTCGAAGTCCGAAGAACCTGTTGCAGATGCAAAACCTTCACAACCGCAACCCAAGCCTGAAAAGAAGGGTATCGGCGGCTGGTTTCGGGCTATATTTAAGTAGACCATTGAATCGAGGAGGGCCGTATGTGGTCCAATCGCCTGATCGGTTCCTTTGTATTCATCGCTTTGACGCTGCCGGCGGCCGTTCTGGCCCAGGACATTCGCGCGGATGTGCGCGACGCCAAACCGGTGGTTCCCTCACCTGCCGCATCTCCTTTGACGCCGGAGGCTCGAGCTGACATCTTCATGGCGCGAAAGATGTATCGGGAGGCCGTGGAGACCTATCTCGAAACAAAGCCGCCGACTGCCATCGTTTACAACAAAGTTGGGATTGCCTACCACCAGATGTCGGATCTGGACACGGCGCGCAAATACTACGAGCGTTCGCTGAAGCTGAACCAGAAGTATGCCGAGGCGATCAATAATCTCGGAACCATTCATTACGCGAAGAAGAACTATCGCCGCGCGGTTTCGACGTATCAGCGTGCGCTGAAGATCTCGCCGGACTCGGCTTCGATGTATTCGAACCTGGGTACGGCTTACTTTGCGCGCAAGGATTACAAGAAGGCGACCGAGAGCTATGAGAAGGCTATGTCGATCGACCCCGAGGTATTTGAGAGCCGGGGGTCGCACGGCGTGCTGCTGCAGGAGCGCTCGGTGACTGAGCGGGCCAAGTTCCACTACTATCTGGCCAAGACCTATGCCAAGGCCGGGCGCACGGAACTGGCGCTGCTGTACATCCGGAAGTCGCTGGAAGAGGGCTTCAAGGAGCGCAAGAAGTACATGCAGGACGCCGAGTTCGAGACCATTCGCACACTACCGGAGTTTGACGACCTGATGAAGCTGGAGCCGCGTGTTCTCTAGACGCCTTTTGTTGTGGGCGTTGGTGGTGATTGGTCTGGGCGGTGGCACCGGACTATTCCTGTGGAAGAGGTTGGCGCCTTCCGCCGCGCCGGAAACTGCGGCGTTGCGGGTCGCATTCCTGCCCTTCGAAAACCAGACAGGCGATGCTGCGCTCGATTGGCCGGAGCGATTGATTCCCCTGGCGGCGGGGCGGCAGTTGGCGACTGTCCCGAACCTCACGCCTATCTCCGCGAACAATGCCAATGATGCTGTATCGCTAGGCGCTACGCACCTGGTCTACGGCTACTTCACGAAGACGAATGCAGGGCCGGTGGTGCGCGCTTTCGTAGAGGATGCCAGGAACCGGGCAGTGGTGGTGCAGAAGGACTTGCCGGCCGGCCAGGCGCGCTGGGTGGACTTGATCCCGGGCATAACGGCGATGGCGGTGGAGCAACTGGCCCGCGGTGCCAAGACCACTGCGCTGGACCTGCACAACGACGAGGCGGCACGGAGTATTTCGGCGGCGCTGGGGGCCACTTCCGCCCAGGACGCCCTGGCGGGCTACGAGAAGGCGGTTGCCTCCGATCCGTCGTGCGGCTGGTGCTGGGAAGGCCTGATCGAGCGGCGCAGCAAGAGCGGAGACGTGGAAGGGGTTCTGAAGACCGTTGCGGAAAGCCGGGTGAAGGGCAGCGGCATGAGCGGCCTCAGCCGGGCGCGGCTGGACTTGGCCCAGGCTATCCTGACACGGAATTTGACTGAGCGGGCGGATGCGCTGGAGCGGATCACGCAGGCTCTGCCGGGCGATCCGGCTTCGCTACTGCAGTTATCGCAGGTTTATGTGGCGATCCGGCAGTTTGAGAAGGCAGAGTCGGCCGCACACCGGGCGATCCAGGTGGCGCCGCTGCAGGCCGAGTTGTGGAACAACTACGCCTACAATCTGGCTTATCTTGGTAAGTTCAAGGAAGCAAAGGCTGCGATTGAGCAATATGGGCGCCTGGATACGGTGACCGCCAATCCGCTGGATTCGCTGGGTGAGATTGCGTTAATGGGCGGCCAGTTTGCCGAGGCGGCGAAGGCGTTCCAGGCTTCCTACGAGAAAGACAGGAAGTATAACAACGGCGCGGCGCTGGAGAAATCGGCGCTGGCGCATTGGCTGAACGGGGACAAGCCGGCGGCCAAGGCGACGCTGCAGCGGCTGTTCGAAGACCGGGAGAAGCTGAGCGACGGCTGGCTGGAATTGAGCAAGGCGCGGTGGGAGTACCTGTTCGGGCAGACGGTGCAGGCGCGGAACCGGATGAAGGCGTTTGCGGCGCAGAAGGGGCATCCGGTGGCTCCGTTTGCGGCGGCGGTGCTGGCGCTGCATGCGTTGGCGGATGGGGACAATGCGGGGGCGGAGGAGGCGGCGCGCACGGCGCGTGCGACGGCATCCACACCGGCCCAGCGGGTCTACGCGGCAGTGGCGACACTGGCGCTGGATCCGGAATCGAAGCTGGTGCAGATTTCGGATGAGGGACTTAGGACGGAGGCCAGGGCGTTGGGGTTGACGGCGCGCGGCCAGTGGAAGCAGGCGGCGGAGGCGTGGCAGACGCTGCTGGCCAGGCAACCGGGCGGAACGGAGACTCCTTACCGTGAACTGCTGGCATTGTGCCTGACGCAGAGCGGGCAGGCGGGCCAGGCGGCGCCACTGGTGAGTGTCCGGTGGCCGGTTCTCACGGCGGAGCAGCAGTTGCTCTATGACTTCCTGATCTACCCGAATCTGTTCTACACGCGGGCTGAGGTTTCGCTGGCCGCCAAGAAGCCGGCGGAGGCGCAGCGGGACTACGACTTATTCCTGCAGTATGCGGGAGACCGGAACGACCGGTTTGGGCAGATCGCGCGGGCGCGGTCGGCGGCGCGGCTGTAACTGGCGCCACGCCGCCTGATGTTCAGTCGTGGGCTTCGAAGACTACGGTGACTCCACCTTCCGTGACGTGATAGCCGGCGGCGCGGTCGCGCTCAGGGTCTTCTCCTACCGAGGTACCTTCGGGTAGCTGTACTCCACTATCAATGATTGCTTTGCGGACACGGCAGTAACGGCCGATGTTGGCTCCGGGGAGCAGGATGGAATGGTCGACATCGGCGTAGCTGTTGACGCGGACGCCGGGCGAGAGGATGCTGCGGTGGACTCTGCCGCCGCTGACAATGACGCCGGGGGAAACGAAGGAGTCGGTGGCGACGCCCATGCGGCGGCCTTCCTGGGCAAACACGAACTTGGCGGGGGGCGCCTGGTGCATGCGGGTGCGGATGGGCCAGGCGGTGTCGTAGAGGTTCAACTCCGGCAGGACACTGACGAGATCGAGGTTCGATTCGTAGTAGGAGTCGATGGTGCCGACGTCGCGCCAGTAGCGGACTCGTTTGTTGTTGAGGTCGCGAAAGTCGTAGGCGATGACGCGGCGGCGGTGCAGCAGGTTGGGCAGGACGTTGTGGCCGAAGTCGTGGGCCGAGTTTTCGTCCGCGGCGTCTTCGCGCAGGGCTTCGAGCAGGACATCGGTATTGAAGATGTAGATGCCCATGGAGGCGCTGACCATGTTCTCCCCGAAGGGCGAGAGCACGGGGTGGCCATGTTGCGGTTTCTCCTCGAAGTCGTGGATCTGGTAGGTGACGGGATCGATGTCGGTGATGCCGAAGCGGGTGGCGTCGGGGATGGGCACCTGGAGCGTCGCGATGGTGACTTCGGCGTTATGGCGCTGGTGCCACGCGAGCATTTCGCGATAGTCCATTTTGTAGATCTGGTCAGCGGAGAGCACGATGACCTGGGCAGGCTTTTCGATGAGGACGCTCTCGAGGTTCTGGTAGACGGCGTCGGCCGTGCCCAGATACCAATCGGAGTGGACGCGGCGCATGGGTGGAATAACTTCAATGAACTCACCCATCTCGCCGGAAAAGAGACCCCAGCCTTCCCGCAGGTGGCGGGTGAGCTCGAGTGATTTGTATTGAGTGAGGCAGAAGATGCGGCGAAGGCCCGAATTCACGCAATTAGACAGGGTGAAGTCGATGATACGGTAGATGCCGCCGAAGGGCACTGCCGGTTTGGCCTGGTCGCGGGTGAGGGGGTACAAACGCTCACCGGCGCCGCCAGCCAGTAGGATGGCTAAGACGTTGTTCATCTACTTCCAGAATAGAGAGGTGTCCGGCGTGCTACAATCCCGCATATCCGTTCCCTGTCGAACGCACCCTCTGTGGCGGAAGTAAGGGTAATCACGACATGGTGGAAAGCGTTCTCCCAGCCCCGTTTCACAACTACCTTCTGAACTCGAGTTATGACGAGATGTTCACGAATGACGGAGAGGTGCGGCAGCACTACCGTCTTCTGCTGGACAAGATTCTCGAAATGCCGAGTGAGGAATTGCGCCGCCGGAAGCAGGCGGCGGATCTGAGTTTCCTGCACCAGGGGATCACCTTCACGGTGTATGGCCGCAGCGAGGGGACCGAGCGGATTTTCCCGCACGACCTGCTGCCGCGGATCATCACCGCGAAGGAGTGGTCGACGATTGAGGAGGGACTGACGCAGCGCATCACGGCGCTGAACATGTTCCTGCACGACATCTACCACGACCAGAACATCCTCGATGACAAGGTGGTGCCGCGCGAGCTGATTTATAGCTGCCCGCACTTCCGGCGCGAGATGCGCGGTGTGAACGTGCCGCGCAACAACTACGTCACGGTGATGGGGACGGACCTGATCCGGCTGCCATCGGGCGAGTTCGCGGTGCTGGAAGACAACCTGCGGGTGCCCAGCGGCGTGAGCTACATGCTGACGTCGCGGCAGGTGATGAAGCGTGTGTTCCCGGGCCAATTGCAGGAGTGCAGGGTGCGGCCGATTGATCACTACAGCCACGCGCTGCTGGAGACGCTGCGATCGCTGGCTCCGGAGGGCCGCACGGATCCGACGATCGTGCTGCTGACGCCGGGCGTATTCAACTCGGCGTACTTCGAGCATTCCTACCTGGCGCGCCAGATGGGCATCGAACTGGTGGAAGGGCGCGACCTGCTGGTGCACGACAACACCGTCTACATGCGGACGACGGCCGGGTTGCGGCGGGTGGATGTGATCTACCGGCGCATTGACGACGACTTTGTGGATCCGCTGGCCTTCCGGCAGGACTCGATCCTGGGCGTGGCCGGGTTGTTTAATGCCTTCCGGGCGGGCAACGTGACGCTGGCCAATGCGATTGGCACGGGCGTCAGCGACGACAAGGCCGTGTATGCGTACGTCCCGCGGATCATCAAGTATTACCTGGGGCAAGACCCGATCATCAACAACGTCGAGACCTACCTGATGGCGGAGAAGGACTCCAGGCAATACACGCTGGAGAACCTCGACAAGATGGTGGTGAAGGCGGTGGGCGAGAGTGGCGGCTACGGCATGCTGATTGGGCCGCACTCGACCAGGGAAGAGCAGGGCGAGTTCCGGAGGCGGATCATCGATAACCCGCGCAACTACATTGCGCAGCCGACGCTGATGCTGTCGCGGGCACCCACATTTATCGAAGGCGGCTCGATTGAGCCGAGGCACATCGATTTGCGGCCGTACATCCTGTCGGGTGAGAAGGTGACGATTGTGCCGGGCGGGCTGACGCGTGTGGCGCTGCGCAAGGGGTCACTGGTGGTGAACAGTTCCCAGGGCGGCGGCAGCAAGGATACGTGGGTGCTGGCGGACTAGGGTTGCGGACGATTGTGGACCGCGGGGTTTTGGCCATCAGCTATCAGCTATCAGCTATCAGCTATCAGCTGTCAGCTCGGGCTGGTTTCGCGGTGCACGAGGACCGAAAAACGCGGGGTTAGGGCCGCGGCAGTTTAGCTGAATGCTGAGCGCTGAAAGCTGAGCGCTCGGCTTCCAGCCGGCTTCTGAGAAAGGGCAGAATGCTTTCGAGAGTTGCAGACAGTTTGTACTGGATGGCGCGCTACCTGGAGCGGGCCGAGCACACGGCCCGTGTGGTGAACGTTCACATCAACCTGGAGCTGGAGCAGCCGCAGGATGCGAGCTTTGGGCGCTGGCCGCGGGTGCTGGAGTCGCTGGGGATGGACAAATCCTCGGCCCAGGAACTGGATCCGCACAGCCTGCTGCACCTGTTCTGCTTTGAGCAGTCGAACCCGGTGTCGATCATCAGCTGTATCCGGTCTGCGCGGGACAATGCGCGCCAGGTGCGCGAGCAGATCAGCTCAGAGATGTGGGAGCACCTGAACAGGCTGTATCACGAAGTGCAGTCGGCCGCCCAGGACGATTTGTGGACGGGCGATCCGCGTGAGTTCCTGGAAGCGGTGAAAGAGGGTTCCCTGTTGTTTCAGGGCGTGACGGATTCGACGTCGGGCCATGGGGAAGGCTGGCGGTTCATTCAACTGGGGCGGTTTCTGGAGCGGGCGTTCACGCTGGCGACTCTGGTGGATGTGCACTTCCGCTATTTCTCGGGAGAAGCGGCGATGCGGCCGGACGCGGGTCCGGACACGGCGGACTATCTGGAGTGGATTGGTGTGCTGCGCTGCGCGACGGCGTTTGAGGCGTACTGCAAGGTGTACACGGCGAAGATCGCTCCGGACCGGGTGGCGGAGTTCCTGGTGTTGAACGAGACATTTCCGCATTCGATAAGGTTCTCGGCGGATCGCGTGCAGTCGGCGCTGGATGCCGTGAGCTCGGTGTCGCCCAGCCGGCGCGGAGCGAAGGTGCAGCGTGTGACGGGCCGCTGGCGGTCGGCGCTGAGCTTTTCGCAGATCGATGAGATTATCGCCAACGGGCTTCACGGCATGATGTCGGATCTGAAGCGGCAGACGACCGAGATTCACTCGGGCATCTACAAGGCGTTTATCTCGTACCCTGTTGAGACGGCACTGGAGGCTTGAGTTTGTATTACCGCATCCGACACCTCACCCGATTTGCGTACAGCGATCCGGTGTACGAGAGCCTGATGGAGCTGCGGATGCACCCGCGGACGGAGGGCAATCAGCGCTGCCTGGATTACAAGATGACGGTGACGCCCAAGGCGCAGATTCATCTGTATCGAGATCATCTGGGCAATTCGATTCATCACTTCGGGATTCCGGGTCCGCACCGCAATCTGCAGATCACTGCGGAGAGCGTGGTGGAGATGAAGCCGTTTCCTGAGCTGCCATTGGAACTGGGGCCAGGCGCCTGGGCCGAGTTGGACAAGGCTGTGGAGGATGGCGATTTCTGGCCCAAGCTGCTGCCCAGCACGTATGCCAAGCCTTCGGAACTGCTGCTGTCCTTCATGCAGGAGTTGGGCATCGAGCGGAGGGACGATCCGCTGATGCTGGTGCGTGAGATCAACTCGAAGCTATTCAATGCGCTGGATTACGTTCCGCAGTCCACGCGCGTGGACTCGCCCATCGACGAGGCGCTGTCGCAGCGCAAAGGCGTTTGCCAGGACATGGCGCATATCATGATCACGGTATTGCGCCAGTTGGGGATTCCGGCGCGGTATGTCAGCGGCTACCTTTTCCACCGGGCGGAAGACCGCGACCGTTCGTCCGATGGCGCCACGCACGCCTGGGTGGAGGCGTACCTGCCGACGCTGGGGTGGATTGGGTTCGATCCGACAAATGACCTGATCGCCAGCGAGCGGCATGTCCGCACGGCGATTGGCCGCGACTATGCGGATGTCCCGCCGACGCGCGGCGTGCTGAAGGGCAAAGCGGATTCGAAGCTGACCGTGGCTGTCGGAGTGAGCGCGTGCGAGGAGTTGCCGCCGGAAC
This sequence comes from Paludibaculum fermentans, assembly GCF_051172195.1. GTDB lineage: Bacteria > Acidobacteriota > Terriglobia > Bryobacterales > Bryobacteraceae > Paludibaculum > Paludibaculum fermentans_A. The sequence goes on from NZ_JBPJAQ010000002.1 coordinate 1,200,311, forward strand.
TGGCGGAGATGGTGACGGAGTGGGACGCCGATGTGGAGCGCGACCTGAACGTTCCGGAAGATCTCTTGCGCCAGCAGGAGCAGATGCAGCAGCAGTGATCAGTCGGTTGGTTTGGAGGGGGCGATTGGATCAGAGCCTCCTCCGATGCGGTTGACGCCATCGAAGGCGGCGGTCTTGTAGCACTCCGCGAGGGTGGGGTAGTTGAAGACCGTATTCACGAAGTAGTCGACCTTTCCGCCATAAGCGAGCACGGCCTGGCCGATGTGGATCAGTTCACTGGCGCCTTCGCCGATGATGTGCACGCCCAGCAACTGGCGGGTTTCAAAGTGGAAGAGCAGCTTGAGCAGGCCGGTGGTGTCGCCGACGATCTGACCGCGCGCGATTTCGCGGTAACGTGCCTTGCCCACTTCGTAGGGGATGCCGGCCTGGGTGAGCTCTTCCTCGTTTTTGCCCACCATGGAGATCTCCGGGATGGTGTAAATGCCGTAGGGGAAGAGATCGGGCACGCTGCTGGCCTGGATGCCGAAGGCGTGGCAGGCGGCGAGGCGGCCCTGTTCCATGGAGGTGGAGGAGAGGCTGGGGAAGCCGATGACGTCGCCGACGGCGTAGATGTTCGGCACGTTGGTCCGGTAGTCGTCGTCGACGGTGATGCGGCCGCGGTCGTCAACATTGAGGCCGGACGCTTCGGGGTGGATGCGGTTGGTGTTGCCGGTGCGCCCGATGGAATAAAGCGCCTTCTCGGTGACTATCTGTTTGCCGCTGTCGAGGACGATGCGGACGCGTTCGCCCGACTCGTCTTCCAACAACTCGATGCCGTGCACGTTTTCGCCCAGGCGGAGGGTGACGCGGTTTTCGCGCAGGTGATAGGCAAGGGTGTCGATGATCTCGCAATCGACGAAGGGCAGCAGGCGGGGGCGTTTGTCGACGAGGGTGACGCGGACACCCAGGGCGGCGAACATGGAGGCGTACTCGCAGCCAATGACGCCGGCGCCGATGACGGTGAGGGTGCGGGGCAGCTCGTTGAGCACCAGGATGTCGTCGCTGGTGAGCACGCGGTGGCCGTCGAAGGGGATGTGGGGATCGCGGGTGGCTTCGGTGCCGACGGCGACGATGACTTTGTCCGCGGTGAGCAGGCGCTGGCCGCCGCCCTCGACGTATTCGAGGCGGATGGTGTGCGGGTCGACAAATGACGCGGTGGCGCTGACGACCTCGACGCGGTTGCGGAGGAGTTGGGCGCGGGTGACGTCAATTTCGTGGCGGATGACGGTGTCGACGCGCTGCAGCAGGTCCTGCATGGTGATGCGCTGTTTGACGGAGTAAGAGAGTCCGTAGAACTCTTTGGACCGGTAGCCGGAAAGGTCGAGCACCGCTTCGCGCAGGGTTTTGGAGGGGATGGTGCCGGTGTTGACGGAGACGCCGCCGAGGACGCTTTTCTTCTCGACGAGCACCACGCGCTTCTGGAGCTTAGCGGCTTGGATGGCCGCACGCTGCCCGGCGGGGCCGGAGCCGATCACCAGTAAATCGTAATCGTAGGCGTGGTTGGAGGGCACCATAGAAACAGATAGAGCCGGAGTGTTCCGGCTCTATCGATCTTAACAGGGTATACCAGCACACTTGGTGCTTATCGCGGGCGATGTGGGGCGGGGCGCCTATTCGATTTCGAAACGGACAGGCTGCTCAATGAGCTTGGGTTCTTTGCCCTTGGTGAGGATCATGAGCTTGTAGCGCTCACCCACTTTCGCGGAGTTCGGAATTTTTGCTTTGATCGTGGTGGCCGACTGTTCGCTCATGGGGACTTCGATATCGGTAGTGCCGTCGGTGAGGTACAGCTTCGCGACGGTATCTTTGCTGAGATTCTCGCCAGTGACTACAAACTCGGTACCGACCTTGCCGTTGGCCGGCTCAACGGTCGTGCACCGGGGAATGGAATCCTGTGCCATCAGGAGCGGAGGAGCAGCCAGCGCCACCAGCAGGATCGTAGATAGGAATGTAAGGGAGAAGCGCATCTTTTTATCCTCCAAGTTTGATCGTAGGCCTATGGTGAGGAGAATGCAAGAGGGGAAGGTCCTGATTTGGCGGAAAAATTCTACAACTTCGTTCAGAAACAGAACGAGCCGCCCGGTTGAGGGGCGGCTCGTGGACTGTAACTACTGAGAGGAGTAGAAGTTAGCGTTCGTTTTGCTGCAGGTGGAGACCTTTGTGGATGGCGTAGAGAGCCAATTCCAACCGGTCTGAGACGCCGAGCTTGTCGAAGATATTGTGCAGGTGGTTCTTAACCGTTTGCTCGCTGATGAACATCTTCTCGGCCATTTCCTTATTCTTGTAACCCTGAGCGACCAATGCGACGATCTCGCGTTCGCGGGTGCTGAGGGGCGACCGTTCACGGGCTTTGCTTGCCGAAGGGCCGAGGTTTGTCTCGCCCGGTGCTGCAAACTGCCGCATTACAGCCGCGGTGGTATGCGAATCGAGCCAGATCTCGCCGGCGTAGACTTTGCGAATCGATTTCACGATCAAGTCGGCTGAGGTCTGCTTGAGCACGATGCCGGAGCAGCCCAGCTTCATGGCCTGTACGAATTCGTTTTTGTCTTCCGAAGCGGTGAGAATGATGACCCGGGCCTTCGAGCTGGTGTGTTGCAGGGTCTGGAGCGCGCCCAAACCGTCGAGATTGGGCATGCGCAGGTCGAGGAGAATGACATCGGGCATCAGTTCTTCGACCCGTTCGATGAGTTCCCGGCCATCGGCGGCGGCGCCGACGACATCGATGTCATCTTCCAGATTGAGTAGTTTCCGCAGACCTTCCCGGACAATCGGATGGTCATCAGCGATCATGACTCGAATCTTCCGGGCTTCGGTTTCGGGTTGTTCACTCATGGCCGGCTTTGCGTCCCTTCCATCCAGTTCGTCATGCTGGTGCGGCGCCACAACGTTCATGATCGTCCCCTTTCCAACCTCGTACTTGATTCTAAGGAGGTCCATTACCATTGAGAATGCAGGTACTGCCTTAGAACCAAGGACCGTTCACCTTAGAATTTCCTAGGTGCGACGTACTAAGATACCTCGATCCCGGCGGCGAACGTTGGCGCGACGCTATCAGCAGGCTATCGTGAGAATCGGCCACATCGATTCACAAAGACCGCCGTATCATCATTCTAGCGCCAAACGACGCAGGCTGGTGCGCGGTAGTTTAGCAGGACTGAATGCGATGTTCCCGCGCCCTTAATTAAGTACTTACTCGCCGCGCTGGCCGGGTATGAGGGGTTTGAGCAGGGGCAAGTCGAAGCAGGGAGCCGCTTGCTTGAGGATCCTGACAGGCGGACCTTCCACCCGTATGTCTATCAGTGTTTGGGGCTTAGCAGGCCGGATCTCGCCGGAGAGAATGCTCTTTCCGACGCGGTAGTGCTGAAACCGGACCGGGCCGAGGGAGCAGGGTAGCTGCGGCGCGATGGTGACTTCCCCGGCGATGCCGTCGCTGCTAAGGCCGAGCATGGCCGTAATGAGAGGATTCACGAGGGCGACGGAGCTGAAGAGCTGGTGGGGGACGGCGCGAGGTCCTTCGGCGAAGCGATCGCCGCTGAAGTACTCGCTGATGAAGCCGGCGCCGCTCAAGCCGGTGGCCTGTGCCATGCCATGGACGTAGCGGTATCCGGCGGCGGGCTGGCCATGGCGGAAGAGGGCGAGGGTGGCCTGGGCGGTGACGAAAGGCCAGACGCTGCCGTCGTTGTAGCCCACCGGGTTGTAGAACGGGCTATCCGTTGCAAACATGCGAGTACCCCAGGGGGTAGCGAGGGTGGGGAGCGCCAGGGATGCGGCCGCTTTGGCGGCAAGTGTTGGGTCGATGCCGCCCCTGGAGAGGAGCAACCCCTGCCAGCCGGAATTGGCTTCGTATCGGGAACCGTCTTTCAACTGGGCAAAAGCGAAGATGTTCTTTTCGGGGACGAACCAGGGTTTGATGGCTTCGCGGGCTTGGGCGAGGCGGGTACGGGCTTCGGATTCCAGGGCCTTTTGGCCTTGCCAGGCGGCGAGGTCGACGAAACCGGCGAGGCCGGCCAGCCAGGCGCCCTGCAGATAGATGTCGCGGGCGACTTTGCCGCTGAGGGCTCCTGTTTCCACGGCGGCGGCTCCTCCTTTGACGTTGGAGAGCAAGCCATCGTCGTCGAGCATGGTGAGGCAGAAGCGGTAGGACTGCTCGAACCTGGCCCAATGTTTATGGACGAAGTCGAGGTCGCCGGATTGGCGGGCATAGCGGGCGGCGCTGAAGAGGAAGAGCGGCGTGGTGTCGGCGTGGTAGTAGCCATAGGGGTACTTCGGCCAATCGAGGAGGGCGGAGGATTGGGTCCACTCGTGCATCACCTTGCCGTCCGCGCGTTGGTGGTCGAGGAGGAATTCGAGCGCGGCGCGCGCGCCTTCGAAGTCGCCGTAGTCCTGCATGGCCCAGGCGCTCATCATGGTGTCGCCGCCGAAGTACCAGCCGAAGCCGGGGCGTTCGCTGAGTCCGGAGGGGGCCCAACCGGCCACGAGGCCGCAACCGACACCGTCGTTGCAGGCCCAGCCTTTCTCTATGGCGACGCGAGCCCAGTCGTAGGCGGCGGTGAAGCCTTCGGCCTGGATGCTGGTGGTGCGTTTGAGGAACGAGTCGTAGTAGGCATCGGCGGCAGTGACCAGGGCTCCGGGATCCTGGATGGCTGCGTTGTAGTCCGCGCGGGAGCCCGCTATAACGATGGGGACCTGGCCGCTCTTGTCGATGTCGAATTCGATCATCACCGTGCGGTCGGGCAATTGATGGCCGATTTGTTCGCTGATGCGGTTGAAGCGGGGGCTGCCCAGGACGGGGCGGAAGCGGCCCATCCCCTCAGTGAAGGTAAGGACGCCCTCCTTCTGATTCCAGCCGGTGGACTGGCCGCCAAAGGAGGCGGGCCACATTGGCTTCATTTCGGGAATGAAGGTGGCTCGGAATTTGAGCGGCTTGGAGGTGTCGATGTCGAGCAGGACGGCCAGGACGGGGTGGTCGATGGACGCGACCCAGGTCTGGCGGACGGTGAAGGCTCCGGTGATGTGCGTGATGGTGACGTGGCCGGGGTGGACTTCGACGGTTTCGGCCAGTCCGCTGAGGGGTGTCGGCTCGAGGGCGTTGTCGACATAGACGGAGAGTTGGAAGTCGCGCAGGACCTTAATGGGGTACGTCCAGGCTTCGAAGTTGCCGTCCTCGTGCCCGAGGAGTGCGGCTCGGCGGCCGACGGCTTCGATGAACTTGTTGGGTTGAGCGGGCTTCGTGATCACCTGGGCCGGCGTAGGCAGGGGCAGCAGCGCGGCGCTGAGGAGGAGCAGGGTCAGGGTACTTCGCACTCTCATTGAAATATAGGTTATCGCCTATCTGGCGTAACAATTCGGAGGAAGCTATTGCAGAGGGCCGGCGTTCGACATAGACTGTCTATGTTAATTACGTAGACGATCTATGTCACTCATTGAGCGAACTTCGCGAGACCCCATCCCGCCCGGTACGTTGGACATGCTGATCCTGAACACGCTGGCGCGCAATGGGAAACTGCATGGCTTTGAGATTGCGGAAGCGATCCAGGAGCTTTCTGCGGATGTGCTGCAAGTGGAAGAGGGGTCGCTGTACCCGGCGCTGCAGCGGATGCTGCTGAAGGGCTGGCTGGAGGCGGAGTGGGGCAAGACCGCGGAGAACAGGCGGGCGCGTTACTACACCTTGAGCGACGAGGGCCGGGCGCGGCTGGACCAGGAGTTGGCGCAGTATCAGCGGGTGTCGGCGGCGATTGCGCGGATCCTGCAGCCGGCGTAGGGGGAGGTATTCATGAGCATGAATGAACTGTGGCGGCGCCTGGCGCACCTGTTCCGGCGTACGCAATTGGAGCAGGAGCTGGACGAGGAGATGCGGCTCCACCTGGAGTTGCGGGCGCGCAAACTGCGGGCGCAGGGGGTGGAGCCGGAGGAGTCGGAGTACGCGGCGCGGCGGCAGTTTGGGAATGCGGCCGGATACCGGGAGACGAGCCATGATTTGTGGGCGTTCCGCTGGCTGGAGCAGTTGGCGGCGGACGTCCGGCTGGCCTGGCGCACGTCGCGGAAGAGCCCGTCGTTCACACTGCTGGCGCTGGGATCGCTGTCCTTGGGGCTGGCCGCGAACACGGCGATCTTTTCGTTTGTGAATGCGATTGTGCTGAAGACGCTGCCGGTGAGGGCGGCGGACCGGTTGGTGCTGCTGCGGCAGAACAACGAGATGTTCCACATGGAGAACTGCTGTTTCTCCTATAGCTTCTTTCAGGGAATCCGGAAGCAGGACACGGGGTTCGAGGAGTTTCTGGCCGCTGCCAGCATTGAGCGGGATGTGGTGGATGGCGACCGGCGGATCGCCGTGTCGGCCGAGCTGGTCAGTGGCAACTATTTCGCGATGCTGGGCATGCGGCCCGCGATGGGGCGGCTGTTGGACGAGTCGGACGACCGGGTGGAGAAGGGTGCGCGCGTTTGCGTCATCAGCGACCGGTTGTGGCGAACATTCTTCAACGGCGCCCAGGGCGTGGTGGGCAGAAAGCTGTTGCTGGATAAGGAACCGTTCCAGATTGTGGGGGTGACGCCGGCCGGGTTCCAGGGAGCGACGCTGCACGGGCAGGTGGATGTGCAGATCACGACGGCCTGGGCGGAGGCATTCTATGGTACTCCGCGCGAGAAATTCGGGTGGCTGCAGGTGATTGGGCGGCTGAAACCTGCGGTGTCGAGGCAGGAGGCGGGGCTGCGGTTGAATCCGGTGGGGATGAGGCTGCAGCGCGAGATCGGCTTCAAGGTCGACGACAAGGATCAATTCATCCTGCGTGACGGCAGCCAGGGGATGGGCTCGCGCAAAGAGAAGCTGGGCCGTCCGGTGTTGTTGCTGTTGTCGATTGTGGGACTGGTGCTGGTGATGGCGTGTGCGAACCTGGCGGCGTTGTGGCTGGTGCGATCGATTGAACGGGCAAGGGAAGCGGCGATCCGGGTGGCTCTGGGTGCGACGCGCTGGGCGGTAATCCGGCAGTTCCTGGTACAGAGCCTGATGCTGTCGCTGGTGAGTGGTGCGGTGGCCTGGTGGCTGGCGCAGTTCTTCATTGCCGCCCTGCTGGGTTTGATGGGGCCGCAGCGGGAGAGCCTGACGCAGCATGTTCAACCGGATCCGATGGTATTGGGGTTCTTCGCGGCGGTGACGCTGGGCTCGGGGCTGCTGTTTGGACTGCTGCCCGCGCTGCGAGCCTGGCGGACCGATCCGATGCCGCTGGTGCAGTCGGGGACGTTGTTCGCGGCGGGTAAGCGGGCGCTGGGCTACCGGTATCTGATTTCGGCGCAGATCGCTGTTTCGGTGGCATTGATTTTCACGGCCGGGTTGCTGGCGCAGACCCTGCACAATTTGCGCGCGATCGACCTGGGCTTCCAGCCACAGCACGTTGTATTGGCGCAGGTGGATTTCGAACGGCTGAACTACTCGGAGGCAGGGGCCGCGCAGGCGATGCAGAACCTGCTGTCTCGGGCGAGGGCGCTACCTGGCGCGCAGTCGGCAAGCGTGGCGAGCATCAATATCCTCACCGGCTCGATGGCTTCGTTTGTGATGCGGATACCGGGGTATGTACCGCCGAAGGGTATGCCGCCGGTGGCGTACTACACATCGGTGAGCCCGGGCTATTTTCGGACGATGGGCATTCCGTTCCGGCGGGGTCGCGACTTTGCCATGGAGGACCGGACGGAGGGGGAGAGTCCGGCGATTGTGAACGAGCAGTTTGCGAAGCGCTACCTGGGCGGCGACGGGGTGGGGAAGCCGCTGGCCTATGGCGGCGGGCGCAAGGTGCGGGTAATTGGAGTGGTGGGGACGACGAAGTACCGCTGGCTGCGTGAGGATCCGGAGCCGATCATCTACCTGCCCGCTACGGCGGACAGTATGCCCGGCAGCGCATGGGTGCAGGTGCGGAGTACAGCGTCTCCGGAGCTGGTGGAGAATCAACTGCGCTCGCTGATCCAGTCGGCCGACGCGCGGCTGCCGGTCGACAAATTGACGACGATGGATGCGCAGATTGATGAAGCGCTGGCAGCGGAGCGGTTGCTGGCTATGCTGTCCACGGCGCTGGGCCTGCTGGCGGTGGCCCTTGCGGCGATTGGACTCTACGGAGTGCTGTCGTATTCGACGGCGCGGCGGACGCGTGAGATTGGGATCCGTGTGGCGATTGGGGCGGATCGTGGGGCGATCCTGGGCATGATTCTGGGCGAGAGTGCCTGGATGGTGGTGGCGGGCCTGGTGGCCGGGCTGCCGCTGGCCCTGTTTGCGGGGCGGCTGATCCAATCGCAGCTCTACGGCTTGAAACCGGCGGACCTGGCAACCACGGTGGCGGCCGGTCTATTCCTGATGCTGATTTCGACGGGGGCGGCGCTGTTGCCGGCCTGGCGGGCGACGCGAGTGGATCCGGCGTCTTGCCTGCGGTACGAATAGCGCGGATTAGAACTCGATGGACGTCAGGATCTCACTGGGCTTCAGGCCGAAGGCGCGCGATATCGCGAGCAGGCTTTCGATGGAGGGCAGGTTGGCGCCGCGTTCAATGGAACTGATCTGGCTGACGCTCAGCTTCGAAGAGAGGGCGAGATCTTTCAGCGACCAGTCGCGCTCGGCGCGCAGGATGCGAATGCGGTGGCCGAGCTTCTCGCGGAGGCGGTCGGGCAGGGTACGGCCGAGCCCGAACTGTTCCACAGCATTGGAAAGTGATTGGCGCAGCTGAGACAGGGAGAAGGGTTTGGCGAGGTAGTCGAAGACCTTCATGCGGAAAGTGGCTCGCATGTCTTCGAGGGATGGATAGCCGGTGACGATGATGACGCAGATGCCGGGGTAGCGGGCGACCAGTTGCTCCAACACTTTGTCGCCGCGCACTTCGCCCATCTTCATGTCGAGCAGGACGATGTCGGGGCGGTGGTCGTCTGCGGAATCGAAAAGGGTGTCGGGTTTGTCGAAGGTGCGGACGCTATAGAGGCCCTCGTCCTTCAGGAAGTCCTCGACGTAGGTGAGGAAGTCGATGTCGTCGTCGAGGACGGCGATGTCGATGAGAGAAGGATTGGTGACGATCTGTTCCGCGCTCATGTGGTTCGGCTGCTCAACCTATTCTCCGCTGACTGGGGCCGCGGGTAAACAAACTTCGAGACGGGCGCCGCCGGATTTGCAGTTGGAAGCTGCAATGGTGCCGCCGTGCTGGTGGACGATGCCCTCGGCGACGGTGAGGCCCAGGCCGGTGCCGCAGGAATCGAGGCGGGTGGAGACGAAGGCCTCGAAGATCTCGGGCAGGACTTCGGCGGGGATGCCCGGCCCATTGTCGTCCACGGTGATGGAGTAGGCTGGACCTCCGTCGAGATGGCTGGAGCGGCTGGAGACGCGGATGGCGCCGCCGCAGTCGGGTACGGCGTTGAGGGCGTTTCGCAGGAGATTGACGAAGACCTGGTTCAGACGGTCGGCATTGCCGGTGACGCTGAGACCTGGCTGGATGTCGTTGACGAATTGGACGGCTCCGGCTTTCTCGTCGATGGCGACGAGGTGCCAGGCTTCCTCGATGGCGGGGCGCAGTTCGACGGGGCCCATTTCCTGGCGGCGCTGGCGGGCGAAGTCGAGCAGGCTTTCGCTGATGCGGCGCAGGCGTTGGGTGACACGGACCATGCGGGCCAGGCGGGCCTGGGCGGCCGGGTCGTCCACGGTTTCGATGAGTTTTTCTACAGAACCGTGCAGCACGGCCAGGGGGGTGTTCATCTCATGGGCGACGCTGGCGCTGAGCATGCCGAGGCTGACCAGGCGGTCCTGGGCTTCCAACGTACGCTTGGCGTGTTCCAGATCATCCTCATGTTTGCGAAGTTCGCGGACAGTGACGTTATGGGATTGCAGGATCTGGCCGATCTCGTCACCGGGGATGAAGCTTTCGTCGATGATCTCAGCCTCGCGGTCGCCCTCGCGGGTGGCGCGGTCGGCCTCGAGCAGGAGGCGAAGGGGCTGGTAGACGTAGCGGGGCATGATGACCAGCTCGAGCACGAGGACGGCCAGAATATAAATGATGCCGAGGACGGCGAAGGCGCCGACGGCGACCGAGGCGACCATCCCGCTGTAGAAGCTGAGGGGCAGGGTGAGGCGGTAGTAGCGGTTGGAGCCGGGGATCAGTTTATAGATGTGCTCGCTGGTGGGCTGGTGCTGCCAGATGCGGCCGGGGTAGCGGATGGTCCAGGCTCGAGCGTCGTCGGAGAGGCCGAAGTCGTCGGCGGTGCCGGTCTTGAGGTCGTAGGGTCGAAGTTCCTGTTCTCCATTGTCTGGAGAGAGATACGAGAAAGAGTTGTAGATGAGCGTGAGCTCGCGGGCCTTGGCCTGCTCCATGCGGACTTCGACGAAGTGGATGACGGTGAAGTAGACAGCGCAGGTGAGGATGAGGAAGAAACTGTTGTGCAGGACCATCAGTTTCGGGCGGACGCGCAGGTCGCCGAAACGGCGGCTGATGCCGGTGAGCGGACGCAGTTCCATCACCTTGGCAGGAATTCCGGGTACACCGCCAATCGGCTGAGTCCCGTCGGGGTCCGAGCGCATCGAATTACTGCCAGACAAGAATTCTTGCTCCTATTGCGTAAATAGTACTGTTATGGTAGAAAATCATGTAAGCTCTCCGCGCACGCGGAGCAGTGCAAACCCGCCTTGCCAAATCAGAGGGGCTGAGGCTGGACTGGTTCTGAAAGACATCCTGGCATGAGTGCTATCTTCTCGAAGCAGTTCGACACAAAACTGCGTCTGGCCGCCGTTGTAATCGTCCTCGTTCTGGGGGCGACCGGCGCCGTGATGGGGTATCTGCTGCACCCTAAGCAGTTTGACACCGGATATACGCCCGTGCAGCCTGTGGCTTACAGCCACAAACTGCATGCCGGCAACCTGGGCGTGGACTGTCTGTACTGCCACTACACGGTGGACAAGTCCAGCTACGCCGCCGTCCCGATGACCGAAACCTGCATGAATTGCCATGTGCGGGTGAAGGAGAAGAGCCCCAAGCTCCAGATGGTTCGCGACAGCTACGCGACCGGCGAGCCCATCCCGTGGGTGAAGGTCCACCGGCTGCCGGACTACGTTTATTTTAACCATCAGGCGCATGTGACGTCCGGTGTGAGCTGCGTGAGTTGCCACGGCCGTGTGGATCAGATGGTGGAGATCCGCCAGGTGCAGCCGCTGTCTATGGCGTGGTGCCTGGATTGCCATCGGAATGCTGCTCCGAACGTGCGGCCGACAGAGTATGTGACGAAGCTGGACTGGAAACCGGAAGGCGACCCGGCGGAGCTGGGTGCGAAGCTGATCCAGGCCAAGGGCATCCATCCCCCGACGAACTGCTCGGGGTGCCATCGATAATCCGCTGGTGCGAGACGATGAACGATTTCATACAAATCAACCCGACCAGCCTGACTGGCAAAAAGTATTGGCGGAGTCTGGACCAACTGGCGGACACTCCGCAGTTCCGCGCATGGGCGGAGCGTGAATTCCAGGATGGCGCCTCAGAGATGCTTGCCGGCGGCTCGCGGCGCACACTGCTGAAGTTGATGGCCGCTGGTTTCGGCCTGGCCGGCCTGACGGCCTGCCGCCGCCCGGTAGAGCACATCCTGCCGATGTCGAAGGGCATCGAGGGCTATGTACACGGAGTTCCGGTCCACTACGCCACGGTGGCGAGTGTGGGCGGCGCCGCTATCGGACTGATCGTCAAGTCGTTCGACGGCCGCCCGATCAAGGTGGAAGGCAATCCGCGGCATCCCTCCTCACTGGGTTCAACCAGCGCGCATACGCAGGCCCTGGTGCTGGATGTTTACGATCCGGACCGTGTGAAGGGTGTCTCGCAGAAGGGCAAGAAGGCTTCGTGGGATCAATTCAACGCCTGGTGGAAGCAGCAGGCGGCGGGGCTGGGCGACGGCGCCGGCCTGAGGATTCTGTCGGAGCGTTCGAATTCGCCGGCGGTTGCGGCGCAGAAGGCGGAGATCCTCAAGAAGTATCCGAAGTCGCAGTGGGTGGAGTACAACTCGGTCAGCTCCGACGAGCCCCGTCTTGGCGCCCAGTTGGCCTTTGGGCAGCCTCTCGAGGCGCAGTATCAGTACGACAAGGCGGATGTGGTCTTTGCCCTGGATTGTGATTTCCTCGGGTTGGATTCGCTGACCGTCCTGCCGACGAAGCAGTTCTCCGCGCGACGCAAGGTGGAGGACCCCAAGGCGGAAATCAACCGCCTGTATGTGGCGGAGTCGAACTTCACCATCACGGGTGCGATGGCCGATCACCGGCTGCGTTTGAAGTCCTCTGACGCGGGCGCGTTCGCGCTGGCGCTGGCCAAGGAACTGAACGTGAGCGGCACTGAACTGAAGGTGCTGGGCGGATCGGACACGGGTAAGACGAAGAAGTTCATTGCCGCCCTGGCCAAGGATCTGGCGGCGAAGAAGGGCAAGTCGATTGTGGTGGCGGGCCCGCGGCAACCGGCGGCAGTGCACGCGCTGGTGGCCCTGATCAACCAGGCATTGGGCAATACGGGCCAAACGGTGGTGTACTCGAAGCCGGTGGTGGACGCGGCTGCGTCGCTGGACGGCGTCAAGCAGCTCAGCGCCGATATCAACTCGGGTGTGGTGAAGACGCTGTTCGTGTTGGGCGGGAATCCGGCCTATACGATGCCGGGCGATCTGGCCTTCGCCGACATCATCAAGAAAGTTCCGGCGACAGTAGCCCTGACCGCCGATGAGAACGAAACGTGGGCCTCGACGGAATGGCAATTGCCGGAAGCGCATCCGTTTGAAGCGTGGGGCGACGCCCTTGCGCTGGACGGTACGGCGAGCATCCAGCAGCCTTTGATCGAGCCGCTGTACGGCGGCAAGAGTGTTCTGGAACTGGCGGCGGCGATCGCCGGGACCGAGGGCAAGGGCTACGACATCGTGAAGAAGTCGTGGACCTCGCAGTGGGGCGCCGATGCGGCGAAGAAGTGGAATCAGGCGCTGCATGACGGAGTAATCGAGGGGACGAAGCAGGCTGCGGTGGATGCCAAGGCGGATGCCGGCAAAGTGCTGGCGGCCGCGCAGGCAGCGATCAAGCCTGCGTCGAGCGGACTCGAGGTGGTGTTTTACCCCTCGGCCGGTCCCTACGACGGAAGGTTTTCGAACAATGCCTGGCTGCAGGAAGCGCCGGACCCGATGACCAAGGTGGTCTGGGACAACGCGGCGCTGGTCAGCGGCAAGACGGCACAGCAGCTGGGAGTCGAGAACGGCGACATGCTGACGCTGTCGGCCAACGGCAGAGAGATCAAGATGCCGGCGATGATCATGCCGGGTCATGCCGATGACTCGATCTCGGTGGCGTTGGGTTATGGCCGGTCGTCCTGCGGACGGGTGGGCCAAAACGTCGGGCATCGCGCGGAAGGCTTGCGCACCGTGGCCGGCTTCCACATGGCGGCCGTGCAGGCTCGCAAGAGCGGCGAGAAGTACCAACTGGTGACGACCCAGGAGCACCACACGCTGGAAGAGCCCATCACTCACCTGATGCGCACGGACATCGTGAAGGAACTGCCGGTGGAGGAGTACGCCAAGGAGCCGGGCATTCTGCACGAAGAGCACGGCGAGCCGGTGCAGGATATGTTTGCCGGCTGGGATTACTCGAAGGGTTACCAGTGGGGCATGTCGATCGACCTGAATGCCTGCACGGGCTGCAACGCCTGCCTGGTGGCTTGCGTGGCGGAAAACAACATCCCGGTGGTAGGCAAAGACCAGATCAATCGGGGCCGTGAAATGCACTGGATCCGCATGGACCGGTACTTCACGGGCAGCATGGAAGACGCGCAGGCGGTGATGCAGCCCATGGCCTGCCAGCAGTGCGAAAAGGCTCCCTGCGAGTCGGTTTGCCCGGTGGCGGCGACGGTGCACAGTCCGGAAGGCATCAACGAGATGGCCTATAACCGGTGTGTCGGCACGCGCTACTGCTCGAACAACTGCCCGTACAAGGTGCGCCGGTTCAACTTCCTGAACTGGAACAAAGATGTGCCTGAGTCGCGCAAGATGGTGTTCAACCCGAACGTCACCGTCCGCATGCGCGGCATCATGGAAAAGTGCAACTACTGTGTGCAGCGCATTGAAGGCGCGCGCATCCAGTCGCAGACCGAGAATCGCCGCCAGATCAAGGATCTGGAGATTCTGACCGCCTGCCAGCAGGTGTGTCCGGCCGATGCAATCGTATTCGGCAACATCAACGATCCCGAGAGCCGCGTAGCGAAGGCAAAGAAGCAGCCGCGCAACTACATCGTGATCGAGGAATTGAACACCAAGCCGCGCACGACCTACCTGGCGAAGATGCGCAATCCCAATCCGGAGCTGGCATAACTCATGGCCGACCTCGCACTCGACCCGAGAATGGAACTGAATCCGCCGCTGATCACCAGCGGCGCCACCTACGCGGAAGTCAATCAGCAGATCAGCGTCATTACCGAGACCGCGCCGCCCAAGCAATGGTACTGGGTGTTCTTCGGCGTGGCTTTGCCGCTGTTGGGCCTACTGGGCGTCTGCCTGACTTACCTCGCCTTCACCGGCATCGGCGTATGGGGCAACAACGTACCCGTCGGCTGGGGCTGGGACATTACCAACTTCGTGTGGTGGATCGGTATCGGCCACGCCGGTACACTGATTTCCGCCATCCTGTTCCTGTTCCGCCAGAAGTGGCGGACCTCGATCAACCGCGCGGCCGAAGCGATGACGCTCTTCGCCGTGGCCTGCGCCGGCATCTATCCTCTCTTCCACACTGGCCGTCCGTGGCGAGCATTCTATTGGCTGCTGCCGGCGCCCAATGAGCTCTTGCACATGTGGCAGAACTTCCGCAGCCCGCTGATGTGGGACGTATTCGCGGTTTCGACCTACGCGACCGTGTCCGCGCTGTTCTGGTTCGTCGGCCTGATTCCCGACTTGGCCACGCTGCGCGACCGTGCGCAGAACCCGGTACGCAAGACGATCTTCGGGATTCTCAGCCTGGGCTGGCGCGGCTCCGCTACACAGTGGCGCCACTACGAACTTGCTTACCTGATCCTGGCCGGCCTGTCGACGCCGCTGGTGCTCTCAGTGCACTCCATCGTGTCGTTCGACTTCGCGACCTCGGTGCTGCCCGGTTGGCACACGACGATCTTCCCGCCCTACTTCGTCGCCGGCGCCGTCTTCTCCGGCTTCGCGATGGTGATCACGCTGATGACCCTGGCCCGCTACATCTACGGCCTGGAGAACCTCATCACCATCAAGCACCTTGAGAACATGTGCAAGGTCATCCTGGCCACCGGCACGATTGTGGGCTTCGCCTACGCGACTGAGTTCTTCATCGCCTGGTACAGCGCGAATCAGTATGAGCGCTTCATCTTCCGCAACCGCGCCTTCGGCCCCTACGGTTGGGCTTACTGGACGATGATCAGCTGCAACGTGATCGCGCCGCAGTTCTTCTGGTTCAAGAAGCTGCGCACGTCCATTCCGGTGATGTTCGTGTTGTGCATCTTCATCAACATCGGCATGTGGTTTGAGCGCTTCGTGATTATCGCCACTTCGCTGCACCGTGACTTCCTGCCCTCGAGCTGGGGCTACTTCCGGCCCACGTGGGTGGACATTGGGACGTTCGCCGGCACCTTCGGCCTATTCCTGACATTGTTCCTGCTGTTCCTGCGCTTCCTGCCGGCGATCGCCATCAGCGAAGTGAAGGGCGTGCTCCATCACCAGATCAACACCCAACCGGCCACGGCCGGGAAGGGAGGCGCGCACTAATGGCCACCAATCTTCTCGCCCGGCTCAACCTGCCCGGCTTCGAGAGTGAATCGAAGAAGGTGAAGCACTACGGTGTGGTCGCCAACTTCGATACGCCTGAAGACCTGTTGCGGGCGGTTCGCACGGCCCGCGCCGCGGGTTTCTCCAAGATGGAAGCCTACTCGCCGTTCCCGATTCACGGCATCGACGAGGCGCTGGGCGCGCCGCGCTCGCCGCTGGGCAGGATCGTCATCGTTTGCGGTCTCACCGGGCTGGTTTCGGCAGTCCTGCTGCAGTGGTGGACCGGCGCAGTGGACTATCCACTTTCGGTAGCAGGCAAGCCGCTGTTCGCACTGGAACCTTCGGTGCCGATCATGTTCGAGCTGAGCGTGCTGCTGAGCGCGTTCGGAGCGGTGTTCGGGATGTTGCACCTGAATCGGCTGCCCACTTACTATCACGCTTTCTTTAACTACTCCAAGGCCGAAGGCGCCACCAATGACCGGTTCCTGCTGGCCGTGGAAGTAGCCGATCCCAAGTTCAACGCCGAGGAGGTCAAGACCTTCCTGGATTCGTGCGGCAGCCGCCACACGGAACTGGTGGAGGCCTGATGCCCATGGATTCTCGACGCATCGCGCAAATGCTGCTGGTTGTCGCAGCCAGTTCCCTGCTGGGCGCCTGCTCCAACTTTCCGTCCCGCCAGCCGCCCATCTGGGTGTTCCCGGACATGAAGCGGCAGGACAAGTACAAGCCCCAGATGCATTCTGATTTCTTCGCCGACGGCCGAAGCAGCCGCCGTCCGGTGGCGGGCACGCTTTCGCAGGAGATGTACCGAGCCGACGAAACGCTGTCCACTGGTGTCGCGGCCGACAATACTTACCTGGCGAAGAACCCGCTGCCCCTGACGAAGGAAACGCTGCTGCACGGCCAGGTGAAGTTCAACACCTATTGTTCCCCCTGCCACGACCGTACCGGTTCCGGCCGGGGGGTGGTGCCGAGCAAAGCGACCTGGGTTCCAGGCAACATCCATGACGACCGAATTGTCGGCATGGTGGACGGAGAGATCTACCACGTGATTTCGAACGGCCGGCGGTCCATGCCGGGCTACCGATTCCAGGTTTCCGAGAAAGACCGTTGGGCCATTGTCGCGTATGTGCGGGCGCTACAGCGCTCGTGGCGCGGCACCATGGCCGATGTCCCGGCCGAGTCACAGGCCAAGGTGAGGTAAGCAGACCCATGGCGCATCACGATCATCATCAAGTTACCGACAACTACTTCCTGGCGCCCGAGACGTGGACCAAGGTCCGCAACTCGATTGTCTTTGTGGCGCTGGTGAGCTGGCTGGCTCTCGCCTTCGGGTTTGCGACCAACCGCGAACAGTTCCAGTTTTCCTATCTCGTCGCTTTCGCCTATTTCGTCTCCATAGCCCTGGGCGCCATGTTCTATGTGATGGTGCAGCACCTCACCGGCTCAGCCTGGAGCGTGACGGTGAGACGCCTGATGGAAAACATCATGAATACCGTACCGGTGGCCCTCATCCTGGTGCTGCCGGTAATATTCGGCACGCATTTCATGTATGAGTGGACCCACGCTGCCGCAGCCAAGGATCCCATCCTGTCCAAGAAGCTGGGGTTCCTGAACGATCAGTGGTTTATCATCCGCAGCTTCATCGTGCTGGGCCTGTGGAGCCTGTTCTCCTGGCGCCTCTACGCGATCTCGCGGGCGCAGGACAGCACTGGTTCCCTCAAGCACACCCAGGCCGCGGAACGCTGGAGTGCCCCGGGGCTGCTGATGCTGTTCCTTACCGCTTCGCTGGCCGCTTATGACTGGGTGATGTCGCTGGATCCCCACTGGTACTCCACCATGTTCGGCGTGGCCTTCCTTTCCGGCGGCGCGCTGGCCTTCATGGCTGTTTTGATCCTGATCTGCCTCGGGCTGCGGTCCGCCGGCTATCTCGAGAATTCCGTAAAAGAAGAGCACTACCACGACCTGGGCAAGTGGCTCTTCGCGCTGACGGTCTTCTGGGCCTATGTCACTTTCTCGCAGTACATGCTGATCTGGTACAGCAACCTGCCGGAAGAGGTGGCCTGGTTCCAGCGGCGCCTGGCCGGCGGCTGGTACAACTGGCGGCCGTTCCTGATCTTCGGCCACTTCTTTATTCCGTTTTTCGCGCTGATGCCTCGAGCGAGCAAGCGGAACATGAAGATGCTGGGCTTCTTTGCCGGCTACATGATGCTGATGCATTACTTCGACCTGTACTGGGAGATCATGCCGGTACTGCACGCTAAGGGTCCGCAGGTGAGCTGGATGGATCCCGTGGCCTTCCTTGCCGTTGGTAGCGCATTTGGCCTGGTTTTCTGGTCCGGACTGCGCAAGAAACCGCTGGTGCCGGTGGGTGATCCCCGGCTCGACCAGTGTCTTGCGTTCCATAACGTCTAGGGACCCCTGGAGTATTGAAGATGCTTGATCCGAATCAGGAACACGATCCGACAATGCCCGATACGGCCATCATGGTCGACGGCGTCGATTACGACCGCCGTGACGCCAAGGCCGGCCTCATCGCTGTGGTCTCCATCGCTGTGATGGGTCTATTCGTTGCGATGATCATCGGTGTGTACTGGCTGTACACGGTCGCTTACGAACGTGTGGAATACGACCAGTACACCGGCGTCGCGAGCAAGGAACTGCAGGCGATCCACGATCGGGAAGAAGAACAGCTTCACCGTTATTCCTTCATCGACAAAGAGAAGGGGATTGTCCGGATCCCGATCGATCGCGCGATCGATATCGTTGCCGCGGAATTCGGTGAAGGCAAGGTGTACTACAACACCAAGTCTTACGCCGTGAAGGATGAATTGCCCGGTGGCGCTGCCGGCGGAGCCAATGCTCCGGCACCCGGCGCCGCGCCAGCCGGAACCGCTCCCGCAGGTGCTGCCCCGGCGGCGCCCGCAACTACTCCCGCCAAGCCGGCCGCCACGGAACATAAAGCGGCCCATTAGGGACTTTTTCATGCTCACTCTGAAAACAGCACAAAGCGAAAGGATGCAGCGCTACGGCGCGCAGGCGCTCACGCGTCTTCGCCGCCTGGCCGTTGTGCCGGCCGCCGTGCTGTTGATGTCGGGTGTTTCCGGTTTGCTGGCCCAGTCTGAAGACGAGAAGACCCCGAAGGAGCTTTCGGGCGTCGATGTCGTCGAACACCTGGGTCAAAAGATCGATCTCAATCTTCAGTTCATCGGCGAAGACGGCTATCCGCACGCGCTGAAGGAGTACTTCAGCAAGGGTAAGCCGGTCGTCCTGAACCTTGTCTACTACGCCTGCCCGATGCTCTGCAACCTGGTCATGAACGGCCAGACGCAGGCGTTTCGCAAGTTGAAGTGGACCATTGGCAATGAGTTCGAAGTGGTGACGATTTCCATCGACCCAACAGAGAACTTCGGCCTGGCGCGCAGTAAGAAGGCTTCGTACCTCACCTCCTACGAGCGTGAGACCGCGGGTTGGCACTTCCTGGTTGACCATCAGGAGAACGTGGCCAAGCTGGCCAAGCAGATTGGCTTCGGCTACCGGCGCGATCCTCGTACCGGCCAGTACGCGCATGCGGCGGCCATCTTCGTGCTTTCGCCCGAAGGCATGATCAGCCGCTACCTCTACGGTGTCAACTTCAAGCCGTTCGACATTCAGATGGCTTTGACGGAAGCGGCGAGCGAGAAGTTCGGCGTCAGCGACCGCATCCTGCTCTATTGCTTCCACTACGATCCGGCCTCCCGCGGCTATGTCCTCTTCGCGCGTAATTTCATGCGCGGCGGCGGCGCGCTGGCTCTCCTGATTTTCGGTTTTGTCCTGTTTCGATTGTGGCGACGTGAACGCCGGGTTGGATTCAACCACCCTCCTATGGTGACTGCGAAATGAATTGGTTCCAGAACTGGATGCTGCCCAAAGCGGCGGCCACACATGCCGGTGACGTCGATGGACTTTACATGTTCATCGTCTACCTCACCATATTCTTCTTCTTCTTCAACGGAGCGTTGATCCTCTACGCCGTACGGAAATGGCGGAGGCGCTCCGCGAAGGAGGTGACGCCGCATATCACCCACAACACGAAGATGGAGCTCATCTGGAGCATCATCCCGTTGTTCGTCGTGATGGGCATCTTCTTCTGGGGCTTCAAGGGCTATGTCAAAGCCTGGGTGCCGCCGAACGACTCCATGGAGATTGTCGTCACCGCCAAGAAGTGGGTATGGCAATTCGAGTATCCGGACGGAACTCGCACGCTGAACGATCTGCACGTGCCGCTGAATAAGCCGGTGAAGCTCGTGATGCACTCTGAGGACGTGATCCACAGCTTCTTCGTGCCCAGCTTCCGGCTGAAGCGCGACGTGATCCCGGGCCGCTACACGGAGCTCTGGTTCACACCGACCGAGCCGGGCGTGCAGCAGGTGTTCTGCGCGGAGTATTGCGGCAAGGGCCACTCCGACATGATGGCTCGCATCTTTGTGGATACACCCGAGCAGTACGAGACGTTCCTGCGTGAAGGCGACGAACAGGTCCGCAAGATGCCGTTGAAGGACCTCGGCAAGCTGGTTTACGAAAACAAGGGCTGCGCGACGTGCCACTCTCTGGACGGCACCCGCGGCCAGGGCCCCTCCTGGAAAGGAATCTGGGGCGAGACCGGCAAGGGCGCGGATGGCAAGCCTTACACAGTAGATGCGAACTACATCCGTCAGTCGGTGCTGCAGCCCCAGGCTGTGGTCGTACAGGGATTCGAGCCGATCATGCCGACGTTCCAGGGTCTCCTGCGCGAGCGCGAAATCCTGGGCGTGATCGAGTTCATCAAGTCGGTGAAGTAACAGGAGCATTGGAATGGCAGATACTTTAACGACCCAAGGCAACGGTCACGCCGCTCACCACGGCGACTATTTGGAAGATCCAAAAGGATTGCTCAGTTGGCTGACGACTGTCGACCATAAGCGCATCGGCCTGATGTACATGTGGTCGGTCTTCTTCTTCTTCCTGGTTGGCGGTATCTTCGCGTTGCTGGTCCGCATCGAGCTGCTGACGCCCAAGCAGACCATCATGACGGCCGAGATGTATAACCGGGTATTCACCCTGCACGGCGCCATCATGGTGTTCCTGGTGATCATTCCGGCGATCCCGGCTGCCTTGGGTAACTTTGCTTTACCCCTGCTGCTGGGGGCCAAGGACGTGGCGTTCCCCAAGCTCAACCTGGCCAGCCTATATGTTTATTGGACCGGCGCGCTGATGGCGGTGACAACCCTCGCTCTCGGCGGCGTCGACACTGGCTGGACTTTCTACACGCCTTACTCCAGCACGACGGGCGGCGGAGTCACCTTGATGGTGATGGCCGCGTTTGTGCTCGGCTTCAGTTCCATCTTTACTGGAGTGAACTTCATTGCCACCATGCATAAGTTGCGGGCGCCCGGCATGGGCTGGTTCGAAATGCCGCTCTTCTGCTGGGGCATGTATTCCACGGCGCTCATCCAGATCCTCGCCACCCCTGTGCTGGCGATCACGCTACTGCTGCTCTGCATGGAGCGCGTGCTTGGCATCGGAATCTTCGATCCGCAGTTGGGTGGGGACCCGGTGCTGTTCCAGCACTTCTTCTGGTTCTACTCGCACCCGGCCGTTTACATCATGATTCTGCCGGCGTTCGCCGTGATCTCGGAAGTGATCCCGACCTTCTCGAAGAAGACGATCTTTGGCTACAAGGCCATCGCCTTCTCGTCTGTGGCGATCGCGCTGCTCGGCTTCCTGGTTTGGGCGCATCACATGTTCACTGCCGGCATGAGCCTTTTCGCCGGTGCGATTTTCAGCTTCATCACCTTCTTCATCGCCATCCCTTCGGCGATCAAGGTGTTCAACTGGATTGCCACCATGTGGCGCGGCTCCATCTCGCTGGAAGCGCCGATGCTGCACGCCATCAGCTTCCTGCTGATCTTTACCATCGGCGGCCTGACCGGCCTGTTCCTGGCGGCGCTCTCCACCGACGTCCACCTGCACGACACCTATTTCGTCGTCTCGCACTTCCACTATGTGATGGCGGGTTCGAACCTGATCGCGTTCCTGGCCGGTATCCACTACTGGTGGCCGAAGATGTTCGGACGGATGTACAACAAGCGGCTGGCCGCCATTGGCGCCGCGCTGGTCTTCCTCGGCTTCAACGCGACGTTCCTGCCGCAGTTTGTGCTGGGCAGCCGCGGCATGCCGCGCCGGTATTACAACTACCTGCCTGAGTTCCAGTCACTGCACGTGGCGTCGACGATCGGCAGTTGGATCCTGGCCTCGGGCCTGTTCCTCATCGGTGCGTACCTGTTGGCTTCCCTGCGCCAGCCCAAGCGCATGTCGGCCAACCCCTGGGGCGGCCGCACGCTGGAGTGGGAGACCGATTCTCCGCCCACCACTCATAACTTTGAGGGGCAGCCTGTTCTGCAGCACGGCCCCTATGACTATCGCGAAAACCCTGCGCCCGTAGGCGTGGAGGAGCACAGCCACTAGGATTGACGGAGTTCTTCAAGAGACGCAAATCATGAGTACTGCGACCCATACGACCAGCGCCGATCACGGGCACTCGCCGTTCCTCCAGCATCACTTCCGTGACATGGAGCAGCAGTTTAATACCGCCAAGATCGGTATGTGGCTGTTCCTCGTCACTGAAATTCTGATGTTCGGCGGCCTTTTCATCGGCTACGGCATCATGCATGCCAACCACCCGCAGGCCTTCCTGGCGGCTCACCACCACCTGGACCGCACGCTGGGCGCCATCAATACCATCGTCCTGCTGTTCTCGAGCTTCACCATGGTGATGGCCATCTGGGCCGCCCAGACCTCACGCAAGGGCCTGGTCATTCTGTTCCTGGTCATCACGCTGCTCTGTGCTGCCACCTTCATGGGCATCAAGTATTCCGAGTACAGCCACAAGTTCCACGAAGGGCTGCTGCCCGGCAAATACTATACGCACGAAGGCGACACGGTCCCCGGCCAGTTCCTGTTCTTCAGCTTCTACTTCATGATGACCGGCCTGCACGGTATACACGTGCTGCTGGGCATGGTTGTAATCAGTTGGTTGATCTTCCGGGCCGTCCGCGGAGATTTCGGTCCGGGCTACTACGGGCCGCTGGACGTCACCGGCCTCTACTGGCACCTGGTCGATCTCATCTGGATCTACCTGTTCCCGCTGATGTACTTGATTTCCTAGAGGAGACCACCCGGAACCATGTCCCAATCTGATTCGCACGCCGCACACATTACCGGGCCGAAGACCTACGGCGCCGTCCTGCTGGGCCTGCTGGTGCTGACCATCATCACCGTCCAGGCCTCCTATGTTGATTTCGGATCCATGAACACGGTGGTTGCGCTGATCATCGCAACGATTAAGGCTTCGCTCGTCGCGCTGTTCTTCATGCACCTGCGCCACGACAAGTTCAACGCAGTCATCTTTGTCGGCGGCCTGCTGTTCCTGTCGATCTTCATTATCTGGACCATGTTCGACCTTGGCACGCGGGAGACGATCCTGCCGTCAAACCTGAAAGAACCCGTGCTCGAGTTCCCCGGAGCCCCGCTGAACAAGCCGGTGAGGCCCTCGACTGGACAGCCTGCCGGCACGCCTGCTCCGTAACCGTCATTCAATCGCTGATTCGAAGACGCCATGCTCCTTTCGGAGTGTGGCGTTTTCTATTTGTTCAGTACTTTGTGCGCGCGGAGGATTTCAAGGACCTGCTCAACTGGCAGTGCCTCGACGGTATGCCCGTTGGAGGTCACCGTTTCCGCTTTGAATAGCGAGTTATTGATGGCTTCTTCCGTGGCTTCGATCACGCCTTCGAACAGGGGTGTCATGGCGTCATTGGCCAACAGTGTCTGTCCGCCGCGATGGGTGGAGAAGGCGATGGCGTAGTCACCGCTGCCATTCGAGCCTGACGACCCCGTCCTGCCCATGCCCAGCATCGCCCGAGCGGCCATGCGCTTCAGGTTCCGCGCATCCACCGGCGCATCTGTCGCGATCACAATCATGCAACTGCCGTCCTTGGAACCCTGCCCCGTGCGCTGCAACTCACGGCCGACAGGGATGCCTGCGATCATGAGATCGCCGCCGTAGTTGCTCTGCACCAGTACGCCCACGGTGTACCGGCCCGCCAGCCGCGAAGACGTCCCGATGCCCCCCTTGTAGCCGAACGCCACCGTCCCGGCTCCGGCGCCCACAGCCCCTTCCTCCACTGCTCCGTCATGAGCTGAACGCAGGGCTGCGAAGACTTCATCCTTCCCAACGTGCCGGCCCCGGATGTCATTCAGATACCCGTCATTCGTCTCGCCGACCACAGCGTTGATACTGCGCACCTGCTCGTTGCCTGGCAGCGCCAGCATGTACTCCAGCAGCGCGTCGGCTACACGGGGCACGTTCAACGTACCGGTCAGCAGGACCGGCGTCTCCAGTTCACCCAGTTCTTCCACCTGCGTGGAGCCCATTAACTTACCGAAGCCATTCCCCACAAAGATGGCCGCCGGAACTTTCTCGAGGAACAGATTGCCACTATGCGGCACGATCGCCGTCACGCCGGTTCGAATATTGCCGCCGCGTACGAGCGTCGAGTAGCCCACGCGCACCCCGGGTACATCGGTGATGGCGTTCCAACGGCCCACGGGCAGCCTTCCCGTTACGATCCCGGCCTCCCTCGCCCTGGGCTTGGGCGATTGAGCCAGCACGGCGCCCACGCAACAGGCGGCTACGAGAATCCGCATCATTTCTCCTTCACCGCCAGAATCGCCAGGGGCGTCTCCGCCACCACTCGCCAGTTCGATCTCCCCTTTAGCCATTGCGCCAGGGGCTGTCTGGCCGGCACCAGGGCGGTGTCGAACTTCCACTGCTGAAACAGAGCCTCGGTCCTTGGGCCCGCGGACAGCATCTCAAGATAGTCCTCCGCCAGCGCCGGGCCGAAGAAATCCTGCAAACCATCAATGAAAACATGCTGGCCCGGGTAGCCTGTGTAGATCAGGAAGTCGCCCCAGGCGTCGGTGGAAAATACGCGGCCGGAGCGCAGGATCTCCCTGTTGGCCGCGACCAGGTCCACCGGGAATCGTTTCGTGGGGAAGTTGGAAGGCAGGCCCAGAGGCGTCCTGAAGAGCAGGACGAGAACAAAGCATGCTGCCAGCCAGACACTGTGCCGGCTGAACTGAGGTTGCATGCCCAGGTCCAGCTTGTGAATGTGTTCGGCCGTCCCGCGTTTACCGGTCCTGCTTCGCACGGCATCCCACAGGCACCTCAGTTCGCTGGCGAGAATGGGCGTCGCCGCTATGACAAACAACGGGATGTGCCGGGCTGATTTGCTGGCCGAGATCAGGAAGAACATGCACACCAAGGCGTCACTCACACGCCGGCGCCACAACGCCGAGGCTGCCGCCATCGCGGCCATCGTCCCGAGCGCGAGAAACCAGTAATATTGCTCCCCGAGTGTGGGCGACGGAGGATGATACTCCTCGATCATTTGGATCGCCCAGGGCGACGAGACGAACTCGATCAAATGCTGGTGCAGCCGAATGCCGTAAGGATTCACAAGTGTAGCCGCACCCACCAGCAGTCCACACGCCACCATGCGCCAGACACCTCGCCAGTTCGACCGGTTCCAAAGCGCTTCAATCCCCATTCCGGTGCAGACGACAGCCAGATAAACGGGCTGAATCGCGAAGCCACCGTGCAGATTTGCCCACAACGCCGCGAGAGGAATCAGCAGCCAGAAGCCACGCCAGGCCGCGCGCCTTTCCCGTTCGACGATTGCGATGGAGACGGCTAGCAATAGCCAGGTGATCAGATGGGGCCGCGCCAGCGCATGATTCATCGAGGCCTGGAATCCGGCCATCGCCAGCATCAGTCCAAGCAGGGCGCTCTCGCCGCGCCGCAGGCTGCTTCTCAGCACCAGTGCCGAAGTGCCCGCCATCATGGCAACCGCCAGTAGTGCGATCGCGGCAAGCCCGAAATAGGAGTGGACGAAGGATAGCCCGAGCTCAGTCAGCCACTCCCAGGCGAACCACTCTTTGCCCGGCAATGCAAACGAGAACGGATCTGTGTGGGGCAGGGAACCGGTGGAACGGATCAGATCGCCGGTGCGGATGTGCATCCCTACGCTTGCATCTGACAGTAGTTCTTCCAGTCCGCCCGGGAACAGATAAGGGCGCAAAACGAGCGCGGCCAGCAGCAGATCTGCCAGTGAGGGTACAATCCAACGACCCAGCGTGGTGCGAAACCGGAGGCCCATTCCTGTCCAGGATAAAGCTTCCTGCCGGCGCACGCTGCGCGAGGCGCCTTGCGGGTGCCGATCGGCGCGGGCCGCCCCTCTGGAGAGACCCGTCGCCGATACTGGATGAGAGCCTTAACTATGCTCGCGTAACGTTTTCAGCCTGAAGGCCTTTGGGGCCGGTCTTTAGTTCGAATTCCACTTCCAGGCCTTCGTCCAGGGTCCGGTAGCCGGACATCTGAATGGCGCTGTAATGGACAAACACGTCTTCCCCCGTATGCCGCTGAATAAAGCCGTAGCCCTTCGCGGCATTAAACCATTTCACGACACCTTTTTCCTTCACAGATACTTCTCCTAAAATCGACACACCTCTCCTGTGCTCTGTTACGTCAAAGAGAACTTCAACGGGGAGTCACTTCGATGCGAATTGTCGAAGAGCCAAGGAAAGGTTAAGCTTCTTTACTGTACGGACTCACCCAGTATCGCAAAGGGTTCAAAAAACTTCAAAGCGAAACGGACCCTTCTGCGAATGTTACTCAACGTACCCGCTTGCCGTACACTAGTGATCGGTGACTCCTGGGACGAGCACGCCTGATAACAGTATGCGCCTTCTGCTACGGCAGTTGCGCGCGTTGGAAGAACGCCTTGTCCAGGGGGGTGGCCAAGCCAAGGCCGACCGCCAGCACCGCGACGGGAAACTCACGGCCCGTGAACGAGTTGCGCGGCTTGCCGACCCATCTTCCCCGCTCCTCGAGATCGGCCTGCTGGTCGCCTGGGATCGCTATGAAGGCCAAGCTCCAGCCGCCGGCGTGGTCACGCTGCTGGCCCGTGTCGAAGGCCATCCAGTAGTCATCGTGGCGAATGATGCCACCGTCAAAGCGGGGGCATGGTGGCCTGAAACTATCACCAAGATCCTGCGTGTGCAGGAGATTGCCATGCGCAACCGGCTGCCCATCGTCTATCTTGTGGATTCCGCCGGCGTGAATTTACCATTGCAGGACGGTATTTTTCCGGGTCAGTACGGAGCGGCCCGTATTTTTTACTACAACTCGCTCATGCGGCGGGTTCTCAAAATTCCCCAGATCGCGGCTGTGATGGGGCCTTGCATCGCCGGGGGCGCCTATTTGCCTGCCCTCAGCGACTTCATCTACATGGTGGAACGCACCAGCTTTATGGGCCTCGGCGGGCCCAATCTCGTCAAGGGCGCTACCGGCCAGAAAACCGACAGTGAAACGCTGGGCGGTGCACGCATGCATACCTCCCTCAGCGGCGTCGCGCACTTCACAGCCACCGACGATCCTGACTGTATCCGACAGATTCGGGAACGCATTGCCGGCCTGCCCGCACCGCCCGCCCGGCCTGCCGGCGCCAATACCGCCCAGCCGGCCGAGGATCTCTACGACATCCTTCCGCCCGACCATCGCCAAGCCTACGACATCCGCGAAATCCTCGATCGTCTGCTCGATGCGGGTGCCCAGACCGAGTTCCAAGCCGACTTTGCTCCAGAGATGTACTGCCTGGAAGCCCGGCTGCACGGCCGAGCCATCGGCGTCATCGGGAATCGCCGCGGTTTCCTGAAGTCGAATGCCGGACCACGCATCGGGGGCATCGTCTACACGGAAACCGCCCGCAAGGTGTCCTATTTCGTCGAGTACGCGGAACGCCGGAATCTGCCGCTGCTCTACCTGCAGGACGTCTCCGGCTTCATGGTGGGCCCGGACGCTGAGGCTGCCGGCATCATCCGTGCCGGCGCGGAGATGGTGGAATCGATGGCTTGCGCCACGGTGCCGAAGATCATCCTCACGTTGAATCATGCCTCCGGCGCCGGCTACTACGCCATGGCCGCACAGGGCTTCGACCCGAATTTCACGTTTGCCTGGCCCACCGCCCGCATCGGAGTGATGGAAGGCGATTCCGCCGTCCAGGCGGTGCATGGTGTGGAACTGGATAAGCTGAAAGCGGAAGGCCGTCCCGTGCCGCCCGAACTACAGCAACGCATCGATAAGACCCGCGCCGACTACGACCGCTGGCTGGACGCCCGTTACGCTGCCGCCCGCGGCCACGTCGACGCGCTGGTCGACCCGCTGGAGACCCGCCTGCTGCTCGCCTTCGCCTTTGAATGCGCCTGCGCCTCGGGCCATCGCGCGCATACTGCCCTGGAGGTTCTCGGTTCATGATCCGTATCGCCAATGGGCAAGGCTTCTGGGGCGACTGGCTGGACGCGCCGGTCCATCTGGTGGAACAGGGGCCCATCGACTATCTCACCCTCGACTATCTGGCCGAGGTCACCATGTCGATCCTGCAGAAGCAGAAGCAGGCCGATCCGAAGTTGGGTTACGCCCGCGATTTCCCGCCCTTGATGGCTCTGCTGGCTGCCCGCCTCAAGCAGCGCAACATCCGCGTCATCGCCAATGCCGGCGGAGTCAATCCGCAGGCCTGCGCCGCCCAGGTCCTTGCCCTCGCGCCGGAACTGAAGGTCGCCATAGTCACCGGAGACGATATGTATCCCCGGTTGGACGACCTGCTGTCGCGCGGCATTGAGCTCCGCAATATGGATACGGATGAGCCGCTATCCACCGTCCGCCCTGCCGTCACCAGCGCCAACGCCTATCTCGGAGCCTTCCCCATCGCGGAGGCTCTCTCCACCGGCGCGGATGTCATCATCACCGGCCGTTGCGCCGATGCCGCCCTGGCCCTGGCGCCCATGATCCACCAGTTTTGCTGGCGGCCCTCCGACGTCGATCTGCTCTGTGCCGGCACCATCGCCGGACACATCATCGAATGCGGCTCGCAGTGCACGGGTGGGAATTCCCAGGTCGACTGGCAGACCATGGCCGACCCCGCCAATATCGGTTATCCGCTCATCGAGGCCTCGCCCGACGGAGTCTGCATCGTTACCAAGCACCCTGGTACCGGGGGCGCCGTGAACCGCCATACCGTCATCGAGCAGATGCTGTATGAGATCGGCGATCCGCGCGCCTACTTCACCCCCGACTGCGTGGCCGACTTCACCTCCGTCCAGATCGAAGACGCCGGCCTGGACCGTGTCCGCATCAGCGGCGCCAAGGGAGCCGCGGCTCCGGCCCAGCTCAAAGCCTCCATCAGCTACCATGCCGGCTGGAAGGCACAGGGGAGTCTGGTCTACTGTTGGCCCTCAGCCCTGGAAAAGGCCTACGCCGCAGACCGCATTGTGCGCGGCCGCCTGGCCCGGCTCGAGCTCCAGTTCGAGGAGATTTACAGCGAGTTTGTCGGTTTCAATTCCTGCCACGGCCCGGCCGCGCCGCTGACTGAGGATCCGCCGGAGGTCATGCTCCGGATCGGCGCCCGCGGCTCCTCCAGGCAGGATGTCGACCGCTTCACCCGCGAGCTCATCCCTCTGGTGCTCAGCGGCCCGCCCGGGGCGACCGGCTATGGCGAAGGCCGGCCCGCGGTGCGCGAAGTCATCGCCTATTGGCCGGCGTTGCTGCCCAGAGAAGAGATCACGCCGCAAGTTGAGGTGCTGAGTTGAAAGCCCCGCTGGCGCATTTCGCGCACACCCGCTCCGGTGACAAAGGTGACACCGTGAACATCGGAGTCATCGCCTGGCGCCCTGAGGATTACGCCTTACTGCTTCGCGAACTCACCGCCGAAAAGGTACACTCGTTCTTCGGCTCCCGTGTACGCGGTCCGGTTGTGCGGTACGAACTACCCAACGTCCACGCCCTCAACTTTGTCCTGCAAGGGGCTCTCGGCGGCGGCGGGACCGTGACACTGCGCCTCGACGCGCAGGGCAAGACCTTTGGCGCGGCACTGCTGCGCCTCGAAATCGAAACGGATACTGCAAGTTCATGAGCCAACTGATGATTTCGCGCGAGGAACGGGTTCTTCGCATCACCCTGAACAATCCCGAGAAGCGAAACGCCCTGGATGAGAAGCTTTGCCGCGACCTCGTAGCCGCACTCAAGGAAGCCGGCCGCGACCGGACCATCGGCTGTGTCCTGCTGGACGGCGCCGGCCAAGTCTTCTGCTCGGGTATGGATCTTGAGGACGCGCTCCAACCCGATGCTCCGGAACGCACCGAGATCCACGAACAGCTCTTTACCTTCGGTGTTCACTATCACAAGCCCATCGTGGCCGCCGTGCAGGGCGCGGCGCTCGGCGGCGGCATCGGCCTGCTGGCCAACTGTCACGTCGTTCTGGCCGCGCAAGGCACCAACTTCGGACTCACGGAGATCCGTGTCGGCCTGTGGCCCTTCATCATCCACCGGGCCGTGGCCCTCGCCATCGGTGAACGCCGGACCGTCGAACTCTCCCTCACCGGCCGCATTTTCGGCACAAACGACGCTCAACAATACGGGCTCGTCCACGAAGTAGTGCCGCCGTTCGAATTGGACGACCGCGCCACGAATACAGCCCGCATGCTTGCCTACGCGAGCCAGGAAACGCTTCGCCGCGGCCTCGATTTTGTACAGAAGAGCCGCGAAATGAGCTGGGAAACCGCCGGCCGCCTGGCCGCTGAATTCCGCACCAAGACTTTTCGTTCCGCCGATTTCATCGAAGGTGTGCGAGCCTTCCGGGAAAAACGCAAGCCTGATTGGCCCTCCCTTAACGTGAAATAAACAAAGCGCTTGTCGTTTTGTATTCGCCTATCTAACGGGCTCGATTGAATCCTGTTCCCGACCCCGCGCGTCTGATATAATAGAGATGTAATTCCCGCAAGGCCCTGCCGCCACAAGATCCCCGTTTTCCATTCAGTTCATTAGCCATCTCCAGGCCGGAGTGTCCCTACACAGTACCCCGCTCGAACTGTAACGAATTCGACATCGCGCTGATAATTCCTCGCGCGATCCTAGTGTCGCCGGGCCCGAAGGAAAGGAGTTTTCTCGAATATGATCCAGGAACGCACCAACACGGCGAAACAGTATCTCTTCGCCACCGACTTCGACCAAACGCTGAGCTTCAACGATTCCGGCATTGTGCTAAGTGAACTGCTGGGTACCAAGGACTTCCTCAAAAAAGTGGAAGGCCTCTCGCGCATTCACATGGTCCAGCAGGGTGGCGAACTCGCCTATCTGCTGCTGCACGATCCGGAGTACCGCCGCGTTCGCAAAGAGCACTTGTACGAGGTCGGCAAGCACATCCGCCTGAAACAGAACATCCGCCTGCTGTCACAGCTGCTCAAGGACATCGACGGACGCAATTTCGCGTTCTATGTCGTCTCCGCCGCCCCGGAGGAAGTGATTCAATCCGCGCTGGAAGGCATTGTGCCGCCCGAGAACATCTACGGCACCAAATTCCGCTATCACCCCGAGACGGGTGAGATCCAGGAAGTGCTGCGCGTCTCCGCCGGATACGGCAAAGTGGCGGTACTCGAAGAACTGCGAAATTCTCTCCAGATCAGCTACGACCACGTGGTCTATGTGGGTGACGGCAGCTCCGACGTGCACGTTATGCTCAACGTCAACCGGCACGAAGGCCTCACCATCGCCGTCTCCGAAGCCAAGTTCATCAGCCAGATCGCGCGCCGCACGATCCTCAGTGACGACGCGCTCAGCGTCCTCATCCCCATTCTTGAAGACGTGGCCGGTTGGGACTCACTCCGCATCCGCGCCTATTTCACCGCCAACGGATTCGCGCTCCAGGATTGGAACAAGGTCCGCACCGACACGCTCACCATCGCCGAGCACGGTCAGGCTTCGGCTCAGTTCGCTTAAGGAGCCCCATGCAAGGTGTTGATCTGCTCGGTTATGTAGCCACGGGGACGTTCGCCGCCTCGTATTTCCTCAAGGGACCCAGCGCGCTGCGCCGCCTACAGGCGACCGCGGCCGTCCTCTGGATTGCGTACGGCGTCTTCATCCAGTCGATGCCCGTCATCGTCTCCAACGTATTGGTCGCGACCGTTGCGCTCGTCTCCTCACTGCGCCGCCCCGCCGTGGCGCAGCCGGAGCCGTAAACTCAGCGCGCCGCGCGCAGCACACGCACTGTAACAATCAACTGGCCCACATGCCGTTGCGTGTGTTCGGTCGAGTGAATCAGCAATCCGCCCACGGTGGTCGGCAGGGCCTTCCGGCCGACTCCGCGGGCCTCGGTCAGCGTAGCTGGATCCGTCCCGCGCACCTGCGCCGCCGCCTGCGCAAACGTCTGTTCCACCAGCGTCATCA
This sequence comes from Paludibaculum fermentans, assembly GCF_051172195.1. GTDB lineage: Bacteria > Acidobacteriota > Terriglobia > Bryobacterales > Bryobacteraceae > Paludibaculum > Paludibaculum fermentans_A. Next base: position 1,232,445 of record NZ_JBPJAQ010000002.1, read on the forward strand.
GGTCGCCGCGGCTTGCCCCCGGCGCCGCCTCCGACTTCAACGTCGCCAGTTGTTCGGCGCTCAGTTGCTCGCCGCGCGCATAGGTCAGCAGCCGGTCGATGCTGCCCGCGATGTGGCGCAGTTGAAAGCCCACCGGCGCCAGTTCGCTGGGCCGCAGCCACAGTTCCTCATCGACTAGGTCGTCGGTCCATTCCTCAATATCTTCTTGAGCCTGCTGCAGCCCATGCAGCACAGCCCGCACCACGGCGTGGTATTCGCCCAGAGTCCCGCTCAGCCAGGGTTCAGCCATATGAACTCCACAATAGCGCGGACGAAAAAATAGCGGTGCATCGCAGGGGAGCTACAATGCACCGCGTCCCAAGCCCGGTCTCAGGGGTGGACCCGGCCAGCATCATTACTTCAAACCCGTCGAACCGTTGTCCCGGCTAGAAGAGGAAACGCACTCCCAGCTGGATCATGCGTGAAAAGTTGGCCTGGCTCGTAATGCGCCCGAACGCAACGTTGCCGAACTGCGTGTTGGGCCCATAGAACAAGGGCGTGTTCGTGAAGTTCAAGGCTTCCGCACGGAACTGGGCCTTGAACAACTCGGTCACCTGGAACGTCTTGAACATCGAGACATCCCAGTTCACTTGCCCCGGACCCCGCATCGGAATCGTGCGGCTCACGTTGCCAAAGGTGAACTGCGCGGCCTGGGTAAATGCCGCCGTGCTGATGTAGTTGTCCAGCCTGTCGGTCAGCGCGCCCGGCGTAACCGGGGAAACTCCAGTCGCATTCGGCCGCTGCACCGAAGTGCCGATGACGCCGTTGTTATTCACCTGGGTGATCGCCAGCGGATATCCGCTCTGGATCGTGCCCACCACGTTCAGGCTCCAGCCGCCCACGGCGTAGTCCAGAATCCGGCTGCTGGTGAGTAACTGCTTGCCCTTGCCGAACGGCAGTTCGTAAGTCACTGCGGTGGATAGCCGGTGCGGTGTGTGCGACGTGGAGAGACCATACTCCGCCTCCAGGTCGTAGTTGTTCTGTGCCGTGCCTGCCTGGCCGCTATAGACATTGCCCGCGCCAGAGAACGCGCTGTCCTGGTTCAACGACCACGTATAAGTCGCCACAAAGCTCATGCCCGTCGCAAATCGCTTCTGCCCGCGAACGAAGAACGAGTGGTACAGAGCACGGCTCGCATCCGAGTTCTGCAGCGAGACGCTGGTGAACTCAGGGAACGGCCGCAGGAACTGCGAACGCGTAATGGTCGTGCTCGCCACGGCAAACTGGCCGCCGTTGCCCGCCATAGGGTTCGCCACCGACTGGTTCAACGCCGCACCCAGCGACAGGTATTGCGAGGCCAGCTGGTTGATGTTGATATTCCCCGTGCCCTGCACCAGGTGCGTCGACTTTGAACCCACATAACCCAGCGCCAGCGCCACTCCGCCCGCCAGTTGCCGCTGGATGTCGAACGAGTACTGCTGCACCAGCGTCGAACGCGCCTTCAGGTCATACGCCGAGATGCCCTGGCCGATGCCCGCCAGTTCGCCCGCCGAGTTGCCCACCGGCTTCAAGAGACCCGCCGGGAACGGATTGTCCAAAGTGCCCGACGGCGTCGCATTGTTGTCGATCGAGGCGACATATGGCGTCGATTGCGTATAGCCGATCGGATCCTGCAGGCTGAACGGAATCGGAGCCCAGAACATGCCGTACCCGCCTCGCAGTGTGGTCTTCGAATTCAACGAATACGCGACGCCGATGCGCGGAGACAACTTGTTCTTGTTCGGGTCGCCCGACCGTGTCGGATTCCCGTTCAAACCCGCGTACATCACTACGCCCTTCAGGGTCAGGCCCGTTACGGTCGCCTGTAATGGGTTGGTCTTGTCCGGATCGAAGCCCACCACAAAGTTGTTGTTGCGGTCGCCAATGCCCGTCTCCAACTCGTAACGTAAACCAAGGTTGAGTGTCAGTTTCGAATTGACGCGGAAATCGTCCTGCACGAAGCCCGCATAGTAGCGGACATAGTTGTAGACGTTGGTCGATACAGTCGCGCTGGCCGAGGCCGGATAGCCCAGCAGCAGCGCCGACAGCGAGGAGCCCGTGCCCAGGGTCGTCCTGGTTGGCGTAGCCCGCGTGAATACATCGCTGAAGCTGTATGAGCCCGGAGTCACAGTCGGCGACCCGTCATGGTTCAGCACGCGGTAGTCGAACCCGAACTTCCAACTGTGCCGGCCGGCGAACTTCGAAAGGCTGGCCGAAAACGTCCTGGAGTGGAATACGTTTTGCGACACGCCGCCGCCGCCATAGCCCGTCAGGTCCGACATGCCAACACTCGGGAAGGCCTGTACCGGCAGTTGCGAGAGAAGGGAAGTGGGGAAGCCCAGTTTCGTCATGTCCATCCCAAAACTGGTTGGTGCGCTGAAGTTAGGGAAGCGGTTGAATCCATAGCGCAGTGCCACGACGATCGTGGGCGTCGGTGTCAGCGTGCTGTTCAACTGCGTCGCGTCCACCTTGCGGAACAGTACGCCCTGGTTCGGCGATGCGATGTTCGGGAACCAGGCGTTGCCCGGCTCGCGGCTTCCGTAGTGCAGGTAGGAGGCGCTGGCCCGCCACCAGCGCGTCACTTCGTGATCCACCTTCCAGGTTGTCTGGTCGGCCCGGTTGTATGCCCCCACGGTGGCATCGAAGTTTGTGTCTCCGTAGAACGCAGCCGTGCGCGTCGGCGCCGGATAGTAGGCGGCCAGGCTTGTACCCACTTTGCTCAGCCGGTTGGCCGGGATAATATTGCCCGCGAAAAGGTCTCTCACAATGGCGCCGTTCTCGGTACGGGTCGTCAGGGGGTCGTACATCAACTGCAGTCCGCCGGCCTGCGCCTTGCTCTGACTGAAGTCGCCGGCCAGTTCCCGCGCTGTCGGCACGGCCAGCGCTGTCCCCGCCGCCTCAGTCTGCCGGTAAGCCTCGCCCGAGATCCAGAAGAACGTCTTGTTCCGGCCGTCATACACTTTGGGGATCCGGATGGGTCCGCCGATCGACCCGCCGTAGTTGCGGAAAGGCTGATCGATCCTCGGCTGCCCCGCGCGGTTCGAGAAAAAGTTGTTGGCCAGCCACTCTGTCTCCCGCAGGTAGCCAAAAGCGCTGCCGTGCATCCGGTTCGATCCCGACTTCAGGAACGTATTGAACGTGCCGCCGCCCGTGCGGCCCATCTCCGCGTCATACGTGTTCGCCTGGACTTTCACTTCCTGCACCGCTTCCAGCGAGGGGATGATTACCGCGCGGTTGGTCGAATCGGTGATCGAAATGCCATCCAGCAGGTAGTTGTTGCCTCGCACCGGTCCGCCTGCAATTGAGATCTGGGACGAACCCGACTGATCCTGCATCCGGTTGAACTTCGGATTCCCCACCTGCACCACGTTCTGCGACAGCTTCGACATCATAAAGGGATTGCGCCCCAGGTTCGGCAGGTCTTCCAGCTTCTGCCGGTCGATCACCTGGCCGGTCGAGGCGTTGGCGGTCTCAATCAGCGGCACTTCTTCCGTGACGTTCACGCTTTCCGAGACCTGCCCCAGGGCCAGCGTGAGATCCACGGTTACCGCGCTCTGCGTCGCCACCACCACACCCAGCTTCTCCATCGTTTTGAACCCCGGCGCCTGCGCCACCACCGTATAGGTGGCCGGATTCAAGGAGGGAAACGTATACTCACCCGCCGAACTGGTCAACGACGTGCGCGAGATCCCCGTCGCCTCATCGCGCAACGTTACCTTCGCATCCGGCACGGCGGCTCCGCTCTCGTCGGTCAGCCTTCCGCGCAAGCTCCCCTGGAAACTCTGGGCGGAGAGACTCTCCCCACAGAGTAGTAATGCCAAAACAAAGTACGACAGCAATCGCATCTGGTTTCTCCAAAAGTGAAATCGGGTGCGGTCAGACACACTTCGGCTGGGAGGCGGCTCCGGACATGGAGCCTGGACACTGTCTGTGGGGGGTGGGCCGCCCCAACACGGCCCAAACATGTGGGTTGACGAAAAACGGCCGGCTGCTTGCTCTCAGCTATCCGTTCCTGGAAACTGACCGCTGAGAGCTAATCCAGATTTACGCCATCACCTTCACGAGCGCGGATTTAAACTTGTTCATCTCGTCCTGCGTTCCGATGCTCACCCGGACATGGGTCGGCCAGATGGGCCAGACGCGCCCGATAAAGACCTTCTCCGCCGCCAGGGCCTTCACTACTTCCATGCCGGGTTTGTTTACTTCGAGCATGAACTTGTTGCTCTGCGACGGGACGAAGGTGAACTTCTTGGCCGTCAGGAACTCGAACGTATCCTCACGGATGTCTTTGTTGATCTTGCGGCGTTCTGCTACCAGCGTCTTCACCTGCATGCTGGCCGTGGCGGCTGCCAGTCCGGTGATGGGCAGCATGCCCGCACCGTATGGACGCATCTTTTCCAAAAGGTCAGGTCTGGCGATCGCCATGCCGGCCCGGATGCCTGCCATACCGTACGCTTTGGAGAAGGTACGGAGGACGATGACGTCCTTGTCCGCCGCCACCAGGTCGGAGGCCGGCGTCATGTCCGCGAAGTGGACATAGGCTTCGTCCAGCAGCAGAATCGCGCCTTTGGGTTTGTTGGCCAGGACGTATTCAATGTCCTTGCGTGAAGTAAGTGTTCCTGTCGGATTGTTCGGGTTGCAGATGTAGATCACACCCGCGTTGGCATCCGCCTTGCACATCGCCTCGACATCGTGCGAGAAGTCCTTGCGGAGCGGGATCCGATGGACCTTGGCGCCGATGAACTGAGCCGAACGCGCGCCCGCTTCGTAACCCGGATCGCCCATGACAAAGCTCCGCTCCGGCGACGTAAAGGCGACCGTAGTGCGGTGCAATGGATCGCTCGAGCCGGCGAACGGAGCAATATAGGAAGCCTTCACTCCTTCCACTTCCGCTGCCGTCTTGATGAAGGCCGCCGTCTCGCCAAAAGGCTGATACCGCCCGCCATACTTGGCAACTTTGTAGATGGCCTCCAGCGCTTCGGGGCAGGGCCCCAGCGGATTCTCATTGGAGCTGATGCGCACCGCATCCGCCGGCATCGCGCCGCGCGACATGCCGCGCTGGGCTTCCTGCGCCAGTGCGGCTTCATTATAAAAGGGCAGGCTGGAGCCGGCCGTGAGCAGCGCGGCCATGCGAGCCATGCCCCGGCGGCTGAACTTCTGCGTTTCCATGGGTGAATCTCCCTGTAGAGGTGTGGCGTGGTTAGGGAAAGCCGCTTCGACACTGGTCTTGGCGACGGGTCAGGGGAGTTCGGGTGCGACGTGGGTGGGGCAGCACCTCGCGACGCTTGGCGGGTGCTATACGTTTCAGTAGAAATTACGGGAAAACAGACCTTTTGTCAATGTAATTCGCCGCGGGCTCCATCTGCGGCCGCCTGCTGCCCGGCCAGGGCTGAGACTCCCCACATTCTTTGCATGGCAACCGCTAACTGCCACAATCCGTCAAACTTAGAGGGATTGGTGCGTAATTTCGGCTACCTGGCAGAAGTATTGTCATTGCAATGAATTGTTTGAAGAGGATCGTGAATGTGAAACATGAGGCCACGGCGGATACCACCGTCAAAATACATGCGCGGCCTGTTCTTTCCCCCTGGTTTCCCACAGTTTTTCCTCCTGACCACTACCAGTAGTGGTCGCTGAAAACTGACCGCTGAATCTCGCGGCATAGTGCTTGCCTTTTCCGTTTTGGAGGTGTATTCTCGGAAGTACCCCCCCCGAGTGGCGGCTCCCTATTGGGTGCGCGTCGAAACGCTGGCATTCCATTGAGAGGAAGACGCCTTTGCTGACACTCAAACGCGTTGAAATCCAGGGCTTCAAGTCCTTCTGCGACCGCACTGAGATGCGATTCCAAGGCCGTGGCGTGGCCGCTGTCGTTGGCCCCAACGGCTGTGGCAAGTCTAACCTCAGCGACGCCATCAGTTGGGTTCTTGGCGAACAATCAGCGAAATCGCTGCGCGGCGCCCGCATGGAAGATGTGATCTTTGCCGGCACCAGCGGTCGCAAACCCGTCGGTATGGCGCAGGTCACCATGGTTCTGGTCGACCCTACCGGTAGTGTCGTCATCCCCGGAGCGAGACCCGAACAGCCCAAGCCTTCGAAGGCTGCCAAAGCCGCCCCGGTAGCGGTTGAGCCCACGGTGGAAACGCCCGTCGAGGCCGTGCCCGTCGAAGGTCCTGTTGAAGTGATCGAAGTCCCCCAGGCTGAAGCACTTACGAACGGGCACACAAACGACCACGCGAACGGCAAGACCCGGACCAATGGCTTCTCCCTTCATTCGCCCGGAAAAGAGCAGGAAATCGTCATCACCCGCCGGTTGTTCCGGTCTGGTGAGAGCGAGTACCTGATCAACGGCAAGCAGGCCCGCCTGCGCGACATTCAGGACTTGTTCATGGGCACCGGACTCGGTCCGGAATCGTACGCCATCATCGAGCAGGGCCGCATCGGCCAGATCCTGTCGTCCAAGCCGCTCGACCGCCGCGCAGTGATTGAGGAAGCAGCCGGCATCAGCAAGTTCAAGACCAAGCGCCGGTTGGCCGAAGCCAAGCTCGAGGGCGCCAAGCAGAATTTGACGCGCGTCTTCGACATCCTGGAAGAGGTCAACCGGCAGGTGAATTCACTCAAACGCCAGGCTGGTAAAGCCAAGCGTTATGAGGAGTTAAAGACTGAGCTCGACGCACAGTTGCGCGTCGCCCTCACCGGCCGTTACCGCCTGCTGGAGCGCGAGGCGACCCGTGTCGCCCTGGAACTCGGCGAAGCCACCCGCACCTTCCAGGAACTGCACACCAGTGTTGAGACCGAAGAGAAGTTGCTCACGTCGGCCCGCGAAACGTTTTACCAGACCGAAGCCAACCTGACCGAGGCCCGCAAGCGGCTGGCGGAAGTCCGCATCGAAACCGAGCGCACGCGGGGCCAGATCGAATCGCAAGCCCGCCAGATTGGCGGGATCGACCAGCGCCTGCAACAGGGCGAAGGCGAGAGCGAGGAGATGTACAAGCGCCTGGAAGCGCTTGACCAGGAACGGACAAACCTCGCCGCCCAGCTTCAGCAGTTGCAGGTGCAGGCGGGCGAGGCTCGTGAGCGCCTGATGGCGAAGAACGAGGAAAAGGACTCGCTCCAGGCTCAACTTCGCGAGCGGGAACGCGGTCTCGAATCCGCCCGCCAGCAGGTGGTCCGGTTGCTGGGCGAGAGCTCCCAACTCAAGAACCAAGTCGGACAAATCGACACCTACCTCTCTGCGATGGAGCGGGATACAGCCCGCGTCAAGCACGACGAGACTACCGCGATTACGGATTTGGCCCGGTTGGAACAGTCCAAGGCCGAGTTCGGAATCCGGCTTTCAAACCGCCAGATGGAGCTGGAGAACATCCAGACCCGGCGCAAGAGCGTGGACACCGATCTGCAGGAACGTCGCGCCCGTGCCCAGGAGACGCGCCGCCAGTTGGACGGGTTGAAGACGGAGACTTCCCGGCTTCGCGCGCGCCGCGATTCACTGGAGGAAATCCTTTCCCACCGCGCTTATACGACTGAATCTGTAAAGCGTTTGTTTACGGCGATTGAGCGCGGACAGGCGCAGGACTTGAAGCCCGCCGGCGTGCTAGCCGACTTCGTCGACCTGACTGATCCGAAGTTCGAAAAGGCGACAGAAGAATTCCTCCACGAAGAGCTTGAGTACGTGGTCGTCAAGACGTGGGACGATGCCCAGCGCGGCATTGAAGTCCTGCGCGGCGATCTCGACGGCCGGGCCACCTTCCTCGTGGAGCCCCACCTTAACGGCGACAGCGCACCTGTCGCCGCCTCCCCCGTTCACGAGCCGGCTATCGGTCCCGAAACCGGGATCGTTGGCCGGCTCAGTGATGGCATCCGCTTCACGAACGGGTTGACGAATGCTCCGGCCGCCCTGCTGCCGCGCCTGGCCCGCTGTTTCCTGGCGGAAGGCCGCGATTCGGCCCAGCGGCTGGCGATGATGTATCCGGATCTGTTCTTCCTGTTGCCGGACGGCGTCTGCTATAGCGGCCACGCCGTCAGCGGTGGTAAGAAGACCGGCACCGGTCCTCTGGCGCTGAAGCGCGAATTGCGCGAAATCAGCGGCCAGTTCCAGGTGCGGCAGACCGCGCTGGCCACGGCGCAGGAAACGCTGGATCAACTGGACGGCGAAATCCAGTCTCTCAGTGAAGAGTTGGAGCGGCTGCGAACCGACCAGCAGCGGCAGGAGAAAGACACCCTAGTCCTCGACCAGGAGATGCGCAAGATCTCCGAGGAGTTCAATCGCGCCAACCAGAAGCTTTCCGTCTCCCGGGTGGAACTGGAGCGTTTGCAGCGCGATGCGGACCGCAGCATGGAGCAGCGCCAGCAGAAGCAGGCGCTGGTAGTTGAGCGTGAGCAGCAACGGATGGCGGTCGAGCAGTCCCTGGAACAGGGCCGCGCCGACCTCGAATCGCTGAAGCAGGAAGTGAACCTGCTCGCCGAAGAGCACTCGGTGCTCCGTGTCGAACTGGCTGGATTCGACGAGCGCCGCCGCGGTGTGGAAAACGCCTCGGCTCGCCTGGAGAATCAGATCCGCGAAGTCACGAATCGCAGGCAGAGCCTGCAGGCCGAGATGGAGCGCCTGGGCGTAGCCCGCAACCGCTTCCTCGAGAACAACATGCAGCTCGAAGAGCGCGCCGGGTCGCTGGCCGACGAACAGCAGTTCTTCGAGAAGACGGTGGGAGAGCTGGCGGAACTGGAAACCGCGCAGCGCGCCGCCCTGTCCGCCAGCGAAGAGAACATCAAAACGACCCGCCAGGCTTCGGCCGAGGCGCACGACAAACGGAACCAGATCGAACTGAACCTGGTGCGCCGGCAGAGCGAGTTGAAGTTCCTCGACGACACTTGTAGGAAAGACCTCGACATCCCGGTGGCCGATCTGGCGGCGCAGGCTGCGGCCGCTCCGGCGGAAGCGGCGGAAGGCGAGACCGCACCGGCCGTGGTCGAACTGGACGAAATGGCCGTCTCCGACATCGAGGAGCGGGTCTCCGAACTTCGCAAGCGGATCGACGCCCTGGGACCGGTGAATCCGGAAGCGCTCCACGAGTATCAGGAGTCCCAGCAGCGCTACGACTTCCTGAACACCCAGCGGCAGGACCTGCTCGATTCGATCCGTGATACTGAGAAGGCGATCAACGAGATCGACAGCGAGTCGCGTAAGCGGTTCGTTGAGGCCTTCGCGGTGATCAACGACAAGTTCCGCGACATGTTCAGGTCGTTGTTCGGCGGCGGGTTAGGCGAAATGCGCCTGACCGGCGATGGCGATGCCCTCGACCAAGGCATCGAAATCGTGGCCTCGCCGCCCGGCAAGCGGCTGCAGAACGTCCTGCTGCTTTCGGGCGGTGAGAAGGCGCTGACGGCGGTGGCGCTGCTGATGGCGATCTTCCATTACCAGCCCAGCCCGTTCTGCATCCTGGACGAAGTCGACGCTCCGCTCGACGAAGCCAACGTAGGCCGTCTGGCCAATCTTTTGAAGGATATGGCGGCGCAAACGCAGTTTATCGTGATCACCCACGCCAAGAAAACGATGGAGGCGGCCGAGATGCTTTACGGCGTCACCATGCAGGAGCAGGGCGTGTCGAAACTGGTGAGCGTGAGACTGCAGGCGCCGCCGCCTCCCCCGGCGCAAAGCATGCAAACGGCCGCGAGGGTGTAAGCAGTGAGCAGGCAGTACCAACCGGTCAAGCTGATCGGAATCGCGGGGCCTTCGTGCTCCGGCAAGACGGAACTCGCGCGCTGGCTGTCCGCCAGGACCGGCGCGCGGGTTCTCAATCTCGACCACTACTATCTCGACCTCTCCCATCTGCCGATGGTCGTACGCGAGAAGACCAACTTCGACGAGCCGCACATCGTCGACCATGACGCGATCCTGGAACATGCCCGGGCGCTGGCGTCGGGGCAGCCAATCCATGCTCCACACTACAGTTTCGAAACCCATTCCAGGACGCCGGGCGACGACATCATCGATCCGGGCACCTGCGTGATCCTGGAGGGCCTGTTTGCGCTCTACTGGCCTGAACTGCGAGATCTGCTCACATTGAAACTGTACGTCGAGGCGCCCGAAGCGGTCTGCCTGGAGCGGCGGCTCTACCGCGACATTCGCGAGCGTGCCCGGACGCCGGAAAGCGTGAAGTGGCAGTTCGAAACCAGCGTCCTGCCCGGCGCTCGTACCTTCATTTACCCCTGCCAGGACTTTGCGGATCTTTCACTCTCAGGAACGGATCCCATTGAACGTTCGGGCGAACGGGTGATGGAGTACCTCGCTACCAACGAATAGCCGGCGCTTGGGATCTTAACCAGATCTTTACGAACTGGGTGCCGCTGGGCGCCGTCTGTGAGGGTGCGATGATTCTGATCCACGGCCCTGCGGGCGTGCATCATAACAGCGGAACAGCATGCATTATCTGACAGAGCGGCCGCCGGAGTGGATGAAATGGGTGCTGCGCGCCGCGGGAACCTTCCACATCGGCTTGGTGGTCTGCGCCATCCTCTACCCCGCCATCCTGCTTCGATACCTGGCCCCGGGCAAACCGGTGCCCAGCGGACTTGGGTTGGACTTCCTGGATGCCGCCGCCCTGCTGATGGGTGTATTCGGGGCTGGTTTCTGGCTCGCGTCCAGTCATGTTTACCGTCACTGGCCGGTAGTCATGATGGGCTTCCTGGCCAAGATTTCCATGGGAGCCGGACTCGCGATTGAGATTGTCCGCCACCGCATCGACCCCGCGGCCTGGCTGATTGTTATTCTCGACAATCTTGTATGGGCGCTCGTTTTCGCGGTGGTGTTGCACGGCACCCACGAGATGATGCTGCGCATCCGGCGGACTGTCTCGCCCGATGTACTGCGCTTCGCACTTCGGCGGAAGACACAGTACGGCATTACGCTCGACGAGCATTCGCGGCTAACCCCTGTGCTGCTCGTATTTCTGCGTCATACGGGCTGCATGTTCTGCCGTGAGGCGCTCACCGACCTGGCGCGCACGCAGCCGGAGGTGGAAGCGCAGGGCGCCCGATTGGTGCTGGTCCACATGGGGCGCGAGGCGTATGCGGCGAATTTCTTCAGCCACTATGGCTTGGAGAATGCTCAGCGGATCAGCGACCCGGAGCGCACGCTCTACCGTGCATTCGCATTGTCTCGCGGCAGCCTGCTGGACCTCTTTGGTCCCAAAGTCTGGTGGCGCGGTTTCCAGGTGGGAATTCTGAACCGTCACGGCATGGGGCGGCCCATGGGCGACGGTTTTCAAATGCCCGGCGCCTTCCTGCTGTTCCACGGCGAAATCGTCCGCACGTACCGCCACCAAAGCCCGGCGGACCGCCCCGATTACCTGGCGCTGGTGACTGGCCGGGACTATGCCGCACCAGAACTGCGAGACAGTTAGCGGCTTTCCCAGCCGGATGGCCCGCCACGGCAAACCGGTGTTCGTGCCGAACTCCCGTTGCCGACCGTAAGAAACCTCCTCTCCCACCGACTACCTTGAGTGTGGGAGGCAATTCACCCATCTCGACGGAATCCACCCAACAGGACGCGCGCTACCAGGATGCGGCGGTCGAGTTTGGACCAGCGCTGGAGCGGCTCACGAGAGCCTATGAGGCCGATGCGGAGAAGCGCCGCGACCTGAGCCAGGACATCCATTTCCAGTTGTGGCGCAGCTTTGAGCGATTTGACGGACGCTGTTCACTCAGGACCTGGGTGTACCGTGTGGCTCACCACGTGGCGGCGTCGCATGTCATCCGGGAACGCCGCATCTTCTCGAAGCTGGTCACGTTGGAAGAGGCTGAGGCTTATCCGGACAACCCGGGAGACCTGGAGTCGGCCGACCAGCGATTGCATCTGGACCGGATCTCGGCGTTGATCCAGAGACTGAAACCGATAGACCGGCAGGTGATGCTTTGCTTCCTGGAAGAGATGGACGCCGCCGCCATTGGCGAGATCACGGGGCTGTCACCCGGCAATGTGGCGATCCGGATTCATCGGAGCAAGAACGTGCTGGCAAAGTGGTTTCACCAAGGAACAGCTCATGAGTGACGAATTGCCCGGCAACGAATTGAAAGCAATCTGGCACAACCAGCCAACGGAGCCCTCTACCATGACCTTGAAGCTAATGCGATCGAAGGTGCGTGACCTTCAGGCGAAAACACGACGGCAGGCATTGGGCGCACTGGCTGGACCGCTGGCCGCCGCGCTGGTCTACGCGTTCGGAATGCGGCAATTCCCGCGGCTTGCCCACGTGATGCACCCTTTGTTCCTGATTGCCCTGGGTTGGAGCCTGCTCGGGATCTACTTCCTGAACCACGAAATGTGGTCGCCCGCGATGCCTGGCGATGCCGGACTCAGCACGGGGCTGGAGTTCTGTCGCGCGGAACTCGAGCGGCGTCGGAAATTACTGAGCCGCTTGCTGCTGTGGTCGTTTGGGCCGATACTGCTGACGCTGGGGACATTCCTGCTGGCACTGGCGCTGAGCGGCGCCGCGGGGAAAGGCCTGTTTCCCAATGGCCTCCCATTCATGGCGCTGCTGGTGATATGGATCCTCGCCTACTTTGCGCGCCGGGCGAAGGAGCAGAGGATATTGCAGCGCGAGATCGAGGAGTTGGATGATCTCGCGCGGTCGACTCCTTAGTCAAGGGCTGCGGTTAAAAAGGGACGTGAGGCTCCGGTTCTGCCGCAGTGATGGGGTGAGGCGGCAACAAGCCGGCGCCTGGGACAGCTTCGATATGATAGCCCGTGAGACCGCTCTGTATATTGAGATCCCATGGACTGTAATCGACGAGACATTCTGAAATCGCTGCCCGCCGCCGCGCTGGCCAAGGCCGGGCAGGTTCCGGTTCGCGGCGCAGCAAGCGGGGAACGTCCCAACATCCTGATTGTGATGTCGGACCAGCAGCGCGCCGGGTTGACGCGTGCTTCCGGATTTCCCCTGGATACGATGCCGGCTGTCGATGGAATGTCGGCGCGCGGGGTGAACTTCGACCGGGCCTACACGACGGCTCCGCTCTGCGTACCCGCGCGGATCAGCCTGCTGACCGGGCGATGGCCCCACGCGCACCGCGTGCGGCAGAACAGCGCCGCGAATGCCGCTGTTTTCGAGAAGGACCTGTTCCATGTCTGCCGGGATCTGGGCTATCGGACCGGTCTTTCGGGCAAAAACCATTCGCACGTCAACGCGTCGCGCGTCGATCTCTGGCGCCCATTCAGTCATCTGGACGGCTGGCTGCCGGATCCCGCGCCGAAGGAACTGGTCGCCTTTGAGCAGTGGATGAAGCACTTGAATCATGGCACGGGCCAGGAGGCGACGCCGTTTCCGGTGGAAACGCAGTTCCCGCACCGTATTGTCTCCAGTGCAATCGAGTTCATCGACAGCGCGAAGAACGATCCATTTGCCCTATGGGTCAGCTTCCCGGAACCGCACAATCCCTACCAGGTGCCCAAGCCGTATTTCGACATGTTCCCGCCGGATACCGTTCCGCCTCGCGATGTGGGGCTGGAGGCGCTGGCTTCCAAGAGCTTCCGGTGGCGCTGGCTGCGCCAGTTGGAAGAGCGCACCTATCCCGGTTATGCGGATCGGTGGAGGCGGACGCGATCGAACTATCTCGGCATGCTACGCATGATCGACGACCAGGTTGGGCGGCTGCTGGGTCATTTGGAGACCAGCGGTAAGGCGCGCAATACGATCGTCCTCTATCTGGCCGATCACGGCGACTTCTTCTGCGACTACGGGCTGGAGCGCAAGGGCGCGGAACTGCCGGAGGTTCTAACGCGCATTCCCATGACCTGGTCCGGCTGGCATGTCCAGCCGCAGTCAAAACTCCCGGCGTTCGTCTCGACGGCTGATGTCCTGCCGACTCTCTGCGAGGCGATCGGCGCGGAGATCCCCCTCGGCAGCCAGGGCCGCAGCCTGTGGCCGATGCTGACCGGACAGCCATACCCCCAGCGCGAGTTCGAAAGCACTTACTCCGAGGTCGGCTTCGGCGGTCTTAGCTATGGCCCGGGCGACGTGCTGCCGCCCAACTCCGGCCGCGGCCGCGGCACTGCCGAGGCGATTCCAACTTACGACGAGCTGAACTCCGTGACGCAGAGCGGCACCATGAAGATGGTGAGGATGGGCGACTGGAAGCTCGTGTTCGACTCGGAAGGAACGAGCGAAATCTATAACGTCGTGCGTGATCCGTACGAGCTGAAGAATCTATGGACGGCGCCTGAGGCGGCGGAAATCAAGCCGCAACTGCTGGCGGAACTGCTGCGCTGGACGATGCGCACCCAGGACGATCTGCCGAAGGCGGACTACACACCGAAACGCGCGCCCCACGGATGGTTCGCGAGCTGACGTGTTGGCCGGTGGGCACGTTTCCACTAAACGCTCAGTACAGGGCAGGGGGCCTCTCTCACGATTTCATAAAGCTGCGAAAACATGCGGTCGATCCTGCCCTGGTCGTGCCCGCGGCCGACGATGATGAGGTCCGCCTGCTGCTTGAGCGCTTCCCGGCTCACTTCAGGGGCGGGTGCGCCTGCCAGGACGATTAACTCGGCGTCGATTGCCGCTGTCCGGAGCATGCCGCGCAGTTCCAAGTCCGCGTTATCCATAAGTTCCTTCCGGAACTGGGCAAAGTCGATCTCGAACGACATCGGTGGAGTTTCCACTACGTGCAGGATCGAGAGCCTGGTCTCGCAGGACTGCGCCATGGCCGCGGCGGTCTTCAGGATTCCGGGCGTTTCCTGATCCAGGCCGACTGCGCACAGAATCGATCGGCAGGGCAGGTGGTCCGCGGATGTACCCAGCGCAGAGTGGACCCCCGTCCACACCGGGCAGTGCACATCGTGCAGCACCTTCGACGTGACCGATCCCAACAGCAGGCGCCGGAACGTGCCCAGGCCTTTCGTCGGCATCATCACCAGATCGATGCCAGCGTGCTGAATCATCCCGCGGATCACCGTGGCGGGGTCGCCTGTTTCGAGGAGAGTTTCCACGTTGGCGACGCCGGCGAAGTGACCGGTCGCGAAGTCGCGGAGACGATTCTCCTCCAGATTGCGGAGGTTCTCCATGGATTCGGTGAGTGGGCCGGATTCACCGGGGAAGTGCAGCCCTCCATCGAGGGCATGCAGCAGGATGAGCTTGGACGAGAAACGCAGGGCGGCTTCGTTTACGTAAGGGACCAACGCCCGGCAGTCTTCCGAGTAGTCCAGGGGAAATAGAATTTTGTTGAATTGGAGCATGAAAGTTCATTTCGATGGAAGGACGAAGGCACGGGACGGACGCCGCGGGCGGTGCTTCCCTCCGCTGGGGCGGTACAACTGGCCGCGGCAATGATCGCCGCCGTCGAGCCAAGGCTATTTGTGGAAGACATCGAAGAGCTTGGCAACGAAACCACCCTCTTCCTTCTGAATTGCTTCGAGCTCGCCCTTTTCCAGCCAGATCCCTGCACAAGCCCGGCACTGGTCTACGCGGACCGCTCCGATCGGCGTCTCTTCCAGCGGCTGGCCGCACTTCGGACATTTCATGAAGTGGAGTGCCTTTTCGCGCGCCCGCTCCTCTTCCAGCTTCAAGGATTGGTTCTCCTGCGATGCCAGGTGGGTTCGTTCCACCTCCTGGAGGGCGAAGTAAGTCTGCTCATTTGAAAATGGTTGTTTCGGCATAGGTTCCTTTGTGATGGCAATGAGTGAATATCAGCGGGATTCTGCCCGCAGCAGTCGCCCTCCGCGCGGGGTCAACCGGGCCATTGCCAGCCGCGGATCTCCGGCAAATCCTCACCGAACCTGTTGATGTACTGCTTGTGCTCGATGAGTTTGTCCCTCAGCTGGCGCTTGAGATAGACGCCTGGCTCGCCGGTCTGCGGCAGCCTGTCGATGGTGTCGATCACGAGGTGAAAACGATCCAGGTCATTCAGGACCGTCATGTCGAATGGAGTGGTGATGGTGCCTTCCTCCTTGTAGCCGCGCACGTGGATGTTCTCGTGATTCGTACGGCGGTAAGTCAGGCGATGGATCAGCCAGGGGTAGGCGTGAAAGGCGAAGATCACCGGTTTGTCCCTGGTGAACAGCTCGTCGAACTCAGTGTCGCTCAATCCGTGCGGGTGCTCGGATTGCGGCTGCAGCTTCATCAGGTCGACTACATTGACCACGCGAATTCGCAGTGCAGGAAGGTTCGCCCGCAGGATGGACACCGCGGCCAGGGTTTCCAGCGTGGGTACGTCTCCGCAGCAGGCCATCACCACATCAGGGGCGAGGCCGCCGTCGGTGCTGGCCCATTCCCAGATGCCGATGCCCTGCGCACAGTGCCGGTCCGCTGCCTCCATGCTCAGCCACTGCGGCGCCGGGTGTTTGCCGGCAATCACGACATTCACATAGTGCCGGCTGCGCAGGCAGTGGTCCATTACGGAGAGCAGGCAGTTTGCATCCGGTGGCAGATACACCCTCACCACTTCCGCCTTCTTGTTCACCACATGGTCAATGAACCCCGGATCCTGGTGGGTGAAGCCATTGTGGTCCTGGCGCCACACGTGCGAAGCGAGCAGGTAGTTCAGCGAGGCGATCTTCCTGCGCCACGGCAAGTGCGAGGTCACCTTCAACCACTTGGCGTGCTGGTTGAACATGGAGTCGACGATGTGGATGAAAGCTTCGTAGCAATTGAACAGGCCGTGGCGGCCGGTGAGCAGGTAGCCTTCCAGCCAGCCTTCGCACTGGTGTTCACTCAGCATCTCCACCACTCGTCCAGCGGGCGCGAGGAACTGGTCATCCGGCAGCTCGCTCGCATCCCATTGCCGGTTGGTGACCTCGAAGAGGGCTTCCAGTCCGTTCGAGAGCGTTTCATCGGGTCCAAAGACGCGGAAGTTCCGGTGTTCGGCATTCGCAGTCGCAACATCACGCAGGAAACGCCCCAGGATGTGTGTGTCGCCCGGCCCCTTGGTGCCTGGTGCCGGCACTTCGAAAGCGTAGTCGCGGAAATCAGGCATGCGGAGATCGTGCAGCAGGAGGCCGCCGTTGGCATGCGGATTCGCACCCATGCGGCGCTGTCCGCTGGGGGCCAGTTCCGCCAGGTCTGGATTCAGCTTCCCGGTTTCATCAAAGAGCTCCTCCGGGCGGTAGCTTCTCAGCCAGTCTTCCAGCAACTTAAGATGGCCCGGGTGAGTGGCGGGATCGGATAGCGGTACCTGATGCGAACGGAAGGTGCCCTCCACTCTGAGCCCATCAACGATCTTCGGCCCGGTCCAGCCTTTGGGTGAATTGAGGACGATCATCGGCCAACTCGGACGGCCGGTAACGCCTTCCAGGCGCGCGTCGTTCTGGGACTTTCTGATCTGTTCGATGGCCGTGTCGAGTGCCGCGGCCATAGCCTGGTGCATGGGGCCGGGCTCGTGGCCTTCCACGAAAATCGGCGTCCAGCCATAACCCCTGAACAACTGTTCGAGCTCTTCGCGCGGGATGCGGGCCAGCAGGGTCGGGTTCGAGATCTTGTACCCGTTGAGATGCAGGATGGGCAACACCGCGCCGTCGGTCGCCGCGTCGAGGAATTTGTTGGAATGCCAAGCTGTCGCCAATGGGCCGGTTTCCGCCTCGCCATCGCCGACGACGCAGGCGACGATGAGCTGGGGATTGTCGAAGACAGCTCCGAAGGAGTGGCTCAGCGAGTAGCCCAGTTCGCCGCCCTCATGGATGGAGCCGGGACACTCCGGCGAAGCATGACTGGGGATTCCACCAGGAAAGGAGAACTGTTTAAAGAGCTTGCGGAGGCCTGCTTCGTCCTGGCTGATGTCCGGGTAGACCTCGCTGTAGGTGCCTTCCAGGTAGGTATTGGCCACCACGGCCGGACCGCCGTGGCCCGGGCCGGAGACGTAAATCATGTCGAGGTCGTATTTCCTGATCACCCGGTTCAGGTGAGCGTAGATGAAGTTCTGCCCCGGGGTTGTGCCCCAGTGGCCCAGCAGCATGCGCTTCACATCCTGGAGAACCAACGGCCGCTTGAGCAGCGGATTGTCGCAGAGGTACATCTGACCGACTGAGAGGTAGTTGGCGGCCCGCCAATAGGCGTCGAGTCGGGCCAATGAAATAGGGGACTGGGATTCATCCATCAGTGGGCTCCTTGTGTGCTGCATCACTTGTTTGGGTTAGATTCTGACCACTGGTCACTCGGCGGACCTCGCGGGCTATCATCCGCTCTTCATCCGTAGGAATCACCCGCACGGCCACCCGGCTGGCGGCGGTGGAGATCAGGGGTGCGTTCGCGGTGTTGCCCTGCTCGTCCAGTTCGATGCCGAGAAACTCAAGTCCCCGGCACACCCGCGTTCGCACTTCACGGCTGTTCTCCCCGATGCCGCCCGAGAACACCAGCGTCTCGAGCCCGCCGAGGGCCGCGGCAAACGCGCCGATCCACTTGCGGGTCTGGTAGCAGAACAACTCCACCGCCTCGGCGGCGTGCCCGTCGTTAGCCTGCAGCGTCATCAGATCCCGCATGTCAGGGCTGGTGCCCGAGACGCCCAGCAGCCCGCACTCGTGGTTGATGAGGTGGTTGAACTGTTTTGGAGTCAGAGCCTCGGATTGCATGAGGTACCAGGCCACGCCGGGGTCCAGGTCGCCTGGCCGTGTGCCCATCGGTAGTCCGGCTGCTGGTGTGAAGCCCATGCTGGTATCGACACTCTGGCCGTGATGCACTGCAGCCAGGCTGGCCCCATTGCCCAGGTGGGCGAGGATCAAGCGCCCCTGGGCTTGTGCGGGTCCAGCCGCCCGGGCCAACTCCTCCAGCAGGAAAGCGTAGGAAAGCCCGTGGAAGCCATAGCGCTGGACGCCCAGCGCCTCGAAGCGGCGCGGAATGGGGAGTAGCCGTGCCACCCGCGGCATGCTGGCGTGGAATGCGGTGTCGAAGCAGGCAACTTGAGTGAGTTCGGGGTGACGCGCCGCGCAGGCCTCGATCAGCTCAATTTCGCGCGGCAGATGCTCCGGATCATAAGGGCTGATGCGCCGCAGCCCGTCCAGCAGTGCCCTGTACACGCGGGTTGGCTGCGTGTAGTGCATGCCGTGCACAACTCTGTGGCCGATCGCCGCAAGTCCATCGAAGGGGACGCGGGCCTCCAGCCAGTCGAGGAGGAATTCCACAGCGGGCCTGGCGTCGCCCGGATCCATGGCAATGCTGCCGTGCTGGTCCAGCGAGTCATCCCGGTAGGTGAGAACCGGGTCGCTCAAGCCGATGCGGTCCAGCTTTCCATGCAGGGTTCGCTCTGCCGAGACCCCCGGGCCAAAGAGCGCGAACCTGATGCTGGAAGAGCCGCCATTGATCGTCAGAATGGAGGCTGCTGCCGGATTCGCAATGCCGTGGGCGGTCATCGCGGGTTTAGCTGGGGTGTGGTGGAGCCCAGTTCCTGCATGGTGCCGAGGAAAGTGATGACGTCATCGCGGCTGAGCATGCCGATGACCTGATTACCCGCCATGACCGGCAGTTGATTGACTCCGTCGCGATCCAGCATTTGCAGGGCGGCCCAGAGGTCCGTCCCCGCGCTGATGCTCTTGAGTGACGCGATGGGGAGCATCACCTGCGCCGCCGTGGTCGTGTCCCATTCCGATCGCGGAACTTCCTTGATCCTGTGCAGCGTCATCAGGCCTAGCGTCTCTTCGCCGTGGCCAACCAGGAAACAACGTCGCCCGCCGCCCAGGACATGTTCATCCACCAATTGCTGCAGCGTGAGTTCCGGCGCCACGGAGGGGCATTGCGTGCTCATGGCCTGTGACACGCGATGGCCCGCCAAAAGGCCCTGGAAGGTCACCTGGTGCACTTGCGCCGACGCGGCGTTCTCCAGGAACCAGCCGATGAAGGCGATCCACAGCCCGCCCAGATCGCCGGAGAGTGCCCGCCACACGCCGCTGAAGATGAATAGGTAACCGAAGAATCGCCCGGAATTCGCGGCGATGAGGGTGGCCCTCCTCATGTCCTTGGTGGCTGCCCAGATGATCGACCGGAACACTCGTCCTCCGTCCAGCGGGAATCCGGGGATCAGATTGAAGACCGCCAGTGCAAAGTTGATGTAGGCGAGGTATTTTGCCAGCCCGAGCAACGGCTCGATGGTGACCAGTGCCGGTTGCACGATGGTCAGCAGCAGCGCCAGGGACAGGCTTACCGCTGGCCCGGCGATTGCGATGAGGAACTCCGCCTTGGGGGTGATCGGTTCCGCCCCGATCTGCGCTACCCCGCCGAAGATGAAAAGCGTGATGCTGCGCACGGGGATGTTGGACCGCAGCGCCACAAAGGAATGCCCCAGCTCATGCAACAGGACGCTTGCGAACAGTAGCAGGGCGGTGGCCGCGGCCGTCACCCAGTACATCGCTGGGCTCCAATGCGGGAACTCCTTGGGGTAGTAATTGCTCGCCAGCATCCAGGTGAGAAGGCCGAAGATCAGGAACCAGGAATAGTCGAGTTGAATCGGGATGCCCAGGATCCTGCCCACGCTGACTGTGGACCGGGCCATCGGATTGCCCTGCCGCAGTTTCCTCCTCCAGGCGAGAGTCCCGCCGGTCGCCGGGCTACCCGGGGTCAAACCGGCCATGGGGACGCCTGTCGGAGATTACTTCTGGTAGCGCAATAGCGCTTTCGACGTCTTGGTGTCATCTTGGGCATGCCAACTTCAAGACATGCACGAAGCGTGCCAACCCATTGAATTCCCGCTGCCATCCGCGCTGATTGACCGCAGGTCGAGTACCAGTCCGTGAGCGCGGCTGGCGGGGTAACGCTATGTGGTCAGGTGACAACAGTTGGTCACGGATGTCCGCCGCTCGTCACTGCAATGTAAAAAGACCTCGAGCATCTTGCTAATCGCGGCCATCCGCGCCGGGGTCAACTTATGGCCCGTGGATGCCCGGGGACTCTCCGCGGATGCTCCGTTGGGGGACGCCTCGCGTGGTTCTCCGGGTCAGATCGGCGTGTATAGCGGCACAACCGCCGCCTCCATCACCTCCGGCTTCCAAAGGTCGCAGGACACCCTCTATGCCCTGGCTGCCGACTCCCCCTGAAGCTGCGCTTTGCCATCGACCGGCTGGCACCAGGAGAGTATACCTGCCAGACGACGGTGCTCCAGCCGGAGGCCCGCAAGGCCGCCTTCTGGCGGACTCAGATCATGGTCGTTCCCTAAGGCCGCCAGCCCCAGCGGGTATTCTGGGAGAACATGCGGATTTTGCTGCTTGGGATTTGCCTCGCTGGAGGGTTGATGGCCCAGACTGTGTTCGATGACGCGGCGGCCGGTCGGTTTGCCAATCTCGCCCTCGATTGTGTCCACTCCGAATATCCGAATAAGATCGCGCACGCCTTGAACTCCGATGCGGATGTGAAGCCGCCTCGTGAGCTGACGCCCGCGTTCTACGGCTGCTTCGACTGGCACTCCTGCGTGCACGGCCACTGGCTGCTGGTCCGCCTGGCGCGGCAGTTCCCCCGCGCCGGCTTCGCTGCCCAGGCGCGCCGGGCCGTGAACCAGAGCCTGACGCCGGAAAACATCGCCCAGGAGGTGAAGTATCTGAATGCACCCGGCCGCGGCACCTTCGAACGACCTTATGGCCTGGCCTGGCTGCTGCAACTCGCGGCGGAACTGCACGAATGGGACGATCCCGATGCCCGGCGCTGGGCCGCCAACCTGAAACCCCTGGAACAGGCAGTCACAGGACGGCTTAGTTCGTGGCTGCCCAAACTGGCCTGGCCCATCCGCACCGGCGAGCACAACAACACCGCCTTTTCCCTCGGCCTGATGATCGACTATGCCCGCGTGACCGGGAATACTGAATTTGGCCGGCTGGTTGAATCGCGAGCCCGCGATTATTACTTGAAGGACAGGGCTTGCCCGGTATCCTATGAGCCTTCCGGCGAAGACTTCCTGTCTCCCTGTCTGGCCGAAGCGGACGTCGTGCGCAGGATTCTCCCTCCCAAGGAATTTTCCGTTTGGCTTTCCGCGTTTCTGCCCCGCATCGAAATGGAGCCGACCGTGGTCACCGACGTGACGGATGGCAAGATGTGGCATTTGGCTGGGTTGAACTTGAGCCGTGCGTGGATGCTGGAGGGAATCGTGTCCCGGCTGCCGGATGTGGAGCCGCGCCGGAAAACGCTGGGCGCCCTGGCGGGCCGTTTGAGGCAGGCCGGATTGGCCAGCATTACGGGAGACCACTACGAAGGCGGCCATTGGCTGGGGAGTTTTGCGGTCTACCTGGTGAGCGGCCGCGGCGTGATTTCCAAGTGAACTGGGTTGGCTGCGGCGGTAGTCTGGTAAATATGAGACGGCGTGATGCTTTGGGTGTGCTGGCGGCCGCGGCGGCCCAGCCTCTGATCGGTGCTCCGGCACGTCAGACATTTGGGGTCGAGGGCGGCCGATTTGTACTGAACGGTCAGCCATGGGTCATTCGGGCTGGTGAGATGCACTACGCCCGCGTCCCCCGGGAGTACTGGCGGGACCGCATGAAGAAGATGCGGGCCATGGGGCTGAATACCCTCTGCATGTACTCTTTCTGGAACCTGCACGAGCCCCGACCGGGCGAGTTCGATTTCACCGGCAACCTCGACATCGCTGCGTTTATCCGGACAGCCCAGGAGGAAGGGTTATGGGTGATTGTGCGGCCAGGCCCGTACAGTTGCGCCGAGTGGGAGTTCGGCGGTTATCCCTCGTGGCTGTTCAAGGATCCGGACATCAAGGTGCGCACCACGGATCCGCGCTTCCTGGAGCCCGCCAGCCGCTATTTGAAACGCCTGGTGAAGGAAGTGGTCCCCATGCAGATCACTCGCGGCGGCCCCGTGATTCTGGCCCAGGTCGAGAACGAGTACGGATCGTTTGGAAAGGACAAGGCCTATCTGAACGCGATCCGGAAGATGCTGGTCGACGGCGGGCTGGAGATCACGCTCTACA
This sequence comes from Paludibaculum fermentans, assembly GCF_051172195.1. Classification (GTDB taxonomy): domain Bacteria; phylum Acidobacteriota; class Terriglobia; order Bryobacterales; family Bryobacteraceae; genus Paludibaculum; species Paludibaculum fermentans_A. The sequence goes on from NZ_JBPJAQ010000002.1 coordinate 1,255,338, forward strand.
CTTCGGACGGGTCGCTGGATTACATGTTGAGCGGCGGGACGCTGCCGGATCTCCTCTCCGTCGTCAACTTCGGGGGCGATCCGCGGGAAGAGTTCGCGAACTTCGCGAAGTTCCGTCAGGGCGTGCCGCTGATGTGCGGAGAATACTGGGTGGGCTGGTTCGACCACTGGGGTGAGAAGCACCACACGGGCGACAACAAAGTTCACCTGGACGGCCTGAACTGGATGCTGGAGCGGAACATCTCGTTCAACCTGTATATGGTCCATGGCGGAACCTCCTTCGGCCCAATGGCCGGCGCGAACTTCGACAAGGTCTACCAGCCGGACATTACGAGTTACGACTACGACTCGCCTATCGATGAAGCCGGCCGGCCGGCGAAGAAGTTTGCCGCTTACCGCGCCGTGATCGAGAAGCACCTGCTGCCTGGGGAAGTCATACCGGAACTGCCCGCGCCGCTGCCGGTGATCGAGATTCCGAGGTTCGAACTGAAAGAATCTGCTCCTCTGCTGCGCGAGATGAAGCCTGTCCTGACGGCGGAAAAGCCGCAGACTTTCGAATCGATCGGGCTGGACTATGGGTTCGTTCTGTACCAGACGCCCATCGAGGCAGCCGGGCAGGGCAAACTGAGAATCGAGGGATTGCATGACTACGCCCTTGTCATGCAGGGGAGTCGCCTGCTGGGGCGGTTGGACCGGCGCCTGGATCAGGATTCACTCGAAGTGGAACTGAAGGCTGGCGAGCCATTGCGGATCCTGGTCGAGAATATGGGCCGCATTAACTTCGGCCTGAAGCTGATGGAGGATCGTAAGGGCATTCTCGGCACTGTTACTTTCAACGGAGAGGAACTGCGCGGCTGGAGCATGAGCCCTTACCAGATTGGCAAGCTGCAGAAGTTGACCTTCGCCAAACAGCCCGAAGCAGCGCCGGCGTTCTGGCGCGGTAGTTTTGCGCTGGCCGCCGCCGCCGACACGTATCTCGACACGCAGGGGTGGGGCAAAGGCTATGTCTGGGTGAACAGCCATTGTCTGGGCCGGCACTGGAAGATCGGGCCGCAGCAGACGCTATATTGTCCGAAGCAGTTTCTCAAGCGCGGCGTGAACGAAGTTGTCGTGCTCGACCTGGAGGACGGCGGCGTCAGAACGCTCGCGGGTGTCAAGGATCCGGTTTGGGCCAACAGCTGACGACGTTTAGGCTGGACAGGGCTGGTCGCCATACTCTGCCTGCAATCGCGCGAGCAGCGTTTTGAGGTCGACAATTGTTTTCTGGTAGACGGGGTCCGCGTAAACATTGGTGAGCTCGCGAGGATCCTTCAGCAGGTCGAACAGCTCCCACTCGGGTGGTGTGTCCCTGTCGATGGAGCCCGAGGTGCCCAGCGCCTTGCCGTAGTAATAGATGAGCTTGTAGCGCTCAGTGCGCACGCCGTAGTGGGCCGCGACGTTGTGATCCGCGAGATGCATCCAATAGCGGTAGTACATCGACTTCCGCCAGTCGTTTGGGGTTCTGCCGCGCAGATTCTGCCGGAAGCTGCGGCCCTGCATGTCGGAAGGTGCGGCAACACCGGCAAAATCCAGGAACGTCCCGGCAAAGTCGAGGTTGAGGATCATGTCGCTGTTGATGCCGTGCTTGAGCTCCTTCGGATAGCGGATGAGGAAGGGCATGCGCAGTGATTCCTCATACATGAACCTCTTGTCGAACCAGCCGTGATCGCCGAGGAAGAAGCCCTGGTCTGAGGTGTAAATGACAACGGTGTTCTCTTCCAGGTCGTCGCGCATGAGTTGGCTCAACAATCGGCCCACTCCGTCGTCAACGCTCTGGATACAGCGCAGGTAATCCTTGATGTACCGCTGATAGCCCCACTTTCGCAATTCGTCGCCCTTCAGGTCCGCGGGCAGGTCAGTCTTGACATCGGCCTTGGTCATGCTCTCGCCCACGCGCATTGTGGCCCGGCGTGCGGCCTCTGACCGGTTCTCGTAGTGGTCGTACAGGGTGACTGGTTCTTCGATCGTGCGGGTGGCCGCGTCGTAGGCGTGAGATTGCGCGGGCTGCCAGGGCCGGTGGGGGGCCTTGTGATGGCACATCAGGAAGAACGGCTTATCCTTGGGGCGCTGTTTCAACCAATTGATCGAGAAATCTGTGATGAGGTCCGTGCAATAACCAGTGTGCTTCTTGCGCTGCCCCATTTCGATGAACTCGGGGTCGTAATACGCGCCCTGGCCGGGCAGGATGTTCCAGTAGTCGAAGCCGGTGGGATCCTTGTGCAGATGCCACTTGCCCACCATGGCGGTCGAATAACCTCCAGCCTGCAGCAGCTTGGCTACATTCTGGCGGCCGGGATCCAGCGGGTCGTTCAGAGTCTTGACGCCGTTCACATGGCTGTACTGGCCGGTGAGGATGACGGCGCGACTGGGCGTGCAGATGGAGTTTGTGCAGAAGCAGTTGTCCAGACGGATGCCGTCGCGCCCAATGCGGTCGATATTGGGTGTCTCGTTGATCGTGCTGCCATAGGCGCTGATGGCATGGGCTGCATGATCGTCGGCCATGATGAACAGGATGTTGGGGCGGCGATCGGTCTTGGCGAAGGCGGGGGCGGCGACGGCTCCGGCGGCCTTCAGGAAATTGCGGCGCAACATGGCTGCTATTTTATGGCGTCGCGCGACCAACTGCGAATAGCTGCGATCTCGTCTTCCGGAATACAGAGAAACTCGAGAAAACGCTGATGGTAATCCGGGTCCATGCGCTCAAAGTCCTGGTGCCAGCGATGCAGATCGGCGTCGGTGAACCCGGAGGCGCGAAGCAGCTTGGTCCACGTTTCGCGATTCATGATGTTGACGCGCTCCAGCAGCCGGCGGTTCTGCAGCAGGCCGACAATGATGCGTTGGCGATTGCGGAGGGATTCGATCTCGGTGGCGAGGTGCTGCAGTTGGCGCTCGAGCGATGCTGAGAGGTCCTTGCGCGGCTTGTCGATGACTTTGCGGATCTCGGAAAGCGGCAGTCCTGTCTGGCGATAGAGGCAGATCTGCCCCAGGCGTTGCTCATCCGAGGCGGTATAGCGGCGGTAACCATTCAGCTGGCGGCCCGTGGGGGTGAGCAGGCCGATGCGGTCGTAGTAGAGCAGGGTGGACCGGGAAAGGCCGTGCCGGCGGCCCAGTTCCGTAATATTCATGACAGCGGATCACCTCACGTCTTCATTCTGAAGTGTGAAGCCGTAGTCGGGTCAAGCGGCGACTGGAGTTTACAGGGTCAATCACCCTCCGCATGCTAGGATTCGAGGTGTATGAGGCAGATTTGTCTTCTTCTTCTGAGCGCATCGCTCGCCTTTGGCCAGACCAAGCTTCTGCGGTTCCCCGACATCTACGGCGACAAGGTGGCTTTTACTTATTCGGGTGACATCTGGACCGCTGCGGCGTCCGGTGGGACAGCGACCCGGTTGACCGCCCATTCCGGCATGGAGCTCTTCGCAAAATTCTCGCCGGATGGGAAATGGATCGCCTTCACCGGGCAGTATGACGGGGATGAGCAGGTATATGTGATGCCCGCCTCGGGCGGGGTGCCTAAGCAATTGACCTACTACCCGGCGCGCGGGCCTCTGCCGGCTCGCTGGGGCTACGACAACCAGGTGTATGGCTGGACGCCGGATGGGAAGTCGATCATCTTCCGCTCGGTACGCGACTCCTGGGCTGTGGCCGATTCGCGGTTGTACACCGTGCCGGCAACAGGTGGCCCGGCGAAGGCGTTGCCGATGCCGAAGTCGGGTCCCGGTGTGATGTCCCCCGATGGGCAGAAGGTTCTCTATTCGCCACTGTTCCGCGACTTCCGGACCTGGAAGCGGTATCAGGGCGGCTGGCAGCAGGATCTCTACATCTACGACCTGAAGACGAACGACGTGGAAGCGATTGCCAACTCGCCGCGGACCGAACGCGAACCCATGTGGATTGGCTCGAAAGTCTACTTCTCCTCAGACCGTACGGGGACGTACAACATTTACGAGTACGATCCTGCCTCGAAGAAGGTCAAGGAACTGACCAACTCCACCAAATGGGATGTGCGGTGGGCCAGTGCCGATCGCCAGGGACACATTGTCTATGAGCTGAACGGCGAGCTGCAGGTTCTCGAAGCGAAGAACGGCCAGTCGAAGAAGATCTCCATTGATGTCCCGACGGACGGCGTTGCCTCGCGGCCCTCGCTCGTGAACGTCGGCGCACAGGTGGCTGGGTTTGACCTCAGTCCGAAGGGCGAACGCGCGCTGTTTGTGGCGCACGGCGATCTCTTCACGGCGCCGATCGAGAAGGGCGTCGTCCGTAATCTGACCCGCAGTTCGAATGCCCATGACAAGGCGGCGGAGTGGTCTCCGGACGGGCGGCGGATCGTTTACATCAGTGACCGCTCGGGTGAAGAAGAGCTGTGGCTGATCAATCAGGACGGTTCCGGTCAACCGGAACAGCTCACCACCGGCGGGCGAGCGATGCGCTACCGTCCGACATGGTCGCCTGACTCAAAGAAGATTGCGTTCAGCGACAAGGACGGCAAGCTGTATGTGCTGACTTTGTCGGACAAGTCGGTGTTGGAGGTGGCCCGCGACCGCCGAGGCAGCATGCAGGAGTATGTCTGGTCGCCAGACAGCGCCTACATCGCCTACAGCCTGAACGATCCTAACGGATTCCAGTCGATCTGGATCTGGAGTACGAGCGAGAATAAGGCCCATCAGGTGACGAGTGAGATGTTCAACGAATACTCGCCGGCCTGGGATCCGGAGGGCAACTACCTTTGGTTCCTGGGCGACCGGGAGTACGCGCCCATCATCAGCGCTTCCGAATTCAACTACGCGACGGCGCGCAACACCCTGATTTACGGCCTCGCCCTGCGGAAGGATGTGAAAAATCCCTTCGCGCCCGAGGACGATCAGGTGCAGATCCAGGATGAGAAGAAGGCCGACGACAAGAAAACTGATGAGAAGAAGCCGGATGAGAAGAAGGCAGAAGAGAAGAAGCCGCTTCGCATCGACTTCGATGGCATCAGCGCGAGAGTGGTGACTGTGCCGCTGCCAGCGGCGAACTATGGTTCCCTAACCGCCGTGAAGGGCCATCTGGTCTATGTCAAGGCAGGGAATCCATACTACGGCCGTGAGAGCGAGACGCAGCCGTCCATCCAGATCTTTGCGCTGAAAGATCGCAAGGAATCGGCCTTGGCCGAGGGTGCTGGCGGCTACGCGACATCTTTCGACGGATCGAAGATGCTCGTGCGGCAGGGTGCCGGCTTCTCCCTGTACGACGTGAATCCGAAGGGCCGCGATTCCAAGAAGGCCGTGTCGACGGCGGATCTGAAGATCGAGCGGATTCCTTCGCAGGAGTGGGCGCAGATCTTCAACGAGGTCTGGCGCCGTTACCGCGACTTCTTCTACGCGAAGAATATGAACGGCTACGACTGGGAGGCGCTGCGGCAGCAGTACGCGCCCATGCTGGAATATGTCGGCCACCGTTCCGACCTGAATTACATCATCGGCGAGATGATTGCGGAACTGAATTCGGGCCACGCCTATATCGATGGCGGCGCCTGGGACCGGCCGGAACGGCCTCGGGTAGCCCTGCCCGGAGCCCGGTTTGAGCTGGACGAAGCCTCCGGGCGGTATAAGATCGCGCATATCTTCGCCGGACAGAATGAGGAGTCGGTCTACCGCTCGCCTTTGACCGAAGTTGGGGTGGATGTGAAGGCCGGCGACTACATCCTGGCGGTGGATGGTGAGGAATTGAAGGCCAGTGAGGACCCCTACCGCCTGCTGCGGGGCAAGGCTGGCAAGGCCGTGCGGTTTACGGTGAATAGCCGGCCTGAGATGAACGGCTCGAAGGAGATCACCTTCCAGCCTGTCGACACTGAGACCGACCTGATCTATCTCGAGATGATCGAAGCCAACCGGGCCCGCGTCGACAAGGCGACGAACGGCCGGGTGGGCTACATCCACGTTCCGAACATGGGCGCCGAGGGCATCCGCGAGTTCATCAAGTGGTATTACGGCCAGGTTCGCAAGGATGGCCTGGTGATCGACGATCGGGGCAACGGCGGCGGCAATGTATCGCGCATGCTGATTGAACGCCTGCGGCGCCAGATGCTGGCCACTGGTTTCTCGCGCAATTCGGACGAACCCACTACCTATCCCGATGGCGTGATGATTGGCCCGATGGTGTGTCTCCTGAACGAAACTTCCGCCTCGGATGGGGACATCTTCCCTGCCATGTTCCGCGAAGCGAAGCTCGGTCCACTGATCGGGAAGCGCAGTTGGGGCGGCGTGGTCGGCATCACCAACCACGGCAACCTGGTGGATGGGGGCGTGGTGAACGTGCCTGAGTTCGGCTTCGCCAACACGAAAGGCGAATGGATCATCGAAGGCATCGGTGTCGAGCCGGACATCACTGTCGAGAATGACCCGAAATCGATCATCGCCGGCCACGATCCGCAGTTGGAACGCGCCATCGACGAGGTGATGAAGCGCATCCAGGCGGGCGGCAGGAAGCTGCCGAACCGGCCTCCGGACCCTGTAAAAACCAAGTAGAACGAAAGTTCATTTTCGTTTGCTTCAGCATGAGAGAGGAGGAGGCCGCTAAAATGAAAGATTACCTCCTCTTCAATGACGATCTCTTCAAAACTCGCCTATCAGTTCGACAGGCGGGTTCAATTCCGGGGCCAGGATCTCTTCGCAGGTGGTGCGGTTACCGTCCGTCAGGCCAGCCCGCGCCATCTGATCGCGGATGTTCAGGGCTCTCGGCCCTATAGGGTGACGCTCCGCTACGACCTCAACCGGTTGTATGTAGAGTGCAATTGTCCCTACTTCCTCGACGAAGGTCCCTGCAAGCATGTGTGGGCAGCGGTGATCGCGGCGGATGACCGGGGATCCCTGTCCGAGGCCGCCGAGGCGCGGACCCTCCAATTGCGCGATGATCCGCCCCAGACTCAGCCAGGGGTGGCCCCTGCTTTCGCCCCTCCGGCCCCTCAGTTGCCCCTTTGGAGCGAACAGTTGGGCTCCATCGAGAGGCAATTCCAGGGCCGTCGCGTGGACGGGCCGGAACTGCCGGCGGACTTTGAGATTCAATACGTTGTAGAGAGTGCCGCCTCCCAGTCAGCGGGTGCCGTGGTGCTCGATATCTACTTCCGCAGCCGGAAAAAGAACGGCGAATGGACTACTTTGAAGGACTTCCGGATCAACGCGCAGCAGGTCGCCTCGCTGCCCGATCCGGTGGATGTCGAAGTATTGGCGTCGCTGATGGGGGCACAGGAGACGTACATGATGTACGCTCCGGCCCTGGGGTCGCAGCGCCGACGGGCGCTTCCTGCCGCCCTGGCGCAAAGGGTGATTCCCCAAATGGCAGGTACCGGCCGTTTGATGGTACGCGGAGCGGGCGCAGTCGGGGACCTGGAGGCGGCTGAGTGGGATGATGGGCCGCCCTGGCAGTTCTGGCTCGAGATCCGGCAGGACGACCACGACCAGTGGGGCATCGAAGGCTCGCTACGCCGCGGGGAAGAGCGGATGGAGCTCGATGAGCCGAGCCTGATGTCCAGCGCAGGATTCCTGTTTGCCCGCGGACGGGTCGCCCGGCTGGAACAGCCCGATTCGCACCCCTGGATGTCCCAGCTGCGCGAGTTTAAGAGGATTCCGTTCCCTGATCGCGAGCGCGACACCGTCATGGAACGGCTGCTGGCCAGCCCTGTCCTGCCTCATATGGATTTGGGCGAGGAGCTCCAATTTGAGGAGCGCAGCGGCCCGGCCCGCGTCGGTCTACGCATCTCGCAGAAACGCGAGATGTGGGGCGAGGAGTACTTCCAGTCGCGGCTGATCTTCGATTACGGGTTTGGCTGGAAGGAAGAGGCGTCGCCCGGCCGCGGCTTCTGGCTAGCGGAGGAACGAGTGTTCTTCCTGCGGGACCAGGGCTTGGAGGAAGAGGCGCGTGGAATGCTGCGCAGCCTTGGCTTGCGTCCGCCCAGTGACGGGCGCGGCGCCTGGCGCCTGGCCACAAAGGCGATGCCCAAAGTCGTGCGCGAGCTAGTGCAGGCAGCCTGGCATGTGGAAGCGGAAGGCAAGGCGTTCCGTCGGGCCGGCGAGGTTCGGGTGGATGTTCGCTCAGGTATCGATTGGTTTGAGCTGCACGGCTCGGTGGATTATGGCGATGCGACGGTGGAGTTGCCGGCGCTGCTCGCCGCTCTCCGGCGGGGCGATGGGATGATCCAGTTGGGCGACGGTACGTACGGCCTGCTACCGGAGAAGTGGCTCCAGCAGTTCGGTCCGCTCGCCGGCCTGGGCCAGAAGCAGGACGACCACCTTCGCTTTCGCATGAATCAGGCGATGCTGCTGGACGCGCTGCTCGCCGCTCAGCCCGCGGTCCATTTCGACGAGCAGTTCCAGGGCATTCGCGAACGGATGACCAGCTTCCAGGGCATCTCCTCGATGGAGCAGCCGGCTGGGTTTGTCGGGCAATTGAGGGATTACCAAAGGGCCGGGCTCGGTTGGATGGCCTTCTTGCGCGACTTCGGCTTCGGCGGATGCCTGGCCGACGACATGGGTGTCGGCAAGACCCCCCAAGTCCTGGCCGTGCTGGAGCAAAGGCGCGCCGAAGGGCATGGGCCGTCCATGGTGGTCGCGCCACGTTCGGTGATCTTCAACTGGCGTCAGGAGGCGGCCCGCTTCACCCCGGCCCTCCGCGTGTTGGAATACAGCGGCCTAGCCCGGGACGCGGCTGAGATCCTGGAGTATGACCTGGTCCTAACCACCTATGGAACCGTGTTGAGGGACGCTCCGCGCCTGGCGGAGATCGAGTTCGATTACCTGGTTCTGGACGAAGCACAGGCGATAAAGAACGCTTCCACGGCTTCAGCCAAGGCGGTAAGGCTGCTGCGCGGACGGCACAGGTTAGCGCTCAGCGGCACTCCGGTTGAGAATCACCTGGGGGAGCTGTGGAGCCTGTTTGAGTTCCTGAACCCGGGCATGCTCGGGGAGGCCAAGGTGCTGCAGATGGCGGGTGGCCTGGCGCGCAATCCGAGCGACGAAGCGCGCAGGCTGCTCTCGCAGGCCCTGCGCCCCTTCATCCTGCGCAGGACCAAGAAACAGGTGGCTCGGGAACTGCCGGACAAGACTGAGCAGACCGTGTATTGCGAGTTGGAGCCGGCGCAGCGGCGCCAGTATGAAGAGCTGCGGACTCACTATCGTGAATCGCTGCTGCAGCGGGTAACGGCGCGCGGACTGGGGCGCTCGAAGATGCACGTGCTCGAAGCACTCCTTCGGTTGAGGCAGGCGGCCTGCCATCCCGGTTTGTTGGATCCGCGCCGGTCAAACGAGCCAAGCGCCAAGATTGATCTCCTCATCGATCAGTTGGAGGAACTGCGCGAGGAGGGCCACAAAGCGCTGGTATTCTCACAGTTCACGAGCCTGCTGGCCATCGTTCGGGCACGTCTGGACAAGCTCGGAATCCGCTACGAATACCTCGACGGCGCGACGCGCGATCGCCAGGCCCGCGTCGAGAACTTCCAGAACGACCCCGAATGCGGCCTGTTCCTGATCAGCCTGAAGGCCGGCGGCCTCGGGCTGAATCTGACGGCGGCTGAATATGTGTTCCTGCTGGATCCGTGGTGGAATCCGGCTGTAGAAGCGCAGGCCGTGGATCGTGCCCACCGCATCGGGCAGACCCGTCAGGTCTTTGCATACCGCCTGATCGCCAAGGGCACGGTAGAGGAGAAGGTGCTGGAGCTGCAGAAGAGCAAGCGGGATCTGGCGGATGCGATTCTCAGCGAGGACAACAGCCTGCTCAAGAACCTCACTCGCGAGGACTTGGAGTTGCTGCTCAGCTAGCCGAGATAGGTTAAACTAACAGTGTTGGCGGTAGTCACTGCCACCCTGCTCCCCGATCGTCTAATGGTAGGACAGCGGCCTTTGGAGCCGTGAATCGTGGTTCGAATCCATGTCGGGGAGCCAACTTCCGTTTTGCTAAGTTTCTCTCGCTGTTGTAGTTGACGCCATCTGCCGGTTCCCGCCGTTCCCGTATCCCAAACATTCCGTGGTATTTGCGTTCCGCGTGGTTTCTCCAGTTTGAAGTAGTGCAAACCGGGGTGCGCTCTCAACCATGCTGGTTCGGAGCGTTTGCCTCCCTCAACCGCTCGAACTCTCCGGTTTCTCCGTTGACGCCTCCGCTGAAGTTGACAGCCCTGTTGGGAGAGGCCGCCCTTTCTCAACCGCTTTCGAACCGCATCGCGATGGCAGAGAATAGGATCAGTGTTCAATGCCGCTGAACAGGGGTTGCGCCGAAGGCCGGTTCGGTGCGCGATCTACACCCGCCAGTCGGTGAGTTCGCCTGATGGTTTGTCTTCGTGCGAAGTCCAGCACGAGGCCTGCTCCCTGTATCTTCAGTCGCAACGCGGGCACCAGTGGACGCTGCTGCCGGAGCGATTCGATGACGACGGCCACTCCGGCGCGACGCTCGACCGTCCTGGGTTGAACCGGCTGATAGCTGTTGTCCGTCGCGGCGTCGTCGATCAGATCCTCATTCACCGGCTCGACCGTCTGTCGAGAAGTGTTCGTCACTGCGTGGCGTTGCTGGACGAGTTTCGGCGGCTCGAAGTGGGGCTCGTCATCGTCACCGCGCCGGAGCTTGGCCACTCTGCACAGGACAACTTCATGTTGAACATCATGGCATCCTTCGCTGAGTTCGAACGAGAGTTGATCTCCGCGCGGATCGCGGATTCGAGGGCGCGGTTGAAGGCCTGACGATTGAGATTCGCCGGCGGTGTTCCGTTCGGATATGACTCCGACGCGCGGACGAAGCAATTGGCGCCGAACGAAAAGGAAGCAGCGGTCGTCCGGTGGATGTTTTCAGAAGCCGCTTCGGGGCGGAAACCATCGGAGATAGCCGAGGCGGCGAACGCGCGCGGGTGCCGAACCAAGGCACCAGTCGGCGGTCCGTGGAGCGCCCGCCAGGTTCTGGCTACACTGCGAAATCCGGTGCACGTCGGAATGCTGAAGGATGGTCGCAGCTTCCGGCTGGGATGTCATCTCACCATCGTCAGCCACGAGTTGTTCGATGCCGCCGGAAGCGCACTGGCCAAACGCCGAACTCGGCATGCGAAGAGTGTCCGATACGGACCAATGTGGCCGTTGAAGGGGAGGCTGGAATGCGGAACCTGCAGACGTCCGCTATCGCCTCACAGCACTCGCCATGGGAACAAGGTCTACCGCTACTACCGCTGCCGGGCGACGGCCGGAGGGCGCTCACCATGCGGATACCAAGTACCGGCGGGACTGCTGGAGAACGCCGTCGCTGCCCAACTACCGAACCGCACCAGAGATGACATTATCAGCCAATCGATCCGGCAACTTGTCGATCACGTGGTGTACGACCCCACCAGCGGCAGAGTCGAGATCGAATGGCTGTCACTGGATGAATAGAGGGGCGGCTACTTCGAGTCCAGGATCGATATCAGCTTGTCTCTGGTCTCTCTGAGCTTCTCAGCGGAGACGTGGCCGGCACGATAGACGACGATCCCCGAGTCCGCAGTGAAGAGCCGGTTCGGCCGGATACGGCTACTCTGGCTCAGCCCGCCAGCGACGAAATCCGGCGCATCCAGGCGGATGGAGTATCCGTCTTCCCGTGCTTGGCTGGTGATCTGGCAGAGGATCAGGTCGTCACCTTGCAGCGCTGCCAGGACCAAGGCCGGTCTCCGCTTCGTCTGGCTTAAGTCCGAAAAGGGGAAGTTGAGGACGACGACGTCGCCTTTTACAAATTGGCCCAGGCTGCGTCCTCCTCAGGGGAGAGCCAGTCCTTGGCCAGCGCGGATTCGGCCGCTACAGCGGGGGCAGCAGACTCCGCCTGGTCTTCCTCAAGCTTCCGAACGAAGGCGAGGAGCCGATCGAGGTCACGTTCGGAAAGCCGACCTAGTTCCTGGGCGATAAGTTCGCGCGTGCTCATGAGCTGTCCTCCTTTCATTCTACGGCATGTAGGCAACGGCAGGAACGGCATGCGTGCGGTTCGAAGACTGGGGATGGTCCCCCGGAGGCACTTGCGAACATCTGCTCCAATCAGGCCAACTCGTGTCGCCATCTGGTTTGTTTGCAGTCACTTGCGATTACGTGTGAATTGCAGTTTGTCAGGTGGGGAGCCAACTCATTCACCCCGTCCGGCGGGAGGCCTTCCGATAGCTCCTGTTTCCCCAGCAGTGCGTGATCCGTCCGCACTTCATCGCTGTGCTAGTCTTCGCAGGGGGCGTTTAGATTCCATGTGCAGACTGCTTTTCTTGCTGTTTCTGATGCTGGGGGCACTACCGGCGCAGACGACAACCGTGTCCGGACGGTGGTTAGTCACCGCTGATTTCCATGGCACGCCTTTGCATTACATTCTGGAACTCGCCCAGCAGAAAGACGCCCTGACCGGCAAATTTGACGGTAACCCGCTGGAAGGCGGGCTATTGAACGGCGCACTCGAGTTCTTCGCCAAAGACGAACGCGGAAACACCACCCGGTGCACCGCGAGGGTTGCCGCGGGTTCGATGGCCGGCTCGCTTACATTTACCGACGTCGGCGACCCACAGTACCCGACAACTCGCCCATTCACCGCCAGGCCCGTCTCGTCGCGGTCCGCCGGTGGTCCTCGACGGCACGATTTTCAGCCCAAGGTATTCCATCGGGAGTTTTCGGCGGCGAACACCCCCGTGCTGACGATCGCACCGGGAGACAGTGTTCACACGACCACCGTGGATGCCAGCGGAATCGACGAAAAGGGCGTTACGCATGTGCTCGGTGGCAATCCCCAAACGGGGCCGTTCTATATCGAGACGGCGGTTCCTGGAGACACCTTGGTGGTGCGCCTTTCGCGCCTGCGGTTGAATCGCGATTGGGCGCTCAGCACCGATGCCATCGTCGAACGCGGCTTGAACAGTGGACTCGCCTCGATCGCTAAGGACAACGGCAAGGCGGTTCGGTGGCGTCTCGATTTGCAGCGCGGCGTGGCCACTCCGAGCACCCCGACCGAGCGACTCAAGAACTACTCGGTTCCTTTGCGTCCGATGCTGGGATGCATCGGAGTCGCACCCTCGATGTATGGGTGGACCTCCGCGCCCACGCATGATTCTGGCTCCTGGGGCGGCAATATGGATTTCAATGAGGTCGTGGAAGGCGCCACGATCTATCTTCCAGTTCAGGTCCCCGGGGCGCTGCTTTACCTGGGAGATGGCCACGCTGTCCAGGGGGATGGCGAACTAACAGGCGACGCCCTCGAGACCTCGATGGACGTCGAGTTCACAGTCGACGTGCTTCCCGGCAAGCGCCTTCCAGGCCCCAGGGTGGAATCTGCATCGCACATCATGGCGCTAGGCTACGCGGGATCCCTGGATGATGCGTTTCGCTCCGCAACGGCGGGCATGGCTCAATGGCTGGCCGACGATTACAGCCTGACCGCATCTGAGGTGGCACAGGTGCTGGGTACGGCAGCGGAATACAAAGTGACCGAAGTGGCCGACCGCAACGCGGGGATCGTCCTCAAAGTTGATAAAGAGCGCTTGCGCTCCCTCGCCAAGGCACGGAATTAGCCAGCGGCCAAGATCGCGCTGGACTCCCGCGCTGTGACATCAGCCCGGGGAAGACCGACTTCTCGTTGATTTCGCATCTTCCGTTTCAACGTCGCACGCCGTGGCTTCCATTGCACCTGTAGTAACATGGATCACGCTCATGTCGACTACCCTCAGGCTGTTGCGCTCTCTGACGCTCGCCGCACTGCTTTGGTCGCCAACTATGACAGCTCAAAACGAATTGCACCAGGAAGACCGCCAGGCTCTTCTGAAGATTCTGAACGAAGTGGAAAAAGCCATCAATGCGCAGGATATTGACGGCTTGGTCGCCCAGATGCGCCCCGACTGTACCGTGACGTGGTGGAACGCGGAGATTTCCCGCGGCCATGACGAAATTCGCGCCTACTACCGGAAGATGGTCAAGGATCCGGGACGTTATATCACCAGATACACGACCCAGGCTAAACTCGGCGATCACGCACGTTTCCTTGGACCGGCCGGAGACGTCGCGGTAGCTGATGGCAGTATGGAAGACGAATTCTTTCCGGTGATCCGTGGTCCGTTTCGCCTGAATTCGCGATGGAGCACGACTGCGGCGAAGTCCGGCGACGAGTGGAAAATCGTCTCGCTTCACTTGTCGTCCAATGTCTTCACCAACCAATTGATCACTGAGCTGACGCAGGCCTTATGGTATGCCGGCGGCGCAGGCCTTGTGATTGGAGGGTTGGCAGGCTGGTTCCTGGGCCGGCGCAGACGGCAGCGCCTCAACGCCTAGGTCGGGCCAGGGAAGAACTGCCACGCTGAACATCGGAGGGCAAGACTCTCCAGTGCTCCGGTTTTCTCCAGGCATCACCCCGTCTGCGTGGCGCAGGGCGGGCCTGGCCGGCTCGTGAAGGCGGCGTCTTCACAAGCAGTTTCGATCCAATCGGAGCACCTTCCTCGAACAACCGGCGGCGGCCGCGCCGCGCCTTCCTAATCCGGATAGACCTTAGTCTTCCTTCTCGCCGTCCAGCAGTCGCATGCCTTCGAACGTCTGCGGGGCAATCAGCCCGGCATGTGCGTACACGAACAGTTTGTCGCGCGAATCGGTGATGTCCAGATTGCGCATGGTCAACTGGCCAATGCGGTCGAGCGGTGAGAAGGCGCCCTCGTGCTTTTCCATCGTCAGGCGCTCGGGCTTGTAGGTCAGGTTCGGGCTCTTCGTGTCGAGGATCGAGTAGTCGTTGCCCCGGCGCAGTTCCAGCGTGACCTCGCCGCTGATCGCCTTGGCCACCCAGCGCTGCAGGGTCTCGCGGATCATCAGGGCCTGTGGATCGAACCAACGGCCTTCGTACAGCAGGCGGCCCAGGCGGCGCCCCATGGTGTGGTACTGCTCCAGCGTTCCTTCGTTGTGGATGCCCGTCACCAGGCGCTCGTAGGCGATGAAGAACAACGCCATGGCTGGCGCTTCGTAGATGCCGCGGCTCTTGGCTTCAATGATGCGGTTCTCAATCTGGTCCGACATGCCCAGGCCATGCCGTCCGCCCAGCGCGTTGGCCGCCAGCACCATATCCACAGGATCAGCGAAGGACTTGCCATTCAACGTGACCGGCAGGCCTTCTTCAAAGCCAACGGTGACCGTCTCCGGCTGAACATCTACATCGGACCGCCAGAACGCGGTACCCATGATCGGCTCAACGATCTTGATGCCGTTGGCGAGAAACTCCAGGTCCTTGGCTTCGTGCGTGGCGCCCCAGATGTTGGAGTCGGTCGAATACGCCTTCTCCTTGCTCATCTTGTAGCCCAGGCCGGCCTTCTCCAACAGTTCCGACATTTCTTTACGGCCGCCCAGTTCATCAATAAACGTCTGGTCGAGCCAGGGCTTGTAGATGCGGAGCTTGGGATTGACCATCAGCCCATAGCGGTAGAACCGCTCGATGTCGTTGCCCTTGTAGGTGGAACCGTCGCCCCAGATGTTTACGTCGTCTTCCTTCATCGCCGAGACGAGCATCGTGCCGGTGACCGCGCGCCCAATGGGGGTGGTGTTGAAGTACGGGACCCCGGCCGTGGTGATGTGGAAGGCCCCGCATTGCAGGGCGGCCAGGCCCTCGCGGACCAGTTGCTGGCGGCAATCGATCAGGTGAGCCTTCTCCGCGCCGCACTCCAACGCCCGGCGGGGAATGGCATCATAATCCGCTTCGTCCGGCTGGCCCAGGTGCGCGGTATAGCAATACGGGATCGCGCCCTTTTGACGCATCCAATAGATGGCGGCGGAAGTGTCCAGGCCGCCCGAGAAGGCAATGCCGACCTTTTCGCCGGCGGGAAGAGATTGGAGGATGTGACCCATGGTGATTCGCTGTCTTCGAGGGGTAACTTTCTATTCTAGCGAGTCGTGGCCGGAGGAGCGCTGCGAATCGAACGCTGCGGGCGCATCAGCGGACGCCGGCCGAGCTCGTCAAGGTCCAAACCGGCAGGAAATTCCTGACGTGCCCACCGGGACGCATTCATCAAAGGTTGTAGAATCAAATGGTTACGGCGGGATGAGGGCGTCCTGAGCGGTCACTGGCGCCGATCGCCAATCAGCAGCGCCATGGCCCCGCTGGGACCGGTGCTGAGAATATAGATGTGCCCATCCGGCCCCAACGCGGCTTCCATGCTGAGTTTTACCTTCAGGCCCACGTTCCACACCACTTTGCCTTGGGGATCAGTTCGAATCAGCCGCTTCTCGTCATACAGCTCTGAGCTCTCGAGCCGGTAGAAATGACTGTCGGCGTCCTCCGCGAATGGAATCGACACACCGTGCTCCGCTGCAATTGCGAATATCTTGTGTCCGTCCCGAATGCCCAGCAGTTCATTCGGGTTGGAACAGAGACCCAGCGCCGTGCCGTTCGCGAGCAGCATCTGGCTGGAGAACGCGCACGGCGCCGCATAGGTCCACAGCACCCGTCCATCGTTCGCGATCAGATACTCGTTGTTCGAGCGTGTCTGCACGGCAAGGTCCCCATTTCGTCCGGCTACCGGTTCATGGTCGCAGCCGTAGTCCAGGGCCGTTCGCCACTTGAGTTTTATGGGGTTGAGCGGCATCTCAATGCCAGGCTCACGATTTTCGCCTCCGGCCTCCGCACACCTCGCAGTGGGAATCAGCGACATCTCCCGGCTCAGTTCCAGCGTCCGCTTGGCGACCACCGCGGGATCGGTAATCTCTCCGCCTTGTCCCGCCGAGTTGAAACAGTAGAGCTTCTCTACTCCGGCGTAGGAACGAATCCAGAGCAGGCCGTTCGCCGCGATCGACAACCCGGCGCTATCTCCAGCCAGTCTGTACTGCCAGAGAACCCGGCCGTCGCGAATCGCGCCGATATCCGATCCATTGCTGGTTACGTAGAGCGTGCCATCCGGCCCGAACGTCATGATCCGTGCGCCCGTCACGCGAAACCGCGCCAGTATTTCTGGCTTCGCGATTCCTCGCGGTAACGGGTTGGCATCGCTGCGCTTCTGCGCTCCCTCGATCACCGGCGGAAGATCGTCGATTCGTTGAGCCGGATTCAGTGGAGCGATCGGCGAGAGCTCCTGCGATGCCTCGGGCGCCTCCGCAACGGCTGCCGGCGGAGCAGCGGGACTCTTGGCTGGGCCCCGCATCAGGAAGGGGATGACCGCCAGAAGTCCCAGCAGCGCCACTGCGATGCCGGACGGTAGCGCGCGCTTCTGATCTTTCGTTCGGAAGCGCCATCCCGGCCAGGAGATCGATTTCGTTTCGTCCTCTACAGGCTTTGGCGCCGGCCCAGGCACACCCGCCGCTGGAATCGGAGCCGCGGCTATGGGAGCGGCCGGCGGCTCCTGCCGCAAGGCCAGGGCGAAATCAGTGACATTGTGAAAACGGTCCGCGCGCTCTTTCCGGATCGCTTTTTGAATCGCGGCATTCATATGCGCCGGGGCGGACGCGATCGGCGGCGGCGTCACCTGCATATGGAAGTACACCGGCTGGGCCTTGCCGATGGGAACTCCGCCCGCAAGACACGCATAGGCGACGAAGCCGAGCGCGTAGATGTCAGTCTCCGCGCTCGGCATCTCGCCTCGAAATTGCTCCGGAGCCATGTAGGCGGGCGTGCCCGAGATACTCTGCGACATTTCAATGCGCGACTGCTGCACGGCCTTCGCAAGCCCGAAATCCGTCACTTTGATGTCGGCGTTCAACAGTGTGGGCGGCAGTTCTCCGTCCCGCAAATACCGGCGGCGCTCGTCCCCGCTGAGTTGAACAAGCAGGTTCGATGGCTTCAAGTCACGATGAATGACACCCATCGAGTGCGCGCGCTTCAACCCCTCGGCCACGTGATCCACCACATGCTGCAATTCTTCCGGCGAGAGTGTCCCGCGCCGGCTCAGCACTTTGTCCAGGCTCGGCCCACACACGTACTCCAACACCAGAAACAGGCCATCCGCCGTGTCGGCCAGGTCGAACAGTCGGACAATGTGGTTATCCGAAAGACGGGCAAGAATTCTGGCCTCGCTCACCAGCGCTTCCCGGATCTTCGGCTCGATCGCCAGTTCCAGCGGCACGCGTTTCAAGGCAACTTCGGTATCGAGACGATGGTCGCGCGCGAGATATACCTCACCCATGCCTCCGCGGCCGAGCGTCGCCAGGATTTCGTACCGGTCAGCGATCATCTGCCCTCTACCTCATAGGCGTGAACGGCCGGGAGTAGATGAAGGCAGAGAAGGGGCATCAGAATCAAGCAGGGGAGCAGAATCGCGTCACGCGGCGAGTACTGGAAATTGTAACAAATCGAGTTCACCCATCGACGTATCAGCTGATTTCCGGGAACCTTCGGCGCGTGTGCAACGGACCTCGGTCTTCCGGTCCACGCGTGCGCCAATGCGTGCCTCCCTGTCAATTGTCGAAGGTCGGTGTCAGCCCAACGCCCTTCCGAACTGCCGGCCCGACACGGGAACCCATTCATTAGCAACAAGTACCGATTTTTCAGTAGCGTGCACGACTCCAAGCACTGCGGGGCATTGGTTCGGGAAATGCATCCTGCCAGATCGTGCATGCACGAAACACTGCAATCCGCTTGAGCCGGGTCAGAGAAACCTGCGGGATCTCTCACATTCATGCCAGGTACCCACGCCCGCCAGCCATCTACGCGTGATTTACCGCAATTTCTTTCAGTCGTCGACGCGGTGGCAGTTCACCGGAATACGTTTAGCAAATCAAAGGTACCTACGCATGAATATTGCATCCTACTCCAATTCATTCGGAGCGGAAAATCACTCCTTCCTGGGCGCTCGCGCGGCGCTGATCCATGAAGTTCAGCGCGGCCTGCTGAAGCGGCCCCGATCCCTTGTTCCATGGATGCTCTACGATGCCGAGGGCTCCCGTCTCTTCGAGCGCATCACAGCCCTGCCCGAATACTACCCGACGCGCACGGAACGGGAGATCTTCGCAGAGTCTGCCAACGAGATTGTCGCTGCGGTCTGCTCACGCAATCCTGCGCCCGTCCGCCTGCTGGAGTTGGGCGCGGGCACGGCCGCCAAGACCGGTATCCTGCTCGACGCCCTGTCGCGCCTGCGAAAGCGCGTCGTGTATATTCCGGTGGATGTCTCGCCGGATGCGCTCGATGCGGCGTGCGACAGCATTGCTTGCCTGTTGCCGCATGTACAACTGCAGCCGCTCGTGGCCAATTACGTAACCCACCCGCCGAGGCTAGGAAGTTTCAATGGAACTACGTTCGCAATCTACATAGGTTCAAGCATTGGCAACTTCTCCCCGGAGGAGGCCAGGACGATTCTGCGCAATCTGCGTTCTCAACTCAGGGCCGGTGATGCGCTGTTGCTGGGTACCGATCTCGTGAAGGACGAGGCGACCCTGCTGAGAGCCTATGACGACAGGCAAGGCGTCACCGCGGCGTTCAATTTGAACCTCCTGCATCGCCTCAATCGCGAGCTCTTCGCGAACTTCGACACCACCTGCTTCCGCCATCTCGCCCGTTGGAATTGTGCGGAGTCCCGCATCGAGATGCACCTGGAGAGCACGCGCGATCAGCACGTGTTTATCGCCGGGGCGCAGCTTGGCATTCACTTCGAGGCATCGGAAACCATCCATACCGAGAACAGTTACAAGTTCACGCACGCACGAATTTACACACTCCTCGAAGACAGCGGCTTCTGCTTCCAGGAAGTCTGGACCGATCGGCGCGAGTGGTACGCCGTTACGCTCGCACGAGCCACGTAGCCGCGCCACGGACAGCGACCCTTGGCAGCGCTGGAGGACTTGGCAGCGCCGGAAGATTGGATGCACCTTCCATTCCTCCCCTCGCTCCTACCAGGTGCGGTCCCCCGCCATTACCCCCTGAATACGAGCGGTCACGCTCTCTTTGCGGGCGGCCCAACTGCCCCGCAACCCCGATTCAACTCGATCCCGTCGGCCTTGCCTGTTATTTGCCTTTGTCGATGAACCCGGGTATGCCGGTCCCCGTCACCAGGTTGAACCTCTGGCGCGTCTGGATGGCATCGATCTCTTCCATCGCATCCATGGGTAGGATGGATACGCCGAAGTTCTCACGGGCGCGCTCAGCAGTCCTCGGTGTCGTCAGAATGGCAGTCCCCCGCTGCACCGCCCACGCGAGCAGGACCTGGGCGGGCGTCCTGTTCACTCTTTGAGCAATGGCCAGGATGGCGGGCTCTTCCAGAACCCCCGGCTTGATTCCATGCCCCAACGGCGCAAAGGCGACCATCACCACTCCGCTGCTCTGGCAGAATTCCACGAGCTCGGTTTGCGGCAGATGGGGATGCGCCTCCACCTGGACCGCGGCCGGCTTGATCCTCGCCTGCACAAAGATCTCGCGCAATTGGTCAACATTGACGTCGGACAGGCCGATCGCTCTGCATCTGCCCAGGTCCACAAGCTTCTCCAGCGCCAGCCACGTGTCGATCAGAGTGGTGCCCTTGTCATAGATCACGTTGTCGTTTGCATCCCTGGGATCCTGGTTCTCTCCCGGCTGGAAGGCATAAGGAGTATGGATCAGGTAGAGATCGAGGTAGTCCAAATTCAATCTCTCGAGGCTGGCTTCAAACGCCGGCTGAACCCGCTCCGGCCGGTGATTGTTGTTCCACAGTTTCGTCGTGATAAACAAGTCGTTGCGGTGGACATCTCCGGCCTCGATGGCTTCTCCAATCGCCTGCCCCACCTGCTCCTCGTTGCGGTATCTTTCGGAACAATCGAAGTGCCGGAACCCGGCTCCTATGGCCGTCGCGGTTGCGGTTCTCGTCTCCGTGAGATCGCGAAGCAGCGTGCCAAACCCCAATGCGGGCATCTGGCCTGCGCCTTCTCGAAGCGGCAGCTTGCCGTAACTGAGGCTGTCGGATTCCTTCATCGTCTTACTCTCCTTATCTCTCCCCCTGTGAGCCTCGCGCTTCGCCTGAACAGTCTCTGACAGACGCCAGGTTGAGCCCTCTGTTCATGGCGACAACTGCAATCCTTGAGCCATCGACAACCCAATGAATCGATTTGACCTGGCGGAAGGGTCAGTGGCGGATGGCAGCGGGCGGAGTCGGCGGATCGACTCGATCCGGCTCATTGCCCCCGTGCCTCAACAGGATGGAGGAGCTTCCAAAATGGCGAACTCGGCGGCCCTTGGCTTCTACGAACGTGCGCGACGGGTTGAGAGACCGCCTGGAGGCTGAGGGGTATTCGGCGGAGGCTGCTTCCGTCGGCTTCCCCACGGAAGCAGTGAATGAACCGCCTGCATCCCAGGGTCCCTTCCATCGCAAGGTCATCACCATTGGATGCGGGCGTCAGCTTCAGCTCGTTGCGCGCTTCACATCCTGTGACGGTTTCAAAGCGCTGGCCCGCCCGGCCGCATCACTCCAACTCGCGAATCCGGATGTTGCGATACCACGCATCACCGCCATGGTGAGTGATCACCAGCGGATACTTCTTCAACGCATCCGCCTTCAGCTCGTCCAGATTCTTAAGCTTCGGGATATCCTCCCGCTCCTGGGCCGCCATCATCTTGCGCAGCGCCTCCGATTCCAGATTCACGTCGAGCACTTTGACCCCATCCAGCCAGTGCTCCACGTGGCTCCCCTGCACCAGAATCCGCGCCGTGTGCCACTCCTCAATCTGAAGCGGCGGCAGTTTCGCCGTTGGCGCCGCGAATAGGTACAAAGCGCCGGTTCCATGGCTCGGCTCCACCTTCGCATCGGCCACGCGTTCGTCATCGATCAACTGCAATTCCAGCCCCAGTGCCTTGGGTACCTCAGGATCGATGCGCCCTACCTCCGGATTCGGGCGCATGCCAAACACCAGGTATTTCACCCCGCTATTGGTGCCCTTCGCCAGCTTCCAGTCGAACATCAGCTCGAAGTTGCGAAAACTGCGCTCCGTGGAAATGTCCGCTCGCTTCCCTTTCGCCAGCGATCGGATCGACCCTTCCTCCACGCTCCATCCCCCGTTGGTGGGGAACTGCGGCCTCGCCAGCGTGCGCCAACCCGCGCTGGTCTTGCCATCGAACAGCGACTGCCACTGATTCGCCCCTGGCAGGTCCCACGCGGCGAGCAGTCCGAAAGTGAAGAACTCCGGGAATTTGTCCACCGTCATGTCGCTGCGCAGGACATCATGCAACGACGACAGCGCCCCATGCAGCTTCGTGGCCGGGATCGCCTTCGGTTCCAATACGGCGGCCACCGCGGCGATCAGGCTGGTACGCGGCCCGAATGACTCCACCGTCACGGCCGCCTTCGCCCAGCGCGCCACGGCCGCAATCTGGCTTGCCTGGATACCCAGGGGCCGGTCGCCCACCGACGATACCAGCAGCGCGAACAGCCAGTCTCGTTTCGCAATCTTCGACTCACCAGAGTAGAACGGATCCACCGCAATCACCCGCCGGCCTTCCTGCTTCACCAGCCTGCGCGCCTCACCGGCCAGTGCCCCGCGCCCCTGGTCGCCGATCAGCAGGGTGACCTTCGGATTCGCGGAGTCGCCCATCTCAATGACGGGCAGCGTCCAGTCATTGTCCAGCCGCAGCCGCCAGTACCGCAGCCGGATCCCCTCCACCTCCTGGCCCGGCCCCGCCTCGGTCGCACTCACCCGGTACGTATGCGCTTTGACTACCTCCGCCAGGCCTGGCCCGCCCGCCTTTCGCGGCAGCCCCTCGCTCAGTCTCAGCGCGAGCTTGTGGATATCCAGGTTGTCCGCGGGTAATTCCATCCGTAATTCTTCCGGTGTCCGGACGTCGCCCTCTGACGGAATCTCCTTCTCGGAAAATGCAGCCTCGTGCCCACCATAGAAGTTGTCGCGCACGAAACGATAGAACGCCTCTCGATTCTCCTGCCCGTAGTTGTGGCCCGCATCGAAGTTGATATGCGCGCTCAGCTTTTCCCCAGCACGGTAAAGTTCGTAGTACGGCCGGGCCGCCCAGATCAGCGGAGCGTTCGCATAATCACCCCGGAAACAACAGTTGTCATACGCGTTGTTGCTGATCATCGTGGGCTTCGGAGCCCGCATCGCCGTCAACGTCGTGTAATCCGCGATACTCGCCAGGTCCACCGGCGTCTGTTCACTGTCGCCCAGGTCCTGGTCCGGAAACTGGGCGCGCGTCACGAAACTCGAATAGCCGGCCACCGGAACCGCAATCGTCACCCGCGGATCCAGCGAACTGATCAGGATGGTCTGCCAGCCTCCGCCCGATAGCCCCGTTACCGCCACCCGCGAGGGATCGGCGTTCGGATGCCCCAGCAGGATGTCCAGCCCGCGCTTCTGGGAAAGATAGTGCAGGGCGACGCCACTCGTACCCAGCAGGTCCAATTGATTGGTCCGCGTGTGGCTGAAGCCGTCCGCCTTCAATTGCCCCATGCCCAGCCACTCGAAGTTCAGCGCCAGCGCCCCCTTCTTGGCTTGGTTGATACAACGGATCTGGATGTAGTCGTTCGCTACTCCGGCGCCTTCATGCCCGTTCGTATTCAGGATCACCGGCACTTTTCCGCTGAGCTTCTCCGGTTCGTACAGCAGCGCCGGAATCCATAAACCAGGGATCACCTCATACCGCAGGCGCTTGATCCGGTAGCCACGCCCGGGCAGCACATCCAACCATTCCACCCGCGTCTTCGCGTCCGCCCACTTCCGCCCCTCGCCGCGCAGCACCACTTCCTTCAGCACCCGCTGCCGCAGCTCCTCTTTCGCCTGAGTCCACTGCTGCGCACTGCTCACCAGGGGCATCGATTTCACACGGGAGGCCGTATACACCTGGACTTCCACCAACGGCTGGTTGGCGGCCAGAATCGGCCGGCCCATTGCCTCTTCCAGGCTGGGAGTCTGCGCGGCACACGGTAAGACAGCGAACAGCGGACAGAGGAATAGCGGCAGGATCTTCATCGAGTAGTATGTTAACCCTTCCTGGCGGAGACGGACTGACCTTCGCGACACGCATCCTCCTCCGCCTCTCGCCTCGCAGCCATGACAAAACCGTTTCAATGCTAGAATCCTATGAACCGCTGGACCCCGTTTCGTCCCAGGCCTCACAGCTTCGCCGCTGCCGCAGTAAAAGGGGACGCAATCGTAGTTTCAGCATGAACACCGCCGCCATCGCCTATCGTGTCGCCGACTTCCTCAAACAGCACCCGCCCTTCGAATTCATGGAAGTTCCCGACCTCGTCGCCCTCGCCGCGCGCGGCCGCGTGAAGTTTCACGAATCCGACGAGTACATCTGCTGGCAATCCGCCGCCCATACCCCTTTCTTCTTCGTCATCCAGCAGGGCTCCGTCTCCCTCTGGGACGAATCCGTCAACCCACCCGTCCTGCGCGACATCCGCGGTGCCGGCGACAGCATCGGCCTCGAACGCTTCAACGGAATCCCCACCAGCCTCGTCTCCGCCAAAGCCGCCAGCGACGTAGTCCTCTACGCCCTCCACGCCGCTGACTTCGAACCCCTGCTTCAGCGCCATCCCCGCGCAAAGAAGTTTGTCATCGCCTACTCCGCCGTCACCGCCGACTACGAACCTCCTGGTGAACGTTCCTATCCCCACCAGACCTTCCTGTCTGACCTGCTGCGCGACCGCGCCCCATTGCACTGCTCCGGCTCCACCCCCATCCAGGACGCCGCCCGCCTCCTCCACGACTCCGGTGCCCAGGCCATTGCCCTCACCGAAGACGGGGCCTTCTCCGCCATCCTCACCTCCGCTGACCTCCTCCGCTGGGTCGCCGCCGGAGCCTCCAACCCGCGCCAGCCCGCCTCCAACATCGCCAACGCCGATCCCATCACCGTCGCCCCCAACACCCTCGTCAGCGACTGCGTCCTCGCCATGGCCCAGTCCGGCACACACGCCGCCGCCCTCACCAATGACGGCTCGCCCGGCAGCACCCTGGAACGCATCATCACCATCCCCAGCCTCACGCAGGCCTTCGGCGATCACCCCGTCGCCATCCTGCGCGAAATCGTCTCGGCCCCCACCGTCGAATCCCTGCGCATCCTCAACGAACGCGCGCGCTCCTGGATCCTCGACAACCTCTCCGCACCCTCCGCGGCCGGCTGGCTCGCCTCGTTCTCTGACTTCGTCAACCGTGGCATCATCCGCCGTCTTCTCGATCTCCAAGGCCTCGATTCGTCCCGTCTCTCCTGGTGCTTCTGCGGCTCAGCCGGACGCCAGGAACTCCTCACCGCCGCCGCCCCGTCCATCGCCATCATCGGAGCCGGTACCCCTGCTGCATCCCTTGCCCTCGCCGATTGCGGCTACCACTCGCCAGACACTCTGGCCCTCGACAGCCTCGACGAATGGAAGTCCCGTTTCTCCGGCTGGATTCGCGATCCCATCCGCACGCAGATGTACCGCGCTCGCCCCCTCTTCGATCTGCGCCTCTTCCACGGCCCCGGCCAGCCGTTCGGTGAACTGGAAGCCCATATCCGCCGCGAGCTCGCCGCCGAGCCCGGCTTCCTCCAACTGCTCGCCAACGACTGCCTCGCCAATCTCCCACCCCTGACGTTCTTCCGCGATGTCGTCGTCGAGGAGTCCGGCGAACTCACCGACACGTTCCGCCTGGAAAGCAATGCCGTACAGCCCCTTGCCGATGTGGCCCGCGTCTTTAGCCTCGCCGCCGGCATCCCCCTGGGAGCCTCCACGACGGCCCGCTTCGAAGCCGCCGGACGCCTGCTGCCGGCCCAGTCGGACCTCTTCCGCGAAGCCGCCGATACCATGAGCGTCATGCTCTTCCACCAGGCCCGCGCCGGCCTCCGCCTACGCTCCAACGGCGCCGAATTGCCCCTGCCCCTGCTCAGCCGCCACGACCGCCAGGTGATCAAGAGCGGCTTCCGCTCCATCCACCGTCTCCTCGAATTCGCGGCATCCTGGGAATGGCTGGAGGCCGTTTGACCTGGCCCCTCGAAACACCGAACGAGCAGGTCCGGTTCGTCGTGCTCGACTCCGAGACCACCGGACTTGACCCGCGCAAAGACCGCATCGTCACCATCGGCGCCGTCGCCGTCGTCAACCACGAGATCCTCCTCGACGACTCCTTCGAAGCCATGGTCAAGGTGGCGTACAACTCCAGCGCCGTCACCGTCCATGGCGTCACCCGCGAAGAAAGTCTTGCCGGCCTGGAAGAACCAGACGCACTCCAACAGTTCCTCGCCTACCTGGGCGACGGCGTCATCGTCGGCCACCACATCGGCCACGACGTCGAGACCTTCAATGCCGGTTACGAACGCCAGTTCGGCTTTCGGATGCAGAATCTGAGCCTCGACACAATGGACCTCACCCTCCACCTCGAACGCGACGGGGCCTTCGCCGGCCGCGAGGCCATCCGGCAGTTCTCCCTGGACGGGCTCTGCGCCCTCTTCGACATCACCCCGCACGATCGCCACACCGCCGCCGGCGACGCCTTCATGACCGCTCTTGTCTTCCAGCGCCTGCTCCGCCTCGCCGCCCGGCATGGCCGCACGACTCTCGGCCGCCTCGCTGAACCCTTTGTGCCCTAGGATCTTTCCGCCCATGCGTACTCATGGGGCAGGGAGGCCGCCTGCCCCTCTTCACCAGCCCTCTTCAGCAGCGCCAAAGGGTTTTGTAATCGACCATCTCAAACTGCCCGCGCAACGTTCGCCAGGAGTACACGAAGTCGCTGCCCATAGGGTCGTAGCCGAAACCGTATGTGCCGTACTGCGTTCCATCGCCCACAATTCCGTTCAGGCACACAATATGCGCCCGGTTCTTGAAGTTCAACGTCAGCCCCACGGGATCGGCCCGCAGCCAGTTCGCAAAGGTGGAAATCGGGAAGCTCTTCAGTCCCTCCCGCTTCAGCCCCAACGTTTTGACGAACTTGTCGTGCAGTTCCCACCGCAGCCCGGCATCCAGTTGGAAGGCCAAATGGTAAGTGCCGGCCGGGCCGTTGTCCGCCTTCGTCAGCACGTCTTCCAACGAGTACGTCTTCTTATCCCGGACCGACATCATCATCGCCGCCGTCGCCGCCCAACACCCCATCGCCTTCACTTGGCTCACAAATGGGAAGCTCATCTCCCACTTGATCCTGTAGTGCTCCGGCGAACCCGGCCTCTCCGGAGACACCAGCATGTCGTTGATTCTTTGCAGGGTCACGCCACTCGAGCCCACCTGTCCGTCTTTCCATCCAAATTGCCAGCGTTGAAGATTCTCGATCGCTCCGATGGTCAGGGCCTTGCAGTCGCCGTCCGGCGTAAGTTTCGGGTGCGGTCCGCCCCAATGCTGCGGAAACGCATTGAGCGCCGTCTGTATCTTTTTGACATCCGCGGGATGGTTCGTACAGGCTCGTCCCACGGACGCACTAATGGTTACAGCCATGAATCAGGACCCTCCTTTCCGATTACTCTATCGCGATCAGCTCCACACAATGCGGCCAGGCCGCCGCGGGCTTCCAACGCACAGTGCCGCCACGGCCAGTGAGATACAATCGCCGGGGAGCGACGAGCAGGGTGGACAGCCCACATACTCAAGGCAGGCACTCGAATATGCACATGCAGACACGGTCGCAACTTCTCCTCTACAGCGGTGCCGTGCTCTCCCTGGCACTCCTCCTGCCCGCCGCCATCGGCCAGCAGGCTTCACCGCCAAACGGACCAGACCCGCGCGAAATAGCCATTCCAGCGATAAACGCCCCAATTGCGAAACTGCCCGGGGTTGCGGAACTCCCCGTCCGAACAGACATGCCCCCTGTGCTCTTGACCAATGCCGGCGTGAAGGTCACAAACCAGCGTCAATGGCAGCGTCGCCGCGAAGAGATGCGGCGCATCCTCGCCTACTATGCCGTAGGCCAGATGCCCCCTCCGCCCGGCAACGTCAAAGGCCAGGTCCTCAAGTCCGAGACCCTCCTGGAGGGTACGGTGAATTACCGCCTTGTGCGCCTCACCTTCGGCCCCAACGCGAAGCTTGAGTTGAACATCGGCATCTTTGCCCCCGCCGCCGGCGGCCCGTTCCCCGCCATCATCCTGCAAGGCGGTACGCCGCCAGGCGCCCCCGTTCTGCCCCGTCTCCCCCAAGGCCCCAATCAAGGCAAAGGCGAGAACGTCCTCCTTCTGGTCGGACCCGCGGCCGGCACTCCGCCCGCGCCGCGCGCCTCCGCTCCTCCGCCCACCGCCGAAGCCCTCGCCGCCCAGCGCGCCGACCTCTTCCGCCGCGGTTATGCCCTCGTCCTCTTCAATCCCAATGACTGCGCCGAAGACACCACCCTGCGCGAGTCCGACGGCAGTTGGGCCTTCCGCACCACCCGCTTCTATCCCGCCTACCCCGGCTACGATTGGGGCATCCTCGCCGGCTGGGCCTGGGGCGCATCCCGCGTCGCCGACTATCTCGAGACCGATCGCTCCATCGATAAGACGAAACTCATCGTCACCGGAGCCTCACGCAACGGGAAATCCGCCATGGTCGCTGCCGCGTTCGACGATCGCCTGATGGGCGCCCCCGTCGTCACCGGTGGCGGCGGTGTCGGAGCCTATCGCTTCGCCGGCCCCCGCCGCAGCGAAACGCTCGACGTGATGCAGAAGAAATACCCCAACTGGTTCTCGCCACACCTCCACGAGTTTTGGGGCCAGCGCGAAAAACTCCCTTTCGACGAGCACTGGTTCCTGGCCCTGGCCGCCCCTCGTCCGTTCCTCGCGCTCGAAGGCATCACAGACACCATCTCCCTTCCGGAAGCCGTCCGCCAATCGATCCTCGCCGCCCGCCCCGCCTACGCCCTCTTCAACGCGGAAGACCGCCTGGGCGTCCACTACGCGAACCACGGGCACGCCTTCACCGCCGAGGATTGGACCGCCATGCTGGACTTCTTCGACAAACACCTGCGGGGCAAGACCATCGACCGTCGTTTCGACACCTACCCCACTGAGGCTGAACTGGATGCCGCCGCAGCGGCCCAGCCGTCACGCCCGCCCTCCGATCGGGCCCGAGCCTGGAAGGAGCTCCAGTCCCGCCTTCCTCAGGAGAAATACCAGCGTCATTCCCTGGCCGTGGAAGCGATCATGCGCGAGTTGGCAACGCCAGGCACCGACAATTTGGATCACTGGGCCCTGGCCGGCCTCCTCCACGACATCGACATTGCCGAGACGGCGAACGACCTCGCCCGTCATGGCATTCTGGGCGCCGGGATTCTGCGCGGCCTGCAATTCCCTGAACCGGTAATTCATGCCGTCAATGCCCACGACGACCGCGCCGGAGTCGCCCGCGCCAGCCGCCTCGACCACGCCGTGTACTGCGCCGACCAGCTCTACTGGCTGGTCACGGCCACCGGCCACGCCATTCCTTCGGTAAAGCTCAGCACCGCCAAGCCCGAGGCGATCTGGGAACAAGCCCGGCAGCTCCCCTCAAAGAAACCCCTGTTGGACGAACTGACTTCGGAATGCGCGGCCATCGGCCAGACCATGCCGAAAGCCATAGCGGCCCTACAGGCAGCGTCGGGAAAACTCCAGGCGGCCGGCAGCCACTAGCCTGAGCCGCTCCGCCCCCAGCCTGAGAGGATCGGCTTCAGTTCGGAAACGGGATCGGCATGACCTCGAAACGCTGCACGGCGTCGGACGGAATCCGACACTGGTCCGGTCCTTATCGCGGAGCCTCACAAAATCAGCCCAGAAGAGGCATGCTGTAGGCTCGAACCAGCAGCACCTTCCTCTGAGCAGCGGGCCCCCGCGTTCACATCCCCGACCACCATCCGAGCCGCCGCACATGGAGCCGTGACCGTATGGGAGTCCCCGCCTGCCCCTCCGGGCTGCCCAAGCGAAGGAAGCCTCGTACCCAGCCCCAGTCCCGGAAGCAAGAGCGACGGGCTACCAACGCATCTTCACCGGAGCGGATACTCCCCCAACTCCCCAACGCCACCGCCCATACCCTGCATCTCCGCCGCCGCACACAACGCCCACCAACAATTCATCAATCCCCAAGCCCCAGTAATTCCGCCTCCGCCCCCATTCAATATGCCCGGAAACCAACCTCAATCCAAAGTGAAACAGCATTCGAGTTCCACGCGACAATTCCGATCTTCTTATCACCACCGTAGAAAACCAAAAAATTACTATCTGCTAGAATGCGAAGATTCGCACTCGCATCGGCGGGCGCGATCGGTCTCGGTCCCACACAAAGGTCCGGTTTTTGTATGAATTCCTATTGGCGCCTTGCTCTTTCTTCCTTCTTCCTGCTGTCGTTAACGCTGTCCGGTCAACCCCTGCCTGCCTTCCTCGCCAGCCAGTATCCAGCCCCCGGCGCGACGGGAGTCCCCCGCAATACCGTCATCCTGCTGCGCCAGCTACCGGTGCCCGGGCAATACTGCGGCAGTCTCAAACTCGCGCGCGCCGGCGCCGCCGACGAGTATCTATACGGCTTACAGGGCGACTCCTTCGGCAATTCCTCTGAGCAAATCTTCATCCCGCAAGCTCCGCTTCTGCCCTCCACCCAATACACCGTAGTCACCGGTTGCACGCCGCAGACTTGGACCTTCCAGTTCACCACCGGACCCGATCTGGACACCGAGGGCCCCCGTCTCATCTCCGTTACGCCCGATCCCGCCGCCAGGGACACCAGCCCGTTTGGCCCCTTCACCCTGCGCTTCGATCAGCCACTGCTTAAATCACAGGGGGTCGTCTCCCTCGTCAACGGCGTCGGCAACCCCGTCGGCGCGGTCTCCGCCAGTCTGATGGATGATCGCCAGGGCATCGTGATCCGCCCTCAGTTCACAGACTCCATTCCGCCCGTAATCGTGATCCAATTTGCCCCTAACTCGGTGAGGGATCTCAACAACAATCCCGGCGCCGGAACGGCCACTTCCTTCCGCTTCCTCACCTCGCTGGTCACTGATGCCGGCGGTCCCCGTCTCCTCGGCATCGCTCCCGAATCCGGAGCTTCCGGCGTCACCACCAACTCGGCCATCCAGCTCCTTTTTGACCGCCCCATTGACTACGCCTCAGCACAGCAGGGCGCCATCGTACTGGAGTCCAACGGCGTGAGTCTCCCTGTCCAGCCCGTTGTCTCCAGCGCGCTCGTCCGGCTCAACGGAGTCACCCTTCTGCCCGATACCTCCTATCGTGTGCGGATCACCACCGGCCTGCTCGATGCCAACGGCGTGGCTGTCATCCAGGAGATGACGTCTGACTTCACCACCTCCTCAGCCGCCGATCCAGCGCCCACTGTCTCGGCCCAACTGGGACCCTGGAATCTGCAGGCGCCCAGGAACGCACGGGTCGTTCTCCGCTCTGCCAGCCGCCTGCCCGCGTTTGCGCCGCTGCTGGTGACGGCCATCAACCAGTGCGTGTATTCCTCGTCTTCCTGCGCGCCGCGGGCCGTTACCGCCACCCTTCAGGATGACGGCCGGACTCTCGTGGTCACACCCGGGGATCTCCTGCCCGCCTGGGCAAAACTCAACCTGGTCTTGCCCACCCTCCTGGATGTCGCTGGGTTTGATCAAACTCAATCCCTGTCCTTTACTACCAACGATCAAATCGACGCCGATCCGCCCACCCTGGTGGCCAGTTCCCCCATGGAAGGCGATGTCGATGTCTCCACCAAGGGGAACCTGCGCTTTATCCTCAGCGAACCCGTGGGCCTGATGACGCCCGCCAACGCGGTACGCCTCACCAGGGACGGCCAGGCCGTGGCCGGACAACTCCTGTTCAGCTCCCCCTACTACTCCAGTCAGGCGGCGCCGAACATATTTGAGTTCACACCCGAAACCCCTCTCCTCCCGGCCACGGCTTACGACATCGAACTGGTGGGTGTCGCCGACCTCGCTGGCAACGTCATGCCCGCCCGGAAGATCCACTTCAGGACCGCCGCCGATCCCACCGCCCCCGCTGCTTATCCGCGCCTGGTGAGCACCAACCTGGATTCCGGTGCCGTCGGACCGCTGGATCCGCTCACCTTCGAATTCAATCTGCCCTTGGCGTCCGGTGTCGCCACCGCCACGGTCTCCGTCGCCGCCCGGCAGGGGGACACTTACCTTACCTTTCCTCATCCGGTCCGCGTCGAGTCCTCCGGCTCCACTGTTCGCGTCACGCCCTTGCTGCCTTGGCCCGCCCGGCGCGACATCTCACTCTCCGTCAACGTTCAGGACAGATGGGGTCGCTCGACTGCTTACTCCAACCTGTTTCTCGCCGCCTCCGCGGGTGATACCGATCGCCCTGAGGTCGTCTCCCTGTCGCCCGCCAATGGCACCCCCCTCAGCCCCGGCCAGGCCATCCGCCTCACCTTTTCCAAGCCGGTATTCAACGCCAGCCAGGTCAATGGCGGGTTGACTGCCTCCCAGGTAGGCTCCACTTGGACCCCCACCATCCTCTGGAGCGACGACCGCACCACCGCCACCATCCTCCCCTTCTATCTCTATGCCGGCATCCCGGGTTCCGGTTTGCCCATGACGCTGGCCGTCACCTCGGCCCTGGTCGACCTCTCCGGCAATCCCGCAAAGGCGTTCACCGCGCGCTTCCCCCTCAATACCCAGGGCGTGTCTGCCCGCCTGCCCTCCATCTCCAGGTCCTGGCCCGGCAGAGGAGTGGACCAGGTCGATGTCCGCTCCTCCTTCGCTCTCTATCTGTCGGGGCCCGTCGAGGCCGGCCAGCTCAATCGGGCCGTCTGGATCGTCACCCCGAACGGCCGCGCGGATGGCGTTTGGCGCGTCTCCGGCGACGGCCTGCTCGCCACCTTCCAGCCCGCGCAACCCTGGCCGGCCGCCAGCGTCATCCGGGTGATGCAGGTGGAGTCCATCCTGGCGCTGGATAACAACTCCTATTTCACAACCGCCGCTGCCGTTCCCGGTGGCCTCCAGGTGCTCCGCACCTCCCTGCGCGATCCCCACCCCGCCAACGCCGTCATCGATGTCGAGTTCAATCAGGACATCCCCGCTGGCCGTGGTCCCGTGCGGCTGCAAGCCGGCAATCCCCTCTTCGATTTCCCCTTTGACGAGCTACGCCCGCGGCCGAACGTGGTCCGCCTCGTGCCGCGCTCCTCGCCGCCCTTGGGTGCCTATATCAGCCTGACCTCAAATCCGGATTCCACCCTGAGTTGGAGTTCACCCACCGCCGTCGTACGCCCGGCCCTCCAGACGCCCCCGGCCCAGCCGCTCTACCGTTCGCCCCTGCCTGATAGCGCCGCCATTGCCCTCAACGCCCGCGTCTCCATCGTCTTCTCCGCCGACATCAACTCCGTCAGCGCCACCGAGGCCGGCGTCACCCTCACCACCAACGGCGTCAAACTGCCGGCCACCCTCCTTCAACCCGCGCCTGGCGACCGCCTCACCCTCGCCCCGCTCTCCCTGCTTCCGGCCAACTCGAAGGTCGACGTCGCCATCACTGGTCTCGAAGATCGCCTGGGCCGGGCCATCCCGCCCATCACCTGGTCCTTCACCACCGGAGACTCCGTCGACGTAACAGCCCCCACCTTGCTCTACACCAACGTGATTTCGAACCTGGATCCCCAGGTCAACGCCGTCTTCACGTTCGACAAACCCCTCGACCCGGCCGCCAGCGATGGCTTCTCCTATTCCTACCAGGCCTTCCCCTGGAGCCTCAGCCCCGACCTCCGGTCCCTCTACATGATGCCCGCCGCCGGCTGGAAACGCGGCGAAGATTATTCCCTCAGCCCGCGCGTAGCCGATTGGTTCGGGAATCCCTCCTCAGGCGCCTCCACTTATTTCCGGACCGGCTTCGACAGCGATGGAACCCCGCTCGTCCTCCGCGCCGTCTCCCTCCTCGACGGACAGCAGGGCCTCCCGCTCAACTCCGTCTTCACTCTGCTGTTCAATAAGCTGCTTGGCAGCGAAGACCTGCGCCCGGTCCGCTTGACCACCGCCAGCGGGGATGTGCCCCTCGCTGTCAAGTCCACCAGCGGCAACCGCATCACCCTCGCCCCGCAATACCTGCTCGACCCGCTCACCCCCTACCAGTTGATCGTCGAAGGCCTCCGGGATTCCTCGGGCAATCCGCTGGTGGGCGGCGCCGTGGTCTCCTTCGTCACCGGGGAAAGCATGAACGAACCCGTCACCACCGTGGTCTACCGCTTCCAGTCAGTCGCCTCGCCGCTCACCGCACGCTTCTCGCGGCCCATAGACATCACGCCGCTGCTCGACGACCCGCAGCGGCTCACCCTCTACGATTCCTCCTCCACGGGTTCCAATCTCCCCGTTCCCACCGGCATCACGTGGTCGGACGATCGCATGCAATTGACCATCACCCCCCGCAAGCCCTTCGTGCTCGGCTCCACTTACTCACTCTCGCTCGCCGGAGTAACCGGCTCGGCTGGCGGCTCGCTGTCACCCAACTCCTTTTCGTTCATACCTTCTGACTCGCCCGATCTCTCACCCTCCAGGCTGACGTTTGTGCCGCTGGACGGCTCCACCGGCGTCCCACTCAATGTTCAGATGCAGGTGACGTTCAGCAAATTGCCTCTGGCGATGCCCGCCGTGCGGCTGTATGAGAATGGCGTGCTGGTGCCCGCTGTCTTGGGCTCCACCTATGGAAACTTCACCGTGGGTGGCCTGGTCACCCTATCGCGTGTGCTGAAGCCGAACCTTGTTTACCGCATCGAGGTCGATGCCTTCCGGGATGCTCTCGACAATGAAGTCGCAGCTTCCAGCGCCACCTTCACCACCGGTTCCGCTACTGAGCCCGCCCCCCTGCGCCTCACCTCCACCTCGCCCGCCAATGGCGATGCCGGTGTCTCCCCGGATACTCCGTGGAGCATGACCTTCAACCAGCCGCTGCTGCCCTTCACTTTTGTTGAATTTGGGCCCCAAACCAGCCGCGCCATGCCCTTCACCCTCACCTCCCAAACCAGCGGCTCCGTCTTCACCCTCACCGCCGCGCCCTCCTGGCCCGCCGCCTCCAGCATCAGCCTCGTCCTGTTCCCCACCACTCACTATGGCCTGCCCACGTTCTCGTCCTGGACCGGCGCGAAACTTGAGCGGGATGTCACCGTCGGCTTCAAGACCGCCGCGGTCCACGATCCCACTCCGCCTGTCCTTCAATCCGTCGAGCCGCCTGCGGGCTCCACCATCCCCGGCGCCCGCGCCACCGTCACCCTCCGCTTCTCCAAGCCTGTCTCTGTGTCCGGCACCGCGCTCCAGGTCTTCTATGGAGCAACCAGGGCCAACGTCACCGGCACCTTCTCCAAGGACTTCCGCGGCGTGAGCTTCAACCTCCAACCGCCGCCCAACTCACGCGTCACCTTCGCCGGCTCCTCCGACATCCGAGACAACGCCGACAACCCGTTGGAGCCCTTCGTCCTCGAATACAACACCGGCGAAAATGCGCCAACGGGAGCGCCCACCGCCCAGTTGACCGAACCCGCCCGCGTCTGGTCCATGCCGGCCGATACCCAGATCACCGTCACCTTCGACCGTCCCATGGACCCTGCCACCGTCCTGACCGCCCTTCGTGTCACCGAAAATGGCCAGAACACCGCGGGCTCCATCGAGGTGCTCGCCGGCGATCGCTCCTATCGCTTCCATCCCGCTGCGCCCTTCGGCCCCGGTGCCCTGGTGAAAGTCTTCCTCCTCGGCACGGCCCAGGATCCAGACGGGCAGCTATTCAACCCCGGCAGCATGTGGCCCATCGGCCTGAGAGTGGAGGGAGTTGCCCCGCTTGCTGCGCCACTCGAACTCACCCGCAGGGGCTTCCTGCCCACCGCTCCGGTCGACTCCATCCTCGAGTTCGAACTCAGCGCCCAGCTCGACCCCTCCTCCGTGAACGCAGAGTCCGTCTGGTTGCGCCGCGGCGCCAGCCTCGTGCCGGGCGAGGTCTCCCTGCGTGACGGCGGCATCGTCCAGTTCCGGCCGGCACAGCCGCTGGAGTCCGGAGCCGCCTACGTCCTCACAGCCGGCAGCGCCCTGCGTAGCCTCGAGGGCCGCCAGTTCGCTGGCCAGGACCTCGCCTTCCGAGCCGCGCCGGCACTGGGCTCCTCCGATCTGGAGTCCGTCTCCGAGCTCGTGTGGGCCGGCCGCCGCGCCATTCGCGTGCGCTTCACCGCGCCCGTCAGCCCGCTGGCCGCCCACGGCCTCAGCCTGGATCGCGAAGGCACGCCCGTTCCGTCGCAAACACTCAGCACCACCGATCCCCGCGAATTCCTCCTCCTCCCGGACGAGACCAGTGACCAAGGCACGCTCCACGTCAATCTGGATCGTGTACCGGAAGCCAACGGCCGCCTCATGCCGTTCCGCCGCAGGCCCGCCGCCCGTGGGGTCTCCTTCCCATGAAGATTTTCAGCGGGCGGCCGCGACCGCCGGTTGCTGGCTCACCAGTCCTCAGTTCGAAATCGCCCTGAGTTTCCGTTCCGTTACCGGCGGCGGTGCGACCGCTGCCACACGCCGTCATCGGGCCTCGCGCCGGTCGCCCAGACGCGCAGAAACCTTTACCGGAGCGCCACTCCGGATCAGCACCAGTTCGACGATGTCTCCCGCGCGTCGCTCGCTCATCAATCGAACCAGGTGCTGCGTATTGGAGAGAGCGCGGCCATTGAACGAAATGATGATGTCACCCGGGCGGATGCCCGCCGCCGCGGCCGGCGAACCGGGGCCCACTTCACCCACGATGATGCCTTGCGCGACGCCGCTGGCCGCTGAATCCCGCGGCGTCAGGTCGCGGCTGTGGAGCCCGAGAGTGGCGCCGGAAGCTGGTGTGGAACCGCCGGCCGGGCCCATTTCGAAAGAATCTTCCATGCGTTGCAGATCGGTCTTCAGGGAATCCCAGTCCGAGCGCGGAACGGACGCGATCAGCACATAGTTCCGTCCCCCGGCGGCCGCCGCCACGATGCGGGCCAGGGCCTGCACACCACGCGGGTTGACGCCGCTGTAGACGCCGAACGCAGCAGGGGCTCCCCCCAGTTGCCAGTCGCCGCTCTGCACCGGCTGGAAGCCCTTCCATTGCTCACCCATCTGGCGGCCGAGATTCGCCACCACCTGCCGGGGCGGCTGGGACCCATCCGCGATCAGGATGTTCATGGATGCTTCTCCGCGAGAGACTGCCGTCGCGTCCCCCACCTCGCGCGCTTGCCAACCGGCCGGTAGTTGCAGCGAGAAGCGGCCTCGGGTGTCGCGGTAGGCCGCACCCTCTGGTGGCCGGGCTACCGGACGCGCCACCTCCGCAGTTGGCCGGCTCCCTTCCGCCAGGATCTCATCGGTTTCCCGTTCACGGTGCTCCCGCTTGCGGATCATCGCCTCCTGGCTGATGGTCAGGCTGCGCTCGACGCTCTCGAACACGGGCTTCATCGCCGGGAAGTCCTTCTGCGCGGATGTTCCTATGAGAGAGACGATGCCCTCGCCCACGCTGACGCAGAGCAGGCGGGCGTAGAGCGTGCCCTTTTGCGGGACGGTCCCGGAAATCAGCCTCCAGGGCGAGATCATGCCGCCGGCCAGGCTGTTCCCCCGGTCCACCACCTTGCAGTCCTGCCACTGTTTGCAGAGTGCCTCCTGCAAGGAAGCAACGACATTCTCAGCGCGCCGTTCCGGACCGTCGGCGATGAGCATGCCTGCCGTTGGCCCCTGCAGCACGGCGCCGCGGCTGGTTTCGGTCACGCGCCACCCGTCGGGCAGGGTAAAGGTGTAGATCCCTTCCGGGTCGCGATAGATGCGTTGTGCGAGGACTGGGGCCGTCAGGAAGCAGGCCGCCAGGATGAAGTGGATCCCATGCCGGGCGCCGAACATTCTATGATACTAAACCAGGTAACAGGAGATGAAAATCGTTTTCTCTACTGTTTTACTGGCGGCCGCCGGGTTGGCGGCTCCGTCACAACCACAAACAAAGCGGGGCGGCGGCTGGGATGTCTCCGCGAAGGACCTGCCATCGTCGCCCGGCGGGCAGCAGACAGTCCAGGCAGGCTGGAGGCGGCACAGCGATCCTTCGGGATTCAGCGTGGACCTGCCGCCGCAGTGGCAGGTGGAGGCTCGCCCCGGGGCGCAGATTGTCGTCCGCGCCGGGGATGACCGGGCATTCGTCCTGGTCCATCCGTTCCGTCTGCGGGCCCGGGTCCCGGCCCGGCAGTTCATCGAACAATTGCCGGGCTACCTGCCAGGTCTATTTCCGGCCGCGCAGGTTGGCCGCAGCCGGCAGTTGAGCCGGGCGCCCGACGAGATGCTGGCGTCGATACGCTTCGATCAGGGACGTGGCCAGGCGACCGTATTGTGCAGTGTGGATGGCATGGCCGGGATGCTGTATGCGGTGGCTGCGGGCCAGGCCGGATATGCCGCACAACTGCCGGTCCTGGTGGCTGTGCTGCGCTCTTTCCGCTTCACCCGGGAAGCTGTGCCGGCAGGCGGACTGCCTGCACTTGCCTTCCTGCGCTGGGAAGATCCCAAAGAAGGAGCCTTCTCCTTCCAGGTGCCGCGGGGGTGGAGTGTGAACGGCGGTATGCACCGGTTGGCGCCGGTGGATACGCGGACCGGGGTGGAGATGGCATCACCGGATGGGCGCGTCATCGTGACGGCCGGCGACCAGAATATCCCTCCCTTCACCCTGCCGAACCGCACGCTGGCGTCGACCGGATTCGGCGAGGGCAGTTGGTACCCGTCACCGTTCGGAGTGAAGATGATGGTGCGCCGGTACATACCCGCGGTGCAATTTGCCGCCGAGTACGCCGCCCTGCGCTATGGCCGGCAATGCCAGCAACTCAGGATTGTGGACCGGCGCGAACATCCCCAGATCGCACGCCAGATCAGTCAGTTCTTCAGCCAGATCGGCGGCGGCATTCTGGAGCAGGAACTGACGATGGGCGCGGTCTCGTTCCTCTGTGTGGCGCAGGGCCGCGAAATGGCGGGGTATGTCTTCGCCGGGACGCAACGCGCTGTGGCGTCCGGAATCGGCATGTGGAGTGTGCCCTACCTGGGATCCTTCCTGGCAGCGCCGGAAGCGATTCCCTGGGCGCTCGAGGCGTTTGGGACGATGGCCAGGACCATCCGTTTTAACGAAGGCTGGCTGGCCAGGCAGCGCCACCTGAATGCGCGGCAGGCGACGCTGGTGGCCGAGTCGCACGCCATGGTGACGCAGACTCTGGACGACGCCTACTGGCGGCGGCAGCAGATGTGGGACACCACCAGCCGCCGGACCGAAAACAACATCCTGGGCCTCACGGACGTGGTAGATCCAGCCACCGGTGAGACTTGGAAGGTGGAGTCGGGCCACAACTACTACTGGCGGAAAGACTATACCGATACAGGGGCCGGAACACGCACCTACGACCGGCCGGATATCGACTTCTCTCCGTTGTTGGAGTGGTAGCCGCGAACGGGGGCCGGCGCGCTGCGCTCAGGCGCGCACCGTCACCAACGTCTTTAATCCGGCTGCCCACCTTCTTCCTCCACCAGCCAAATCGGGCAACGGTCTTCTGGTTCAATTCCGCGGCGTCCCATTCCCGAAGATCCGGATTGGAGCAGAATCCGAGACTCCAAGTGCGCCGGAATACTCAGGGCCAGTGTGACCTAACCTCAAGTCCTGGATCTTGTGGGGTGGCATTTATGCTGCGCTGGGCTTCAGCCTAGCCTCGTCGAAACTCAGAAAACTCCACCGCCAGTAATACGCGAGCCCTCAGCGGCAGTCGTGGCACCGGTCATGTCTCCAGGCGTGCGCTCGAATGCCAAACATCCTGGCAGTCCTTGGTCGAAATCCCGCGAGCCCCACGGCTTTTACCACGTTATTCCGAGTTCCCGGTTATCCCGAGTCGGTCGTTGAACTTGCTGGGATCGCATGTGCGATCCACGTTTCGGTGTCAGGACCGGTACGCCCATTGGGTCAGGGGTCATGCACTTCGACTCACGGCAGCACTATTCGTAAGCGCCGTCACGTTCTGGATCGATCTACGCTGCGCTACCTCCCGGGAGGAATCTCTGTTCTCTGGGCACGAGCCTGATCCCACCTCAACCAACGAGCGAAACCACGCGAAACTAATGAAGCGGATCGAGCCGATCGAGCTGTTCAAACCGAATCCCCCGCTCGACACATCGACAAACGATGGGACTTGACAGACAATCCATTTATGGGCATACTTCCATCGATAGACGATGGGACGACACGAACAGCTCGAACTTCTCCCTGGCACGCTGGATCTACTCATCCTGAAGGCGCTCGTCCGGGGCAAAATGCACGGTTATGGCATCGCCCACATGCTGAAGGTGACCTCAGAAGAGGTCCTCACCGTTGGCGAGAGCTCGCTCTACCCCGCGCTCCAGCGGCTGCTGCTCAACGGCTGGGTGACAGCCGAATGGGGCGTGTCCGAAAACAACCGCCGCGCCCGCTACTACACGCTCACTGCGGCAGGGCGAAAGCAGCTATCGGTCGAACGGGCCGATTTCGAACGCATGGTCGCCGCGATACGACGAGTGCTTGAGACCGCCTGACGGAGACACCATGTTCAAGCTATTACGCCGTCTTCAATATTGGCTGCGCCGCCACAAAATGGAGGCCGAGCTAGCCGAAGAGATGGAATTCCACCGGGCTATGCTGGCGGATCACGGAAAGGCGCCGGCAGTTATGGGAAACATAACGCTTTCGCGAGAGGACGCGCGGGCCGTTTGGATCTGGCCATGGCTGGAGAGCCTGTGTCAGGACGCGGTGTACGCATTTCGCGCAATGCGGCGGGAACCCGCCTTCACGGTCACGGCATTGCTGGCACTGGGAAGCGCGATCGGGCTCAATACGAGCCTTTTTACCATCTTCAACGCAGTCGCATTGCAGCCCTGGCCCGTTCATGATCCGTCACGGGTGGTTATGGTGAACCGTTTTGTCCGCGAAGGCGGGGGGGATTTTGGGATCGCAGAGTACCGCTACCTCGCACAGTATGCCCGGTCCTTCAGCGGACTCTTCGCGGTCCGCAATGGCGAGCGGGTGAAAATGCAGGACAACCTCCAGCAACTCACGTATGTCAGCGGCAATTATTTCGGCGTTCTGGGTGTTCAGATGGAGCGAGGACGTGGATTCCTGGACCAGGAAGATCTCACCGGCGCCCCCGCGGCCGTAGCCGTGATCAGTCATGAGTTCTGGCAGAAC
The DNA here is from genome assembly GCF_051172195.1 of Paludibaculum fermentans. Lineage (GTDB taxonomy): Bacteria > Acidobacteriota > Terriglobia > Bryobacterales > Bryobacteraceae > Paludibaculum > Paludibaculum fermentans_A. Next base: position 1,296,308 of record NZ_JBPJAQ010000002.1, read on the forward strand.
CGGTTGGGCGCGGACCCGCGGATCGTAGGCCGGGTCATCCGGCTGGATGACATTCCCTTTACGGTCGTTGGCGTCGCGCCTGTCGATTTCACCGGCACGAGCCCATTGCGAAACGACATCTGGACGCCCCTGCCGGCCAGGAAACTATTGCGGCCAAACGACCCGTCGGTCCAAAGCTGGCTCACTTCGTCCACCTCCTGCTGCACACCAATGGCCGGCCGGTTGGCGCCGGGCGTCACGAGAACGCAGGCGCAGGCCGAACTCGCCATTCTGCTCGATCAGTTCCGGCTCCATAACCAGATGGAACCGCAACAACCCCGTATTATTGCGTCCGGGACATCATGGATCGATACTCCTCGCAAGAAGCGGCAAGTCGTACCCATGATCCTGACAATGTTTCTCGCAGTCACGCTGGTCTTGCTGCTGGCTTGCGCCAACATTGGCAACCTCCTCTTAGCCAGGGCGGCCGCGCGTCGCCGGGAAATGGCGGTGCGGCTTTCGCTCGGCGGCAGCCGGCTTCGTATCATTCGCCAACTCCTGGTGGAGAGCATGATGCTGGCTGCTGCGGCGGCGGGCCTGGGTCTGGCAATGGCGACGGTCGTTCCAGCCGCAGTGCTTCGCCGTCTGGCGGAAAATCAGGCTTTTCATGTGACACCAGATCTGAACGTCCTTGCCTACACGATGGCGGTGGCCGTACTATCTTGTCTCGCATTCGGTCTGGCGCCGGCACTGCACGGGACACGTGTTGGCGGCATCTCCGCCGCATTGAAGGCCGGAGCGGGATCAGAAGGTGCACAGCACGCTCGACTGCCGATGCGCAGCATGTTGCTCTCCGTGCAGGTTGCGATCAGCGTCATCCTGCTGGCCAACGCAGGACTCCTGGTTCGCGGCATGCAGCGCGCGCAAGCGCTGGACCCGGGATTCGACGTCCAAAACTCCACCGTGCTGTCAATTGACTTACCGGCGAGCCAGTATACCGGCCCGCGCACGATGGAACTGACTCGGAATCTGCTGGCGCAACTCGACCACTCGGAAGACCTGCCGGCGTGCGGGCTCGCGCTCAATCCACCGCTGAGCAACACGAACTACACTACGTCGTTCCAGGTGACAGGCCAGCCGGGAGCTCCACTGCTGCATATCTTCTCCAACGAAATCTCGAGTGGCTATCTGGCTGCGATGGGGATGCGCCTGCTCGCCGGGCGCAACTTTGTTCCCGAAGACACCGCGCGGGACGTCGTGGTCATCAACGAAGCGGCGGCGAAGCGGTGGTGGCCCGGACAGAGCCCGTTGGGCAGAACCGTACTGGCGGACGAGAAGCTGCGGCAGATTGTCGGCGTAATTTCCGACGTATACACCAACGATCTCTCGTCTATCGAGGCGGTCATCTACTATCCGATAACCGGTCGCTGGGCACCGCCATCCGTTGTGGTGCATGATCGCGGAGCCGCTTCGCTAGACCGCATCACGGCGATCGTTAAGGAAATCGAGCCGCGAGCACAGGTTCGCGCGGAGCCGCTGACAGCCAGTTTCAGCCGCAAGCTGCAGCCTTCCATTTACGGCTCTGAGTTGGCTGGTTTCCTTGGCCTGCTCGCCCTGGCGATCGCGTCGGTGGGAATGCACGGAGTGTTCGCCTACGTCGTGGGCCAGCGCACGCGGGAAATTGGAGTACGGATGGCCTTGGGCGCGCAGCCCCCGCAAATCGTGCGCCTGGTGCTAGGTTCCAGCGCGCGCGCACTTGTATGGGGACTGGGGTGGGGGATCGGCGGGGCAACTGGCCTATCCATCTTGCTGGCCCACTCTCTTCCGGGTATCGATCCGCTGGACCCGAGAACGTACTGCAGTGTGGTGCTCTTGCTGAGCGCCGCGGTGGTGCTGGCAAGCGCAGCCCCCGCGAGGCGGGCGATGCAAGTGGACCCGGTGCGCGCGCTGCGATGGGAGTAGCAAAGCGACAGCAAAGCTCAGCCTGCTAGCCGCGATTCGAAGAGGCGTCCGCTCTCGGATCATCTCCACCCCGGCCCAGGCAAGAGGGCATCCGGAATTCATGTTATTTCCGCACGAGTGCAAGCTCACAGAGAGGGAGCGCAAACCCCCATCGCCGGTCCAACAGCCGGCCACCAAGGCCAGTTCCTCACCGTGATGGTCACGTGCGACTTCGCCAGTAGGCGCGTTACGGGCCTGCTGCTGATAGCGAATGATCTCCAGAAATATCTCATCCCCAAGAGGTTGCCCGGCGTGTGTCGACTTTCGAAGGCGGCGATACTCCGCTTCCGGCAACGGCATCCCAGACAATTCGCCCCAATGCTCGCCCCCCCTGACCGTCGAAAGAACTCCATATCCAGGAGTCGGCGACGGTCGTGGCCACTGAAACGCGACTCGGCACTCGACCAGTCGACCTGTTGTTCCACCAGGCCTGCCCGCATGGGATTCGATTGAACAGAGCGGATCGCCGTCCAGAGGTGGGATCGCCCCATCGGCATGGGGGACAGCCTGGCGTGCACCTTCTCGTAACAAATAGAAAAAGAAAGACTTACCTCCGAGCACAGCAGTTGTACTGGTTCTCAAAGATCATGCAATACGGCCCGCCCCAAGCCCTCTTCCTGCCATGTAACCACCTTGGATACGGCAACATAGAGTCGCCCCCGCAGCCACTCCTCCGTTCGTCACGTATTCCTGAGTTCACATTCCAGCAACCACAATTGCCAGTGGGACAGATCGCCAATCGAGACCCAAAGCCGAGTCCCTCCTCTCAATTGGGCCGCGATGGAATCGATCCTCGGCGCTGCCGGGTAAACGAGAAGCCCGCTCAGGTCCACCTCCACGAACCACTCGAGGACCACCCCCAAGCGGGTCGCCTGCCGCGAACAGCAGCAGCGGCTCCGGAGACGCGATCTTCGACTTGCCCGTCCTGACCGTCAGCCCCCAGATCTTGTCTGCGCGCGGCAAGGCACGAACTGGAGCCATCTATGTCGACGACATCTCCCTCGAGTTCCCATCCGGCCCGAGCGTGGTCGAGGACTTTGAGCGGACTTCGTCCCGCTTGCGTGTCTGGATGAAGGGCGAGCCCGCGACCGTCGTGATGACCGGCTATGGACTGGCCAACGACCTCACGCCGAGCGCTCCGTTTCTACTCGCACGACGGCAGGCGTGGGCAACCCGCTTCGTTTCACTGATGGAGCCCTATCAGGTGCAGTCCGCCATCCGTTCGTTCGAAACCGGACCGGGCCTCTACAGCATCGTGCACGCCGGCTTTGAAGACACAATCGGATTAGATGCAGCCAATACCCTATCGTTTTTGCGAACGCGGAATTCCGATCCGGTCAGCGCCATAATCTGCAACGGCAATTTGGTCATGGCCCGCTCGCGGAAAATGCTGGAACTCGAAACAGCCGGATCTGCCGAGCTTGACTGGATCGACGAAGGCAACACGCTCGATCTGACCGGAAGCGTACAGGGCATGATCCGGGCGTGGGCTCCGAACGCAGTCGTTGTGAGGGTCAACGGGGAAGAAACCGCATTCGCGCGGGAGGACGAGTACGTCGTCTTCCGCGCCGGTGTCCCGGCATCCAACTGAACCACCAGTTCTGCCCGCGGCAGGCCTCAAATCCCATGCTGCCGCCAGCCCATCCACCAACGGCATCAGTATCGGAGCCGGCTCGGAAATTCCTGCTTCCCAGTCAGATAGAGAGCGCCAATGTCGGGGACTTGGTGTCGCTCACCCCCGACGCCCAGCCCAAGGACCTTGTCCGCGCCCGCGTCCGCATGGCCGAGTCCGTGGCCGAGGACGAATTCGACATCGCCATGGAAAGACTCTGGATCCATGGCGGAGCGGTCATCGACTACGCCGAAAACCTCAGCCTCGGCTCTGTCCGATGGCGCTGTCCAATGGCGCGAATCCTACATCGAGCAGCGCGAGCACAAGATGGCGCAGTTCCAGAAGAAGCTCTCGTACTGCGAAGTCTCCTCCTGCCGCATGCTGGCCCCGTTGCGCTACTTCGGAGACAGCGAGGACCTGAACCGCCGCTGCGGCCACTGCGACATCTGCTCGCCCCAAGAAACCATAGCCCAGCAGCTCCGCGAAGCCACCCCCAAGGAAACCGCCAGAGCCACCCAAATCCTCGAGGCCTTGAAGAAAATCGAAGCCGTCTCCGCCGGCCGCCTCTACACCCAGGTCTTCCCCGACGCCGTCCTGGACCGCCGGACCTTTGAAGAACTGATCGGAGCCATGGCCCGCAGCGGCCTGATCGTGATCACGGACACCTCGTTCACCAAGGACGGCAAGGAAATCGAATTCCGCCGAGTCCGCATCTCCGACGCCGGCTGGGCCGAAGACGCGGTAGCCGCCCTCCGCCTGCCGGTGGAAATCGAAGCAATCCCCAGAGCCAAACGCAGTCGCAAGAAGACCACCGCAGCCGCGGCGAGAGCACCAAGGCCAGCGGCCAAGGCGGGCGAGTCCAAACCCAAGCGCGAGCGCAAACCCAGGTCGACGTCCAAATCGGAAACCAAGCCCCCCAAGCGCCCAGCCGCGGAAGTGGAGCACGCCGCCTCCGCCCCCAGGGCCGCGACCCCGCCGCCCGCCAGGAACCTGAAACTGGAAGACGCCCTGAAAGCCTGGCGCTTTAGGAGAGGCGAAGAAGAAGGGCCTCCCGGCGTTTAGGATTCTCACGGACCGCACACTCCAGACGATAGCGGCCAGGAGGCCGCAGACGACCAGGGAGTTGCTGGAGGTGCCCGGGATGAGCCTGAGGCTGGTGGAGCAGTATGGGGCGCCGATCTTCCGGATCATCGAAAAGGCGGGGTAACTTCAGGCATTCTGGCAAAGGGAGCCCCTGGCACTAATACTGTTTTCGTGGGGCATCAAAACAGTTAGGCATTTCTTAGTGTACAGACCGTTCTGTGCATAATTGAGCAATCGAATGCACTGCCGTCCAAAACAAGCTGAAGGTCGGCGCCTTGGGCGGGTAAAGTCATCCGTTTTCATCGCAGCATCCCTTCCAGCCGAAATGAGGTCTCCGTCACATTCACAACCCCGTCCAAAACAGCGGACGGCGGCTTGCCACCTTCAGCGGCCTCCAAATCCCCCGAGACCCCGATATTGGTCCGTTTCGGAGGCATTCAGGCCCAGCCACCAGCGCTGGGGGGGTGCTCCGGCCGGTCCAAAACGCTGGGCGAGAAAATATTCTGAACAAGAGTGATCTTGGACAGCAACGTCCGCAGATGCCGTTGAGATTTCGCTTGATGATGCGGAACGAGGGCGGTGGCTCTTCAAGACGGACTACCGAGTTGAAGGGGTGACATTTGGAGTCGCTGCCCAATTGGACACCAATCACCAGTCCGGCTCAGTGCAAGTTGGTATGCCCAGACCAGGACATGAGTGGAATATGCGAGGTCACTCCTGTCCAAGATAGATTCGCGAATCCCCAATCCGGCCCGGTTGGACGGCTGAGAGAGGTGCCCCCTACAATTAGGCGGTGGCGCAGTTTCGTTTTCGCACTAGGACCGCGCCCGCACCATACCCAAGGAGGGCAAGACAATCCTACAAACCGCCAGCCTCTTCAATCAACTGCTGCACCGCTTCCCTCGCAATGAGTTTGCCGCTCTTGTCAAGAAGCACGGCGCCGAACGCTCCGCCAACCCTTTGGATTCAACACCAGATGAGACAGGTCTCTTCAGTCTTGGACAGCAGTGAATCGAATGCATCTGGACAATAATATTCGGCTACGCATACAGGGTTAGGACTTACGATTACTCACCTGATAGCACTTTCGCGCACAGGATCTAGCGGATTTGATGCCAATAAAACTGTCTTGGCCTTCTTTCGTGCACTGTAGTGAGAATTGCGACGGCGCGTTATCCCGGAGAGAGTCTTGCCTCAACCGTCCAAGGAATAACGATTATTTATACTCTCCCTCTTCCCTGTCGTATGAATCCACGCCGCTTGCTCTAGGCTCATCAACCGCAATCTGATGACTGTTTTGGATAATATGCAACAATCACTCATCTCCAGAATATCCACATCATCTCTCCTTCTCCGTCCTCATCTCGCCGTTGCGTAACAGTTGCGACATTACTCGCGCCTCCCTGACATGCCCGCCTCTACAGTAGCGGTAACCTGGATTGAGCCAGAGTTGTCAAAATCATACGTGCCCTTCCGATCATTCATGAGCAGGACTAGATTCCCCGTCTCTTTGGCCTCGATTGCTCTCGATGTTCCAATCGCAAAGTACCAATCCTTTACACGTCCAATTAGAGTTCCGAAATGTTGCCCCTTGAGCATGACAGCCTCCGGGTCCTCATCCGCCTTTGGCCGACCCGGCGTACCATCTGCATCTGAACAGCCGGACGTCCCACCCCAACACCATATACCGCGGGCGCTAAAGCGTAAAACATCTCCCTTCTTTACAAAAACCTCAGTGTATGTTCCCTGCTCCCTCGCACCGGGCACTTCCACCGCCACCGTGCGCGGATACGGCTGGTCACTGATTGTCGTGGCAGGGTTCAATAGAGATGCTCCCACTGCTTTACGCATAGCGGTGACAAATCTCGAGTACCGAGGATCATCCCGCCTTGGCGGCTTCACAATTTGCATATGATTGGCGTTCATCGGATATACCTCGCTGCAAAGTGCCCTTGCACTCGACTGAGGCACAATGAATATATTGCCCACTGTTGGTACGGCCTCATACGCACAATAAGAAGGTAGTCGTCGTGCTTCTTCCCAGTGAAGCCAATCATCCTGAAGATTCTGCAGTAGTTCATTTCCTTCCAAGGGAAACATAGCTCTCAGTTGAGGATTACTTGACACTACTTTCGCAATATTTGCAATTTCAACTCCATTCGTGGGAGTAGCATAGAAGTAAATCATGGCTACCTTGTCAAGCTTGTGCGTCATGAGAAGGTGCCGCCTTAGGACCAGCCCGCCCATGCTGTGGCACAGAAAGACAACCTTCTCATGATCCTGCATAACTTCTTTATCCTCTAGCACGCCATCAAGCTGGACCGCCAATTGAGACACGTTAGCGGCTGATTGAAATGCCGGCGTATAATATCGAAACGAAAATGCGTCGACCTTTCCACTTAATGCAGGGTCTGAAACTAGCATTTCCGGGAAAGACGACTCCTGCCTTCCCCATGTCGACTTATCACCAAAAATTCCATGAATAAAGACAACCACAACAGGCTTCTTATGATCTCCGCTTCCCGCATAAGATGCCTCGACTGCAGGAACACCACCAATACTCTTCGATCCTGGCCAATTCATAATGGCTGTAACTCCCACAGCCACAATCACAATAACCCCACCTATTATCTTAGCTCTATTCTTGAACCAAATACCTAGCCACGTCAGCTCAGTACTTTTCTCAGTCATAATCTCGCATCCTAGCAACCCCGCCGATTTATTCCTTCATATTTTCTAATCAAATCTCCAGCCGCGCATCACTTGCTAGGCCTCCTTCGTCCACTGATTCAGCTGTCCCGTCAACACGTGGTAATTTCATCACGCAATCCACGTCTTTAGCCACTCCACTACCCCGGGTCGCCATCTTCGTCCGAAAGCGTTATGATCCCTGGGGCGCAACGCACCAGAACCCCCTATCCATAAATTCCACCAAGAGGCAATTTCCCATCCTTCTGGCATACGCAGGCTGAGATTCCATTTTGCAATGCTTACTCCCGCCACGCTAATACTATTTACTCCCTTGTCACAAACACTGTTACTTCGTTCCAATTTTTATTGTGTATTTTGCAGTCATACCCCCAGCGGTGATGGTCAAATCCACACCCTGTCCCGCGAAGGAGGTGGGAACAGAGAATTTCTCCAAAGTGAGCATCTTGCCGTCGGGGCTAGTCTTTACGGCATCGGCCTTGAAACAAGTTACGCAATTCGATGAAGTAACTGTGACACCATAGAACCCGGCGCCAATGAGGCTGAGATCCATTGCTGCGTCTCCTGCTTTTGGCATATGGTTGTCGGCAACTTGCAGAACTGTCAGTGCTGGCGGTCGGAGTATCACCATGACTTCTTTGGTTGATTCTGACCCCTTCGTTACGACAATGCTAACTTTCGAATTCGCTCTCGACTCTCTTGCCGTCAGGTCAACAACCATCTCGGCAGAGGTAGGCGAGGCGATTCGGAGATGTTTTTCATCAAAAACCCACTCTTTAACAGTCGCGCTTGTTGTATCGGTAATTTTCCCACTAAATGTGCTTCCTGACAGGTATGCACCTGTAGCGGTGATCCCTACACCCTTATTCTCCGCGTCCGGGACGATGATGACTTCAGCGGGCGCCACAACATTCACCACTGGTGCGTGAAGTTTAACAGGAATTATAAATTCCGCCATTTTCCCTGCGGTGGCGACCTGAAGTGTCACCACCGACTGAACGTAGTCATCCGGCACTTTGAACCCCTTCAAAGTAATCTCTGTTCCTGTGCTATTGACTTTGGCAGTCTCATAGCATTTCTGACAATCTGGTGACAAGACGGTGGCGCCCGTTAACCATCGCCCTGATAGTTTCACGTCGAGGGGCTCTCCGCCTTGACTCGGAACAATGCCGTCTACCACGCCGGCGATCTGGGGTAAAGGAGTTACTTCAGAAACAGTAGCGCTCGAATCCACACGCAGGCGCTGCTTGTACTCGATTTGGTCTCCGACAATGACAAGGCTTCCGAGTGCTTGGCGTACGGCGATCAGGTCGTTTTCCCGAAGGGACTGAGGGCGTCCGAGAAAATGCAATTTTCCTCCCCCCTTCACAGGAATCCTGCCCTCGGCGCACCTTCTATCCTGCGCTGAAGCCTGCCCTCCTGCTCGCATTAAGCTGGCTTTGCTTTCTCGGAGCCTATCTCTCTCCCGTTCAAGCTTCATCCTTTTTAACTCATCCCACCCGAGTCCAGTAGCTAGAGTCAGATCTGCCTGCACACGAGCCAGTTCCTGATCGAGCAGCCCCCCATAATACTCCGCGATGCATGTTGGGCCCGCCAACAAGGGCTTTACAGAATCCCGATCAGCGAACACGGTGAATTTGACGGGTGAGTTATTAGGGATGATCTTGCCATCTCGAAGCGCAGAATCGTCGAGATTCGTCATCTGCAGCACTGTGCGATCCTTAGCGAAAGAATCCCACGCCCCAGCAAGGACCCCCCCCATTATGGATGACCAGAGGATCATCCTATTACGCTCAAACGGATTTCGCGCGAACGGTGCGAAGCCGGCAACCACCGCTCCTGCCCCTTGCAGGCCTCTCAACGTCAGGTTTCTGCCACTGATCACTTGGTCCCGCTGAAGAACAGATCGTATTTGCGCGTAAGTCGACGTCGCTTCTTTATAGTCGAGGCCGGGAAGGTGCCGCATGAAGCCAAGCCCAGAGATCAGTAATGCATACCCTGAGTTATTTCCAATTTGGACTTCAAGGCAGTAGTAGTGTCGCGACACTCTTGTGCCAAACTGATCCTTGCAGCCGACATCGCTGAGAACATTCCAGATGATATCGACTTGAGGGGCCAGCCCTGGCGGTATCGGACCGGACTGTATGTCGATGATCTGCAACTTAGCAGTTCCAAGCACCTCAGTTTTGTCCTTGTTGTAGGCAATCAGGACTTTGTCCTCGAACGCCGCACTCTCGGTCACCTGCGCTGGAACCGAAAGGGTACACCCCGTCGAAACCGCACTCCCCCAACTCAACTCAATTCCACTACCGGAAAGACTGATGGGAGGCGCTTTGCGTACAGCGTCCGTTGTATCGAAAGCATGGGGGTCGGATGTTTTGGTGCAGTTGTCCACCTGCACTACAAGAGTGAGGCTCTGCTTTCTTTGGACGGACTGCGGGCTGACTGTGATATTCGCTGTTGCGGATGTGCAGACTGAAAGCAGGAGTACGGCAGAAAGTGATGCTCGCAAGCCATACGGGATTGCCTGCGCCCTTCCAAGTCCTGGAGACATCTCGATGTGGCCCATCCCACGAACTGCTCGCCTCGTCTCAATTCCCCAATATGCCATGGGAGACATAGTGGCATAAAATGTGGTTCTGGCAAAGAAAAATTGTGATTTAATGTCTATTGATGCTTGCGGCAGACAGTGCCGAAGGTCGCGCACCTTCCGTAGACTATCTTTGGAAACCTTCCAGCCGATATCGTTCGCTGCAATGTGGCAAGAACTAGCCTCCCCCCGGCACTCGCCCGTGAGATCGGGACGCGCTTCAGCGTGAATGGAGCCCCATCAACTTGGCCAGTCCTACCTTCCCCCCAGAATCGAGTCTTCGGCCAAGGAAAGTCACTCGAGGAAACCCGCAGGAATCCACCTCAGCCTGTCCCGTCCCACCGAGAAATTACCTCACGTGTGACTGCACCCTGCCCCTCGCTCGGGCCCCACCGACTTTCAGCGTGGCGCCCAATTCGGCTATCACCACGCGAATAGTCCGGGATGGCCTCTCGGAACGCGCAGCCCCGGTTTCCCTCCTGAATTTGAGTACTTCACCCAGAACCTCTCCCCTAGCCTCGGCCGTCCTCAGCAAAAGCCTTCTACAAATCAGCCGCAAACAGGGTGCCCGGTAATGCAAGCACCGCCCCGAATCGACTACAGACACCGCTCAGAGGCCAAACCATGGCGACTCCCTTCTGCGACCGGCTCGACCGAACTCAGTGCTTCTCTCGAAAGGCGGGAAATCCGTCGGAGCAACCGATGCATCGCTTCATCCCCACTTAATACGTAATTCTTACCTGTAAGGGATCTGATGGGTGAGACTCCGCACGATTGGGACTCAAACTGGCTGATGGTATTTGGCAGGTCCGTCACCCCTCACCAGCAATGGGAACTCACAGAGCCCTGCCTTGCAACAATGAAGGCCCACGACCTCGCCAACTGGCTCGGTGACATTGCTGATGGCAAACTGATACGGCGTATTTGCTTCACCGAGCCGCCTTTTTCCGTCGACCGGCTGGTTCATCACGGCGTGATCCTCGAATTGAACATCTCCAGTTACCGGATGGAGCAGGCCAAGAAGAAGAAAGCGGAGGACGAATGACGGCGCGGCGAACAAGGAAATTATCATTGATTGATCTGGAGGCTCTGCCTCCAGACCTCCGGGATTTAACGCCACCCTGCCAGCCCAGGAGAAGGACCGGAACCGCTGGGGCGAGAGAACCCCGCCCCGAGCCTGGTCTGGCCCCGGAGTCAGCGCTCAGGTTGCATCCCTGCAGAGCCTTACCCTCTGCTCCGGCCAGCACCAGTGTAGGCGAGGCAGGCCGCTACGCAAAGTCTGTAGTTGTCGCGACCGCCGGCCGGAATAGTTGACGCCAGACAGTCGAGGTCGATTCAGTGGACCCAACAGCGATTTGGTTGAAACTGTACTTTGCTGCCTATGCTCTTCCCCCAGGGGCTTCAACCGGCAACAAGAGTTCTTCGAACTGTTCCCAGTAAGCGCGACAGAGGTTAGGGAGGCAGCGAATTCGCTCCGCCAGCACCTGCAGCAGTCTCCAGTTCGCGCCAGTGGGCTCTACCCTACGGGAACAGGTGGACTGCTGGCCGCGATCCGGCACCGGCGCAATCCGTCGTCTGCCAACCATATTACGACTTTCAAGTTATTCGTGGACAACCTCTACTGGGGCACCCCAAACTCCTGGGATAATCGGCGAGCCGCAGCTTCGATTGTCCAGCGCCGCCAGATCAGGACGGCGAATACCGAGCCGAGCCGAGGCGAGGCGAAGGTGATCGGCGTCAGTTTGGGAATGACGATCGGCCTAGGTTCTGAATCCTGATCGGTTTGAGATCGGAACTCTGATCCGCATCGCTCGCCCAGATACAGGAAGCCCTTCAGACGGTTTCAGACGGAATTCACCCGGGCACCTCGCCTCTCAACTTCCGCAGACTTGTCAACTCCTGTGTGAACTACGAGTACATCAACGAGATTTTGCCGGACGGACCTGGGTGGTTTAACCGCACCCGCGCAGTGTAGTTTCGGCCAGCGAAGAGCTTGTAACAGATCGACGCGTTCCGGTCATCTCCGCTATCGTCATCGGCAGCAATGTACCTAGGCGTCCCATCCAGGTCCTCGAAGAGCACTAGCGTGGCATCTGTCCCGCCTTTAGTCTCGATCGTATACTTGCGGGATGCCTCGGGCTTGATGATAAAGTCGGCCTGCCTGCCAGCTGCGAGCTCCAGCACTGCGGGTTTATACTCCCGGAGGATCGGAAGCGCCTTCGGCATCGGTGGGTACCACTTTAGAGCCCATTGCTTGTCCATTGCTGAGAGGGTGCCGGGCGGCGTAAGGCCTTGCGTGTCATACGGCGGCGGTGCAGCAATCAGACCTGGTTCGAATTCATACTCCATAATCGAGTCCGGATCCCACTTGGAGCCCTGCACCTGGCTAGAATCAAGCTTCTCGATAATATTGTGGAAGGTTGTTTCGTGGTCCCAGCGATTGGGAGGCTTCGCCAGTGAGTCGTACACCGCCTGCTCGTTCCACTTGATCCCCGCGAACGGGCTCTGGTGTTCATGTTCCATTCCGAGTACGTGACCAAGTTCGTGGAGCGCCGTTCCGCTTCCATAGGGCGTCGTGAGATCCCACCCATAAACCGTCGTTGGCTCGTTAATCGGAACCTTCAAAACGCCTCGCCCGACAGCGGAAGCGGAAGACCCGTCAGTATCTGAATAGCCGATTCGCACCTCAGCTTCGCTTAGTCTCGAAACTTCCTTGAACTCTAGACCGATTCCAGCTGCTTTCCACTTTCCAAATGCTGCTCGTACCGCCGCCCCTTGTTTTGCCGGAACTGCGAAATGTCCCTTTGTGAAAAAACAATAGTGCAAGACGGTTCCACTAACCCACTTCGACCTGGTCGCAATAATCGCCGAGGCACGTAGGGTATCTGCGGCGACAGCCGGGCGAAGCGGTGGTGTCGCCTGTGGCAGCATCCGGCAGAACGGTCTAGCCTCGGTCCGAGTTTGGCTAGTTGACGACGGTTTAGACTTAAGGCGTGGCATTGCATCTCCATGGAAAGTAATCGCGACTTTCGGCCTGAACTGGGCCATCAGTATATGCCGAGATCCTCAACCAGAGAAGCCTCTCGAAGGATTCCTTTGCGAATCTTGCAGATTTCTCCTGCGACTGTGTGTGTGTGGGGTAGTTATTGAGGATCGGTGGACGTCCTGGTGTGTCCCTCTCCATTTTGCCGTGAAAGCATCCGGCCGGTAGTCAGCCTGGCCCGTCCCACTGAAAAACGCCAGAATCAGGCCGCCGACTGAGCGTAATTACCCAAAAACACGGCCAGACCGACCTGATCTCTGATCCTTTCCCTCGGTTCGACACCCGCCCCGCGCAGACTGGCAACGCCAGCCCGTCAAAATCGGTCCAGCGGTGCGCCATATCCCACAAAAATGTGGCACGGGGGACAGCCGGGCGTACACCTTCTTCTAACAAATAGAAAAAGAAAGGCTTACCGCCGAGCGCAGCAGTTGTACTGGTTCTCAAAGACCAGGTAAGTGGACGCCCCCAAGCCCTTTTCCAGCGATCCAACCCACTGTGGATACAGCAACATACAGTCGCCCCCGCAGCCACTCCTCCGTTCGTCACGTATTCCTGAGTGCACATTCCAGCAACCACAATTGCCAGTGGGACAGATCGCCAATCCCGGCCAAAGGCCCAGTGCCTCCCTTCGATAGCGCCGCGATGGAATCGATCCTCGGCGCTGCCGGGTAAGCGAGGAGCCCAGTTCAATCCCTCTCCACGAACCACACGAGGACCGTTCCACTCAGGCCGCCAGCGGGGATCGGGAACAGCGGCACGCGCACCTCTCACCAAGAGCAGATACTCCATCTATTTCCCGAGCATTCACCTTCCCTCGCGCCGAATCTCCAGCGGGGCGCCCCCACGCGAACCCTCAAAGCCAAGCCCTACGCTCTCTCCTGAAGCGCTCGCCCCTCTACCCAGGCGAACAAAAAGCGGTCACACCTCGAGAAAATAATCTATCTCTATTTACTTTCAAAGAGTTAACCGACTTACCCCAAGCCGGGATTTGGCAGCCCTCCCTTATGATGTTGCCCGGAGCGTGATTGATGAGGAACGACGTGACGACGAACGACGCGAGGGCCGCTGCCGCCCTCGCTCGCGGCATCCAGCAAACGGATGCCAACTTGGACCTGCACTCTGCCGCTGCGGCCGCGGTTGCCGCCTACGAGGACCCCGCACGCTTCCAGGAGCTATGCCAAGCCATCTCCGACGGGTTTCAACCCCGCTCTCTCCACGAGCAGGTTGTCGCCGCCTCTGTCGCGTCCAGCCTCTGGAGCCAGAAACGCTATGCCCGCTTCGAATGTGGCCTGCTCAACGCCCGCTTGCTCGAGGGCTGGGACCAGGCGGCGCCCGGTACCCCCGAAGCCGCTCCGGCCCGCCGCCTGCTCCAGGCCGTCCGGTCCCTCTCTCGCCGCGAACAGGCCACCCTGCAAACATTGCTCGGCCTCCAGCACCGGCTCCACTTCACCTCTCGCGCCAATGCCGACCGCCTCACCCGCGCCAACCAGGCCAGGCAAGCTGCCGCCGGTCTGTCCCCAAGGAAGGACCGCTAACCATGTCAGCCAGCGCCGCCCTCGCCCCCCACCGCCTCGCCGCCAACCGGGCCAATGCCCGCAAATCCACCGGACCCCGCACCGAAGCCGGCAAACGCGCCTCTTCCCAGAACGCCCGCAAGACCCCGCCTTGCCCGTTCACCTTCGAGCTGCCGGCCCACTTCGCCGGCCCTTGGTTCCTCGACGCTCTCCGTCGCACCGAAGCCTGCCGCGACACCCGCGCCCGCCTGCTGCTCATCAACCGCTGCATGCTCCAGGCCCACGAACTCCGCTGGGCCGCCCTCGAACGCACCCTCTTCGACGTCGCCTGCGCCGAAACCGATGGCAGTCTCGAAGCGGCTTCCGTCTGGCTCGCCCAGCAACTCGCCGCCGCCAAAGGCCTCGAGACCTACCAGCGCTGGATCACCCATCGCATCAATCTGGTAGAACGCTCCCTGGCCACCCTCGCCGCGCACTCCGCCGGAATCGAAGCCGAAGTCCCCAAGACCATGGCAGCCGGAGCGGGTGGAGGCTCCGTGTTCTCCGACATGACACCCGCCGCTCTCGGCCCCGGCAGCACTCTCCCCATCTCCTTCAGCGACGATGGCTGGAGCTTTGCCGGCCTCTCCGGCCTGTTCGGCGGCCGCGTCGGAGCGCCTCAACCCCCAAAACCGCCGCAGCCCCCCAAACCCCCCGTCGTCCACCCCATCCGCGGCCGCTATCGCCTCTATCTCCGCTGCCCCGCCGCGCCGCAGCCGCAAAACGAAGCCACGGCTCCGCAGCCTTCCATCGAGGCCGGCGACACCAAACGAAGCCAAGCCCAAGGCTCCTCGGAACCCCGCCCACTCCTCCAAGTGCTTCACCCTGATAACCAGCAGACCGACGTTGGAGCAATGGCACTCGGCAGTACCCTTCCGTGGACAACCCACACCATGCAGTCGGCCGGCTCCCAGCCCACGCACGGGACCGCCGGTCCATCAACGCCGGCATCGAACTGCGAACCCAACCCCAACACACCAATCGAACCCATTCGGACAGTCACCTTGCCTCTCACGCTGACCGCCCACGGTCCGCCTGCGCCCTCAAGCTGAATCAGCACCGTCGCCGCCCAATCGAACCCAATTCCTCCGGCCCCCGCGCCCAAAGCTCTTTGAATCCTAAACCTTGACTCTTTGCACGAGGCATCGTTCGTGCACGCTGCACCCGGTCCAGGAACTTCACTGGCAGGACTGCCGGGTTGCGCGCCAGGCCCACGAAGCGGGGGGAATCCTCAGCGTGCCGCGGCGACGGCCTGCTGCTGGCTCAGCCAGTCCTCATAGCTCATCGCGCTCAGCCGCGCCCCTCCATCCGGGACAATACTCCGCTCGGATGCCTCCGCGCCGAAGTAGCCCATCTTCGGGTCGATCACGATTTCCCGCGTTTCGTGGCGATGGTTCAGCGTGATCCTGACCAGCTCCGCCATCGGGAACGCACGCGGGCCGCCCACTTCCACCATGCCATTCAGTGGCATGCCCAACGCGACATCGCCCACCGCCTGCGACACGTCCGCCGCGGCCATCGGCTGGATCAGGATCGGTGCCACGCGGATGGAATCGCCCACCGTCGAGAACTCGAGGATGCTGTTGGCGAACTCGAAAAACTGCGTCGCCCGCACAATCGAATAGGGGATCGACGACGCTTTGATCATCGTCTCCTGCACCATCTTGGCCCGGAAATAGCCGCTGCTCAGCAGGCGGTCCGTACCCACCACCGACAGCGCGACATAGTGCCCGACCCCCGCCGCCTTCGCGGCGGCAATCAGGTTGGTAGTGGAGGCCCGGAAGAACGCCATCACCGGCTCCGGATCGAACGACGCTGAGTTCGACACATCCACCATCACTGAGGCGCCCTCGAGTGCCTGGGCCAGCCCCTCGCCCGTCACTGAATTGACGCCCGACTTCGGCGACGCGGCGACCACCTCGTGGCCCTCCGCCTTCAACCGCGAAACAACCTTGGAACCGATGAGGCCGCTGCCTCCAATTACAACGATTTTCATGATGAACCTCCTGGTTCGAAGCCTCTATCCTGGAGAGGGTAATCTACTTCTCCAACACCAATACCGGCGCGCCCTTGTCCTTCAGCAGCAGCACCACAAACTTGGCGGGTTTGGTTTTGCTCGCATTCCGCCCTACAGTGTGAACATCGTTGGGGCCCTCGTAAAAAGTCTGCCCCGGTCCCAGCGTCACCTGCTGCCCGCCTTTGACCTGCATGATGATGGATCCTTCCAACACGTAAATGAACCCATGCGCGTTGTGGCGATGAATCGGATCCTCACCGCCTGGCGCATAAACCACGGTGATCATCTCCACTTCTTTGCCGGGAATGTCTTCCAATGGTTTGACCATCAGCGACGCCACCTGGGCATCCTGCGCCCTCAGCGTGCCGGCCAGAAAACACAGCAATGCCAGCGCTAATCCCTTGTTCGACATAATTGACCTCGCGTGTAATTCAAGCTCCTATGTGAATCCATCATGGAGCTGTGGCACGGCGGGGATCATCACCCAAACGGAGGATTCTCAACACCCCCGGCGAAACTTGCAGCGCTGCCGTTGGCCTCTCAACGTCCGCCAGGCGGGCGCAGGCTTTGACTGCGATAAGGGAATCGCCGGTCCAACTCCGCCCAGTCCATCTCCAGGCCCAGGCCCGGCTTGTCCGGCAGCGTCACCTGCCCCTTGCGCGCCAGCGGAAATGTTCCGCGCGTGATGCCCGTGAAGGTGCCTTCCATGCCCGCGTCCCACTCCTGCATGAGGAAACTGCGGAGGCCCGCCATCGATTGCAGCGATGCCACATGCGCCACCGGGCCGTAGTACATATGCGGTGCCATCTCCGCACCATAGACTTCGCCCAAAGAGGCAATCTTCCTGATCTCGGTGATGCCGCCGCAGTGGATCACATCCGGCTGCAGGATGCGGGCGCCCCTCGCATCCAACAGGTGCTTGAACTCATAGCGCGAGACGAGACCCTCTCCGCCGGCCAGCGCCACCGGGCTCTTGGCGGCAATCTCCCCCAACGCCTGCGGCATCTCCCGCCAGGTCGGCTCTTCAATGAAGAGCGGGTGGAACGGCGCCACCGCGTTCGCGAAATCGATCGCCGAGCGGACCGTGAACGTCTCCCACATCTCCAGTCCAATCTCGAGCTCCGGACCGCCGCCCCTGCGCACGGCCTCCACCTCCGCCACCAGGCGCCGCAGCCGCTCCGGTTCCGTGCCTCCCTTGGGCAGTACCCACTTGATGCAGCTCCAGCCGGCCTCCCGCGTGCGGGCCGCCAGTTCGGCCAGGCGCTCCGGCGTGCGCGGCTCCAGGCCCTGGCTCCAATGGCTGTAATAGACGCGCATTGGTTTGGCGGCCGATGAGCCCAGCAGGCGCCACACAGGTTCTCCCAGGCGCTTGCCGGCGATGTCCCACAGCGCGATGTCGACAGCGGCCAGCGCGGTCATCAGCACCGAACCGTCACGGTAGCGCGAGAGTTCGTAGTAATTGCGATTCCAGTGATCTTCGATGCCCGCCGGATCCTTGCCGGTCAGAAAGGGCGTGAACCACTCAATCGCCTTTTCGACAATCTCGATCCGCCCGGAAATGGAACCCTCGCCCAGCCCCGTAATGCCCCCATCGGTTTCGATCTCCAGGAACAGATAGTCGCGGTTCTGGATGGAGTGTTTGCGAGACGTCAGCTTGCTGATCGCCAGGCGGCCGGAGGCGGCAAACAGCGCGCCGGCCAGCAGGTCTCTCCGGCGAAGCAGGGGTCCAGGCATACTGGGGATTGTATCCAAGCCGCCTGCGGGCAAGGCGTGGTGATTGCAGGAAGGGCCCCCACGTAACAGAATGATGGGATGCTGTTGCGCCGCCACGTTCGCTGTCTCGCCGCGATGCTTTCCCTCTGCGCCCCGGGCTTCGCCCAATCGGCAGCCCCGCACTACTTCAGTGTGCCCGGGGCCGATGCGCCCGAACTGGCGCGGAGAGGCACGCACGCCGTGGGTGTCCGCACCCTCGAACTGGTCCATGCCGGCCAGGTGGACATTCTGAAGTTCGATCGCGAGACAGGCAAGGCCCCGCTCTATGACCGGCCCCTCACGGTGGAGGTCTGGTATCCGGCCACGCTCCCCGCCGGCCAGCAGGAACAGACCGTCTACACCAGTCCGCTCCCGGGCAACAACCCCGCGGGCGGTGCGAAGACGTTTGAGACCGCAGGCAAGGCCCTGCGCGATGCGCCGCCGGAGAAAGGCCAGTCGTTCCCGCTGGTGGTGGTGTCGCACGGCTATCCAGGCTCCCGCACCTTCCTCAGCTACCTGACTGAGAACCTCGCCTCGAAGGGCTACGTGGTGGTCGCGATCGATCACACGGACTCTGTCTTCGGCGCGGTAAAGGGATTCCAGAGCACCCTCCTGAACCGTTCCGCTGACCAGCTCTTCACCCTGGAGGCGATGGAAAAACTGGCCGCTGCGCCGGACCACTTCCTGCATGGCGTGCTGGATGCATCCCGGGCGGCCATTGTCGGCTACTCCATGGGCGGCTACGGAGCCCTGGCGAGCGGCGGAGCCGGCTACAGTGCGGCGAGCGGCATCGCCCGGATGGTGCCCGGCGGCTACTACAGCAAGTGGATCGCGGGCAGTCCGGAGTTTACCGGCCTGCGCCATGACAACCTGAAGGCCATTGTCGCCATCGCGCCTTGGGGTGCACAGCCGCCGCAGAATGCCTGGGACAAAGCAGGCCTCGCCGGAATCCGCGTCCCGTCCCTCTTCATCGACGGCGACCAGGACGATATCTCGGACTATGCGGCCGGGGTGAAGCCGGCGTTCGAAGGGGCAGTCAACTCTGACCGCTGGCTGCTCGTATACGAGAACGCCCGGCACAACGTCGGCGGAAACCCGCCTCCGCCCGAGGCCCTCGGCGAGTTCAATACGCAGGAGAGCTTCGATGAACCCGTCTGGCGCAAAGACCGGATCGCCGCCATCAACCAGCATTTCATCACCGCGTTTCTGGATCTCCAATTGAAGGGCGACGCCGGCCGCCGCGCTTACTTGGATGTGCCAGTCGTCCGGTCGAATGACGGTGCCTGGCCCGTGACGCGAGGCGAACGAACGGGCGCGAGCTACAGTCCCGGAGCAGGGAAGGAAGGCCACACCTACTGGAAGGGTTTCCAGCGGCGCTGGGCTCTCGGCCTCCAAATGCATCACCTGGCTCCGGCCGGCAAACCGTGAGATGGTTCGGACTGGAAGCAAAGGACTCTAAAATGCATCACTCTCCTGTGACCACATCGTTGCTACTGATCGCGCTTTCCGGCGCCCTGGCTGCCGCCCCCTCACTGTCGATTCGGGTCGACCCTGCAGCGGGGGGACCCGGCCGGTTCGCCGAGGCCGAGATCCGGCGCACCGCGGCACAGCAGGGGATCGCCGTCACTGCTTCCGGCGCAACAGTCATTAGCCTGGCTGTCAGCCCCGGCGCCGTTGCCCAAAGCTACGAGATCCAGGTCCAGCGCCAGGGCGCCTCGACCACCATCAACGTGCGCGGAGCCGATGCCGCCGGCGTCATGTATGGCGGCCTCGACATCGCCGAGGCCCTTCACACCGGCACCCTGGAGCAATTGAAAGACTCCCGCCACACGCCCCATATTGCCCAGCGCGGCATCAAGTTCAACCTCCCCCTGGATCTGCGTACGCCCAGCTACTCGGACACCTCGGACGCCGCACAGGCCAACATCCCCGAGATGTGGAGCCTCACCTTCTGGGGCGAGTTCTTCGACGACATGGCGCGCCACCGCTACAACGTCATCTCGCTCTGGAATCTGCACCCCTTCCCGAGCATCGTGAAGGTGCCGGAGTTCCCCCATGTCGCGCTCGACGATGTCTGGCGGACCACCGCCAAACTGGACGAGAAGTTCGACAATGCCGGCAACGATTTCGTGCGGCCCGGGATGCTGGCACAGCACGAGGTAGTGAAGAAGTTGCCCATTCAGGAGAAGATCCGGTTCTGGCGCGAAGTCATGCAAATGGCCAGGGACCGCGGCATCGACGTCTACTTCTTCACCTGGAACATCTTCCTCCACGGGGCGGAAGGCAAGGATGGCATCACCTCCGACAAAGGCGCGCCGCGCACCATCGAGTACTTCCGCGCCAGCGTCCGCGAAACCATCCGGACTTACCCTCTGCTGGCGGGCATCGGCATCACGGCCGGCGAGAGCATGCCAACGAACATCGGCGGGATCAGCAAGGAGCAGTGGCTCTGGAAGACCTACGGCGAAGGCATTCGCGATGCCCTGAAAGAGTCGCCGCAGCGGAAGTTCCGTCTCATCCACCGCTTCCACATGACGGGGCTCAGCGAGATCCGCGAGACGTTCACTGAGCTGCCCTGCACCCTGGACGTGAGCTTCAAATACGCTATCGCCCACATGTACTCCGTACCGCGGCCCGCGATGATCGATCCCCTGCTGCCGCTGCTGTCGCCGCAATTACGAAGCTGGCTGACCGTGCGGAACGATGACATTTACAGCTTCCGGTGGGCCGACCTCGACTATGCCCGCGCCTTCATCAAGGCAATCCCGGGGCCGGACAAGGTGGCTGGTTTCTACATGGGGCCGGACGGCTATGTGTGGGGCCGCGACTTCCTGACCAAAGATGCGGCCTCACCACGGCAGACGGTGATGCAGAAGCAGTGGCTGTCGTTCGCCATGTGGGGCCGGCTGGCCTACGAGCCGGAACTGCCTGAGTCCACCTTTGCCCGGCTAGTGGCGGCGCGCTTTCCCAGGGCGGATGTCTCCCGGCTGATGGGCGCCTGGGCCGATGCCTCCAGGACGTTCCCTTACATCACTCGCTTCTTCTGGGGCGACATTGATCTGAAGTGGTTCCCCGAGGCCAGCCGGAGGAAACAGGGCTACTACAATGTCCGCCACTTCATGGAGGGCGGCACGATGCCGGGCGCCGGCGTACTGAACATCATGGAGTGGCGCAACGGCCTGCTGGCGAAGAAGATGCCTGCCGGCGTCACACCCCTGGAGATCGCCACGACGCTTTCCGCCAATTCGAACAAGGCGCTGCAGGCCCTCCCCCAGTTGCGGCGCGGTGGCGTGGCCCCAGTCGGCAATGGAAAGGAGTATACGGCGACCTTGGGCGACATCGAAACCATGGCGCATCTGGGTCTCTACTACTCGGAGAAGATCCAAGGCGCCTGCGACCTGGCCCTGTTCGACAAGACCGGAGACGCCACTCAGCAGGGCTCCGCGGTGGGCCACCTGACGGCCGCCCTGGAGCACTGGAAGCACTACTCGGCCGCATATACCCGGCAGTACGTGCAGCCGGTGCTCTACAACCGTTCAGGCTGGGTGGACATTCCGAAGCAGACCGCGGAGGTGGCGGCGGATGTCCAGATGGCCCGGGACTGGAAGCCCGGCACGATCGATGAGAGTGGGATCAAACGCTCGGGGACTGAGGCGGGGTTCAAGAACTAGGGCGGGTCTCCGGCCAGTGCCGGAAACCCGCCATGAGGAAGGGACTCGACGCTGGCGGCTAGGGCTTGGCCGTGCCGCTGGGTGAATCGTCGGCGGGCAGGTCGCCCAGGGCGTACTGAATGCCGGCGAGCATGTGCGCGACGAAGGGGCGCGAGAAGTAGACCTTCTCGTCGTGGCCGTGGGCTTCGTAGAAGACGCGGCCCTGGCCCACGCGCTGGATGTAGCTCAAGGCGTAGTCGCCGTCGGTGCGCTTGGTGTTGGCCGGTTCCTTGGCCTTGTCTTCGGCGCTCATCTTGCCGTAGTTGACGCTGGTGAGGACGTGGACCTTGTTGCGGCTGTAGGAGTCCTGCGCGAAGGTATAAGTCTCATCCACGATCTCGTAGCCGCGGGCGGGGAACATGGCAGTGAGCGGGCTCTTGGGGTCGTCGATCTTGACGGTGATGAGCGTGGGGTAGACCCAGTGGAACTTGAAGAATCCGCCCATCACTTCGTTGAACTCGGGCCAGGTGCCGGTGAGCGTCGGCGGAGCATCGGGCGTGGCTCCCTTGATGGTCTTGTGGTAGCAGTCGGTGGCGGCGTGGATGCCGGCGATGCCCTTGCCCTGTTTGACGAAATCGAGCAGCGCCTTACGGCGGATGTCGGTGACGGGCTTGTCCTTGGGATCGTCCAGGAACTCGCCGGTGGTGCTGGCGAGGAAGACGGCGTCGTACTGCTTCAGGTTCTCCGGGTTGATGTCGGCGGCATCATAGGTGATGGTGGTCATCCAGGCGCCGGTCTTGTCGCCGAGGTACTCGACCATCTTGGCGGCCAGCGGGATGGAAGTGTGGACCCAGGTGACGGCCCGGCCCAACACGAGGACGCGGCGCACCTTCTGCGGAGTAGCGGGCGCCTTGTCGGGCAAGGCGGCCATCATGGCGGCGATGTCGGCCGGATAGGCGAACTGCCGCTGGGGACAGCCGCGCGTGAAACCGCCGCTGAATCCTTCCGGAGGACAAACCAAGGGCTTTTCCGGGGCTGCCGGCTGTTGGGCGAAGCCAACCTGACTCACCAGGGCCACCGCTGCGAACGCAGCAAGGAGGCCGAATGCCATCCTCTTTATCATCGTTTTACTCCTCAATCTCGAAATGACGCCAGGACCAGGGCCGGCGTCAAACTGCCGATCTGACAATACATCATCTCCCGCGGGTGTGTCGAAGGGAGAGGACGACGGGCGCTACCACCAATTGATGAGATTGCGCAGCATGAGCCAGATGGACACCACGATCATGACCGACAGAACCACGTTGCTCGACCAGCGGTTGGTATGGTCCCCGAGGCGTTTTCTGTCGTTGGTCAGCCGGAGCAGCGCCAGGGCGAGCACGGGAATAAGGACGACCATCAGGGAGTTCACGATCAGGATGATGACGACCGGTTCCCAATTCGTGAAGAGGACATAGAGCGGCGAGAAGCACCAGAAGGCGACGAAGCCCTGGAAGTAGGGATCGCGGCGTGTCTCGGGCGCGGGCCGTTTGGAGTCCAGCCCGGCCGCTCCGGAACGCAACATGCCATGCCGCAGGATGTCGGTGACCATGAGGGCGTAGCCGGTGGTGCCGCCGATGAAGCCGGAGAAGGCGGAGGCCCACATGCCGGCGCCAAAGATGAGGCGACCGGCCACGCCCAGGCTTTGCGAGAAGATGCGGACCAGGTCATCGGCGTTCTTCAGCTTGAGGCCGAGCGGGTGAATGGAAGCGGCGGCGGCGATCTGCACCAGCGTGCCCAGCAGGAAGATGCAGGTGATGCTGGTGAAGAGGTCGAAGCGCTGGCGCGGCAGGTCGCGGGCGGAGGTCCAGCCTTTGGCGCGGAGGAAGTAAGAGTAGGTGAGATTGGTGAGCGAGCCGGCCTCCGTGCCGATCAACGCCATGACCAGCAGCGCGGCGGAGTAGGCGCCTTTGTCGGCGGGCAGTCCAGGGAGAATCAATGCCTTCCAAAGCGCGGCGGGATCGGCGTGGGAGAGGAACGCGGCGACGATGAGGGAGGCGGTCATGATCGCGACCAGAGCCTTGCAGCAGCGTTCCACGACCGAATAGCCGCCCCAACGGATCATGGTGTAGGCGAGGGCAATGGATAAGACGGACCAGAACCGGGCGCTCCAGGGGAAGGGCAGGGGCAGCAGGAGGTGGATGCAACTGCCCAGGAGAACCACCTTGTACATGTTGGAAAGGTGGCGGACGACGATGGTGCCGGCGAGGACGACGTGCACGAGCGGCCGGCTGAGGCGGCGGTAGCCATCGAGGAGAGTCTCGCCGGTGACGAGGACGTAGCGGGCCGAGGTATCGAGCCAGGCGTAGCGGAAGAGCAGGGTAAAGCCGAGCGCCCAGACCAGGGCATAGCCATAGGTTGCGCCGGCGGCGGCGTTGGAGACGAAGCTGCCGGGACCGCTGGCGGTGAGGGCGAAGACGATGCCGGGGCCGATGGAGGCGCTCCAGCGGGCGAGTCTCGACTCGGGCTTCATGAGTGGATGTGCAACGGCAGGATCTTGCCGGCTTTCGTCGCGAAAGGCTCTTGCCGTCTGATCTGCAGGGTGGAGCCGTCCTGCCAGAATTTGGCCATGAGCTGGTGGCCGCGGGAGTGCGAAGCCAGGAACTCAAGGGCCGTGCGGAGCATGAGGGGCTCGTCGATGGCGCCGACGCCTGGACTGACGATGAGGGCTACGCGCGAGAGTCCGCCGACCTCGTGCTCCATGAGTTGGTAGTCGGAGGGGCCTCCGCCAAAGGCGCGCGGCAGCACTTCCTCCAGCAGGGTGGTGAGTTCCATGCCGAGGAAGTGCATCCCTTCGCTGGTGAGCTTCTCGTAGCTGCGGATGTGATGCAGGTGGAGGTCGAAGCCGAGCTGGCCGAACGGGCAGCCGCAGGTGCGGCGTTCGAGGGTGGCAGTGTCGCCGGTCTCCACATTGAGCATCAACTTTGGACAGTTGGGATGGATGGAGGTGAACAGGAGTGCGCCGTCGGCGCGCTGGATGACGGCGACTTTGGAGAGCAGCAGGTGAACGTCATCAATGTCCGTGGCGTCTGTGCAGGCCATGGCGACGTGGCCGAGTTCAGACATCGAGTAGTGACACACGATGCGGCAGCCGGCGTCGGCCACAGCCTGCGCCTTGGCAGCGGTGAGGGCTTCACCGCCAACCCGGAAGAGCGTTCCGCTGATGTCGAGGTCCGCTGCGCGCGCCGCCTGGCAGACGCGCACGGCGCAACCGGCCAGGGTGTCGAGATAGGCTGGCCGGCCCTGGCTCCGCATGCCGGCGAGGAATTGGGCGATGCGGCCGGCCTCGGTGACGGGCACATGGATGGGCGAGGGCTGGGGGCGGCCGAAGAGGCGGCTGAAGGCGAGCGTCTGCCGGGTGAAGAAGAAGTACTTCCACTGCCCCTTGCCCGCGTCGACCGGGGACTGGGAGAACCACCGTTCGAGGGGAATGCCCAGCCTGGCGAACATGAGGAGCTTCTTGATTCCGGAGTTGTCGGGTGGAACGGGTCGCCAGACCGCGTAGGGGCGCTGGAGCGCATCCAGGCCCAGCAGGTGGTGGTAGTGGCAGGCCGCGTCGTGATTGAGCAAGTCGAGATCGAGGAGAAGGCGGCGGGCGGGCCCGCTGGAGCCGCCGGTACGGCCCGAGAACTGGGCTCGCACGAGGGGATTGTCAAAGTCCTCCGATTTGAATTGCGCTGTGTAGCCGAGTCGATCGAGCGGCCGCTGGCCCTTGAACTCGGCGAGCTGGATGAACAGGCCGGCGTCCAGCAGCGATTGCAGCGCGCCTTCCACCCCCAGGTCGTTGGTTCTCTGGGTGAGGTCGGCGAGGGTGATGCCGGCGTGCTGGAACAAGGGGCGGTAGGGGCTTTGCGGGTTGCGGAAGATGCCACGTTCCAAGAGGGTCAGGAATGACGTATTGCGGGCCGCCATGCACTGCCGGAGGAGCTGGCGTGAGGCGTCCGGCGTCAGGGGATGGCGCAGAAACGAGGGCAATCCGCGGGTGTAGCGCAACGTCATGCGGAGCTCGTCGAGGATGCTCACGGGGTTAGAAGACCACCTTCAAGCCGAACTGAATCTCGCGGCTGGGGCCGGCGCTGGTGATGCGCCCGACGTCCTCCGGTGTGGAGTTGCTGCTGAAGACCTGCATACGAGTGGGGTCGGGGAGATCGAAATTGGTGTGGTTTGTGGCGTTATAGGCTTCCGCGCGGAAATCGAGCCTGACGCGATCGCCAGCCCAGGATGGATGGAAGATGCGGCCGAGGAAGAGGTCGGACTGGAACAGGTCCGGTCCGGTGATGGTGTTGCGGCCGAGGTTGCCCAGGAAGCCGGGTGTGGGCCGTTGGAAGGCCGACGGATCGATCCAGCGCAGGGGATTGTGGGTGACGGGGTTGTTGGAGGCGCCGGGCGCGAGGTTGGGCCGTTGGCCGCCCAGGCGGTCGGGCCGTCCCGTGAGGGTACGCGCCGCATCGTAGCCCAGGGTGGCGGAGAAGGGCAGCCCGGTGGTGCGAGTGATCACTCCGCCGATGCGCCAGGTGCTGAACAAGCGGCCCCAATTGGACCTGAGCCGCGGCGACAGCCACTGCGTGTTGGCGACAAACGTGTGGCGGAGGTCGAAATTCGACAGGCCCCGATTGAAGCGGACATTGTTCACGGGGATGCCGATGGAGTTGGACGACTCATTGTGGGCGAAGGTGACGGAGTCGTCGTCGATGCTTTTTGAGAAGGTGTAGGCCGCCTGCCACGTGAGGCCGCGGCGCGACTGGCCGGTGAAGTTCAGGAGCCCCGCCTGGTAGAACGACTGGCCGTCGAAGGTGCGATTGCGAATCATGCCGAAGGCTGGATTCAGGCGCTTTCCGCCCGCGGGCCAGTAGAGCCGGCCGTCCGGCAGGGTAGTGGGCACGGCCAGGTTCGCATCCTCAATGAGAGCGGAGAGATGGAGGCCGTGGGAGCCGACGTAGGCCAGTTCCAGGTGGCTGGCAGACCCGAGCGGCTGTTGCAGGTTGACGTTCCATTGCTGGAGATAGGGCTGTGTGAAGTTGCGCGGGATACGCTCGGCCCGCAGATCGATGCTGGGCGAGTTCACCAGTTTCTGGTAGAGGCCATTGGGAAAGTCGCCGGGGGCAAGGCTGTTGGCGTCGCCGCGCAGATAGAAAGGCGGGTTCCGGACGCCGGTGATGAGCAGGAATTGAGAGAGGACGAGGTCGTCGTAGAGGCCGTAACCGGCTCGCAGAACGGTGCCGAGGCGGGCGGAGAGGTTCCAGGCGAGACCCGCGCGGGGTGCGAAGTTGCGACGCGAAGGGTTGGCGAAGAGCGGCCCGGAGGTGCGCATCTGGGGGCTGGTGAGCTCGTCGAGGTTGGAGAGCAGGCCATTCACTTCGGCCGGCACGCTCGTCCATTCGTAGCGCAGGCCCAGGTCGATTCGGAGGCGAGGGGTGAGGCGCCAGGCGTCCTGCAGGTAGCCTCCAGCGATCGACTGGCGAAAGCCCCGGACGGTGCCGGAGCCGGGCAACTGGGCCCTGAGCCGTTGGGGCGTATTGGTGAGAAAGTCGGCCAGGCTGGCGAAGGTCAGCTCTCCGTTCTGGCTGCTACGGCTGTCCTGGTTGAACCGGGTGCGTTCGGCAAACGCTCCGGCATTCAGGATGTGGCGTCCGGCGCTCAGGGTGAAATCGTCGTAAGCCTGGAAGGAAGAGAACGCGTCGAGCTCCGCGTCGAGCGCCTCGGAGCCGCCAGGGAACTGCGTCAGGCCCGGTACATTGATCAAGCCGACAGAGCGGGCGCCGGGGACGAAGATGAGGGCCGGGTCGTCGATTGCGGATTGTGTGGAGCGGGTGACATTGAAGTTCGTGACGGACCGGCTGAACCCGAAGCGGGCCGCATTCATGACGTGGGCGGAGAAGACGTGCTGACCTTCCACGACGGCGGATTGGGTCCGGGTGTTGTTGAGTTGCTCACCGAGGGCAAAGGGTGTCTGGCTGTTGCGGTTGCCGGAGTCGAGGTTGTAGCGCAGGAACAGCGAGTCGCTGGAGGTGGCCAGCCAATCCACCCGGGTGGAAAGAAAGCGCTCGTGCCCAGTGGTTTGATTGGAAAATATAAAAAGGCCTGTTTCACCGAAATACTGACCATTTGCATGGGGGAACAACGCGAGCACCCTGGCGATGGCCGGATCGACGCGGACGGTCGTGCTGTTCAGGACGCCGGTGCGCGTGCGATCGCTGACAGTTGTGTTGATTGTGGTGGAGCCCCGGGCCTGCCACAGCGACTCAGTATTTGCGAAGAAGAAGAGCTTGTTTTTGACGACGGGCCCGCCTGCGCTGGCACCGGCCTGGGTTCTGCGGAACTCCGGTGGGCCGGAGCCGTCGAAGAAGTTTCTGGCGTCGAGGTTATCGTTTCGAAGGAAGGCGTAGAGAGTGCCGTGGAGGTCGTTGCCGCCAGACCGGGTGGCCGCGTTGATGACCCCGCCGGCGGCGCGACCGTACTGAGCACCGTAAGTGTTGTTGAGAACGACGAATTCGCGAATGGCGTCGACGCCGAGGTTCAGGCCGTTGATGCTGCCGGGGGTGGAGTTTGTGTGGTCGGAGACGCTGATGCCGTCGAGGCGGTAGCTGTTCTGGACGGGGCGGGAGCCCGAGATGGAGAGTTGGATTCCGAATCCCGTGTTTGCATTCCGGCCTTGTGCGCGGGCCACCAGGACGCCCGGTTGGAGGGTGGCGAGTTGGAGGTAGTCGCGGCCGTTGAGTGGCAATTCCTGGATCTGGTTCTGGCCGATGAGGGTGGAGAGGGCCGCCGCCGATGCGTCCACAGACTTCACAGTGGCACTGACCAGGAGGGCGGAGGTGTGGCCAGCGACCTTTAGCGCGGGGTTCACAATCGCCTCGCGGTCGAGGGTGAGTTCCACGGGGCTGACGGTCTGTGTGCTGAAGCCTGGGGCTTCAAAAGTGACTTCGTAGCGGCCGAGTTCCAGGAAGGCGATGCGGAACCGGCCGGCCTCGTCGGCGGCGGCCGTGCGGACATTGCCAGTCTCGAGGTTGCGGAGAGTGACGGAGCTGCGGGGGATGGCTGCCCCTGATTCGTCAGTGACAGCGCCGGCGATGGCGCTCGTGCGGCTTTCCGCGTGGAGAAACGAAATGAATATGCACGTCGCTAACCAGTATGCTGGGTGCCGGCAAATCATTTGGTTTCTATATTGTAGCGTCCGCGCGGGGAGGGAAATCAGCCTGCCGGAAAGGTAGAAGCCGGGCGGCCCCTGAGGGAGCGCGCCCGGCATCTTGGCTGACTTCGAATTTGGATTAGTCTGGCCAGGTTTCGAACGGCGCCTTGGGCATCCTATGGCCCCAGGCCTCGGGGCCCCAGCAGCGGGTGCCCACCAACGGTTCGGTGGTGCTGGTGTTCACCAGTTTCACTCCGCCCTGTTTGGCGGCGGCGTAGGGGATGACGAATTCGTCGTTCAACGGTTCGCCGAGGCGAATGCCCGATTTCACTTCGACCTGATGGTTGGCGAGGGTGCCGTGGCCGTGGCTGAAGTGGATGATGCAGAGCGCGGCGGGACCGGTGAGGATGGTCTCGGCGCCGGGCGCGAGTTCGAACTGCCGTAGGCTGAACACCTCGTCGCCGTTCGGTTTGCCGAAAACGCGCCACTCGTCGTGGAAGCCGCCCTGGCTGGCTTCTTCGTCGACCACAGGCAGCAGGAAGTGCTTTTCGACGATGTAGGGGTCCTTATTGCGGCGCATGTCGATGTCGGAGACGAGGCGCTGGACGCGGTCTTCGCCTTCGAGACCTTCCGGCAGGTGGCGGTAGAGGAGGTCCTGGCCAAGGAACACTTCGCCGTCGGGGCAGAGCACGTGGCTCTGGTAGAAGCGGAAGTCGTCGCGATCGCGTTGTGGTTCTTCGGTGTTGACAGCGGCGGGCCCGTGCAGGATGCGGGTGGGGGTGAAGAAGCCGGTACCCATGCGGATGAGCAAATTGCGCGCATGGCTGCGGAGGTGGTTGTCCTTGCCGGCGATGAAATCGCGAACACTGTCGGCCATCATTTCCTCATCGAAGTACTCCATCAGGCCGAGGGAAGTGTGGCAGTCGTTCTTGTAGCGTTTGTTGCGCCAGGGGTTGAAGTTGTAAGCCTCGGGCTTCCACGGATGCATGTGGTGGCCCAGCGGATAGAGGTTATCGAATTCCTTGTTATAGAAGCCGGTGCCTCCCAAGGTGCGGTAGAGGGGACCGACCATGAAGTCGGAGGCGCCGTGGACGGCTGCATCCATGGGGATGAGGAAGCCGTCGGGATGATGGAAGTGGCACAGGCCTTCACCGTGAATGCCGTTGCCGGTGTCGGCGAGAATGGCGCTGCCGTTCCAGCGTTCATCGATGGCCCAGCCGTTGGGGCCTTCCGGGAAGTAGTCGGGGTCGACCAGTTCCAGGTTCTTGCCGGGCAGGCAGAACTTGCGTCCGACGAAGCTGGGGAAACAGCGCAATACGCCGCCGCCGGCTTCGGCCGCGGCCTGCACGGTATCGGCGGCGCCATCCTCCATGATGGGCAGGTCAGAGCGGTAGAGTTTGACTTGGAGAGGGGTCCTCATATTGGCACCTATTTCATCGACTTCAGATTCCACGTGGTCTCAGCAACATTTGAGAATAGCAGTACGCGAAAAGCTGACGGTATCGCAGCAGCGAGACGGCCGTCAACCCCTCACCGCGAGCCGTCGGAGCGGGCCTGGAGGCGGGCAATTTACTCCAGAATCGCCTGCATCACGGCGTTCTCGAAGTCGCGCTGCACGGGCGTCACCTGGGTCTGGATCATGACGATGGTGACCATCTTCTCGGCCGGATCGATCCAGGCCTGCGTGCCAAAAGCGCCGTCCCAGCCGAAGCTGCCGGTGGAGACGCGGAGGCCCGCGGCGACCGAGTCTTCGACGACGCCCACGAGCAGGCCATAGCCCATGCCGGCGGCGGGCCGGCCGAGTTTGCCGTTGAACATGCCGCCGACGTGATTGGAGGCCATCAGTTGCACGGTCCTGGGGCTGAGCAGGACATGGCCATTGAACTTACCGCCATTGCAGAGCATCTGGGCGAATTGCAGGTAGTCTTCGGCGGTGGACATGAGGCTGCCGCCGGCTCCGAAGAAAGTCTTCGTGGAGAAGCCGTCCTGGTTGTCGGCTTTCTTCAGGCCTTGCGGGCTTTTGGAATAGAGGGTCACCAGGCGCGGACGGCGGTCGTCGGGCGGGTAGAAGAAAGTGTCCTTCATGCCGAGCGGTTCGAAGATGCGGGTGCGGAGAAACTGATCATAGGGCAGGCCGGAGACGATTTCGACGATGCGGCCGAGCACTTCGGGTCCGGCTCCGCCGCTGTAGGCCCACTGGGTGCCGGGTTGGAAGTCGAGGGGGACGGCGGCGAGACGGGGGACGTAGGTGGCGAGGGTGTCGGACGGCTGCCTGGGATTGATTTTGGGGGCTTCGCGCGCTCCGAGGCCGCCGCTGAGGAGGCCGGAGGTATGGGTGAGCAGATCGCGGACGCTGATTTCGCGATAGGCGGGGACGAGGTAGAAGTCGGGGTCAGCGGCGCGGGCGCCCACGGGGCGGGGCGTGATGGACTCCTTGGGCATCGCGACTTTCATGTCCTTGAACTCGGGAATGAACTTCGAGACGGGATCATTCAGGCGGATCTTGCCCTCTTCGACCATCATCATCACGGCGACTCCGGTGATGGGTTTGGTCATGGAGGCGATGCGGAAGATGGCGTCGGGCGCCATGGGTTTCTTCGTTTCGAGATCCATGAGGCCGTGGGTCTGGAAGTGGGCGATTTTGCCGCGGCGGGCGACGATGGTGACGGCTCCGGAGATGGCGCCGGCGTCGACATGGCGCTGGACGGCCTCGTGGATGCGCTGCAGGCGTTGCGCCGACAGGCCCACGTCTTCCGGCTTGCCGGTGGGCACCTGCCCGGCGGAGGCAGGCGCGGGGGCCAGGGCCGAGACGACGGCCAGCCCCAGCAGCATCGATCCGATTCGCAACATGGCTGAACTCCTCTTCCGAAAGATCGGGACGCGGGCTTTAAGTCTGCTTGCCGCGCAGTTCAATGACATAGTACCTGCACGGAACTTCGCCCGCATTGCGGAGGTTGTGCATGCGGTTGGAGGCGAAGAAGACGACGGAGCCGGCTTCCACCGTTTCGGTCCTACCATCGAGATGAGCTTCCGCCGTGCCTTCCACGATGATGGCGAACTCGTCGTGTTCGTGTTTGTGCGGAGGATGCGTAGTGATGCCGGGGCCGAGGACGGTTTCGTGGGATTCCAGGATAAAACCCGAGTGTTCTGTGCCGCGGAAGAAGCGGCGGCCTTTCTTCTTCGCGTCGCCGCTGTATGGCAGGGCGGAGGAGTGATAGACCCTGGAGGGCAGAACCGGGTCCTGGGCTGGCGGAGTTTGTGCCTTGGCGGCCAGGGCGGGCAGGAGGATGGCGAGATTGCGCCGTGAGATCGTCATCGAATCCCCTCTTGTTGTTGCAGGCGGATCGCCTGGAGTGTGCAGTACAAGGCCGGCGGGGCTGGCATTGCGGCCGTTTCCCGCGGCTCAAAGGTTGTTATCCATCCGAACGAAGCCTCTCGTCTGGAACAAACATACATGAGAATAGACCGTCGCGGAGGCAGGCCGGGCCGGTTTTGCGACGCCTGCGATATACTGGCGCCGATCTCAAGGAGGCTCCTGTTTCCATGCTTTCCCGGCGCTCGTTTCTATCCACCGCGGCTGCAGGATTTGCTTCTGCGCCGGCAGCCCGCCTGGCTGCGCCGCTGGTATTGCCGGCCGCACTGCTGGGGCAGAACGCCCCGTCGAACCGGATCACCGTCGGAGTGATCGGAGTCGGGCGCCAGACCGTGGTGGTCAACCTGAAGCAGTTCTTCGGCATGCCCGAGGTCCAGGTGGTGGCCGTGTGCGACGTCGATACGTGGCGGCTGGCCAATGCGAAGAAGCAGGTGGAAGAGGCCTACGGACAGCAGACGCGTTCCGGCACGTACCGGGGCTGCAGGACGTTTGCCGACTACCGCGAACTGCTCGCCGACAAGAGTATCGATGCGGTGATGGTGAGCACTCCGGACCACTGGCACACTCCGATTTCGATTGCGGCGTTCCGGGCAGGGAAGGACGTTTCCTGTGAGAAGCCGATTACGCGGTTCATTGCACAGGGGCGCCAGTTGAGCGACGAGGCAGTGAAGCGCAAGCGCGTGTTCCGGAACGACAGTGAATTCCGGTCGCTGGCCAACTTCCACCGGGCGGCGGAGCTGGTGCGGAATGGGCGCATCGGTAAAATCCACACGATTCGCGCGGGCGTGCCGGGTATGGATGTGGGCTGTCCGCCGCAGGCCGCAATGCCGGTGCCGCCTGAGCTGGACTACGCACGCTGGCAGGGGCCCGCGCCGCCTGCGCCTTACACGGAGAAGCGGGTGCATATGCCGCATTCCTACGATCGCGGCGGTTGGATGCGCCACAAGTACTATTGCGACGGGATGGTGACGAACTGGGGCGCCCACTTGATCGACATCGCGCAATGGGGCAACAACTCCGAGCGGACGGGACCGGTGGAGGTGGAGGCGCGCGGGACATTCCCGCCCGCCGATAGTTTCTGGAACGTGATGATCGGGTTTGAAGCGGAGTACCGGTTTGCCAGCGGAGTCCGCCTTTTCTACAAGACGGGGAGTCCGTACGTGCGGTTTGAAGGGTCGGAGGGCTGGATCCTGGCTGAGTACAACAAGGAACTGCAGGCGTCCTCCCCCGCGGTGTTGGCATCGAAGATCCGGGAGGACGAGACCCGGTTTCCGCTCAAGTCGGACAAGCAGGACTTCATCGATGCGGTGAAGAGCCGGGGTGCGACTCTCGAGGATGGGGAGGTGGGTCACCGCACGATGTCGATCTGTCATCTGGCGAACATCGCGGCGCATGTAGGCGGCAAGCTCAACTGGGATCCAGTCAAAGAACGATTCACCAACAGTAGTGCCGCCAACGCGTTCGTCGACAAGCCGATCCTGGAGCCGAAGCTGACCTGAACGTACTTTTGAAAAGCAGAAGGCCGGCGACCCTTCGATGGGAAGAGGCGCCGGCCCTGATTGTGTACTGAGGCGGCCCGTGCGTGGAGCGCCTGAAGCTTTTGGTTAGAACTGGAAGCGGAGGGCCATCTGCAGTTGGCGCGGATTGCCTACGGTGCTGGTGATCTGGCCCACCTGGGCATTGCCGATGTTGGCATTGGGCTGGCCGAGCTGGGGATGATTGAAGATGTTGAACGCCTCGGCGCGCAACTCGAAACGCATCTGGTCCTTGATCACGAAGTTCTTGAACAGGGACATATCCCAGTTCCAGCGGCCGGGTCCAAAGAGGATGTTGCGGCCGGCGTTGCCATAGGTATAGGCGGCCGGAGTGCCGAAGGCGGCGGCGTCAAACCAGCGGAGGCGGGTACCGGGGTAGCTGATGGGGCCGACGACGTCCGGGCGGCTGCCGGTGCCGTTGGTGGTGGAGGTTTGGA
Organism: Paludibaculum fermentans; assembly: GCF_051172195.1. Lineage (GTDB taxonomy): Bacteria > Acidobacteriota > Terriglobia > Bryobacterales > Bryobacteraceae > Paludibaculum > Paludibaculum fermentans_A. The sequence goes on from NZ_JBPJAQ010000002.1 coordinate 1,330,810, forward strand.
GGACGGGCGAGAACGGCAGGCCGCTCTGGATGACCAGGATGCCGTTGGTCTGCCAGCCGCCGATGACGGCGTTGGCGATGCCGCCGTGGTTCAGCAGCGACTTGCCTTTGCCGAAGGGCAGTTCGTAGAGGTAGCTGACGGTGAGGCGGTGGCGCATGTCGGTGATGGAGTTGCCGCGCTCCGCTTTGATGTTGCGCGGATCCTGGGGTTGAGGACCGGCGGAACCACCGCCGAACTCCAGGGGCACGTTGTCGATGGAGTGCGACCAGGCGTAGCCGACCAGGGTACTGATGCCCTTGGCGAAGCGCTTGTCGACGGTCAACTGCAGCGAATGGTAGGAGCCCAGGCCATCAGTGGAGAAGTAGCTGACGTCGCTGATGTTGGGGGCGATGCCATAGAGCGGGCGGCGGGTGTTGAGGGCCGCGGCTCCGGGGATGGGCTGGTTGGCGTTGTAGGTGTTGTAGAGCCGGCGGCCGAGATTGCCCACGCCGGCGAGTTTCACGACCATGGCGAGCGGTGTGATCTCGTGTTCGAGCGTGAGGTTGTACTGTTCCGCGTAAGACGGCCGGAACTTGGCGTCGACCGCGAAGACGGCACCGAAGGGCCTGTCGGCGAGAGTGTAGTCCACGGGCACCAGAGGCGAGAAGCCATCGCGAACGCGGGGGCCGACGTTGATGTCTCCGGGTGAGATGGTGACTGTGGAGCCGAAGGGCAGTTGGCGGAACAGGCGGAGGCTGCCGCCTTCGCTGCCGGTGGGGTTGTAGAAGATGCCGAAGCCGCCGCGCAGGACGGTGTGGGCCATGAGCTGATAAGCGAAGCCGAAGCGCGGGCCGAAGTTCTTGCGGTAAGGCTGGACGCCTGCGTACTTGTCCACGCCGTTGCGGCCGGCGATGTCGATCTTGGCGGTGGAGATGTTGAAGTTGGCCCAGCGGTTGGCGACTTCGCTGTAGGGGGTGTAGTAGTCCCAGCGGAGTCCTAGATTGAGGGTCAGCTTGCGGGAGATGCGCCAGTCGTCGGCGAAGTAGAGGCCCCATTCGCTGCCGCGCTCTCCGGGCCAGTTGAGGGTGTAGTCGTGGGCGGCGGTGGTGGCGTATCCGAGCAGGAAATTGGCCATGCTGTCGCCGCCGGAGCCGGCACGGGAATCAGTGAGCGCGGGCGAGAAGTTGAAGCGGCCGTTGCCCTGGTTGGTCTGGTAGATGGTGAGCTGGCGGCGGCGGAAGTCGAGACCCCACTTGAGGGTGTGTTTGCCGTTGGTGAAGCTCATGTTGTCGACGATCTGATAGGTATTCTCGCGGCGGAAGATAGGCAGCGAACGGGTCTGGCCGATGCCGATGTAGCTGCCGGGCGAGAAGATGGGCAGGTTCTGTTCATTGGGTGTCACGTTGGAATTGGGGACGCCCAGCTGATTGCCGAGGGCCTGGCCGGGGGCGAACTGGTCGGCCGTGTAGTCGAGGCGGAAGCGGTTGAAGCCGAGCCGGAAATCGTTAACGAGCTTCGGGGTGATGACGCGGGCCCAGCTTGCCACGGCGTGCTGATCGGGTGAGAACGAGGTGCCCGCGAAGGAGCCCTCATCCCCCAGATTGACGGGGATGGATATGCCGGGAATGTTCGTGGCGGGGAAGCTGCTGGGTACGCGGGTTTCGGTGTTCTGGATGGACCAGCGGGCGAAGAAGTTGTCCTTCGACGAGATCTGGTGGTCGACGCGAACATCGCCCTGGTTCCACTTCTGGTTCTGCACCAGGTTGGCCAGGTAGTTGTTGAAGCGGCCGGGGGCGGTCGGATTGGGATAGGCCTGCACCATCTTCACGGCGATGGGATCGAAGCGGGCCGACGGGATGACGTTGTTCGCGAAGGCATCGCGAATGACGCCGGAGCCGTTGGGGTTGGCGCGCGTCGAGAGCGGGTCGTAGATGGTGGCCGCTTCGCTGAAGTCGCCGGTGCGCATTTTGGCTGTGGGGATATTGCCGAGCAGCAACTGCTGGGAGTCGCGGCGGTAGCCTTCGTAGTCGAAGAAGAAGAACGTTTTGTTCTTGCCGTTATACAGCTTGGGCAGGACGACGGGTCCGCCGAACGAGCCGCCGAACTGGTTCAGGCGGAAGGCCGGGAACGCGGTGCCTTTGGGGCTGAAGTAGTTGCGGGCGTCCATGGCCGAGTTGCGGAGGAACTCGAACAGGCTGCCGTGCATCTGGTTGGTGCCGGACTTGGTGATGACATCGATCACGGCTCCGGAGTTGCGGCCGACGTCGGCGCTGTAGAGGTTGGTCTGGATCTTGAACTCGCGCACGCCCTCGACGGGGGGACGCAGCACGATGGAGAGCGTCAGGCGCTCGTTGTCGTCGATGCCGTCATACAGAAAATTGTTCGAGCCTTCGCGGTTGCCGTTGGAGAAGATCTCGGTGCCGGGACGGCGATCGTCGGGACGCGAGCCGCTCATGATGGTGCCGCCGGCGGAGTAGCCTACGCCGTTGACACCGGGGCTGAGCGTGGCCAGCTGGACAAAGTTGCGGCCATTGAGGGGCAACTGATTGACCAGTTGCTCGTTCACGACCGTACCGAGAACCGAGGATTCGGATTCCAGCAACGGCGCCTGTTCCGTCACTTCGATGACTTCCGAGGTCTGCCCCAGTTGCATGGTGAGGTCCAACTGAGCCTGCTGGTTGATCTGCAAAGTGATGCCGCTGCGAACCAGGCGGCGGAAGCCCGGCGCCTCCACGGTGACGACATAGTCACCCGGTGATAGCAGCTGCACGATGTAGCCGCCTGTAGAGTTGCTGAAGGTTTCGTGATCCCGGTTGGTACCTGAGTTGGTGACCCTGACTTTGGCATTGGCCACAGCCGAACCGCTGGCATCCAGTACGGTCCCGCTGATTTCGGCCGAAGCGACCTGCGCGTATACTGGCGCGTTCAGGGCGCAAAGGAATGCTACCAAGCACATCCATTTCGACATTGAAGTACCCCTCTCGACTTGGAAGATCGAACCCAGACTTCACACTCAGTGCGAGCGGAGCGAAGCATTCCCAGGCTTCTTCCGGCCCCCGATGGGGGTGCGCCGCCCACAAAGCTGTGTCAGACAGCCTATAACATTTCATTGCAGATTTCTGATATTTCAGTAGACGGTCCGTGTTCCTGGCTTCGGTGCCCTGATTTCACGCAGCTCTCACCTGACTGCAATGTCGTTCAGGCACAATGGAGAAACACGCGGCCGCGCCCCTCTGGATACGAGAGCCGGCGGCATCCGCACATCGATCTGGAGCTCAGTACCCTTTCCTTCTGTATGTCCACGCGTAGAGACTTTTTCAAACGAGCGGCCGTCCTCTCCGGTTCCGCCGGCCTGACCCGTACGCTGCTTGCTGCCGTCCAGCGGGCGTCGGCGATTGAGCCCATTTCGGGCAGTTCGTACCTGGATGCCGAGCACATTGTTGTGCTGATGCAGGAGAACCGGTCGTTCGACCACTGTTATGGCCGCCTGCGCGGGGTGCGTGGGTTCAACGATCCGCGGGCGGTGGAACTGCCGGACCGGAAGCCGGTCTGGCTGCAGACGAACGACAACGGTGAGACGTACGCTCCGTTCCGGTTGAACATCAAAGACACGAAGGCGACCTGGCTAGGCTCGCTGCCTCATTCGTGGCGGGACCAGACGGATGCCCGCAACCATGGGAACCACGACAAGTGGCTGCAGGCGAAGGGCTCAGGAAACAAAGAGTGCGCGGGGATGCCGCTGACGCTGGGCTACTACGATCGTGACGACGTACCGTTCTACTACGCGATTGCCGATGCGTTCACGGTGTGCGACCAGCACTTCTGTTCGTCGCTGACCGGGACAACGCCCAACCGGCTTTACTTGTGGACCGGCACTGTTCGCGAGAAGCCGGAGGTGCAGTCGCCGCCGAATGTCAGGAACTCCGAGGTGGATTACGGCGTCCCGGGTCGTTGGACAACGTTCCCCGAGCGTCTGGAGGACGCTGGTGTCTCGTGGAAGATCTACCAGAACGAACTCAGTGTGCCCACCGGCTTCAGTGAGGTGGAAGAAGACTGGCTGGCGAATTTCACCGACAATCCGATTGAGTTCTTCGAGCAGTTCAACGTGGGCGCATCGGCGAACTACCGCAAAGAACTGGTCCGGCTGTCGAAGGTACTGCCGGGCGAGATTGACGAGTTGAAGAAGCAGCTGGTGGGCGCTACGGACCAGGCCGCCGAGACCCGCAAGCTGCGGAAGCAGCTCTTGGATAAGGAACGGCTGTTGAAGTTTGTGAAGGTGGAGCAGCCGAAGTGGACGGAAGAAGCTGTCGCCAAACTCACGCCGCGCCAGCGTGCGCTGCACGACAAGGCCTTCACGACCAACACAGGCGATGCGGACTATCGCAGCCTGGAGTACTTTGCCTACCAGGACGGCGCGGAGAGCCGCCGGATGCCCATGCCCAAAGGCGACGTGCTGCACCAGTTCCGGCAGGACGTCGACGGCGGCACCCTGCCCGCGGTGTCGTGGCTGGTGGCGCCGCAGAACTTCTCTGACCATCCTGGCGCGCCCTGGTACGGCGCCTGGTATGTAGCTGAAGCGTTGAACATCCTCACTCGCAGGCCGGAGGTGTGGAAGAAGACGATCTTCATCCTGACCTATGACGAAAACGACGGCTACTTCGACCATGTACCGCCGTTTGTGGCGCCCGATCCGGCGAATGCGGAATCCGGCAAGACGTCAGCGGGCCTACAGTCAGAGCTTGAGTACCTGCCGCTGCAGCAGGACCTGAAGCGCAACTTGCAGAAAGATGCGCGCGGCGGTTCGATCGGGCTGGGCTACCGTGTGCCGCTGGTAGTTGCTTCGCCGTGGAGCCGCGGCGGTTTTGTGTGTTCGCAGGTGTTCGACCACACCTCGGTCCTGCAAATGATGGAGAACGTGTTGAGCCACCGGCTGGGCAAGGCGGTGAAGGAGACGAATATCACGGGTTGGCGGCGAACCGTCTGCGGGGACTTGTCTTCGGTCTTCCGGCAGGCGCCGGAGGGTCCGGCGCATGCGTTGCCGTTTCCAGCGCGCAAGCAGTTCCTGGCGGGGATCCACAAGGCACAGTACAAACCCATGCCAACGGGCTTCCGGCGGCTGAGTGCTTCCGATGTGGAGCAGGGACGCACCAGGTTGGCCGAGGTGGACTGGATGCCGCGCCAGGAGCCGGGCACGCGGCCGTCCACTGCGCTGCCGTATCAGTTGTACGCCGAGGCTGCGCTCTCAACGGACCGGCGCAATGTGGAGATTTCGCTGCGGGCGGGGCACGAGTTTTTCGGCGGCCGTTCGGCGGGTTCGCCCTTCCATGTCTATACTCCAGGCTCGTTCCGTGGCGGCACGGCGCTGAGAACCCGGGCGTATGCGGTCTCGGCGGGCAGCCAGCTGTCGGACCAGTGGGCGCTGGAAGGCTTCGAACATGGTGCCTATCACCTGAGAATCTGCGGGCCAAACGGGTTTCTGCGCGAGGTGGCGGGCGGCGCCGGCGATCCCGAGCTGGACGTGCGCTGCGAGTACCAGCGCGATTCCGGAGGCCGCGGCAGGCCCACCGGCAACATCGTCCTGGAGTTGACCAACCGCGCTGCTGAGCGCGCCTGGCGGCTGCAGGTGCGTGACAACGCCTATGGGGCCGCCATTCGTGAAGTGGAACTCCGGCCGAAGGGCCGGGAAAGCCTGGTCCTCCAGTTGGAACGCAGCCATCGCTGGTACGACTTCAGCGTCACGGTGGAAGGCGCTGAAGGCTACCTGCGCCGCTACACGGGGCGAGTGGAGACCGGCCAAGCCGGAGTCAGCGACCCCTTGATGGGCCGTCAAAACATCTGATCCAGGCTTAGGCTTGGATCCCCCTAGATAGCAGCAGAGCCATCCCCCTATAGGGGTAGAGGAGCTCTATGAGCCATTGGGGTGTCGGCACACCTGTCAGGAGCCTTACCCTGCAAGGGCACGGTGGTGGACGCAAAGCAGAAGCTCCGCTTCACCGCCGTGCGCAGTCATGCGCGTAGGACTGCGATTCCCGCTGGTAAGGAGAACTCCCCAGAATGAACAAACCCACGGCCAACGGCAATGGCGCTCGCATAGGGCTGAGCGAGAAGGGTCTGTTGACCCCGGACAACTGCGTATTCGCCTTAATCGACCACCAGGGCCAGATGATCTTCGGTGTGTCGAATATCGACAGGCAGTTGCTGATCAGCAATACGGTGGGCCTGGCGAAGACTGCGCGCGTTTTCGATGTGCCAATGGTCTTGTCCACCGTCGAGACGAAGTCGTTCAGCGGACCGCTCTGGCCCCAGCTGCGCGCCGTGTATCCGAACGTGGAGCCCATCGAGCGTACTTCGATGAACGCCTGGGATGACGAGAACTTTGTCGAGGCCATCCGCCAGACGGGCCGCAAGAAGATTGTTCTCGCCGGCCTGTGGACGGAGGCGTGTGTCACCTTCCCGGCAGTGCAAGCCATCCACGACGGGTATGAGGTGTATGTGGTGGTGGATGCCTGCGGGGACGTTTCGCAGATGGCGCACGAAGCCGCCATGCAGCGCGTGATCCAGGCCGGCGCCAAGCCGGTGACCTGGCTGCAGGTGCTGCTGGAACTGCAGCGCGATTGGGCGCTGCGTGGGACGTATGACGCGGTGATGGACATCGTGAAGACGCACTGCGGAGCCTATGGCGCCGGGGTCGAGTATGCCTACACGATGGTGCACCACGCGCCTGAGACCAAGTACCCCGAGTACGAGCCGGTGTTGAGCGCGGCCGGTCACTAGAAGCGTGGGGAGCCGAGCCGCATCATGATCGCAGACACCATCATTCGCAATGCGCGAATCGCCACACTGGGAGCGGGCAACGCGCCCGCTTCCGCCGTGGCGATCGCGGACGGGCGCTTCGTGGCTGTGGGCACAGAGCGCGACGTGGAGCCCTACCGGGCGGCGGTGACGCAGGTGATTGACGCCGGTGGGCGCACCCTCATTCCCGGTCTCAATGATTCGCACCTGCACCTCATCCGGGGCGGACTCAACTTCAACATGGAATTGCGCTGGGATGGCGTGCCGTCGCTGGCCGATGCCCTGCGGATGCTGAGGCTGCAGGCCCAGCGCACGCCGGCGCCGCAATGGGTGCGTGTCGTCGGCGGCTGGAATGAGTTCCAGTTCTCCGAGCGGCGCCTGCCCACCCTGGAGGAGATCAACGAGGCGGCTCCGGAGACTCCGGTCTTCGTCCTTCATTTGTACGACCGAGCGCTATTGAACGCCGCCGCGCTGCGTGCGGTTGGGTATACCAGGGACACTCCGGCGCCGGGCGGCGCCGAGATCCAGCATGATCACCGCGGCAATCCGACGGGCCTGCTGATCGCGCGTCCGAATGCATCGATTCTCTACGCGACCCTGGCCAAGGGGCCCCGGCTGTCCTATGAGGACCAGGTGAACTCCACGCGGCAGTTCATGCGGGAGTTGAACCGCCTGGGTTTGACCAGCGCCATCGATGCCGGTGGTGGATTCCAGAACTATCCGGACGACTATGCGGTGATCGAGGATCTGCGCCGCCAGGGTCAGCTCACCATCCGCATCGCCTACAACCTTTTCACGCAGAAGCCGAAGCAGGAGCTGGAGGATTTCGCCCGCTGGACTGGCATGACGCGGCCGGGCGAAGGCGACAGTTTCTACCGGATGAACGGAGCCGGGGAGATGCTCGTTTTCTCGGCGGCCGACTTCGAGGACTTCCTCGAACCGCGTCCAGACCTGGCCGCGGGGATGGAGTCGGAACTGGAAGGGGTGGTTCGCCTGCTGGCCGAGCAGCGCTGGCCGTTCCGCCTGCACGCGACGTATGACGAGTCGATTGCGCGCTTCCTGAACGTCTTCGAGAGAGTGAACCGGGAGATCCCGTTCCACGGGCTGCACTGGTTTTTCGATCACGCGGAAACGATTACCGACCGCAACATCGAACGGGTCCGCGCGCTGGGCGGCGGTATTGCCATCCAGCACCGCATGGCCTTCCAGGGTGAGTATTTCACGGCGCGCTACGGCCGTGAGGCCGCGGAACGGACCCCGCCCATCCGGCGGATGTTGGACATGGGCGTGCCTGTTGGCGCGGGGACAGATGCGACCCGGGTTGCGAGCTTCAATCCATTTGTTTCGCTGTCCTGGCTGGTGACGGGGAAGACCGTGGGCGGGCTGACGCTTTACCCGGAATCGAACCGGCTGGACCGCACAACGGCACTGCGGCTTTACACGGAGGGCAGCAGCTGGTTCTCGAACGAACAGGGCGAGAAGGGTTCCATCGAGCCGGGCAAGCTGGCGGACCTGGCGCTGTTGACGGCCGACTACTTCTCGATCCCCGAGGAAGAGATCCGCGGCCTGGAATCCGTCCTGACCATGGTGGGCGGCAAGGTGGTTTACGCGGCGGACGAGTTCCGGCACCTGGATCCACCGTCGCTGCCGGTGAGTCCGGACTGGTCGCCGGTGAAAGTATACGGCGGTTACCAGTCGCGATTGGCCGCGACGGCGAGCCGTGCGACGGCGCACCAACACTGCTCCCACGGCGGCCACGGGTGGGCAGCCTGGCCGGATGGGCTGTTCTGCAACTGCTGGGCGTTCTAATGCGGAATGGAAGCGGTAAGGTGGCGAACCACTCCCCAGCACGTTTCGTGTTGGTCCTGCCGCTATTGGGCGCTGGGCTGTTTGCGCAGGCGACCGCGCAAACGGCTCCGCCATTCAAAGCCCAGAGGGTGGATGAAGACTACAGCTACTTGAGGGATCCGGCCCTGCGGCAGGATGAGCTGGACGTGCTGAAGTACATTCCGCTGTCGGCGGAAGGCGGCAGCTATGTTTCGTTGGGCGGCGAGGTCCGCGAGCGGTTCGAGTTCTTCAGCAATGGCGGCTGGGGCCGCGAGCCGAAGGACACCAACGGCTACCTGTTGCAGCGCTATATGCTGCACGCGGATTTCCACCTGGGCAGCCGGCTGCGGTTTTTCGGCCAGTTCAAAAGCGGGTTGGAGAATGGCCGCAACGGTGGCCCTCGTCCGCCCGACGCGGACAAAGCGGATGTGGAGCAGGCGTTCGTGGAGGCGCAGTTGACGGGGACTGCCGCACAGGGTGTCGCGCTGCGTGTGGGCCGGCAGGAGATTTCATTTGGCACTTCGCGCCTGGTGTCGTTCCGGGAAGGACCGAATGTGCGGCAGACCTTCGACGGGGCGCGGCTCACGGTGCTGCAGGAAGGCTGGCGGCTCGATGTTTTCGCGACGAAGCCCGTGCAGACCAATCGCGGCGCGTTTGACGATTCACCGGATCACGGCCGCTCCTTCTGGGGCGCCTACGCGGTACACAAGCTGCCCTTGCTGCCAAAGGGGCACATCGACCTCTACTATTTCGGGATTGACCGGAAGACGGCGCGCTTCGACTCCGGCGCCGGCCGGGAGCAGCGGCATTCATCAGGAGCCCGCATCTGGGGCGGCACCGAGGCCTGGGACTACAACTTCGAACCCGTGTTCCAGTGGGGCCGATTTGGTTCGGGAGACATCCGGGCCTGGACGGTTGCGTCGGACACCGGCTACCACCTGACCGCCCTGCGTTTTCATCCGCGTCTCGGGCTGAAAGCGGATGCCGCCAGCGGGGATCACCATCCAGGAGACGGCACACTGGGCACATTCAACGCCATGTTTCCCAAAGGCGCCTACTTCAGCGAAGCAGACCTGCTGGGCCCGTACAACGTGATGGACCTGCATCCGTCGGTGGAGTTGCACCTCCTGAAGAATCTCTCGCTGACCGTGGATGGCGACTTCTTCTGGCGGCAAAGCACCCGGGACGGTATCTACGGCATCGCCGCCAACCTGATACAGTCCGGCCGGAATTCAGAGGCGCGCTTTGTGGGGTCGCACACCAGTGCCCAGGCGGAGTGGCGGCTTGACCGCCATTGGAGCGTTACGGGCATCTACCTGCATTTCTTTCCAGGTGAATTCCTGAGGCAGGCGCCGCCGGCCCGCAATGTGAACTTTGTGGCGGTCTGGGCCACTTACAAGTTTTGAGAACCTTCCGGTCCTGGAGAAACACTTGATGAAGATCGCGATTGGCTTGCTGGTTAGTTTCCTGGTTGGGGTAGGCTGCCGTTATTTCGATATCCCCGTGCCCAGCCCTCCGGTATTGCCGGGGGCCTTGCTGGTAGTGGCGATGACGCTAGGCTACACGTCGACGGATCGTTTGCTGAAGGACAAGGCTCCGGAGGCGAGTACCAAGGCGATGTGCGGCGGCCCCACGGGCAAGGCTGCGGGCGTGACGATGCCGGCGGGCCCGCAAACCTCCGCAGTGGAGAACCGGTCGTGATCGAGCATCCCATCCACCCGCATGTTCCCGCCGGCCGCCCGGCGCAACCACAAAACAGCTAGGAGAGACACCCATGGCTCCACTCATATCCGGTATCCATCACATCACGGCGATTGCCGGCCATCCCCAGGACAACCTCGATTTCTACACCGGGATCCTGGGCTTGCGGCTAGTCAAGACTACAGTCAACTTTGATGATCCCGGCTCGTACCACTTCTATTACGGAGATGGCACCGGCTCCCCCGGCACCATCCTCACCTTCTTCACCTGGCCGGGTGCGCGGCGTGGACGCAAAGGCACGGGACAGGTGACGGGCACCAGTTTCGCCGTGCCCCTGGGCTCGCTGATCTACTGGGAAGACCGGCTGCGCTCCGCCGGCGTTCCGATTCAGGCGCGGTCGGGCCCCTTTGGCCGGCCGGTGCTGGCCTTTCCCGACGGAGACGGCCTGAGCCTTGAGCTGATTGAAACGGAGCAACTGGATCACAGCCGGGCCTGGACCGGTTCGCCGGTGCCGCCCGATATGGCAATCCACGGCTTTCACAGTGCGACGATCTCGGCGGCCGACGCAGGCCCGACGGTATCACTGCTGCAGGAGACGATGGGTTTCCGTTTGGTGGGCGAGGAAGGGAACCGGCAACGGCTGGAGGTTGCGGCCGGTGGCCCGGGTCAAACCGCCGACGTCGTTTCCGTGCCGGGCGGAGAGCCCGGACGAGTGGCGGTGGGCACCGTGCACCATATCGCCTGGCGGGCTCCGGACCAGGCTCAGCAACTGGCCTGGCTGCAAATTCTGGAGCGCGAAGACTACAACGTCTCACCGGTGATGGACCGCGCCTACTTCCACTCCATCTACTACCGGGAGCATGGCGGTGTCCTCTTCGAAATCGCGACGGACCAGCCCGGCTTTGCGGTGGATGAGCCGGTGGAGTCGCTCGGCTCCGAACTGAAGTTGCCCAGCTGGCTGGAACCCCAGCGCAGCGTGATCGAGGATGCTTTGCCGTCCATCCAGCGCCGACAGGGGGTGGCCGCATGACCGCCCAGGAGTTGGGCTTCCGCCACCGCTTTGTGCCGGCCGCCCAGGACGGTCCGCCGGTCACCCTGGTCCTGCTGCACGGTACGGGCGGTAATGAAGACGATCTGCTCAGCCTGGGACGGGAACTTGCACCGGGGGCGGCGCTGCTGAGTCCCCGGGGGAAAGTATTGGAGAACGGCCTGCCACGGTTCTTCCGGCGGCTGGCCGAGGGGATCTTCGACCAGCAGGATCTGGCGCTGCGCACCACGGAGTTGAGCAAGTTTGTGACGGCGGCGAAGGAGTCCTACGGCATCCAGCACCACTCCACTGTAGCGGTGGGTTACTCGAACGGCGCCAACATCGCGGCCAGCATCCTGCTTTCGGTGCCTGGGATTTTCGATGGAGCCGCCCTGCTGCGGCCGATGGTTCCTTTTGTGCCCTTTGATCCGCCCAGGCTGGATGGGGTGCACGTCCTGCTCGCGGCAGGCGAACGCGACCCCATCGTGGAAACGGGCAACACGGACCTGTTGACGTCGATCCTGGATTCCGCCGGAGCGGACGTGAAGCTGCACTGGCATCCCGGCGGACACGAACTGGGCCAGGACGACCTGTTCGCCGCCAAACGCTGGATGGACAGCTGGCTATTGACCGGTTCGAAGAGAACCGCTTAGTTCAACCCGGCTAGAAACGCTTTCAGGGTGGCGAGGGCCATCGGCTTGTTCTCGCGCCGGACGTTATGGCCCGCGCCGTCAATGTGCACGATTTTGCCTTTGGGCAAAAGGGCAGCGGTCTCCTCGTTCTGTTTGCGGAGGTCGCCCTGTGCGTCGGCCTTCAGGATGAGGGTGGGCGCCGTGATCTTGGGTAGAATCTCCGTCATCGGCGGCCGGCCGGCCATGCCAACCTGGGTCGTGGCCGGATGATGACGGCGCTTGGAGGGCGCCCACAGGCGGCACTCGTCCTCGCCCCATTTCGGCGAGTTCTTCATGCAGTCGGCGGTCAGCTCTTCCAGTGACATGTTGTTGCGCTCGATCATCTTCTGAATGCGCTCTTCGGGCGTGCCCTGGGCGGCTCCCGGAGCTGGTGCGCCCGGCCTGCGCGGCGCAAGGCCCGGATCTTCCAGGATCACTGCTTTCGGCACGTCTGGATACCTGGAGGAGAACCAGGCGACTGAACTGCTGCCCATGGAGTGGCCCATCAGGATCGGTTTCACGATCTTCCGTTCGCGGATGAAGGCGGCCAGGTCTTCCACCTGAGCGTCGGGCCCATCGCCAACCTTTGGTGGATCGGTCAGGCCATGGCCGCGGGCATCTACCAGGTAGATGTCATAGCCGCTGGTGAGTTCCTTGGCCAGACCCGTCCAGCAGAGTCCGTCGTCGGAGGAGCCGTGGGCGAAGATCATCACCGGCTTGCCAGGGTTGGCGGCATGCCAGTAGTGGATGCGGATTCCATTGCCGTAGACATAGGAATCGGTCCAGCCGGCAACCGGTGCGGCCTGGAGCATGAGGGCGAGGGCAAACGCAGAGAGCATCAGGGTCTCCTTTTCGGCCCCTATGATATCGGAGTTGCCACTCCCATACGGACTAGGGCGCCAACCCCACGCGGCGCCTGACCTGCTGATAGGCGGGCAGGGGGCGGAGGCTGTCGAAGAGTGGTTCCGCATCCAGGAACAGCATGTCGGTCTCGTGCGCGGTGATACCCTTCTTCAACTCGGCAACCGCCTTTTCGGGTTCGTTCAGGGCGGTGAGCAGCAGGGCACAGTGGACATGCACAACGGGCGCCTTCTCGAGTTCGGTGAGGACGGCCCGTGCTTGCGCGATGCGGCCTGCGCGGGCCAGCGCAGCCCCATAGCGGGCCATGATCTCCGATGCGTGCGGCTGGGTTTTCAGGGCGGTATCAAACTCGGCCAGGGACTCAGTGTGCCGTCCGAGCATGGTCAGCACTGTGCCGCGCAGGAAATGAGCGCCACTCGACTGCGGCGCCACCGCCAACAGCCGGCTGGTTTCGTGCAGGGCCTCGTCAAATTGCCGGGCAGCGTACAGTGTGACGCCATAGTCATTGGCGGTGCTCATTGTAATCGGGTCGAGTTCGCGCGCCAGCCGGATCTGGTCGAGGGCCTCGGCATCCCGGGCCCGGCTCATCAGGAAGATGGCGTAGGACTGGTGCGTCCGGGCGATGCCGGGGGCTGACTGCAGCGCCTTGCGGAGGTAGGTTTCCGCCGCCTGTGCATTCCAGTCGATGACCATGGCGATGCGGCCGCGCAACGCCGCGGCTTCGGGTAGGCCCGGGTCCAGTTCCAGTGCGATATCGGCTTCACGGCGTGCGGCCTCAAAGTAGCCCATGGGCTCGCGGTCCTCGTGAAATCCCTGAGTGAGGTAGGCGTCGCCCAGGGCTGCATGAGCACGGTCGTGGTGCGGGTCCAGCTTGACCGACTGTTCGAAGAGCTGCCTGGCCTTTGGGAGCCCACCCTCGGTTGTTCTCGATCGGAAGTAGAGGCCGCGGAGATACAGTTCGTGCGCCTCTACCAGGTTCCTGGACCGCTGCACGGGGAGTGCGGGCGGCTGGGCGGGGTCTGATGGCGGCAGTGAGAGTGTCTGCCGGATGGCGGTAGCGAACGATTCCGGCACTGCCTCCAGGTCGGCGGCCGTTACGCTGATGTGTTCCGACCAGATATAGAAGCCTCTCCTTACATCCAGGAGGCGTGCGGTGACAGACCAGGCATTCCCTTGTTGCGGGCCGGTGTGGCGCAACGATCCGACAAGAATGAACTCCACATGCGCTTCCTGGGCCTTCTTCTGGAGGTCCGCCGTGGACTCGGCGCTGTTGCCCGCCATGGCCGGTAGTGATGCCACGCGCAGCGCCGGCGACCGGGCGAGCAGGGCCGTCAGTTCCTCCGTCAGCCCCAACGCCACAAATTCATTCGCGGCATCTCCGCTCAGGTTCTGAAACGGGAGAAGACCGAGCTTGAGAGTGGAGCCGAAAGGATGCCAGCTCAGGGCCAGCAGACCGGCACTGGCAGCCACGGCCAGGGTGGCGGTCAGAACGATGAGCCAAGTCCTGTGCCGTGAACGGGCGGAGACAGGGGTCTCCTGCTCCGGCGTTCTGAACTCAAAGCTGGGGACATATTGGCCCCGGGGGATGGTAATGATGAGCTGGTCATTCAGGCCGTCTGACTCGTAGTGACGGGCCAACCGGATGCGCAGGTTGCGCATCTGAACGCGCACCAGGGCGTCCGACTGCGGGTCCCAGGTGGTATCGCGGTGGAAGACCTCCACCCCGATCAGGGACTCCTTCAGCTGACTGCCATGTCCGGCCAGGGTTTCGTCGATCAGCCAGGAGAACAAACCACGGAGCCGTTCGGTTTCAGCGAAGGCTGGGGCATTGAGAATCCTTTGAACCTGGCTCCGGATCTGGTGTTGCGTCGGGGCAATGGTCGGAGATGGGGGTTCGACGGGCATGACGGCTGCCTCTTAACGTCCTCCCTGTCCGGTCCGCATGTTAACTGCGTCCGGGCGCCTGGCTGCAAACATCTGAATCTACAGAGATAGTGCAGCTTTACCGTTAATCGGGTCGAAAAGTCTGGTTTTTTCTTAATGCCAGGGGTAGTATACACCACATGCAGTAGCACATGTGCCCCCCTGGTCGTGATACTGCCTTCGGCGTGAGAGTGCCGGTTCCGGCCGGTCGGAGGAGCACGCCGCGTGGATTGGCGCAAACGCGCGTCCGGGGCGCCGCAAGGGACTGGGCGGTACCCCATGTAAGGACCGGAGGGTAAATTGGTCCGCATCCAGGTTGAGCTATCCCAGGGTGCTGATCGGCTTGGAGGGGACTCTCCGGTCCCCTATGATGTCTGTTTCTGTATGGAATCCTAGTCCTCAGTCTGGTCCACCAGGATGTGGAAGGCGCGTTTCCTACCCGTATTCACAATGCGGCCGTTGAACTTCAGTGCACCGTTGATCAGCAGGTTCACCGGCCGGTTCACCGGGAAGTCAAACTCCACCACGTCGTCCGGTTGAAGGCCCAGCATCTGTTCCACAGTCAGGGACGGCCCCTGCAGCCGGGCATCGAACTTCAATTGGGCCGGCTTGATGAGCCGCAGGATACGCGCCTGCTCCTCCTCAGTCGATTCCGACTTCCTCACCGACCATTGCTGGTCGAACTTCTGGCGCAGCATCTTGATGATGATGGACGGAATCCCGAGGTTCATCATCCCGGCCACTTCGCCGATTCGGATCTCCATGCCGACGGTGACCACGGCCTCGTTGGGGGCCAGAATCTGCAGCAGTTGCGGCTCAGTCTCATGTGCTTCGATCGCGAAGTTGATCTGGGAGATTGGCGACCAGGCTTCGCGCAAGTCGTGCAGAATGATGCGGAACAGCCCGTCGAGGATCGACTGCTCGATTTCCGTGATCTCCCGCGTGACCTTGTACGGAGTCTTGCCGCTGCCGCCCAGCAGCATCTCCAGGATGGGGAAGACCATCGTGGGGTTCAATTCCAGCACGGCATTGCCGTCGAAGGGCCGCATGCTGAGGCTGACGATGCACGTCGGCGCCGGCAGGCACTGCGAGAACTCGAGGAACGACAGCTGTTCCACCGAGATCAGGTTGACCATCACATAGGCGCGCAGGTAGGCGGAGAGGCTGGAGGCCAGCGATCTGGCGAAGTTGTCGTGCAACAGGTGGATAGCACGCAACTGGTCTTTGGCGATACGGTCCGGTCTGCGAAAGTCATAAGGCTGCGCCTTACGTGCCGGATCGTCCTCGTTCGAGGTCCCTTGCAGGTTACGAAATACGCTATCGATCTCGTCCTGGCTCAACACGCGGTCCGAGGCCATACTCCTTCACTATCGGCCTCGGATTCGTCCGTGATCCCAACAGATCTTTCCGTATCACCTAAGCGTGGTGGTCTATTCTGAGGCCTACTTCAGGTCGCGCACCACGCGGAAGCCGATGTAGTCCGGGCGAGCCTTGGTGGTCGTCTTGGAGTCAGCAGGCCGGTCGGCGCTGCCGCCCAGCGCTACGAAGGAACCGTCCTTCTTCGTGACCCACTCCGCCACATTGCCGCCAAGGTCGAAGAGGGGATCGTCGCCGGCGCCGGTGAAACTGCCCACCGGCTGTAGCAGCGAGCCCGGGGCCATGCCCTCAATGAGGGAGCTCAGGCGAGCTTCATCGTCCGCGTTGACTGTATAGCCGGCCCAATGGTCGAGCGTATTCTCGTTCTTCGAGCGAGTCAGCAGCGAGCCCAACTCCTCTTCCGTGCCGAGCCGGTAGTTCTGACCCGTCTGCTTCGAGAGCCAGGCGCAGTAAGCCTTCGCCTGGTCGACCGAGATGCCGCCGGCCGGATAGGCATCCGTGCCGGGCGCGACTTTGTACGAACCCTCAAATGAATGGAATTGGCCTCGCGTGACTTCGAAGCGGCCCATCGCGATAGCGCCGCGCTCGACGGTTTCCGGCGTCTGCGGCAGGCTCCGGGTCTTGAGCAGCGCCGCCAGGGCGGACTCCGGCTTCAGGGCCTCGTTCGTATCGCTGGCGGTTCCGAAGAGGTACTTGTCGAACCAGGCGAGTTCTTCTTCCACCTTGCGGCGCTGATGGACGTACTTGCGCGGCCCGTGCGCCTCACCGGGGAAGAGAATGAACTTCACATCCGCCTGCCCGTAGTGCTGCAGGGCGCGGTAGTGCTGCCAGCCCTGTTCCGTCGGCACCTGCTTGTCCTCGGTGCCGAAGAAGATGATGGTGGGCGTTTTGACCTTGTCCATGCGGTAGAGCGGCGACTTGCGGATATAGAGCTGAGGGTCGTCCATCGGCGTCTTGCCCAGGTAGTACTGTTCGAAGGAGTCGCCGAATACGGCATTGCCCCAGTCGCTGGACCAGTTCACATCGCCGGCACCGGCTCCGGCCACTTTGTACCGCGTCGTGCGCGTGGTGAGCTCGATGGTGATGATCGACCCGTTCGACCAGCCCATCACGCCCATCTTGTCGGCGTCGATGATGCCCCTGGCAATGAGCGAGTCGACCCCTTTCTCGACGTCGATCCACTCCAGGTCGTTGTACTTGCCGCCGGAGATGGACTCGCCCCACTTCAGGCCGTAGTTTGACGATCCGTGATAGTTCGGCTTGAACAGGAACGCTCCGCGCTGCGCGTAGAGCTGGTGCGGATAGCCCATTGACTCGTTGAAGGCGTAAGGATCGTGACCGTGCGGACCGCCGTGGATCATGACCACCAGCGGATACTTCTTCCCCGGCGCGTAGTTGTGCGGGTAGTAGAGGATCCCCTCCACCTGCTCGTCCTGCGCGCCTTTCCATGTCACCAGTTCGGTCTTGGCGATGGGCTTCTTCTTCCAGTCGGAGTTCGGTTCGAGGAAGGTCTTTGCGTCTGCGAAGCGAGCGCCGTCCAGTTTGGCGACGAGCCATTTCGCGGGTTCGCCAGAGGTGGAGGTGGTGTAGATGATCTGCTCGCCGTCGTCCGTGACGGTCACGGCTTGTACGTTTTCCGTGTCGATCCAGGCGCGGGTCCAGGTGTCGCCCGCACGCGTATAGCGAGCGGCCCGGTTGCGGGCCCCGTTGGCGAGCAGCGCCACGAAGCCATCCGGGGTCAGGCTGACACCGGAGCTAAGCCCGTTCTCCCAGCCGAGATCCACCTTGGTGACTTTCGAGGCGGCGACATCGTAGTGGTAGAAGAGGTTCACCGAGGCGTTATAGAGGTAGGGGTGCGTCGTATAGGGAGCCGAGAAGTAGAAGCCTTTGCTGTCGTTGGTCCAGTTGAAGCCGCGCGGCAGCACTTTCCCGTCCGTGAACAGCTGGGTGCTTTTGCCGGACTTCAGGTCGTGCAGAAAGGTCACCGGCTTCACCTTTTGGTCGTAGATCTCGGCCAGGCTGCGATTGTGCAGCGTCACGGCCCAGGCGCCGTCCGGCGAGGCAAAGACGGCTGTGATGCGGTCGGCATTCGCTGTCAACCGTGTGGACTTCGAGCCCTTCACCTCGAACTTGAACAGGCGAACCGGCGGCGCATGTTTCTCGTCATCCACCACCTGCGAAGTGTCTTTGCGTTCTTTCACTTTCTGGTCGTAAAGCGACGGATCTTCGGGAGCGGCAATCAGCAAGGTATCGTTGTCCAGCCATTCAAAGGTGCGGACGCCCTTCTCGAATTTGGTGACGGACCACGGCTCACCGCCGGCCAGGTTCAGGAACCAGACCTGCATCCCGCTGGGCGCTGCGTCGGTCGGAGCCGGCCCAGTGGCCGGAGGCTTCCGTGACGTCAAAAAGGCGATCCGCTTCCCATCGGGCGAGAATTTGGGGCTGCTCTCGCTGTCGTTGCCGCGCGTGAGTTGCACCTCTTCCAGATCGCCCAGGCGCTTGAGGTAGAGGTGGGAGACCGCCTCGCCCTGCTCCTTATTCATCCTCGACTTCACATAGACGGCCACTTTGCCGTCGCGCGAGAGTTCCAGACCGGAAGCTCGTTCCTGCAGCAGAATATCGTCAACAGTCCATTTCTCGGCTGCGGGGAGCAGCGACACCAGGGCCAGACTAACCAAAAGAATCCGCATGGTGTTCATTGTAAACAGAGAGGGCAGGGAACCCGGAGGAGCCCTGCCCGTGCTGCGGCCAATACCAAGTCTACTGGCCGAGGAAGGTGTAGCTGCCGGACTTCACTTCGAAGACGGAAGCGCCGCCCTCCACGTGGTCCGGCTTCAGTCCGCCGGATCCGCTGGCGCCCGCCCCGGGGACATAGACGGTGGCCGACGAATTCGGCGGCACCGTGACATTCATCGTCACTTTGCCGCCCTGCTTCGTCCAGTTGCTGACGATGCGGCCGTAGGGTGAAACGTGGCTGGCCTTCACGTTGGTCAAGCCGCTGGCGGTGAACGGCCGGATGGAGAAGTGCCTGAAGCCCGGGTGCGCCGGATCGGGCCGGATGCCCGCCAGGTACTCGTACATCCACACGCCCAGGTCGCCGATCTGCATCACATGGTTGCCCGAGTTCATCGCCGGGTCGGCGGTATCGCCATTCCAGAGTTCCCACACCGTGGTGGCGCCCTTTTCCACCATGTAGCCCCAGCCTGGGTAGGTCTTCTGTGTGGCAATGGTGAGCGCCAGGTCAGCGCGCCCGTTGTCGGAGAGGGTCCGCATCAGCCATTGCGCGCCCACCAGGCCGACGCCCACATGATTGTTGCTCTCCTTCTCGATCTTCGTCACCAGGCGATCGAACACCGCGGTGCGATTCTCGCCGGGGACGAGGTCAAAGGCCAGCGGCAGGATGCTGGAGGTCTGAGTGCCGTTGTCGAACTTCGAGTCGGCCTGTTTGAAGTACTCGCGCAGGAAGGCCGCCTTCACGGTTCCGGCCAGCGTCTGATACTCGGCGATGTCGGCGGTCTGGCCCGCCAGCTTCGCATAGCGGCTCATCAGGTCGAGCATGTGGTAGTAGTAGGCCGTGCTGAGCAGCGCTCCGGCAGTGACGCGCGCCGGATCCTGTGAATGGATGAGCTCCGGCTTCTCCGGCGGCACGCACCAGTCGCCGTAGGTGTTCTTGGGCATGATGCCGTCTTTCAGGAAGACGCGCATGTACTCCACCCACTTCTTCATGGCAGGGTAGTTGCGCTCGATCACGCGTGAATCGCCGTACTGCTCGTACACCATGTTCGGCGCCAGGATGAACGTGCTGGGCCACACGATGCCGTCGTTGTAGAGGACCCAGTAGCTGGGGGAAACATCCGGAATGCTGCCCGTTTCGCGCTGCGAATCCTTCAGGTCGTTCATCCACTTTGTGTAGAACGAGGCGATGTCGAAGAGGTAGCTCTCGCTGCGGCTCACCACGCTGCGGTCGCCCAGCCAGCCCTGCCGCTCGTCGCGCTGCGGGCAGTCGGTGGGAATGCTGCGGTAGTTGCCCCGGATGCCCCAATAGATGTTGTGGTGGATCTTGTTGAGCATCTGGTCGGACGATTCGAAGTCGCCGGTGCGCGCCATGGCATCGTGCACCACGCGGCCGTCGATGGAGGCCAGGATGGGCTTGCCGGGATATCCGGTCACTTCCACGAACCGGTAACCGTGATAAGTGAAGCGCGGCTCCCAGGTCTCCGGAGCGCCGCCTTTCAGCGTGTAGAGATCAGTGGCGCGGGCGGACCGCAGGTTGTCGAGATACAGATTGCCATCTGGACGAAGTGTCTCGGCGTGGCGCAGCGTCACCTGGTCGCCCTTGCGCCCGGTGACCCGCAGACGAGGCCAGCCCACCATGTTCTGGCCCATGTCGAAGATGTAGACCCCGGGCCGGATCTCACTCACCTTGAGCGGCTTGATGGTCTCGATGACCTTCAGCGGTTCGGCCATCTGGGCTTCCAGCGCGCCCTGGGGTGGCTGCAGGGCTTCCACCGGCTGCCATTTGGCATCGTCGAAACCGGCGTTGGCCCAGCCAGGCATTTCCTTCGTCGCATCGTACTCTTCGCCGTCGTACTCGTTATTGACGCGCACCGGTCCATCCGACGTGACCTTCCAGGTGGCGTCGCTCACGATGGTTTCGCGCTTGCCGTCGGCATACTCCAACTCCAGTTGTAGCAGCAGCTTCGGCACGTCGTAGCCTACCGTGCCGATGGGCACGCTGTTGCGAGGAGCCCAGTACCGGCCATTGCCCAGCATCACACCCAACGCGTTGTCGCCGGGCTTCAACTGCTTTGTCACGTCGTGCGTGAGGTAGAAGACCCGCTTGGCATATTCAGAAAGATTGGGCGAAAGGACGTCGTCGCCAGCCTTCGCTCCGTTCACGTAAAGTTCGCTCAAGCCCAGGCCTGAAATGTACGCCGTTGCCCGGCGCAAGCCGCTGGCCACCGTGAACTCCTTGCGCAGCATGCGCGCGGGCAAGGCTCGCTCACCCTTGAAACCCACGTCGCCCCAAGGCTTCATGCCGTAATCGCCCAATTCCCGAGCCGCAGTCCACGGACCCGTTTCGGAGGCCGCCGCCTGCCAGCCGGAGCCGGTGCGGAACACCAGCGGTTCTCCCGATGTGAATTGCACATGCAGGGCGCCGATGAGCCCGGCCGCATCTTCGCGAGTGTTCTTCGCCTGGACGAGGATCGCGTTTTCGCCCTGCTTCAGCAATGGCGCCACGTCGAGAACTTCCGGCAAGCTGGGCTGATTTCCGCGGCCCGCTGGTTTGCCGTTGATCGACAGGTCGAAGCTGTTGTCGGCGCCCAGCACGAACATGGCATGCCGGATGGTCCGTCCCGCGGGCATTGTCACCTTGGCCGAGAACCAGCGCGTCGCAGCCGGCGCTTTCACTGCCGGATCGCCCTCATTGAACCAGATCCACTTGGAGGTGGTGATCAGTTGGAATGGGCTGGTGGGCGACTTGTAATCCGCATACGCGCCCTGGCCGATCCACTTGGCTTTCCAATCCGACGCCTGCAGCAGGCCCATGGACCACTGGCCGGTCTCGCTCCACGCCGAAAGATGGCCTGACTGGTCCCAGACTTGCACCTGCCAGTACGCCGCCATGCCTGTTTCCAGTGGTTTGCCGTTGTAGGCGACCAGCACGCTCTGAGCCGACTCCACTTTGCCGGAGTCCCACAAATCCCCAGTGCCGGCCTTTAGATTAGCGGCCGAGGAGGCGACCAGGATGCGGTAGGCCGACTGCGCCAAGCCGCGAGCGGTAGGAGTGCGGGCTTCGAGCAACCAACTCAGACGTGGTGCTGTTTCCGAGATGCCTGACGGGTTTTTGCGGTGCTCCACGGTGAGCCCGGATGGCTTCACGGCCGCGGGTGCGGCGGACAGCAAAGCCGCCCCCATCAATGCTAAGCTAGACAACCACTTGTACATGGATAAGTCCTTCGCGATCAACTTCTATGGATGAGTCCCGCCCGGTAGCGGGAACCCCCTATTCCATCCAAAACAGAAGTGAAGTGCAAGGCGGCCGCGGCGGTGCCTCGATGGAGCCTATCAAAAGTTTCTTGGTCCTTGAAAAGTAACGTCGTAAGCAATACGGTCGCCACTCTATTTAGTGCTCTTCGCTCCCCCCCTGTGCTGGGTGACTCAAATTCTGAAATGACGGAAACCCTGTTGACCACTAGAACTATCTCCGGCCGATGGGCCGCCATTACTCTCGCTGTTCTTGCATTGGCCGGAACTGGCTGCAATCGTGGCGGAACGGCTTCCAAGAAGGATGCATCGAATAAGAAAGGCGACGCCGTACCGGTGAGTCTCACCGCCGTCGCTCAACGGGATGTGCCGCTCGACCTGGAAGTGATCGGGAACGTCGAGGCTTACTCGGTGATCTCCATGCGGTCGCAGGTGAGCGGTCTGCTGCAGAAGGTCCATTTCAAGGAAGGCGACTTCGTTTCGAAAGGACAGGTTCTGTTCTCCATCGATCCCAGCCCGTTCAATGCAGCCCTGCGCGAAGCCGAGGCGAATCTGGCCCGCGCGGAAGCGCAGATCGGCCAGGCGCAGGCCACACTGAAGCGCGACATCGCGCAGGCGCGGTATTCCGGACAGCAGGCTGACCGCTACAAGTCGCTGCAAAAAGAGGGGATCGTCTCAAAGGAGCAGGTGGACCAGTTCACCACCGCCGCCGATACCAACGCCGAGATCATTCGCGTCGACGAGGCAGCCATCCGCAGCGCCGAGGCATCGCTCGTCGCTTCCCGCGCACAGGTGGACAACGCCAAAATCCAGGTCGGCTACACCACTATCCGTTCGCCCATCGATGGCCGCACCGGCAACATCACGGTCAAGGAAGGCAACATCGTCTCCTCCAATACGATTGAGCTGACCTCCATCAACCAGGTGCAGCCGATCTATGTCACGTTTTCAGCTCCGGAGTCGAACCTCAGCGAGATCAAGAAATTCGCGGCGGAAGGGAAGCTGCCTGTCACGGTCCTGCCCTCTGAGGGGGAGGAAGTCACGCCCGAGATCGGCACCCTGACTTTCGTTGACAACAACGTCGACGCCACCACCGGCACCATCAAGCTGAAGGGGACGTTCCAGAATGCCGGCCGCCACCTGTGGCCCGGCTCCTTTGTTCGCGTTCGCCTGCGCCTGTCGACCCGCAAGAACGCGCTCATTGTACCGGCCCAGGCGGTGCAGGAAGGCCAGGACGGACAGTTCCTCTATGTCGCTACTGACAAGATGACGGTGGAGCAACGGCCGGTGAAAGTGGGTTCGCGCAGTGGCCAGGACATGGTGATCGACCAGGGCGTGGAAGCGGGGGAAAAGGTCGTTGTCGAAGGCCAGTTGCGGCTGGCGCCCGGCATGAAGATTCGTGTGCGGGAAGCACGGCCCGGCGGACCGGGCAAGGGCGGCAAGAAGGGCGGCGGGAGTGCAGCCGCGGCCGAGACTCCGCAGGGCGCTCCGGCAGCGGACGCCCCGCCTCAACAGGACGGTAGTACAACTCCGGGCGCCCGCAAGGGACGCAAGGGCGAGCACACAAAACAGTGAACATCTGCGAGACATTCATCCGTAGACCCATTGCCACCAGCCTGCTGATGCTGGCTGTGGCGCTGTTTGGCATCCTGGCCTACCGGGCCCTACCCGTCAGTGACATGCCGCGTGTGGACTTTCCCACGCTGGTTGTCTCGGCCAGCCTGCCTGGAGCCAATCCGGACACCATGGCTTCGGCCGTGGCCACTCCGCTGGAGCGCCAGTTTACCGGTATCGCCGGGATGGATTCGATGATCTCGTCGAACTCCACCGGCAATTCCCAGATCACGCTCACCTTCGACCTCTCCCGCGATCTGGACGGCGCGGCCGTCGACGTCGAAACCGCGATTGCTGAGGCCATGCCGCTGCTGCCGCCCGGTATGCCCAGCCCGCCGTCGTTCCGCAAGTTCAATCCCGGCGACGCGCCTGTCATCTTTCTCAGCCTCACCACCAAAGTGCTGCCCATGTGGAAGCTCGACGAGTACGCGCAGAACATCATTGCCCAGCGGCTCTCCATGGTGAACGGCGTGGCGCAGGTGCAGGTGATGGGCGCCCAGAAGTACGCCGTGCGGGTACAGATCGATCCTGACCAGTTGGCGTCCAGGAAGATCGGCCTGAACGAAGTCAGCCAGGCGCTCTCCGACTGGAACGTGAACGAACCCACGGGCACGCTCTATGGACCGCACCAGTCCTACAATGTCCTGGCCAGCGGCCAGCTGATGCGCGCCAAGGACTATGAGTCGCTGGTGATCACTTATCGCAATGGGGCTCCGGTCCGGTTGCGCGACGTGGCCAATGTTCTCGACAGTGTCGAGGACGACAAGACCGCCTCGTGGATCTACTCCGGTGAAACGAAAGAGCGCGCCATCAACCTCATGGTGATGCGCCAGCCCGACAGCAACACCATCGAAGTGACCGATGCCGTGAAAGCGCTGCTCCCGATGTTCCAGGCGCAGTTGCCCCCCAGCGTGACGCTGGCCGTGCGCGGCGACCGCTCCAAAAACATTCGCGAATCGTTCACCGACATTCAGATGACCATGGCCGTCACCCTCGGCCTGGTGATCATGGTCATCTTCATCTTCCTGCGGAACCTCTCCGCCACAGCCATTCCCACCATGGCCCTGCCGTTCTCGATCATCGGCACGTTCTCCATCATGTATGTGCTGGACTTCAGCCTGAACAACATCTCGCTGATGGCCCTCATCCTGTGTGTCGGCTTCGTTGTCGACGACGCCATCGTGATGCTGGAGAACATCGTCCGCCATATGGAGAAGGGCGAGACGGCCATGCAGGCCAGCCTGCGCGGCTCGCGCGAGATCGGCTTCACCATCGTCTCGATGACCATCTCGCTGGCCGCCGTGTTCATCCCGCTGCTCTTCATGGGCGGCATCCTGGGCCGGCTGTTCCGCGAATTCGCCGTCTCCATATGCGTCGCGATTCTCATCTCCGGCATGGTGTCGGTCTCCCTCACTCCGATGCTCTGCAGCCGCTTCCTGCGGCCCGTCAACAACCTGAAGCACGGCTGGCTTTACAACCTCATCGAGCGCGGCTTCATGGCCATCCACCGCGTCTACGAACGCAGCCTGGGCTGGGTGCTGCATCACCGGCCCGTTATGCTGGCAGTCTTTGTGATCATCCTCGGAGTCACGGGCTGGCTGTTCACGGTGGTGCAAAAGGGCTTCATCCCGGAAGTCGATAGCGACCAGATGTTCGTCACCGTCGAGGCCGCGCAGGGCACCTCGTTCTTCCAGATGGCGAAGTATCAGCAGCGCATCGGTGAAATTCTGCGCAACGACCCCAACATCGAGACGATCATGTTGAGCGCCGGCGGTTCGTTCAACGCCAGCGCCAGCTCCGGCCGCCTGATGGTCCAGTTGAAACCACGCCGCGAACGGGAACTCAGCGTCTTCGAAGTGGTGAACGAACTGCGCCCGAAACTGGCCACGGTCTCCGGCGTACGAGCCTTCCCCTCAGTGCCCGCCGCCATTCGCATCGGCGGCCGCCGTTCGAAGGCCCAGTACGATTTCACACTGCAGTCGCCAGATACCGCCGAGCTTTACGCCGAGGCGACCAAGTTTGAAGCGGTCGTCAGCAAACTGCCCGGCCTGCTCGATGTTTCTTCCGACCTCGAAGTGAAGAACCCGCGCGTCAACGTCAGCATCGACCGCGATAAGGCCGCCGCCCTGCAATTGAATCTGCTGCAGGTGCAGGGTTCGCTCTACAGCGCCTTCGGGCCCCGCTGGGCCACCACCATCTACTCCTCCATGAGCCAGAATCGCGTGCTGATGGAATTGCAGCCCAAGTTCCAGGCCCACCCCGATACGATTCCGACGCTCTTCTTCAAATCGGACAACGGCAACGTTGTCCCGTTCCAGTCGTTCGGCAAGATGTACATTGACGCCGGGCCGCTCACCGTGAATCACTCCGGCCAGTTGCCTTCCGTCACCATCTCGTTCAACCTGCGCCCGGGCATGGCGCTGGGCGATGCGGTGGACCTCATCCAGGACGCCGCCATCAGGCACCTGCCGGCCAGCATTACCCCCAGCTTCCAGGGCACCGCCAAAGCCTTCCAGGATTCGTTGAAGAACCTGGGCCTGCTGCTGCTGGTCGCCATCCTGGTCGTCTACATCGTGCTGGGCGTGCTGTATGAGAGCTACATCCACCCGTTGACGATTCTCTCCGGCCTGCCGTCGGCGGGCTTCGGAGCGCTGCTCACCCTGCTCATCTTCAACGTCGAACTGAACATCTATGGTTTCGTCGGCATGATCCTTCTGATCGGACTCGTGAAGAAGAACGCGATCATGCAGATCGACTTCGCGCTCGAGGCCGAACGCAAGGAAGGGAAGACACCGGCCGAGGCGATCTATGAAGGCTGCCTCACGCGTTTCCGTCCCATCATGATGACCACCATGTCCGCCTTGCTTGGCGCCCTGCCCATCTCTTTGGGGTATGGAGCCGGTGGCGAGGCACGCCGCCCGCTGGGTCTCACCGTCATGGGCGGCCTGGTCTGCTCACAATTGCTCACGCTCTATCTGACGCCTGTGGTTTACACCTACATGGCTTCCATCGTGGATCGCTGGCGGTCGCGGCATAAGAAGGTTTCCCTCGACGCCATCCCGGCCGGAATCACCACCAGCGGAACTGCCAAATGAACATTTCCGAACTCTTTATCAAACGGCCCATCGCCACCAGTCTTTTCATGTGCGCCATCATTCTGTTCGGAATGGTGGCCTACCGCTCCCTGGCGGTGAGCGATCTGCCGAATGTGGACTTTCCCACACTTCTGGTCACGGCCAGCCTGCCTGGGGCCAATCCCGAGACCATGGCGTCCGCCGTCGCCACCCCGATGGAGAATCAGTTCTCCACCATCGCCGGGCTGAATTCGATGACCTCCGTGAACTCGCAGGGCGCCACGCAAATCACGCTGGAGTTCGACCTCAGCCGCAGCCTCGACGGAGCCGCTGTCGATGTCCAGGCGGCCATCACGCAGGCCTCACGCCTGCTGCCGCCGGGCATGCCCACGCCGCCCACGTTCACCAAGGTGAACCCGGCTGACCAGCC
This sequence comes from Paludibaculum fermentans, assembly GCF_051172195.1. Lineage (GTDB taxonomy): Bacteria > Acidobacteriota > Terriglobia > Bryobacterales > Bryobacteraceae > Paludibaculum > Paludibaculum fermentans_A. The sequence goes on from NZ_JBPJAQ010000002.1 coordinate 1,358,074, forward strand.
CATCCTCTATCTCGCCCTCACCTCGCCCACGCTGCCGCTCTACACCCTGGATGAGTATGCGGAAACCCGCATTGCCCAACGTATCTCGATGGTCAGTGGCGTCGCCCAGGTGCAGGTTCTCGGCGCGCAGAAGTACGCTGTCCACGTCCAGATGGATCCCCAGAAACTGGCCGCGCACCAGGTGGGGATCAACGAGATTGAAACCGCGCTGAAGAACTGGAACGTCAACCTGCCGGCCGGTTCCATCATCGGACCCCAGCGAGCCTTCACGCTGCAGGCTTCCGGCCAGTTGACGAACGCCACCGCTTACCGGCCCCTGGTGGTCTCCTACCGCAGCGGCACGCCTGTGCGGCTGGAAGAACTCGGCCAGGTGATCGATGGTGTGGAAGACGACAAAACCGCTTCCTGGTTCTACCGCCATGGCCCGGGCCGTCGCGCCGTCGTTCTCGCCATCCAACGCCAGCCTGGTACGAATACCATCGCCGTCACCGACGCCATCAAGCAACTCATCCCGCTATTCCAGTCGGAGCTGCCTCCATCGGTCAAAATGGAGATCTTCTACGATCGCTCAGACACCATCCGCGAATCCTATGATGACGTCAAGTTCACGATGGTCCTGACCCTCGGTCTTGTCGTGATGGTCATCTTCCTCTTCCTGAGGAACTTCTCCGCTACCGTCATTCCCAGCCTCGCGCTGCCCTTCTCGGTCATCGGCACCTTCGCCGTCATGTACCTGCTGGACTACAGCCTCGACAACCTGTCGATGATGGCGCTCATTCTCTCCATCGGCTTCGTCGTCGACGACGCCATCGTGATGCTCGAGAACATCGTGCGCCACATCGAGATGGGTGAAGAGCCGATGGCCGCCGCCCTCAAAGGTTCCCGCGAAATCGGCTTCACCATCGTCTCGATGACCCTTTCGCTGGCCGCTGTGTTTATCCCCGTCCTCTTCATGGGCGGCGTGCTGGGCCGCCTGTTCAAGGAGTTCGCGGTCACCATCTGCGTGTCGATCCTGATCTCCGGCGTTGTGTCGGTGACCCTCACGCCAATGCTGTGCAGCCGCTTCCTGCGCGCCGCGCACCACCAATCCAAGGGCTGGTTCTACAACTCGACGGAACGCTTCTTTGAAGGCATGCTGCGCCTCTACGACTCGACGCTCCAGGTCGTCCTGCGCTTTCGCCGCGCCACCCTCGCCGTCAGTTTCGTCGTGCTGATCATCACCGGCTGGATGTTCGTCGACATCCCCAAGGGCTTCATTCCCGATCAGGATACCGACCAAATGCTGATCACCACCGAAGCCGCGCAGGGCACTTCGTACTACCAGATGGTGAACTACCAGCAGGCGATTGCCGAGGAAGTACAGGCCGATCCCAACGTCGACTCGCTGGTCTCCAGCATCGGCGGCAACACTTCGACCACCCTGGGCGGACCCAATTTCGGCCAGATGATTGTCCACCTCAAGCCGCGCCATGACCGCAAAATGCTGGTGAACGAGGTCATCGACAACCTGCGTCCCAAGCTCACGCAGTACCCCGGCATGAAGGTCTACCTGCAGAATCCGCCGGCCATCCAGATCGGCGGCCAGGTCACCAAGAGCATCTACCAGTTCTCCATGCAGTCTCCTGACAAGGAAGAGCTCTACAAGGCCGCGCGCCGGATGGAAGCTGAAATCGCCGAGATGCCCGGCCTGGAAGACGTCACCAGCAACCTGCTGGTATCGAGCCCACAGATTCACGTCAACATCGACCGCGACAAGTCCGCCGCGCTGCAGATCAATGCCCAGCAGGTGGAAAACGCCCTCTACGATGCCTACGGGCCGCGCTGGGTCTCCACCATCTATGCCCCGGTGAACGAGTACAAAGTGCTGTTGGAGCTCATGCCGAAGTATCAGGCCGACCCCGCCGCGCTCTCCATGCTCTACCTGAAGACGACCGCCGGCCGGCTCATTCCGCTGGACTCCGTCGCCCAGGTTACCAGCGACACCGGCCCGCAGACCGTCAACCACTTCGGCCAGCTGCCCGCCGTCACCATCTCGTTCAACCTGCGCCCCGGCACCAGCCTCGGCGACACCGTGACGCGCATCCAGGATCTGGCCAAGGAACAGTTGCCGCCCACCGTCAGCACCGCCTTCCAGGGCGCGGCCAAGAGCTTCCAGAGCTCCCTGTCGAACCTGTGGTTGCTGCTGATCGTCGCCATCCTCGTGGTCTACATCGTGCTGGGCGTCTTGTATGAAAGCTACATCCACCCGCTGACCATCCTCTCCGGCCTGCCGTCGGCCGGCTTCGGAGCCCTGGTCACGCTCTACCTCTTCCACATGGACCTGAACATCTATGCGTTCGTGGGCCTCATCATGCTCATCGGTATCGTGAAGAAGAACGCCATCATGCAGATCGACTTCGCGCTGGATGCCGAACGGCAACACGGCATGAGTCCCGGCGAGGCCATTTATCAAGGCTGCCTCATCCGCTTCCGGCCCATCATGATGACCACCATGGCCGCGCTGCTGGGCGCCGTGCCCATCGCGCTCGGCTATGGCGCCGGCGGCGAAGCCCGTCAGCCCCTGGGCCTGGCGGTCGTGGGCGGCCTGCTGTTTTCACAGCTCGTCACGCTCTATCTCACCCCGGTGGTCTACACCTATATGGCCGGTCTCCAGGACTGGCTGCGCCGCCGGAAAGGCACCAAAGTTGTACCGGAGCCCATCCCGAGCAGCTACTAGTCCGCTCGGCCGCTTGAGGGATCAGTCCGCAGCCGTCATCTTTTGACGAATTTGACGAGGTGGCCTTCCATGGTCGCCTCCAATCCGTCGCCGCTGCGCCGCAATTCCAGAGGCTCACCCCCGGCGACGGAAACCGTGATCCGGTCGCCGCGCTGCCGGTAGCTGCCCTCGGCCGTATTCTGGGTCACGCCGCGCTCCACCACCGAGACCCTGACCGCCTGTGGCCCGTGGAAATTCAGCTGGATCGCCGTACCTTCGCGCTGCGCCACAAAGGCGCCCGATAGCGCATCCTCCGCTCCACTTTTGCCATCTTTGCAATAACGGCCCAGCAACTGGCCGCCGTCCAGGCAGCCCCTGTCATCCAGCGTGAACACCTGGGTATCTCCGCCATTGGTGACCTTCACCCGCTTCCCATCGACGGCAAAGGTCCCCTCCTTGGTCATCGTCATGAAGGTCAGGTCCACCTTGCCGTCCGGCTTGAAGTTCATGCCATCCAGGAAACCGGCGCCGTCGGGCTTGTAAACCCCGCTTACCCGAGCCCCGCAGCCCCCCAGCATCAGCCCCGCCGCGGCCACCGGCACCATCAGGAACGGTTTGCGATTCAAGGGTTCCACCTCCTCCTCATCCCGCAATGCGCGGATCCGGAGAGGAAACCGTCACGTCTTCCGCAGATTCTTCAGCCGGCTTCGGCGCACCCCAGCGCAGCCAGGAACGCGCGCGCCTTGTGGCGCGTTTCCGCCAACTCCTGGGCGGGGTCAGACTGCGCCGTAATTCCGCAGCCGGTCTCGTACCGAATCCGGCCGTTGGCCGCCACCGCCGTCCGGATCGCCACCGACAACTCCGCCCGGCCGTCCAGTGAGAGCCAGCCGATGGCGCCCATGCACGGTCCGCGCCGCCGCTGTTCCTCGGCGAGCGCGACCGCCATCGCGTGAATCTTCGGAGCGCCGGAAATCGAAGCCGGTGGAAACGAAGCGCGCAGCAGGCCGCCGATTCCACCTTGCACTCGACCGCTGACCGTGGAAACCGTATGCACGAGGGTGGGCAGCCGCAGCAGCTCCGCATGCGACTCAACCACCACTGAGCCCGGCTCGCACACGCGCGCCAGGTCGTTCCGCACGACGTCCACGATCATGGCCAGTTCGGCCCGATCCTTGACGCTTTCCGTCAGTTCTGCTTCCAGCCCCGCATTCTCTTGCGGGGTGCCCCCCAACGGCCGGGTGCCCTTGATGGGCGAGGAACTCGCACGTCCGTCCTCCACCTGCAGGTACAACTCCGGACTCGTGGACAGCACGGCCCGTCCGCCGCCCAGCGGAACGTATGCTCCGAATCGCGCCGGATTCACCGCGCGCAGCCGCCGGTACAACGGCCATATCGCCTCCGCCGCCAGGGGCGCCTCCAGCCGCCGGCAAAGGTTCGTCTGGAAAAGTTCGCCTGCGTAGATCCGCTCCACCGTCCGCCTCACAGCGGCCTCGAACTCCAACGGTGGGGGGACGCTCGATACCGGCCCGTCCGACAGCCGGGCGGCCGGCGCCGTGGGTTCAATCGAGGGCGGCTCCGTCGCACATCGCGCCCGCCAAGCCTCCGTACTCACATGAGTCCACTCACCCGCCTCGTGCCGCCAGTGCGCATCATAGAGAGCCAGGTATAGATCTGGAACCGCGTCCGGCTCCTCGGGCAGGGCAGGCAACTCCTCCAGTTCCCAAGCCAGGTCGTAGCCCAGATAGCCAACCAGCAGCGCGCCCTCAGGCCCGGACCATGCTTCCAGCGCGGCTTCCACTACGTCAAACCCACCAGCCTGCTGCTGGTAGACGCCGCCCGGGCCCTGAACCGTCAACTCGCTGCCTTTTACTTCCAGCGTGACCAGCGGATCCGTGAACAACCGGCTGGCGGCCCCGGCGCAATCCAGCCAGACGAAGCCCGGCTGTGCCTGCAGCGCCTCGGCGACCCACAAGGATTGAACGTTCGAACCCAATTTGACTGACCGCGTAGTCGTGGCGGCTGGAGCCGGCAGCACCGCGAGCAATTTGTGGACCAGGGCCTGTCGGGCTACGGCGTCCCGCCGCGTCCACCACGTCATTGCAGGAACGCCTGGAACAACTTCGGCCCGTCGGGAGTGAGGAACGACTCGGGATGGAACAACACGCCCTCCGTCCGGCTATCCGGGATCCGGCAGCCCATCACCGTGCCGTCGGCCAGCCAGGCCGAGACTTCCAACCCCGCCGGAATTGAAGCGCGTTCCACTTGTAGCGAGTGGTAGCGTGCCGCCTCAAACGGGTCCGGCAGCCCGGCCAGCACCCCACGTCCATCATGGAAGACCCGCGACGCCTGCCCGTGTACCGGATGGCCGGACGGAGCCACTCGCGCCCCCGCCACCGCGGCAATCACCTGCATCCCCAGGCAGACGCCCAGGATGGGGATTCGGCCCGAGAAGGTTCGCACGACGTCAGGGCAGATGCCGGCACGGTCCGGACCAAACGGGCCAGGTGACAGCACGATGCGCTCCGGCTCGAATTCCGCCACTTGTCGTAGTGTGACTGCATCGGAACGCCAGACCGTACACTCCGCGCCGAGTCCGGCCAGCGCATGAACCAGGTTCCAGGTGAATGAGTCGTAGTTGTCCAGCACCAGCACGCGCATGCAGTTTGTTGAGCTGCCTTCATTATCCCAAGGAGCGGCCCCATACATTCCAACGGCGCTTCATCGTAGACTTAAAGAGGCGAAGGTACGAAATCGAGTGGCCAACCCTGAACATCTCTACATTCTTCAGCAGGGCGTGCCCGGCTGGAACAACTGGCGGTCGCGCAATCCCGAAGACCGGCCCGATTTTTCCGGCGCCGATCTCGTCGGTAAAGACCTGAGTGGAGCCGACTTAAGCCGCGGCAACTTCCGGGGCGCCGATCTTACGGGCGCCAACCTTACTGGCTGCGACCTGCGTGTCGCCAACCTCACCGCGGCACGCATGCCCGCCGCGATTCTCATCCGCGCGAACCTGGGGCTGGCTGACCTGATCGATGCCGATCTCCGCGCCGCCAATCTCTCCTCAGCGTCCCTGAATGGAGCGAACCTGCGGCGTGCGGACCTCTCGGAAGCTACGTTGCTGGACACGGATCTGTCCCGTACCCGCCTCATCGACACCAGGTTGAGCAAGGCGGACCTCAAGGGAGCAGACCTGCGCGGAGCGGTCCTGGTCTAGCGCCTAGCGCAGCGACGGATCGTCGTCGCCCAGCAGGCTGCGCGGATCGGCCTGTAGATGGTCGGCCGAATCCTGCATATTCTCCATCCTGTCGACGCATTCCGCGCAGGAATGCAGATGTTGCTCTATCCACACGAGTTCGGCATCGTGGTGGATCAATCCGGTCACGTATCGTTCCAGGTCGTTGTCGGATAGATGAGTCTCTTCCATGGTTGTTCACACTCTCAGGAACAGCTTGCGCCGGTACATCCAGTACAGCATCAGCCAGAAGGTGAGCAGCAGCGCCGCTCCCTCCACCAAAGGCGTTAAGCCCTCGCCCAGGAACCGGAATGCGTTCGGGCCCAGGTGAATCCGGAAGGAACTGGCAATGAAATCCGGGAATAGGTGCGCGATCAGGTAGGCCGCAATCGAGTTCATGCCGATCACCAGCAGCGGGAACGCCCACTTCTTATAGCCCTTGGTCTCGATGGGCCAGCTGAAGCCAGCCAGCATCAGGAAACACACGCCGCCGCTGAACAACGTCCACGCCGGAGTCCAGATGCGCTTCACAATCGGGCAGATCCCGGCGAAGTGCAGGAACAGGCCGCCGGCAATCAGCGCCGCGCCGGCAATGAGGAACTTGCGGTAAGGAATCGACGGAGCTTCGGCTCGCAGCCAGCGGCCCGCGATCAGGCCCAGCAGCATCGTGCCCAGGGTCGGGATGAAACTCAGCGTGAGATAACCGCCATTGTTGGCGACAAAGGGTTTCACCCGTGGAAACAGGTTCAGGAACCACTGGTCGAAGGCGCTGCCCAGGTTGCTGTTCTTGTTCCAGTGCGCCATCAAACCGGAATAGTGGTGCGACCAGTCGGCCGGAACCCCAACGGCCTGGTAATCGAATCCGGTGGGAGGCAGGGGATAGAGCACCCACGCCAGCCAGTAGCCGCCAAGAATCGCGCCCAGCGCGCCCCATTGCCATTTGGCGTTGCGGAACCCCAGCAAAAACAGGAAGGGATAGCCCATGCCAATCTGGGTCAACGTATCCTCAAACGTGAAATTCGTAATCTGTGCGTGGGTCGACCGCAGGAAGATTCCTAATGCGGCCAGCAGGAACGCCCGCCAGACGGCATGCGCGAACATCTTCGGAAACGTGCCGCCCTTGGCCATTCGCGCCGCAATGGAAAACGGCAACGCCACGCCGACCAGGAACGAAAAGGACGGTTGGATCATGTCGTGCAGCGAACAACCGGCCCACGCCACATGATTCTGGTTGAACGCCAGGATGCCCCAGAACCAACTGTCGGGAAAGGCCTTATACACGGCCCCCAACCGCAGCACCTCGGCCATCATCAGCAACATCACGAAGCCGCGATACGCATCGACAGCGATATTTCTCGGGACTGCTACCGCGGCTGGAAGCCTGCCGGAACCCGCCGCGGGCGCCGGAGCTGTTTCGACGCTTGTGACTGAACTGGAAGTGTTCATATTGTTCGCGCCCTCCTGCCTGTTGCCAAGTCTCTCCACAGTCTACGGGATCCGCATCCCGCCGTCACACCTGTCTTTCCCCCCTTCGGGTATGACATGAATTGCCCCGATTCCGCTTTCGTCCGCGGTCGACTCCGATATAATCAGAGTTTGCGAGGTACTTATCATGAATCATCCCAGCGTTGACCTACTCAATAAAGCGGTTGCCGACGAACTCCAGGCCGTTCATCAGTACATGTACTTCCACTTCCATCTCGACGATCAGGGCTTCGGTCCCCTGGCTACCCTCTTCAAGAGGACGGCCATCGTCGAAATGGGCCACATCGAGACCCTGGCGGAGCGCATCCTCTTCCTGAAGGGCGACGTAAACATGTCGGTGGCCGGGCCGGTGGCCGCCATCCAGGACCCAGCCGAAATTCTCGCCAAGGCGATCGCCATGGAGAGCCAGAGCGCTGCCGACTACAACAAGGCGGCCCAGCAGTGCGGCGCCAATGCGGACGCCGCCACCAAACAGTTGTTTGAAGCCCTCGTGGCTGACGAAGAGGCTCACCAGGATGCCTTCGACAAGCAGCTCGAGAACATTAAGCGCTTCGGCCTCAGCTACTTGGCGCTCCAATCGTTCGGCGCCCCGGCCGACGCGCCGCCGGCCGCGAAGTAGGGTTTCGCCCACGCTCCGGGGCTTTCGTCCTCGCTCCGGAGCTGAGTCTCCCCAACCGGCTGCCCGCGCCCGACGCTCCTCCTCCGTATGCATGCGCGGGCAGCCGGCTCCCTGACTGCTTTCACTTGAATCCGGCCCATCCCGTAAACCTCACGGAAACCATAACTAACTGCGGAGTGTCTAAACCCGTGCGGTAGAATCAAAATAAGCATCTCTATGGTCGATTCCTTACTGGCGAAGATCTTCGGCACCAAGCACGAGCGCGAGATCAAAAAAATCAAGCCGCTTGTCCTTGCGATCAACGATCGCGAGGCCGCCGTGCAGGCGCTCACCGACGCACAACTCGCCGCAAAAACTCCGGAGTTCCGGCAGCAGCTCGCCTCCGGCGCTACCCTTGACGACATCCTGGTGGACGCCTTTGCCGTGGTCCGCGAAGCCGGCCGCCGCATCCTCAACATGCGGCACTTCGACTCGCAGTTGATCGGCGGCATCGTTCTCCACCACGGCAAAATCGCCGAAATGAAGACCGGTGAAGGTAAAACGCTGGTCGCCACGCTGCCCGTTTACCTCAACGCCCTCGCCGGCGAGGGCGTGCACGTCGTCACCGTCAACGACTACCTGGCCCGCCGCGACTCGGAGTGGATGGGCCGCCTGTATAAGTACCTCGGTCTCTCCGTCGGCCTCATTGTCCATGGGCTTGACGATGATGAGCGCCGGGCCGCTTACCACTGCGACATCACCTACGGCACCAATAACGAGTACGGGTTCGACTACCTGCGCGACAACATGAAGTTCCGCCTGGACGATTGTGTCCAGCGCGGTCACCACTTCGCCATCGTCGATGAAGTCGACTCCATCCTCATCGACGAGGCCCGTACCCCGCTCATCATCTCCGGTCCGTCCGAAGAGTCCACCGATAAGTACTTCAAGGTCAACGGCATCATCCCCAAGCTCATACGGGGTGAGGTGATCGAAGGCCGCGAGCCGGGCGAGAAGTACACCACCGGCGACTACACCGTGGACGAGCGCCACCGCAGCGTGGCCCTCACGGAAGAGGGCGTCGGCAAAGTCGAGCGCCTGCTGAACATCGTCAACCTGTACGACCCGGAAAACCTCGAACTCAACCACCATGTCCAGCAGGGCCTGCGCGCCCATGTTCTCTATCAGCTCGACCGTGACTACATCATCAAGGATGGTGAGGTCATTATCGTCGACGAGTTCACCGGCCGCCTGATGCCGGGCCGCCGCTGGTCCGATGGCCTGCACCAGGCTGTCGAAGCCAAGGAAGGCGTCAAGATCGAGCGCGAGAACCAGACCCTCGCCACCGTCACCTTCCAGAACTACTTCCGCATGTACAAGAAGCTGTCCGGCATGACCGGTACGGCCGACACGGAAGCCGCCGAATTCGGGAAGATCTACAACCTGGACGTCACGCTGATCCCCACCAACGCGCCCATGGTGCGTAAGGATCTCAACGACATCGTCTACCGCACCGAAGACGAGAAGTGGCGCAACGCAGCCAAGGAGATCGCGGAGCGCAGCAAGACCGGACAACCCGTCCTGGTTGGTACGATTTCCGTCGAGAAGTCGGAGAAGCTGGGCGGCATCCTCAAGCGCATGGGCGTCCGGCACGAAGTGCTGAACGCCAAGAACCACGAGCGCGAGGCATACATCATCGCCCAGGCCGGCCGTTACGGCGGCGTCACGGTCTCCACCAACATGGCGGGCCGCGGTACCGACATTCTGTTAGGCGGCAATCCGGAGTTCCTGGCGCAGGAAGACTCGCTCAAGCTGAAGCTCGTCGAGTCGATCCGTCCGGACGAAGCTCCGCTGGTCGCCGACAACCAGTTCTACTACTTCCAGCGCGGCGACATGCACTACCGTGTTCCGCTGGCCCGGTACAACGAGATTTACGCCAAGTACAAGGAGCAGTGCTCGCTGGAGCACAAGAAGGTGGTCGAGGCCGGCGGGCTCTGCATTGTTGGTACCGAACGCCACGAATCCCGCCGTATTGACAACCAGTTACGCGGTCGCGCCGGCCGTCAGGGCGACCCCGGTTCGTCCCGCTTCTTCCTCTCCCTGCAGGACGACCTCCTCCGTGTCTTCGGTGGAGACCGCATCCAGGGCCTCATGCTGCGCCTGGGTATGGAAGAGGATGTGCCGATTGAGTCCAAGCTCATCACCAAGCGCATCGCCGCTGCCCAGAGGACGGTGGAAGCCCAGAACTTCGCCTCCCGCAAACACGTCAAAGAGTACGACGACGTAATGGATAAGCAGCGCAAGGCCGTCTACGGTCTGCGCCGCCAACTGCTCGAAGGCGCGGACATGAAGGAGAAGATCTTCGAGATCGTCGACGGCATTCTCGCCACCTTCATCGAAACCCGTTGCGCCGAGGGATCCGATCCTTATAAGTGGGATCTCACCGGGCTCGCCACCGACATCAATTCGCAGTTCGGCCTCCGGTTCACGCCGGCCGAAGTGGCCTCGATGACCCGCGCCGAGATCGAGGAGCATGTCCTCGAGCGTTTGCGGAAGCGCTACAACGAGAAGGAAGAAGTCGTCGGACCCGAAGTCATGCGCGAGACCGAGCGCATGATCTGGCTTTCCGTCATCGACCAGCAGTGGAAAGATCACCTGCTCTCGATGGACCACCTGAAGGAAGGCATCGGGATGCGGGCCTACGGTCAGAAAGACCCGCTGATCGAGTACAAGAAGGAAGGTTTCGGCATCTTCCAGGAGATGATGGACCGCATCGAAGACGAAACCATCCGGTTTCTGTTCTTCCTGCAGCCTGTTGTTGGTGAACGTCCGGATGTGCCCATGCCCCAGGACTCCTGGCCCGATGAGGACGGGGAGGACGATGACCAGGGGGGGGAGTCGGCGGCGCAGGCCGCCCAGTCCGAAGAGGACCGCAAGGAGGCCCAGGCCTCGTTCGTGGATCTCACCCGGAACATCCAGAAGAAGAAAGAGCGGGAGATGGAGATGCTCCAGTTTACCGGGGGCGCCGCGGTAGCAACACCGGCGGCCCAGGTAATCAAGGGCGATAAAGTCGGCCGGAACGATCCCTGCCCCTGCGGCAGCGGCAAGAAATATAAAAAATGCCACGGGTCCTGATCCAAACTCTCACCAAATCGATTCAGACCACCGCGACGATTCTCCTGTTGGCCGCCGCCACCGGATCGTGCGCTTCGGCCCAGATCTGGCCGGAATCCTGGCACGGCTCAGCGCGCGGCAAGGTCCTGCCCGTGCCGGCCGAAGACCCCATGCTTTGGGTGGAGTACGGCGGAGACGCCTCCGAGCAGGCCGCCTATAACGGCCCTGTGGGCAAGTTCCAGGCCACTGCCTGGCGCCTGAAAGACGCCACCTCGGCGCTGGCCTGGTATCAGGCCGTTCGCCCGGCCACCTGTGCCGGAGTGCCAAATCTCCCATTGATTTGTACGACTTCCGGCAGCCAGTACATGGCGCATGACAACTATGTGCTGCGTTTTGACGGCTGGCGGCCGCTGGACCAGGAACTGAACGAGCTGTTCACCAAGCTGCCCCGCATCCGTTCCGGAGGCGGCCTGCCCAACCTGCCCGGCTACCTGCCGGAAAAGAACCGGGTGAGGAACAGCGAGCGCTACATTGTCGGCCTGCACTCGCTGGAGAAGTTCGCGCCGGGCATTCCGGCGGCATTGGTGGGCTTTGAAGACGGTACAGAGGCCCAAATGGGCCGCTTCCTGGCCCCTGGAGGCGGGGAACTGTCCGTCCTGGTCTTCGACTACCATACGCCTCAACTGGCCATGCTACGGACCAGGGAATTCGAGAAACAGGCCGGCTGGACGGTGCAGCGCACCGGGCCGTACATCTCTGTCGTCCCTGGCGGCGCCGACCCCAAAGTCGCCTCCGCGATCCTTGGCAAAACAGAGTGGAATGCCCAGTTCACTTGGAATACCCCTGGCAAACTGCCCAAGATGCCTAACGTTGGCGGGATGCTGGTGGCTATCTTCGAACTGACCGGAGTACTCCTAGTGGTATGTCTAGGCGGGGGAATCCTGTTTGCCTGTTTGTGGGTGTATCTGCGTCACCGGCGCATCCGGCTGGACGGCGGAGACGAGACAATCACCGTCATCCGCTTCCACGACCACCCACAAAGTCAGTAAAAATTGCCGAATTTTGCCTCACCTGAGGCGTTTCGGGCTGTTTTTACGGACTCCCTGGGCCGAGCGGATAACCCTCTGTTTATCTCCACTTTACAGCGGAAACCACAAGTTCTTCGCTGGGGTTCCCGGCCCGCCCCGGCCTCCCGGCTTTTCCTGTGGAATGCTCGTAAGTCAATTGCAATCAATTGGTTGGCTTGATTTTTGAGCGCTCCAGTTTTTCCCTTGACTTAACCTGGCTCAGCGTCTACCCTCAAATCACATACAGGTTTTACGGTCGCGAAACCGTTGAATCTGATTCTCCCATTGAACATCAGAGTAAGGGCCTATCCCTATGGGTAGGCCCTTTGCTTTTTCCAGCCCCTCAAGTGCTTATCCGCCATAGTCTTGGGCAGATGGACGGGCTGTGTATGCTAGTCTGATTACTTCGGAGCCTCGCCTCCACCTATGTCCGACCAAAAACTTAAAGTAATCCCGCTGGGCGGCCTCGGCGAGTTCGGCATGAACTGCATGGCCATCCGCTACGGCGACGACATCATTGTCGTAGACGCGGGCATGATGTTCCCTGACGCCGAACTGCTGGGCGTCGACATTGTCACCCCTGACTTTGCTTATCTAGAAGAAAATAAAGAGTTTGTTCGTGCCCTCGTGCTCACGCACGGGCACGAGGACCACATCGGCGGCATCCCGTTCCTGTTGTCCCAGCTCAACATACCGATCTACGGCACGGCCTTTACCCTGGCCCTGGTGGAACGCCGGCTGGAAGAGCACGAGATGCTCGACGAAGCCCACCTGCATCGCGTGAAGCCCGGTCAAAAGATCGAGTTGGGCCCCTTCCACGTCGAGTTCGTCCACGTCACGCACTCGATTGTCAGCTGCGTGGCCCTCGCCATCACGACGCCGCTCGGGGTCATCATCCACACGGGCGACTTCAAGGTGGACCCTACCCCCACCGACAACGTCCTGTTCGATCTCCACACACTGGCCGAGTACGGCAAACGCGGCGTTCTCCTACTTTTGTCGGATTCTACGAACGTCGATCGCCCCGGCTACACGGCCTCCGAACGGGCCGTCCTGCCGCGCTTTGAAGAGATCTTCAATCGCGCCGAGCGCCGCGTGGTGGTCGCCTGTTTCTCCAGTTCCATCCACCGTTTACAGCAGATTCTAGACCTCGCCGCCACGGTGGGCCGCAAGGTCGCCTTCATCGGCCGCAGCATGCTGTCGGCTACCGAGATCGCCCACAACCTGGGCCTGCTCACGATCCCGGACAACCTGCTGCTGCGCCCCCAGGACATCATGTCCGTCGCGCCGCACAAGGTCGTCTGCGTCGTCAGCGGCACCCAGGGCGAGCCGATGTCCGCCATGAGCCGCGTGGCTGTGGACAATCACAAAAGCCTCTCGCTGGAACGCGGCGACGTTGTCGTGCACAGCGCCCGCATCATCCCCGGCAACGAGAAGTCCATCGGTCGCATGATGAACCATATCGCGCGCCGCGGCGCGGAGGTGGTCGCGGGCTCAATGAATCCGCCAATCCACGTGTCTGGACACGGATCCCAGGAAGAGCTCAAGTTATTGTTGAACTTAATCCGGCCGCGGTACTTCGTCCCGATTCACGGCGAATACTGGCAGATGTCGAAGCACGCCGCACTGGCGTCGCACCTGCGCTCCTACGGTTTGGAAGACACCTTTATCCTGGAGACCGGCCAGACGCTGGAGATCGACCGCCACGGCGCCCGCAAGGGTGAGAAGGTCACTGTGGGCCGTATCTGCATCGATTCCGGCTCAATCGACGAAGTGGTGGAGGATATGGTCATCCGCGACCGCCGGCACCTCTCCGAAGACGGGTTCGTCATCCCCATCATCGCGATCGACAAACACACCGGCAAGTGCGAAGGCCTGCCGGAGATCGTCTCGCGTGGCTTCGTTTCGATGGAAGAGCGTTCCGAGCTGATGGCTGCGGCGCGCCAGGTGGTCCTGCGGACCCTGGAAACCTCCTCGAATGAAGAGCGAACGGACTGGGGCGTCATGCAGGAGAAGATCCGCGCCGACCTGAAGCGGTTCCTCAACAAGCAGACGCAGCGCCGTCCCTTAATCATGCCCGTCATCCTCGAGGTCTGACCGAGTGAGCATCCTGATCGACGACGCATCCGGTTTCCAGGGGGAAGCCGAACGAGTAGTGACTCCAGCCACTTTCGAGGAGGCTGCCGGTGTTCTAAGGCAGGCCAACGAAGCTGGGATTCCGGTCACGATTTCCGGGGCCGGCACTGGCATCACAGGGGGCCGCTGCCCGCAGGGTGGGTGGGAGCTCTCGCTGGACGGGTTCCGCAAGGTGGAGGCCGGTTCCGGCTTCGCCAAGGTCGGGGCGGGTACGTTGTTGAAGGACCTGCAGGCCGCAGCCGTCGCCAAGGGGCAATTCTATGCGCCGGACCCGACGGAGTGGACCGCCTCTCTCGGCGGCACCATCGCCACCAATGCATCCGGGTCGCGCAGTTTCCGCTTCGGTTCCACGAGGCGTCATCTGCGGTCGCTTACGGTCGCTTTTATGGATGGATCCGTCCGGACATTCCAACGGGGCGACAAGGTGGAGTTCCCGTATACTCCGCTGCCCGCTCCGGCTACCACCAAGAACACGGCGGGGTATTTCCTGCCGCCCGAGGCCGAGTGGGTCGACCTGATCTGTGGCAGTGAAGGCACCCTCGGTGTCGTGCTGGAGGCGGACGTCACGCTGTTGCCTCAGCCCAAGGACATCCTCTCGGGGGTCGTTTTCTTTGAAGAAGATGCAGCCACGCTGGCTGCAGTCGACGAGTGGCGCGGTGTGCCCCAGCTCCGCATGCTGGAGTACATGGACGAGCCATCGCTCAATTTCCTACGAACGTCGTATGGCAGCGAGATCCCGCGCCAGGCCAAAGCCTGCCTCATGATTGAGCAGGAACTCGATGGACTTGCCGGTGATCCGGTGGATGAGTGGGTGGAACGGATGGAAGTGGCCGGCGCCCTGGAAGACTCCTGGTTTGGGGAGACGGCGAAGGACCGCGAGCGTTTCCGTGTTTACCGCCACACCCTGCCGGAGTTGGTGAATGCCAAGGTGCGGATGAACGGGTTCCAGAAGCTGAGCTCCGACTTCGCAGTTCCTCTGGAGCGCAACGCCGAGATGCTGAGCTACTACCAGGAGACGCTGAATCGCGACTTTCCCGGCAAGTTTACGATCTACGGCCATATCGGCGATGCTCACGTTCACGTCAACATCCTGTCAGAGTCGCAGGCCGACTTCGACAATGGGAAGCAGTGGATGACCGCCGCCGCGGCGCATTCGGTTTCGCTGGGCGGCACGGTGAGTGCCGAGCACGGGCTGGGCAAGCGCAAACTGCACCTGTTGCCCCTGATGTTCACCTCAGCTCAGATTGAAGACATGAAAGCAGTCAAGAGCCGGTTGGATCCGCAGTGGCTTCTGGGTCGCGGTAACCTCTTTTCCGCCCGCTGAAATTAACAACAGTGCATGATTCGTCACCCGTGGTGAATCTCCGCATCATTCTCCTAGACAAATGAGGATAAACGGGTTTCAATATACCCGTGGACTCAATCCGCTGAGTCGCTGACACCCGGGGTTGATCCCTGTGCGGCGATTCCGCCGGCGAAGGGAGCAATCGTGGATCAGAACCGACTGAGCATCACCGATCAACGGACCGGTGCGCAATATGAGGTCCCCATCGTGGATGGAACCATCCGAGCGATGGACCTGAGGAAGATCAAAACCTCGCCCGACGACTTCGGGTTGATGACGTACGACCCTGCCTTCCTCAACACCTCCTCCTGCCGTAGCAGCATCACCTATATCGATGGTGACGTCGGCATCCTGCGCTATCGCGGGTATCCCATCGAAGAGCTGGCGGAGAAGTGCAGTTTCCTGGAAGTCTCCTGGTTGCTGCTGAACGGGGAGTTGCCCACTCCCGAGGAGCTCGGCGAGTGGACCGGGCTGATCAAGCGGCACACGATGCTGCACGAGACCACGAAGAAGTTCCTGGAGGGCTACCGCTACGATGCCCACCCGATGGGGATGCTGATCTCCACCATCGCCGCGCTGTCCACGGTCTATCCGGAAGCCAAGCACGTCTTCGACGCCGATAACCGCAAGCTGCAGATTGCCAGGCTGATCGCCAAAATGCCGACCATCTGCGCCTACTGCTACCGGCATCATTTCGGGCTCCCGTATGTCTACCCGGACAACGACCTGAACTTCACCGAAAACTTCATGAACATGATGTGGAAGATGTTCGAGCCCAAGTACCTGGCCAATCCGATCCTCAGCCGGGCGCTCGATATCCTCTTCATTCTGCACGCCGATCACGAACAGAACTGCTCCACTAACACGATGCGGTGCGTGGGCAGCGCGCAGGGCGATCCGTACGTTGGTTGTTCGGCGGCGGCGGCGGCTCTGTATGGCCCGCTGCACGGCGGCGCCAACGAGGAAGTCCTCAAGATGTTGGACCTGATCGGTTCAAAGGATCGTGTGCCTGCCTTCATCCAGCAGGTGAAAGACGGCGGCGGCAAGCTGATGGGCTTCGGCCACCGCGTGTACAAGAACTACGATCCGCGCGCCAGAATTATCAAATGGGCAGCCGACCAGGTGTTCACGGTCACCGGCTATAACAAGAAGATCGAGATTGCGCTGGAGCTGGAGCGCATTGCTCTCGAGGACGAATACTTCATCAAGCGCAAACTGTATCCGAACGTGGACTTTTACTCCGGCATCATCTACGAAGCCATGGGCTTCCGGCCGGATCTGTTTACGGTGCTGTTTGCCATTCCGCGCGTGGTGGGTTGGCTGGCTCAGTGGCAGGAGATGCTGCTGGATCCGGAGCAGAAGATTGCGCGGCCCCGGCAGATCTACACCGGCCACGACGAGCGTCACGTAGTTCCCATGGCGGAGCGGCATGTTTCCGCGTCCGGCGACGCCTAACCCGAAAGATGGGGGGCGGCTACCCCCCCTTGTGTATTGCGCCCATCTCGGATACTCTTGTGTGAAGATTTCGCCAGGAGGGCGTTCAAGATGAAAAAACTGGGTTTGATCCTTGCTGTCACCACGATGTGCGCATTCGCCGGCGAGTGGACCGGCTACATTTCCGAGACGAAATGCGGAGCGAAGCACGCCGACGCTTCCGCCGGTAGCGTGGCCTGTGTAAAGAGCTGCATCAGCCGCGGCTCGAAGCCCGTGCTGGTCAGCGATGGCAAGGTTGTCGCGATCGCCAACACCGATAAGGTGCCGGCCGATCTGTACGGCCAGAAGGTAACGGTCAGCGGCGACCTGAAAGATGACTCCCTGACCATCGCCAGCATCGCTGCCGCCAAGTAGTTTTTCCAGCTCAAGCAGAAGTTTACAAAGAATGGGAGGCGCCCTGAAGAAGGGTGTCTCCCATTTTTTGTTGCTGGTTCACACTTGGCGGAAAGTCGGCGTCCTACCCACAGAGTCCGAATTCTGGAGGGCATTACGATGCTGAAAACGATGACCATCTTCCGCGCGGCCCTGGCCGTGCTCGCTGTGAGTGTTCAACTGCAAGCCGGCGGTTTCTGGCTGATTTCGGGGAACCCGGAGGCCAGTGCCGACGCGAAGAATAAGCAGGCCGTGGTCACGGTGAAGGCGGTGGGCTGCCACCAGCCGGAGACCGCGACAGTGATCGGCACCGCGATTGGCACGGTGAACGGCCAGCGGAAGGTGCTGCCGTTGAAGCTGGAGCCCACGTCCACTCCGGGGATGTACACCGTGGCCAGGCAGTGGCCGGCTGAAGGCAAGTGGGTGCTGTCGTTCGAGGGCCGGTACGGCGAGTCCAAGACGAGCCTGATGCTGACCGCCGGGCCCAGCGGTGTGGATCGGACGCACCAGAAGCAAGCGACCGGCGCGCCCGATCAGCAACAGATTGAAGCCCTGCTGGCGAACTGATCACTGCAGCTTGCCGCGGCCTTCGACGGTCCAGGTCTCGACGACCTCGTCCCCGCGAACGCCGTATACCTGCTCGTGCAGATTCATGGCGACACAGATGTGATTGGGGAGCACGCGGACCCGATCGCCCACCGATAGCTTCGCGCTGTCGCCGGCGAGTTCGATGAAGCCGTGCTCCTCATTCATTTTGTGGAAGAGGGCGCCGGGTGCCTCAAGGACTTCGCCAAAGGTCACCTCGCTGGAGCCGGAGAGGCGGTCGGACGAGAATGTCTTTGAACCGCCGTCGATGATGAAGCGCCAGGGGGCCACGGAAACCACGGTGGTCAGGATGGTAGCGGCGCATTCGTCTCTCGAGCACGCTCCGGAGAGGATCGTATTGCGGTCGTTGAAGATGTACGTTCCGGGGCGGATTTCGTTGACCTCGGGGATCAGATGGGACACCCAGAGGAGCGGCGTGGAGCCCCCGCTGACGACTTCGGGGCTGAAGCCGTTCGACTTCAACAATGCCACGGTGCTGGTGAGGGCCGCGCCCAGGGCCGCGACATCCTCTTTCCCCTTCTCGCTAAAGTCTTTGATATGACCGGGGTAGAAGGCAAGGCCGCGCCACTTCAGGCCGAGCAGGGCAGAGACGGCCCGGACCAGCGCCAGGGTGTCTTCCCCGGGTTGGACGCCGACGCGGTGCAGGCCGACATCCATTTCCGTCAGGATTCCAATCTGGACCCCTGCGGCCACTGCGGCGTCGCTGAGCGGTTTGGCGGCGGCCAGGGAATCGAGGGACACGGTGAGATTGGCCTTCTTTGCGACTTCCGTGAGCCGCGCCAGTTTCTTCGCCCCGATGACCGGATAGGCCACCAGGATGTCGGGGGTACCCGACTTGAGCATCACCTCGGCTTCGGTCGATTTCGCGACGCTGAGGCCGACCGCGCCCAGGTCTACCTGACGGCGGCCGAGGGCCGGAATCTTGTGAGTCTTGGTATGGGGCCGCAGGCGCAGATTGTGTTTGCGCGCGTAATCGGCAACCTTAGTGAGGTTGCGATCCATCTGGTCCAGATCGATGATAATGGCGGGCGTATCGAGGTCAGAGATTCGCATGAATGGCCTTGGGGCCATTTTACTTCTTCTTGACCGGGACGAACCGGACGCTGACCCGCGGCGGCGCCTTGCGGTAGACCAGTTCCAGATCCTTGGGGCGCAGTTTGCCTTCCATCTGGAAGTAGAGTAAGCCAGTTACGGGTTTCTTGATCTCGCCGTCCGTCAGGACGCGGGCTTTGAGGAGATCGAGCAGCGGGTTCTTCTTGACGTTCCGGTCCTCAATGCTGGCCACCGCGCTGGAAGTGTCGGCCGTGGCGGTGCCGGCATTGGGCGTTTCGTTCGGCATGGGCAGGCTCTGGCCCATGGGCCCGCCACCGCCAGGGATGCCGGGCACGCCGTAGGGGACGCGGCGCTGCTGCGACATGCCGGTGCCCTGGGTACCGCCCTGGGATTTTACGACCATGACAGCCGTGCCGGCGATCTGCGTGGGCTCCAGCGGGCGCGATTTCTGGCCGTCGCGATCGCTGCGCAGCAGGAAGTCGTCGAGATTGAGATTGATCTCCTCGCCCTGGGCGGGCGTGAAGGTGACCTCAACGACGACGATGGATTCGCCGGGGTCCATGCCGAGCAGGGTCTTCACCTGGTCGCGGTCGTAGTAGGCCTTGGCCTGGATGGCGACGCGGGGATCGGAGCCTTCCCCGCTGACGGGTTCCCCGGGCTTTGGCTTAGGTTTTTCGGCGGAAAGCAGCGTGGCGGCGGCCAGCAGGCTGGGCAGCAGGCGCGAAAGTAATCGTGTCACGACAGGCATCCTCTCTCCCCACTCTATAGCGTACGCGCGGGAAAAGCGCGGGGTTGCTACGCCGCACACATTTCTATTGACACGTTCGCCGAATAGAGTTACAAATTGTAGCGGTACGATGCGTAACAGTAAAGCAACGCGAAAAAACCTCAGCGGCCTTGAGCAACTGGTGATGGATTTCCTGTGGGCCCAGGGGCCGGCTAGTGCTGAACAGGTGCGGGCCGCTCTCAATGAGACTCATCCCATGAAAGACGCCACGGCGCGGACGATCCTGCGCCGGCTGGAGGAGAAGGGCTACGCGACCCACCGTGAGGAGGGCCGCACCTATATCTACTCCGGCGCGGAGCAGCCGCAGAATGTGGCGATGACGGCGATCCGCCAGATCATTGACCGGTTCTGGGGCGGTTCGGCCGAGGCGCTGGTGGCGGGCATGGTGGAGCAGGAAGTCATCGATCCGGCGGAACTGCGGGCTTTGGCGGCGAAGTTGGAAGAGGGTTCCCGGAAGAAGGAGGAGTAGCGATGGATTTCGCGCGCGGGTTGATCCATTTCCTGGGCTTCACGGTGGGCACAGCGTCAGTGCGCATTCTGCTGCTGGCGGCACTCGCCGGCGGGATCGCCCTGATTGTCCGGCGGCGTGGCGCGGAAGTCCGGCATGCGGTCTGGACCGTCGTCCTGGGCGCCATGCTGGTGATGCCGATGCTGCCGCTGGTGGTACCGCCTATGGCCGCACCGCGTTGGGCACGGACGCTGGAATGGCCGTTGACGCCAAGGATTCCTGCGCCTGTTCCGTCTTCCACTCCGCAATACGGCACTGTGATGACGGTGACCGCTTCAGGACGTATCAGTGTAGATCAGGGCACCCGGCCTGCGCCGCTGACTGATCGCCGCACCGGTATTGACCTTTTGATTTCGGCGTACTGCCTGATCGCCGCCATCGCCTCCCTGCGGGTGGTGATCGCAGTACGCCGGGCGACCGGCCTGGTGGAACGTGCGGAGACCCTAGAGGACGACCGGCTGCGGGAAATGATGCGGGTGATCAGCCTGGAGCAGGGTACCGGCTACCCTTTGCCTCGGGTGGCGGAATCGGTGGAGGCGCTGGTGCCGTTCACCGCTGGCTGGCAGGATCCGGCCATAGTGCTGCCTCTGGACTGGCGCGGGTGGAGCGAGTTTAAACAGCGCGCCGTGCTGTCCCACGAAATGGCGCATATGCGGCGCGGGGATTGGTTGATTGCACTGGCGGCGGCCTTCAACCAGGCCATCTTCTGGTTCCATCCGTTGGCGTGGTGGTTGCGGCGCAAGTTGGCTGGATTGGCGGAAGAGGCGTGCGATGGAGCGGCTATGGCGAATGTCGGGGACGGGCGGCGCTATGCGGGCGTCGTGCTGGATTTCGCCGCGGTGATGGCGGCCTCAGGATCGAGGTTGAGCTGGGAAGCGACGGCGATGGCGCGGTCGAGCAAGGTGGTTGGACGCATTGAACGGATTCTGGAGGGTGAGCTGATGTGGTCCCAGGCGATGACGAAAACGGCGTGGGTAGTGCTGCTCGCGCTTGCTTTGCCGGTGTTGTATGCGGCTTCGGCTTTAGAACCATTTGAACCGCCCGCCCTGTCGACGGGCACCTTTGGCCCGTTGCCGCCCTCCTCCACCGTGGTGGCGGGCGGCGACATGACGGCGGCGGAGGCGGCGATGCTGGAGGCTCGGGTAACGCGCAACAGCCGGGATATCGACGCACGCCTGTTGATCACGGGCTACTACTTCCGCCACGCCGCGACTGAGCAATACCGGCAGCAACTGTTATGGATGGTGGAGAATGCGCCTGAGTCGTATGTGCACGACACGATGGCCCTGGCGACAGGGAGCAACGGGTCCCTGTTGATTGACGCGGCGATGAAAGCGCAGTTGGCTGAGTTGTGGCAGAAGCAGGCGGCGCTGCATCCCGCCGATCCCATGGTGCTGGTGCATGCGGCCCGGTTCTTCCGGGAGGGGGATCCGGAGGCGGCTCTGCCGTTCTATTTGCGAGCGCGCGAGGTGGCTCCGGAGAATCTCAACTGCATTGAGGAGTTGGTCACTCTCCACGTGACAGCCGTGGCGATCACCGAAGGGCAAAATCGGCCTTCTCCGGAACTGCTCCCAAGGTCTGAGCGGATCAGGGCGGCATTGGAAAAGAGCGACGATGCGGAGTTGCTGGGGCGGAGTGCCATCAGGCTGGGCCCACCCCGGTTTCATCCGTCGCAAAACATACCACCGGCCATACGGGAGAGGATGGAGGAATTGAGCCGCACGCGAACCGCCCTGGCGCGCACCCTGCTCGAGCGCGCACATGCGCTTGCCCCTGCCGACGAACGTTGGCCCAGGGCGCTTGCCCGGCTGGATGCGGGCGAGCCGCTGTTCGAACGGCCGCAGGAGCCGGAGAAGCCGGTGTCTTCGTCGCTGCCGGTCTATCCTGCGCTAGCGAAACTGGGACGCGTGCAGGGCAATGTGATGGTGGAGCTCTCGGTGCGGAGCGACGGCTCTGTCAGTGAGGCGACGTTGATGGGCGGGCATCCACTGTTGGCCAAGGCTGCCCTGGAGGCAGTGAAATCCTGGAAGTTTGCGGCCCGGCCGGCCGAGCAGCGGATCATGACGATGGTGGAGTTCAGGCTACCCGCGGACAGCGTGAGCCCTTCGCCTGCTTCGGCGGCGCCTGTGCAAACCGCCGGCACGACGGCCGGTGGGATTCCGCCCCGTATCTCGGTGGGCGGCAATGTCCAGCAGGCCATGCTGACAGAGTCGCCAGCGCCTGTTTATCCGCCCCTGGCCCGACAGGCTCGGATTAGCGGCACGGTGCGGTTCAAAGTCATCATCGGCAAGGACGGATCAGTCGCGAATATGACGCTCGCCTCGGGGCATCCGTTGCTGATTCAGGCGGCACAGGAGGCGGTGCAGGCGTATCGCTACAAACCCACGCTGCTGAATGGCAATCCTGTGGAAGTCGAGACGGAGGTCAATGTGAATTTCCAACTATCCAACTGAGAGCGCCTGGGCCGCGGCATAGGCTGAGGCCCAGGCCCACTGGAAGTTGTAGCCGCCCAACCAGCCCGTCACGTCCACTACCTCTCCGATGAAGAAGAGGCCGGGGACCTGGCGGGCTTCCATCGTCTGGGAAGACAGTTCGGTGGTGCTGACTCCGCCGCCGGTCACTTCCGCCTTTTCGAAGCCTTCCGTCCCGGCAGGTACGAGGCTCCATTGATGCAGGCGCGTGTCGATCTTCTTCACACTCGGGACCGGCTGGGTGAAACCCTCCACGTCCAGCCAGCGCTCGGCCAGGCGCTGCGGCAGTTTCGACGACAACTGCTTGCGGGCCTCGTGGGGCAGGGTAGTCGAGAAGTCGACTCCGGGCAGCAGGTCGAGGTTCAACGGCGTGCCGGGCTTCCAGTAGGACGAGATCTGCAGGATGGCCGGACCCGAGAGGCCGCGGTGGGTGTACAGCATCTTTTCGCGGAAATGTTGTTTGCCGTGGGAGGCGACCACTTCCGTCGACACGCCGGAGAGTTCGCCCCAGCGGGTTGCGTCCGCCTTGGTGAAGGTGAGGGGGACCAGGGCAGGGAAGGTGGGTTCGATGCTGAGGCCGAACTGGCGCGCGAGGTCGTAGCCAAAGCCGGTGGCGCCGGTCTTCGGGATGGAGAGCCCCCCGGTGGCGACCACCAGGGCCGCCGAGTCCATTGGGCCGCGCGAGGTCTCGACTCGGAAACGGGTGTCGCGCGTTACCGATGTGACTTTCGTCGACGTATGCAGGTCCACGTGTCCAGCCGAGCACTCGGTCAGCAGCATGGTGAGTAGATCCTGCGCCGACCGGTCGCAGAACAGTTGCCCCAGCGTTTTCTCGTGATAGGGGATGCGGTGTTCACGCAGCAGCTCGACGAAGTTCCGCGGAGTGAAGCGCGCCAAGGCCGATTTCGCGAAGTGAGGATTGCCCGAGAGGAAGTTGCGCGCCTCGACGCGCAGGTTCGTGAAGTTGGCGCGGCCTCCGCCGGAGATGAGGATCTTGCGGCCGGGCCGGTCGGAGTGTTCGATCAGGGCCACCTTGCGGCCCCTGCGGCCGGCCTGCGCGGCGCAGAACAATCCGGCGGCTCCACCGCCCAGGACAATGGCATCGTACGTCAATCTTCGATGATACGATGGGCGCGTTATGAGACGCATTTGTCTGATTTGGCTGTGCCCGCTGGTGCTGCACGCCGCCGCCGGCCGAGTGACGCTGTCGTTGAACGGAGATTGGCGCGTAGGAGAGAGCGTGGCGGCCGAACCGGCTCCGGCGGAGTTCGGTCACACGGCGGCCGTGCCCGGGTTGACCAACCAGGCGCAGCCGGCGTTTCCGGACGTCGACCGCTTCGACAGCCGCGAGTTCATCCAGACATCGATTCGAGAGAAGCGCCTGCCCGAGAGCGCGCGCGTCGAGACCGCCGGTGTGCCGCGCCAATCCCGCAACTACTTCTGGTATCGCCGCAGCTTCCGGGTGCCTGAACGCAAGCCGGTGGCGATGCTGCGCGTGGCCAAGGCGCAGTTCGGCACAGCGGTGTGGCTCAACGGGAAGAAGGTGGGCGAGCACCTGGGCTGCTTCACGGCCGGCTACTTCGACGTCACGACCTTTGTGAACTGGGGCGGCGAGAACGATCTCGTCATCCGCATTGGCGCGCACCCGGCGGCACTGCCTGTCTGGGCGCCGGCGGGCACCGATTTCGAGAAATACAAATGGACTCCGGGGATCTACGACAACGTGTCGCTGATCCTCACCGGGCTGCCCTACGTCGAGAGCGTCCAGGTGGGGCCGCGGCTGAGCGACTCGTCGGCTGTGGTCGAGACGGTGCTGGTGAACCTGGGCAGACGGCCTGTCAGCACGCAGCTCGTCCAGCAGGTGAAGCCGTGGAAGGCGCAGGCGCTGGCCGTCACGCTGCAACCCGGCGAGCGGAAGACCGTCCAGCAGACGCTGCCACTGCCGGGCGCAAAGCTGTGGACGCCCGAGGAGCCGAACCTGCACTGGCTGGAGACTGGCGTGGGCGAAGACACGCTCCGCACACGCTTCGGCATGCGCGAGTTCCATTTCGACTCGGCCACCAAGCGCGCTTACCTGAATGGCAAGATCTACTTCCTGCGCGGCTCCAACATCACGCTGCACCGTTTCTTTGAAGATCCGTTGTGCAAGCGGCATCCGTGGGAAGAGGCGTGGGTCCGCAAGCTGCTGGTGGAGGGTCCGAAACAGATGAACTGGAATGCGTTTCGGTTCTGCATTGGCCCGGCGCCGGAGCTGTGGTTCGACATCGCGGACGAGGCGGGCCTGCTGATCCAGAACGAGTTCTTCATCTGGAACGGGCGCGAGTACTTCCCGCCGTACAAATCCGACGAATTGATCACGCAGTACAAGGAGTGGATGCGCGACCACTGGAATCACCCCAGCCAGGCGATCTGGGATGCGTCGAACGAGACCGACTCAGCCATGCTGCGCGAGCAGGTGATTCCGCAGGTACGCAAGCTCGATTTGTCGAACCGGCCGTGGGACAACGGCTACGCCGTGCCGATGGGTTTTGACGACGCGGTGGAGGATCATCCCTATCTGTTCAGCGCGCTGACGCGGCCCGAGGGAAACTTCTCCATGACGCAGTTGGAGCGCATGACCGGTGCCAAGACCACCAATGCCGGACACCCCTCGGCCCATGCCGTCATCGCGAATGAATACGGCTGGCTGTGGTTGAACCGCGATGGCACGCCCACGCTGTTGACAGAGAAGGTCTACGAGCGGCTGCTGGGGAAGAACGCCACGCCGCAGCAGCGGTTCGAATTGTATGCCTACGATCTCGCCGGGCTCACCGAGTTCTGGCGCGCACACCGCAATTTTGCGGGGGTCCTGCACTTCACGTGGCTGACGTGCAGTTACCCCGGCGTGAAGACGTCGGATCATTGGCGCGATGTGGAGAAGCTGGAATTGGAGCCCAACTTCGCCGATTGGGTGCGCGAGTCGTTCCGGCCGCTGGGCGTCTATATTAACTTCTGGCAGCCGACTCTCAAGCCCGGAGAGACGCGCAATTACGCCGTAATGATGGTGAATGATGAGGGCGCTCCGGTGAAGGGTCAACTGCGAT
This sequence comes from Paludibaculum fermentans, assembly GCF_051172195.1. Taxonomy (GTDB): domain Bacteria; phylum Acidobacteriota; class Terriglobia; order Bryobacterales; family Bryobacteraceae; genus Paludibaculum; species Paludibaculum fermentans_A. The sequence goes on from NZ_JBPJAQ010000002.1 coordinate 1,384,120, forward strand.
TGGAGTTCGTGGACGGGCCGTCGAAAGAGTTCGCCTTCGAACTGCCTGCATACGGCGCGCACACCTGGCAACTGCCGCTTGTGTCGCCCACGGCCGCAGGGCATACAATGCTCAAAGCGACCGCTCGCGTCGAGGGCCGGGCAGAGACGATTTCACGGAGGAAGGTGCAGGTTTTACCATGAAGAGTTTTCAGAGGCGTGGATTCTTTCAAGGCGCCTTGGCCGCGCTGGGGATTGGGGCCGCTCCGGCGGTCGCGCAAGCGCAAGCTCCCAGGCCGGCGGCCGCGGGACGGGCGGGATTTCTGCCGGAATATTGCCGCGCGCAGAACTACCGGTCGTTGAAACAGTCGAGCTACGATGCCACCGGCGGCAACTCCGACCGCTGGCCTATCGCCGGCGGCCAGACGCACGAGATCTTCAATCAGAAGGGGCCCGGCGTCATTTCGCACATCTGGTTCACCATCTCCGCGCAGAGCCCGCTGCACTTGAAGGAGTTGATCCTGCGCGCCTATTGGGACGGCAGTGAAAAGCCCAGCATCGAAGTGCCCATCGGCGATTTCTTCGGCCTGAATCTGGGCGACTATGTGCTCTACGAGAGCGAGTACCTCGCCTGTTCACCCGGCAAGTCGCTGAACTGCTATTTTGCGATGCCTTACCGGACGTCGGCACGCATGACCGTGACGAATGAGGGTACGCGTGACGTCGGGTCGTTCTACTCTAATATCGACTTCATGGCCGTGGAGGCGCTGCCCGCGGACGCGCTCTACTTCCACGCGCAATACCGGCAGGCGGCTCCGAATGTGGCGCAGCAGCTGCCGGATAGCAAGAATCCCGATGGCAAGACGAACTTCGTGTACTGCGAGACCCACGGCCGCGGCCACCTGATGGGCGTGACCCTGGGTGTGGTGCAGAACAAGGAAGCATGGATGGGCGAAGGCGACGACATGATCTTCGTCGATGACGAGACCAAGCCGCTGATCGTCGGCACGGGTTCGGAAGACTACTTCCTGGGCAGCTGGAACTTCGGCGGGCGCGAGAATGCCAAGGCCTTCGGCTACCACCAGTACGGCGCGCATCTCATCCAGAGTCCGGAACGCGTGGGCGGCCGTTACTGCTGCTACCGCTTCCATGGCGACAACCCCGTAACCTTCACCAGGTACCTCAAGCACACGATGGAGCACGGCCACGCCAACGATCGCGGCGACTGCTTCTATAGCTGCTGCTACTGGTATCAGGACAAACCCACAACCGAAGTGCCGGCCCTTCCGGCCGTGAAAGACCGACTCCCCAAGGTGGTGCCTGCTTGAAGAAATCAATTCTCCTGATTTTCGCGGCCTGCGCCGGCGGAGCCCTGCTGTGGGCCGCCGTGCCGGGTTTTGTCCTTTGGAACAACGCCGAGCTTCACGGCTACATGGCCAAGATCGCGGCCCGGATGAAGACCGAGAAGGTGCTGGGCCAGGATCTTGGCAAGTGGGGCAACCACTGGTCGTCCATCACCCGGCGCAATGCGGACGGGGTGGGCGAACTGCACGAGAAGGTGACTGACCTGTTCATCTGCGAGGGCGGGGAAGCCACGCTGGTGGTGGGTGGCACGCTCACCAGCCCGACCTCGGCCGGTGCGGGTGAAATGCGAGGCACCGGCATCACCGGGGGCCGCAAGGTGACAATGAAGCCCGGCGACATGGTGGAGATCCCTGCCAACATGCCGCACCAGTTGCTGGTACCGAAAGAGTTTCTCTATTACGTGGTGAAGGTGCAACAGACCGCGCCGCAGTCGCAGGAAGGCTTCCGCTACTGGTCGCAGGCGGAGTTCCTGGGCTGGAAGGGCAAGCTGCAGGCCAAACTGGCCGGCAAGAATGTGGCCAACCAGGAGATCGCGAACTGGGGCAACCACTCGCAGCTGATGGTTTACCGTACCGGCGACGGTGAGGTGGAGGTCCACGAAAAGCAGGTGGATTACTTCATCGTCGAGCACGGTGAGGCTACGCTCACTGTTGGCGGCAAGGCCACCGGCACCCGGGTGACGGGTCCTGGCGAACAGCGCGGCGGCACGATTACCGGCGGCGAGAAGGTCACACTGAAGGCTGGCGACATCGCTCACATTCCAGCGGCTGTGCCGCACCAGGTTGTGGGGACGAAGGACTTCCTCTACGGAGTGCTGAAGGTCACGGTCGAGTAATGCAGTGACAGGCGGGCTGCGCCGCGGCCCGCCTACTTATCCACCCAGTTCAATTCCGCATCCGACCGGCGCACGTAGTTCGCATCCAGCGCCATGGGATCGGTCAGGCGGCTGGCCGCCAGCTTCCCAATCGCACCCGCCAGCGCTCGCGGCGTCTGCGTCGCCTCCACCCCAAAGACCGCCGGATCGGGCGTTAGCAGCTCCACCACGCTCGGAAGAGTCTCGCGCCAGGGCTGGAACTTCGTCACCAATTCGGGGCCGGCTGGTTCCTGGTCACTGCTGTACAAACCCGCGTAGATCTCGCCCCGGCGCGCATCGCAGAACGGCGCCCGCAGTGCGGCTGTCCCGTAGACCGACATGGCCTGCAGATTCGAGATCGCCGCGGCCGGTACGCCCGTCGCCTCAGCCAGACCCTTGATGGCGGACAGCGCTACACGCACGCCCGTGAACGAACCCGGTCCCGACCCGGCCGCATAGCCGGCCACGCTGGCATACTTCCAGCCATGCCGCCGCATCAGGCGGTCCAACTGCGGAAACAGGACGTGGCCAAAGCCCTCGGGGGAGTGGAGGATGACTTCTTCGAGAACAGCGCCGTCTTCCAGCAGTGCGATGGAGCCGAATTCCGAGGCTGTATCGAGGGCGACAATGCGCGGCATGCGTTACTTCTTCACCGTGTACACATAGTCGAGGATATAGAGTTTGCCCGGGGCGTTCAGGACATACAGGCGAACGTTCATCGGGCCTTCTGATTTCGCCAGCATCACGGCCGGCACCACCAGGGTTCCGTCTGAACCCGTCGCCAGAATGCGCGTGCCCTGGCCGTCCGGCACGATCTCCCCCGCCAGCATGTACATCATGCGCCGTGTACCGGCCGTCTTCTTCTTGAGCTTGATTTCGAACTTGATGGGCTCGCCCGCCTTCAGCGTCATGTCGCTGGGCGGGTTTACGAGCTCGAAGGGCGCCTTCACCGCGCTGCGCTCGGGTTCCTGCACGGGGATGGGCCACGATTCGAACTTGTAGCTCCTCAGCATGCCCTCCTTGCGGCCGTCGCGCGACAGATGCAGGATCCAGTCGCGGGTCGCGTCGGGCGGCGTACCCTCGTAGAGTTCACCCTTCCAGTCCTTTTTCTCCTTCACCGCCTCACCGGTCGAGGGGTTCACCCAGTAGACGTCGTAGCCGTGTTTCTCCACCGTCATCTCGACCTTCTGGGGATGCTCGATATAGACCAGGTACTCGGTTTCCGGATTGGCGATCGCCCGCCCGCCGTCGAGGTCGAAATAGGGCTCGATGTCCCAGAAGCGCGTGCGCGACATGGTGTCGAACCAGCCGGTTGCCGTCTTGGCGTTGGCTGAGCCGTCCACGAGATTGCCGGTAATGGAGATGTAGGCTCCGCTGATGGCGGCGTTCCAGACGCGTTTGCGGAACGCCTCTTCCGGCAGCGCGGCGTCGATGAGAACAACCTGCGGAACGGTGTTGGCGATGTGTTCAATCGCCGGAACGGTCAGGTCCGGAGCGCCGTTGATCACGAAGTCCAGCCAACCGTCTGGCCCCAGCGGAGCCGAGGTCACGGCGGAGCGGGACGATCGCGGATGGCCATACGGGTCCAGGCCTTTCAGTGCGACGCCGACCTCCTTGAGGATCGGCCGGGCATTGGGCGAAGATTCCCATTCATTGGCGAGCTGCCAGGTGATGTTGAAGGCGCTGTAGCGGCCCGCCAGGTAGCGCAGAAACCGCTCGCGGTCGCTCCAAGTGGTGTAGGCCGCGGCGAGGTCCGCCGGGGTCGGCATCACGATCAGGTCAGCGACCATGCCCTTGCCGTTGATCGCCGTCACGCGTTCGTCTATCTGCTTGTAGAAGGCCGGATCGATCTTCGACGAGAAAACCGGCAGCGACAGGTGCGTGAACTTCTGCTTGGCACGGGTTTCCACCGCGGCCAGGTCTGTGAAGTCGGTACCGAAGTAGAGATGCGGTTTCAGGGCTTCGGTGTACTGCCAGTGGTGGGCATTGGCGCGCTTGATGAATGCCGTGGCGTCAGGATTCGCGACCGAGGTGAACTTGTCTTCCTTGCCCTCGAATTCGGCGATGTTGCCGCTCAACCGGTAGGTGTAGTTGCCCACCTCGACCGGTGTCACTCGAAAGACCATCTTCGGGCCGCCATCCCAGAAGGCCGGGAACTTGTAGGTCTTGAATTCCGGCGAGCGGAACTCGGCCCAGAGCTCAACGGTGGCGGGCGGATTCGGGTGTTTGGCAGCGACGGCGGGCGGCAGCTCCACCACGATTTCGCAGGGCGAATAAACCGGTGTGTTGCCGCAGGGCTTCTGCGCGAAGGCCGTCACGGCGGCGAAGGCCAGAAGGGGCAGCGAAAGCATCCGCATAAGACCAGTGTACAGTGGTGAGAATATGCGCTTCCTCGCTCTGGCCCTCACTCTGCTCCCCGTTTTGGCCGCGGCGCCGCCCGCGGTCCCCAAGAATCTGCGCGTCGACGGCTTCGTTCCGTATTACTGGCAGGAAGCGGAGGGGAAGTTGTGGCTGGAAGTCGGACGCTGGGGGCAGGAGTTTCTGTACTACACGTCGCTGCCTGCCGGAATAGGGTCCAATGACATCGGGCTCGATCGCGGCCAGCTCGGCGGCAGCTTCGTCGCGCGCTGGGAGCGCAGCGGCAACAAAGTGCTGCTGGTCGCCGCGAACACCGACTATCGAGCCGAATCCCGCGATCCGGCGGAACGCCGTGCCGTGAGGGACAGCTTCGCCGAGAGCGTGATTTGGGGCTTCGAGGCGGCGGTCCAGGAGGATGGCCGGGTACTGGTCGACGCCACCTCGTTCTTCCTGCGCGACGCGCACGGGGTCGCCGATACCCTGAAGGCGCAGAAGCAGGGCGACTATCGACTGGACTCATCGCGGAGCGCATTTTACCTGGCCCGCACGAAGAACTTCCCCCGGAACACAGAGGTGGAGGCCACCATCACCTTCACCGGGGGGCCGGCAGGGCGGCTGCTGCGGTCGGTTACGCCGTCAGGCGGGGCTATCACCGTGCGGATGCACCACAGCTTCGTGGAACTGCCTGACCTGAGTTTCCAGAAGCGCGAGTTCGATCCGCGCTCCGGGTTCTTCGATGCGTCCTACGTCGACTACGCCACCCCGGTGTCGGAACCCGTGGTCAAACGCTTCACACCGCGCCACAGGTTGGAGAAGAAGGACCCCACGGCGGCTGTCAGCGAGGCCGTGAAGCCGATCGTCTACTACCTGGACCCCGGTGCGCCCGAGCCCATCCGCGGTGCCCTGCTGGAAGGCGCCCGCTGGTGGAACCAAGCCTTCGAAGCGGCCGGCTACCGCAATGCCTTCCGGGTGGAATTGCTGCCGGAGGGCGCCGATCCGATGGACGTCCGCTACAACGTGATCCAGTGGGTGCACCGGTCGACACGCGGGTGGTCGTACGGCTCCAGCGTGAGCGATCCGCGCACGGGTGAGATTCTCAAGGGCCATGTGACTTTGGGTTCGTTGCGCGTCCGGCAGGATTTCCTGATCGCCGAATCGCTGCTGGCTCCTTACGCCGCGGCAGGGACCGATCCCCGCATGCTGGAGATGTCCCTGGCCCGTCTGCGCCAGTTGTCGGCCCATGAAGTCGGCCACACGTTGGGACTAGGGCACAACTACATCGCCTCAGTACACGACCGCGCCTCCGTGATGGACTACCCCCATCCGTGGGTCACGCTGAAGAACGGCCAGCCGGATCTCAGCGATGCCTACGCGAAGGGCATCGGCGAGTGGGATAAGGTGGCGATTACCTGGGGCTACTCCCAGTTCGCCCCTGGCACCGAGGAGAAAAAGGCGCTCAACGCGATCATCGACGCCGCCCGGCAGCGCGGCCTGACCTTCCTGACGGACCAGGATGCCCGGCCGGCCGGCGGAGCGCATCCCGAGACCCACCTATGGGATAGCGGGGCCAACGCCGTGGATGAGCTGAATCGCTGGATGGGCGTCCGCGCCGCGGCGCTGGCCCGGTTCGGGGAGAATAACGTGCGCACCGGCACCCCGCTGGCGTTGTTGGAAGACGTGCTGGTCACGTTGTACCTGTCGCACCGCTACCAGGTGGAAGCAGCCGTGAAGTCGGTGGCAGGACTCCGGTATTCCTATGCGCTTCGGGGGGATGGACAGACGCCCACGCAGATGGTGGCTGCCGCGGAGCAGCGCCGGGCGCTGGAGGCGGTGCTGGCCACCATCCGGCCAGAGGCGCTCACACTGCCCGAATCAGTGATCCAGCAAATCCCACCCCGGCCCGCCGGTTTCGACCGGACACGCGAACTATTCCGTCATCGGACTGGGCTGACCTTCGATCCGGTGGCCGCGGCCGAGTCCGCCGCCGATATGACGATCGAATTGGTCGTGAATCCGCAGCGGGCGGCGCGGCTGGTGGAGTACCATGCCCGTGATGCAGCCATGCCGGGCTTGGGCGAGGTGCTCGACCGGCTCTTCAGCGTCACGTGGAAAGCGCCCGAGAAGCCCGGGCTGGCCGGCGAAGTGCTTCATACCGTGCAGTATGCGGCGCTACGGAACGTCATGAACCTGGCTGTGGATGACGACGCTTCCGGTCAGGTGCGGGCCGTGGCGTTGTCGGAAATCCGCAAGTTGAAGACCTGGCTGGCCGCCCGGCCGGGGAGCGCCAATATCGCACTGGGGCTCACGGAGATTGCGGCGTTTGAGAAGGATCCCAAGCAGATGAAGTTGCCGAAGGCGCCGGAGCCCCCGCCCGGAATGCCGATCGGGATGGCTGCTCTATCGTGCGATTGGGAGTAGTCCTCAGTTGATGGCGGTGCTACGCGCCGCCCTCTCACTTTTCCTGTTGAGGTAGAAGCTGGACGCGGACAGCATGCCGGTGAGGGCAACCCATACCTGCCAGTGTGAAAAGGGGCCCTCAGTGATGAAGAAGTTCTTCGTCAGGCCGAGATCCTGGCCCAGGCGCCATAAGGCGATGGCGAAAGTGAGTGTCGCCGCGGGCGTCAACAGAGCTGCCAGGCCGCCGGCCATCTCCTGTGTACTCACATGGTTGGGATTCCCGGGCGGAGCGGGTGCGACCGGCGAAGGCATCTCGACCACATGCGGCCTGTCCTGCCCGCGGTGTGGCGTGACGGGTCTCAGTGCTGCGTGTTTGAAGCGAAGGCGAACGATCATGTTACGGGACCCGGAGCACTTGTTATAGAGTGTAGAAGGTCTAAACCTTGAGCCTATTATCGGCTCGCAAGGATAAAACTTTATGAGCAAACTCAAAGTCGCAGTCATTGGCGCCGGCTTCATGGGCAAGACCCACGTGGAGAACCTGCGCCGTTTGGGGTTCGTCGAGGTGGCGGCCGTGGCCGGGATTACCCAGGACGAAGCGGATCGCTTCGCCGCCGCGCACTACATCCCGCGAGCCACCGGCAACTACAAGGAATTGCTGGCCGACCCGGAGATTGTCGGCGTTCACGTCTGTACGCCCAACGCGCTGCACGCGCCCGTCGCCAAGGATGCCCTTACCGCCGGCAAGCATGTGTTGTGCGAGAAGCCGCTGGCGATGTCCGCCAAGGAAGCCAAGGAAATGCTGGACCTGGCTGAGAAGAAGAAGCTCTGCCACGCCACCAATCATAACCTGCGCTACTACCCGGCCGTTCAGCAGGCGCGCGCAATGATCGCCAACGGCGACCTCGGGGAGATCCGGGTCGTCCAGGGCACCTACTCCCAGGACTGGCTGCTGTACGACACCGACTTCAACTGGCGCATCCTGCGGAAGCACAACGGCCCGCTGCGTGTAATGGGCGACATTGGATCGCACTGGATGGACATGATCCAGCACGTCACCGGCCTCTCCATTACCGCCCTCTGCGCCGACCTCAAGATCATCCACAAGACCCGCAAGCAGCCCAAGGTAGCCATCGAGACCTTTGCCGGCAAGACCCTGACGCCGGAAGACTACAACGAAGTCAAGATCGACACGGAAGACTTCGGCATGGCCATGCTGCACCTGGGCGACAACTGCCGCGGCGCCTATACGGTCAGCCAGGTTTCGGCCGGCTGCAAGAACCGCTTCGAGTGGCTGATCGCGGGCAGCAAAGCCAGTATCAGCTGGAACCAGGAGAAGCCCGACGAGCTCTGGATCGGCGAGCGGAACGTGCCCAACCGCCTGCTGTTGAAAGACGGCAGCCTGTACTATCCGAAGGCCGCCAGCTATGCCGACTACCCCGGCGGGCACAGCGAAGGCTACGACGACGCGCACAAGCAGCTCTATAAGCGCTTCTGGTCGCGCGTGATGGACCGCAGCCTGCCCATCGAGTATCCGACGTTTGCTGACGGTTTGCGCGGCATGCAACTGCTGGAAGCGGTGATCGAAAGCAATAAGAAGAAGGCCTGGGTGAAATGCGCTCCGGCCAAGGGCAAAAAGTAGATTATTGTACGGTTTACAGGCGATCGAAAGGCTCCGGGCAACCGGAGCCTTTCGTGTTTTTGATAACTTGACAACGCTGTCCCCGGCCGCGAAGATGATTACCTATACGGCAGGCCTCTGGCCCGTCCAATCGGGGAACAATTCGCGGATGCACGAAGTCAAGCCGGCGGAACTTACTCAACTGCTGCACGAATGGCGAGATGGCGACCAGAAGGCGCTGCACCGCCTGGTCCCGCTGATCTACCCCGAACTCAAACGCATCGCCCACGCCCATCTGAAACGAGAATTCGGCCACAAACCGCTCAGCACCACCGAACTCGTCAGCGAGCTCTATTTACGCCTGGCCACCGGGAATTCACCGGAATGGGACAGTCGAACCCATTTCTACTCGATCGCGGCCCGGCTAACGCGGCAGATTCTCGTGGATGCCGCGCGCGAGCAGCGGGCACAAAAGCGTGGTTCCGGCATACCCCCCGTCTCGCTGGAGGAGGCTAAGGAATTGGCCGGCGGCCGACCCACGGATGTCCTGGGGATCCACGAAGCCCTCAGCCAGTTGGCGGAGTTCGACCAGCGGAAGGCGGAGATCCTGGAATTGCGGTACTTTGGGGGACTGGAAGCCTCCCAGATCTCGGCTGTCCTCGAGTTGTCCGAGTCGACCATTGCGCGGGAGATCCGGGCCGCCAAGGCCTGGCTGCGCTCTTATCTCGCCCAATGACTGCCGAACGTTGGCGCCGTATTGAAGAGCTGTTCCATGAAGCTCTGGAAGTGCCTGCATGTCAACGGGATGCCTGGCTGGACGCGCACTGCGAAGACGCCGGTATGCGCTCGGAGGTGGCCCGCATGCTCGCCCAGGACGATGGGGGCGAGACCAGCCTGAGGGCGTCCATTGCGGAAGCGGCCGAGTCCGCCGTGGAAATGGCCGGCGCGGTGCAACCCGGGATGAGGATCGGCGCCTACCGAGTGGAGCGTCTGCTGGGCCGTGGCGGCATGGGTTCGGTTTACCTGGCGACGCGCGCCGACGACCAATTTGAAAAACGGGTCGCGATCAAGCTGCTGCGTGTCGGAGTCTCCGGCATCGAAGCCCACACCCTGTTCCTGCGCGAACGCCAGATTCTCGCGCAGCTCGACCATCCCTACGTGGCGAGGCTGCTGGACGGCGGCACGCTGGAGAATGGCCAGCCCTATCTCGTTCTCGACTACATCGAAGGCCAGCCGCTGCTCGAATGGTGCGAACAGCGAAAAACACCGCTGCGGACCCGCCTGGCGCTCTTCGTAAAGGTCTGCGAAGGCGTGGCTTACGCCCACCAGAACCTGATCGTCCACCGCGACCTGAAACCCCAGAACATCCTGGTAAACACCGAAGGCGAACCCAAGCTGCTGGACTTCGGCATCGCCAAGCTGCTCACCACCGACTGGTCGGAACAAACCCAAGTGCCGGCCGGGCTGATGACTCCGCAATACGCCAGCCCGGAGCAGTTGACCGGCGCGCCCATCACCACCGCCACCGATGTGTACTCACTGGGTGCGATTCTGTACGAACTGGTATCCGGCGAACGGCCGTACGAAACCGAAGGGCTTTCGATGACGGAGCTCGTCCGTCGCATTGTTGACCTGCCCGTCCATCCGCCCAAGGCCAGGATCCCGTCGGATCTGAAAAACATCGTCCTGCACTGTCTGGACAAGGAACCCGCCCGCCGCTACGGATCCGCCGATCAGTTGGCCGCTGATTTGCGGCGATACCTCCAAGGCGAAGCCGTGCTGGCTCGAGGTGATTCGGTTCTGTACAGAGCCGGCAAGTTTGTGCGGCGGCACTGGGTGGGGGTCGCGGCTTCCGCGGTGATCGTCGGCAGCCTGGCGCTGGTGGCGATCCAGGCGGACCGGAACGCCCGCGAGCAGGCCCGGCTGCGCGCGATTTCCGAGAGCCGTTTCCAGCAGGTCCGGCAACTGGCGAACCGGTTCCTGTTTGATTTTCACGACGCCATCCAGTTTCTGCCGGGCTCCACGCCGGCGCGGCGCCTGGTCGTCAAGACGGCGCTGGAATACCTGGATGCCCTGGCCGCCAACCATACCTCCGATCCCAAGTTGTTGAGCGAATTGAGCACCGCTTATGAGCGGGTGGGCGATGCTCAAGGCAACTCCTACTTTCCGAATATCGGCGATATCGACGGAGCCGAAGCGAGCTACCGCCGGGCGATGGAACTCCGGTCGCACCTGCCTGTTGAGACGGCGCAAGATCTGCATGACCTGGTGCTGATTCACCTGAAGTTCGGCGATATGCACGACATGCGCGGCAGGACGGCTCAGGCCCGGGTGGAGTACGAGTCAGGCCTGAAGCTGGCGACAGAAACGAAGCTGACGGGCCGGCCGGTCACGGTCGCCCGGATCCGCTGCCACATGCGGTTGGGCGACCTCGACGAGAAGTCGAACCGCGCGGGGGATGCCCTGCGCCACTACCAGGCCGGACGCGACAACATGTTGGCTTTGATCGCGGAGAAACCGGATACGCGCAGCCGCGCCGAGCTGAGCCTCGCCTACTACAAGATGGGGCGCATGCTCTCGTTCACTGGTGACATCCCCGCTTCGATCGATGCGCGCAGGAAGGGGATCCAGCAAGCGGCGGCCGCCAGTGCCGAGGATCCTTCGAATCAGGTGTACAAGCGCTATGAGTTCCTCAATCACCTGGGCCTCAGCGACAATCTGTCGACCCCGCGCGCAGGAAAGCTCCGCAATCTGGACGAAGCCTTTGTACATATGCAGAAGGCGCGCGGCATCATCGAGGCCGTGGCGGAGGCCGATCCCACGAATCTGCAGGCCCAGGTGGATGTCGGCGTGATCTGGAACTACATCGGCGGCTGGCACGAGGACAAGCAGCAGTGGCCCAAGGCGGTGGAGGCGTTTCGTCATTCCGTCGCTATCACCGATGCACTGGCGAAGAAGAATCCGGCCAGCCGGCAATACCGCACGCACAGCGCCAATAACCACAAACGGCTGGGCGCGGCCCTGGCTGAGATCCCGCAACTGGAGCTGAGCCTGAAGGAGATCCGCTGGGCGCTGGGGCAATACAACGCGCTGGCTGCCGAGGATCCCAAGGACAAAGATCTGCGGGTTTCCCAGTTGGAGGCGTGGCGCGATATCGGCGAAGTATTGCGGCTGATGGGGCGTCCCCTGGAGGGCATCGAACCCAACCGGACCGCCATTCAGATGCTCAAGGACCTGATTGTCGATGATCCGACCAACAAAAACTGGCCCGATCATCTTTCGCCCATGTATCAGCAATTAGCAAAATGCCACGCCGATGCCATTCCGAAAATCAAAGTTCCAGGCGAACAGACGGCACACTGGCGGGCCGCACTCGAGAATTGGAAATTAGCCGCTTCGTCCGGTGGGCCGGAAGCGGCTAGGCCTGAGATCCAAAAAGGCGTGGAAGCCGCTGAATCGGCCTTACTTAAGCTCAGGTAAATCACTGAGTCCTTTTAATTTAGCCGTAGCTGGCAAAGCGAGTGCCGGGTTTTCGCATACTTAATTGTGAGGATCTCTGCAGCTCTCTCTTTTTGCCTTCTGGCATTCGGGCCCCTGGCCCTTGGACAAACGATTACTGTTTATCCCGGACCCGCGAATATCGCGGTGGGCACCACGCGGACTCTCACCGCGTATGTGCCGCTGTCCCCGGCGACCATAAACTGGTCGATCAACGGAGTCGTGGGCGGCAACAGCACCTACGGCACAATCACCCCGGCTGGCGTGTACACCGCCCCAACCGTGCCGCCCGCCTCGAACGTGATCACGGTGGCCGCCACCAGCACCGCGTATCCTGCGAAAGTTGGCTCCGCCCAATTGACGATCACTTACCCGCTGCCGTACATCTGGAGCAGCAGTCCCTCGAAGTTCGCAGCCGGGCCCGTTTCGCTCACCTTGAACGGCGCGGCCTTCATGCCGACGACCAAGGCGACGATCAACAATCAGGCGATGACGGCGACTTACGTATCGCCCACCAAGCTGATTGTGACGGGCAATGTTCCGGCCTCGATGGTGGGAACCGCGCAATTGCGGGTTTCCCAGCCCGCGCCCGGGGCGGTGAGCAGCGATCCCCTGAACCTGACCGTGACGCTGTCGAGCGTAACGGTGTCCGTCTCGCCCGCCAGTACGAGTTTGGGTTTGAATGCTACGCGGACCTTCACGGCGACGGTAGGCGGGACGGCGAACACGGCCGTCACATGGAGTGCAACGGCGGGCACGATCACCTCCGCGGGCGTGTATACCGCACCTTCCGCGCTGCCCAACCCGGCAACGGCCACAGTGAAGGCGACCAGCGTGGCGGACCCGTTGGTGTCCGGCACCGCTGCCATCACGTTGACACAACCTGTGACCAGCGTGACGATGACTCCGGCGACAGCCAGCGTCCAGACAGGCGGTACTCGGCAATTCGCGGCGACAGTGGCCAACAACGCGAACCAGATGGTCACCTGGACGGTGAACAACATCGCAGGCGGCAACTCGACGCTGGGCACCATCTCCTCGAGCGGGCTGTACACGGCACCCGCGGCCGTGCCGAGCCCCGCGGCAGTCACGGTGAAAGCGGCGAGTGTGGCGGTGCCCACGGCGACCGCCAGTGCGACAGTGACGGTGACAGTGCCGGCCACCAGCGTGACGTTGACGCCACCCACGGCCAGTGTGCAATCTGGGACCACGCGCCAGTTTACGGCTGTGGTGAACAACAACGCCAATCAGTCGGTGATGTGGACTGTCAATAACGTGGCGGGCGGGAATGCGACCGTCGGGACCATCTCGGCTGCAGGGCTCTACACTGCGCCCGTAAACGTGCCCAATCCGGCAACGGTGACCGTCAAGGCGACCAGCGTGGCCGTGACGACGGCATCGGGCAGTTCAACTGTCACGATCACAGTGGTGGTGCCTCCGGTGAACCTGAGCAGCGCTCGATTGCTGGAGCAGGCTGCTTTTGGACCGTCCGCCGCGGATTCGCAGGCGGTGGCGACGCTGGGCATCAACGCCTGGCTGTCCCAGCAATTGGCCATGCCGGAGACGACCATCCCCGTCACCGGCGATGTCAGCCAGGATCGCGCCCAGTTCCTGTGGCGCATGGTGCACGCTCCCGATCAATTGAGGCAGCGCACGATCAACGCCCTGGCCAAGATCATCGTCCTCTCCTCGAATAAAAACGTCTACTCCAATGAGATCGCGCCCTACTGGCAGATCCTCAGCAGGAACGCCTTCGGCAACTACCGGCAGTTGCTGTGGGACATCACCGTCAGTCCGCAGATGGGCAAGTATCTCGACCTTGCTAACTCCACCAAGCCGGGCGTGGGCGGTGGGGCCAACGAGAACTACCCGCGAGAGATCATGCAGCTGTTCAGCATCGGGCTGGTGCAATTGAATCCCGATGGTTCGACCAAGCTGGATGGCCAGGGGAACGCGATTCCGACCTACGACCAGGCCACGGTGGCGCAAACCGCCCGTGCCCTGACCGGCTGGACCTATCCCACGGCCGCGGGCGCCCAGCCGCAGGCCACAAATTGGGAGAACTTCTCCGCTGCGTCGATGGAGACGCGTGAACAGAACCACGACACAACCGCCAAGACGCTGGTGGGCGGCTGCGCCATCCCCGCGGGCCTGACTGTCGCCGTGGAGACCAACGCCGCGCTGGATTGCATCTTCCAGCATCCGAACGTCGGCCCGTTTGTGGCCACGCGCCTGATCCGCGACATGGTGACCAGCAACCCCAGCCCTGCGTACATCGAACGTGTTGCGCAAGTGTTCAACGACAATGGCGCGGGCGTACGGGGCGATCTGAAAGCGGTGCTGCTGGCGATTCTGACCGACAGCGAAGCACGCCAGGATGTGGCTACGACGAACCAGGGCCGCGTGAAAGACCCGCACTTCCAGTTTGCCGAGTTTGTGCGCAGCCTGAACGGCAGCGTTGCGCAGTCGAACTCGTTCAGCTATATGTTCGTCGACCAGAGCATGAGCCCGCTGGAAGCGCCATCGGTCTTCGGCTTCTACCCGATGCTCTATCGGATCCCCAAAACGGCTTTGTTTGGGCCCGAGTTCCAAATCTACGGGCCCACCGAATCACTGGTGCGGGCCAATTTCTTCTACTTCATCCTTACCGGCCAGATGGGCTCGGAGGTGGTGGTGAACCTGGCGCCGTTCCAGAATGCCGCCAGCGACATTCCGACGCTCATCGAAACCGTGAACAACACGCTGCTTTTCGGCCGCATGCCGCAGTCGATGAAGAACAGCCTGGCGACCGCCATCGTGGCCATGCCGGACAACAACCAGCGGGTGCTTACCGCGCTCTATCTCACCGCGCTCAGCGGGCAGTTTGCCGTGCAGTACTGATGCGAAAAGGAAATACAGACATGAAACGAAACACAAAAGCGACACGGCGAAACTTCCTGCGGCTCACCACGGGCGGCGCGATCTCAGCGGCCGGCCTGGCTCGCTTCGGCCTGATGAATGCCTATGCTCAGCAGGCGACAGACTACAAGGCCCTGGTCTGCATCTTCCTGTTCGGCGGGAATGACGGACACAACACAGTGATTCCGCAGGTCTCGTCGGAGTACAACGCCTATAAGTCGATTCGCGGATCCCTGGCATTGCCGGGTACCGATGCGAAGCTGCTGGCGGTGACGGCGAAGAACGGCACGCCCTATGCGCTCAGCGACGGGCTGGCAGGCATTCATCCACTTTGGGCGCAGCAGAAGCTGGCCGTGGTGGCCAATGTCGGCAACCTGGTGCAGCCCACGACCCGGACTCAATACCTGGGAAACGCGGTGCCTTTGCCCTCGAACCTGTTCTCGCACTCCGACCAGGTGCTGCAGATGCAGACGGCGACCCCCAGCGGCTCCGGCGGCACCGGTTGGGCGGGCCGCGTGGCCGACTCGGTGACAGCCATCAACGGAGCGGCGACTTTCCCGGTATCGATCTCGATGTCGGGGCCGCAGCTCTTCTGCGCGGGCAATGACGTGCAATCCGCCAGCTTCCTCCCCGGGTTCGACATGGAGCCGTATGGGATGAACATCTGGCCCTCGACGGCGGCGGCGGCCCGGCTGCAAGGTCTCCAGGAAGTGATCAGCATGGACAGTGGACTGGCTGTCGTCCAGGCCGCGAACAAAGTACGCCAGGACGCGATGGCGCTTTCGGCGATGCTGAAGAGCGCGTCGACCACCAGCCCCATCGCGACGGTCTTTCCGGGCACACAGCTCGGAAACCAGCTGAAAGAAGTGGCGAAAGTGATCAAGTTGCGCACCCAGACAGGACTGAAGCGGCAGGTGTTCTTCTGCTCGCTGGGCGGGTTCGATACACACGGTTCGCAGAGCTGGCAGCACTGGGACCTGCTGAAACAACTGAGCGCGGCGATGAATGCGTTCTACCTCGCCACGCAGGAGTTGGGCGTGGCCGACCAGGTGACGACGTTCACTGAATCGGAGTTCGGCCGGACGCTCCAGCCCAGCGGACAGGGCAGTGATCACGGCTGGGGCAGCCACCACGTGGTGATGGGCGGTGGTGTGCAGGGCGGCGACCTGTACGGCCAATTCCCGGTGATGGCGTTGGGCGGGCCGAATGATTCCGGCTCACGCGGCGCGCTGCTGCCCAGCACTTCGCTCGACCAGTACGGAGCCACCATGGCGCGTTGGTTCGGGCTCGACGACACGGCCCTGAATCTGGTCTTCCCCAACCTGAAGAACTTCACGACGCGCAACCTCGGCTTCCTCGGCTAAGGCGGGGCGCGCAGTAAAGTTCTCTCTCCCACTGGGAGCCGGAGCACCAAGTACGCCACGAGGCGTGCGTGGCGCGCCGGCTCCTCATTTTTAGCGGACCGGTTCGGGAATCGCCGCGCCATCGGAGCGTGGATCGGCCGCCGCCTGTTTTACCTTCGTTTTCGCGTTGTAGAGGACCACCGCGCCGCGGCCCATGTTCGTCGAGTAGGGTCCGCGCACGGCGAGTTTGTGGCCCTTGCTTGTGAGTTGCTGCTGCGCGGCTGCAGGCACTCGGTTCTCAATCTGGACATCGCAGCCCGACGGCCCGTCCTTGGTGAAGCGCGGCGACTCCAGCGCCATCTGGATATTCATCCCCTCGTCCACCAGGTTCGAGACAAACTGGGCATGCGCCAGGGGCTGGTTGGGGCCGCCCATGATGCCGAAGCCGATGTGGACGTCGCCCTTCTCCATGAAGGCGGGAATGATGGTGTGGAACGGGCGCTTGCGAGGGGCCAGCACGTTGGGGTGTTTCGGGTCGAGCACAAAGCCGCCGCCGCGGTTCTGCAGCGGGAAACCCAGGCCCTCCATCACCACGCCGGAGCCCCAGCCCGAATAGATGCTCTGGATCCACGACGCGATGTTGCCGTCCTTGTCGACGACGGACAAATAGGTGGTGTCGCTGCCGAACGGCTGGCCGGAGACCGCGTTGCACTGGGCCTTGGCCGGATCGATCAGCTTGGCCCGCTGGGCGGCGTAAGCCTTGTCGAGCAAACCTTTCACCGGCACTTTGGCGAAGCGCGGATCGGCGTTATAGGCCATCACGTCGGCGTAGGACAGCTTCATGGCCTCAATCTTCGCGTGCCAGTCGTGCCCCAGAACTTCCATGATGTTGAGCATCATCAACGCCGCCATGCCCTGGCCGTTGGGCGGCAGTTCGTAGACGCGCCAGCCGCGGTAGGTGGTGGAGATCGGTTCCACCCATTCGGCCGCGAACTCGGCGAGGTCGGCCTCCGTCATGGTGCCGCCCAGCTTGCGGGAACCGGCCAGCAGCTTGCGGGCGATCTCCCCCTTGTAGAAGGCGTCGCGGCCCTGTTCGGCAATCAGCTTCAGCGCGGCGCCCAGTTCCGGATTCTTGAAGACATCGCCGGCCGCCGGAGCATGGCCGTTGGGCAGGAAGACGCGTGCGGCTTCGGGTGTGGTTTTCAGGCGTGCGTCGGACCAGACGGCGTGGATCACTTCATGGACGGGATGCCCGTCGTTGGCGTAGTGAATTGCGGCGGGGAACAGTTCTTTCCACGCAAGTTGGCCAAAGCGGGCATGGGCCTTGGACCAGCCTTCTACCGCTCCGGGCACGGTAATGGTGTGGATGCCTGCCTTCGGCATCGCGGTGATGCCCTTTGAGGCGAGAAAGGCGGGCGAAAGGCCCTGCGGCGCCCAGCCCGAGGAATTCAGGCCGTAGAGCTTGCCGGTTTTCGCCTCCCAATAGAGCATGAAGAAATCGCCGCCGATGCCGCACATCATCGGTTCCACGACACCCAGCACAGCGTTGGCTGCAATGGCGGCGTCCACTGCGTTGCCGCCCCGGGCCAGAGCCTGGGCTCCCGCCTGCGACGCGAGAACGTGGCTGGTGGAGACAATCCCGTCCTGGGAATAGACAATGGATCGGGATTGCGCGCGGTCGGCCGCGGCCAGGGGCAGGGAAGCAGAGAGCATGAGGAGAGTGGCAAGGCGCACGAGGTCCATTGAATCACACCCGCGGAATGAGGCTGAAAGGGAATTGGGCTGTAGTGGAATTGGCGGGTGGCGGGTCTTAGGCACGGACCGTCATTGATTGGAGGAATCCAGTGCGTTTCCGTCTGCGCGGGATGACGAGAGGCGGACTGGATGGGCCGGCGCGCGTGTGTGCTCCCGCAGGCGCGCCACAGGTCAGGCTTTGGCGGTCAGGAGGGCTGGGAGTTCCAGCATGGAATCCATCAGATAGTCAGGCGGCGTAGCCTTGAGCGATTCCGGACTGATGCCATAGGTGACGCCGGCGCAGCGGACGCCGGCATTGCGGGCCGTGAGAATATCCGTCGAAGAGTCACCAATCATCCAGGTGCCCGACAGGTGAGCGCCGCACTCTTTGGCCAACGTGTGAATGCCGATGGGGTCTGGCTTCTTCTGTTCAAAGCTGTTGCCGCCGTACACCTGGAAGAAGTACTTGCCGAAGCCGAGCCCCGTGCACATGTCGCGGGAAAAGCGCTCGGGTTTATTGGTGAGGACGGCCATGCGCGAGCCCTGTTCGTGGATCTGCTCCAGCGCCTCCACCACACCGGGATAGGGCCGGGTGTGATCGAGCATGTGTTCGCGATAGTACCCGAGAAAATAGGCCAAGGCCTCTTCGACTTTGGCCTCGGAAGCGCCAGGTCCCATGGCCCTGCGGATGAGGATGGGCGCGCCGTTGCCGACATACGAGGCCACCAGTTCCATGGGCAATTGCTCCATGCCCATATAGGTGCGGGTAGCGTTTACGGAATTGCACAGATCCTGAACGGAGTCGACCAGCGTGCCGTCCAGGTCGAAAATCACCAGTTGCATGCGTCTGCTTCCAGTGTAGCCCGGAAGGCGGAGCTCGTCCTCTGGCTGATGAAAGCGTTCTCTACCCGAACATTGCGGCCCAGGTGGCCTTGGCGAGCACGTAGGCCAGCCACGGTATGATCACCCCGATCAGCGCTTTGCTGAAGGGCATCCGCTTGGCGCCGCACACCGTCGAGAAGCCGACAGCCAGCAGGGCAATCTGCCAGAAGGTGAAGAGGTCGAGCGAGGAAGCCAAGCTGTGCAGCCACTTGGCGGTGCTCTCCGGCAGAAATGCGCCGAGATTGAAGGCCAGCGGATTCTGCATATCGAAATCGTCCGGCGGCTTCAGGTACAACACGAGAATTGTGGCTGCCGTCGAGACAATTGCAGGTGGGATGCCCGCATAGGCGTGCAGGTTCAGCACCTGTTTAAACTTCAGTCCCGCATCCAGCATGAAATTGAAGACAAACAACAGAGCCCCGGCCGCTACCAGCATGACGACCAGCAGGCCTACCGGCGGCATGATGCGCACGAAGATCGGCATCATCTTGCGCTGCATTTCGTAGGCCTTTTCCTTCTGGTCCGCCGGCATCTCCTGCATGCGGGAATTGGTCTCGAACGCCTTTGTGATCATGCGGTCGTAGCCGATGCGGTTCACCATCAGCGTGGTGAAGGCGGAGATCAGTACAGCGATAATCAGCCAGGCCACCCACCAGCGGCCATTGTTGGCGATATCGGTGAATACGGCTCCTGGCTCAAAACAGACGCCGGTCAACCGGCGCATTTCAGAGCTGGGAGGAGGAGGAGCGGAGTCCGTGAGTTCCATAAAGCTGCATTCCAGTCTAATCCGAACGCGCGCAGATTAGGAGGACGGGGGCAGGATGCCAGCCTCTTTCCGGATCAGGGGCCGGATATCGTTCCAGGGCAGCATGATCGTCGTCGGCCCGACTGCGTAAGGCGCAATCTCATACGCGTTGTAGTGAATCACCAGGCCGCGCGGGGAAACGCCCCAGGTTTTGCTGAGGGCGAATTTATCGTCGGCGAAAGTGAAGCCCGCCTCCGACAACTTCTTCCCTTCCGGAACCTCCCGTTCACCGCGGAAGCGTTTCTCGGCCAGTTCGGTCAATTTCTGCATGGATCCATCGCGGACCAGGTCCTTGAGGAACACATCCTGGCCATTCGCGGGATTCAGGTTGAGGTAAGTGCGGCGCGATTCCGGATGCGCGCCGCCGCGGAACTCCTCTTCTGTGATCTCGAGGCTCAACATGGTGGCGTTGCTCATCAGGATATCGGCCGTGCGGCGGATGAAATAGGTGATGGCGCTGTCGTCGAATTCCTTGTGGAACCGGTCGTAGTCCTGCGCCACCTCGGCGGCCTCCGCGTCAAACCCGCGGGGGGCCTCCTTGGGCTGGAGCGCGGCCAGGATTGCCGCGTTGATTTTCGTCTTCACTTCGTCCGAGGCGGCGCTGCTGGCTTCCACCCACGAGACTCGGAAGGTGACGCAGGCCTCCTCGCGTTTCTGTTTATCCCCGCAGCCGGGGACCGATTTGTCGAACTTCCTGGAGACGAAAACCAGAGGACTGGGTGCAGCGGCGTCGGGCGCACGCTTGCAGCCGACAGCCGGTAAGAACAGCAGAATGAGTACCGCGAAGCAAAGTTTCCACATGAAAGATTCAATCTCCACCTTCGACCGGCGGATGCATTCCTGATTGTAGAAGCTGGCGACCCAATCCGGAAGCGCCTCACGCCGGGTGCTTTCAATCACATGCGATAGAATAGATACATCCCCGAATGAATAACTGGCAAGACCGCCAACAGGCTCTACTAGACGCCCTAGCCACCCGCATCCTCGTACTCGACGGGGCCATGGGCACTATGATCCAGCAGCGCAATCCCACTATGGAGGATTGGGGCGGCTCGAAGTTTGAGAACTGTTCGGAGAACATCCTCTTCACCCGCCCGGAGTGGATCAAGGACGTCCATCGTGCGTATTACACCGCCGGCTCGGATATCGTTGAGACCAACTCCTTCGGCGGGCACCTGATCACCCTGGCTGAGTTCGGCATCGAAGATAAGTGCTTGGAAGTCAATACGCTGGCGGCGCGCCTGGCTCGTGAAGCTGCCGCTGAATACGACCAGCCCGGCCGACTGCGGTTTGTGGCCGGCTCCATCGGCCCCACGACGCGCGCCATCTCGGTTTCGGGCGGCGTCACCTTCCAGCAACTGCGCGACGGCTACTACCTGCAGTCCAAGGGACTGGTGGAAGGCGGCGCGGATCTGCTGCTGGTGGAGACCTGCAACGACACACGTACCATCAAGGCCGCGCTGCTGGCCATCGACCAGCTTTCGAAAGAGCTGGGGCGGCGCATCCCGGTGGTCGTCTCGGGCACCATCGAGCCGATGGGCACGATGCTGGCCGGCCAGACGGCCGACGCGTTTTACACTTCCATCGCGCATGCAGACCTGCTCGCCGTCGGCCTGAATTGCGCCACCGGCCCGGAGTTCATGACGGACCATATCCGCACCATCCATGAACTCTCTAACACTCGCGTCTCCTGTTATCCCAATGCCGGCCTGCCGAATGAAGATGGGAAGTACGACACCACGCCCACTTCGCTCGCCAGCCAGTTGGAGAAGTTCGTCGATCACGGCTGGCTGAACATCATTGGCGGCTGCTGCGGCACGACGCCGGAACATATCCAGGCCATCTCGCAGATGGTCCAGACCAAACAGCCCCGCGGGCCTGCCCAGCCTACGCATCGCGCCTATTTCTCGGGCGTCGAGATGGTGGAGGCCGACGACTCCAACCGTCCGCTGATTGTCGGTGAACGCACCAACGTCATTGGCAGCCGCCTGTTCAAGAACCTGGTCGCGGCCGAGCAGTGGGAAGAAGCCACTGACATCGCGCGCCGCCAGGTGCGCAACGGCGCCCACATCATCGACGTCTGCCTGCAGTCGTCCGACCGCGAAGAGATCACCGACATCCCGGTGTTCTACGACAAGCTGATCCGCAAGATCAAAGCGCCGATCATGATCGACACGACAGACCCCAAGGCGGTGGAGCTGTCGCTCACTTACTGCCAGGGCAAGTCGATTATCAACTCCATCAACCTGGAGGATGGCGAAGAGAAGTTCGAGCGCATCTGCCCGATTGCGAAGGCTTACGGCGCGTCATTGGTGGTCGGCACCATCGATGAGGATCCGGTGGAGGCGCAGGCATTCCGCCGTGAGCGCAAGCTGGCCGTGGCCCAGCGCAGTGTCGACCTGCTGACGACCAAGTACGGCATTCCGCCGGAAGACATCATCATCGACCCGCTGGTCTTTCCCTGCGCCACGGGCGATGAGAACTACATCGGCGGCGCCGTGGAGACCATCGAAGGGCTGCGGCTGATCAAGGAGAAGATCCCGTTCGTCAAGACTGTACTGGGCGTCTCCAACGTCTCCTTCGGTCTACCCGGATCAGCTCGTGAAATCGTCAACTCGGTCTTCCTGTATTACGCCACCAAGGCGGGCCTTGATCTCGCCATCGTCAACGCCGAGAAGCTGGAGCGCTTCGCTTCGATCCCGGTGGAGGAGCGCCGCCTGGCCGAGGCCCTGCTGTTCAATACGCCGCCAGCATCCATGCCGGGTGTCTCGGAGGACTGGCGTGAGCAGTCGCGGGAAGAGAAGATCGCCGTCAACCAGCACAACATTGCGGTGATCAGTGAGCATTTCCGTGGAGCCCAGGCCCGCGTGAAGAAGGTCGCGGCCGAACTGCCGCTGGACGAACGCCTAGGCAACTACATCATCGAAGGCACGAAAGACGGGCTGGTGGAAGACCTGGAGCGCAAGCGCGCTGAAGGCATGGCGCCGCTCGATATCATCAACGGGCCGCTGATGGCGGGCATGGCCGAGGTCGGGCGCCTGTTCAACAACAACGAACTCATCGTGGCCGAGGTGCTGCAATCGGCTGAGGCGATGAAGACCGCGGTCAGCCACCTCGAGCAGTACATGGAGAAAGCCGACACAGCGGCGCGCGGCAAAATCGTGCTCGCCACCGTGAAGGGCGACGTCCACGACATCGGGAAGAACCTGGTCGAGATCATTCTGTCCAACAACGGCTATAACGTCGTGAACCTCGGCATCAAGGTTCCACCGGAAGAGCTCATCAAGGCCTTCAAGCAGCACCAGCCCGACGCCATCGGGCTTTCCGGCCTGCTGGTGAAGTCGGCCCAGCAGATGGTGATCACCGGCGAGGATCTCAGGAACGCCGGAGTCAACGTACCGTTGCTGGTGGGCGGAGCCGCGCTGAGCGAGCGCTATACCAACGGCAAGATTGGCCCGGCCTACTCGGCGCCCACGTTCTATGCCAAGGACGCCATGACCGGCCTGCGCCTCATGAACGAGATCATGGATCCGGAGACTCGCGACAGTTCCCTGACTTCCCATACGTTCACCGTGCCCGTCGCACTGCCGGCCGCTGCGAGCCCCGTCGAGGAGAAGTTCTCACTCGGCACCGAACGCTCGTCCAAGGTCCGCACGGACATCCCCATCCCGCCGGCGCCCTACCTCGACCGCAAGGTGCGCGACGTGCCGCAACTCTCGGAAGTCTGGTCGTACATCAATCCCTTCATGCTCTATGGCCGCCATCTCGGCTACAAGGGCAATTTCGAGAAGGCGCTGCACGATCGCGAAGAGAAGGCTCTCTCGCTCTTCCACGACATGGAGGAGGTCAGGCAGGCGGCCCTGGGCTTCATGAAGATCCGCGCCGTGTGGCGCTTCTTCGAGGCGGAACGAGCCGGCAATGATATCCAGCTCTTCGAGCCTGGCGCCACCCAGCCGCTGCACACTTTCCACTTCGCCCGCCAGAACAAGCCCGCCGGCCTGTGCCTGAGCGACTACATTCTGGATCCCGACGAGAACGGCCGCCGCGACCACATGGCCATGTTTGTGGTCACCGCCGGGGCCGGCGTTCGGGAACACTCCGAGGCCGCGAAGGCTAAGGGTGAGTTCTTCATGGCCCACGGCTTACAGGCCCTGGCTATCGAGACCGCCGAAGCTACGGCCGAGTGGCTGCACCGCCGGCTGCGCGAAGACTGGGGTGCGCCGGATCCTCCCACGCTAACGATGCATGAGCGGTTCACGTCGCGCTACCGCGGCAAGCGCTACAGCTTCGGCTACCCGGCCTGTCCGAACCTCGACGACCAGCAGGAACTGTTCCGCCTGCTGCAGCCTGAGGAGATCGGCGTCCAGTTGACCGAGGGGATGATGATGGAGCCCGAGGCGTCGGTGAGCGCCCTCGTCTTCCACCACCCGGACTGTGCCTATTTCTCGGCCGCCGCTGTGGATGAAGAGGCCGTGGTCGGGTAGTTCGGCGAATACAGCATACTGGCGGGGCGGGGCACGAGCTTGCCGCCCTGCACCCACTTCTCGCCGCGCGGTTCCAGGTGGGCCGTCATCCTACCGCGCCACAGCCGCAGGGCATCCGCATCCGGCGACTCCCTCAGCTCGTGCGGATCGCTCACCAGGTCGAACAACTGCTCGCGGCCGTCGAAGGCGTGGTAGATGTACTTCCAACGCCCATCGGTCAAGGCCGTCCAATGATTCGTTTTGTCGTAGCAGACGTCGTGCTCCAGGTCGATCCACTGGCGTTTAGCCTGCAGCATGTTCTGCCCGTCGCTGGCCGCCGGCACGGACACCCCTCCCGCTGCGAGTAAAGTCGGCAAGACATCGCGGATCTCCACCGGCACGTCGCTGACTGTGCCTTTGGCGGCGCCCGGACCACGAACGATCATCGGGATGCGCGCCGATGCCTGGTACGCATACGACTTGCGCCATAAGTAGTGATCGCCGGTCATGTCTCCGTGATCGCTGAGGTAAACAATCAGCGTCTCGTCCAGCCAGCCGCGCTTCCGCAGCGCTTCGGTCACCCGGCCGAGCTGCTCGTCCATGAACGAGACCGATCCGGAATAGCCGACGCGCGCACGCCGTGTCAACTCGCGACCGACGTCTCCATGCCAGATGTCATCGCGATTCGAATTGCGCGGCTTGTTCCCGGCGGCCCATTGCCCCGCCACGGCTTCGGGCAGGCGCGCCTCGGCATAGCGGTCCCAATGGCGCTGCGGCGGGTCGTAGGGGCTGTGAGGCCTCGCAAAGCTGACTTTCAGGAAAAACGGCTGCGGCCTCTGGTACGACTCCAGAAAGCGCACCGCGCAGTCCGCCGTCCACGTCGTTGGATGCAGGCGCTCCGGCAGGACGTACGGTTTCGCCGTGTTGTCATTCCAACCGATCGCTGTGGCATCGGGATCGAGATTCGGAGCCTCGGAGGCAAACCAGGCGCGGTAGTCGCTTTTGAAGTCCGGCGATTCCACGCGGCCGCTCTCGTCGAGCAGGGTCTGATGGAACCCGTGCAGGTTGCGCTGCGGCGTCCAGTGCATCTTGCCGATGCCGGTCGTGTAGTAGCCGGCGTCGCGCAGCACGCGCGGACCTTCCACCGGATACTGCCGTGCCACCTGCCCATAGCCCAACATGCCGTGGCGCCAGGGCGACATCCCCGTCAACAATCCGGCGCGCGCTGGAGTACAGGTGGGCGTAGAGGAAAAGGCGTGCCGGAAGCGGACGCCCTCGCCGGCCAGTGCGTCCAGATTGGGCGTGCTCACCGCCGCATTGCCGTCGCAGCCCATCCAATCCGCTCTATGTTGGTCGCTCATCAACAGCAGTAGATTCGGTTTGGAACGGGACAGGCCCTGCAGGAAGGCAGGCGCGGTGAGCAGCGTACGGCGCGAAAGCATCCTTCTACCCTAGCCGCTTACCACTCCGCGGCGACGCCAATTTCCAGCGGCCAGATCTCCGCGTCTACGTGGCCCTGAATCAGCTCCGCCAGGTCCGCCGGCCGCCCGATCAGTGGGGGGAAGGTCCCGAAATGCATCGGGATCACTTTCTTCGCCTTCACCAGGCGGCACGCCACCGCCGCCTCTTTCGGTCCCATGGTGAATAGATCCCCGATCGGCAGGAAAGCCAATTCCGGCTCGTAGATCTCGGCGATCAGGGCCATGTCCGAGAACACCGCTGTATCGCCCGCGAAATAGACTCGCCGGGCATCGGGCAACGTGACCACGAAGCCCGCCGCATCACCGCCATACAGAATCTTGCCTTCGTCGCTGATTCCGCACGAGTGCACGGCATGGGTCATCGTCACACGCAGCGGCCCGGCTTCCTGCGAGCCGCCCTTGTTCATGCCGCAGGCGTTCTCTACCCCTTTCGATTCCAGCCAGCGACAGATCTCGTAGTTCGAGATCACCTTCGGCTTGTGTTTCCGGGCGAGGGGCACAGCATCGGCGATGTGGTCGAAGTGCCCGTGTGTCACGAGCATGGTGTCGATTCGCTCGAACTCAAAACCCGTGGGAAACGACGGGTTGCCCTGTACCCAGGGGTCGATCACCACGACTTCGCCGCTATCCAGCTTCCATTGGAACGTGCCATGCCCAAGCCACGTGATTTCGATCATGGGCACTATTCTAGTGAAACTCGCGGCTCACTGCCGCTCGTACTTCACTGTCGTCCAGGCTTCCGCCAGATCGTGCCCGCGCAACGCTTTGTCCAATTGGGCGCGGCTTGAATCCACATGCAGCATCAGGCGCCCAGTGTCCAGTGCATAGAGCTTGAACTGGTAGCGGTGCGGACCATGCCCCACTGGCGGCATCGGCCCGCCATAGCCCTCGTTGCCGAAATCGTTCACTCCGCTGGTGCCCAGGCTGCCGGGCAGAAAGCCCTCAGGCAGGCCGTGCTCGGCTCCCGGAATGTCCCATAACAGCCAGTGGGTCCACGTTCCGGCCGGAGCGTCCGGATCGTCGACGATCAACGCAAAGCTTCTGGTGCCGGGCGGCGCGTCTTCCCACTCGATGGCCGGGGCAACGTCTTCTCCCTCGCCCGTGTGCCGCTTAGGCATTGTTCCGCCTTCATCGCAGGCGGGAACTCGAACTCGGAACGCCATACTTACCTCCTGTGGCGATCGCTTGAGCCGTCCCATTTCCAACCAGATCCATCGCTGGCCAGCTCCGGAATGGTCACCGGCAGCCGGCGGATCACATGGCGTGCCGCCAGCCGGCCCGGGTTCAGATTGCAGGTCCCGCAGCCAGCCAGCGTCACAGTATCACGATGGACACCCGCTGTCACCCGGGGTTCGCAGTTGCCATAATCACGGTGAAGATCCATGTGTCAGCCGTACCGCCGGATACTCCCGTTCGCATTGGGCTTTCTCTTTGCCCTAAGCGCCCTCGCCCAGCCGGCCACTGGCGGCAGTTGGCGATTCCTTACCGGCTATCACAGCGAGCAGCCTTCCGCATTTGAGGCCATCAGTATCCTGCTGCGGGTGGCCGAAGTCCCTTCCGGCTTTGCCGCCCTGCGAACCTGCGAGGCGGATATTCCGGTGGCTATCCAGGTTCCTGCCGGCATGGAACTGCAGGCTGCCCTCAATGAGGTGCTGGCCCTCACCGGCGCGGCCTACCGGGAGGAAGAGCGAAACGGCGTCGTCAACGTTTTGCCGCTCTCGGGCACACCCGCCCTCCTCAACGTCAGAATCGAAAAGCTGACCATCAAGGATCCTTCGAACCTGACCCTCTCCCTGAGCCAGATGGAAGAGACCCCTGCCTTTCACCAGACCCTGCTGGCAATGGGGGCCTCCATGTGGGCCAGCTTCGTCTCCGTCAGTTCTTTGCGGCAGCCCGGTGATCCCGAGCCGCCCAAGTCGCAGCCGCTGGAGATCCGCGACATGCCGGTGATCGATGTCCTCAATCTCCTGGCGCTACGCCATGGGCAGGCGGTGTGGCTCTACAGGGAGAATCGCTGCACCGGACGCCGGCTCCACATCTCGCTGACATTCATTCGGCAATGAAGCCGCGGCTGTCCCTACCTGCTTCGCTCCATCTTCAAGCCGAAGCCGTATTCCGCGAGTCCTGGAATCGTCACCGGCAGCTTACCGTCGACCGTCAGCTCGCCAGCCAGCGCCTTCACCACCGCGGTCTCTGACGGAGCCACGGTCGTGTATGTTGCCAGGTATGCCGGCGCGTTCGGGTAGGTCCTGAGCAGGTAGGGATTCCCGAAGGCCACCAGCACTACCGGCCTGCCGCCCGCCAGCAGTTTCTCGACAAAGGCGGGGTAGTTGCCAGACAGCACGACGTTGCCTTGGGAAGCGCTGGCCGTGACGTACGCTTCCACTACCACCGTCTCGCACGCCGCCGCGGCCTGCGCCAGTTGACCGAACTCCTCCTGCGGCAGTTGGGGATCCAGCAACTGCACTTTCGCGCCGCGCAGTCCAGCTCGGAGTTGGTCCGCCAGGTCCCGGCCCTGGGTCGAGAAACGGCCCGCTGACAGGATGTAATGGCAGCTGCCCCCTGGATTCCGCAGCGGCAGCAGCGCGCCTTCGTTCTTTACCAGGGTGAGCGCTTTCTCGGCCACATGTTGCGCGCTCTCTTC
This sequence comes from Paludibaculum fermentans, assembly GCF_051172195.1. Taxonomy (GTDB): domain Bacteria; phylum Acidobacteriota; class Terriglobia; order Bryobacterales; family Bryobacteraceae; genus Paludibaculum; species Paludibaculum fermentans_A. Next base: position 1,412,440 of record NZ_JBPJAQ010000002.1, read on the forward strand.
GTCTTCCGGCGAGTCGATTTCATCGCTCAGCGTCTCCACATCCACCAGCTTCTTTTTGTTCAGGCCGACATGCACCTTGGCATTGAGAATCTTCAGCACCGAGGCATCGACACGCTTCTGTGTCAGCCGGCCGCTCTTCACCGCAGCCAGGATGGCCCGCACGCTCTCCTGCGCATTGGCCGGCACCAGCAGCAGATCCGCGCCAGCCTCCAGTGCCCGCACGGCCGATTCGCCGGCCGGGAACTGGCTGGTCAGCCCCTGCATGTTCATCGCATCCGTCACCGCGATGCCCTTGAAGCCCAATTCCTCGCGCAGCAGGGTGGTGAGGATGTTCTTCGACACGGTCGCCGGCAGCTTCTCCGATTCGTATGCGGGCACGTGCAGATGAGCGCTCATCACGCCATCCACTCCGGCTTCGATCGCGGCCTTAAACGGGACGAGCTCCACCTGTTCCATGCGCTCTTTCGAGGCCGTCACGACACCCAGCCCCAGGTGCGTATCGGTGGCTGTATCCCCATGGCCGGGGAAGTGCTTCACCGTAGTCAGGACATGCACCTTCGGGTCGCTCTTCGCCCCTTCCAGGAAGGCCTTGACATGCGCGGCAACCACCTGCGGATTCTCGCTGAACGAGCGCGTGTTGATCACCGGGTTGTCCGGGTTGTTGTTCACATCCGCATCGGGCGCGAACACCCATTGGACACCCATCGCGCGCGCTTCCCGCGCCGTTGCCTTGCCCAGTTGGAATGTCGCTTCCAGGTCATTGGCGGCGCCGTAGGCCATCAAATGAGGAAACTGAGTCGTTGAGGTCATCCGCATCGAAGCGCCGCGTTCGAAGTCTCCACCCACGATCAGGGGAGTCTTCGCCAGCTTCTGCATGCGGTTCAGGAACGCCGCCATCTGATATGGATCGGCTCTCTGCACAATGCCGTTCTGCACCCGGTTGAGGACGATCAGGCCGCCCACCCTGAGATCGCGCACCGCTGCCACATACTGCTTGTACGCCTTCGACTTCGCATTGGGCGCATCGCCATAGAAGTGGATCATCAGCAACTGCGCGGCTCGCTCGGCCGGAGTCATCGACTTCAGCCAATGCTGCGCTACGCCCGTATTCGGCAATACCGCGGGCTTAGCTGGTGCAGGCTTCTTTTTCGCCGCCGCCGCGGGCATACCGCTCAGCAGAATCACGGCTAGGATGGCAAGGCTCAGACGCATCAGCTCCAGCCTAGCATCGGCCACCGCCAGGCAAGGTACTGATCACACGAGTAGGGAATGATGGGCGCAATTGGCGCCGTTGAAAGTTAAGAGAACAAAGGGGCCGGGACCACGCCCGTCAGCTCAGCTGCCGGCTTTGCGCGTGCGCACCCGCAGGGCAGGACGCTCTTCGGACATCGGCTTGCGCGGAATCTTCAACAAACGATTGGCGGCGCGGATCAGATGCTGCACTTCATTAGCGCTCTTCATGATCACGACGTTCGCGCCCGTGTTCTTCTCAGTCAGGCCAAGCGCATCGACAAAACCCGAGATCAGCACCACCGGCGTCAGGGGCTTCTCCGCGCGCAGTTGCACGATCAGTTCGACGCCATTCGTCTCCGGCATCTTGTAATCGGTCACCACCAGGTCGTAACTGCCGCTGCGAAACATTTCCAGCGCCTTGCGTGCGTCCGGGGCTCCATCCGTCGCATAGCCCAGCTCCTGCAGAACCGTGCTTCGAGCCATCAATCCGGCGCGATTGTCATCCACGAGGAGGATTCGTGCCGAAGGCACTAAACTTGACTTGGAACGAGCTGCCATTACGAGAAACCTTGCCGAAGGTAGCAAAGCGGAATTGCGGGTGTCAACGAACTTGTATCGCACTCATCCGGGGCGAGATCCAATGCTTGACTTCAGAGGAGCGCTGTGGTCAGCCGATCGCTACTCTACTTCGCGCGGTGCCTGGTACCCTGTCTTCGCCACGACGGTGTACTTCATCGGCTTGCCTTTCTCATCCGTGACCTTCAACGGCGCGTCCGTCCGCGGGTCCACCAGGTCAACCTTGATCTTTCTGTACTTGCCATCGCGCGCCGTATTCGTCGGCTGGTAGGACAGCGAATACGTATTCCGCAGGGCCTCTGAGATCTGACGGAAGATGCCGCCATATTCGCCGAAGAAACGCGGGAACCAGGATTGCCCGCCCGTCTCCTTTGAAAAGGTCCTCAACTGGTTGTCGGCCTGCAGGAAGTCCAGCCGCTGGATCGGGCCCATGTAGCCGTGCGAGTCCAGATACTCACGCATCGCCTGTAAGGTTCCCAACGCATAGATCGGCACGCTCGCCGTCTGCAGCCGCCGCCGCGTCACATCAAAGGTGATCTTCGAAAAGGTATCCATGCCGCTACCGATGTAGAGAATCGCCTTGCGGCCTTCAATGTCACTCATGCGGTCGGCCACGCTCGTCAGCGCGTCGTACAGGTTTGATTCCGAAAAGGCCGGGATCCGCAATCGGGCCATGGCCTCGTACGTGTCCTGGCGGTTGGTGGAGAAGTCGCTGAGAATCTCAGACCGCATATCGAAGGCAACCACGGCCACCGTGTCCTCGGGCTTCAGGGTCTGCAGGAAGCCATAACAGGCCGTCAGCGTCTCCTGCCAGCCGTACGACCAGTACTGTTGGTACAGATTGCTGAACTCGATCACCATCGCCAAGGTGATGGGCGATTCACCCGTGGTGAAGCCCGAAACCTTCTGCGGTACGCCGTCTTCCAGCACCCGGAAATTGCCCGCCGGAATGCCCGGGATGAACCGCCCGCGATTGTCCAGCACCGCCACGTCGACATTCACGGTCAGCGTATCGCTGCGGAAGGTGGGCTGGCCTGCCTCGGCCTTCTCGCCCGGCTTCTTCTGCAGCTTTGAGGGAATCTTCTCGCCTTGTGCTTCCGGCGGTTTCTCGGCCGGAGTTTCGTCCGAAGCTTTCTTGCGGGGGCGCGATACCGTGTCGCCCGATTCTTTCTTCGGGCCGGTTTGGGCGGGCAGCAGGCCACACATCGCGACAGCCGCGGCTACCAGTGTCGGTCCAAGGAATCGGCGCAGTTTCATGACATTCCCCTTCTAATGCTGATAAGACGTACAACCCGGGCCGGCCGGTTGCGACGCGCTACTGAATCCAGTCGCCCGGTCCGCCGCGCTTGTCCTGCGTGGTCGAGCCGTGCCGCTTCAGATACACCTGAAACTTCTTCTTGGCCCGCCGCAGCTTCCAATCCTTATAACGCTGCTGCAGATCGCCCCGCCAGTCCGTCCGGACCTTCACCTTGTGCCCCAGGTTGAACCGCAGCCAGACATAGCCGAAAACCATTCCACCCAGATGCGCGAAGTGGCTCACCGCTCCGCCGCTGTCGCCCAGGGAGCTCAGAAACACGATGGCGCCAATGATGATCACCATCCAACGCGCCTCAATCGGAAACAGCCCGAAGAAATAGGTGGTCACTTTCGGGAACAGGATGCCGAACGCCATCAGCGTGCCGTAGATCGCGCCCGAGGCGCCAATTGTGCGCGTGTCCAGCGACCCGAAGAAGAGGTTCAGGATCACCACGCAGATGCCCGCGCCCACGCCGCAGAAGAAGTAGAACTGCAGGAATCGCCGCGTGCCCCAGATGCTCTCCAGCGGAGTGCCGAACATCCACAGCGACAGCATGTTCATCAGGATGTGCCCGAAACCGAACGGGCTGTGCAGGAACATGTAAGTGAAGAGCTGCCAGATGGCAAAGCTGCTCAACACTGAGCGGGGCACCAGGCCCAGCAACAGGAAAAAGTCGTTCAGCACCGTCCGCGCGCTCAGGAAATACACGACAAATAGAACGCTGTTGACGATGAGCAACCACTTGACGCCTGTCGTCATGCGGTTCATGGGAGGGGGGCCGTATCCACGGTCACGAACAGAAAAGGCCATTGCGCCAGAGTACGCCTCTGCAACCACAATACACTAACGCTTACTGGCTGCGTACGGCGCGCAGCTCAGGCGACACCACGCTGGCTCGTGTGGTGCGTGCTGATGGCCCGTTGCAATAGGGCCAGCCCCTCCGAGGCCGGAGCAGGCCGCGACAGCCGCTGGCTCTCCACCAGCGCCTCCACGCAGGCTCCGTCCAGCGCGTGCGGCGCGTCGCGCCTCATCATGGAGAAAACTTCATCCAATGGGATCGCTTCCCGGTAAGGGCGCTTCGCCGCCAGCGCATCAAACACATCCGCGACCGCCAGTATCCTTGCCGGCATCGACAGCTGCTCGGCCTTCACCCCTCGGAAGTATCCGGTGCCGTCCAGCCGCTCATGATGCGCGCCGGCAACGATCGCAATCTGTTCAAAGCCTTCAATCCGCTTCAGAATCGCTTCAGAGTGGAACGGATGCCGCTTGACGATGGCCCACTCGTCGGCTGTCAGCGCCACCGGCTTCTCCAGAATCGAGTTCGGAACGCTCAGTTTGCCCAGGTCGTGGAGCAGGGCCGCCCGGCGCAGCAGGGTGATCGTCGACTTCTCGGCCTGCATGTGTTGGGCAATCCCAACCGCCGCCTCCGTCACTCGCCGCGAATGCTCGCTCGTGTAAGGTGATTTTGCGTCAACGACTTCAGCGAATCCGTCGCAGATCACATCCACTCGTTCCCGTCCAGCGGCTACGCTGCCTTCGGCCGGTGACAGGCGTGCCACGGTTTGCGCCGCGTAGGCAAGTTCGCTGTCCAGGGAGCTCTGCTGGGCAATCGCGTGCGCGGCCTTCACCAGTTCCGGATCAAACCAGCGCCCGCTGCGTGCCCGGGCCACCTTCAATGCCGCCGGCATGCCCGACTGCCGGTGAAATACTTCCAGCGTCTGCGCCAGGCTGAGAATGCGCGCCGCGATCGGGATTTGGTCCGCACGCAGCCCCAGCGGGTAACCGCCGCCGTCCCAATGCTCGTCCAGGCTTCGGATCGCCTCCGCCGTGCGGCTGGGGAAGCCCATCTTCAAGGCGATGGAAGCGCCGCGTTCACAGCGGATCTCCACGACTTCTTTCTGTTGGCGATGCCTCTGCCAGGCCACCTGCGACAACGCCAGCAGCCGCTCCCACGCCGGACGCCCCACGCGCACATGACGCAGGGAGTAGACCAGTGAAGACCAATTCACGCTGCGCCAGTCGACCAGTTTCACATCGTGCTTGGCGCGGATCTCGTCGCTGCCCAGGATCTGGTACATGCGCGCCGCATTGCTGCTGCAGCCAGAGTCTTTCAAAAGCAGGGCATAGAACAGGTCTGCCTGTTCCTCCTCGGACAAGCCAATCGCCTGAGCTAGGCGGATACCCAGCACGCAGGTCCGTTGCGCATGACCCAGCGGCTGGCCTTCCGTGAGGTCCAGCGCGTAGGAGAGTGCGGAAACAAGGTCGGACAACCGGACTGACCGGCTGCGACGCGACTGGACGGACGTAGGCACTTTTAGGTACTCCTCGGGGCCATTGTGGACCCGAAGGGTGCCATCGAGCATAGGCGAAACCCCTTATCAGGTGATAAGGATTCGCCGACCTGTAGGACTATCGTGTACTGAGAATTACGGGGGGTAGTTCTAGGTGAGATTCTACGATCGCCATGGCCCGCCGGTAAAAGTCCTCTCGCTCGGGCGGCGCATGTTTCACTTGCCGAAGCTGTGTCAGGGCTTCCGGCCAGCGCTGATCGCGCAGGTAATGAGAACTCAATACCAGCCGCGCTTCGTCATTCCAGGGGCTTACCTCGACCAGCCTTTCCAGCACCGGCACCGCCTCGGCGCGGCCTTGCCGCAGCACCGCCAATCGCTGCAGCATCCGGCTGTCCCGCGAACCGAGATCCATTGCCTTTTCATAGTCATGGAGGGCTTCTTCCACGGGTGAATTGAGCATTGCCAGATCGCCGGCCACCACCCAATATTCGGGCTCCTGCCGTGCCGATTCCGGCAGCGCCTCCAGTCGCGCCCGGGCGCCGGAAGCATCGCCCGCCCGCTCCTGCACTCGGGCAAGCACGAGCTGAACGGTCGTGTCCGCGGCCGGCTGGACATCGCATACGACAGAAACAGGGGTAGTACCCTCATTTGGGGATACTGTTTTGAGTCGGTCAATATGCCGCAGCAGGTCACGCCGAAGCTGGCTTTCTGACCGCCCCACCGCCGCCAGTAACCCCGCCAATCCTGCCTCGCTGCCCTTGATGTGGGACCACACATGGTCTCGATAAGGAGCCTCGATAAAGAGAAGGTTCGTCAGCGCCCAACTGGCGGCGTAAAACCTCAGCGCCGCTTCGCGGTCCTGGGAGGCGCTTTGGACCATTTCCAGCGCCTGCAAGGAAGGAAAGCCCTGCCGTTTCAGCAGGTTTTTGCGATACCGGACCCGCCCCGCATCGACGCCCGCAAATTGTTCCGCCAACCCTTCGGCCAGCCACGGCGGCAAGTGCCAACCGCTTTGCTCGACAAGCGCATGGATATACTCATGTCGAAGAGCTGGAAGGGTTTCCTTCGCCAGGCGGCCCAGAACAATCGTTCCTTGTCCCGAGCCGCCGACGAAGTACGCGGGAGAGTAGGAGTTCAGTCTGAATACCTGGTACTCCGACTCAGAGGAGAAAGCCACGATCCGCAGACGGGCCGGTTCGGTTGCTGAGTCCGGCGCTGCTGAACGGAAGCAAATTCGTAGGCTCTCTAACTCTATAAGGGCTTGAGCGGCGGTCTCCGCCTCTGCCGTCGTGAACATTTCGAGGTGCGGTGAAGCCACTCGAATCCATTGTGTTTCCCTGGCCCTGGCGGGGATGTGGAGGAGGAACAGCCCCGTCACGCACATGAAAACAACGGCCAAACGCTGCACTTCACCGACCTCTCTCTCTCCATCGGCGGCGCGACGAAGAGTAGGAGAGAGGATTTAGCCTGAAATAGGGGGTGGGGCACGCGCCCTAGTCCACACTGGAGTGAGGGCCTATAAACGTATGGATGCCTTGTGCGGGTTCTTAGCCTGGAAGTACGGACCGCGGTCGTTGCTGCGTCGTGAGGGCGTCGTGTTTCCCGTTACTTGCATCCCTGCACCGGCCAGCCAGTGGCAGCGAGTGGAATCGGTCCAGGGCAGTCTGGACCTTACGGCGCCTCCTCCCGTTGAATTGGCGGCACGCTTCCAGGGCCTGAACCTCTTTGACGGAGCAGTCTATTCGATGGACCGGCTCAGGCGCCGCCCGCAGCTTTCCCTGGACTGCCGCCTTGGCTCGTACTTCGCTTCCATGAACACCAACGAGATGCTCGAGATCGAACTGCTGGCGCAATTGCCGTCACTTCGCGGCCATTCCACCGTCGATTTCGCGCGGTTTGACCGCCGGCTGGAACTCCGCAACGCGTCCATGTCGCTGCACGCCGCCATCGGAGTAGCGACTCTCGTTGTCTGCGACACGGAGATCCTGCTGGGCAGGCTGGCGCCGAAGGCCATGCCGCACCGTAGCGGCCAGTGGCATGTGGTGCCCTCCGGCATGTTTGCACCCCCTTACTCGATAGAGAATGCCGTCTCCGTCGAGTTGCGTGAAGAACTGGGCGTAGACCTCGACCCGAGCCGCCTCTATTTCTCGGGCGTTGGCATCAATCTGCTGAACCTTCGCCCGGAGATCTGCACCCTGCTGTTGCTCGACCACTCCGGGCCGTTCCGCCTCAGCGATGAGTTTCTACCCGGGCTCACCCGGATCCCCCTCACCACCGAGGCGGAACTGATCCACACACTGGGACTGCACGCCGGCACCATCTCACCGGCCGGTGCGGCAGCCCTATTCCTGGGACTACGGCTCCTGAAGAAGCTTAGACCTTGAAGCGTGCCGCGAAGCTCTCGTAGACGCCTTCTCCCTGCTTGGCCAACCATTCCTTCGTATAGCCTGCCATGGTCTCCAGGTTGTGCAACTGATGTGGAGCATTGTTCATCGTGCGGATCTGGGGGACGAGATGTTGGATGCGCTCCCATACCAGGGCATGCTCCATCGCGTTCTGGATGAATAGTTCGGGATTGAGCACTCCGCTCACCACGAAGCTGGACGCCATCTCCCAATAAGTGGTGACCATCCGGTAGTAGGCATTCATTTCAGACCCGGGCGGGCAGAGCCGCTGCCAGTCCTCCACCGTCTTGTACTTGCATTCCGAGACGAACCAGGCACGGGCCTTGCGCAGTTTCTCCTCGCGCCGCTCTTCGTACAATCGCAGCAACAAGTTGGCGTCCTCGTAGGTCGGTTGCCGGTTCCATTCAATTTTGGCCATGAACGAGATTCTACAGGCTTTGCTACACTCCAGAAAAACATGTCTGGGAACGAAGTCTATTCTCCAAGTACAGAGTTCTCCTCCCAAGCCCACGTGGGCTCCCTGGAGGCCTACCAAGAGTTATACCGGCGCGCGGAGGCAGACCCGGAAGGGTTCTGGGCTGAGCGGGCCGAGAGCGAGGTCCATTGGTTCGAGAAATGGAGCCACGTCTACGAGTGGCATCCGCCATTCGTGAAATGGTTTGTAGGCGCCAAAACCAATGCCGCCTACAACTGCCTGGACCGGCACCTGGAAACCCGCGGCGACAAGCCCGCCATCATCTTTGAAGGCGAGCCGGGCGACCAGAAGACCCTCACCTACCGCGAATTGTACGAGGCGGTCGGTAGCTTCTCGAACGTGCTGAAGTCGCGCGGCTTCCAGGCCGGCGACCGCGCCATTGTCTACATGCCCATGATTCCGGAGGCCATCGTTGCGATGCTGGCCTGCGCCCGGCTGGGCATCATCCACTCCGTGGTCTTCGGCGGATTTTCGGCCGAGGCCCTGAAAGCCCGCATCCTCGACCTCGATGCCTCGCTCGTGCTCACCGCCGACGGCGGCTGGCGGCGCGGCAAGGAAGTGAAATTGAAGGGCGCCGTGGACGAGGCGGTGAAGGACTGCCCCGGCATCAAGGACGTCCTGGTCTACCGCCGCACCGGCGGCGAGTGCCCCATGCACGACGGCCGCGATCACTGGTGGCACGACCTGCTGCCGGGCGTCAGCCCGGAGTGCCCGGCCGAGGAACTCGATTCCGAGCACCCGCTGTTTGTTCTCTACACTTCCGGGACCACCGGCAAGCCCAAGGGCATTCTCCACACCACGGGCGGCTACCTCACCTACGTCGCGAGCACGATGAAGTGGGTATTCGATCTCAAGGAGAACGATATCTACTGGTGTACGGCCGACATCGGCTGGGTCACCGGCCATTCCTACATCGTTTATGGCCCGCTCGCCTGCGGTGCGACCTGCCTGATCTACGAAGGCGCTCCGGATTTCCCGGCCTGGGACCGCTGGTGGGACATTGTCGAGCGCCACAAGGCGACCATCCTCTACACCTCGCCCACTGCGATCCGTGCGCTGATCAAGCAGGGCGACGAGTACCCGAAGAAGCACGATCTCTCGTCGCTGCGCCTGCTGGGCAGTGTCGGCGAACCCATCAACCCGGCCGCGTGGGACTGGTACTACCGCGTGATCGGCCAGAGCCGCTGCCCCATTGTGGATACGTGGTGGCAGACCGAAACGGGCGGCATCCTGATTGCCCCCATGCCCGGAGCAGTGCCGCTGAAGCCCGGTTCGGGCACATTGCCGATGCCGGGAATTCTGACAGATGTCGTCGACTTCTACGGTGAAAAGGTGGCAGCGGGGGCCGAGGGGTTCCTCATCATCCGCAAGCCGTGGCCGTCCATGATCCGCACCATCTGGGGCGATCCTGAACGGTTTGAGCAGCAGTACTTCAGCCGCATGCCCGGTATTTACTTCACCGGCGATGCGGCGCGGCGCGACGAGGATGGCTACTTCTGGGTGCTGGGCCGCGTCGACGACGTCATGAACGTCAGCGGTCACCGGCTTTCGACCATGGAGGTGGAATCGGCGCTGGTGCGGCATCCGGCAGTCGCTGAGGCAGCCGTGGTCGGTAAACCCCATGAGATCACGGGACAGGCGGTGTGCTGCTTCGTCTCGCTGAAGCAGGGGAACTGGGATCACGGCGTGCTGGGCAAGGAGCTGCGGCAATGGGTGGCCCACGAGATCGGGGCGTTTGCCCGGCCGGAGGAGATCCGGTTCGCCGATTCGCTGCCGAAGACGCGCAGCGGCAAGATCATGCGGCGGCTGCTGCGTGAAATTGTCACCTCGAACACCGTGACAGGCGATGTGACGACCCTCGAAGACCTCGGGGTGGTGACACGTCTCTCAGCCCAACACGACGAAGACTGATATCCCCCTTGCGGGTGCGGCCTCCCCAGTAGGGGGCCGCGCCTCAGGTCTCCGGGATCCAGCGCTGCAGAACGCCCAACCGCAACAGCTCCCGGCTGGCTCGTGCCGTGATATCGCTCTGGATCCGCGGTTCATATCGATGATCGTGCACATAGCATTTGATCCGCAGCCGCAGATACGGCCCCTGGTCAAATCCCTGTTGGGTCAGCACCACCACCGGTTTGCGCGCCAGAAGGAAAGGCGAACAGAACGCCGCCTCCCGGCCTACATGAGCGGCTACATCGGGGTCTGAATCCGGCGGCAGGAAGAGATCCGTCACCACCTGGCAATCAGGCACCCCGGAATTCGCGTTGAAGACGTGCTGGCTGAGGATCAGCGCGTTCGGGATGGTGACGCGCGTATCGTCGGGCGTGGTGAGCTTGGTGCTGCGCAGCCCGATATGATCGATTTCGCCGTAGGCGTCGCCGATCTTTACCCGATCGCCCAGCTGATACGGCCGGTCCGCCAGCACCACCAGCCCGCCGATCAGGTTCTTGACCAGATCCTGCGCACCCAGGCCCAAGGCGATGCCGATGGAGGCCACCCCGGCGAAGAATGTATCCCGCGATGGCGCCAGCAACTGGAAACAGAGCAGGATTGCGACAAACCAGAGTGTGATGCGCACGACGGGCTGCAGCCAGTTGATAAAGAACCGGGCCTGCGTGCTACGCGCGCTCAGCGTATCCAGCCACTGCGTGAGCCAGCGGATGGCCAGCCAGGCCACTGCCAGCACGATCATCGCCTCGGCCACACTGCCGAAGGTCAACACCTTGAAGAAATCAAAGCCTCCGGAGACTGTCAGGAATGCTGGTCGCATGGGCATCCTCCTAGATCAGATTCATTCGGTGCAGCGCCATGTGCACGATACGGCCGGCCTCGGGGCGGATCCGCAGCCCGGGGCACAACGGGTCGGACTCCAGGAACTCCAGGGCGATCAGCTTCTCCAAGCGAAGCCGGCTGTCCGCCACTGTGCATTCGAAGATGCCCGCATGGTCTTCCGCGGTGAGGCTGCCGTGCTGCACGATGGCGTGCAGCGCCTGTGAATCGCGCAAGGTCAGGCTGGCCAGCAGAGGTTCGTAATCCGGCTCTTCCGGCTGCCGCAAATACAGGACCCCGCCTTCCACCCGGTCCATGAACTTCTGCCAGAGCTCGAAAGCGCTGCGAAAGATGCCCTCTGACTGCCGGTAGAGTGCGTCGAAGAAGCGCGTTTCCGGATCCTGCTGCAGCCCCAGCAGGGCGCGTAGCCGGCCCATCTGCGGATCCATCTTCAGCGGCGGCGGATACTGCAGCCGCAACCCGGAAAGGTGGTGCCGCATGAGGATGGCGCTCTTCAACTCCTCCGGAGTGACGGCCATGGCATTGATGCGGTGGGAGAAGTTCTCGCCCAGGCCTACAGCCGCGTCCAGAAACCGGAACGAGTGCTGGTTCATGCTGAGCACCCAGAGGGTCGTGCGGGAAGTGCTGGAAATGATGCGCAGCAGTTCCTGGATGGCCTGGAAGCCCCCCAGGCGCCGGAGGAACGTCCGCTCCAACTCTTCGAGGATCACTACCCTGCGGGTGCTCCGCAGCTCCTGGAGAAAGTCGCTGCCCTCGGGCAGTTGAAGCAAATCGCACAGAAACAAGTGGATGTCGTGGGCAGTTGTCAGCCGCCGCGAAAAATAGCTCTGCACCACCGGAACATCGGCAAAGCGCCCGGCGACCGCGCAGTTCAGCATGCTGGTCTTGCCGCTACCCCGGGCGCCCACCAGCAGCACCGCCACTCCCCGGCCCGCATCCCACAAACCGCGCGCCGCGGCCAGGGCCGACATTTCCGTTTCCCGGCCCACCAGGAAGCGGGGATCCTGCAATGGCGCCAGCCGGAACAGCCGCCGGTAGATCATCGGCAGGTCGTAGACGTCTGAGCGCAGATTCAGTACTTCATCGACATATCCGCGCAGCGTAACCTGTTCCAGGGCCTCGACCGGCGGCGGCTCCCAGCCGATCTTGATCAGTGCCGCGCGGTAAGCTGACCCCACCGCGAGATAAAGCCTGCGTCCGCCTTCCGATGTGCCGTGGAAGCCCAGTTCACGCGCGGTCTGAAAGGCCTCTGAGCCGCGATTGCGGATCAGCTGTGTCAACAGCCCGAGGCGCCGCTGCTCCAGGGTGAAGTGAGTGAGGAACAACGTGCCCGCCAGCCCCTCCACCAGCCGCTGCTCCACCAGCGCCCGTGGGCTTTGGGTTCGTTCCCTCTGATGGATGGCAAGGGCCAGCGCGTTGCTGACGCTTTCCTGGGCAATGGCGCCCTGGCCTTCTTCCTGGGCGGTCTCCAGCCCAAACTCAACCACTTCCCGCGTGCGTTCAATCTCGCGCACGACCGAACGGTGGACCGCCTCCGCTTCGCGGCAGCCCTCCAGCACCCGGGCATGGCCGATGCCGTCGAGGGCGGAAAGTAGAACGTTGCGCGGGTGAAGCTGCCGCCAGGCGCCGGCCCGCGGTGGCAGCGGTTTGTGCGGCTGCAGTGCATCGCAAACCTGCGGCAGGCGCGATTCGGCGAACGCTTCCATGCGGCGCTGCCAGTCCGAAGCATGGTCCTCGCCCGAGACCAGGTTGTTCTGGGGGGCGGGGAAGTCGCCCGCGTCATCCATCCCGAAGGTCTGCAGCCAGGTGATGACCGATTCCAGTTCCTGCAGCAAGCCGGCCTGCTCCTGGTCGAGTTGCAGCAGGATGGCGCGTCCGCACGAGACGCCTTCCAGCGCGGCTTGGCCGAGTTCATATTCCACATCCACCGCCGCGTTGACGCTGCGGCGTTGGCGGGCCCAGTAGCGAAACAGATTCTGCCTGTTGTCGAGCAGATCCTGATGCTGCTGTGGAGAGAACGGCGCGTTGTGGCGAAGCAGAAACCGGGCGGCGCGCTCACTGGAGGCGGCTGCCCAGGCGGCCTGATTCTGCAGCGCATCTTCCCCCTGGTGATGCAGGGCCAGCAGCGCATCCATCCAGCGCAGCCGGGCCTCCTCGAACGAACCGCCGTTGTGCCCCGCCAATACCCCCAGCGCCTCACGCCGCACCTGCTGCCATGGTTCCAGAAGCAGCAGCACGGCCTTGGCGAGAACCACGAAGACTGCCCCGTCCAGCCGTGCCCTCAGGTTCGATTCCTGCTGGAAGAAGCAGCCCAGCAATTCTCGCAGCGGCAGCACCTCAGGGTGGTGGCGCAGCCTGGCTGCCATAGCCATTACGGGGCTGCCGGCCAGTGGGGTGAGGACGTTGAGCCAGACCGCCTGCGGCACTTCGACTTCGACAGGCAGGCGGCTGAGCAGATCCTCGGAGGCTGTTTCGTAGTCTTCAAGACCCGACAGCGCCCGCTCCTGCGGCTTCACTCGCCGCAGGCCGGCGACGAGGTCGAAAAGCAAGGGGCGAGCCGACGACTCCATCAGGCGCTCGATGGCCGTAAGTTCTACGCCTGGTTCGGTTTTGCCCGGATGAGTGCGAAATAGGTCGGCCTGCGCGGCGAGCAGGATCTGAGTGTCGCGCCAGGCGGCTTCGAACGCGGAAATCAGCTTCTGAACGCGGGCCTGCTGCTCGGACAGAAACGAATCGAGAACCGTCTCGATTTCCGTGCTCCTCATAGTGAATCAGAGTACACCATCGATACGCTCCCCATCTGTTGGCGGGCGGTCCGCCAACCGCCGTTTACCTTTGGTGCGCTGCTTGCAATGTGCGTAACAACCGATGACGGCTTTGTTTCCCCTGTGCGGCTTTGACCCGGTTCCCGGGCGGAAACTTCATTCACTGTGATTCCAACGACAGACCGGCGAGGGGCCGGCGGCATCCGGAGAGGCGATATGCGTAAGAGACTACATCACCTGGTTTTCCTGCTTGCGATCTGCATGACACTTCCGGCGGAGCCCTGGAAGCCGCCATCCACAGACGTGTCGACCCCGGCCGAAGTATCCCTCTCCGATGCAGAAAGCGAGCGCTACCAGTCGCTTACAAACCGCGTCATCGGCACGGCCAATGTGCGGACCGAGCTCTCGGACGGGTTCCGTTATGTGCTGGATAGCGAGAACACCGAGCCCGCCGATGTGATCGAGTGGATGCGCCTGCAGCGCAAGAGTTGCCCGTTCGTCAGCTATAGCCTGCACTTCACCTCCGGCGGCGACCTGCTGCTGGACCTGCGTGGTCCGGATGGCGTTAAGGAGTTGCTGCAGTTGGAGTTGCCGCCGTTGGCGCCGCAATTCATCTAAACGCCTGTGCAATTCGGGATCGGACGGCTAAGTTCCAATTCCGGACACTTTGGGCCGTTGATGTAGAATTACTGAACCGGAAACGTGCTGCACTCGTAACAGACGGAAGAGTTCCTTATGAGATTCGGATCCAATCCCAACTCGTTCTCCAGCTTGTTCGGGTCCTCATTCGGCCCATTCACCTGGCGCTGGCAGGCTAAGGCCTGGCAAGCCGCCCAGAAGGCGGAGTGGACGGCGGAGTGTGCCCAGATGCGGGCCGCATGGCGGGCCGAGCAGGCGCAGATGAAACACGCCTGGCGGGCCGAGCACGGCCGCATGAGAGCCCAATGGGCTGAGGAGTGCGGCCGGAATCAGACCGCGCCGTTCTGGTCGCTGCTTTGGACTCTCTTCTGGATCGCGTTTGCCGTCTGGATGTTCACAGGCGGCAGCGAAGCACGCCATTTCGTGACAAACGCATTGCTTTCGCTGGGCGGCATGGCGAACGACGCGGCAGCCAGCCTCTTCGGGCTGATGCAGTAAGCCTACTTCAACGTCTCCAGCAGTTCCCTGGCCAGCAGGGCGGCGCGCCGCGAGAGTTGGGCGGCAGCCCGCACATCGGATGTTCGCGTGTCCTCCGCCTGCCGGATAAACGTCTTCACCCGGCTTTCGTTTTCGCTCTGCTCCCGGCTAAGGGTTCGCCCCTGCAGCGAAACCAGGGCCCGGCGGGCCTCCCCCACACTCTCATCGATCGTCTGGTTGTAGCTGTGGCGCTGCTCTTCCGTCAACACCTCAGCGAGCTTGATTTCCGGTTTCGGCGTCTGCGGAGCCGGATTGACCGGTGCCGGGTCCGGCGGCGGCTGCACTGGAGGCTGGACGGGCGGCTGGACGGGGGGTTGCTGCTGCGGCGCGGAGGGCGCCGGATCTGCCGGCTTCACCGGCTTAGGACTGGCCGCGCTCCGGGTCGGCCTGCTCCTGCGGCGGGCCGGCGGCGTGGGCTTGGGCGGCTCCACCTGCTCGATCTTCGGCCGGATCACCTGCTGCTCAATCTCCGGCGCAGGTAGGGGCGTCGCCGGCAACTGCGGCTCCTCCATGGGCTTGGCCTGCGGAACCGGAGTGGACGGAGGCTCGATCTTCGGCTGGACGGGAGCCGGGGCGGGCGGCGGTTTTGGCGCCTTTTTGAACTTGGAACATCCTGACAGTCCGAGGGCCATCGCCGCTGCCAGGATCCAGGGATGAATGGATCGCATTGTCACTCTGCTGCTCCATCGTGGACCGGGAACCGTAACCGGAAAGTCGTACCTCTGCCTTCTCCTCCACCCACTTCAATTCCTCCGTCGTGCATTTGCATGGCTCGAAAGGCCATCGCCAATCCAATACCGGTCCCCTTTTCCTTTGTTGTGTAGTAGAGCTGAAAGATCTTGTCCCTCATCTCCTGGGGAATCCCGGGACCTGTGTCCAAGATGTCGAGTATCGCCTCCCGGCCGGAGTTTCGCAAGTTAATCTGAAGATGCCCACCTTCCGGCATCGCCTCCATGGCATTGCTCAGGATGTTCATCAGCACCTGTTTGATGAGGTCGTCGTCGACTCGCACATCAACCGGCGAATCCAACCCGAAAGTCTCCACGCGAATGCCGGCAAGTTCCGCCTGGGGCCGGATGAGTTCCACTGATTCGGCCGCGAGACAGCCCAGGTCGCACTCCTTGGTCCGCATCTCCAGCGGGCGTGTGAAGTCCAGAAACGTGCGCACGACGCGATCGAGCCGGGTTATCTCCTGTGCAATGACTTCGATCTCGCCATTCGCTTCGGGCACTTCGGGCAGCACTCGCGAGCGCAGCAGTTCCAGCCGCAATGCAATGGAATTCAGCGGATTCTTGATCTCGTGGGCGACACCGCCGGTGAGGCGGTTGATGGCGGCCAGGCGCGTGGACAGGCTCAACTGTTTCTCTACAAGCTGGCGGCCTTCGGCGTCCCGGATGCGCAGCAGCAACGCGCCATCAGGCAGAAAGTCAAGATTGAGGATGAGGCGGCCCACCTGCGTGTCCCGCAGCGGACGCCGCTCGACAATCGCCGAAGCGATGGCCGCGCCGACGGGCATGGAGGCAGGGAACAGCTCTTCGATCTTGCGTCGCGTAATGTCCGAGCGCTTCATATTGAGAAGACGCTCCACAGGCTCGCCGCAGACGATCAGCCGGCCGCTGGAATCGAAAAGAAAAATGGCCTCTTCCAGCCGTTCCAGCAGGCGCTCGACGCTGCCCCGCAGTTGAGTAGCGCCCATTTGCGCTCCGCGGAACTGCTCGCCCAGGAAGCGCAACTTCTCCTGCACGGCGGCCAGTTCACGCGTCGAGGAGATGTGCGGATAGTGCTCCGTCATCGATTCACCGCGCGTGATCTGGTCGATGGTCTGGCTGATGCCGGCGAGCGGCCGCAGGGCGATCTGGGCGGCCACCCAGGCGATGAGGATGGAAAAGACGAAGAGAGGTAGCGAGGCCAGTGCCGTTCTATAGACTTCCGGCACGATGGCGTCGCGCAGCAAGGCACTGGAAACCAGCACCTGGATGGTGAAGACGGCTTCCTTTTGTCCAGGTACGCCCAGGTCCACCCGGTTTTCATAGTCCATCTGGCCGCGCAGCACCTGCAGGAAGCGGTCAAACGGATTCATATCCACCAGGGATTTGAAGGGCAGCATGCCGCCGATCATGCGGCCTCTGCGGTCAGGATTCGAGGACGCCAGGATGCGTCCGCGCTCGCCGGACACGGAGATTTCGACGATGGAGCGGGTCTGCGTGAGGGTGGAATTGAGCAGATCGGGCAATTCCTCGTCCTCCGAGATGGCGGCGCGCCACAGCCGGATCTGATTGTTGAGATCGCCGGGTGGAGGCTGGATATTGCTGGCGCGCTCCTGGGCCCGCTCCAGGACATAGCTTTTGACAAACTGCGCCGTGGAGGCCGCCCTTTCCGCCGTGTGGTTCAGCCAAACCGACACCAGTGAGTTCAACTGGATGCCGAGCATCAGCACGGACAAGGCAGCCACCATGCCGATCATCAACAACAGTAATCGGAGGCGCAATGACATGGGCGTATTCTACTCAGTTCCACCGGGCGCGCCATACTCGCGCAACTTATTGAAAAGTGTCTTCTGGCTGATACCGAGAATGGTGGCGGCCCGGGTTCGATTGTTACCGGTATGCCGCAATGTGGCTTCAATCAACGCGCGTTCCGCCTCGTCAATGGTGGCGCCTACGCTCAGCCGCACCTCGTCGCCGCTGACCACAGGAGGCCGCGCGGCCGTGTGCAACCCGAAGAAATGGCAGGGTTGGACCAGGCCTTCTCCGGCCAGGATGACGGCGCGCTCCACCACATTGCGCAGTTCGCGGGCGTTGCCTTGCCATTCCTGGTTCTGCAGCAGGGCCATGGCCTGCGGATCCACCCCGCTGACCCGGCACTGATGGCGGATGTTCATGTCGCGGATCATCACCTCGCACAGGGCCGGGATGTCCTCGCGGCGGTCACGCAGCGGCGGCAGCGAAACCTCAAACACGTTGAGCCGGAAGAAGAGGTCTTCGCGGAACCGGTTCTGCTTCACTTCGGCCAGCAGGTCGCGATTGGTGGCGGCCAGCAGGCGGACGTCTACTTCCACTTCGCGGGCGGCGCCCAGGCGGCGCACCTTTCGTTCTTCCAGCACACGCAGCAGTTTCGCCTGCGTAGGCGCCGGCATTTCGCCGATTTCGTCCAGCAGCAGCGTGCCGCCGTCGGCCAGTTCGAAACAGCCCCGGCGGCGCTCCACCGCGCCTGTGAACGAACCTTTCTCGTGGCCGAAAAGCTCGCTTTCGATCAGCGTCTCGGTCAAGGCGGCGCAGTTGATGGCGACAAAGGGCGCTGTGCGGCGCGGGCTCAGGTCGTGAATGGCACGGGCGGCCAGTTCCTTGCCGGTGCCGCTTTCCCCGGTGATCAGAACAGTGGCGCGGGTCGGGGCCACCTGCCGGATCAGCGAGAAGATCCGTTGCATGACCTCCGAGCCGCCCACCAGATTGCCCAGTACACCCTGTTCGCTCAAGCGGCGTTCCAGGGCTTCGTTGTAGTCGGCCAGCCGCGATTGGGCTACCGCGCGGGAGAGCAGCAGGCGTAAGGCGCCCGGTTGCAGCGGCTTCTCCAGAAACCAGAAGGCGCCCAGGTCGTGTACCAACGCTATGGCAGTTTCCAGATTTCCGAAGGCGGTAAGGACAATGGCTGGAGGCGACTGCCCCTGGTCCTTCAGCCGGCGCAGCAATTCGCTGCCGTCCATGCCCGGCATCATCAGGTCGGTGACAATCGCGCTGGCTTCGAACTCTCGCAGCCGGTCGAGCGCCTCGGCCCCGTTGGCGGCGGATGCAGTTTCATAGCCCCAGCCAGCGATCATGGTCGCGAGTGCCGTGCGTTGATTCGACTCGTCGTCGACAACCAGCACTCGATCTTTCGGAGCATCCATAAGCTCACGCTACCATGGGAGGGACCATGCGCAGACGCGACTTGTTTGCCCTCCCTGCCGCGGCACTCCTGCCCGCGCCCGCCGCACTGCCGGCGAAGAGGCCCCGAAAAACGGTGAAACTCCTGTTGGATCAGGCCGATCCGTACGCGCAACTCGAGCATTTGTGGCACTTTGGAGTTCCTGCCAAGGTATTTGTAAGGGCCCATCCCGCATGGTGGCCGTCTGCCCTGGAATTGCCGGACAGGTGGCAGGCCTGGGTGGAAACACGCGATGGGGTGACAGTGCTGATTTCCTGCCTGCCCCGCGAAGGGACAGTCACCCCCAGCGCCGGCCGGACTGGCCGTGTGTCGAGCCTGATCGCCAGCTCTTTGCGCACTGCCTGAGGTTCAGCGCTGCTCCGCCCGCAGGCGTTTAAAGTAAAACGCCATGTAGTTCTGGGTCACCAGCTTGGGTTCCCCCTCCTTACCCTGCTGGTGGAGATCGTTGCGCAAAACCCAGGGCGTGACGTTGACCAGCTCCCACCCTTGCGCGCCCATGGATATGACCAGATTCCAGTCCACCTGCTGATAGGCGCCCGGTGCGATCTCCTGGGGTTGTAGGTGACGGTACTCCCACGTAGGCAGATCCCTGGAAGGGGCGATCCCTCGATCGCGCTGGGCCCACACGAGAACGGCTGCGAGTGACAAAAAGGCGAAAATCCAGCGTGCGAAATTCATCGAAACGATAGACGCGCGCGGCCGCGGGAGTGTTTAGGGAAATCTCACGCCGTCAGGACAGCAGTCCCGCGGTGGATTCCGTTTCAGGACCCGGCTCGCCGCTGGGCGTAGGGGTGGGGAAAACCACCAGGAATTGAGAACCCTGGCCTGGTTCGCTCTTCACTTCCACCCGCCCGCCATGAGCTCGCGCAATCCAGGCGACGAAAGCCAACCCAAGCCCCAGGCCGCGGTCGGGATCGGGTGTGGTCTCACGGACACGGTAAAACCGCTCGAAGACATGCGGCAGGTTGGCCGCTGGAATGCCTTGGCCGTTGTCGCTCACGATGAGATGCGCCGCGCCTTCGGCCTGTTCCAGAATCACTTCCACCCGGCCTCCAGCGTGGGTATACTTCAGCGCATTGGACAAAAGGTTGGACAGCAGGCGGTCGAATTGGACCCGGTCCACCTCCGCCCAGCACGGCCCCAGCGCGACTACTTCCAGATCAATGCCCTTTTCGTCCGAAGCGACGCGGAACTGTGAGACGAGTTCCTCGGACAATCTGGTGATGTCATACGGTGTCTTCTGCAGCACCACCTGGCCGGACTCCGCCTGTTCCAGCAGCAGCAGCGACTTCACAATTTGGCCCATGCGCTCCACGTCCAGCAGCGCCGTCATGATTGCTTCGCGGAACTGCTCCCTGGTCTCGGCGGTGAAGAGTGCTACCTCCAACTGGCCTCGAATGATGGTGATGGGGGTGCGCAGTTCGTGCGAAGCGTCGATGGAGAACTGGCGGATCTGCTGGAAGTTGAGCTCCAACCGCTCCAGCATCTGGTTGAAGGCGCCAATGAGCACATCCAGTTCGTCGCCCGATCCGCGCGGCACGATTCGGAGACTCAGGTTGCCCCCGGCCACGGCACTGGCGGTCTCGGCCACCTGGTGCAACGGCCGCAACGCCCGCCCGGCCATATACCAGCCGACGAAGACGATGACAAGCAGCATGACCGGCACGGAAAGCAGGTACTGACGCAGCAGGTGGTTCGGGATTCTCAGGGTATCTTCCACCGGCAGGCCGATGGCCACGAAAAACGCCCGCCCCTGGTCCCGCATGATACCCATGCGGACAAGATAGGTTTCCCCCCGGAAGTCGCGCCGCACCACCGTTACGGGTTCGTTTGAGCGCACGACGCTCCTGATCTGCTGCATCGATTCGCTGCCTAGCGCCGAATAGCCGTTGGACAATTCCAGGACGTTGCCACGCTCATCCGTCAGCAGGAGAACCCGGCGCAGGCGATCCACCGCATAGGCCTCCTCGGCATCCTCGGGATCGTATGTCCACATCAGTTCGCCGCGCTGGAACCGCAGATAGGCCTTCATGGCCCGCCACTCTTCGTCCAGCACCCGTTCACTCTGCTGGTTCAGGATGCCTGTGACCGACTGGCGGAAGACAAAGCCCAAGCCCACCAAAGCGAGCGCGAACAGCAGCACATACGTCGCCGCGAGACGCATGCGCAGTCCACGAAGGGTGCGGAGCCAGAACGTGGACTTGCGATTCTTATCTGGCATACAGCGCGGCGCGGCTTCGCCGGGAACCGGTCAAGCTTCTTCGGGCTTGTCGGAGGCACTGCCCGGGGTTTCCGACAAATCGAGCATGTAGCCTATGCCGCGCACCGTGTGGATGAGTTTCACGGGGAAGCGGTCGTCGATCTTACTGCGCAGATGCCGGATGTAGACGTCGACGATGTTGGTCAGCCCGTCGTACTCCATGTCCCAGACGTGTTCCACGATCATCGTCCTGCTCAGCGGGCGGCCCCGGTTGCGCATCAGATACTCGAGGATGCTGAATTCCTTGGGCGCCAGGTCAACCGGCTCGTTGCCCCGGCTGGCCTTCCGGCGCACGCAGTCCAGCGAGAGGTCGCCTACCATCAGGCGCTCAGGCGTAGACTGGCCGCGGCGCAACAGGGCGCGGACGCGCGCCAGCAGCTCGACGAAGGCGAATGGCTTGACCAGGTAATCGTCGGCACCCAGTTCGAGACCCTTCACCCGGTCGTCTACTCCACCACGCGCGCTGAGGATGAGCACAGGTGGGCTGACTTTCCGGTTGCGCGCCTTTTCGAGGACCGACAATCCGTCCATGTCGGGCAACATCAGGTCGAGGATTACCAGATCATAATCATGCGCGTGGATCAGTTCCAACGCGGCTTCGCCGTTTTCGGCCAGATCGACGGTGTACCCCGCGCTTTCCAAGCCGCGATTCACAAAGTCAGCTATTCGCTTTTCGTCTTCGACAACCAGGATTCTCATGGTTCCTCTGGGAGAATTCATTCAGGGTAACACCGCTATTCACTAATTACATGACCGGACCGATGCGCCATGGAACAAATTCCTTGTGACCGAGGAGTTCGCTCTTCGTGCGCAAGCCCGAGGCGGCCTTCAACAGGGCGTCCAGGATCTCGCGGCCAATCGTCTCCACACCCGCCTCTCCATCCGCAATCCGGCCCGCATTGATGTCCATGTTGCCGGTCATGCGGCGGTAGGTGTAACTATTGGTCGCTATTTTCAACACGGGTATGGTCGGAAAACCGATCGCGCTGCCGCGGCCGGTGGTAAAGGCGATGAGATTCACGCCGCCGGCGGCCAGGCCGGTCAGCGACACGGGGTCGTAACCGGGCGTATTCATGAAAGCGAAGCCGGGGCCTATGACCCGCTCGGCATAGTCGACCACTTCATTCAGTTGCGACGTGCCGCCTTTGGCGACAGCGCCCAGTGATTTTTCCAGAATGTTCGACAGCCCGCCTTCCTTGTTGCCCGGAGATGGGTTGTCGTCGAAGCTGCCCTCGAACCTCGAAAGGTACGTCTTATACTTCGCGATCATGGCCAGCAGCTTCTCGGCCACCGCGCGATTGCGGGCTCGCTTGACCAGCAGGTGTTCGGCCCCGACGATCTCCGGCGTCTCCGCCAATACGCTGGTTGCGCCGAGTTCCGCCAGCAGGTCGGAGCAGTAACCCAGCGCCGGGTTGGCCGTGATCCCGCTGAATGAATCGGATCCGCCGCAGTTCAGTCCCAGGCAGATCTTTGAGGCCGGCAGCTCGCTGCGCCGTTCCTCGGTGGCGCGCTCCATCATGGTGGCGATCGTCTTTCGCGCCTGTTCCACCGTGGCGCGTGTGCCGCCGCTCTCCTGCAAAGTCATGCCGACGATACGCGAGGCGCGCGGTCCACTGCCGGCGGCCACGCCGAGGTAATGATCGATCTGGTTGACCTCGCAGCCGAGGCCCAGAACGATGGCGGAAGAGACGTTCGGGTGGTCGAGCACGCCCCACAGTGTGCGCTGCAGTTGCTCAGTGTCAGGTCCGATGGAATGCCCACAGCCTTCGCCGTGCGGGAAAGCCACGACTCCATCGACATTCGGGGGTAGCGTCTCGCTATCAAAGCTGGACGCAATCCACTCGGCGGTGTGGGCGGCGCAGTTCGAAGCCGCCACCACGGCGATATAGTTACGCGTACCGGCCCGGCCGTCATCCCGCGCATAGCCAAGGAACGTCGGCACGGAGGCCGGCGGCGCGGGCACCGCATGCTCCTCTGCCGGGAATTCGTAGACTCGAGTCCCCTCCAGATAGCCCAGATTGTGGTTGTGGACGTGGAGGCCCGGTTCGATGTCGATGAGCGCGGGTCCAATTACCTGCCCATAGCGCAGCACGTTTTCACCGGCGGCAATCCGGCGCAACGACAGTTTGTGGCCTACCGGCACTTGTTCGCGCAGCACCACCGTCACGCCGCCGGCGGAGACAGTCTGCCCTTCGCCCAGAGTCAGCCGCGCCACCGCGACATTGTCGGTCGGGTGCAGGTGAATCGCGGCCGTTTCGGCGGTCGGCGGTTGTTGGATCTCCACCAGGCTCATATTGTTCCCTCTGACTCTATCCTCAAACGGGCTCAGCGGACCAGCGCTGTCTCCATAATGCGCTCTCCGGTGTGCACGTGGAAACCGCCTTTAACCGGATGGATGAAGACTCCGCTATGTTCCGGAGCGGGGAATTCCTCCGGCCGCCGGACCACGACGAACCGCGAATTCTCCGCCGCCGTAATATAGCGGCCGACATGAATGTGCAGATGGCATTGCGTGCGCACGTGCCAGCTATTGTACGCGAGACCCCACCCGTCGCCGATCTTCTCTTTCGCCGTGGCTATGGCGAACTTCCACAACGCGTCCCTCTGTGCTTTCGGTAAATCGTGGATCGGGTGCGGCCCCTCGCCGTGGACTCTCGGTAAAACCAGCCACCGGTTGGGTTTGCGCGGGTTGACATCCTTCAGCACAAAGAATGGCACATCGACCGGCTGCTTTTCGGCTTCCGCGCAGAGGCTGCACTCCCGCACCTTCAGCGTCTCGGGATTCTTGGGATCACAAGCACATCCGGACACATCGGCGGCGGCTGGCCAAGCCAATACACAAACCAGAACAGCGAGACAGGTTAGTCGAGGCATTGCGGCCATTATACTGGTGACGTGCCATTGGCTGGGCTTACGCCTCGTACTATTATCCTGCTGTTGCTCCTGCTTGGCGGTCTTGCCCTTGTCTATGGCATAGCCTTGGACGGGGTTGGCCTGCTCAGCGCCGACGAGCCGCGCTATGCCTCGATTGGCCGGGAAATGGCTCGTTCCGGCGACTGGATCACACCCACACTGTGGGGCAAACCCTGGTTCGAAAAGCCGCCCCTGCTGTACTGGATGGTGGCCGCCGGACAGTTGGCAGGCTTGGGTGACGATCTCGCCCCGCGCCTGCCCGTCGCCATCCTCAGTCTCGTGTATCTTTTACTCCAGTTTCTTGTCGTACGACGACTGGAAGGCGACCGTATCGCCTGGATTTCCGTCTTGCTGCTTTCCACCACCGCCGGTTGGGCCGCCGAAAGCCAGATCGGCGTTACGGATCTGCCCCTGGCCGCGACTTTCAACGCCACCGTTCTCTTTGGCCTGTTGTGGATCGAGACCGGCTCAAAACGAGCTGCCCTGGCCGCCGGCGTCTGCTTTGGACTCGCGCTGCTGGCCAAGGGCCTCGTCGCCGGAGTGCTGATCCTGCCACTGTTCTGGTTCGCCTGGAGACGCTGGAAGGAATTGCTGCTCCCGGCTGTGGCGGCCCTGTTGGTTGCCGTGCCATGGTACGCCGCCATGTTCGTCCGCCATGGAAAGCCCTTCTGGGACGAATTCTTCGTCAAACACCACTTCTCCCGCTTTGCCGACGGCGCGTTGCTGCACGAGCAGCCGTTCTGGTTCTACGTGCCCGTCCTGGTGGCCAGCCTGTTCCCCTGGCCTACGGTGTTGAGCCTATTGGGGCCCGACTGCTGGAGCGAACGGCGGCGCCGCATCCTGCTGGCGGTCTTCTGCTTTGGACTCGTCTTCTTTTCGGTGTCCGCCAACAAGCTGCCGGGCTACATCCTGCCGCTGCTGCCGCCGCTCTGCATCGTGCTGGCTGCCGGCCTGGCTGCTGCCGGCAGCGCGAAGCGTCAATTGGCACTGGCGACACTTCTGCTGGGTTTGTGTCCAATAATCGCCACCCTGTTGCCCGACGCACTCCTGTATGGACTGCGACGCGCCAACCTGGGTGAGACCCACTGGGAGTATTTCGCCCTGGCTTTGCCCTTCACCCTCGCCGCGTGGTGGCTGGAACGAACCAGCAAGCGCACGGCTGCTGTCGCCGTTGTCGCCGTTGGAGCTGCCCTTGGGTTGTTGTTTGTGAAGTTGAGCGCCGCCCCTGTGCTCGACCAGATCGTCTCCGCCCGGGGCTTCTGGCGCCGTGTCCAGCCGCACGCTGATAACACCTGCGTCGAGGCGCTGCACCGCAACTGGTTGTATGGGTTGAACTACTACTCCGTGGAACCGTTACCCGGCTGCACCGGATCGTCGCGCGCTATCGCCATTACGCAACGGCCCGGTGCCATGCCGGCTCTCTCCCCACGTCAGATCAAAGCCAATGAAACGCCGTAGCTAACCGCGCCGCGTCGTCCGCACCGCGGGCGCCTTCTGTGTATCGACCACACCCGCTCCGGCCGCCTTCATCCACATTTTCACCGGAGCATCCACCAGTTCCGCCATCGCCTGAATGGCTAAACCTTCCGCTTCGCGCGCGAACGCCAGCTCGCTGCTATCCACATCAAAATCCACACGCAACAGATCTCCTCCACGAATCTGCTCTGTCGCGATCAGATTTGACAGGGGTTGCACCAGCAAGCGTTCAATCGCGCGCTTCAAATGCCGCGCACCGTACTTCAAATCGGTGCCTTCGGCCAGAAGATGGTCCTTCGCTTCCGGTGTCACCGTGAAGACGAAGCTGCGATCCGGCGCGGAGCAGAAGACTCTCTGCTGCACCATGCCGAGTTCGATGTCCAGAATCCGCCGCAGCTGTTCACTGCCCAACGGCTGGAACACCACTACTTTGTCGAGCCGGTTCATGAATTCGGGCGTGAACTTTTTCCGCGCCGCTTCCAGCCCGCTGCGGGCGATCTTGCCCGAAACAGCCGAAGTCACCGCCTCACCCGTCCCGTCGGGCATCGCCAGAAAGCCCAGGCGTGGGCTCATGATCGAGCTCATCTCCGCCGCGCCCAGGTTCGACGTCATGAAGATCATCGTCCGCGAGAAATCGACCTTGCGGTTGTCGCCCAGCGTCAGCGTGGCTTTGTCCAGGATGCCCAGCAACAGATTCCAGAGCGCGTCCGAGGCTTTCTCAATCTCGTCGAAAAGGACGAAACTGAGTTTTGTGCGCTCATTGTGGTACTGATTCAGGACTTCCTGGCTCAACAACGGATGGGTTTCGCGATGACCCAGGTAGCCGGGCGGCGAACCGATCAGCTTCGCGATTTCGTGACTGTGCTGGAACTCGGCGCAGTCAATCTTAATCACGGAGCGCGGCGAGCCGACCAGGGCCTCCGCCGTCGCCTCTACAATGCGCGTCTTGCCGGAACCCGTGGGGCCAAGAAACAGGAAATTGCCCACCGGACGCTGCGGCGCATTCAAACCCGTCAGATGCATCTGGTAGATGTTGACGATCTGCTCAATCGCCTCGTCCTGACCCACGATGTACTGCTTCAGGTTGGACTCGAGCACAGCCGCTTCCCGCCCGGTCCGGTTGGGATCGAGCAGTTTGCCGGCTGCCGGACTCACCTTGGCGGCGCCTGCCGCCCGCGAAGTCGGGCTCCCCAGCCGCCTGGAGAACGCAAAGCGCCTGTTGTCCTTCGCCGCCGGCGAAATGAAGTCCGCCGGTATCTCCATGTGAAACGCGTCGCCCAAGATGGGCTCCTTTCCTTCGCCGCGCCGGGTACGCCTGCATACAACCCGCCCCGCTCACGCTCGACTCTGCTGCGCTAAGCCGTGTGGCCCGCTAATCTACTTTTTTGGCGGCCGCGAGGGACGAATCTCCACGTGGCTCACCAACGTCCGGTCAGGCATCGCCAGGATCATGGCCACTGTTTCCGCCACATCCTCCGGCCCAATCTTCCATTCCGCCTTACCCGCCCGTCCAAAATCCGTACTCACGCTGCCCGGAAGAACCGTTGTGACCTTCACACCTTCATATCGGTGATCCAGCAGGATTGCTTCACTCATTCCGCACAATCCAAACTTCGATGCGTTGTACGCCGCGCCGCCCGCGAATGAATTCTTCCCCGCCAGGCTCGCAATGTTCACGATCCAGCCCCCACCCTGCTTCCGCAGGCGCGGCAGACCATGGTGGCAGCAGTTGTATACACCCGTCAGATTCGTTCCGATCACTGTCTGCCACTCATCTGGCTCCATCGCGGCCAGATCTTTGAAGATCCCCACTCCGGCGTTGTTCACTAAGATGTCAAGCACGCCGAATTCCACATCCAACCACTCAAACAAGGACCGCACTTGCTCTTCACTCCCAACATCGGCGACTCGGCCTGCAACCTTCAGGGCGAAAGTACTATTCGCCCCCCGGATCTCTGATGAAGCTTGGTCAATGCTCGCCTGCGAGCGGCCGCAGAAGGCGACATTCGCGCCCGCCGCCAGCAGCCGCTCGACCACCGCTCGCCCAATCCCCCGGCTTCCGCCGGTCACTAGTGCCGTTTTTCCCTTCAGATTCAGTGTCATGCTGACATGTTCCCACTCTGGAAGCCGCCCTCGCCGCGATATACTCTAAGCGTGCCGGCGAATTCTTCCCTGTTTGGTGGTGTATGCCCGACATGAGCCTATTCTGGCTGCGTGTCGCCGCCTTGCTCTATGCGGCAGGCCTGGTACACGCCTTTTTGACCGTGCTCCGCCGGGGCGCCCGCTTCTTCCCCTACGCATTAGGCGCTTTTCATGTCGCAGTGGTGCTTCATTTTGTGTCGTTCGTCGAGCACAGTGTCGAACTGAGACACCTGGCGGCCAATAACTTCTACGAAACCGCCTCTTTGTGCGGCCTGATCTTCGCTGTTGTCTATCTCTTCGTGGAGTGGCGCTACCATTTCGCGATTCTCAGCATCTTCATCTTTCCGCTGGTCTCACTCTTGACCCTCATCGCCGCCATGGGCGCCCCCATGGCCTCGTGGGAAGATGCGCGCGTACGCAACGCATGGCTCATCACCCATATCCTGCTCGTGCTGGTGGGCTATGCCGGCCTGCTGCTGAGCGCCGGAGCCGCTGTTTTCTATCTCCTGCAGGAACGCCGTCTCAAACGGAAACAGGGCAGCACGGAGGACTTCATCGCGCTGGTGACGCCAGACCGCCTGCCGCCACTCGAAACCCTGGATACGCTGATCACGCGTTCAATGAGTGTCGGCTTCGTGGCCGTTACCCTGGCCGTGGTGGCCGGTAGCAGTTGGGCCTCAATCGAATATGGAACCCGCTGGATCAGCGAGGCCAAAATCGTCGTATCCCTCGTCACTTGGGGCTTCTACCTGCTAATGGTCTTTCTGAGGATCTCCGCCGGCTGGCGCGGCCGCAAAGCCGCTGTACTTTCTCTAACCGTTCTTGGATTCGCGGTGATTACCTGGGCCGCGCACGTCGGATTGAGGCCGCTGCTCGCCAAATGATGGAGACACGCGCATGAAGGTGATGCTCACGGGTCTCAGCTACAAGACCGCGCCGGTGGAGGTGCGCGAACGCCTGGCGTTTGCCGAATCCGCACTCGGCGAGGCCCTCAGCAACCTGCGTTCCCAAGGCGGCGCCGAAGAGGCGATGATCCTCTCCACCTGCAACCGGGTGGAGGTCGCCATCGCCATGAACGGCGAAATCGATCTCGACCAGGTGTTGGGCATCATCGCCCAAAACCGCGGCATTGACGCCGTGTGGCTGCGGCCTTACCTGTACACGTTTCGCGATGAAGAGGCCATCCGCCACCTGTTCCGTGTGGCCGCCAGCCTGGACTCCATGGTGCTGGGCGAGCCGCAGATCCTGGGCCAGCTCAAAGCTGCTTACGCGGCTGCCAAGGAGCACGGCTCCCTCAGCAATTTCCTCGATTCCGTGCTGACGCGCGCCTTCACCGTCGCCAAACGGGTTCGTTCCGAGACAGAAATTGGCCGCAGTGCCGTCAGCGTCAGCTACGCCGCCATCGAACTCGCCAAGCAGATCTTCGGCCAGCTCAGTTCCAAGAAGGTGCTGCTGGTGGGCGCCGGCAAGATGTCGGAACTCGCGGCCCGCCACCTGCATCGCGCCGGCTGTGAGCAGATCCTGGTCACCAACAGAACGAAGGCCCGCGCCGAGGAGATGGCCGCACTCGTAGGCGGACAGGTGATCGATTACGAGACGTTCCACACCCGGTTGCCGGAGATGGACATCGTCATCACTTCCAGTGGAGCCCCGGACTATCTGTTGAAGAAGGACGAGATGAAACAGGTGCTCAAGAAGCGCCAAAACCGTCCGATCTTCCTGATCGATATCGCCGTGCCACGCAACATCGATCCGGCGCTCAACGACATCGAAAACATCTACCTCTACGACATCGACGATCTCGGCCGCGAAGTGGAACAGAATCGCAAGGCTCGCCAGTTGGAAGCGGACCAGGCCGAACTGATCATCGACGAAGAAATCGTCCGCCTGCTGGAACGCATGAAGGCGCGCGAAGTCGCCCCCACCATCGTCAGCCTGCAGCATCGCTTTGAAGAGATGGGCCGCCTGGAGTTCGAACGCATTCGCGGCAAACTGGGCACGCTCTCGCCCCAACAGGAAGAAGTCCTGGCAGCCTACACGCGAGGCCTGCTCAACAAGCTCGCGCACGGGCCGTTGACCGAAATCCGCCGCGCTGCCGCACAGCCTGAAGGCGACCGCGTACTCACCCTGATCCGCCGGATGTTCCGGCTGGAGGATTCATGAAGCTCAAGATCGGAAGCCGCGGTTCGCAACTGGCGCTGTGGCAAGCCCGCTGGGTGGCCTCGCAACTAGCTGCGCTCGGCGTCGAGACAGACCTCGAAATCATTAAGACGACCGGCGACAAGATCACGGATGTGCCGCTGGCCAAGGTGGGTTCCAAGGGCCTGTTCACGAAGGAGATCGAAGAAGCCCTGCTGGAAGGCCGCATTGACCTGGCTGTTCACAGCTTAAAGGACCTGCCCACCGTGCTGCCGGCCGGCTTGACGGTCGCCGCGATTCCGGAACGCGAGACGCCTCAGGACGCCATCATCGGCTGTAAGCTCGCTGAACTGCCGCAAGGTGCGCGAGTGGGCACCTCCAGCCTGCGGCGCTCCGCACAGTTGAAAAAGCTCCGCCCCGACTTGCGCATCGAAAGCGTGCGCGGCAATCTCGACACCCGCCTGCGAAAGCTCGACGAAGGTCAGTTCGACGCCATCATGCTCGCCGGAGCGGGCCTGCGCCGCCTGGGCTGGGGCGACCGCATCGCCGAATTGATGCCGCCGGAAATCATGTGTCCCGCCGTCGGCCAGGGCGCGCTAGCCATCGAAACTCGTGATGACGGCGGTGATGCATTCAAGGTCTGCAGTCAGTTGGATCACCCGGCCACCCGAGCCGCGGTCACCGCCGAACGCGCTGTGCTCGCCTCCCTCGGCGGCGGCTGCCAGGTGCCCATCGGAGCCTACGCCGTCGTCTCCGGCGATGCGCTGCAACTGCGCTCAGTCGTGATCGATCCGGAGGGCGGAACTTTAATCGTGGATGAGACCAGCGGCCCCGTGACCGAGGCGGCCGCTCTCGGTACCGCCGCCGCGGGCCGTCTGCTGGCCGGCGGAGCCCAGGCAATTCTCGTGCAGGTGTACGGAGCGAATCAGCCTTTGCATGGCCAGCGTGTCGTCGTCACTCGTGCCCGCAGCCAGGCCGGATCGCTTTCCGCCCGCCTGCGTGCGTTAGGCGCCGACGTGCTCGAACTGCCCGTCATCGACTTTGTGCCCCTCGAGTTCTCCGCGCCCGACTTCAAATCGTACGATTGGGCGATCTTCACTTCCGTGAATGGCGTCGAGTTCTTCTTCGACAAAGTGAAGCCGGAGTCAGGGCCGAAGCTGTGCGCGATTGGCTCCGCCACGGCCGAAGCGCTGCGTCAGCGCGGCTTGGAGCCCTCCGTCGTGCCGGATGAGTATCTCGCCGAGAGTGTGGTGGCCGCCCTCAGCGCGGAAGGGCTGGAAGGCCGTTCCATCCTGCTGCCGCGAGCCTCCGTCGGCCGCGACGTGATCCCCGAGGAATTGACTAAACTGGGCGCGCGGGTCGACGTCCTGCCCGTCTACAAGACCATCGTGCCGCCTGAACTGGCGCAGCAGGCGCAAGCCCTGCTGCTGGCCGCCAAACCCAACTGGATCACCCTGACCAGTTCCTCGACCGTGAAAAACCTCCTGGCCGCGGCCGGTCCGGAGTTGGTGTCGGCGTCTAAAATTGCGTCCATCGGACCCGTGACGTCCGAGGTCGCGCGCCGCCACGGCTTGACTGTCACCGTGGAGGCCGTCCCTTCCACCATCGAAGCGTTGCTCGAAGCCATGCAATCGTGGATGGCCCAACATGAACCTGCGCCAAAGCCTGCGTCTGCCTGAACTCCAGCAGACCATTGTCCTCATCCTCCACGCCGCCGAGCGTGAAAAGGTGGAGGGCAAGTACGTCATGGGCCTCATCCCTGAAGAGGGTGGCAAACTCGCCATCGTCTTCGACGACTCAGCAACATTCCATCGCGACATCGCCGAGAAGTACGGTCTGAAGCCCCTGGGCGGCGGCTGGTGCACCATCGACACGCGATCGAAGGTGCTTCTGCTCAGCGGCCGCAGCACGCAGTACGGCATGGAGCCCGATCGCAATATGACTCTCGCCGCGTTCCAGGCGCACTTTCCCAATTATCTGTGTGACCGGACGGAGTAAGGACGCGGGAGGAGGTTGATAGCTTCGCGTATGCGAGGCCACCGATTAATTACTGCTTGTCCCCACCTGAATCGGCCGGATGGGCATTCTGCAGTGCTGTGAGGGTGAAGGCACCGATCAGTTCTCCGCCACGCATAATGGCCCAGTCCTCTACCTGGCTGCGGTCAAGGCTAACTTCGGATCCGAGTTTCAGGTCTCCCAAGTCTACTGGTTCATTCCCCAATAGCCCCAGGAGTGTCTCCCCCTCGATCCGAGTTACGTCGACCCAAATATGTTCGGAGTTGTCTCCACGAGTAATCATTGTCTTGACCGAGAAGTGAGATCCGCCGTTGGAGTTAGAGTTGAACGCCGATTCGAATTCGTGGAATCTGCTCCGTGCCTCAGCCTCAGCTGCTAGCAACCTCGGGTCGTCACTTTGCATTGGAATCACTGGCACCGTTCCGTGTTCCACAAACACGGCCTGTAGGGGATCCGCAGAAAGCAACTTCTCGATCGTCTCATCACCCATGCAGGGAGCAAACTTGCTTAGTTTAGGAGAGTACAAGGCTAGGCAGTCCGGTCCAACCATCTTTGCAGCTACCATCGCCACGATTCGGTAATTCTCCGCGGTTGCTTCCTGCGGATGAAGAACGTCTACGGAAGCCCATGCTTTGTGTTCTTTGATTGCTTTGCTCAGTCTCATTTCCATCTGCCCCTGGCTGGCACCAAGAGGATCTGTCATGTAGGGGGCAGACAGGTTGTGCGCCATGAACATGGTTCCTCGGATGCAGCAGATGAAGTGTGGCGATTGCCCGGTCAACCAACTCGTTGGCGCCGGCTCGTCAGGCTCTACGCCGGTCTCCTCCGACGAATCGATGACTTCGACCTCACACCCTGCCGCGGCACCGAACCACTGGGCCAGGGTGGTCGCATTTAGCGATATCGGATGGCTATGAAAGAGGACAATGCTCTCAGGTGGGGCGCTCTTTCCTTGGCGCCGGCGATTCATCCACCTCCGCGCGAGCCAGGCAAGCACGATGAGAATTACGACTGATAAGTACCACATTGCTGCAATAACCTGCACTCAACCATACTCCAATTCCCATGCGACTTGTTCTCGTAGCGACTCGCGTGCTTCATCATCCTTCTGACAGGGGGAATGCAGCGCGTACTGAGATCTCTCCCCGCGCCTGTGAGATTGCACGGCCTCCTCGAAATGTCATGGCCAGACAGGCACATCGAATTGGGTTTCTCCGCTATAGTGTCTCCGATGCCCAGCGTATTCCGCGATAACCTTCTGGCCGGCCAGTCGGCCTACCTCACCGGAGGCTCCAGCGGGATCTGCCGCGGAATCGCCCAACTCTTCGCCCAACACGGCGCCCGCGTCGGCATCCAGGGACGCGATCCCGATAAGCTGGCCGCCGCAGCCCTCACTTTCCCCTGTGAAACCTTCGCCGCCGATGTGCGCGACTTCGCCGCCACCGAAGCCTGCCTGCAGGCCTTTGGACCCATCGACATCCTCGTCTGCGGAGCCGCTGGCAACTTCCCCGCGCCCGTCCTGGGTATGTCCGCCAATGGCTTCAAGGCTGTCGTCGACATCGATCTCCTCGGCACCTTCAACACCTGCCGCGCCGCCTATCAGCACCTGCGCAAACCCGGCGCCTCCGTCATCTCTATCTCCGCCACGCACGGCTCTCATCCCTATGAGGGCCAGGCCCACGCTTGCGCGGCCAAAGCCGGGGTCGACATGCTGAATCGGGTCCTCGCCCTGGAATGGGGGCCAGCCGGAGTGCGCGTCAATGTCATCGCGCCCGGCCCCGTCGATGGCACCGAAGGCATGCGCCGCCTCGCGCCCACCCCGGAGGCCCGCGCCAAAACCATGGCCGCCGTTCCGCTCGGCCGGTTCGCCGAGATCCGCGAAATCGCTGAGGTCGCCCTCTTTCTCGCCTCGCCTGCCGCGTCTTACATCACCGGAACCGTCCTCACCGTCGACGGCGGTGTCACCCTCTCCTCCGGCCGCGCCTTCCTGTCCGCGGTGTAGCGCAAACTTGCCCAAAATCCCTGGAAACGCAGCAGCGCCGGGCCCCGTCACAACCTGAACTCTTCGCGTCCGCTACAATTCAATCCAATGACCTCTTCCCCCACTCTTCTTAGACGTTTAGGTCTATACTCCGCTACCGCGCTCGTCATCTCGAACATGGTGGGCACCGGCATCTTCACGTCGACCGGCTTCCTGGCCGGCGACCTGGGTGATCCCAAACTGGTGCTCGGCATCTGGCTGGTCGGCGCCATCATCGCTTTGGCCGGAGCATTTTCCTATTCAGAGCTGGGGGTGAATTTTCCCGCGTCCGGCGGCGAGTACGTCTACCTGACCCGCGCCTACGGCCCCACGCTGGGCTTCATGAGCGGCTGGGTCAGCTTCTTCGCCGGCTTCTCGGCGCCCATCGCCGCCGCCGCACTCGCGCTCTCCGACTATGTGGGTTACTTCTTTCCGGCGCTCAAACAGCAAAACGCCTGGTTCCGCTGGAGCGCCGGGGAGATCGGCTTCCAGTTCGGCGGAGCCCAGATCATGGCCGCCGGCATCATTCTCGTCTTCACCGTGCTCAACCTCTTCGGTGTCGAGTTCATCGCCCGCATCCAGAACACGCTCACCTCCGTGAAGATCCTCGTCATGGTCGCCTTCATCGGCTTCGGCCTCCTGATG
Organism: Paludibaculum fermentans; assembly: GCF_051172195.1. Taxonomy (GTDB): domain Bacteria; phylum Acidobacteriota; class Terriglobia; order Bryobacterales; family Bryobacteraceae; genus Paludibaculum; species Paludibaculum fermentans_A. The sequence goes on from NZ_JBPJAQ010000002.1 coordinate 1,446,980, forward strand.
GGACAGGGCGATTGGAGCCATCTCACGCAGTCGACCGTGCGCACCTCCTCCGCGCCCCTCACCGCGCAGTTCGCCATCAGCCTTTTCTGGATCTATGTCGGTTACAGCGGCTGGAACGCCGCCACCTATATCGCCGAAGAACTCCAACGCCCGGAACGCACCCTGCCCCTGGCCTTGACCATCGGCACCATCCTGGTCGCTGGGCTCTACCTGCTATTCAACGTTGTGTTCATCTACGCCACGCCGCTCTCGGAAATGAAAGGCGTACTCGCCGTCGGCTCCCTCACGGCGAAGGCGCTGTTTGGCGAGAAAGTGGCGGGGCTCTTCAGCGGCCTGCTGGCGATCTCCCTCATGTCCACCGTGAACGCAATGGTCACCATCGGGCCCCGTCTCTATTACGCCATGGCCAAGAACGGCGCATTCCTGCCCGTCGCCGCCAGGATCCACCCCGAATGGCGCACCCCGGTGCCGGCCATCCTCTGCCAGGGCGCCTGCGCGATGCTGATGACCCTCATCAACTTCGGCAACCTGATGACCTACATCGGCTATCTGCTCAGCCTGTTCGCCATGCTCGCCGTGGCCAGCCTCTTCAAATTCCGCGGCCGTCCCGGCTGGCAGAAGCTGGGTGTCGTGAGCTTCGCTTATCCGCTCATCCCCCTGCTGTTCGTGGTTCCTGGCGTCGTGCTCGTCTTCGTCGGACTGCGCTTCGCGCCCGTGATTTCAGCCCTCGCCGCCGCCACCCTGGTCTCCGGAGCGCTCGTCTATCGCTTCCGCCTGCACGGTCGCGTGGTCGAATAGCCGCGCGGCTAGTGGATCGTCTGCGTGCCCTGGGTGCTCTGCTGCCAGAGCGCCCAGTTCTTCTGGGAGCGCAGCCGCTCCGGACTCGCCGCCTTCACCTTGTACATCACCCGGTCGGCTGAGGAGAGCAGATCCTCGGCATCGGCTCCGCCATGCGGATAAGTGGCGCTTCCGATCGAGACCGACAGTTCGAGCCCAGTCTGCAGCCGCGCCTCTTCCAGCACCATCTTGCGAATGTGCTCCGCCCGCTGTGCCGCATTGGCGGCATCCAGGCCCGGCAGCACCACCACGAATTCATCGCCGCCCATGCGCGCCACATAGTCGTACTCCCGGCAGTTGCCCCGCAGCGCCGTTGCCACCACCTTTAGGGCCTTGTTGCCCTCCAGGTGCCCATACTGGTCGTTGATCTGCTTGAAATTGTCGAGGTCGCAGACCAGCAGCGACACCACCTCGCCGCTGCGTTTGCAGCGCGCAATCTCGCTGTCCAGATGCAGGAAAAGGGACCGCGCATTCGGCAGGCCGGTGAGGAAATCGGTGGTCGCCGAAGTCTCTGCCTGCCGGTAGCGCAGCGCATTTTCGATCGCCAGCGACAGCTTCGAACTCACCACCAACAGCACGCGCAAGTGGTCCTTGGTGAAGGAATCCCGCTCGCTGCTGTACAGGGCCAATACGCCGATCACGCCGTTCACCCCCTGCAGCGGCACGGCCAGCGCGCTGCGCAGGGTCGAGAACTTCGACGGGTCGTTCAGGTAACCCGGCTCCACTGAAGGGTTGCCGTTGAGAATCGGCTTCGAATTTTCCGCCACCCAGCCCGAGAGGCCCTGGCCTACCGGAATCTCCAGCGTGGAGAACAGCCGGAAGTTGTCGCCGCTGACGAACTCGGGATGCAGCAGGTTTTCTCGCCGGATATAGACCGCCATCGAATCGTAGGGCACCAGGCGCTTCAGGCGGACACTCAGGACGGACAGCGTCTCGTCCAGGCTCAGCGAACTGCCCAGATTCTGCGCGAGCTCAAACAGGGCATGAGCCTCGTGCCGCGCCGCGGCAATCTTGCTCAGGAAATCCGGTTGCTCGAGAATCGCGGCCGCTTTGGAGGCCGCCGATTTGTCCGAGCCTTCGAAGCCGGCCGCGGGCGCAGCCCCTGCCTCAATCTTGATATCGGTACTAAGTTTCAGCGGCTCGATCTTGCGCGCCTTCGCCATGCGCTCCAGTTCCACATAACGCCGCGCCAACACTTCGACTACCCTCGGGTCAAACGCGCGTCCAGCCTCCTGTACAACGACGCCAATCGCCTGGTCCAGCGGCATCGCTTTGCGGTACTGGCGGTCGCTGGCCAGGGCGTCCAGGCAATCAACGGCAGACAGGATCCGCGCGCCTATCGGTATGTCTTCCCCCCAACGTCCATCTGGATAGCCGCTGCCGTCCCACTTCTCGTGATGCGAACGCACTATCGGCACCACGGGGTAGGGGAATCGCACCCGTTCCAGGATCTCCGCACCCACCACCGGGTGAATCTTCATCTTTTCGAACTCTTCCGGAGTCAGGCGGCCAGGCTTGGAAATGATGTGCTCCGGCACGGCCAGCTTGCCGATGTCGTGCAGCAGCGAAGCCGCGCGCAAGGCCTCCATCTCCGATTCGTTGAGCCCCAGTTCCTTGGCCACTTCCATGGCATAGACCTGCACGCGTTCCAGGTGCTCGTGCGTGGTCTGGTCCTTGGCATCGATGGCCAGCGCCAGGGCTTCGATCGTCCGCAAGTGGAGGGAAGCCATCTCTTCGGCATGCGACCGGCCGTCCTCCAGCCGCGCCATATAGATGCGGTAGGAACGGTAGAGCAGAAACAGCACCGGCACCGCCAGCACCGGCAACTGCCAGCCCACTTCTCCCCGAGCAATGTCGAAGATCCCGGCCAGCACGGCGCCGGCTACATAGAACGGCAGCATCCAGAAGTAGCGGTTCTTCCAGATCACCGGCATCTTCACCCGGGTTTCCAGCGCTTCCTTCGTCGCCCAGGGGAACGAGATCCCTACAAAGAAGGTGGCGCCCGTCAGGATCGCCCGCAGCGCGTCGTTCAGTTCCCGCCGGCCCTCCATCACAAAAACCCCGCGCGAGGCGTAATCGGCCAGCGCGATGGCGATGCACATCACCGAGACGGCAAACAGACTGTCCAGGATCCTGGTGCGCGAGTTCTTCGACGACATCCATTTCTGGGCCAGCGCACTGGCCGCACCCAGGGCCATCGTCTCGGCCGGGGACAGCGACCGCAACGTAATGAGTACAAACAGCAGGTTGATCGGGACCACGCCGAGTTCCGTGTGGTAACCAACCTGCAGCACCGAGGCCAGGATGGCGAGCGTGAAATAGCTCAGGTACTGAACCGGATCCTGGTTGTTCCAATACCGCAGTTGCGGCAGGAACACAGCGATCCCAAGAACAATCATGATCCGGGTGTAGGTCTTAGCCACGTTCGACATGTGTGCTTCTACCCGTGAACCATCGGAGGAAGTCGATGGAAACATTACCATTCTGGGAGGCTAAGCAAACTCCTACGCTCATCTAAGGCTAGTTTGGGTGCGGTTTCTCGATGATTTCGGCTATAGCCTGGAGAGGAAATCGTCGAATGAACAAATAGGCCACTTCCATGCCAGTGCCGCCGGTTCACGAATTCGAGTTCCTTGGGATGCGAGCGATCGTCGCCAGCCCGCGCATGCTGGCTGCCCTCGACCTGGTCGAACGGGTGGCCCGGACCTCGGCCACCGTGCTCGTCCAGGGCGAGAGTGGCAGCGGGAAAGAATTGATCGCCCGCGCTTTGCATCATCTCTCCCTGCGCGGCAGCCGCCCCTGGGTGGATATCAGTTGCGGTGCCCTGCCGGAGCATCTCATCGAGAGCGAACTGTTCGGCTATGAGCGAGGAGCGTTCAGCGGCGCCGATTCCTCCAAACCCGGCCTATTCGAACTGGCCAATACCGGCACGCTCTTTCTTGACGAAATTGGCGAGTTGGAGCCGCGTATGCAGGTCAAACTGCTCCGTGTGCTCGACGGCATGCCCTATTACCGCCTGGGTGGTACAAAGAAGATTACCGTGGATGTCCGCGTCCTCACCGCCACCAATGTTGACCTGGAGGTAGCGGTTTCCGAGGGCCGATTCCGCCGTGACCTCTACCACCGCCTCAGCCAGATGACCCTGCGAGTGCCCCCGCTGCGCGAGCGGCCTGAAGACACCCAGGCCCTGGCGTTGCACTTCCTCAATCTGCACGATCCGTCGATGCACATGTCCGCCGAAGCGCTGGAAGCATTGATTCACCATTCCTGGCCCGGGAATGTAAGGGAATTGAGGAATGTCATCACGCGTGCCGCCATCCTGGCCCGCAATGGCGTCATCCTCAGCTCCGATCTGGAGCTGCCCGTCCGCCTACAGTCGATCCCATCGCGCGTGCCCGTCGAGATCGGCAGTGGGCCTCAGTCCGGAGCCGCCTCCCCCCATTCCGCCCATGGGGCTATCCTGGATGGGCTGGAGCGCGAGACAATCATGCGCGTGCTGGATGAAACCCGCGGTCACCGGCAACGGGCGGCCGATCTGCTGGGCATCTCACGCCGAACTTTGAGTAGGAAGCTCAGACAATACCGTCTGGAAGAGGAACCGTCCGAAGTGCCGGTGAATGGCCATAAGTGGAACCATGACAGAGAGTTACCTGGAAAAACGGCGTGAGCCGCGATTTCGCGCCGAAGGCCGCGTCACCTTTAGAGCGGTGGACAACGCCGGGGCCGCGCCCTTCGAAGGCCGCCTGATCGATGTCAGTGAGACAGGCTTCCGTGCCGCCCATTCCGATACCGGGCTGGCGCGCGGGCAGGAAGTGTTGTTCGAACACAGCAAGGCCCAGGGCCGTGCCCGGGCAATCTGGAACCGAATTCTGGACGGAGAGGTCCAGACCGGTTTTCTGGTCGTCGCCGGCGAGTCCCGCTGACCGCCAACTGCCTGAAAATTGAGCGCATACCCTCCCTTTGGGTTTTGTTGTACCCGCGCCCCCATCCAGGACCGTATAATGTTTAGTTTGGGGCAGTCAGCCTGCCTCATCCACAAACTCGCATGCGCATCCTGCCGATCCTTACCATTGCCGCCGCCGTGACCGCTGTCGCAGGCACCAGCCCCTCCGATCCCCATAAGGCTCTCAGCCTGTTACCGGCCTGGTTCGAACCGGCACCGGATAATACGCGGTTCACCTCCCACCTCTCCACCATGCCGGTTTCCATCGACGCCTCTGGTGCGATGTTAGGCGGCAAGCTGCGCATGTCCCTGGCTGGCGGCCAGGCTGACGCGCGGTTGGAAGGCGTGCAGCGGCAGCAGGCGACTTCGAATTACATCATCGGCCGCCAGCGTTCCAAGTGGCGCGCCGATGTCCCTCATTTTGATCGTGTTGCCGTGCGCGGTGCTTACCCCGGAATCGATGTCCTCTACTACGCGCAGGATAAGCAGCTCGAGTACGACTTCCTGGTCCAGCCCGGTTCCGATCCTAAGGCAATTCGCCTTCGCTTCTCCGGCGCCCGGCCGAAACTGGTGGAGACCGGCGAACTGGAACTTGCGGCCGGCATTCGCCAGCACGCCCCCGTCGCCTACCAGATGCGGGATGGCCGTCGCCTCCCGGTGACCAGTTCCTACGAGATTGCCCGCAATGGCGAAGTGGGTTTCCGGCTCGGCAAATACGACCGCAACCTGCCGCTGGTGATCGACCCCGTCGTCTCCTGGGCCGGCTATGTGATCGGCGATAGCGCCGACATCATCAATGCGGTGGTCGCAGACCCCGCGGGCGGTTTCTGGGTAGCGGGCGGAGCCGCGGCCCAGGTGGATATCCCGGAAGATACCAATCCGTACTATTTGACCAACAGCGGCCTCAAGGACGTTTTCCTGGCCAAGATCGTCTCCGACGGCGCCTCCTGGAAGCTGGTCTATTGGAGCTACATTGGCGGCACCGCAGACGACGAAGCCAATGGCCTGACGTGGTTCGGTTCCCGCCTGGCGATGACCGGCAGCACGGCCTCCACTGATTTCCCGTTGAGCGGCAATGCGTTCCAGTTGGAACTCGGCGACCCGAATCCTGACAATGAGGATGCGGACGACGACGAAGTGGCGGGCGGCATCGACGCCTTCGTCTTCGTCTACGATCCGGCCGCCGGCGGCCTGGATACCCTCACTTATTCGACTTTCTACGGCGGCACCGGCACCGATGTCGGGCAGGCGATCGCCGCCGGCCCCAACGGCACGCTGGCCATCACCGGCTACACGAACTCGGGCGTACTGTATGGCGCCAAGGAAGGCGTTGCCCTACAGCCCTCCAACCGCGGAGGACAGGACACCTTCATCGCTGTCGTGCGGCCCTTTGCCGATACGGTGCCGGGTACCCTCATCATGTCCACCTTCCTGGGCGGCAACTCCACCGACGTCGCCAACGCCATCGGCTTTGACAGCAAGGGCATGGTTTACGTCTCGGGCTCGACTCTTTCGAGCGATTTCCCCCTGGCGGGCGCCAGCTATCAATCCTCTGCGAAGGCTGGGGGCAACATCTTCTTCACGAAGCTCGATCCCAACCAGACAGCCTTCGATTCGCTGCTTTACTCGACCTATATCGGCGGCCGCGGTATTGATTCCGGCCAGGCCATGGTGATCGATTCGCAGGACCGGGCCTGGATCGCGGGCTATACCACCTCCAATGATCTGCCGGTCACGCCCGGTGCTTATCAGTTGTCACTGGCGGGTGGCGTCGATGCCTTCCTCCTGGCCGTGGATCCCTCCAAGACAGGCGCGGCGATCATCCCCTACTGCACCTACTTCGGCGATACCGGCACCGATATTGCCTACGCCTTAGCGCAGAGCCCGGTGGACGGAACCTTTACCCTGGGCGGTTATACGACCTCGGCCAACTTCCCGTTGAAGAATATCGATGGCTACACCAAGCCGCCCGTCCGCCTGGTGGAATCGTGGGCGGCGCGCATCGATACAACCAAGTTCGACGCCTCGGCCCTGGTCTGGTCGCTCACCTTCGGCGGCAATCTGAACGATGTCGTCACCACCATGGCCGTGGATGCCCAGGGCAGCGCGTTTCTGGCTGGTTTCAGCAATTCCAACAACCTGCCGGTCTCCAACGGCCAAGGCAAGCCGAACGATACGGCCAGCAACACCGGGTTCTTCCTTTTAGTCAAGTAAGAATATCGCGGCGGGCGGACCATAAACCTCGATACAATAGCGGCTTCCGGAAACCTTCCCCCCTCGAAGCGCGCCTAGTCATTGGGGTGCGCGGAAGGTGTCCCCCAGGTAGCCGCATGGATTTCAATCGTTCTTTTTTAGGTCTTCTTAGCGCAGTATCCATCCTGTTTCTCTCAGCTTGCACGCGCACCGCCCCGGCCGCTGCAAAGAAAGACACCGGACCCGTACCCGTGAAAGTGGCACGCGTCTCCCTTCGAGCCATCCAACGCTCGGTTGAAGGCGTTGGCACGCTTTTTCCCTATGACGAAGCCATCATCAGTGCCGAGACCGACGGTCCTCTGCAGCAGGTGAGCGTCGACCTGGGCGACCTCGTCACCCAAGGACAGGTGCTGGCCCGCATTTCCGACGAAGAGGCCCGCTATCTCGTTGCCCAGCAGGAGGCGCAACTGCGCCAGGCGCTGGAGCGTCTCGGCCTGAAGGACGACAAAGACCGGTTGCAGGACGTCCGCGAAGCGCCCGACGTGCGCCGCGCCAAAGCCGACCTGTTTGAGGTGGAGGTTCGCTATAAGCGCACCCGCGAACTGGTGGATCAGGGCATCGGCCCGAAGTCGGACCTCGACCAGGCCCAGGCCCGGTTCCAGTCGGCGCAGGCCGCGTATGACCAGACGCTGAACCAGACCCGCAACCTGGTGCAGGAGATTGAACGCTATAAGGCCAGCCTCGACCTGCAGCGGAAGAAGCTGCGGGATACCACCGTGCGCGCCCCCTTTGCCGCTTTCGTGAAGGATCGCCAGGCTGTAGTCGGCGCCTATGTGCGCGCCAATTCGCCGCTGTTCACTTTGGTCAAGATTGATCCCATCCGGCTGCGCGTCGAAGTGCCGGAACGCATGGCGCCCTGGGTGAAACTGGGCCAGCGGGCCGAAGTCATCGTGGAAGCCTTCGAGGGCCGCAAGTTTGAAGGCAAGGTTTGGCGCATCTCCCCCACCGTGGACCAGACCAAGCGGACGTTTGTCGTTGAGGCGCTCATCCAGAACACCAATCACGAGTTGAAACCCGGTTCCTACGCCCGGGCGCGTCTCGATACAGACAAGATTGAGAACATCCGCGTAGTGCCGTCACAGGCTATTCTGTACGTTCTTGGTACGAATAAATCCTACGTCGTGAAAAAGGACGAGTCCATCGACGTGCGGGACGTGAAGGTCGGTGACCGGTTCCCCAAGGAGATCGAGATCCTGGAGGGGCTGAATGAGGGCGAGACCGTCGCCATCTCCAGCCTGACGCGGCTCGATATGGGTGCGAAGGTCAGGATTTCCACCACTGAGGCCAATTAGGTCCAGGCGTACCGGCCGGGGAAATCTGCGAAAATGGAAATGAAGGGTGGGTTGTCCGAAATGCGCGATGCCACCCTCATCTCCTCATGCGCCTTCCTCTCCTGTGTCTTTGTCTGACGCCAGCTTCCTGCCTGTTGTTCGCGCAGTCCGATCCGCCCGTCCTGAAGCAGTCCGTTGTAGTGACCGGCACCTGGCAGCCCCTGCCGCTCGAAGAGGCCGACCGCAGCATCGACTCATTGCCGGTCCGCGGCCAAACTCTTCTCTTCAACACCTTTGTCGACCTGCTCCGGCTGGACCCGTCGCTCGACCTGCGCCAGCGCGGCCAGAACGGCGTGCAGGGCGACCTCTCCATCCGCGGCGCCAGTTTCGGCCAGACCCTGGTCCTGTTGAATGGCCGCCGGATGAACGATCCGCAATCCGGGCATCACAATATGGATTTGCCGGTGCCGATGGAAGCCATTCAGTCAATTGAGGTTCTACGCGGTGCGGGCTCTACGCTATATGGCTCGGATGCGGTAGGTGGCGTGGTGAATATCATTACCGCTCCGCCGGAGGCCTGGCAGGCGCGCATCCGCCTGGCCGCCGGCAGTTTCGGGACGAACCAGGAATCGGCCACCGTCACCGGACTGGTTGGCCCGCTCACGCAGCAGTTCACTTTCTCGCGCGACTTCTCCACGGGCTTCATCGCTAATCGCGACTACCGGAACCTGGCCTTCGGCTCCACTACACGCTATGCCTCGAAATTGGGTTCGACTGACGTGGATCTGGGTTACGCCGATAAGCCCTTCGGAGCCCAGGATTTCTACGGCGCTTATCCGTCATGGGAACGGACCAAAACCTGGTACAGCGGCTTGCGCCAGTCGTTTGGGGAACGCACCGAAGCGGCCTTCAGCTTCCGACGCCACACCGATCTGTTCTATCTCTACCGGGATAATCCGCAGCGCTACCAGAACAACCACGTGGCCGAAAGCTGGCAGGCCAGCGTACGCCGCCGCGAACCGCTGGGCCGCACGATGACGCTCTTTTACGGCGTCGAAAGCTTCGGTGAGAATATCAATTCGACCAACCTGGGTGTCCATAGCAGGGCGCGCGGGACGGGCTATGTTTCCCTCGACATCCGGGCGCTGAAGCGCTTTTCGCTCACGACCGGGATTCGGACGGAGAGCTACCGCGGGGTCTTCGACCAGGTGAGCCCCTCGGTTGGGGTTGGCTACTACGCGACCTCGAAGTTCAAGCTGCGAGGCGGAGTGAGCCGGGCCTACCGGCTGCCAACCTTCACGGAACTGTACTACAAGGATCCGGCCAACCAGGGCAACGCGGCTCTGAAAACCGAGACCGCCTGGAGCACGGAAGCCGGCGCCGAGTACCGGCCCACCGCCAACCTGCGCCTGCAGGCGACCGCCTTCCATCGCCGCGACCGCAACGGCATCGACTACATGAGCGCTTCTCCGACGGGGCCATGGGTGGCCGCCAATATTGTCCGGCTGAACTTCACCGGCGTGGAGACTTCGGCCGCCTGGCGCTGGCGCCACCAGTTGTTCGATGTCAGCTACACGGGCCTGCGCGGCGTCTCCGAGTTGCTGCCTGGAATCTATACGAAGTACTCCTTCAACTATCCCATCCACTCCGCAGTGGCCTCCTGGACAGGCACCTTGCCCGGTTCCATCACGGCCAGGACGCGCATCGGCGCCATGGAGCGCCGGGCCCGCGATCCCTACGGAGTATGGGATCTATACCTGGCGCGGAATCGTGGTCCGGTACGCCCATTCGTCCAGTTCACCAATCTGGCCAACACCCGCTACCAGGAAATCCTGAGCATCCCGCTGCCCGGCCGGGCAATGTTGGGCGGCGTCGAGATCGTCATCCGATAGAGAGTTACCCTCGGGACGCCCGGTTGTTGCACAATTTGAGGGAATGCTCTCCCGACGCACCTTCCTTGCCGCCGTTCCCGTGGCCGCCCTCGCCCAGCAGGCGGACGAGTCCGGATTCCAGCCCGTCACCGGCTGGACGATTGTCGATGGGCCTGATTCGGCCTATACCATCTCCGGTTCCGAGGTTGCCGTGCATTCGCACGCCTCCTTCCCGTGCTGGCTGCGCTCCGGCCGGCAATTTGAGAATTTTGAGCTGCGGGGCGAGTTCTTCGTGAAGGGCTGGACGGACTCAGGGCTCTACCTGCATGCCCCCGAGTTCGGCCGTCCATCACTGGCCGGGTTCCAGATCAAGGTCTTTCACGAAAAGGAAGCCAAACCGACCCCCTATTCCGTTGGCGCCTTGTTCCCCCTGATCGCGCCATCGAAGATCAACGTCCAGCCCGGCTGGAATCCCATTCGGGTCGTCTTCGACTGGCCGAAACTGCAGGTGTCGGTGAATGGGGAAGTGGTGCAGGATCTGGATGTTACCGCCAACCCGGACCTCGCGCCGCGGCTGCGCAGCGGCTACCTGGGGATCGTCGCCGCCTCGGCCGAGTGCAAGTTCCGAAACCTGCGGGTGAAAGAATTGCCAGGCAAGCAGAAGTGGCAGCCGCTCTACAGCCAGCCGGGCGATCTGGCCGCGAAATGGGCGGTCTCCGAAGGCAAGCCAAACTTTACTGAACTGGGCGATATCCTGCGCGCCGACGGAGCAGGGCATCTGGCGTCGAAGGAGCAGTTTCGCGACTTCCAGTTGCAGCTCTACATCCGGGGTTGCCCGCAGCACAATGGCGGGGTCCTGTTCCGCAGCGGCGGCCGCGGCACCAACCCCAGCAAAGGCTATGAGATCCAGCTCCACAATGTGGAGGAGGCGCACTTCCCCACCGGGTCGTTGTACCACTTCAAGCGCGCGCGCTACCCGCGGATCGAGGACGGCAAGTGGTTTCTATTCGAGCTGTGGGTGAAGGACAAGCAATGCCGGGTACGCATCGATGGGGATACCGTCCTGGAGTACGCCACGCTGGAGAACCTGGAAGAAGGGTTCATCGAACTGCAGGCGCACCGGCAAGGCTTCTGGCTGGAGTTCAAAGACATCCTGATTCAACGTTTGTAAGAACGATGTTCTGAGATACGGATACGTAACAGAATTCCATTCGTCTTGACTGTCGGAATTGCGAAGCTTATGCTGGGAAGCATAGGAGATTCGCAATGCTTGACGACGTCGACGCCCAACTACTCGCCGCGCTGCAGTTTGACGCCCGGGTCAGCAATGTAGAACTCGCCCGGCAGGTGGGCATGGCTCCTTCCGCCGTCCTGGAACGCGTCCGGAAGTTGGAAGAGCGCGGGCTAATTCGAGCGTACGAAGCCAAATTGAACGCACGCGCGCTAGGCATTGGCCTCACGGCGTTTGTCTTCGTGCGGGCCGAGGAGCGCATCGGCGCGCAGGAGACTTCGCTCCAACTGGCGGAGATTCCAGAAGTCCAGGAAGTCCACCATATTGCCGGAGAAGACTGCTATCTGGTGAAACTGCGCGTGCACGACACCGACGCCTTGGCCATCCTATTGCGCGAGAGTTTCGGCAGCATTCCCACCATTCGCTCGACCCGCACGACCATCGTTCTCCAAACAGTGAAGGAAGTTTCCACGCTGCCCATTCCGGCGCCAAAGGCCGGGGCGGGGAAGGGGGAAAAGAGCCGTGTCTGACACCAGAACCATACCCATCCGCTGGCAGCTATTGCTAGCCTTTGCCATTGTTTACGTGGTGTGGGGCTCGACTTACCTGGGCATCCGCTACGCGATTGAGACCATCCCTCCGCTGCTGATGGCGGGCACCCGATTCCTGACGGCCGGGTCGATCCTGTTGATCTGGAGCCTCTTCCGCAATAAGGCGCGGCCCACCTGGAAGCACTGGCGCACGGCGCTGGTGATGGGTACGCTCATGTTGTTGTGTGGCAATGGCTTTGTCACCTTGGCCGAGCAGCGGATCCCGTCCGGCCTGGCGGCGTTGCTGGTGGCCAGCGAGCCGCTCATGCTCGTCCTGGTGGCTTGGGCCGCACCGCGCGGTCTGCGGCCGAAGGCCCGCGATTTCGCCGGTATCTTCCTTGGTTTCGCCGGCGTGGCCGTGCTGGTTTGGCCGTCGAATGTGAGCGGACCGGGGGCCGACCTGATCGGCGCCGCCCTGGTGCTGAGCGCCGCATTCGGTTGGGCGGTCGGGTCAATCTATGGCATGGACGCTCCAACGGCTCCGGCTCCGATGCTGGCGAACGGCATGACCATGCTGAGCGGCGGGACTCTGCTGTTCCTTTCGGGCTTGTTGCGCGGCGAGTTGCCGCAAGTTCACCCCGAGAAGTTCTCCGCTGTGTCGATCGCGGCCTGGGGCTACCTTGTCGTATTCGGGTCGATTCTGGCGTTCTCGGCCTACACCTATCTACTCACCGCGACTACTCCGGCCAAGGCAAGCACCTATGCCTTCGTCAATCCGGTGGTAGCAGTCATCCTGGGGTGGCTGATTGCGGGTGAGCCCCTGACCGTCCGCGCCTTGTGCGCGATGGTTGCGATTGTGGCGGCTGTCATTATCTTGACGGCGGGGCATCGTAAGAAGGCAGAACCCGAGCCAGGCTTTGGGGCTGAGGCGCTGGCAGCGGAATAGCGGCGCCAACGGCTGGGGCGGGCAGGCGCTATGCTGGAGGTAGTTCACTTCTCATCTGGGAGAAACATACGATGACGCAGTTCTGGAAGACGAGTGTCTGTGCAGTGGCGCTCGCGGCGCTGGGCATGGCCGCCGAACCTACCACTGAAGTCTCCGGCAATTATGTCGAATCACGCACGGCCGATGTGTACGTAGGTGCGTGTTTCGCCAACTCCGAGGTGCAACTGGTTGGAAACCTGGCGGTTTTCGGCTGGCAGATCAACAAGGGCGCCTGGAAGGGCGTATCGCTGGACGGCCTGAATGTGGCCGCGGCGGTTCGGGCCAATTCGACTCTGGGCGACAGGACGGGGCAGCCCTACCCGGTGAAAGCCTATCTGATCGTCGACCAGAAGGCGAATCTCGAGCAGCGACAGGCGCTGAAGGAATTCGCGCAGCGGATGACGGGCGATCTTCTGGAAGACATCGTACGAATTGATGCGCTGCCGATCTCGTTCGAGGTAGCGAACAACAACATCCACGAAAAGCGCGTGACATTGAACGCGGGCACGCTGGCGGAGATCCGGACCCGGGCACTGGTGGACAGCGATTCCACCTGCGGCCACGAGGCGACAGTGTATGATCCGCTCTCGAAAACCGAACACGCGATGCCGGCCTACACCATGGAGAGCAAGTTCAGCGGTTCGCCGACCGGCGATTTGAGGGCGCGCTGGACCAGCATCGACAAGCGGAGCGCCTATGTCGGCACCTTCCATGTGACCGAATAGAAAAACTCTACAGTTTCGTGTAGTTGAAAGGGGGACCCAGTGTGGTTCCCCTTTTCTTTTGTCCTGAAGATTTACTCAAACAAGGATAAAAAGATCCGATTACATGGTACTATGAGTCTGTTGAAACTCGCGTCCATCCTACTTCCCCTTGCCATCGGTCCTCTGTTCGGCCAGGCTGTCTCCAGCGACTCAGCGCCCTCCAACCGTCCGGCGCGCCGGTGGGTCACTTCTGTTTCGTCCGGGTTTGCGGATTGTTTCCAACTTACCCTCGGCGGCCTGTTCGGGGAAGGTCCTGCCTGGCAGACGAAGGTGACAACGGGGATCAGCAATGCGGTGGTGAAGGGCGACATGCTCTATCTACATGGGTGGAATACCCATGACTCGCCGTCGCATTCCAACGACTGGATGGCCGGGTTGGCGTATAAGGCGCCCGTGTGGAAGCACCGGGATCAGTTTCTGAGCCTCGGAACTGGTTTTTACAAGCTCCGCTTTCCCAGCGTGAAAACAGGCGTCAACGACTGGATGATTCCGATCAACCTGCAGTACCAGGCGAAGCCGAAGCTGCCCATCCTCGTCACCAGTGACGCGTGGACCCTGCCCACCAGCACCCTGCAACGCGGGACTCTCCTGCATACGCAAGGGTGGGTCATCCATCCGCTGGTGAAGCGCGACGATGTGCAGGTGCAGTTCCGGCACGGGCCCGCGCACACCCATTCCTGGGGTTTCTGGGGCACACAGGGCGAACGGATCTGGCGCTACCAGACGATGCTGGTGATCTCCTGGAAAAACACGACGCTGGAAGGCGGCTACCGGAAGCAGTGGGGCCAGCAGCCTGGCATGCAGCACAACACCTTCTGGCAGTTCGCGCTGACCCGCACCTTCACGATGTAGCCCCCGCCGGGACTACATCAATCGCATCAGCTCAGTCTGGATCTCGCCGGTCACTTCGGCCGAAGTTTCGTGGCGGAACATATTGATTTCGCTGCGGATGCCGAAGTCGCTCAAATACACGCCAGGTTCCACTGAGAAGCACGCGCCGGGGATGACCAGGCGCTCGTCGTGGGTCTCATAGTTGTCCATGTTGGCGCCATTGCCGTGGACCTCTTCGCCGATGGAGTGGCCGGTGCGGTGGAAGAAGTGCTCGGCCAGACCCTTTTCGATGAGGTGATTGCGGCAGGCGTCATCCACCTGGTAGCCCTGCAGCGACTTGCCGGTGGCCACCGTTTCCTTCACGCACCGGATGGCCGCATCGCGCGCGCCGGTCACTGCCGCGAAGACGTTCAGCATGGCGTCGGTGGGTACCGGGCCGCAGAAGCCGGTCCAGGTGATGTCGTAATAGATGGAACGAGGCTTGTCGAATTTGGCCCACAGGTCGATGAGCAGCAGGTCGCCCGGCTGGATGGCCACGCTGTTTTCGGGTGAGGGCGAGTAATGCGGATCGGCCGCGTGTGCGTTGACGCCGACGATGGGGCCGTGATCGGTGAAGAGTCCTTCTGCCTTGAAGGAATCGAGCAGGAACTGCTGGATCTCTATCTCGGTGACGGTCGTTCCCGAGGCCAGAGCCTGGCTGACCTTGGCGAAGGCAGCGCGCCGGATGGCATCGACCTTCACCCCAGCGGCCATGTGCGACTCGTACTGTTCCTGCGAACAGCGCGCTTCAAATAGCTGCACCAGGTTGGCGGAGGTGACGATCTCCACCCCGGTCGCCCGGACGAGTTCCAGGGTGCCGCCATCGACGTTGGCCACGTAGGGCACAGCGCAGTTAGGAGAGTACTGCATGGCGACGGTCTTGTAGCCAGCGAGCAGTGCGGCCAGGGCTTCGCGCTGCTGCATCCAGCCCGCATATTGGCGGCGGGCGCCAGGCAGGTTCCCCAGCACCTTGGCTTCAATCTTGTGTACGAGCCCTACCGGCTCACCCTCGGCCGGGACTAGGTAGTACCAGCGGCGCGTGACCATCTGGCCCGGCTCGTGTTGCAGCACCCGGTAAGCGAGCGGGTCGCGGTGGTGGTGGTCGAAGAACAGCCAGGCGTCGAGCCCCTCCTCGCGAAGAGCTTGCTGGATCTCGGCAATGCGCATGAGTCTACTGTATTACGCAGAGGTGGCGAAGCGCAGAAGCTAGCGGCGGTCGATGCGCAGCTGTTTGCGGAGAGTGTTGATCCCTTCGGGGCCCAGGTCACGGGCGAGATCCTGCTCAGCATGCAGGCGCATGACCGCGGAGTTGAAGGCGGCCGACGGAGCCACGTCGACGGCTTGCAGTTGACGATCCAAGGTGTATAGCAGATAACCCTTCTGACCTTCGAGGGTCTCGTGCACGGTCACCTGGATGGAGTCGCCGATCAGGTCTATCGTCTCAATGAAGTTGAACGGTTCGCGTTTGCGGTTAAGGATCGTGCGGGGGAAATAGACGACCGCCTTCTCGGTTCCGGGGAACATGCCGCGCAATTGCACCTGGCTGGCCGGGCTCTCAGGTGGAGGTGAGCCGTGGACATTGCGGGGGTCGAACACAAGCAGAACAGCCTGATGGTCCGACTCCCGGATTCCGCCGGCCAGGATCTCGTCGATGCCGTCGCCGTCAAGGTCCAGGGCGCGCACGACATTCATATGGCCGAACTGCCAGTATTCACCACGCTGCCGCCCGCTGGAATCGACCACCAGCAGGACGGAAGGGCTCAATGTGTGGTGGACAAAGACGGCAGCCGTCCATAAGGTGGAATCGTGCTCCGGCGAGGGGAATGTTACGAAGCTCCGGACAACATAGGGGGGCGAAAACTCGCGGGTTGAGTTTTGGACTGCTTGGGAGATGGAGAGTTTCCAGCGGTTGGCTCCGGTGGAGGAAAAGCAATACAATTCCCAACCTTTTGATTCGCGCTGTACGTGTGGATAAATCGAGAGTGTTTCCGGCTCGCCATCATGATCGAGATCTCCGACCCAGGCAACTCGGGGCGTCCGGAGGTCAACATCCTCGTTAATGGGGTATGGGAATACTCGGTGCCAGACCGGGCTGCCCTCCGCACTGTAAGCGGTGATGGTATTGCCGTGCCAGGTAGCATAAGCGACACGCTGGGTCTGCCAGGCGCTACGCGTTGTCCAGAGCAGCATGCCGGCCAGGGAAAGGATGCCCAGCGCCAGCGCGGCGGCGATGCGCTGCAGAATCACCACATTGGTCCACCAATGGATTTCGGCCAGGCGGCGGCTGCGCCATTCGAGCAAGTCTGATTCAAGGGCGGCGACTCGCTTGCCATCGCGCTGAACCGGGAGGCCGCGGCTCTTTTCGTAGATTTGCGCGGTCCGGACACTAATCCCCAGAACGGCCGCAATCTCTTTCCAGGAGGATAGATGGCGAGGAGGCGTCGAGGGCTCCTCATGGCGATTTGTTGTGGCCATCAGTGACGAGCCAGTTTAGCATTCTAGGTGAAGTGGTACCAGCAATTCACTGATCTCTTGGAAGATGGAAAAGAGTAAGACTGGAGGATGTCCTCTTCATTCGCAGCGGGTTCATGTCTTGCCTGATTCATGAATTCGGACTACACTGAGGTTGTTCATTGCCGTGAGACGCCGATGCGATTCCCGACGAATTCGTTGACCATTGCGCCTGACCACACCGCGGTAGTTGTACCGGTGGCGGCTGGCGTGCGTCGCGCCTAGCCGCCTGCTCCGCTGCGAGCCAGACTCCTCCCCTCCCTAATTCATGCGTCCAGGTCGTGGTGTGCGCCGGGGCTGCCCCAGTCCCAGGGGCCGGAAACACACCGCGTGATAAAATAAGAGGTTTCCCATGCAGCTTGATAAAGTCTATGAGCCTCAGCGGTTTGAACCGCACTGGGCCCAGTGGTGGATTGACCGTGGATTCTTCCACGCGCCCTCTTCCAGGCACGAGGGCCGTGACATGTTTTCCCTGGTCATCCCGCCGCCGAATGTGACCGGAAGCCTGCACATCGGTCATATGCTGGAGCACACCGAGATCGATGTCACCACGCGCTGGCACCGCATGAAGGGCGACCAGACGTTGTGGCTGCCCGGCCAGGACCACGCCGGCATCGCCACGCAGATGGTGGTGGAGCGCGCGCTCAAGGCGTCTGAGAACATCACCCGTCACGACCTGGGGCGGGAAGAGTTCGTCAAGCGGGTGTGGCAGTGGAAAGAGCAATACGGCGGCACCATCATCAACCAGATGAAACGCATGGGCGACTCGTGCGACTGGTCGCGCAATCGCTTCACGCTGGACGAAGGGCTCTCCCGCGCTGTGCGCGAAACGTTCGTGCGGCTCTATGAAAAGGGCCTGATCTACCGCGGCGAGTATATGGTGAACTGGTGCCCGCAGTGCCACACGGCGCTGTCGGACCTGGAAGTGGTGCACGAGGAGACCCAGGGCAACCTGTGGCACATCCAGTACCCGGTGAAGGACATGCCGGGCCGCTTTGTGACCGTGGCGACCACGCGCCCCGAAACCATGCTCGGCGATACCGCGGTGTGCGTGAATCCGGAAGACGAGCGCTACTTCGACCTGCACGGCAAGACCGTGATCCTGCCGCTGACGGGCCGCGAGATCCCCGTGATCTGCGACGAACTGGCCGATCCGAAGTTCGGCACGGGTGTGGTGAAAGTCACTCCGGCGCACGATCCGAACGATTTCGAAGCCGGCAAGCGCCACAACCTGCCGCATGTGAAGGTGATCGGCCTCAGCGGCGAGATGACCGCGGAAGCCGGCGCGTATGCCGGGCTCGACCGCTTTGAGGCGCGCAAGCGCGTGCTGGCGGACCTGGACGCGCAAGGCCTGCTGGTGCAGACCGCCGCGCACCAATTGAGCATCGGCCGCTGCCAGCGCTGCAAGACGATCGTGGAGCCGCTGGTGTCCAAGCAGTGGTTCTGCAGGATGAAGCCGCTGGCCGAACCGGCCATCAAGGCTGTGGAAGAGGGCCGCATCGTCTTCGTGCCCGAGAACTGGTCGAAGACCTACTACGAGTGGATGTACAACATTCGCGACTGGTGCGTGTCGCGCCAGTTGTGGTGGGGGCACCGCATTCCAGCGTGGCATTGCGGCGAGTGCGGCGAAGTCTCCGTGTCGCGGGAAGATTTGACGGCGTGCCCGAAGTGCGGTTCCGCCGGCATAACCCAGGATCCCGATGTGCTGGACACGTGGTTCTCCAGCGGACTGTGGCCGTTCTCCACGCTGGGCTGGCCGGACAAGACGCCCGAACTGGCGGCGTACTATCCGACGACCCTGCTGATCACCGGCTTCGACATCCTGTTCTTCTGGGTGGCGCGCATGATCATGCTCGGCATCGAGTGCATGGGCGACGTGCCGTTCAAGACCGTGTATATCCACGGATTGGTGCGCGACGCCGAGCGGCAGAAGATGTCGAAGACGAAGGGCAACACCATCGATCCGCTGGTGGTGACAGAGCAGTACGGGACGGATGCCGTGCGTTTCGCGCTGCTGCGCGGGGCGGCTCCGGGTACCGACATTGTGTTGAGCGAAGAGCGGCTGGTGAGCTCGCGTGCGTTCTGCAACAAGATCTGGAACGCGGCGCGCTTCATCTTCCTGCAGATGGAGAAGGTGGGCGTCGAGAGCCTGGAGATCCAGAGCCTGGCGAGCCATGTGGCTCCGGCAGAGCGCATCGAAGGGGTGCTGCCGCTGGAGGACCGCTGGATCTTCCACCGCCTGAACGAGACGGCGGCGAAGATCCACGCCGCGCAGGAGAACTTCCGCTATCACGAAGTGGCCGACCTCATCTGGGGCTTCCTCTGGGATGAGTTCTGCGACTGGTATCTGGAAGTGAAGAAGTTCCGCATCCAGCAGGGCGAGCACATGCATGCGCACCTGCGGAACCTGCTGACGGTGTTTGAATTCGCGCTCAGGCTGCTGCATCCGGTGATGCCGTTCCTGACGGAAGAGCTCTGGCAGCGGCTGATGAAGAAGTGCGACAGCCTGCCGGAGTCGATCTGCCTGGCGGCGTTCCCGCTGGCGCTGGATTCCACGGCCGATCCGGAAGGTGCTGCGGCGTTTGCGCTGCTGCAGGAGATGACGGTGGCGGCGCGAGGGCTGCGGGCCGACCAGAAGCTGGACCCGAAGGCGACGCAGGACGGGTTCCTGTATCCGGCCAATGCGACGGCCGCGATGCTGGGCGCCACCGAGTTGCCGCTGCTGCAGGCGCTGACGAATACGAAGTTTGAGGTAGGCGCGGCTTCGGCGGAACGTGCCGCGGGCGCTTCGCGCGCCACCAACGACTTCGAAATGGTGTTGAAGCTGAGCGGCGCCCAGGTGGACGCTGTGCGCGGGCGGTTGGTGAAGGAGATCGAACAGCTGCAGAAGGTGATTCAGAACAGCCAGAAGCAGCTGGGCTCCGAGGCGTTCGTGGCCAAGGCGCCGGCGCATGTCATCGACGGCATCCGGTCTAAGCTGGCCGACTACGAAGCGCAAGTGGCCAAGAGCCAGGCGGCGCTGGCGGACCTGGGGGCCTGATGCACTTCGACATCACGCATCCGCAGGTGATGAACGCCGTGGCGCGGGCGATGGAAGAAGACATCGGCCTTGGCGACATC
Source organism: Paludibaculum fermentans (assembly GCF_051172195.1). Lineage (GTDB taxonomy): Bacteria > Acidobacteriota > Terriglobia > Bryobacterales > Bryobacteraceae > Paludibaculum > Paludibaculum fermentans_A. The sequence continues at coordinate 1,467,166 of NZ_JBPJAQ010000002.1, forward strand.
ACCAGCGAACTCACCGTGCCCGGCGCCCAACAGGCGTCGGGTGCCTTCTTTGCCCGCGAACCTATGGTGGTGGCGGGTATCGAACTGCTGGAAGTGGTTTACGGGCTGGGCGGCGACGGGGTGAAGCTGGAGATTCTGAAGCCCAGCGGATCACATGTTGTGCCCGGTGACTGCCTGGCGCGAGTCGAGGGGCACGCGCGCACGCTGCTGCGCTGTGAGCGGACTGCTCTTAACTTTGTTCAGCGCTTGAGCGGCGTGGCGACGCTGGCCTCGCAGTACGCATACGCCGTGTCCGCCACGGAATGTAAGGTGCTGGATACGCGCAAGACCACGCCGGGGTTGCGGATCCTGGAGAAGATGGCGGCGGCGGCCGGTGGGGTGACGAATCACCGCATGGGTCTGTTCGACGCGATTCTAATCAAGAACAACCACATCACGGCGGCCGGCGGCGTGCGCGAGGCGCTGGAGGCCGTGAAGGGTCAGCCGATTCCGGCGGAGATCGAAGTGCGGACGATGGAAGAGCTCGACGAGGCCCTGGCCTGCGGAGCCACCCGGCTGCTGCTCGACAATCTCACTGTGGACGAGGCGCGGGAGTGGATTGCGCACATTGCGGGGCGGGCCGTGGTGGAGCTTTCGGGCGGCATCACGCTGAGGACCATTCGATCCTATGCAGTGCTTGGGGCGGATTACATTTCCTGCGGTGCGATCACGCACTCGGCGCAAGCGATGGATATCAACTTCCGGCTGACCCTGGCATGAGACGGATCGAGTGGCACGAGAGGATCGACTCGACCATGCACCGCGCGGCGGAGCTGGCGGCGGAAGGCTGCCCGGCCGGCACCATCGTCGGGGCTGATCTTCAGACGGCGGGGCAGGGCAGGCTCGGACGGACGTGGCACTCCACCGAGGGCGGGCTGTACTTCACCATGATCCTGCGGCCCAAGGTGGAGATGCGCGCACTGCCCATGGTCACCATGGCGACCGGCGTCGCCGTGGCGGATGCCTTGCAGATGTTCGCGGGCGTCAGCGTGGATCTGCGCTGGCCGAATGACGTGATGGTGGGCGATCGCAAGCTGGTGGGGATCCTGGCGCAATGGCATGCGGGAGCGGTGCTGGCCGGTATCGGGCTCAACGTCAGCCAGTCGGAGTTTCCAGACGATGTGAAGAACATCGCTACGTCATTGGCTCGCGAGACCGACCGGATCCACAACAAACAGGTGTTGCTGAAGGCGATCGCGGCTTCCGTGGATACACATATCGAGATCCTGGAGACCAGCGGAGTGACTGCGATCCTGCGGCTGTTCGCGAATGCGTCCACCTATGTGTCGGGCAAGCGCGTGAAGGTGGAATTGCCGGGCGGAGATGTCACCGGCACCACGGCCGGACTCACGCCGGACGGCTTCCTGCTGCTGCGCAAGGACGACGGCGAGGAGATCACGATCACCGCGGGCGGCTTGCGGCCTATCTGATCAGGCCCCCGGGGCTGGAATCCAGGCTGATGCCCGTGAATTGATCCACCTGTTTGGAGCCCTTGGGTGGGGTGAACTCGAGCATGGCCGGATCCGGTGCCTGCACGCCGGCCGGCAGGGTGAACTCGCGCACGGTCTTGAGTGCGCCGCCATGGGGTGAGTTTCCGGCGCCCTCGAACTCCGAGCGGTAGATAGTGGCGGTTTCCGGATCAATCCACAGCCTTTCCGTCCAGGGGTTTGGGTCCGTGCGTGCGGTACCAATCTGGATCACGGCGCACGGCACTGTCTTGCCGTTCACCTTCCTTTGGTCCATGCGCACCAATCGTGCGTTCATGGCCAGCCCGTCGAGCATGCGGAAGCGCAGGAATGCGGATCGCAGCCCCTCGCGAGCCAACTGGTCAGAGCGCAGGCCCGCCGGCTCCACGACGTACTGCTTGCGGCTGATGTCGTAGTGCCAAATATTCTCGCGATCGCCGATGATCTGGAAGCTCCGGTGGCCCGACTCCGCATAGAAATAGCGGTCGCCGGATTTTGCTGCTTTAATCGTCAGCGTGCCTTGCGCGTTAATGGCCAAAGCCCGCGGCGACTGCTCGTTCTGCCGGTATTCCACGAGGAATTCCTTCATCTCCGTATAGTGCTTCGAGACGCGGTCAATCAGCTCCTTCGCGTCCGGAGGGGCCTGCAGCAGGGCGTAGAGCGCGAGAGCAAACATGCCAGAATTCTATCTGAAAAGAGATCGCAAATGCCGGGGCTGATTCCTGCTCTTTGTTTGGCCTATTGGCTGCTGGAGGGGAGTCCTGCGCTCAGGCGCCCATCACCGCAGCACACATGTGTGAGCCCTGCTACGACGCCCTGCCCGCTTCGATGCTAGCCTGAGGGTTCACCGATTTCACTGCCATGTTGCTCGCTATTGACGCTGGGAATACGAACGTTACGATTGGGATCTTCGACGGTCCGCGGATCATCACCCGCTGGCGCTTGCGCACCGTCCACGACCAGACTCCGGATGAGTGGGGCATCAAGCTCCGCAGCCTGTTTGCCCTGGAGGGCCTGCCTCTCGAAAAGATCAGCGGCATCATCGCCGCCACCGTGGTGCCGCCGCTGGAATCGTCCCTTACCGGCATGGCCCGCCGCTACTTTCCCGTCGAACCCATGTTTGTCACCGGGCATACAGAGACCGGCCTGAACATCCTCTACGACAATCCGCGCGAAGTGGGCGCGGACCGCATCGTGAACGCGGTGGCCGCCATCGCCAAGTACGGGGGGCCGTGCATTGTTGTCGACCTCGGGACCGCCATCACTTTCGACGCCGTCAGCGCCAACGCTGAGTACCTGGGCGGCATTATCTGCCCCGGCATCGGAATGTCCATCCAAGGTCTCTTCACCCGCACCGCGCGGCTGCCCATGGTCGATTTCCGCGATCCCGGGAAACTCATCGGCACGAATACAGTCGTGAGCATGCAGTCCGGCCTGTACTACGGCACCATCTGCATGATCGACGGCATCGTCGAACGCATGATCGCCGAAATGGGGCCGGATACGAAATCGGTGGCGACGGGCGGCCAGGCAACCTTGATTACGCGCGGCTCCCGGTTTGTGAAGGTCGCCGATGAGGATCTTACCCTGGAAGGGCTGCGCATGATCTGGGAGCGGAATCGCCGGTGACCGAGCCAAAAGACGACGGGGCCTGGCAGCTGAACTACTTCAACTACTTCACTGAGGTGGAGGAACACTTCCAGCGCGCCCGGGCCAGCCATCTGTTCCTGATGTCTCCGCTCGATTGGGCGATGGTGGAGAGCTGGAAGAACTCCGGCATCCCCCTGGAGGCCGTGCTGCGTGGCATTGACGCCGCCTTTGAGAAGTGGCGGTCGCGCAAGCAGAAGACGCAGATGGTGAATTCGCTGGCCTACTGCACCCAGGCGGTGATGAAGGAAGCCGAAGCCATGGCCAACAATCTGCCGTCGTCAGCGCAGGCTGCGGAGCAGGAGTCGCCGTTTCCCATCGAGTCGGTTAAGGCCCACCTGGCCAAGTGCGCCGAAGCGCTGCGGGCGGCGCCGGGCTATGGGCAGATCGCCGAGCCGGTGGATGCCCTGCTGGCCGGGATGGAAGAGCATTTCCAGCACCTGGAAGAGCTCGATCAACGGCTGACTGCCCTGGAGGACAAGATGTCCGCCATCGCCCGCACCCGCCTTTCCGAGGAGGAGTTATTCCGGATGAGGCGCGAATTGGACCTGCAATTGAAGCCCTATCGAGGCAAGATGACCGCCGATCAGTTGATCAGGTTGGAGAAGACTTATCTGGACAAGAAAGTCTATGATCACTTCCGATTGCCACGCCTCAGCCTGTTCTACATGAGCTAAGGCTGTCACCTGCTTTTGAGTACTGAAAGCAGCGCAAGATAGTACTAAACGGGCTACTTCTTGACGTCATTCGTCAAGTTAGGTAAATGACCTTACTCCTTGGATGGTAAGAACTTAATCAGGAATGTTAGGGATACTTAAGAGTCTTCACAAAAAGTACACATTCGCTTGACGGGAGGGGTGCAGCCTAGGGGGGTTGTGATATTATCTCCAGTAGAGCGTACATCTAGTACGAGTAGGCCAGCATTCCTCCGATTCAAGCTGGCTTTGTGCCGGTGGGGATCTTCCTCCGAGTCCCCATCGGCCTTTTTATTTCCAGTCACTTAAGCGGAGGAAGCGTCCTGTCCGCTGGACCGCCCGGGCCGCGCCGCCCTCCAGGCGCAACTCTCACGCACAGCAGAAATGCCCGTTGTAACAGGTAATTCCGGCCGGGTTGCCGGGGCTGGGTCGTCCTTCGGACGAAAGATAGCCTAAGACAGGTTTAGTGGAAGTACATGATGTCGGGCCGGACACGGTTTTCCACCGCATTGCACGGGCCGCACTCCGTGGTGTACCCCGACCAGGCGGCCAGCACGGCCTTAGGTACTTCCACAGGGTGATCGTCCTGGTGGTACACCGACAAAGACATCCGCGGATGGAACTTGGCGATCGTCGCGCGGCCGCCCGCCAGGGCCTTTACTTCCGCACCTTCGATGTCCATCTTCACGAAGTCGACGCGCTCCAATTTAAGCTCGTCCACCATCTTGTCGATGGTCGTCAAGGGGACCTTCGCCACCGCCTTGGCGCCCTGGCGGTGAATCACGAAGCTGTCGGCCGCCTGGTTGTCCTCATCCACCAGCAATTCCAGCGTATCGTCCTTATCCCACACGCCTTTGGGGTAGATCACCAGGCGGTTCTCGCCGATCTCCTTGGCGAAGTTGCGGCGCAGGCATTCCAGATTGTCGGGTGCGGGTTCGATCGCCACCACCAGTTTGGCGCCGGCATCCAGCGCGAATCGGGCGAAGGTTCCGACGTTAGCTCCGCAGTCGAGCACGATGTCGCCCTTGTGGACAAACTGCTCGCCGGTGCCGTAGATGTGGGTTGCTTCCTCAGACAGGTTGAACGGCAGGATAAAGCGGCTGCCGGCTGGCGCCCAGAAATTGCCGTAAGGCGTCTGGTAGAGCTCCAGCCCCTTGTATTCCTTCTGGAGCAGGCGGGTATGGGCCAGGATACTGTCCTTCACCCGGGTTAGCTCCTCTTTCTCCGCCTGGATCGCCCAGGCCCGCTGGGTGGTGCAGCCTGCGCCGCGGCCAATCAGTACCAGTGCCCAATAACGGAGCGGCGGATGGATGGCCAGCAGGGCAACGGCGATGACGGCCAACGAAAGTACCAGGATCAGGAGTCGCTTCACAGGGTTCAATCTAACACGGCGGCCACCTTGGAAGCTGCGCGCGTTATCCTGTCATACGATGGACTTTATCTCGGGTCATGTAGGTTGGATCGAGGTCGTCTGCGGTCCGATGTTTTCGGGGAAGAGCGAGGAGCTCATCCGGCGGCTGAGGCGGGCGCTGATCGCGCGCAAGCGCGTGCAGGTTTTTAAGCCTGTCATCGACATTCGCTACTCGGCCGATGAAATCGTGAGTCACGCTGACGTCAGAATGCGCAGTGAAGTAGTACAGGGGCCGGCGGAGATTCTCACCCGGCTCGACTGGCGTACGCAGGTAGTCGGCATCGACGAGGCGAACTTCATGGGGCAGGATCTGGTGGGCGTCGCTCAGCAATTGGCAGACTCCGGCAAGCAGGTGATCATCGCCGGCTTGGATACCGACTATATGGGCCGGCCGTTTCCGCCGGTTCCAGACCTGCTTTGCGTGGCCGAGTCCATTACCAAGACACTGGCCATCTGCCTCAGGTGCGGCAATCCGGCCAAGCATACGCAACGGCTGGTGGACTCCAGTGATCTCATCGTGGTGGGCGCCACCGGAATGTACGAAGCGCGCTGCCGGCACTGCTTCGATCCGGGGGCTCCCAGGCAGGAGTATCTGGACTTCACCAATCCCAGAATCATGTCACCGGGGACGCCGCAAAACGGATGAAACCGTCTGACATGCCAGCAACATCTATGGTGTTAGCATAGGTTTAGCAGCCTGACTGTTCAATAAGAGAGGGATATCGAAGTGAGCGATCCACAATACGGCGCACCGCAGGGTGGCGGTCAGCCCAGCTACGTTTTGCCCGCACCGGCCTCCAGCGGCTCTGGTGTCAAGATGGCCATCCTGTTCGGCGCAGTGATCGCGCTGATCGCGGCCAATGTATACCTGTTTCTCCAGATCGATACGCTGAAGCAGGAAATGACCAAGAACCGCGACTCCATCCTCGAAGAGGTGGGCCGTGTGAAGGAAACCTCCTCAGTCACTTCAGCAGCAGCCAAGCGGAACATGGACACCCTGAAGGAAGAGCTGGAAGCAGCCCGCCGCCAGGCTTCCATGGCCGTCGGTCAGGCTAAGGTGGATGCCACCAAGCACGCCGAAGATTTGGCCGCCCGCCTCGCCCAGCAGCAGAAAGCCAGCGAAACCGCGATGAAGGGCCAGATTTCGAAGGTGGAAGAGGCCGCGACCACGGCCAATACCAAGATCGGCGAAGTGGCCACGGACGTCACCGGCGTCAAGACCGACCTCAGCAACACCAAGTCCGAACTGGACAAGACGATCGCCAGCCTCAAGACGGTTTCCGGCGACCTGGGTGTCCAGAGCGGCCTCATCGCCACCAACGGCAAGGAACTGCAAGCCCTCAAGGCCCTGGGCGAACGCAACTACTTTGAGTTCAACCTGGCCAAAACCAAGGCTCCGCAGAAGGTCGGCGACATCTTCATGCAGTTGAAGAAGACCGACAACAAGAAGAACAAGTACACGGTGGAGATCACGGCCGACGACAAGCGGGTGGAGAAGAAGGACAAGGGCGTCAACGAGCCCGTTCAGTTCTACAGCTCCAAGGCGCGCCAGCCGTACGAAATCGTCGTCAATGAAGTGAAGAAGGACGTCATCGTCGGCTATCTGGCCACACCCAAGGTCCAGACCGCCCGCTAACCCTATTTGCTCCGGTTGTTGGCAGCGCCCGCAGGTCTCTTCCGAGGCCTGCGGGCGTCTCCGTTTCTAGCGGCGGGCCTGCGTTTTCAGCACGGGGTAAGGCTGGTCATACCCCTTGGCATCCCACCACAGGATCCGGTTCAGGACGTCGCTGGGAATGTCGTCCACATCCCCCCAGTTCATGGCCGCCGACTGCTGGGCCGCCCACAACTTACGGCCATTCAACGCCTTCAGCGGCGGATTCATCTGATCCAGCGGGATGCGGTTCGGGATCGCCGTGTAGGCTTCCAGGTTGGCTTCGGGCGTGAAAACACTCGTCATCGTGCGCGAGTTCTGCAGGAAGACGGTCCGCGGAGGAATCTGGAACAGTTCCTGGATCGTCTTCACCATCGAGATCTGGTTGTAGTGGTTCGAGTCGACCGCCCCGCGACGGATGTTGGGCCCAATGGCCAGGGCAACCGTCCGGTGGCCGTCGACGTGGTCCAGCCCGTCCTGGGCATCGTCTTCCACCACCAGGATCAGGCTGTGCGCCCAGAACCGGCTCTTGGAAATGCCCTCCACAATACGGCCCAGCGCCAGGTCGTCGTCCGCCACCATCGCCTTGGGCGTCGGCGAACCGGGCCTGGTTCCGTTGGTGTGGTCGGAGGTCAACGTGAGGATATTGATATTGGCCATCTCGCCGGTCTTCTCGCGCTCCTTCAACTCCCGCAGGAACTCCTCGGCGCGGATCTGGTCGGTAATGACGGTGTCATCCTGCGGATAGCTGGGGCTCATCAACGGCTTCAGGGCCGGCAGGCCGGCCGCACTGCAGCCCACCTGGTCGCGCCACTTGCCGGACTTGTACAGATCCCAGTAGTAGCTCCAACCCTGTCCAACCCGTTCGTTGATGTCCTCGGCCTGCTGCGTGGCGGGATCGAACTTGCCCGGCAGGCAGAACTCGCCGAAAATCCGTACCTTTACGTCCGGCGGCGCACCCTGGAAGAAGAACCCTGCCGGTGAGACGGTGAGGGCGTCACTCATATCCCAGGCGTAGCCGCGCGGCGAGGCCGCGAAAGCACGCTGGGTGTAGTCGCTGACAAAGGCCATCATCAGCCACTGGTGCCCGTCGAAACTGATCGAGCTCGAAGTCAGGAAGTTGTCCAGCACGACATACCGCTCCGCCAAGGCGTGGTGGTTGGGTGTCACGTCGCCGCCATAGATCGCCAGTTTCGGGTCGCCGTTCGCCTTGGCAATGTCGCCGAACACCTGGTCGTACGTCCGGTTCTCCTTGATGATGAAGAACACGTGCTGGATGCCGAGGGAACGTAGATTCTCCACACCGCCGGCCGGAGTGAATTTCGGTTGATTGGCGGCCCTCACTTCCCGCAACCCGGCCAGCCACTGGGCCTTCGCCGGTGCCGGCATCGTCTGGATCATGCCCTCATAGGCGCGGGAGTTGAAATTGCCGCCCGGCAGCGCGGTGTTGCCGGTCCCTTTGATGGAGACGACGCGTAGCGCGCCGGCCATGTCGATGGCTATGCCGGACGGGAACCAGCCCGTCGGGAGGGCGCCTTCCACCTTATTCCTGCGGACTACGGCGATTGAATTGGTGCCGCCGCACAGCACGTACAGAGTCTGGCCGTCGGGGGAATAGGCTGCGTTTGTGGGAATACTCCCACGCGTGCCGTCGGGATAGCTGGGGATGCGCACCTCTCGCGTCTTCAGTGTCGCGGTGTCGACCAGGGTCACGCTATCGGAGTGTCCGTTGGCCACCGCCAACTCCTTGCCGTCTCCGCGCAGGGCCAGCCCCGAGGGCGCCAGGCCCACGGCCACTTCGCGCGGGTTGGATCCGTCTGGATCGATCACCGTGATCGTGCCGCTCACCGAGGACCCGGTTACCGGATCACTCGCAATCTTCGATCCGCTCGACGGAGCCAGTACGTCCCCTTCCTTCGGCCGGCGGCCCCCGCGATTGGCGACAAAGACCCGGCCCGACCGCGGCTCCACCGCTACGTGGAACGGCGCAATGCCCACCGGAATCTCGCGCTTCACCTTGCGCGTCGAGGCGTCAATCTCGGCCAGCGTGTTATTGCGGCTGAAAGCGACATACGCCGTGGCGCCGTCCTTCGAGAAGGCGATACCAATGGGCAGCGGATGGGGCTTCAGTTCGACCCGCTCTTCCTTGCGCGGGATGCCCCGTTCGTCCACCGTGATAATCAGCAGTCCGTCCGGACCATTGCGCAGGGTCTCGCTGGCCCACACTTCGCGGGTACCGGGCCGGAACGCAAGGCCGGCGTAGGAGGTCGATTTCGACTTCGTCTCCCCCAGCAGCGACATGGCTGTGGGTTCGTAGAAGAGGACGCCTTTTGTGTTGAGCACGGCAAGAACGCGTTTCTCCGCATCGAAGGCCAGGTCGACGGGCCGCCCCGCAAGGGTAACCGGATCGCCCCACGGCTGCAGGAGTTGCGTCGTGGGGATCAGATAGACACCCCCTGGCTGCTTGCCGCCCCTGACCGTACTCGAAAGCACCGCGAATACGCCTGTCTTCTCTGCCGTCACCAACGCCGCGCCCGCCAGGCACAGCCCACCCGCTGCCAGCCAATAACCAAGTCTCACGCTCTCTCCTTCCAACAACGAAAAAGCCCGGACCCCTGTCAGGGCCCGGGCTTGATTCTATCGTGTTCAGGATCTACAACTCCCGGTAACACTTCCGGGTTTCGTTGCACTCGTACTCATCGACCACCTTCGCGTCGGGGCCGATGCAGATTTGCGTCTTCTCGCACCAGAAAGCCCGGTCGTTGCCGTGCGGCACCGTTGGGTCCCACTCGGCCTCGACATACAGGCCTTTCCAGCGGAGACATTCACAGCGGTCATCGCCGATGCGCGTCAAACCTGCGCGTTCGCCGTTGACGATTGCCATGCCTGGTCTCCTTTCAGCTCTTCACGCCGGCCGCTGCCAGCAGGGCGCGCTTCACCGCCACCGACGCGAGTTGCACTTTGTACGTATTGTGGCTGAGCGGCTTGGCGGCCTCCACGGCGGCTTTGCCCGCCGCCTCGGCCGTCTCTTCCGTGATCGCCTTGCCGGCCAGCATGCTGGAGGCTTTCTCGGCCCAATAAGGCGTTGGCCCCACATGGCCGAGGACGATATTGGCCGATGCCACGGTCGCGCCCTTCATGGTCAGGGTGACCGCCGCCGCGGCCAGCGGCCAGTCCATCGCGTCCTTCTGGCGTACTTCGTAGGTGGCGCTCTTCTCACCGGCCTTCACCGGCACCACGATCTCCGTGAGGATCTCGTTCGGCAGCAGGGCCACTTCGCGGGCGTCATTGTTCGACGGAGCGACGAAGAACTTCGCCGCATCGACTTCGCGGGTGCCGCCGGCCGAGGCCAACTTCACCTTGGCGCCCATCGCCACCAGCGCGGGCCCGAAACTCGAGGCCGAGACGAACTTGGCCGCGCCATCCGTGAAGATGGCGTGGTAGCGGTTGTCGCCTTCGGTCACCAGGTCGGTGCCTTCGTGTTTCGGCAGCAGGCCGAAGCCGGCCCGGAAATACCAGCAGCGGGGCCGCTGGCACAGATCGCCGCCGACCGTGCCCATGTTGCGGATCTGCGGGCTGGTGATGCCCTGCGCGGCCTGGGAGAGCGCGGGCAGGGAAGCGCGCACGATGGGGTTGGACATCAGCTCGTCCACCGTCACCGCCGCGCCGATGCGGACGCCGCCGGCGGTCTTGGAGATACCCTTCAGCTCGGCGATTTCCTTGATGTTGACCACCCGCTTGGGGGCCACCACGCCATCCTTCATCAGGCTCAACAGGTCAGTGCCGCCGGCCAGCACCGCCGCGTCGTTCCACCCCGAACCCAACAGGGCCAGGGCTTCTTTCAGCGTTTTCGGACTTGCGTACTCGAAGGGTTGCATCAGGACTTCCTCCCACTCAGCGCGTCCAGCACATTCATCGGGCTCATGGGCACCGTTGGTACCCGTGTACCGATGGCGTTGGCCACCGCGTTCGAGATGGCCGCAATGCCGCCGATGGCGGGGGGTTCGCCCAGGCCGATGACGCCGCGCTTGTCGTTCAGTTCGTCGATCTCGAAGTGCACCACAATCTCGCCGATATCCTTGATGCCGGCCAGCTTGTAGAACTCCATGTCCGCATTCAACATCCGGCCTGTGAGTTCGTCCATGATGCGCTCTTCCATGAGAGCGCCGCAGATGGACATGATGCAGGCGCCGAACACCTGGCTCTCAGCGGTCTTGGGGTTGACGACCAAACCGATGTCCTGCACGGCCACCAGCTTGTTCATCTTGACTACGCCGGTCTCCACGTCGACGCTGACGTCGGCGATCTGCACGCCGCCCACGCCGCCCGTGTTCAGGCCTTCCTTCGGAGCCTCGCGCGGCACGTTGGAGCCAGTCTCTGAAACGGTCTTCACGCCCAGCTTCTGGCAGGCCGCCTTCCAGGTCAGGCTCTTCGCCGCATTGCCCTTCACCTGGATCTTGCCGTCCACGGCTTCCAATTGATCGACCGGTGCGCCCAATCCGCCGGCCACTTCCGCCAGCAGCTTGTCCAGCGCATTGACAGTCGCTTTGCGGGTGGAGGAGGTGACGCCGCCCACCGTCGTGGATCCGCCCGAAGTGCCGGATGGAGGATAGTTCGTATCGCCCAACTTCACGCGGATGTCAGGAACCCGCAGTCCCAGGGTCTCGGCCGCCACCTGCGCGATGATCGTGCGCGTGCCGGTGCCCAGGTCCTGCGAACCGAGTTCCACTTCCACGGTGCCGTCGGGATGAATGGTGGTGCGCGCCGTCGAGTCGTGACCCGCGCCGCCCCACGTATTCACGCCAATGCCCAGCCCGCGCTTGATGGGGCCCTTGCCCGCATCGCCGCGCGGATGCCACAACTTCTTCCAGTCGGAGAGTTCTGCGGCCTTCTTCAGCTGGCGGACATAAGTGTCCTCCCGCTGCGTCAGGTTGGCGTTCTTGATGAACATGTCCAGCGGGTCCATCTTGAGCTTGGCCGCCAGGTCTTCGATGGGCGCGCAGGTAAGATAGGACGCCTGCTGGTGATTCGGAGCGCGCCAGGCACGGATGGGTGCCGTATTCAGGCTGACAGCCGTGTGATTCTGGCGCCGGTTCGGAATCTTTGTATAGACGTATGGGATGGGCGGGGATCCGCCGCCGCCAATTCCACCGGAGGCCCAGCTTTCGCTTTGCCACACGGTGAGGGTGCCGTCCTTCTTTGCACCCAGCTTCACATTCAGGAAGCCCGAGGGACGGCAGCCGGCGATCATCAGTTCGGTTGAACGCTCCAGGAACAGCTTCACCGGCTTGCCGCCGGCCGCCCTGGAAAGTTGAGCCGCTTCCACGCCCCAACGGTCCGGCTGGAACTTTGAGCCGAAGCCGCCGCCGACGTGATCCTGATGCACATGGATGTCCGTGGCGGGGATGCTCAGCAGGCGGGCCAGGTCGCCGCGAATGCTGGTGACAGACTGTGTGGAGGGGTTGAATTCGACCTTGCCGTCCGTGCCCCAGCCAATGACCTGGCCGTGCGGCTCCAGGCAGCAGTGGGTCAAGGTGGGAATGCCGTAGCTGGCCTCCAGCGTGACGTCGGCATCCTTCATCGCCTGGTCGGGGTCGCCTTCCAGTTGTTCACCCGCCGGCTTGGCGCGGGTCTTCACCTTCTTCAGGTCATTCTCGACTACGACGTGCGGCATCATGTCGTACTCGACCTTGATCTTCTTCACCGCGTCGCGCGCGGCCAGTTCGGTGCTGGCGGCCACAATCGCGATCTCCCAGCCGGCCCACTGGATCTCAGTGCCGGCCGGTGCAACCACACGAACGGCGGCGACCCCGGAGTGCTTCTCGGCCTCGCTGGTGTCGATCGACTTCACCTTCGCATGCGCGAACGGAGAAGCGAGTACGACGGCATGCAGCATGCCGGGCTTGTTCAGGTCTGAATTGTATTTCGCGCGGCCGGAGGCCTTCTCGATGCCATCGGTACGGCTGAGGCGCTGCCCCATCACCTTCCGGCTGGCCATGGGCGGCCAACTGTAATTAGGCATTCGAACCTCCCTTCATCATCTTGGCGGCTTCGAGCACAGCCTTGCGGACACCGACGTATGTGCCGCAGCGGCAGAGATTGCCGCCCAGGCCGTCTTTCACCTGTTCATAAGTTGGATTCGGATTGTGGTCCAGGAACGCCTTGGAGGCAACGACGAAGCCGGGTGTGCAGTAACCGCACTGCTGGGCGTCGTTGTTGACGAAGGCCTGCACGACGGCATGGGGCTTACCCCCCGACATCGCAAAGCCTTCGATGGTGGTGATCTGCTTGCCCTGCGCGTCGATGGCGAGAATGGAGCAGGCGTATGAGACCTTGCCGTTCACGAGGACAGAGCAGGCACCACAGGTGCCGCGATCGCAGACGCGCTTGGCGCCTGTGATGTCGAGTTGATTGCGCAGCGTGTCGAGCAGCGTCTCGCGCGGCTCCACGCTGGCTTTCATTGGCTTTCCGTTGATGTTCAGGGTAATCGCTACCGCGCCCGGTCCCATGACGCCAGGAGGCGTTTGGGCCTGAGCCTGCTCAGGAAGCAGAGCTGGAGCAACGGCTCCGGTGACACCGATGCCCTGCATAAAACCGCGGCGGGAAAAACCGCGGCCTTTTCGCTTTTCCCGGTTCTCGGGATCGAGGATTTCACTCATGCACGAACCCCTTCCTTCCGTGTCCCGGCGCCAAGTGCGCGCCTGACCCGAATCAGTAGAATTGTACCCGATTCAGAAGGGCGTGATTGAGTTTACGAGACGGAGGTCTGAAACCAGGGAAAGGATACAAATGCAAGCACTTCGCCGGACTGGATGGGTGTAGAAATAGGCAGCGGTGAAGTTCTTGAGACGTTTCAGCGCCATTTGGCGGAGGATCGGAGGATAGGTGGGATGAGCTTTGCGGACAACGGTCGGCCAGGACCACGCTTAGGCCCTATGCCAATATACGTCTGTAGATCGCGAATACGTTCATCGATTTCCTCGCGCTGCCAGAGCAGGGCGTCCAGTGCAATACGTGCAAATGATAGTTGATCCATGGACACCTCTGTCCTAGGGATTGCAGCAATTATTGCGCGGCGTCAAACTTGCGCATCCGGATTTCGCGTTCGATGTCTTCGGTGGTCTGGTGGGGCGGGTCTACCACATTAGGCACTGAGCAGCCCAGGTCGTCATTGTTCGGGCATTTCCTGAAGCTCGGGTTGACCATCACGCAGTTGTAAGCTCGCTTATTTTTGGAGTTAAACGGCCCGTACACCTTGGCGCTCAGTGGGGTCCATTCGGTGACGCGCAGGATAAGGTTCCGCGACCATACTATGCCGTCGCATTTGGCCTCTACCGTAGTCTTCACCAGATCCCCCGGCTTGAAGGCGTCGAGGTAGTGCGGGTCAGGGTTGGGCTCGGGGTAGAGGGCCCTCGCTGGCCGCAGTGCATCGACGAGTATGAGGGCCACGCCCAGGCAGGGGATGGCGACCAAGACCCAGAACAAAGTGACCATGACGAATTTAATCAGCCCCTGCATTACGACCAGCCCGCCTTTGGTGCGCTCATCTTCCGCTGCTCTGCCAGGGCGCAATGCCAGCCATGTTGGAAGCCTTCGCGATAAGCCTGCGTGCGCTCGTGGCTCCACGCGAGCGGCTTTACGTCCTCGATAGGGTAGCTGACATTGGACGTCGGGTCGTCGATGATATTCCGGACCATCACGCAGACCTTCCCTCCTCCCTCGAGGGGGAAGAACGTGAATTCGACAATGACGCCGCCGACGTTGGCTACGACGAGAAGGAACGGAGCGCAGCCTGCGTGCTGTTCGCGGTATTCCAGGAGCCTCACTGCTCAGCCTCCACGTTCTGCCTGGCGATTTCGCCGACGCGTGTCGCGACGGTTACGAATGGAGCGGAGATCTCGTCGACCGTTTCGCCATGTCGCATGATCCGCACATCATATTGCAGTCGGGGCAATGTTGGAGCGCGGACGCGTGACACAGCCTCACCCGGTGTTCGATGGCGATTTCAAGGAAGGTATGGGCGCTCGGGTACGGCGCGCGCCAGTTCAAGCTAGTTCGGCCTGGTGTTCACCCGGCGGACCCAGACTTCCAACTGTTGCGCCTGAGCCGGCTCAACCACCTTGCTCTTCGCATCTTCTTCCGAACCATGAACCACCAGCCGCAGCAGGCTCTGCTGGAACTTCATGATCGCTTCGAGATCTTTCATTGATTGATCCATGCTTTACATCTCATCGGCCAGTCGGTCCAGCTAGATTAGGGAAACCTGAGCCGCCGCCCGAAGAAACTTTGAACTCAAGAAGCCGGCCGGAAGGGAAAGCGGGGATCGATGGGGAACAGGGTAGGGAGGAGAGGAGTAGCAGTTCAGGGAAGTAGGTGAGAGCCGCGCTTCTTGAGTTCGCCCTGTGGTTCACAGTCTCATCTATTGCAGGCGGCTGACCAAAAACCAGCAACGTGAATTCAAGCACTTACGCCAGATGCTCCGTCCCGAAATGGAATTGAGTTTCAAAACGGAATCCAGCACCCCCCATTCGCCGGATTGGCCGCCGGAAATGCCAACCGGCCCGGATGCTGTGTGGACATCCGGGCCGGTTTCACGTCCTAAAAGAAGGAGGTTCTAGAACGTGAGCTTTGCACCCAACTGCATGTTGCGGCCGCCGCCGGCGCCGGTGATGAAGCCGAAGTTCGCGTTCCCGAGCGTGGTGTTCGGGTTGTTGAACTGCGGCGTGTTCGTCAGGCCAAACGACTCGGCGCGGATCTCCAAACCCATCCGCTCTGTGATGGAGAACAACTTGAACAGCGAGAAGTCCAGGTTGAAGAACCCCGGCCCGCTGAAGTTGTTCCGGCCCACGTTGCCAAACACACCCGTCGCCGGGGCGGCGAAGCTGCCGGTGCTGAACCAGGGGTTGCCCACGTTGATCCCGTGCAGGACTTCGATAGGTGCGATCTGATTCGGAGACTGGCTGTTGCCTGGAGCCGAAAGGCCCGCGGCACTGTAGCTGAAGTTGACTGGCGACCCGGACATCAACGTCAGGATTCCGTTGACCTTCCATCCGCCCAGCCCATGCGCGACCCAGCCGGAATTCAGAAACGCATGGCCCTTGCCGATAGGTAGTTCGTACACATAGCTCTGGACGAACGTATGCGTGCGATCCCAGTTGGTGCGGGCATAGTTGCGCCGGAAGTTGATGTAGTACGCCGCGCCCCCGTCGTCGCCGTCCTGGAACGCCATGCCCTTGCCGTATGTGTACGCGGTCGTCATGGTCAGTCCGGAATGGAAGCGGCGGTCCAGTTTCACCTGCAGGGCGTTATACATCGAGGAGTAGCCCGCGAACAGCAGGTTGGTCGAGGCCGTGCGGCCGAACGGTCCAAACTGCGGCAGGCCATTGTTGCCCTGGCCTACCACGGTAGCGGCGTTCAGGTTATAGTTCAGGCCCGTGTTCACGCCGTGGTTCCCCACATACGTGATGTCGAGCGCGAGTTGCATCGGCAACTGGCGCTGAACGGCGAAGTTCCAGCTGATGACGTGCGGATTCTTGTAGTCCGGATTCACTACGAAATACGCCTGATTCTTGTCGGGGTTCGTAATGATGCCGCTGTCCGGGATGGGTACCTGGATCGGCGCGGGGAACCCCTTCTGGAAGGTGGCGACGGAACCGTCCGGCAGGATCGCCGGACCGTAGCTGGCCACGGCCGGGTTGAAGGAATTGTTGGCGCGCACCGGGTAGTTGTAGGCGTAGCTGTTATCCGGGAACGGCGTGTAGCTGATGCCGGAGCCAGCGCGGATCACTGTCTTTTCGTTCAGACGGTAGGCGATGCCCAGGCGTGGCGCGATGTAGTCCTTGTGGTTCGTGATGCCCAGGTTCATCGGGATGCTGCCGTAGCCGGCGACCGACAAGGTGTTCTTGTACGGGTCGTAATTCGAGAAGCCGCCCTTAAACCGCGGCGTGGCCGGGGGATAGAGCTCCCAGCGCAGGCCGACATTGACGGTCAGCTTGGGGGTGACCAGCCAGCGGTCCTGGACGAAGAAGAACGACTGCCAAGCTCGGTAGGCCGGGAAGTAGGTGGCCAGGTCGCGCCCGGCGGAACTCGGCACGTCCAGCAGGAAGCTGGCCATGTTGTTCATAAAGCTGGTCTTGGCGCCCGGAATGGAGGTTTGACCGTCGCCGAAGTTGTAGACGCCGCGCGGGCTGAACGTCTGCATCTGCAGCAAATCGTCGCGGACGCGCCGAATGTC
Organism: Paludibaculum fermentans; assembly: GCF_051172195.1. GTDB lineage: Bacteria > Acidobacteriota > Terriglobia > Bryobacterales > Bryobacteraceae > Paludibaculum > Paludibaculum fermentans_A. Next base: position 1,484,309 of record NZ_JBPJAQ010000002.1, read on the forward strand.
GACGCCCCATTTGATTGTGTGGTTGCCTAACGTCTTCGTCCAGGTATTGGCAATGTCGATATTGGCTTCGGCACGCTTCCAGGGGAGACTGGCGCTGTAGCCCACCAACGGATTCGAGAATCCGTTGTTCAGGTTGATGCCCACCAAGCCGCTGGAATACGCGTCGATGTTGACCCCGGGAATCCCCAACGATTCGGAGGCGTTGGTGCCGAAGTCGGCGTTCTGGGCATCGTTCCGGTAGTGGGCCACACCCACGCGGAATTCAGAAACCAGTGTTGTCGAGAATACCCTGTTATAGTTCAGGCCGGCGCTATAGGTCCGCTGAATGCCGGTGCCGGCGAAGGCGCTCTGGGCCGCGCCGCCGGCCGCGCCGAACGCCGGAGCCTGGAAGACCACGGGCCGGGCGAAGCTGAAGCGCCCACTGAGCCGGTCTTTGTCCGACTTGTTGTAGTCCATCTTCCAGTCGAACGAGTCGGTGTCCTTGGTGAACGGCAGCAGGCCGAACCAGTTGTTGGTGTCGCCCGCGGAGGTCGGCGCCGGCACCAGGCCCAGGATCTTGGCCGAGATCGGGTTGATGCGGCTGGTGGGAATTACGTTGTTGGTAAACAGGCTGCGGCCCGTCCCGTCGGCGTTGCCGGTAGCCGGATCGTAAATCGGCGTGGTGGAACGGCTTAGGTCGCCCGTGCGCAAATCCGCCGCCGGAATGGTCAGGCGGTTGGTATTCGCCTGGTGATCGGTGATTCTCAGGTAGTCGCCAAAGTAGAACAGTTTGTTCTTGATCAGCGCCCCGCCGGCGTTGCCGCCGAAGTAGTTGTAAGCCTGGTGGCCTACCGAGGCATCGAAGAAGTTGCGGGCGTTCAGCGCGCTGTTACGCATGAAGTAGTACGCCGCGCCATGCAGTTCATTCGTGCCCGACTTCAGCATGACGTTCGTGACGGCTCCGGCCGCGCGGCCCAGTTCCGCGTCAAAGTTGCTGGTGGCCACATCGACGTTCTGAATGGCTTCGATTGGTGGAATATAGACTTGCAGCAGGCCGGTCCGCTCGTTATTGTCGATGCCCTCGATCTGGTAGTTGTTGCCCATGCGCATCTGCCCGTTCACCTGCGTCTGCAGGGAACTGGCGGCATTGAAGAACTGCGAGTGCTGGAACGAGGCCCGGCTCGTGCCGGGTACGAGGTTCAATAGATTCTGGAAGTTACGGTTTGTGCCCAGCGGCAGGTTTTCCGTGTGCACCGCCGACATCTGGCTGCCGGTGGTCGCCGTTTCCGTCTGCAACAGGGCGGCCTGCGCTGACACTTCAATCGTCTCTGAGACATTGCCCGGCTGCAGCACCAGGTCGACACGCGACGTGGTGTTCACCTGGAGCGTCACCCCAGTCCGGGTGACTTTCTTGAAGCCCGTCACCTCGCAGGTCACGCTATAGGTGCCGGGCGGCAGGTCGGGATAGTTGTAATTGCCGCTGTCATTGGTGGTCGCCACTCTGGCGGACCCGGTGTTGGTTTCAGTCAGGGTGACTTTGACGTTGGGGACCGCTGCCCCGCTGGCGTCTGTTACGGTGCCCAACAAGGTGCCGTTTACGGCTTGCGCTACAAGCGTCAAGCTGCTGGCAATAAGCATGACAAGAAGGGCTGCGATTGCTCTGAGCTTCAAATCTGACCCCTTTGAGGAACATGGACTCAATCGTATGTTTACCCGGGCCAAGTGAGTCATTCCAAAAGCCCGCCTGTCAATTCTGCTCTTACTGTACGGTCAATGGTGGTATTAACAGGTTTGCTAACTCCTCGCTACGTTGTTGAATCTTATAGCGATCTCCGGCAATTGCTGCAAAACGGTTAAGGTGTTAGCATTGCTGTGGCGTAACATGGCACATAAGGCCACTCCCGACCCCGTGCCGTCCTCCGCGGCCACAAATCCCGCGATGCAGGATGCCGGAGTGCGCAACACGGAAGCGTTCGATGAGTTGCGCCGTGTTTTGGACAGCCAGGAATTCACCGGCTCCGAGCGCGGCCGCACGTTACTGGCGTACCTCGTCGAGAATGCCCTGAGCGGCGGCCTGGAGCGCCTGAAGGAACGCACCATCGGCATCGAGATCTTCGGCCGCGATGCCTCCTACGATACCGGACAGGACGCCATTGTCCGTGTGTCAGCGAATAGCGTGCGAAAACGCCTGCAAGCCTACTATGCCCGCGTGCCCAATGGCTCAAGTATCCGGATCGTCCTGCCTGCTGGTACCTATGCCCCCGAGTTTCAGCGGGTTGTGGAGCCGGCGGAGGCGGCCTCAGCCGTGCCGGCTACCGTCCCCATGGCGACCCGGCCCGCATCGAGCAATACCCCCATGCTGATCGCCTTGGCGGCGCTTCTGGCGGTTTGCGCGGCTCTGGGCTATCAGAACTGGCGGCTGCGCTCCACCGTGGCCGCTCCGCCGCGTCTCGACATCCTGCCGTGGTCGGCGCTGGCCAATCGCACCGACACCGGTATCGTCCTCACCGACGCCAATTTCACGCTCCATAAGTCCTTTAATCATCGCGAGATGACCTTGGCCGAGTACTCCAGTCTCGACTGGCTGTACGAACTCAAGGCGCAGGCTCCGGCCATGCTGCCACTCAGCGGCGTGCCCTATACCAGCGTCGCCAGCGCGGTCACCGCTGCGAAGATTGGGATCCTGTTGGACCACGCCGGAGCCAGTTCCTTTGTCCGTTCCGCCCGCAGCATGCAGGTGGATGATTTCAAAGAAGACCGCGCCATGGTCCTGCTGGGCAGCGCCCCTTCCAACCCTTGGGCGGAACTGGTGAATGACAACCTGAACTTCCACGTCAGCGTGGACGTGGCGCGCGGAATCCAGCTTGTGCTCAACCGTGCGCCGCGGCCGGGCGAAGCGGCCTCCTATGTGCCCACGGCCCAGAACCAGGCGGCCGGCATCGCCTACGCCGTGGTGGCGCTGCTGCCCAACCTGGCCAACAAGGGACCCATTCTGCTCATCGCGGGCACCAATGCCAATGCCACCCAGGCGGCCGGCGAGTTCCTGACAGATCTACCCCTACTGCGGGCGGAGTTGCGGCAACGTAATATTCAGCCCGGGGTAAAGGTGCGGAAGCTGGAGCTGCTGCTGAGGGTGGATTGCATGAATTCGGGGGCCAGTCGCACGGAAGTCATTGCTCATCGCTTGACTCCCTAGCAACTGGCCCCCGTCGACAGGCCCGAGGAGGTAGGCCGAGGTCTAATTCTGTGGCGTCGTAATCGGCCGCGAGCTCTTGCCAGCCCGCGCCTCATTCACTTCCACTTTGTACTTGTTGAGGATCTGAGCCGTCGCCAAATCCAATTGTACTCTCGCACGGCTGTAGCCGGCCAGTGCCGAAACTTCCGTGCCCTGCGCCTGTGCCAGGTCGCGCTGCGTCTGGACCACCAGGAACGCCGTCGAGGCGCCCAAGGCATACTTCTTGTTCTCCGCGTCCAGCGTCTGCTGCTGCAGGACGCGCGCCTTCACCGCCGAATCGTACCGCGCCTTGGCCTGGATGACGGCGATCTGCGCATTCTGCACGTTCACGCGGATGTCGTTGATCTGCCGCTGGGCGTTGATTTCCTGCTGGCGCAGCGAAAGAGTATCGCGGACGTAGTCGGCTTTGGCCGTACGGTTCCGGATGGGCACGTTCAGGCTGAAGGCGATGGAATAGTCCGGAAAGTTGCGCCGGAACAACTGGGAGAGGGCTGTGCTGTAGCCGCCCTGGAAGAAGGGATCCACATTGTGTACAACGGGGTCCTGCCCTGCCGGGGCGGGCACTGTGTTGGCGGGACCAGCCAAGCCGTTGTTCGTCGCAGTGGCCTGCACTTGCAGGGAGGGCAGCAGCGCGTTGCGGCTGCCATTCAAACCGATCTTCGTATTGTCGATATTGATCTGGGTCTGGGCCACATCCGGCCGCTCCCTCAGCGCCGTGTCCACCAGTTGCTTAAGATCGATCGTCAGGTCGATCGTCGGCTGGATCAGCGTGTCGGTGGGTACGATGCGGGCCTCCGACAGGCTGGGGCTGGCCACACCCGTGCGGCTGAGCGCACTCTTCACGATCGTCTCCTGCTGCAGCAGCGAGGTCTCCGAATTCGTCAGGTCCTGCTGGGCCTGGGCGACGTTGGCTTCCGCACGGACGATTTCGATCGGCGCCAGGGTGCCGATCTCCACCTGCTTCTTATTGTCCTCATAGAACTTTTGCGCCACTTCGAGGGCCTTCTTCTTTACCTTGAGGTCCTCGCTATAGCTCACCAGGTCCCAATAGAGGTTCACGATGCCCGCGACCGTGGTCATCACCTGCTGCTTGAACGTCAGGTCCGAGAGCCGGATGTTGTTCTTCGCCACCCGGATGTTGCGGTTGTTCACAGCCAGCCCCCACCCCTGCAACAGATTCTGCGTGATCTGCAGAGTCATGTTGGGATTCCAGCCGGGGTTGATGTCGCTGCGGTAGTTGTTCGATTTGAACCAGGTGTTGTTCCAGCCGTAGCTCATGGTCGTGCCGGTGAGCCACGATTGCTGATAGCCCGCGCTCCAGTAGCGAGAGTCGGAGATCAACGCCGTCGTACCGGTGGTCACCGTGTTGGACTGCGGCGAGGAACGGTGGCCGAACTGGCTGGAGAAGTAGAAAGACGGGTCAAGATTTGGGATCGAGGTACCGGTCTGCGTAATCACGGCGCCGCCGGCGCTGGAGGTCGTGCTGCTGGAACCGGACGTATTGCTCGACGTGCCGCCCGTGGCGCCGCCGGTTACCTGCGACTGGGCGGAGCCGGAGGTGCTGCTGACAGCCGTCGGAACACCGCGCAACAAGCCGCCGGCCTGGGCGCGCAGTAAATCCGCTTGCGCTAATTGAGGCGTATAGCGCTGAAGCTCGAGATCCAGGTTGTTCTCCAGGGCGAGTGCGATCACATCGTCCAGCCCGAGATAGATCTTGCCGCCGCGAATGAGAGCTTCCAGGCGGCTGGAGTTCTGCAGGTTGATCGGTGCGACATCGGCCTGCTTGTAGTCGCGGAGAAAGAACCGGCCCTTGGCCTGCGGGAATGTCGAAAAATCGGTGTTCACGGCCGAGGACGCGGGCGTTCCCGGCGCCTGCGGAGCCTGAGCCAGGCTGGCCGGTGCAATCATGAGCGCCGCGAGGAACACGGCGAGAATCGGTCGGATCAAATTCATCTTGAGAACTTCCTGCTTTGTATGGATGCTCGGCTTATTGCGTTTTTAGGTCAAAACTCTAGAACGCTGCTGACGAGGCGGATGTTCCTGCAAAATCAACTCAATGGTAGCGCAGGGACGCCCCCGGAAACCCTAGCCCGCGGATGAAATGTGTCCGCTTTCGGACAGACTGTAGCGATGGTGGGACGAATCACACTCACCCGGGCGGCTCCAATGTTAGACTATTCGCGAAGTGGCACTCTCTTCTGAATCCCTCCTGGACATCTTCCGCCAGACCGGCGCGTACTTGAAAGGACACTTCCGGCTGACCAGTGGGTTACACTCCCCCGAATATTTGCAGTGCGCCCTGGTCCTGCAGCATCCCAATCACGCCGAGACCTGCGGCCGGGAACTGGCCGCGGCCATCACCGCCGCCACCGGAACATCTTCCGTGGATGTTGTTGTATCTCCAGCCATGGGCGGTCTCATGATCGGCCACGAAGTGGCTCGCGCCTTCGGTGTCCGTCATATCTTCACGGAACGCGATACAGATCGAAAGATGACTCTCCGTAGAGGGTTCTCCCTTCAGCCCGGTGAACGGGCCGTCGTCATCGAAGACGTCATCACCACCGGCGGCAGCACCCTGGAAGTAGTCGAACTGCTCAAGGCGGCCGGCGCGGAAGTGGTGGCGGCCGGCTCCGTCATCGACCGCAGCGGCGGCAAAGCCGACGTCAGTGTCCCACGAGCCGCTCTCGTCACGCTGAATGTCACCACCTACAATCCGGCCGAATGCCCGCTATGCCAGCAGGGTTTGCCCGTGGTCAAGCCCGGCTCGCGCCCTTCCTGAGCCGGCCCATGCGCCGCATCCGCATCACCGTCGCCTACGATGGCACGGAGTTCCACGGCTGGCAGGTCCAACCCGGCCTGCCCACCATACAGGGCTGGTTGGAACAGATTCTCACAGGCATCGAGAGCGCACCCGTACACGTCCATGGCAGTGGTCGCACCGACGCCGGAGTCCACGCCCTCGCCCAGGTCGCTGCCTTCGATCTGGAGAATCCCATCCCCTGCGACAACCTGCGCAAGGCGGTCAATCGCCTGCTGCCGCGCTCCATTCGGGTCACAGCCGTGGAAGAGGCCGCCGCCGCCTTCCATCCCCGCTTTCAGGCGAAGGAGAAGACTTATGAGTACAGGATCTGGCGCGAGGAGATCTGTCCGCCCATGCGCCGCCTCTATGTCTTCCACCATCCTTATCCTTTGAATGAGGCCGCCATCACCGCCGCCGCTCCGCTGCTGGAAGGCGAGCACGACTTCACGGCCTTCGCCGCCGCCGACGAGAAAGACGAACTCGGCCGCTCCAAGGTCCGCCGCATCTTTGCGTCCAGCGTGTGGCGCGAGGGCGGGGAACTGGTGTATCGTGTCCGCGGCAGCGGCTTTTTGAAGCACATGGTCCGCATGATCATGGGCACGCTGCTCGAGGTGGGCAAAGGCAACCTGACCGCAGACGATCTGCTGGCCCGCCTGCAACCCGGCTATCCGGCCAAATCGGGACCCGCCGTCCCGGCCTCCGGACTCTGCCTGCTGAATGTGGAGTATTAACCATGAAACGTAAGCTCGCCATTCTGTTTCTTGCCGCCGCCTTGGCGTTGAGCGCGGCTCCCCCCATCCCGGTCATCTTCGATACCGACATGGGCAACGACATCGACGACGCGCTGGCGCTGGCCATGCTCCACAGCCTGGAGTCGCGCGGCGAAATCCGCCTGGTCGCCGTCACCGTCACCAAAGACAATCCCTGGGCTCCACGTTTTGTGAGCGCGGTGAATACCTTCTACGGCCGCGCCGCCATCCCCATCGGCATGGTGAAGAACGGCGTCACCAAAGAGGATGGCAACTACCTCCGCAAATCCATCGACGGCGGCCGCTATCCTTTCAGCAATCAGACCCAGGACGCGGTGGAACTCCTTAGGCAGACCCTCGCCGCACAGCCGGACGGCAGCGTGGTCGTCATTCAAGTCGGCTTCTCCACGAATCTGGCCAGGCTGCTGGACTCGCCCGGAGGACGGGAGTTGATCGCGAAGAAAGTGAAGCTGCTGTCCCTCATGGCCGGAGATTTTACGAACCACGGTCCCGAGTACAACGTTAAGGAAGATGTGCCCAGTGCGAAGAAGCTCGTGGCCGGCTGGCCGACGCCCACGGTCTGGAGCGGCTTCGAGATCGGGCAGACCATCAAGTTTCCGGCCCGCTCCATCAGCAACGATTTCGCCTGGTCCGCGAAGAATCCGGTGGTCGACGGCTATAAGAACTACATGAAGTTTCCCTACGACCGGGAAACCTGGGATCTGACGGCTGTGCTCGCCGCCCTGCGGCCCGATGCCGGCTATTTTACGTTGTCCCAACCCGGTCAGGTGGCCGTGGACGACAAGGGCATGACGAAGTTCCAGGCCGCCGCCAACGGCCGTGACCGGTATTTGATTGTCAACGATTTACAGCGCGCCCGGGTGCTGGAAGCGCTCATCTGGCTGGCCACGCAGCCGGTTCACTAAAGAGGTCATGTTAGGCTGATAGAGACACTACCTATGAGCGAAAAGGTCATGAGTCCGTACCCGGCGATGCCGCCGATCACGAAGTGGCTGCCCATTGTCGCAGTCGCCTGGCTGGTGCCGGGCGGCGGCCATTTCCTGTTGAAAAAGACCTATCGCGGCGCGATCCTCTGCGGCTGTTCCGTCATCATGTTCCTGCTGGGACTCACGATGCGCGGCTACATGTTCCAGCCCATGACCGGCGACCTGCTCACCACCATCATCTATGTGGGCGGTTTCCTGGCCGATCTCTCCAATGGGGTGCTCTACATCCTTGCCAAGATGTTCGGCTATTCCGCGCCCGACATCGCGGGCCACACCGTCGATTACGGCACTAAGTTCCTCGTCGCCGCCGGACTCTTCAATGTTCTGGCCGTTGTCGACGCCTTCGAAATCGCCGTGGGACGCAAGGACTAGCAGCATGCCCAAGATCAATCTCTCCCATTTCGAAGCCACCATGCTCTTCGCCCTGTTCACCAGCGCCGTGCTGGGCGTGGTGACCAAGAAGACCGACAAGGAACGCCTGCACTACGGCCTGACGTCGTTCGGCTGGTTCGCCGCCACCGTCTTCGGCCTCGGCTGGCTGATGTTCCTGGGCCATCGCTAAAGATCTCATGGCGGCCCCCGAAAACGGGCCTGACACCCGCCAGGTCCTGGAACGCGAGCTGCGCTATCACGAGGAGCTCTACTCCGGCTTCGCCCAGATGCATTTCGCCCGTCCAGCCGTACGCGCCCTACGGCGCAACATGGTGCGGCGCATCTTAACCCGGACGCGGATCCAACCCAACGCCCGCGTCCTCAGTATCGGCTGCGGCATCGGCGATACGGAACTCCTGCTCGCTCCGCATACGGGCCATGTCACCTGCCTCGACCTCTCCCCCGCCGCCATCCGCCAGGGCCGCGCCGACGCCGAACGCCAGGGCATCCGCAATGTCGAATTCGTGGAAGGTACTTCGGACGCCGTGGCCGGCCGCAAGTTCGACGCGGTGATCGCCATCTTCTTCCTGCACCACCTGCCGGATCCCGCACTGGAGCGCTTTCCCCGGGAACTGAATGAACTGCTGGAGCCCGGCGGGGCGTTCTATTCGCTCGACCCCAGTGTCAACCGCCTCTCCGGCAAAGTGGGCCGCCTGCTGGTGCCCAAACTCATGGAGCACTACCAGACCGACGATGAACGCGAACTGCATCCCGGCCGCACAGCCGAACTCTTCCGGAGCGCCTTCCCGGTAGTCCACCTCGATTTCTACGACTTCGGATCCTCGCCCCTGGCCGGACTGTTCCCCGGCTGGGCCGCCGGCTATCACCTCGCCCGCTGGGCCGATAACGCAATCCTGACCCTCCCGCCGTTGCGCCGCATGGGCAGCAATTTCGAGATCATCGCTCACAAAGACTGAAGGTGTATCCTGAAACTTGGTCACGGATCTGGTGCAAATCCGGAGTCTGGCCGACGCAAAGGAACCCGAAAACATTGAGTTTCGGCGCTTCCTGCGCCATCACCACATCCCTGACCAGGCCTTCTACGACGTCGCCGTCGAGGTCGAACACCACATCGACTGCCAGGCCTGCGCCAACTGCTGCCGCCAGACCCGTGTCAACGTCAACGCCGCGGAGATCGCCCGCATCGCTGCCTTCCTCCACGACCCCGTGGAAACAGACCTGCACGAATACGTCGAAGAGGATCCTGCCGATCACCGGCTCATGCTGCACCAGGAAAACGACGCGTGCGTCTTCCTCGATGGCAATCTCTGCCTGATCTACGAAGCCCGTCCGGACGCCTGCCACAACTTCCCGCATGTGGATGCGCACGGCTCGACTCTGGGCAGCCGGATGTCATCCGTTGTCCGCAATGCGTGGATCTGCCCCATCCTCTACAACGCGCTGGAGGAGCATAAACACCGCACCGGCTGGCATCACCACAAAGCGCAGTTTACTGGCACTTCCCCTGGCACACCGTCTCGCTGATCTTCTGCAGCGGGCCCAGTTCCTTCGTGCTGTTCACGGAAGGGCGCTGCACAGCGAACACCTGCACTACGCTGCCGTCGCCGCTCTGCTTTGAGGTGAAGACTTGCTTCTCGCGCAATTGCATGGCGCTGCTGTCGGGGATCGCACGGCCGGGCGCCGCCGGTCCAAACACATCCACTTCGCGCTTCTCCGTACCGTCCGCCGCCTTGGTCACCCGGGCCACCGTCTGCCGCGCCAGCTTCAAACTGCCCGAGGTAGCGGATTCATACTCGTCCACCTGCTCCTGCTGCACGCCGCCCTCGGTCTTCGATCGGACCACCTTACGGCCGGCCTCCGAGAACCGGCCGTTCGCGTCTTTCGTGTAGACCGTTTCGTCGCGCTCGCTGGAGGTCTTCTCCTTCGTCTCCTGCGCCACGCGCCGCTCCACGCGCTCAAAGCCGCCGTTGATCGTATTGCGCTCCACGTCGGTCTCCGTCACCGCCGTATTGCCGGATTTGCGGGTCGAACTCACGGTCCGCTCCGCCGGCTGCATACTGCCGTTGAGGTCGCCGCGGTACACCGTCGACTTCTCCACGGCCGTCCCGTCCTGGCGCGTCTCCGTCTCGATCACCACTTTTTCCGGTGGCAGCGGATTGCCGGTCACGTCATAGCGCTTCACCGTACGCTCCACCACGCGCACGCCGCCCTCGTTCCGGATCACCTTCTCTTCCACTTTTTCAATCGGAACCGTGCGGCCATTCAGGTTGCGCTGCGTCTGCGCCGTCCGCCCGTCGCCGGCCTGGCTCTGCGACCAGTCGACGCGATGTCCATTGATGTCATAAACCGCGGTGGTCGACTGGCTCTGCTGCGCCAACAGGGCCGCCGGCAAGGCGAGTAGGAACGCAATGGTCCTCATGCCCTGATTATCGGCCGAAGGCGCGCCGGTCTTTATGGGCGCCTACTCCTCCCGCAAGGCGCGTAAGGGATCCACCCGGCCGGCGCGGATCGAAGGCACCACCATCGAGAGCGCAGCCGAGCCCAGCAGCAGCAACAAGACCAGACCGTAAAGCCGCCCATCCCAGGCCCCTACGCCCATCTGCGCCGTGAAGCGCGACAGGATCTTCACCAGGCCCGCGGCAAACGGCAGGCCAACCAGCAGGCCCACCACCACGGGCTTCAACCCCGCCTTCATCATCAGGGACGAAACCTCGCCCGCCTTCGCCCCCAGCGCCAGCCGGATGCCCAACTCCCGGGTCCTCTGGCTGACTGCAAAGGCCAACACTCCGTAGATGCCCACCATCGCCAGCACCACCGCCAGTCCGCTGATCGCCGCCACCACTCCGGCCAACGGCTTCATTGCGGCGAGCATGTCCTCATAGACCAGCGTCAGCGTCTGCGTCCCCCGCACCAGGCCCGGCTCATACCCCAGCCGCAACTCCTGCAGCGCGTGCCCTAACGCCGTCCCCTCGCCACTGAACCGGGTCAATAGAAACGCCCGCCCGTGCGCCAGCGCCATGGGCAGATACACCACATTCGGGCTCTCTGTCGGGATGGGGCCCGTGGAGGCCACCACGCCGATCACCTGTGCCCGGATCCGTCCACCCGGCTGCTCCAATTCCAGACGCTTACCCAGCGGATCCACTCCCGGGAAGAACGCCCGCGCCGCCTCCTGCGCCAGCACCGCCGGCCACACCTCGGCGCTGGTCCACTCCAACTCCGCCGGAGAAAACGTCCGGCCCAACCGCAGCGGCAGGCCCATCGCCGGAAAGTAGCCGCCATCGGTCAGCCGCGCTGCGCCGCCCCGGCGCGAGCCATCCGGCAGCACGATCTCGCGCTGGTGAGCCCCGCGCATCGGCAGGCCATCGGAAAACGACACCACCTGGACCCCCGGCAGCACCGCCACCCGTCTTCGCAACTCGTCCTGCGCCCGCAGCGCCCGCGCCGCATCGTACGTCTCCGTACGGAACCACAGATCCGTCACCATCAGGGTATCCGGCCGGAACTGGCTGCCCATCTCACGCACCGACTCCACCGTGCGCAGCAGCAATCCCGAGCCCAGCAGCAGCACCAGGCTCGCCGCCACCTGCACCGACACCAGCCAGCCCCGGAACCGTCGCCGCCCCGACCACACCGACCCCGTGCCCTTCAGCGACGAATAGATGTCCAGCTTCACGGATTCGAAAGCGGGCGCCATCCCCGCCAATAGTCCGGCCAGCAGCGCCGCCGCCGCCGTATAGGCCAGGATTCTCAGATCCAGGTGGAACTCCGGCGCCAGTATCGGCCTCTGCGGAGCGGGAATGATGATCGCCAGCAACGGCGGCACTCGCAGCGCCAGCCACAGGCTCAAGGCCCCCGCGCCCGCCGCCAGCAGCACGCTCTCTGTGAAGAGTTGCCGCAGCAGCCGCCCGCGGCCCGCCCCCAGGCTCAACCGCACCGCCACCTCCCGCTGCCGCACCGCCGCCCGCGACAGCAGCAGCGAGGCCACGTTCGAGCACGCAATCAGCAGCACCAGGCCCATCGCCGCCTGCAGCAGCGGCAGGATCAGCATCAGCTTGGGACGCAGGAACGGCCGCTGTACCATCGATCCGTTCGTCACCAGTACATCCATCGACTCGCGCGGATTCTGTGTATCGAACTGCCGCGCCACCGCATTCAACTCCTCATGCAGCTGCCGCAGGTTCGCCCCCGGCTTCAGCCGGCCCGTCACTTCCAGCCACCGTGTGGTGTGGAACAGCCCCGCGTCCGCGCCCAACAGGCGCTGGAACGACAGCGGAGCGACGAAATCCGCCGCACCCATGGCGCGGTTGTCGAAGGACTCCGGCAGCACGCCGATGACGGTCAGTGTCCGCCCCTCCAGCCGCACCTTCTGGCCCAGCACGCCGGTATCGGCGCGAAAAGTCTCCCGCCACCGCCGTTCCCCGATCAGCGCGACAGAGCCGTCGCCCGCCGGCGCGCACTCATCCTGCGTGAACCAACGCCCCAACAGCGGCTGCCGTACCCCCACCACGCTCATGGCGTCGCACGAGACGAGTTTCACGCGCGTCGGATTGGCGGTCGTGTCGCTGGCTTCATAGGCCGGACGCCACTCGCTCCAGCCCGCCAGTTGGTACAGCGACGGCGCCTGGCTCTGAAACGCCAGGAATTCGTCATACGAGACCCCGCGATCGCCCTCCTGCGCCCACTGCCCGTTCGGCGCCGCCACCAGCTTCTGCGGATAAAACTGGACAAAACCCCGGCCGTCCACGTCCGCCTGGCCACGCAGCATTACTGTGTTCAGGAAGGTAAAGACGCTGCTGTTCGCCCCAATGCCCAATGCCAGCGTCCCAATCGCCGCCGCCGCGAAGACCGGATTCCGCCGCCAGCCCCGCAGGGCATACAGGATGTCCTGCCACGCCGACTCCAGCAGCGGCCAGCCCCGCTGGTCCTGGTTCTCTTCTTTCAACGAGTCGACGCCGCCCAGCTTCAGCCGCGCCGCCCGCCGCGCGTCCCGCTCACTCAGCCCCCTCGCCCGGTATTCGTCCGTCAACATCGCCAGGTGAGCGGCCAGTTCCTCGTCAAATTCAGCGTCCAGGCGGCGCTTGCCCCACAGCGCCCGCAGTTTCGCCAGCAGCAGCTTCCTCATGCCGGGCCACCCCCCTTCAGCGCAAACAGCTTCTCCATCACATCCGACAGCCGCTGCCAGTTGTGCGTCTCACTGGCCAACTGTTTGCGCCCGTCTTCACTGATCGCGTAGAACTTCGCCTTCCGCTTGTTGTCGGATTCGCCCCACTCTGAACTGATCCAGCCGCGCTGTTCCAGCCGCACCAGCGATGCGTAGATCGTCCCTTGATTCAATAGGATGGAGTCGCCGCTCACCTGCTCGATGCGCCGCGCAATGCCGTATCCGTGCAGCCGCCCCAGCGCCAGCAGCGTCTGCAGGACCATCAGGTCCAGCGTCCCTTGCAGCAGTTCCAAACGTTCCGGTTCCGACATCGTGCAGTCTCCTCTGGGATGACCACATATATGCCATAATTCATGTGGCGTGTCCACAGGAATCTTTGGACATGGGGGAATCTGACAGAAAACGCTACAATTGTTGGATAGGGGCCATGAAAAGCTTTTACCTCGAAACTTTCGGTTGCCAGATGAATGTCCATGACTCTGAAAAAGTCATCGGCACGCTGGAGCAGCGCGGCTACTCGCAGGTCGACACCGCCGATGCGGCCGACCTCGTCCTCTACAACACCTGCAGCATCCGCGACAAAGCCGAACAGAAAGTCTTCCACCGCCTCCAGGAAGGCAAACGGGTCAAGAACAAGGTTTTTGGAGTCCTCGGCTGCGTCGCCCAGCAGGAGGGCGAGAAGATCTTCGAGCGCGCTCCGCACGTCAGCCTCGTCGTCGGCTCCGCCAGCTACACCAAACTCGGGGAACTCCTCGTCCGCATCGAAGCCGGCGAGCGCAAGGTCACCGGTCTCAGCCTCGATACGGAAGACACCTTCGAAACGCCCCTGACGCGCCGCGACAACCCTCATCGCGCCTACATCACCATCATTGAAGGCTGCGACAAGAGCTGCGCCTATTGCGTCGTCCCCTTCACCCGTGGACCGGAGCGCAGCCGCACCTCCCAAAGCGTCATCGACGAAGCCGCCAAACTCGCCGCCAACGGCTACTCCGAGATCCAGTTGCTGGGCCAGAACGTCAACAGCTACCGCGATCCTTCTCCGGCCGGTTGGGACTTCGCCCGCCTGCTGGATGCCGTAGGCAGTGTCGAGGGCATCCGCCGCGTCCGCTTCACCACCTCCCATCCGCGCGATTTCGTCAAGGAGATCATCGACGCCATCGACCGCAACGAAGTTCTCTGCAACCAGGTGCACCTGCCGGTCCAGAGCGGCTCGTCGCGCGTGCTGGCGGCCATGCAGCGGCAGTATACCCGCGACCAGTACATGCAGCGCATCGAGTGGATGAAGAATGCGAAGCGCAACATCGCCATCTCCACCGACATCATCGTGGGCTTCCCCGGTGAGACCGACGAAGACTTCGAACACACTCTGCGCCTGCTGGACGAAGTGGAGTACGACAGCATCTTCAGCTTCAAATACTCCCAGCGCCCCAATACGCCGGCCCTGAAGCTCGAGGACCAGATCCCCGAGGAAGAGAAGAGCCGCCGCCTCACCATCCTGCAGGAGCGCCAGCGCGCCATCCAGATGCGCCGCAACACCAACCTGGTGGGCGGCCGCCAGGAGGTGCTGGTGGAAGGCTCCAACAGCTCTACCGGCCAGTGGATCGGCCGCACATCCCAGAACCGTATTCTCAATTTCACCACCGCGCCGCGCCCCGATGGCACAGCGATTCCGCGCGAGCGGATGATCGGTAACTACCTGCCGGTACGCGTCACGCGCGCCGGTCCGAACTCTCTGGTGGGTGAATGTGCTATAGCGGTGTAAGGAAGGCGGGACTCCAATGGAAGTCGAGATGAAGATTCGCGGGCTGATGATGGACCCTGTCACCAATATGCCCATCGTGATTCTCAAGGATGCCAACGGCGGGCAGATCCTGCCCATCTGGGTGGGAATCTACGAAGCCAACGCCATCGCCCTGGAGATCGAAAAGGTGAGTACGCCGCGGCCCATGACGCACGACCTCATCAAGAACGTGCTGCTCGGGCTCGAAACAGGAGTACGCAAAGTTGTTGTGAGCGAACTGCGCGACGACACCTTCTACGCCGTCATCTGGCTCGAACGCGAAGGCGAAATCATCAGCATCGATTCGCGCCCCAGCGACGCGCTGGCCCTCGCATTGCGGCTGGACTGCCCCATCTATGTCGAGGAGCAGGTCCTAAAAACCTCCAAAAGCACGGCCAATGTCTCCGACAAGGTGACCAATGAGGAACTCCGGCGCTGGCTCGAGGGGCTCAACGACGAGGACTTCGGGCGTTATAAAATGTAGGTTTTACTTGAACCCGGATATCCTGATTCAACTGGAAAAGGTCGCGGCGGCGGGCATCGAGATCATTCCCACACCGCAGATCCCCTCTCACTTCGTCTTCTCGCGCGATGGCTGCGTCGTGCTCGTCGAACGCCGCGGCGAAGGCTTCGGCTCCGTCGGCTCACCCGGCCTCCTCATCGAAAAGGGCGGTTTCGCCGCTCTTGTGGACAGGGCGGGGAAGTCCTGGTTCGTCTCCAAAGGCGAGGAACGGCCGGCCCAGCCAGGCGAAGCCGAGGCCGCCCGCCGGCTTTTTACAGATCTGAAGTCAGCTTTGCGCTAACAACCGCCTCTTTCCACCGTATTACTAGGTGTGAAGAGACAAACACAGTTCGGAACCGGCGCCCCGATGGCGACCCTCGCTGTGCTCGCTCTCGTCCTGTCCGGTATGGGCGCTCTCTCGCCCCTGCGTGCACTGCCCGCTACGGCGCAGCGCTTCGTCTGCTACATGACCGCCCTGGACCAGAGCGGCCAGCATCTCAGCCTGTGGGACAAAGTCACCTACAGCCTGATGCTGTCGGGACCCAATCCCAAGCAACCCAACCCCACCCAGGCCCGCATCTGACAATTCCGTCTACGCGATCCTGAATCCATTCCCTTCGCCCCGCTGCCGGGGCAGGCGTCACTTTTGCGGGCCGGTGCTCCCACCGGCCTGCCGTTCCAATAATTTACAGATCCTTACGTTCGCCGTAGTGCCCATTCCCGGCGTTCGCTCGTCTTACCTATTGTGAGAAGAAATAAACAGTTCGGAAAAAGCACTCCGGTGGTCGCATCGGCCGCGCTGGCTCTCACCCTCCTCGGCCTTGCCGCCATCTCCCCCGTCCGCGCGTTGCCCATCACCGCCCATCGCTTCATCTCCTACATGAACGCCATCGATAAGAGCGGTCAGACCCTCAGCCTCTCCGACAAGATCACCTACAGCCTCATTCTCTCCGGTCCCAATCCGAAGCAGACCCGGCCGGTCCGGGCCCGCGTCGGCCGCATCTAGCGAACCCGGTTCTCACCCACCCACCTGAACGAAGACCGGACCGCTGGGCTGCCCGGCGCGAAAAGGCCGGCGCGTGCGCTGAAAGAGTCTCAGGCGCACTCGCCGGCCACAGGGTTGAGAGTGGATCTCTCTAACCACCTCAACCACAGACTAGGGCAGCATGGTGATCGAACCGAACACGCCGTGGTCACCCTTGGCCCCGGACGGGCCGCCGGAAACCGCTGCTGTGAAATACAGTGTGTTAGCGTCTCCACCGCTGCGTCCGTTGCCGAATGTGAGCGCCCAGAGGCCCTCCAGGGCCACCGGAGTACCGTCCCGGTACGTCAGCATCCCCACCGGCTTGCCGCTCGTCAGATCGAACGCATTGATGCGCCCGTCCCCAAAGTTGCCCACCAGCAGCGTGTTGCTGTAGTCCCCGAAGAACCCCGGCGCAATCGCCATCCCCCAGGGGGAATTCAGCGCCCCGCCGGTCACCAACCGCTGCTGGAAGTTGCCGTCCAGGTCGAACACGCTGATGATCCCATTGCCGTCGCCCGGCACATCCTGCGTCTTCGCATCGTTCTGCTTGGCATAGGCCACGAACAGCCGCTTGCCGAAACGCTGGATGTTGAACGGAGCATAGCCCGCCGGCAGATTCGGATCCTTGAAGCCGCCCGCCGCCGGCACCGCCTGGTACGTATAGTCGAACACGTCGATATTGCCCGAGCTGAAGTTCGGCGCGTACAGCATCGGGCCGCTGCTGCCCACACCCATCGCCAGGCCCTTGTAGATCGCACCCGCATTGTCCACCTTCAGAATCGCGTTGCCTGGGTCCACGTCCCGGTTCCAGCCCGCGATGCCGCCATTCTCAGTCGAAAAGATAAACGCCGCCGGTTTCCCGCTGCCCACTTCAAAACCCGCCGTACCATTCCAGATCTGGCCTGTCGGGCGCCCTGGACCATTCTTGCCCGCACCGTTCGGCACCTTCACGATCAGCGGATTGGCCGCCGGAGCCGGAACTCCGTTCGTGTCATAGACTGTCGCCGTTCCGCTGCCCGCATTCGAAATCCAGAACGGCGAGGTCGGACTCATCGCAATCGCCCAAGGATTCTTGAGATTCGGGTCGATGCGCTCACCCCAGCCGCCCGTCAGGTCGGAGGTCATGTGCCGCACATCGTAGGCTGTTGCCGGAACCTGCAGTCCACCGCTATTGCCGGTAGCCTCGGTGATGCTCAAGCTGGTGGTGTAGATGTGATCGCCCTGGGGTGTTCCGCTGTTATTGGCGGCATTGCCCGCGGCGTAAAACGTCACAGCGCCCGACCCCGCCGGCGGAGCCGTCCAGTCAATCTCGAAGTCCACTCCATTCGCCGTTCCCGGCCGCGTGCCTGCCACCACGTGCTCCGCAAACTGCACGGGTGTCGCCGCGGCACAAGGCTTCGGCGTGCCCGCCACACTGCCGTCACATAGCACTCGCGCATTGCCGTCGATGTTGTTCAGGTCTCCGGCCTGCCCGTTGATGGGCTCGGACGCCAGCCGTGCCGTCAGTTGAAAGCCCCAGCGCAATTGTTCCGGGTCGCGCACCTGAACCAACAGCCGGTAGGTCGCCCCCGGTTTGTAGGAAGTGCCTCCCGGGTAAACTACCCGCACTGAGCCGCTGAAAGAATTCAACGTTCCCGTGTGGCACTGTGTGCAGGCAAGCGGATTGTCGCCCGGTGCGCCCGTAAATCGCACCCGCGGTCCGCTACTGAATGCGCTCGCCGGCAAGGCGGCCAACGCCAGGCAGAAAATCCCTGCGCCCAAATGTCTCTTCATGAACACCCTCCAGTTGGAACTGTCGGGTTGAGACATCGGTCAGTGCCTCGCGGAACATCTGGATTGAAGGAACGAGGCAGCGGCGCTGGCTGGTTTTACAGATCTTAAAGTTCAGCCCTCGGACTTCCGGCTGCGATTCCGCGTCCTTGATGGTGTGAGCAGGCCAATTCAGTTCGGAACTTCCACTCCGGTTCTCGCCGGTGCCGTACTGGTGATGGTCTCCTTGGGGCTGGGGGCGATCGAACCGGTGCGGGCCCTGCCTGCAACCGCGCAACGTTTCTTCTCTTACATGCACGCCATTGATCAGAGCGGCCAGAAACTGGGCTTCTGGGACCGCGTGACGTACAGCCTGATCCTCTCCGGGCCCAATCCCAGGCAGCCTCGGCCGCCTTCCGCCGCGCGCGTCAGATTGTGACCGCGTTCAAAAAGTAAAAGGGCGGACCCACGTGAGGCCCGCCCTTTTCAACAACACACTCACTCGCCGTCGGCTTTATTTCTTCGGCGCGGCCTTCTTGGCCGGAGCTGCCTTGCGGGCAGCCGGCGCAGGAGCAGCCGGGAGACCGGAAACATCCTTCGGTTCGACTTCAATCGTCAGGTTGAACGGATCCGGAGTGAACGCCGACGCAGCGCCGCTGAACTCGAGTTCCACACCGGGATCCGGACACGCCGGCAGCGGATTCTCAAACAGCAGCGTCACTTCGCTCATGTCCGCTGAACTGATGCCGAGTACGACTTTCTTCGCCTTCTTCGGCGCATCGCAGCTCACAACCTTGCCCTTGAACTTCTCCACCTTCGTGCCGCCCACATCCACGCCGCCCGGAATCGCCGCATTCTTCAGCGTCGAATCGAAATAGGCCGCGCCATTCTCGGCCGCCAGGCTGTGCTTGATGCTGATCCACAGCGCCAGTGTCGGATTGGTCTTCTTCAGCTCTTCTTCCTGCTTGATCAGCAGTTCGTCTTTCGACTCGAGCTTGAAGCCGTCCGGAGGTATCGGGCTCGCCTTGGCCTTCGCGATGACATCGTCCATGCCGTTGGTATCGCCATGGAAGTTCTTATAGTTATTCTCGAATGATTTCCGCAGTTGATCGCGAGTCTGCTGAGGGAATGCGCCCGGGCCTTCGTACACGGCCGCACGGCAGAAATGGAACAGCGCCGTACCTTGCCGTTCCAGCTTCTTCGTGCGCAGATTCGCCGTGCCCGCCCAGGCCGAAGCCTGCGCATCGCCCGGATTCCGCTTCAGCGCTTCCACCAGCTGCTTGTCGGCCTCTTCATACTGCTGGCGCTGCAAGGCCACCCAGCCGAGAGTGCGGTACGCAACGGATTCCGTGCCCGTCCGCTGCTGCTTCCACTGGTCGTCCGTCACCTGCGCAGGTTTACGGGCCGGACTGAATGTGTCGTCCATCAGGCCCAACATCGTTTTCGCCGCCTGCTCACCAGCATCCAATGATGCGGGCGAGGTGTCGTTCATGCTGATAGTCAGCAGGTTTACCCAAACCAGTGCCTGCACTGCCTTCGGGTTCGCCGCCAGCCAGGTCTTCGAAGTCTCCAGCATGCCCTTGGCATTGCCGAGGGCCTGATAGGTCCCGACCATCAGCTCATAGCGGCCTTCCTTGAAATCAGAGGTCGGGTATTTCTGCTCCCAGCTCTGCAGCAAACCAAGCTTGGTTTGCGCGTTAGTCTCTTTCTTGATCGATTCGACTAGGTCGTACTCGGCTCGATCCTTCCACTGCGGCGCGGCCGCCTGGCCCCAGAGGGTAAGACCAAGCAGCGAAGCCGTAGCGACTCCCACAACTGCACGTTTCCATGAAAACAGCACCACATGCCTCCTAAAGGTCGGGTCAGATGCAATCCTTGCAGGCTCCGGGCCACGACTGGGAACCCCGCTCGCCTACCAGCTTCGCAATTGCGGAGTATAGCCGAAGGGCCGATTCAGCCGCAAGCCTAAGAACCACGTCGTAAAAACATCATCATAGTACTGACTGCCGGTTAGATGCTGACGGTTCCTAAATTGTTCCCGCCTGCGGCTTTCCACACTATCAAATGCGCAAGCGCTATGGATGGCCACCTTTCGCCTGTCCCTCGCTGCCGTAGACCCCCGGGCCGGCCCCAACCCCGCTTCCGCCGCCCCGGCGCACTCCACACCCCCCCCATCCTGACAGCGTCTCGCCGCCACCCCAACCACCTTCGTGCCCGCAACTATCTGTCGCTCTTCGGGTTCGCGCTTCCAGAACAATTCCGCGCCAACGAACACCCATCCCACTCATGCCCCTGCTGCCATCGCCGCGGCTCTCCCCCTTCATGGCCCGCAACCGTGCCAATACGCTCAAACGGCCTCTCCCGTGGGCTGCCAGCCCCGCCTCCGGTTTCAATGTGAGAATCTGGTAACTCATCATGCGGTACTTCGACCTGGCGGTCATCGTCTTGTATCTCATCGGGATCACTTGGTTTGGATCCCGCTTCAAGGAGTCCCAGAAGAGCCTCCGCGACTACTTCCTCGGCGGCCGCAATACCCCCTGGTGGGCCATCGGTTTCTCCATCGTTTCCGCCGAAACCAGCACCCTCACCGTCATCGGAACCCCCGCTCTCTCCTACTACGGCAACTTCGGCTTTCTTCAGGTTGTTCTTGGCTACCTTCTAGCCCGCATCTTTATATCCACTTTGTTCCTCCCGCATTACTTCCGCGGAGAACTATTTACCGCCTACGAACTCATGGAGCGCCGCTTCGGGCCCCGCCTCCGCAAACTCACCGCTGGTACTTTCCTCCTCCTGCGCGCCCTCGCCGAAGGCGTCCGCGTCTTCGCCATCTCTATCGTCGTCTCCATCATCCTCGGCACCGGCGAAGTCGCTTCCATCGTCCTTATCGTCTGCCTGACCCTGTTTTATACATTTGAAGGCGGCATGACCGCCGTCATCTGGACCGACGTCGTTCAAATGTTCCTCTACGTCGGCGGAGCCATCGTCAGCCTCTTCGTCATCCTCGCCAAAATCCCAGGTGGCTGGCCCGAAGTCTGGCAGGCCGCCGGCGCCGCCGGTAAACTCCACATCTTCGACTTTCATTTCGCCTGGACCATGGAGTTCTTCAAACAGCCCTACACCTTCTGGGCCGGCTTCCTCGGCGGCTGCTTCCTCACCACCGCCAGCCATGGCACGGAGCAACTCATGGTCCAACGCCTGCTCTCCGCCCGCAACGAGCGCGAGAGCCGCCGCGCGCTCTTCGCCAGTTGGATCGTCATTCTCTTCCAATTCACCCTCTTTCTCGTCATTGGCCTCATCCTTTGGGTCTACTACGGCAATACCGGGCAAACTCCACCCAAACCAGCCGACCGCATCTACCCCCAATTCATCTGGAACTCCCTCCCCATCGGCGTAGCCGGCCTCGTCATCGCCGCCATCCTCGCCGCCGCCATGTCCAACCTCAGCGCTGCCCTCAACGCCCTGGCCTCCACCACCATCATGGATTTCTATCGCGTCATGCGCCCCGGCCGCCAGGAATCGTCCTACCTGCGCCTCGCCAAATGGGCCACCGTTGGCTGGGGCTGCGTCCTGTTCGTCATCGGCCTGCTCGCTCGCAGCGTGAATAGCGTTCTCGAAGCCGGCCTCGGCATCGCGTCCATCCTCTACGGAGCCCTCCTCGGCGTCTTCCTCCTCGGCGTCCTCACCAAAAACGTCAAAGAACGCGCCGCCATGATCGGCATGACCGCTGGTCTCGCCGTCAATCTCTACATCAAATTCGCCACGCCCGTCGCCTGGACCTGGTACGTGCTCATCGGCACCATCGTCACGGCAGGCACCGCCTTACTCGCATCTTTGGTTCTCAGGGAGAAATCGATTGACACAACTTCGTAGGGATCTGGGCCTCTGGGGCGCCGCCTCCATCGTCGTCGGCACTGTAATCGGCAGCGGAATCTTCCTCGTGCCGAAAACCATGATCCAGCAGGTCGGCGATCCCTGGATGCTCTTCGCCGTCTGGATCTTCGGCGGCGTCCTCTCCCTCGCCGGTGCCCTCACTTACGCTGAACTCGCCGCCATGCTGCCCGAGGCCGGAGGTGAATACAACTACCTCAGCGAAGCCTACGGCCCCTTCTGGGGCTTCCTCTACGGCTGGACTCAGATGTGGGTCGCCAAAAGCGGCTCCATCGCCACCCTCGCTACCGGCTTCTATCTCTACCTCGCCAACTTCCGGCCTGAACTCAGCGTCGTCGCCTTCGTCATCCCTTTGCCGCTCGGCGAGAATTTCGCGCCATTGGAAGTCCGCACCGGACAACTTTTCGCTATTGGGCTGATTCTTGCTCTAGGAGTACTGAACTGGTTCGGCGTCAAAGTCGGCGGTGGCGTCCAGATCGGCGTCACTATCCTCAAAGTCGCCCTCATTGGCGGCATTATTGGTGTCGGATTGTTCGGCAGTGGCAGCGGCAGCGGCCCCAGTGCCGGAGGCGCTTTCGTCGGCGCCACTGGCGGAGTAGCCGGATTCTTCGCCGCCCTCGTCGCCGCCCTCTGGGCCTACGACGGCTGGAATAACGTCAGCATGGTCTCCAGTGAGATAAAGAATCCTCAACGTAATCTCCCGCTGGCCCTCATATACGGCACTGGCGCCGTCGTTGCCATTTATCTCGCCACCAACTTCGCATACTTCCACGTACTCAATGCCAACGAGGTGGGCCATTCTGATCGTGTCGCCGCCACGATGATGCACCGCGTGCTGGGCAACTGGGGCGCCAACGCCGTCTCCATCGCCGCGATGGTCTCCATCTTCGCCGCCCTCAACGGCTCCATCCTCACCGGCTCCCGCGTACCCTACGCCCTCGCCCGCGATGGCTATTTCTTTCGCCGCTTCGCCACTGTCAGCGAGGCCCACCACGTGCCCGGTTTCTCCATCCTCGCCCTCAGCGCCTGGTCCTGCGTGCTTTTGCTCAGCGGCCGCTACGATCAATTGCTGAATCTCGTCATCTTTCCCAGTTGGATTCTCTACGGTATGGCCACCGCCGCCGTCATCGTTCTCCGCCGCAAACGGCCCGATCTGCACCGCCCCTACCGAACTCTCGGATATCCTGTCGTACCCGTCCTATTTGTCCTCGTCGCCGTTCTCCTTTTGTATTTCACGCTGCGGAATTCGCCCCGCGAATCCATCCTCGGCCTCGTTTTGATTGCCGCGGGTTTCCCTTTTTACCGTCACTGGAAACGACAGCTCTCCCACGGCCGTTGAAACCCGCTCCGAGTACCAGCTTTGGAAGTTTTGTTCCGTTTTCAGAACAAGAATCTTGTTTCCTAACACAAAATGGGGTACAACTGCGTGTAGACCTGGACTGGAGGCTGGTTCTGTTCCGATTTCAGAACTGCCTCGACGCAAGACATGAATCCAGCCGGGTCAGAAACGCAGGGAGCATGACAATGGACGTAATGAAAATGTTGGCGGACTTACGCCAGGAACGCGAGGCGATAGAGGAAGCAATTCTAACCCTCGAACGCTTGGCCCGGGGTCAGGGCAAGCGTCGTGGGCGCCCCCCAGCCTGGATGGCGGCTATTAACAAGAAGAAACTTGACGAGAAAGTTGTGGTTACACCCAAGCGTCGTGGCCGCCCCCCCAAGTCAGCCAGCCAGCCGGCCGATTAGGTGCTAACGCACCTGATTTGGAGGAGAAACAAAAAGGGCCTCGACCGCTGATTCAGCGGTCAGGCCCCTTTTGTTGTCCCTGGACTGCTCTCGCCCCTACTGATACAGCAGATACTTCGCCCGCTTCTCCAGGAATGGCTGCAGCTCTTCCTGTAGCTTTGGTTCCAGATTCCTCGGATCCTCGCCCCGCCCAATCGCTTCCATCGTTTCGTTTGAACCAATTAGGTTCCGGTTGACGCTCACGTCGATCTTTCCGGGATACAGCTTCTGCAGCCCCACCGCCAGCTCCAACCCCAGCCTCAGCGAGGAGAATCCCTCCCGGTCCAGGATCACAAACCGCACTCCCTGCACCTGCTTGCCCTTCAAATTGGAAGCCGTCGGCGTGAATCGCGTCGGATAGAACCGTACACCCGGCACCATCCGGTGGTTCAAATACGCCGCCAATTGCGGACCGTTGATCCAATCCGCCCCAACCTGCTCAAACGGAGCGTCCGTGCCTCGCCCAACCGAGTAGTTCTTCGCGTATTCCAGCATCCCCACCCCCGGATATAGCAAGGCCGCATTCAGGCTTCGCATATTCGGCGACGGATCCACCCACCCCAGGGTTGTGGCATCAAACCAGTCCGCCCTCCGCCAATTCTTCAGCTTTACCACCTCAAGCCTCGCGTGGATCCCGTCCTCGTCATTCAGATACCGCGCCAATTCTCCAATCGTCATGCCGTGCCGCAGAGGAAGTGTAGCGCAGCCCACAAATGAGAGCTTGTCTTCCTCCAGTACCGGACCCTCCACATGCAGCCCTGTAATCGGATTTGGCCGGTCCAGCACCAGAATCGGAATCTTTGCCGCCGCCGCCGCCTTCATCGCGTTTTTCATTGTGGATGGATATGTGTAGAATCTCGTGCCGATATCCTGAATATCGAACACCAGTACTTCGACACCCTTCAGTACCGATTGGCCCGGAGTCCGGTCTTCCCCTCTGTAAAGACTGTAAATTGGCAGCCCCGTCCGCTCGTCCTTCGCATTTGCCACGTTCTCCTGGTCTTCCTTGCCCGAAATCCCATGCTCCGGCGAGAACAATGCCGTCAGTTTCACTCCGCCAGCCAGCATCACGTCGATGTTCCGCTCGCCCGTCCGCGTCAACCCCGTGTGATTCGTAATCAACCCCACTCGCTTCCCGGCCAGCCGCGCGAACTTCTCCTGCACCAGAACATCAATGCCTGTTAATGTTTCCACCGTCCGGCCCACCGCCCGCGCCGGAAGTAACTCGTTGAAACCAGTGAGAATCACGTTCTGCGCATCGAGCCCCGCCGCCGCCGCCGCAATCGTCGCCACCTTCGCCCGCAACGCCGTAGTCGCCGGCCGCAAGTGCGGATGCACGCTGTTCGTCAGCAAAACGACGTAGGTTTTGGTGTAAGGGTCCATCCAGATAGACGTACCGGTAAAACCGGTATGCCCGTAACTCCCGATCGGGAATAATTCTCCTCGATTGCCCGAGAACGGCGAATCGATATCCCAGCCCAGCCCGCGCATCGTCGTCTGCAGCGGAGGCGTCTGCGGTTCCGTGAACTTCCGCACCGTCAACGGAGATACGATCCGCGATCCTTCCACCTGGCCCAGGTTCAACATGAAGGTGGCGAAACGCGACAGGTCCAGGGCGGTCGTAAACAGCCCCGCATGGCCCGCCACCCCGCCCATGAAGCGGCACGTGGGATCGTGTACGACTCCGCGCAGCACCGCCCCCTTCCACATCTCCGTAGGCGCAATCCGCGGCTTCCACGCCGCCGGCGGATTGAACATCGATTCCTTCATCCCCAGCGGCAGGAAGATCTCCCTCCGCGCGTACTCGTCCAGCGGTACCCCACTCACCTTGTGGACAATCTCGCCCAGCAATTCAAAGTTGATATCGGAATAGATCATCCGCTCGCCCGGTTCCGCCACCGGCCGGTCCACCAGCGCCTTCGAAATCCCCGTATCGTAGCCCGACCACTCCGGCGTCAGCGTCAGGTCCGGCCTCATCCCCGAGAAATGCGTCAACAACTGCCTGATCGTGATGTCGCTCTTGCCACCCTGAAAACCAGGCAGGTACACCGTCACCTTATCGTTCAGCCGGATCCGCCCCTCGTCGAACAGCTTCATGATCGACGACGTCGTGGCCACCACTTTCGTCAGCGAAGCCGCATCGAAAATCGTATCCAGCGTCATCGGCTCTTTGTCCGGCACCAGCGCCCGGTAACCATAGGCCTTGAAGTGCAGGATCCGGCCCGGTTGTCCCACCAGCGCTACAGCGCCCGGGATCCGGTCTTCCTTGATGGCCTCTTCAATTACGCGGTCCAGGTCCGGCGAAGCCGAATAGGATATGGGCGCCTGCGCCAGTAGCGTCTGCGCCACCAGGGCGCACAGCGGAGCGAATTGTATTGACTTCATTGCAGTTTCTTGGCGAACGATTCCAACAACACGGCCAGTTCCAGGTCTTTCTTCGTAATGCCGCCGGCGTCGTGCGTCGTCAGGTCCACTACCACCTGGTTGTAGACGTTCGACCACTCCGGATGGTGATTCATCTTCTCAATCGCCGTCGACGCCGTGGCCATGAAGCCGAAGGCGTGCGTAAAATCGGGGAATTTGTACGACCGATGCAACTTCTCTGCCACGACAGCCCAGCCCGGCAGTGTCGCCAGGCCCGCTTCCAGTTCTTCCGCTGTCAGCTTCTTCATGGGTCACGCCTTTCCATATATCGGAATCAGGGCACCACTCACATCAGCCGAAGCATCCGAGGCCAGCCATACCAGCAGCCCCGCAATCGACTCCGGTTTCACCCACTTCGTGAACTCTGCACCAGGCATCGCCGCCCGGTTCTGCGCTGTATCAATCGTCGACGGCAGCACGACATTCGCCGTGATCCCCGTCAGCTTATTCTCCTCCGCGATCACCTTCACCAGCGAGTGCAGCGCCGCCTTCGATGCCGCATAAGCTGAGAGCCCGGCCGGGGACGTCTCACCCGCCCGCGAGCCGATGGCGATGATTCGACCGGAGCCCGCCGCCCGCATCGGTTTCAACGCGGCCCGGAAAACAAGAAAGGGCGACCGTGTATTCAGCGCAAACATCTTGTCCCAGGTCTGCTCCGACGTGTCCTGCGTCCCGCCGTCCGTCGCAAACCCGCCCATCACATGCACCACTCCGTCCAATTGCCCCCGCGCTGCCAGCACCGTCCGCACCACGCTTTCCGCGCCTTCCGCCGTGGTCAGGTCCGCCGGCAACGCCAATTGCGCGGGACTCGAACTGTCCACCTTTCGCGCCGAGGCCGCTACAAATGCCCCCGCTTCTACAAAGGCGGCCGTCACTTCCTCGCCCAGTCCGCCCGTTGCACCAGTGATCAATATGGTCTTGCCCAAGAGCAGCTTCATGAAATCTCATTATGATGGAGTGGTGTCTAAACCTCTACCGCGCCTGCGCATGGACCTCGACTTCATGCCTTCCCCCGTCGAGGACCGGCCTGGCCTGATGATTCGTGACCCCTTCCACTACTCCGACGTCACCCTCATCATCCCGCCGCCCCTCGTGCCCGTTCTCGCCATGTTCGACGGAGAACAGACCGAGGACGCCATGTGCCGCGTCCTGCTCGACATGACCGGCGACGTCCGCGTCGGCGAGCTGCAACGCCACCTGCTGGAATCGCTGGAACAGGCCGGCTTCCTCGTCGGCGAACGCTTCGAAGAAATGCGCGCCGCCACGGAACGCGCCTTCGCCGAATCAGATGTCCGCGAACCGGCCCACGCCAACGGCGCTTACCCGGGCGACCCCAACGAACTCGCCGCCTGGATGACCGAAAACCTCGACGGCGCCGCCCACCCGTCCGCGGCCGCCGACGGCTTAATCGGAATCGCCGCCCCCCACGTCAGTCCCGACGGCGGCTGGGACTCTTACCGCGCTGCCTACCAGGCCCTCACCCCCGATCTCGCCGATAAGACCTTCATCGTCCTCGGTACCTCCCACTACGGCCAGCCCGAAACCTTCGGCCTCACCCGCAAGCAGTTCGTCACCCCCTTCGGCGCCGCTCAAACCGACATCGATCTCGTCAACCGCCTCGCCGCCAAAGCCCCTCGCGCCGTCCGCATGGAAGACTACTGCCACGCCATCGAACACTCCATCGAATTCCAGATCATCTTCCTGCAATCCATCTACGGCCCCAACGTCAAAGTGCTGCCCATCCTTTGTGGACCTTTCGCCAAAAGCCTCTACGTCGGCGGCAAACCCGAGGACGACGAGGGCGTAGCCGAATTCTTCGAGGCCCTTGGTGATGTCTACGCCCGCGAGGCGCAGCGCCTCCACTGGGTGCTCGGCGTCGACATGGCCCACATGGGCCGCCGCTACGGCGACGAATTTGCCGCCGAACCCCACGCGGGAGGCATGCTGGCCGTTGCCGCTCGCGATAAGGAGCGCATCGAGCAACTCGCCGCCGGCGATGCCCGCGGATTCTGGGACCGTGTCCAGCCCGAGCACGATGACCTCAAATGGTGCGGCAGCGCCCCCTTCTACACCTTCCTCAGCACCGTACCCCAGGCCGTCGGCCAACTCCGCCATTACGAGCACTGGAATATCGATGCCGAGAGCGTGGTCACCTTCGGCGCTATGGCCTTTCACAAAGAACTATGAGTACTAGTACAATAAATACACGTCCTATATCCCCCAGGGGATAGTCAGTTCATGAGGGTAAAGGGACACTGGAAGGAGTAGAGAACAAGTTTCTCCTCCTCCAAATTCAGCGGCCGGTCATCACCTCCTCCGATGACCGGCCGGTTTTTTTTCCGCAAAAAGAAACCGCCCTCTCGCCATCGCGCCCGCTATGCCGGTTCCGGCTGCGAACAGCGACCGCGAGAAGGCGGTGACTGGTCTCTAAACCTATAGTGTTGAGTTAGTTCGGAACGCCCGCCATCCAGTAGCCCGGCCTCGTCCGCACCTTCAGCCCAGGCCGGTTCACCGTCACCTGGATCTTGTGGAACCCGCCTTCAATCTTGTTATTCGGCGAGTACGACAAAATGTATTGCGAACGTATCTCCGAGCCAATGGCCGCAATCGAGTTCTCCAGGTCCTTCTGGGACATGAATGAATACTCGCGGCCGCCCGTGAACTTGGTGTAAACCTCGGCTGGATTCTTGACGAAAATAGCCTTGGCCGCCGTGAAAATCTCCTCGATCGCCGGCACGAAGTCTATCCCGTAGCCCGGAGCCCCGGACATCTGGCTCTGCGTCGTCGGATCGCTGCTCGCAATGCCCGGCGACGGACGCGCCCCCGGTGGGAACGGATCCGGCCGCGGAATGCCCGGCTTCTCACCAAACCGCGTGATGATCCGGCTGATGTTCAACGTGTACACGTCGATGTTGTACAACTGCAACTCCGTGGCGACTTCCTTCACACTGGCTTCGCTCGCCCGGTCCATCGTCTCGGAAACCAGCAGGATCGTCTTGCGGCGGTCTTTCTTTACCCGCA
Source organism: Paludibaculum fermentans (assembly GCF_051172195.1). GTDB lineage: Bacteria > Acidobacteriota > Terriglobia > Bryobacterales > Bryobacteraceae > Paludibaculum > Paludibaculum fermentans_A. Next base: position 1,513,809 of record NZ_JBPJAQ010000002.1, read on the forward strand.
GCATGTGCGCGGCGGTCTGGATGGAATCGTTCAAGCGGCTCGTCCGGCTGCCCGGCTTCAGCTTCTCCACCGCCGCATTGATCTTCTCCGCGTCGTTGGTGAATGGCTGCAGCACTTCCACCCGGTGGTCAAACCCGATAATGGCCGCCTCGCCATCCTGGCCAATCAGCAGGTCGTGCATCACGTTGCCCATCTGCTTGATCTTCGGCAACACCATATCCACGTTGCTGCTGCGCTGGATACAAACCACCATCGACAACGGCAGGAAGGTCACGTCCCGGTTGATCTGCTGCGCCTTTTCGTTGTCCAGCAGAACGAAGTCCTGCGGTTTCAACCCATTGACGGTGTTGCCCTTCTTGTCCGTCACCGTCGTCGGCACCAGTACCACCTGCACCTGCGTCTGGATCACGAAGTCGCCTTCGTCCGGTTTCAGCGCGCCAGGCTTCTGACCCTCGTCCTTCGGCGCCGGCGTCCCCGGCGCAACTCTCTTCTGATCTTCCGGCGGCTTGGGCGCCGGCGTGCCCGGCATGATCCTCGTCTGTGTCTGCGCCGGCAACATCGGCAGCAAACAGATAGTGGCAATCAAAAGGACGATTCTCATCATAGAGTTGGATGCTTCAGGACCTACCGGCGTTTCGACTCGTCTGTGCCCGCTTCGGGATGGGCCGTGTGGCCCGCCAGCAATTCCACAATGTGGGGCACGAGATCCAAGATAGCATCCATCGACTGCCTCGCCCCCTTCGGCGACCCCGGCACGTTCACAATCAGACACTGTCCCCTCGTTCCAGCCACCGCCCGCGACAAAACGGCCCTCCGCGTATACTTTAAACCCGCCGCCCGCATCATCTCGCCCAATCCGGGCAACTCCTTCTCCAGTACGGCTTTAGTTGCCTCCGGAGTCACATCCCGCGGAGCCACCCCCGTGCCGCCTGTCGTCAGGATCAGCTCGCACCGCCCACTCCACTCCACCAGCGCCGCACTGATCTGCTCCGCCTCGTCCGGCAACGCCTGCCGGTGCACCACCGTCCAGCCCTGCGACTCGCACAGCCCGGCCAGTTCCGGTCCCGACAGGTCCACCCGTGTCCCGGCACAAGTAGAATCCGAAATAGTCAGCACCACCGCCCGCATCACCGCTTGTAGTGCCCCGACTTCCCGCCCGTCTTCTCCACCAGCTCAATCCGCTCGATGGTAATAGACTTGTCGAGGGCTTTCGTCATGTCATAGATCGTCAACGCCGCCACGCTCACCGCCGTCAAAGCCTCCATCTCCACACCGGTCTGCGAAGTCGTGGAAACCGTCGCCTCCACCGCGATCCCGTCTTTCTTCACCTTGACGTCCACATCCACGTGCGACAGCGCCAGCGGATGACACAGCGGAATCAGCTCGTGGGTTCGTTTCGCAGCCATCACTCCGGCGATCCGCGCCACTTCCAGCGGATTCCCCTTCGGATTCTCTGGCAGCGCCTTCAGCACCGCCGCCTTCATCCGTACAAACCCCCGAGCCCTGGCCGTCCGCTTAGTCGCCGTCTTTTCACTGACGTCCACCATGCGCGCCACGCCCGCATCGTCGTAATGCGACAGCTTCTTCTTCATCGCGCCATCACTCCAATCCATTCGCCCGCCGCATATTCGGGCTTTTCCGGATCCGACACCAGATACACGTTCGCCCGCGTCAGCGCCGCGATATCGCCCGACCCAGACCAGCCCACCGGCGTCAACAGCCCCTCCGCATCCAATCGCGCCGGCAGGAATCGCGTCAACCCCGTCTTCTGCCGGAACGGAGCCTTCAGCCTCGCGCCCGTCACCGCCAGCGCCGGCTCCACAATCCCGCCCAACAACTCCAGCGCCGCCCGCGCGAAGATCTCGAAACACACCATCGTCGACGCCGGATTGCCCGGCAAGCCAAAGAAGAACGTGCCCCGGGCTTGGCCGAACACGCACGGTTGCCCCGGTTGGATCAGCACCCGGTCAAAGTGCATCTGTGCGCCGAAACTCTGCAGCGCCGTCTCCACCAGATCGTACTTCCCGGCCGAGACGCCGCCCGACAGCAGCAGTAGGTCGCACTCCAGCCCTTCGGCAATCAACGACTTTGTCGTTTCCAACTCATCCGCGGCCACCGGCAGGATCACCGCCTCGCCTCCGGCCCGCATCACCTGCGCCGCCAGCGACCAGGAATTCGAGTTCCTGATCTGGTGCGGCTCCGGCTCTGCTTCCAACTCCACCAGTTCATCGCCCGTGGCCAGAATCGCCACCCGCGGCCGCTTATAAACCGAGACCTCCGCCTGGCCAATCGAAGCCAGCAGAGCAATCTCCGCATACCCCAGCCGGGTGCCCGGATTCAGGATCAGCGCCCCCGCCATTGCGTCCCGCCCCTGCGGATTCACGTTCGCGCCCATCTCCAGCGCCTTCGGGATCTCCACCTGGTCGCCGTTCACCGTCACGTGCTCGATCATCACCACCGTATCGGCGCCATCGGGCACTGATGCGCCGGTCATGATCTCCACCGCTTCGCCCGGCTCCACCCGGCAGTTCACCGGCTGTCCCGCCCGCACCTCGCCCACGATCGTGAATGTGCCCGGCAGGTCCGCCGCCCGCACTGCAAACCCATCGCGCATCGAGCGCGGTTCCGGTGGATAATCGCGATCCGCGAAAGCCGGCTCGGCCAGCACTCGGCCCCCGGCCTGTTCCAACGGCAAAATCTCTACCTGTGGAGTGATCCGCGCCGCCCGCACGCGGGCCAGCACCTCACTCCGCGCCTTCAGAAAAGAAAGGGCTTCCACATTGCCCAGTGTAGCAGTGGCCATCCACTTGCTACCCTGTTGAAATGCCCGAATTGCTGGGACTCACAGAGATGGCGGATGCGATCGCGCAAGGCTCCATCTCCCCCCTCGAACTCACCAGCATTCACCTCAACGCCATCGAGGCCAAAAACCCGCGCATCAATGCCTTCATCGAGATCTACGCGGAGCAGGCTCGCACCCAGGCCCGCGGCCCCCTCAGCGGCCCGCTCGCCGGGGTCCCCGTCACCGTCAAAGACTCCTTCGACATCGCCGGCCGCGTCACCAACTGCGGCAGCCTGCTGCGCCGCGACGCCATCGCCGCCCGCCACTCCACCGCCGTCGAACGCCTGCTCGACGCCGGCGCCATCCTCATCGGCAAAACCTCCACACCCGAGTTCCTCTACTACTACGAGACCGACAACCGCCTCATCGGCCGCACCAATCACCCCTGTGACGAAACCCGCACCAGCGGCGGCAGCAGTGGAGGCGAAGCCGCGGCCATCGCCTCGGGTATGTCGGCCGGAGGCGTCGGCAGCGACGGAGGCGGCTCCATTCGCGAACCCGCCCACTTCTGCGGCATCTGCGGACTCAAACCCACCCCCGGCCGCGTCGGCGCCGGCGGACACTGGCCGGAAATCGCCCACCCCACCGGCTTCATGGGCGTCGCCGGACCCATGGCCCGCACCGCCGCCGATGTCCGCCTTCTCTTCGAAGTCCTGTCCGGCTACGACCCCCGCGACCCCTTCTCCGCGCCCGTCCCCCTCCAGGCCCAGCCCTCGCGACATGCCCGCATCTTCGTCATTACCGGCTACCGCACCCAGCCTGCCTGCGCCCAGGCCGCCGAAAAGGCCGCCATGCTCCTGGGCGATCTCGGCCACTCCGTCGAAGAGTTCCCCTTCGCCCTCATCGAAAACGCCCACGAACTTTGGCGCCTGCTCTTCGTCGACTACCTCACCCCAGGCATCCGCGACATGGTCAGGGGCAGGGAAGACGAGTGCGCCTGGACCGGCCTCGAGCTCACCCGCTATGCCCGCGAAACCATCGATGCCCCCCGCCTCGCGAAGATTCTGCTGGAACGCGATCGCATGCGCGCCTGCCTCCTCGAATTTCTGGGTACCGACTCCGTCCTGATCGCGCCCGCCTTCGGAGTCACGGCCTACCCCCATCGCCAGTGCCCCATGGACCTCATGGACGCCATCCGCCCTGTCTCCCCCTGGAACCTGCTGGGCATGCCCGCCCTGGTCATCCCCATGCTCACTACGCCTGAAGGTATGCCCGCCGGCGTCCAACTCATTGGCGCCCCCTGGACCGATGAATTACTGCTGGACCTTGGGGTCCGGCTCGAAACTGCAAGAGGAAGCAGATGGCTGACGCAAAGATCTTTGCCTACGACTACGACCAACACGACTACCCCAACGGTCTGAGACTCATCACCGTCCCCGCGCCCTACCCCCAGGTAGTCAGCCTCTACATCGTGGTGCAGGCCGGCTCGCGCAATGAAGTGGAAGAGGGCCGCAGCGGCTTCGCCCATTTCTTCGAACATATGATGTTCCGCGGCACCCCCACCTTTCCCCCGGAACGCTACGAGGCCGTCCTCCAGGAGACCGGAGCCTCCTCCAACGCCTACACCGACGACGACCGCACCGTCTATCACACCACCCTGACCAAAGAGGATTTCGAAACCCTCCTCGCCATGGAAGCCGATCGCTTCCAACACCTCGACTACCCCCTCGAAGGCTTCCAGACCGAAGCCCTGGCCGTTCTCGGCGAGTACAACAAGGACAGCACCGAGCCCATCAATAAGCTCATGGAAGTCCTGCGCGACACCGCCTTCGACGCCCATACCTACAAACACACCACCATGGGCTTCCTGCGCGACATCGAGCAGATGCCGCAAATGTACGACTACAGCCGCACGTTCTTCGACCGCTTCTACCGCCCCGAATACACCACCCTCATCGTCGCCGGCGATGTCGACCCCGCCGTAGTCCGCGCCCAGGTCGAACGCCACTGGGGCGCCTGGCAGCGCGGCAATTACATCTGTACCCCCGCCGTGGAGCCCGCCCAGTCCGCTCCCCGCGCAGCCCACATCCCCTGGCCCACCCACACACTGCCCTATCTCCTCATCGCGCACCATTCACCGGCCTATAACGACGAAGCCATCGACGGCGCCGCCCTCGACCTCATCAGCTTCCTCGGCTTCTCCGAAAGCGCGCCGCTCTACGAAAAACTCGTCATCGAGGATCAGAGCGTCGACCTCCTCTGGGCCAGCAACTCAGACCACGTCGACCCTTACCTCTTCACGGTCATGGCCCGCGTCAAAGAGGATTCCATGTTTCCCGCCGTCCGCCAATCCATCCTCGACACCCTCCACGGCTTCACCCAGGCCCCCATCGACAACGCGCTCCTGGCCAACGTGAAAAGCCACCTCCGCTACCGCTTCGCCCTCAGCCTCGATAACAGCGAAGCCATCGCCTCCACCCTCGCCCACTACGTCTCACTGCGCCGCACGCCCGAGACCATCAACCGCCTCTACCATCTCTACGAGCAGGTCACCCCCCAGATCCTCCAAAGCGTCGCCGCCCGCTACTTTCACCCCAACGGCCGCACCATCGTCACGCTCGCCAATGGAGACGCGCAGTGAAGTTCATCACTCTCCCCGACACCACTCCGCTCATCAGCCTCCGCGTTGTCTTCCAGACCGGAGCCTCCCAGGATCCCCCCGCCCAGGGCGGCGCCGCCTGGATGACCGCCATGATGCTCGCCGGCGGGGGCAGCCGCACCCTCACCTATAAGCAGATCCTCGACGCCTTCTTCCCCATGGGCGTCACTGTCGGCTGCCAGGTCGACAAGGAACTCATCACCTTCACCGCCGAAGTCCATGCCGATCACCTCGAGGCGTTCTACGAGATCTTCCGCGGCATGCTGCTCGATCCCGGCTGGCGCGCCGACGACTTCTCGCGCCTCACCGACGACGCCGTCAATATGCTGGAAGTGGAACTGCGCGGCCAGAACGACGAGGAACTCGCCAAGGAAATCCTCTACCAGCGCATCTACCAGGGCCACCCCTACGAACGCCACGACGCCGGCAGCGTCTCCTCCCTGCAAGCCCTCACCCTCGACCAGCTCAAGGCCTTCTACCTGGCTGAATTCGCCTCCTCCAACCTCATCATCGCCCTCGGCGGCGGCTATCCCCAGGGCTTCGAACAGCGCCTGCGCAAGGACTTCTCCACCCTCCCGCTGCGCGCCCGCGCCGCGGTCGAAATCCCACCCGCGCCGCCTGTCTCCGAAACTGAACTCTATCTCCTGGAGAAACCCGCCCGTGGCGTCGCCATCTCCCTGGGCTTTCCCATCGATGTGCGCCGCGGCCACCCCGACTACCCGGCCCTCCTGCTCGCCACCTCCGCTCTGGGCCAGCACCGCATGAGCAGCGGCCGCCTCTTCACCCGCATGCGCCAGCACCGCGGCCTCAACTACGGCGACTACGCCTACATCGAGTACTTTCCCGGAGGCATGTATACCCTCCAGCCCAGCCCCAATCACGCCCGCGCCCACGATATCTTCCAGCTCTGGATTCGCCCCGTCGATCGCGAACAGTCCCTCTTCGCCCTCCGCCTCGCCCTGCACGAACTTGAGCGCTTCGTCACCACAGGCCTGACGCAGGACGAGTTCCAACGCGCCCGCAGCTTCCTCTCGAAATACGTCAACCTGTTGCTGAAAACGAAATCGGAAGAGCTCGGTTATGCGGTGGACAGTGCCTACTACGGCATCCCGTCCTATCCCGAATACGTGCGGACAGGACTCTCGCAACTCACCCTGGAGGAAGTCAACGCCGCCATCCGCCGCCACCTTCGCTACGACCGCCTGCGCATCGTCGCCGTCGGCGAAGGCATGCAGGATTTTCGCGACGCCATCCTGGAGAACCGCGTCTCGCCCATGACCTACAATTCACCCAAGCCCGAAGAGATTCTCGAGGAAGACAAACTCGTCCAGCAGCGGCCCGTTCCCGTCCGCGCCGAAGCTATCACCGTGGCCTCCGCAGCCGAAGCCTTCGCCTGACCTCTGTAACTGCAAATGAGAGGTGGCCGGCAGCCCGATACCTACGCCCCCGGCCACCTCTACAGGGCCTTACCGCCTCCTCGGCCGCAAGGCCAACAGCCCGAGCCCCAATAGGCAGATGATCCCAGTCGTTGGCTCGGGAACACCCTGCAGGTCCGCCACGGGCGCGCCCAACACCGGGTCGTCGCCCACGGCAAGCCCCTGATACACACTGATGACCGGCGGCGTCTTCAGATCGACAAACACCAGTTCGTTCGCCATGCCCGTCGTCGATACTTCCCACATCGAACCGTTCAGGATCGCGAAGGAAAATGCGTCCGGCGTCGGCGCCACATAGACGCCCGTCAGCGTCACCTGGAACGTCAGCAGGCTGCCCGGCACAAACGGCTGGTAGAACGTGTTGAAGAACGACGTATCGTTCATCACCACGCTGCTCGACAGGTCGCCCGTCACCCCGCCTGCCACCGTCGCCGCGCCGCTCGCCGACCCTCCTCCAAAGGTGAACGTATCAATCGTCACCATGTTGTTGATGAGGCCGTCCCCGTCCACGAGCTGGAACTCAATCGAGTACGGCCCGGTTACCCCCGTCATCAGCGGTGTCGTGTCGATACTCACCAGAATCACGGCGGCCTGCGAAGGCACTGCCAGTAACAACAGCAGCAACGCGCCCGCGGCCGCCTGGGCCATCAAATTTCTATATGCCGACATCAATTCCTCCAAATCATTTCAGCTTGATATTGTTTGCTTTGAGAACCTGCTTCAAATCCTCCACGCCGTGCTCACACACGACATGGTCGGTCGCGCCATACCCCGTGCCGCCTTCCAGCCGGTACAGCATCAGATCCCCCGGCAACGGTCCACCCAGCGGAGCCAGCAGCGCCATAACCCGCACCCGCCGGCCTTCCATCTCCAACAGCGCCGGTTCGGGATAGATCACCTCCACCGCGGCCGCCTTTCGCTCCACTGCCTGAATCCTGTCCGGAGTCACCATCAGCAGCCGCCGGTCCTTCGCGCCTGCCAGCAATCGCTCGCATTCACGCTGCACCGCGTCCGCCGCCGCACCGGTGAGTGTCCGCGTCTGGCCCTTCTCGTGCACCAGCACACGTACACCCTCCGCCGCCCGAGCCGGTCCGGCGGTCAACCACACGCACCCGAATAGAAGCAGAAACCAGTTCACAAATTCCTTCAGAAGAGGGCGCCGTGACGGTCCGCGACGCCCCTCCAGGCACAGAACTATTTGTTGATCACGATCTTGTCCAGCAGGATTGCCGTGTCGTAGATGCTGTCACCCACGTCACCCGCCGCGAAGGTCAGCGTCACCGGCTTGCCCTCGTTGGCTGTCGCAATCGCCGCCACGTTCAACGACGCCGTCTTCCAGCCGTTGCTGTACGCATCACCCCGGTCAAAGCTGAACGGCACCTTGTAAGTGGCCCCACAGATGGAGTCCACGTTCACATACATCAGGTTCGTCGTCCCCGTCTCTGTTGTCACCGACACCCGGAAGTAGTCCTGATACTGCGATCCGCACCACTCCTTGAACTCTTCCGAAGTGAAGTTCCAACTGAACGTCAGCGTCTTCGCCTCCTTCGGCATGCAGACCTTCTGGCTGATCTGGCCCGACGACGTGGTGTAGCCCAGCCCCGTCGAGATGATCCCCATCTGGACACCATCCTGGGGATAGAAATAGCCGCCCAGTTGGGTGACCACGCGCCCGTCGCCCGCCGCCGTCCAGGCGCCCAGGTTGCCGGTCTCGAAATCACCGTTCTGCAGCTCATTCCCCAACCCCGCTTCCAGGTTGGTCGCGCCCGTCATCTTCCACTCCGCCGGCGGCGTGTTGCCGTCCTTCAACCCGGCCGTGAACGACTCACCCGTGGTCACCAGGTTCGTCGAATCCAGCACCCACTTGTTGAAGAAGTCGTTCGTTCTCGCAGTGGCAAACGACGCGAACACATAGTCGCTGTACGCCAGGTACGTCTTCGCCCCCGCGCCCGTGAACGCGTTCGCCATCGTGCTGTTGTAGAACGAACGGCACGCGTTGATGAACACCAGGCTCGACGGCATCCCGCTGTTGTAATAGCTGATGAACGAAGGCAGAATCGCATAGTACGCGCTGCCGCCCGTCAGGATGGCAATTCGGCCCTTCTTCAAATCGGTCTGGTACGTCACCTTGTTGGCGGCTGTGGCCGTCTGGCCCGTCAGGATCACCACCTGCGCGCCCCACGAACTCCAGCCGAATTCGTCCTCCCACAGATTCAGAATCCCGTTGTAGTACGTGTCTCCATGCCCGTAGTGAATGTAGACGCCGTAGTTCTTCAGCAACTTGAACGCGTCCACCGTCACCGCCCCATCCTTCAGCCACGTCACGTCATACTTCGGACACGTCGATCCTTCGAAAAGCGTCTTCATGCTCGCGTTCGCGTCAACGCCCGAAAGGTCCGACCAGAACGGCGACAGCAGCAATACCTTCTTGTTGCCCACTTCGACATTGCCCGCGCTGGCCATCGACACCGGCGCCTTCATGCCAAACGCGCCTTGCGCCGTCAACTGCGCCTGCTCCTGCGCCGGGCCGCCCAGCGTTCCTTCCGGATTCAACATCAGGCCGCCCAGGATCCCACCCTTGTACACAATCCAGATCCCGTTGTCTCCTCCCGAGAATCCAGCTTGGTCCACCGTCCCGTCCGCCAGAATCCGGTTCAACGTATCCTGCAGCGCTCCGTTCTTGCCCAGCGTCCCCACCTTATCGGTGAAGTTCTTCAACGCATTCTGCTGCATTGTGGTCAGCGCGCTGAACTCCGCATCCGAAATCGGCTTGTACGCCAGCACCGTGAACATGCCGGAGAACTCCGTCGCCCCGCCGTCCACCGACTTCACCTTCAGCCGGTACGTCTCCTCCGCCACTGAACTCATGGCCACAATCGCCGAGAAGATGCCGTCACCCTGAATCTCATCGCCGTTCGCCAGCGCGCCATTGTCGTACATCGTCCCAATCGTCCCAATCACGTTGTTGCCGGCATCCACCCGCACCACTGTCACCGCCGGCTTGGGTGAGCCCGACGGGTAGGGCACCAGTGCCCGCATGGTTACATTCGTCGGCGTGTTGATCGGGAACCCGTCCGGCGATACCGTGATCCCGCTGATCGGCTCCAGCGTCGCCAGTCCCGCAAACACCCGGCCCGTGTAGCCAATCGATGCATACGAGGGATTCGTGAACTGCAACACCACCGCCGCCGTCTCGCCCGGCATCAACGTGTTGTCCGATCCAACATTCACCGTCAGCGTGGGTGCCGTCGCCAGCGCCCCCGCACAGCCCGCCGCACCCGCTGAGTTCGCCAGCGTCACCCCACTGGTCAGGCCCTGGAGCGCAAAGTACACCGGCCCTTGCACCACCGTCGCTCCGTTGTTCTTGAATGTGACCGTCTGAATGAACTTGCCACTCCGCCGGTCCAACCTGTAACCGCTTCGCGTCGCACCGACCTTCGCCGTTACTTCCGCGCTGCAATCAATCGCAGCCGCAAGCGGCATTGTGGCCAGGACGCCGAGTACGCCCGCCCACACTACGAGAGAACGAGTAAATCGCACAGATACCTCCGAATCGAGCAACCACTGGCTCAGATCCTAGGCTTCGTCCTCAACTGATTCAAGGACGGGACGGTTAACTCCAGTACGCTTAACTCCACATTGGCCGTTCCGCCGCCTACACCTGCGGCACGCCCTGCCATTGCGTGGCATTTGCTGTGGAATCATCCATCCAGACCGGTGAATGTAGAATTGTGCTACACGCCGTTAGGCTCCCCCCAAGAGGGGGTGTCCGGACGCCTGATTTGCGGACGTAGTGGACCCTACACTTTGAAGAGCGTCTTCTTCTCCACCCGCGCCTCGTCAAATTCGATCCCGAACCCCGGTCCGTCCGGCAGCGCAATCCGCGCCTGCACCGGCATCATCTGGTTCTTCTCAAACCAGTAGTACGACCGCATCTTCGTGATCAGATACTCCGCCCGCGGGCACACCGCCGGGCTCTGCGAAGCAATCACATGCAGCGCCGCGTGGATACTGTGTCCGTGCGGCAACACCTGCGCGTCATACAACGAAGCAATGCCGCAGATCTTCACCAGCTCGCTCAAGCCCCCACACCACTCCGGATCCGCCTGCACCACCGAAATCGCACCCGACTCCAGATACCGCTTCGTCTCCCACCGCCCGTAGAAATGCTCACCCGACGCAATCGGGATCGACGTCGCCTTGTGCAGCGCCACAAACGACTCCAGCTTGTCCGGATTGAACGCCTCTTCCAGCCACCGTGGATGATACTTCTCCACCTGCTTCGCCCACGCGATCGCGTAATCCAGCGACCAGCCCGAGTACACGTCGAACATCAGCTCGACATTCTCGCCCACCGCCTCACGCAGCGTCCGCACCAGCGCGACATTCTTCTCCAGTCCTTCGTCCCCGTCGCCCGGCCCGTACGCCAGAAACCATTTCTGGTGCCTGTAGCCCGCTGCCTTCAACTCCTGCGCCTTGCGAAACGCCGGCTCCAACTCCACCGAGAACCCCAGGCACGACCCGTAGACTTCCACATCCGCCCGCGTCGGCCCGCCCAGCAGCCGGTACACCGGCGTCTTGTAATACCGCCCCCGCAGATCCCACAGGCAGTTGTCCACCGCCGAGATCCCCATCAGGAACAAGCCCGCCCGCGCATGACGGTTCGATCGCCACATCTGGTCCCACAGCGCTTCCCCGGCCAGCGCGTCCTTGCCCATCACGAACGGCTTGATCTGCGTTTCGATGACGAGCGCCGCTTCCTGGTCCACCGGTCCATACCAGCCCTCCAACCCATCGGCGGTCTTGATGTTCAGGTAGATCGCATTCACAGCCGACTCGCGCTGCGCCTGCGGATTGTCCTTGTACGGCTTCGGCCGCAAGGCGTCATACACGTGCGTCGCCTGCACCTGGTACTGGCCGTCCTGGCCCGGCGTCACCATCCGCCGGCCCGCCAGCCGCCACATCTCGACGGCCGATATCCTCGAAGCCGCCGGAGCCGCCATCAGGGCCGGCGCGCTCGCCAGCACACTCAGGAAATGTCTTCGTTCCATAGGACCAGGCACACCCATTCGTTCTTCTCGATCGTCTCCACCAGCTCGAATCCGTGGCCCTTCATCGCCGCCCGCACCCGCCCCGCATGACGGTCCGGAAAGCCCGAAAGGATCAGGCAGCGCCGCGCCACCCGCGCATACTCACCCGCCAGCGTCTCGTGCGTCACCGCATTGATATTCGCCACCAGCAGATCCACTGATTGCGACCGCACTGCCCGCGTCGACCCCGCAAACACATGCGGCGGCAGCCCATCGGTCAATAGATTCCGGTAAGCCACGGCAATCGAGTCATACTCGATGTCGCAGCCCGCCACATGCCGCGCGCCCAGCAACGCTGCCGCGGCCATCAGGATCCCTGTGCCGGCGCCCACGTCCAGCACCACCGCCGCCCGCGGCAGATGCTTCTCCAACGCTTCCAGACAAAGCTGCGTCGCCGGATGGTCGCCTGTCCCCAACGCCTGCCCCGGATGAATCGTCAATCGCATCCGTCCGCGCGGCGTCGGATCCTCGTCCCACTCCGGAGCCAGGTACAACTTCTTCCCGATCTCGAACGGCTGCCACGCCTGCCGCGACGCCTGCTCCCAGTCGATCTCCTGGTCCGCCTCGATCCGCGGCTGGAATGGCGCAAACCGCTGCAGCAGCCCTGTGGGGTCGTCGAACCATGCCCGCAGCTGGCAGCGCGCTCCAGGCAGCGACTCCTCCTGGATTCCACTCGCGCCTTCCTCCCATAACTCCGAGGAGAGCAGCTCCGCGTCTTGCTCCGGACACTCGAGGAATAACGAATACATTGTGATCGGGCTAACCTTGTACCCGCTTCTCTTTATCAGACCAGAATCTCTCGCGCAAGATCAGCTTCCGGATCTTGCCGGTGCCGGTCTTCGGCAGCGGTTCGTCGATGAACTCGCAAATGCGCGGCAGCTTGAACTTGCCCAGCCGCGTTTTCAGGAATACCATCAGCGCTTCTTCGTCCAGCTCGTACCCCTGCTTGATCGAGATCACCGCCGCCGGCACCTCGCCCCACTCCTCATCCGGAGCCGCCACCACTGCGCACTCCAGCACCGCCTCGTGCATGCAGATCGCCCGCTCCACCTCGATCGAGGAAATGTTCTCGCCGCCGCTGATGATGATCTCTTTCTTGCGGTCGACAATGTGGATATAGCCTTCTTCGTCCCACACCGCCATATCGCCCGTGTGGAACCAGTTGTTGCGCACCACGGCTTCCGTCGCGCCCGGCTCCCGGTAGTAGCCCGCCATGATGTGGTCGCCCTGCGCCACCACTTCCCCAATCGTCTGCCCGTCCTGCGGCACAGGCTTGTCGTACAGGTCCATCACCTGCACCCGCACGCCCAGCACCGGCCAGCCCGCCATCGCCTGCCGCCGCCACCGGTCCTGGTCGTCCGCATACACCACCGTGGACTTCTGCCGCGCGCACGTCAGCACCGGGCACGTCTCGCTCAACCCATACCCGGCCCGCACATCGCAGTGGAACACCGCTTCCAGCCGCGACACCAGCTCCGGCGAAGCCGCCGCGCCACCCAGCATGATCACCTTCATGCTGTCCAACTTGTACTTGCCCAGCTCCGGCGAATTCAGCAGCATGTTGGCCATCGTCGGCACCAGGCTCATCTCCGTCGCCTTGTGCTCCTGGATCAACCCGAACACCGTCACCGGATCGAACCGCCGCACCATCACCTGCTTGAAGCCGTTCATCGTCGAACACTGCGGCTTGCCCCAGCCGTTCGCATGGAACAGCGGAATCGTGTGCAGGTCCACCGTGTAGTTCGGATCCTGCGCCAGGTTCAGCACCCCCAACGCATGCAGGTACAAATTGCGGTGCGTCAGCATCACGCCCTTCGGTGTGCCCGTGCTGCCGCTCGTGTAGAACAACTCCGCCACCGCGTTCTCGTCCACCGAGAAGATGTCGGGCTCTTCCACGCGTCCATCCGCCAGCAGCGCTTCATACGCGCAATCGGCCAGCGCATGCCCGTCGTCCAGCGACACCCACCGCTCCACCGTCGGGCAGTGCGGCTTCAGCAGTTCCACCAGGCAGGCGAAATCGTTCTCGAACAACAGGACCTTCACGCCTGCATGATTCAGAATCGTGGTCAGTTCACCCGAAGAAAGCCGCACATTCAACGGCATGACGATCGCGCCCGCCTGGATCACGCCGTAATAGCCTTCCAGCAGCTTGTGCGTGTTGAAACTCAGGTAGGCCACCCGGTCCCCAGCCACGACCCCGTGCTTCGGCAGCGCTGTCCCCAGCCGCTGGCACCGTTCCGCGAACTGCTGATACGTGAACGACAGCGGGCCACAGACCACACCGGTCTTCTGCCCAAACAAGTCCTGCGCCCTTTGCAGGCAGCGCAGCGGAGTGAGGGGCACATTCATGGGGCGCCTCCAAGGCGTGAATTCGAGCCGCGGGCTCGCATGGGAACTTCCAACCGGTCGCGCTCAATAGTAATCGGCGCAGCTCATATAATAGCCGCATTTCTCACACACCAGCTTGCACTTATGAGGAGTCAGCCGCGACGAGCACACCGGACACCACAACATCGGTTCGTCAGCATCCCCAGCCGCCTGCTCCCGCTCCTCGCCCTCGCGCCCCGGCTCAAATTCCATTCGAACAGTGTAACCCCACGGCCCATGCATCCGGCCCGCTATACTGGCCAGATCCGATGCTGAAGAACCTTCTCGTAGTCTTCGCCGCATGGACAGCCCTCCTCCCCGCGCAGCGGCCCACCATCCCCGTCCGCTACTCCGCCCGCGGTCTCCACGGCGCCGTTGCCGCCGGTTCCGACTATGCCACCGAGGCCGGCCTCCGCATCCTCCACCGCGGCGGCAATGCCGTCGATGCCGGTGTCGCCGCCACCCTCGCCGCGGCTGTCACCGAATACTCCCACTTCGGCTTCGGCGGGGAAGCCCCCATCCTCATCCGCACCGCCCAGGGCAAGGTCTACAGCATCGCCGGCGTCGGCACCATGCCCAAAGCCGCCACCTTCGACTACTTCCTGAAACGCAAACTCAAGACCGAGGAAGTCTACGAAATCGAGGAGAACGGCCTGGATCACATGCTGCCCACCGCCGGCCTGCACGCCGCGCTCGTCCCAGGCATGGTCGACGCCGTCCTCGTCGCCCTCCAGGAATTCGGCTCCCTCACCTTCGCTGAAGTCGCCCAGCCCGCCCTGGAGCTCGCCCAGTCCTCACCCATCGACGAGCCCCGCGTCCGCGAAATCCAGGCCACCCGTCACATCCTCGCCCTCTGGCCCACCTCCCGGGCCGTCTTCCTGCCCGATGGCAAAGTGCCCCGGCCCGGCGATCTCTTCCGCCAGCCCGACCTCGCCCGCACCCTGCAGGCCATGATCGCCGCCGAAAAAGGACCCTCCCGCAAACAGGCCATCGAAGCCGTTCGCAATTTCTTCTACCGCGGCGACATCGCCCGCCGCATCGGCGACTTCTCCAAGGCCAATGGCGGCCTCCTCCGCTACGAAGACTTCGCCGCCTTTCACCTCGCCCCCGAAGAACCCGTCTCCGGCAACTATCACGGCTACACCGTCTATAAGCCCGGTTTCTGGTCCCAAGGGCCGTCGATGATCGAAGCCCTCAACATCCTCGGACTCCAGGACCTCACCCGGTTTGGCTGGAATTCGCCGGAATACATCCACAATTCCGTCGAAGCCCTGAAACTCGCCTACGCCGATCGCGACACCTGGTATGGCGACCCGAAGTTCACACCGGAACCTCGCGAACTTCTGTCCCTCGACTACGCCCGCCAGCGCGCCCAACTCATCGGCCCGAAAGCTTCCGCCGAATTCCGGCCCGGCCTGCTCAACGGCAAAACCGGCGAACATCCCTCCGCCCACGCCGGCAAAGTCGCCAACATCGACGACGCCCTCATGCAGCGCGACACCACCTGCGTCACCGCCGCCGACAAGGACGGCATCGTGTTCTCTTCCACACCCTCCGGAGCCTGGACCCCCGCCGTCATCGCCGGCGACACCGGCATTCCCCTCACCCAGCGCGCCCAGAGCTTCCTTCTCATCGCCGGCCACCCCAATGCAGTCGCCGGAGGCAAGCGGCCCCGCGTCACCCTCAGCCCGACGCTTGTGACTTTCCAGGGCAAACCCTACCTCGCCTTGGCCACCCCCGGCGGCGACAACCAGGAGCAGTCGCTCCTGCAGGTGATGCTCGATATCCTCGACTTCGGCATGAACCCCCAGCAGGCTGTGGAAGCCGCCCGCTACCAGACCCGCCACCTCGTCTCGAGCTTCGACAATCACTCCATGAGTCCGGCCGATCTCATCCTTGACGAACGCATGGGCCAGGCAGCGCAAAAGGACCTGATGCAACGCGGCCACCGCGTCGAAGTCCGTTCGCGCTACGGAAGCGGAGCCGCCCCCGTCGCCATCCGCATCCGCCCCAACGGCGTCATCGAAGCCGGAGCCGACCCCTACGGCTACCGGTCGGCTGTGGCCTGGTAGCCACACCATTCGTCCACCGGCCAGTGGGACAATGGAGGTATGCTCGACCCGGCGGTGTTCGAATTCTACGACCTCTACGACGAGGACACCCGCCTGTCTACCCCCGCCGGCCAGTTCGAATTCACCCGTACCCTCGACATCCTCGCCCGCCATCTGCCGCCCCCTCCCGCTCGCATTCTCGACATCGGCGGAGCCACCGGACCCTACTCGGAAGCCCTTGCTGCTCAAGGCTATGAAACCCATCTGCTCGATCCCATCCCGCGCCACATCGAAAAAGCGTCCCGCCGCCGCGGTATCGCCAGCGCCACCCAGGGCGACGCCCGCCGCCTGCCCTGGTCCGGCAACCAGGCCGACGCCATCCTATTGATGGGGCCCCTCTACCACTTGTCCGAGCCCGCCGCCCGCCAGACCGCCCTGCTCGAGGCCCGCCGCGTTCTCAAGCGCGGTGGCATTCTCGCCGCCGCCGCCATCGGCCGCTTCACCGCCTTTCTCGACGGCCTCAACCGCGGCTTTATCGACGACCCGCTTTTCCAGCCCATCATATTGAAAACAATCGACTCCGGTATCCACGAGAACAACACCGGCGACCCCTCCTACTTCACTTCCGCCCACTACCACCTGCCCTCCGAACTGCGCCTCGAAATCGAGCGCGGCGGCTTTGTCGACCCCCAGATCTTTGGCGTCGAAGGGCCCGCCTATGTCGCGCCCGATCTAGAAGCGCGCTGGCGCGATCCCATCCGCCGCGCGTTTCTCCTCGAGGTTCTGCGCCGCCTCGAACGCGAAGAGACCCTGCTCGGTGCCAGCCAGCACCTTTTGGCCATCGCCCATAAACCCTGACCGATTTACCTCTATCCTCTTTCCGGACTTTCTGTTAGCCTACCCATACTTCGGCGTGCGGATTTTTCCGTCGCCTTTTCTGGAGGATTCAATGCAGATTCTGCCCGGCCTCTATTGCCTGGGGGACAACAGCGGCGGCCAGGTCCGCTCCTACCTGATCGATGACGGCAATGGCCTGATTCTCATCGACACGCTGCTGGACAAAACAGGCAAACTCGTACTGGAAGAATTGGCAAAGATCGGCAAAAAGCCGTCGGATGTCAAAGCCATCATCCAGACGCATGCCCACCAGTCCCACTTCGGAGGCCTCGCTGCTTTGAAGAAAGCGACCGGCGCCAGGGTCTATTCCCATCTCTGGGAGGCCGATATCCTGGCTGGCCGTAAGAAGGTCCAGGTGCCGCCGACCACCACGCTTTGGCCGCAGAAGCCGCTGAAGATCTACTACCTGCAAGCCGCGTTCGTGCTCGGGTTAGGCGTCCCGCCGCCCTGCGAAGTGGACGAAAACATCAAGGACGGCGACCACGTCGGCCCGCTCACCGTCATGGGTGCTCCCGGCCATACGCCCGGCAGCCTCACCTTCTATTGGCCCGAAAAAAAGGCCCTCATCGCCGGCGACATCGTGACCACCTGGCCCGAAGTCGCTCTCGGATGGCCCCAAATTACCCTGGACAATAAGCAGAATCGTGAATCGGTCGGGAAATTGTCCGACATGGTTCACGCCGAGGTGCTCTGTGTCGGACATGGAGATCCCATCATCCGAGGCGCCGCCGACACCATGAAGGACTTGGTAGCCGGGCGTCCCGCGAAACCTGACATCTTCCAGCGCTGAAGCCGCCATAGCGAATGAATCGGTTCATATAGAATAGCAACGATTCAGACGGGTTTGTCCTAAGAATATTAAATCGTCCGTTTGAGCTAGTCTATTCATGCACTTATCCCTTGATTCGGGTTCCGTTGCCTGCTACAGTCTCGTGACACAGGGGTAAATCTTAATGACCTTCAATAGATTGACCTTGGCATTCAGCCTTGGCCTTCTTGCCCTGCCGATCGGCATTCAAGGGCAGACAATCACAGGCGCCATCACTGGATCGGTAACGGATCCCAGCGGTTCGATCATCCCGAACGCGAAAGTGACGGCAACCAACAAGGGGACCAATATCTCCTCAGAAACGCAGACGAACGAGTCAGGATTCTATAACCTGCCGTTCCTGCCCATCGGAGATTACACCCTCAGCATCTCCGTATCGGGGTTCAAGAAATCCACGCTTGGGCCCTTCAAGCTCGAAGTCAACCAGATCGCTCGCGTGGATGTGAAAATGGAGGTCGGCGACACTACTCAAACCGTTGAGGTGAAAGATGTTGCCCCCATCCTGCAGACGGAATCGACGGCCACCGGCGACTCCCTCAGCGCCTCGAAACTCACCGCGTTGCCGCTCAACGGCCGCAACTTCGCCAGCCTGACCCTGCTGATCCCCGGCGCCATCAGCACCAGTCCCAACGCGATGAATACGTCGGGCCGGTTCCAGGGCAGTGGCAGCCGTCCCCAGGTGAACGGCAACCGCGAGCAGACCAACAACTTCCTGCTCGACGGTATCGACGTGAACGATTCCATCGACAACCGCATCGGCTATCAGCCCAGTGTCGACGCCCTCGAAGAAGTGAAGGTGATCACTGGCAACGGCGGCGCCGAGTTCGGTAATGTCGGCGGCGCGATCGTCAATATGTCGATCAAGAGCGGCACTAATCAGTACCACGGCAATGTGTTCGAATTTCTCCGGAATGACAAGCTGGATTCCAATGGGTTCTTCCGCAATAAGAACCTGACGCCCCGCGCGCCGTTCCGCCGCAACATCTTCGGCGGCACCTTCGGCGGTCCCATCAAGAAGGATAAGGCTTTCTTCTTCATGGATTATGAGGGGACCGAGCAGCGCTCCAGCGGCGCTTCCACCGCCAGCGTGGCCAAGGCGGCCTGGCGTACCGGCGACCTCAGCGATTGGCTGAAACTGTCCACACCCCAGCTTGTTCGCGATCCCAATACCGGCGCGATCCTGACCGACCGCACCCCGTTCCCGAACAACCAGATCCCGGCTTCCCGCATCACCAATCCCGTGGCCAAGAAGCTGTTCAGCGACCCCCTCTACTACCCGCTGCCCAACCAGGCCGGCTCAGGCACACTGGGGATTACGAGCAACTACCTGGCCAGCACCGCCAGCCTGACCAAGAACCATCAGGCCGACGTCAAGCTGGACTACCGCCTCAGCGACAAAGACAACATCAGTGGCCGCTGGTCCATCGGCCGTTATGAGAGCTACACCAGCCTGAACCCCCTCATCGAACAGATGGGCGGCGGCACCACCGGTCCCACGCAGACCGCGGTGATCAACTGGAACCGTACCTTCACGACAACGATCGTCAACGAATTCCGCGTCGGCTTCAGCCGCATCGGCATCGATGACAACGTGGTCGACTGGTCGGGCAAGCTCACCAAAGGCAATGCCGATTTCGGCATCGGCGGCGGCCAGCCCATTCCCGGACTTAGCTCCATCTCCCTGGGTGACGGCCTCACCGGTATCGGCAGTATTGCTTCCATCGGCTCCACGATGGACAACAAGTATCAGTACTTCGACAACCTGACCTGGGTGAAGGGCCGCCATCTGATCAAGATGGGCGGTTCGGCCGTGCGTTATCAACAGAATCGCTACTACGCCGGCAACAACGGCGCGCTGGGCTCGTTCACCTATGGGAACGTGTACTCTGGCGTCAACTACGGCGACTTCCTGCTCAACGCACTGAGCGCCAAAGGCCGTGGCAGCGTCACCGGCAAGTGGGGCCACCGCAGCTGGAGATCGTCCATATTCTTCCAGGACGACTACAAACTGCGCTCGGACTTCACCCTGAACCTCGGCATCCGCTGGGAATATGCCCAGCCTATCTACGAGGTGGCCGACCGCCAGGTCAACATCGACACCTACACCGGCAAGCTGCTCTATGCCGGCAAGGACGGCAACAGCCGAGCCCTGTATCGTCCCTATTACAAGCAGTTCCAGCCCCGTCTCGGCTTCGCCTGGACGCCCGGCATGCTGCACAACAAGATGGTGATGCGCGCCGGTTATGCGTTTACCAGCTTCATGGAAGGCACCGGCGCCAACCTGCGGCTGCCGCTCAACCCGCCGTTCTTCCTGGAATCGAACGTCACCTACGACACCCGCACCCCCAGCGACATCGCCATCGGTTTCACCGATGTGGCCGCGACAGGCGTGCTCAGCGGACCCCGCACCGGCTCCGCCCCGTTCTATCAGGGCCGCGCCTGGGATCAGGACCTGAAACCGCAGTTCACCCAGCAGTACAACTTCTCGCTGGAATATCAGGTTTCCAACACCTGGTCGCTGACCGGCGCGTATGTCGGACAGAAGGGCTCGCACCTGGTTGTGCCGCACGAAGCCAATCAGGCCCTGGCCGGCACCGGCGCGTTCGCCAGCTGGGCGAATATCAACGACCGCCGTCCGCTGGTCGGTGTGTTGCCCAACGTCGGCAACATCGCGTTGACCGAGGGCTCCGCGCGCAGCAGTTACAACGCTTTACAGATGAGCACCCGCAAGCGCCTCAGCCAGGGCTTCGAGTTCCTGGGCAGCTACACGTATTCCAAGACGATGATGGACAACCTGGGCTACTACGGTTGTGGCAGCGTCAATTCTGACGGCGCTTACTGGCAGAATGCATACGACCGGCTCGCCAACCGCGGCCCGGCCTGCTTCGACGCCAGAAACAACTTTACGCTGGGCGGGCTCTACAACCTGCCTGTCGGCAAAGGACAGAAGTGGGGCTCCAGCCTGAACAAAGTGGCCGATCTCATCGTCGGCGGCTGGAATCTGAACTACTTCTTCTCAGCCCACTCCGGCTTCCCGGTGACGATCACAGCTCGTGACAACACCGGCCAGGCCGCCCGCGGCAACGTTCGTGCGATGCGCTACCGGAATTTTGTCGTCCAGGGCACCCGCTCCGTCGACACCTTCTTCGGTACCGGCATCGTGTTCTGCGGCGACGGCATCAACGATGGCACCTGCGCTTACGGGCAGGGCGCCAACGGGCAGTTCGGCTCGGCCGGCGTCGGCACCGAACGCGCACCGAGCTTCTTCAACATGGATGCTTCCATCGGCAAGAAGTTCAACGTCACCGAGCGGCAGTACTTCGACTTCCGCATGGAAATGTTTAATGCGCTTAATCATGTGAGCTGGGGACCCCCTGCTCGCGCGATCAACACGCCGGCCACATTTGGGCAGATCACGGGCCAGATTCAGAACCCGCGGAACATCCAGTTCGGCCTGAAGTACTACTTCTAGACGGAACACACCGCAAGCAGCCGGCGCCGCACCCGCGTGGTACGGCGCCGGTTCCGTTTTTGACGGTGTTTTGGCGCTTAAAATTACTTGACACTGTCAAGTAGTTTTGTTGCTTTGGTCAACCAACAAAGAATGCATGGATTCTGAAACGGGATGAGTGTACTCTTCACACTCAGAGAGACGCCGTGCCTTACTACCCCATTCGCAAGACCACGATCTTTGCCCAGGACCCCAGCATCCAGGTGGGAGGGAAGATCGTCCGGACACAGATCGAAATTCCCAATGAAGAGTTGGAGCCGGGACCGCGCGGTTATCGGGTTCAGGTTGTCGACTACGACTCCACCACCAACACTCTCTACAGAACCCTGCCTAAACCGGTGAACCATGCTGAGGATTTGCCGGAGGACCCGTTCGCTGCGATGACGGATGCGCAGTTGCTGGCGAGCCCGGATTTCCATGCGATGAACGTCTATGCGATTGTGATGCGGACGTTGTCGCGCTTCGAATTTGCGCTGGGGCGGCGGGTGTCGTGGAGTTTCCAGGGGCATCAATTGCAGGTGGCTCCGCATGCCTTTGCGGATGCGAATGCGTTCTACTCGCCGGATGACCAGGCCCTGATGTTCGGCTATTTTCCGAAGGTCAAAACGAAGGGCTATGTGTTCGGCTGCCTGGCGCACGATGTGATTGCGCACGAGACGACGCATGCGTTGCTGGATGGGTTGAGGGAGCGCTTCACTGATCCGTCGTCGCCGGAGCAGGCCGGTTTTCACGAAGGATTCGCCGATATTGTGGCGATCCTGAGCGTTTTCTCGATGCGCGACGTGGTGGCGAAGGTGCTGGATCCGACGGGGCGCCGCGTGATGATGAACGCCTCGAATGTCACGTTGAAGGCCCTGCGGGAGTCGATTCTGACGGGGCTGGCGGAGCAGTTTGGTGAGGAGCTTTCGGGCATTCGCGGCAATGCGCTGCGGCGTTCGGTGACGCTGTTGCCGGGCCAGGATTATCTGCACGATCCGGAGTTTGCAGAGCCGCACCGGCGCGGGGAAGTGCTGGTGGCGGCGATCATCAATGTCTTTCTGGAAGTGTGGGTGGCGCGTATGCAGCCCTACATTCACCCGGACAAGACGCTGGACCGCAAGCGCGCCGTGGAAGAGGGGGCCGAGGTTGCGGACCACCTGTTGACCATCTGTGTCCGCGCGATTGATTACTGTCCGCCGACCGATCTCGAGTTCTGCGATTTCGCCAGCGCGCTGCTGACGGCCGACTGGGAGATGTATCCGAAAGACCTGAAGTACAGGTTCCGCGAACAACTCTTCAAGTCCTTCAACGCCTATGGGATTGTGCCGACGTCGAAAGGTGAGCGCGAGCCGGGCACGTGGGATCCGCCGCCGGAAGGGGACAAGGAGCACCGCGTGGTGTATGACCGCACACACTTCGAGGAGATGAAGTGCGACTACGACGAGGTGTTCCGCTTCATCTGGGAGAACCGCAGGGCGTTCAAGTTGAACGAGGATGCCTATACGCGGGTGCAGTCGGTGCGGCCGTGCGTGCGCGTGGGCGATGACGGGTTCACGCTGCGCGAGACGGTGGTGGAGTACATCCAGCAGTTGACGATCCGGGCGCGCGAGTTGAAGCGGCTGAAGATTGAGAAACCGGAGGGCATGCCGAAGGATTTGGAAGTGACGCTGTACGGCGGCAACGCGATGATCTTCGACCAGTTCGGGCGGCTGAAGTACAACGTGGGCAATTCGATCTTCAATGCGGAGCGGCAGACGCGGCGGCTGAAGTACCTGTGGCAGTACGGGTTCTTCAAGCCGGGGTCGTCTAAGCTGCGGCGCTTTGCGGGGATGCACCGGAAGAGGATGTCGGGGTGGGGCCAGGCGGGTGGCGCGGCGCTAGCCGATTGGACGGCGCACGAAGAGCATGTGGAGCAGCCGCAGGAGGCGGAGTAACATGGCCAAGATCCAGTTGAAGAAAACAGCTCCGGCTCAGAAGAAGGCAGCTAAGAAGGCACCCGCGAAGAAGGCGGCGGCGGGCAAGGGTCCCACGAAATTGACGTTGCGCGCGTACAACGTGGGCTTTGGCGACTGTTTCCTGCTGACGTTCGAGTATCCGAAGTTCAAGCGGCGGATTCTGATTGATTACGGCAGCACGGCGGCTCCGAAGAACGCCGATGACGATTACATGATGGCGATCGCGAAGGACATCGAGGCGCAGTGCACGGATGCCGATGGAGTGGCGCGGCTGGATGCGGTGGTGGCAACGCACCGTCATCGGGATCACATTAGCGGGTTTTCGACAGACGGTGACGGCACGGGCGGGGTGATCGCGCGGATGAATCCGGGGGTGGTGATCCAGCCGTGGACGGAGGATCCGGAGGCGCAGCCCGACGCCGATGAGGCGACGGCGACGACGTTCACAGGCGGACAGCCAGACGCGAAGGCCTTCATCGCCAGCCTGCACAATATGAACCGCATGGCGGGCGCGATTGCACAGGCGTCGCGAGACGAGCACCTGGGGTTGTCGATGCGCATGTCGGCGCAGATGGGCTTTTTGGGCGAGAACAATCTGCCGAACAAGTCGGCGGTATTGAACCTGATGGAGATGGGCAAGAAGGGCCGGGCCGCCTATATCCATGCGGGCTCGAAATCGGGTCTGGAGCCGGTGCTGCCTAGGGTGAAAGTGCATGTGCTGGGGCCGCCGACGTTGAAGCAGACGCAGTCGATCAAGAAGGAGAAGGATCGCGACGCGAACGAGTTCTGGCAGTTTGCGGCCTTCTGGCAGTTTCAGGCGGCGGCGGGCGAGTCAGTGGATTCGAAAGTTCCCTTGTTTCCGGGCTCAGAGGCGCACGAAGCGCACTCCATTCCGCCGAATGTGCGCTGGTTTGTGGGCCGGGCGCAGAAGATCCGCGGCGAGCAGTTGATGGAGCTGGTGCGATCGCTGGACACGGCGATGAACAACACGAGTGTGATTCTGTTGTTCCAGGTGGGCGGCAAGAGTTTCCTGTTTCCGGGCGATGCGCAGATTGAGAACTGGCAGTTTGCATTGAGCCAGGAACCCATCAAGGAGATGCTGAAGGTGGTGGATGTCTACAAGGTAGGGCACCATGGGAGTCTGAATGCGACACCGAAGTCGCTATGGGCGTTGTTCGAGCACAAGCACGAGACGCCGGCGGCGGACCGGTTGACGACAGTGGTGTCGACGAAGCCGGGGAAGCATGGGAGTGTGCAGTCGCATACGGAAGTGCCGCGATCGACGCTGGTGGCGGAACTGCAGAAGGAGAGCGAGTACTTCTCGACGCAGGATCTGCCGAAGTCGCAGATTTGCAAGGAGTATGAGTTTGAGTTTTAGGGGGGCAGTCGAGGACTGTAATCTCGGGAGCTTGCGAGACTCCACCTGATTCAGTGTGAATCTATCCTTGCGCAATTAGAAGACGAGATTAACGGTAGATTAGCACAAAGTTTCCCATTCTTGAACGTCTTTCCGGCAGTCAGCATATTAAAGTGCGGGCAGCGTGATGCCGGCCCATACTACAGCTTCGCTCTTTCTCCAGCGCAGGCTCCAATCGCTCTTAGACTGAGACCATTTTCCCAGGCGTGACTGCAATTCCGTCAGGAGGTATGCTTCGTGGTTCGCCGGCACGCCAGAGAGATCGGCTTTCCTCTGTTTGACTCGCGGACGTTGGGTCGCTTTAGGACTGGTTGATTTGGATCCGGAGTTGAAAAGGCGTTCCAGGCCGGTGAGCGAGAGCGCGAAGTCGAGATACCGGTTCGTGGCGGGCTCAGCCCGGTTCGGTAGGTGTTCGCTCCGATTCAGGAAGTTCTGGAGTTTTGAGATTTCAGACTGAAGGATGTGGGTGAGTTGGTTGAGGGATTCCGCGTCCTGATAGCGGATGGAGAGCCCGGCGAGCAGGTCGTAGAGGCGCATTCCGGACTGGATGCCGAACTCCGGAACGGCCTGGACCGCTTCGGATAGGAATCTTATTGCAACCTTGGGTCCGCCATGATGGAGGTAGGCAACGGTCTGCTGTTCCACCATGAACGTACGGTGAGCGATGTGCGGCCGTGGAATGACCTTCGTAATAGGGGCGGCGGGGCTACCCATTACGGTCTTCACCCGGGGCATGCTCTCGATAGCGGCATGCAACTGATGATTGCCGCGGTTCCAGAGCACAGCGTTGGGTGCTAGCGCTTTCAGCCGCTGAGCCCAGGGTTCGCGGATACATGACGCGCAAAGCGCTGTCTTGCCCGCCACAGCTCCTGTGGCGATATGGACCACCCCGGACTTTGGATTCATGTAAAGGCCATAAGCCAGAGTGGCGAGTTTGCCCCGTTTGGAGAGTCCTCCCCGCCGGCGGCGGCTGCGAACATGGTTTTCGTTTGGCTTGGCCGGAGTGAATCCAAGTTTCCTTCCGGAGTTGAGAGATCCGAATCCATAGAGCGCGGCAAGATTGGAACCAAACCCGAGGAGTGCGAAGCCGGCGGCTCCGCCAGCGCTCAGGGCACGCCGCCGTGACATGTTCACCTCGGCTTGCCCGCTGGCGATATTGGGCACAGCGCCGGGATTGGAGAACCAGCGCCAAATCACAAGAGCGATGAGCGCGCCCAGCAGAAGGTTGAACGCGGTCAGCCCAAGCCACGAAATTGTGCCTATGGAGGTAAGTCCGGGCGGCGCATTTTTGTGCAGGAGATGTGCCGCGACGCACAGCGACAAGTATTGGACGCGTGCCTGGAGCAGGAAGACCGTCGCGGCGATGCCCGCAACGACCGCTGTGCGAGCACGCAAGTTGGACCACCCAAGCGTGGTGCGGATTGAGTCAGTGCTGAGCGAGCCACTGAGTACGGGCCGAATGGGCGCTAACCACCAGACGCCGCCGCCAACCAGTGTCCGGAAGCGATCGTCGCGTACACCGGACTCCTCGCTGAGCTCGATGCCACGTACGATGAGCCGGAATATCCTGCGACGAGAGACATCCAGATAGATCGCCAAGCCAAGTGCGAGGAGAAGCCAGAGGGTAGCAACCCAGTGCGGGGGGAGGGTCAGCTTGATGGAAAAAGGAAGTTCAATGGTCGGGCTGGCGGCTGCCGCCTCAGCCTGATTCACTTTCGCGGTGGACTCCTCGGCGCGATCGATCATTCGATCCGCGCCGAACTCCGCTGGCCGCAGGCCGACAACGGAGACCAACTGGCCGCGGCTGAGCTGTTCATCGCGGATCAGTTTGAGGCGATGCTCGAGTACCTGGAACCAGACAAGGGCGAGGGCGACGGTCCACGCCAGGGCCGTCTTGGTTGTTCCCGAACTAAATGTCTGAGCACGGTCGAAATGCGTGGCTGCCAGCTTTTCGAGCCGGGAGAAGTGGTCTTTGTCCGGCTGTGCCGGCGCAGGGGGAGACTCCACCGGAGCCTCAGGAGAGTGCGGCGGCTGTGGTTCGGGAGTGTTTAACGGGAGGGGATGATCGTCCACTGAGGACGTATGTTAGCCGAACTTGAAAAAAGTGTCCAGATTATTTTCGCGACAGATTATTTTCGCGCCAATTTGCAGGTATCAACCGGGTATGCCGGTCCGAGATGCTCACGCAACAGGTACTGGGCTAGTCAGGGGTGCGAGCTGCGGTTTTGCGCAGCTCCGCTACCAGATTGTAAACGGAATCTACCTCATCAATGTCCAGGAAGCGGGGGCCGTCCAAGACAGAAAATTCGTTCCAAAATGCGGAGCCCTGGCCCCGAATCCATGCGTTTGGGTCTTCGCGAAACTTCAGAGAGCCGTGCCTGCCTGAGCTTGCTTCTTTGGTTAGCGCGGGCAACGAGTCAATATAGTTGGAAGTTGTCCGCCGGGTGAAGCTGTTCTGGACAGCGATGACTCTGAGGTTTGTTACAGCGTAGAAGGTGCGTTTCTTGATCCAGCTTTCGAACAGGAACCGGCCCCAGATCATATACTGCCCGGCGAGGACGAAGGGGATGCCCCAAATCATGAAGATGTCGAAATGGAACGTGCCGTGGCTTGACTTATTGAAGACGCCAAGCACTCCCAGTTCCCAGAATATGGCAAACCCGCCCCACACCAGGCTGAAGGGAATTTTGATACCGTCGGAACTCCGCAAGACAAAGCCGGGACGCGGCTGGGCGGCCCAAAGGACGCGTTCACCAGCGGTCAGTTCGGGTTGGATCTCCTGAAGCGCTGCTTGATCGGTCGTCAGCATGGAGTGGGTTCCCGTCCGATCCGGCATGTTTTAACTTTCCGCCCGGGAGGAGGTGGAGTCCGCGGCAGTATTGGGGGCTGGGGTGGTTGAGAAATCGATGAGCGTGCTTGTGATAGAGAGTCCTTCCGGTTCCAATGATGCGGCCCGCAGGCAGCCGGATTCGGCCCAGACGAGGCGGTTGCGATCCCAGCCGGCCCACTCCCAATTCGGGCAGGGCTGCGGGGCGCGGCCGCGCTGCTCCAGTTCGTAGCGGCGGGGCTCGCCGGCGGCTCGGAGTAGCCAGTCGTGGATGAGCTCCTTTTCGTAGAGAGTGTCCCAACGGGTGGGACTTCTGTTGATCCAGCCATCGCGATCGAGTGCTGAGGGAAAGGTGCGGTTTTTGATGTTGGTTTCGCGGCGCAGAGGCGCATTGTCGCGAATTAGGCTGGTGTTGCCGTCTGACTCCAGCCAGTAGGAGTCGTTCGAAAGGAAGTAGCCGCCGCCACCCCAGGTATCGCCTGGCCCCCACAGGGAGAGAGCTGTCACGGACGGTGCTTCGGAGATGGCTGTCCATGTGTAGCCAGCGCCCGCGATGGCCCAGGCCGCTCCGCCCATGGCGAAGTAGATCATGTGGCGTCCATCGGGCGAGATGTCGGAGCGATCGGTGTAGATCCTGCCTCTGAAGGTTGCTCCGGGTGTGAATACGTCCTGCGTGCGATCCCAATGGATGACGCGGACGGTGCGCGAGGGGCCGCGGCGGAAGACGATGCCTACGGGAGCTTGGGCGGCGAGAAGAACGCTGAGGCGGGGCGGGGGCGCGATGCTACGGTCTGGGCCGGACACTGTCATAGATTCGCATAAGTGGTGGCTGCGGGAGGGTGGGAGGGGTTGCCGGGCCGCGGCGCTGTTTGAAAGAATGCCGGAATGAAACAAAGGTTCCATGCGGCGGTTTGGCGGGAAGGGAACTGGTTCGTTTCCCAGTGCCTGGATGTTGACGTCGCCAGTCAGGGGGAGACTGAGGTGGAGGCGCTCGCTCATCTCGAAGAGGCCCTGGCGCTGCACTTCGAGGAGCCGCGGGCTTCCCGGTTGCCTGCGGTTCGCATGATTTTGGCTGGAGCCTGATTCGAAGTATCCGCTTGCTGACGCGCGCGGCTCTGTTAGATCATTTCGCGCAATAGTTCCGGCCTCGGTTGGGGGATTACTACCTTATTCACTAGCAGGCCTTTGCGGCCGATGACCTGGGCTCCGGCTTCCACGGCTGTTCTCACCGCGGAGACGCTTCCTGTGCAGGAGGCGAAGGCCTTGCCTCCCAGGGCCATGGCTAAACGCACCTCTACTAGACGGACATTCGCCGCTTTGGCCATGGCGTCGGCGGCTTCGATCAGGCTGGTCACTGAGAACGATTCGACGATGCCCAGGGACTCGAGCTGGCCTACGTTGGTGGTGCCGCTGATGGCCGGGAAGATGTCTTCGTGGAGGTTGGCGATGACGAAGGAGTCGATGATGGAGAAGTCGCCGGCCTGTTTGCCGGCGTCGACCGCGGCCTGGATGGCTCCGACGTCGCCGCGGATCAGGACCATGTATTTGCCGCTGCAAATGGTGCGGGCCAGGACGAGTTCGACATCCGCCGTTTTCAGCATGCAGTCGCAGACCAGGAAGCCGGCGGCGATACTCGAGAGTTCAATCAATCCGATGGAGTTGCGGGCCACTTGGTTGTTCCTTTGGCTCAGGCTTCGATTTCGATGGCTTCGGCGGTGACTCGGGCCACGCGGCCGGTGATGCTGGAGTGGACGTCCGCGCCCAGTTCGTTTTCGTTCATGCGGGCGATGGGGCGGCCTGCTTCCACACGGTCACCTTCATTGACCACAGGGGTGGCGGGCTTGCCGGCGTGTTGTTTGGTGAGGATGCGGACGCGGGCCGGTTTGGGTTCGTCCGGGATAAAGGGCGTGTGGCTTTCGTAGGCTTCGACGTTCAGGCGCTGGCGGAGCATCGACTGCGGGACGCGGCGATACTCCTTCATGGGATGGGCGCGGACGGGGTGCTGCTGGACGTACTTCATGCCGGCGGTGCGCAGCGTGACTTTGGCGTCATCGCAGGCTTCCTTGGGGAAGAGGTCTTCGGGGCAGGCGTAGAGGGTGCAGAGGCCGCAGGAGCAGCAGAGTTCGCCCCACTGGCTCCAATTCTCCTTGCCGGAGAGGGTGAAGCCGAGGGTGCGCATCACTTTATGGGGCTGGACATCGTAGCCGAGCAGGTAGCGCGGGCAGAATTCGGTGCAATAGCTGCACTGGTCGCAGGCCGATTTGCCGATGTGGGCCATCACCTCTTTGGGTTTGCTTTTGCGCTGAACGAGGGAATGTTCGCGCGGGAGGACGATGAGGCCGCAGGTGGTTTTGGTGACGATGCCGGTGAGGTCGAAGGTAAGGGTGCCCATCATCATGCCGCTGACGAAGATGCCGATGTCGGGGACGGTGGCGCCGCCGGCGATGGCGAGGAGGTCAGCGAAGGTACAGCCGATGGGGGCCCAGAAGCTGCAGGGGTGTTTGACGGCTCCGCTGATGGAGACGAACTTTTTCGTGACGGGCGTGCCCTGGGCAGCGAGTTCGACGTTATAGAGGGTTTCGACGTTATTGACGACGCAGCCGACGTTGAGCGGGATGCCGGCGGCGGGGATGAGGCGGCCCGTGGCGGCGTAGACGATCTCGTATTCGTCGCCGGAGGGGTAGAAGTCGCCGAGATAGGTCATCTCGATGCCGGCTGCTTTGGCGTGCGGAGAGACGGCTTCGACGGCTTCCTTATTCTTTTCCTTGACGCAGAAGCGGCCTTCGCGGGCGCTGGTGACCTGAATCATGCGCGCCATGCCGGAGACCATTTCGGCGGGATAGCGTTTCATGAGCTCGAAGTCCTTGTGGAGCAAGGGTTCGCACTCGGCTCCATTGGCGAGGATGAACTCGACCTGGGACTTGGCTTTGACTTCGGTGGGGAAGCCGGCGCCACCGGCGCCAACGACACCCATCTCGCGTAGTGACTGACTGAGGTTCGGCATGGACCGGAATTCACACTATAGCGCAGGGGGCAGGCCGGGGCCGGGTGCGAATTTCGCGGCGGCGGATGGAATGGATGGCCAGTCTTTTGATGGGTCTGTCCGGGAATTGCACATTGGTGTTCAAACGAGAGAAACTAGACGGGTTACTGATAGGCGGGAATCTCTCAGGATTTCTGGTGCTTCGGAAGGGCCGCTGGTCACGCGACTCTGCCCAGGGAGCTGAATTGGGTATTGGGTGAAATGTCTAACTTAGATGCTGTAATTGTCGGCGCGGGGCTCGCCGGCATCTGCTGTGCGCGGGCATTGGCGAAGGAAGGCGTCTCATTCCAACTGATTGAGGCGTCGGACAGTGTGGGCGGGCGGGTCCGGACGGAGCGGGTGGATGGGTTTCTGCTGGACCGTGGTTTTCAGGTTCTGCTGACGGCCTATCCCGAGGCGCTGGCGCAACTGGATTACGACCGGCTGCAGTTGTGCGCCTTCGCGCCTGGTGCGATGGTCCGCTGCGACGGCCGGTTTTACCGGATCCCCGACCCATGGCGGGAGCCGGGCACGTTCATGACGAGCCTGTTTTCTCCGGTCGGCGGGTTGGCGGACAAGTTCCGGCTGTCGAGAATCCGAAGTTCAGTGGTATCCAGAACCATCGAGGAGATCTTCGATGGGGAAGACATCTCGACGATGCAGGCGCTGCGGCGGAGGCAGATCTCGCAGGCGATGATCGACCGCTTCTTCAAGCCGTTCATCGGGGGCGTGATGCTGGACCCGAAGCTGACGGTATCGAACCGCCTGTTCGAATTCGTTTTCAAGATGTTTGCCGAAGGGGATGCGGCGGTGCCGGCGGAAGGGATCCAGGCGATTCCGAGGCAACTGGCGGAGACGCTGCCGGCTGGAACGATCCGTTTCAACGAGCGGGTGCATTCGATTGGCCGCAACCAGGTGAAGCTGTCGACGGGTGAGATTCTGCAGGCGAAGCACGTGGTGGTGGCGACGGAAGGTCCGGAGGCATCGCGGCTGTTGGGCTTTGAGCGGACAGTGTCGTCGCGCAGCGTGTGCACGCTGTATTTCGCGGCCAAGGAAGCGCCGGTGGAAGAGCCGATGCTGGTATTGAGCGGCAGCAGCCGGGGACCGATCAACAATCTGGCGGTGATGAACGTGGTTGCGCCGGGGTACGCGCCGGCGGGCGAGAATCTGGTGAGCATCACGGTCTTGGGCTGGCCGAGCCGGGACGATCAGACGGTGGTGAGCATGGTGCGCGGCCAGTTGCGGCACTGGTACGGGCTGGTGGCGGATGAGTGGCGGCTGCTGCGGATGTACCGCATTGAGCATGGGTTGCCGGTGGTTTCGCCGATGGAATGGCAGCAGCAGAGCAGGTTGGCTCCGGGGTTGTATGTCTGCGGCGATCACCGGTCCACGCCGAGCATGCAGGGGGCGATGGAGAGCGGGCGGCTGACGGGTGAGTCGGTGATCCGCGAGATGCGGGGGCAGCCGGATCCGGTGACGCGGGTGCGCAAAGACGAGCCCCGGCTGAGCGAGATCAAGGATCCAGACCAGGAGTAGGGGACTCCTGACTCGTGTTTCTGAATGCGGCGCAACCGGTGCCGGTGGTCAATTATGATACTTGCAGGCCTGATTGACTGGAATGATTCCCGTCGATAGTGAGGCCAGCGAGAGACCGGCCAACTGGAAGGACGTCGATGCGACAGCAGCAGTGGGATGCCTTTAAGAGAGCCGCCAAGCGGCAACCCGTCGACAAGGTGCCGTTGGCGCTGATTGTGGACAGCCCGTGGATGCCGGGCTATCTGGGTACGGGCCACCTGGACTACTTCCTGGATCCGGAGGTTTGGTTCCAATCGAATTTGAAGGTAGCTGAGCAGTTTCCGGAGGTGACGATGTTCCCCTCCTGGTGGGTGGAGTACGGGATGGCGATCGAGCCTTCGGCGATGGGTGCGCGCATCACGTTCCAACCGGACCAGCCGCCAAGCCAGGTGGCGACGCTGCACCGTTTGTCCGATCTCGACCACATGGTGGCGGTGGATCCGTGGCGGGACGGGTTTATGCCGCTGGCGCTGCACCGCTACCGGATGCAGAAGCAGCGGATTTTCGATGCGGGGTACACGATTCCGGTGGTGGCGGCGCGGGGTCCGCTGTGCACGGCGGCCTTTGTGCACGATGTGAACAACCTGATGACGAACATCGTGGACGATCCGGAAGGGGTCCACCGGCTGCTGTCGTTTGTCACGGAAGGCATCATTGCGTGGTTGAAGGCGCAGGCGGAAGCGATTGGCCCGTGTGTGGAAGGGATCTTCGTCCTGGATGACGTGGTGGGTTTCCTATCCAGGGCTTCCTATAACGAGTTTGCGGCCCCTTACCTGAAGCGGATCTGTGATGCATTTCCGCAGGACTGGGTAAAGGTGTATCACAACGACGCGGCGATCAAGCAGTTCATCGACGATCTGCCGGAGACCGGCTTTGATGTGCTGAATTTCAGCCACAAGGTGGACATCGCGGAGGCGGCGCGCCGGACGGGCGGGCGGATGTGCCTGATGGGGAATGTATCGCCGCTGGATTTGGGTGTGCGGGGTACGGCGGAGGCGGTGAAGGTGGCGGCGCTGGAAGTCCTGCGGAAGACGGGCGGGACGAACCTGATTCTGTCGCTGGGTGGCGGAGCGAGTCCGGGGATGCCGGCGGAGAACATCCGGGCGCTGGTCGAGGCGGCACAGGAGTTCGAAGCAGGCCGGGTGGGGTAGGAATGAACGGATTCAGCCGCTGATTGTCTTTTGTTCCAGGTTGCGATAACACTATACGGTTGAGCGCGGGCGTCCCGGGACGGCTGCGCTGCGCAACGCCCGGGATCCGGCCTGAATCGGTTTACCGGCCGGGCCTGCATGGTTCGCGGGAGGATTGATGAGCCGTAAACTGCGATGGATGTGGGCCCTGTTGCCCCTGGCCGGACTGCAGGCCGAGACGGGCGCCGATGCCTGGTTGAGATACTCCGCGCTGGATGCAGCGACGGCCCGGCGGTATGTGAGCGCGCTGCCGGCTACGGTCGTCCTGATGGGGGATTCCCCGGTGGAACGGACTGCCCGGACCGAGTTGATTCGCGGGATCAAAGGCATGCTGGGGGTGACGCTGCGGGTGGGTTCCACGGTACCAGCGGACGGCGCGATTGTGCTGGGGCTGGAGGGCGTGGTGCGGAAGGCGGCGCCTGGACTGCCTGCGGGTGCGGCGCTGACCGAGGACGGATATGCGCTGAGCGTGCGAGGTGCCGGCGGGTCGCGGAGGGTTGCCGTCCTGGGCGGGAGCGAGCGGGGTGTCCTGTACGGGACATTCGCACTGCTGCGGAAGATTGCGATGGGCGAGCCGGTGGAGGCGTGGAACGAGCGGTCTGTGCCCTATGCGCCGGTGCGCTGGGTGAATCATTGGGACAACCTGGACGGCACGATTGAGCGCGGCTATGGCGGGCGGTCGATCTTCTGGGACAAGGGCGTGGTGCGCGAGGATTTGAGCAGGGTGAGCGAGTATGGGAGGCTGCTGGCGTCGCTGGGGATCAACGGGTGTTCGATCAACAACGTGAACGCGGATCCACGGGTGCTGACCCCGGCGTATCTGCCGCAGTTGGCGCGGATTGCCGAGGCGTTCCGGCCGTGGGGTGTGAGGGTCGTGTTGTCGGTGGATTTCGGGAGCCCGCAGCGGGTGGGCGGGCTGGCAACCTTTGATCCCCTGGATGCGGGCGTAGCGGCGTGGTGGAAGGCAAAGACGGATGAGTTGTACCGGGCGGTGCCTGACCTGGCCGGACTTCTGTTGAAGGCGGATTCCGAGGGGCGCATCGGGCCATCGGCGTATGGGCGGACGCATGCGGATGCGGCGAATGTGATTGCGCGGGCGCTGAAGCCGCATGGCGGTCTGTTCTTTTACCGCGGGTTCGTTTATGACCACCACATGGACTGGCGGAATTTGAAGAATGACCGGGCGCGGGCGGCATACGACAACTTCTACCGTCTGGACGGGCAGTTCGATGACAACGTGGTGATCCAGATCAAGCATGGGCCGATTGATTTTCAGGTGAGGGAGCCGGCGTCGCCATTGTTCGGGGCGTTGGAGAAGTCGAATCAGGCGATTGAGCTGCAGGTGACGCAGGAGTATTTCGGGCAGGCGCGACAGTTGGTCTTCCTGGTTCCGATGTGGAAAGAGGTGCTGGATTTCGATATGCAGGCGAAGGGCGCCGGCACTCCAGTGAAGGCGTTGGCGGCCGGGAGAGTGTTCCGGCGTCCGGCGGGCGGGTTTGTAGGGGTGTCGAATGTGGGGCTGGACGCCAACTGGTTGGGGAATCATCTGTCGCAGGCGAATTTGTACGGATTTGGGCGGTTGGCGTGGAATCCGGATTTGACGTCGCAGCAGATTGCCAGCGAGTGGACGCGGCTGACCTTTGGAGCGGATCCGCAGGTGGCGCAGACGATTGAGGCGCTGCAACTGAAGTCGTGGCGGGTGTTCGAGAATTATACCGGTCCGCTGGGGTTGCAGACGCTGACCGACATCGTGGGGAACCACTATGGGGTGTCGGTGGAGGCGTCTGAGCGCAACGGCTGGGGGCAGTGGCACCGGTCGGATGAGAAGGGCGCGGGAATGGACCGCACGGTGGCGACGGGTACGGGGTATGCGGGGCAATACCGGCCGGCGGTGGCGCAGCGGTATGAAGGGTTGGCGACGTGCCCGGATGAACTCCTGTTGTTCTTCCACCATGTGCCGTACACGCATGTGCTGCATTCTGGCAAGACGGTGATCCAGACGCTGTACGATCTGCACTACGAGGGGGCGGCGTCGGTGGAGGGCTATGTGCGTTCCTGGCGGGCGCTCAGGGGGCGAGTGGACGAGCAGCGCTACGCGGAAGTCCTGGCGCAACTGGAGTATCACGCGGGCCAGGCGCAGGTGTGGCGGGATGCGGTGAACAACTGGTTCCGGCGGGCGTCAGGGATCGCCGATGGGAAGGGGCGAGTGGGGCAGCATCCGGGCCGGGTGGAAGCGGAAGCGATGAAGCTGGAGGGGTATGTGGAGACGCCGGTGACGCCGTGGGAGGGTGGATCGGGCGGCAAGGGCATAGTGTGCGAGGGGGCCACGTGTTCGGCGTCGACGACGTTTGCGGGGCAGTCGGCGTGGTACACGCTGCGGGTCCAATACTTCGACCAGAATAATGGACGTGCTCGGTACCGGGTGAAGGTGGGGGAGCAGGTGGTGGATGAGTGGGCGGCGGGCAACTGGGTGCCTTCGGCGAAGATCGACAGCTCGACGTCGACACGGCGCAGCCTGGCGGGAATCGCCCTGCGGCCGGGGGATGTGATCCGGATCGAAGGGCAGCCGGAGGGCGGAGAGAAGGCCGGTCTGGACTATGTCGAGGTGGTGGCGGAGCGGCCGTAGAGACAGCCGCTCCGGTGGTTGATTCGATTACGGGATGGTAAAGGTGCCGGTTTGCAGCCAGCCGGAGTCGCGTCCAAGGGGATCGAGGCTCCGCTGGAAGAGTTTCTTGGCTCCGGACATGGGCGCCTTGAGGGTGATGGGCACGTTCACTTTGACCGTACCGGCCTGGTTCGTGACGGTGGACGCGGATGTGTCGACCGAACAGGCGCTGCTGGTGAGCGTGTTGGCGGCCGTGCCCGGGCTTACCGGTCCCAGGAAGAAGCCGACGTCTCCGGAGTACATCCACAGGCCATTGCCCGCCCGATCGTAGTGTACGAAGCAGAAGGGCTGACCGCCGCCGTCAGTGGCCGCGGCGACCAGGAACTGCGACCAGCCGGCGGCTGTCCCGTCGTAGCCGGCCGGATCCGCAAACGAAGCGGCAAAGGTCTGCTGGGCGGCGGTGCCGGAAGCGGGCAGGACGCTCATGGAGCCCAAGGCGGAAGAGGCCGTGGTCCAAGTGCCTTTCTGTACCCAGTTGGTATCGAGATTGCCCTGGGTGTAGGCGCGGAGGTAGATGTTCTTAGCCGCAGCCGCCTTGAAGACGATGTCGGCTTTGAGGGTGAGGGCGGTGCCGTTGCCGGTGACGGTGGAGGTCTTCGTGTTCAGAGCGCAGAGCGAGTTCTGCAACTGGGCACTGGTGGTGCCGCGTTTCACGGGACCGACGAAGAAGCCGCCGTCGCCGTAGACCCAGAAGGAGTCGCCCTGGACGTCGAAGTGGACGAAGCAGTAGGGCTGACCGCCGCCGTTGGCAGCCGTAGCGATGAGCAACTGCACCCATTGCAGATCCTGATAGCCGAGGCCGGCGGTGTAAGTGGCGGTGAACGAGGCGGAAGTTCCGGAGCCGGAGGAAGGCGTGACGCTGGCGGCGGAAGGTTGCGGATTGATGGCCAGGAAGTTGGCCGTCACCGAACGGGGGACGACCATTGCGATGGACTGCGGATTCGCCCCCCCCACCAGGTCGCCCGAGAAGTTGGAGAAGGTATAGAGGGCGGCGGGCGCGGCGGTGATCTGCAGCACCTGCGTGGTGTCATACCAGCCGTCGGCGGAAGCGGGTGAGGCGCTGATGCTGCCGCCGGGGTTGGCGACAAGGGTGAGCTTGTTCTGGGTTTTGAAGTTGGCCGAATAGGTGGTGGAGGTGGAGGGTGCGGTGATGGTGTGGGCCTGGGCTCCGCCGTCGCTCCAGCTGAGATAGCCATAGCGGGAATTGCCGAAGGTCTGGGGCGAACCGACGCTGAGGGTGTGCGAGGAGCCTGCAGCCCAGCCGAAGGACTTTGGAGTGGTGTAGGCAGTGCCGTCGGCAACGATGGTCATCCCGCTGGGATTGCTGGTGAGGTTGACCAGGGTGAGGATGGCCGTGGAGTCGGTGGTGGAGGCCTGGGGCGAGTTGCCGCCCGTGACCGTAGCCTGATTCACCTGTGGGGAGGTGGCGTTGATGGCGACGTTGACGGTGACGATGAGGGGCGGGTAGCTGGAGCCGCCGGCCAGGGTGTCGGAGCGGTAGCAGGTGCTGAGGTTCTGGCAGTTCCAGCCGTTGCCGGTGATGGAGATGGGGGTCAGGCCCGCGGGCAGGGTATTTGTGACGTATACGGTGCCAGTGGTAGCTGGCGACCCGGAGGCATTGCCGACGGTGAGGGTGTAAGCCGCGCCCTGCTGGCCCTGGGTAAAGCTGCCTGTGTGTGTGCTGGTGATGGCCAGTTTCGGTCCGGCGGTTTGGGAGACGAAGTTGGCGGTCACCGTGGTGGGGGCGTTGAGGTAGAGGTAGCCCCGTGTGCCGTTCTCGACGGTGGCGCCGGTGAAGTCCTTAAAGGTATAGCCCTGGTCGGGTGAGGCGAAGACGAGCGTATAGTTGGCGTCGTACCAGCCGCTGGGGGGGCTGATGGTGCCGCCCTGGGTGGCCTTGGTCGTCATATAGTACTGCGTCTTGAGGTAGGCAGTGAGCTGGGTTTGTCCGGCTGAGGCGGCGACGAAACTGTGGGCGATGGCTCCACCGTCGGACCAGTTCGAGAACACGCTCCGGCTGCCGGCTCCGCCATCAATGGGCGAGGTGGCGGAGACGGTATGGATGCTGCCGTAGGGCCAGGTGAAGGTCTGGGGCTGCTGATAGAGGGTGCCGTCGACCGTGAAGCTGGTCGAACTAGCGCCGACACTGACCTGCACCTGCGGGGGCGTCGAAGTGAGGGCGAGCGCCTGATCGCCGGTGCCGACAAGCGCGGTCACGTTGGGGACGTCTTTCGGTTGAGTAGTGACCCAGGACATAGTGCAGTTCCACTGGGAGATGGTGCCATCCTGTTTCAGCGCCAGGGGACAACTGCCCCCGAGGGCGACGGCGGAGAGATTCACCCAGTCAGTCGGGGGGGGGGAGTTGCTTGTGGGCGGCCAGATGGTGAGCGTTCCAGCCTGTGTGATGGCGCCGAAACTGTAGCCCGAGTAACCTGAGAAAACCGAGACTACATTCGACAGCGAGGGCGGGGGCAACGTGGAAGCGTCGCTGGTGAGCGAAACAGGGATGCCATCGGCTGTCAGGGCCACGGCATTGTATCGCATCGACACCGCCACGGCGTTGCGAACCTGGGCGAGTGCCGTCAAATCCAGATAGTAATACTGATTGCCCCACCAGGTGAGCGTGCCATCGGCTCTGATGCCGATGGCATTATCAGTCCCTGCGGCGATGCCGACCAGGTTGGTGAGGCCAGCGGGCAGCCCGGTGACCACCTGGCTATTGCCCCAGGCGACCACTGTGCCATCGGCCTTGAGAGCCAGTGTGTAGGAGCTCCCCGCGGAGATGGCAACTACGTTAGTCAACCCGGCGGGGACGTTGCATTGACCATCCTGATTTGTGCCCCAGGCCACAACGGTGCCGTCCTTCTTGAGGGCCACCCGGAAGCCGCCGCCCAAGGCGACTGCGACTGCATCGTTGAGGCCTTCGGGGAACGGCTTTTCGTTGTTGTTGTACGAATAGTAGTAGTAGGCCCAGTAGATGGGATAAGCGATGGAATTGACCGCCGCGGTGTCGCTGGCGGTGGTCACTCCGGAGGTACCGCCGCCGGAGACGCCGGCCTGGAAGGTGAGGCTGCCGGGCGCGAAGTCGTCGATCTTAGCGAGGGCGGTGATGGCGGGATAGGACTGTCCGCTGGTGAGCACGTCGCTGCGGGTGCAGGTGCTGGCCGTGCAGGTCCAACCGGGTCCGGACATGGAGGTGATCTGGAGGCCGGCCGGGACGGTGGGGGTCATCTGTACTTGTCCCGAGGTTGCACCACCCGTGGGATCGCTACCGATGCGAACCAGGTAAACGGCGTTGGTCTGGCCGCGCAGGAACGCGCTGGTATGCCTCAGGTTGACCTTGAACTTCGCCTTCCCTTGTGGAGCCACGAAGCTGGCGGAAACATTCACGGGGCCTTTCAGGACAAAGCTACGCGGGTTTGACAAGCCGGAGATATCGCCGCCGAAGCCTGCGAACACGTAGCCCTGATTGGCGGTCGCCCTGACGGTGACGGTGCTGTCGGCATCGAAGTAGGCGGTGGAGGGGCTGATGGAGCCGCCGGCTGACGCGGAGGTGGTGAGCGCGTACTGCGTCCTAAATGTCAGCGTGTAGGATGCGTTTTGGGTCGCCGTAAACGTGCGAGTGGTGAGGGCAGAGCCGTCTGACCAACTGGAGAGAACGAACTGAGATCCGGGTGTCACGCCGGGTTGAGGGGAGGGGACGGAGACGGTGTGCGTACTGCCGTAGGTCCATTGGAGGCTTTGGTTGGTGGTGTAGGGCGCACCATCGACGGTAAAGGTGGCACCTGAAGGATTTGTAGCGAACGACACATTGACCACGGCTGGTGTGGCGGCGATAGCCAGGCTATGAGTGCTGCCCGCGCCGACGGCGGTGATTTGCGTGAGGCCAGGTGGTACGGAGGTTTGACCATTGGTGTTCACGCCCCACGACAGCAGGGTCTGATCCCACTGGAGGGCAACTGCGTGGGCGCCCCCGGCTGACAGGACTCTGACGTTGGTGAGGCCGGCGGGCATGCCGCTGACGATGGAGGGCGGAACGGTGCCCCATGGGATGACTGTGCCGTCGTCCAGCAGGGCCATACTGTACTGGGGCCCGGCGGCGACCGATTCCACTCTGGCCAGGCCCGTTGGCACATTGCTTTCTCCGGCGGCATTGCTGCCCCAGGCGACGACGGAACCGTCTCGCAGGACGGCGAGGGAGTGATCGCCCCCGGCGGCGATGGCCACGGCATCCTTGACAGTGGCGGGGACGGTGGACTGGCCGCTGGAGTTGGCGCCCCAGGCGACGACGGCGCCGCTGCTGGTGAGGGCGAGGCTGTGATTGGCGCCCCCGGCGACGGCGATCACATTCAGAAGGTTGGCGGGGACTGTGGATTGGCCGCTGGTGTTATCGCCCCAGGCGACCACACTGCCGAATTCGTTGAGGGCGAGAGAGTGATTGCCACCGGCCGCGATGGCGACCAGGTTGACGAGACCGGACGGCACTTTCGTCTGTAGTTTCGAGTTGTCGCCCCAGGCTACTACCGTGCCGTCGCCCCGAAGGGCCACGCTGTGGCTGATGCCGCCGGCGATGTCGACCAGGTTCGTGAGGCCAGCTGGGGCGGTCGCCTGTCCAGAGGCATTGTTGCCCCAACCGATGGCGGCATTGCCGGCTCCATAGACTTTGGAGGGGGCTCGGGCCGCGCTGTTGTAGGGGTATGTGTTCAGAGCGAGGCTTGGCGTCACCGTCCCGGTGGCAGTGGAGTCCGCCGCGGCGATGATCAGGATTGCCGGGTAGGCTGAGCCTGGAGCGAGCGCGTCAGTCCGGGAACAGCTGGCGCTGGTGCACGCCCATCCCGTGCCCGACATCCTGACGACTGGCATCCCTGAGAACTGGACCTGTATACCGGTAACGGTATTCGGGCTGTCATTGAAGAGGCGGCCGATGTAGACGGCATTCTGCTGACCCTGAACCAGTTGGCGCATGGGTTTCAGGGACATCCGCAGGCTGGCGTCCTTTAGCAGTAGGAAATTGGCCGAGATGCTGACAGGCGCGCTCATCTCCACCCGGGATGGGTTGTTCTGCTCTGTTCCGGTTGAATTGGAGTAGAAGCCAGAGAAGACATACCCGGCCGACGGCGTGGCCCGAATCAGGATGCTGGTGCCGGGGTCGTAGAATGTGGAAGCGGGCGCGGGGCTGATGGTTCCGCCCGTGCCGGCTGACGTCGACAGCTGGAACTTGACCGTGTAGTTGGCGGTGTACGAGGTGTCGGCCGGGATCGTAACAGTGTGGGAAGCCGAGCCGCCGTCGCTCCAATTGGCAAAGAGGAATTGGATACCCCCACCGCCAGGTGTTTGCGTGAGCGCGGTGGCAATGGTGTGCGTACTGTCGGGCGCTACCAGTGCTGAGTAAGGCAAAGAGAGGGCTGTGCCGTCCAAAGTGACGACTGGACCCGAATAGTAGTAATTGCTGGTAAGATCGAGGCCTTTTGCGGCAGCCTGGATTTTGAGCAGGACGGGCGCCTTGTCGAGGATGGCGAGTGCGTAATAGAAGGAGGCGCTGATTGTCCTGGTATGCGCGAGGTTCGCGGCAAACTCCGAGAGTCCGTAGCCGGTATTGCCCCACGCCTTCACTGTGCCGTCGTTTCTCACGGCCATGACGAGCTGCTCGCCTGTAATGTCTACAATATTGTTGACCCCGGAAGGGATGGTGGTGAGCGGAGTCGCGTTGTTGCTCCAAACAACGACCGTGCCATCGGGCTTGATGCCGGCCGCGGTGCTCGAGTTGAGGGCCGCGATTCGGGTGAGGGGTTCCAGACCGGCCGGAGTGTGCGGCGCGTAGCTGCCCCAGGGGACGACCACCCCGTTCGACTGGAGGGCCAGCACCATGCCGCTGCTGGCGGAAACCTGGATCACATTGGAGAGATTTGAGGGAATCGTCAAAGTTCCGTTGTTGTCTGTGCCGACGCCGCTAACCGTGCCATCGGCCCGCAGCGCCAGGCAGAAATTGTCGGAAGTTTCGAGGGCGACAATATTCGACCATCCCGTCGCCGGCGGTGCGGTCGAACCATAGGTCCAGGCGACGACGGTGCCGTCGCTCAAGAGCGCAAAGCTGTTGTCATACCCGGCGGAGACCGCCACGACGTTTGTCAAAGCCTGAGCTACGGCGGAACTCAGGAGTCCGCCGTTGGCCCATTCCACGACCGTGCCGTTCTTCCTCAAGGCAAGCGCCCGCGCAGAACCGGCCGAGATGGCCACCACGTCGGAGAGGTCCTTGGGCGTCCCGGAGGAGGGTGAGTAGTAGTACCCAAAGCTCAGCAGGCGGCCTTCGGCGGCAATGGTCGTGACGTCATTGGCGATGTTGTTGGTGATGATCGGATCGCTTCCGCCCGAGACTGTCACCATGTTGCTGACGGAGGGGGGCGCGTTGGCCGCGACACTGGCCAGGACGGTGATGGTGGGCAGCATCTGGCCGGGTGGAACGGAGTCGCTGCGGTTGCAGGTGTTGGAGAGACACGACCACCCGGGTCCGGACATCGACGTGATGTTGATGCCGGAGGGCATCAGGTCGACGACGGAGATGGTGCCGGTGGTGGCGGTTCCGCCCTCGTTGGTGACGCGGATGAGGTAGACAGCGTTAGTCTGGCCCTGCAGAAAGGCGCTGGTATGGGTCAGGTTGACGGCGAGATCCGGGCCGGGCGAGCCGGCGGCCAGGACGTCGTGCGTGGCGGCGGCCGCGTGGGGGTCCTGAGTCTGACCCGAAGCTGGGAAATGTCCGATCGAAAAAAGGCAAAGTGCCAGGCTGGAAAATTGACCGAAATTGAAGCGCAAGGCTACCTCTGGAATAAACCTACATGCGTAATCGGACTAAGTCAACTGATACGCCGAATCTGTACATCTTTGACACGTAAGCGTGCGCAAATCGGGTGTAGACAGTAATTGCATAAACGACGCGGAAGCTGCTCTTGGCGGGCCCGGCGGGCGCAGAGACGCAGCTGGATGCGTAAGGGTGCTTACAGATAAACAGCGGTATTGCCGTGCAATCTTATGGAGCTCGGGGGCCGGGCGCGTAACACATTATTCGAAATAGTTTGTAGCGGGCCCGAAGGCCGATTCGGACCGGGTGCGCGGATTTGTGGTTTTAGGGAATGGTCCACGTACCGGTTTTGATCCAGCCGGAATCGCGTCCCA
Source organism: Paludibaculum fermentans (assembly GCF_051172195.1). GTDB lineage: Bacteria > Acidobacteriota > Terriglobia > Bryobacterales > Bryobacteraceae > Paludibaculum > Paludibaculum fermentans_A. Next base: position 1,557,231 of record NZ_JBPJAQ010000002.1, read on the forward strand.
AGGGATCGAGGCTGCGCTGGTAGAGGTTCTTTGGTCCCGCCATTGGGGCCTTGAGGGTGAGGGGGATGATTACCTGCAAGGCGCCCGACGGTTGGGCTGTGGCTGTGGAGGAGGTGTTCACGGCACAGGCGCTGCTATCGAGGAGGGTGGAGGCGGCGCCGGGGGTGACCGGGCCGAGGAAGAAGCCGGCATCACTGGAGTACATCCACAGGCCGTTGCCCGCGCGGTCGTAGTGGACGAAGCAGAAGGGCTGCCCGCCGCCGTTGGTGGCTGCCGCCACGAGGAATTGCGACCAACCGGCGGTGGTGCCGTCGAAGCCGGCCGGGTCCGCATAGGAGGCGGTGAAGGTTGGCTGGAAGCCGGAGCCGGCATTGGGCTGGGCGGACATGGCGCCCAAGGCGGAGACTGCGGCCGTCCAGGCGCCTTTCTGCACCCAGCCGGTGTCGAGGTTGCCCTGGGTGTAGGCGCGCAGGTAGACGTTTCTGGCCGCGGCCGATTTGAAGACGACGTCGGCCTTTAGGGAGAGCGCGGAGCCATTGCCGGTGACGGTGGAGGTTCTGGTGTTGAGCGCGCAGAGTGAGTTCTGCAACTGGGCGCTGGCGGCGCCGCGGGCGACGGGTCCGACGAAGAAGCCGCCATCGCCGTAGAGCCAGAAGGCATCGCCCTGGACATCGAAGTGGATGAAGCAGTAGGGCTGGCCGCCTCCGTCGGTCGCGGCGGCGAGCAGCAACTGGACCCAGGAGAGGTTGCGGTAGCCGAGGGGGGCGAGATAGGAGGCCGTGAAGGAGGCGGAGGCTCCGGAGCCCGCGGTGGGCGACAGGTCGACGGAGAGGGGCTGCGGGCCGACGGCGGTGAAGTGGGCGGTGACGCTGGCGGGCGCGAGCATGGCGAGCGATTGGGCATTGGCGGAGCCGGTCAGATCGCCGCTGAAGCCGGAGAAGGCGTAACCGGGATCCGGCACGGCCAGGATTGTAGTGCGGCTGCCTGCGTCCAGGTAGCCGGTGGAGGGGCTGATGCTGCCGCCGGCTGTGGCGGAAGTGGTGAGCAGGTAGCGTGTTTTGAAGGTAAGGGTGAAGTCCTGCGGAGCGCCGACCACGAGGGTCCGGGTGGTACCGGTGAAGCGGTCGGACCATTCCTGGAGGACATACTGCATACCGGGCGCCGTCGCCGGCTGTGGCGAGGGGACGGTGACAGTGTGCGTGCTGCCCGCCAGCCACTGAAACTTCTGAGGGGCGGTATAGGTGACTCCGTCGACCACATAAGCAGCGGCCTGGGGCTGGGCCGCAAACGTGATGTCGACGAGGGCGGGGGTTGAGGTGATGGCCAGGCTGTGGGTGTCGCCGGCGCCGACTGCCGTGATTTGCGAGAGGCCGGGCGGTACGGAAGTCTGTCCATTGGTATTCACGCCCCAGGAGAGCAGGGTCTGATCCCACTGGAGGGCGACGGCATGTGCTCCTCCGGCTGCCAACACCCTGACATTCGTGAGGCCGGCGGGCATGCCGCTGACGATGGAGGGTGGAACGGCGCCCCAGGTGATGACTGTGCCGTCGTCCAGAAGGGCCATGCTGTACTGGTTGCCCGCGGCGACGGATTCCACTCCGGCCAAGCCGGTTGGCACAGTGCTTTCTCCGGCGGCATTGCTGCCCCAGGCGACTACCGAACCGTCGCGCAGCACGGCGAGGGAGTGATTGCCCCCGGCCGCGATGGCCACGGCATCCTTGACCGTGGCGGGGACGTTGGACTGGCCGCTGGAGTTGGCGCCCCAGGCAACGACGGTTCCGCTGCCGGTGAGCGCGAGACTGTGATTGGCTCCGCCTGCGATGGCGATCACATCGAGAAGGCTTGCAGGGACGGTGGACTGGCCGCTGGCGTTATCGCCCCAAGCTACTACTTTGCCGATTTCTGTGAGAGCCAGGGAGTGATTGCCGCCGGCCGCGATGGCGACCAGGTTGACGAGGCCGGACGGGACTTTCGTCTGCAGTTTCAAGTTGTCGCCCCAGGCTAGGACCGTGCCGTCGCCTCGCAGGGCCACGCTGTGGCTGATGCCGCCCGCGATGTCTACCAGGTTCGTGAGGCCAGCCGGCGCGGTGGCCTGTCCCGAGGCGTTGTTACCCCAACCGATGGCGGCGTTACCCGCCCCATAGACTTTGGAGGGGGCCCGGGCCGCGCTGACGTAGGAATAGTTACTGAGGTCAAGGCTCGGCGTCACTGTGCCGGTGGCGGTGGAGTCCGCCGCGGCGATGATCAGGATTGCCGGGTAGGCTTTGCCAGGAGCGAGCACGTCAGTCCGGGAGCAGGTGGCGCCGGTGCACGCCCATCCTGTGCCGGACATCTTGACTACGGGGAGCCCGGAGAACTGGACCTGTGCTCCGGTCATGGTGTTCAGGGTCTCATTGGAGAGGCGGCCGATGTACGCGGCATTCTGTTGCCCCTGAACGAGTTGGCGCATCGGTTTCAAGGACATCCGCGGGTAGGTGTCTTTGGGAAGGCTGAAGATGGCGGTGATGTTCAAGGGCGTTTTCATCTCCACCCGGAACGGGTTGTTCTGTTCATTCCCGCTTGAACTGAAGTTGAAACTAAAGAAGACATACCCGGGAGATGGGGTAGCGCGGACAAGTACACTGGCGCCAGGGTCGTAGTACGCTGAGGCGGCTGCGGGGCTGATGGTTCCGCCGGTGCCGGCCGATGTCGACAGCCGGAACTTGACGGTGTAGTTGGCGGTATAAGTGGTGTCGGCCGGAATGGTGAAGCTGTGAGAGGCTGCACCGCTGTCGCTCCAATTGGCAAAGAGGTATTGGATGTCTCCATTGCTCGGTGCTTGTGTCGGCGCGGTGGAAATCGCGTGCGTACTATCGGGCCCCACGAGCGCCGAGTAAGGAAAGATGAGGCTCACTCCGTCCAAGGTGATAAGAGGGTTCGAATAGTAGTAGTTGCTGCTGCTGAGGAGATTGAGGTCCTTTGAGCTCCACTGGATCTTGAGCAGGACGGGCGCCTTGCTGAGGATGGCGAGAGCGTGATCAATGGAGGCGCTGACCGCCCTGGTATACGTGAGGGTCTCGGCGAGCGCCGGTAGTCCGGCGTTGGAGTTGCCCCACGACTTCACCGTGCCGTCGCTCTTCACGGCCATGATGTATCCATAGCCCCCCCCGCCCAGGGCTACCACACTATTTACGCCTGAAGGTACGGTGGTGATCGGGTTGGAATTGCCGCTCCAAACTGTAACTGTCCCATCGGACCTGATGCCTGAGCCAGTGATCGAACCGATGGCTGCGATCCGGGCGAGGGGTTCCAGCCCGGACGGAGTGGTCGGCGCATAAAGGCCCCAGGGGACGACAGTCCCGTTCGACTGGAGGGCGAGCGCCATGCCGATGCTAGCGGAGATCTGGATTACGTTGGAGAGAGTTGCGGGAACCATCAGAAGGTTGTATTTGTCCGTGCCGACGCCGCTCACCGTGCCATCCGCCCGAAGCGCCAGGCAGAGATAGTCCGAAGCTTCGATGGAGACAACATTCGATAACCCCGCCGTCGAAGGTGGAGTGGAATTGGCGCTCCAGGCGACGACGGTGCCATCGCTCAGAAGTGCAAAGCTGCTGCTAAAGCCGGCGGAAACCGCCACGGCGTTGGTCAAAGCCTGGGCGACCGGAGAATTGAGCAGACCGCCGTTGGCCCATTCCACGACCGTGCCGTTCTTCCTCAGGGCAATCGCATGCTGGGTTGCGGCCGAGATGGCCACCACATCAGAGAGGTCCTTGGGTGTCGAGTCGTGCACGGTAAAGTGCCTACCCCAACTGAGCAGGCGGCCCTCGGCGGCAATGGTCGTCACGTCATTGGCGATGTTGTTGGTGATGATGGGATCGCCGCCGCCCGAGACGGTGACCATGTTGCTGACGGAGGGCGTCGCGTTGGCCGCGACGCTGGCCAGGACGGTGATGGTGGGCAGCATCTGGCCGGGCTGAACGGAGTCGTTGCGGTTGCAGGTGTTGGAGAGGCAGGACCAGCCGGGTCCGGACATGGACGTGATGGTGATGCCGGAGGGCATCATGTCGACGACGGAGATGGTGCCGGTGGTGGCGGTTCCGCCGTCGTTGGTGACGCGAATGAGGTAGACCGCGTTGGTCTGGCCTTGCAGAAAGGCGCTGGTATGAGTCAGGTTGACGGAGAGATCCGGGCTGGGCGAGCCGGCGGCCAGGACATCGTGCGTGGCGGCGGCCGCGCGGGGTCCTGAGTTTGACCCGAAGCTAGGAAAAGTCCGATCGAAGAAAGGCAAAGTGCCAGGCGGGAAAATTGACCGAAATTGAAGCGCAAGGCTACCTCTGGGATAAACCTACATGCGTAATCGGCCTAAGTCAACTGATACGCCGAATCTGTACGTCTTTGACACGTAAGCGTGCACAAATCAGGTGCGGACAGAAACTGCAGAAAGGCCGCGGAAGCTGCTATTGGCTGGCCTGGAGGGTATGGAGACGCAGTTGGATGTGTAAGGGTTCTTACAGATAAACAGCGGTATTGCCGGTCAATCTAATGGGGATCAGGGTTCGGAGGAGTACTACGTTATTAGAAATATTTCATAGCGGGCGCGAGGGGGCATTTGGGCCGGGTGCGCGGATTTGTGGCTTTAGGGGATGGTCCACGTACCGGGTTTGATCCAGCCGGAATCGCGTCCCAAGGGATCGAGGCTGCGCTGGGAAACCTCTGCCGTAACGCTACTCAATGCCCACAGCGAAGTCAATGCAGCGAATGGGGATGAGCGCTATCTCCGCCGCAACTGGAGGACTCCACCGCGCGTCAAACAGAAGCCATGAACATCAGATTTCTGCCTGGGTGGGTGGTTGTACTGGCCGGTCTCGCGATTTTGCCGGTATTTGGCCAGCCGCAAAAATATGATGTGCAATCCAGGCTGGTGCAGGTTCCGGTCCTGGTGACGGATGCCAAGGGCAATAGCCTGGACGGGCTGGAAGCGTCCGATTTTCAACTTTTCGACAACGGCCAGCCGCAGAAGTTCGTGGTCGATTCGCTGGGCAGCGGGCTGGCGCCCATTTCGCTGGTGATCGCGGTGCAGTCCTCTGGTATTTCCGCTCCGGTGTTGGAGAAGGTCCGAAAAATCGGGGCGATGATTCAGCCTCTGATCATTGGCGAGCGCGGGTGCGCGGCTGTCGTCACTTTCTCGGAAAGAGTGGAATGGTTGCAGGAGTGTACAAACAGTAATGATGCAATCGACGGCGCAATCAACCGGCTGAAACCGGCCGAGCCCCGAGCGGGCCGCATGCTGGATGCGGTGGCCCAGGCGGTGGACCGGCTGAATGCGCGGCCCAATTCGCGGCATGTGCTGCTGTTGATCTCGGAATCGAAGGATCGCGGCAGTGAGACCAGCCTGGAGGCAGTGGCGCGGATGTGCGAATCGTCGGCTGTCAGTGTCTATGCCTTCACGTATTCGGCGTTTGTGACCGGGTTCACGACCAAGTCGAATCCGATCACGCGGTTCCCGATTGGCCTGCGGCGAACGACTCCTGGCCGGAACGAACCGACGAGTCCGCCGATCCAGGCACGCCAGCCGGTGTCCACCCCGCCGGAGCAGCGCGTCGACGTGCTGGCGGCGGGGGAGGAACTCGCTCGATTGGATAAATCGAATACGGCGCAGGTGCTGACCACTCTGACGGGCGGGCTGGTGATGCCGTTTACGCGCCAGTCCGCCCTGGAAGAAGTGGTGCAGAAGCTTGGGTCTGAGCTGCAAACCCAATATGTTCTTAGTTTTACCCCCGAGGATCGGACTGTGGGCTATCACCGGATCGAGTTGAAGCTGAAGCGGGAGGGTGAGTTCGTGCTGCGAGCGCGGCCGGGCTACTGGGCGGGCGCGGGGCAATAAGGAACGGTGATAGGCTGCTGAATGCCGGGCCGGACCGGCAGTTGGGGAACTAGGATGCAGCAGCGGTTCTATCTCGAGTTGGCGGAAGCGGGCCTGCGCATGCCAGTTGGGGCGGATCTGGTATTGCAGGAGCAAGCCGAGCCGGAGGCGATCCTGCTGGATGCGGGTCGGCTGGGGCAGGTGGTGGCCGCGGCTGCTGATCGCTATGCGACTCCGCTGGCCTTTCCCCTGATGGACTTGCGGTTGGAGAAGGCGGATCTGTTGGCGTTCTGCGGGGTGGCCGAAGAGGCCGCTGACGCCTTCCACTTCAGCGAGCCGCCGTCGGAATCGCTGATCGAGGAGTTGCGCGGTGGGGCGGCGCGGCCTTTCTCCCCAAGAATTCAGGCGAACCAGGGCGCAGTGCGGTATATCGCGGAATCCACCGGGTATGTGCCGGTGGGGATGCTGATTGGGCCGTTTTCGCTGATGACGAAGCTGGTGGCGGATCCGATTGCTCCGGTGGCGATGGCGGGCAAAGGCGTGACCGCGGAGGAGGACGACGGGGTACGGATGGTGGAGCGCTGCCTGGAGCTGGCGCTGCTGACCGTGCTGCGTTCCGCCCGGGCGCAGATGGCAGCGGGCGCGAAGGCCATGATTGTCTGCGAGCCGGCGGCGAATACAACCTACCTTTCGCCCCGCCAGTTGCGCGGAGACTCCGGCCTGCTGGAGCGGTTTGTGCTGGAACCGAACCGGCGGCTGCGCGCCCTGCTGGGCGAGCACGGAGTGGACCTGATCTTTCACAATTGCGGAGTATTGACGACGGACATGGTGCGGCAGTTTGCCGCCGAGTTGAGACCGTCGGTGATGAGCCTGGGCAGCAGCCGGAAACTATGGGAGGATGCGGCGGTGGTTGCGAGGGAGATTGTCCTGTTTGGAAATCTGCCGACGCGGATGTTCTATTCGGATTCCGTGATGCCGGTGGAGGAGGTGACGCGCCTCACACTGGAGCTGCGGGGGAAGATGGCGGAGTGCGGGCATCCGCATATTCTGGGTTCCGAGTGCGATGTGCTGCATGTGCCCGAGGCGGCGGAGACGATCCGGCGGAAGGTGGACGCGATGCTCCATGCGGGCAGGCGACCGGTTGTTTGAGCGGTTGGCCAAAAGAGCCAGTTGGGCCGGTTTGGGAAACACGATAAGATGCTTCTGGCCGTACCGCCCCGACTGTTGACTCTCAGGATGCCCGCATTGATTGCCACTTTCGCCCGCGTCACACTGGGGGCCACGCTGTTGCTGGCCCTGGCCGGCCAGGACCGTCCCGCGGTCAAGCCGGCGATTACTGTGGATTATCCGCTGAATGGAGCGGTGTTTCCGCCGGAGTTTCCGGCGCCTGTTTTTGAGTGGCGCGATGCGGCGGCGGAGGCGACCAGCTGGACGATCGATGTCAGCTTCAGCGGAGGGCAGCCGGGGCTTCACGCGAGATCGGCTGGGGAGCGCTACACGCTGGGCAAGATTGATCCGCGCTGTGTGTCGCCCAATAACAAGCCGCCAGCGTTGACGCCGGAACAGGCTGTAGGGCATACCTGGAAGCCGGATGCCGCCACGTGGGCGGCGATCAAGCGGTATTCCACAGATGGCGGTGCAACGATTACGCTCTCCGGCTATGCCGCCGCGGATCCGGCGAAGGTGGTGTCGCAGGGGCGGGTGACGATCCAGACTTCGCGCGATCCGGTGGGCGCGCCGATCTTCTATCGCGATGTTCCGCTGATGCCCTCCGATGCGGAGAAGGGGGTCATCAAGCCGCTGGCTTCGACGGCGATCCCGCTGATCGCCTGGCGTCTGAGGAATGTGGCCGAAACCAGCAGCCGGGTGGTGCTGGAAGGGATGCATTCGTGCGCGAACTGCCACTCGTTTTCCGGCGATGGCAAGACGATGGGCATGGACCTGGACGGGCCGCGCAATGACAAGGGTCTGTATGCGCTGTATCCGATCAAGCCGCAGACGACGATTACGAAGGAAAACGTGGTGGCCTGGAGCGCGTTCCGGGGGAAGCTGGGCGGTAAGCTGCGAGTAGGGTTCATGTCGCAGGTTTCGCCTACCGGCCAGTATGTCGTGACGACGATCAACGATCCGGGCAAGGCGGAATCGGACTACCAGCGGCGGATATACCGGCGCGACTTCAACTCGAACTATTACGTCGCCAATTTCAAGGATTACCGGTTCCTGCAGGTGTTCTATCCCACGCGCGGCATTCTGGCCTGGTATAGCCGGGCGACCGGCCGCCTGGAGCCGCTGCCCGGTGCCGACGATGCGCGCTTTGTCCATACGAATGCGGTTTGGAGCCCGGACGGCAAGTATCTGTACTTCGCGCGGGCGGAAGCGAAGGAGCCCTATGCGCTAGGGGTGAAGCTGGCCGAACGGGCGAATGATCCAAACGAGACGCAGATGAAGTTCGAGATCTATCGCATTCCGTTCAATGGGGGAAAAGGCGGGGTGGCTGAACCGGTTGCCGGCGCCTCGAAGAATGGGATGAGCAACAGCTTTCCGAAGATCTCGCCGGACGGGCGCTGGCTGATCTTCGTGAAGTGCGGCAACGGCCTGCTGATGCGGCCCGATGGCAAGTTGTACATTGTTCCGGCCGGCGGCGGTGAGGCGCGGCTGATGAATGCCAATACGAAGCTGATGAACTCGTGGCACAGCTTCTCGCCGAACAGCCGCTGGCTGGTGTTCTCGTCGAAGAGCCGGTCGCCGTACACGCAGCTGTTCCTGACGCACATTGATGAGCAGGGCAACGACAGCCCGGCGATCCTGATCGACAATTCGACGGCCGCCAACCGGGCTGTGAATATACCTGAGTTTGTGAATATCCCGCAGGACGGGCTGATGAAGATCAATGCTCCGGTGACGGAGTATTACCGGCTGATTGACGTGGCTGAGGAACATTTGCGGAAGGGCGAGTTGGAACCGGCGATCGCGGGCTTCCGCAAGGCGCTGGCGGATGACGCGGACGACCCGATGATCCACAACAGCCTGGGGGTGGCGCTGAGCCGCACCGGCCACCCGGAAGAAGCCGTGGTGGAGTACCGCAAGGCGATCGCGCTTTCGGCCGATTTCCCCGATGCCTACAACAACCTGGGCGGGCTGCTGCTGAGCGCGGGGCGTGTGGACGAGGCGATTGGGAATTTCGAGAAGGCGCTGCAGTACAGTCCCGACTATGCGGAGGCGCATTCGAACCTGGGTGCGGCGCTGGCGCAGCAGGGCCGGATCGACCGGGCTCTGCCGCACATGGAGAAGAGCGTCGAGTACAAACCGAACGACGCGAACGCGCGCCGCAACCTGGCGCTGGCGCTGTATCGCATGGGCCGCGTGAAGGAAGCCGTGCCGCAGGCGGCGCAGGCCGTCAAGCTCGCCGGGGGCAGGGATCCGAATATGCTAGCCCTGCTGAGCCGGCTTTACGCCGAAGCCGGACGCATGCCGGAGGCCGTGGATGCGGCACGCCGGGCTCTGGCGCTGGTGCCCAATCCGGCCGGTTTCCAGTTCGCCGAAGAGCTGCGCCAGCGGATTGCCGCCAATCCCGCGACAAAGCGATAGTGGTCTGGCGGCGGGCGGGCATCCAGCGTAAATTATTGCGCTATGCGGCGCGAGTAGATAATATGGCACTTCCGAGCCTGAAACTCTGATCTGGAAGGGTCCACCCATGTCTTTGATTTCCCGCCGCAGCCTGCTGCAGTCTTCCGCCGGCGCGCTTTCGTTGAGCGGTCTAGCCTCCGCGATGCAGCAGAATACAACCCCCTATCAGCGCCCAAAGCTGAAGATCACGGACGTCCGCACGGCGTATGTGACGGTCCACGGGCCGCAGTTGCATGTGCGGATCTACACGGACCAGGGCCTGATCGGGCAGGGCGAGGCGACCGACTCGGCACTGGGTGGAGCGGCTATTATCGCGGGCTTCCGGCGGTTTCTGGTTGGGCAGAATCCGCTCAACGTCGAGGCGATCTGGGAGCGGATCCGGACGGCTGGCGTGTTCGCCGGAGCGCAGTCGGGGCAATACATCACAGCGTTGACCGGCATCGAGATCGCCCTTTGGGACTTGTGCGGGAAGGCTGTGGGGCTACCGGTCTACCAGTTGCTGGGCGGCAAGGTGCGCGACAAGGTGCGGATCTATTGTGATTCCGCTAACCACCATCCCGACGATCCGCTGGCGAAGCAGAAGCTCAACGAGATCGAAAAGATGGGGTTTACGGCGGCCAAGATCGATATAGACGAAGCGATGGATCCGAACCGCTTCGACCGGGTGAACTGGACCGCGAACAACGCCGAGATCGACCGCATGGTGAAAGAGGTGGCCTTTGTCCGGGAGACGCTGGGCAAGCAGGTGGAACTGGCGGTAGACATGCATGGCCGCTACGACGCCACTACCGGCAAACGCGTGGCGATCGAGTTGGAACCCTTCCGGCTGCTGTGGCTGGAGGAGCCGGTGCCGGCGGAAAACATCGACGCGATGCGCGACATCCGGCAGTCGACGAAGACGCCCATTTGCTGCGGCGAGAATCTCTTCCTGCGCCACGGCTTCCGGGAAGTGCTGGAGAAGCGGGCGGCCGATATCATCATGCCGGACATCCAGAAGTGCGGCGGCCTGCTGGAGTCGCGCAAGATTGCCGACATGGCGCACACCTACTACGTCCCCTTCGCCCCGCATTGTGTTGTCTCGCCCATTGGGACGATGGCCTCGTGCCATGTTTGTGCAGCCGTGCCCAACTTCCTGGTGCTGGAGTGGCACTGGATCAGCCGTCTGCCGTTGTGGCGCGACTTTGTGAAAGAAGGCGAGATTATTGAGAAGGGCTATGTGACCGTGACGGACCGGCCGGGCCTCGGCGTGGAGATGAACGAGGAGGCCGCCCGGAAGTCGCAGATGCCGGGCTCGAAATGGTTTGAGGCCTGAGCGGCGCGGGCCCGCCTACCAGGTGCGGGCCTTGAGGATCTCCTGAATCTGTTCCTTCGGGATGGGCAGTTTGTCCATGTGATCGCGCAGCCACTGGGAGAAGTCGCGCTCGATTTCCGTCGCCCAGCGAGTGTCGATCTGGCCGGAGGTGTACTTGCCCTCGCGCAGCCGCTGATGGCCGAACAGGTCCCGCAGGCGAACGACTTCGGAGGTCGTTACCACCTTCTCAGCGAGCTGCGGCGGGATGAAGACGACGCCGCCCTTCTTGCCGAGCACGACGTCGCCGGGCATCACGAGGACCTGGCCGATGCGGGTGGGGGCGTTGACGCCGACGAGGGTCGAATTCAGGCCGGGGCCGATGCTGCTGGAATGATGCGAGGGATGGTAGGAGCGGACGAACGAGGTGAAGTTTTCCAGCTCTTCGAGACCTTCGATGTCACGGACGGCGCCGTCGTACACGATGCCATTGCCGCTCTTGGCATAGATGGAATTGCCGACGTTGTCGCCGATCGACGGCCCATTGATCTTCAAGCCGAAGTGATCGCAGACATAGACGTCGCCGGGTTGCAGCATGTCGACAGGCCAGGCGTTCTGGCCTCCGATGCGGCCGTCCTTTTTGCCCTGTTCGGCGATGACTTTGTGGAGATCGGGGCGGCCCGGCATCCAGGAGGCGGTGAGCGCCCGGCCGACGAGCGTCTTCTCCGGGTGGATGGAGAGCCAGTTGTCCTCGTATTGGAAGGTGAAGCCCTCGTTGCGCAGGACGGCCCACGCCTCTTCCAGGCTCACGTCCTTCATTCGCTTCAGGATGGTATCGGGAACCTTGGGCCGGCCGTCCGGGAAGCGCTCGCCCTTCCACTCCGGTGTGTATTTGATCAGCTCCGCTTTGGAGAAGACACCCGGCTGCGCGGCTGCCTGGGTGGCGAGGAGAAGGCTGATCGCGGCCAGGCAGCCGGCGCGGGGCAGGGACAGGAGACTCTTCATACGGAGTATCGTATCCGAAACGCCGTGGGGCGGCACAGCGATTTTTCCGTTTGGTAGCTCTTGGGCGCCCTGACCGTCAATCGACTGAGGCGGCCTGGAAGGGGCGGGCGAGGTAGCGCTGCGACTCCTTCGCGACACGGCTGTTCGGTGCGCTATCGACGACTTTGCGATAGGCCTCCACCGCGTGGTGGCGATCGCCCTTCAGGTCATGGATCATGCCGAGCTGCTCATAGGCCAGGAGTTGCGTGGCCGGGTCCTGCTGGGTGGCGGCGCGGTTCATTGACTCTAGGGCCTGGTCCAGGTGGCCGAAGCGGCGTTGGATCATGCCACGGGTGTACTCGATTTTCGCCGGGTGCAGCGCAACGTAGCCCGGGGCGCCGTCGCGGTGCAGTTGATCCAGCGTGCGGACCGAAGCGAAGGCGCCGTGCTCGTCGTTCATTTCGGCCAAGGTGTAGATTTCGCCGAGATGGAGCACGTAGTTGCGAGGAAAGTCGCGGCGCAGCCCGTGCACCATGGACATGGCGGACCAGGGCCTTTTCTCGTGACGGTAGAGGGTAAAAAGCAGCATGCGCGCCTCGACTGAGCAGGTGGAGCCCTCGGCGGCGACGCGTTCCAGGGTGCGCAGGCCGGCCTCTCTGTCACCCCTGAGTCCTGCGACTGCGCCGATCATGCGCAGGGCGGCGGGCAGGGAGGCGAGGGCGTACTGCTGGATGCCGTGCATCAATTGGGCATCCACGTTGGAGGGATTCAATTCGGCTGCACGGGCGTGGAGTCTGCGGGCCGCGCTGCTCTCGCGCAGAGAGGCAAGCCATGCCTTGCGCACCAGGAAATCGTAGCTGGCTTTCAGGCTGTGCGCCACGCCCAGGGAGTAGAGAGCGGCTGCGTCGTTGGGATTGCGAGACAGCAGGGCGCCGGCGCGTTGCATGGCCGCCGCGATGGATTGATGGAACGCCCCATCGTCTTCCCGGCTGAGCACGAGGTTCGGCTGGTGGATGAGAGACATGACGACGTCGTCTCCGGTCGCCAGCGTATTTTCCAAATAACCGGAGCGGTACATCGCGCGATAGAGGATCGCCTGAGCCATGTAATTGTATCCGTCGGGCTGGGCCGGTTGGCTCGCGATCTCCTGCTGGAAGGCGGTGATGGCCTGCTCGTATTCAAGATTGTAGAAATGCTGGAAGCCCTGCCGGGCGAGGGCGCTCATGCCGTGGGCCGGTGCCGCCAGCAGGGCGGGCAGCAGGACGATCCAAGCCAGGCGAACGGGGAAATGCGATGCATTTGGCATGTGGTGGCTACGGGAACCGTAGTTGCAAATCACTCGCCAGAAACGCACGGCTCGCAAAGTATTGATGATAAAGAACTAATGAGACAGCGCTGCGAAGAATGGGGCCAGCAGTGACGGTATATCGTAACCCCGGTCCTGTGGTTCGACAGCAGTCTTGCTGGGGCGTGATGAGGACCAGCGCTTTGATGAGCCGGTTGCCGTTTGATGGGATTTCCGGCCCATTGACGGAATGAGCTAGGGGCGAAAGGGCGGACCGCTGGGAGCAGGCGTAGGGATTGGCTTACCGGACGCGCCTCCCTGTTTGCGATGCTCCACCGCCGACCATGGCACTGAGCTGGCGGACCACATCCCTCAAAGTCTCTGATTGTGCGTTGAGTTCCTGGGCGGCGGATGCGCCTTCCTCGGCGTTGGCTGCGATGCTCTGGGTCACCTGTTCCATTTCGACGACGGCCTTGCCAATCTGGCTCATTGCGGTGGCTTGCTGATTGCTGCCCTGGCTCACCTCTTCCACCAGCAGTTGGATCCGGGTGGAATCGGTTGAGATGCTGCGCACGGCGGTCGCCACTTCGTCCACACGGGTTTTGCCATGCTTCGATTTCGCGATGGATTCCTCGATGAGAGCGGAGGTATCCTTGGCCGCCTGGCCACAGCGCTGCGCGAGGTTGCGGACCTCTTCCGCGACCACGGCGAAACCCTTGCCCGACTCGCCGGCCCGGGCGGCCTCCACGGCCGCGTTCAAGGCCAGGATGTTCGTCTGGAAGGCTACGTCGTCGATTACTTTGATGATGCGGGAGATCCTGTCGCTCTGGGTGTTGATCTCCGCAATGGCCGCTACCATTGCATCCAGCGACCCATCCGTCCGGGCGAACTCCTGTTTTGACTGCATGGCCAGGTCTGCCGCGGCCTGGGCGCTCCCCCTGCTGCGCTGGGCCATGGCATTGACTTCTTCCGCTGAGGCGGACGTCTGCTGGAGCGAGGCGGCCTGCTCTGAAGATCCTTGTGCCAGCGACTGGCTGGCCTGTGCCACCTGGCCGGCCGCCGCTGTCACCTGCTGTGCGCCGGCCTCCAGTTCACTCACCGCCATCACCAGTGTCCGGTTGATGCCGCGAACCACGATGACCACGAGGACGACGATCAGCACCAGGAATCCACCCAGCGTGCTGCTGCTGGCCACGCTCCACCACTTCAGCGAATCGGCCCGTTGCTGCGATGCCCGCAGCAGGGAGCGCTGGCGATCCTTCATGCGATTCAGCGATTCGTCCGCCGCATTGGAGAAGCTGAGTATTCTTGGCGCGAGCGCGCCCACCTGTTCGAAGTTGCCCTGCCTGCTCAGCCGTGTGTACTCCTCGGAGGTCCTGCCAAATTCCTCCAGGCTGCTCGCGAAGCGATCCAGATCCGCACTGTCTTCCGTGGTCGAGATCAGGGGCCGCAGTTCTGCAATCTGCGCATGGGCCCTGCGGAAGGCGGCCGCCCCCTTTTGCACGTTCTGCTCGGCCTCGGGGCCGTGTTTCAGATATTGGAGGATGAAAGAGCCGCGAAGCGACGCGATCATTTCCCACGAGCGGGCCCTGGTGGCATTGATGAGGTCCAAATTGACGGCCGTGCGGCCGGTGGCCGCCGTCAGTTCCCGTCCCAGTTCGCGCAAGTACCAGATGCCTGTTCCCGCGGCCAGAAGGCCAATTGCTGCCAGCGCGCCAACGGCCGCATACAGCTTCGTGGAGACTCTCATTGATGTTTTCCTTTTGCCTTCCGGGTCCGCATTGACGTGTCCTCAGAACTTCTGGGTGATGCCCAGGAAAAAGCAGTCATAGGCCGAGCCGCGCTGTGCGTGGCGAAGAAATGCACCTGGAAAGATGTGGCCAAAGCCGAGGTCGACCACGGTGAGCCGGGTGGCGTTCCATTGAAGTTGGACGTCAAGTTCCTGTCCGATATGCGCGCCCTGCAGGCCATTTGAGGCAAGCCACAGTTTGCCGCCGCTGTAGAGGCCATCACGGCGGTCAGCCAGCCAGAATGAGTTGTATGCCGAGCCCAGCATGAGATCCGGGCGCAGCCGGTACTGCAGCCCAGTGCGGGCATGGATGCTGTTGGTCCACGTGAATTGATCGGCGATGCCGAATTTGTCATGCGCGCTGGGAAACAGGGGGTCGAAGGCACCGTGCATTCCGTCCCGGGGATCGCTGTCGCCGGAAGCCCTGTTGAACTCGGCATAGAATCTCGGGCGGTGCCTGGGCTCAGGCAGGGTATGGCCGATCACCCAATGACCGGCCCAGGCGTTCACCGGTTCGCCGGCCTGCCGCCCGCGCTGCAGCGCCAGTTCCAAGCTGTAGTCCATGCGGGCTGGCAGTTTGCCTGCCCAGCGCACCCCGGCTGTCTTGGTGTCCAAATGACCCGGGGCCGTCTTCTCCCCGCGGATATCGTGCTCCAGGCGCCAAAACACGTAAGGTTCCACGACTGCGTTGGGGACGAGCCTGTCCAGGATGCCGTTCACACCGTGGAAGTGCTGGCCGGGCGCCGGCAGATCAAAGCCGTCGGTAGAGATGCGGTCGGAGGCGCCGCTGAAGACGTCCAGGCGCAGGCCACGGTGGTGCACCGTCACACGTACTCCGTCGAGGGTGCGGCCGACATTCGACCAATTGGGGTCTGCCACCAGGCGACCTTCGCCGAAGCTGAGGCTCTGCCGGCCGCCCCGGACACTGATCCAACCGGCTTCCGCATCACCCACCTGTACAAAGCCCAGCCGCAGGTCCAAGGGGTTGTTCTGAGAACTGGGCGCGGGCGAGACGTTGGTGAGGAAGACGCGAGAGTCCTGCGCCTGGAATGAGAATCTGAGCCAGGGCAGCGGAGTCGCGTCCATATTGAGCCGGAAGCGCTGCAGCAGGTAGGCATTGCTGGACGGTGTGAAGCCGACGCCGCCGAGAGCTTCGAGCCGGACTCGTTCCTCTCCACCCACCCTCAGCCAGGCAGGCAGTTCAGCGCCCGCATATCGGGCCAGGAGGCCCTGGGACTGGCCTCCAGGCTGGGCCAGCGCCGCTGGGAACGCGGCGGCCAGCCAGATCATTTTCCAAACAGGTATTCGGGCGTACGTGGGACTGCCTCCGCGTACGCATATCGGTCAGGATTCCGGATGTGTAGAGAAAATCGCGACAGCTTTGGCTGGCTGTCAGAAGCCGCACGGACGGGTCATCCGCAGGGGAACGGGCCGAATTCCAACTTCACGCGATCGGATTCCGAGGTGTTATCGAGTATGATGACGCGGAACTCCTTGCCACCGGGCGACACCCGCACCAGGATGTGGCCGTCGTCGCTCTTCAGGTTCGCCAGCCCTTTGTTGGCGATCTTGTTTTCGGGCTTGAGCGCCGTGGCGTAGACATCGCGGGGGCCTGGGTACAGCGTTGTGCTGAACATTCGCTGCAGGCTCGAGATGGCCGGGTGGGCCGAATCCCAGGCAAGCAGGATGAACGCCCGCGGCCGCAGCGACCGGACATATTCCGCGCCTGTCGTGTCGGTATACCCGTGATGGTTCAGGATCGCCACTTCGACCGGCCCGGCTACGCGGGCGACGGGCGACTCGATGTCGCGCCAGGCGGCGGAGCCATCGTTGATCCCGCTGGGTAGATCGCCGCCGGTGTAGTAGTCGAACGGACCGTAGCTGAGCCGCAGTGCCAGGCAGCACATGTTCTCAGACGGGTATTCGGCCGGTTTGAGCGTCTCCAGGGCGGGGAAGTGATGCCTGGTTGTTTCCGCTACGCCGGTCCAGACCTCGCCATTGACGGCCAGATTGCGCACGGAGAAATCGGTGAACGCCGCAGGCTTGCGCAGCAGGCGGAGCTGTTGCGAAGATCCGGCGCGGAACTTCTCGGCCACGGCTCCGTTCTTCTGCTGGGCCTTCACGAACTCGATGTAGTTGAGCGCCGCCGCGCCTTCCTGTTTCGTTGGATAGGAGTAGTCGGGGTAGCCACGATCCAGGATGCGCCGCACCGGCACGATTTCGGCGACGTCAGAGATGCCTGTCAGTTTGTAGCCGCCGAGGCGCGCGGTGGGGGACTCCATGAGGACGTCGCCCATGTGATCGCCGTGGAGGTGGGTCAGGACAAAGTAGTCGATCTCATTGCGTCCAGCCGCCTGCAGGTGCCGTTTGGCGTAGCGGCCCAGCCACTCGCCGGGCCGGCGCGAATCGTCCGGCTTGGGCGCAATCGTGTACTTCAGGCCGCCGGAGGTGGCGCCGGCATCCACCATCATGGACGTGCCGTCGGGGCAGATGAACAGGGTGCAGTTGCCGCGTCCGGTCGAGATGTGGTGAATATCCAGGCCGCCGGGTTGCCATGGTGGGCAGACTGTACCCGGTGTCTGGCCCAGGAGGGACGCCGCCGGCCAGGCTGCGGTGAGCAGCGGGGCGGCCGAGAGCGATTTGAGAAAGTCCTTGCGAGTCATGGTGAGGATCCTGTGAAGAACAGTGACGCGAATCAGGCGGCCGATGGTCCGAACTCCAGGGTATACCGGGACGGCTGGGCGGCGGCTGTGGGGGGAATATCACCAAACTCTGATCGCCAGGCCCGGATGCGGCGTGTTCAGTTGTGCGCGAGTGTTATCTGCCGCTCTGGTATTGGAACACCGGCTGGCCCGACCGGTCGATATAGGCGCAATTGAGGCCCTGGCAGACGTGGGCCAGTCCTAAACGGAATGAGCTGGCCTTGGTGTACTCCGCGCCAAACAGCTTTCGCCCCTGCTGGTCGATGTAGTGCAAAGGCCCGTAGAGGCGGCCCACCACGGCGGCGCCTTCGGAAAAGTCGTCGGCATACTCGAACTGAGCTGGAAATACCTCGCGGCCGGTTTTGTCGAGATAGCCCCAGTTCCGGCCTTGCTGGAACCGGGCCAGACCGTCCGAAAATGGCCAGGCATTTTCGTACCGTAACGGGATTCGGAGTGCGCCGGACTTGTCGATGAACCCGGATTTTCCGCCTTCGCTGACTTCCGCCAACCCCTCAGAAAAATCTCCGGCAGCCCCATAACTCATGGCCCACAAGGGCGAGCCCTGTTTGTCCACGAAGGTGAACCGGCAGCCGGGTAGCTTCGCTGGAGGTTGACCGGCTTCGGCCGGAACGCCCAACTTCTCGACAGAAACGAGGCAGCCACCTACGGCCAAGCGCGAACAGGGGCCCTCCCCGATAACCCGTGCCCGGCCTTCCGAGAACGGCTTCGCGTCCAGAAATTGTGGTGTAACGGCGAACGCTCCGGTTTTGTCGATGTAGCCCCAGAGCTTGCCCACCCGCACGGCGGCGAGACCATCGGAAAAGTCCTCGACATGGTCGAATTGCTCGGGAATTACCGGTTGCCCGCGCAAGTCCACAAACCCTTCTTTTCTTGCGCCGTCGACGATGCGGTAGGTCCGGATGAGGCCCTCAGAAGCGGGCCCGATCCGGGTTGCTGCGTTGGCCAGGGGTTCCAGCGGGCGGCCGTGCTCGTCAATGTAGTAGGAGCGTCCGAATCCAGGGGCCGCGATGCCCATATGGAAATCATCCCGATTGTCATCGCCCAGCACTCGAATCTGCGCCGGGATCACCACCTGCCCCTGGGCATTGATGTAGCCGGCACGGCCATGCTCGACAAACCGGAACAGGGGCGTATCCGATCGCTTGGATTTTTCCCAGATCTCTTTGTCGCCTGGTGTCTGTGCCGCCGAATGAGGCAGAAAAGTGGCGCCGAGCAAGCCGGCAACTCCGGCATAAATCCAGGGCGAACGCATCTCCTTATTTAAGCGGAAGCTGGGCGCTGGTACAACTCCGCCCAGCCTGGGAGACATAGCCGGCTAAGGAACCGGCGTGGATAGTGCGTCAATGGTCTTCAGGAAGTCCACGATTTTGCTGCGATCGGCGGGACTCGAGAGGACGTCCACTCCGCTGGTGCCGGCACTGCGGTGTGTCACGTTGTTCAGGACCTCATCGAGGCTCTTGGCCGCGCCGTTGTGCAGGAAGGTCTGGGGAAACGCGAAGATCGACAGCAGCGAGGGAGGGACAAAGCCGTTGGCGCCCAGCGGGGCTCCGGCATTTTGCCGCACTTCGTTCAGGGCCGCGGGGTTAAAGGTGCCGACGGACCGCAGTTCTCCGCTGATCTCGCCGCCCGCGCTGATCAGGCCGGCCGCCGGTGGCGGGGTGAAGCGGATCTTTGCTTTGGTCCACTGCGGACCTCCGTGACACTGCTGGCAGTTGGCGGAAATGAACAGGGCCCGGCCGGCAATCGCGTTCGGTTCGGTCTTCGAGAACGGCGAAATTGGGGGCCGGATGCCGTACTGCACGTACGCCTTCAACGCGTCCCAGGCGCCGATGCCGCGCACCTTTAGCTGATTGCGGCCGCCGTTGGCGAGAGGGGTCAGGTTGGTTACCGCGGTGTCCTGAGTGACACCGTCGCCGAGCACGATCAGGCCCTGGCCTCCGGAGACGGCTCGGATGTTCAACTCGAAATCCTCCTGCTCATCCCGCTCAGCCGACCAGTTCAGCGGCCGCATGGAGGCCCGGTTGGGATCGGTCAGGTCGAAATCCGTGTGCTGCGGGATCGTCCGTTTCGGGCCGGAGGGAAAGATCCAGACGACGTTGTCGGAGTGACCGAACGGATGGCAGGTGGCACAGGCGCCCCAGCCGTTGGCGGACATGCGTCCCGTAATCGCGGGTGAGCCCAGGGTGGGCGGATCGAATGTGCCCACTGAGGTGTTGTAGAGCTCCTTGCCGATCTGGACCTTTTCCGCCAGGCTGCCGACCGTAGGCTGCTTCGCCGACAGCACGGTGGCCATCGGATTCTCGGGGCCGGTGAGGTTCAGGACTGTCATATCCCGCGAAACGAAGTTCATGACATACGCCCGCGTATCGGTGGAGTTGATGACGATTCCGCGCGGGTTCTTGCCCACGGGCAATTGCAGGACGCGGGCGGAGTTCAGCGGATCGGCCTGCACCGTCGCCGCGCCGGTAGACGGATTCACCGACACCTTGATGACGACGTTGCTGGCCGCGATGACGACGTAGCCCTCGTTCGCCGCATGCTTGAATGCGATGGCCCAAGGCAGGGTATTGAACAGCTTTGGGGCTGCTGTCTGGTTCTTCACTGCCAGGTGCATGTTGATGGTCTGGCCAGCATCCAGGCCCGTGGTCCTGTCCAGCGCCGACAGCAGGCTGTGGGTGTTCACGTCAAACCGTACCGGTCCGTTGGGCGAAGCGCCCACGCTGGGTACGAACGCGTAGCCCCCCTTTACCGCGATGTTGTTGAGCTGGTTCGGGTAAGCGCCCGTGGGGAAGGTGAAATTGGCAGGGTTGGCCGGATCTCCGGGGGCGACCCGCGCAATGGCGTCACCCGTCGCATTGAAGCCCGTGTCCGCCAAAGGGTTGATGGTGATGCTGCCGGTCACCGTGTCGGTGCTGGAGGCGATGACCGTCACGTGTCCAGCTTTCGCATCATCCTGGCCGTCGACCTTGCCGGCGACAGGGAGCGCCAGAAACTGGGTCACGTAGACGGTTTCGTCCGTGTCGTCCGCATCTCCGTCATTGGTGATGGCGAGGCCGCGCGGTTCCGGGCCTACCCCGAAGATCGTCTTGGTGACGGTGTCGGTGGCGATATCGATGACGGAGACTGACTCTGAGCGCGAATTGGAGACATACAACTTCCGCCCATTGGGACTGAGGGCGAGGCCGTAGGGTTCGGTGCCCACCGCGATGTGCTTGCTGGGCTTGAAGATAACGCCATTCTTGAGGTTGAGGGGGATGACGGTGACGGTGCCGCTGACCGTGTTGGCGGCATAGGCCTTGGAGCCGTCGGGGAGGATGGCTACCCCGTTTGGTTCCGACTGAACCGGCACTTCGGCGAGACGGCGGTTGCGGTCCTGGCGCAGATCGAAGAAGCTGACGCTGTTATTGTCCGGATTCGCGACAACCAGAAAGGCATCGTCCGCGGTCAGGGCCAGGGGTTGGGAAGAGGTGGGTCCACTGAACAGGGTGGGGCCGGCGCCGTGTACGGGCACGGGTTGCCAGGCGAGGCGGACGATTGCCGCTAAAGCGAGGCAGGCGAGGGGGATGCCCATTCTTCTTCGGCGTTGGCGATTGAAGTGGAGGGAGGGCCAGTGCCGCGAGAGGATGATGAGGCCCAGGCCGAGGCAGAGCAGTACCCAGGAATCCGGCTCCGGCACATTGGAGGTTGTCGGGGCGTCGACGAACAGGTAGCCGGAGCCGCCTCCGTTGGAAATGGTAGGCGTGATGGTCAGTGAGTGGTTGCCCGCTGCCAGGTTGAAGACGCCGCTGCTGACGCCTGGTGTGGCCAGGCAGGGCACCGGATCGTCGCCACAATCGATGTTGTCAACCGGTACGGAAGTCAGTCCGACCGATGTCCCGAAGTCGAAGATTTCAAAGCGGTCTCCGGAGAGAAACGCGTCGGTGACGGTGAGTACGGCGCCGCCGGCGGGCGCGGTGAACGTCCAAGGGACGGATCCCAGGAGGACGATGACCGTCCCGGAGCTCTCGATGCAGAACGGCCCCGCCGGATCGGCTGGATCGCACCCGGTGGCCTGGACGCCGGCATCGGTAAAGCCGAACTCCTGATAGGTTCCGAAGGTAATCACGCTGGCACTTGCGTGCATGGCCAGCATGAGGCTGAAGACGAGAACGCAGAAAACCGCTCTGGCGCTCCTTCGAACGACATCGAAACGAGTGTACACGAGGGCCCCTCCTAAGTAGTGGTCGCCGCGGCTCAATCCCCCGAAGACGAATGAAGAACCCCCAGTCGGGGAATAGGCCGGAATCGGCGACCGTCCTGACTAAGTGATCCTATCCTCCGGTCCGTTTCACTACAAGATCTAAAAGTAAGGAATCAGTACTCTATTCGATTTCGCGGACTCGCCAAAGCCCAAAATCCAGAGGCGGAGAGCGGAGTGCGTAATGCCCAGATCCGCCGCAAGCTCGGGTCCCTCCTTCGATTCCTGAGGTATATGAGACCGGTGAGTCCAGTCCTAGTCTCTGTGTGGCAGATGCTTCTGAATGAGGCACGACTTGGGCCGTTAGCGCGTTGATGGTGGGAAAACTGACCGAGATCATAGCGGAAAAGTACGCTACTTGATGGGATGCTGCTATCGGACAGCGGCGCTTGTTCAGGCGCGCAGCAAGCCACTGCAAGACGCAGAGCCCTGGGGTCCGACGGTCTGTCTTGCGTGGGGTCCGAATTAGGTTCAGAGACGAAAAAGGACCGGATTGCTCCGGCCCTTATCGTCGTTCCGATGCGGAGAGGAGGAGGGTCTAGGCTCGGAACTTCCGTCGAAGAGTTTCCAGGCCGAACAGGGCGCTGCCCAGCAGCATCACCGTCGCCGAGTGAAGCGACACTCAGCCTGCGCGTACTTGGACAAGACAACGCTCTTCTCAACATGAACACCATCCAGTTCGATTTGGACAGTATCGAATCCTGTAGATTCGAGTTGTTGTCGCATCCTCACTTTCCCGTGACTCCAGAGGCATCCATCGAACTACAAGCGTTGATCCTCGCGGGCGGCTACCGATAAGGCTAAGCAATTGCTCTGCCACGCCAAAGCCCCTTCCATTTTCTGAGATAGAAGTTGATATCTGGCGGACGCAAGTACCGTGTTATTAATTACTTGATGAAATAGTGAAAATTGAACGTGTGAGCATTCATCGTCAGCGGCAGGTGACTCGACGTATACGATTGTAAGGAATTCCGACGTACCCGGCGGTTGATGGGCGGTGAAGCCCCAGGTAAGCCGATATCAACTAGTTGCTTACGGGCAGGACCAGCGCAATCCCCAGTGTAAGGTAATCCGACGAAAGGCCCTTTGGCGGCAGGGCTTTGCGGCTCTCGTCAACCTTCCCGGCCGATGCCCAGTTTCTCCATCAACTCATACAGGGTCGGCCGGCTGATGCCGAGTTCCAGGGCGGCCGAGGTGATTTTGCCGTTGTGCCGGCGGAGCGCGTCCTGGATCAGCTCCCGCTCCACGCTTTCCCTGGCTTCCTTGAGGGTTTGCGGGGGCAGGGCGCTGAGCGTATCAGTCAGTTCCAGGTCCCTGGCTGTGACCCGCTTGCCGTCCGCCATGATGACGGCTCGCCTTACGCGGTTCTGGAGTTCGCGGACATTGCCCGGCCAGCGGTGGGCGCCCAGGGCTCGCAACGCGTCGGGGGCGAAGGTCAGGCTTGGCTTTGCGTGCTCCACGGCATAGTTGTGCAGGAACGCCTTGGCCACCATGACCATATCGTCTCCGCGTTCACGGAGGGGCGGCACCCTGACCACAACTACCGCCAGACGGAAATACAGGTCTTCCCGGAACTTGCCGCTGGTGGTCAGTTCCTGCAGGTTGCGGTTGGTGGCTGCGATGATGCGGGCATCACTCGGGATCTCCTGCCGCCCGCCGACCCGCTGGAAACACTTCTCCTGCAGGAAGCGCAGCAGCTTCACCTGGACCAGGGCCGGCAGTTCGCCAATCTCGTCAAGAAAGAGAGTGCCTCCGGCGGCAGACTCGATATGCCCTTTGCGTTGAGCTTGAGCGCCGGTGAAGGCGCCTTTCTCGTAACCGAAGAGCTCGCTCTCTAGCAGGTGCTCAGGGATTGCGCTGCAATTGATGGCAACGAATGGGCCCGCGCCCTGTGCGCTGCGGCGATGCAGTGCCTGGGCCACCACTTCCTTGCCGGTGCCGTTCTCGCCCAGAATCAGGACGGGCGCGCTGGTGGGGGCGACTTTGCGGACGAAGTCGAAGACCGCCTGCATTTGCGGACTTGCTCCGAGCATGTCTTCGAAGACTTCGGCGTTCGCCCCATGTTGGATCTCGCGGTACTCTTTTTCGAGATCCGCCAGATAGACGCAGCGCCGCAGCACCAGGGCCAACTCGTCCAGATCCACCGGTTTGCACAGAAAATCGTAGGCGCCGGCGCCGACCGCCCGCAAGGCGTTCTGCTTGTCGCCCTGGCCGGAGACGATGATGACCTTGGCCAACGGGTCCTGGGAGAGAATCGCGGACAGGACGGCGAGCCCCTCCTCGGGATCATTCGGGCGAGGGGGGAGTCCGAGGTCCAACAGGGTCACCGCCGGTCCAATGCTGCTGAATGCGGCCAGTGCGCTGGCTCGGTCGCCTGCCAGGTGAACATCATATTCATTGGCCAGCGCCCACTTCATCTGGGTCCGGATGTCTACGTCGTCCTCGACGATCAACAGCTTGCTTTTCGTCATGCTCCATCCTCAACGGGCAGGCTCACACGAAATGTTGTGCCCTTGCCCGTTTCACTTTCCACCCGGATGCTGCCGCCGTGCGCCTCGATGATCATCCGGGCCTGAAACATCCCGATCCCCAGCCCCTTCTGCTTTGTACTCTGGAACGGCCGGAACAGGGAGTCCCTGACGAATTCGGGGCTCATTCCGCAGCCGTTGTCGACGACGGTCAGGACAACGTTGCCGCCTGCCTTCTCCGTGCGGATCTGGATGCGGCCCCCTGAGCTGAGGGCATCCCGTGCGTTGAGTAAGAGGTTGGTCACGACGCTTCGGATTTGATCGCGGTCAGCCAGCACGAGGGGCAGCGGCCCCAACTCCCTGGTCAACTCGATATTCGGCATCGCTTCCAGCCGGTCCAGAACTTCACTCACCAGTTGGTTCACATCTGCTTCCACGGGCTTCAATTGAGGCCGTTGCCGCAAGTCTGTCAGCCGTCCGATCATCCCGTCAATCCGGCGTGCTGTATTGCCGATGCCGCGAAGGGCATCCGCGCGAAATTCGGGGTCGTCGAAATGAACCGGCAGATTCTTCAGCATCAGGTTCAGCGACGACGCTGCATTCTTCAGGTCATGGACAAAAAAGGCGGACATGGTGCGGAAGGCCTCCAGTTCCCTGGAACGCGCCACCTCGTTGGCCAGCCGCAGGTTGAGCAGCACCGAAGTCACCTGGTCCGCCATGCATTGCAGCAGGCTGAGCTGTTCGATGGTATAGGTCGCGCCGTTCACCCGGTCGGCGAGAATGAAGGCGCCCAGGCAGCGTGCCCCGGCCCGCAGCGGTACGCACCACCGATCGCCGCCGTTTGGAAAGGTCGTAGGATTCAGCCGTCTCAGTTCGTCCGCCCACGGTTCTTCGATGCCCTCCAGGTCGAAAGGCGAGGAACCGGCCAGAAGCCCAGAGGGACCCGGAGCAGCCGCCACACCCGGGGTGCCCAGTTCTGTTTGCGGGGCGGTCGAGCCGCAGGCGGTGAGTTTCTCAGTCTGCTCGTCAACCAGCCAGATCGACACTGACAACACTTCGAAGGTTTCGGAGACCATGCTGACAGACACCGAGCACAGGCCGGCCTGATCTTTGACGTTGCCCAGGCGCCGGGAGAACTCTGTCCAGATCCTGACGGAGTCGTGCTGGGCCCTCGCGAAATGACGGTTGACGAAGCTGTGTACGCGCTGGCGCAGCCGGTCAGACAGCAGTAGCAGGGCCAGTCCGGCCATGCCGAGCAGCACGACAAAGATCTGGAGCTGGAAACTCTCCTCACCGCCAAATTCCTTGATGATGTTGGCCAGGATCCCGACGATGAAGAGATAGGCGCCGGTCATCAGGACGGTTACGGAGGATCCAAGGACGGCCTGCGACGGGTAAACATCGATCTCGGCGACACCGCTGCGCAGATAAGCCAGCACGAGGAGGCCGCAGCCGATCAGGAAGGCGATGGACTCCACCGCGGACCAATTCACGTCATAGATGGAGTAGAGCAGACCCTGGCTGCGCGCATACAGCCGGGCGCCGAAGATCAGCCCCAGGCCCAATACGACGAACTTGATCCGCCACCTCATGGTTCCGACCGCCGACCGGAATGTCTGTTCCAGATTCGTCAGGATCCAGACGTGCGCGATCAGCAGGATTCCATTCAGAACCTTGGCCATGACGCCCAGGTGCAGCAAGGGCGGCTCTCCCGGTTGTCCGGTCGACATAATATCGATGAGTTGCTGCCGGTAGCCGAGCGACAGACCGATGGGCAGCAGCACCGTGATCGCCAGCGGGAGGCTCAAGCGTTTCAGCGAGGTCCGGAAGTCGCCGCGGGAGTAGGCCAGGCTGAAACCCAGCCAGGCCGCCGGGACAAACGACTTGATGATCAACCCCAGTGTGAGTGCCTGCAGCGTGTCGGAAAGCACGGAGGTCCGCAGGGCCAGGCCTGAGACGTAACTGTCCAGGCTGAGCGCCACCATTCCGGCCGCAAAGCACCATCTGGCGAACGATCGCCTGGAAGGGACAAGACTGGCCGCAGCCAGCAACAGGCCCAAGATGGAAGCCACAAACGGCAGAAACGGGAAAAATGCCACTTAGCCGCCGCCTCGCAGAATCCGCCTTTGTTCCTGGTGCCGGAGCCACCACAGGACGAGTGTGAACGGAATCAGGGAGAGCGCAAAGAAGAGGGGGCCGCCCTTGTGGTGGATGGGGCTGTTGATCATATGGGGCCCGACATGAACGCAGAGCAGGCCGATGACCAGGATCCGGAAGCCGTTGCGGAGAATGCCCAGGGGGATGACGAAGGCGACGAGGACAAGACGGCGCCAGGGGCTTCTCAAGAAGAGATGGGAGGCGATGAGGCTGGTGATGAACAGGACCAAACTTGAGCGGATGCCGCTGCACTCCTGCGCGACCTGCAGCGCGATCCCAGGCAATTCGAAGACCATGCCCTGGCGGAATACAGGGGTGCCTGTCAACCGGAAATAGAAAGCGGCGGCATCAGCCGAGGCGAGTGCGGAAGCCTTTTCCAACCCATCGACCACCGCATCCGGCAGAGGGACCATGAAAATCAGGAAGGCGGCGGGGAAGGCGTTTGCCACCATCCACCTCCAGCCGAGGAACAGGAAGCCGCCCGCGGCGAGGAAACCGACAAAGGCCAATGTCAGCAAAGCCAGCCCATCATTCAAACTGAGGTTGCTCCGCCAGCCGATGCCTGCGAACAGGGCCGCGGCTGCCAGGGAGCCGGCCACACCCGCACCAAAGAATGAGGTGCTCAGCGGCGCCAGCGGTTGTCCTTTCTGTATGGAAAGGAGATAGGCGGCGATGAACGGCACCAGCAGGATATGCGAGTGCAGCTCGCTTTGCGCGGCGTGCACCAACAGTTGGGTAATCGGGAGCAGGAATAGAACCGTCAGGACAGCAATGTATCCGGCGTACCCGCGAATGCGTGTCCGCTGCGGACCGGGGTGACTCCACCAGGCAGCCCACCCATCACCACTCTGGCCGAAGGCCGACCCCTCCACAGAATGTCCCTCTTCTAATGCCATCGACTATGCCGGATTCTGCAGGGGCTTCCTCCGACCAAAGAGGCTGGTTTTCACCCATTACCACCCATGCGAAAATCGCCTCAACACTACCACAGCAGACATGTTCTGTGAAGGCCTAGTACTCCCATCACCCATTTAATCGGCAATATTCACTCATATTGGTGAATTGATAGAGGAGCCGGGCCAGGGTGCGGGCCTAAATGCGGATCGCGCTCCACCGGATGCTTCCGCCGCTACGCAGCGACGGCCTCACCCGGCGGAGCGCGAACTCCAGCCATCACGGATTCGTGTCTGACTAGAAGAAGAACCGCAGGGACAATTGCAGGTTCCGGACGTCACCCGTCTTGCCCGTTACCTTGCCAAACGAGGAACTGGTCGGGTCGAAATTGGCGCCGCCCAGGTTGGGATGGTTGAAGGCGTTGAACGCTTCGGCCCGGAACTGGAGACCGGTCTTCTCGGTCACGGTAAACCGCTTGAACAGACCGATATTCCAATTCTGCAAACCAGGATTGTGAATGATGTTTCGCACCTGTTGGGTGGTGTTGAAGGTTCCGGCCGCTGGTGCGGTGAAGATGGGTGAACCATCCGGGTTATTCACGGCAAACCACTGCTTTGGATCGTTGGAACCGTTCGCCGCAAACTGCCCAATCACCGAGGGAGAACCGTTCATGTTCCAGAACTGGCCGGCGCAGGACATGCTGCCGTCCTGGCCGACACCGGCGTAGTCGTTGCTCTTGGCCACGCTGCAGGGCGTACCGGTTTGGAACTGGGCGATTCCGCTCAACTGCCAGCCGCCCAGCATTTTGCCGCTGAGCTTCGATTGGTCGCGGAAGAACGGCAGTTCGTAGAGGTAATTCACGATCAGGATATGGGTGACGTCGAAGTCGGAGAGGCCCCAAAGGTTGTGGGCGTCGTAGGTGTCGGGAATGATGTCCCGCTGTGCCGAGCCGTCGTCCATGCTCTTGGAGTAGGTGTAAGCCGCACCGAACGAGAAGCCGTTGGCGAATCGCCGGTTCCAGCTTAACTGCAGCGAGTTGTACATCGAGCTCGCCACGTTGTCCGATTCGCGGATCGAGTTATAGCCTGCGTAGGGGCGCAGCGCATCCAGGTTCACACCCGGATTCGCCAGGACGGTTGCCACGGTCGGCTGGTTGATGTTCGCCTCCCGTTGAAGGTGCAGGCCGCGACGGCCCACATAGCCCACCGAGACAACCGACTTCCAGAAGAAGTCCCGTTCCACTGTGAAGTTCCATTCCCAAGACTCGGGATTCTTGAAAGCCTTGCTCTGTGTCGTCACCGTCAGGGGCAGGGAATTGGCCTGTGTCCCGCCGGGGTTGTCCACGCTGCCAAACGAAACGTTGGCGGTGGGCTGGAAGGGCGGGTTGCCGCCCAGGAAGATGGAATCGCTGACGCCCAGCTTGGTGAAGAACCGGCCCGCGCCGGCACGCACCACGGTCTTCGGGTTCAGGGAGTAAGCAATACCGACGCGCGGTTGCCACTGGTTCCAGCGGGTGTCCGAGTAGTGGTTGGACGACACGCCATTGCGGAACAGGTAGTTGTACTGCGGATCCGTCGCTTCCGGGAAGCGTCCGGACGCTGAATCCGGCCAGCCGTTGCCGGGGATCACCATGCCGTTGTAGCGGTCGCCGGAGCCGGGCACCACGGCGCCTGTCTTCGGATCCACCTTCACGGCCTGGGCCGGATCATAGAGGGACGGATCGAACACGATCATGTTGCCCCACTCGGCATGGAACGGGACCACCACGGTGTAGCGCATGCCCAGGTCGATGGTCAGCTTCTGATTCACCTTCCAGCGGTCCTGCGCAAACCCCTCGTACATGTTGCCGCGGAAGATGGTGTACGCCCGCTGGCCCAGTTCGGAATAGGTGTCGAACAAACCCAGGGCGGCATTCGCCGCGGCGTTGCCGGAGGTGGGCTGGCCCGATCGCGTATCGGTGAAGCTGAACTGGCCGTTCTGGTTGTTCGTGCAGGTCGGGCAGGCGCTCACGTTGATTTCATCGTTGTCGTTCTCGCCCGAGCGCTCAAAAGAGAACCCGAACTTGAGGGTGTGATTCCCCTTGATCCAGGTGAAGCTGTCGGACAGCGTGTAGATGGGGCCGGTGGAATGCGAAGGATACGGCCCGCCGCTGACGCCGCTGAAGCCGGTCATATTCACAGTGGGAATGCGTGTCGGAATCAGTTTGCCCTGCGGAAAGATGTACGGATAATTGATCCCGATCGTCGTCCTGTCGAGGAAGTTGGCGGTATCCACCGGGATGTAGACGTCATCCAGGCTGACCGTGGCCAGGAACTCGTTCACCATGGTGGGGCTGAGCGTCCACACATGGCTCAACGAATTGGTCTGGTTCGGCCGGTTGAAGTATTTCGGAGTAAAGGGTGTGCCGCCATCCAGAGGTTGATATTCATTGAAGCTGTAGTTCATTCTGCGGAACTGGATGCGCTGCGTATCTGTGATGTTCATGTCGGCGGCGAGTGTGTCCTTGCGCTGATCCTGGGGGTGTGGCAGGGCCGCATACCAGAACTGGTTGGTGTTGATCGGCACCACCAGGTTGGGTTTCGGGAACTCGCTCAGAATGCCCACGCCGCTGGGGCTTAGCCGGTTCGTGGGGATTACATTGTTGGGGAACGGATTGCCCGTGGTGGGGTCCTTGATCTGCACTACCTTGCCGTAATAGACGTTGCTGGGGTTGAGCAATTCGCTGAAGTCGCCCTGTCTCATCGCCAGGGACGGCACCGTCATTGAGTTAGTGTCCAGATAGCGATTGCGGACCCACTCCTGGCCCCAATACCAGAAGAACTTATTCTTGTCCTTATTGAACTTCCCCGGGATATAGAAAGGTCCTCCTACGTTGTAGCCAAACTGGTTATAGTGGAACGGCGGAACGAAGTCCTGGCCCAGGGTATTGTTCCTGGTCCACGTATTCGCATTGAACGCGGTGTTGCGCAAATACTCATAACCGGCGCCGTGGAATTCATTGGTGCCGCTCTTGGTCAGGATGCGGATCTGTCCGCCGGAAGAGCGTCCATATTCCGCTGCGTAATTGGAAGTGAGGATCTGGATCTCGGACGTGGAATCGACATCCGCGGAGCCCAGGCTGGTGCCGTTCGAGCGCGTGCGGACGGCGGGCGCTCCATCGAACGTGATGAGGCTGTCCTGCGTGCGCGCGCCGTTGATATTGTTCGGCCCCTGGCTGAATGAAAACGACAGGGAGGAGAGGTTTCCGCCCCTCGTGCCCGGCACCAGATTCGCCATGAAAATGGGATTCCGGCCGTTCAACTCGAGACTGTCGATCTGCTGCCGCGTGACGACTTTCTGTACCGCGGCCGACTCAGTTTGCAGCGCCGCGGAGTTGGCGGTCACGACCACCGATTCGTTCGCCGCGCCAACCGTCAATGTCATGTCCAGCGCCAGTGCGGCACTCGGATCCAGCTTGTTGCCACTGCTATCGTACTTCTTGAATCCGGTCGCCGTCACCGACACCCGGTAGAAGCCGGGCGGGATGTTGGTGATGACATATCGTCCAGACTCGTTCGTGGTAGATTGCCGTTCCAGGCCCGTCTCATTGTTGACGGTTACCTTGGCATTGGGAATGGTCGCTCCTGATGGATCACGGACGTACCCCTGGATTGAGCCCAGGTCAGATTGCCCATACGCGGGCACACACAAGAAGGCGGCAGCAGCCCACACGGCTGCAGCCCCCGCTACAAAGCGGAAACGGCTCATTTCGTCTTCTCCTGATGTAAGGGTTGAGACCCTATTGATAATTAAAACCCAGAGGCTATCATTGTGGTCCAGGATTAATGAACATTTAGATACCGATCTATAGATAAGCGATTAAGAGCTATGCCAAAAGATCGCTAATAGCGCTTGTATTTAACAGATCGAAGGAGTGGCGAAGATTATGGAAATACCGCTTTCTCTTTTCTGCGAAGATCTGGTGATTATGATTGTTGAAAAGTCAAGAGCGCGGAGGCGGGTGGAAGCAATAGCGGACTCATGGCTGAACGTGAGACAGGCTGTCGAATGATTCGTCAGCGAAATTCCATGTCAGCAGGCGGCTAAATACAGTCAGTAGGTGATTGACCGGAGGGCACCGCTTCAAGGGGATTCGTTCAGTGAAGGCCGGGCAGGGGGATTCACCGCGAAGGTCTGGCGAAGCTCGAGCGCGCGGTGGGGGAGAGGCGCAATCCGGCGAGTGTTTCTTCGGTGTAGTACGGAACCAAGGGCGGTAGACCGGCGTCTATTCGCCCAATGCTGGAAATCCGCAATCTCACCAAGCGCTACTCGGGCGTGCCTGTCGTTAACGGCGTCAGCTTCCAGATTCGTCCAGGCGAAATCCTGGGCTACCTCGGTCCGAATGGCGCAGGTAAGAGCACCACGGTCAAGATGCTGATCGGCCTCATCGAACCATCCGAGGGGGAAATCCTGTTCCAGGGCGTGAATGTAGTGCGCGATATGAAGGGATTCCAGCGCCGCATCGGCTATGTGGCGGAAGAGGCCCACCTTTATCCTCACCTCTCAGGCCGTGAGTACCTGTTGCTTTCCGGGCGGCTGCAGGGCATGCGCCGCAATGTCCTGGACGACAAAGCCGACGAACTGCTGCGGCTCTTCGGACTTTGGGAGGATCGGCACTCCTTGCTGGCATCCTATTCGAAGGGCATGCGGCAGAAGATCCTGCTTTCGTCGGCTCTGCTCCACGACCCGGAACTCCTCATCCTGGATGAGCCGTTCTCCGGCCTGGACGTCGGCGCGGCCATGATCCTCCGCAGCCTGCTGCGCGCGCTGGCCGAGCGCCGGAAGATCGTCCTATATAGTTCCCACGTCCTGGAGGTGGTGGAAAAGGTCGCCACTTCCGTGCTCATCCTCAGGAAAGGCGAAGTCGTGGCCCACGATTCCGTGGCGAATCTGCGCCTCCTGATGGCGCAGGCCTCGCTGGAAGGGGTCTTCGCCCAGCTCACCCAGGCGGAAGATACGGACGCCATCGCCAACCGCATCCTGGAGACCGTCGCGCGATGAGCGGCTGGCTGCGCGGCTGGCTGGCCGAGACACACGGCGCGCGCTTCGAACTCGTGCGCCATTTCCTACCGAGGTTCTTCGACAGCGACCTGATGGCGGTCACGGGGGACTGGAGCCGTACCGCTGCCGGGGCCCTGGCCATCCTCGCCTCGAGCTGGATCCTGCTCTTCGTGACGCTGCTCTTCAAATACCGCCAGCTTGCGGAAACCCGGCAACTGGCGCGGATTCCGCTCGAAGTCACGGCCGACCTGAACGCACTCACCTGCCTGGCCGTCTGCCTCACCACTCTACTGGTCGCCGCGCTGTGGCAATCGTTCTATCCCAGCCTCCGCGACTGCCTGGCCCTGGCCGGACGCCCGGTCAGCTTCGCGGACATCTTCGTCGCCAAATTCTCGGCTGTGCTCCTTGTCTATGGACTATTCGTGCTGCTGCTCACTTTGCCGGCAGCCGCCGTCCTGAGCCTGGTCACTGGTGCGGCCGTCGGGAGCAGCTTCTCCTTCATGGCTTCGGCCTGCACCGTCGCGTTCTTTGCGCCGGTCGCCCTGCAGGGTGCCCTGTTGAATGTAATGCCCGCGCGGATCTTTGAGCGGCTCATGATCTGGTTGCAGGCCGCGTTGGCCGCGACTGCGATCGCCGGATTCCCCCTGGCTGCCGGAGCGGCAGGCGCGATCCTGGGGGCACTGCGTTTCTCCGGCCGCGATCTGCAGCTGGCTGCTGCCGCGGCACCTGTCCTGGCCGTGCTGATTTATCTCATCAGCTTCCAACGCTATCGCCGCCTGCTGCTGGAAGCGCCCACATCGAAAACCCCTGGACCGTTTGACCTGCTGTCTCGCTTCTTGGAACTCCTGGTCCCGGACCCGCGTGCGCAGGCGGCACTCTTCTTCATCTGCAAGACGCTTTACCGCAGCCGTATTCACCGGCTGGCCGCCATTGTATATGCGGCTGTCGCAGTGGCCTGGACCGTGAAGTCCGCCGCCGATGTGGCCGATGCTTCCGGGTCGGACAAGGGGATGGGTGGGATGGTGCTGACTGCCTGCGCCCTGACGCTCGTCCTGTTTCTCCTCGCCGGTCTGCGCCATCTCTTCTCCCTGCCTGCGGATCTTCGCTCGAACTGGATCTTCCAACTGACAGAGCGGGAGGGCCGCCGCGCCTGGATGAACGCAGTGGAGCGTTTCGTCCTGGCCTGCGTGGCCGTTCCCATCGCCATCGGCTCTATGACGTTCCTGGTTCGATCCGAGGGCTTGTTCACGGCTGTCGCCTGGCCGGTGGTCATGGGCCTGCTGGCCGCCGCGGTCTTTGAGTTCCTCTTCCGCGACTGGCGCAAGATGCCGTTTACCTGCTCTTACCTGCCCAGCAAGCGGCCCCTGATTCTCACCTGTGCGATCTGCTTGAGCGTGGCGTTGCTGCTGGTGCCCATCACCTGGATCGTCTACCACAGCGCCGTCAATCCCTTCGGGTTCCTGACCTTTCTATCTATCGAAGTCGTGGTCTGGTGGAGCCTGCGCAAGGCCCGTCTCAGCCGCTGGGGCTTGCTTGCCCTCCGCTATGAGGAGCGGTTGGATCCTGAGCTGGAAGCCTTCAGCATGAGCGGCGAAGGAACGAGCCAGGCCCAGGAACAGTTCCATCTCGAATGGGCCGACTACTTGCGTGGAGGCGCGGCCGTACCCATCGTGCGGGAGTTGGCAGAGGGCGAAACGCGTGCCAGCCGGCTGCTGGAATGGCTGGGGGATTTGCCACGGGACCTTCGATTCGGGCTCCGCTCGATGGGCAGGAGCCCCGGCTTCGCGCTCGCCGCGGTACTCACGCTGAGCCTGGGCCTGGGGCTGAACGCGGCCTTCTTCACCGTCTTCAATGCGTTCCTGCTCAAGCCCCTGGCCGTACGGGATCCGGCGAGCCTGGTGTCCTTTGGCTTCGAAACCCGCCAGGGTAGCGAGGTCCACCTGGGCCTGCGCGACATTGAGTCGGTCGCCCAGCATGTGACCGCCTTTTCCGAAGTTGCTGTCAGCACAGTGGAGGGTACGGGCCTGGATGGGCAGGCGGCCCGCGCCGGACTGGTGAGCGGCAATTACTTCTCACTTCTGGGCGCCACCACCGCCCTGGGGCATTCCTTCCAGGCCGGGGAACACGATGCTGTGCTGGTACTCACCCACACCGCTTGGAAGAGCCGCTTCGGCGGCGACCCGGCGGTGCTCGGACGTCGGTTGGCTGTCAACGGCATCCCCTTCGAGGTGATTGGTGTGACCGTTCCGGAATTCACAGGGGCTCCGGTTGGCACTGTGGAGGTGGCCGATCCCAAACTTGCTCGCTATGGGGTGGGCGCGCCCGATTTCTGGATCCCCATTGAGGCCTGGAATCGCGTCTCCGGCCTGCCTGAAGTCCCGGCGCGCGGCGTGGTCGGCCGGCTGCGGCCCGGTATGAGCACACAGCAGGCCCAAGCCATTCTCACTGCCTATGTGCGGCGCCTCACGGCGGACCGTCCGGAATGGCTTCACGTCTCCCGGGCGAGCCTGGATGAGCTCGACATCCCCGTCACCTGGACTGCGCTCACTTACTCCCTGCCACTGCTCATCGCCTTTGGCCTCACCATGCTGATTCCGTGCGCGAATGCAGCCAACCTGATCCTCTCGCGCGCCATGGCGCGGCAGCGTGAGTTCGGCGTACGGCTCTCCCTCGGCGCCGGGCGGGGCCGCCTGGTCCGGCAACTCCTGACTGAGAGCCTGATCACTGCACTCGCCGCTTCGGCTGCCGGCCTGGTGCTGGCGCGGGTGGCCCTTCACTTTCTATTGCAGTTGATCTACGCCACGGCTCCGCCGACGATCCTGTTCCGCATGCGGATCCCGGACATGGTGCTCGACGGGCATGTCTTCTTCTATATGCTGCTGGTGTCGATCCTGACCACTGTGCTGTTCGCGCTGGCGCCGGCGGCGCAGGCCACCCGCCTCGCCGTGGCTTCCGCGCTGAGGGGGGAAGTGGCGGGCCTGCGGGCTTCCCGCCTGCGGGATGTCCTGGTAGTGGGCCAGATCTCGGCCTGCGTGATGCTGCTGGTCACCGCCAGCGTGCTGCTGCGAGGAGTCAGGCAGATGACGCAGATTGAGCGGGGCTATACGGCCGCGGGTGTCTTCGGCATCGCCAACCAGGGGCTGGACGACGCACGTGCGTTGCTGGAAATTCTTGGCCGCGAACCCTGGCTGGAAACCGTGGCCGTCATGGGCCGCCCCTTGAATGACCTGGACAGCATTCAGGTGCGCGATGCCGGGCGATCGGGCTCGCAGCGCGTCTATATGAATCGCGTCTCCAGCGAGGGGTTCCGGTTGCTGCGCATGTCCATCGTGCGGGGGCGCGGCTACACACAGCAGGAGGCGGAGAACCGCGCCCCCGTGGCGGTGGTCAGCGAAATGGCTGCCCGTCAATTGTGGCCTGGTGAGGATCCTCTCGGCAAAACCATCCTCATCGAGCACGAGCAGTCGGACAATGTGCGGCTCCCTCCATTCCAGCAGGCCACGGTCATCGGCATCAGCGGCGATTTTGTTTCCAAGGTACGAGACGCCGGAGCCCGCGCCTGCATTCATTTTCCCGATGTTCTGCGGACCGGGACCATGGTAGTCGTCAGGGGCCGTGGACCGGCCGATGAGACGAGACGGCAACTGGCGACGGCGCTCGGCCGGGCGCCCGGCTCCACGCATGGCGCTCGTGTCGTGGCTCTGCAGGAGACCCTCGATTGGGAGACTTATCCACAGCAGGCGGCCTCGTGGTTGTCCGGGCTATTGGGCCTGCTCGCCTTGCTGCTCTCCGTTTCCGGGCTCTACGGGGTGATGTCTTATCTCGTCAGCCAGCGGACGCGCGAGATCGGGATCCGCATGGCACTGGGCGCGACCACGGGACAGGTCGCCTTCTTCATCCTCCGCTATTCCACCCGCATGGCTGCCGCTGGACTGCTGTGCGGCGCAATCCTTGCCGCCGGAGCACTCCGCTATGCCGCCTCCGAATGGGATCTGGCGATTCGCCTCGACGACTTCGCGGCCTATTCCGCCAGTATGGGGCTGATGATTCTGGCCATTTTGCTGGCCTCTCTTGGTCCGGCGGACAGGGCCTGCCGTGTCGACCCGCAGGAGGTTTTGCGACTGGAATAAACCCCATCCGCCAGACTGGTGAACGGAAGGCGGCGGCCACAGTGGCGCGGCGGCCGCCCGCCTTTGCTATTGACTGCGTTTACGGGATGGTCCAGGTGCCGGTCTTCACCCAGCCCGAGTCCCTGGACAGCGCATCCAGCGTCCGCTGGTACAGGTTCTTGGCTCCGGCCATCGGCGCTTTCAGCGTGACCGGGACGTACACGATGTCGGTGCCTGAGGGATGCAGCACCCCGGCCAGCGCGGTGTTGACGGAACACGCACTGCTGTCGAGCACATTCGACGCGGTGCCTGGGGCGACCGGCCCCAGGAAGAAGCCGACGTCGCTGGAATACATCCAGAGGCCGTTGCCCGCTTTGTCGTAGTGCACGAAACAGAAGGGCTGACCGCCGCCGTCCGTAGCCGCTGCGATCAGGAACTGGGACCAGCCGGAGGTTGTATCTTCATACCCAACCGG
Organism: Paludibaculum fermentans; assembly: GCF_051172195.1. Taxonomy (GTDB): domain Bacteria; phylum Acidobacteriota; class Terriglobia; order Bryobacterales; family Bryobacteraceae; genus Paludibaculum; species Paludibaculum fermentans_A. Next base: position 1,594,149 of record NZ_JBPJAQ010000002.1, read on the forward strand.
ATCCGGATAGAGCAGGGTGAAGGTCTGCTGGGCGCTGGAGCCCGACGCAGGCTGCACGATCATCGTGCTGAGCGGGGTAGGCGCGGTGGTCCAGGTGCCACGCTGCACCCAACCGGTGTCGAGTTGCTCAATCGTCTGCGCCCGCAGGTAGATCTTCAAGCCGGCTGCCGACTTGAATGCAACGTGCGCGTTGAACGTGAGGGTCGAGCCGCTTTTTGTGACCGTGGAGGTCTTGGTATTCAGCCCGCACAGGGTATTCTGCAGCTTGGCGCTGGCCGTGCCGGGCTGGACAGGCCCCTGGAAGAAGCCGCCGTCCCCATAGACCCAGAAACGGTCGCCCTGGACATCGTAGTGGAGGAAACAATACGGCTGGCCGCCGCCATCGGGCGCCGCGGCAATCAGCAATTGGACCCAGGAGATGTCCTGGTAGCCGAGCCCGGCGGAGTACGTGGCGACAAAGGTCGCGGCTGCGCCCGAGCCTGAGGCGGGGGTGACGCTGACCGCGTTCGGATGCGGATCCATGACCGCGAAATTGGCTGTCACGGAGCGTGGTCCCGCCATGGTCAGGGATTGAGGATTGTTGGTTCCGGAGAGATCGCCGCTAAAGGTCGTGAACATGTACCCGGCGCCCGGAGTGCCCGTGAATTGGACCGATTGGTTGCCGTCGTACCAGCCGTCGGCGCTGGAGGGGGTCATCCTGATCGTGCCGTAATTGCTGGGCGAGGCCGCGGCCGTGAGCTTGTATCTGGCGTTGAAGGTCAGCGTGTATCCGGTACTCTGCATCGGCGTGATGGTCCGGGTGGTGCCCTTGTAGCCGTCACCCCAGGACAGGAACGTCAGTTGGGTGCCCGGGCTGGGCTGTGCCGGCAATGGAGACACCGTCACGACATGCGGTTGGCCGTAGGCCAGCAGCAGGTTCTGGGCGCCAGTGTAGCTGACGCCGTCCACGCTGTAAGAGCCGCCCGCGGGCAGCGTGCTGAAGGGCACTGCGATGGTGGGCGGCCCGGAACTGACGGCGAGGCTGTGCTCTGCTCCGGCCGCGATCGCCGTAACTGAGGACAGGCCGGCCGGCAAGGTGGTCTGGCCCGCTGGGTTCGCACCCCACGCCAGCACGGCGCCATCCCACTTCAGGGCCAGAGCGTGCGCTCCGCCGGCGGACAGGACTCTGACATCCGCCAGGCCGGCTGGCAGACCGCTCACGATGCTGGCCGGATTATTGCCCCACACAACGGCGCTGCCGTCATCGAGGATGGCCGCGCTGTAGTGCGCGCCCGCTGTTACCGCGGCCGCGCCCTGCAATGTTCCGGGCACGCTGCTCTCGCCGTTGGTGTTGCTGCCCCAGGCGATTACTGTTCCATTGCGCAGTACGGCCAGCGAATGATCACCGCCGGCCGCGATGGCGATGGCGTCCTGCACCGATCCCGGTATGGAAGTCTGGCCGCTGCTGTTATCGCCCCACGCCACGACATTGCCCGCGCTGGTCAAAGCCAGGCTGTGTTGCGCTCCGGCGGCCACGGCGATGACGGCAGGCAGCGTATCGGGGACGGTCGCCTGGCCGCTGCTGTTATCACCCCAGGCGGTCACATGCCCGTCTGCAATCAGGGCCAGGGTATGATTCGAGCCGGCGGCGACGGACACCACGCCGGCGAGGCTGCCCGCGGCCTGTGTCTGTGACATGGTGTTGTCGCCCCAGGCGGCTACTTTGCCGTCACCCAACAGGGCGACCGAATGCTTCGAGCCGGCAGAGACGTCGACGATCTTCGTCAGGCCGCCCGGCACGGTGAGTTGACCGGACTGGTTGTTGCCGCCCCAGGCGACGGCCGAGTTTGCCGCCGAATAGACCGGCGCCGTGGCCCGAGCTTCGCAGGAGGCGCACGTCGGATTGGTGGCGGCGCTGATTGTCACTTTGTTGCCGGCGAATTCCGGCAGTGGCGTGACCATGAGAATGGCAGGGTAAGCCTGGCCGGGCGGCAGCGCGTCCGGCCGGCTGCAGGAGGCGCCTGAGCACGTCCAGCCGGTTCCGGTGAGAGACGAAGGCGTAGCTCCGCTGAAAACCACCTGAACACCATTCTGCGCACTCGGTCCATCATTGATGACCCGCGCCACGTAGGCGGCGTTCTGCTGTCCGCTCAGAAGCGTGTGCAACGGTTTCAGGGTCAGTCGGAGCGAGCCTTGCGCCTGCGCCACAAAGTTGGCGGTGAGGCTGTGCGGTGCGTTCATCAGGACCCGGATGGGATTGTTCCCATCGGTGCCCTGCGCATCCGTGTTGAAGCCGGAAAAGAGGTACCCGATAGAAGGGGTGGCCTTGGCCAGGACGGCCGAGCCTGCATCGTACAGTGCACTCGCCGGGCTGATCGTGCCTCCGGCGCCGGCTGATGTGGTGAGCAGGAATTTCGTCTTGAAATTCGCCGTGTAGAAGGTATCCACTGTCCCGGCGTTGATGATGTGGGTGGCCGCTCCGCCATCGCTCCAGGAATTGAAGTAGTACTGGACGGCGGCGTTACCGCCGGGCTGGGCTGCCGCCGCCGAGATCGTATGCGTGCTGCCCGGCGCCACCCGCAGGAAGAAGGGAATCGTCGCGGTAGCGCCATCGACAGCGATGGCGGGCCGGATCACGGTGTTCGCATCAGCCAAGTCAACAGCCTGGGCCGTGCCTTGGAATGAGAGAGTTACCGTTGGAGCGGACAGGATGGCCAAGGCGTAGGAGTAGGAACCCGCGATGGCGGTGGTCTGCGCCAGGCCGTTTGCCTGGGCCGGGCTGAAGAAGGGTTGGGTGCCCCAGCCGCGGGCCGTGCCGTCCGCCTTCAATGCCACCAGGTAGGAGGAGCCCGCCAGTGCGGTGATGCCATTCACGCCGGACGGGATCGTGCCAAGGTCGCCGCCGGGTGAAGTCTGCCATACCAGTACGGTTCCGTCCGTCCTGATGCCCGCACCTGTGCCATTCGCCACTGCCAGCACCTGTGTGAGCTTTTCGGTGGGTACGGGCACGGCGGGAAAACCGCCCCACGAGGTGACATGGCCCATCGTGTCCAACGCCAGGACGATGTTGGGCCCAATGGAGAGTTGGGCGGTATTGGTCAAGCCAGAGGGAATGGTCAGGAACGCGGTTGTACCCTGCGTGATCGTCGACACATAGCCATCCGCGCGCACGGCCAGGGCGGACGAGCCATTTGCCGCAATCGAGACAATATTCGTCAGGCCCGAGGTATCGGGCGGAGCAGAGAGCCGGCCCCAGGCGACCACCGTCCCATTGCTCTTCAGCGCATAGGAATGGAGTTCGTCGGTTGCGATGGCAATCACGCCGGTCAACGCCTGCGCCACCGCCGGAGTGCCCCGGCCGAATCCGTCCCACTGGACGACGGTGCCGTTCTTTCTCAGCGCCAGCGTTTCACTCTCCGCGACAGCCACAGCGACCACGTCGGAAACTCCTGCGGGTATATAGGAAATCGGCGAATTCGTCACGCCGCCGGAAGTGAAGCCATAAAGCCAGCCTTCCGCCGCGATGTTCGTGATGTCCGTGGCCAGGTTATCCGCAATATTCCAGTCGCCTCCGCCGGAGACGGTCACAAAATTGCTGATCGAGGCTGGCGCATTCGAATCGACCGTCACCTGCACCGTGATTGCTGGCAGCATGTGGCCGGGCTGCAGGCTGTCATACCGGTTGCAGGTATTCGACAAACACGACCAGCCCGGACCGGACATCGAAGTGAGGTGCAGGCCGGCAGGCAGGGACTCGATCACTGAAATCACGCCGGAAGTTGGACTCCCGCCGTTGTTCGTTATCCGTATCAGATAGACAGCATTCGTCTGGCCCCTGAGAAAACTGCTGGTGTGCGACAGGGAAATGCTCATGTCGGGGGAGGCGGCGGCCGTCGCTTCGCCTTGGGGTGGAGTCAGGATCTGCAGGAGGGGGCGGCTGTTGTGAATGCCCGGGAGACCGTGGAAAGGCTGACCCGCGGAAATGGAAAAAAGCGTCAGGAACAGGCAGGAAGCCAGTGTAGATAAAAAGCGAGTGTCGATTTTCAATTCAACCTCTGAATCAAAGTTGCACACGCGATTTGGCTGCGTCAATCCACGCCACAAAAATAAACGGATAATAACTAATTGTCGAGAGGGTGGCGCTTGAGAAAATAGTCCGGATATCAAACTAAATATACTTGTGAATGCAGAATCAAGCAGGCAGGCACCATGATGAGGCCGCTCTCCGGTGCTACTTCAAAACCCTGCTAAGGAATGGTCCAGGTGCCGGTCTTCACCCAACCTGAATCCCTGGAGAGCGAATCGAGCGTGCGCTGGTACAGGTTCTTCGTACCGTGCATCGGCGCCTTCAACGTAACCGGCACATAAACAATGGCCGTGCCCGATGGGTGAGTGACTCCGGAGAGTGCGGAATTGATCGAGCACGCGCTGCTATCCATCGCGTTCGAAGTGGTACCCGGGCTCACCGGGCCCAGGAAGAAGCCCACATCGCTGGAGTACATCCAAAGACCATTGCCCGCTTTGTCGTAGTGGACGAAACAGAAGGGTTTGCCGCCGCCGTCCGGGCTGGCGGCGATCAGGAATTGTGACCAGCCGGAGGAAGTGTCCTCATAGCCCGTAGGATCGGGATACAGCAGGGTAAAGGTCTGTGCACCGTTGGAACCTGCTCCTGGCTGGACGCTCATCGTTCCGAGCGGGGCCGGCAAAGTGTTCCAGGTGCCGCGCTGCACCCACCCGGTATCGAGCAGGCTGAGTGTCTGCGCCCGCAGGTAGACGTTCAAGCCGGCTGAGGCTTTGAACGCCACACGGGCGTTGAACGTCAGGCTAGTGCCGCTCTTCGCCACGCTGGAGATCTTGGTGTTCAGGCCGCAGAGCTGGTTCTGCAACAGAGCGCTGGCGACTCCGGGTTGGATCGGGCCTTGGAAGAATCCGCCGTCGCCGTAGACCCAGAACCTGTCGCCTTGTACATCGTAGTGCAGGAAACAATAAGGTTGTCCGCCGCCATCGGGCGCAGCCGCCAGCAGCAATTGGACCCAGGCCAGGTCCCGGTAGCCGAGCCCCGCGGAGTAGGTCGCGCTGAAAGTGGCTGCCGCACCGGAGCCTGCCGCGGGGGCAAGGCTGACGACAGCCGGATACGGATCATAGGTCGCAAAATTCGCCGTGACGGACAGGGGGCTCTGAATAGTAAGAAATTGGGGATTGGCGGTTCCGGTCAGAGCTCCCGTGAAGCCTGTGAATCTGTGACCGGGCGTGGGGACGGCTGTGATCTGGAGTTGTTGATAGCGGTCATACCAGCCATCCGGGCTGGAGGGGGACACGGCGATGCTGCCGTCGGAACTGGGGTAGGCCGTCGTTGTGAGCTTATATCGTGAGAGGTAATTGATGTAGTAGTTGGTGCTCGACATCGGGTTGATCGTGCGGGTCAGGCCACGATAGCCGTCACTCCAGGATTGGTAGGTCAGTTGCGTCCCCGGATCCAGAAGCGTCGGCGCGGTAGAAGTCGTCACTACATGGGGTTGGCCGATCGTCAATTGCAGGAGCTGCGACCCCGTGTAAGGGACGCCGTCGACACTGAAAGCACCTCCAGCGGGCTGGGTATTGATGAAAATCGATAGCTTGGGTGGACCGGAGAGGATGACCACGCTGTGCTGGTCGCCGGCGGCGATGGACGTAATACCGGAAAGGCCGGCCGGTATACTCGTCTGGCCGGAAGAATTGGAGCCCCAGGCCAGCAGGGTGCCATCCCATCGCAAGGCCAAGGCATGGTCTGAGCCCGTGGAAAGAGTCCTGACATCCGTCAGGCCGGCGGGAAGCCCGCTGAGGATGCTCGGCGGATTGTTGCCCCAGATCACAGGAGTTCCGTCGTCCAGCAACGCGGCACTGTAGGACGTGCCGGCCGAGACCGAGACTGCGCCCTGCAGGTTGGCCGGTACGCTGCTTTCTCCGGCCGCATTGCTGCCCCACGCCACCACTGTGCCATCCCGCAGTACCGCCAGGGAATGGTCGCCGGCGGCGGCGATCGCGATGGCGTCGTGCACCGTCGCGGGTACGGTTGATTGGCCGCTACCGTTCGCGCCCCAGGCCACAACAGACCCGTCGCTGGTCAAGGCCAGGCTGTGCAGGCGGCCGGCGGCGACCGCGATCACCGTAGGCAGGGAGCCCGGCACCGTTGTCTGCCCGCTGCTATTGTCGCCCCAGGCCACAACCTGTCCAGCCGAAGCCAGGGCAAGCGTGTGTTGGCCGCCGGCGGCAAGGGCAACCACAATGGGGAGATTGGCCGGCACCTGCGTCTGTAATTTGGAGTTGTCGCCCCAGGCCACCACTTGGCCATCGCCCAACAGGGCTGCGGTATGGGCCGAGCCTGCTGTGACATCGACCAGATTCGTAAGTCCGGCGGGGTGTGCGGTCTGGCCTGCAAGACCAGAGCCCCAGCTCACCACCGCATTGGTATTCATGTAAACCGGCTCTAATAGATGGACATTGCATCCCGGGCAGCCAGAAGGAATGGAGAGTCCTACCGCTTCGTTGCCGCTGGTGGACCCGGGTACCTGGCCCACGATGAGGATGGCTGGATAGGCCTGGCCGGGAGCCAGTGCATCCGATCGGCTGCAGCTGCTTCCGGAACAAGCCCACCCGGTACCGGTCATCAAGGCCGGCCGGGAGGAATCAAACCGCACTATTGCTCCGTTCTGCACCGACGGACCTTCGTTGACGACGGTTGCCACGTAGGCGGCATTCTGTTGTCCGAAAATCAGGCGGTGCAGCGGCCTGAGGGACAGGCGGAAGGTGGCATTCGCCTGCACCTGGAAATTCGCCGTCAGCGTGTGCGGGCCATTCATGATCACCCGCTGGGGGTTCGCCGCATCCAGGCCGAAGGAATCGTGACTGAAATTGGAAAAGAAATAGCCGTTTGACGGAGTGGCCCTGACCAGGACGGTGGCGCCTGCGTCATATAGCCCGCTGGCGGGGGTGGCCGTTCCTCCGGTCCCGGCAGAGATCGTCAACAGGAACTTTGTTTTGAAGTCCGCGGTGTAGACGGCGTCCGAGGTGCCGGTGGTGATGGCATGCGCGGCTGCGCCTCCGTCGCTCCAGGAGTTGAAGTAATACTGGATAAGCTCGGTTCCGCCGGGTTGCGCGGCTGCCGTTGAGATCGTGTGCGTGCTATCCGGCGGCACCAGCATTGAAAAGGGCACCGCCCTGGCGACCGTATCCACCGTGATCGTGGGCCGCGGCCAGATGGACAAATTGGAAAGATCGACTGACTGCGCCGTGCCCTGGAATGAAATGGTGATGGCCGGGGCCGAGAGGATGGCCATGACGTAAGTAGTGGAGCCTGCGACCGCTCTCGCGTGCGCCAGGCCGTTCGCCTGTTCGGGCCGGAAGTAGGCGTGGGCGCCCCAGCCTCGAGCCGTCTCATCCGCTTTCAAGGCGATCAGGTAGCCGGTGCCGGTGAGTGCGGTGACCCCACCCAGGCCGGAAGGCACGGCAGCCACTGATCCGCCGGCCACCGTCTGCCAGACCACCACGGTTCCATCGGGCCGGATGCCAGCGCCGGTGCCGTTCGCCACGGCGAAAACGGAGGACAGTTTCTCCGTGGGCACCGGCAAGGCAGGCGAGCCGCCCCAGGACTTGACTTGGCCAGCGGAATCCAGCGCCACCGCGATGTTGACCCCAAGAGACAATTGCACGACGTTGGCCAGGCCGGCGGGAAACGTGAGCAGCGGGTGAGTGCTCTCCACGATGGCGGCCAGGGTTCCGTCCGCGCGCACCGCCACGGCGGCGCTGGTGCTGGCGGCGATCGACACAATATTGGAGAGGCCGGTTGCCAGGGTCGGACTGCCGTACCTCGACCACGCAGCCACTGTTCCATCGCTCTTCAGGGCATAACAGACGAGCTCGCCCATCGCGATGGCGACCACACCGGTGAGTGCTTTGGCTTCGTTGGGCGTGGTCTGGCCGTAATAATCCCACTGGACGAGTGTCCCGTCCTTCTTCAGTACCAGGGCTTCGCGTTCCGACACCGCCAGGGCGACTGCGTCGGAGAGCGACGTGGGCAGGTAAGTGAGCGGCAGCCTTGAATTGTTGACCGCCGCGAAGCCATACAGCCGCCCTTCCGAAGCAATGCTCGTCACATCGGTGGCCAGGTTGTCCGAGATATTCGTGTCCCCGCCTCCGGAGACCGTCACCAGATTGCTGACTGAGGCGGGGGCGGCCGCGTTGACTGATGCCAGTACGGTAATTGTGGGCAGCATCTGTCCCGGGGCAAAACTGTCGCTCCGCGTGCAGGTGTTCGCCAAACACGCCCACCCGGGCCCGGACATTGTGGTGATGGTGATGCCCGACGGCATGGATTCCACCACCGAGATCGCACCCGAAGTGGCGCCGACGCCGGAATTGCTGACCCGGATCAGGTAAACCGCATTGGTCTGCCCGCGCAGGAAACTGCTGGTGTGCGTGAGCGCAATAGTAAGATCGGGGCCCGCTGCGGCCTGGCCGGTGGCCGCGCCGGCAAACGCCAGAAATAGATATGCGGCCAGCCTGGAAAATAAGCGAGTGTTGAGTGGCAAACCAACCTCTGCACTAAAATGTCACAGCCGATTTAGGCAGGTCAATCAGGTTCGCGAATTAACTTGCATAATATCCGCCCTCCCAAATCCGGAGCCAGGCACAAATTCATGGGATCGGCCGAAAAATGGAACTTTGAGTACGGATCCAATCTCACGCTGCTGCGAGGATTTCCGCCGAGGAAACTACGCCTATGGAACTGTCCAGATACCCGTCTTCACCCAGCCCGAATCCCTGGACAGCGGATCGAGAGTCCGTTGATACAGATTCCTGACGCCGGCCATCGGCGGCTTCATGGTGACGGGGACGCTCACATTCACCACACCGGTTGGATGAGTGACCGTCGCGAGGCCTGTATTGACGGAGCATGCGCTGCTGTCGAGGGCGTTCGAGGCGGTGCCCGGGCTCACGGGGCCCACGAAGAAACCCACGTCGCCGGAGTACATCCACAGACCGTTGCCCGCTTTGTCATAGTGGACGAAACAGAAAGGCTGGCCCCCGCCATCGGTGGCCGCGGCCACCAGGAACTGCGACCATCCGGCTGTCGTATCTTCAAATCCGGCGGGGTCCGGATAGGCGAGGACAAAGGTCTGCTGACTGCCGGACCCCGTTGCCGGCTGGACACTCATCGTGCCCAGCGGAACTGGTGCCGTGGACCATGTCCCGCGCTGGATCCAGCCGGTATCGAGGTCGAGTTGTCTGTGGGCTCGCATATATATACTCAGCCCTGCCGCGGCCTTGAACACGAGATTGGCCTTCAAAGTGAGAAGAGCGCCGCTGCCGGAGACAGTTGATGTCTTGGTATTTGCGGCACAGAGCGAGTTTTGGAGCTGTGCACTGGGCGTGCCCGGTTTAACCGGACCTACGAAGAAGCCGCCGTTGCCGTACAGCCAGAACCCATCCCCCTGGACATCGTAGTGCAGGAAGCAATACGGCTGTCCGCCTCCGTCCGGCGCCGCCGCGACAAGGAACTGGATCCAGGATAGATCGGAGTAACCGAACCCGTCTGAGTAGATGGCGGTGAAGCCGGCCGAATTGCCCGATCCCGTGGAAGGGGTAACGCTGACGGCGCCGGGTTGCGGATCGACGGGGGTGAACATCGCGGTGACCGTATTGGGCGTCTGAAGATACAGATACCTGGCCGGGACTGTTCCTACGAGCGCGCCGGCGAAGCCGGAGAAGAAGTAGCCGCTGCTGGGGGTTGCGGTAATCAGGATTGGCAGGTTGTTGTCGTACCAGCCGCTAGCCGGGGTAATGGTGCCGCCCAGCGTGGCATTTGTGGTCAGAAAAGACTGGTGCAGGTAGGAGGCGAGGAGGACGGTGGGCTGCGTGCCGGTCGCCAGGTAGGTGTGCGACGGCGCCCCTCCGTCACTCCAGGCGGCGAATCTGGCGCGGCTACCCTGCGTTCCCGGTACCACGGCCGCCGCCTCGATTGTGTGTGCACTTCCAAACGTCCAGGCGAAGCTGCGCGGCGATGGATACTCGATTCCATCCACTTTGACCGTTCCGTCGGTCGCCTGTACCTCCACCGTGGTGGCCGGCGGCGTTGTGGTCAGCACCGCAAGCTGGGTGCCGCGGGCGCTCACCGATACTGCGCCCTGCAGGTCTGTCGGCTGCATCGTGCCAGGTGCGAAAGTGCAGCCCCATTGGGTCACAGAGCCGTCCTTCTTCTGCGCGAGGCTGCAGGGAAAGCCCAGGCTGATCGCGGCCAGGTCCACCCAGTCGCTGGGCAGAGTTAGCGAACCGCCGGAACCCCAGGCCACCAGCTTTCCATCCTCTGCAATGCCCGCAAACGTGTTCCCGAAGGTGGACACCGCGCTGAGCTTCGGTGTGCCGGCGGGCGTGGCGTCGGTATTGGCCTGACTGATCGTGATGGCCGCCCCATCGATGGTCAGGGCAACCGCGCCGTTGCCGGCGCTCACGGCGACGACGTTCCTGGCTCGTCCGAGTTCCATCAGATCCAGGTAATAGGGGTCGCCCCAGGTGATCAACGAACCATCACTCTGGATCGCGATCACAGCCGCCCGCCCGCTCGCGACCCCGGCAATATTTGACAATCCGGACGGCACCCCTGTCACTGGCAGGCCTTCGCCCCAGATGGCAATGGTCCCATCCGCCTTCACCGCAATGCTGTAAGCGCCGCCGGCGGAGATCTCAATGACATTGCTCAGCCCTGCCGGTACCTCGCATTCGTGATGCTGGTTTCCACCCCAGGCGGCCACCGTGCCGTTTTTCCTGAGAGCCAGGAAATGCTCGCTGCTCGCTGAGACCGCAACGACATCCGAGAGGCCTGCTGGGAAGGGCAGCGTGGGGTTGATGGCGGGGCTGACATTCCACGTCACTGGCGTCGCCGTCGCATTCACCGCGGCTGAATCGGTCACGGTCACGCCGGTCGGATCGCTGCCGCCAGATGCCGTGAACTGCACGGCGACTGTGCTGGGCGCAAGATTCTCCACCTTGGCGATCACCGTCAGCACGGGGAAGTATTGCCCGCTCGCCAGCGTGTCTGAACGAGTGCAGGAAATGCCGTTGCAATTCCACCCCGGGCCGTTCATGGAAGTAATCGTCAATCCCGTGGGCGGTGTCGCTGTCAATTGCACCGCCCCGGAAGTGGCTCCGCCGGGAACCATATTCCCGACACGCACCCGGTAGGCGGCATTGGTCTGTCCTCTTAGGAGAATGCTGGCGCGGCGGACATCCACAGCGAGCATTGCCTTCGCCTGTAGCTGGCTGAAGTTGGCCACGATGTTGACCGGCTGGCGGACGATGAATGTCCTGGGACTCTGTCTGCCGACCAGGTCACCGTTGAAGCCGGAGAACCCGAATCCCTGCGCCGCCGTAGCCGCGATCGTGATTGGGCTGCCATCATCCACATAGCCCGTAGCGGGCGTGGCGGAACCTCCGGTCGTCGCCGTAACCGTGACCAGGTTCTGGAGTTTGAAAACCAGCCCGATGTTCTGGGCGCCAGTCGCGGCAAAGGTCCGGGTCGTTCCCCTGATCCCATCATCCCAGGACTGGAAGACCAATTGGGTGCCGGGCGATGAGCCCGGCTGGGTCGCCGCCGCGGAAATCGTGTGAGAACTTCCGTAGGTCCAATTGAGAATTTGGTTCGACGAATAAGTCACTCCGTCCACCATGTAAGTCGCACCGGCTGGCGTCGTCGAGATCGTAGTGCTCATCTGCGCCGTCGCCTCGGCAATCGCCAGGCTATGGGCACTGCCGCCCGCGATCCCGGTGACGGCTGCAAGCCCAGGGGGGATTGTCGTCTGGCCGCTGCCGTTCGACCCCCAGGCCAGGACGGTTCCGTCCCATTGAACAGCCAGCGCATGCGATGCACCGGTGGCGAGGTCTCTCACATTAGTGAGCTCTGCCGGCATCCCGCTGAGAATCGCGGCAGGATTATTACCCCAAACGGCGACCGTGCCGTCGTCTCGTAGCGCCACGCTGAAATGGGCTCCGGCAAAGACTGACTCCACTCTCGCCAGATTGACGGGCACACTGCTTTCTCCATCTGTATTGGAACCCCACGCCACCACCGTTCCGTCCCTGAGGACAGCCAGCGAATGGTCTCCGCCTGCGGCGATCCCAATCGCGCCCTGCACACTGGCGGGCACCGTGGCCTGGCCGCTGCCGTTGGCGCCCCACGCGATTACTGTCCCGGAACTCGTCAGCGCCAGGCTGTGGTTCGCTCCGGCCGCCACAGCAATGACGTTCGATAAATTGGCGGGAACGGAGCTTTGACCGCTGCCGCTGTCCCCCCAGGCAACCACGCCCCCGGAACTCGTCAATGCCAGCGTGTGATTCGCGCCGGCGGAAATCGAGATCACCCCGGTGAGGCCTGCCGGAATCTGTGTCTGTGACTTGGTGTTGTTGCCCCACGCTGCGATGGTGCCATCGCCCTTCAGCGCCGCGCTATGACGGCTGCCTGCCGCGACGCCCACGAGGTTGCTGAGTCCTTGCGGGGGGACCGATTGTCCGAACGTGTTGTCGCCCCAGCCAACTACGCGATTGCCGGCGCCGCTGATCGGGGAAGGCGCGGTGGCACTTGGTCCGTTTGGAGTGATGGTGAGCATGGGTACGGCGGTACCGCTTGCGGAAGCTGAGACCGACGCGATGATCAGGATGGCCGGATATGCCTGTCCGGGCTGAAGCGTGTCCGTACGGCTGCAGGACGCCTGGCTGCACGTCCAGCCCGCACCGTACAGATGATTGGGGGTCAGGCCTTCGAACCTCACCTGCACGCCGCTCACAGCGGTCGAGCCTTCATTCCAGATCCGTCCGGCATACACGGCGTTCTGCTGCCCCTGCACCACATTCCGCTGCGGTTTGAGGCTGATGCGAAGCGCCTTGCCGCTCAAAGGTGAAAAATATCCGGTCAGATCAACCGGTTGATCCATCACCACGCGGACAGGATTGTTGGCGTTCGTGGACACGGGCGACGAGAAGTGGGAGAACGCATACCCGGCATCAGGCACGGCGCGGACCAGCACCGCAGTGCCATGCGCGTACATGGCGGTAGCAGGGACGACCGTCCCGCCGCCCGCGCTCGACGTTGCCAATTTGTACTCCACGGCAAAATTCGCGGTGTAAGTGCTGTCTCCGTTGACAGTGACAGCATGGCCGATCGCGCCTCCGTCGCTCCAGTTGGCGAAGGTGTAGCGATAAGTCAGGTCTCCCTGTGGTTGCGTCACCGGAGTCGACAGCGAGTGTGAGCTGCCTCTGGAAACAGTCAGCGAGTAAGGAGCCACATACTGGTAGCCATCCAGTGTGAGTTGCGGGCCAGGCAGGTAGTAGGCTGGAGGCCCAATCCCGTACACATTGGCTCTGATCGTCAGCACGACCGGCTGCAAAGTGAGAATCGCCACCGCGTAGATCTGATTGGCCGAGATCGCCCGGACATTCGTCAGCGTGGCGGAGAAAGGTACCAGATTGTACTCGGGTGAGCCGAGGCCCTCCACGCTCCCATCCCCCTTCAGTGTCAGGATGTACGTGGTGCCGGTGACGTCAGTAACGTTCGTCATCGAATGCGACAGCGTGAATAAGCCCCCCGCGTGCAAGTCGTCCCAGCCCACAACCGTGCCGTCGGGCTGGATGCCGACCGCGGTACGCAATCCTATCGAAGCGACCTTGACCAGTTTCCCCAGACCGGGTGGCGTGGGTGGAGCATTGTTGCCCCAGGCGGTAATGCCGCCTTGGGCCGAGAGTCCGAATGCGGCGCCTGCGTTCATCGAGAATTGGACAATGTTGGACAGTCCTGCCGGCAGGTTCGTCTCGCCATACGGGCTGGCGCCGGCAGCCACCATGGTGCCGTCCGCACGCAGGGCGAGCGCGAAGTCGGATAGCGCCGAAATCGCAACGACATTTGTCATTTGTGCTGTAGGCGGCACTGTCGCGTATCGGCTCCAGGCCGTCACCGTGCCGTCGCGTTTTAGTGCATAACTAACGTCGTTGCCCGCGGCCACGCCAATCACATTGTTGAGGGAAAGCGCTATGGCTGAAGTAATGTCGGTGCTTTGCATCCACTCCACCACGGTGCCGTCCTTGCGAAGTGCAATTCCATGATCATTGCTGATGGAGACGGCCACGACGTCGGACAAATTCCCCGGAGGGCCATACGCAATCGAGTACGGGGAGCCCCAGCCCATCAACCACCCTTCCGCCGCAATTGTCGTCACGTCAGTGGCCTGGTTGTCGGTGGCGTTTGAATCCCCGCCGCCGGAAACTGTTACCACGTTGGCGACGGAAGCGGGCGCATTGGCATCGACGGCCGACAGCACGGTGATCGTCGGCAGCATCGCGCCCGCCGGGAAGCTGTCTGTTCGGGTGCACTGATTCGCCTGACAGGTCCAGCCAGGCCCGGACATCGACGTGATCGCAATCCCGGACGGCATTGATTCCACGACTGAGATGGTCCCCGCCGTGGTGCCGCCGCCCACATTGGTCACGCGAATCAGATACACCGCATTCCTCTGCCCACGCAGAAAACTGCTGGTATGAGTCAGTTGAATATTCAAGTCGGGCCCGGAGGCCGCCGAAGTCTCCGAAGGACGCGACACCAGGCCCTGAGCGGGAGGCAAGGCGTGAGGCTGGTCCGCGAGGGCGCGGAATCCTTGACCCGCGGCCGGTTGGAGAGCAAACAGACAGGAGGCCAACAGGAAGAGACCGCAGTTGTGGATACGCAAGAAAACCCCTAGATCAAAGTGCCATGCGCCTCCTGATTAAGTCAATGCAGGTTTGCATTGAAGTGTTGAGAAAGACTCAGCGATCGGCTTGTCATCACCTTGCATCTTGTATCCAATTAGTCATAAAGTCCTGACCAATATGGATGCCGTATTGCCTCGCTTCGGCGATGAGGGCAGGGCCGCCCCTGTATTCACAAGGCGAACCGCCCGCTCCGTCGCATTCTATGGAACTGTCCAGATACCTGTCTTTACCCAGCCCGAATCCCTGGAGAGCGGATCGAGAGTCCGTTGATACAGATTCCTGACGCCGGCCATCGGCGGCTTCATGGTGACGGGGACGCTCACATTCACCACACCGGTTGGGTGAGTGACCGTCGCGAGCCCCGGATTGACAGAACATGCGCTGCTGTCGAGGGCGTTCGAGGCGGTACCCGGGCTCACCGGGCCCAGGAAGAAACCCACGTCGCCGGAGTACATCCATAGCCCGTTGCCCGCCTTGTCATAGTGGACGAAACAGAACGGCAGGCCGCCGCCATCGGTGGCCGCGGCCACCAGGAACTGCGACCATCCGGCTGTCGTATCTTCAAAATCAACCGGGTCTGGATAAGTGAGAACAAATGTCTGCTGACTGCCGGACCCCGCTGACGGCTGGACACTCATCGTACCCAGTGCGGTGGTCCCGGTAGTCCAGATGCCGCGCTGCACCCAGCCTGTATCGAATTGACCCAGCGTTTGCGCCCTTAAATAGACGCTTAGGCTGGCGGCCGCCTTGAAGGCCACATGGGCATCGAAGGTCAGGGAAGTACCGCTGCCGGTCACTGTCGAGGTCTTGGTATTCAGTCCGCAGAGTGTGTTCTGCAATAGCGCGCTGGCTACACCAGGCTGAACCGGACCCTGGAAGAAGCCTCCGTCGCCGTACACCCAGAACCGGTTGCCCTGCACGTCGTAATGCAGGAAGCAGAAGGGTTGTCCCCCGCCATCGGGCGCCGCGGCAATCAGCAATTGGACCCACGCGAGGTTCTGGTAGCCGAGCCCTGCCGAGTAGACGGCCGCGAAATTGCCCGAGGCGCCGGAACCGGAAGAGGGCGTCACGCTCACCGCGTTGGGCAGGGAACTGATCGCCGAGAAATTCGCGGTCACGCTATGTGGCGCGGACATGTTGAGGTATTGCGGATTCGCGTTGCCGTTCAGGTCGCCCGTGAAGGTGTTGAAGACATTGCCGGCGGTGGGCACTGCCGTGATTTGCAGTAATTGATTGTCGGCATACCAGCCGTCAGCGCTCCAGGGGGAGACGGCGATGGAGCCCGCGGCAGCGGGTAAGGCTGCGGTTGTTAATTTGTACCTGGCGTTGTACACGAGCACGAAAGTGTTGGTGCCCGTGGGAAGGATCGTCCGCGTCGTGCCTCGGTAGCCGTCCCCCCAGGCTTGGAAGGTGTACTCCGCACCGGGGATGGTCTGGGCCGGCAGGGGCGAAATCGTCACCGTATGGTGCTGGCCGACTGTCAGTTGCAACGTCTGGTCGCCTGTATAGGCGACGCCGTCCACGCGATACGCGGCGCCAACCGGCAGTGTTGAGAAGACAATCGGGGCTGCGGGCGGACCGGAGGTGACGGCCACGCTATGCTCCGCTCCGGCTGCGATCGCGGTAATCCCGGAAAGGCCGGCCGGGACAGTGGCTTGACCGCTGGGATTGGCGCCCCAGGCCAGAAGGGTTCCGTCCCACTTCAGGGCCAGGGCGTGGCCCGAGCCTGCTGACAAGGTTTGGACATCGGCCAGGCCCGCTGGTATGCCACTCTGGATGCTCGCCGGATTGTTGCCCCACACAACGACACTCCCGTCGCCACGTACCGCCGTGCAGTAGTGCGTTCCCGCCGAGATGGCTGCCACACCCGCCAGATTGGCCGGTACCGTGCTCTCTCCGTCCGGATTGCTACCCCAGGCGATCACGGTTCCGTCCCTCAACAAAGCCAGCGAGTGATCTCCTCCGGCGGCAATGGCGACTGCATTCTGTACAGCGGCGGGCACCGTGGTCTGTCCACTGCCATTCGCGCCCCAGGCGACGACCGCACCCGCGCTGGTCAGCGCCAGGCTGTGATTCTGCCCCGCCGCCACCGCGACGATGGCTGGCAGCGAACCCGGAACCGTGGTCTGTCCACTGCGGTTGTCGCCCCAGGCCACCACCTGGCCATTCGAAACCAGCGCCAGCGTGTGATTGCCTCCGGCGGCGACCGACACCACATTGGAGAGACTGCCCGGAACCTGGGTCTGCAACCGCGTATTGTCGCCCCAAGCCACCACTTTGCCGGTGCCCAGCATCGCCACGGTGTGTTCCGCGCCGGCGGCCACGTCGACGATGTTGGTGATCCCATTGGGCGCGGTAATCTGCCCGGAGAGCCCGTCACCCCAGCCCGTCAATGTGTTCGTCGGCGCGTAAACAGGCATGGTCACCAAGCCCATGCAAGCTGGACAAGAGAGGTTGGACGTAAGGCCAACATTCAAACTGGCATAGGAAACTTCGGGCACCGTCGCGGTGATCATCAGCGCCGGATACGCCTGTCCCGGAGCCAGTGCGTCTGCCCGACTGCAGGTGCTGCCGGAGCACGTCCAGCCTGCACCGGCGAAGGCAATCGGCGCCAGGCCGCCGAATTGCACTTGAACTCCATTCTGAACGGTTGTCCCCTCATTCACCACCCGTGCCAGGAAGACGGCATTCAGCTGCCCGCTGATCATCGTATGCAGCGGCTTCAGGGTGATATGCAGCGAGCCCTGGGCCAGTGGGGTGAATACCGCGGACACGTCGACCGGCTGGTTCATCGTGATCCGGATCGGGTTGCTGCCATCCCGTCCCACTGAGCCGATGTTGAATGCCGCAAAGAGATACCCGTTGGCCGGTGTGGCGCTGACCAGGACAGAGACGCCCGCATCGTACAGGCCGCCCACCGGGTTGATTGTGCCGCCTGTTCCAGCCGCGGTGGTCAGCAGGAATTTGGTCTTGAAATCGGCGGTGTAAACGGAGTCCACCGTGCCGGATGTGATGGCGTGTGTGGCTGCTCCTCCATCGCTCCAGCTGTTGAAATAGTACTGGGTCGGGTTGTTGCCGCCCGGTTGGACCGCGGCCGCTGAGATGGTGTGCGTGCTGTTTGGCGCAACTTCCAGGGAGAAGGGCAGCACCCTGGCAATGCCGTCCACAGTGATGGACGCCGTGGTTCCACTCGAGGTGGACAGATTGACGGCCTGGGCCGTGCCCTGGAACGAGAGCGTCACAGTCGGCGCGGAGAGAATCGCCACCGCATACGTGTACGTCCCGGCTACCGCCCTCGCCTGTGCCAGCGCATTCGCCTGTTCGGGATGGAAGAAAGGCTGGGTGCCCCAACCGCGTGCCGTGCCGTCCGCCTTCAGGGCGATGAGATAATCCACGCCGGTAAGCGCGGTGACTCCGCTGAGACTCGATGGCACGGCCAGCAGATCTCCGGTTGGAAAGGTCTGCCACACCACGACTGTTCCGTCGGGCCGGATCCCGGCGCCGGTGGAAGACGAGGCTGCGAACACCTGCGCCAGTGGCTCACTGGGCACCGGCAGCGCGGGTGCACTCCCCCAGGACGTGGCGAAGCCGGAAGCGTCCAGGGCCACCGCCAGGTTGCCTCCCACCGAAAGTTGCACCACGTTCGCCAACCCGGCAGGGAGGGTGAGGATCGCATTCACACCGTTGGAAATCGCCGCCACGGAACCATCCGCCCGCACCGCCAGGGCAGAACTACCCCGCGCGGAAATGGCGACTATGTTCGTGAGCCCAGAGGTGTCGGGCGCCAGCAGCCGCCTGCTCCACGCGGCCACCGTGCCATCACTTTTTAGGGCATAGTAGATGCGTTCTTCCATTGCGATGGCGACCACACCCGTTAACGCCCGTGCCTCTGCCGGGGTGTCTTGGCCGTAGCCATCCCATTGCACCAGCGTGCCATCCTTCCGCAGGACGAGGGCGTCATTGACCGACACCGCCAGCGCGACGACATCCGAGAGTGCGGTCCGGGTGTACGTCAAAGGCGAATTGGCCACCCCCGGCTCCCCGAATCCGTATACCCAGCCCTCAGACGCGATGCTCGTCACGTCCGTGGCCAGGTTGTTGCCGATACTCGAATCGCCGCCGCCGGAAACCGTCACCACATTACTGACCGACGCCGCGGCATTGGCGCTCACTGTCGCCAGGACAGAGATGGTCGGCAGCATCTGCCCCGCCGCAAAGCTGTCGTTGCGGGTGCAGGTGCCCGCCGCGCACGACCAGCCGGGCCCCGACATTGCCGTGATGGTGATGCCCGCCGGCATCGATTCGACCACCGAGATGCCTCCCACAGTGGGGGCACCCCCGCTATTCATCACCCGGATCAGGTACACCGCATTGGTCTGCCCCCGCAGGAAGCTGCTGGTATGGGTGAGCTGGACGCTCAGGTCCGGTCCCGCGGCGGCCGGAGCCTCGCCTTGCCGGGGAATGAGGTTCTGCGACAACAGAGGCAGTGCGGGAGTGTGGAATCGCCGAGAAGTTGGCTGTCCGGCAAACAGGAAAGGTGCACTCAACGCCAGGCACGAGGCCAGAATAGAAATCCGGAGGGAAGGAATGAGCAAGATGACCTCTGGATAATAATATCTGCTTTGTATAGATGCGCGGGGAATCCGGGCGGGGTTCAGGCGAACTGGGCGGCGGCCTCCAGCCGGTACCTGCATTTTCGGGGATGCCCGCTTTGATAGATTACGCAATCCTCGGGCACATCCACGATCTCCACAAACACTGCGCCAGCCAGCTCCGCGCTTCTTCTCGAACTGACATTCTCCGGATCACATGTAATCCAAATTACATATAATTCAAGTCGGCGGGCGACAGGAAGCAGCAGCCGTACACTGCGCGCAGCGTATCGGTGCCCTCTATGTTCTGGAAATACCGTGTAGCCAATGTGGCCGGCATAACGCTCCATATGCGGTGATGAGCCAGCCCTCAGATTGATGCCGCCCATCTCCTCGCCTGTCAGCCGGTGGAGCATCCGGAAGTAGTAGGTCGGCGCCTTGTGCACCGGATGAGGTCCCAGCTTTACGAACTGCAGGCGCAATTCGCCATCCTCCAGAACGATGGAAGCGATGTCATCCATAGCGTCCCTATTATCGAAGTTTTCGGTGCCAGCGGGATTTGAGGGTAACAGGTGGGATCAAGAGCGGCGCCGGGCCTCTGCCCACTTAGAGAATAGCAATTTAAATCATTGAAAACAAGACTGGATTTTCCATTCGCGTTGGCTTAGCATCGACATAACCAAGCGCCATCCACTGACTGTAAACAGGGCTCGCCGCCATCGCCGGCGAAGCGTCGCCACGGCCGGACTGCGCCCGCACGGCGGTTCGCCGCGGTTGGTGGATCCGCCTCGATTCGAAAGGAGCACTTCATGATTCCACAGGAAAAAAGCGAAGCCGTCTCACGCGGTCTGCGGGACGCTTTCGGAGTATCCGGGTTTGACGACATCTCCGTCCTCACCGGGGGCCACACTTCATCCCTCGTTTTCCGCATCGTCGTCGCCGGCTCGCCCTATGTCCTGAAGATCATCACCCGCGCCGAAGACCCCACCCGCCACTACAACTGCATGCGCGCGGCGGCCGAAGCAGGCCTGGCGCCGCGTGTCTGGTACACCAGCGTCGAGGACCACATTTCCATCACGGACTTCGTGACAGTCCAGCCGCTGCCTGTCCCGCAGGCGCTGGTTCGTCTGCCCGCTGTCCTGCGCACCCTGCACGCGCTGCCTGCCTTCGAGCGCGCTCCTTTCAACACCACCTGCACGTTCCTCCTGGGCAAAGGTCCGGCCCTGGATGGCTTCCTGCATAGATTTCAGAACGGGCACACGCTTTCCCCAGCCGATGCCGGGGAATGGGCCGCGCGCTATGCGGAACTGGCCGCGGTCTATCCATATGATGATGCGGAGATGGTGGCAAGCCACAACGACTTGTTCAAGCCGGACAATATTCTGTTCGATGGCCGGCATCCGTGGCTGATCGACTGGGAAGCCGCTTTCCTGAACGACCGTTATGCCGACCTGGCTGTGGTCGCGAATCATGTGGTGACGAACGACGCCGGGGAACTCGCCTTTCTCCAGGAGTACTTCGGAGCGCCACCCAGCGAGTATCAGCGGGCGCGGTTCCATCTCATGCGGCAACTCGTCCACCTCTTCTACACCATGGCGTTCCTCACCCTGGGCTCGGGCGGCCAGCCTGTGGATTGGAGCGAACCCGTACCCACCTTCCGCGAATACCACCGGCGGATGTGGGCGCACGAAGTGGATCTGGCGGACAACGCGCAGAAGCTGATCTACGGCCGCGCCCATTGGGAACAGCTCGTCGAGAATGTGCGCCAGGCCCGCTACCAGGAGGCCCTCCGGATCGTGGCGGCACGCCCCGTCTGACTTGGCCCGGGGCGCCCGGACGATATGATGAAACTGCATGGGCAAACCAGAGCATTACCCGAAGGTGGCTGTGGTCGGCGCGGGCGCAGTGGGCTGTTATTTCGGAGCCTTATTGGCGCGCTCCGGAGTACGCGTCAATCTGATCGGCCGGCCGTCCCACGTCGAAGCAATTCTCTGCGAGGGGCTCCAGTTCGACGGCCTGCACCTTCAGGAACGCATCCCCATTGCCGCCACGACAAGCATGCAGGATGGCCTGCGCGATGCCGGCATCGTTCTCTTCTGCGTGAAATCAGGCAGCACGGTGACGGCCGCCCTGGAAATGCAGCCCCACCTGGCGCCCGGGACCACCATCCTCAGCTTCCAGAACGGTGTCGACAATCCAGATCGGATCTACTCGGCGATCCAAGCGTATTCCATCCCGACCGCTGTCTACGTGGCCGCCGAAATGACCGCGCCCGCCCGCGTGACCCACACCGGCCGTGGAGACCTCATCATCGGCTACCATGCCGGCTGGCCCCGCAATCCCGAACTGGAGCCGCTCGCCGCCATGTTCGAGCAGGCGGAAATCCCCTGCCGGATTTCCAGCAACATTGCGGCCGACCTCTGGGCCAAGATGGTCATGAACTGCGCCTATAACGCCCTCTCGGCCCTGACCCGATCGCAATATGGCCGGATCGTCCGGTCGGAGCCGGTTCGCGCCTTCGGCCTGCGTATCATCGCGGAAACGGTGGCCGTCGCCCGCGCCGAAGGGATTCCGCTGGAAGAAAAACCAACCGTCGACGCCGCCCTGCTCCTGGCTGAGAAGATGACCCGCGCAACATCCTCCATGGCGCAGGATCTGGCCCGCACCCGCCCTACTGAGATCGCCTCGCTCAACGGCTATGTGGTCCGCCGGGGCCAGGCACTGGGCGTCGCCACACCCGACAGCGAACTGCTCGTCGCCATGATCGAACTCCTGGAAGAGTCGATCCTCAAAGGCGCAGCGCGAAGCTAGGCATCCACCTGCCCGCGCGTTTACTCGCTGCGCAGCACCACCGCGGGATCCACTCCCATGGCTCGCCGTGCGGGGGCCAGGCTGGCGGCCACGGCGACCAGGAACAGCAGCAGGGCCACACCCGCGTAGACCAGCGGATCCTGCGGCTCCAGCCCATCACTGGCGGCGCGCAGCAGCGGCGTCACCGCATAGGCCGCTGGCAGGCCCACCAGTAGTCCGAGACCAGCCTGGCGCGCACCGCCCCGCAGCACCATGCCGAAGACAGACCCGTGCGTCGCGCCCAATGCCAGGCGGATCCCAATCTCGCGCATCCGGCGCGCGGCCGTGTACGCCATCACGCCATAGGTCCCGACGGCGGCGAGGATGAGTGCGATCAACGCCAGTCCGAACAGCACTTTCGTAGTGGCGCGCTGCCCGGAACTGCGCGATACCAGCAGTTCCTCCATGGTCATCAGGCGGAACAGGGGCTGCTCGCGGTCCACTTGCCACACCGCGGCGCGCATCGATCCGGCGGCGGACTGTCCGGCCTGCCGGCTGCGGGCGACCAGCGTCATCGTGCGTTCCGGCGCCTGGGCGTGCGGACGGTAGAGTTCTGGGCGCGGCGGATCATCCAACCCCTCGTGCCGGACGTCGCGCGCGATGCCTACCACGGTCAGCCAAGGCTCTCCTGGCCTGGCAATCCGCACCCGGCGGCCCACCGGGGTCGCCTCGCGCGGCCAATAGCGCTTAACGAAAGTCTCGTTCACGATGGCGACCCGTTGAGCGGACGGGTCATCCTGTGGCACGAATTCGCGGCCGGAGATGAGGGCAATCCTCAGTGTCCGGAAGTAACCGGGACTCACAATCATACTGCCGGCAGCCTGGTCACGGTCTTCTTCGCGCGAGCCCTCCACCTTCACACTGAGATAGCTGTTGTCACCCGACAACGGCAGCGTCTGCACCAGCGCGGCGGACTCCACCTGCGCGTCGCGGCGCAGGTTCTCCAGGGCACGGTCGTAGAAGCCGGCCACCTGCGAGTCAGAGACGTAACGCGACTGCGGCAGCAGGATATAGGCCACCGTGAGGTGGTTGGTGTCAAAGCCCGGGCTCATCGACTGTTGGCGGATCAGGCTGCGGATCATCATCGTACTGGCCGTCACAAGAACCAGCGCCAGTGCCATCTCCGCCACCACCAGGCTGTTCAGCGCGACATGGCGGCCGGCTGAGGACCCGCGCCCCGCATTCTGCAGGGAGCCCGCCAGATTGCCGCGCGTCAGCAGCAGGGCGGGGAGGAACCCGAAAACAGCCGCGCATCCGAGGGATAACAGCAGCCCGAAGGCGAGCGCCGTGATGTCGACGCGCGCCAGGTCGAAGATCTGCATCTCCGGCGGAGCAACACGTTTCAACAGGGGCACCGTCCAATACGACGTCAGCACGCCAACGGCCCCGGCGAGTATCGAAACCAGGAGACTCTCCACCAGTTGTAGGCGCACCAGCGTGCCGCGACCCGCGCCCAGGGCGGCACGCAAGGCAAGTTCGCGGCTGCGCTGCGTCCCGCGAGCCAGTTGCAGGCTGGCCACATTGGCGCAGGCAATCAGCAGGACCAGTCCGACAGCGCCAAACATGGCTCCGGCCGAGGCCCGCGCGGTCTTTGGGATCACCCGGTCGGCCAGCGGGCGGACGGCGCCCCGCCAGTTCTCCCCGTTCTTTGGGTCTTCCTTCTCTACTCTCTCGGAGATCGATCGGATCTGGGCATCCGCCTGGGCCGGCCTGACCCCGGGACGCAGCCGCGCGATGGCATTCAGGCCCCGCCAGCCGCGCCCTCGTTGGGCCGGTTCCAGCGAGAGCGGCATCCAGAGGTCGGACTGCCTGTACAGGAAGTGGAAGCTGGCGGGCATCACCCCGATCACCGCGTAATTTCGCCCGTTCAGCCGGATTTCGCGGCCCAGCACGTCCGGCGCGCCACGGAACAAACCCTGCCACAGCGCGTAGGAGATCACCGCCACACGAGCCTCTGTCTGCGGTCCCTCCGCTGCCGTGAACGTGCGCCCCATCGCCGGAGCCACGCCCAGGGTAGGGAAGAAATCAGGCGTCACCTGCATGGCGGGCAGATTCTGCGGTTCGCCCTCGCCGCTGTACGCAGCAGGCCGCGAAGTATAGGCGGCCATCGACTCCACCCCAGCCGCGGCCCGCCAGTCGGCGATATCCTGCCAGCTCACGGACGCCTGCCGGAAACCACGTAAGGCGTTGGTCTGCGGGACAGATACCAGTTCGGCGGGATGCGGGTAGGGCAGTGGCACCGAAATCATCAGGCCGACCACCGAGAAGATGGCGACGTTGGCGCCTACCCCAAGCGAGAGCGCCAGCACCGCCACAATGGTCCAAATGCGATTGCGCGCCAGCATCCTGGCCGCCAGCCGGAAGTCCTGCAACAGTGCCATGTAATCAGATACGAAGGTCTGCTGGACAAGGTTCCCTGAGTCAGCCGATACCCGGGAGGCTGGACCCCTCCGCGGCCAAGGGTGATTGCGGCCTCCCCAAAAAGTGGTACTGCGTCGCAGTGTTATTGAGGGATAACCGCTGCCCCCGCACTCGGGATGTGCGACGGAGCTCCACTGGCTATCTTTGGCTAGTCCCGAAAAGATCGGTTTTTCGAACGCAAACCCCAGGAGGGATTTCCATGTTAGCTGCACGCATGCATGGCTATAAACAGCCGCTGGTGATCGAAGAGGTCGCCAAACCCGGCATTACCGCAGATCAGGTGCTGGTCAAGGTCGAGGCGGCCGGACTGTGCCGCACGGACTTCCAGTTGGTGGATGGCTACTTCCGCTCGGGCTTCGACCTCCCACTGCCTGCCACGCCCGGTCACGAAATCGCGGGCTCCGTCGCGGAGCTTGGCCCCGGTGTGCCCGCCTCTGCCAACTTAGCCCCGGGCGATCAGGTGGTCGTCGTCGGGGGCTGGGGCGATGGCACCTGCCGTCAATGCCGGGTTGGCGATGAACAGCTCTGCGGACATGGCGCCTGGCCGGGATTTGGCCCTTACGGCGGCTTCAGTCACTTCGTCCCGGTGCCCTACAAATACCTCATTCCCGTCGACCGGAAGTTTGCATTGAAACCCGAAGAACTCGCGCCCCTCACCGATGCCGGCATGACACCCTACCGCGGGATGAAGAAACTCAGGGCCTCCGGCGTCGCAGGGCCAGACCGTATCATTGCAGTCTTCGGAGCCGGCGGACTCGGCACCTACGGAGTGCAGTACGCCAAATTGCTCTCCTCAGGTGCCGCCGTCGTTGTCTTTGCCCGGAGTGACGAGAAACTGGCGATCGCGAAGGAGCATGGAGCAGACCATGTCATCAATACCCGCAACAAGTCGCTGGATGACATTCGCGGTGAACTCATCAAGGCAACCGGCCGCAGGGAGATCGACGGCGCGCTCGACTGCGTGGGCGCCGAGGAGACGATTCGCACCGGCTTCGGCCTCCTCGCCACAGCCGGTGTCTACGTCTCAGTCGGCCTCGTGGGCAATCGCATCGACATTCCACTCTTCCCGTTCGTCGCTCGCGAGTTCACCTATCACGGCTCCTTCTGGGGCAACTATACGGATCTCACTGAGGTGATGGCCCTGGCGCAGGCTGGCCGGATTAAGCACTCCATCAAAAGAATCCGTCTGGAGGACGTGAATGAGAACCTTGAACTACTGGGACACGGCGAACTCGTCGGCCGGGCCGTCATCGTGTTCGACTAACCCCCGTCGCCGTCTCAACTACCCTTTTACGCCCGCGTCCCTTAGTCTGCGGGCCGTGTTGTTTGTCTTGCTCACCATAGGAGGCGGAACCATGCCAGCGGCGGAACGAAGCCAGGAAGTGAAGAACAAAGGGATTGTCCAGGCGGCCTTCCAGGCTTGGGCCGCGGGCACCGGCAGTCCCTTCGACCTGCTCACCCCCGAGGCCCGGTGGACCATCACCGGCCACGCCACCGTGTCCCGTACCTACGAGAGCAAGCAGGACTTCCTCGATGTTGTCATCGGTCCCTTCAATGTCCGTCTGTCCCGGCGCCTGATACCGGCTGTGCGGGCCATTTATGCCGACGACGACATGGTCATCGCCCTCTTCGACGCCGAAGCCGTGGCCCGCGATGGCAAACCCTACCGGAACACTTACACCTGGTTCATGCGGATGCGCGAGGGCCGCATCGTGGAAGTCACCGCATTCTTCGACACCATCGAGTTCACTGACTTGTGGACTCGCCTCAAACCGCAATAGCGCGCTCTGCCCGCTCCAGCTCGATCGGTGTTCCCGGCCTCCAGGCGGATCATTATATGCCTTGACAGGTATATGCGTTCCGGAGTATATCAAGAGAGTGGACTCTGTATTTGAAATCATCGCCGAGCCAAACCGCCGCGCCATCCTCAGCCTTCTGGTCTCCTCGCAGCAGTCCGTCGGCGAGATCGAACGGCAGCTCCGCATGCCGCAACCCACCGTCTCCAAGCACCTGCGCGTGCTGCGCGACGCCGGTTTCGTCGAATCCACCGTCGACGCACAACGCCGCCTCTACCGGCTGAAACCGGAACCCCTGCAGGAGTTGGATGCCTGGCTGGCCCCCTTCCGCCGATTCTGGTCCGTTCACCTGGATGCCCTCGAGCTTCACCTCGATCGCATGGAGGAACCAGTCGTAGCCCCAAAGAAAACAAGGAGAAGCCGCTGACCCGGCCAGCATCGTCCGAACGGCCGCGAGTGGAAGCCCTGCTCCGGCGCCAGTGTGCAATGCGGTAGTGGTCCTGCGTGGATCTGGATCCACCAGCGAAACGAAAACCGAAAGGAAATCAGCATGAACGATCGCGAGCAGTACACACCAGGTCCGGCCAGTGGCGCACGGATCGAAAAAGACGGAGAAAAGTGGACGCTCGTCCTCGTCAGGGACCTTCGCCACTCGCCTGAGAAAGTCTGGCAGGCAATCACCGAACCACAACACCTCCGCGAATGGGCGCCTTTCGATGCGGACGCAAGCCTGGCCACGGCCGGCTCTGCGGTGAAACTCACCACCGTGGGCGCGCCCAAACCAATGGTCGCCGAGACGAAGATAACTCGCGCCGAAGCCCCCAGGCTGCTCGAATACAGTTGGGGCGGCCAGGACCTTCGCTGGCAGCTCGACGCCGCGGGTGGCGGCACCCGCCTCACCCTCTGGCACAACATCGATCGCCGCTTCATCTCCTGGGGCGCCGCCGGCTGGCACCTCTGCTTCGATGTCCTGGACCGGTTCCTCGACAATCATCCGCTGGGCCGTATCGTCGGCCCGGAGGCCATGAAGTTGGAAGGCTGGCAGCGCCTGACAGCCGAGTACGCGAAACAGTTCGGCCTCGAATCCGCCGGGCCGTCGCCCATGGCCCCGAAACCCTGAAGTGAGGAAAGGAGACTCCAATGGAATCCACCCTGCAAAAACCGGCCTTCGTGGCTCCGCTCATCAACCCCAAAACGGTAGCCGCCTTATATTGGACGGCCACCGCGCTCTTCTGCCTGCAGATGACCTTCACCGCCTACGCGCAATTGACCCTCCCGCAGGTGGCGCAGGCTTTCACTCACCTCGGTTTCCCAGCCTACTTCCGCATCGAGCTCTCGTGCGCCAAGCTTCTCGGCGTCGCGCTACTTCTGGCCCCCATCCCGCCACGCCTCAAGGAATGGGCCTACGCCGGCTTCGCCATCAACCTTGCCTCAGCCCTCATCGCTCACCTCTCTGTGGGCGATGGTCCCGATGCCTGGAGCTGGGCCGCGGGCTCCTTCGCGCTCTGGGGCATCTCTTACCTCTCCTGGCGCCGCCGCCAGGCTGCAAGGCCGGTTCTGTCCGGCACTCCGCGTGTTTAAAATGGAGCGCGTAATGGAAAACACCAACAAGCAGTCCCTACCGGAGGAATCTGCGTCGGCCAGGATCGACGGCCGGATCAGGGAGCTGGGCGATTGGCGCGGAACCATGCTGGCGAAGGTCCGCGCGCTCATCCATGAGGCCGATCCCGAGGTCATCGAGGAGTGGAAGTGGATGGGCACGCCCATCTGGTCCCACGCCGGCATCCTCTGCACCGGCGAGACCTACAAAAGCGTAGTTAAGCTGACGTTTGCCAAGGGCGCTGCGTTGAACGATCCCGCCGGCCTGTTCAACTCCAGCCTGGAAGGGAACGTCCGTCGCGCCATCGATATCCACGAAGGCGAAAAAGTGAACGAAGCGGCCTTGAAGGACCTCATCCGCGCCGCCGCGGCCTTGAATCTCGAAGCGAAGAACAAGCCGAAGCCCAGGCGCGCCGCCAAGCGGGCGGGCTAGTCCGCTCACCGGGCCGCTTCACCACACCAGCGAGGGCAGGGAAACCTGCCTCGGCATTTTCTTGTGCTCGCCGAACTTGTGCTCGGCGATGTCTTCCCCGTCCCGTGTGGCTGTACCGATCGTCGCCTGCGTCGTAGCCGGACTCGGGTAGCACGTCACCACCACCAGGTCGTTCAGCAGTGAACACGCCATCACCAGCACGACGTGGTCGATGTTCCTGGTGGTCCTGGTGAAAGTCCCCGTCAACTGCCTCGGATTCAGGGCGTCCGTATCGGACTTCCGATCCAGCGTCTGTGCCGGGTTGTAGGCGGTCACTTTCTGCTGCGCGACATTCTGGAAATGCCGTGCGACCGCCATCACCGCTGTCTTCGAGAAGACGCCCACCGTCTTGCCCCCATCGTTGCCTCGGCGCTTCAGCGTCTCCAGCACGGCCAGTCCTGCGTCCGACAACAGCGCCGCGGTCAGGTGCATCACCATCGACTCCGAATCCTCAAACATCGTATGCGTCGATTTCGCCGGCACCATCGGCAACGCCGCCGCGATCTCCGGACCTCTCCCCTGGAAAACCTTGATCACCCCAGGCGGCTGGCACACATAGTCGACCGGATTCAACCCCCCTGTGGCGGCAGGACCCGCAATGTCCACATCAATCGGCTTGCCCTTGTTGCCCGGGGCGAGTCTCTTGACGTAGTACCGCGTACCATGCACGGCGTCGACCCTCGCCAGTTCCCCCAAGCCCGTGCGCTCGTTGTATTGGTTCAATCCTGCAATCCGGCTCCCGTCCAGCATCACCTGGCTCTTCCGCGTATTCAGGTCGAGAGCCCCGTACGCGTCCGCCTGGTATCGCGTCAACGGGTTGTTGCCGGCCGGGAAAAGGTGGGTGTCATACGCCCACTCCCTTTCTTTCTGCTGCCGCAGTTGATCGATCGGCATCCCCAATACATTCACCGTGATCTTCGCCGGATCCAGGCGAAAGCCGTCGCACGTGTGGAGGTGCGCGTGCGAAGTCTCATCAGCCGTGGGCTGATTCATCATCAGGTCCAGGACCTGAGAGCATTTGAGTGTCTTGCTGAGAACCTTCTGATAGAAGTAGCTGACTTTTGTGGCCGCCATGTCGCCCCTCGCCGGTTGGATCAGTATAACTTGGAGACGCCGTCTGACACGGAGTATCTTGTAGCTGGCGCCCAGCTGGATTGAAACATGAATTGACCACTGTTCCGCCTCACATCCGCGCAATCTGAAGCACTGCCTCAGTAAACCGGTCCACGTCCTCCGGAGCATGGTAGATGTTCGGCGAAACCCGGATGCAGTCGAACTCGTTGGCAATCACCCTGGTCCGCACATGGATGCGGTACTTCTGCTCCAGCAACTCCGTAATGCGCGCCGCGGGCATCCCCTCAATCGAGAGCGCGCCGATTCCACACGCCTGCGCCGGATCGTCGCTGATTCTCAACCGGATCCGTGCATGCCGGCTCAACGGCTCAGACCACCGCCGGCGCAGATAGCGCAGCCTCTCCTGCTTCCGCTCCGGCCCCAGGCCGCGATGAAATGCCAGCGCGTCCGCAATCGCATTCCGCATCGCCACCGGCTGCGTCCCCACGCTCTCGAATTTGCGGATGTCGCCCGTCATCGAAGCCGGCGCGCCCATCAGCGGCCACACCCTGGCGATCTGGTCGCGGCGGACATACAGAAACCCCGTGCCCACCGGCGCGGTCAGCCACTTGTGGAGGCTCGTCGCATAGAAATCGCAATCCAGGTCATCGCGCCGGAACACCAGGTGGGCGAAGCCGTGCGCGCCATCCACAATCGAATAGATCCCCCGCCTGCGCGCCTCGCGGCAAATCTCGGCCACCGGGAATATCTGCCCCGTCGTGAAGGTCATGTGCGACACCAGGATCGCGCGCGTCTTCGGAGTGGCGTGCTGCCAGAATAGCTCCGAGAGCTCCCGCGCCGACTTCGGCGGCGACGGATACGGGAAGCGCCGCGTCACCACGCCATCCCGCCGGGCCCTTTGCTCCAGGCTCGTGAGCATGCTCGGGTAATCCTGAGTCGTGGTCAACACCTCGTCGCCCGCCTTCAGGTCCAGCCCGTAGATGACCGTGTGCAGCCCCTCACTCGTATTCCGCGTCAGTGCCAGTTCCTCGCTGGAGCAGCCGAACTCCCGCGCCAGCTCTGCCCGCACCACCTCCGTTTCCGGCAGCAGCAGCTGATCGACATAGTGTGACGGAGACAGGTTCGTCACCGTCCAGTACCGCTCCATCGCCTGCTGCACCACAACCGGCGCCGGGCACAGTGACCCATTGTTGAAATTCAGCAGATTCCGGTCCACCGAGAACGCCAGCCGCGTCTGGAACCAGAAATCCTCATTCCTGGCGGCCTGCTCCGGCGTCTGCGCCCGCAGTGCCTGGGCCGCGGCCGTCAGCGCCAGGACATAGCGCCTCGTCATCCTTGCATCCGTCATGGTCCATTGTGAAAGGACGGCGCCTGGATGGTCAAGGCCGGCGCCGCTACCCTCCCGGCTGCACCCTCTCGTTGCTCCTAGCCTGTAATAACTGGGCCCCCCGCTCGTTATGGAGATAAGCATATGAGCGCTTTCACCTCGTGGCGGTTGGACGTGAAGCTCGGCTTCCGCATGCTGGTCAAATACCCCGGCCTGGCACTCTCCGGCGGTATCGGCATCGCCGTCGCTGTGGCCATCGCCGCCGGCGGCTTCAGCGTCGTCCAGCGCAACTACCTCGCTCCGCTGCCCTTCCAGGAGGGCAGCCGCATCGTTTCCATCGAACTCTGGGACGCCCAGGCCAACCAGCCCGAGCCGCGTATCCTGCATGACTTCCACGCCTGGCGCGAAGGGCTCAAGTCCATCCGGGAGATCAGCGCCTATCGCTCTCTCACTCCAAACCTCATCACCGCTGGAGTCCCTCCCGAAAGTGTTCACGTGGCCGCCATCAGCGCCTCCGGCTTTGGCGTCGTCCGGGTACCCGCGCTTCTCGGCCGTTTTATCACCCCAGGCGACGAACACAACGCCGCCCCGCCCGTCGTTGTCATCGGCGAAGACGTCTGGCGTACCCGCTTCGCCGCCGATCCCGCCATCCTCAGCCGCACCCTTCAGTTGGGCGCCGTTTCTCACCTCATCGTCGGAGTCATGCCCAATGGCTTCGCCTTCCCGGTCAACCACCACTTCTGGGTGCCCCTGAAGACCGGGCTGCCCGGCGTCGAGCCGCTCACCGGCCCGCCCCTCGCCGTCTTCGGACGCCTGGCGCCCGGGGCCACGCTCGCCTCCGCCCAGGTGGAACTCAGCGCCGTTGGCCAGCGCACGGCCCGGGCCTACCCCGCGCTCTATACGTCCCTGCGTCCGCAGGTGTCCCCCTATCCACTGCCCATCCTCCAGGTGCATGGCTCCGGAGACATGGCCGGGCTCCTCGCCATGCAGGGGCTCGTGGTCTCCCTGCTCGTCCTCGTCTGCCTCAACGTGGCGATTCTCGTGTATACCCGTACCGCCATGCGCCAGGCGGAGATCGGCCTGCGCACCGCCCTCGGAGCCAGCCGCGGCCGCATCGTCGCCCAACTCTTCCTGGAAGCGCTGGTCCTCTCCTTCGCCGCCGCCCTGGTCGGCATCGTGATCGCCGCCTTCGCTCTGCGGGCAGTCACCGGCGCCACACAGCACATTTCCGCGGACCTGCCTTTCTGGGTCACGTTCCAGCTCTCGCCCCAGGGAGTCCTGTATGCCGCCGCGCTCAGCGTCCTGGCCGCCGTCATCGTGGGCGTCGTCCCTGGCCTCCAGGCGACCGGCCGCCAGGTCCAGTCCGGCCTCCGCGTCGTCGGCTCCGGCGGAGCCGGCATGCGCCTCGGCAAAACCTGGACCGTCCTGATCGTCGCCCAGGTCGGCTTCGCCGTCGCCCTGCTCCCTCCGTCCGTCCTCAATGTCTGGGGCAGCCTCCGATCGGGCCTGGCCGGGCCCGGCTTCGCCGCCGATCAATTTCTTTCCGCCCGGCTCGGCATCGATTCTGGAGATCATGGCGACTCCGCTGCTGGTCCGTCCCAGTCCGCCCGCTTCGCCTCTCGCCAAGCCGAGTTGATACGCCGCCTGGAGGACGAACCGCGCATCGCCCGCGTCACCTTCTCGATGTCGGAACCCGGTGACGAACCGGGTGCCCACATCGAGGCGCAGGACAACCCCGGAACGGTCCAGGTGGTGCGGTCCGGCCGCGTGGCGGTCAACTACTTCACCACCTTCGACGTGCCCATCCTGGCTGGCCGCGGCTTCCACCCTTCCGATACCGCGCCGGCGGAACCTTCGGAACCTCCGCCAGGGCCGGCCGTCCTGGTGAACCGCACCCTCGCCCAGCGCCTCTTCGGCGGCAACGCCCTCGGAAAGCACCTCCGCTATGTCGACAACACACGCGGCTCCGCGCAAGCCGGGCGCTGGTACGAAATCGCCGGTGTTGTCTCCGATTTCCCCACCGGCGTCAGCGCCGGCATGGATGACGCCGACATGAAGGTCTACCACGCCGTCACCCCGGGCCAGGTGCTGCCGGCCACCCTCGCGCTGCGTATGCGCAGCGGCCCGCCCGCCACATTCAGCCAGCGCCTGCGGGCGCTCGCGGGCTCCGTCGATCCTGAACTTTACCTGCGCGACATTCGCAGCCTCGACGAAGCCTTGCGCAAGGAACAGTGGATCCGCCGCCTCGAGGCCGGAGTGCTCCTCGGCGTCACTCTCAGCGTCCTGCTACTCTCCTCGGCCGGCATCTATGCATTGATGTCTTTCACCGTCTCCCAGCGCCGCCGGGAGATCGGCATCCGCGTGGCCCTTGGCGCCAGCCGTACCCGCATCGTCGTGGCCGTCTTCTCCCGCGCCCTCGTTCAACTCGCCGCCGGAGTGGCCATCGGCGCGATCCTCGGCATTCTGCTCACCCGCTCATTCGGCTCGAGCCTCACCCAGGACGATGCCCCCGCGGTCCTTGCGGCGGTGGTCCTTTTCATCTCCACCGTCGGCCTCCTGGCGGCCTTGGGCCCCACCCGCCGCAGTCTCAAAGTTCAGCCAACCGAAGCGTTGCGGGAGCAGTAGCCCCCACTCCGCCCTAACCCGCGGCCCCAACCTCGCGCGATGCCAGCAGTTCCGCCAGCAGCGGCCTCGGCCCGCTCTCGGCGAACAGCGTCAGCTTGCCCTTGTTCTCCAGCATCTTCTGCGTCTCCAGGATCTCGAACAACGTGTCCGCGACCTCCGGATCTCCTGAGATCACCTTCAACGCGGCCCCGATCATCTTCGGCCGGATCACCGCGGCTTGCGCGAACGCCACCGCCGCCGTCCGTTCCGCCGAACTGGTGATGATGCTCACCTGGTTGGCTCCGTCCTGCTTGATCGCCGACGTCACCTGCCGCAGCCGGTTCACCACCTTCTCCTCAATCTGCCGGATCATCCCCGAATCCCGGAAATGAACCTTCCGGATGTAGATCGATCCAAGTTGGTAGCCCCATGCCTGCGACTTCTCGCTCACCTCATCCCGCACCGTCTGGCTCATCTTGTGCCGCGTCTCCAGCATCTCCGCCAGCGGCATGTTGCTCAGGCAGCGCACCGTCGCATTGCTGACATTCGCTCGCAGCGAACCGCGCGGATCCGTATTCTTGAACAGGTAAGCCACCGCATTGCTGATCTGCATCTCATACCAGATGCCAATCCCCATCGGCGCGCCCTCTTCCGAGTTCACCGGCTGGCTGCGCAGATACTCCTGGTCCAGCCGCAGGTCCAGCACATAACATTTGCCCAACAGGTTGACGATGAAGGCGCTCGGCCCCAACACGAACGGCAGGATGTGCAGGCCCGGTTCCGAGATCTCGCCAATCACCTTGCCGAACAGGACATACACCCGGCACTTCCGTTCCTCCACCGTCGCGTACAAGCCCAGCAACCGCATCAGCCCCAACACCACCGGCTCCACCAGCAGCAGCCCCATCGACGCCGCCAGGAAAGCGATCACGGCTTCTATGTTGTTCATGACCTCACCTCCGGTCCGTTCTCCGCGCCCTTGCCCAGGTAGATCGACTGCGCCTTGCCATACAGCGCCAGCTTCACGTTTCTCGTATAGGACTTCAGCACGGGCGCGCCCTCCGCCTTCAGGTCGGCTAACTGCGCCGCCATCATTCGCAAAGGCTCCACCTCGGCCTGCGCCCGCAGTGTTTCAATCTCCACGGCCCGCTTGGACTGCACAATCTTCTGGTCCGCACCCGCCTGTGCCAGGCTGATGTCGCTCGACACCTGGTTGTGCGCCGTATTGATCGCGGCCAGCGCCGATTCCACCTCCGGCGGTGGATCGATCCCCGTGATCAACGAAGCGTCGAACACCACGCCATAGCGCGCCGACGTCGCCACACACTCCTGGTCCATGTAATCGTTCAGGTCGCGCAGGTTCTTTCTCAAGTCGTTGATCGAGATCCGGATGATGTCGGCCGCTGGAGTCGTTCCGTCCAGCGTCAAGGCCACAATCGGCTTCGCCTCGAAACTCGCGATCTTCTGCCGCAGCACGCTCACGAAGTACGCCATCACATGCACAATCGGCTGCTTGATCCCGAACAGATACGCATACAGGTTCGACTCGCTCACCCGGAACCGGATCTGTCCCGTCAACCCCGTATTCAATTGATCCTTGGTCACCGCCTCCAGCAACGTGCCGCCGCTGTTAGCCGACCGGTCTTCCACGTCGACGGCCATGTTCACCGTCGAAGTCGCAATCGAGATCTTGTGGATCCGCTCCCAGGGCAGCCGGAAATACGGGCCGCCTGGCGGAATCACCCGCACCTGCGGATAGCAGTACCGCTCCCGCTCCTCCGGCCGCAGCCGTTCCGCGATCGCGTCTTCCAGCGTGGTCTTGCCGCCCTCCACACGCTGCGCCCGGCCAAAGACAGTCTTCACGGCGCGTTCGTTCTGATCCACTGTGTACAGCCCCATCAGAATAAACCGCACCACCATCCACACCACAAACCCCAGCAGCACTGCGCTGAGAATGGACATATCGTGAAATTCCTCCCGGCGGGCCGGCCGGCCTCGCCGCTACTTCGTTTCTGGCCTGGCCTTCCGGCCTTGGCCCGCCAACCGGCACGCGCGCTTCCGCCCTGGCAATCTTCGGCCGGTTGCACGGCCGCCTCTTTAACTGTTCAGGGGATTTGCGGGACACCGGGCAGGTAGTCTTGCTGCCGTCCAGGCTGTCGCTCATCAACGGCTCCCGTTTCACCGGCTCGAGGACCAGTGGACCAGGTGCCTTCCGAGTGAGACTCCGCGACATGCTCAGCCAACAGCTCGATTCTCGGCCCCTTCGCGCTTCCGGCTTGCACCGGCTCCGAAGGCCAATCTGCCGCTTCCAGTGTCTGTCAGGATATGTGTCAATGTCATTACAATTCGGTAACGCAGTGTGAACGTGACCCCTGAGTGACCCTCCACCCCGATACCTCCCAATTCCCCTCTGATAACCTCCCCACCAGCCTCCAGTGGGCATTGATCCGGCATTCCTTTCGCGAACCAGCCCCCGGCGCCGGTAGTAGAGCTGAGCGACGTGAAGACCACGAGGAGAAACTCCAGTACCGAACAAGAGGGTTCACCGGATGGGCATGCGGAAGTCGGTGGTTTCGAGTCGTTCTGCCAGCGCCTGACGATCGGAAAAGCCGCTTCAGATGGGTAAAACGGGCACGCCACAGGGAAGAACGATCTCGTTGCGGACGAGCACCGCCCGTCTACCCCTTGCAGTCGGTTCCGATCTCGGCGTGGGGCTCCCAGCGTCAGCCCAAACCGAGATCACCGGTGCATCGCAGGCCGCGAACTGAAGTACAGCCAACGATGCGGTTTCAGGATCTTGTGCTCGTAATAACGTGTCGCAACCTCCGTTACGACACGGCTCACTAAAGGCAGCAACTCCAAAGGCAGCGTGATATAGCCGACGATCTTTTGAATCTGCTGTAACCGGGTTTGGTCGGTCGATAAAGCGGCGAGTGCATCCTGGGCAAAGTCTTGGTCGAAGTTTTCGCCCTCGGCGCGAGCCTGCACTACGCGCTCGCGCAAGTCACGGATCCGGTCGTCTTGCAGTAGACTGGCCCACTCCTGGGCTGTCTGGGGGGTATACCGTTTGAAAGCGAGCGAAAACAGTTCCTTCATCGCACTCATTGGGACGCGCTCTTTCTCAAAATCCCGGAGCAGATGATATTCGAACTTCTTCCGGTAGAAGCCATCCAGGGTCTGCCAGTCGAAGATCTGTGGGCAGCCGACTACCTCCCCTACGACCAGATTCAAGTGCGTCATTTCCAGAAATGGAACCAACAACCGCGACAACACTTCCCTTTCCCCCGCGCTCCGCCGGACTTTCTTGGAGAAGACCAGGCTCTTTAGCTTTTCCGCTTCGGCCTGTTCGATCTTGCCTGTGGTTTCGTGAAGATAACACTCAATACCAATGCTGTATTGGTCCCAGGGTGTCATATGCTTGCCGAGCGCCTGCACCATGCCCGGTTTGATCTTTTCCCAGTTCTCGATCTGCTTCCGCAGTTCCGGCAACCACGTATCGAGGTCCCGGCTGGCAGCTGCGGCCGTCTCCTCAATGCGCGCGCGATTCGCATCCGCGTGGGTCTTGAAGGCGACTAAATCCAGATAACCCTCCTCCCGCAAATAGCGGAGAGAGGAGCGGAGATGGGCAAAGGGCGCGATTCGCGAAGCCACTACGCGTTCGTAGCAGTCACGGTCCAGGATGATGCGATCAAAAAAGAGAAGGGCGGAGTAGTCCAGGTCAATGTGACCCTCGGTGATCACGATCGGGGGGACTAGGCCCGTGGACATTTCAATGCTTTGCGGAACGCTCGGCACGTGTGCCCCGAAATTGGACAGCAAGATCTTCATGGCAGGGTCGGCCGCTTCCGGGTCGAATACCGGCTCTGCGGGCACAAGTTCAAATTAGGTGAGATTTTATCACAGCTCTTGAGAAGCCCAACTCGTCGGTGGACCGAAGGCCGCATCCCTACCCTGAGCGGTGCTGCTGCCACAATCTTGACCAAAATGATGGTGCTTCGAAAAACCGCGTCGTCTCGTGGCGCCACCAGTTCACCGCGGGTGGGCCGAACGTGGACTGCATGAGATCCGATAAATCATCTTATTCCTGCGCCGTTCGATTACAGTCCAACCTGGGTGGCCGGAATAAGGCCACTCTCCACGCGGGTGTCCCATCGTCCGTGCTGCAAACACCTCATCTTTGGTTCGAATCGAGGTTGTTTAAGTAACTCGAGTTCTAGTTGCATCCAGTATGTAGAGGTAATGTTGCCTCCTTCCGCGTCCGCTACCTTCTTGCCCTCTCCACTGCCCTTAGAAGCTTCGGTATTAGTCGTCGATTGATGAGGCAGATTTCAATCCCCGATCTCACATCTCCCCGTATTCCCACGGAGAGCCGCCTCCGGTCACAGCAGTTGCAGATCTTTATTTCCTTCACTTGCCACACCGCATGTGAAGAAACAGCGAAACAGCCTTGACCCCACCAGCTACCCTGGAATCGCGCCGGCCAATGAGCCGGCCATTTTCATTTACCAAGGAGATTGACATCATGGCGACCGCAGCTCAGATCAACGCCAACCGGGCGAATGCGAAACATTCCACCGGACCCGTGTCCCCCATCGGCAAGGCTCGCGCTTCCCAGAACGCCCGCAGCCACGGCTTCACCGCCCGCAACCTCGACATCACACCCGAGGACCGCGCTGAATTCAATGCCCTCGAAGCCGCCCTGCGCCACAACACCCGCCCCGCCAACTGCCTCGAGGAGGAGATCTTCCATCGCATCCTCACCCACACGTGGAACCTCCGCCGCATCGAATCCTTCGAATGCCTAATCCTGGCCGAAACGGACCCATTGGCCGAAACCGATCCCCACGCCGCCAAACTCGACCGCTACGCCCGCTATCGCCGCGACCTCGAACGCGGCCCCCCTTGAAGGCTCGGAGTTAGGTCCGGCATAGGTTCTGTAGGGGAATCGCGACAGGAGCTTTTCCCGGTTACGAATATGGAAATCCCAGAGATTCTGAAAGGGCTCGAAAGCGCGAACGGAAAGTTCCCACGTGCCTGTGTGCAGGCCGCGGTGGAACGCCGCGAGGAGATCACACCCGAGCTGCTCCGCATCCTCGATCGGTCCATCACCCTCGCCCAGGAAGGCAAGATCGGCGGTAGCTACATGGCCCACCTCTACGCCATGTTTCTGCTGGCCCAGTTCCGCGAGGCGCGCGCCTATCCCGTCGTCGTGCGTTTTGCCTCACTGCCCGGCGACCTGGTGGACTCTCTTTGCGGGGATTTCGTCATGGAGCACCTCGGCAATGTGCTGGCCTCCGTGTGTGCCGGCGACCTGACTGGCATCCAGTCCCTCATCGAGAACGAAGACGCCGGCGAATGGGTACGCGTCGCGGCCCTCTGCAGTCTCGTCACCCTCGTGGCGAAGGTAAAAAGAGCAGGGGCGAAATCGTGGGCTATCTCCAGACGCTGTTCCGGGGCGGCTTGCGCCGCGCGCGGTCTCACGTCTGGAACCAGCTCATCTCGTGCGCCTGCGACCTCCATCCCGCTGAACTCCTCGACGACATCAAACGCGCCTTCGACGACGGCTTGGTGGACCCCAGCCACGTCGACCTCAACCATGTCCAGGACGAACTCGCGCTGGGGCAGGATCGCATTCTGGCCCGGCTCGCCGCCGACCATCACTACCGCCTGGTCGAAGACACGGCTGCGGCGATGGGCTCGTGGAGCTGCTTTCAGGATCTGGATTACGACGAGATTCGCCTGCCCGCCAGTGCCTCGGCAGGGCGGGGCCCACACGTCGCCCCCATCACTGCCCCCATCCTGCGCGAAGGACCCAAGGTCGGCCGGAACGACCCCTGTCCCTGCGGCAGCGGCCGCAAGCACAAGAAATGCTGCGGAGCCTGACCTTAGCAGTCTGTGGCGGAAGTCCCGCTAGCCGCGCGGCAAGGGTTTGCGAGCCCAGGGCGCGAAGAGCCGGCCGAACTAGTGCCGGCCACTCGGAGGTCGGCTCAACACTGCCATGGGCCGCAACCCCTTGTCGCCCTTTGGGTTCGCTCCGCCGCCGGCCTTCCTCCCAGAAAAAGGCGACTCTCTTCTGAGCGGCTTCGAAATCGCACTTGAGCTGCCATTCTGGTACCGGCGGCGGTGCGAACGTGGCTGCGCGACTTCCGCCACAGGCTGTTAGGCTCGCCTGCCGCCTAAGGCGTTGGCGGACGCTTCACCCAGGCCGGATCCGCCGTCATCGCTTCACCCGCTTTCACGGTCACTGCCCACGGCTCGTCCCCAATGTCCTCCGGTGGGACAATCTCGACCACGGCCAGTCCAGGCGCCAGCAGCACCGCCTCCCCAAACAAGGCCGGCAATACCAACGGCGCCCATCCGTCGGCCCGGGGCGCCCAGGCGGCCAGCGCAATCTGCTCCGTGGTCAACTCCCGCCCCTGCAGCCATACATAGACCGGCGCCTTTACCGGCAGCGGTTCAGCTGCCATGGCGCCGCCGGCCGGCGCCGGCTCCGGCAGGCCCAGCCCCGTCAGGTACATCCGAATTCGGCCCTCTGTCCCGGAGTGGGCCACCACCATTCGCTGCTCTCCGCTGGTGGCAAAGAAGAACTCCGGTGCCGTTTCCACAATCTGGATCTCCACTGCTTCGCCCGCCAGCGGTGTCTCGCTTCCACAGGAATTCACGCCGCGTACCGCCACCAGGCCCGGCTCCAGTCCGGGCGGAACCTGGACTGCGACAGCCTTGGGCGATACCGCAATCACAGGGGCCGGCGTCTCCCCGAAGTAGATGCACAACCCGCCCAGCGAGCCCGGTACCCGCCCCTCCACCAGGTCCGCTTCGACGGCGGCAATGGTCTTGCCCGTATACGACAGCTTGTCGCCCTGCAGGATCAGAATCATGCCCGGCGCCGCCGGCTGCTCGTGCGCAGCCAGAACCGGTGCCTCCGGTGCTGGCGGCACATCGGGCATCACGGTCAGCCGGAACTCCACCGCCGCCAAACCGGCTGCTGCCACCTGGATCACAAGCGGGCCGGCATCCTTCGCCGTAACCTTGATCGCCAGGCGGCCATTCGCGCCGGTTGTGGAACTGCCCTTGTCCAGACTGGCGTCGCCTTCGACCATCGTCACTTCCAGCGGCACCATCGCTACCCCAATGCCGTTCTCAGCCACCGCCTCCACTTCCAACGGCAACTCAAATGCCTTGCCGGCAATTGCGGACTGCTCGTCGCCCGCCCGTTTGTTCAGCACGGCGGCCACCAGCGGAGTCAGCTTCCGGATGCGGTTGTTGTTCCGGTCGCTGATATAGAAGTTGCCCTGTGCATCGAAGGTGATGCCGGCGGGCGCTTTGAAGGAGGCCAGCAGAGCCGGGCCGCCATCGCCCTGCAGGCGGGCCGCGCCGTCGCCTCCAATTCGCTCGATGAAGCCGTCGGGCCGCACGCGGAAGGCGTATTCAGTGCTGGTGACCCCGTAAATCACCCCTTCCGGTGTTAGGGTGATGCTACTGGCCCCGATGCTGGCCGTGGCCGCCGGGCTCAGCCGGCCAGTGATCCACCAACTGGTGTCGCTGCCCCCGCCGGTAACCACCTCCAATACCCCATCCGCCGTCATCTTCTTGATGCGGGTACTGTCGAGCAGGTACAGCACCTCTCCCAGATAGACGAAGGATCTCGGATTGCTCAGCTTCAATTCGCGCGCCAGGCCCTTCTCCGTCGAGATCCCGCTCACCCCTGTGCCCGCCAGTCGGTAGATGCGCCCGTCCGTCTCGATGCGCCAGATCGTGGCTGAATCGCCAAACACTACACGCCCCTGGGGATCGAACGCCAGGCTGGTTACATACCGGATCGGTTGCTCGACAGCCAGCTCGCCTTCCTTGGGTGCCGTGGAACCCGACCCGCTTTTGCCCGCAATCACAGTCGTTTTTCCCTCTGCGCTGATCCGGAACAGCAGGTTGCCGCTGCAGAACAGGGTGTTCCCCGC
The DNA here is from genome assembly GCF_051172195.1 of Paludibaculum fermentans. Classification (GTDB taxonomy): domain Bacteria; phylum Acidobacteriota; class Terriglobia; order Bryobacterales; family Bryobacteraceae; genus Paludibaculum; species Paludibaculum fermentans_A. The sequence continues at coordinate 1,635,587 of NZ_JBPJAQ010000002.1, forward strand.
GCTGTCGACAGCCGTGACACCAGTTGTGACAAAAGGAGCGGACGCGCCTGCCAGAGTATGGATCTTTCCCTCCGCATCCACATGGCGCAGCCGCTGGTTGAAAGCCTCGACAAACGTAAACCCACCCTTCCCGTCACCCGCAATCGCTTCCGGCCCCGCTAAATACGCCTCGACCGCCGGAATCTCATCGCCGTTGTAGAAGGAGGCGCCGGCCGCGATCTCCGCCTTGCCGTCTGTCGTGATCTTGGTGATCCGCCCAATTTCCTTGCTGTCGGACAAATAGATGTTGCCTTGTGCGTCCACCGCGAAGTCGTTGGGCGAGCTCACCGCCCCCACCGGAGCTGGCGCCACGCTGACCTTGCCTGCCTTGTCGATCTTCAGGATTCGCGAAGGCTCCACGATATATGCCTGCCCGTCCGGCGCGAATTTGAACAGCGTCGGCACCACGCTCGTCGTCAGCGCGCTGCTGCCAATCACGCCATACGAGGCATTGGGGTCACCAGCAAACCGGCTGATCTTGCCGGTCGAATCGATCTTCCGGATGGACATCCAGTTGCACACATAGAGATTTCCGGCGGCGTCGAACTCGAGATCCGTGATGTCGTTGAACGTCGCGCTCAAGGCCGCTCCCCCATCGCCAGCCGACCCGCTCGCGCCCGTGCCCGCCACCGTCTCCAGCAGTCCCTCCGTACTGAAGCGTCTCACGGTGTTCTTCCCGAACTCAGCGAAGTAAGGCCGGCCCAGGGCGTCCACCGCAATCGCTCGCGGGTTGACGATCGTGGCCGAACGCGCTGCCGTGCCGTCCGGACTGGAGGTCGAGCCCCCGCCTCGCCCCGCCACGAACGTGATCGTGCCATCCGCGTTCAGGCGGTAGATGTTCCCCGATGTCGTAAACCAGATAGTGCCATCAGGCGCAGTCGTCAGGAACTGCGGATAGTTCAGGTACACCCGATCGGCCGGGCCCTCCGAGAGATTGTACGGAGCTGTGCGCGTCATCGGCGCACCGGCTGCCCAGTGAACCGTCCCTTCGCTATCAATGCGGCGAATCCGCTCCTGGTACCACTCGCAGAAATAGAGATTGCCCTGCCGGTCGAAGGTCAAACCCCAGGGCGCATGGATCAGGGCCTTCACCGCCGGGCCGCCGTCTCCCGGTGAGTAGGCTCCCGCATAGGTGGTTATGCTGAAGGATGGCGGAAGCGTTTGGGCCGACGACAGCAGCCCGGACAAGGCAAGCAGGACCAGTAGCTTCGACATGGTGCTCCTAGTCAGGATTTCAGACCTGATGATCCGAAATAATAGCACCGCATCCTCTCCACAGCCATCAGCAGCTTCTGCTGCCGCGCGAAAGGTCACGGCACGCCTTGGGGGTTCCTGATCGTTTGCTGGCTCTTGCTGTCTCACTGATGGATCAGCATGCGATCGCTGCCCATCCGCACGCCGCTTTCGCTGCGACGTTCTTACCTGATTCGACATCCCATAGGTGGAGCGTCTGGCTCGATGGGAGGTCCAGTGGACTCAGTCAAGATCGTCGATCAGTTCTGGACGGCCGTTTGGAAGTCCCGGAATCCAGACGCCATCGCGGACTTTGTTGTCGACGACGTGATCATCACTACCGGCGGCGTGGCGATTCAGGGTAGGGATAAGTTCATTGCCTGGGCGTGGGATTTCCTATCCAGAATCAATGACCTTCAGTTTGAGGTCCTGGAAACCTTCCAGAACCAGGATGGCAGCCGCGTTGCCTCGCTCTGGCGCCTCACAGGTAGGAACAACGGCATGATGGGGACACCGCCTGATCAGCAACCCATCAGCCTCACCGGGACTGCCATCTGGAGTGTGCGCGAGGACGGAAAACTGCTGCACAACCGCGTCGAAAGGTCGGCGTGGGAGACATTTGTCAGTCTTACCAGGTAGCAGCACCCGCTCTCGCGATAGGCTTCGCCGGTTCCGGCGAGATCGGATTCCAGAGGACCAGACCCTGCGTCTAGTCATTCAAAGCTCACCCAATCCACCGGTCACAGTAGTTGCAGATCTTTATTTCCTTTATTTGCACCAGTACTTGTGAAGAAACGGCGAAGCCGCCTTGACCCCGCCAGCTACCCTGGAATCGCGCCGGCTCTCATGCCGGCCATTTTCATTTCCAAGGAGACTTTCATCATGGCTTCCGCCGCCCAGATCGCTGCCAACCAGGCCAACGCTCAACTGTCCACCGGACCTGTCACCGTCCCCGGCAAAACCCGCGCTGCCCAGAACGCCCGCAGCCACGGCTTCACTGCTCGCAACCTCGACATCACCCCCGAGGACCGCGCTGAATTCAATGCCCTCCAGGCCACCCTGCGCCTCGACACCCGCCCGTTTGGCTGCCTCGAGGAGGAGATCTTCCATCGCGTCCTCTCCCACACCTGGAACCTGCGCCGCATCGAATACTTCGAATCCCTCATCCTCGCCGAAACGGACCCATTGGCCGAAACCGATCCCCACGCCGCCAAACTCGACCGCTACGCCCGTTACCGTCGCGACCTCGAACGCGGCCTCTATCGCGCCATCAAAGAGCTCAGCAAACTCCAAACCGAACGCGCCGCCTTGGGCCAGCAGCACCCCGATGTCGTCAAGGGCATTCGCGAGAACGTCCCCCTGGCCGAAGTCTCCCGTCTCACCAAAAACACCGAAGAACTCTTCTTCTACGAAGGCTATGGCCGCCCGCGCCGGGCCCTCGAACACCTCACCACCGGCCTCGATTCCAACCACCCCGACAACCAGGACCCCATAGCCGATCTCCAGCCCATCCGTGTTTCACGAAACCAAGCCAACCTGGTCGGCGAGGACGGACTGCCCAACCTGAACTACGACGTCGCTGGCTTCTAACCACCACGTTCAGGCAGCGTCGCCGCGACTTGACGAATCGAAGCCAACCGGACTCGCCCCTCCGGACCGGATCTTTGACAACCTCACCTCAATCCCACCTCCGGGGAGTCCCCAGCGGGCCACCCGAGCGGGCCCAACCCCAGTCCCGGAACGTAAGTGACGGGCTACCCCCAGCCCCAGTCCCGGAACGTAAGTGACGGGCTACCCGCGCGTCTTCCACCAAGTCCCGTAGGCCCTCGATTCCGCCGAAACGAAGCAAGCCGCAACGAACCACGACCGTCAGGGAGTGGTCTTAGCCCACAGCTCCGCCGCCTCTCCGAGGAAGAAGACAAGCCCACCTCGCCGCACAAACGAAACGAAGCCAAAAGCCAAACCGACCCCACCCAATCCAGCAGCACCATCAACAGGCCAATCCACTCCACCGGGGACACAACCCCCTGCAGCCCAACTACGAAACGAACCCGACGCACCCCACGAACCTCCTCTACACGGCACAATAGTATCCAGGTGCTCGACGCAGACATCCTCAATCCGGCCCGCCCCCATCCGCTGGCCTTAACCCGTGCCATTTGCTTCGCCCCAACCGTCCAACCACCAAACCCCTCATGAACCCTTACCTCCATCCCCGTGACGAGATCCTCCGCCTGATGGAGCGCATCTACCGCTACCGCATGACCACCACGTCCGGTGGCAATCTCTCCATTCGCGAGCCCAACGGCGACGTCTGGATCACCCCCGCCCGCGTCGACAAAGGCGCCCTCCGCCGCGAAGACATCGTCCTCGTCCGCGCCGACGGCTCTCTCGAAGGCACCCGCAAGCCCTCCTCCGAACTGCCGCTCCACCAGGCGATCTACGCAGCCCGGCCCGACGTACGCGGCATCGTCCACGCCCACCCCGTCGCCCTCGTCGCCTTCAGCATGGTGCGCGCCGTCCCCGATACCCGCCTCTTCCACCAGTCCTGGCACGTCTGCGGAGCCGGCGGCTTCGCTGCTTACGAGCTCCCCGGCAGCGCCGCCCTCGGCGCCACCACCGCCGCCACCTTCCAACAGGGCTTCGACTGCGTCATCCTAGAGAACCACGGCATCGTCACCGCCGGCTCCGACCTCCAGCAAGCCTTCCACCGCTTCGAGACCTTCGAGTTCACCGGCAAAACCATCATCAAGGCACACCTCCTCGGCCGCCCCGTGCACTACCTCACGGATGCCGAACTCGCTCTCTCTCGCAGCCGCCAGCCGCTCCCCGAGCCCGCCGCCTCCTCCGTCGAGATCCTCCCCACCAGCGAGGAAAAGGAGGCCCGCCACCGCCTCGCCGAATTCGTCCAACGCGCCTACCGCCAGCGCCTCTTCATCAGTACCCAGGGCAGCTACTCCGCCCGCGTCGACTCGTCCTCGTTCCTCATCACGCCCTATCAGATCGATCGCGGCGTCATCCAGCCCGAAGACCTCGTCCTCGTCCGCGACGGCCAGGGCCCCGCCGGCTCGGAACCCAGCCGCGCCGCCGCCGCCCACCACGCCATCTATCAGGCCCACCCCCACATCGGCTCCATCATCAACGCCTACCCCGTCAACGCCACCGCCTTCAGCGTCACCGGAGCCATGGTCGACACCCGCACCATCCCCGAAAGCTACGTCGTCGTCCGCCGCCCCGCCATGGCCCCCTACGGTCTCCAGTTCGAAGACCCCGCCGCTCTCGCCGCCATCCTCTCCCCCATGCAGCCCACCGCCATCCTCGAGAACGACGGCGTGCTCGTCACCGGCTCCGACGTCCTCGAAGTCTTCGATCGCCTCGAAGTCATCGAGTCCACCGCCGAAGCCTTCATCAACTCGCGGGCCGTCGGCGAGCTCTCGCCCATGTCCGACGAAGTCATCCGCGAACTCGACCGTGTCTTCCTTGGGATTAAATAGGATCATGCCGAAAGTTGGGCTCTTCATACCGTGCTACGTGGATCAGCTTTATCCACTGGTCGGTCTCGCCACCCTCCGCGTCCTGCGAGGCCTCGGTCTCGACATCGAGTTCCCTGAGGAACAAACCTGCTGCGGCCAGCCCATGGCCAACTCCGGTTGCGGCGAGGACGCCCGCCCGCTGGCTGAGAAGTTCCTGCGCATCTTCGCCCGCTACGACCATGTCGTGGCCCCCTCCGGCAGTTGCGTCTCCATGGTCCGCAACCACTATGAACAGTGGCTCGCCGGCAAGCCCGGCTTCGAGCACCTGCGCGACAACACCTTCGAGCTCTGCGAATACCTGGTCGACATCGCCAAGGTCACCAAGGTCGACGGCGACTTCGCCCGCAAGGTCGGCCTCCATATGAGCTGCCACGGCCTTCGCGAACTCCGCATGGCCAGTTCCTCTGAACGCGTGGGCGCGCCCTTCAATAAGGTGAAGGTGCTCCTCGAACAGCTCCGCGGCATCCAACTCGTCGACCTCAAACGCCCCGACGAATGCTGCGGCTTCGGTGGCACCTTCGCCGTCGCCGAAGAGGCCGTCTCCTGCCTCATGGGTCACGACCGCATCCGAGACCACGAGCAGGCCGGAGCCGAAGTCATCGCCGGCTTCGACATGTCCTGCCTCATGCACCTCGAAGGCCTGCTCACCCGCGACAAAAAGCCCATGCAGGTCCTCCATGTCGCCCAGATCCTCGAACATGCGAGGCTGTCGTGAAAGGCCACGCCGAAAGCGCCGCACCCTTCGTAGCCAACGAGCCCCGCGCCCACTGGCACGACGAGTCACTCTGGTTTGTCCGCGTGAAGCGAGACCGCCAGGCCGCCACCGTCCCCGAGTGGGAAGACCTTCGCTCCACCGCCTCCGCCATCAAGGCCCACACCCTCTCCCGCCTGGCCGACTACCTCGAGGAGTTCGAACGCAACGCCGCCGCCAACGGCATCCACGTCCATTGGGCCAGCGACGGAGCCGAGCACAACGCCATCGTCCTTAAGATCCTCAACGATCACGGCGTCAAGCGCCTCGTGAAGTCCAAGTCCATGCTCACCGAGGAGTGCCACCTCAACCCTTACCTCGAAGCCCACGGCATCGAAGTCACCGACACCGACCTCGGTGAACGCATCGTCCAGATGCGCCACGAACCACCCAGCCACATCGTCCTGCCCGCCATCCACCTCAAGAAGGAAGACATCGGAGAGCTTTTCCACATCCAGCTCGGAACCGAGAAGGGCGCCTCCGATCCCAAGTACCTCACGGAAGCCGCCCGCGGCCATCTCCGCGAGCGCTTCCTCGGAGCCCAGGCCGGCCTCACCGGAGTCAACTTCGCCATCGCCTCCACCGGCGGAGTCGTCGTCTGCACCAATGAAGGCAACGCCGACATGGGCACCAGCCTGCCGCCCCTCCACATCGCCTGCATGGGCGTCGAGAAGATCGTGCCCCGTCCGCAGGACCTCGCCATCTTCCTCCGCCTCCTCGCCCGCAGCGCCACCGGCCAGCCCGTCACCACTTACACCTCCCACTTCCACGGCCCGCTGCCCGGCGGCGAAATGCACGTCGTCATCGTCGACAACGGCCGGGCGAGAATCCTGGGTGAAGAAGCCTTCCGCCGCTCCCTCAGCTGCATCCGCTGCGGAGCCTGCATGAACACCTGCCCGGTCTACCGCCGCTCCGGAGGCTACAGCTACGGCTACACCGTCCCCGGTCCCATAGGCTCCATCCTCGGACCCCAACGCGATCCGGCCGCCTACGGCTCGCTCCCCTTCGCTTCCAGCCTCTGCGGCTCCTGCACGGACGTCTGCCCGGTCAAAATCGACCTCCATCACGAACTCCTGGCCTTCCGGCAGGAACTGGCGAAGAAGGGCTACCTCCCCTGGCAGAAGCGCTTCTCAATGTGGGTCATGGGCCAGGTGCTCGCCCGCAGGTGGGCCTTCCTCCTGGGAGGCAAGCTGATGCGATCTCTCATGCCCCTTCTACCGAGAGCCCTGGTCTACGGCCCCTGGAACCCCTGGGGCAAGCAGCGCGAACTCCCCCCAATGCCCCGCGAATCCTTCCGAGACCTCCTCAGGAAGGAGCCCAAGTAATGGCCGCCCAAACCAGCAGCAGCAGGTCCAGTAGCAAGGCCAACAGGGTTTCAGTTGTGAGGGAATCCCGCATGCCCCGGGCATCCGGCACAATCACGTCTTCAACGGAGTGGTCCCCCACCGCTACGAACCCCGACCGTCAGGGAGGGGTCCCCACCGCGTTGCGAACCGCGACTGGCAAGGAGCGGGCCACGGACGTCAGCGCATCCCGAACAGCGTCCCCCATGCCCCGCCAGCACACCGAAGCGGACGCGGCCGCTCACCCGACCCAGTCCCGGAGCGTAAGCGACGGGCTAAGCCGGGCGAAACCCCAGTCCCGGAGCGCAAGCGCCGGGCTACCCGAGTGTCATCAAGAAAGGGGACGCTCCTAATGGCCTCGCCAACCACCAGCCGCGACACCATCCTGAAAGCCATGCGGGCCAACGCCCCCAACCTCCGGCCCCTACCCGACCCGCCCCAAGCCATCACCTACCCGGACCCGCTGCAGCACTTCGCCGCAACGCTAGCCGGCGTAGGAGGCCGCTTCCTCAGAGCCGCCGGCGAAGCCGATCTCCAACTCCAACTCTCCAGCCTGGACGTCTACCAGGCCGCCAAACGCATCGCCTCCACCGTTCCTTCCCTCCCGGGCAACGTAAATCTGCAGGAATTGCAGAACCCCCACGAACTGGAAGGCATCGACCTGGCGATCCTGCCAGGTGACTTCGCCGTAGCCGAGAACGGAGCCGTCTGGGTACCCGGCACGAACCTCGGCCCGCAACGGGCGATCTTCGTCATCGCCCAGCACCTGGTGCTGGTCATCCAGGCAACCTCGGTCGTCCACAACATGCAGCAGGCCTACGAGAACCTGAACCTGCAACGCCCCGGCTTCGGAGTCTTCATCTCCGGCCCCTCTAAGACAGCCGACATCGAGCAATCCCTCGTCATCGGAGCCCACGGCGCCAGAAGCTGCACCGTCATAGCTCTCCCTTAGCCAGCCGGCGAACATCCGGCACCTGGGGCACGGCGCAAGCCAGCGCGAGCCACAAGCCGAACGGCGGCTGCAACGCCCCGTACCGCGCCCCCAGCCTTACCCCCGTCGTAGCCGCAGGCGAAGGCGGGGGCCCGCCGCAACCCAGTCACCACCCGCCCCCTATCCAATATCCATTCGCATTACCGCCCCATACGTAAGAGAATAGAATCCATGAGGTGGTTTCTCTTTTTGGTCGCGCTGGCTTCCGCTTCAGCCCAGCGCAAGCCCGAGCCCGGTTGCCAGTGGGTCCAGTGGGAAAGCGAAGATCTTGGCCTGCGCATGTCCGTCCAGAAGTGCGAAGGGCGCGCCGCCCGCGAATTCAAGGTTCTCAACAACAAGATCCGCCTGGTCCAACCCGGCCAGGAAGCCGCCATGGGCAGCGCCGTCATCGAGGTCTGGGAGAAACCAGCCCGGCAGAGCGTCCAGGAAGCCATCAACCGCCGCTTCTATCCCAAAATGACCTCGCGCCAGCAGATGGGCTGCGTCGTCACCGATGCCAACGAGAAATTCCCCCTGGGCGATGCCAACAAGGCCGTCTTCCAGATCACCCCCAACCCCCTCTATCAAAGGGAAGCCGATAAGATCCGCGAATCCGAGCCCGGCGCCGAAGTCTGCGGCCTCTACGGCGAACTCGACCAGAAACAGTACTTCGAATACCACCCGGCCGAATCCAAAATCCGCTATCTCTTCATCCGGCTGGGCAACGACAAGCCCATGTTCGACGAACGGTCCATCGAGCTCGCCGCCAAGTAGCACCGCACGCTGGCCGGGCAGGTGGTAGAATCCTGCACGAGTGAAAAGTCAGTGAAGCCCCTTTGCATCAGCCTGCTCATCCCCGTGGCGCTCTTCGCCGGCGCCACCGTCTATAACCCCCCGCACGGGGTCGAACAGGACAAGGTCTTTCAGGTCAAAGTGGCCGGCCAGTCCTCCTTTGTCTACAGTCTGCCCGTCGGCGGCATGACGTACTTCTCTTACTCTTCCTTCGCCCGCCGCGCCGACATCGAGATCACCGTCGCCCGGCCCGTCGAAACCGTCGCCATCCGGCCCAAGAGCCTCAACATCCGCCCCGTCGTCAACGGCAACGTCATCACCTTCCGCCTCGACCGCACTGCCCAGCTCAGCATCGAAATCAACGGCGACACCAAACACCCGCTGCTCCTCTTCGCCAACCCCCCGGAAAGCGCTCCGCCCAAACCCGGGCCTACCGGCGTTCACTATTTCGCCGCCGGCACCATCCACAATGTCGGACGCATCACCGTCACCAGCGGCCAGATCGTCTACATCGCCGGCGGAGCCATCGTGCGCGGCTCCATCTTCATGGATCAGGCCAAAGACGTCCACATCCTCGGCCGAGGAGTCCTCGACGGCAGTCTCTACAAACGCGGCGAAGCCCGCATGATCGAGGTCAACCGCTCCACCGGCGTCGACGTCGAAGGCATCATCATCACCAACAGCAAACACTGGACCATACCCGTCACCGCCTCCGACAAGGTCACCCTGCGCAACGTCAAACTCGTCAGCGACAACGACTGGGACGACGGCGTCGATATCGTCGGCAGTACCAACGTCACCGTTGACCAGTGCTTCATCCGCACCAAGGACGATTGCATCGCCATTAAGGCCGGCGTCGACTACTTCACCAAGTTCAACAACCAGCACGACGTCAGCAACGTCATCGTCAAACGCTCAGTCCTGTGGAACGGCGCCTGGGGCAACGGCCTCGAGATCGGTTTCGAAACGCGCGCCGCCAGCATCAGCGGCATCCGCTTCCTCGACAACGACCTCATTCACGTCGAAGGCCCCGAAGGGACGTTCACCATTCACAACGGCGATCGCGCCGTCATCTCCGACGTCATCTACGACAACTGCCGCGTCGAAGACTCGCACGGCCTCCTCGTCGACTTCAAAATCCTCAAGTCGCGTTACAGCAAGGACGAGCAGCGCGGTCAGATCCGCAACATCCAGTTCCGCCGCATCCGAGTCGATCACAAGGAAATTCCCTCGTTGTTACAAGGCTTTGACGCGAAGCACGCCATCGGTGGTGTAGTCTTTGAAGACGTAGTTGTCGATGGCCGCCGCTGGACTTCGCTGGTGGACGCCGGCATGAAGACCACGCACGCCGAAGAGATCGTTTTCAAATAGTCATCCGGGAGGCGCAACGCGGTGCCACTGAATCGCAGAATTTTCCTGATGGGCGCCGCGGCGGCCGCGCAGAAGATCTACGCCGCGGAGAAAATCTCGCTGGGCGTCATCGGCACCGGAGGCCGCGGCACCTTCGTCATGGGCGTCTTCCAGAAGGACCCGTCCCTGCGCGTCGGGGCCGTCTGCGACGTCTACGAACCCAACCTGGAACGGGCCCTCTCCGAGGCGTCCAAGGCCCAGGGCGGGGTGACCCCCAAAGCCTACCGCCACTACCGCCAGCTCCTCGACGACAAATCCCTCGATGCAGTCCTCATCGCTACCCCCGAGCACTGGCACCACCGCATGGTCCTCGACGCCCTGGCCGCCGGCAAGGACGTCTACGTCGAGAAGCCCCTCTGCCACACGCCCCAGCAGGGCGTCGAACTGGTGGAGGCCGAGAAGCGCTCGAAGAACATCGTCCAGGTGGGCATGCAGCGGCGCAGCTACGACCTCTATCAGGAGGGCCGCCGAGTCGTCGCCGCCGGCACCCTGGGCGACGTCCGCATGGTCCGTTCCTGGTGGCTGAACACCCAGCTCGGCGGTGAGAAGGTCACCAAACTGAAAGGTCCGCTCGACTGGGAGCAGTGGCTCGGCTCCACCGCGAAGCGCCCCCTGGATCCCGACATCTTCAGCCGCTGGCGCCTCTATGGCGAGTTCGCCGGAGGCATCGTAGCCGACCAGGGCGCCCACGTCTTCGACGGCATCCACATGCTGATGGGCGCCGGAGCCCCGCTCGCCGTCACCGCCGCCGCCGGCCGCCCCCACGCCGCCAGCGGCGACACCCCCGAATCCGTCGTCGTCACGGCCGAGTACCCCGAGGACTTCATCGGCGTCTTCACCATCAACTACGCCGCTATGCGCTACAAGAGCCGCTACGATCAGATGAACCACCTCGACGGCGGCAAAGCCCGCATGGACATCGGCCGCGAGGACTTCCGGGTCTTCGCCCAGGGCGGGGAAGAGACCCCCATCCTCGAGAAGCGCTCAGAGAAGGGCTTCGGCTGGGCCACCGATCTCCACGTCATGAACTTCCTCGACTGCGTCCGTACCCGTAAAGCCCCCGCCGCGCCCATGTGGCTCGGCTTTCAGGCGGCGCTCGTCGTCCAGCTCGCCAACCTGTCGCTCAAGAACGGCCGCCGTATGAAGTGGAACCGCGCAACCAGCCAGGTGGAGGTGTAACCATGCGACGCCGGACCCTCATCCTCTCAACCCTCGGAGCAGCCCTCGCCGGCCAGTCCAAGCCCATGCTGAAACTCCGCAAACGCGACGACGCCAAGCCCATCGAGTTCACTGAAGCCATCGACCCGCGCCACTCCGCCATCATCCTCTGCGACATGTGGGACCGGCATTGGTGCGAAGGCGCCAACGGCCGCGTCGCCCTCCTGGTCAAACGCACCGGACCACTGCTGGAGAAGGCCCGCGCCAGCGGCATGCTCATCATCCACGCGCCGTCGGACACCATGGACTTCTACACCGGCGCTCCGCAGCGCAAGGCCATGCAGGCTCTACCAAAAGTCGCCCCGCCCAAACCGCTCGACCTCAACGCACCCGCGCTGCCCATCGACGACACGGATGGCGGCTGCGACACCCCCGGCGACAAACAGCACAAAGCCTGGTCGCGCCAGCATGCCGGCATCGTCATCGCGCCCAACGACCTCATCTCCGACCAGGGTGGGGAAGTCTACAACGCGCTGCGGGCGCGCGGCATTCAGCGCCTGTTCGTCATGGGCGTCCACACCAACATGTGCATCCTCAATCGCACCTTCGCCATCAAGCAGATGTCGAAATGGGGCGTCCGCTGTGTCCTGCTGCGCGACATGACCGATGCCATGTACGATCCCCAGGACCGGCCCTTTGTCAGCCACGCGCGCGGCACGGAGCTCGTCATCGAGTACATCGAACGCAACTGGTGTCCCAGCACTACCTCGGCTGACCTCATGAAGGCCCTCGGCTGAGAGCTATACTCAGCCCAGAGGGACTGCATGGATCGACGCATCAACCGTAGGGATTGGCTCGCGACAGCTGCGGGCGCCACCGTGGCCACGCTCGCCTTCGGGGCGAAAGTGGCTGCCGCCGCCGAACGCACGAAATGGGGCATGCCCGGACTTTATCCGGGGCGTGTCATCGAAGTGAAGCATCCCGGCTCCATCGTCTCCGGCCAGTACCAGCCGGCCGTGATCAAAGAGATGATGCAGCGCGGCATGAAGGACCTTACCGGCGCCGCCGGTTGGCCCGATGCCTGGAAGCAGTTCGTCGAGCCCGGCGACGTCGTCGGCATCAAACTGAATCCCGTCGGACGCCCGCATTGCATGTCAGACGCCAGCGTCCTGCACGAGATCGTCGATGGCTTGAAGGCCGCCGGCATCAAGGCCCAGGACATCGTCGTCTACGACCGCTACCGCACCGAGTTCCTGGAAGCCGGCTTCGACAAGTGGCTGCCCGAAGGCGTCCGCTGGACCACCGCGGTGAATGGCGGCGATTCCATCCAACAGGACATCAAGGGCTATGATCCGGATCACTACATGGACATGGCGCTGGTGCTGCCCGGCCAGGACATCTCCAACGAGACCGCCCGCCGCTCCTATGCCGCCCTCTACATCACCAAACAGGTGAACAAGCTCATCAACCTCTGCCTGATCAAGGACCACCAGTCCGCCGGTGTCACCGTCGCGCTCAAGAACCTCTCGCACGGGCTCGTCAACAATGTGGCCCGCAGCCACGCCACCAAGTCGCTGAACGCCTGCGGCGCCTTCATCCCCGCCTCCGTCTCGATTCCCATGATCCGCAACAAGGCGGTGCTCCACATCTGCGACGGCATCAAGGGCGTCTATCACGGCGGACCCTTCGCCCGGCCCGAGTTCGTGTGGGAGCACAAGTCCATGTACTTCTCCACCGACCCCGTCTCGCTCGACCACATCGGCTGGGAGGTCATCGACGCCCAACGCGCCAAAGTCGGCAAGAAGCCGCTGGCCGACGACCTGCCCGACAAGTTCAGCACCTTCGTCCGCAAGCAGCCCGAGCACGTCGAGATTTGCGGAGCCATGGGCCTCGGCGTATGGGAGCGCGCGAAAATAGACTTGCGTAAAGTAACCCTGGGCTGATACAAGTCAGCGCATGGCCAATTCTCGCCGGAACTTTATAGCCGGTGGCGCCGCACTCGCCGTGCCCGCCGCCGCAGTAGCGCAAGACAAAGTCACGAAGAAGGTCCACTACAAGGGCGACAAGCCAAAGAAGCAGCCGCTGTTCTCAGGCGCCGTGTCCCTGGGCAACCTTCTCTTCATTGCCGGCAAGGGCGCGCACGTCCCCGGCGACATCAAGGTTCACACCAAGATCGTGCTGGATGAGATCGAGGCTGAATTGAAGAACGCCGGCTCCTCCATGGACAAGGTGCTGAAGTGCAACGTCTACATCAAGACGATGGCAGACTACGCCGGCATGAACGAGACCTTCCTCGGCCGCTTCGGCATGGAGCCGCCGGTGCGCACCACCATCGCGGCCGCCGACATCCCCGGCAACTCGCTGGTTGAGATCGACGTGATCGCCTATATCTAGGCGCTGGCTTTCTTAAGTATCTCGGCGACGCGGCGGGCCACCACCTCTGCGTCGCCCGGCTGCATCATCCACACCGTGAAGACGAGCATTTCCTTGTTCGTCATCGGGCACGCCTCAATCGACGGTGAACCGTCCCGCAGCTCTTTGAACACGTCCGGCGGAGCGATGCGGATTGCGCCCTGGTCCCATTTGATCTTCAGGTGCGGCGTGTGGTTCGCGATGGGCGGCACCTCCACCGAACACGACACGGTCTTGAACTTCTCCACCGCTTTCTGGATCGTCGCGACGCGCTTATCCCACTCGCGCCCCTCGGCTTCGTGATCACGCTGCATGAACGCTTCCAGCGCGACTAGCATCCCCACCATCTCTTCCTTGTTCACCTTCATGCCGCGCGAGATCGTGTCGCTGTTCGGCGAGGTGTTCATGCGGGCTGCCTCGATGAGATCCTTGCGGCCCAGCAGCAGGCCCGCGCTCTGCGGTCCGCAGATGCCTTTGCCGCCCGAGAACGTGACGAGGTCGAAGCCCAGCTTCGTGTACTTCTTCAGGTTGCTGACTGGGGGCACGTCCGCCGACGCATCGTTGAACGTGGGGATGTTGAGCTTCTTGCCCAGGCGCGCCCACTCTTCGGCATTGATGCGGCCGCGCGGCTCGGCATCGTTGAAGAACAGCATCATCGCCGACTGCGGCCCCGCCGCCTTCTCCAATTCCTCCGCGGTCTCGACCTCCACCAGCTTCACGCCACAGGCGCGCACAGCGTGGTCGTAGCCATAGCGGTGGCTCTTCTGCACCAGCACTTCGCCGGGCATGCCGGTCACATCCGGCAGGCGCTGGATCTTCGCGCGATCCTTGCCGGTGAGGCAGGCAGCGGTGCCGATGGTCAGAGCGCAGGCGGCGCCGGAGGTCACCATCGCGGCTTCGCATTCCAGCAGGCCCGCGATGCGCCTGCCCACGGCATCCTGCAGGTCGATCAGGTTCACATACTGGCGCGAGGCGGTGCGCATGGCCTCCATCACCTCGGGCGGCATCAGGGATGCCGTCAGGGCGGTATAGGTGCCGGCTGCGTTGATGAACGTACGGACGCCCAGCTCGGCGATCACATCGCGCTTCTTCGTTGCGGCCTTCAGGCCCGGCGCGAAAGGCAGGCTGCTGAGGACTCCTAGGAACGGTCTACGGCCAAACATGTCGATACCCTCCCGAATCGTTCCATCCTCCCACCTTCCGCGGCGCGTGCCAAGCGCGAGGGCTACTCCTGGCGCAGCGCCTCCATCGGGTCGAGCCGGGCCGCGCGGCGCGCCGGTCCATAGGCCGCCAGCAGCGCTACGGCCGCGATGGCCAGCATGCCCAGGCCGAGGGTCGTACCGGTGCTGCCGGCCACATCCGTCAGCAGCTTCACCGCCAGTTGCTTGCCCCACAGCACCGCGGGTACGCCGACTAGGATCCCGGCGGCGACGATGGTGGATGCCTCCAGCAGGATCGTTCGCGAGACCGATCCTGGCGTCGCGCCCAGCGTGATGCGGATGCCAATCTCGTTGGTGCGCCGCGTGACGGTGTAAGCCAGTTGCCCCCACAGCCCGATGCCCGCCAGCAGCGCGGCCAGCAGCGCGAAGAAGCCCGACAACGCGGCCATCATGCGTTCCGGCACAATGGACGAGTCGATCTGCTCGCTGAGCGTCGTGATCTTAGAGACTGGGATCGTGGGCGCCACGCCGTGCGCGATGCGCCGGACATCGCCTGCAATGCTGCCCGGCTCGACGCCCGTGCGCAGGACGAACGTCCCCGCAATGACACTGCCGTCCCGGAAGGCGGGCAAATAGATGGTACGCCGCCGCTCCTCACGGATCTCCATGTAGTTCGAATCCGAGACGACCCCAACGATCTCGTAGGTCGCCGGGTCGCGAGTGAGCGTGACGTGGTCCAGGGTGACGTGTTTGCCGATGGGGTTGCCGCCGGCAAAGTAGCGCCGGGCCAGCGTCTGGTTGATGATGGCGACGCGCGGCTGCGCCTGGTCGCCGAAGGAGAACTCACGCCCGGCCAGCAACTGGATGCCCAGCGTTTCAAAGCAGCGGGGCGCGGCCCAGGCGATGGAGATCCAGCGTTTGTCCTCCTCTCTTTCCTGGAAGCCCTCGAAGCTGCCGAAGCCCGACGCACCGGAGCCATGCAGCGGGCTGGGCCCGACGATCGAGGCGGAGCGCACGCCGGGGATGGAGTTCATGCGGTCGAACAGCTCGTGATATACGGCGGCTCGCTGCTGCGGCTTGTAGCCTGAACGCGACGGGTCCAGCGACACCAGCAGGACATGATCACGGCGGAAGCCGAGGTCCGCGCTCTTGAGCTTCGCCAGATGGGCGACGAAGAGAGCTCCAGTGCTGAGCAGGAACATGGACAGCGCCACCTGCGCGGCTACCAGGGCTCGACCGAAGACGCGGTGGAACCGTTTGCCGGAGGCCCGGCCAGACTGCCGCAGCGCGTCCGCCGGCACATGGCGGATGGCGCTGAAGGCGGGCGCGAGGCCGAACAGGAGCCCGCAGCAAACGGCGACGGCGATGCAGAAGATCAGCAGCGACACATCGGTCTGTACCAGAAGATGGATGCGCTCATGCGGGCGTCCGCTATCCATAATCCGCAGCAGCAACTGCGTCCCGAAGTAGGCGATGGCCAGCCCGCCCAGCGTTCCACAGCAGGAGAGCACCAGCGACTCGGTGAGCAACTGGCGCATCAGCCGCCCGGAGCTTGCGCCCAAGCCCAGCCGTAGCGCCATCTCCCGGGACCGCGCAGCCCCGCGGGCCAGCAGCAGCCCGCCCACGTTCACACAGGCCAGCAGCAGCAGTAAGCCGACGATCGCCATCAGCACGACTAGCTTCTGGCCGACTTTGTCCCTTACCCCGTTCAGCCCGGCCCTGGCCGGTTCCATTTCGAAACGCAACTGGCGGACCTGCGGATCCGGGCTGCTGCGAGCGCTCTCCGCGGCAACGCGCTCCTCGACCGTGAAGCGGAAGAGCAGCGTCATCTCGGCCCGCGCCTGCTGCAGCGTGATGCCGGGCTTCAGGCGGGCAATCAGATGGAGGTTGCCTTTGGGGTCCGACGGCAGCCAGAGAGCGGTTTGGGCATCGGCCCGCACACCACTGAATTGCGGCGGCGCGACGCCCACCACGGTGGCCAGCTTGTCGTTGACCTTGATCCGCTGGCCCAGCACACCAGGGTCCCGGTGGAAGCGCGTCGTCCACAGATCCCAACTGATGAGCGCGACCGCGCCATCCTGCTTCTGGGCGAGGTCCGCTTCGGAGATGGCACGGCCCAGGGCTGGCCGGACACCGAGAGTCTGGAAGTAGTTGCCGGCGACGAACTCGGCGACGCAGGTGAGGTCGTCCGTAGGGCCCGTGCTCAGCCGGGCGATGTTGTCGATGCCGAGGCCGGTGACCGCCGAGAACACATGGTTGTTGTCGCGGTAGTACTCGTAGCTGCGCGACGACCAGTAGCCGTTGCCGCGCGGCTCGCCCGGGTACTTCTGCAGCAGTTCGACCAGTTGCTCCGGCTGCTGGACAGGTAGCGCGCGCAGCAGGATGGAGTAGACGAGGCTGAAGATGGCGGTGTTTGCGCCAATGCCCAAGGCGAGCGACGCGATGATCACCGCGCTGATGCCGGGACTGCGGCGCATGCCGCGCAAGGCATAGCGGACATCTTGCAGGACATCCTCCAGCCAGCGCCAACCCCACATGTCGCGGGTCACCTCGCGGACCAGTGCCTCGTTGCCGAACTCGCGGCGGACGGCCAGTTCGGCTTCGTGCGGATCCTCCCCGCGCTCAATACGTTCCCGGACGGCCATGGCAAAGTGAGCCCGAATCTCCTCGTCGAGCTCGCTCTCCTGGCGCTTGCGTTGAAAGAGCAGCCACGGGTTCATGGACGGCTCCCTGTGAGGCAAACTAAGTCGGTCTTCATGGCTGTAGGCAGTCTACTGCCAAGCATGTAGGTTGTCTACAGCCTTTCGTGTAACAAACTCCGCTTACAGGGTGAGGCCGAAGAAGTCGCGGGCGTTGGCGAAGCAGATGTTGCGCGCCATGCCGCCGACCAGATCGAAGCTGTTGGGCAGAAGACCTTTCTCCATATCATCGCCCAGCAGGTTGCAGAGCGTACGGCGGAAGTACTCGTGCCGCGGGTAGGACATGAAGCTGCGCGAATCTGTCAGCATGCCAACAAAGCGGGACAGCAGGCCGCAGTTGGAGAGTGCGTTCATCTGCCATTCCATGGCCTCTTTCTGGTCGAGGAACCACCAGCCGCTGCCGAACTGCATCTTGCCGGCGACTGAGCCGTCCTGGAAGTTGCCGATCATGGTGGCGAACGCGTAGTTCCACGACGGGTTCAGGTTGTAGAGGATCGTCTTGGGCAGGGCGTTCTCCTGGTCGAGCGTGTCCAGGAACTTGCCGAGGGCATCCATCTGCGGCCAGTCGCCGATGGAGTCAAAGCCGGTATCAGGCCCCAGCTTGCCGAACAGGCGGGTGTTGTTGCTGCGGCGGGCCATCAGGTGCAGTTGCTTGGTCCAGCCCTTCTCGGCATCCAGGCGGCCGAAGAAGAGCATGAGGAACGACGCCCATTTCGCCTGGTCTTCGGGGGAGGCTGCCACGCAGGCGCGGGCCTGGTAGAAGATTTCGGTGGCTTCGGCCTGGGTGCAGGGCTCGGCGAAGGCGGCGTTGATGCCGTGATCGCTCAGGCGGCCGCCCATGGAGTGGAAGAAGTCGTGGCGCTGCTTCAACGCGTCGAGGAACGACGGCAGACCGTTGATGTCGGTGTTGGCCGCCTGCGAGAGCCGCCCCAGCCATTCATTGAATTGGACGGGCAGATGGACATTCATCGCCTTGTCGGGGCGGAAGGTGGGATAAACCTTGGTGGCGAGACCCGAGGTCGCGATCGCCTGGTGATCGGCCAGGTCGTCGGTGGGATCGTCGGTGGTGCAGACAGCCTTCACCTGGAAACGATCGAGGATGCCCCAGGCGCGCAGGCCGCCGGTGGCGAGCTGTTCATTGGCGCGTGCCCAGACGCTCTCGGCGTTCGACGCATCCAGCAGTTCGTCGATGCCGAAATAGCGTTTCAGTTCGAGGTGGGTCCAGTGATACAGAGGGTTGCGGAGCGTATCCGGGACGGTCCTGGCCCAAGCCAGGAACTTGTCCTTGGGCGAGGCGTCGCCAGTGACCAGGTCCTCGGGCACGCCGTTGGCCCGCATGGCACGCCACTTGTAGTGGTCGCCTTCCAGCCAGATCTCGAACAGGTTGGCGAACTGGCGGTTTTGCGCCACATCGCGCGGAGGCAGGTGGCAATGGTAGTCGAGGATGGGCTGATCCTGAGCGTACTCGTGGTACAGCTTGCGCGCGGAAGGAGAGGAGAGCAGGAAATCTTCGTGGATGAACGGCATGGAACCACCCGCCTTGTCGGGTCACCCGCAATTCTATCGCCTTACAGACATGTCAGTAAATGGCGAGCTGCTGCGGAGCCCCGGCGAGGCGGGTGTTTCCTTTGACCGGCTATTGCCGGCGAACGTTGGCGTTGGTGGCGGTGCCGTTGCTGAAGTCGGCATCGCAGGAGTAGTTGAATGTGTCGGTGCGGTTGTTGCGTCCGCGGGCATCGAGAGTGCCGGTGATGCGGTCGCGACGGGCCGCATTGTTGTCCGTATTGGTGGTGCGGAACCGGATGTTGGAGTAACCCTGCTGCTGCGAGTCGGCGCGCAGCGCGTCCTGGCAGGCGCGGATGGAATCGTTGATGCGGGCGCGTCCGCCGCCGCCGCCATTGCCCCACCCGTTGCCGTTGCCATTGCCGCCGCTGCCCCAGCCGCTACCGTTGCCTCTACCCCCGCCGCTGCCCCAACCGCTGCCATTGCCACCGCCCCAGCCGCCACCGCTGCCGGCGCTGCCATTGCCGCCGCGCCATTCGAGATCAAAGGTGTAGCCTTCCGTGCCGCCCTTGGAGTCCTCAATGCGGACCACGGCCACGCCGCGATTGTTGCGAGGATCCTGGATGAGCTCAACGCGCCCGCGGCCGTCGATGCCCTTGAAGCGGAAGTCCGACATATTGAGAGGCATGGTGCCGTCACACTGGAAGCGGCGCCACTGCGAGGGCTGTCCGGTCAATGTCCGGATGCGGCCCTGCGTGCCGCGGACTTCCACCTCGGCCACCGCATCCACCACCACCTCGATGGTGCACTTGCCCGATTCGATATTGGAGCCATTCACCGTGGCCTGGTAGGTGGCGACGGACTGTGCCTGTGCGGCAAGGCCCATCGCAAGGCACGATATGGCGGCTATCTGCAATTTCATTCTGATCATCGAAGTCCTCCTGACTGAATGGGATAAACCCAGTGTCACTGCATGCGGCCATTCGAACACGGCCTGCAAAACCCTCATATGATTCTAACCGCACCCCTTCGCCGGGAGAAACCGGATTGTGCGCCCCGTGTACACTCTTGGAATGCTCATTTTGTTCCTGCTGCTGCTGCAGCCTGCGGCGCCCTGGGTTTCCCTGTTTGACGGCCGCACCCCGGCGGGTTGGCTGGAGGTGACAGGCCAGCCGTTTCCGGCCAAGTCGTGGGTAGTGGAGGACGGCTGCCTGAAGGCCCGTGTGGTGGACGGCGGGTTTCAGGACATCCGCAGCGAAGCGACATTCCGCGCCTTCGAGCTCGAATTTGAGTGGAAGATCGAGCCCGGCGGCAACTCGGGCGTGAAGTACCTCATAGAGAAGGTGGACAGCTGGAAGGCTCCGAAAGGGGAAGGGAACAACGCGCGGGGCCGCGGTCCGGAATACCAGTTGATTGACGATGACGTGAACGCCGATTCCAAGGGCCGTCCGGACAAGCAGACCGCGTCCCTGTACGGGAAGATTGCGCCGGCCACGCATGCCGTGAAGCCGCCGGGCGAGTTCAACCTGTCGCGCATTGTCGTACACGGCGGACACGTGGAGCACTGGCTGAACGGTGTGAAGGAACTGGAGTACGAAGCACCAGTGAAAGAGAGCCCCATCGTGCTGCAAAACCACCACTCGGTGGTGTGGTTTCGCAGCGTGAGAATTCGGCGGCTGGACTAGATCGAAAGGTAACCTCGCCCTCCCTGCGCTCGCCCCCATGTGATAGAACTTAGTGGTATTTCAGTTCCCCTCTTTGACTGTCTGAATTAGGAGTTCGTCATGAGTACACGAAGAACCTTCGTCGCCGGCGCAGGCGGCGTAGTTGTCTCCCACCTTGCCGCGAAGAAGGCCATGGCCGCCAATGACAAGCTTCGCATTGCCGTAATCGGCACCAACGGCCGCGGCAAAGACCACATTCAGGGCATCATGCAGCAGCCGGACGCGGAGGTTGTCACGTTGTGCGACGTCGACCTGAAGGTCGGCAATGCCCGTGCCGAGGCGTTCGAAAAGAAATATGGCAAGAAGCCGCAAGTGGTGCAGGACATGCGCCGCGTCTTCGATGACAAGAACATCGACGCGGTGACCATCGCGACGCCAAACCACTGGCATTCGCTCGCCGCCATCTGGGCGTGCCAGGCCGGCAAGGACGTTTACGTCGAAAAGCCCGGTTCGCACAACATCTATGAAGGCCGGAAGCTGGTGGAAGCGGCCCACAAGTACAAGCGGATTGTGCAGCACGGTGTGCAGCTGCGCTCGTCGACCGCGGTCCGCGAAGCCGTGGCGCACCTGGAAAAGGGCGTGATCGGCAACGTGTACATGTCGCGAGGCCTGGTGTTCCGGTGGCGTCCGTCCATCGGCAAGAAGGGTGTCGAGGCGGTACCGGAAGGGCTCGATTACGAAATGTGGACCGGCCCGGCGGAGAAGGAACCTTTCAGCCGCCGCATTGTTCACTACAACTGGCACTGGACCTGGAACTACGGCAACGGCGACGTCGGCAACCAGGGCATCCACGAGACCGACCTCTGCATGTGGGGCCTGGGTGTGAAGGGGTTCCCGTCGAAGATCACGGCCATGGGCGGCAAGTTCCTCTTTGACGACGACAAGATCACGCCCGAAGTGCTGACCACGCTCTACCACTACCCCGACGAGAAGAAGCTGATCCAGTTCGAAGTTCGTCCGTGGTGTACAAACAACGAAGACGGCGCGTCGGTGGGCAACATCTTCTATGGTTCCGAAGGCTACATGGTGATCAAAGGCTATGACACCTACGAGACCTATCTGGGCCAAAAGAAGGAGAAGGGTCCCTCGGGCAAGGCGGGCGGCGACCATTACGCCAACTGGATCAAGGCGATCCGCAGCCGCAAGACGGAAGACCAGCACGGTCCGGTGGAGACGGCGCACCTGGCCAGCGGCCTGGCGCACCTGGGCAATATTTCGTATCGCCTGGGCCGCGTTCTGAACTTCGATCCGGCGAAGGAGAAGTTCGTGAACGACAAGGAAGCCGACACGCACCTGACGCGCAACTACCGCAAGGGCTTTGAAGTTCCGGCCAAGGTCTGAGTTCGATCCTATCTTTTAGAAACGCTCCGCTTCTCCACCGCGTCAACCGTGACAGGAGAAGCGGAGCATGAGACTCCTCACAACCACACTTTTTACCCTGATGCTGGCCTGCACCGCGCAAGCGGGCGTGGGCATTAGCATAAACATCGGATCAGCTCCGTACTACGGCTACGCGCCGCCGGATGTGGCGTACGTACAGCGGTACGTGCCGGAATACGACATGCCGCGCGTGTTTGTAATTGCGCGCTACGCGCATGTGCATCCCACGGTGGTGGTCGATATGTACCGCCGCGGCTATGGCTGGGACGGCATCTGCTCGCGTTACCGCGTGCCGATGGCTGCGTTCGACTCGTATTACGGCCCGCGTGGCCGGTATTACGCGCCGCCTCCACCGCCGCCCCGCTACTACGGCGGGTACTCGTACGCGCCGCGGGGCAATGGATTCTATGATGGCCGGGGTTACGACCGGAATTACAACCGCGGCTACGACCGGCGCTATGACAAGCATTGGGACAAGCGCTATGACAAGCATCACGACCGCGGCCGGGGTCATGACCGGGGCCGCTGGTAGGCAGTCGATGATCCGCTTCTGAGATTGAGTTGGGAAGAGACTCCGGATCCACCGGAGCCGGACTAGGGAAGAAGGCGCAGGGCGATTTCGATTGCCTTGCGCCTTTTGGTTTATCGGCCGGACCTGCCTGCCGGCCGGCTAAATCGGCTAGGCTTAATTCGAGTGAATTGGAGACAGTGTGCGTGGCAGTTGTGCTCGAATTACGCTGGCGGTTCTGACAATTTCCATAGGCCTGGCGCAGCCTGCCTGGCCGCAGAGGGAGCTGCCGCGGATTCAGGCGGACTATGCGGCGGCCGACGCCGAGCTGCACAGGCACCTCCAATTCGAGCAGTGGCTGGACAATGAGCCCGGCACGCCCGAAGTGCTGGCACGGTATTGGGCGCTGGTCCGTGAGTGGGTCGCCGCCTGGATGGATGCTCACCCTGCCGAAGGCATGCAAGGCGCGAAGACAGCGCTCACAACCATTGCTCCCTCTGAGTCCCCCCGGATCCTTGTATTGAACGAGAACACCGTGTTGGTGGCAGCGCCCGGGGCCATTGGCAACGTTTTCATTGTCATCAAGGCCTCTGACAGGCACCGCGTAGCTTGGAGCATCGATCAAGCCGGTGGGCAACCCGCGAAATTTGCCGACACGCTGGCAGATTGGCGGGCCGGGTCGCCGGGTTCTCTTGTGCCGGCGCTGGGCGCTCTGCCTGAGGATCGCCAGGGTAGGGCGCGGTTCTATATCGATGCGGCGTATGCGCAGTCCGCGGGCGGCAGCGGTACGAAGCAGTTCAGCCTGTGGATTTGGGACGGGCAGGCGGCGCGCGCGCTGGTTATGCGGGACTATCGGGTGACGTGGTTCCAATCCAAAATCACGCGGCTGGAAGGAGACATCCTTAAGGTCCACGAGAAGAGGCAATTTCGAATGTTCTTTGCGTGCGCCGGCTGCGAAGAACGTCAAACCGATTGGATCATGCGTGTGACTCCGGATGGCGTCGAGGATTTGGGCGAAATCAGCACGGTACCTGAACTGGATGCCGTGGATGAGCTGTTCTACCGGCTCACGCGTGGCGAACCGGCAACACGAGTGGCCTCCCCAGAAGCCATTGCCGCGGCTACCTCCCTCCTGGAGAAGGCGCGCGACTCCAACCCCGGAAAAGACTTCCGGGAGGCCAATTCCCTTGGGATGATCATGTCCCAGTCAGGTCAAAGGATTGCTGACAACGCATTGGTCTGTCTGGCCACCTTCGACATCGATTTGAGCGCTTTCAGACTGAAGCGGGTGGATGATGGATGGTACGTGGCGTCGATTGCCAAAGGTACAGAGGCGTGCGGAGAAGGGCAGGCACGCAGACCGGACCCGGCGCGATGAGCACCTCACCCCCACCACGGCTCCCCGTCCACCAGGTTCGCCTTCAGATACTCCTGATTCAGATCCAGCCCGAGCCCAGCGCCCATTGGCACCTTTAACTTGCTCTGCCGCACCTCCGGAGGATTCGAAGCCGCCATCTTCTCCACATGTCTTGTCGGCCGGCCCAGCGCGCTTTCACTGCGGTAGAAGTTCTGGATCGAGGCTCCGAAATGCGCATTCGCGATGGTCAGGATGAGTGACCCCACGTTGTGGAGCGCAACCGGCGTACGGGTCAACGCGGCATAATCGGCGATCTTCTTCGTACCCGTCAGGCCGCCCGCGAAGGCGAGATCCGGATGCACGATGTCGGCGACCTGCGTGTCGAGGAAGGGCTTGAAGCCGCGGACCAGTTCCAGCTTCTCGCCGGTCAGGATGGGGATTCGTGTAGAGCGCTTCAGCGCCGCCCAGCCCTCGTGGAACGTGACGTTCAGCGGGTCTTCCAGGAACAGCGGGTTCATTGACTCCACGGCCTTTGCCACGCCGATCGCACTGGGCGTGTCCATCTCGTTGTGGCAGTGCACGGCGATGTCGATCTCGTCGCCCACCGCGTCGCGAGTGTTCGTATACGCCGCATGCACCTTGCGCAGATCCTCGGGCATCAGCGTGTTGGCATAGCGCGCCGCCGGCACACCCAACACCGGATCAATGCCGTTCTTGAAGGCGTTGAAGCCTTCGGGCATGGCCTTGATGCGCGCCGCCCATTCGCGGCACGAGCCTTTGTCGAGCATGTTGAAACCCAGGCCGTGCGAGTACATCGGAATCGCATCGCGGAACGGCCCGCCCATCAAAACGCACACCGGCTTGTTCAGGATCTTGCCGGCCAGGTCCCACAGCGCCATGTCGATGCCCGAGATCACGCCGATCTGGGCCATGTATGTATGCATGAGCGAGGTCATCTGGTGGAAGTGGACCTCGATCGCCAGCGGGTCCTTCCCGATGAGGAGATTGCGCATGGTCTCGATGCGTGCCCGCGCCATGGGACCCGACGCTCCGGCCTCGCCATAGCCCACCAGCCCGGCATCGGTCTCAATTCTGATGAGGCAGTTGTTAGCGATGTTTTTGATCGCCATCGCCTTGACGGCTGTGATCTTCACCTTGCCGGCCTCGGGCGCGGCCAGCGCCTGCAATCCAGGAAACACGGTGGCGGCAGGCAGCGCGGCCAGGGCGCGTAGCAGCGTGCGGCGGCTGAGTTGGGCTGTGATCATGGGAGCACCTCCGGGCTTTGAGACTATCGCATCCGTTGGCCCGATGCACCGCTCCGGCCGCCGCGCCCGCTATCCTGGAACGAGTGAGTGGATTCGTCGACATTCTCAGAACCAACCGCAATTACCGCAATTGCTGGCTGGGTCAGATCGTCAGCGAGGTCGGCGACCATTTCAATTCCATCGCCGTTCTCAGCCTGGCGCTGCACCTGACGGGCAGCGGAGCCACGGTGGGCGCGGTGATGATCGCGCGCGTGCTGCCGGCCATCCTCGCCGGACCCATCGCCGGCCTGGCGCTGGACCGCATGGATCGCCGCAAGATCATGGTAGCGTCGGACCTGCTGCGCTGCGTTGTCGCGCTGCTCCACATCCTGCTGCTGACTTACCGCGAAACCTGGCTGCTCTATGTGTTGAGCGGCCTGCTGATGTTCGCGTCGCCGTTCTTCAATAGCGGGCGCTCCGCCATCCTGCCGCGCATCGCCAGTCGCGAAGAATTGCACAGTGCGAACGCGCTGACGCAGACTACGTCCTGGCTGACGCTCTCCATCGGCACCATGCTGGGCGGCATCTCCACCGGAGCCCTGGGGTACCGCTGGGCCTTTGTGGCCAACGCGATGAGCTTCCTGTTCAGCGCCATCGCAATCTGGAGCCTGAAGTCGCCCGAGGGCCACTTCCGGCCTCTGCGCGATGTGGCCGCGGCCAAGCGGCAATCGAACTACCAGGAGTTCCGTGAGGGCCTGCGGTACATGTCGACGCGGCCCCTGATCCTCGGCATCGCCCTGCTGGGCGTGGGCTGGTCCACGGGCGGCGGCGCGGCGCAGGTGCTGTTCACGCTGTTCGGAGAAGTAGTGTTCAAGGCCGGCCCCAAAGGCATCGGGCTCATCTGGAGCTTCGCCGGCATCGGACTCGTTCTCGGCGGCATGCTGGGGCATCGCATGGGCCCCAAGTACACGTTCGAGCGCTACAAACATGCCGTGACCATCGCGTTCTTCCTGCATGGCCTGTGTTACGTCATTTTCAGTGTGATGCCGGAGATCTGGGGCGCCATGATCTTCATCGCCTTCTCGCGCGTGGCGATGGGCTTCAATTCGGTGCTGAACCGCACGATCCTGCTGCTGCATATCCCGGACGGGTTGCGCGGGCGCGTGTTCACGACGGTGGAGACCATGGCCAATGCAGTGATGATGTTGTCGATGGGCGCGGCGGGCGTGGCCTCGACGCACTATTCGGCGCGCGAGATCGGTGTGGTGGCGGGCGGCCTCAGCGCGTCGACGGCGCTGTTTTGGGCCTGGGCCAACGCGGCCGGCAAGCTCACGGAGCCGGAGCAGGATTGGCAGGAGCCAAAGCGCGAGTTCAGCGAACCTGTAACGCCAGCGTGAGGTCGGCCTTCAACGTAGAGAGCAGCGCCGCCTGCGCCGCTTCCAGGAAGAAGTGTCCGCCTTTGAACTCGGAGTGGCGGAAGGACTGCGTCGTTTGGAGGCCCCAGGCGGCGAGATGTTCCGCCGTGACATTGGGGTCAGCTTCGCCGCCGTACGCGAAGAGAGGCAGGTCCAGCGGCCCCTGGGCTTCGTAGGCGTAGTGGCGGTAGAGTCGCGCATCGGACAGCAGCGCCGGCAACGCCAGCTTCAGCAACTCGGGGTTGTTCAGGACGCTGGGCGGGAAGCCCTCCAGGCGCCGCAGTTCCTCAATGAAGTCGCGCATCGACGGCTCCGGCGGAGGGACGTGATTCAGGCGGTACTGCGGAGCGCGGGCTCCGGAGACGTGCAGCGAGACGGGCATCGGCAGCCCCTCTTGGCGCAGCGCGCGGGCCAGTTCGAAGCTGATGCCGGCGCCCATGCTGTGGCCGAAGAAGGAGAACGGAGCATCGAGGAACGGGCGCAGCTCCTTGAGCAAGGCCTCGACCAAAGGCCCCATGCGTTCGAAGGCGGGCTCGGCTGCGCGGGTCTCGCGGCCCGGCAGGCGCACCGGGACGACGCAGGCGAGAGCGGTGAGTTTGTCGCGCCAGGCACGGTAGGGCAGGGCTCCGCCTCCGGCCCAGGGGAAGCAGAAGAGCTTCGTGCGGCCGGCCGGGACTTCTTCGATACCCGGGAGCCAGGGGTTGCTGTCGGGCTTGGCGGCCGTGT
This sequence comes from Paludibaculum fermentans, assembly GCF_051172195.1. GTDB lineage: Bacteria > Acidobacteriota > Terriglobia > Bryobacterales > Bryobacteraceae > Paludibaculum > Paludibaculum fermentans_A. Next base: position 1,662,944 of record NZ_JBPJAQ010000002.1, read on the forward strand.
TGTGCTGCCTCAGGCGCAGGGCGAGCAGCTTCTTCTTTTCTTCGCTCAGGACGGGCCGCACGGCCGGGGCCGGTGGCTGCCGCTTGGGCTTCTGCAGTAGTCCTTCCAACACGCTTTCGAACGGCAGCACGTTCAGATTCGCGGCATACTCCAGCGCGGCTTTGCGCGAGGCGGCGGCCAGTTCCTGCCAATGCGGCTCGTCAGTGGTGAGGCGTTCCATCACCTTGTGCCACGGAGCGACGTCCTGCGGCGGGACCTCGGCCACCGGCACCATGCTGGCATCGACTGACGGCTTGTACTTCACGATGGGGTTGACGCGGATCAGGTACGGCACGCCGAGCTTGGCCTCGTGCAGGCCGCCGACGTCGCTGGCGACCACTGGAATGCCGCGCGACATCGCTTCCAGTACGATGCGCGAACGCGCTTCGGCCCACACCGATGGCACCAGCATCACCTTGGTCTGGCGCAGCAGGCCGTCGATGTTGTCCATCTGGTTGAGTAGCGTAATGTTGGGCCGCTGACGCATGGCCGCCAGCTCGTCGATCTGCGTACCCCAGGTGGGGATGGCGGCGAACTGGACGTGCGGCATGCGGTCAGCCAGTTCCACGAAGATGGAGATGCCCTTCACGGCGCAGGGGTTCACCATCGCCACGTAGGGGTTTTCGAAGCGGCCCAGCAGGGGGAAGTCGCGGGTGTCCTCCAGCAGAGAGATGGGGACGTGAATGGCATCGATGCCGCTCCATTCGCGCACATAGCCGGCCACATAGTGGCTGACGCCCACGGTAGCGTCGGCGCGCTTCAGCACTTCGGTCTTCGAGGCCGAGACCATCGAACTGTCGGGTCCGAAGGGTACGGCGATGGTGGCGCGCACCAGGTAGACGACCCGGGCGTTGGGCGCCTTCACCGCGATGTCGAACAGGAGCTGGCCGGGATCGTCGGTCGAGGTGATGATAATGTCGGGCTGGAACTCGTCGATCTGCGCCTGGAAGAAGCCGCGCAGGTGTGGGCTCAATGACAGGACTCGCACCACCACGCCGCCCAGTTCATAGCGGATCCCGGTGCCGTCCGACCCGTCCGGTTCCACGCCCCGCGACCGCAACGCCTGCAACATCGCGTCGTGGCCTTCCTGGCCGAATTGCTCCACGCGGGTCGCCACGCGCACCGCATGGCCGCGTTCCACCAGCGCTTCCATCAACAACCGGTTCGATTTGTCGCCGCCGCCGAGGGAAGGGAAGTAAGTGGAGTTGTGCGCCAGCAGAACCTTCACGACTGCTCCTTCTTCTGCTTGAGCCGCGCCAGCAGCAGGGCCCGCTTCGCCGGGTCCAATGCCTTCAGCTTCTCCTCCGCCGATTGTATGCGTTTGTGCTCGCCGATGGGCTGGGTGGCGGCCGGCAGGCTGCGCAGGTGCTTCTCGAAGTCGGCCACGTCCAGGGTGGCGACGAAACGCAGGCCGGCCTCGCGCGACTGCCGCGCCTCGCGCCAGTAGGCAGACTCGTTGGTCAGCAGCGTGTGCAGTGCCGCGGCCCAGGGTTCCAGGTCCTGCGGCGGCACAATCGCTTTCGGCATCAACGTGTCGTCGAAGGTGCGCTCATAACGGTCCACAGGACGCACTGGTACGACAAAGCCGGTGCCGGCCTTGGCTTCCAGCAGGCCGCCGGAATTGCTGGCGATCACCGGCAGGCCGCGCAGCATGGCCTCCATGGCGATGAGCCCGAAGCCTTCATACCAGACCGAGGGCATCAGCAGGAGTCGGGCCTGCTCCAGCACCTCCTCGATGTCCGGAACATTCTTAAGTAATCGTGTATTGGGCAGGCGCTCCAGCGCGGCGCGGTCAGCGGCGGTGGTGCCCCAGCCGTTCAGGGCCGCAAATTCGATGTCCGGGAAGCGCGCGGCGAGTTCCAGGAAGATGCTGACGCCCTTCACCGCGCAGGGGTTGATCATCAGTACAAAGCCCGAGCCGAAGCGCCCGAACTGCCGGTAAGGCGGCTGCCCGTAAAGCGGCGGGTGGATCACTACGGCCCCGCGGCCCAGGTGTTCCTGGATATAGCCCGCCATGTGATGGCCGATCGCGACCACGCTGACGGCGTTCCGGGCGATCTCCGTGCCGGCCGTGTCGCGATTCCAGCTTTCCGGCCCGAACGGATAGAACTGCGGCGTGTGGGCGAGATAGACGATGCGGCCCGGAGCCACTGTGCCTGCTTCGCGCAGCAGCACGTGGCTGACGTCTTCACTCGACACCAGCACCCAATCCGGCTGGAATGTTTGAATGTGGGCAGCCAGGACAGTCACACGAAACGACAGGTCCTTCACGCCGTGGATCGTGATGCCGTCGACCACCGTAGTGCGGTCGGCCGCGCCGTCGACGGTGGGTGAGACCACCACGCACTGGTGGCCCTTCGACGCGAGGTGCCGCAGCCAGGCCAGGTTCGACCGCGTCGACCCGCCCCGCGGCGGATCATACGACGCGTTCGACGTCAGCAGGATGCGCATTAGTGCTGCCCGCTCTCGCCTGCCTGCTCTTCCTGTTGCAGCAGGGCCTGTACTTCCTCATCCGACAGCCCTTCGATCTCGGCCAGCAGGGCGTGATACTCATCGGCGTCCATGGCGCCCAGTTGGTGCGCTTCGATGGTGCGCGCCAGTTCACCCAGCGTCAATGTGCCCGAGTAGACATCGTCTACCGAAAGCTCGACGCCGAACTCTTCCTTCACCCGCATCAGCAGGAGAACGGCCAGCAGCGAGTGACCGCCGAGGTCGAAGAAGTTGCAGTTGACCGAGGTGGCTGGGCGCTCCAGCAGTTCTGTCCAGATCGCGGCCAGCCGGCGTTCGACATCGCTGGCCGGAGCATCGGGTGCCGTGGAATTGGCGAGCACGGCCTGCGCCTGGCGGCGAACTTCGTTGACCACCTGGGCCGGGGTCCGCAGGTCATGGGCAATGCGCGCGAATTCGACGAAGCGCCGTACGGCCGGCGCCTTGGGTTTCGACTTGGACTTCGGCGCCACCTCATCGGCATTGAGACGATTCGGCTTCCACCGCAGCGCCTGCAACTCCGTGGCCGGGTAGCGGTAGACGATCTCGTCGCCTTCGGTCTCGACCGTCCCGAACCCAATGCTGTCCAGGAATTGCCGAGCCGGCATGTTCTTTGAGGTCGGGCGAAAGGCCACGGTCACTGTGTAGATGCCGTGGTCCAGGGCCTCTTCGGCCAGCGCGGAGAGCATGCGATGCTCCACGCCGCGGCCCAGGGCGCGGCAACTCAGCAGGAATGTGTCCACCCGCATTTCGGACTCGCGACGTTCCACGATGAGCACACCCACCAGGCCGTACTCGCCAAAGCGGTCGGACACTTCGCCGGTGAAGCAGCGGTAGCGGCCGTCGGCCAGCAGCGCCTGGATCTCCTGCTCGTTGCGGCGCACGGTGGTGCAGTTGAACTGGTTGGTGCGCTGTGTAAGCTGCGCCACGCGGCCCAGGCGTTCCGCGGCCAGCGCCTGGAAGTCCACCCGCAGGTTCAGGCCGGCGATGAACTCCTCCAGACTGGTGGCGCGCTTGATCTCGCGGCCGAATTCCAGGGTCTGGGCATAGAGGGTGCTGCGCTGCCGGTCTTCCTCGGTGATCACCGGGTGGTCGAAGGCCCAGATGTGGTGCAGGAAATCGGGCAGTTCCTCGATGTCTTCAGGCAGCACCAGCGGCAGGGCCTCGGGCGCCCCATCGGCCACTTCGGCGCACTCTTTCGGATTGTCGTCAAGGAAAATGAACGTATCCAGGCCGACATTCAGTTCCTCAGCCAGTGACGACAGGTTGCCGGCTTTCGATTCCCAGTTCAGCCGCCAGGCGGTGAAGTGGCGCAATTGCAGGGGGAATTCGGGGTGGGCGGCGAAGGTGTCGAAGACGTCCTGCTCGTTGTTCTTGCTCGCCATCACCAGCAGCATGCCGGCCTCGCGCTGCTCCAGCAGGAACTGATGCAGCATCTTCCGCGGCGCGTCCAACGTGACGCCGGCCGGGCCGTCTTCCCCGCAGATGCCGCGCCACAGCGTGTTGTCGCAATCCACCGCGATCACCTTGTAAGGCGGCATGAACATCGCCTGCGCGCGCCGCACCAGCGCGGTGCCCAGGGCGGCGAAATACTGCTCCGTATAGGGGATCCGGCCCAGGCGCTCGCCTTCGGCATCGTGCTGGTTCTCCACCGGGTAAGTCCGGTCGATCTCCGTATAGTCGATGCACTGGATGCCGGGTGTTTCGCCCAGTGTATGGGCAATCACACGCCGCGCGCGTTCCAGGCTGGCGGCGCAGGCCGGATCGGCGGCAAATTCCGGTGACGGCGGGCAGAGGCAGAACAGGATGGGCGCCGGCAGGTGTGAGGGCGCTGACCTCAGCGCACCGGTCATTTCCTGCACGATCTCTTCGAGGCGCTGCAGGCTCTCCGTGCTGTAGCTCTCAAAGTGGCCCAGATCCTCATAACGGCACAACACCAGGTTCACACCATGGTCGTTCTGCGCGAATTCGCCGGATGGATCCAGCACGGTCTGCAGGATCTGGTCGTAGGGCGCAAAGCGCAGATCCAATTCCCGATTCAGGACCCGGCCCCAGAATGCCAGCACCGGCCGGATGGGCTCGGCCGTAAAGTTAGCGCTGACAGCTACGCGGAAGGTCGGGTGATGCGCTTGGTGACTGTTGTTGGATTCGTTCACTGGTTTGTTATTCGCTCGCGGCAACAGGCCGCGTTCAAGGTCCGGAGGGCAGAATCTCGAGGCTCTGGTTCCCATAGCCATTGTATCGTCCCGGCTATCTTCTGACGCGGCTCAGGCACGCTTGCGTTTCCCCTTCCTGGCCTTCGCCCGCCGGGCGGCCTCGACGGCCAGGCGCCCCCATCGTTCCATCTCTTCCTCATTGTCGAAAAATGCAGGCGGCGGAGCGTAGTACTGCATCACCTCCGGCTTGTCGGGAAACGGCTGGAAGGGCTTCAGTCCGAGGTCCGTGAAATTCGCCTTGGAAAGCTCATCCGCCTTCAGATACAACGTGTTGCCGGCCACCAGGGCGAATGTCAGCCCGTCGCAATACAGGCAGTGGCCGCCGAACATGGCTCGTGCCGAGATCTCGCCCAGAGGCGAAAGCCACTCATGCAGGAAGTCCAGATATTGATTACTCGCACCCATGGGGTTCCTTCCAGGATATGATGCTGCCGTGACCTTTTTTCGGACCCTCGCTCTCGCCTCCCTCGCCGCCACGGTTTTTGCCCAGGATTCCGCGCCGCCGCTGCGCCTCGCCATCGCCGGCTTGGTCCACGGCCACGTCGATGGATTCCTGCGCAACGCCCAAGGCAAACGCGTCCAGATCGTCGGCCTCTACGACCCCGACACCAAACTCCACGCCAAGTACGCCGAAAAGTATCACCTCGAGCCCGGCCTGTTCTTCACTGACCTGAATGTCATGCTCGACAAGACCAAGCCGGAGGCCGTCGCGTCGTTCACCTCCACCTTCGATCACCCCATCATCGTCCAGGCCGCCTCTATCCGAAAGATTCACGTGATGATGGAGAAACCGCTGGCCGTGAACATGGAACACGCGCGGGCCATCCAACATGCCGCCGCCACCACCGGCATCCACGTCATCGTGAACTACGAGACCACCTGGTATCGCAGCCACGCCGCCATCTACAACCTGGTGAAGAAGCAGAAGGCGATCGGCGATATTCGCAAGATGGTCGCGATGGATGGCCACCAGGGTCCGAAGGAGATCGGAGTCGGGCCGGAGTTCCTCGGCTGGCTGGCTGATCCCGTCAAGAACGGCGCCGGCGCTCTGTTCGACTTCGGCTGCTACGGCGCCAACCTGATGACCTGGCTGATGGACGGCCAGCGGCCCCTCGCCGTCACCGCCATGACACAGCGCATCAAGCCCGCCATTTATCCGAATGTCGACGACGAAGCCAATGTGCTTGTGGAGTATCCCAAGGCCATCGGCATCATCGAAGGCTCCTGGAACTGGCCCTACAGCCGCAAGGACCTCGAAGTCTACACCGAGAAGGGCACGGCCATCGCCGTCGGAGGCAACATCCTGCGCACCCGCCAACCGGGCCGCAATGATGAACGCACCGAGACGCCCGCCGCCCTGCCGGCCGACGAGAGCGATTCGATCTCTTACCTCACGGCCGTGGTGCGCGGCACCCTCAAACCCTCAGGCCTCTCGTCTCTCGAGAACAACATGGTGGTCACCGAGATCCTGGAAGCCGCCCGCGAATCGGCCAAGACCGGGCGCCGCGTCACCTTGAAGTAGCGCTATTCCAACGGCCGGTACCACAGGTTCCGGAACTTCATCGTCGTATCCGGAGCCCCCGGGAACCCCGAATGATCCTGCAGCATCAACGGAGCGGCCTCGCACATTCCAGGCCGGAATCGCAGCTCGCTCCGGTCCTGCACCAGTACACCGTTCAGGTGCAGCGTGACATAGCCGGGCTCCAGTTGCTGCTTCCGCTCTTTGCACTTCGGCAGCCGCACCACGATGTCATAGCTCGACCACTCGCCCGGCTTACGTGACGCATTCACCAGCGGCGGATACTGGTCGTATATCGCACCCACCACGCCCGTGGCGTAGGTCGGATTCTGATACCCGTCCAGCACCTGCAGCTCAGTCAACGACTGCAGATAGACGCCGCTGTTCCCTTTCAGTTGCCCCTTCTGGTCCGGCATCGCCGGAATCTGGAACTCCAGGTGAATCTGTGCACTGCCGATCTTCGCCGCCGTATAAGCATCGCCCGCGCCCGTCTTGCAGTGCATCTCGCCCTTCACCGCCTTGCAGCCCGAAGGGGTTCCATCTTTCTTCACCCACCCCGTCATGTCCTTGCCGTTGAACAGGACCACCGCATCGGAAGCAGGAGCCGAGCCCACGCCCGGAGTCACTACGCTCGGCTGGGCCTCTTCCACTTTCGGTCCGTCAGCCAGCTTGGGCGGAATCGCGGTCGTCACCGAGCCCGTAGCCGCCCACTCCGCTCCACGCACAAACGTCGTGACAAATGCCGGCGTCTTCACCGCCGGACCGTCATGCCCCAACGCCGTCCCGAAGACCCGCCCCTTGCCGTATTCCAGCGTCCACAGCATCGGCTGATTCAGCCCGTCGCCCGGCTTCGGCTGCTTGTCGTTGGCGTTGTAGAGCTTGTGGTCGTCCCACGCCGTGGCCAGCACGTGATAGGTGCCCGTTGGCTGCCAGCGTAGATTCGCATACAGCTCATCATTCGGCTGCCGCAGTTTCTTCGCCAGCCCCTTCGTGATCGGATGGTTCGCATCCGTAATGTCCACCGTGAAATCGTGCGCCGCCGAGTGGTGGCCATAGTTCGGACGCCAGTTGCCGCCCGACATCTTTTCGTACTCCGTCCAGCCGTCAAACGCCGCCGTGGAGAAGTGGTACATCACCAGGCCCTTGCCCTCGCGCACGTAGTTCAACAACGCGGTCTGCGCCCGGTCGCCCCACCACATCTCTTTATTCCGGCCGTCGTAGAAGTTCAGCACCACCAAGTCATACCCGGCCAAGGTTTCATCGCCGGCACCCTTGAACTCCTCGGTCACACGCACGTCGAAACGGCCCGTCTCCGTCAACGCCTTAACCAGCAGCGGCGACACCGTCTTCCAGTCGTGACCGCCCACGGCACCGCCCGTAATCAGCAGCGTCTTGATCTTCGGCGGACCCGCCGGAGCCTGCGCCAGCACCGCCTGCGCCAGAATCAGAAGGAGAGCAAACCATCTCATAATCCGGATACCTCGGTCACATTCTATCCGCTTGCGGCTCCATTGTTATACTCGCCCAATGACTCCCCGGCTCTTCCTGCTCCTGCCCTTCTGTCTGGCCGCCCTTGCCGCCGAGCCCGATTGGCCGAAGATCCAGGCCGAAACCCTCAAACATTTCCAGGCCCTCATCCGCATGGACACCAGCGACCCGCCCGGCAACGAAACCGAGGCCGCCAACTACGTCAAACAGGTGCTGGAAGCTGAAGGCATCCCGGTCAAGACCTTCACCAAGGTGCCCAACCGCCCCAACCTCGTCGCCCGCCTGAAAGGCAACGGCTCCAAGCGGCCCATCCTGATCGTCGGCCACACCGATGTCGTCAACATCGACCCCACCAAGTGGAAGGATCACGGCCCCTTCTCAGCCGACCGCGCCGGCGGCTACATCTACGGCCGCGGCACCGTCGATGACAAGGACAACCTCGTCGCCTGCCTGATGACCATGGTCACCTTGAAGCGCCTCGGCGTCACCCTCGACCGCGACGTCATCTTCCTCGCGGAAGCCGCCGAAGAGGGCAACTCCTCCATCGGAGCCGGCTTCATCGCCGAAGAGCACTGGGCCGAGATCGACGCCGAATTCTGCCTGGCCGAAGGCGGCGGAGCCATGCGCCGCGGCGGCAAGCTCATCTCTGTGAACATCATGACGTCTGAGAAGATCCCGGCCCGCGCCGTTCTCAAGACCTCCGGCACCGCCGGGCACGGCTCCGTCCCGCGCGTCGACAACGCCATCGCCCGTCTCTCCAGCGCCGTGGAAAAAGCCGCCAACTGGCAGCCGCCGATGAAGCTCAACGACACCACCCGCACCTATTTCGAACGCCTCGCCACCGTGAGCGGACCCGAGCAAGCCGCCCGCTACAACGGTCTCGCGAACCCAGACCGCTCCGCCGCCATCCAGGAATACCTGCGCGCCAACGAACCCGCGCACTACTCCATGCTGCGCACCTCCATCTCGCCCACCATCTTTCATGCCGGCTATCGCAACAACGTGATCCCGGCCGCCGCCGAAGTGACGCTCGACATCCGCGCCCTGCCCGGTGAAGACCTCGACGCCTTCTTCGCCGAACTCAAGCGCAAGATTGGTGACGACCAGGTGGAGATCCAGCGCCAGCCCCTCGGCCGTCCGGCGGCGCCCGTCTCCAAGCTCGATACCGAGATGTTCAAAACGCTGGAAGCCATGCAGCGCAAGCACTACCCCGGAGCCGTGACGCTGCCCAGCATGCTCACCGGAGCCACGGATATGTCGTATTTCCGCGCCAAGGGCATGCAGTGCTATGGCGTAGGTCCGCTGCTGGACGTCGAAGAACTGGAGAAGGGCTACGGCGCTCATTCCGACCAGGAGCGCATCCTGGAAGACGAACTCTACCGTTTCCTGCGCTTCCAGTACGACGCCGTAGTAGCAATGTCGGCCCACAACTAATCCAGTGGGGACGTTCCGCCGTGGCCCAAAACGCCGTGAGTCTGCAAGTTCTAAGTAGACCCCAGGTGGCCATGGCCGGAACGTCCCCCAACCGAAGAACCTCCAGGTGAAACAATATCCGTGAAATGTGGAAGTTGTTCGTAACCCTCCTGCTGTCCGCCGCCATGCTGCCTGCCGCCGACCCCCAAGTCCAGGAACGGACCCGCCAGGTGACGAGAACCCCGGGCTTCGTAGCCCTCTGGGACTTCGTCGAGAAAGACGCCGAAGGCTGCTTCACGGCTCATCAGCGACCAGGCGCGACAGCGGACTTCCATCTCGACGCCATCAATTACGTCCACGACTACTGGCAGCAAGGCCGTCCCGCCACCTATGCCGACTTCCCACTGCTGGGCCGTGGCCCCTTCGGCCAGGCGATCCAGATCCGTCAGGAAACGGACCCGAACTTCCGCCCATGCCTGATCCTCCCGAGAGACCGTCTGCATGACACGCCGCTGGACGTGAAGGGCCCGAACCGTTCCGTCTCCATGCTCGTCTGGCTGATCCGCGAAAGCGGCAACCACGCCTTGGCCGGCATCTGGCACGAAGGCACGGACCTCGGCAATGGCGTGGCTCGTGTGGAACGAGGCATGCGCCAGTACGCCCTCTTCGCCGGACTCGCGGCCAACAACGGAGCATCGGCGGTCCACGTCTCCGAAAACGGCCGCAGCTCCTTCGGAGACCGTTACGCCCGAAACCTGGCGTCGACCCCGGAGGTGCTGCCTGCCGTCCCGTCCGGCGCCCCGGAGCAGGTCCTGGACCAGTCGTGGCAGCTCGCCGGCTTCACCTTCGACAACCGGAAGAACGAGGTGACGGCGTATCTGAACGGCAAGGCGACGGAATTCTGGATCGAGAATCCGCAGAAGCACCCCTTCTTCCAATGGCCGGCCAAAGGCTGGCAGCAGGCTCAACTGCACCGTCAACCGGGCCTGCAGGAGGGCGAGGACCCGGCCTTTCCCGCAGACCAGTATTACGAGCCCCCGGAGAGCAAACCGCTACGCCGCCAAGTGGAGCAATCGACGCCGACGAGCCGGCAGGAACTGCAGACGTTTCGCTATACGAAAGTGCGCGTCCATCTGCGGCGGGCAGGGAAGGGCCCTTGGCAGGTGGTCCAAAGGGAACTGGTAGCCCTGAAGGCGAACCCGTTCTGGTTCGGCCACGACCTGTACAACCCAAAGACGAAGGAGGAAGGCGGCCCCTTCACGATAGGGCGGGTGATCCACACGTCCAAAAGCGTGGGCTTTACGGGCTATATCGGAGGTGTCGCGGTGTTCGACCGGGCGCTGACGGCGAAGCAGATGGGGAGCCTGGCGGAGATCGCCAAGCCGGGCCCGATCGCGGCCACGAAATAGCTGGGCATTCCTCGATATTTAGTAGCAAACTGGTGGAATGAGTCCCTCGCGCGAGCCGGCGCCGCAAAAGTGCGATCACAATCCCCCAGATGCAGCAAACGGATTGCCGGGAAGGGAAGACCAGATGTTCGTCGAGCTCGCTGAAAGCTTCCGCAACTCAACCGATCCGGTCGAAGTAGCCCGGCTCGGCGACCAGTTAGGACAAATGGTTTTTGGTGCCTAGATTCCCAGGCAGGGGCAGCATGTCATCGGGAACCTGTTCATTCCGTTCGTCCGCGATTCAGCTCGCCCTGGCCGCCTTCCTGCCACTCGTACCGCTCTACGCCTGCGACTGCAAAGCTCCGCCTGTTCCGGAGGCAGTCCGTCAGGCCGCAGCAGTCTTCACCGGCCAGGTCATCGAGAGGCAGGAACTGGCACCCTCCGAATACGGTCGTCACCGGTACCGAATCCGGTTCAAGGTTATGTCGATTTGGAAGGGGCCAGATTCAAAGGAACTGGCAGTTTACGACCAGAATCCTGCCGGCGACTGCGGTGGCTGGGGCTTCAAATTAGGCAAGGAATACGTCGTATTCGCGCGCAAAATCCAAGCCACAAAACACGTCATCGTCCGAGTGGAAGACCGCAACGTCGAGTGGCCCGATCCCTGGAAGGGCGTCCTGCCCGTCGGCCGCCGGATCCTCATCAGCGGGCAGTGTACACACACGGCTGAGATCGGGTCAGTAGCCGCCACCCGAATCATTCAAGAGTTGGGTAAACCGCGCCATCCGGTCAGGTAGCCGGCGCGTGCATCTATACTGAATGACCGTTGAATCCCTGAAACACAAAGCTTGATCGGAGCGCCGAAGTCCCTACAACTGCGACCGCACCGCATGCAGCTCCGCCTCAAACTGCACCATCAGCCCCTCTTCCAGATCCACCCGCCCAATCCGCTTCAGCGCCTCTGCCGTCGGCTCCGCCAACTGCTCATCCGTATCCGTGATCCCGTGCTTCGCTTCATTCGCCAGCGAATTCGCGGTCTCCACCACGGCGCTTAACGTCAACGGGCCCTTGCTGCCCACCGTCGGATCGATCTCAGACCGGTGGTGGTACAACACCGCCTTCTGGATCAACACCGGCAGATTCCAGCGCGATAACGCCGCCGCCGACAACTCAGCATGCGTCACGTCCAACATCTTGTGCTCGCAAACTTCCAGCGGCTGCCCGGAATCCCGATGCTCGTTCTGGATCAGCACGAACTCTTTCGGCAGCGCGATCGCAATCATCATCCGCCCCAGGTCGTGCAGCAGCCCGGCCACAAACGCGCCTTCCGGGAAGTCCACCTTGGTCTTCTGCACCAGCAGATCGGACAGAATCGCCACCGAAACCGAATGATCGTTGAATCGCGCCATCGACCAGCCCGGCGGCGTCGCCACCTTGGCCCACATCCTCGATACCGACAGGCCCAGCAGGTAGTTGCGCAGCTTATTGATGCCCAGAATCGACACCGCCGCCCGCACACTGCTGATCGTCCCGCGCCGCCCATACAGCGCCGAATTCACCAGCCGCAGGATGTTGCCCGACAAGACCGTGTCCCGCTCAATCACATCCGCCAGCCGCGCGAACGACACGTCGTCATCCGCCAGGCTCGCGATCAGATGGTTGAGCACCGGCGAAAACGGCGGCAGCTTGTCGAGGCTGCGCATAGCCAGTTCGCGGTAGGAGACGCGGTTTAGGATACTCGGGCTCACGATATCTCTATCGGCCTCACACGCCACGGTATCCAGGGCGATATAGGCTTTTTAATTTCTTTGTCCCTATCGGCTGGCCAGTACTATTACCTAGAACTAGGCCTCCCCAGGGCCTTAATGTAAATCACCTGATAGCAGTCCGCGACAGGAGTCCCGCTAGCCGCGCGGCAAGGGCTTGCGAGCCCAGGGCGCGAAGAGCCGGCCGAACGAGTGCCGGCCACTCGGAGGTCGGCTCGACACTGCCATGGGCCGCAACCCCTTGTCGCCCTTTGGGTTCGCTCCGGCGCCGGCCTTCCCCCACTCAATGAGGGGACCCTATGCGGAATGGCTTCGAAATCGCCTTGAGGTTCATTCCGTTACCGGCGGCGGTGCGAACGCGGCTGCGCGACTACTGTCACGGGCTGCTAACCAGCTACGATAGATTCGAGTGCTTCCAGAACCCGGGCCCGCCATCGAAGTGACAGACCTACGTAAGGTTTACGGCGAGAAAGCCGCTGTCGACGGACTCACCCTCCGTGTCGAACGCGGCTGCTTCTTCGGCTTTCTCGGTCCCAATGGCGCCGGCAAAACCACCACCATCCGCATGCTGATGGGCCTCGCTCCGGCCACCTCCGGCTCCATCCGGATCCTTGGCCACGACATGCCCGGCGATGCCGTCGCCATCAAAAGCAAAATCGGACTCGTGCCCGACGATACCCTCCTCTTCGATCACCTCACCGGCGGCGAGTTCATCGAGTTTGTCGGACGTATGTACGGCCTCGGCCGCGACCTCGCCCACCAGCGCACCTCCGAGCTCCTCGAACTCTTCGAACTCCACGGCGCCGGCCGCAAACTGATCGGGGAATACTCCAAGGGCATGAAGAAGCGCGTCGCCATGGCCGCCGCCCTCATCCACCGGCCCGAACTCTACCTCCTCGACGAGCCCTTCGAAGGCGTCGATGCCGTCGGCGCGCGCCTCATGAAGGACATCCTCCTCGATCAGGTCCGCCAGGGCGCCACCATTTTCCTCACCTCCCACGTTCTCGAAGTCGTTGAACGCCTCTGCGACCGCGTCGCCATCATCAACCAGGGCCGCATTGCCGTCGATGGTCCACTCTCCGAACTCCGAGCCGGTGTCGCCGCCGATCCCGACCGTCCCGGCGCCCCCGAAACATTGGAAGACATCTTTGTTCGCGTCGTCGGCGGACCGGCCCGCGCCTCTGAATCCATCGACTGGCTGTGAAACGCCAATGAACTTCCTCAACGATCAGGTCCGCGCCATTCTCTGGGCCCAGTTCAAGGGGATCTACAACAAGTTCTCCGGCGGCGGCTCCAGTTCCGGGCGCGCGGTCTACTGGATCTCCTCACTCGTCTGGTATGGCGGCGTCTGTTTCCTCGCCTTCCTGGCTGCCACCGGCATCCCGCAGATCTCCACCAACAACACGTTGGCCACCGTCATCGGCACCGGCCTGCTGGTCGCCACCGTCTACTGGCAGTTCGTCCCCGTCATGCTGGCCACCACCGGCGTCTCGCTCGACCTTCGCCGCCTGATCGTCTACCCCATCCTGCCGGCCAAACTCTTCGTCATCGAAGTACTGCTGCGCCTCACCACGGGCGCCGAGGTCGTCCTCATTATCATTGGCGGAGCCATCGGCCTCCTGCGCAGCCCCATCGTGCCCTGGTGGGGCGCCCTGGCGTTGATCCCCTTCTGCGCCTTCAACCTGCTGCTCTCTGCCGGAGTCCGCGACCTGCTCACTCGCCTGCTGGCCCGCCGCGGCGTTCGCGAAGTGGTGGTCTTCGGTTTCGTCCTGCTCAGCGCCCTGCCGCAGTTGATCGTCACCTTCTTCCCGCCCGACAAATGGAAGGGCCTCTACCAGCAGTACGGCAGCCGCATCCCCGATTTCCCCTGGCCCTGGCGCGCCACCGCCCAGCTGGCCGCCGGCGGTTTCGCCCTGCTGCCACTGCTCGCACTCGTCGCCTGGGTAGCCGTGGCCGCCTGGTTCGGATACTCGCAATTCCAGCGCGGCCTGCGCTGGGATGCCGCCGAGGTGATCTCGAAGGAACGCTCCACCTCCTCCGCCCGGGCCATCTCCCTCGCCGAGGCTTTCTACCGCTGGCCCGGCAAAGTGCTGCCGGAGCCGCTCAGCATCCTGGTCGAGAAGGAGATCCGCTCCCTCATCCGCGCGCCCCGTTTCCGGCTGGTCTTCTTCATGGGCTTCAGTTTCGGCCTCGTCATCTGGCTGCCCATGATCCTGGGCCGCAACAGCACCCGCGGCGTGTTCAGTGAAAACATCCTGGTCTGGGTCAGCCTCTATGCCGCCCTGCTGTTGGGCGAGGTGCTCTTCTGGAACTGTTTCGGCTTCGACCGCACGGCCACGCAGGCTTACTACGTGATGCCCGTGACCCTCACCACGGTACTGCTCGCCAAGAACATCACGGCGGTCTTTTTCCTGCTGCTGGAAGTCACCATCGTCACCTGCGTCGTGCTGCTGCTGCGCCTGAAGTTTCCGCTCTACAAAATCCCGGAAGCCTACGCGGTCACCCTTCTGCTCTGCACCTTCCTGCTGGCCATGGGCAACCTGGCGTCCACCCATTTCCCGCGGCCTGTGGATGCGTCGCAGTCCTGGCGCCGTTCTTCCAGCGGCAAAGTGCAGGGCATGCTGCTGCTCTTCTACCCCATCCTGGCGATTCCCGTGGCCCTGGCTTATCTGGCGCGCTACGCCTTCGACTCCCACTGGGCGTTTTACATCGTGCTCAGCAGCGCGTTCCTCGTGGCGGGCATGACTTACTGGGTATCCCTTGACGCGTCCGTGCAAGCCGCCGATAAAAGAAGAGAGGCGATCCTCTCCGCGTTGTCCAGCGGCGAAGGACCCATCTCCTGAATCATGCGCGCTCGAACCTCCTCCTGGATGCCTGCCATCGTTCTGGCCACCCTACCCATCTCCGCCGCCTGGAACGAAACCAAGTCCGGCCCGTTCATCGTCTACACCGACGCCGGTGACGACCGCGCCCGCGCCGCCCTCTACCACCTGGAACAGTTCCGTTTCATCTTCGGCGAAGCCGTCGGCCGCAAGGAACTCACCTCCGTTTGGCCCATCACCGTCATTGTCTCCAAACCTTCGAAAAACCCGCCTCCTCCGCGCATCGGCTTCACGCGCGACGGCTGGCTGGTCACCTGGCCTGCAGGCAGCACCCCGCCCATCGCCTGGTTCCGCCAGCTTGCCGTCATGTTCATTGAGGACAACCTTACCGGCCGCATCCCCGACGAGTACGAAGCCGCCATGGCCGACCTCTTCTCCACCATGGAACTCAAGGGCGGCAAGGTCGTCCTCGGAGTCCCTCCGCCGCAGGACGCCCGCACCAAAACCTGGGCCCTGCTCCAATACCTGCTCACTAATCCCGAATCCGCTGTCCGCACCAAAGTCCTGCTCTCAAACCTCGCCAACGGAGCCGAGCCCGACGCTGCCTTCCGCAATGCGTTCGGCAAGCCCAAGGCCGCCATCGATGCCGAAGTCGAGCAGTATTTGAAATCGGGCAACTTCCTCACCGTCACGCTAGCCGGCCGCCCGCTCGACCCCGACCGCGCCTTCACCTTCGTGCCCATGCTGCCCTCCCGCCTGCGTGTCCTGCCCGGCGATGAACTCATGGCCCAACAGGCTGCCCCGGACAAGGTCCGCATCGCCTATCAGACCGCCCAGAACGACCGCCCCGGTCCCCTCGGCTTTGAAGGCCTCGGCCTCGCCCTGCTTGCCGAAAAGCAGCCCGAAGACGCGAAGAAGGCCCTGCAGCAGATGGCCCTCGATACTGAAAATGCCGGGGCCCGCGGCCTCTACGAACTCGGCCTGCTCGACAAAGACAAGAAACTGCTGGAGCGCGCCGCCACGCGCAATCCGCGTTGGGCTGAGCCCTATGCCCAGCTCGCCGCGATGGAGCCCGGGCCCATCCGCAAAGCGGCCCTCTATAAGAAGGCTACGGAACTCACTCCGCGCAATCCCAAATACTGGATCGAACTCGCCAAGGCCCAATTCGACGGCAAGAAATACGACGACGCCGAGAAGGCCTGGCGTGCCGCCGAACGCGTCGCTCCCAACGAGAAGGAACGCGCCGTCATCACCGCCGCCCGCGAACAGTTCGAACAGACGCGCTACGATCTGCAAGCCGCCGAAAAGGCCCGTCTCAAGAAGGAAGAACAGGACGAGCTCGAGCGCGTGAAGAACGAGAGCCTGGCCAGCATCCGCGCCGCCGAGGCCGCTGCCAACGCCAAGGGCGGCGGAGTCGGCAATAAGAAAGTGGAGCAGTGGTGGGACGGTCCGCCCGCCGTGGGCTTCACCGGAACGCTCGACGGCGTCACATGCCGGGCCGGCGGCAAAGCCACTCTTTCCGCCCGTGGCTCCGACGGCAAGCCCGTCTCGTTCATCATCAACGACCCCGGCAAAATCGCCGTCTTCGGAGCCAACCAGGCACAGATCCAGCTCTCCTGCGGACCGCAGCGCCCGCCCCGCCGTGTGAAGATCGAATATGTGGACAAGCCCGGTCCCAAGGAAGTCGTGACGGTCGAACTCCAGTAATGGTCTCCCAACTACGCTGGCTGGCGATCGCCGTCTTCGCGCTGGCCAACGCCCTCAACTTCATGGACCGCCAGATCCTGGCCGCGCTCGCGCCCCAGTTGATGCGCGAGTTCCACATCAACGCCGGCGGCTATGGCGACGTGATCCTCGTCTTCTCGCTAACCTACGCCTTGGCCGCGCCGCTGGCCGGACTGCTGATCGATCGTCTCGGCCTTCCCATCGGAGCCTCCCTCTCCGTCGGGCTCTGGTCCTTCGCCGGCATGGCCACCGGCTTCACCAGTTCCCTCAGGGGCCTCATGACCACGCGCGGGCTGCTGGGCCTGGGCGAATCCGGCGGCATCCCCGCCACCGGCAAAGCCTCGGCCATCTACCTGCCGCCCCGCGAACGTGCCATGGGCGCCGCCGTTTTTCAAATCGGACTCACCCTCGGAGCCATCGCCGCACCCCTGCTGGCCGAAACGATTTCGAGACTCTACGGCTGGCGCATGGCGTTTGTGATGCTCGGCGCGTTCGGGTTCCTCTGGATCCCGCTTTGGTTCTTCGTCTCCAAGCGTGTTCCGCAGCTGCCGGAAACAAAAGCGGCCGCGCCGGCCCGCGCCATCCTACAGGACCGCCGCTACTGGGCGTTGCTTGCGGCCAACGTTCTGCTCATGTCTGTTTACTCGCTGTGGGTGAACTGGACTACAGTATTCCTGGTGCGTGTTCATCACATGCCGCAGCACGAAGCCAACTTCCAGCTCGCCTGGATTCCGCCCATCTTCGCTACCGCCGGCGGCCTCTTCGGAGGCTGGCTGACCATGCGCTGGGCCGGCCAGAAGGCCGACGTGACCCCGGCCCGCCTGCGCGTCATCCTGTGCGGCTCGCTGCTGCTGCTGTTCGGGGCGCTGGTGCCGTTCATGCCCACTCCGGGACTCGCCACCGCCTTCATCTGCCTGTCGTTCTTTGCCTGCGTCGCCTCCAGCGTGAACATCTACGCGCTGCCGCTCGACCTCTTCGGAGCAGGGCACGCCGCCTTCGCCGTCTCGGGCCTGACGAGCGTCTACGGGCTGCTGCAGGGTGTATTTTCGAGTGGGGTCGGCCGCGTCGTCGATCGGTATGGCTTCACTCCGGTCTGCCTCGGGGTCGCTGTGTTGCCCATGGCCTCGTGGCTGGTCCTGCAAATCGCCCTCCGCCCGAAAGCATGAAGCAGTTTCTCAAGCGCGCGTTCTTCTCGCTGCTCGGCAAGGAACCCGAAGCGGTCATCGCCATCTTCGGTCCGGGTCCGCATGGCGACAAGCTGCGCGAACTAGTCCCTGATCGGCGAGTGGTATATATCCCCGTCGAGGAGGGGGATAGTACCGGCGAAATCTGGCTTAGGGCGAGACGGGCGCTGGCTCCTTACCGGGTGGGCCTGGCCGCGGCTCCGGTTTCCCACCGTGGAGTACTCACGGCGGCCTGCACCGTTTGTGCCGGCAAAGTGCTCGCTTTTCACGGTAATTTGGACCGTCACCATTTGCACTGGTCGACACCCCTCGCTTCGGCCCTTTTTGTCGCCGGCGTGCCCCTGGACCGCATCTGGTTGCGGCCCTCCTGGTGGCCCGGACGGAAGCGCGAAGTCTCTGATTTGCCTAGAGTTTGGCGCAAGATCGAGGGCCGTCCGGCTCGCGACGGCGCACTGAAAGTCGCGGTCCTCAGCCCCTACTGCCCCTACCCGCTGTCGCATGGCGGAGCCGTCCGGATCTACAATTTGCTACGGAACGCATCGAGATATTGCGATGTGACGATATTTGCCTTTGAAGATGGACAGTCGGAATCGGACTTCGCGCAGCTCACTGAATTCTGCACAACTCTGTATATTGCGAAGAAACCGCGCTATCGAGAACCGCGCTGGTCGACCCTTTTGCCGCCCGAGGCGTGCGAGTATTACACCCCGGAATTGCACGAGCAACTCCGGCGGGAACTGAACGGCCAAATCCTCCAGGTGGAGTACACGATGCTGGGCCGCTACGGCGGCGACGTCCTGGTGGAACACGATGTCACCTGGGATCTCTTCGAGCAGCTGCATGCGCAGGAGCGGTCGCTGCGCTCGTGGTGGGATCTGTACCGCTGGCGCCGGTATGAGAAGCAAGTGCTGAAGCGGTTCCCCCGGGTGGTGGCGATGAGCGACAAGGATGCCGGCCTGCTGAACCACCCCGGTGCGGCCGTGATTCCCAATGGTGTCGACCTGGAACGGTTCCTCCCGGCTCCTGAAGAGGGACCGGCGCGGCGGTTGCTGTTCATTGGCAGCTTTCGGCACTTCCCGAACGTGGCTGCTTACCGCTTCTTCCGGGAGCAGGTCTGGCCCATTCTTTCGAAGGAGTTAGGGGATCTGGAGGTGGATGTGGTGGCCGGTCCGGACCCGCATCTGTACTGGAGCCAGCCCGCGGGCGACCCGCGCATCCGGCTGCATGGCTTCATTTCGGACGTGCGTCCTTTCTATAAAGATACGCATCTAGTACTGATTCCCACGGTGGTGTCGGCGGGTACGAACCTGAAGGCCCTGGAAGCGATGGCGACCCAGCGGGCCATCGTATCAACACCTTCGGGTGTGGCGGGGCTGGGGTTGGAACACGGCAAGAGTGTGTGGATTGCAGACACGGCCCGGGAGTTTGCCGAGGGCATCCAGTATCTACTGGAAGACAAAGAGCGCAGGACGGCGCTGGCGCAGGCCGCGTACGAGTTGGCGATCGAACGCTACGGCTGGCCGGCGCTGGCCGCGAAACAGGTGGAAGTATGGCGGAAGCAATGACGATACGACCGATGACGATGGCGGACATGGATGCAATCGAGCGGCTCCAGAAGGCGAACCCCACGGGGGCGCAATGGAACCCGATCGACTACCTGGCCTATAGCACCATGATGGCCGAGAAAGACGGCGCCGTGATCGGGTTCCTGTGCTTCCATCCCCTGCCGAATGGGGTGGATGGACGGACAGAGGCGGAGATCCTGAATGTTGCGATTGAACCGGCGCAGAAGCGGCGGGGCGTGGCCACTCAGCTGCTGGCGACTCTCGATTTTCAGGTCCTGTATCTGGATGTGCGCGAGACGAACAGGCCCGCACTGGAGTTCTATCGCAAGCACGGGTTCAAGAAAACGGGTCACCGCCGTAAGTACTACAACTACCCCGTAGAAGATTCGATCATGATGACCCGCGGATAACAGGATCAAAAGCCCCTGTTTTCAAGGGGTCTGGCGGTCCACCCATCGTACGGCGTTCATGGGATTGTAAGATGCTGGCAAAAATGATAGTGTCGTGGTGTCAGCGGCCCTGAGGGGCTCCGCTGAACCTTATGATGCAGTTGTTGAGAGCACACCGAGCCAGTGTCCAAGTCAACCCGACTCGGCGTGGATCCCGATACAAGGAGAACCACCCATATGGAGAAATTCTCGCAGGAAGAGCTCAAGGCGTACCTGATGCAAGCCAACGACGAGTTTCGAGCCCTCGCTGAGAAGCATGCTGAGTATAAGCGGCAGATCGATGCGATCGAACACAAGTCGCCGTTGACTGATCAAGACGAGATTGAGGAACACCGGCTGAAGAAACTGAAGCTCCACATCAAAGATCAGATGCAGGAGATCATGAACCGGCACCGGGCTACGCAGGTAGCCTGAACTCAGCTCGCCAGCATCTGGTGCGCGTTAAAAATTTCGACTGAAGGCCCCGGTGAAGCTCCTCGGCTCGCCGGGGCTTTTTAGTGTGGTATTCTCCCCGCAATGCCGGAACTCGCGGTCATCGTCCCTACTTTCAATGAGAAAACGAACGTTCTGCCCCTGATTGAAGCAGTGGACCGGGCGCTGGCCGGCATTGAGTATGAAATCGTATTTGTAGACGATGACTCGCTCGACGGCACGTCCGAGCATGTCCGTGCTGTCGCCCAAACCAATCCCCGGATCCGGATCCTCCAAAGAATCAATAGGAAAGGCCTCGCCTCGGCCGTAATTGAGGGCATGATGTCGACCAGCACGCCTTACCTGGCGGTGATCGACGGCGACATGCAGCATGACGAACGCGTGCTGCCCCAGATGTTGTCTAAGTTGAAGCAACAGCAGCTGGATATCGTCGTCGGCTCGCGGCATGTCGAAGGCGGCGGGATGGGCGAGTTCTCGCAGTCGAGGGTGCTGTTGTCGAATGCCGGCAAGGCACTGAGCCGCTCGATTTCGAAGACGCCGGTGTCGGATCCGATGAGCGGCTTTTTCCTGTTGGACCGGCGCTTCCTGGACGAAGTCGTGAGGGATCTCTCGAGCACCGGCTTTAAGATTCTATTGGACTTGCTGGCCAGTGCGCGCCGCCCGGTACAGCTGGGCGAAGTCGGCTACACGTTCCGGGTGCGGGCGCGCGGCGAGAGCAAACTGAACATCATCGTCAGCCTGGAGTACCTGCATCTGCTGCTGGACAAGTGGGTGGGCGCCTATGTGCCGGTGACCTATGTGATTTTCGGCATGGTGGGCGCCTTCGGCGTGCTGGTGAATCTGTCCATCATCCTGCTGATGCTGCGCTTTGGGGTGGAGTTCTCGCAAGCCTTCATCTGGTCTTCGTCGATCGTGATTGCCGTGAACTTCTTCCTGAACAACGCGTTCACGTTCCGCTCCAGAAGGCTGCAGGGCGCGGGGCTGATGGTGGGCCTGGTGCTGTTCTACCTGGCCTGCCTGATCGGCCTGATGGTGAATCTGGAGATCGCCAACAGCTTGAGGGCGCAGGGGTTCCCGTTGTGGCTGGCCAGCCTGACGGGTGTCACCCTGTCGTCGGTCTGGAACTACTGGATCACGTCGATCCTGGTGTGGCGGGCGCACCGCAGGGGGCTGCGGCGGCCCGCAATTTCCTAGTCGCCGGTTACCGGAGCCACCAGCATCGGGGTCGTCGTCGGAGCAGCCGAGCCTGCTTCCGGCTCGACGCTAAGTGCCAGCGCTGCCGTACTTCCGGGCGCAATTTGGGTCTCGAACAGGTGGACGACGTTGCCTGCCGCATCAGGCCGGAACAGGCCGGCGGGCCTGGGGTTCTGTCCCTTGGGAATGATCCACATCTGATAGACGTGGGCGGAATCGAGGCCAGCCAGGTTGGCGCCGATCACGACGACGCCGCGGCGCGGATTGAGGAAGTAAGTCGCCCGCGGTTTGACCTCTTCGCGGCCGGCGGTGGCGAGGCGGGTGCCGGGATCGCCGAGAACCGCCAAGGCCTGCTGGATGCGCGCGGAACGCTCTTTTTGCGATTCGAGCTGATGGCGGGCGTCGGCCAGCAGGGTCTGCTGTTCGTGATTCTGGTTGCCCATCCAGACGGTGAGCAGCAGGAGTCCGGCGGCGATTCCGGCCCAGATGAATGACCAGGCAGGCGAGGATTCGCGGCCGGTGAGGGTGCGGATGACGGCGCCGCGCAGGCCGCGGCGCGGAGCCAGTTCGTCGACGCTTCGCATAATGATGGAGTTCAGCGCCAGGGCATGGCGGAGGCGGGCCTGGCAGGTTTCGCAGCCGGTATTGAGGTGTGCGCTGAGTTCGGCCTGCTCGGCCTGTTCCAGCAGGCCGAGTGCGTAGAGTTCGAACTCCTCGACGTACTTGTCGCAGTTCATGCGGGCACCTTCGCGTCGAGTTCATCGCGCAGCAGCTTCAGGCCGGTGCGCAGCCACGTTTTGACGGTGCCCAGGGGCTGGCTGATGCGTTCCGCGATTTCGGTTTGGGAGAGGCCCTCGAAGTAAGCCAGCTCGATGACCTGGCGGTGAGTATCCTTCAACTTCGTGATGGCGGCGCGAACCTGGTGGATGCGGTCCGACTGGATGAGATCCTCTTCGATGCCCTGGAAGAGGGCGGGTTCGTCCATGCGGTCCATGGCGACTTCGCCTTTCCACTGGCGGCCGGTGACGGAGCGCAGGTAGTCGATGGCCTGGTTGCGGGCGACGGCGAGGATCCAGGTGGTGAAGCCGCCTTTTTCGGCATCGAAGAACTGCGAGCGATGCCAGACACGCAGGAACGCTTCCTGCACGAGCTCTTCGGCGACGGCTTGGTTGCGCACCATGCGGAAGACGAGCGAATAGATGAGGCGACCGTAGCGGTCGTAGAGCTCGGCCGCGGCATCGGGTTCGCGGCGTTTCAGGCGCTCGAGGAAGGCGCGATCTTCCGGGGTCCGCAGCAGGGCGGTGGCGAGCGGGACGAGGATCCAGACACACATCCAAGCAAACGATCTCACGTGGTGTTTTTGCCTTTCACGAAGATGTACGGAATCCGATTGCAGTTGGATGTCGTAGGTGTCTGAGAAGCCTCCGGGATTTTACGCATACGATTCTAATGATCGTGATACCATGCCACAAAGGAACCCGATGTACCGATTCTCGATGTGCCTGTTGATGGTGGCTGGAAGCGCGATTGCGCAGGAAGAAACCAAGGCCAAGGACGAGCCTCCGGTGATTCCGGTGCTGCATCAGAGCGTGGTGGTGCAGGGGAGTCCGGTGGAGGTGACGATCGACCGGCGCAACGGCGAAGTGGTGCAGAAGACGATGTTTTCGCGGGACGACCAAATCTTCCACATCCTGGATGCGGGGATCAATGCAGGGCAGCACGAGGGTGGCGCAAAGAGCGTGGAGATCCGGCGGTTTGGCTTCAACCTGGATCACGGCGGGGTGAGCGGCGGCTTGAAGGTGCTGACGGACGGCGTGGGTCAGAACCAGTCGACGCAGGGGCACGGGCAGGGCTATTTGGGCAGTTTGAAGAGCCTGTCGCCGGAGCTGATCAAGGAAGTGAACCTGATCAACGGGCCGTTCAGCGCGGAGTATGGCGATTTCAGCGGCCTGGGCGTGGTGCACATTTTGACCCGGGACACGATGCCGGATGAGCTGACGTTCCGGATGCAGGGTGGGTCGTATGACACGGCCCGGGGGTTCTTCTCCTATAGCCCGACGCTGCAGAATACGGACGCGCTGTTTGCGTATGAGGGGTCGTTCTCGAACGGACCGTTCCTCAATCCGCTGGGGTACCGGCGGGACAACGTGACGGCGAACGTGACGCAGCGGATGGGCGAGCGGCGGCAGGTGGCCTTGAAGTTCAATGCCGGGCGGGCGGATTCCTATTCCTCGGGGCAGTTGCCGGTGGACGAGATCATCGCGGGGCGGCTGAGCCCGTATGGCGCCGTGAATCCGACGAATGGGATCAGGCAGTGGAACGGGACGCTGGCCGGGTATCTGCGCCAGGAGGGCGACAACGGGCAGGTGTGGAAGGTGGACGCGTTTGTGGGGCGGTCGTTGTTCGATCACTTCATGGACTTCACCTTTTATCTGAACGATCCGGTGAATGGCGATGCGTTCCAGCAGCACGATTCGCGGTTGCAGCAGGGGGCGAACGTGCAGTACCTGCGGCCGCATAAGTTTCTGGGGATGACGGGTTACTTGTCGACTGGCGCGAACTTCCACGCGAACCAGATCAACGTCGGGCTGTATCCGCGGATCGACGGGACACCGACGGGTGTGACTTCGCGGGCCCAGGCCGATATTACGAATGGCGCGGGCTATGTGCAGGAGAACTTCAGCCTGCTGCAAGGCAAGCTGCTGCTGGGCGCCGGGCTGCGGTTTGATGCGTTCCGGTTCGACCTGGCAGATCGCGTGGATCCGCTGGGCAGCGGTGTGGAGAATGCAGGGCGGTGGCAGCCGAAGGCGAGCGCTTCCTACACTCCTTCGCACAGGGTGCCGGTGACGTTGTTTGCGAACTATGGGCGCGGGATCTCGACTTCCGATGCGCGGGCGATTGTGAAGAACCCGCAGATGGAGCGGGTGGCGACGACGGATTTCACGCAGTCGGGCGTGGCGTTCCGGACGGGCCGGTTGGCGCTGCAGGCGGCGGGGTTCCACATCGCGCGGTCGAATGAGCAGGTGTACATCCCGGATGACGGCACGATTGAATTCAAAGGGCCCAGCCGGTCGTACGGTTTCGAGACGAAGGCGTCAGTCGAGTTCAACCGGTTTGTTTCGTTGAACGGCGGCATTACGAAGGTGACGAACGCGTTTTACCTGGGGACGCCGCGGGTGTATGTGGATAGCGCTCCGCACTTCGTGGCGAACGCGGGGGTGACGTTGTCGGGCTGGCGGAGTTGGAGCGGGTCGTTGCGGATGCGGGCGATTGACCACTACCGGCTGGATGGTGAAGACGCCTCCATTGTGGCTTCGGGCAACACGGTCTTTGATTTGTGGGTTTCTCGCAGGGTCAGCCGGAACATCGACCTGCACGTGGGCGTGGACAACCTGATGAACCGGTTTTACTACGAGACGCAGAACTACTTCGAGTCGCGGCTGCCGGGGGAAGAGCCGATGTCGCGGATCCATGCGACCCCGGGCTATGGGCGGACGATCACGGTGGGGATGACGTTGAAGCTGCGGCGGAAGTAGCAGCGGGCCCGCGTGGGGCGAGCCCGCTGGCCGGTTTAGCCCTTGATGACGATATTGACCAGTTTGCCGGGCAGGGTGATGACCTTGACGATGGGGCGGCCGGCGATGAACGCCAGCACCTTTTCGTCGGCCAGGGCGAGCGCCTCCTGCTCCTCTTTGGTGGAGCCGTGGGCGGCGGTGATGCGGCCGCGCAGCTTGCCGTTGACCTGGACGGGGATCTCCAATGCCTCTTCTTTGGCCAGCTCCGGATCGAAGGCGGGCCAGGACTGGCGGAAGACGGGGCCGGTGTTGCCGATGGTGGCCCAGAGTTCCTCGGCGGCATAGGGCGCGAAGGGCGCGATGAGCAGCGTGAGCTTGGCGGCCACTTCCTGGCGGACGGCCGGGGACATGCCGGCTTCGGCGGCCTGGAGGGCATTCAGCAGTTCCATCAAGGCGGCGATGGAGGTGTTGAAGTGCCAGCGGTTGTCGAAGTCCGAGGTGATCTTGCGGATGGTCTGGTGGAGCTTGCGCAGGGCCTGGGCATCGGTCTCGCCGCTGCCTTCGGTGGCGTCGGCATTGCGCGTCACCCACTTGAAGAGCCGCGTCAGGAAGCGATACTGGCCTTCGACGCTGGACTCGTTCCAGTCCATGTTCTTCTCCGGCGGAGCGGCGAAGAGTGTGAACAGGCGGCAGGTATCGGCGCCGTACTTTTCGACCATGTCATCGGGGTCGACGATGTTGCCCTTGGACTTGGACATGGTCTGCCCATTGAGCTGGACCATACCCTGCGTGAACAGGTTCTTGAAGGGCTCGTCTACCTTGACCAAGCCGATATCGCGCATCACTTTGCACCAGAAGCGCGAGTAGAGCAGGTGCAGGATGGCGTGGGTGACGCCGCCGATGTACTGGTCCACCGGGAACCAGGGCTGGACGGTCTCCGGGGTGAAGGGCAGCTTGTCGTTCTTGGGATCGACGTAGCGGAAGAAGTACCACGAGGAGTCGACGAACGTATCCATCGTGTCGGTTTCGCGCTGGGCCGGCCCTCCGCACTTAGGGCAGGTGGTATTGAGGAAGCTGGGATGGTTAGCGAGCGGCGATTTGCCCTGGCCGGTGAGTTCGACGTCGGAGGGCAGCAGGACGGGCAACTGGTCGTCGGGCACGGGCACAACGCCGCAGGCCGGGCAATGGACGACAGGGATCGGCGTGCCCCAGTAGCGCTGGCGGGAGACGCCCCAATCCTTCAAGCGGTAAGTGATGGAGGCTTCGCCGAAGCCGTTTTCCTTGGCGCGGGCGCTCATCAATTTGCGGGCGTCGGCGCTGGCCAGGCCGGACCATTCGCCGGAGTTCTCGACAATGCCGTATTCGGTGAACGGTTCAGTGGCGATGATGGCGAGCGGACCATCGACGGGGCGGATGACGGGCACGATGGAGATGCCGTATTTCGTGCAGAACTCGAAGTCGCGTTCGTCATGCGCGGGGACGGCCATGATGGCGCCGGTGCCGTAGCCCCACAGGACGAAGTTGGCGATCCAGATGGGGACCGTGGCTCCGTTATAGGGGTTGACGGCGTAGTGGCCGGTGAAGAAGCCTTCCTTGACGAGGTTCTCGGGGTCCTTGCGGCTCTGGTCGTCGACCATAGCCTTCAACTGGACGGCCAGCGCGCCCTCGCAGAGCTGTTTGGAGAGGGGATGCTCGGGCGCGAGGATGACGCAGGTGGCGCCGTAGATGGTGTCGACGCGTGTGGTGAAGACGCGGATCTTCTGGTCGGTGCCGGCCAGGCCGAAATCGACCTCGGTGCCTTCGCTGCGGCCGATCCAGTTGCGCTGCATGGTGAGCACCTGGGAGGGCCAGCCGGCCTCGATCTGTTTCATGTCGTCGAGCAGTTGCTCGGCGTAGGCGGTGATGCGCAGGAACCACTGGACGAGTTCGCGCTGTTCGACGGGCGTGGTTTCGTGACGCCAGCAGCAGCCGTCCACCACCTGCTCATTGGCGAGGACGGTGGCGCACTCCGGGCACCAGTTGACGAGGGAGACCTTGCGGTAAGCGAGGTCGCGTTCCATCATGCGCAGGAAGAACCACTGGTTCCAGCGGTAGTATTCGGGCTCACAAGTGGAGACTTCGCGATCCCAGTCATAGGCGAAGCCCATGCGCAGGAGCTGTTTCTTCATGTGGGCGATGTTGGAATGGGTCCACTCGCTGGGATGGCGGTTGTTCTTGATGGCGGCGTTTTCGGCGGGCAGGCCGAAGGCGTCCCAACCCATGGGGTGGAGCACGTCGAAGCCGCGCATCCACTGATAGCGGGCGAGCGTGTCTCCAATCGAGTAGTTCCGCACGTGGCCCATGTGGAGGCGGCCGCTGGGGTAGGGCAGCATCTCGAGGACGTAGTAGCGGGGCTTGGCGCCGTCGTTGACGGCTTTGTAGAGCTCAGGATCGGCGGACCAGCGCTGGCTCCAATTCAGCTCGATTTCCTGGTGGTTGTACGGCTTTTCCGGCATATAGATTTTAGTGCGTCCACATTGCGTTGGTCGTCGCCCGGCTGGTCGATGGGAGTCTCCAGCACGAACGCCTTGTCCCGCAGTTTTGGATGGTTCAGAATCCTGCGAAACCCTTCCAACCCGATGTGACCTTCTCCTATGTTCGCATGCCGGTCCAGCTTGGAGGCGAAAGCGCCCTTGGAATCGTTGGTGTGGATGACGGGAATGTGCTCCAGGCCGAGGATGAGCTCGGCTTCCCGGACGGTTTTCTCCAGGCCTTCCTCGGTGGAGACGTCGAAGCCGGAGACGTAGAGATGGCAGGTGTCCAGGCAGTAGCCGATGGGGTAGGGGACGTTTTCAGACGCGAGGTCGCGGATGGCTTTGAGGTCTTCGAAGGTGCGGCCGATGGTGGAGCCGGCTCCGGCGGTGTTTTCGAGCAGGAGGGTGAGGTTTTTGGGCTTCAGGCCTTCGGAAGCCCGTTCGAGGGAGCGGGCGAGGGTTTCGATGCCGAGCTCGAGGGTATGGTCCTTGGCGCTGCCGGGGTGGATGACGAGGTACTCGGCTCCGATGGCGATGGCGCGCTCGAGTTCACCGCGGAAACCGGCGACGGACTTCTCGCGGATGGCGGAGTCGGCGGACGCCATATTGATGAGGTAGCTGTCGTGGATGACGAGCGGGGTGAGGTCGTTGGCGGCGCGGAAATCCTTCATCTCTTTGGTCTGTTCCTCAGAGGGCATGGAGGCGCGCCACATACGGGGGCTGGCGGAGAAGATCTGGAGGCAGTTGGCGCCCAATTCCTGGGCTTTTTTGGCCGCGTTGACCAGCGCGCCCGACGTGGAGCAATGGATCCCGATTCGCATTCTTCAGAGTGTAACGCGGCCGGGTGGGTGGAATTGTAAAGGGCGTTAAGGGCGATAGCCCTGTTTGGCCAATCCAAGGATGGTTATCGTTCGCATGAAGAATTTGTAACCCCTCGATAGGGCTGGATCGTCTAATCCGATAGGGGAATTCTACGTTAGGAAAATCCCTTGGCGCAGTGCCTAACTCAGTTAATAACCGATTGGAAACTGCAAAATGCGGAGAGCGTGGAGTGCGTGCCTACTTGGGTTGTTCATCATTGGCCTGATCTGGGGACAATCCCGGTGGGGCGACATCCGATCCTTGTTTCGCCGGGATGTCGGGACGCACTATTCGATCCCCAGTTATCGAAACCTTGATGAATGGCGGCTGCGGCGCGCGCACCTGAGAACGCAGATTCTAACGGCTGCGGGGCTGGAGCCGATGCTGCCGAAGTCGGCTTTGCATGCGCGAAGATTTGACGCGCTGGACCAAGGCAGCTTCATTGTTGAGAAGATCCTGCTGGAGACAATTCCCGGTTATTATCTGGCTGGCAATCTTTATCTCCCGAAGAATACAGGAAGTACTAAGAAGATACCGGCTGTATTAGTGCCGCACGGTCATTGGAAGAACGGCCGCGTGCATGATGCCTCGGATTATTCCGTGCCCGCACTGTGCGCCAACCTGGCTGCGCAGGGTTATGCCGCGTTTGCCTACGATATGGTGGGCTACAACGATACGCGGCAGACTTCGCACACGTTTGGGAAGTCAGAACAGGAAGAGCAGTGGGGTTTCAGCCCGCTGGGCCTGCAGTTGTGGAACTCGATCCGGTCGCTGGATTTCCTGGAATCGCTGGACGTGGTGGATGCGAAGCGCATCGCGGTGACGGGCGCGTCGGGCGGAGCTACGCAATCGCTGCTGCTGGCGGCGGTGGACGAGCGGTTACAGGCCGCGATTCCGGTTTGCATGGTGTCGGCGACGTTCCAGGGCGATTGCACGTGCGAAGAGGCTCCGGGGCTGCGGTTGGGCACCAACAATATGGAGATTGCGGCGTTGATGGCTCCGAAGCCGATGCTGCTGCTGTCTTCGAAGAAGGACTGGACCAAGCGGACGCCGGAGGAAGAGTATCCGGCGATCCAGTCGATTTACCGGCTGTATGGGAATCCGGATGCGGTCTCGTCGATCCAGATCGATTCGGGCCACAACTACAACCGCAAGAGCAGGGAAGAGGCTTACCGGTTTCTGTTCAATGTTTTGAAGCCGGACATCCCGTTTTCGGCGGCTCGCGAGAGTGTCCAGGCGAAGTTCAAGCCGGAGGATCTGCTGATTGGCGCGCTGCCGGCGGATCTGCATCCGTTGTCGCAGGATGAAGTGTTCGCGAGCTGGCGCGAGATGTCGCGGCAGCGGGTGAAGGCGTTGTCGGACCAGGATGCGCGGCGGTTGCTGGCGTCGACGGTGGGCGCTACTTGGCCGCGGCGGGTGGAAGCGATCCAGGCGGGTCAAATGGTCTTGTTGGAGCGGGCGGGGTCGGGCGAACGGGTTCCGGCGCGCTGGGCTCCGGGGCGGACATCTGAGGCGGCGCTGGTGATCGATCCAGGCGGGTCGGAGGCGGCGCGGCGCAGCCGGCCGGTGTCGCAGTTCCTGGCTCGGGGGGCATCGCTGCTGACGGTGGATGTGTATCAGACGGGGAGTGCGATGACGCCGGGCATCAGTTGCGGGCGGACGTGCCTGACGTTCCAGCGCAGCGACGATGCGAACCGGGTATCGGACATATTGACGGCGCTGTCGTATTTGAATTCGACGCGGCCGACGCGGATCACGATGTCGTGCAACGGGAAGGCGGGGTCGTGGTGCGTGGTGGCGGCGGCGGTGACTCCGGCCGGCGTGCCGTTGAGTGTGGACCTGCTGGATCCGGAGATCGCGGCGTTGAACGACCAGCCGGGGCCGTTGTTCATTCCTGGGTTGGAGCGGGCGGGCGGCATGCAGCAGGTGCTGCGGCTGATCCGGCTGAACCATCAACTGCGGATTGAGTCGGCGGATTAAGGCTGCTGGACGGTGAAGGGCAGGCTGATGCGGTTGTCGCCCGCTTCGGCGGTCAGGACGTAGGGGCCGGGTTTCATGGCCGGGAGTTCCACGTTGGGATCGCCCGTTACACTGAACCACTTCTGTTCACTCGACCAGGACCAGACTTCACTGCCGGTCTCATCGTAGAGCCGTAGGACTTTGCCGGAGGACGGTTGCGCGTCCACCTGCAGGCGGGCCCAGGTTTTGTCTTCGTTGAGGGAGAGCTGGATGCCATTCTCGGGTCCTTTGAGGACGGTGGCGGAGCCGAGGCGGGCGTAGACGAGTTCGTAGCTGGCCGTTGAGGGTCCGCCGGTGTTGACGGCGCGTGTCACCAAGCCCACGCCGTCGATGAAGACTTCCTTCGTGATGCCGACCTGAAAGACCCTGGGATAGGCGAAGGCGATGCCGTTGGAAAACTTCCCGGCGACGGTTTTGATCGATTCCTCTTTGCTGGTGATGACCGCAGCGCCAATGCCGCCCGGGAGCGAGGTGCCGTAGGTTTCTCCCACTTTGCGGGAGAAGTCGTACCAGAGAGCATCCTCGCTGGTATCTTCCTTCCACTGCAGGACGCGATCGCCGTCGTTGCGGAGCCAGTAGGAGCCGTCGGGCAGGCCTTGGAGCTGATAGTAAGTATGGCCGGAGAACTCGCGCGATTCGCCCACGCGCAGCACGAGCGGCTCAGTCTGGCGGGTACCGCTGCCGCGGTAGACCCACTGGTTGCCCGTCTGCAGGGGCAGCCAGTCCGCTGCCAGCAGCGCCGGAGCGCAGGCTAGCGCGATCAGGAGATTAGTGCACCGCCATGATTTCAAAAGCAACGGTCCCCCCATACAACTTGCCGCCATCGGTCGTCAGCCAGGCTTCCACTGTATACCGGCCGTCGGGCCAGGGCTGGCTGGCCGCTGTGGTCTGGTCGCCCAGCGGGACGCTCACCACCCAATTCGATTCGCCTTTGATCGTCTCACTATGCAGCACGGCGGCAAAGGTTTTACTGGCCGACCACTGATAAACCTGCCTGCCGTTGGCGCTGCGAATGACTAAATCGTAGACCTGCCCGGAGGGGAAATTCAAGGTCAAATTGTCTCTCGTGGTATTGCGCAGGGTCATGCGCAGCAGCAGGAGCGGCACGGCCTTGTTGGGGTCGACGGGCGGCATGAGGTCGGCGACATAGACGGCGCGGTCGAGTGAAAGGCCGAAGGCGAGTTCGGGCTCGGAGATGACGGTGCGGCCGCCGAGTTTGGCGTAGACGAGGTCGTAGGGGCGGGGTCCGGCGAAGGTCTGCCAGGTGCGGCGGAGCAAGCCCACGGAGGGCAGCCAGGCATCAGAGTCGATGCCGGCGTCGGCGCAGTTGGCGATGGTGTAGCGGACCGTCAGGGCGTTGCTGAACTCGCCGACCGGACCTTTGTAGGCGGCCTGGCGGCTGGTGACGACGCTGGACTTGTTGCAGGAGTCGACGCCGGTTTCGGTTTCCACGCCTTCGGCGGCGGTGAGGTCGAGCCAGACCTTGTCGGTCTTCGAGGCAGCGTCCCAGATGAAGATGCGGCCGGCGTCGTCCTTGCGGAGCAGGACTTCGGGCTGGGACGGCAGGCCGCGGACCAGGAAGTACTCCTGGTCTCCGGCGGCCTGCGATTCCACGACCTGGAGGGTGAACGAGCCGGCGGTGGAGCGGTAGATCCACTGATTCCCGGCCTGCAATGGGAAATAGTCGGTTTGCGCGCGGGCGGATCCGCCCCACAGCAGAATTCCTCCCACAAGGAGGTTAAGAGTAAAAGTTCTTTTCCCAGGCATGGCGTCGTAAGATTTCGAGAACCGGGGCGGGTAAGACCCCCTTCTCTGAGACGGCCATATTCTGTTCTACGTTTCGAATCTTCCTCATTCCGGGGATCACGGTGGAGACCGCGGGGTGCGAGATACAGAAGCGCAGAGCCGTCTCTGCCAGGGTCTCATTGAGGGCGGCGGGTTCCAAAGCGGCCCGCAATAAATTTACTTTGTCGTACACCAGTTGTTTGTGATTGCCGCGGAAATACCAGGCGCGGAATTCGGCCGGGTCGAATTCGGTATCGGGGGTAATCGCTCCGGTTAAAGCGCCTTCATCTAAAGGAACGCGCGCGAGGACGCCGATGTTGAGTTCCTGGCAGAGCGGGTAAAGCTGCTTTTCCGGGGTCTGGTCGAAGATGTTGTAGATCACCTGGACCGTATCGATCAAGCCAGTGCGGCAGGCTTCCAGGGCGGAGTCGGGCTGGTGGTCGTTGATGGAGATGCCCCAGAAGCGGACTTTGCCGGCCTTCTTGAGGTCCTCGATGGCCTTCTTCCACTCGTCGCGGGCGATCCATTCGGGGTTCCAGACGTGGAACTGCTGCAGGTCGAGGGTCTCGACGCCGAGGTTCTTCAGGGAAGTCTCGGTGCATTCCACCACGTAGTCGTAGGGGAAGACGTCGTCGAGGCCGATGCCTGGCTGGGCGGGCCAGATGCGGTTCTTGGGCGGGACTTTGGTGGCCACGTAGGGCGTGGCTCCGGTCTCTTTCAGGGTCTGGGCGATGAGCTGTTCGCTATGGCCTTCGTTATAGGCGAGGGCGGTATCGATGAAGTTGAGCCCCAGCTCCAGGGCGCGGCGCAGGGCGGCCAGCGCGTCGTCTTCGGCATGGCCGCGCCACTGGTTGCCACCAAGGCCCCAGGCTCCGTAGCCGATCTCAGAAATCTGCCAACCTGTGCGTCCGAGCGTGCGTCTATGAATCACGACTCCCATAATAGAGGAAGGGAGTGCCATGCGCGTCGTACTCACACTGATTCTCCTGACCGCCCTGGCCTGGGCCGATACCTTCAAGCTGTATCTGAAGGAGGGCGGCTACCACTCGGTGACCGAATACAAGGTGCTGGAGGACCGCGTCCGCTACTATTCGACGGAGCGCGGGGATTGGGAAGAGATTCCGCTGGAGCTGGTCGATCTTAAAAAGACCGAAGGCGAGCGGAAGGCGCGAGTCGAGGCCGAGAAGAAGGACGCGGCAATTGAGGATGCCGAGGAGAAGTTCGATCGGGCGATGAAGCGCGAGATTGGGCGGATCCCGGTGGACTCGGGTGTCTACTTCGTGGAGAACGACAAGGTCCTCGAAGTGAAGACGGCCGAGATGAAGATGCGGGGCGACAAGAAACGGTCGTTCCTGAAGGCGATGTCGCCGCTGCCGATCATCTCGAATAAGGCCGTGCTGGAACTGCCTGGCGACAACTCGGCCGTTTCCGTGACGGATCCGGTGCAGAACTTCTATTTCCGCATCGCCAACGTCCAGCGGTTCTCCATTGTGCGCCTGAAGCCGGGCAAGGGCGTCCGGGAAGTGGCGGTGTGGACGCGCCAGCCGGTGACCAATCTAGTGAGCTTCGAGATGGACCTGGTGGAGGTCTTCCGCCAGCAGTTGAGCGACGACCTCTATAAGGTGTGGCCGACGAAGCCGCTGACGCCCGGGGAGTATGCGATGGTGCAATACGCCGAGGGCGAGGGTGAGATCCAGATCTGGGACTTCCGGGTCCTTGCCAAAAACTAGCTGAAAACTGAAAGACGGACGGAGTTGAGCCGGAGGTGTCGGCCGATTTGGCCGATGAGGGGGGCGGAGTTGTGCCGGGAGGGGGTAGCAGGAAAGCTGAAACCTTCGGGTGGGTCTCTACATCTGACAGTTGAACGCTCACGTTTTCATACAAGGATTTGCTCAAGTGTGATAGACTCCGCTTGAGCTCGTTAGGTACTCAACTATGGACCTCAATCGCTACACAGAAAAGTCACAGGAAGCCATTCGCGGCGCCCAGACTCTGGCCGCGCGGTTGTCGCACCAACAGGTCGACAATGAACACCTGCTGTTGGCCCTGCTGGAACAGGAGAACGGCCTGGCGCCGTCTATCCTGTTGAAAGCAGGGATCAATCTGGAATCCGCGCACCGCCGGCTGATGTCCGAACTGGAGAAGCTGCCGAAGGTGCAGGTGTCGGGCGGCGGGGGCCAGGGGATGTACCTGACCCAGCGCCTGGCGGCTGTGATCGGCAATGCCGAGCAGGAAGCCAAGAAGCTGAAGGACGATTTCGTCTCGGTGGAGCACATCCTGCTGGCGCTGCAGGCCGGCAACGGCGTTGCGGGGCAGGTGGTGGGCGACCGGACGAAGCTGGAAGCGGCCATCAAGGAGATCCGGGGCAGCCAGCGGGTGACTTCGCAGAATCCCGAGACCACCTATCAGGCGCTGGAGCAGTATGGCCGCGACCTGACGATTATGGCCTCGCAGGGCAAGCTGGACCCGGTGATCGGGCGCGACGAGGAGATCCGGCGCGTGATCCAGGTGTTGTCGCGGCGGACGAAGAACAATCCGGTGCTGATCGGCGAACCGGGTGTGGGTAAGACGGCCATTGCCGAGGGGCTCGCCCAGCGCATTGTGCGCGGCGACGTGCCGGAAGGGCTCAAATCCAAGAAAGTCGTTGCCCTGGACATGGGCGCGCTCATTGCCGGAGCCAAGTTCCGCGGCGAGTTTGAAGAGCGGCTGAAGGCTGTGTTGAAGGAAGTCTCCACCAGCGAAGGCCAGATCATTCTGTTCATCGACGAATTGCATACGGTGGTGGGGGCAGGGAAGGCCGAGGGCGCGATGGACGCCGGCAACCTTCTGAAGCCGATGCTGGCGCGCGGCGAACTGCACTGCATTGGCGCCACGACGCTGGACGAATACAGGAAGTACATCGAGAAGGATGCCGCGCTGGAGCGCCGCTTCCAGCCCGTGGTGGTGGATCAGCCGAGCGTGGAAGACACGATCTCGATCCTGCGCGGGTTGAAGGAGCGGTATGAAGTCCACCACGGCGTGCGGATCAAGGATTCGGCGCTGGTGGCCGCGGCTACGCTGTCGAACCGCTACATCACGGACCGTTTCCTGCCGGACAAGGCGATTGACCTGGTGGACGAGGCGGCTGCGCGGTTGAGGACGGAGATCGATTCGATGCCGTCCGAGCTCGACGAGAAGATGCGGCGCACGATGCAGCTGGAGATTGAGGGCCAGGCGCTGAAGAAGGAGACCGACGATCCCTCGCGGGAGCGGCTCGCCAAGCTGGAAGAGGAAATTTTCTCGCTGAAGGAAGAGACCAATGCGCTGAAGACGCAGTGGACCAGCGAGAAGGACGCCGTGTCGCGGCTGCGGTCGCTGAGAGAGAAGATCGAGGACACGAAGCGCGAGATCGACATCGCGGAGCGGGCCTATGATCTGAGCAAAGTGGCCGAGCTGAAGTTCGGGACGCTGATCGGGTTGGAGCGCTCGGTTTTCGAGGAAGAGAAGCGCCTGCACGAGCAGGAGAGCCACAAGCGCCTGCTGAAGGAAGTGGTCGACGAGGAGGACATCGCGCACGTGGTGGCGCGCTGGACGAGCATTCCGGTCACCAAGCTGTTGGAAGGCGAACTGCACAAGCTGTTGCACCTGGCGAGCCAGCTCCATACGAGAGTGGTGGGCCAGGACGAGGCGGTGCAGGTGGTGGCGGAGGCGGTGCAGCGGGCTCGTGCCGGGCTCAGCGATCCGAACCGGCCCATCGGCAGTTTCCTGTTCCTGGGGCCGACGGGTGTCGGCAAGACGGAGCTGGCGCGGGCCTTGGCCGAGACGTTGTTCGACGACGAAAAGGCGCTGATCCGGCTGGATATGTCGGAGTACCAGGAGAAGCACACGGTGGCCCGGCTGATCGGCGCGCCTCCTGGCTATGTCGGTTTTGAAGAGGGTGGCCAGTTGACGGAAGCCATCCGGCGCCGCCCTTATGCGGTGGTGTTGTTGGACGAGATCGAGAAGGCGCACCCGGACGTGTTCAACGTGTTGTTGCAGGTGCTGGACGATGGGCGGTTGACGGACGGCCAGGGCCGGACGGTGGACTTCCGCAACAGCATCCTGATCATGACATCGAACCTGGGTAGCGACCGGATCAGGAACTATTCGGGTGAGACCGCCGGCACGGCGTACGAGATGATGAAGCTCGCCGTGCTGGAGGAATTGCGCAGGTCGTTCCGGCCGGAGTTCCTGAACCGTGTGGATGAGACGGTGGTGTTCCATGCCTTGCGGAGCGAACACATCCGGAGGATCGTGGACATCCAATTGGGCCTGGTGCGGAAGCGGTTGGCGGCCCGGCACATCTCACTGGATCTGTCGGACGAAGCTAAGGACCACCTGGTGCGCGTGGGTTACGAGCCGGATTACGGCGCCCGTCCGCTGAAGAGGGCGATCCAGCGTGAGTTGGAAACGCGACTGGCGCGCGCGCTGCTGGAAGGCAAGATCCGGGACGGCCAGCACATCTTCGTCTCGGCCCATAAGGGCGAGCTGGTTTTCGAACAGCGGGAACCGGTCGCCGCGCAGTAAGCAGTAAATTGCCGCCGGCGCGGAACCCAAACCGCGCCGGCGGCAATCAAAGAAGCAGCAACGAGAAGAGAGTTATGCAATAGGCTATAGCGGAGAGCTGAGGCCGTATTGCTTGAGTAAGGAGCCCAATGCCAGACCAAATCGAATTCGTGACGTTGCCGGTTCTTCCTTTGAAGAATATCGTGCTCTTTCCGAAGCTGGTGCTCCCTCTGTCGGTGGGCCGCGACGCCTCGCGCGCCGCGGTGGAATCCGCCATCAAGGACCATGAAGGCGAGCTGATCCTGCTCGCGCAGCGCGACCCCGCCAATGAGGCCCCCGGGGCTTCAGATCTGCACAACTTCGGGACGCGCGCCAAGATCCGCAAGGTACTGCGGACGTCGCCGGCCCTGATTGAAATTGTGGTGGCCGGACTGGACCGCGTAGGAATTGTCAGCGTGGAGCAGACCGGCGGACATCTCACCGCCAAGGCATCGCCCATGCCGCTGGCGGCCGACCATTCGACGGAAGAGAAAGCGCTGCAGACCGCCCTGTTTGAAGTCGCGGCCAAGGCCATCGAACGCATCAATCCGCAGGCGGCCGAGCAGATCTCGAACCTGATGACGAATGCGGACGATCCGCAGCAGTTGATGTGGCTGTTGTCGACGGCGTTCAACCTCGACATGCAGAAGCTGCAGACGCTGCTTTCCGCCGGCACTTTGAAGGAAGCGCTGGAGCTCGCCGTGCAGTATCTGACGGAAGAGATCCGCGTGCTGGAAGTGCGGCAGAAGATCGTGTCCGAGGCGCAGGAAGAGATGTCCAAGGAGCAGCGCGACTATGTGCTGCGGCGCCAGATGAAGGCCATCCAGCAGGAGTTGGGTGAGGACGATCCTTCGAAGGCGGAGACCGAAGAGCTGCGCAAGCGGCTGGCCGAGACGGTGCTGCCGGACGAGGCGCGCAAGGAAGCGGAACGCGAGTTCAAGCGCTTTGAGCGTCTGCCGGACCAGTCGCCGGAGCGGCATGTGCTGCGCACGTGGCTCGACCTGGTGCTCGACCTGCCGTGGGCGAAGCAGACCGAGGACAACCTCGAAATCGCCCGTGCCCGGCAGGTGTTGAACGACGACCACTATGGCCTGGAGGACGTGAAGGAGCGCATCCTGGAACACCTGGGTGTGCTGCAGCGGAATCCGAAGGCCAAGGCGCCCATCCTGTGCTTTGTGGGACCTCCCGGCGTCGGCAAGACGTCGCTGGGCCAGTCCATCGCCCGTGCGCTGGGCCGTAAGTTCGAGCGCATGAGCCTGGGCGGATTGCACGATGAGAGCGAGCTGCGCGGCCACCGGCGGACCTACATCGGTGCCATGGCCGGCCGCCTGATCCAGGCCATCCGGCGCTCGGGTGCGAACAACCCGGTGCTGATGCTGGACGAGGTGGACAAGCTGGGCCGCGACTTCCGGGGCGATCCGGCGGCGGCGCTGCTGGAAGTGCTGGATCCGGCGCAGAACTCGACGTTCCGCGACAACTACCTGGACCTGCCCTTTGACTTGTCGAAGGTGATGTTCGTCACGACGGCGAACACGCTGGACAGCCTGCCGCAACCGCTGCTGGACCGCATGGAAGTGCTGCGGCTGGCCGGTTACAGCGAGGAAGAAAAGGTCGCGATCGCGAACAAGTACCTCATCCCGCGGCAGATGACCGAGGCGGGCATGACGGAAGAGCAGTTGACGTTCCCCGCGGACGGGCTGCGCAAACTGATTGAGTCGTACACACGCGAAGCCGGGCTGCGCAACCTGGAGCGCGGCATCTCGAGGCTGTGCCGCAAGGCGGCGCTGAAGTTCGCCGAAGGGCGGACGGAACCCATCGCGATGGACTCCGCCATGGTGGTTGAGCTGTTGGGACCTGAGTTCTACGTGCCGGAGCCGGCGCGTGAGAACCTGCCGGCCGGCGTCTCGACGGGCCTGGCCTGGACCCCGGCGGGCGGCGATGTCCTCTACATCGAGGCGACGCTGCTGCCGAAGGGCAAGGGCATGACCTTGACCGGACAACTGGGCGAGGTGATGCAGGAGTCGGCCAAGGCGGCCCAGAGCTTCCTGTGGGCGCATGCCGAGGAGTATGGCATCGATCCGCAGGCGTTCTCCGACTTCGGCGTGCACATCCACGTGCCGTCGGGCGGGATTCCGAAGGACGGTCCTTCGGCCGGCATCACGCTGGCCGTGGCCCTGGCTTCGCTCTACACGAAGAAGAAGGCCCGGCACGATACGGCGATGACCGGTGAGATCACGCTGACCGGGCGTGTGCTGCCCATCGGCGGCTTGAAGGAGAAGGTGCTGGCCGCGCGGCGGGCCGGTATCAACCGGGTGATCATTCCGGAGGCGAACCGCAAAGATCTGCGCGACCTGCCCAAGCACGTGCGCGAGGAGATGCAGTTCTTCTACGCCACGCGGATCGACGATGTGTTCCGTGAGGCGATTCCGGACCTGTTGCCGGAGCCCGTTCCGGTGACCAGCCTGAGTGCTTAACGCGGTTTGACGGTAAGTGAGTTTTTGTTGCAAGCATCGGCGTGCCGGTTCTATCTGGCACGCCGATTTTTTTAGCCGTGCGGGCGGCTAAATTCCCCGGAGCGACACTACATAGTTGTCGACGGAAGGACCCTTCTGTACGTTGCGCCTTTGCAGGGTGACCAGGAGATCGGCCTGTTCGACAGCCTGCCGCAGCCAGTCGAAGGAAATGCGCCCGGCGATCTTCTGCAGGCTTTCGCGGAGGTCGCGATTGCGGATGTGCGTACCTCCGCCGTGCAGGATGGCGAGGTCTTCCAATAGCGAATACAGAGGCTTGAAGTGATAGTCGAGCTTTTCCGATTTACTGGCTAGAAATGACTCTGATTTCTGGGCCCAGGCGGCGAAGTTGGTCTGGCCGGAAGCGGCTTCCAGCAGGGCCAGCATGACGCCGCGGCGTTTCTCATAGGCGGCCAGGTCGAGCGAACAGGCCAGGCCGGGGCAGCCTCCGGCGAGCGATACGCGCCGTTCGGCATCCTTCAACTGCTTGGACTTGGCGAAGGCCTTCATCTCTTCTTCGGCGACGGGCGTGAGGTAGAAGATGACGGAACGCGAACGGATGGTGGAGGGCAGGTCGTAGGAGTTTTCAGCCGTCACGAACAGGATCATGTGGCTGGGCGGCTCTTCCAGCGTTTTGAGCAGCGAATCGGCGGCCTGGATGTTGGCGCGATCCATCTGGTCGATGAGGAAGACGCGCCACTTGCCCTTGAGCGGGCGCATCTGGGCGCGTTCTTTCGCCTGGCGCATCTGCTGGATGGAGATCTGGCGCAGCGGGCCATCGGGTGGAAAGGTGAGGAAGTCGGGGTGCGAGGCGAACAGCAGGGGATCTTCTGAGCGCTTTTCGCTGGGCCACTTCTCACGGTCGGCCAGGATGGCGCGGTTCTCTTCGCGGCTCAGATCGTCGAGCTCGATCTTCCCGGCATCGCCCAGCAGTTGGGCGGCGAAGCGGCGGACGAGGGTCGCCTTGCCGACGCCTTCCGGGCCGGCGAGCAGGATGGTCTGCGGAATGCGATCGGTCTCGATCATCTTCCACAGTGCGCCGGCGACGATGGGATTGCCCCAGAAGTCTTTAAACATGGATCTCCCGGTAATCGTGGAAGACACGCCAGACGCGTTCGGCGACGGTGTCGAGATCGCCCCGGCCGTCGACTCGGACCACGCGCCCCGGTTCCTCGGCTTCCAGGGCCTCATAGCCGCGCAGGACGCGCTCATAGAACGACCGGCTCTGGTCGTCCATGCGGTCGGCCGATTCAGTCTCTTCGTTGCGGGACTTGGCGCGATTCAGGCTGGTTTCGAGATCGACGTCGATCCAGAGCGTGAGGTCAGGTTGGCGGCCGCGGCAGGCGATGCGATCGAGCGAGCGGATGACATCGACCCCGAGTTGGCGCCCATAGCCCTGGTAGGCCCAGGTGGAGTCGGTCCAGCGGTCGCAGAGCACGATCTCCCCGCGCGCCGTGGCGGGCGTGACGATCTCGTCGAGATTCTGGGCGCGGGCGGCAAAGTAGAGCAGCATCTCGGCCGTAGGGCCCAGGTGTTCATTGGCCGGGTCGAGCAGAATGCGGCGGATGGCTCCCCCGATGGCGGTGCCGCCGGGTTCAGCCGTCTCGATCACGGTCTCGCCGCAGGCGCGCAGGCGCTGGGCCAGCATCCGCATCTGCGTGGTCTTGCCGCAGCCGTCCAGGCCCTCAAAAGTCAGAAAGAGGCCGCGGCGGGTCGTCATAGACATAGTGCAGGACTTTCTTGAGATCTTCCCAGGCTTCGCGCTTGGCGACCTGGCCGCTGGTGGGGCGCAACAAGTAAGAGGGATGGTAAGTGGGCATCACCGGGATTTCGCGCCACATGTGCCACTTGCCGCGCATCTTCGTGATGCCTTCCTTGGTGCCGAGCAACGCTTTGGCGGCCGTACCGCCCAGGGCGCAGATGGCGCGCGGCTTCATGACCATCAACTGGCGGGAGAGGAACTGGCCGCAGATCTCCATCTCGTCCGTCTCCGGCGTGCGGTTTTCCGGCGGACGGCATTTCACCACATTGCAGATGTAGACGTCGGGCCGCCGGATGGAGAAGCCCTCCTTGCCGGCGGTATTGTCGATCATCTGCGTCAGCAGTTGGCCGGCCCGGCCGACGAACGGCAATCCTTGCTCGTCCTCGTCTGCACCGGGCCCCTCCCCGACAAACACTAACCGGGCATGCTCGTTCCCTGACCCGAAGACGATGGTCTTCCGGCCCTTACACAGCCGGCAGCGCTGGCAGTCACCCATATCTTCGCGAATCTTGACAAGAGTGTCATTATCTGGAGATACGGGGAAATCAGAGGGAAACAACTTAGGCGGCTCGGTGGATCTACTCATATCCGGTTGAGGGGTTGGCCGGAGGGCCGGGATTTCGACACGGGGTGGCGGTGGCGTACTGGCTCGAACTGGGGGAGGAGGCGTCACGGAGGGTTGGGGTGCGGCGGCCAGCGGAGCCTGGGCCTGGTCCACGAAGACGCTCTTCACGCCCAGGTCGCGGTAAAACTCCAGGTACTGCTTGAGCTGGTCGCGGTCCATGGTCCGTTGAGGCCCTTACTGCCGCTGGTGCAGCGCCAGGCGCAGCTTCAGAATCTGGTCGAGAATCTGGTCGGCCAGGGCGCGTTTGGAGGCGCGGGGCAGCGGCTGGATTTCGCCTGTGCTGAGCACCAGTACTACTTCGTTCTGGTCGCTTTCAAAGCCTACGCCATCGGCGGAGACGTTGTTGGCCACCACCATGTCGCAGTTCTTGGTCTGCATTTTGCGGCGCGCTTCGGCCACCATGTTTTCCGTTTCGGCGGCGAAACCGATGAGCAGGCGATCCTGTTTGCGGCGACCGACTTCGGCCAGAATATCCAGTGTCGGGTCGAGCTCCAGCGACAGGCGCATGGCGCTCTTCTTGACCTTTTGCGTGGGTACGTTGGCGACGTGATAGTCGGCGACGGCGGCGGCCTTGATGACGATGGTGCTGGCTTCCAGGTTGTCCATCACCGCGGTGTACATCTCCTGGGCGGTCTGCACCGGCACCATTTCGACACCTTCCGGCGCGGGCAGGTTGACGGGTCCGCTGACCAGGACAACGCGGGCGCCGCGCAGGGCGGCGGCTTGGGCGAGGGAGTAGCCCATCTTGCCGGACGAGCGATTGGAGATGAAGCGGACGGGATCCAGCGGCTCGCGCGTGGGCCCGGCGGTAAGCAGGACGGTTTCTCCGTCGAGGTCGTGACGCTGGGTGAGGGCGCGCAGGGTGCGGTCGGCAATGCGCTGCGGATCGGGCAGGCGGCCGGGGCCGGTGGTGCCGCAGGCGAGCAAGCCTTCGTCGGGATCGAGGATCACATGACCGCGCGCCTTCAGCGTTTCCAGATTGGCCTGGGTGGCCGGGTGCTGCCACATGGCGGTGTTCATGGCCGGAGCCAGGACGACGGGCCCTTCAAACGCCAGGTAGAGCGTAGTCAGGAAGTCGTTGGCGAGGCCGTGCGCGAAACGGGCCAACAGGTCGGCCGTAGCGGGCGCAACGACAAGGATCTGATGTTCCTGCGCGACGCGAATATGTTCGACGCTGGATGCCAAAACGTCGTCGGCTGAGCCGGCGCCGAACATATCGGTAATGACTTTGTGCCCGGTGAGGGCGGCGAAAGTGAGCGGGCGGATGAATTCCTGGGCGGCTTCGGTCATCACGGTGGTGACGGAGAAGTCGCGTTCCATGAGGGCGCGCGCTAATTCAGCGGCCTTATAAGCCGCGATTCCGCCGCCTACGCCCAAAATCGCAGAATAGGACGCCATGTCGGCTAAAGTCTAGGCTTCGGGTTCGCCGTCCGGATTGGGGGTCTGCAGGGCCGCGTCGTAGTAGCTGACCAGGCCGCGGCGGACTTCTTCCATGGCGGCGACGGTGGGCTTCTTCGACGTGCTGGGCAGGAACGAGCGGGCGCCGCCCTGCAACTGCCGGGCGCGCTTGGCGGCCACAATGATAAACCGGTAGGCGCTGCCTTCCGGATCGTCCGGAATTGCGTGGATCGGAGTGCGGTTGACTTTGTCGGCCATAATCTTGCGACCTCTTATTCTTTCTCAAACGTCGCCAGAATCTGCTCAACCCGTGACTGCATCCCGGCGTTTTTGCGCTGGACGCGTGCGGTCATCACGATACAACACAGCAGATTGGAAGCGACTTCCACATCGTCGTTGACCAGCACATAATCGTACCGGCCGAAATCGCGAATCTCCCGGGCTGCTTCAGCCACCCGCTTCCGGATGACCTCCTCCGACACATCCCCCCTGGCTCGAAGCCGTTTCTCCAATTCCTCACGGGAGGGGGCCAGGATAAAGACACTGATCGCTTCCGGGATCTTCTCCCTCAATTGTCGCGCACCCTTTACGTCGATGTCGAGGACCACGTCCTTGCCCTCGCGCAGGCCCTGGTCGACATAGCAGCGGTGCGTGCCGTAGAAATCGTCGAATACAGGCGCCCATTCGATGAATTCGCCGCGCTCGATCATTGCCTGGAAGTCTTCACGGCTCACGAAGTTATATTCGCGGCCATGCGTTTCCTGGCCGCGCGGCGGGCGGGTCGTATAGGAAACCGAAAAGATCAGGTTGGGGTCGCGTTCCAGCAGATTCCGGACCAGCGTGGATTTGCCCGAGCCGGAAGGCGCGGAAATGATGATGACTTGGCTCATTCGAGGTTCAGCACCTGTTCGCGGATGCGCTCGATGTTCGCCTTTGCTTCCAGGCCCAGGCCGGTAATCTTGAGGCCCAATTCGCCGACGCCGGAGGTCTTCGAGAGGATGGTGTTCGTCTCGCGATTCATCTCCTGCATCAGGAAGTCCAGTTTCTTGCCGAGTTCGCCGCCTTTGTCGAGCAGCACATCCAACTCGCGGGAGTGCACCTGCAGGCGGCCGAGCTCCTCCGTGATGTCGCTGCGGTCGG
Organism: Paludibaculum fermentans; assembly: GCF_051172195.1. Lineage (GTDB taxonomy): Bacteria > Acidobacteriota > Terriglobia > Bryobacterales > Bryobacteraceae > Paludibaculum > Paludibaculum fermentans_A. Next base: position 1,707,322 of record NZ_JBPJAQ010000002.1, read on the forward strand.
CCAGCACGGCGGCTTCCTGGGCCAGTCTTTGCGGATCCATGGCGACACCCTTCAGAAGTTCCGCCAGGCGTTCTTCCAGCCGGGCGCGGAAGTGTTCAACAGCCGGAGCGCGCAGCTTCTCGATCTCCAGGGCGTCGCGCCGGATGTCGGCGTTGTGACTCTTGAGCAGTTGGCGGATCTCGGCGCCTTCGCGTTCGCGGAAGACGTTCAGCGCGCTGAGCGACTCTTCCAGGGCCGAGGTCACCAGTTGCTCGAGCTCAGCCGGAGCGTCTTCCTCGCCTGTCGGCTGGGCCAACATGCCGGGGATGCGCAGGGCCATGTGGACGTCGGGCTCGGCCGCGATCTGATAGGCGGATTGGGCCTCCTTCAAAGCCGTGAGGTAGGCTTCGAACAGGGGCCGGTTGAGCGCCGCGGCGGCGGTGGCATGAGCGGGGGTGAAACTGATGCGGACATCGACGTGACCGCGCGAGACATACTTCTTGACCACGCCTCGCAGCAGCGGCTCGAATTGCTCCAATTCGCCCGGAATGTGCGTGTGCAGGTCGAGCGCGCGGTGATTCACGCTCTTCACGGTGGACGTAATCTCGCCCAGTTCGTTCGTTTTGCGGACCCGGGCGAAGCCCGTCATACTGCGGAGACTCATATCTCAGTGCTCCAAATCAACATACTGTAACTCGTGCAGGCGCTGGTAGATGCCGCCCTGCCCGATGAGTTCGTCGTGCGTGCCGATCTCGCTGATGGCGCCGCAGTCCATGACGACAATACGGTCGGCCCGGCGGATGGTGGAGAGGCGGTGGGCGATGACGATCACCGTCCGGTTGCGCATCAGGTTGCCGAGGGCGTGCTGCACCAGCACTTCGCTTTCGGTGTCGAGCTGCGAGGTAGCCTCGTCCAGGATCAGGATGGGGGCGTTCTTCAGCAGGGCGCGGGCGATGGACAGGCGCTGGCGCTGGCCGCCGCTCAAATTGGCTCCGCGCTCGCCCACCAGGGTGTCGTAGCCCTGCGGCAGGGCCTCGATGAAGTCGGCCGCCATCGCATTTTGCGCGGCGTCCCTGATCTCGTCGAGCGTGGCGTCCGGACGGCCATAGCGGATGTTGGCGGCCACCGTATCGTTGAACAGAAATGTATCCTGGCTCACCACGGAGATGCGGCGGCGCAGGCTGTGCAGGCGGACGTCGCGGATATCGCGGCCGTCGATTTTGATGGCTCCGCCTTCGACGTCATAGAAGCGCGGCAGCAGTCCGGCGATGGTCGATTTGCCGGCGCCGCTGGGCCCGACCAGGGCCACCACTTCGCCGCGATGGACTTCGAGTTGAAGCTCGCTGATGGCGAAGCCATTGGGCGTGTTCGGGTAGCGGAAGCTGACCTTCTCAAAACGGATGGACTCGCGGAAATCGGGCAATTCCGGCGCGGCCGGCTTCTCGATGATCTGCTGCGGCCGGTCGATGTATTCGAAGACGCGCTGGCTGGCGCCTTCGGCCTGCTGGAAGATATTGTGGATGCCGGTGAGGCGCTTGACGGGCTCGTAGAGCAGCAGCAGGGCGACGACGAAGCTCATGAAGTCGCCGCTGGTCATGTGATTGGCTTTGATTTGCGTGCGGGCGTAGGTGAGCAGGCCGACGATGGTGGCGGCGCCGAAGAATTCGATGATGGGCGACGGCAGGGCCTGGAACGAAATGTAGCGCAGGGACGAGCGTTTGAACTTGGCGGCCGCCTGGCGGAAGCGGTCGCTCTCGATCTTCTCGGCGGTAAAGCTCTTTACGACGGCGTGGCCGCTGAACGCTTCCTGCAGGATCTCGCTCATTTCGGCGGCGTGATCCTGCGCGCTGCGGGTCGAGCGGCGGATGCGTTTGCCCAGGCGGGCGGTGGGCAGCAGGACAAACGGCAGGACGGTGGTGGAAACCAGGGCCAGGATCCAATCGCTCTGGAACAAAACGTAGATCATACCCAGGGCGGCGAAGACCTGCCTGAGCCAGTCGGCCAGCATTTGCGAGACGGCGAGCTGGATCTTCTCGATATCGCTCATCAGCGAGGACATCAGGCGTCCGGTGGAGTGGCTGCCGAAGAACTCGTGCTCCTCGCCCACCACCTTGTCGAAGGCCTGCTGGCGGAGATCTGTCACGGCCGAGAGGCCGGAGTAGCTCACCAGATAGTTGCCGAAGTAGTCCGCAATGCCCTTCAGCAGGAACACGACGAGAATGGCGACCGCGACCAGCGTCCAGACGTTGTGGATGGGGAACGGAATCAGTTGATCGAGATAGAGGTGAATGCCTGTCCACGCGGGGATGGGCAGCGCGACACGGGTATCCACGGTATCGGGCTGCAGGACGCGGTCGAAGATGGGCTTCAACAGGATGGGCAGCATGGTGCGGCCCACGCCGGAGACCAGCATCAGGAAGACGGCCAGCAGCAGGGCCGGGGTGTAGCGCCGGGCGTAGCCCAACAGGCGGACGAGTTCCTTCACTGCGTCACCCCCCGCAGGCGTTCCACGGCCGCGATGGCTTGCTCCACCGCGACGCCGGCCAGCCCGGAGGGGCTGGAAAGGACTTGGCTGCGGGTTTTCCAGGGCGCCCAGATGATGGGATCGGAAGTTCCGTAAAGGACCACAACGGGCACCCCGAAGGCGGCGGCCATATGAGCCGGGCCGCTGTCGTTGCCGGCAAAGAGTTCCGCGCCCGAGAGCAGCGACTTCACCTGTTCCAAGGGGGCGGCCTCCAGTTTTTCGAACCCGGCGAAGGCGGAGAGGTCGTCGCCGGGGCCGCCGATGACGACAGGCGGCAGTCCGGAGTCGCGCAGATGGCGGGCGACGGAGAGGAAGCGGGCGGCGGGCCAGGCTTTATCCGGGGCCGAAGCCATGGGGTGCAGGACAGAGTAGGCCGGGCGTTGCGCCGGGGGTGCGGCGAACAGGCGGGCGCGGGGGATTTCGGAGATGGGCACTCCCAGATAGAACACGGCGGAAGCGAGGTGTTCCGCGGTGTGGACTGTTCTTTCTTCGCCCAGAATCTGCTGGGCCCGCGGAATGGGAAGGTTATAGACCCATTGCTGGCGGAAGTGGCCGAAGGCGGCGCGCCGCGGGGCGAGGGAAAGGGCGGTGAGTGTGGCGCTGCGCGAGCCGCCATGATAGTTCAACGCCAATGTGGGATGAAAACCGAGGACAGCCCGTTTGGAGGGCGGCAGGATGGCCGAGACGTCGGGGTTGCCCTCAAATAGCTGGGCGAAGCGGTCTTCGACCACAATTCCGATCTGCAGGTCCGGCCTATGGTTTTTGAGCAGGGAAAGGGCGGGCGTCGTCAGAACACAGTCGCCCAGCGATCTCAACCGCACAACCAGGACCCGTGCGCCGGGGGGCAACTGCTCGACGACGGTGGCCATGGGAGCGCCGCTTAGGGGGCGTTACTCCTCAACCCGCGCTTCATCCACCAGCATGACTGGGATGTCGTCGCGGATCGGGTACACCCGATGGCACGCCGGGCATTTCAGGCCGCTTTTGTCGTCGGTGAGGGCCACGGATTCCTTGCAGACCGGGCACACCAGGATTTCCAACAGTTCTTGACTGACAGCCATGGGATTTCAATCAATTGTAGCAATCCGCACTGCCGGGTGACATGCGGAATCGCGGCGAGTCTGGCTAAGGATGGGACTCGCAACGGGCCTTGAGTGCTTCGTTCATGGCGCGGAAGCCGATCTCGGTGCGGTCCAGCATGCCGGCGAACAGCGGGCCCACCAACAGGCCGTAGAAGTTCTCTGATTGCTTGAACTTAGTGCGTCCGTCACCGGTGGGCTCGAGGACAAAGCGATGGTCGCCGGTGAAGAGTCCAGGGACGGGCAGACCGCCGCGCCAGGCCAGTTCGCGGTTCGGCGTAATGGTGAGGATGCGGGCCATGAAATCCATTTCACTATCGCCGGGCGGACGGATGGTGACGTGCAGTTTCTCGTCCTCGGACAAAGTGCCGGAGAGCGTCAGGATAAATGGGTTCCACATGGCGTAGTTGCCGGTGTCGGTGAGGATGCGCCAGACGGCTTCGGGAGGGGCGGCGATGGTGATCTCGGTGTCGATGGTGCGGTCCTGATGAGTGATGCTAAGACCGATCCAACACAGCAGGATCAGCAAGCAGAAGCCGATGACAAAGAGAGGGAATCCGCGCGGCATGGAGGTGCACTCCGATTATAAGCGGCGCCCCGGCCGGGTGGCTCGTGGGGTCGAGATACACAAAATGTTACACTCGCATCCATGTCCGCAGGGCGCTGTATCCCCGGAGGTACAGCGGATGTCATTAATCGATAACCACCGAGGATACAAATGAGAAGTGCAGTAACAGGGAAATCGAAATCGCTCGATTCCCGCCTGTTTGCTTATGCCCTGGCCGGAGGAGCGGCGCTGGTCAGCGCAACCCCCGCCAATGCGGCGGTCATCCACTATGGCGGGCCGACGCTGGACACGGCTGGAAGCTCGTTCAATCTGGACTTGGACGGAGATCTGGTGAACGATTTCACCTTCCAGTCCGGTGCTGGTGACTCAGCCACGACCTTTGATGCTGTAGTGAGCTTCCCCGGTGGAGGCGTGACCGACCCGCTCGCGTTCGCGACACCGGTCAATGCGACCACAACATTCAACGCTACTTCACCGTACAAGCTCACCAAAGGCGCCGTCGATCAGGCGGGTGTTGTCACTTCCAGCGGCGGGCCTTACGCCATTGCGCCCAATCAGTATATGGGCCTGACCTTTGATATAGGTGGAGTTGCCCACTATGGCTGGGCGCGGCTGGAAGTCTACGGCACAGGTACTCCTGAGGTGAATGGTTTGCTTGCGCAAGGCCAGTTGGATGTCCGGCTGATGGAATATGCCTACGAGACGAACAACCGGGCTGGGATTGCTGTCGGCCAGACTTCGTCCGTCCCCGAACCGTCCAGTTTGGCTTTGTTCGCCCTTGGTGCTGCCGGCATCGCCGCCATGCGCCGCCGTAAAGCTGCCAAGTAAAGATGGCGGAGCGTCTGGCTCGCAGGGTCGTCCTGGTTGGCTGGAGCGCGGCGGATTGGAAAGTACTGAATCCGCTGTTGGACGCCGGAGAACTGCCGGCCCTGCAGTCTCTCGTGGAACAGGGTGTCAAGGGTGACCTTGCCTCCCTCAGTCCGATGCTGTCGCCGCTGTTGTGGACCTCGATCGTCACTGGTCACACCCCCGATCGCCATCGTGTATTAGGTCCCTTCGAACCGGACGAAGCCACAGGCGCGGCCCGCCTGGCCTCGTCCACTGCCCGCCAAGTCAAAGCCCTCTGGAACCTCCTGGCGCAGTCCGGATTGCGCTCGCTGGCCGTGAATTGGTTTGCCAGCCAGCCGGCGGAATCTGTAGCAGGGGTCGTCATCTCGAATCTGTACCCCAAGGCAAGGGCCGCGTATGGCCAGCCCTGGGCGCTCCCCGGTGGTTGCATTCAGCCCCGCTCCCTCAGTGACACACTCTCCGAATACCGCATCCATGCCGGCGATCTGACAGGGGACGACCTGAAGGCGTTCATCCCCGCGCTGGAGCGGGTGGACCAAGTTTCAGACACTCGCCCGCTGACGCTGGCCATCGCCCTGGCCGAGGCTCTCAGCGTGCACGGGGCGGCAACCTGGTTGATGGAGAACGAAACCTGGGATCTGCTGGCCGTTCATTACTCCTCGCTGGATGCGGTTTGCCGCACGTTCATGCCATTCCATCCGCCTCGCAGGGAGCACGTCTCCGAGGGGGATTTCGAGATCTACCAGGCGGTGGTGGAACGCGTCTACTGCTATCACGACGCCCTGCTGGGCCGGTTGATTGCGCTGGCGGGCCCGGATGCGGCGATTGTGCTTGTTTCCGAGAATGGATTTCACAGCGACGGGCTGCGACCTTCGGGTAAGCCCACGCTCGACGACCCCGCGAGCGGGTGGGAGCGCGGGCATGGCGTCTTTGCCGCCGCCGGACCAGGGCTGCGCCAGGATGAACTGGTGTTTGGGGCCGGGCTGCTGGACGTGGTTCCTTTTGTCCTGCAACTGTTCGGGTTGCCGGCTGGACAGGATATGCCGGGCCGGATTCTGCCCGACGCGTTTGTGAATCCTCCAGACGATGTACGCATTCCCACCTGGGAAGCTGCGCCGGTGGAGGAGCCAAAAGACGAGTGGGACCGCGCCGGCGCCCTGGCCGAATTGGCGGAGCTCGGTTATGTCGAGCCCGGGCGGACGGCCGAGTTCGAGCGGGTCACTGCCCAAAACGAAGGCACGCTGGCGCATGTGCACATGGCCGCGAACCGCTTCGCCGAGGGGATTCCGCTGCTGGAGCGCGTGATCACCGTGCAACCGTCGGCAACGGCGCGCCTGGCACTGGCACATTGTTATCAGATGGTTGGACGGCTGGACGAGGCGCGGACCGCGGTGGACGCCGTACTGACGGAAGACCCACATCGTTCGCATGGCTGGCTGATCCGGGCGAACCTGGCCCTGGCGGCTGGGGAGACCGGGGCTGCTCTCGAACTGCTGACGGAGGCCGGCCGGCGCGGGGCGGGGAACGCGCAACTGCAGCACCGCATGGGTCTTGTCTACGAGAGGTTGGGGCGGTGGAGTGATGCCGAGGAGTGCCAGGCGCGAGCGCTCGAATTGGATCCGCAGTTTCAGCCAGCCTGTATGAGCCGGGCTCGTGCGCTGCTGGAATTGAAGCGCAATGCCGAGGCGGCGTCGATGGCGCTGGACGCCGTGAACCTGCGCTATGACGACCATGCGGCGCACCTGCTGCTAGGCGTTGCGCTGGCTCAGGAAGGTCAGGCGGAACGGGCGATTCAGGCGTTGGAGACGTCGGTCCGCTACCGGCCCACCTCCGCCGCGCATCGTTGGCTTGCGTTTTTGAGCGAGAAGGCCATCGTCAACCCGCAGAAGGCGCGGTTCCACCGTAAGCGCGCGGCAGAGTTGGCGGCCAAGCCATGAAGGGGCGGATCCGGCGGGCGCAGGGTGCGGATTGGGCGATTTGCCGTGCGCTGGTGCCGGAAGCCTGTGGACGGACCGATTGCCCGATTGAAGGTCTGATCCTGCACCCGGAGAGTGGGCCGCGGGTGGGGGGCGCCGCGGTGCTGCGGTTCGATGGGCATGACGCCTGGCTGGGGCTCAGGGTGGTGCCGCCGGTACGGCGCCAAGGATTGGGTTCGTACGTCTTCGAAGCTGCCGTGGAGGCCGCCAGGGCAGGCGGCGCCCGGCGCATGGTGACTGCTTACGACACGCTGGCCGAACCAGGTGCCCAGCCGTTCCTGGAGAAGCACGGTTTTGAGGCCGTCACTCGAATTACGACGTTCGAAGCCAATTTTCCGGCCACGGCGCAGATTCTCGGCAGGATGCGCGATGAATTGGTGGCACGCCACCGCGTGCCGGCCGGCTGGGTGATTACCACCTTGGCCCGGGCTCCGCTGGAAGCCGTGGCCCAATTGTTTGCCGCGTACGTCGCCCAACGGGAAGATCTAGCGGAGGCGCCTCTGCGGCTTGATCGCGAGGCGGGCCGGTGGGACCGTTCGCCCGTCATTTTGGAGAATGGTCGTCCGGTGGGCGCGCTGATCACCGAGAAACTGGGTAATGTCTGGAAGGTGGAAGGGCGGTTTGTTGTTCGCGGCTATCAATCCGGGGTGGCGAATGCGATCCTGCTGGGCGCAGCGGTCGATTTGGGGATGGCCCATCAGGCGTCCCACTTTCGCTTCGAATCGCGTGACGACAACCGCGACACACTCAAGCTGGCGCGCCGCATGAACGCCCGGCCGCTGCGCGTCCGGACCCGGTTTGAGCTCGCCCTATACTGAAGGCATGTCGAAGTGGACCTGCGTCCCCCTGGGAACCCGGCTGGTGCTGTTTGTCGAAGCCGAAGGTGATGTTTTGCGCCGCGCGTGGTTTGCGAAACGCGAGGAGGATACCCCTCCGGGTTGGCGGGCCGAGGATCGAGACGATGCCCTGCCGGTGCTGGTGGAGGCACGGCGGCAATTGCGGGAGTATGTGGCCGGACGGCTGCGCCTGTTTACTGTACCTTTCCGGTTGGATGGAACGGCTTTCCAGCAGCAGGTGTGGCAGCAGTTGACGGAGATTCCGTGCGGCGAAGTACGGAGCTATGCGAATGTCGCACAGGCGATCGGGCGGCCCAAGGCGGTGAGGGCTGTGGGTGCGGCCAATGGGAGCAATCCGTTGCCGGTGTTTGTGCCGTGTCACCGGGTGATTGGCAGCGACGGGTCGCTCACCGGATTCTCGGCTGGGTTGGAAGTGAAGAGGGCGTTGCTGGCGCTGGAGGGGGCTGCGGTGCAGCAGGGTTTGCCTTTGGGCGAGGAGTAGGAGCCTACTCGAGCGGCGGCAGGACTCTGCCGATCAGGTCCAGCAAATTGGGTTCGTCCGTCAAAATCAGCTTCATGCGCACGGCTTCCACTTTGCAGGTCTGGGCCAGGTCCGGATCGATATTCAACAGGTCTTTCTCTGTCGTCAGCAGCAACTGCGAGCGCATCGACATGGGTTGCAGGTCCTGTTCGGTGTAGTGGTGATGATCCGGAAAAACTCTGAAAAATGAAATAGATAAGTCGAGGTTCTGAAGAGTTTGCTTGAAGCCCTCGGGCTGCCCGAGGCCGCAGAAAGCGCCTACCGTTGTACCGGGCGGGACGGCTGGCACTTCCGCCTGGACGCTGGCCTGGAAGATGGGGACCCGCGGGTTGTGGCGATGGATCTCGTCGAGCAGGCCCTGGTAGGTGCGGCCAGGTTGGGTGCGGGTGATGACGACCGCCTGGGCACGGCGGAGGGCGGAGAACGGCTCGCGCAAGGTGCCTCTGGGCGGCAGGCCGTTGCGGAACGGGTCGATTGCATCGATGAGGACAATGTCCAGATTGCGGCGTATGCGCCAGTGCTGGAAGCCGTCGTCGAGGACAATCACGTCGTAGAGATACTGTTTGGACAACGCCCAACGGGCGGCCTGGCGGTCGGCTCCAATGCCTAGCGCGGCATGACCGGCGCGGAGGATCAACTGGGCTTCTTCGCCGGTTCTTTCGACGGAGGCGCGTTCGCCGGGCAGCAGGGTGGTGACGGGCTCGGAGGTGGTGCGTTGATAGCCCCGGGTGAGCACGGCGGGACGGTGGCCACGTTCCGCCAGGCGTTCGCAAAGCCATAGAACAAATGGGGTTTTTCCAGTGCCGCCCATGGCCAGGTTGCCGACGCTGATGACAGGTTGGGGCGGCTGGTCGAGCCGCATGGTCTTGAGGGCGCGATCGACGGCGACTCCGGCTTGCCAGAGCCAGCCCAGCTGATTCCAGCCAATCGGCCGGACGACGGCTGCTTCGTAGGCATGGACGACGGCGTCGACGGCGCGGCCGGTGGCTCCGCGGCGTTCGTCGGAAAGCTGGCGGCCGATCTCGCCGATGGAGCGGTCATACAGCAGGCGGCCGACGGCGATCGCCAGATCCACGGGTTCCTTCACGGTGACCACTGCTCCGGCAGCTCGGAAGTCGGCGGCGATCTCGGAGAAGTTCTCCATGTGGGGCCCTGTGACGACAGGGACTCCGAAGGCAGCGGGTTCGAGGATGTTGTGGCCCCCGCGATGGGGGAAAGTGCCGCCCATGAAGACGACGTCGGCGACGCGGAACAGGCCGCTGAGTTCGCCGATGGTATCGACTAGAAGGACGGGTACGGATTCCTCGGTCAGCTTGGAGCGGCGCTGGAAGGGGATGCCGCGCGCGGTGAGTTTGGCGGCAGCTTCGTCGAAGCGCTCAGGCCGGCGGGGGACGAGGATCAGCAGGAGGCGGGGAAAACGTTCGCGGAGGAGTTCGAAGGTCTCGAGGACGATGTCATCTTCGTCGGGGTCGCCGGGTTCAGCGGGCGGCATGGTGGACGCCGCGATCCAGATTCGTTCGGGGTCGTAGCGGCGGAGCCAGTCGTGCACGGCGGGCGCGATGGATGTGGATTCGGGGTCAAAGTCGTACTTGAGGTTTCCGGCGGCAATTGCATGAGGAGCACCGAGTTGTTCGTAGCGGGCGCTAGCGATGGCGTCCTGAGCGAGGATGGCGTCGGGCCAGGCGAGGGCGGCGCGAAAAAACCAGCGGAAGCGCAGGTATTTGGGGAGGGCCTTGTCGGAGATGCGGCCATTGACGACGAGGAGTCGGGCGCCGGAGCGGCAGGTATCCCGATAGAGATTGGGCCAGATCTCGGTCTCCATGACGATGACCACGGAGGGCTTCAGGGCGCGGAGGACTCGGCGGACGGCGAAGCGGTAGTCAATAGGGGCATAGAAGACGCCGTCGGCGAGGCCCGTGAGTTTCTGCTCGGCCATGGCGCGTCCGGCAAGGGTGGTGCAGGAGACGTAGATGGGGGCGAAGGGCAGTTCCTGCTTCAGCCGCTGCAACAAGCCGACGGCGGTGATGGCCTCGCCGACGGAAACGGCGTGCAACCAGATGGCTCCGGGCACCGTCCGGTGCAGGGAGTCTGGCAGGAAGCCGAAGCGTTCCATGACCTTATTGGCATAGGCGGCATTCCGGTGGATGCGGAGCGCGAGATACAGTAGGAGAAATGGAAAGGCGAGGGCCTGTAGGGTCCAGTAGAGGAGATAAATGAGTTTGGCCCGCAAACCCCTGATTTTAGCCCTTTGTGGAGTCGCCGCGGCGGCGTTTCTGCTGGCGCAGAGCACTTTTAAGCATGGTCCGGCGTCGTCCTACCCCTCCAAGCAGACCATCGGGACGCTGAAAATCGCGGCTGTGCGCTATGAGAGCGACACGGATACGAAGCCGGCGTTTGGCAAAGTGAACCCCAACGAATACGGGGTGTTGCCGGTGCTGCTGATCTTCGAAAACACCGGTGAGCAGACGCTGTTGCTGGACCGGATGAAGGTGGCGTATCAGTTCCCGGGGAACGAGGTGCTGCCGATCGCGGCGACCGATCTGCCTTACCTGATGGGTGTGAAGAGGCCGGGTAGCGGTGTGAAGTATCCGATGCCGATCCCGCTGCCGAAGAAGAAGAATCCGCTGGCGGCGATCGAGCTCCAGACGCGGGCGTTCGGGGCGAAGTCGATTATCAAAAACGATAGCGCGTCTGGATTCTTCTATTTCGAGACGCGCTATCGCAAAAGTGCGGTCATCTACATCACCGGCATCCGCGAGGCGATCACCAACAAAGAAGTCTTCTTTGCCGAGGTGCCGCTGGACGAGCCGACGCCGGAGTAGAGCTACTTCTTGGCGGGCGTGGCGGCCGGAGCCTTTGTGGCGGGCGCCTTCGTCGCCGGAGCTTTCGTCGCAGGCGTACCGGTTGCCGGCGCCTTGGTGGCAGGGGCTTTGGTGGCCGGGGCTTTGGTAGCCGGTGCCTTCGTCGCCGGTTTGGCGGCCGGGGTCGCGGGTCCGAGGATCACGCCGCCGACCGGCACAGGTCCGACGCGTTCAAAGCTGACCTTGGCGATGACGACGGGCGTAGCGGGCTTCTCACCGAGCTTGGGGACGCGTGTCACTTTGGTGACCACTTCCTGGCCTTCGACAACCTGGCCGAAGATGGTGTGTCTGCCGTTCAGGTGCGGCGTGGGTCCGTCGGTGATGAAGAACTGGCAGGAGCCGGTGCCGAGGCCGGCGTTGGCCATGGCCAGGCGGCCGGGGATGTCGAACTTCAGCGTGGGATGGAACTCATCCTTGATCACGTCGGTTTCGCCCATGCCGGTGCCGGTGGGGTCGCCGCCCTGGATCATGAAGCCGGGGATGACGCGGTGGAAGGTGAGTCCGTTATAGAGGGGACGGCGGACGCGGGCCCCGGTTTTGGGATCGGTCCAGAGCTTGCGGCCGAGGGAGAGGTCGACGAAATTCTTCACGGTGATGGGCGATTCGGTTTCGTACATTTTCAGGACGACGGTGCCGAAGGGCTGCCCGCCCTGTGTGATCTGAATGGTGGTGTAGAGGCCATTTTCCCGCGCGGGTTTGGGCGCGGCGGGGGCGGCGGCGGTGGGGGCCGGAGTCTGGGCGGCGAGAGCGCCGGCCAGGGCCAAAGTCGAAAATAGGGCTGAGAACATCCTCATACTCCCATCGTACCAACGCGGTGCAAGGGGAATTGGCGGGTTAACCGGCGTTTTTCCAGTATTCATGGCGGCGTCACGCCGGATTCAAACACAAAGCCTACCTTGTCGGGGTAGATGCAGCCTACACCCGTTTTTCAAAGCGCCCTGCGGCGGTTCGCTCCGGAACCGGTAGCGGGTGCGCTAGGGAAGTTACTTCGGATTGAGCGCCTGGAGGAGGTAGTCCAGGGCGTGCGCGCGCGGCAGAACGCAGGGGCGTTCCCGGAGGAGGTGCTGCGCGCGCTGGGTGTGACGATCCGGGTGGAGGCGGCGGATATGGCGCGTATTCCGGCCACGGGTCCGCTGGTGGTGGTAGCGAATCATCCGTATGGGTTGATAGAGGGTGCAGTGTTGCAGGCGATGCTGGCCCGGGTGCGGCCGGATGTGCGGTTGCTGGCGAATTCGCTGCTGGGGATGGTGCCGGAGCTGCGCGAGAGCCTGATTCTGGTGGATCCGTTTGGCGGAGCGGCACGGGAGAACGCACGGGGGATGCGCGAGGCGCGGCAGTGGTTGCGGGGAGGAGGCGCGCTGATCGTGTTTCCGGCGGGCGAGGTGTCGCATGCGGGGTGGGGGCAGACGGAGATCGTGGATCCGCCCTGGAATGAAGGGGCGGCGCGGCTGGCCAGGCAGTGCGGGGCTCCGGTGGTGCCGGTGTATTTTGCGGGGTGCAACAGCGCGTTGTTCCAGATTGCGGGGCTGGTGCATCCGCGGCTGAGGACGGCGCTGTTGCCGCATGAGCTGCTGAATAAGCGGGACCGGGAGATTGAGGCGCGGGTGGGCCATGCGGTGAGCAGCGAGGATCACTCGACGGCCGAGCTGCGGCGGAGGACGTACTGGCTGGCGGAGCGGAAGCCGGTGAAGCCGCGGGTGGTGCGGCGGCTGCAGCCGGTGGGGGCGGCGGTGCCGGCGGAGTGGATGGAGCGGGAACTGCGGGCGCTGGCTCCGGAGCGGCTGTTGGCGAGCGCAGGTGCGCTGCGGGTGTATTGTGCGCGGGCGGATGAGGCTCCGATGTCGCTGCGCGAAGTGGGGCGGCTGCGAGAGGTGACCTTCCGGGCGGCGGGTGAGGGTACGGGGCGGCCGTATGATCTGGACCGGTTCGACTCCTGGTATGACCACCTGATTCTGTGGCATGAGGAGAAGCGGCAGGTGGCTGGAGCTTACCGGCTATGCGGCGCCGATGCGGGGCAGGAGTTGTATACTTCAACGCTGTTTCGGTTCAGTGACGCTTTTTTTCACCGCCTGGGGCCGGCGTTGGAGTTGGGGCGGTCGTTTGTTGCGCCGGAGTTTCAACGGGGTTTCCAACCGCTGCTGCTGTTGTGGAAGGCGATTGGGCAGTATGTGGTGGCTCGGCCGAAGTACCGGTTCCTGTTTGGACCGGTGAGCGTGAGCGCCGACTATTGCCCGGCATCGCGCGCGCTGCTGGCGCGGTTCCTGGCGGAGCATTGTTTCGACGGGCAACTTTCGCAATGGGCGGCGGCTCGGTCGCCGTACCGGGGGAGACCGTCAGCGGACTGGCCGCGGCCGGCGGATGTCGACGACCTGGACCGGCTGATCCGCGAATTGGAGCCGGATGGGAAGGGCGTGCCGGTGCTGGTGCGGCAGTACCTGAGGCTGGGCGGGAAGTTGTGCGGGTTCCATTTGGACCGAGGGTTTGGCGATTGCCTGGACGGGCTGATTGTGGTGGACCTGGAGCGGTGTGAGCAGAAGCAGTTGGAGCGCTATCTGGGGCGGGCCGGGGCACGGGCGGTGGCGGAGCGGGCGCAGGTTTCTGCTGGGGTGGTGTAATGGCAGCATTCGGGCGACGAGGCGACTTTGGACCGGCTGGCGTCGTGGCACGGCACGGTGCTGCCTGATTTCCGGCGCCTTTGATACATTGAATACATGAAAAAAGAGAGTATCCTCTCCGCAATGCTCGAGATCGGCATCGTTCCGGTCGTACGTACTCCTACCGCTGACAGTGCTTATAAGGCGATTGAGGCCATTTACAAGGGCGGAATCCGCGCGGCCGAAGTGACGATGACGGTGCCGGGCGCGGTGAAGGTGCTTGAGAAGCTGGCCGATGAATTCGGCGACAAGATGGTGCTGGGCGCGGGCACGGTGCTCGACCCGGAGACGGCGCGGATCTGCATGCTGGCCGGTGCGCAGTTCTTCGTGACGCCCGCTCTGAACCTGAAGACGATCGAGATGGCGCAGCGCTACTCGCGGCCCATCTGCCCGGGCGCGCTGACGCCGACCGAAGTACTGGCTGCCTGGCAGGCCGGCGCCGATATTGTGAAAGTGTTTCCCTGCGACAACGTGGGCGGCGCGAAGTACATCAAGGCGCTGAAGGGACCGTTCCCGCAGATCGAGATGATTCCGACCGGTGGTGTGAGCCTGACGACGGCTGGCGACTTCCTGAAGGCTGGCGCGTGTGCGGTGGCCGTGGGCGGCGAACTGGTGGACGCGAAGACGATCAAGGCCGGGACGTATGAAGTGTTCACGGAACGGGCCCAGCAGTTCCTGGAAGTGGTGGCGAAGGCTCGGGCGGAGATGAAGGGCTAGGCGAGGAGTTTCCCTAGCTGTCAGGTATGAGCTGAGAGCCTTCAGCGGTCAGCTCTCAGCTTTCAGCTTGCGAGCGGTGCCCAGGGGTGCGGTGGGTGACTCCCCTGGAGTGGCGCCGGGACCGGCTTGCGCGGTAGAAATACTAAAGCGCTTGCATGGAGGTCCTTTTGCTTCTCCGCGTCCTGGTTTTTGGTTTGTCGAGTGTCTTCGTTGGCGCCGTTTTTGGCGCGGATCCCGAGTTTGACGGCAATCAGAGTGCCCTGCGGCCGGCTGTGGAGCGGTATCAGAACGACCGGTCGGCGTTGGAACGGCGGTACCGCGTGGAATCGTCGGCGGCCCGCAGGGCGCGGTTCCAGAAGTTCAATACAGAATGGCTGGCTCGCGTCGAAGGGATGGATTTCGACAAGCTGAACCAGGAGAGCCGCATCGACTGGCTGCTGCTGAGGAATGACATCCTGCGGTCGCAGCGGCAACTGGAGTTCCGGGCGAAAATTGACGCCGAGGCCGCGGCGCTGCTGCCGTTCCGGGGAGCGATCGTCGAGTTGGAAGAGACGCGGCAGCGCATGGAGAAGGTGGATTCGGCGAAGGCGGCGGCCACGCTGGACCAGATCCGGAAGCAGATCGAGGCGCTGCGGAAGTCGATTGAAGCGGAGTTGAAGCCGGGGGCCACCGGGATCAGGAAGACGACGGCGAACCGGGCTGCCACGGCTGTGCAGAAGCTGCGGCGGACGATGGAGCACTGGTACACGTTCTATGCCGGCTATGATCCGGTATTCACCTGGTGGGCGGCCGATCCTTACAAAAACGCGGACAAGGCGCTGGACGGGTATGCCGTGTTTCTGCGCGAGAAGATTGTGGGCGTCAAGCCGGATGACAAGACGACCGTGGTGGGGTCGCCGATTGGCCGGGAAGCACTGATCAGCGAACTGCAGGCCGAGATGATTCCGTATACGCCGGAGGAGTTGATCGCGCTAGCGAACAAGGAATTTGCGTGGTGCGAGAACGAGATGAAACGGGCGTCGCGGGAGATGGGGCTGGGCGACGACTGGCACAAGGCGCTGGAGAAGGTGAAAACACTGCATGTGGAGCCGGGGCAGCAGCCGGAGCTGATCCGGCAACTGGCCCTGGAGGCCGAAACATTTGTTGAGAAGCATGACCTGGTGACGGTGCCGCCGCTGGCCAAGGAGATCTGGCGGATGGAGATGATGACTCCGTCGCGGCAACTGGTGAATCCGTTCTTCACGGGCGGGGAAGTGATCAGTGTTTCCTATCCGACAGATGACATGACGCAGGAGCAGAAGCTCATGTCGATGCGCGGGAACAATATCCACTTCTCGCGGGCGACGGTGTTTCATGAGCTGATCCCCGGGCATCACCTGCAGTTGTTCATGAGCGACCGCTACCGGCCGTGGCGGCAGGGGTTCAATACGCCGTTTGGGGTGGAGGGCTGGGCGCTGTATTGGGAGATGCTGCTGTGGGATATGAAGTTCCAGCAGGGGCCGGAGGATCGGGTGGGTGCATTGTTCTGGCGGATGCACCGCTGTGCGCGGATCATCTTTTCGCTGAGTTTCCACCTGGAGAAGATGACGGCGCAGGAGTGTATCGATTTCCTGGTGGAACGGGTGGGGCATGAGCGGGATAACGCGGCGGGGGAAGTGAGGCGGTCGTTCGAGAGCGATGATTACGGGCCGTTGTACCAGGCTGCTTACCTGTTGGGTGGATTACAGATTCGGGCGCTGCACAAGGAGTTGGTGGAGTCGGGGAAGATGACGAACCGGGCGTTTCACGACCGGATCCTGCAGGAGAATTCGATTCCGATTGAGCTGGTGCGGGCGAGTTTGCTGAATGTGCCTTTTAGTAAGAAGTTCAACACGAGCTGGCGGTTTTATGAGTGAGGGACGGGCTTTGGATGGTGCGGTTGTTGGGTGGCGGATGGCGACGTTGGGATTGGGATGGGCCCCCGGTTTCGCCTGCGGCTACGCCGGGGGTAATGCTGGGGGTGGTGTTGGGATGGGATTGTTGATGGGTGGTGGATGGCGAGGTTGGGATCGCGGCGGGCCCCCGGCTACGCCGGGGGTAATGCTGGGGGCGCAGTTGGTGATGTTGGGATGGTTGCGTTGGCACCGGGGTTGAATGGGTCCGGGCGATACTGAGGGATGAATGATGAAGATACGGCGGGAAGTGCATGTGGTGGATTCGCACACGGGCGGGGAACCGACCCGGGTGGTGCTGGGCGGCGGACCAGATTTAGGACAGGGGTCCATGGCGGAACGGTTGGCTGCGTTCCGGGACGGGCATGACGAGTTCCGGTCTGCCGTTGTGAACGAGCCGCGCGGCTCGGACGCGGTCGTGGGGGCGCTGCTGTGCGATCCGGTGGACCGCGATTGCGCCGCCGGGGTCATCTTCTTCAACAACGTCGGATACCTGGGGATGTGCGGTCACGGAACCATCGGGCTGGTGGCCACGCTGGCCTACCTGGAACGGATTGTGCCGGGGACGGTGCGGATCGAGACACCTGTCGGTGAGGTGAGCGCGGAGCTGCACGAGTCGGGCGAGGTCACGGTTTCGAATGTCGCCAGTTACCGGTTGGCGAAAGACGTGCCGGTGGATGTGAAGGGCTATGGGACGGTGGTCGGCGATATTGCCTGGGGCGGGAACTGGTTCTACCTGATTGGCTCGTCGCCGGTGCCGGTGGAGTTCCGGAACTTGGAGGCCCTGACCGAGTTCACCTGGAAGGTGCGGCAGTCGCTGACGGCGCGCGGGATTACGGGCGCGAACGGGCAGGAGATCGACCATATCGAAGTGTTTGGGCCCTCACAGGTGGCCGACAGCCGGAACTTCGTGTTGTGCCCTGGAAAGGCCTATGACCGGTCGCCCTGCGGGACGGGCACCAGCGCCAAGCTGGCGTGTCTTTACGCCGATGGAAAGCTGGCCGAGGGTCAGGTGTGGCGGCAGGAGAGCATCGTGGGCTCGGTTTTTGAGGGCACGGTGCGCGCGGCCGGGGATCAGGTATATCCGAGTATTCGCGGCAGCGCCTTTGTGAACGCGGAGGCGCGCCTTGTTTTAAACGAGGACGATCCGTTTTGTTGGGGGATCCGCGGATGAGCAGCCGCTCCGCCGATGTAGTGATTGTGGGCGGAGGGATTGTGGGGGCGGCGTGCGCCTATGAGTGCGCGGCGGGCGGATTGTCGGTGATGGTGCTGGAGGAGTCTGTCGTGGGTGGCGGAGCGACCGCGGCGGGCATGGGTCATCTTGTGGTGATGGACGACTCTGAGGCGCAGTTCCAGTTGACCTCCTTGTCGGTGAAGATGTGGAACGAGCGTGTGGGGGCGATGCCGGCGGGCGTCGAGCATCTGCCGTGCGGCACGTTGTGGGTGGCGGCGGACGAGGAAGAGATGGCCGAAGTGCGGCGCAAGCACGCGTTTTACGCCGAGCGAGGCGTGGCTGCGGAGATCCTGGATCGACGGCAGTTGGAAGAGGCGGAGCCTCATCTGCGCAAAGGCATGGCGGGCGGACTGTTGGTGCCCGGCGATTCCGTGGTGTACCCGCCGGTGGCAGCGAGCTGGCTGCTGCGCGAGTGCGGCGCGAAGGTGGTTTCCGGAGTGGGCGTGATGACACTGCGGGATGGTGGGGTGACGCTGTCGGATGGCGAGGTGATTGCGGCCGGCGCCGTGGTGAATGCGGCCGGAGCAAAAGCGGTGCGGCTGACGCCAGGAATCCCGGTGGCTCCGCGCAAGGGGCATCTGGTGATCACGGATCGCTATCCCGGCTTTGTGCGGCACCAGTTGATTGAACTGGGGTATTTGAAGAGCGCGCATTCGTCGAGTGGCGATTCGGTGGCATTCAATGCGCAGCCCCGGAAGACGGGGCAGGTGCTGATTGGGTCGTCGCGGCAGTATGGCGTGGAGCATGGTGGAGTGGACCGGCCGATTCTCAGCCGCATGTTGAGCCGTGCGGCGGAGTATATGCCGGAGATCACGGGGTTGACGGCGATTCGAACGTGGACCGGCTTCCGAGCGGCGACTCCGGACAAGCTGCCCTTGATTGGACCGGTGCCGGGAACGCAGGGTGTGTGGCTGGCGACGGGGCATGAAGGGTTGGGGATCACGACGTCCCTGGGCACTGGGCGGTTGTTGGCGGACCAGATTCTGAAGCGCACGCCTCCGATTCCGGTGGAGCCCTACTTGCCCGGGCGGTGCATGCATGAGTAAGCGGTTGACGGTGATTCTCGATGGACGTCCGGTGCAGGTGGACGCGGGTACGACGGTGGCGGCGGCGCTGCTGAATGCGGGTGTGACGGCGTTCCGGCATTCGGTGACGGGCGAGCCTCGGGCTCCGCTGTGCGGCATGGGCATCTGCTTTGAATGCCGGGTGACGGTGGACGGCGTGGAGCACTGCCGCAGCTGCCAGACGCTTTGCGCGGAGGGTATGCAGGTGACCACGTCATGAGGCGCTGGGACGTGGTGGTGGTGGGCGCGGGTCCCGCAGGCATCGCGGCGGCGTGCCGGGCGGCGGAGTCGGGCGCGCGGGTGCTGGTGTTGGACGACAATCCAGCGGCTGGCGGGCAGATCTGGCGGAACGATCTGGCTCAGCCGTGGCTTGCACGGTTTGCGGAATGCGGGGCGGAGCTGCGCGCAGGATGTGTGGCCGCCGATACACTGCCGGAAGCACGAAGCTACGTACTGGCGACCGGTGCGCGCGAGCTGTTTGTGCCGTTTCCAGGATGGACGTTGCCGGGTGTCTTTGGCCTGGGTGGAATGCAGGCGTTGGTGAAGTCGGGGCTGGCTGTGGCGGGCAAGCGGATTGTGGTGGCGGGGTCGGGTCCACTATTGATGGCGGTGGCTTCGCTGCTGCGGAAGCGCGGGGCGGCTGTGGCGGCGGTGGTCGAACAGGCGGAATGGCCGCGGATGGCGGGCTTCGGCGCGCGGCTGCTGATGGAGCCCGGGAAGCTGGCGCAGGGCGCGGGGCTGATGATGTCGCTGTGGGGCGTGCCGTTCTATACAGGCAGTTGGGTGGAGTCGGCCGAAGGCCGGGGGCGTGTGGAGCGAGTGGCCATGCGCTGCGGCGGACGCCTGGTGGAACAGGACTGTGATGCCGTGGCCGTCGGTTACGGGCTGACGCCGAATACGGAACTCGCCGCGCTGTTGGGTTGCCCCCTCACGCAAGGCTCAGTGGTGGTGGACGAGTGGCAGGAGACGAGCGTCGACAGCGTGTTTGCGGCCGGCGAGGTGACGGGCATTGGCGGTGTGGAGAAGTCGCTGGTGGAAGGCGAGATCGCCGGACTGGCGGCGGCGGGCTTGCAGGGGCTGGCGCAGACGCTTTTCGCGCAGAGGGCCAGGACGCATTCGTTCGCGGACGCGCTGGCCCGGGCCTTTGAGCCGCGGCCGGAGTTGCGCAGGCTGGCGCAGGCGGAGACGCTGGTGTGCCGCTGCGAGGACGTGACGCGCGGAGCGCTGGAGGGGATGAAGAGCTGGCGCGAGGCGAAGCTGCAGACGCGGTGCGGCATGGGTGCGTGCCAGGGCCGCGTGTGCGGCGGAGCGACACGATTTTTGTTTGGCTGGGGCGCGGATTCGATGCGCCCGCCGGTATTCCCGGTGAAGGTCGAGAGCTTGATAGAAACGAGGCAATCATGAACTGGAACGGAGTTATTCCGGCCATCACCACGCCATTCCTGGAAGACATGAGCGTGGATCACGAGTTTTTTGCGAAGCACTGCCAGTGGCAGATCGAGAACGGGTGTTCCGGCGTAGTGGCGCTGGGGTCGTTGGGCGAAGGCGCAACGCTGACATTCGAAGAAAAGGAAGCCGTGCTGAAGACGGCGGTGAAGGCGATTGGGCCCAATTCGCCGGTAGTGGCCGGGGTGTCGGCGTTGAGTACGGACGAAGCGGTGAAGATCGCCAAGATGGCGGCAGACGCGGGCTGCAGCGGGTTGATGGTGCTGCCACCTTATGTGTACTGCGGCGACTGGCGCGAGATGAAGGCGCATGTGGCGGCGGTGTTCCAGGCCACTCCGTTGCCCTGCATGTTGTACAACAACCCGGTCGCGTACAAGACGGATTTCGTGCCGGAGCAGGTGTGTGAGCTGTTGGCCGAGTATCCGACGCTGGTGGCGATCAAAGAGTCGAGCGCGGATGTACGGCGGGTGGCGGCGCTGCGGGCGTTGGCAGGCAGCCGGCTGAAGATCCTGGTGGGTGTCGACGATTTGATTTTTGAGGCCGCGCTGGCTGGAGCTTCGGGCTGGATTGCGGGGCTGGTGAATGCGTTTCCGGCGGAGTCGGTGGCCTTGTTCGACGCGTCAATTCGTGGCGATAAGGTGCGGGCGTTCGAGATCTACAAGTGGTTCCTGCCGATGCTGCGGATGGATACGGTGCCGAAGTTTGTGCAGCTGATCAAACTGGCGCAGCAGGAAGTGGGGATGGGCAATGCGAGGGTGCGCGCTCCGCGGCTGGAGTTGACCGGGGCGGAACTGGCCGAGGCGAAGGCTGTGATCGCTGAGGCTTTGGCGACGCGGCCCTAGTTGGACCGCCGGCTGCGGTGGGGGAGGGCCATGGTCCTCCTCCCGCGGTTATTTGACGCTACTAATTGCCGGGGCAGGCGGCTGCCTGTGATAGTCTGTTGCGCATGCTGCGACTCGTTGCGATAGGCTTGATTGCGATGTCCATCACTTCCGGGGCGGAACTTCCGTCCAAAAAATACCTGAATCTGGCGGCGGTGAAGAAGCTCGTGGCTGTCGCCGAGGCGGAGGCCGATAAGGCGAACGTCAGCGTCACGATCTGCATTATGGATGACAGCGCCAACATCCTGTTCCTGCAGAAGGGCGACAAGGCTTCCATCAACACGCTGGAATGGGCGCAGCGCAAGGCCCGGCACGCGGCCCTGAACGGCAGCCCGTCGAAGTCGGCCGCGGATACGATCAAAGCGGGCAATGTGGCCGCGCTGGCATTCCCGTCGTTCTTCCCGAACCAGGGCGGACTGCCGATCAAGGTCGACGGTCAGTTGATCGGCGCGATTGCGATCAGCGGTGGTCCTTCGACCGTGGATGAGGCGATCGGGCAGGCCGCGATTGACGCGCTGCTGAAGTAAGCTGGCGGAATTGGAGATCCGGCGGCGGCCCACGAGTTGAGCCGCCGCGCCGGTTCAGTTCTGCGTCACCTTGCTGCCCTTCAATACCAATTCTCCGCCCGCCTTCATCGAAATCTTGCCGTCGGCCTTCACGGTGAAATCCTTGGCTTCGAGGACGGTATCGGTGGCGACCTTTGCGACGAGCTTCTTGGTCTCGATCGCTACCTCATTGCCGCTCTTGAGGCTGACGGTGTGGCCGCCCAACAGGTTGAACTGATTGCCCGAGCTGAGTTGAAGTGTGGTGCCGGCGGTGAGGTTCATGGCGCTGCCGATGGACATCGTCATATTGGATCGGGCGTTGACAGAGACCTGGCCGCCGACGGAGAGGTCCAGGGCGGAGCCTACTGCGGCGACCAGGTTGGATCCGCAGGAGACCGACATACTGCCTCCCGATTTGAGGGAAAGGGTGCCGCCGGCCTGGATCACCAGGTCCCCCGATGATTGAATTTTCATGCCCTGTACTCCCAAGTCGATTTCGAGCTGAACGATGCCGCCTTTTTTGACGACCAGGCGGTCGGAACCGTCAGGGCAGGAGATTTCGAATCCGCCCCGGGTTTGTAAGTTCGATGGCACAAGTGATGCTCCTCTCCGATTTGTGCGTCCAGCCGCATTTTCATTACAGCCCGCGCGAGGATTGGCTGAATGCGGCGACGAGAGCTAGTCTATAAAACCGAAGCCCGCAATGGCAGCCCCCAGGACCCTGGGGTCGCCGTTGGAAGGTTTATAGGGGTTGACGGAACGGATAGCGACTTCGACCTGGGCGGGCAGATTGGGCGGGACGGGCCAGCGGCGCTCCAGCCAGGCGACCTCGTCGAAGACGCGCGTGCCCTGGGAGCGGCCGTCGAGGAACAGTTCCAATTCGACGCGGCCCTGGTCTTTGAACTGGATCGGACCGAGGTTGATGCGGACGAAGAATTCCTTTGCGGCGGCGGGGCGGGTCAGGTGGGCGGTGGCAGTGGGTTTGATCCAGCGGAAGCCGTTTTCCAGGGGGAACCAGCCATCACCCAGCAGCCAGACGGGATTGCCGGTGGCCATGACGATCTGGGAAGGGTCCGGCTGGCCCTTGTGGCGAGTGCTGGTGATGAGGTGCTTCCGGATGGGATCCCAACTGATGATGGCCAATTGTGGCGACTGGAGGTACCGGTGGGTCTGTTGATCCTCCAGCGGCCCGGTTTTGAGGTCGGGGTCGGGCAGGAACCAGCGGATGGCGCCTTCGATGCCCCAGTTGTTCATCCTGGGGGGGCCGCCGTCGTACAGGACCGCCTGCAGGTCCTTCTCGCTTTGCAGGAACTGGCCCAGGGCTTCGACATAGGGCCGGTTTTCGAAAGCGATGGTGAGCGTGGCGCGGCGCTGCTCGCGAAGCCAGTAGTGGTTCCAGGGGATCCAGATGGCGAAGAAGAGCGCGATCCAGGCGGGTTTCCAGTTCTCGGTCAGGAAGGTGAAGGCGATCGCCAGGCCGAGCAGGGGGATATAAAGGTAGACGCCGAAGAGGCGGCCGGGCAGGAACCACATGGGGCCCATGAGGACGACGAGCGACGCGAGTCCAAAGAGGATGCGGCGGTCGCGGCGCAGCAGGAGGAGCAGCAGGGCGGCGCCGGCATATGGAAGCAGCAGGACCTTGGAGGAATAGAAGGAGAAAGTAGTCCAGAGGGCAGGGAAGGTGAAGCGCAGGGTGTAGTCGTTGTTGGTGCCCTTGTTCTGGAAGATGGCCTGGACGGAGAACAGGGCGGCGATGCCCAGGTAAGGCAGGACGCGTTTCCAGCGGCGCTCGCCCAGGACGAACTCGTAGAGCAGCAGGACGGCGGGGAGAGCGACGGCGGGCTCCTTTGTTTTGTAGGCGATCCAGAAAGGAATGAGGGCCAGCAGCCAGTGGCCGCGCAGGTAGAGCAGGAGAGCGGCCAGCAGGAAGGCGGCGCAGGCCACATCGAAAATGAACATGGGCTTCCAATAGCCGTCGAAGCAGGCCATGTGGAAGGCGTAGAAGAGCACGCCGGCGGCGGCGGAGATGGGCGGGGCTCCTAACCGGCGAAGAACGAACCAGAGGAGCAGGACGTTCAGCAGGTGGACGAATTGGAGGATGGCGACGTAAGGGGGGTAGTGGAGGCCGGCGAGCGGCCCCATCGCCTTGTAGAAAAAGTGGCCGGCGGGGCGGAAGTTGCTGGGGGAGAGTTTGGGACTGACCAGGCCTTCGGCGAAGAGGGAGACGGCGGCTCCGCGCGTCTGGACCAGGTTGTCGAGGTCGTCGTCGTTGAAATAGCCTTTGTAGGCTCCGCGATTTGCGATGAGGAAGAACAGCACCAGCGCGGCGTAAAGCGCGGCACCCCGCCAGAAAGACATCAGGGCTATTGTAGCGAGGCGGATGGGGCCTTAGAAGAGCCAGGCGCCCGGGGGCCGCTATACTTAGAGTTCACCCCACCTTTTCCCGATGAGCGCAGGCATTGGAACATGGCCCGTGGCGTCATCGTGGTCCCGGCTCCGTGCCGGAGCAATCACGTTGGCTTTGTTCTCGCTCGCCCATTTTCTGGTGGATATCTACTCCGGTTCGATTGGGGTGCTGCAACCGTTCCTGGTGGCGCGGTATGGCCTGAATCTGTCGCAGGCGGGGTTGATCGGCGGACTTCTTGTCTTCAGTTCCTCGGTGACGCAGCCAGTTTATGGCTACCTTTCGGATAGGTACCGCTCGAAGTTGTTCTCCTGTCTAGGGCCCGCGGTGGCGGGATTGTTCATCCTGGGGGCGACGATGGCGCCCGGGTATGGGGCTCTGCTGGTGCTGATGATGCTGGGTGGAGCGGGCGTGAGCGCGTTTCATCCGCAGGGTTCGTCGTGGTCCACGTCGGGCATGCGGAGCGATCGGGGCGGCTGGATGGCGGTGTTCATCAGCGCGGGTACGCTGGGCATGGCCGTGTCGCCAGCGTTCTTCAAGGAAGTGATCCAACGGATTGGCTTCGATCATCTGCTGTGGGCGGCCATTCCCGGGGTGTTGCTGAGCGTGGTGATGTTGGCGCTGGTGCGGGCTCCGGTCGAGATGGGGCCTGCGAAGGTGCGGAGTTTCGATTGGGCGGCCCTGCGGGCAGTACGTGGGCCGATGACTATTCTGTACCTGGGCGTGTTCTTCCGGTCGGCTGTGCAGGTGACCTACGGTCAGTTCCTGATTCTCTACCTTAGTAGAGAACGGCATTATGCTCTGGGAGATGCGGCCTATTTGGTGACGTTGTACTTGAGCTTTGGAGCGGTGGGTGGATTCCTGGGCGGGCATCTGGCGGAGCGTTTTGGGGCGAAGCGGATCATTGTTCACTCGTTCCTGTGGTCGGTGCCCTGCATGGCTGTTTTCTTCCTGGTGCCGGGTCCAGTGGGTGTGGCCAGCCTGATTCTGGGTGGGTTCATCCTTTTGTTCACTATTCCTGTGAATGTGGTTGTTGCGCAAAGACTTGTTCCCTCGCAGGCGGCTACGGTTTCGGCCTTGCTGATGGGGTTCGCCTGGGGCATGGCAGGCATGCTGTTCATCCCGATTACGGGCTGGATAGCCGATCATGCGTCGCTGCACGCGGCGCTGTTCAGTTTGTTGATCTTCCCAGCGATGGGATTTGTGCTGACAAGAAGATTGCCGGAGGATATTGGCCGATGAGGGCAGTGTGTCTGGTGAGTGGCGGATTGGATTCGGCGACAACGCTCGCCTGTGCACTCCGCGATGGCTTTGAAGTATATAGTATTTCATTTGATTACGGCCAAAGACATCAAGTGGAGCTTGAGTGTGCGAATCGGGTCTCTGATGCACTGGGCGCCGCGGCGCACAAGGTGATCAAGATTGATCTGCGGGCCTTTGGCGGTTCGGCGCTGACGGCTGACATCGATGTCCCGAAAGGCCGACCCACCGCCGAAATGGGAGAGGGCATTCCGATCACGTATGTCCCGGCGCGGAACACGGTTTTCCTGTCCATCGCCCTGGCTTGGGCTGAGGTGCTGGGCGCGACGGACATCTATCTAGGGGTGAATGCGGTGGATTACTCGGGCTATCCGGACTGCCGGCCCGAGTATATAGAAGCCTTTGAGAAGATGGCCAACCTGGCGACGAAAGCGGGTGTGGAAGGGCATGGCGGACTGAAGATCCATACCCCGCTCATCAGCTTGTCGAAGGCTGAGATTATCCGGCTAGGTGTCTCATTAGGCGTGGATTACGGGTTGACGCATAGCTGTTATGATCCCGTCGGTGACCGCCCCTGCGGGCGGTGCGACTCGTGCCAGTTGCGGCTGGCCGGATTCGCGGAAGCCGGGCTGAGGGATCCGCTGGAGTACGCGGGGTGAGAGTAGCCGAGTTTTTCACCACGATCCAGGGAGAAGGAATTCTCTCCGGGGTGCCTTCGCTATTTATTCGTGTCTCGGGCTGCAACCTGCGCTGCACCTGGTGCGATACGCCGTACACCTCCTGGCAACCCGAGGGGGAAGAGGCGGATCTGGACGCTCTGGTGCGGCGGGTAGAGTTGGAGCCGGGCTACCGGCACGTGGTGATTACCGGCGGTGAGCCGATGCTGTTTGTCGAGACGGTGGAATTGACGCGGCGTTTGAGGGCGATAGGCCGGCACATCACGATAGAAACCGCGGGTACAGTGTGGCAGCCGGTGGATTGCGACCTGATGAGCGTGAGTCCGAAGCTGCGGAACTCGACCCCCTGGGAACGGGAAGAGGGGCGGTATTCGTCCAGCCACGAACGGATGCGGTACCGGCCGGAGGTGCTGAGCCGCCTGGTGAAGGAATACGACTATCAGGTAAAGTTTGTGGTGTCCGAACCGGGGGACCTGGATGAGGTCCAAAAGATTGTGTCAGAAATCGGTGCGAAACCCGAGCGCACCCTCCTCATGCCCGAAGGGGTTTCCGCCGATAGACTGCAAGAGCGATCCGAATGGCTTGTAGAGATCTGCAAGCAGAACGGTTACCGGTTTTGCCCGCGGCTGCACGTGCTGTTATACGGCAATCGGCGTGGAGTGTGAGGGTTGGGTAGGCAGCAGGGTTTGTCCGGGGTAGACCTTAGTTGGCGCCCTAGAGTACGTATCACTTTAGGGAGCAGGGCTAGGGCGAAAGCTCGATTGTCGCGATCGAGCATCCGCTCTAATTTGATAGCTAGGATATAGGACTATGTTGAGGGGACTTGTCATCTGCCCGGATTCCGAGTTAGCGGAACGGCTGGAACAAGCTCTGTCGGAGACGGGCCAGATTGTATTGGTCCGCGATCTCGATCGCTATCCGACGGAACTTGAGTTCATGCGGTTCGCCCGGGCGCATGCACCGCAGGTAGTATTTCTCAGCACAGAGTCGCTGCCCAAGGCGACCGAGATCATCCGTCTGGTGGACCGGGAATTCCCGGGGTTGCAACTGGTGGCGGTGCATCGTTCGACCGACGCCGAAGTTTTGTTGGACATCATGCGGGCGGGGGTCCGTGAGTTTCTGTCCCTGCCGTTTGCGCGGCAGGCCATCTTCGACACGCTGGCACGGGTGGAGGAAGTGGCGCAGAGACGCCCAGCGGCCGTCAATGCCACTGATCAGCTCTTTGCCTTCCTGCCATCGAAACAGGGTGTGGGCACCTCCACAGTTGCCCTGAACGCGGCGGTTGCCCTGTCGCGGAACCCGGAGACGGGTGTCCTCCTGCTGGACATGGATCTCACGTCGGGCATCATTGGCTTCATGTTGAAGCTGAACAACGCGCATTCCGTGGTGGAAGCGGCCGAGAACGCCCTGACGCTGGACGAATCCCTTTGGCCTCAACTGGTGACGCGCGTCGGCCAGATGGACGTGCTGCATTCCGGCCGGCTGAATCCGGACTTCCGCATTGAATCCTCGCAAGTGAGGCATCTGCTGGAGTTTGCGCGCCGGCACTACCGCGCCATCTGCGTGGACCTGTCGGGCAACCTGGAACGCTATTCGCTGGAGATCATGCACGAAGCGAAGCGGATCTTCCTGGTGGTGACGCCGGAAATTCCGTCGCTGCACCTTGCCAGGGAGAAGTTTAATTTCCTGAACGGCCTGGAGTTGGGCGACCGCGTGAGTGTGCTGCTGAATCGCGGCCACAAGCGCAGCGTCGTGAGTCCGGCGCAAATCGAAGATCTGTTGGGTGTTCCGGTGATGATGAACTTCTCGAACGACTATCAGGGCGTGCATCGCGCGCTGCAGTCGGGCCGGGCCGTGGATCCGACAACGGAACTCGGCAAGCAGTTCACCAACCTGGCGAACGCGATCCTGGAAAAGAAGACGATGGAGATCGATACGAAGAAGCGGTTTGTGGAGTACTTCTCGATCCTGCCGTCGCGTTACTCCTCAGTTGGGGCGGACCCGAAGAAGTCGGCCGGCTGATTTTTGAGTGAACGAACCCATCTGCTAAGTGAAAAAGGCCGGGCTCAGGTGCCCGGCCTTTTTCCTGTCTAGGGGTGTGTTCCGGCTAGAACTCGATCTTGGCCGCGATCTGGAGGATGCGCGGATCGGCCGCCGTGGAGGCAGTGCCGAAGATCGCCACCGGGGTGAAGACCTTGGTGGTGGAGTTGTAGTTGAACGGGGTGCGGTTGACGTTGGCGACGTTGGCCCGGTTGGCCAGGTTGAACGCTTCGCCGACGAGGCGCAGGCGGACGCTTTCCTTATACAGCGGCACGACCTTGGTGACGCGGGCGTCGAGGGTGTAGACGTTGGGCAGCGTGTAGATATTGCGGCCCGTCATGGGAGCGCGGTCGTTGCGGGTGTTGCCGTCGCGATTGATATCGGCATTGCCGCCGACCGTGGCCGAGTAGGGCTGGCCGCTGCGGGCATTGAAGATGCCGGAGAGCTGCCAACCGTTCAGGACGTAGTGGGCGAAGGCGTTGTCGTAGCGCTGGAAGTAGTTGATGTCCCACACGCCGGAGGCGACGAAGCGGTGTTTGACGTTGGCGTCACCCAGGGCGCGGTCGCTGTTGGGATTGAGCGTGTCGAGCGCCACCTTCGCATCATCACTGCCGACGACGACACTGGTGGCGTCAGGGACGGTGTCGATGACTTTGGAGAAGGTGTAGCTGGCCAGCAACTGGAAGTTGCGGGAGAAGCGTTTGGTGCCCTGCACGAAGGCTCCGTGGTAGGTGGAATCGGCGCCGGAGTCGAACAGGCTGATGCGGCCGAAGTTCGTGTTGGGGCGAGTGGCCAGGCGGGTGTAGATGGTGGTGGGGGTGCCGTTGGCGTATGTGGCCGTGTCGGCAAACAGCGGGAACAGGTTGATGTCGCGCGTGCGGGACAGGTGATAGCCGTGCAGGCCGAGGTAGCCGAAGGTGACGGCGTAATCCTTGCTCAGCTGGACTTCGTAGTTGAAGTTCCACTGGGCGGTGAGCGGCGACACGAAGTTCGGGGCGACGACGTAGATGTCCGGTGTGCGGGAGACGGTGGGCGGCGCCGAGAGGATGTTGGGGTAGGTGGGCAGATTCGCGCTGAGCGTGTAGGTCTGCACCTGGATGCCGTTCTGGGACATCGCGGTACCGGTGAGGATGGAAGGGGTGCGGGCGTAGAAGATCCCGTAGCCGCCGCGCAGCAGTTGCCGGCCCTTCTCGTCCAGCCGGTAGGCGAAGCCGAAGCGGGGCGCGTGGTTGTTTTTGTCGGTGTTGATGCGATTAGTGGCCAGACCCTGGGCGGTGAGGCCGGCATCGGGGTTCAACACTGAGGGCTGGGCGTAGGAGGCGATGTCATACCGGTAGCCGTAGTTGAGCGTCAGGCGGTCCGTGACGCGCCAGGCATCCTGTACAAAGAAGGCGAACTCTTTGACGTTCGGCTTGGTGAGCGGGCCATCGGTGCCGGCGCCGGCGAAGCCCTGGGTGAACTGGAAGGGCTTGCGGGCGGCGAAGTCGGCCAGGCTGTTGAAGCGGTAGACGCCGGAGAAGTTGCCGGGGAAGAAGTTGTCGATGCGTTCGAAGTTCAGGTCGCCGCCGATCTTGTACGCGTGCTTGCCGCGCAGGTAGCTGACGGATTCGATGAACTGGTAGCGCTTGGCGTTGGTATAGCGGGGCGAGAAGTTGTTGCGGCCAAAGGTGAAACTGCCGCCGCTCTGGTTGACGACGGTCTCGGGGGCGGTGGAGTTGGCTTCGCCGGGTTCGTCGTCCTTCACCCAGTTGAACCGCGAATCGAAGACGACCGCGGAACCGAACACCTTGCTGTAGTTGACGGCCAGGCTGTTGGTGGAGACCAGCGAGTTGCCGGTGTGCTCCTGGGCGCTCTGGCTGCCGCCGTTCTCGAAATTGATACCGGTGAAACGGTGGATGTTGGCACGGATGCTGAGGCGCTGGGTGTTGGAGAGGTTCCAGTCGACCTTAGCCAGACCGATGTCGTTGCGGTAGCCCGTGGTGTAGGGTGTCAGGTACTTGGCCAGTTCGGCCGCACCGGCCTGGGACAGGGAATCGGTGGGGACGGTGAAGTTGAAGAACACCGGATTGGGGTTCAGGTTCCGCTGGCCGTCGTAGCTGAGGAAGAAGAAGATCTTGTCCTTCTTGATGGGGCCGCCGACGGTGCCGCCGAACTGATTGTAGTGGTAGGGCTGGCGGGCGATGCCGCGCGACTTGTTGATGAAGGTGTTGGCGTTGAGTTCGCGGTCGCGGAAGAACTCAAAGGCGTTGCCGTGGAAGGCGTTGGTGCCGGACTTCGTGACGACGTTGATGACGCCGCCGCCGGCCCGGCCGATTTCCGCGGCGTAGCCGTTGGTGTTGACCTGGAACTCCTCGACGGCGTCCTGGGAGAAGGAATAGGGGTTGCGGGTGCCGGCGCGGCCGGCGCTCTGGCCGAAGAAGAGGTTGTTGGAATCCATGCCGTCGACCAGGAGGCTGTTGGAAGTGCCGCGCTGGCCTCCGAAGGAGAGGTCGCCGCCGCGGGGGTCACGGTTGACGCCGGGCGTCAGCAGCGTGAAATCGAGGAAGTTGCGGCCGTTGATGGGCAGATCCTTGACGGCCCGCTCGTCCACGTTGGTGGAGGTCTGGGAGCGGGTGGTTTCGACGAGCGGCAGATCTCCACTCACGGTGATACTTTCCGAGGTGGAGCCGACGGTGAGAGCGGCGTCGACGGTCAACATGGCGCCGACAGCAAGTTCCATGTCGGTGCGTTTGACGCTTTTGAAGCCGGGCTTGTCGATGATGAGGCTGTAGCGTCCGACGGGGACGCGAACGAAGTTGTACAGGCCGCTTGCGTTGGTTTCGAAGACGCGGGTGTAACCGGTCTGGTCGCTGTTCAGTGTAACCTTTGCGCCCGTTACGGCGGCTCCACTGGGATCAGTTACGGTGCCGGTGACGGTTGCCCCACCGGCCTCGGACTGGGCGAAGAGCACTCCGGTGAGTATAAACACACCAAGAGCGAGTTGAAGCAATCTAGGCATGAAACCATTTTAAGATGGTCAAGTTCCGGCGCCAATGAAGTGCGCATAAAGATACAATGAATCTTCTGACGAATCCCTATCTATTGATCCTGATGATGTCACCTGCAATGGCCCAAAGCGCGATAGAGTTGAACCACTTTTATGTGACGGTGGACTCGGCCACGTATGCGGCCATCGAGCAGAACAGCTTTTTGAAACAGGAGTTTGCGGCGTTCGAGAAGCGAACGACGGTGCGCGCGGACCGCAGTTACACGGGCATCTACTTTTACGGGACCAAGACCTACTTCGAGTTTTTCGATTCCACAAAAGAAAACCGGGCCGTGGGCGAGACAGCGGTGGCCTTCGGTGTGGACGCGGTGGGGGCGATGCCGCAGGTGGAGGGTGCGCACAGAGACCTGATCACGCGCGGTTGGAACGGGCGTCAGATTCCGTGGTTTTACAGGCTGAGTCCGGTGCCGCAACTGGCCAAGGGCCTGGAGTCGTGGGTGATGGAGTATACTCCGGAGTTCCTGGCCGAGTGGCGGCCGGAAGGCGGTGTCGGGCAGGGCGTGACGAGGGCGGAAGTGCTGAGGCGCTACAAGAGCGTTCTGGCGGATAGACCGGCGGATGGCTATCTGGATGATGTCACGGGCCTGACGTTGGCGCTGCCGGCGGAAGAGATGGAGCGGATGATGCACTGGATGGGGCAGGTGAAACCGGCGGTGACCATCCGGTTTCTGCCGATGGGACAGGGGCCACATGGGTTGCGGAGCGTTTCGTTCCGCTTGCGAAGGGCGCCGGCGGAGAGGATGACGGTGCGGTTTGGGGCCCGCTCCGTGCTGACCTTGCGGCCGGACAAGACGGCGATTTGGGAGTTCTGACGGTCTCATGAATGAACTGAACGATTCCGTGATCATTGACACGGATCCCGGCGTGGATGACATGTTCGCCATTCTTTCGGCGTTGGGGTCGAGGCGGATCCGGGTGAAGGCCCTGACGACGATCGGCGGCAATGTCGGGTTGGCCCAGGTGACGAGGAATGCCCTGGGGATCCTGGCGATGGCGGGGCGGCCGGATGTGCCGGTATATGCCGGGGCGGAGGGTCCGCTGTCGGTTCCATTGCGGACAGCCTCCGAGGTGCATGGGGCAGATGGGCTGCAGGGGATGGCTTTGCCTGCGCCGCAGGCGGAACCGGGGCGCTGTACGGCGGCCGAGTATCTGTGCCGAATGGCGCGCAAGTGTCCGCCGCGAAGCCTCCGTGTGGCGTGCCTGGGTCCGTTGACCAATGTGGCGCTGGCGCTGCGGATGGATCCGGGTATCGCCGAACTGCTGGGCCAGGTGGTGGTGATGGGCGGTGGATTCGGCACTTACGCCGTGCAGGGGCAGGGCGGGGCCCTGTCGTCGCAGGGAAACGTCACGGAGTGGGCTGAGTTCAATATTTGGGCCGACGCCGAGGCGGCGCAGGTGGTGGCCGCCAGCGGTCTGGAACTGGTGTTTGTCCCGCTGGATGCATCGCACCGGACGCTGGTCACCGAGGATCGCCTAGTTTCGATTGCGGGGTTGGACTCGTGGGGACCGCGCCTGGCGGATACCTTACGAGCTTACGGGGCCTGGACTAGGTCGCGCTGTGGCACCGCCGGCGGGCCGCTGCACGATCCCAATGTCCTGGCATACCTGGAAGCGCCGGAGCTCTACGAGACCGTCGAGGCGACGGTAGAGGTGGAAGCGGGCGGCGGGCCCTGCCGCGGGCGTACGACGCTGGTGGAGGGCGGCCGGCACCGGGTGGCGCTGAAAGTGGATACTCCGGGTTTCTTCGAACTGGTGCAGCGGAACCTGGAAATGGCGCTAGTCTAACGAAGGTCGAATTTCTTCATCTTGTAGCGCAAGGTATCGCGGGTGATGCGCAGCAGGCGTGCGGCCTGTGTCTGGTTGCCGCTGGTCTTCTCGAGGGCTGAGACGAGCAGGCGGCGTTCGCTGTCCTCGAGCGAGATGCCTTCGTCCGGGAAGCCCGGGGCGAACGCGGCGGGGGCGGCGGCCGCGGCGATGGCGTTGCTGTGGCTGACGCTCATGGGCAGGCTGGGCGCGGTGATGTAGCTGGAATCTTCCAGAATCATGGCGCGTTCGATGGCATTGCGCAGTTCGCGGACATTGCCGGGCCAATCGTGGGTGATCAGCAGGCGCATGGCGTCGGGGGCGATGCCGTCCATATGCCGCTTAAATTTCCTGTTGTAGTGCTGCAGGAAGAAGTTGGCGAGTGGGGGGACATCCTCGGGCCGTTCGCGCAGCGGCGGGATGGTGATGTGGATGACGTTGAGGCGGAAGAAGAGATCCTGCCGGAACGCGCCTTCCTTGACGGCTTCGCGCAGATTCTTATTAGTGGCGGCGACGACGCGCAGCTCGAGCTTGATGTCTTTGAGGCCGCCGAGGCGGCGGAAGCACTGCTCTTCGAGCACGCGCAGGAGTTTCGCCTGGAGCATCAGCGGAATCTCGCCAATTTCGTCCAGAAATAAGGTCCCTTTGTCGGCGAGCTCAAAGATGCCCTTCTTCTGAGCGCGTGCGTCGGTGAATGCGCCCTTTTCGTAGCCGAATAATTCACTTTCGAGTAGGGTATCGGGGATGGCGGCGCAATTGATGGCGATGAAGGGCTCGGCCTGGCGGGTGCTTTGATAGTGCAGGGTCTTGGCGATGAGGTCCTTGCCGACGCCGTTTTCGCCTTCGAGAAGAATGGTGGTGGCTTCGCTGATGGCGACGCGCCGGACGAAGTGCATCATCTCGAGCATGGCCGGCGATTCACAGATGATTTCGCGCTTCTGGGGTTCGACCTCGGCGGTGACGTCCTTGATGGCGGCCACAGCGCCTTCGAGTTCGCCGTCGGCGTTATGGATCTGGCTGGTGCGGATGACGACGAGGCGTTCCATGCCGTTCTGGGTGTGGAGCCGCACGGTGGAATTGCCGTTGGAGGGTTGGCTGAGGCCGGTGTGCATGCCGCAGCCGGGCTCGCAATCCTGACAGCGGAACATTTCGTGGCAGTCCTTGCCGACGAGTTCTTCCGCGCCCATGCCAAACAGCTTCTCAGCGGCCGCATTGACTCCGGTGATGAGGTGATTGGTGTCGTAGAGCACCAAAGCATCAGAGAGTTGGTCGAATACGTCGCTGAGGAAGTTCGCGTTTTGCCAGGTTGCCGAGAGTTTGGCCATATGCCCCTGTGAAGACCTATTGTATGGCTCTTGAGGGGGAGATGAAAGGGACTAGCGCAGATAAGTGGGGGAATTGCCCCATGGCTCAGTAGGGCAGCAGGTGGAACGGCGACGGGCGGAGGCCTGTAAGTTGAACAAGGAAATAAGGATATGAGGGTCTGCTTATGATTCTGGCATTGGCCTCTTGATTGCAGGAGTGAAAGAGAGTTCTTGAAAGAATCAGGTATACCGGAGCCGGGCAGCGGTTTCGGGCGGCGGTGGGAACCGCTGGAAGTGCCGTTGAAGTGGAAAGGAACCGGGTTCCGGCGAGCAGGCCGGACGGAAGAAGTTTTGGAGACGAGAATCGCGACAGCCGCGTGTAGGCCAGCCGGAGCGAGGCGAAAGAGCAGGCGGGAACTATGGGATCCATTCAAGTAGCGATGAGCGACGCGGCCCGGGCCGATGCGTTGCGCGCCATGCTGGCGCGAAGCACGCATGTGCCGGTGCAGTGCGTGGAATGTCCCGATTTCAATTCTGCGTGCGTAGTGGTGATGGATGGAGAGCGGTTTGGGACGATGACGCCGCCGCTGACGCATCCTGAGCGGATAGTTTTGATTACCAGGAACGACGCCGGGCATCTCCGGGAGGCCTGGGAAGCGGGTGTGAATTCCGTGCTCTCTGAGCAGGATCCAATGAACACGGTAGTGCTGGCAGTGCTGGCCGCGTGTTTACGCACGGGTACGACGAGACCGAAGTCGGCGGGTGGCCGGAACGAACATTGAGGACGGGCCGTCCGCAGTTGCTGTAAAGGAGATACGATCATGAACCTAATGCCGTTTGCGATTGCATGGGCTGTTCTGGGTGTCATTGTTCTTTCGTTGGCGCTCATGAGAAGGAGCGTCACTGCCAATGAAGACGATTCGATCCACCTGGGGGCGACCACGGGCGCGATCGATCAGCAGGTAACCACCGCCAAGAAGCTGGAAGCCATCGACAAGTGGGGCAAGATCCTCACCGTGGTTCTGGGAGTGAGTGGACTCGCCCTAGTCATTCTGTATGGGATGCAGGTGTGGGAAGCCTCCTCAAAGGCTGGCCTGGGCTAAAACATCGATTGTGGGCCGGCGGCGACCGGGCTGCCGGCCTGATCTCAACGAGACTGAATTGGGCTGAAGATCGCCGGCGCGGCGGAGAGGGGTTCGTTTGCGCCAGTGATGAAGGAAGAGTTCATGCAACTGGGGATACCTGTTTTCACTCGTAGTGCCGTGTTGTGTCTAGTGGTGGCCACCGGGCTGTGGGCGGGCCAGAAGCCCGTACCGGCGCCCACCAGTCCGAACTCGGTGTGTCTGGATTGCCATGACCAGGGCGCGAAGCTGGAGAAATCGGCGCACAACAAAGTCGCCTGCGCGTCGTGCCACCTGAAACACGACCAATACCCGCATCCGGAGAATCTGCCGAAACCGGCGTGTATCACGTGTCACGAACAGCCGGCGACGGACTACTCGCAGAGCGAACATGCGCAGCAGATGAAGAAGGGCAACGGGGCGGCGCCGGAGTGTTCAACCTGCCACGGCAACGTTCATGAACTGGCCCCGGCGCTGTCTGAGTCCTTCCATAAGAGCGTGCCGGAGACCTGCGGCATGTGCCACGACAAGGAAGCGGCGCAATTCAATTCGAGCGTACACGGGAAAGCCGTGGCGGCCGGAGTGAAAGACGCACCAGTGTGTACGGATTGCCATGGCGGGCATAAGATCCTGAAGCCGGACAATCCGAAATCGACGGTTTTCTCGGGCAGTGTGCCGGATACCTGCGGACGCTGCCACGGCGATGTGCGGCTGATGTCCCGCTTCGGCCTGCCGCTGGACCGGATCACCTCATTCAACGAGAGTTTCCACGGGTTGGCATTGAAGGCCGGCAGCCAGAGCGTGGCGGACTGTTCGTCGTGCCACGGGTTCCACGACATCCTGGCCTCTGACAACCCGAAGTCGCGTACGAACGCCAAGAACCTGGCGACGACCTGCGGAGCTTGCCATCCGGGCGCCGGGTCACGATTTGTGATCGGCAGCATTCATGAGGTGCAGGGGCAAACGGCTCCACTGCCGCTGCAGTATGCGCAGTTCTTCTACATCCTGGTGATCCCGGGAACGATCGGCTTCATGCTGCTGCATCACGGCGGCGATTTCGTCGTCAAGACCATGCGGATGCGGTTCCAGGGCAAGATGATCCCGCTGCAGATGCTGAAGCCGGAACAACCCAGGCATGAGCGGATGTACAAATGGGAGCGGATACAACATATCCTGTTGGCGTTGAGCTTCATCACGCTGGCCTATACGGGCTTTGCGCTCCATTTCCCGGATTCGTGGTGGGCGCGCCCGACGCTGGCCTGGGAGAAGGCGTATCCGGTGCGCGGCGTGGTCCACAGAACCGCCGGCGCGATACTGGTGCTGACCTCGATCCTGCATGTGGTGACGCTGTTCGTCAGCAGCCGGCTGCGCAACCACTGGAAGGAGTTCCTGCCGGTAGTGGGCGACCTGCGCGAGATGGTGGAAGGCACCCTATGGCGGCTGGGCCTGCGCAAGGAGAAACCGTATCAGTCGTCGCATTCCTACATCGAAAAGATCGAGTATTGGGCGCTGGTGTGGGGCACTATCGTGATGGCGGCGACCGGTGTACTGTTGTGGGCCAACAACTGGTCGATGAAGTTCCTGCCCAAGTTGTGGATCGACTTTGCCCGGTCGGTGCATTTCTACGAAGCTGTGCTGGCGACCCTGGCCATCTTCGTATGGCACTTCTATTCGGTGATCTTCGACCCGGATGTCTACCCGATGGATCCTTCGTGGCTTACCGGCTACAGCCCGCGGCCGGACGACAGCAAGAAGCATGGCCACTGAGCCTGCTTGATTGAGGAGAAAAAGCGAGTAAGCTAACAAGGTCTTATGAAACTGAAAGAATGGTTGGCGCCTATCGTTTACCTGGCCAGCAACTGGATCAGCCTGATTGGCGTGGTCCTGGTCACGACGTCCGGCATTCTATGGCTTTTTCTTCTGCCGAGCACCCTGCGCGGGCACTCGCCGGATCCCTACATCGGCATCCTGCAGTTCATGGTGCTGCCTGGTGTGTTTTTCTTCGGCCTGGGGCTGATTCCGGCCGGGGTGTGGTGGTTCAAGAAAAGGAACAAGGGCCGGCTGCCGGACGTCTTTCCGCCCCTCGATTTCACCAACCCGCGATTCCGCCGCCTGCTGGCGTTTCTGGCTGCGACCACGCTGGCGAATGTCATCATCGGCGGGCAGTTGACCTACAAAGCCGTCAGTTACATGGAGAGCGTGAATTTCTGCGGGCAGACTTGCCATGTGGTGATGAAGCCCGAGTTTACGGCTTATCAGAATTCTCCGCACTCGCGCGTGGAGTGCGTGTCGTGCCACATCGGTCCAGGCGCGAACTGGTTTGTGAAGAGCAAGATCTCCGGTTCGTGGCAGGTGATCTCAGTGACTTTGAAGCTGTACCCGCGGCCGATTCCGACGCCGATCGAGAATCTGCGGCCGGCGCGGGAAACGTGTGAAGTCTGCCACTGGCCGCAGAAGTTTGGCGGCGACCGGATCCGGGTGTTCAACAACTTCTCGGATGACGAGAAGTCGAAGTGGACGAAGTCGGTGCTGCTGATGCACATTGGCGGCGGCAACGGGTATGAAGGCATCCACGGCGCCCACATGGGGCCGGGGGTCAAGGTGCGTTACGCGCATAGCGATAAGCAGCGCCAGAAGATCCCGTGGGTGGAATATACGGGCAAGGACGGGCAGACGTTTACGTTTAAGGCGGATGGGTATAAGACAGATGGACCCGGCGGCCTGGACGTCCGCACGATGGACTGCATGGACTGCCACAACCGGCCGTCGCACACTTATGAACTGGCGGAGCGCGGCGTGAACCGGGCCCTGGCCTCGGGTGACATCGATCGCGACCTGCCGTTCGTGCGTAAGATCACACTGGAGATCCTGAAGGCGAAATACGACACGACGGAAGCGTCTGAGCGCGACATCCCGGCGAGGTTTAAGTCGTATTACGAGAAGAACTATCCGCAGGTATGGAGCGACCGCAAGGCGGCAGTGGAGAGCAGTGCGAAGGCCGTGTTGGGTGTGTTCAGCCGTAGCGTATTTCCGGAGATGAATGTGCAGTGGGGCGCCTATCCGGTGAACCTTGGGCACACGGATTTTGACGGCTGTTTCCGGTGTCATGATGAACGTCCCTCCACAAAGGGAAACCGTACAATTCCGCAGGATTGCGATACCTGCCACAAGACGCTGGCGCAGGACGAGGAATCGCCCAAGGTGCTGGCCGATCTGGGGCTTGACAAGCCCAGAGCCGTGGGTCATTAAGAAGCAGGGAGGCGTGGTATGCCGCTCGGCGATGTAGTTGTTCCAGTCGATTTTTCCGAGAAAAGCGAAGGGGCTGCGCGTTATGCCGAAGCGATGCAGCGCCGCTTTGGCAGCAAGGTGGCGTTGCTGCACGTGCTGCCTGCTCCGCACTATGAGTTCGGCGCGATGGAAGTGGGCGGCAGTGTGCTCGAAGACCTGTTCCGGAATCGTGTGGAGCAGGCGGAGCAGGACCTGACATCGTTCCTGGCGGGCGAACTGCCGCCGGAGACGACGCAGCGGCTGCTGAAAGAGGGCGATCCGGCCACGGAGATTATCAAGCTGGCGCACGAGCAAGGCGCCGGGCTGATTGTGATGCCGACGCACGGTTATGGCACCTTCCGGCGATTCATCCTCGGGTCAGTCACCGCCAAGGTGCTGCACGACGCGGATTGTCCGGTGTGGACCGGCGTGCATCTGGAGTGCGAGGCGGTGGATGCCCTGCAGTGGAAGCGGATCGCGGTGGCCATCGACATGGGGCCGCAGAGTGAACGGGCGCTAATGTGGGGCAAGCGGTTTGCTGAACTGGCCGGCGCGGAGCTCAACGTGATCCACGCTACTCCGAACCTGGAAGGCTACGCAGGCGAGTATTTCGATCCCAACTGGCAGAAGCACATGGAGACGGCGGTCCGGGAAGAGGCGGCTGAGCTGATGGGGCGCGTGGGCGTCGAAGCTCCGCTGATGGTCGCCTGCGGAGAGAGCGCCACGACGGTGTGCGAACTGGCGCAGGAAGCGAAGGCGGACGTCCTGGTGATTGGGCGAGGATCGGCCGCGGGCGTATTTGGGCGGCTGCGGGCCAATGCTTACTCGATCATCCGGCAGTCGTGCTGCCCGGTGGTGAGCGTCTAGCTCCTCTGGAACAGGACCGCGGCCTCCCGCTGCAATTCCGATTGAAACTTCGGATCGGCGATGCCGATGAGAGCTTCAGCGCGCTGGCGCAGATTGCGGCCGTGCAGGTTGACGGCGCCGAACTCGGTGACCACCCAGTGCACATCTGCGCGGGAGGTGACGACTCCGGCGCCTGGTTTGAGGCGCGGCACAATGCGGGTGAGCGCGCCGTTCTTGGCGGTAGCGGGCAAAGCGATGATGGGCACGCCGCCTTTTGAGCGCGCGGCGCCGCGGATGAAATCGACCTGGCCGCCGACTCCGCTGAAGGGCAGGGAACCGATCGAATCCGAGCAGACCTGGCCGCTGAGATCGACCTCAAGGGCGGCGTTGACGGCCACCATCCTGTCGTTCTGCGCGATGACATAAGGGTCGTTGGTATAGCGATTGGTAAGGAATTCGAAGACAGGGTTGTTGTCGATGTAATCGTAGATGGCGCGTGTACCCAGCACGAAGCTGGTGACGGCTTTGTGCGGATGCAGGGATTTGCGGTCGTTCGTGATCACACCGGATTCAAAGAGCGGAATGATGCCGTCGCTGAACATCTCGGTGTGAATGCCGAGATGTTTGTGGTTGGCGAGGCTGGCCAGGACGGCTTCGGGGATGCCGCCGACTCCGATCTGGAGGGTGGCGCCGTCAGGGATGAGGGCTGAGACGTGGGCGGCGATGGCGCGATGGGCCGGGGTGACATCGCCCTGCAGGAACTCCGGCAATTCGTGGGTGGCTTCCACGATGGCGTGGCACTCCTCGACGTGGAGCATTGTATCGCCGCAGGTGCGCGGCAGGCGGGGGTTGACCTGCACGATGAGATGCCGGGCCTGGCGGGCGGCGGTGAGGGAGATGTCGATGCCGGTGCCGAGGCTCATGAAGCCGAAACGGTCGGGCGGAGTGCACTGGATGAGGGCGACGTCGAGGGGCAGGATCCCGCTGGTGAAGAGGCCTTCGATTTCGTGGAGGAAGACGGGAATATAGTCGCCGCGGCCCTGTTGTACGGCGCAGCGCGTATTGCCGCTGACGAAGAGGGCATTGTGGCGGAACTTGCCGCAGTAGCAAGGGTCGGTGTAAGGTGCGTTGCCGATGGTGATGCAGTGCAGCACCTCGACGTCCTGCAGGCGGTCGGCGTGGCCGCAGAGGGCATCCAGCAGGGGCAGTGGGGCGGCTGCGCCCATATGAACAAAGACGCGATGGCCCGATTGCACTGCTTCGAGCGCCTGGGCGGCAGTGCGGCGGCGGCCTTCATACACGGATAACCAGTTCTTCATGTGGGTTTTTGCGGGAAGGGTTCAATAAGTATGTTCTGATACCGATGAGCAATTTGCATGCCAATGCGAATTGAAGGACAGAACGTGGAAAACGAAGGCCGGCCGGTATCCATCGACTTGTGGCAGCAGGCCTTGGGGCCGCATGAGCTCTGGCTGGAGCAGCGGCCGGGCGGGATGCGGGCGGTGCTGGAGCATCTGAACCTGGTGGATCTGCAGGCCCCGCTCGTGAGGTTGCGGTCGGCGATATTCCGGCATCTGGAGATGCCGGGTTCTGACTTTAACGGCGCCAATCTGGCGCGAGTGGAATTCGAAGAGTGCAACCTGTCAATGTCGAATCTCTCGTCGTCCGACCTGACGGGCAGTGTTTGGCTGAAGTCGCGATTGAACGATGCGAGCCTGTCGGCGGCCAACCTGTGCGAGGCGGAGATGCAGACGGCGAGCCTGCAGCAGGTGAAGGCGCCTGGATCGCGCTGGCTGGAGGCCCGATTGTCGCGTTGTGATTTCACGCAGTGCGTCCTGAGGCAGGCGTCGCTGCACCATGTCTCGTTGATCGAGTGCTCGTTTGTGGAGAGCGATCTGGAGGCAGCGCTGTTCTACAAGGCATCCCTGCAATTTTGCCGCTTTCGCGAGACGCGTGCACTGGGGGCGAATTTCACGGGCTCGAAACTGGAGTGCTGCTCATTTGATCACTGCCTGTTGGACAATGTGCGGTTCGCGCAGACTTCGTTGCGAGGGACGGCCTTCCGGGCCTGCAGTATGCGGGGCGCTGATCTGCGCGAGACGGATTTAGGGGCATGCGCGTTCCAGGGCTCAAAGGTGGAGGGCGCACGATTCCAGAATGCCAAGACCTTCGGGACGGACTTCCGTGGCGCCAACCTGCGCGGGGCGCGGGAATTGACGCCGCAGCAGTTGTCACAATCGCGAACGGATGAGACCACGGTATTGCCGAACGGCACACCCGGACCTTATCGCAAGAACGGAAAGTAAGGCCGATGGTTACTGGTTGGGCTGTTCGGATTTGACCGTCTGGGTCTGGGCCTGCTGGGCCGGAGGCGCCGGTGTCTGCGCAGCCTGCGGCGGTTTTGCGGGCTGGGCTGGAAGGCGGATCCGCGTGGGACGCGCCTTCTCCTCGCCGCGCAGCCAGACGAAGAGTTGGGTTTGTTCGGGTGTGGGCGGCGGAAGCGGAATCTCGAGGGTTTGTTTCTGAGGTTCGCCGATCATGCTGAGAGGAAGGCCGGGAACGGCTACGCCTTCTTTGTCGCTCCAGCCTGCTTTTTCGATGGTCTCCAGGTTCTGGCCGGAAAGCGTGGCTCCTGGAGCGGGGCCGTCCGGGGTGACCGTGAGCGATTCGACGCGCGGCAGGCGGACGACCCGGCCGATCTGAAAGACCTCTGATTCGCTTTCATTGCCGTTCAGGATCGTGGCGCCCAGGACGCAACCATTGAGCCAGATTCCGGTGTCGAACGACATGAAAAGCTGTCCGGGCGCGAGTTGTTGCAGGCTCATCTGGCCGGACCGTTCTCCTAGGCGCAGGGTGACGACGGCTGAGTTGGGTTGGGCACAGGTGAGTTTCACGACGCTGTTGGACTGCAGGTGATCGGCTTTGATCATGCTGGAGAGGAGGACGGAGCCGGGCAGTTCGCCACGATCGAGCTGAACGTCGGTGGGGGGTAACTGGGAGACGCGGAGTTCATTGATGCGCGGACGCGGTCCGACAATGCGTACGGCGTCGGCAAAGGTGAGCGGCTCTGTGCGTCCATTGGTGAAGGCGCGGACGGCCAGGCTGGTGCCTGCGTCGATATCGGTAGCCATGCGCAGGATGACGCGTCGGACGTTGGGATCGGTTGTGGGCGGGGCCAGTTCCGCCTTGCCGCGAGAGACTTCGATGCCGGTGATCAGGTTGAGGCGATGGCCGCGCAGGGTAAATTCGGTGTAGCCGGTGCCCTGGCTGAGGGTGACCGGGAAGTTCTCGACCTGGGGCGGGGCAGGGAGCACCTGGAGCGGGACTGAGTGCGGATGTCCATCGACCTGCGAGAGCACCAGCCTGTAGGGGCCAGGGTCCATGTCAATGGTATTGAGCTGAATATCCATGCGGTCCTGCTGGCCGCGGCGGATGCCACTGGGGAGGACAAAGGGCACAGAGGAGGGAGAGGCAAATTTGTCGTTCACCTTCACGATTTCGATCTTGTTGACGAACTCGAAATCGGCGCCTTCCAGGGTGAGGGGGACTTTGCCGGTGCGGGCGACCAGGAGGTCCTGGGAGCTGGGTGTGAGGCGGGCGCTCTGGAAGTCGGCCAGCGGGCGGACGACGATCTCGCCGCGAAGCTGGAACGGATCCCAGTCCCAGCGTCCGGCGACTTTGTATTTACCGGGCTTCAGGTTGGACGGGAGCTCGATCTCGAGCTGCTTAGGGTCTGTGAGTCTGTGGACAGTGACGGGGATCGGCAGACCGCTTTCGGGCTCCAGGGCCCAGGTCCGGGCGCGGTCGATGAATTTCCATTCCTCATCCGACGCGGTGACGGGGAGCGGTGATTTCACGCCGGGCGGGAGGACGTTGGCCTCTTTGACGTAGATTTCGGGCAGGGTCAGGTTTGGTAGGCGCGCGGCCCAGAGGTAGGCGACTTTCGTATGCGGCCCTGGAGGATCGACGCGTCCGCAGAGGCCCATGGCGTCACCGGGCATCGACTGCGAAAGCAGGGAGCGAAACTCCGCCTTGGGGAAGGCGATGGAGCGTAGTTCCATGACCATGGCGGTGCCGCCGGCGGCGAGACCCACCGGGCTGCCGAAGAAGAGCGCGGCGACGGAGGTGGCCAGGCTGGCGGTCTGTCCCACCTGTTGGCTGGCCCGCGGGGCGATGGGGTCGTAGTTTGCGATGGCCGGGTTGATGTTACGAAACAAAGCCATTGCCTGCTGGTTGGTGGGCGCGTTCTTGTCGATCTGGACGTTAATGCCGAACTGGGACGAGAAGCCCTGCAATGCTGACTGGACGAGGGCGGAGGACGAGTTGGGGGAGGAGAGCGCGGAGATCAGCGCCTCGGTCTGGGCGGTCTTTTCAGCGTAGTCAGCGAGTTGGGCTACGAGTTCGTCGTCGCGCGACAGGAAGTTCTTGATCTTTCCTTCATTGAGACCGGACGGGCCGTAGACAAAAGCGACCACGCCGACACGCCACGGTACCGTCCATTCCTGAACCTTCTTGGCGTCTTTGGGTTCCAGGATGAGCAGTTTGCCACCGGTGGCCTCACGATTGGCCGGGACGAGCACGATGGAGACCTTGCCCTTGCGTTCCTCGCCGGAGCGCAGGATGGGCCGGTATTGGAGGCGGTCGCCTTCCTGGACGCGGTTGATCGTCCGCAGGGGGAGCGGTTCCGCATTGCCTGCCGAGATTACTCGTAAATCGACGTTGCCGATGGGTGCTCCGGCCGGGCAGACCAGCGGGGGCATTGGCGCCGCGAAGGCCAGAATGGAGGCCCAGGTGAGGACGAGCCAGGGAAGGCGGGTGATCACCTTACAATTGTAGCGATCTCTAGGACTTGCGGGCATCCTGGTTCCTCATGCACGAAATCCTCCTTAAGGATGGACGGACGAGGCTGGGTGCTGCGTTGCGGCGAACTTGAGATCAATCGCCGGTTGCCTGGTCTGGCGTCATGGAACGCCAGGCATTCCACTGTTGACGGAACCAGACATGGAAGCCGGGGCCGCCCTTCCAGCCGGTGCGGGCAATGCTGAGAACGATCATCA
This sequence comes from Paludibaculum fermentans, assembly GCF_051172195.1. GTDB lineage: Bacteria > Acidobacteriota > Terriglobia > Bryobacterales > Bryobacteraceae > Paludibaculum > Paludibaculum fermentans_A. The sequence continues at coordinate 1,751,832 of NZ_JBPJAQ010000002.1, forward strand.
ACGCGACGATGGAAGCGGCCATCACAACGGTTTGCGGTACGCTGAGCGATTCCTTCCAGAAGCCGAACCAGCGGCCGTACACGAGCTCAGTGTGTACCCAGTAGACCAGCAGGGAGGTGCCGCCGAGCTGGCGCACAAAACTCCAACCCGGGTTCATGAAGGTAGTCCAAAGGTAAGCGAAGCTGGCAAGCAGGAGGATCACGCCGACTTTGATGAAGATGAGGCCGGGGCTGTTCACCCAGAAGTCCGAAGTGGAGTAGACGGAATAGGGAAGATTCGAAAAGTACTGCGCTCCGAAGATGAGGCCCAGCCCGGCGAGTGCGGCCCACTGCATGACGCGCTGCATGTCTGCTTCGGCGGCGATGCGGAGGATGGAGCCGGCGCTGAGGCCAAAGGCAATGAAGGCGGCCCAGGGGAAGAAGGCGAAGAAGTTCGAATCCGGCACGAACCAGTGGCGGGCGAACGGATGCACCCAATCGAGGTTCAAGGCGCTAATCACGGGCGCGGCGCAGGCGATGGCGAGGCCGCTGATGGCGGCAAAGCGGATGCGTTCGCGGGTTTCAAAGATGGCGAGCGGAGCCAGGATGGCGATGCCGAGGGCCATGCAGTTGAGGATGTCGACGCGGAAGATATCGGTCCAGGGGCTCTGTCCAAAAGCGAAGGCCCACATCTGGAAGCGGAAGGCGATGGCGATGACCAGGAGGTAGCCGGCGCGCTTGAGGGCGGCGGTGGTCCGCTGCCAGCCGGAGAGGCCTTTGCGGCAGCCGGAATCCATCAGAAAGCCGAGGGTGACACCAGTGAGGAAGAGGAAGACCGCCGGAGTGAGGCCGCCGCAGAACTGCGAGAGCGTGTAGGGCCCATCTGAGCGCAACTCCTTGCTGGTAAAGGAGTGGAAGACATGGCCCTGCAGCATGATCATGGCTGCGAAGCCGCGTGTCCAGTCCAGAAATGCGAGCCGCTGGCCGCTCCTGCTAGTCGAGTTACCCATCGCTTACTTTTGCGGCGTCTCCTTCTTTACGCCCTTCGGCAGTTTTAACCGTACCGATTCTTCATTAATTGGGGGGTTGACCTTGATGTCGGTATAGACGAAGAGGACGTAGTCGTTGGACGGCTGGTGCGCCTTCATCTGGACGGTAACCCCGTCGGCCTGGGAGACCCAGACCTCAAAATGGCGGAAGGCCTTGCGGGCCTCTTCCGAGTTCGGTACGAGATCGAGATGGTCGGACTTGACGCCGTTGACGGTTTCGGGGCCTAAGTACTTGACGGCGTAGCTCTTTTTGATCTCACTGCCCGGTGTACCGAAGCCGAGCAGGAGGAACTGGTCTACCAGGGAGCTTTGTTTGCCGAGATCGTATTCCTGGACCACATTGGCCTTGGGCATATAGATCTGGGCTTTCTTGTTCTGGAACCCGACGGCATGGGCCTCTGGTTTGTTGAACTCAATCAGGACGCGCATGTCGCGCGGCTTGGGCCGGAAGAGAGTCATGGTGCCGCTCTCGACCGTGGATTCCTTAATGAGGGCCGTGTAAGAGGTCTTGCTGAGTGAGGCGGAGAGACCGCGAAAACCGACTGCGGCTTTGTCCATGCGGGCGAGCGCTTCTTCGAGGCTATTCGCCTGGGCGGAGGAGCAAAGCAGAAGAGCGGCCACTAAGGGAATGGCCAATCTGGAGGGGAGCGAAGAGAAATGGTAGGAGTTCACTGTTTCACGATGACCATGAAGCCCCGGACTTCCTGTTCGGCGTCGTAGAAAGGCTCGACACGTGCCACATTCAGTCGTTTTCCGGTTCGGGCAGCCAGCAGGTCAGTCGCTACTTTGGGGCGCATCGCTTCAGGGGTGTCGGCCAAGAGTCCGGTTTCTATCCAGTAGATGATGGCCCCTTGTTCAGAGGGCATCTGGACTATGCTGGCGGGCCGGGGCTGATCCTTGAAGACGTCCCGGGGCACGCCGAAGATAAACAGCAAGATCAGCGCGACGGCAATGTCGTAGGGACGGCTCCCGCGAGGGAACTCCCAAAAGATCAGACGCTTCATTACTTCCAGAACCAGTGTAACATTGCGCTGGCTCACTTATTAGATGGTTGGGAGTAGGGAGAGTTTCAGGAACTCTTACGTTTCGAGACTTTTTCCACTACTTCGGGCTGGCGGGCGGCGTCGACTTCCTGCATCCGGAGCACCTGGCAGTGTGAGCAATAGCCGCCGATCTCGGTGCGGGCGATGATGATCTGGAAGCCGAAGTGGGCCTCCACCTGGCGGCGCAGGCGCTGCAAGGGGTCGCCGAAGAATTCCTCGACCTTGCCGCAGCGCAGGCAGATGATATGGGCGTGTTCCTGCTTGGTGCGGGTCTCGTAGAAGTGCTGATCCCCGGTGTGGTGCATGAGGTCGAGCTCATCGACGAGCCCGCCTTCTTTCAGCAACTTGAGAGTGCGGTAGACGGTGACTCGGTTCAGCTTGGGATCGCGCTGATGCGCCATCTGGTAGAGCGTTTCCGCATCCAGGTGCTGGCCGGACTTATCCAGCAGGTCCAGAAGGAGCTGGCGCTGCCGGGTCAGGCGGATTCCACGCTGCTTCAAAGAGTCTTTGGCTACACCGCTGGCGGCGCCGTGGGCTGCTTCGGGCATCAATAGGACCTCAGACCAACTTTACCATGAGCCTCCGCTTCTACTATCTTGGCAGTGAGCCATATCCGTGCCAGCAGACGAGACTCTCGGGGTTTTGCGTGAAAGGATTTTCCATTTCGCGGCATCACGTCTATCGAGGGAGGCGGCGGAAGACGTGACGCAGGAGACGATGCTCGTGCTCCACGAGAAGTATCCGCAAGTGGCGGAGCCCGCTGAACTTCTGCCTCTTGCCTTCCAGATCGTGCGTTTCAAGATGTCGGGCGCGGTACGCAAAGCGGTGCGGCGGGGCGAACACACGGCGGTTCCGGTGGATGAGCTGCCGCTGCATAGCCCGGGGGATGATCCGGAACGGGCCGCGTCGCGGGCCGAGCTGCGCAGGCAGTTGCTGGAGGCGATTCACGGTCTGGGCGACCGGTGCCGGGAGATTTTCCGGTTGAAATTGCTGGGCCGCAATTTTGAGGAGATCCGGGTCCACTTCGAAGTGGATTCGATCAACACGATCTACACGTGGGATTCGCGCTGCCGGAAGTCGCTGCTGGAGAGGCTGGGCGGACGCTGGGAGAGATCGCGATGAAAGAACGGTTCACTCCCGAACAGATTGAGATGCTGCTGGGCGGCTACGCCACGGGTACGCTCACGCCGGAAGAGAACAAGGCGCTGATGGAGGCGGCCCTGCACGACCAGACTTTGTTCGATGCGCTGATGGACGAAGAGGCGTTGCGGGAAACGCTGGCCGATGGGGACACGCGGGCGGCGTTGCTGGCGGCTTTGCGGCCGGGGGAGAAGGCTCGGGTGTGGTGGCAGGCTCCGTGGCCGTGGGCGGCGGCGGCGACTGCGCTGGTGGCCGTGCTGGTGCTGACGGTGGTGCGGAAGCCTGTGCCCACGACGGAGTTGGCGCAGGGTGCAGGAACAGCGTCCTCGGAGATCGCCCAGATGCTGCCGAAGCCGGAACCGGTGGTGGCGGAAGTGCGGACGCCAAAGACTTTGACGGCAACGCCCGAGGCCCGCTCTGTCAGTGATCGTTTGGAAAAACAGAATGAGGTGGGCCAGGGCGCCGGGGGCGGGACAGGAACGGGGCAGCTCGCCGCGCCGGAGAGTGCTCCGCAGCCTGCGAAAGAGCGGGCGGAGAGGGATCAGGCGCCGCGGGGCGTCGTCGGAGGCATCCCGGGTGGCGCCGCGGGTGGGGTGATTGGAGGCATCGTCGCGCCTCCGCCTTATCCGGTCGACCCGCTCACTGTTCAGCGCTCTTACGCGGCGGCTCCGCCTCCTCCCCCTCCTCCAAAGCCTGCCAGGCAGCAGGAAGCGAAGAAGGCGGTGGAAGAGGACCTTCGTGCCACTGCGGCCACTGAGAGCGTCACGGTGTCGCCCGCGGTGGCCGCGACGGATGCCGCGCCCGTAAAGAGTGAACTGGCGAAAGCCAAGGCGGCTGTCGAGCCGTTGCAGCTTGCGTTGGCCTTTCTCCAGCCGGATGGCACCTGGCACGATGTGGTCGCGGGGTCTGCCGCTCCTTCGGGCCGCGGATTGAGGCTGACCGTGACGAGCGAGCGGAGCGGGACGATTTCGCTGAGCCCCCCGCTGAGTCCGCCGCGAGCGATCCAGGGCGGAACGCCGCTTGCGCTCTACCTGCCTCCACGCGAAAAGGGCGAAGTGCCGCTGGTCGTAACGGTGAGCGACACCGGCGCATTGGAGAGGCAGGCCTCGGGCGGGCGGGCAGACAGCGGCAGCAAAGCGGCGCCAACGCGTGCCATGCGGCGATCTTCCGCTGTGCCGGCTCCTCCGCCTCCGGCCGGGCTGGCGGCCAGCGGGCCGGCCCAAGGTCCGTTGACTGTCAGCAGTGCGCTGGTGCGGTCGATTCTCCTGAAGATCGAATAAATCGCTGAAAGGATCGGCGGCAACGTGGCATTTCCCGGGTGCAAGTTACTTTGAGGAGTTTGCCCGATGCAAAAAGCTGACATTACACTCGTCGCGGCCACCCTGCTGGGCGCGGCCCTGATTCTCTCCGGCGCCGGCGGCCGGCCCACCCCACCCAAACCAGCGGATCGAGCGGTTGCGAACGGCGAAGTGAGCGAGGGATCGTTGATCCGAGTCGATCCTTACAGCAAGCATACGGGCGAGCTCTGCCCGTTGAAACACACCGACGTGAATGCCGAGATCTCGGGGTTTCTGGCGCGCGTCACGGTGACCCAGGAATTCGAGAATTCCACTCCGGACAAAATCGAAGCCATTTACACATTCCCGTTGCCCCGGATGGCGGCCGTGGACGATATGACCATGCTGGTGGGCAGCCGGACGGTCAAGGCGCAGATTAAACGCCGCGAGGAAGCGCGGCAGATTTACGAGCAGGCACGTGACCGGGGACAGGTTGCGTCGCTGCTGGAGCAGCAGCGGCCGAACGTCTTCACGCAGTCGGTGACGAATATTGAGCCCGGCGCGAAGGTGAAGATCGTGATCAGTTATGTGGAGACGCTGAAGTACGACGAGGGCTCGTACGAATTCTCGTTCCCGATGACGGTGGGACCGCGCTACAACCCCGCGAGCATGAGCCAGCAGGAGGCACAGGCGGTGACGCCGAAGTACGCTCCGCCGGAAACCAGGGCAGGGCACGACGTTTCCCTGAAAGTGAAGCTGGACGCGGGTGTGGCCATCGACAGCTTCAGCTCAAAGACGCACGAGGTCGCGCTGGACCGGCGTTCATCGCATGAAGCGCTGGTTACGCTGAAGCAGAATGCGGTGATTCCCAACAAAGACTTTGTGTTGAAGTACGACGTGGCGGGCGCAAAGATCCAGGATGCGGTGCTGACGCACAAGGCGCAACGCGGCGGGTTCTTCTCGTTGATCCTGCAGCCACCGGAGCGTGTGACGCAGGAGGACGTGACCCCGAAGGAACTGGTGTTCGTGCTGGATACCTCCGGTTCGATGAGCGGCTTCCCGATTGAGAAGGCGAAGGAGACGATGCAGCTCGCGCTGGCTGGGCTGTATCCTCGCGACACGTTCAACCTGATCACGTTTGCCGGTGATACGCACATTCTGTTCCCGCAGGCGGTGCAGGCGACTCCGGAGAACCTGCGGCAGGCGCGGCGGTTCCTGGCGGGGACGTATGGGAGCGGCGGTACGGAGATGATGAAGGCGATCCGGGCTGCCCTGCAGTCTTCCGGCGATCCGGAGAAGGTGCGCATCGTGTGCTTCATGACGGACGGCTATGTCGGAAACGAACCCGAGATCATCGCCGAGATCCAGAAGAACTCAAACGCGCGGGTGTTCAGTTTCGGAATCGGCAGCGCGGTGAACCGTTACCTGTTGGACAAGATGGCCGAGGTGGGTCGAGGGGAAGTGGAGTATGTCGCGTTGAACGATGACGGCTCGGCGGCCGCACGCAGGTTCCATGAGCGGGTACGCAATCCCCTGCTCACTGATGTGACGATCGACTGGCATGGGCTGCCGGTGTCGGACATCTATCCGAACCGGATCCCGGATCTGTTCAGTGCCAAGCCGGTGGTGTTGAGCGGGCGGTACTCGAGCGGAACCAGCGGGATGATTACACTGCACGGGCGGATGTCGGGGCGGCCGTTCTCGCGGAATATCCAGGTGAACCTGCCGGCACAGCAACCGGAACACGATGTGCTGGCTACACTGTGGGCGCGGACGAAGATCGAGGATCTGATGCATCAGAACCCGCAGAATCCGGACGTCCAGGAAGTGACGCGGCTTGGGCTGGATTACCGGTTGATGACGCAGTACACGTCGTTCGTGGCTGTCGAAGAGAAGTCGGTGACCCGTGACGGCAAGCCTGTGCGGATCGAGGTGCCGGTGGAGATGCCGGAAGGCGTGAGCCATGAGGGCGTGTTTGGAGCCAGAGGTGACAAAGCCGAGGCGAGGATGCTGAGATCACCTGCCATGGTCGGCATGGGGCGAGGCGCCGGATATGGCACTGGTACGGTTGGCGGAGTACCCGGCGGAGTACCCGGCGGAGCGCCTGGCGGCGTCATCGGGGGCATCATAGCTTCCCGGAATCAAGCCTCAGCTCCCCCACCTCCGCCTCCCTATTCTTCACTCCCTCCGGCCAAGCCAAAGAGCGGCAATGCCGCCGATGAGCTGAAGAAAGAGAACGACTCCAAGCTCGACGCGCACCTGCTTTCGGCGGAGGTAAAGCAGAAGGCCGTGGGCGGGAAGATCGAAGTGGAGATCTGGCTGACCGAAGCAACGCCCGAGGTGTTGGAGCAATTGAAGAAGCTTGGCTTCGAGGAGACGAAGCCATCGAAGGTGGCGAAGATTCGCACAGGACGCATCAGTTTGGATAAACTCCAAGAGTTGTCCCGGCTCGACGCTGTCCTGAACGTTCGGGCCGCCACAAACTGAGCCCATTCAGACCCCCTGGCCCACCTCTCCTCTCGGGCCAGGGGGCTTCTTCGTGTCTGGGCCTGCTAAAATCGGTCTGCGATCCCTATGGCTGAGGAAGTCTGTCCTATTTGCGGCGGCATGGGCTGGAAGATCCTGGAGAAGGACGGCCTGACGGCGGCGCAGCGGTGCGAGTGCCGGGTGGACTCCCGCGCTGATTCGCTGTGGAAGCGGGCCCGGATTCCGGCCAACTACCTGGGCGACCGGTTCGATAACTTTTCCGACCGCGGCTCTTCGGAGCTGCGCATGATGCAATTGCAGCTGTCGCGGTATTGCCAGGAGTTTCCGGCGGTGGATCCTCCGGGGCTGTTGTTTATTGGCGAACCGGGGACAGGCAAGACGCATCTGGCGGTGGCCGTGTTGCAGCGACTGATTGAAGCAGGCCACGAGGGGATCTTCGTGGACTACCAGAACCTGCTGCAGCGCATCCGGGCGAGCTATGATCCATCGTCGGGCGAGAGTCCCAGGGAAGCCTATGAGATGGCGTTGGAATGCGATGTGCTGCTGCTGGACGACCTGGGCGCCCACCGTGTGACGGACTGGGTGGAAGATACGGTGACATCGATCATCACTTACCGCTGCAATGAACGCAAGCCGATCATCGCCACCACGAATCTGCCGGACGCCGAGATGGGCGGCACGCTGATTGAACGCATGCCGGAAGGCTCGCCGGCGCGCTTCGACGTGAAGACCACGCTGGCGGAAAAGATCGGGATGCGGGCGCGCTCGCGCCTGTTCGAAATGTGTAAGATCATCCGGATGCCCAAGGTGGGCGATTTCCGGGTGGCGATGCGGCGCTAACCGTCAGGCCTCTCGACGACGATACAGGGGCGCCGAGAGGCCAATCCCGGTACTTAGCCGTTGACTCCAAAGTCACCACTCGGCCCATAGATGCTGGGCACTTTTGCACCCATTGGGCGCAAGTAGGCTGCCAGTTGGCCGCGATGATGCACGGAGTGGCTCACCATGAGCGTGAGATAAGAGATCGCCTGAGACTGCATCATTCCAAAAAAATCGATAGTCTGGCCGATGGTTTCTCCGGGCAGGGCCTTCACTTCATCAAGGGCGGGCGGCACGTTGGCGTCATACCAGGCAAGTACGTCGGCTGGTGTCTTGATCGATTCCGGCATGTCGCCGCCGCCGCGTGCGAATTTTCCGTTGATGACGCCATCCAGGAAGAAGCGTTCGCTGGCCACGATGTGGAAGGCCAACTTAAGCGCGCCCATACAGTTGCCGTGAGGCTTGTAATCTTCCTGGCCGGCCGGGATCGCGGCGATCACGGATTTGGTTGTATTTCTTTCCCGCTCGTAGTTGGCGAGGGTGTAACCAGCGATCAGTTTGGCTTCGTCATGACTGAATGGCATATCAGTAACCTCAGGATCCATCCGTCCTGTTATATAGTATTGGCAGCCCGCAAAGGAGATCAGATGAACCGCCGCCACTTCCTGATGAGCGCAGCCGCCGCGGCCCCGTTAACGGCCAGTGCCTTGGCCAGTCCGAACGATACGATCCGCATTGCCTGCGTGGGTCTTCGCGGGCAGGGGAACGGCCACATCAAAGCGTATGAGGGGATGAAGAATGTCGAAATCGCCGCGCTATGCGATATCGACGAGAGCATTCTCGACAAGCGGTTGGGTGAAGTTTCGATGGCTACGGGTAAGAAGCCGGAGCGCTATGTCGACCTGCGGAAGCTGCTGGAAGACAAGTCGATTGACGCCATCTCCATTGCCACGCCCAACCACAATCACACGCTGCAAACGATTTGGGCGCTGCAGGCGGGTAAGCATGTGTACGTCGAGAAGCCCGCTTCGCACAACATCTATGAGTCGAAGCAGATTGTTGCGGCGACGAAGAAGTACGGCAAGATCGTGCAGCACGGTGTGAACGCGCGTTCCACCGAAGGCTTGCGGGAAGCGGCCCAGCAGATCAAGGACGGTCTGATTGGCGACGTTTATATGGCTCGCGGCCTGTGCTACAAGTGGCGCGACACGATTGGCCGGGCAAAGCCCGAAGCGGTGCCGGCTGGCGTGAATTACGACCTGTGGCTGGGCCCGGCGCCCAAACGTGAGTTCACGAAGAACCGCTTCCACTACAACTGGCATTGGTTCTGGGATACGGGCAACGGCGACTTCGGCAACCAGGGCATCCACGAAGTGGACATCTGCCGCTGGCTGCTGGGCGTCAAACTGCCGACGAAGGTGCATGCCATGGGCGGCCACTTCATGTTCGACGACGACCAGGAGACGCCCAACGTCCTGACCGCCACCTATGAGTTCGACGAAGCCGGCAAGAAGAAGATGATGGTATTCGAGGTGCGGCACTGGATGTCGAACCATGAAGCCGGCATTGGCGAAGGCGGCAAGCGCAAAGACAGCAACACGGTGGGCAACGTTTTCTACGGTTCAAAGGGTTATATGGCGGTGGAAGGCTATGCCACTTACAAGACCTTCCTGGGCCGCGAAGCGGAGCCGGGTCCGGCCAAGAGCGCGGGTGGTTCGAACTGGGTCAACTTCATTGACGCTGTGCGTGCCAACGACTACTCGAAGTTGAATGGGCCCATCGAGGAAGGCGCCCTCAGCGCTACCCTGATGCACCTGGCCAATATCAGCTACCGCCTGGGCCGCAGCCTGACCGTGGATCCGGTGAAGTGCGAAGTGAAGGGCGACGCCGAGGCGAATGCCATGTTCACGCGTCCGTATCGCAAGGGTTTCGAAGTTCCGAAGATCGCGTAGTACGGTTCAGTTTCCTCCTCAACGCGCCGGGGTGCTTGTGGCCCCGGCGCTCTCCCCACAAGCGGTCGTCCGGCTGCGGATCTCCTTCAACTTCCAACCGTCGAAGTCATAGGCGCGAGTGTAGCCTGTCCATTCCTCTTCGCTGGGGCAATGGTGGAGCTGTTTGCGGCGCACGACCTCGAGATAGCGGTCGCGGTACAGCAATCGCAAGGTGAAGGTGAGCAGATAATCATCTTCCGGGATCGAATCCGAATTGACGTACAGCCGGGCAGCGTGGGGCAGGGCAGGGGCGGCGCGGCGGAATTCGCTGAGGATCGAATCCACCTGAGACTCATCATTGCGGATCCAGGCATTGCCGAAGGGTTTGCGGTAGGCATGCAGCGGGGCGAGCCCGGAAAGCAGGGCGAGCAGGAGCAACGGGCCCATGATGGTTTCGGGGCAGAAGCGCAGGCAGGTGACGCGGTGCAGGACGATGGCCAGGAAGACGCAGAGGAAGACATAGGGGATGTAGATGACGTACAAGCTGCGGGGCTCGATGACTACCACTGGGGCGAGAAGTAAAAAGAACAGGGTCAGGCAGAGAACGGCGTTCCGGCTGTAGACCAAGACCATCAGGACCACGGCGGCGAGAGCGACGTAGATGAGTTCCATGGGCGTTAGATCGCGGTGGAGATAAAAGAGCATTCCGCCATAGTGCTGGAGGTTCGCGATGATGCGGTCGGCGGAGAGGCCGACCTGATAGGCGGGATTGCTTCCAAACTTCGTAGTGACGGCAAACCGTGCGAGAACGGCGGAGAGCCCGGTGAGTAGGCATAGCCCGAGGGGGATCATCGAGCGCAGGCTCGGGCGCGGCCAGAGTCCGAAGTAGGCAAGTTCAAACAGGACGAGGCACAAGGGCAGGAGGAGTCCCAGTTCCTTGGCGCCGATCGCGGCCAGGAGCAGGGAGAGGAGCGCGATGGTTCGTCCGGGGCCGATGACGCAGCCACGGCCGCGCCAGTGCGCGTAGAGGGCGAGGAAGGCGAGGGTGAAACTGCAACAGAGCAGGTCGTAAAGAGTCGCGGAGCTGTAGTAGAGGTCGGACAGATAGGCGTGGTAGGAGAAGAGAGCCATAGCCCAGAGGGCGGCCCAGCGCGAGCCGCTGAGGAGGCGGGCGAGCCAACCGGCGAGGAGCAGGTTTCCGCTCAGCAGCAGAAAGCTGGCGATGCGGTAGGGAGCCAGAGTAAGACCGAAGGCCTGGTAGAGGCCGCGGTAGGCGAGGGCGCCCACGGGCCGGTAGGCCGATTCGTCCGGGTAAACGAGATCAAGCAGCAAGCGCGGCAAGGGACGCTCCACGGCTCCGCTGATGTTCATCATCACGTCGGGGAAGAAGCCGGTGTTGAGCCCGTCGCCGGCGAAGTACAGGAAGTAACCAAGGATGATGAGCGGACCCGCCCAGAACCAGGGAGCGCGCCGGACGTGGAACCACTGCATGAACCCTTATTGCAGCACACCACCATGCCGGGTAGGATGACCTCCATTTGAGGAGGGTGGGCTGCGCGCGAGCGCCGATTTGGAGGGTGGACTGAAGATTTGCCTGAGTTGTTGAGGGCAATCGGCTTGACGGAGTTGCATCCACTACGTTTTGCGCTAAAGATCCCAATCAATCTTCCCGATAACAGACAGGAGGAGGAGCCTATCGCCAAGGGTCTTTCTCGTTTTGAAATCAGATAATGGGATCTGTATGTTATATTCTTTCGTACGCTTTGTTTGCGTCGCAGTCGGAAGCGCTGCACTGTTTGGCGGCGGGTTGACAGCGCAAACGGCTGCAACGAAGCCTGCCGCTGCTCCGCAGGTGCTTTCCCTGGACGAGTGCCTGAAGATGACGATGGAGAGAAACCATCGCCGGCCCGCGTCCCGGTTTGCAGTGGCGATGGCGGAAGCACAGCACCGGCAGGCGCTGGCGGGCTATTGGCCGCAGGTGAACGCGAAAGCTGGTTGGTTCCGGTTGGACGAAGCGCCGAACTTCGTCTTTCCGGCCAGCAACATGTATATTCCGTCGCAGACGGTGACGGTGCCGGGCGGTTCGACCGCAGTGACGATACCGGCCAATGCGTTCGGTCCCGGGTTTCCACCAGTCGCTGTGCAGATGCCGGTTTCGTTCCCGGGCCAGAGCATCACCACGAACGCGCAGGTGTTCCCAATACCTGAACAAGACGTCAAGTTGATGGACCCGCAGAGTGTGACGGCGAGCGGCAACTTCACCTGGCTGCTCTTCGATGGGGGCATGCGGAGTGGATACAGGCAGCAGGCGCTAGGCGGGAAGATGGCGGCGCAGGCAGACGTGCGGCGTACGGACCTGGAGCTCACCGACAGTGTTGTCCGCCTCTACTACGGGGCGGTGCTGGCCCGGCAGTTGCATCAGCTGGGCCAGGACACCCTGGCGCGCATGGAGGTGACGCTGGAGCTGACGGAATCGCTTTACAAGAACGGCGCGGGGCGAGTGAACAAGACCGACTATCTGGACAATCTCGTAATGGTCGAGACCATCCGGTCGACGGTGGCGGAGCTGGCAAAGAACGAGGCCGCGGCACAGGCCGCGCTGGCCTACACGATGGGATTGTCGTGGGATGCAACGGTGGTTCCTGCGAGCGAGGAAGTGCCGCACCGCCCATTCGCCGGCAATGCGTCGGACCTGGTGAGCTCGGCGTATGAGTTCAATCCGGATTGGGCGAAGGTGGAGGCCGGCCTGAAGGCGCTGGATGGAGCACTCTCGACGGCGCGCAGCGGCTACTATCCGAAGGTTGCACTCACCGGGGAAGTGCATCGCTGGTGGAACGACTACTCATCAGGAACGGCCACGGCGAGGAACAAGACAGGGTGGACGATCGGGATCGGCGCGGAGATTCCGATCTTTGACGGGTTTCTGACCAGAAACCGCGTAAGCGAGGCGTTGGCGCGGATCGCGAAGTTGAAGGAAGAGAAGCTCCTGTTGCGAGAAGGAATCGGGCTGCAGATCAGGGAGTTGTTTCTGAGCCTCGAAGCAGCGTCGAAGACTTACCAATCGGCGGAGCGTGCGATGGTGGCTGCGCGCGAGAACCGGGAGTTGACGTCCAGGGCCTATCAGAACGAGCTGGTGGATACGGAAAAAGTGATCCGCGCGCAGCTTTTCGAGGCACTGATGAGCGCGCAGTTCTACAAGACGCGCTATGACCACGTGGCGATCGAGTCGCGGCTTTCGGTGGTGATTGGAAAAGAGGTCAGCGAGAGGATTACTTCGAAGCCATAACCCGGCGGCCGAGTATTGCAATGGAGCACCGCATTCCAGGGCCGATGAGAGAAGCAGCCGGCAGGGTAAGTACCCGCCGTCGCGCGCTAGCCGTTTTGCTGGGCGGAAGCGCCTTGCCTGCGGCGTGGTCAGCGACGGAGCAGGTGCCGCCATTGCGGCTGGCGGTCTCGGAGAGCCTGGTGATGGACGTGAATACCAATGACGCGAGTGCGGCGATGTCCATCTGGGTGAAGCGAATTGCCCAGGAGATGAACATAGCCGTGGACTATAACACCAAGGCTTTCGACACCTCCCAGGAGATCCTGAACCGGGCGCGCAAGGGATTGTTCGATGCCGTCGCCCTGAATGTCCTTGAATACCGGCAGGTAGCGGAGACGTTGGATTCCAGTCAGGTTGTCGCTGAGGGAAGCGCTGCCGGACCGGAACAGTACCTCATTCTGGTGAAGAACAGCGGCAGCATCCACAAGCCGGCGGATTTGAAGGGCAGCCGGCTGATGATGCTCAAGAATCCGAGGATGTGTGTTGCTCCGGCGTGGCTCACCACAGTTCTGGATGGAGCGTATTCCGGCCCCGGGGATAAGTACTTCGCATCGGTCCTCACGGACAGCAAAGTCGGACGAGTTGTTTTGCCCGTGTTCTTTGGCCAGGCAGACGCCTGCATAACGACGAAGCGGGGGTTCGACTCCATGTGCGAATTGAATCCTCAAGTCGCGAAGGAGTTGAAGGCGATTGCTACCTCCCCCGGCATGATTGTCAACGCGTATTTCTTCCGGAAGAACTATCAGACGGTGTACCGCGAGCGGTTCGTCAAGGCGCTCTCCGGCTTGCGCTCCACCGCAGCGGGGCGCCAGCTAGCCATGCTGTTTCAATTCGACGAGTTGACTCTGCGAGATGCGAGCTGTTTCTCGAGCGCACTCAGCGTCCTGGAGGCAGCCGACAGGATTCGAGGTCGCCGCGGTCCTGCGGGCCGCAAGGATATTTAGGCATGAGACTCGATCCGACAGAGAAGATCCTGAGGACCCTCGCGGTGGAGACACATCGAGAGAAGGCGACGCGCCGCAGCGTCCTGGCACTTGCCCTCGGCGGAGTTCCGCTTCTGCCTGGCGCGCTGCTCGCATTTGATGAGAGTGTCCCTGTTCGGCTTGCCCTTTCGGAAAGCATCGTAGGTGACGTCAATCTCAATGATGCGCGGGCCGCCATGAAGGTGTGGGTTGCCCTGATGACGAAGGACCTGAACGTTCAGATCGATCCGAAGCTGTTCTCGACCACCCAGGAAATTCAAGACCGGATGCGCAAGGGTGACCTGGATGCGGCTGCATTGAACGTCCTGGAGTACCGGCAGATTGCCGAGTTGTTGGATTCCAGCCAGATTGTGGCGGCGGGCGGCGCGGCGGGACTGGAGCAATACCTGATTCTGGTGAAACAGAATAGCGGGATCCGGCAGCTGAGTGATCTGCAGGGCAAACGCTTCTGTCTGTTGAAATCGCCCAGGATGTGCCTGGCCTCGGACTGGCTGTTAACCATATTGGATGCGGCGCATCAGGGTCCTGCCGGGCAGTTCTTTTCCTCCATCACGGTGGATACCAAATTCTCGCGGGTGGTACTACCCGTATTCTTCGGGCAGGCCGAAGCCTGTCTGACCTCGAAGCGTGGGTTCGAGACGATGTGCGAGTTGAACCCGCAGGTGGCCAGGGAGCTGACAGCGATCGCAAGTTCGCCGTTGATGGTGTTGAGTTTCTACATTTTCCGTAGGCACTACCAGGAGCAGAACCGGCGACGGCTCATCAAGGTAATTTCCGGCCTGCGCAACTCAACTGCCGGGCAGCAATTGGCCACGCTCTTCCAATTCGAGGAGTTGATGGTGAAGGATGCGGGCTGTCTCACGACTGCTCTTGCCATTCTGGACGCGGCCGACCGGGTGAGGGGCCATAGGCTCCCGGCGAGGAAAGGGTAAGCCATGACCGTGCGCCTGGCTTCATTGCTCTTCCTCGTGCTTGCCATTCATGACGTCCCGCTGCGGGCGTGCGGTGATGACTCGCCGGGGGTGCCGGGTTTGACTCGCTCATACCTGCGTGTCGCGGCGAGCGAGTTGGTTTTCGCCAACGTGAACCAGGCGGACGCGATTGCCTCAATGAAAGTCTGGTCGGACCAGCTAGGGAAGCTGCGAGGCTTTCAGTTGGACGCCAAGGTGGGGATTGCCCAATCGATCTCGCAGATGCGGCAGAGCCTGAAGGAACGGGCGGTCGATCTACTGGTTCTGGACACATCCGATTATTTGACACTTGCCGACATGAACCTGCTGGACACTGTTTTTGCCGGAACAAACCGGGGTCAGCCGGCGGCCTATTCCTACTTGTTGCTGATGAATGATGCCCCCGGGGCGAGTCCGCTAGGCAGCCTCCGAGAGAAGAAGATCGTGATTTCTTCCAGGACGAAATCGAACCTTGGTCTCATGTGGCTGGAGACGCTGCTGGGTGAGAACAGGCTGGGGCGGGCATCCGCCTACTTCAGCAGTCTCGAGATCAATTACCGCGCTTCGCAGTGTGTCATGCCCCTGTTCTTTCGCCGGGTTGATGGTTGCGTGGTGGATTCAGCGAACTGGGAAGCGATGAAGGAGCTGAATCCGCAGTTGGGCCGGCTGCGGGTTGTGGCCCAGTCTGAGCCATTCCTGGAAGGCGTCGTGGCGATGCCGCTGCAGCCGCATCCATACCAGGCGGAATTGCTGGCCTCCCTGCTGAGCATGCACAAGACGCCGGCTGGTGAACAACTTGGCATCGTCTTCAGGATTGGCCCGCTTGTCCGTGCCAACAAGGCGCAGTTCGATTCGGTCCGCATGCTGCGCACAAAATATCGCCACATCGTGGAATCCTCCAGCCCTGCAATGGGGCAGCGGCCCGTGCGCCTGGAAGATGCGGCAGCGAAGGGACGGCCATAGATGCAGCAGGGCCGCCCGGAACAGCTTCGTCACCCCGTGCAAGCGACGCCGGTGGGATTCTTCCTTGCGTTGGTGTGCGTGTCAGTGCTGGCCATCGCGCAGCCTGCGGGTCAGGTAAACGGGGAGGGCGCCGGCGGCCGTGCATTGCGTCGTACGCGAGTGAATGTGGTCACGAGCGACAGGATGTTGTACGGCGTTAATCAGAACGACGTTCGTTCGGCTCTGAAGGTCTGGTTCGAGACGGTAGCGCGCCAGCGCGGGTTCCTGCTGGATTGCAAAGTAGACATTGTCGAAAGCTCCGCCGACCTGAAGGCTCGCTTGCTGGAGAAGTCCGTTGATGTGGTTATCCCGGGTATTGCGGAGTATTTGGATCTGGAGAGCAGTCACCTGATGGTGCCGATTCTCACGCTGGCGTTGAACTCCGGTAGTGCGTCCTACTCCTACGTTCTACTGGTGAATCCTGCCAGCAAGGTGACCTCGCTGGCCGAGTTGCGCGGAAAGAGCATTCTGGTCTCTTCGCGGGGCGGATCAAACACGGCCCTTGCGTGGACGGATGTTGCCCTGAGCCGGGAGAAACTGGGGCGGGCCGGGACTTTTTTCAGTTCGATCCGATTGGCGCCCAAGGCGCAGGCCTGCATCCTACCTTTGTTTTTCGGCACGGTGGATGCATGTGTGGTCGACGAGGTGAATCTGAATCTGGCCAAGGAGATGAATCCTCAACTATCGCGGTTGAAAGTGCTGATGCGTTCCCGGCCGTTGGTGGAGAGCGTGATTGCCACGCCCGTTGAGCCCCACCCGTATCGGGCGGAACTGGTGGACGCGATTCTCTCGCTGCACGAAGATGTGCGCCATCGCCAGTTGCTGATGGTCTTCAAGACCGATCGGATTGTACGGCTCCAGGCGGGCGATCTCGATCCAGTCAGGGAGCTGTGGCGGGAGTATTCCCATTTGCCGGGTGCCGCGCAGAATCGTGTACCTTCCATGCTCCCAATCGCGGAGTACGGCAATTTGGACAGAGGGAAGGGGAGGAATTAAGGCAATGCATATGCCGAAGGGCATCACTCTCCGCATCACCTTGCTGGGTTGGCTGGTGACGCTTGTCACGCTGGCCGTCTTCGTCATGGTGATCGTGCCGGAACAGAAGCGCGAGTTCGAGTTGGGCCTGGAATCGAAAGCGCGGGGCGTCGCGGTGTCGATACGAGGCGTAGCTGCTGGTGCGGC
Organism: Paludibaculum fermentans; assembly: GCF_051172195.1. Classification (GTDB taxonomy): domain Bacteria; phylum Acidobacteriota; class Terriglobia; order Bryobacterales; family Bryobacteraceae; genus Paludibaculum; species Paludibaculum fermentans_A. The sequence goes on from NZ_JBPJAQ010000002.1 coordinate 1,768,998, forward strand.
AGTATCAGAGGACTACTCCTCTGTTGTCGATCAGGCGATGCAGGTGCTCTCCGGCGATACAGCGATCGACTATGTGGTGGTGACCAAGAATGACGGGTTCTCAATTGTAGTGGACCGGTCAACCTGGAAGATCGATAAGTTGAATGAAACATGGCGTCCGGCGGCACGAACTCCTACCAGTTCGATCGGAATCGTGCCTCTGTTTGGCCGGCGCGTATTCCAGTATGCTTTTCCGTTCGACTACAGCGGCATTCAATGGGGTTGGATCCATGTCGGGTTGTCTTTGGAGGCGTACGACCAGAGTGTGCGGCGCACCTATACCCGCACGGCCGGGTTGGCCATCCTGTGCGGCTGCCTGAGTCTTCTGATTTCGCTGGTGTATGCCGCGCGCCTGGTGCGTCCGATCCAGATTCTGCATTCCGCGGTGGAGCAGGTGGCGCAGGGCGATTTGCGGGCTCGAGCCGATGTTCGCAGCCGGGATGAGATCCAGAGGCTGGCGGAAGCATTTAATGACATGGCCCGCACGATCCTGGCAAGAAACCAGATTCTGGATAGCGTCAGTTTTGCGGCCAAGGAGTTCCTGTCGGACGGTGATGGAGACACGATTATCGGTAAAGTGCTGGAGAGGGTGGGGCAGGCGGCCGGGACCAACCGGGCGTGTGTTCTCAAGATCTCCAGTTTGGAAGAGGGGATCCAGGTCGCCCTGCAAAGGGAGTGGGTTGCTCCCGGAGAAGATGCCAACTTGAAGGGTTGGGCCTGTTTCAACTGGTCGGGCGAGCCGGCCAGCGGCTGGATTGAATCGCTCCAGGCGGGCAACATCGTAACGGTGATCCCCGCCGGCGCTGCGGAATTGCTGAGTGAGGACATCGAGGCGCGCATCTGTTCGGCCATCCTGGTCCCGGTAATTGTCACCGGCCAGTGGTGGGGTGTAGTTTGCATCGACGACTTCTCCCAACCGCGCGAATGGGGCGAGGCTGAAAAGGATAGTCTGCGCGCGGTGGCTGACATGCTGGGCGCGTCCATTGCCCGGCACAGGGTCAGAACGGCATTGATTGACGCCAAGCAAACCCTGGAACAGAGGGTGATTGAGCGGACGAAGGAACTGCAGGAGCAGATCGCTGCCAAAGACCGGGCGCACTCCGAACTGGCCGCGGCGCAACAGAGACTGATTGAACTGTCACGTGAAGCAGGCATGGCCGAGATTGCGACGGGTGTGCTCCACAATGTCGGCAACGTCCTGAACAGTGTGAATGTGTCGACCTCGCTGGTGGCAGGCAAGATTCGCGAGTCGCGGGTAGACAATCTGGTTTCGCTAGTCGGGATGCTGGAACAGCATTCAAGCGATGTTTCGGGTTTCCTGACCAACGATCCCAAGGGACAGCGGGTGCTGCCCTATCTGGTTAAGCTCGGGGGACACTTCAAGTCGGAGCGGGATGGCATCCTGCAGGAACTCGAAATGCTGAGTTCCCACGTAGGTCATATCAAGCAGATTGTGGCCACGCAGCAGAGCTACGCCAAAGTATCGGGTTTGGTGGAGAACATCAAGATACCCGAGATGATGGACGATGCGATTCGCATCCTGGATCCGGGCTTCGCCCGGCATGGGATTACCGTTGTGCGCGACTTCGAGACGCTGCCTGAGATTGCGGTGGTGAAGCACAAGATCCTGCAGATACTGCTCAACCTTCTACGGAATGCGAAGCAGGCGCTGAAGGAGGTGGATGGCACCACGGAGAAGACGATTCGAGTGTGTGTGCGGCGCAAGGGGGAGCGGCGCATGAGCCTGAGTGTGCAGGATAACGGCGTCGGCCTGCCGGCCGAGAATCTCACTCGTATCTTTGGACATGGATTCACGACCAAGGCCAATGGCCATGGCTTTGGTCTGCACTCGTGCGCACTGGCGGCCAGCGAAATGGGCGGCTCCTTGAGAGCCGAGAGTGATGGACCCGGCAAGGGTGCGACCTTCACGCTCGAACTTCCGATGAAACTTGCCGAGGACATGAAGGGGGTCGTGACATGACAACACCAAGTCTCCTGGAACCGAACCACAGAATTCTGGTTATCGACGACAACAAGGCAATTCACGATGATCTGAAGAAGATCCTGCTGGGAGAGATTGCGGCGCAGGAGAATCTGCAAGAGGATGAGAGCATTCTCTTTGGCGCAGATCCTATGCCGCTGACGCGGTTTGAGATCGACTCAGCCTTTCAAGGGCAGCAGGGGCTGAAAAAGCTGGAACAGTCGCTGGTGGAAGGGCGTCCTTATGCGTTGGCGTTCGTGGATGTGCGGATGCCGCCCGGGTGGGATGGCGTCGAGACGATCACTCATCTATGGCATGCATATCCAAGCCTGCAGGTGGTCGTTTGCACGGCCTACTCGGACTACTCGTGGAACGAAATACAACGCCACCTGGGGCAGTCTGAGAACCTGCTGATCCTGAAGAAACCGTTCGACAACATTGAAGTCATCCAATTGGCGCACGCGCTGACCCGCAAATGGCTGGTGAGCCGCCAGGCGCAAGCCCGACTGGAAGACCTGGATCTGATGGTGGCCCGGCGTACGGCCGAACTGCGCGACGCGAACGAACGGATCAAGAGCCAGTTGGCGGAGAAGGCGGCCGCGGAACTGGCGTTCCGCACGGTATTCGAATCCAGCCCGATCGGGATCACCCTGTCTGCGCTGGACGGCTCCTTCGTCGACGTAAACCGGGCAATGGAAGAGCTGATCGGACTCGAGAAGGCGAAGATCATTGGCCGGCGCATGGTGGATCTGGAGTGGGTCCACGATCCGGCCGATTTTGCCAAGATTCAGGAAATGCTGAGTGAGGGACGGAGCATCGACTCGCACGAATTGACTTATCGCAGTTCGGTGTTGGGCAATCGCACGGGATTGTTGTGGGCGCGGCGGGTGGTCATAGCTGGTGTCGGGTACTCGCTCTGTTTTGTGCTGGATATCAGCGACCGTAAACGGATGGAAGTAGAACTGGTGCGGGCGCGCCAAGGCGCCGATGCGGCTGCGAAGGCGAAGAGCGAGTTCCTGGCCAACATGAGCCACGAGATCAGAACTCCGCTCAATGGAATCCTGGGGCTTAGCTTTCTTCTGGAAGAGGAGCCGAACGCCGATGACTTGCGCCCGATGATGGGTTTGATTCGGACCTCGGGGGAAGTTCTGCGGCGCGTGCTCGACGACGTCCTAGATTTCAGCAAGATTGAGTCCGGAAGGCTGGAACTTGAAGAAGAGCCGTTCGACATTCGAGGCTGCCTGGAATGGAGTTTTGAACTGTTCCGAAAGGGCGCCGAGGAGAAGAACCTCGAGTACTCGCTGCGCCTGGACGAGAGTCTCCCGGCCATTGTGCTGGGCGATGCGACGAGGTTACGCCAAGTTACCGCGAACCTGATGAGCAATGCGGTGAAGTTCACTCAACAGGGCTCCATTCGCATGGAGGCTCATCTGGACGGGCCGGGCCCGATGGAAGGTCGGCAGTTTATCCGGATCTCGGTAAAAGACACCGGGATTGGGATTGCCGAGGATCGAGTCGATCGCCTGTTTCAGTCATTCAGCCAGGTGGATGCTTCCACCAGCCGGTGTTATGGCGGAACGGGCCTGGGGCTGGCCATCTCGAAGAGTCTCGTGGAGATGATGGGTGGTGAGATCCACGTTGACAGCCGCTTGGGCGAGGGCACAGATTTCGAGTTCACAATCTCCGCGGGCATCGCCGCCGCGGCCAGGAAACCTGTGGAACTGGCGGAGAGCGGCCACCTGAAGGCGCTGAAGATCCTTGTGGCGGAAGACAACATGGTGAACCAGATGGTCATTCTGCGGATGCTGCAGAAGCTGGGGTGCCAGGCGGATTTCGCCAGTGACGGGCGGGCGGCGGTGAGCCGGGTGGAGACGAACGCGTACGATATCGTGTTGATGGATGTCCACATGCCGGCCGTGGATGGGCTGGAGGCGACGAGAAGAATCAGGCGGATGCCTTCCTCCCAATCGTGTGTGCCAGTTGTGGCGCTAACCGCGGCGGCCACGACTGAGGACAGGACGGCTTGCCTGGCAGCCGGAATGAACGACTATTTGAGCAAGCCGATTGAATTCGAAGAGCTGCGCCGCGCGCTCCACTTGTGGGGACAGTGCCAGACGCCGGACATGAACAACGACCTCATCCGGTCGGCGAGTGAGCGAGTGACGACTGCCCGGCTGGAGAATATCAGCGGCGCGCAGGAGCAGCATGCGGAGGTGTCTGACTTGGAGCCGGTGGGCCAGGAACAGGAGAGCGGCCCCAATCTGGCTGCCTAAGCTGATGCGCTCCGGCTCCTCCGCCGGTTAAAAACAGCGAGGGCCCGATTCCTGTTGGGGAATCGGGCCCTCCGTTTCGATATTCGACCGGAACTGCGGTCAGGCCTTTTTCTGGCCCTGCTTCGCGACTGCGTCCATGGCGGCCTTCACCTTCTCGGGGTCGCCGAGGTAGTAAGACTTGATGGGCTTCAAATCGGCATCCAGCTCATAAACCAACGGCATGGCGGTCGGAATGTTGAGTTCCAGGATGTCGGCTTCGCTCACGTTGTCGAGGTACTTCACCAGGGCCCGGAGGCTGTTGCCGTGCGCGCCGATGACCACGCGTTTGCCGCTCTTGACGGCAGGCGCGATGGATTCGTGCCACAGGGGCAGAAACCGGGCGACGGTGTCCTTCAGGCATTCGGTGAGCGGCAGGTCCGACGCGGCGACATCCGTATAGCGGCGGTCGCGGCCGGGGAACCGTTCATCATCGGCTGTCAGGGCGGGTGGCGGTACGTCATAGCTGCGGCGCCAGATCTTGACCTGGGCTTCGCCGTACTTGTCGGCCGTCTCCGACTTGTTGAGGCCTTGCAGGCCGCCGTAGTGGCGTTCATTCAGCCGCCACGAACGTTCCACCGGGATCCAGAGCTGGTCCATCTGGTCCAGCACGGTATTCAGCGTCTTGATAGCGCGCTTGAGCACCGAGGTGTAGGCCAGATCGAACAGGAAGCCTTCTCTGGCCAGTACCTGGCCTGCTTCCACTGCCTCCTGAACGCCCTTCTCACTGAGATCGACGTCCGTCCAGCCGGTGAAGCGGTTCTCCTTATTCCACGTGCTTTCGCCGTGGCGGATGAGGACGAGTTTATACATGCGGGATCCTTACTGGTTGAACGCTTTGCGGCCAGCGTAGCGGGCGGTGGCGCCTAGCTCCTGCTCAATCCGGAGCAACTGGTTGTACTTCGCCATACGGTCGGTACGACTGGCGGAACCGGTCTTGATCTGGCCGCAGCCGGTGGCGACGGCGAGGTCGGCGATGAACGAGTCTTCGGTTTCGCCCGAGCGATGCGAGGTCATGCAGGTGTAATGAGCCTTGAATGCCATTTCCATCGCATCCAGGGTCTCGCTGAGCGTGCCGATCTGGTTCACCTTGATCAGGATCGAATTGGCGGTGCCGGTGGCGATGCCCTTGGCCAGGATCTCGGGGTTCGTGACGAACAGATCATCACCCACCAACTGGATCTTGGAGCCGAGTTGGTCCGTGATCTTCTTCCAGCCGTCCCAATCGAACTCGGCCATGCCGTCTTCGATGGAGAGGATCGGGTACTGGGCAACCCAATTGGCCCAGAAGGCGATCATTTCGTCGCTGGACAGTTCGCGCTTGTCGCTCTTCTTGAAGACGTACTTCTGCTTCTCGCGGTCGTAGAACTCGCTGGATGCGGGGTCGAGGGAGATGGAAATCTGCTCGCCTGGTTTATAGCCGGCCTTCTCGATCGCCTCGAGGATTACTTCCACCGCTTCATCATTCGACTTCAGGTTCGGAGCAAAACCGCCCTCGTCACCGACCGCCGTGGAGTAGCCGCGCTTCTTGAGCACGCCCTTGAGGGTGTGGAACACTTCCGCGCCCATGCGAATGGCATTCGAGAAGGTGTCGGCGCCGTGGGGGCTGATCATGAACTCCTGGAAGTCGACGCTGTTGTCAGCGTGCGCGCCGCCATTGATGATGTTCATGTTCGGCACGGGGAGCGTGCGGGCGTTCACGCCGCCGAGGTAGCGATAGAGCGGCAGTCCATAGGCGTCGGCGGCGGCGCGGGCAGCGGCCATCGAGACAGCCAGAATGGCGTTGGCGCCCAGGCGGCTCTTGTTCGGGGTGCCATCCACCTCGATCATCTTGGCGTCGAGGTCCTGCTGGCGGCCGGCGTCCATGCCGAGCACGGCGGGCAGAATCTCTTCGCCGATGTTGTGAACGGCGTTCAGCGTACCCTTGCCCAGGTACCGCGACTTGTCGCCGTCGCGCAGTTCGCAGGCTTCGTTCTCGCCCGTGGAAGCGCCCGAGGGGACGGCCGCGCGGCCCATGCTGCCGCTGGAAAGGTAAACGTCTGCTTCAACGGTGGGATTGCCGCGGGAATCCAGAATCTCACGTGCGACGATATCTACGATTTCGGTCATATGGATGTCTTCTCTCAAGGGATTGGAATCAGAGGGCTGACTCCCTTATTTTCGCACATCTCGGGCGGCAGACAGCCTTCCTTCTGAGCCTTGAGCGGCGGTCACCGGTCTGTAACGGGAACCACGGCAACGTCAGGATTCAGAGGGTGGTTGCGGCCAGCAGGCGCTGGCAAAGGGTATCGAGCGCCTCTTTGGGTGAACGGCAGAGGCCACTGTGTATGGGAGAGACCTGGATGATCGTGCTGCGGGGTGCGGCTAGCCAGTAAAAGCGTTCGCTTTGTGTCAGTTGGGCGATGGGACCGGCGTCCGGGTCGCCTGCGGCGATGCGCTGGAACGCTTCCAGGCGGCACCGGAGATCACCGAGGTCGGCCTCCGGCCACAAGGCCTTTACCCGTGGTTCGTCCAAACCAAGGCTAACCGAGAGGAACCGCAGTTGCCGGCAGTACACAATGACGCCGGCGTTGATGAACTCCTCGCGTTCGACTCGGGGCACGAGGCGCAGGACTGCATAGTCAAACGAGCTCTGATCGGGCACGCCGGGCCTCCTCCGTAAAGCTCGCGGATGCAGCCAGCCGTTCGGTAAGGAACCGCTGGTAGCCGGCTCGGCGGCCGGATGCATCTCCATCTCCCGGATTCGGGGCAAGCCACGCCTCCGGCACCTGGTCCAGAATTCTCGCGAATACAGATTCGTCCAGTTTCGACAATGCTTCCGCCTCGGCCTGCTGGAGATTCGAGGCCCAGCGGAGCAGCAGGTGTTTCTTCACGGCGGGGAACGCCGATTGCGCCATCTGGTCGAGGCTCTGCCAGTTGTGATGGAAGTACAGGGCCGCGCCATGATCGATGAAGTAGAGCGCTTTGTGCCACACAAGCAGATTGGGGTTGCTGGCAGTTCTGTCGATATTGGTGACGAAGGCGTCAAACCACACGGCCATGGAGGCGAGGTCCGCCGGCGCCTTGTCTCGTGCGGCGGGATCGAACATGGTGGAACCAGGCAGGTAGTCCAGGGCGAGATTCAGGCCCACGCTGGCTTGCAGCAGTTGCCGGATCTCATAATCGGGGTCGTTGCGGGTGAGGCCTGCGTCGACCTCAATAAAGACCAATTCCGGCACGTTCAAACCCAGGGCCCGTCCGATCTCTCCGGCAATGAGTTCCGCAACCAGGGCAAGCGGTCCCTGGCCGGCGCCGCGGAACTTCACCACATACAGGCCGAGATCGTCTGCTTCCACGATCGCCGGCAGAGAGCCGCCTTCACGCAATGGTGTGACATAGCGGGTTGCCTGCACTGTTCGCAACATGAATTCAAAGTGTATCGGCTGACAGGCCGGCGGCGCATCCTAACCCAGGGCTTTGGACATGCCACGAGCGCCGAGGTCCATCTGTTGGCGTGCCTTGTCGCGCCAGATGGGCAGGCTCTTCGACAAGCCCTGCTGCTCGATGAAAGCGTAGTCCAGGATCGGCCGATGAGGCTTCGAAGAGGGGCGGCGGATGCGCATCTCCTCATGTAGCAGGGCGTCTGCGACATGAATGGCAGCCAAAACGCTAAGTCCTGGGATCTCCACCTTGGCGGGGTTATGGTGATTCGCGACCGCCTCCACCACGGAGTAGGGCAGGCCCCATAAGCCGAGGAGATACCCGCCGATCTCGGCGTGAGTCACACCCAACACCTGCATCTCGGCTTCCAGCGAACTCAATTCCGGCTTCAGCGCCAGCATCTGAAGCTTCTTATAGGAGTCGGGCATTTCGGTGGCGACTACCAGCTTGCCGATGTCGTGGAGCAGGCCGGAAATGAAGGCGTCTTCCTTATCCCGTTTGTCTGTCAGCAGGTTTGACGCGAGCGCCCCCACAAGGCAGGCGTGCGTCTGCAGTGCCTCCAGGGTGATGGCCGGCATTGATTTGCTCTTTGGCCGATGGAACACCTCGACGGTGAGCACAATCTGGCGGATCGTGTTGTAACCCAGGTAAGTGACGGCGTCCTGCACTTCGGTGATTTTGTGGGTGAAGCCGAAAAAGGCGGAATTGACGAGCTGCAGCGTTTTCGCACACATCGCCATATCCTGTTTCAGGATGGAAGCGACCGTGATCGGGCTTGCGAACTCGTTATTCAGGGCAACCATCAGCTGCGAGTAGATGACCGGCGGGGAAGGCAGATTCTCGATGCGGCCCACGGTCTGCTCGAGCGCCTCGTTGTGGAGCAGCGATTGCAGATTACAGGCGCGGTCCACCACGTTTTCAATGACACCGGCTTCGCAGGGCTTGCTGAGGAACTGATGCGCGACGTGGATGGCCCTGAGGGCCGCTTCCAGCTCAGCGTGGCCGGAGAGGACGATGCGGACCACGCGAGGGTGCTCTTCCTGGGCTCGTTTCAGAAGTGTAACGCCGTCCATCTCCGGCATGCGCATGTCGGTGACGAGAACATCCACATCGCCTTGTGCCAGCCGCTCCAGGGCTTCCCTGCCGCTCTGGACAAACACCATGTCCCACTTGCTGCGCTGGCGGTGCAGCCTCGTCCGGAGGCCTTCCAGAACATTCAGCTCATCATCCACGAAGAGGACCGTTTTCTTACTCATCTGACCGTCTCACTTTACTCCGAATGCTTGCCGTCAATAGGCAGGAGCACCGTAAACGTAGTGCCCAGCCCGTGCTTGGATTGGAATGTCAAAGTTCCGCCATGCTTGTCCACTACGACGGACCGGGCAATGGCCAACCCCTGGCCGGTGCCCTTTCCTACCGGTTTGGTGGTGAAGAAGGGATCGAAAATCCGATCCCGGATCTCGTCTGGAATGCCGCCGCCGGTGTCCTCGAAGTCGATTCTGACGTTCGGCCCCTGTCTAGATGTAGTGATGCCTATGGCGCCGCGCAGGCCGGTGCCGCCCAGGTGGCCGGCAATCGCATGGGCCGCGTTCACAATCAGGTTGAGGAAGACCTGGTTCAGCTCTGAGACATGACAGATCACGTTGGGGATGTCACCGAAATGCGATTCAATGTCGGCCACGTACTTGTACTCGTTGTGGGCGATGGTGAGTGTGCTCTGGATGGCGTGATTCAGGTCGGCTGGCCCCTTCTCCCGCTGATCAGGGTGGGCAAATTCCTTCATGGCACGAACGATTCGCGCGACGCGTTCCACTCCGTCCAGGCAGCGGCTGAATGAGGACGGGATCTCGTTCAACAACCAATCGAGATCCATCTCCTCTTCCAATCGTTTGGTCTCCAGCGAGAGAGCCTCGTACTCGCTGGTGGCATGAGGCGTGATCAGAAGCTTCCGATAGTTGGGCAGCAACTGGACGAAGCTGTCGAACGCTTCTTTGAGGAATTGGACGCTATCGCCCACGTACTGAATGGGCGTGTTGATTTCGTGGGCGACGCCGGCGGCCAACTGGCCGACTGCTTCCAATTTCCGGGAATGGCCGAGTTCCGTTTCCAGGCGCTTGCGATCGCGGAGATCCATGAAGGTCTCCAGTCGCACAATCTCGTTGTCGAACTCCACGGTGTGGGCACTCTTGAGCACCGGCAGAAGCGCACCGTCGCTGCGCGACATTGTTGTTTCGGCGCTGAAGACCGCATCGTTGCCATCGCAGAAGGGGCAATTGGAATCGGTGAACTGGCAGAGCACCTGGTTGCACGGCTGACCGACGATAATCTCCAACTCGGGGGCGCCGATCATACTCAATGCTGCCTGATTGGCCCAACGAATCTTCTTGTCGAGGCTGACGATGGCAATCCCAACGGGTACATTTTCAAGGATCTTGGTCAGCCGGTTCTCGCTCTCACGCAGCCGGGCTTCGGCCATCCGCTGATTCTGGTCGAACTCCACCCTGGCCGTGATGTCTTCAATCATCACCAGGCCATAGATGGGATCGCCTTGTTCGTCGCGAATCAGGGAAACCGTTGTGTTGGCCCAAATCACTGATCCGGCTTTGGTTACATACCGCTTCTGCAACTGGTAGTGCGGCATTTCGCCGCGGAGCAACCCGTTCGCCTGCTTCAGGGTGACGTCGATGTCTTCCGGTGCGGTTAGTTCGATGACGGAGAGGTCCTGCATCTCGGCTTCGCTGTAACCCAGCATGCGCACCAGGGCCGCGTTGGCGCGATTCACCCGGAAGTCCGGATTAATCAGTGCAATACCGAGAGGCCCCTCTTCGAACAGGCGCCGGAATCGCTCTTCGCTTTCGCGCAGTGTTCTTTCCACTTGTCTGCGGTGGCTGATATCCCTGACGATGCCAAGCGCCCACCATTTGTCATCCACAGGGGTAGCCGTGAGCGAGAGTTCAATCGGGAACTCCTCGCCGGAATGCCGCAACGCCACCAAATCCAGAGTGACTCCGACGGCGGCGCCCTGGCCAGTCTTCTGGAAGTTGGAGAACGCTGAGCGATGGGCGTCGAGAAAACGGCTTGGCGCCAGCAAGGAGTGCATGTTGCGGCCGATCACTTCTGAGGTTTCGTAGCCGAACATGCCTATAGCCGCCTCGTTCCAGTGAACCACGCGGCCTTCATCGTCCAGCAGGATAATGGCGTCCTTGGCGGCCCTACTGATGAGGCTCAGCCGGTCCTGCGTGCGGCTTTGTTTGCGAATCGCCTCATGCAGCCGGATCTGTGCGCGGACTCGGAACCGCACCTCATCCAGGTCGAAGGGCTTCTTGATGTAGTCCGAAGCGCCCGCTTCCGCACCAGCCTCGACGTCCTCTTCAGTGACCATTCCAGTGAGAATGATGATTGGAATCTGCGCGGTTCGCGGATCGGACCTGAAATGGCGGCACAATTCGATGCCAGTCATGCCCGGCATGACAACATCTAAAAGAATGACGCACGGCAGTTCGCGGGCTGTAATCTGGAGCGCTTCCGCCGCACCATGTGCAGCCCTGACATCATAGCCGTCCCTCGCCAGGCGATCCGCCAGGAGTTGACGGATCTGCTGGTCGTCGTCAACGACGAGAACGATATGGCGGGCAGTGCACGATTCCCGATCGTTCATGGTTCGGCTCCAAAGCGCGACGGACTACTCGTCACCAACCAATTTCAGACATGGACGCCTTAACCATAACGCAATCGGGCAGTATCGTGTCACACACTAAGGTGCGGTTCCAGCGCGCCTAAAGGTTTCCCCTTAATTCCTGCTCCCTTTCAATCGCTTCGAACAGGGCTTTGAAGTTGCCTTTCCCAAAGCTGCGGCTGCCTTTGCGCTGAATGATCTCGTAGAACAGGGTAGGGCGGTCGAGCACGGGTTTCGTGAAGATCTGAAGCAGGTAGCCCTCTTCATCGCGGTCCACCAAAATACCCAGGCGAGCCAACTCGTCCAGTGGTTCGTCAATTGAGCCCACGCGGGACTTCAATTGCTCGTAGTAGGAAGCCGGCACATGCAGGAATTCCACGCCCTGCGCCTTCATGCGGCTCACAGTCTCTACAATATTGCCTGTTGTCATGGCAATATGCTGGACGCCGGCGCCTTCGTAGGCTTCGAGATACTCCTCAATCTGGGATTTCCGCTTGCCCGGGGCCGGCTCGTTGATGGGGAATTTGATGCGGCCATTGCCGTTGGCCATGACCTTCGACATGAGCGCGGTGTACTCGGTGCTGATATCCCGATCGTCGAAGCTCTGGAATAGGGAGAATCCGAGGGTGCTCTGATAGTGCGAAACCCAGCGGGTCATTTCGCCCAGGGGTACATTGCTGACGATGTGGTCCACTTGGCGCAGACCAACTGGTCTTGCCGCTTCATCTTCCTGCGGGACCGGGACAAATCCCGGGCGGAAGACGCCCTTGTAGCCATGGCGGCTGATGAAAGAATGGATTGTGTCACCGTAGGTTTTGATGCCTGCCATACGGACGATGCCGTTCTCGTCCTCCAGGACGGAAGGCTCGTAAGCGGATTCAGAACCACGCTCGACCGCACCGCGCCAGGCTCCGGCGGCGTCTTCCACGAGAAACGCCACGTCGCGTACGCCGTCGCCGTGACGCCGGATATGGTCGTACATCGGATTGTCGCTGCTGAGCGGCGTAGAGAGGACGAAACGAATGCGGTCCTGCTCCAATACATAGCTGGCTGCTTCGCGAGTGCCCGTCTCCGGACCGCGGTAGGCCGTGATGCGAAACCCAAAGGCGGCGCGATAGTAGTAAGCCGCCTGTTTGGCGTTGGCCACCAGGAAGTGAATATGATCGATCCCGCTCAGCGGGAAGAGGTCGGACTCGGACATGATTTCTCCTCCATAACGGCCAGGCGCATGTTTTCCACGCACCGTTCATTCGCATCCATGGCCCCTGTCGAAATCCGCAGGCAGGCGGGCAGGCCGAAGGCATGGAGCGGTCTTACGATGGTGCCCCGGCTCAACAATTTCGTGGCAATGCGGTCAGCTTGGTCCGGCGAAGACATGGGCAGCATCACAAAATTCGCCTGGCTCTGGACGGTAGCTAACCCAAGTTCCTGAAAGGCCTGCATGAACAACCGCAGGCCCCGGGCGTTCAATTCCAGTGAACGGTGCAAAAACTCACGATCCTCGAGCGCTGCGATGCCGGCTGCCTCGGCGACTGTGCTGGGCTCGAATGGCAGCTTTACTTTGAGCAGATTGGCGATGAGATTCTCGTGGGCAAAGCCGTAGCCGATGCGGACGCCGGCGAGACCGTAGATCTTCGAGAAGGTCCGCAGCGTGATGACGTTGTCATACCGGTAATGCATCGAATCCGGGTACTTCGGATGGTCCTTGGCGTACTCAAAGTAAGCTTCATCGAGAATAATCAGGACGCGCTCGGGGACGTGGCTGTAGAACTCGTCAAATTCGTGTCGGGTGAAGATCGTGCCTGTCGGATTGTTGGGGTTCGCCAGGTAAACAATCTTGGTCTTCTCGGTGATGGCGGCTGCGAGCTTGGGCAGGTCGTACCGCCAGTCCTGGTATGGCACCGTCCGGTAAGCGATACCCCGTGACTGGGCCAGGACGCGGAAGCCGATGAAGGCGTTTTCGGTGGTCAGTACTTCGTCGTCATCCAGCAGAAAGGTGCGAATAATATTCGCCATAATGCCTTCGCTGCCACTGCCCGCGATGACGTTCTCCACTTTGACTTCATACAGTTCGGCCATCCGCTGGCGGAGCGCCGCCCCTCCGCTCGGATAGAAGTGAAGTCCGGCCAGGGTCCGTTGCATCGCTTCCACCGCCAGGGGCGATGGGCCTAGCGGGTTTTCATTGGACGCAAGTTTGTCGACGTGCTCGAGGTGGTAACGAAGCCGCGCCGCCTCCGGGCTCATGCCCGCCACATAGGGGCGGAGGGCTTCGATATACGGCGGGACTAGAGGCATTCGGTCGTCACCTATTATAGACACCGTGCCGGGCTCGTCGAGCGGCTGGGAATTGGACCGGCGTCCGTCACCCGCCGCGGCTGTGGGTGCATTGCTGGCAGGTGCGCCGATTGCGCTGATTACGATAGGCTCTTTGAGAGGTTCTTTCCCTTGTCATCATCCCATTTGTCCCGCCGGCATTTCTTCCATGGCGCACTGCTGGCCGGTGCGATCCCCCTGGGCGGTTTCGGCAGTGTTGCCTCGCTGAAGGCCATGGGCTACAAATCCCCAAATGAGAAGCTGAACCTGGCCGCGATCGGCGCCGGCGGACAGCCTGCCGCCGATCTGAAGCTAGCCCATTCCGGTGTTGAGAATGTAGTTGCGCTGGCCGATGTGGATTGGGCCCGCGGCAAGGAATCGTTCGAACGATTTCCCGACGCCAGGCGCTACCGGGATTTTCGGGAGATGCTGGACAAGTCCGGCAAGGACATCGACGCCATTGTCGTTGGCCCACCGGACCACATGCACGCCTACTGCGCGATCCACTGCATGCAGGCGGGCAAGCACGTCTATGTCGAGAAGCCGCTGACCCGGCTCTCGGGCGAAGCGCGCATGATGGCGGCGGCAGCCGAGCGGTATAACGTCGCCACTCAGATGGGAAATCAAGGCTATTCGCACGATGCCACACGCGTTGCCTGCGAGATCTTCTGGGCCGGTGAGATCGGCGAGGTGAAGGAAGTTCACGCCTGGACCGGTAAGCCAAGCTGGCCGCAGGGCATGACGAAGGTGCCGCCACCGGCACCCGTCCCGGATACGCTCAACTGGGACCTTTGGCTGGGCACAGCCGCCTCGAGGCCATTCGCGGCAGGAGATGCCGACTACGCGGCTTTTGTGGCGGATCGCAATGCCAAAGCTGGCCGGCCGAATTCGACGGATGGTTTCGGATTCTACTTGCCGTTCAACTGGCGCGGATTCTACGATTTCGGCAGCAGCCTGATCGGCGACTGGGGCGTCCATATCCTGGGCCCCGCCAATTGGGCGCTGCAGTTGAGCCCTAAATACCTGGTGAGCGTGGAGTGTATCAAAAAGAGTGACTTGCCGCCGTTCACCTTCCCGGACGAGCTCACGATCAGGTACGACTTCGCGGCACGTCCCGGCATGCCTCCAGTGACGGTGTATTGGTATCACCACGCAAATGGCGACGCCTATCTGCCGCCCGGCATGACTATCGAGGACGCACGCAAAGTTCCCGGTGAGGGCCCGCAGGTGGGGCCCATGCAAGGGCAGGGTGGCTTCCGCATGGGTACGGGCGGCGTGGCCCCAGCCCAGGCGCCTCGTCCGGCAGTCAGGCCCGCGGGTCCAGCCAATCGCAGCGGGTACAATCTGATCTTCGCCGGCTCGAAGGGGTATATGGGCACCAGCGGAAGGGGTGAGGGCGTCGGGTTGCTGCCCGGGGCGCGCTGGAGCGAATACAAGCTGCCGGATCCATATCTATCGCGTTCGCCCGGTGCGAGCACAGGCAGCAACCATGCGGCGCATCTCCACGATTGGGTGCGCGCCTGCAAGGGGGGAGCGCCGGCCTGCTCCAACTTCTCCATCGCGGCGCCTTATACCGAATGGCTCGTACTGGGCTCGGCCGCGGTTCATGTCGAGGGCAAGCTGCTGTGGGACAACGCCAAAGGCGAGTTCAGCAACAACAAGGCGGCGAATCAATGGGTGAAGCCCGCCTACAGAAAGGGCTGGGAGGTGAAGGTATGATGACGCGCAGGGAATTGGGTAAAGCCGCAATGGCCGCGCTGCCGGCTGCCACACTTCGGGCAGCGGCGAATTCCAAGTTCGGGGGCGTGCAGATCGGCGCGATCACCTACAGCTTCCGCGCCTTGCCGAGCACGGCGCAGGACGTTTTGAAGTTTTGCGTCGAGCTTGGTCTGAGCTCGATCGAACTGATGTCCGACCCCGCGGAGTCATTTGCGGGTGCGCCCGCCCCGCCGAAGTTCCCGGCAAGTGCTGGACGTGAGATGACGCCGGAGCGCCGCGAAGCGATGCAGAAGTTTGCGGATGAGCGCAAGAAGTGGCGGCTATCGGCATCGATGGGTAAGTACAAGGAATTCCGTAAGCTTTACAACGACGCCGGTGTCAAGATCGACATTTTCAAGCTCCCACTCGAAGCCTCTATGTCGGATGACGAGTATGAGTACATCTGCACGGTGGCGAAGACGCTGGGCGCTAACTGCATCACGATGGAGCTGCCCACAAAGGCGGAGCACTCCAAGCGCGTAGGCGAATATGCGACCAAACACAAGATCTTCATCGGTTACCACAACCACACGCATGTGGATGCGCATAGCTGGGATGTGGCGCTGTCGCAATCGAAATACAACTCGATCAATCTGGATGTGGGCCACTTCACCGAGGCGATCAACGGGTCGCCCATCCCATTTATCAAAGAACATCACGACCGCATCACCAGCTTTCACCTGAAGGACAAGAAGTTCGGTACGAAGGGCGGGGGGAACGCGCCCTGGGGCCAGGGCGACACTCCTCTGAAAGAAGTGCTGCAGCTGATGAAAAAGGAGAAGTACGAGTGGCCGGCAAACATCGAGTTGGAGTATGAGGTTCCGGCCGGTTCCAGCGTGCTGGCCGAAATGAAGACGTGTGTCAAGTTCTGCCAGGACGCCCTGGCTTAGCCGCTAGCTCTGGCGGAACCGGTGTGGATTCCGCCAGGGCAACCATCCGGTATGTAACGAACTCGTTCCGGCGTTGCCGATAGGGGTGCGGTGGTTAGATAATGGACTATGGCGCCAGAGGGTAGAGAGGGTACTGATCCAAGTGGACAGTTCCAAGGGTTCCTGATCTCCGCCAATCCCCAGGCAGTGCGCATCCAGGCGGAGAAAATAGCATCCAGTAAGACCTTTCGCACTTCCGAGCGAATGAGCCGTTTGCTGCGCTTCGTGGTCCATCGATCACTGGCCGGTCAGGGTTCAGAGCTCAAAGAATATCTGCTGGGCGTGGAGGTCTTTGACCGAACCAGCGCGTTCGATCCGCGAACTGATCCGATTGTGCGCGTGGAAGCACGCCGGCTTCGCTCAAAACTCAAGGCTTATTACGATGGCGAAGGTCAGGAAGACGACCTGATCATCGAGATGCCCACCGGCTGTTATGCCGCCGCATTCCGCATGCGCGGCGAGAGCCGGCCCGAGGCAGTAGTGGAAGAGAATCCAGCCACCAGTATCGCCGTTCTCCCGTTTTCGAACTTGAGTCCCGAGCCGGACGGGGAGTATTTCAGCGATGGCCTGACCGAAGAGCTGATCCATGCCCTGACCAAGGTGCGGGGCCTGCGCGTCGTGGCCTGGACGACTGCCGCTCAATTGAAAGAGGGTCGCGACGACTATTCAGCCGTGGGGCGCCGTCTGATGGTGGGCTCGGTTCTGCAGGGCAGCGTGCGGCGATCCGGAGAGCGCATCCGGATCACGGTACGGCTGGTGCTGACGGAGTCCGGACAATACCTTTGGGCTGAAACCTACGACCGTTGGATGGCTGACTTATTCGACATACAGGAAGACATCGCTCGCGAGATCGCCGAGAGTCTCCGCGTTCAATTGCTGGGCAGCCCGGCTCCCGCGGAGAGCAGCAGGCGGCGTTGGAACGTCGATGCTTACGACCGCTACCTGCAGGGCCGTTACCAATGGAACAAGCGGACCCGTGAAGGATTCCAGTCTGCTATCCAGTTGTTCTCACAGGCCGTCACCATCGATGCCGGTTTCGCCCCGGCCTATGCTGGTTTAGCGGATAGCTACAGTGTGATGGCGGAGCTGGGCTTTGCGTCTACCAGGGACACCATGCCGATGGCGAAAACCGCGGCATTGCGGGCCCTGGAACTCGATCCCGATCTCGCCGAGGCACACACTTCCCTGGGGCTCATCGAATCACTGTATGAATGGCGTTGGAGGGAAGCAGGCGTTCGTTACCGCCGGGCGCTTGAGTTGCATCCCGGCTATGCAACGGCCCAGCACTGGTACGCCTGCGATTATCTTGTGCTGCTCGGCCGGTCGGACGAAGCAATTGAAAGAATGAAGCTGGCGGTGCAGCTCGATCCGTTGTCGATTGCGATTCAGGACTCGATGGCGTTGGCCTACCTGCTGGCACGTCGCTACGACGAAGCGCTGCTGGAGTTCAAGCGCGGGCTCGAAATCCACGGCCGGCATTACAAGTTCGTTACAGGCATGGGGCGGGTATTGGCGCACATGGGCCGCTACGACGAGGCGCTGGCGCTTTTTGAGGAGGGACGGTCGATGCCGGCCAATCTGCCGAGTCTGTTGGGCGCGATGGCGCAGACTTATGGCTTGGCGGGCCACCCGGAACGGGCGCGGGCCCTGCTGCGTGAACTGGATGAGATGGCTCACCATCGCTACGTACCCTCTACCGCACGGGCGCTGGGCCACCTGGGGCTGGGTGAGAAGAGCGCCGCACTCGATTGGCTGGAAGGCGCGTGCGAACGGAGGGAATTGCCGGTGAGTTCGCTGGGCGTACATCCCGGCTATGATCTGCTGCATGGTGAGCCGCGATACGAGGCGATGGTCAGGAAGCTGGGCCTGCGTGGCTAAGGCCCAGCACTCCCCCAACTATTTCAACATCACGACATGCGCCTGCGCCTCTTTGAGGCAGCGTTTGTAATCCGCCGCGGACTGCTGAACCCGCTCGTCGTCCGACCCGAACGTGCGGGCCAGCACGGGCATCGCCTGCTGATACAAATCCACTGATTCCACATAGTGACCCTGTGCCCGGCGCAGTGCGGCGAATTCCAGCCGCAGCAGCGCCACGTCAGCGCTCTCCTCGCCCCTGGTTTGGACTGAGAGATCGATCGCCTTACGGAAGGTGGCCACGGCCAGGGGATAGCGTCCAACTTCGGCTTGGAATCCAGCCAGGTTGCCCAGAATGCTCGCCAACTCCCTCTGGTGGTCAGCCCCGGATGCTTCCAGCAGGAGTTGGGCCTCGACAAACAGCGGACCCGCCTCGTCCAGACGTTTCTGCCGCCTGTAAGTCTGTGCCAGATTGTTAATGGCGATAGCCTTCATATGCGGTGTCGGGGCAGGGTGCTGTTGCCACAGCTCCACCGACTTGCGGAAGCAACGATCGGCCTCTTCGTAGCGGCCCGATTTCGCCGCAATCTCGCCCAGTTCGTTCCATGTAGCGGCCACATCGGCGCGCGCCGAGTTGCTGCTGCCCGTGGAGGCGGTGAGGATCCTTTCACACAAAGCCTGAGCCTCTTCCAGCCGTCCCAAGGCCAGGTAGATGCTGGCGAGGACCCGTAATTTGTGCCCAAGATGCGGGTCGGCCGTCCCCAGCCAGTGATCGGCAACTCTGACGGACTGCTCAGCGAACTGGCGTGCCTCATCCAGCTTGTTCGTATCCCGCAGCAGGTCAGCCAGATTCGCTAATGCACCGGCGTATTCCAGGCTATCGGCGCCCTGGACCGGCAGAATCGCCTTCAGCGCGTCCCGGTAAAGTGCGGCCGCTTCTTCCAGATGTCCCTGACGGCGCAGGATGCCCGCCAGATTGACCAGTGTGGTACCCAGGCCGCTGGGCTTGATCGAACTCTTCGGCCATTCCTTGGCGGCTCGCCGGTAGAAGGTTTCTGCTTCGGCGGTTTTGGACTGCAGGTGGCACTCAGCGCCGAGATTGTTGAGGACGAGTGCCAGGCGGGGTTCCTCGTGGCCGCTATGTTCCATGCGGGCCAGCACTTTGCGGTAGATTGTCTCCGCATCGGCGTGGCGGCCTTGATTGTGCGCCAGGGCGGCTAGGGTGAATTCGTCGTCCAGCGCGGGACCCGAAGCTTTAAGGCCAGCCAGCAAAACCAACGAAATGGTGAGGCCGCGGGCCAGCCGCTGCAGGTGGGTGGGCAGCGGCTGCGACGTGGCGGAATGTGAAACCCAGATGGAACTCATAGCCTCTCCTTACGTGCATCTTGAGGCAGGAGAGGGGTCGCTTCGGAGTAATGCGAGGGTTAGCTTACGGTAGGGATTTTACGGTAAAAACATGGTCTCCAGGACACAAAAAGAGAGTGCGGCACCACGGGCGTGCCGCACTCTCGTTCCTGCAAAGGGGTCACAGGCTAGAACAGGAACTTCAACGCAAGTTGCATGTAGCGGGCGCTGCCGGCACCGGTGATGCGGCCCAGTTGTGTACTGGCCACATTGGTGTTCGGCGTGTTGTAGTTCACACGATTGAGGGCGTTGAATGCCTCCCAGCGAAACTGCAGATCCTTCTTCTCAGCGACACGGAATCGCTTGGAGAGGGAAGTGTTGAACTGGATGGCCCCTGGCCCTTCCAGGATGCCCAGGGGAGCGCTGCCCCAGGTGTACAGGGCCGGGCTCGCGAAGGCGGCGGTGTTGAACCAGCGGTCGGGCGTCGGGTTCGAGATGTGCGGATCACCCACCAGGTTGGCGCGCGAGCCATCCCCGTTCCCCAGGTTCGAGTAGCCGCCCCCGATAGAGAACGGCGCACCCGACCGGCCTTGCTGCGTGAACGAGAAGTCCCATCCGCCCAGTGCGGCATCGGCGAGCCGGTTGACCGAAGACAGGTAGTGCCGCCCGTTGCCAAAGGGCAGTTCCCACACCAGGGTGGCGAATTCGACGTGGCGGAAGTCGAACGAGGTGCGGCCGCGGTTGTACCAGGCCGGGGAGAAGGCCAGGATCGAAGTGCCTTCATCCGTTCCATTCGAGGCTTCGCCCATCGACCGGGAGAAGGAGTAGGAGAATGTGAAAGACACACCGTTGGCGAACCGACGCTCCGCCTTCGCCTGCAGGGCGTTATACCAGTTCCGTCCGTAGTTCTCCATCCGCTGGACACTGCTGATCAGCGGATTCGGACGATCGGCCTGCAGGTTGGTGTGCGGGCCTACGGTGGGCGCGTTATATGGGATGAAGATGACCTCACGGTCCACCTTGGTCCCGACATAACTCAGCGTCAACGCGGACTTCCACGGCAGAGCCGTCTGGACGGTCATATTCCATTCGTGCGTGCGGGCCGCCTTCAGCCGGGGGTCGACGGCTTCGCCGATACCGAAGATACCAAAGGCGTTAGGATCGGAACTCCACACCGTCTCCCAGGGCTGAAGCTGTGAGAGGCCAAACCCGAGGGATTCCACACCCCAGAACGGGAGATTGGCGGCCGAGGAGGCCGACCGGTTGCCCGTGAAACTGTTGTAGAACAGTCCGTAGGCGGCGCGCAGGACGATCTGCCTTTGAGAGAACGGCCGATAGACGGCCCCGATGCGCGGAGCCCAGTTGCCGTTGCCTTCCAGCAGGTTGTCACCGTACCCGGCCTGCCGCGACGTGGTCCACAGTCCAGCTGTGGCCGCTGCCACGTTCGGCGTATTCAGGAACGCGTTGATATTGATGTTACCGTCGCCCTGGACCGCGGCGACCACCTTCTGCAGCTTCGGATCCCAGGTACTGGTGGCCTGGCGCATGTTCTTGCGGGCATACCAGCGCTCATACCGCAGGCCCAACTCGATCGTGAAGTTCTGCCGCAGACGCCAGCTGTCGTTGAAGTAGAAGCCCGTGTAGGGTGCGCGGTTGGTGCCGAATTCCGCCAGCGGGGCATTGCGAGAACTGGAGGAGGTGAGACCCAGCAGGTAGTCGGCGAAACCGTCGTTCGTATACAGGTTGCCGAAATTGTAGGTGCCGCGCACACAGCAGCTGCCATGGTCGCCATAAGTGTGCGAATCACCATATTCGAAGCCGGCGGACATCGTGTGCGCGCCGCGGAAATGCCGCAGGTCGGCCTTGCCGTTGTAGACGCTGCCCCACAACGAACCGGGAGCGCCCCAGCCCGAGTAATAGATGCCCTGATACCCGCTGCCGATGTTCAGGTTGGGCGGCCCGATCCATTTCTCACGACCCGCCGTCGGGAAGCCCTGGATACCCGCGGAGAGAGCGTCGTTGTTCACCCCCAGCTCCGCGTTCGTGTAGTTTTCCCGGGTGCGCAGCATGCCGCCCAGCAGCGTGAGCACCGTGTTGCTGGACATCGTCCAGGTGTAGTTGACCCCGATGTTGTGCTGGCTCACCGTGTCGTCCGTCACCGCACTCGGCTTGTATCCGAGTTGTGTGCTGGGCTGGCGAATGGTGACATAGCGGGCGTAGATTCGTTGCGCATCGTTGATCTGGTGATCGACGCGGCCCGTACCCTCCCACGTGTTGTTCACCGTGCCCGTGTTGGCTTTGAACAGGCCACCTGGCGAGTTGGCTTCCAGCAGCTTCGGCAGGAAGTATTTCGACGCGCCGGAGATCCGGTTGGCGGGAATCACGTTGTTCGGGAAAGGAGACTTCGTGAGTGGATCCAGGATGGTCCGGCCAGTGCCCGAAAAGTCACCTGTCTTCATGGCCGCCGTTACGGCCTGCGTATTCCAGATCTGCTCATTGTGAATCACAGTGCCTTCAAAGCTGCCGAAGAAGAAGGTGCGGTTCTTGATCACAGGCCCGCCCACCGCCGCTCCGAACTGGTTGCGGCGTACCCGCGGCGGCTTAGTGGCGAAAGTGTTGCGAGCGTTGAACGCATCGTTCTGCAGGAACTCCCAGGCAGCCCCGTGCAATTCGTTGGTGCCCGACTTCGTGGCCACCTTTACCTGTATCGGGTCCCTGCCATTCTCGGCGCTGAAGTTCAGCGTCTCCACGGTGAACTCCGCTACTGTGTCGACGTTCGGCATGCCGGTGCCGCCCTCATCCATGGGCGCGTTGGAGACCAGTCCATCCAGTTGGAATGCGGCTTTATTGCTCCGCAGTCCCTGGCCTTGCACATAGGTGGCGCGTTCGCCGCCGGATTGAGTGCTCGCCCAGCGCATGCCAGGGACGAGCGAAACAAGCGCCAGCGGGTTTCGGGTGTCCAGCGGCAACTCCCTGATCTGCCTCATCTGGACCACCGTCTCCGCGCTGGTCTTCTCCGTCTGGAGCAACTCGGCATTGCCCGTCACCGAGACCGACTCCGTAATCTCGCCAACCGTCAGCACGGGGGAAACACGGCTGCGGTCGCCTACCGTTAATTCTGCTTTGACAACTTCCCAGGTCTTGAAGCCCTTGGCCTTCACTGTGATCGTGTACTGGCCGATAGGCAGCGACAGGATGCTGAAGCTGCCATCCGCGTCGGTTGTTGCGCGCTTGATAAGACCGGTTCCGAGATGCTGCGCTGCGACTTCCGCCCCAGGTACGGCACTACCGGAGCTGTCGGTGACCGTCCCGAAGAACGCGCCTTCGGTACCGATCTGGGCCGGCAGCAGGAATCCGGTGAGAAACAAAAAAATACATGCGAGACTCACGATTCGCATTGGTGGCTCCTTTGGGTCAATCTTCGGGGTGGAAGCGGGTTGAGTCAATTGAAGTTGGGCCCCACTTTCCTGCATATTGGAAAGTTGGTTTCCGGAGCGTTCGTTTGCTGCTAGAATCCAGCAGGTTGGATTTCTTGAGGAGAATTCGATGCCTGCTGACAAGACACCCACCGTTCCTGCACTGGAGCGCGGCCTGACGATTCTCGAGTTGGTGGCCAAGTCCAAGAACGGCTTTACCTTCTCGCAACTGGCATCGCAACTGGCGTTTCCAAAGAGTTCGATCCATAGCATTCTTGTGACGTTCGAGCGCCTCGGCTACCTGCAGAAACTGGAGTCCTCGGGCCGATACGTGGCCGGCTTGAACCTGGTGCGGATCGCTACCGTAGCCTCATACGGCATCACGCTGAGGCAGAAGGCCGGCCCGTTGCTGTGCGAGTTGACGCAACGCACAGGGCTTACCGCCCACATCGCGATTCTGGAAAACAACGAGGCTTTGCTGGTTGCCAAAGTCGAACCTTCCGGGATCATGCCGGTGGCGACATGGATCGGGAAACGCATCGACTATCACTGCACAAGCCTCGGTAAAGCGTTGATCGCGTGGCGGCGTGAGGAAGAGATCAACCGGCTCGTCAAGGAGCGCCGCATGCTGCGTCACAACGAGAATACCATCTCGACCCTGACCCGCCTCAAGCAGGAATTGATGCGCACTCGCCAGGCCGGTTACTCCGTCGATGACGAGGAAGAAGAGATCGGTATTCGTTGCATTGGAGCGCCCGTGCTGGGTGTCTCCGGAGAGGTGGAAGCCGCCGTCAGCGTCTCCGGCACGGTGGAGCAGATCCGGACCGAAGACGTCGCGCGGATGGGCGCCTTGGTCCAGGAGGCGGCTTTCGAAATGTCCCGACGGCTCGGTTGGGCGCCATCGGCCCGCGAGAGCTGAACTAATTTCCAATACCCTGGAATCCGGGTTTGCGTCGGCAGCGACGCGCGGGAGAATGGCGATATGCGTCTGAAGGATAAAGTTGCGATTGTAACGGGCGGAGCCCACGGAATTGGCCGTGCGATTGCCGAAGTCTTCGCCGAACAGGGCGCTGCTGTCCTCATCGCCGACCTCGACGCCGAGGCCGGTGCGGCACTGGCGGAGTCCATGCGCACCGCCGGCGGCCGAGCGGAGTTCTGGCAGACCGATGTCAGCTCGAAGACAGCCGTCTCCGAAGCCATTGACATCGCGGCCCGCTGGACCGGCCGCATCGACGTGCTCTGCAACAATGCCGCCTACCTGGGCGAATTCCACGCAGTCCTGGAAGCCAGCGACGACGAGTGGGACAAGTGCCTCAAAGTGCAGCTTCTCGGGACGAACAACTGCACCCGGGCGGTCCTGCCTTACATGATCAATCAGCGAGCCGGGTCGATAGTCAACGTCGTCTCCATCCAGGCCATGGTTGGCTGCCCCACCTCGGTTGCCTACACGGCGGCAAAGGCCGCCCTGTTGGGCTTCACCCTCAGCGCAGCCTACGACTATGGCAAGGACAACATCAGGGTCAACTCCCTTTGCCCGGGTCCCATCCAGACCCGCATCTCGCCCAAGCCGGGTGAACCCTCCTATGACTGGCAATGCGCCCAGACACTGCTGGGCCGCGTCGGACAGCCGCGCGAAGTGGCCCAGGCCGCGCTCTTCCTCGCCTCCGACGAGTCGTCCTATGTCACCGGCGCCACGCTGCCCGTGGATGGCGGTTGGACGGCCCGCTAGTCGGTTTCCGATTAGCTGGACTGATGGGGCGGATTGCCCGCGAAGGGGCATGGCGCCGCGTGCGGTGGTCCGTATAATCGCAGTTGATGAATCGATGCGTCTTCCTTCTGTCGATCACGCTGGCCGCCTGCTGGGCTGAGCAGTTGCCCGTCCGCGTCACCTGGGGCCACGGTTCCAAAGCGGCGGCGGCGATGCCACTGCAAGTCACAGCGGATGGCGGCATGACCATCGGGAGCCTGGCCAAAACCGGAGCCGCCGACGGCGCCGTTGATGGTCTGCGCTTCATCCTCGAGAGCCCGGCGCGCACAGAGCCGAAACTACAGAAGCTCCAGGTAATCTGGGCCGATCTGCTGGCCGCCGCCGATGCCGACACCGCCCGTCGCCTGGGTGATGACGCCGCGATGGATCCGCATGCCCCCAGGCTCTATGTGAAAACACGCGGCGACGGCACCGGCGGCTTCGCCGTCACGATCGAGCAATTGAAAAGGGAACGCGCGATCTGGGTGCCCTCCCTCGACCTCTACATCACTGCCGGAGATCCGTTTGTCCCCTTCGCGGAGCATTTGAAATCTCTCGCGCCGTGGAAAGGCCAGCGAATCCTGGAGCAAATCCAGGCCGCGCCGGAAGCGAGCTACGAAGAGTACACCGGCCGCTGGGAGGACATGGGCAGCCCTGCATATGTGAACCCGCAGCAGACCGGTGCGGGCCACATCATCGGCCTCGCCTGGGACAGTTCCATTCATAAGTTCGGCATCGACCGGGGCGCCGGCGTCAGGAACGACTTCGGCAATCCCGACCGATTCCGCTTCTGGTTCGAAGTCGGAGACATCACCAAGGGCATCGCCAGGAGCTGGAAGAAACAGGGACTCTTCGACGGCCTGCCGCTGGTCACTACCGTCTTCGAACGAGAAGGCATCCACTACGAAATCGAGCAGTTCGCTTACCCGCTCGAAGGACCGCCATCGCAACGCCGCGGCGACATGCGCATGGTGCTCATGCAACGCCTGCGTGTCACGACACTCGACGGCAAGGCCCGCCGCATCCCCATCAATCTCAGCCACCGGAGGGCGATGCCGGGCGGGCTGAGCGCCCTCTTCGAGGTGGAACAGTCCGGCGCGAAGACCGTCGTCCACAACCGCAGCTTCGGCCAGACCTTACTGGAGATCGATGGCGGCAATGGCCGCGCAGTCTGGTCCGGAGTGCAGGACTACGACGACCAGAAGATGAGGCGCGTGAATCTTTCCATTCCGCTGGAAATCCCTGCCCAAGGTGCCGGCGAGTTGATCGTGAAGCTGCCTTCCCCCATGGTGGACGCAGCCGGCGCAGAACTTCTCGCCAAGCTCGACTACGACCAGGCCCGAACGGCCACCGTGAACTTCTGGAACTCCTGGCTCGACAAAGGAGCTCAATTCCAGGTCCCCGAAAAAGTGGTCAACGATCTCTTCCGGGCGAGCCTCT
The DNA here is from genome assembly GCF_051172195.1 of Paludibaculum fermentans. GTDB lineage: Bacteria > Acidobacteriota > Terriglobia > Bryobacterales > Bryobacteraceae > Paludibaculum > Paludibaculum fermentans_A. The sequence continues at coordinate 1,795,224 of NZ_JBPJAQ010000002.1, forward strand.
GGCACGCACTACGCCTGCCGCGGCGCCATGGAACCGGTGACGACACCCGCATCGACTTGCCCTATTCCAACTTCGCCTACGACCAAACCGGAACCCCGTGGCCCGTCAATCAGGCCGTCTACATCGACTACATGCTCTTCGGCCTGCGCGGCTACGGCGACGTTGCGGCCGAGGAACTCAAGGCGCAGTACCGCAATAACCAGGAGCTCAATGGCCATGTCAGCGGTTACGCGAACTGGCTCGTCTACACGCCAGGCATGCTCTATGCCACCGCGCAGAACTACTTCCTGTCTGGCGACAAGGCCGCTCTTCAGCGCGTGATGCCCGAGTCGTTGAAAGCCTTGGAATGGTGCATGGCGCAAGTCGCCGCGGCCCAGCATCGCGAAGGGCCGGCGAAGGGGCTCGTCTCTGGTCCTCTGAATGATCTCACCGGCGAAGGGCTATGGGCCTTCAACCAGGCCTACATGTATGCCGGCCTCGATCTCTTCGGCAAAGCCTTGGAACAGCTCGGCCATCCGCAGGGAGCCGCCGCCCGCGCGGCCGCTAAGCAATTGGCCTCAGCCGTGGATCACGGTTTCCGGACAGCCAGCGCGAACTCGCCCCTCGTACAATTGCGCGATCATACTTGGATCCCCTACGTGCCCTGCGAAGCCAATACATTCCGGCGCATCCTGGACGATTGGTATCCCACCGATGTCGATACCGGAGCCGCGCACATGCTGCGCCTGAAGGCCGTTGCCCCCACCAGCGATCTCGCGGACTGGCTGCTGAATGACCACGAGGACAACCTGTTCATTCGCGGCTGGGGCATCGCAAACGAACCCGTCTACAATCAAACCGCCACGGCTTATCTCTGGCGCGACGATCCGAAGGCCGTCATCCGCACCTTCTATAGCTACATGGCCAGCGCGTTCAGCCACTCGGCCCTGGAGCCGGTGGAGCACCGCTCGACGCATGGCCAGTACTTCGGCCCGCCCTCCACCGACGGAGCCTGGTTCGAGCTCTACCGCAACATGCTCATCCTGGAGCGCGATGATGACTCGCTGCTGCTGGCAGGCTTCACGCCGCGAGCTTGGCTGGGCGAAGGCAAGACGATCTCCGTGAAGCGCGCGCCCAGCCGGTTCGGCCCGGTTTCCATGACCATTGAGAACAAGGGCGGCCGCCAACTAAAGGCCACTGTCGAATTGGGCGTAGGCGCGCGGCCATCCGCGCTGCTCGTTCGCTTCCGTCATCCTGCCGGCAGCCGGATGACCGCAGTCACGGTGAATGGCCGTGAGTGGACCGATTTCGATGCCGCCAAAGAATGGGTGCGCCTACCGGCTCCCCAGGAGAAAAGTCATGCGATCGTGGTGCGCTACTGATGTTTCCAGCTAATGGGAATGTGATTCCGGAGTGGCTGCACTTTGTCCGGGAAACGTCGATTTGTGGGTTGTAATGGTGCTTAGCGCCCCACGGGTCAAAGGGCCAGGGGTGTCCAGGGAAATATGAGCGAAGGCTACTTATACACGTTGCTGGGGCTGCTGGCATTTAGTGCGCTTGGCATTTTTCACAAGCTGGCTGACACTCTGAAGTGCCGGCCCAGCCCTGTGAACGCCCTTATGTACGGTTGGTCGCTGGTGTTCGTCATCATCACCATCACCGTGCGTGGCGCTGAGTGGCACGGGCCCACGGGGGTCTGGTCGCTGGCGCTCCCCTTCGGGGTCAGCGCATCCATTGCGATCCTTTCTTTCCAGGCGGGTATCCGCTACGGCGACATCGCCACCAGTTGGCTGGCCATCAATCTCTCCTCGGGACTGCCCACCCTGGCCTCGATCCTCATCTATCACGAGCCAGTCGGCCTGAAGCGCGCCATTGCCCTCAGCCTGATTCCCGTCTCCATGGCCCTGTTGTGGAAGGACAAGCGCGATGCGGAGCGCCGGCATGAGTAAGACCAACGTCTGGTTGCGGCTGATGCTCGTCGCCTTCGTGGCGAACGGACTCGGTCCCTTCGGGCTCAAAATACTGACAGAGCGCGGACTCGCCGCCTATCAACAGCAGTACCTCCTCTTCTGGTACCTGGGCGGTTTCATCTTCGCAATGGCGGCCCTGCTTGTCAGCCGGGATGGAGTGAATTTGCGGGAAGTGCTGCTGGGCGCGGCCATGGGCGGCTGCAGCCTGGCCGGCCAGAGCTTCACGGCCATGGCGTTGTCGCGCGGCGTACCGGGACACATTGCGTTCCCGCTCACCACCGGCGGCTCGCTCTTTCTGGTCGCGGCAGCCGGTCTCCTTTTGTTCAAGGAGCGCATCGGCCCCTACGGATTTTGCGGTGTGGTGTTAGGAATCGCGTCGTTAGTCATGTTGAGCGTTGCCTGACGGCGAAGGAAGGTGCAAGTTGGCCACTGAACATCAAAGCAACGGACGAGCGCCAGGCAGGGTATTGCAGACGGCGGATGTGGAGCTCTTCGAACATGTAGAACAGAACCTTTACACGGCGGTGCTGGCCGATGCCCTGGATGAATTGGGCTTCCGCCAGCAGGCCATGAGGGAGACCATCCGGCCGTTGTCGCCGGATCTCGTGTTCGCCGGTTGGGCGCGGACCATCTCGTGCATGGATGTCTATCACATGTCCGAGAACCCCTACGACATCGAGATCGAGGCCGTCGATAGCCTGCTGCCCGGTGAGATCGCGGTGGTCGCCACCGGTGATTCCAAGCGGAATGCCCCGTGGGGCGAACTGCTCTCCACGGCCGCCTTAACCCGCGGCGCGCGTGGTGCCGTCATCGATGGACTCGTGCGCGATGTGAAGAAGATCCAGGCACTCGGCTTCCCGGTCTTCGCCACCGGCATCAAGCCCGTGGATTCACGCGGCCGCGGCCTGGTCGTCGACTACAACATCCCCGTCGAATGCCAGGGCGTTCTTGTGACACCCGGCGACCTGGTGGTGGCCGACTTCGATGGCGTCGTCGTCGTGCCGGCAGCCGTCGTGACCGAAGCCGTGCGCATGGCCACCGACAAGGTCTCCAGGGAGAACCACAGCCGCGCCGAACTCATGAACGGTATGCTGCTGCGCCAGGTCTACGATAAATACGGGGTGCTTTAGTGATCGTTGACGTCCATACGCACGTTTGGGAATGTCCCTGCCACATCGGCGAGCGATTTGTCCACGACGCCAAGGTAACGGCCGGAGCCGGCTACAAGGACATTCACGTCGACCTCGACAGACACTGGGCGGCCATGGAGCCAGTCGATCGCGCCATCGTGCTCGGCTTCCGGGCACGGCATGTCGGCGTCCTTGTCCCAAACGAGTATGTGGCCGAGTATGTCGGCAAGCATCCGGAGAAGTTGATCGGCTTCTGCTCCATCGATCCGCAGGATCCGGATTCGGTGGAACAGCTCGACCACTGTGTTCAGACGTTGGGACTGAAGGGCCTCAAAATGGGGCCCATCTATCAGAACGTAGCGCCCACCGATTCTCGCTTCCGCCGCATTCTGAAGCGGGCGGAAGAGCTGCGCATCCCGATGCTGATCCATCAGGGCACGACGTTCTGTGAGAACGTGTCGCTGGAGATCGCCAACCCGATCCTCTTGCAGCCGCTCGCGCTGGAGTTCCCGAAGCTGGTCACGGTGATCGCGCACATGGGCCACCCCTGGATCAACGAGACGCTCGTGTTGATTCGCAAGAACCGCAACATGTACGCGGACATCTCCGCGCTGTTCTACCGCCCCTGGCAGTTCTACAACGCGCTGGTGGCCGCCATGGAATATGGAGTGCTCGACCGCCTGCTGCTGGGCTCCGACTATCCGTTCACCACTCCGCAAGGCACGATGGACGCGCTGCGGACAGTGAACCGCATGGCCGAGAACACCAACCTGCCCAGGATCCCGGAGAAGGCGATTGAGGACATGATTCACCGGGATACGCTCGATCTGCTCGGACTCGGCTAAGCCGCGCGTAGCGGACCGCGCCCTGGTGCGCTACGCGATCCGATACTTCGCAATCACCTCTTCGTTCACTTCCACACCCAGGCCCGGGCCGCTGGGCACTCTCAGGTAACCATCCTCTAGTCGGATCGGATCCTTGCCGAGTTCCCGGCTCAGCGGCCCACTCGCCGTGTTGAACTCGATCAGCACCGCCCGCCGCTGGAACGCATTCAGGTGCAGGGAAGCCGCGGTGAGCAGGTCCGAAGACCACGAGTGCGGAATCACGTGGACATTCGCGCGCTCCGCCATGTGGACGATCTTGCGCGCCACGGTCAGCCCGCCACAGCGCGTCAGGTCGGGCTGCAGGATATCCACCTTGGCTCGTTCAATCAGTTCGCGGAAACCCCACTCCGTCGCCTCCTGCTCGCCGCAGGCAATCGGAGTGGTGACCGCTTCGGCCACGGTCCGGTAGCCGTCATAATCCTCGGGATTCAGGATCTCCTCGATAAAGAAGGGCCGGTACGGCTCCAGTGAGCGCACCACGTTGATCGCTTGTTTCGGTGTCCGGTCGACAAACCAGCCCGTGTCCACCAACAGGTCATTCCGGTCGCCCATCGCCTGGCGGGCAGCAGCCACCAGTTCCAAATCCCGGCGTGGATCCTCCCCGAAGACACCCCAACCAAACTTGATGGCCGTGAAGCCTTGGTCCAGGTAGCGTTGCGTCGCCGCCCGCATCGCATCCGGAGTGGGCCGGAACAGGGAGCTCGCATAGGCCCGGATCTTCTCGTGCCAGCGGGCGCCCATCAGCACGCACACCGGCTGGCCGTAGAACTTGCCACAGATGTCCCATAGGGCAATGTCGATGGCGGAAATCGCCTGGATGGCCACGCCGCGACGTCCGTAGTAGATCGACCCGCGGTACATCTTGTACCACAGCCGCTCCACTTCCAACGGATTCTCGCCCACCAGCAGCGAGGCGAGTCCCTCGAAACACTCCATGCCGGGTTCGCTCCACTGCGGAGCCTCGACGGCCGCCTTGGCCACCGGAGCCGACGTTTCCATGTCCGAGTACCCGACGATGCCTGCATCGGTCGTGATCTTCACTAGCCCCATGTACGTCGGCCCAATCGCCTCTTCATCGGCTTCGGGCGACCGGTAAAGCCCCGGCGATTTCAGCACCAGCACTTCGACGTTTGTAATCTTCATGCGGGGAACTCCGTCTCTTCGCCGATCACGAACAGCGTCAGGCCCTTGGGGCATACCGCGGCGGCATAACGCGCAATCAGCACCCCTGCGCGGTGCGCCCGGATCTCCATCGCCGGTGCGGTGTGATCCGAAAAATCGTGCAACCGGCCGAGCAGTTGGTTCTCGGCCACGTCTTCACCCGGCAGGGCAAGCGGCTCCCAAACCCCGTCCCGGGGACATGGACGATAGTCATCAAGATTCGGAGCCTGGATCAGGCGCTGCTTCCGGGTGCTCGGCCGTACTGTACCCGGCAGCAATCCATACTGCCGCATCACGTTGAGTGATCCCTCGTAGGCGTGCTGAACGCCCTCCGGGCTGACCAGTTCGCCGGAGCCGAACTCACCGCCAATGGCAATCTTGCCGTCGTCCTCGGCTTCGTCAGTGAGCAGGCCCGAGCCCATTTGCCGCGAGTACACAAATAGGAACGGCGTATCAAAAAGCCGGGCTGCCTTGGACATTTCCGCGAACTGGGCGGCGTCCGGCAACCGGTGAAACGACGTGCAAAGCGGGAAGACGGCCTCGCGGCCGCCTGAGTGGATATCGATCACCACCCGTACTCGCGGGAAGACCTGTGTCTTCAGGAAGTTGGCGATGCGGTACGAGATGGTGCCCCGAGGATTGCCGGGAAACGCCCGGTTCATGTTCACATTGTCGAGAGGCGAGAGCCGCGTACCGGCCCGGCAGGCGCTCTCACTCAACTGAGGAATCAACACCACCAATCCGGACATTGCGGTTGGATCAAGATCCGCGCACAGGCGCTTCACGGCGACCTGGCCTTCGTATTCGTTCCCGTGCGTCCCGCCAATCACGGCCACGCCCGGAGCGTCTCCGGCCATGCCCCGCACCACGGTGAGCGGCACCAGGGAGTAGCCCCAGGCAGAGTCCAGATGGAAGCCCAACTGATAGTGGCGCTTACCGGGTGTGTCAAAGTCTACGGCGGAGAGGTCGTGCAGCAATCTCGGTGATTCAGTCATGATTGGCGGTTTCCGCGAACAATGTGCAGGGCGAGCTATCCAGTCCATCGAACAACCACGGCATCAGGATGACCCGTTGAAGCGGCGGCAGATCTGCTGGTAAATGAGCGTCTTCGATCAACAGGATGGGCCGCTGGGGATACGCTGTGCACCCAAGAAAGACCCGGTGTGCCTCGGCGCCCTCCGCGTCGTGGGTGAGGGCCGAGACCGAAGGAATGTCCATCGCGATCGCGCGCAGGGCGGGGCAGTGCTCCATCAGAAGTTCGGCCGCCGCCGGCCCAAAACCGGGGCCATGGTCCATATAACGCCGTTCGTCGCCGCGGTGTCGGCTCCATCCCGTCCGAATAAGTACGATTTCGGAGTCGGAGGGAATCTGGGCGAGCGCCGGCGTCAGGTGGTGCGGCTGGATCAGTTCCTCGTCACTCAAAGCGACGTCAACGATTGCTGGGCAGCGAAAGAAAAACTCGTCCAGGGAATAGTCCGTGATGGCTCGGCCGTTGGGATTGAAATGGCGCGGAGCGTCCACGTGGGTGCCAACGTGGTTGCTGGTGGTGAAGTAAAACGAGTTGCACGCATGGCCTTTCCCCAGGTCGTATACCTGGTCCAGCTTCGGCTTCGGCAGGGTGCTGTAGAAGGGTGTGTGCTCAGACAGGTTGTAGGACAGCTTGATGAGCATCTTGCGCCATTCTAGCGAACAGTCTCAATCGAGCGTCACCGTGGGTACGCCCTGTTTCCACGGTATTGGAACGGGCTGGATCGTGTACTACAACGTCATCATTAGAGAACGTAATGATGTACATTTTTCAACATTTTTCTTCGTTTCTACGGCGGGCTCTGCCACAATAAGACAATTAGAGCATTATGTCTGCTTTGGTCCAGAATCCACACCACGATCTGATCGGGTTGCTCCTGGGTGAACATGCGGCCATATTGGCTCTGTTTCGCAACCTGGAGCAACGCCTCCCCGAGATGGGCCTGCGCGAGATGCAGGGTGCCGGACACTCCGTTGAGGCTTTGCTGATGGCCCATGCCATCGAGGAAGATGCTCTTCTGTTTCATTCGCTTCCGGAGAAGCGTGACAGCGTGAAGAAGACCCTGGACGCGATGTTTGGTGAGCACAATGAGCAGCGGCGCTTGTTGGAAGAGCTGCGCTCCGCAAAGACCACCCAAACGGTACGGAAACTCCTGGGCCAAGTCATCGAGTTGACGCGGGAGCATTTCGCCGTCGAAGAGCGGGTGCTGTTCGATGTCGCCAGGAAGGCGCTGGGCAAGCGCCGGCTGGAAGAGCTAGGCACTGAGTTTGCCCGCCGCCGCGGACTTTCCACCCTCTGACGGATGCAGCCGCCTGGGTTCATGCATTACCTTAATGGAATGCCTGTTCCCGACTGGGATCATTACTACCTGGAAATCTGTCGCGTCGTCTCCAAGCGGAGCAAGGATCCCTCCACCAAGGTCGGATGCGTGATCGTGGGACCGGCCCACGAGATCCGGTCCACCGGATACAACAGTCTCCCGCGGCATGTACGCGACGACGTTCCAGCCCGGTTGGAGCGGCCCGAGAAATACCTCTGGATCGAGCACGCCGAGCGCAACGCCATCTACAACGCGGCGCGAGCCGGCACCGCGCTGGAAGGCTGCACCATTTATACCGACCTGATGCCGTGCATGGACTGCGCCCGGGCCATCGTCCAGGCGGGCATCATCGCCGTGGTCACCGACGAGACGCGCTTCCAGCAGTACTCCAGCGCGCAGTACAACGAACATTTTCAACGCACTATGGACCTCTTCCAGGAAGCTGGAGTCACGATTCGAACTGTGCCCTTCGATCCGGCTCCGCCTGAATGAAGCCCTCCCGCTCAGCCAAGCCATCCAATGAGGTCGTCTTGGCTTGCCGCCGACAGTCCAATTTGGTATTCTTCGACTTCGGCGATGATCCCGCTTCCTCAGCTCGACTCGAATTCGGATGAGCCCATCTACCGGCAGTTGCATGCCAGGATCAAGACATCCATTCAGGATGGAAGTCTCGCGCCGGGCGAGCGCATCCCGCCTACTCGGGAATTGGCTGGCCTACTTGGCCTGAACCGGACCACCGTGGCTGCGGCCTATGAACTGCTGGAAGCCGAAGGCCTGATTCGCGGTCATGTCGGCCGTGGCAGTTTCGTGGCTGGCCCGAACGATCCCAATCTGGCAACCGCATCCGGTGCGATGGACTGGGAAGACCGGTTCGTGGCCAACCGAGCCCCGGATCCGCCGGTTCCGGTGGCCGCTCCAGGCACTCATCTGATCAGCTTCACCTCGGCCCGGCCGGCGGCGGAGCTCTTCCCGCTCACCGCATTCCGCACAGCCTGCCGCGAAGTGATCGACGGTCCGGAAGCCGTGGAGATTCTGCAGCTTGGTTCCCCGCTGGGCTACGCTCCGCTACGTGCCTATCTGCAGGGCCAAAAGCGCCAGGACGAAGACCTGCTGATCACGAATGGCTGCCAGCAGGCGCTGGACCTGCTGCAGCGGCTGTTCACCCGGACTGGTGACTGTGTCCTGGTGGAGGATCCGATTTACCCGGGGCTCCGGAATGTCTTCGCGCACGCGGGCGTGAGGATTGTGGGAGTGCCGGTAGGTCCCGATGGCCTCGATGTCGATGCGCTTCCTCGACTGATCGCCCGGGAACGGCCGCGGTTGATCGTCGTGACGCCCAGCTTCCAGAACCCGACCGGCGCAACCATGCCGCTAGCTGCCCGGCAAGCGCTGCTGCGGATTGTACGTGAGCACCGGATGGTGTTGGTAGAGAACGACATTTACGCCGAATTGCGGTATCAGGGACCGGATCTGCCGTCGCTCAAACAGATGGACGATTCGGGCGAGACGATCCAGATGAAGAGTTTCTCGAAGCTGGCCTTTCCGGGCCTCCGAGTCGGATGGGTGACTGGTCCGCGGCCGGTCATTGGCCGGTTGGCGGAGCTGAAGCAGTGGACAGACCTGCACTCCGACCAGTTGTCCCAGGCGGTGCTGCTTCGGTTTGCCCAATCAGGAAGCCTGGAAAGCCACCGGCAGCGGATGGTGGAGGCCGGCCGCGCCCGGCTGCACGCCGTTTTATCGGCCTGCGAACGGTATCTGCCGCAGGGCTCGCGATTTACGCGGCCGCAAGGCGGTATGAACCTGTGGGTTCGACTGCCGGATCCGTTGGATGCCTCCGAGCTGTTGCCGAGAGCCCAGAGGGCGGGGGTGAGTTTTCTGCCCGGGCGCTACTTCGCGGTTTCGCGACAGGAGCCCGGTGCGTTGCGTTTGAGTTTTGCCGGATTGCCGCCGGAGCAGATTGAGTCCGGATTGGCGATTCTCGGCCGGGTGTGTCAGGAAGAACTGGCCGCTGCTCGCGCCGCGCAGTCGGCGGGCTTGGCTCCGGTAATCGTATAAGCCCCATACAGTACGTATGGGTGTGGGCACAGAGTCTTGGAAGGAGACCTTAACATGATGTATCTCGACGAAGCTTTCCGCGTGAAAGTCGGTCTGGCCGAAATGCTCAAGGGTGGCGTGATCATGGACGTGACGGACGCCAAGCAGGCCGAAATCGCCGAAAAGGCCGGCGCTTGCGCGGTGATGGCGCTGGAGCGCGTCCCTTCAGACATCCGCAAAGAGGGCGGTGTGGCGCGCATGGCGGCGATCAGCAAGATCCGCGAAATCATGGCCAACACCAGCATTCCCGTAATGGCCAAGGTTCGCATCGGCCACTTCGCCGAAGCGCGTGTTTTGGAAGCCCTGGAAGTCGACTACATCGACGAGAGCGAAGTGCTGACCCCGGCCGATGAAGAGCACCACGTTTGGAAACGCGACTTTAAAGTGCCCTTTGTCTGCGGCTGCCGCAACCTGGGCGAGGCGCTGCGGCGTATTGCCGAAGGTGCGGCCATGATCCGCACCAAGGGCGAAGCGGGCAGCGGCAACATCGTCGAGGCCGTGCGCCACATGCGCACCATCGTGAAGGAAATGAAGCAGTTGACGGTGCTGGGGCAGGAGGAGTTGGTGGCCGAGTCGAAGAAGCACCAGGCTCCGCTCGAACTCATCCAGTATGTCCACGACCATGGCAAGCTGCCGGTGCCGAACTTCTCGGCGGGCGGCATTGCGACCCCGGCGGATGCGGCATTGGCCCGGCTGTTGGGCGCCGAAGCGGTGTTTGTCGGCAGCGGCATCTTCAAGTCGTCCGATCCGGAAACGCGCGCCAAGGCGATTGTGAAGGCCAACACCCACTACAACGAGCCGCTCGCCGTGCTGGAAGCCAGCGAAGAGCTGGGCGACGCCATGCCGGGCCTGGATATCCGCCAGATGGCGGAAGGCGACCTGATGCAGACGCGCGGCTGGTAAGCGGGCGGGCGACAGGAAAGAGGAACCTTCACGATGCTGATTGGAGTGCTGGCCCTGCAGGGTGACTTCGAGGCACATGGCGCGTCTCTGCGGCGCGCGGGCGCGGAAGTGCTGGAAGTTCGAACCAAAGCGGATTTGGCGCGAGTGGATGGTCTGGTGATCCCGGGCGGCGAGAGCACGACGATGCTCAAGCTGATGGGCTACTACGACTTATTCGAACCACTGCGTGAATTCGGGGCCAGCAAGCCGATCTTCGGGACGTGTGCGGGTGCAATTCTACTGGCCAGCGAGGTCATGAATCCGTCTCAGGCCTCGCTGAACCTGATCGACCTGGCCATTGAGCGGAATGCCTATGGCCGTCAGTTGGATAGCCGGGTGGTCAAGTTGAGCGGTCATGGCCTGGAAGGCGATCCCGAGCTGGAGGCCGTTTTCATCCGGGCGCCCATCATCCGGCGGGTGGGCGAAGGAGGCACTGTGATGGCTACCTATCTCAACGATCCGGTGCTGGTGGACTACGGCCGTCACATGGTCGCGACTTTCCATCCTGAGCTCAGTAACGATTTACGCATCCACAGCCACTTTCTTGCGAAACTGGGTTAGTCCGCAGCGAAGTTGAGTGGAGACGAAGACTACCCGTGCGACGTATGAAAGTCCTGTTCGTATGTATCGGCAACGCCTGCCGCAGCCAGATGGCGGAAGGATTTGCGCGGGCTTATGGGGCGGACGTGCTGGAAGTGGAGAGCGCCGGTCTGAGTCCGGCCTCGATGATTCCCGAGGTGACCCGCAAGGTCATGCTGGAAAAGGGGATCAAGATGGACGATCAGTTTCCCAAGGATGTCATGGATCTGCAGTTGCATGACGTGGACCTGGTTGTGAACCTTTCCGGAGTCGCGTTGCGGGGCCTGCCGATTACGCGTTCCAGGGACTGGAAAGTGAAGGATCCGGTAGGGCAGAAAGAGTCATTCCACCGGCAGATTCGGGACGAACTCGAGAACCTGGTGATGAGTTTGATTCTGGAAATGCGCAATCACCGGCAGTCGTGGCCGACCGGTGCGGCAAGTGCTCCGCGGGGTTGACACGGATGGCCTGAGTTGAAGATACTAAGACTGTTGTAAGCACATCGTGCGGATGTGGCGGAATTGGCAGACGCGCTAGATTCAGGTTCTAGTACTCGCAAGGGTGTGGAGGTTCAAGTCCTCTCATCCGCACCAATAAATTCAAGATTCAGACGCCCTCCTTTGGAGGGCTTCTTTAGTTTTGTGGGACTTCGTGCGGGATCGTTTCGACTGGTCGATTCGGATCCGCCAACCGGTTGGTGGTAGTGGCTTCAGCCGGACGCCTTCACTGCTGCTTCCATACGCTTACACAGGCCACCAGCAGTCGCCGTTGGGGGCGCCAGCGTTACGAGCCTTTGCATGGCTGCGATCTCACTCTGGTATTCCTTCATCCGCGAGTCGAATGTCCGGCGGTCCTTGGTACAGATCAGGGTTTGTGGTGAACCCACGCGTTCCGTCACGTGCGTCATGTCGAGCCGGTGCCGGTCGATCACTTGGTGAAGGTGCCTACGGCGTTCCTTGTTGACGCGAAAACGATGCACCTTCTCCGTTGGGTTGCGGACAAAGGCCTGCAGTTCGCGGCAGTCGGCGCAGCGGCAGGGGAATTTCGCTTGGAGACGCCAGTCTGGCGGAGGCTGCGGAGGAACCTCGCTGCGCAACAGCAGGAACTGTGCGGCGCACGTCCATAAGTGCTGGATGGCTCGGTCATCATCACCGCGTTCAGCGAACAGGCGTCCGATTGAAGGAACAACCAGGGTTGTGGGCGCGAAGACATCTGGACGTGAGCCGATTGTCTCCGCGGCGGCGTAGGACAACTGCTGCTTGAAAGGCCGTAGCGCTGAAAACAGATTCCTGAGGAATTCCGGCGCGAAATCTCGTTTGGGCTCCAGTTTGGCGGTTATTGCGCGTAACTGCCAGAGGGCATCAGTTTCGAGATTCTTCGGCACCTGGATGCTCTCGAGGCCCGCGACAACCGCCGCGGCGATCTTCCCAAAAGATGGCACCGGCTCCGCGGCAAGCTTGGGCAACAACTCGACACACCCGCACGGTTGATCCCCCATTCGCGCGTCTGCCAGTGCCGATAGAATGCGGGCGGCCCTCGCGCTCCCGAGGACGCGAGTCGAAGCAACCAAGGCTGCGTTTTCGATGCCATTGTAGGCGGAGATGACGGCGTCGCGAACGAACTGTTCGAGCAGTGGGGGTGCATTGAGTTCGACGAGCGCCGAGATCATGCGTGCCCGGTCGGATGCCCCTGGCGATGCGATGGCGCCCATCGAATAGCGATTCGACGGAAGGTCAGCGGCAGACCATGCTTCCACGACGCGTTGCGCGGCTGCCATCGCCTCTGTACGAGTCCTTTCGCCTGTTTGCGCCAACCGTTGCAAGTACGGTACGGCGGCCGCCACGCCACCTTCGAGCAGTACGTCCATCATTCGGTTCGCCGGCCAGATTACGAGCGCCGCGCGATGATAGCTCCACTCGTAGGTAGCGCCTTCGTTGCCAGACGCTTCGGTCAAACGCTTCTCGTCGGGAGGTTCTTTGTCGAGAGAACCGGCCGGGAGCAACTCGCCCGGTGTCAGCGGAATTCGGCCAAAGTCCACGGCGCGATCCCCAGTGTCACGCCATTCATCCACATACTGCCAGGAGTCGTCGACCATGCTCGCGGTGGAGTCTTCGTCCTCGCTTTCTTCGTGCTCTTCATCGCCCCGGAAGCCGTGATAGCCGCCGTCGTCCTCGGCGCTACCGGTTTGTCCGATGTGGACGACCCCAAGATGCACGACACATCGCGCTCGGGCAGCCGCTTGCGCGAGGACTCGGGCTCTTCCCGCATCGGCGCCTTTCAGCAACGAAAAGGAAAGTCCGGCCGGGCTGTAGTGGTGATCGAGGAGCCACGCGATTTTTGGGGGCGATCCCGCCGAGAGCCAGAATTCTTCGAGGATGGTTGCCGCTTCCGCAATGTGATGTTCGTAGTTGGGCACCTTCAAAATGTGCTGGCTGGTCTTTGTGCGCTGCTGGAGGAGATTGTAGATGAGGCAAACCCGGTTGCCGTGGCGCACGGGGAGAAGCTCATGTTCACAGTCAGCATAAAATGCGACGAAGGAGATTTCAGACGGCTCCGAAGCGTCAGATTTGACTGTGACTTCACGACCAGAGTGACGGAGGCGCAGGGCTCCACCGCGATGCGGGGATGGCAGCGTCACCACCAGGGTCCCGAACATTCCGGCAGTCTTTTCGGTGTCGCGGTGCGCCAGAAAGAATCCGCCGCGATCATAGACCAGCAGCTTGTAAAGTTTCGCGGCGACCAGCGCGTTCTGGCAGCCGAGGCCAGCGGTCACCTTCGAGAGGATGTGGTCAAAGTTCGCCGCCCACGACTTGCCGCTGATCTTAACTCCGCTGGGAGTGATCTGCCAGACGTTGCGCACGGAGGTATCCACAATTGTTTCCTCACCGCGGCCGTAAGGCGCCTGCGTCGCCGCTCTCACCAGCGCCTGGATTTGCGAATCGGGTATCGGGAACGAAAGAGTACCAACGCCGTTCACTTCCACTCGTGGCAGCGGAATCTCCAGCGATCCAGCGACGAAGAATTCGCCCGGATACTTCACATCGGACAAGAGAGCCTGAAGGGGTTTGAGTTTGCGGTTGTACTCGACGTCGATGTATCTCATGGCGCCCGATCCCAGACTAGTCTGAATATCGTAACAAGCAGGTGCCTGCCGTGAGGGCGCTTGTGCGAGTGCGATGGCCGTTGAATGACCTACCACTGGACGCTCTCCAGGCGGGGCCGGCGCCCGCAGGCGAGGTGTTCTGCGGCCTTGCCGGATCCTGATAGGGATGCGGTATACGACGAAGACCAGCCGGGCAGTACGATCGTCCTCCAGTTCCTCAAATCGTGCCATTCTCATTTCTGGAGCTGCCATGGCCAACGGCAGAATCGGACAACCCGATGAGCAAAAGAAGAAGCACTGAACTGGATGCGCTGCTGGACAAGATTCTCACAGATGCCCATGGCGATGAGGAGCAACTTTGGGCGCTGCTGAATGCGCTCGAAGAGAATGTGAAGGTTCCTTGCGCCGCAAGCTTCGCTGGCGAATCGGTGAAAGCGGCCAAGTTCGATTACGACGGCAACGCGCGGCGCGGAATCACGGCCACCATTCGCAGGCCAGATGACGCCCGGCATGTGGTTGCCGCTGCCGACATTCTTCTGGCCGATGCTTCCAGTCATCGCTACATCGCGGCGTATCGGCAATGGATGGGGGTTGCCCCGTTGACGCCGGGACCACAGCGCGCCCAAAAGTCCGAGGCGCCAGGGGCCGAGATGCCCGCAGGCGACATTGACGTTGTCGTCCTATCGCTCTCCGCCCGGGCTGCGCGGTGCAGGATGCTGCACAGCGGCGAAATGATCACACTGCGTGCCGCCCGGCTCTGGCAGGTTGTGCCGGGCGAGATTGCGACGATCGAACCACACAAACAATGGACCTACGGAAGCAAGCCGTACCTGTCCGGCAAAATCAAGTCGACACGGTTGGACGCGAAAGCTCTTGGGCTGACGCCGCTTCGGATTGAAGCCTGCGGTGACTGGGATCCCAAGGAGGAGTACTGGGGCGAGCCTGGCGAGCCGGTCGAAGCCTGGGCGAAGAAGATTATCAAGCGCGGCCGCAGACCGCAGTTCGAAATGGAGCAGGTGATCCCGGGCGAAGACCCCCACGAATGCAGCGATCCGATCATCGATTCCAACGATCTGAAGGAGGCCGGGGATTATTCAGGCGCTTGTGACATTCTGATGGGCCTTTGCCGCGCCGACCTGCGCTGCCTGGATGCTCACACTCACTTGGGCAATCTGTCCTTCGATACGCGTCCGAAGGATGCTATCCGGAACTATGAAGTTGGCGTCCGGATTGGCGAATTGTCACTGCCTGCCGGCTTCGACGGTGTTCTGCCATGGGGCCTGATCGACAACCGCCCGTTCCTGCGCTGCCTGAATGGATACGGCCTTTGCCTCTGGAGACTCAAACGTTTCGACGAAAGTCTGGCTGTGTTCGACCGGATGTTGTGGCTGAACCCGTCCGACAATCAGGGTGTCCGTTTCGTCATCGACGATGTCCGCAAGCGGCACCCATGGGAGCCGGACGTCGAGTAATAGTGTTGCGAGCGCTGCCTTCGAATGGATGTTGAACTCTTTAATGGCGACACCCTGGACCAGGTCTGGCCGCAGTCGAAGCCGCTGCTGACACAGGGGTGGTGGAACGACCGGCCCTGATCCGGCTTGCTTGGCGGCGCCGCGGTCCCGGTGGGAGAATTGTGTGGGCGCGGGCGGCGGCGCCTATTTCAACATGAAGTGGGGCATGCGATGTCTGGCGATGATGTGGAGTCTGCTCCCTCTCGCCTTGGCGCTGGATCCGGCGCGCGCCATCTCGCAGTACCACAAGCGCAACTGGCAGGTGCAGGATGGACTGCCGCGCAACTACGTCATGTGCGTGGAACCTTCCGCGGATGGTTACCTTCTGGTGGGGACGGACGAAGGGCTGGCGCGGTTTGATGGGGTCCGGTTCGTTCCATATGATCCGCAGCCTGGCGTGGGGCTGGCGCGGCGCTGGATTGGTGCGTTGATCAGCGCCAGGAACGGCAGCCTCTGGGTGGGCACCTTCGACGGCTGGATCTATGAGTACCGCGGTGGGCAGGTCCAGACAAAGTTCAACGCCGGCGGGACGGTTTTTGCCCTGCTGGAAGATCGGGACGGACGGATCTGGGCCAGTACGCGAACTGGCGTAATACGCTCGGAGGCCGGGCAATTTCGCGCGGTGTCCGGCCTGACACGTCCGCCGGAGACCGCCTGGAACGTGCTGACGCAGGATAGCGAGGGCGGAGTCTGGGCGGTAACACTCGACGGGCTCTTTCGCGTCCGCAACAATACCGTGTCGCCAGTGGCATTCGACACACGGACTTCTGGGGAGCCGCTGGCTGTCGAAGTGGACCGCGCGGGGATGGTGTGGGTCGGGACGGCGCGGGGCCTGATTCGGATCAACGGCAACTCAAGCACAGCCGTGGCCGGAGTGCCAGGTCCCGTGGTCAGCATCCTGCAGGATCGGGACGGAGTGATCTGGGTGGGCTCCTGGGGGCAGGGTGTCTTCCGCGTCGTCGGCGATCGGGTGGATTCCTGGTCGGCCCGCGAGGGTTTGCCCGATGACTTCATCCGCACCTTGCATGAGGATGGGGAAGGGAATCTGTGGATCGGGACCCGCGGCGGCGGGCTGGTGCGTTGCAAGGATACGCCCATCGTGCCCTACGGCCTGTCGGAAGGGCTGGGCGGCAACTATGCCACCACCGTCGCGAAGGCGCCGGATGGACACCTGTGGTTTGGAACCTGGCGCGGCGGTTTGTACCGGTTGGCGGAGAACCGTTTCGAACCGCAGCCGACCCCCGTGCCGGCTTTGTACTGTTCCGTACGCGCGCTGGCGATCGATCCCGCAGGTCACCCGTGGATCGGCAATTGGGAAGGGCTCTTTGGTTTTGACGGGCAGCGCTATGTGAACTACGCTCCGGCGGGGTCGCCGTATCACCTTGTCAGTGCCATGTTGTTCGACCGGCGGGGCCGCTTGTGGCTGGCGACATCGAACAATGGGGTGTACCTGTTTCCGCGAGGCGACGCCACGCGGCCCCTGGCATCGTTTCTTCCGGGGATAGAGATCCTGAGTCTGTTTGAGGATTCGCTGGGACGCATCTGGTATGGAACCCCGAAGGGACCCGGCGTGCTCTCGGATGGCCCCGCACCCGGCGCAACTCCGGTCGCCGGAGTGCCTGTCGAAGGTGTCTCTGCCATCACAGAGGATGGACAGGGCAGGATTTGGGCGACTTCCCTGGGTGGTTCACTCTACCACCTGGCTCCTGGTGTTCCACTCGTGATCGGAACGCAGCAGGGGCTGCCCGGGTCGCCGCTCTACCGGTTGCTGGATGACGGAGCCGGAGGCTTGTGGGCCAGCTCGGCGAAAGGCATTTTACGCATCGAGTCCGCACAGATGGGGCAACTGCTGGCGGGCCGCCGGAAGCATTTGGAGGTCGCCCTATTCGACCAGGACGATGGCATGCGCACGCCGGAGTGCCACCATGTTTCCCAGCCGGCTGGATGGGCCGATCCGCATGGCGGCGCCTGGTTCCCGACGACGCGCGGTTTCGTGCTCGCCCTCAGCCGCAGGATGGGGCGGACTCCGCCACCCCAGGCGCGCATTGAAGAGTCGATCTGGGATGGACACGTGGTGCCGGCGGACGGTCCGCTACGGCTGGATGCGGGAACCCATCCCCTGGAAATCCACTTCACGGCGCTGCGCTTCGCCTGGGCCGAGAAGATCCGCTTTCGCTACCGCCTGGAAGGAGTCGATCCGGAATGGATCGAATCAGGGCAGTTGCGATCAGCCCGCTATGGCCGCATTCCGCCCGGCAATTATCGGTTTCTGGTACAAGCACGCATGCCGGGCGGGGAATGGAGTACGCAGACGGCCGAGTTGGCTGTGCAGCAAGCGCCGCGGTTCTTCCAGACGGGCTGGTTCACGGCGCTGTTGTTCCTGTTCTCTCTCGGTGTTGCTTCGGCGTTATACCGCTGGCGGATCCATATCATCCGGGGGCGCTACTCCGCCGTGCTCGCTGAGCGGAATCGCATTGCCCGGGAATGGCACGACACGCTGCTGGCCGGATTTGCAGCCATCGCGTGGCAGTTGGAGGAGACTCTCTCCCGCTTGAAGGAGATGCCGGCACAGGCTGAGAGCACCGTGGAACTGGCGCTCAAGATGGTGCAGCACTATCGCGCCGAGGCGCGTAGCGTGATTTGGGATCTGCGGGAAAGCCGGTTGGATTCGGAGACGCTGGCGAGCGCTGTCAACGGGGTGCTGGAGCAGATCGCAAGAGGTTCCGCCCTGGCCGTGTCGGTGCAGACCCAGGGTGTACCTGTGAAGCTGAAGGACGAACTGGAGCGCAATGTTCTGCGGATCTGCCAGGAGGCGGTGTCGAACGCGAAGCGGCATGGGCGTCCGCAGCGGATCACTGTCGAGCTGGCTTACCGGCCACAGGAGATTCAGGTGCGCGTCGAGGACGATGGAGCGGGGTTTGTTCCCAATGAAGTGATGGGCCTCTCCCGCGGCCATTTCGGGCTGGCGGTGATGGCGGAACGGGCGGAACGGTTTGGCGGCCGTTTGAAGCTGACCAGCGAACCGGGAAAAGGTACGATCGTAGAGGCGGTGATTCCCACGACGACCGCCGGCACCCTGAAATGAATCAAGCCGTCCGCATTTTGCTGGTTGAAGATCAATCCATCGCGCGTCTTGCGCTGCATACGATCATCGACCCGCGTCCGGATATGGAGATCGTCGCCGAGACGGGGCGAGGCAACGAAGCGGCGGACTTGTTCGATCTGCACCAGCCGGATGTCGTGATCATGGATCTCCGCCTGCCGGGCCAATCGGGCTTTGAAGCCATCCGCATCATCCGCAAGAAGCATCCCGCGGCCCGTATTCTCGTCCTGACGAATTACGAAGGCAGCGAAGATGTCCATCGCGTCCTGCAAGCTGGAGCGATGGCGTATCTGACGAAGGACACGGGCAAGGAAGAGCTGATCCAGGCGATCCTGGCCGTGTCGCGCGGGAAACGGTATCTGCCGTCATCGGTGGGCGCCCTGCTGGCTGAGCGGATGCCCGGTTCGGAACTGACAGACAGGGAGCAGGACGTGCTGCGACTGCTGGCAAAAGGCGCCAGTAATCGTGTGGTCGCCGAATCCCTGGGCATCTCGGAAAACACCGCTCGCATCCACGTCACGCATATCCTGCAGAAGTTGGGCGTGGAAGATCGTACGCAAGCAGTGATTGCCGCGATTCAGCGCGGCATTGTTCACGTGGATTAGCCGGCCCTGGCGGTGTGCGGCGCACATAGTCCAAAATGACTACTCGCCCCTAGTCCATTGCTCAGATGAATCAATTTTCGCCATCTGTCAGTGTCAAGGATGTTATTGGACGACCGGGACCATGAGGTCTGAATCCATGTCGAAATCCGATTTGACCTCCATCCGCCATACGGCTCGCCCGCGGAGCGCACACCGCCCGCACGGGCGAACCCCTTCCGGCGTGAGTTGGGCTGTGGGAGTGGAAAGCCCTCCGCTCCCCGCGAAGGCGGACTGCTAGGCCGCCATGAGCTGCTCACTCCGCCTCAAAGCCCGTCAGTATGAAGACGGGTGCTCCCATTTGGTCCTGCCCCTTTCCATCTACAGAATCGCTTCTCCCATGAAATACTTTTCGATTACATTCCTGCTAATCTCCAGCCTGCTGTCCGCGAGCGCCTGGGCGGCCCCGCCGGAAGGCTACAAGTTGAAATGGTCCGATGAATTCAAAAGCTCAACAGTCGACCGCTCGAAGTGGGTGTATCGCACCGATTCCAAGCATTGGAGCACGCAGCGGCCGGAGAATGTAATCCAGGAAAAGGGCCGGCTGGTCCTACTGCTGAAGAAGGAGGAAGCCGGTGGGATGCACTACACTGGCGCGGGCGTGATCTCCAAACCCACCTTCCGCTTCGGCTACTACGAAACCAGCTTCCGCGTGCTGGCGGGAAAGGGCTGGCACTCTTCCTTCTGGATGATGGGTCACGATGGTTCAGGCAGCACGGCCACCACGGCCACAGCGCTCGAGTTGGATGTCATCGAGAATGACTCCATCGACCTGACCTCCTACGGCACGACAACCCACAAATGGCAGGGCCAGCACACCAGCCACGGCCACAAGAAGGTGGCAGTCTCCACGCTCGCTGATTTTCACGTCTTCGGGTGTGAATACACCCAGGCATCGGTGAAATACTTCATGGATGGCGCACTGGTGCAGACCGTGGACTTGACACAGATGCCGCACAGCGACCTGAGCATCTGGTTGACCTCGATTGCCTCCCAGTTGGGGAAAACCGACGCCGTCGATGATTCAAAGCTGCCGGGACGGGTCGAGTACGAATACGTGCGCTTCTACGAAAAGGGCAACTGAGCATGCAGCGCGATCAAGGCGTACCGGGTACGCGCATCGAACTAACCATCACCCTGGATGCGGATCTAGCAGTGATTGGCGGCGGTCTGGCTGGAACCTGTGCGGCCATCACCGCCGCCAGGGCCGGTCTGCGCGTAGCGTTGATCCAGGATCGTCCAGTACTGGGCGGCAATGCCTCCAGCGAGGTGCGCCTGTGGGTCTTGGGGGCGACCTCCCACATGGGCAACAACAACCGCTGGGCACGGGAAGGCGGTGTCATCGACGAGATCCTCATTGAGAACCTGCACCGCAACCCTGAAGGCAACGCCTTGATCCTGGACACCATTCTGCTGGAAAAAGTGGTCAGCGAGCCGGGCATCACGCTGCTGCTGAATACAGCCGTTCACGAAGTGGAGAAGTCTTCAGCCGACACAATCTCCGCCGTGCGCGCCTGGTGCAGCCAGAACAGCACGGCCTATGTGGTGAAAGCTCCGCTGTTCTGCGACGCCTCGGGGGACGGGATTGCCGGTTTCCTCTCGGGGGCCGCCTTCCGGATGGGCGCGGAACCGCGGTCTGAGTTCGGAGAAGGCTTCGCACCCGATGCAGGCTACGGCGAACTGCTGGGCCATTCCATGTACTTCTACTCGAAGGATACGGGCCGCCCGGTCAAGTACACCGCGCCCTCCTTCGCGTTGAAGGACATCACAACCATCCCGCGCTACCGCGATATCAAGGCCAGCGACTCCGGCTGCCGCTTCTGGTGGTTCGAGTACGGCGGACGTCTCGATACGGTCCACGAGACGGAAAAGATCAAGTGGGAATTGTGGCGCGTCATCTACGGCGCGTGGGACTACATCAAGAACTCCGGCCAGTTCCCCGAGGCCGATACCATGACGCTGGAGTGGGTGGGCACCATTCCCGGCAAGCGCGAGAGCCGGCGCTTTGAGGGCGACTACATTCTCACGCAGCAGGATCTTGTGGAACAGCGCACGCACCCGGATGCGGTCGCGGCCGGCGGCTGGGCCATGGACCTGCATCCGGCAGATGGCGTCTATAGCCCGTTGTCTCCCTGCACGCAATGGCATTCCAAAGGCGTCTACCAGATCCCGTACCGTTGCCTCTACTCCCGCAACATCCGGAACCTGTTCCTGGCCGGCCGGATCATCAGCGTGTCGCATGTTGCCTTCGGATCAACCCGGGTGATGGCCACCTGTGCGCACACCGCGCAGGCTGTCGGCATGGCTGCCGTGCTCTGCCGGGGAAAGGGCGTAAATCCCGCGGATGTGGAAGTCTCCGCGCTGCAGCGTGAACTGCTGCGGGCGGGCCAGTACATTCCGGGCGTTGCGTTGCAGGATCCGGATGACCTGGCCCAGTCCGCCCTGGTCACGTCCACCAGTTCTTTCGTGGTGGATGAACTGAAGCCCTGCGGAGAGAGCGCGACCTTGGCACTGTCGCGAGCGATGCTGGTGCCCGTGGCGGCAGGCCCTGCTCCCAAGGTCACATACTTCGTGGACGTCTCCGCGGCCACTACTCTCGATGTCGAACTGCGTTGCAGCGCACGTCCAGGCAACTTCACCCCGGACCTTGAGTTGTTCCGGCAATCCATCGAGCTTGCGCCCGGTGAAGCGCAGCCTGTCACCATCGCGCCTGATATACAAACCGAAGCGCCTGCCTACCTGTTCTACACATTGCTTCGAAACCCCGCTGTATCCGTACAGCTATCCTCGACCCGCGTGACCGGCGTCCTCAGCTTGACGCAATCGATGAACGCGGCCGTAGCCAAAGGCACGCGGCAGGAACCTCCGGAGGACAGCGGAATCGACTCCTTCGAATTCTGGCTGCCGGCACGGCGGCCCGGCGGATTGAATCTGGCAATGCGGGTGGAACCGCCGTTGGCACCGTTCAGCGCAGGCAACGTCACGAACGGAATCGCTCGTCCAACGATCCAGAGCAATGCCTGGGTGGCTGATCCGGCAGATCCCGCGCCACGCCTCACCTTCACCTGGCCTGAGTCGAAGACGATCAGCCGCGTTGAACTCGCTTTCGATACCGACTTCGATCATCCGCTGGAGTCCGTGCTCTGGGGCCACCCTGAGCGTGACATCCCGTTCTGCGTTCGCAGCTACCGCTTGCTGGATGCCGAAGGCACGCTGTTGCATGAGTGCAGGGAGAACCATCAGACGCGCAACACGATCAGGTTTGATACTGCTGTGACCACCAGCGCGCTGCAACTGGAGATCGTCTCCACGCATGGCGCCCCTGCTGCCGTCTTTGAAGTGAGGGTCTACTCCAGATGAATCGCTGTTCGTCGATGATGAAGCTCAATTGCTCAGAACGCTGCCACACCCGCGTTCCGGAGCCCTCCAGGAGTAACCGATGACCCTGCTGCTTTCCCTGCTCGTCCTGACCGCCGGAGACGCTAAGCTGACCATTACGCCGGATCCGGTGCGCATTTCGCTGGAGCGCGGCGGCGCATCCATCGCGGCCGCGCATCCCGCCAGCAGCCTGCTGCTCGGGGATCCTGATAAGCCGGAGCCTGCCTCCGTCGTCTCCGAAGCGTTCAATCAGCAGGGCCATCGCGTCCTCACTGTCCGGACGCCCTCCGGCCTGACCGCCACCGTGACCATATCGCTCACACCGAATCAGGCCGATCTCATTGTTCGCCCCACCACCCCTTCGGCTGTCATGTTGCGGTTCGCACCGCTGAGTCCCGGCTTCGGGCTGGCTGACCATGCAGTCACGCACCGTGACTCGTTCGATACCGACATCACCGGCTATCGCAACGATCGCTTTCTCTCCGGCACCGGGCTCACCCGCCTGATCTCGAACTTCACTTTCTACCCTAAGCAGCGTTTCGGCTTCCTGGTCTGGGATCCCGGCATCAAGATGGTGCGCAGCACTGCGGAGGAGTGTCTGCAAGGTGTCCGTAACGTCACCTCGGAGGTCCGCTTCTCCCTGTTCACCGGCTCGCCCGCCGAGATCTACCGGCAGTTTCTGGAATCGCGCAACATGTTCGGCTATCCCGTGATGAAGCCCAAGTACGATTTCTTCGGCGTGGGGTGGGAGGCATTCGGGGCGCTGGCCTGGGATACCAATTACAAGACGGTCGCCGAGAATGTGGGCCAGTATCTTTCGCTCGGGTTCCCCTTGCAATGGATGGTCGTCGGTTCTGGTTTCTGGCCACGGGATGACAAGCGTTTCCACGAGACCACCAGCTTCGGCATGTACGACAGGAACCTCTACCCGGATCCACGAGCCTTCATCGCCCAGTTTCATGCCAAGGGCCTGAAGTTCTTCCAGGGCCTGCGAACGACCTTCATCGTCGATGGTCCCTACAGCGAAGAGGGCGTCCGCAACGGCTACTTCGTCGAGGAGAATGGCCGCCCCAAGGTGTATCAGTTCGGCTGGCCCAAGAGTCCCACTTACTTCCTGGATTGGCGCAAACCGCAGGCCGTCGCCTGGTTCGCCGACCTCACACGCAAGTGGACCGCCTATGGCGTTGATGGCTACAAGGAAGATGTTTTCGGCTATGGGAAATATCCGCTCGGCGACGACAAGCTCGATCCTGTCAATGCGGCGCTCATGCGCGAAGGCCTGTTTATCATGGGGCGCAATGCGTACCTTGCCTCGCCGGCCGACCTGCACCGCCTGAACGATTTCAACTTCAATCAGAATCAGGACCGGGGTCCCGTCAATGCGCTGGCTTACGGCTATTCCGGCTTCCCCCTCGTGTATCCGGACATCGTCGGTGGCACCTTCGGAGAAGGACACTTCGATTTGAAGGTGACGCCGCGCATGCGGCAGTATATGAAGCGCAATGCGATGTGGGCCGCCCTGCATCCTTCCATGAGCATGGGCCAGGGCCCCTGGACGTTCGGCGACCCTGAGGTGGAAGCTGTTCTCCTGCAGGCCGCCAAACTCCACGATCGCCTGCAGCCGTACTTCTACTCACAGGCTGTCCGCTTTTTTCTTGACGGGTACCCGTGGTCCTTCACACCCCTGCCCGTCGCTTTCCCCGACGACCCCCAGGTCTACGGCCGGGAGAACGAGAAAGTCCGCGGCTATGAGTGGATGGTCGGTGATGCCCTGTTGGCTGCACCGCTGTATGGCGACGACTATGAGACCGCCACGGCCCGCGATGTCTACCTCCCCGCGGGTGTCTGGATCGAGTACGACTCCGGGCGGCGGCACCAGGGGCCAACCCTGCTGAAGAACTTCGCACTGCCTGTTCGCCAGACTCCGCTCTTTGTCGGCGGCACCGGTATCGTCATCGAGAAGAAAGGCGCCGGGTTGGTGGCTCGCATTTACCCTGTTGCCGAGCATGCGGAGACCCGCTTCATCCACCCCGATGGCAATTCTGAATCAACCCTGCGCGTACGGGTGGCCGACTGGAAGCGGGTGACGGTTAAATGCTCTTCCGGCGGGAACTGCACCGGGTCCTGGGAACGCCATGCCTTCGAGTTCCCCATCCGGCCCGGTGTGAACTATGAAATCCAATGAGGTCCAATCCGAGCCGCCAGCTCGCGCTCCGGATGCGCCGCGCCACTGGTCCAACCTGCGTTGGTGGATCACCGCACTGCTGTTCTTCTCCACCGTCATCAACTACATGGACCGGCAGAACCTGTCGATCCTCGCGCGGACGATCCAGAACGACCTGCAGATCAGCGATATGCAGTACGGCTATGTGGTCCAGGCGTTTCTGCTTGCGTATACGCTCTCATACCTGTTTGCCGGGCGGCTGACCGACAAATTGGGGACACGCGTCTCCATGGCCTGCTTCGTGGTGTGGTGGTCGCTGGCCGATATGCTCACCTCACTCAGCCGCAGCGTTGTGTCCCTGGGTGTCTTCCGCTTCCTGCTGGGGGTTGGCGAACCCGGCAACTACACCGCCGCGCCCAAGGCCGTCTCCGAGTGGTTCCCGGCTCGGGAACGGGGCCTCGTGATCGGCATCTACACCGCCGGGGCAACCCTCGGCGCTACGCTCGCGCCGCCCGTCATCGCATACCTCTCAGCCCACTTCCATTGGCGCTCCGTCTTCCTGTTCACCGGTTCGCTGGGACTCATCTGGGTGCTCCCCTGGCTCTGGCTTTACCGCAAACCGTCGGAGCATCCGCGCCTCAGCGATGAGGAGCGGAAGTTGATCCTGGACGAGGGCAATTCCTCTCCAGAAGACGACGCCATGCCGCCGGAGGGCCGTTGGCGTCACATTCTGGGCCGCAAGGAAACCTGGCTGCTGATGGTCAGCCGCATGATCACCGACCCGGTCTGGTACTTCTATCTCTTCTGGTTTCCGAAGTACCTGACCGATGCCCGTCACCTCAGCCTGGCCGAGGTGGGCAAGATCGCGTGGCTGGTCTACCTTGCCGCGGACATCGGGTGCATCGCGGGCGGCTACCTCTCAGGAATTCTCATCAGGCGCGGGATGGCGCCGGCCCGCAGCCGCATCTGGGTCATGGCGGGCGCTGCCTTGTTCCTGCCTCTCAGCCCCCTGATCAACTCCGCCTCCTCTCCCCTGATGGCCGTCGGCATCGCCGCCACTGCTGCGTTTGCCCACCTGGCCTGGCAGATATCCATTGGTGCGCTGATCGTCGATATCTATCCCAAGCCAGTGGTCGGCACCGTTTTCGGGCTGGTGGCGGCGGGCTCCGGTCTCGGCGGGATGATTTCCACCAATCTGGTCGGGCGCGCGGTGACTTACTGGTCCTATTCGCCAGTCTTCATTGTGATGGGCGTGCTTCATCCACTGGCGTTTCTTCTGGTCCGCGGCATCCAGGCCAGGAAGCCCTGCGTCGCGCCTGTTCCGGTGGGTCAGTGATCTTCAGCGTGCTGGCGTAACCCACCGGCGTGGCAGGAAGGCTACATTGGATCTATGGCGATGCCTGCCGGTGCTCCCATTGACCCTGGCGGGCGGTCAACGGCTCCAGCGAGCCGGACTATTGCACTGATTCGGGGAAGGAACCGTTCATGTCGAAGAAAATCCTGATGCTCGTGGGGGACTTCGTGGAAGACTACGAGGTGATGGTGCCGTTTCAGGCTCTACAGATTGCCGGGCACCAGGTGGATGCGATTTGTCCTGACAAGAAGGCTGGCCAGACCGTCAGGACCGCGATTCACGATTTCGAAGGCGATCAAACCTATACCGAGAAACGCGGCCACAACTTCACGCTCAATGCCACATTCGCTGACGTCCGCGCCGAAGACTACGATGCGCTGGTGATTCCAGGCGGGCGTGCGCCCGAGTACCTCAGGTTGCATGCCAGTGTCCTGGAAATCGTCCGCCACTTTGCCGACACGAAGAAGCCGATTGCCTCCATCTGTCACGGTGCGCAAATCCTGGCCGCCGCCGGCGTGGTTCGCAACAGGAAGGTGAATGCCTATCCAGCCTGCGCGCCCGAGGTCACCGCGGGTGGCGGTGAGTACGTCAGTCTGCCCTTCGAAGGCGCCATCACGGATGGCAACCTCGTCACCGGCCCGGCCTGGACGGCGCATGTCGAGTGGTTGAAGCAATTCCTCGTTGTGCTTGGCTGAAGGCCAGAATGCCACTTAAGGCAGGTTGGGGAGCCCCGCCTGTCTCAACAAAGCGTCGAACCTGGGGTCGCTCCGCAGGGCATCGAAGCGCGGGTCCACCTTTAGGCCCAACATCATCGTCTCCCTCTGCGCAATCGCTTTCTCCAGAAGTTGGAACGCGAGATCGTTCCGTCCCAACTCGATCGCGACAAACACAATACTCGGATTGCCTTTTTCCTGCTCAAGCAGACGCTGCAGTTCGGCATGGGCCACATCCCGGCCGCGAATCCAGGCGATTTCGACAGCCATGCCCAACTCACTGAGGCTCGTCTTTCTCATCTCCGCCTCAGCCGCTTGCGCTTGCCCCAGAAACCGGTAGCAAAGCGCCAGGTAGTAGTGCGCCAGGGAGAACGACGGATCGCGATCCAGGACGCCGCGGAAGAGATCCCGCGCCACTTCGAACCGCCCCGCATAGAAAGGCACACGCGCCTCCTGCAAGCCCAGGATCGGGGAAGCCGGATCCAACAATCTCGCTCTCTTCATCAGCGCGCCCGCCTCTCCCAGGCGTCCCAGCCGCATCAGCATGCAGGCGTAGCCCTGCATAGCGCGAACGCATTTCGGATCCAACTTTAAGGCCTGCTGAAACTCCGCTTCCGCATAGGTCCATTTGAGATCCGAGGCGAACAGGACGCTGCCCGCCACCGCGTGGGCCACCGCCAGTCGCTCGTCCAGTTCAATGGCTCGCCGGGCTTCCACTTTGGCCTCACGGAAAACCTCCCTGGGATTGCGGCCATCCAGTTCCCCTTTGAAGTAGAGCGCGTCGGCCAGGCCGGCATGTGCCATGGCCGACCGCGGGTCTTTCTCCACAGACTTTCGGAACCACGCTTCCGCCTTGCGCAACTCGGGCATGGAAAGCTTGCTCCACAGATGCCGGGCCACGAGGTAATCCCGCTCCGATTCGCTGGGAACGGCCGTAGGGGATTCCGAGAGCTGCACCATCAGCGCCGGCATCAGGGCAAGACCGACTGCCACGACAATCGCCTGCCACCGGAGTTTCGGCGGCTCGGCGCCGAGACTCAGCGCACGGCCTTCCAGATAAGCCTCGACATCGTCTCCCAGTTCCCTGGCGGTCTGGTAACGCCGCTCCGGCTGTTCCGCCATGGCGTGCCGGATGATGGCGTTCAGCGCCGGGTCCGTGCTTCCGGCCAGTTCCGCGAGGATCGCCCCAAGGGAATAGACGTCGGAGGCCAGGGTGATCGTGCCGCCGCGCAATTGCTCGATACTGGCGTACTCCGGCGTCAATGGCCGGCAGCCTGTGACGGTAAGCCGTTCCTCTCCGGCCGCCATCAGTTTGGAGATGCCGAAATCCAACAGCTTCGGATGGCCGTCCTGGTCCACGAGGATGTTGCTCGGCTTCAGGTCGTTGTGGATGATCGCCAGGTCGTGCGCTGCCGCCACCACTTCGCAGACTGCATGGAATAGCCGCACGCGGCTCCGGTTGCCCAGGGCATGGGCGGCGCAATAGTCGCCAATCGCGCGCCCCTCGATGTACTCCATTGCCAGGTAGGGCGCCCCGTCCAGGGTCTCGCCGGAATCCAACAGCGTGGCGATATCTGGGTGGCTCAACTGTTCGAGGATTCTGCGCTCCCGGTCAAATCGGGCCAGGTTGGCCGGTGTGGCCACGTCGTTGCGAAGGATCTTGATGGCAACCAGTGACTCAGTCCCGTCGGGCACCGCGGCATACACAACACCCATGCCGCCGCGCCCCAGCAGCGCCCTCAGCCGGTAGCCTGGCACCTTCGGCAGCGCACCTCGTGATGCCGCCAACAGGGTCTCGATGCTCAGTTGTGAGGCCACAGTCCATCCCCCTCGTAAACCGCCCGTTCCAGCCACGTTCGGCCCAGTTGCAGCTCCCGCTCCACTGTCCGGACCGAAAGGCCTGTCAACGCGGCGACCTCCTCCACGGTGGATCCAAACCGGTACCGCATCTCAACCACGAGATGCCGCCTTGGTTCCCTTCGCCGCAATTCCTCCAGCGCCTCTTCCAGCGCTTCTTCGATCGGTGTTCGCCTGGGAGCCTCAATCAGCCGGTCGTCAAACTGTGTCGAACGGGACCCGCCCCCACGCTTCGCCGCCCCTCTCCGCCGTGCATATTGAATTAGGATCTGCCGCATAATTCGCGTAGCAATACCGAGGAAATGGGATCTCGCCTCGCAATGCGCCGGCGGCCCGCCTGCCAATTGCACGTATGCTTCGTGCACCAGGGCCGTCGGTTGCAGCGTGTGATTGCGCGCCTCTCTCCGCAGACAGTGAGCTGCCACACGCCGCAGTTGCGGGTACAGCTCTGAGACCACCTGGGGCAGGGCTTGCTGGTCGCCGCGCCACCAATCCTCCAACCGGTTTGTAATGGTGGCTGCGTTCATCTCCAGCACTGCCTGATCAGTAGTGAGAGCAGTCCCTCAACCGTTTCACCTGTCTCTCCACCGCATTTGGCAATTCATCCGGAAACTGGCGGATCTCGGCACACTTCCGCACAGATCCTCGTGCCGGATCATTGCGGGCGGACAGAGCCCGCGGAGGAACCAATGACTTCTCGCCAGACTTTTCGAACCGCCTTCATCGCGTGCACACTGCTCCACGCGTCAGGCTCCACCGTTCTCCACGCCCAATTTGGGCTTCAGGGCAACCCATGTCCCCTTGGAGGCTCCGGTGCTACCGTCAACCTGAGTGCCCGGGTCCCTGGGCTCTGCACCAGTGCAGCCACCTTGCAGGACCTCATCTTCGAACTGGGCCCAACGGGCACACTGATCGTCGACAAGGCCTGCACGATCGGTGCCGGGCTCCGCCTGCCGCCCCGCTTCACGCTGAAAGGGAAGGGCATCGGGGCCGGTGGCCAGATCAAATTCCTGAACGACGGCATTGGACTCTCCATGTGCCAGGAGGCGCCCAGCGGGTACGTCACCATCAGCGGGATTGATCTTTACGGGCCCAGTGCGCCAGGCAACTCCACCGCCCCTCACTCCACCGGGATCGCCATCGCAAACCAGAATATCGTCTATCTCACCAATGTCCGGGTCAGTGACTTTCAAACCGGCGTTTCCGGCGTAGGTAGCTACTCCGTCTTCATCAACGGCTGCAATATCTCAAACAACCGTGGCGACAACCTCGTTATCGGTTACAACTCGAACGGCTGGCGGATCCGCGACGGCATCGTGAGTCAGGCCGGCGGCTGGGGGATCAACGTCCTCGGCCCCGGAGATGACACCCCCATCGGACTCATCAACACCAGCAACGACTTGCTCATCGATGGTGTGCGCATGGAATCCAACTACCGCGGCGCGGTCCGCACCAATGCTTACGGTACCCGTGTCACCAACTCACGGTTTGAGAGCAATGGCCTGGGCAGCATGACGATGCCCCATCGCGGCCTTCTGGTGGAGTCACAGGCTCAGGATGCCCGCATCCTGACTAACATCTTCAGCAGCGACTGCATTCAGATCCAGAACCTCTCGACACAACGTGCCTTCAATATTCCCGACGACCGCAACACCACCCAGTGCGCTGCGCTCGGCTTCAGTCGTTAACCGCTTGGCGTGAACGGAGGAACCCCATGAACCGTCTGACTCTCTTCGCAACAGCCGCCATCCTGTCGGCTGGTGACATCCTGGCGCCTCGAGCGCTCGCCTTCCAACTCGTTGCACTTGATAAGGCCCGCCTGTTGGCTGAGCGGCCTCAAAGGCTTCAGACCGCCAGGACAATGCTCGACAGCCAGAGGCTTGTGTTAGGCCTCTCGACTGACGACACCTTCGAACCCGCGTCCTCTGTCTATGACGAACTCGGCAGGCTGAATGTCCGGTTTCACCGTTACTACAAAGGCGTGCGCGTTCTCGGAGGCGACCTGAAACTGGGGGTGGATGCGGCCGGAAAGTCGGCTCGGGTCACTACCCGGCCCCGGCCGGCATTGGCGATGCCGCCGGTCGCCCCCGGCCTTTCCCGCAAGGCGATGGAGGAAACCCTGGCGCGTGAGCTGCGAACTGCCGGCTCTGAGCTGTCCATCGAGTCGGAGTTGGTCATTCATGGGGCAGGGGCCACGCCCATGCTCGTGTGGATGGCACGCGTCGAATCCGACTCACGGCCTCCCACCACTTACCTCGTCGACGCGCAGACCGGCGCCATCGTCAAAAGCTGGTCCAACCTGGTCGAGGCACTCACTCCTGAACAGACGACCGGCCAGTCTCAACGCTACGGCGAGATCCCCATCGATCACGTCCGCAACACCGTCACGGATCGCTACGAGTTTCAGGATGCGCAGCGTGGCTTGACACGCATTTACGACATGCAGGATAAGAATCCTACGTCGACCTTCAAAGGCGCGCTCTACACACAGAATCCCGCCGATCCGGCCCTCACCACCTGGGGCAACGGCCTGGATTGGGCGTTCGGCAATTCTACGACCGGCAAAACCGGCCAGACCGCCGCCGTCGAGGCATACTACGGGGCCCGTCTCACGTGGGATATGTACAAGAACGTCCTCAGCCGCGATGGCCTGGACGACGCCGGCAGCCCCATGAAACTGCGAGTTCACATTCGCAAGCAGGCCGATGAGCCTTATGGTGATGCCTACTGGGATGGCACCTACGCCAGCTTCGGCGATGGTACCGAATCAGGCCACAGCAGCCGCACCGATACGATCACAGTAGCCCACGAACTCGGCCACGGCCTGTGGGATCAACTCGTGACGACGGACAATGGTTGCGGGGAATGCCGCGGCCTGAATGAAGGCCACGGCGACATCCAGGGCGCCATCGTGAATCACTACCGGGCGCTGGCCGGCGGAACAGGCAGCACCATCCCTTCGCCTGCCCCCGGCGATGTCAGTCTTTTCTTCTTCCGCAGTATCAACCCCTGGAGTTATGTGATCGGTGGTCAACCGGGCCTGCCCTACTACGTCGACGACATGGGCGACTATGAGGAGCACATCCAAGGCTGTGCCTATGGCCGCCTGTTCGCGACACTCGCCATGGGCGCGCCCTCCGTCGAAGAGTACGATGCCGGTCCAGCCTGCGATCCCGAGGACGGCGCGCAGTTCCGCTGTCTTGTCTCGCCCATCCTGCCGCAAGGCCTGGTCGGCGTCGGCCTGCACAACGCGGCGCGTATCTGGTATCTCGCCTCATTGGCGTACATGGATGCCAGCCCAACCTTCCCAGAGACGCGCGATGCTTACCTGAGCGCCGCCGAGGATCTCTTCGGCCTGAATTCGCCGGAATATAAGACGGTCGTGAACGCCTGGGCCGCCGTCCAAATCGGCGACGAAGCGCCCGACACGGCCGCCCCCACCGTGGCGATGGCCGCGCCCATCCTCAATAACCTCGAACAGTCGTTGCTCGTCACCCTCAACGCCAGTGATGACATCGGCGTCCATCACATCGACTTCTTCCGCAATGCCGTGCTCGAACACACCGTGCAGGGCAATGTCTGGGTCGGCCTCCTGGATCTCAGCAAGGTCGGCTTCGGCAACTACACGCTCAGCGCCACGGCCTACGATCGCATGGGCAAGACAGGCAACGCGCAGAAGCCCTTGGCCTATCAGGGCGCCAACTATGTACTGAAGAACCGCGGCTTCGAACAAGGCGCGGACAGTTGGAACCTCTCTGGCAGTGCTCAGGTCAAGTCAAGTTCTGCAAAGGCCTTCCTGGGCGCAGGCTACGCCGCCTTGGACAACACCGGCTGGGTGCAGCAGAAATTCTCAGTGCCCTACGGCCTGCTGGGCCTCACGGTGGGCTACCGCGTCGCGGTGGACCCCGCGGCCGGCAACGTCGACTCCATCGAACGGCTGGACGTCGAGATCCTCACCGCCGGTGGTGTCCTGGTACAGACCCTCGACACCATCTACGCCAACTTCAACACCCTGGACAAGGTCTATCGCGATTACAAGCAACTCAACCATTCACTCCCCCTCAGCTACGCCGGCAGGGATTACATCCTCAGGTTCCGCTCCACCTCGGCCAAAGCCAAGCGCTTCCGCATCGACAACGCTTACGTCGTCTACCAGGCTGTACCCCACTTGGACCTGTTTGTGGCCGTCGACGAAGCCGAGGGGTCGGTCACGTTCCAGGCGAAGAACATCACCGGCATCGAGCTCTCCCAGATCAAGCAGATCCGCGTCGCCCAACCAGGCACCGAAGGCACGCGCCTGGGCAGTCAGCTCATGGCGGTCCTGCCCACGGCGGAGTTCAAGGTGAACACCGACTACCAGGTGGTCGCCTCCATCATTGATGTGCTCGACGCTGAGGTGGCGCACACAGCCCCAGTCCACTTCCAACTGAAGCCCGTCAACCAGATCATCGTCAACCAGGGGTTTGAAGGCGGCAACGGCTGGTGGGATCTGGGTGGCGCGGCGGAGGTCATCAAATACGATCCGGCGTGGGGTGAGGGGAATGCCGCCTTCCTCGGCGATCGTTGGGCCCGTCTCGGCGGCCTCGGGACCAAGAATACAGCCTCCTTGCGCCAACACGTCGCCATCCCGAAAGGCGTCTCCAACGTGAAGCTGACGTTCCGGACGCGTATCGATTCCGGAGAACTGGTCCCGGGCGACTTCCTCAAAGTGAACGTCCTCGATCTCGCCTCCTACACCTTACTGGAGACACTCACCACGATTCCCAGCACCACTGAAACCGACACCGCCGACAACTACCATGCGCACCAGAAGTTCAATGGCTTCGATCTGACAGCCTACAAAGGCAAAACGATCATCCTCGAATTCCAGGCCACTGAGAACGCCGGGTGGCCCTCCACCTTCCACATCGACAATGTCGGGGTAACCTACTCCGTACTCGGTCTGGCCCCCTGATTCGTCCGAATGCAGAACAGCCACCCGCTGCCAGTCGCACCGGCAGCGGGTGGCTGTCCCCCAATCAGTCGTTCCTAGCGGACCTTCGTCACCGCACCTGCGACCACTTCGTCGAACTCCACATTGTGCACTGTCAACATCGTACCCATCGCCCGGTCAAGAGCCGCACGCGCCTTCCAGTAACTGCTCTGCGCCGTCGCCTCGGAAGACCGGGCCTGCGTCAGGTCCCTCTGGTACTGGATCACCAGAAACGTCGTCGAAGCTCCAACGCCCAGCTTCTCCTTCTCCGCATCCAGGGTCTGTTCCTCCAGAATGCGCTCCTGTCGGGCAGACTCGTAGCTCGCCCTTGCTTCTTCCACCGCAATCTGGGCGTTGCGAATCTCCAGTCGCGCCTGCTTCTCCAACTGCTTCAGCCGGATCTCCTGCTGCCGCACCTGGATCTGGTCACGGGTCACATCGGCGCGTGCCGCCCGGTTGAGAATCGGGACGCTGAACTGCACGGCCACCCCATAGTCCGGGAAATTGCGCTGGAACACCTGGCCCAATGCATCGCCGTAGCCTCCGACGAAGAACGGATTCGGAGTCGATGCCGGCAGATTACTGAACTGCACCCCGTTCGGCGACCCGCCCAACCCGTTATTGGCCGCCGAAGCCACCAGGTCCAGCGAAGGCAGCAGTGCACTGCGCGACCCCTTCAGGCTGATCTGCGAGTTCTCCAGTTGGATCCGCGCCTGCGCCAGGTCTGGACGCTCCTTCAATGCCTGGCCCACCAGTTGTTCCAAAGGCTCCTGCGGAGAGTCCGCCGGCAGCCCCATCGCGTCCACTGGCTCGATCACCACTTCCTGCAGCTTGTTCTCCGACGCCCGCACCAGATAATCCTTCAGCAGTTCGCTCTGTTGCCGCGCCAGGCTGCGGGCAATCACGATATCGCGCTGCCGCCGCGCCACTTCAGCCTGGGCACGGGTCACATCGATCGAGGCCCGGACGCCCAGCTTGGCCGACTCCTGCGTGTCCCTCAGCAACTGCTCTGCCGAGACCACCGCATCCTGCCGCACACGCACATCCTCCGTCAGGCTCGCCAGGTCCCAGTACAGCCGGATCACCGCGTGAATGGTGCTGATCACCTGCTGCCGGAATACCAGGTCCGAGACCTTCTGGTTGTTCTTGGCGATCCGGATATACCGCGTCGTCACCGCGGGTCCGAACCCTCGCAGCAGCGGCTGCCGGAAGTCCAGCCGCAAGGTCGACGTCGAGTAAGGGCTGAAGCTCAGCAGCGGGTTGTTGATGTCCTGATGCTGATTCAGGAAGCTCAGCCCAATCGTGCCGCCCGTATTGAGACCCTTCTCAATTCCGACATTGGCTGTCGTCGTGTCCGCATTCAACGACCGCAGCGGCGCTAGGAACGTGCTGTTCTGCGGCGTCGATGTGTGGTTCCAACCCAGTGTCCCCGTCAGCGTCGGATCCAGGTTCGGTACCACCGGCCCGGTCGAGAGGGGCAGGGAACCCAGCAGCGACAGGTCCAGTTGCGCGCCCGTCCCCGAGAACCGGTCCAGTGTCGGAGTATCTCCGCCGCCCAGGCCCGACCCCGTCACCACCGGCACCCCCAGGCTGTTCGGCCCCTCCCGCACGGACAAAGGTATGCCCCGCAGCGCGCCGCCCGCCTTCGACCGCAATACATCCGTCTCCGCCAGCCGGCGATTGTACCGTTGCAACTCCACGTCCAGATTGTTTTCCAACGCCAGCGCAATGGCGTCCTGCAGCGACAGCCGCAGCTTGCCATCCTGAACCAATTGATCGATTCGAGCTGAATTCTCCAACCGCGGCGCCGCGGGTTGGGCCCACAGCGGCGCGGTCAGCAATCCTGCAAGGACAAACCTCAAATTCATCTTCTTGCTCTTTCCTGGTGAGTCACCGGACCCGCGGCCTGGACCTCCTGTCCCTCGGCCAGCATCTCGCCCGGATTCAGAATCACCACTTCATTCGGGTTGAGGCCCGACGCGACCTCAATCTGCGTACCCAGGTCGCGCGATACCTCAATCGTTCGGAAGCGGATCTTGCCGCTCGGATCCACGGTCGCTACGCGTGTCCCCTTCGCATTCGCCAGCAGCGCTTCGGCCGGCACCACGGTCGCCGGATGGCTCCTCGGCAACGCGAACTTCACTTCCGAGAACATGCCCGGCAGCAACGCACCGTCGCGGTTATCCACCTGCACTTCCACCAGCATGGTGCGCGACGACGCATTCAACGAACTTGCTGTCCGCACCACCTTGCCCGTGAACTCCGCGCCCGACCGTTCTTTCACGCCCAGCCTTGCTTCCTGGCCCACCTGAATGTCCGGAGCAAACGTCTGCGGCACGTTCACCTGCACCCGCAGCGTGCTGGGCTGTGCAATGGCAAACAGCTTTCGTCCGCCATCCAGCCCTCCGGTGGAGGAAATCAGGTCGCCCTGTTCCACCAGTCGCTCCGTAATGATGCCGTCATACGGAGCCACCACACTCTCAAAGCCCACCAACCGCTGCAGCCTGGATACGTTGGCTTCGTTCGCCCGGATGTTGGCTTCAGCCGAAACCACACTGGCCCGAGCCGCATTCACCGATGCCGTCGCCGTATGAATCGACGCCTCGGCAGCCGCGACTTCCGCCTTCCGGGCGCTGTACGCGTACTGCCGCTCATCACCTTCCTGCTTGGGCAGGACGCCCTTATCCACCAGTCGCGTCCAACGGTCTGACGTAGCCGAGGCCAGGGCCTCGTTCGCCTTGGTCTGTTCCAACCGCGCCCGAGCCTCCACGACACTCGCTTCCGCCCGCGCCACGTTCGCCTGCGCCTGTCTCCACGAAGCACGCGACTGTTCTACCGTCGCCCGTGCCTGCGCCAGTTCCTGGTCCAGTTCCGGCGACTCGATGGTCGCCAGCACCTGGCCCCGCTTCACGCGATCGCCGATATTCGCCGACCGTGTCCGGACATAGCCCGTGGCTCTCGCATAGATATCCGCCACCACCACGGCTTCTGTATTGCCCGGCAGCGTCAATTCCGTGGTCGGCGGAGCCGAGGTGGCGAGCGCGGTGTTCACCAGCGGTTTCCCGCCAGTGGCCTCCTGCGAAAAATGAACGGCGGACTCCCTCTTCTGGAACTTCGCGGCAGCCACCGCGCCAAAAACAACAAGCACCAGCAGGATCGTGGCGGCCACCCCCGGCCGCCGACGGTTGCCCGGCTTCAGGGAAACTTCTTTCGTATAGGACGAAGTGTTTTCGGTACTCATTGAGCCTCTCCCACGGACTGATTCCGGCTTAGTGTCGTGAACATCACAGGTACGAAGAACAACGTGGCGACCGTGGCCATCGTCAATCCGCCCACCAGCGCACGTGCCAGCGGAGCATTCTGTTCACCGCCTTCACCCAGGCCCAACGCCATCGGCAACATGCCGATGATCATGGCGCAGGCCGTCATGAAGATAGGACGCAAACGCGCCGAGCCCGCCTGAATGGCGGCCTGCAGCGGAGTCTCGCCCTCATCCATCCGCTCCTTGGCGAACGTCACCAGCAGGATGCTGTTCGCCGTCGCAACGCCGATCGACATGATGGCGCCCATCAGGCTGGGTACATTGAATGTGCTCTGCGTCAGGAACAGGGCCACCACGACGCCGACGAAGGCGCCCGGCAGCGCGGTCACGATGATGAACGGATCGCGCCAGCTCTGGAAGTTCACCACCATCAGCAGGTAGACCATCAGCGCCGCGAACACCAGGCCCAGGCCCAGGCGCGTAAACGCCTCGTTCATGCTCTGAACCTGCCCGCGCACCTTGATCGTGCTGCCCGGCGACAGCTTCGGCGTGAATTCCTTCACCAGCTTCTGAACGTCCGAAGCCACTGAGCCCAGGTCGCTGTCCTGAATACTCGCGTAAACGTCGAACACCGGTTGGACGTTCGTGTGGTTCGCATTCACCGGTGTTACGCCGCGCCGCAGGTTCGCCAGATTGCTCAGCAACTGGGGTTGCGCCGCGTTCCGCCCCGCATACACCGGCGTGTTCTGCAGATCGTTGATCGATTGCAGATCACGCTGCGGTGTCTGGGCCGCCACCAGGTAGGTGATGCCCATGCGCGGATCCAGCCAGAAGTTCGGTTGAACCTGGCCGCTGGATGCCAACGACACAAACAGGTTGTTCGAGACATCCTGATGCGTCAAACCAAATTCGGCGGCGCGTGTACGGTCCACATCGATTCGGATGTCAGGCCCGTCCACCACCTGGTGCAGATGCACGTCCACCGCTCCAGGCACGCCCTTCAGCCGCTCCGACATCTGCCTGGCAATCTGATAGTTGTTCGGATCGTAGCCCGCCACCTGAATGTTGATCGGAGCCGGCAGGCCGAAATTCAGCACCTGCGTGACAATATCGGCCGGCTGGAAATAGAACGTAACACCCGGAAACTGTTTCGGCAGCTCCTGGCGGAATTTACGGATGTAAGCCGCCGCACTCCCATGATGCTCGGGATTCAGCGAGATCGACATCTCGCCGTCAAACGTGCCGATCATCGCGCCGTCACCAAATGCGAGGTTGAAGGAGTCCGGCGACTTGCCGATGTTCTGCAGTACAAGCTGCACCTCATCGGCCGGAATCGTACGCCGTACCTCGTGCTCTACCCGGGCGAACAGGTTCTGTGTCTCTTCCACCCGCAGCCCGGCCGGCCCGCGAATGTGCATGCGGATCTGCGCCGCGTCGATCGACGGGAAGAAGTCGCGCCCGACGAACGGGATCAGCACCACAGCCACGGCCACGGCGCCACCCATTGCGTAAAACGCCGCGCGGCGGCTCATCAGTACCCGCTGCAGCGCCGCCTCGTACCGCATGCGCAACGCCTCGTAGATCTTGTTGAAACGCTGGTGAGCATTGCCGATGGGGCCTTCATGCATGGTGTTGTGATCTTCCTGGGCGAGCAGGAAGTTCACCATCAGCGGCACCAGGGTACGCGAGAGGAAATACGACGAAGCCATCGCGAAGACCACCGCCAGCGCCATCGGGGTGAACAGATACTTCGCCGGACCCGTCAGGAACAGTACGGAGACGAACACGATACAGATGGTCAATGTCGACACAAAGGTCGGCACCGCGATCTGCGCCGCGCCATCCAGCACCGCCTGCCGCAGTGGCTTGCCCATCGCCAGGTTTCGATGGGTGTTCTCAATCTCCACCGTCGCGTCGTCCACCAGGATGCCGATGGCCAGGGCCAGTCCGCCCAGGGTCATGATGTTCAACGTATGTCCCATCGCGCTGAGGATGATGATGGAAGACAGAATAGACAGCGGAATCGAGATCGCAATGATCAGCGTGCTGCGCCAGCTGCCCAGGAACAGCAGAATCATCGCCGCGGTCAGGCACGCCGCAATCAGGCCCTCCTTGAGCACCCCTTGAATGGAGGCACGCACGAAGAACGACTGGTCAAACAGTTCGTTGATCTGCAGTCCCTTCGGGGCTGCCGCGCGGCTCGTCGGCAGAATCCGGTTCTTTACCTCATCGACAATGTCCAGCGTCGAAACCGCACCGGTCTTCATGATGCTCAACAGCGCGGCCGGTTCGCCATTCGAACGTACGACGTTCGTCTGCACGGCGTAACCATCGCGAACATTCGCCACATCGCGCATGTAAACCGTAGCGCCGTTGACATACTTCAACGGCACATCGTTCAACTCCAGCGCCGAGGTGGGATTGCCGTTCAGGCTCACCGTGTAATCGCGGTTGCCTATCTTCTGCGTGCCGCTGGGCAGCGACAGGTTCTGCGTATTGATCGCATTTGAAACGTCGATCGATGTCAGGCCCTTGGAGAGCAGGCGGTTCTGGTCGATGTCGACCATGATCTGGCGCGGCTTGCCGCCATAAGGAGCAGGCAGCAGCGTGCCCGGCACGGTCGACAACTGTTGGCGCACTCGGAATATGCCGTAGTCGTAGAGCGCCGCTTCCGACAGTGTCTTGGACGACAGGCTTAGTTGGATCACCGGCACGGTATCGGCGCCAAAACGCAGAATCCAGGGCGGATTGATGCCTGGAGGCATGCGGAACCGGATCCCCTGCACGGCCGTGGATACTTGTGCCATCGCCGCATCGATGTGCACTTGCGGGTGAAAGTAGATCTTGATGACGCTCACGCCATTCAAGGTCTGCGACTCAATCGACTTCACATCGTTGACTAGTGCTAAAACAAATTCACTGAATGTTGTTACACGCTTCTCCATCTCGGGCGTAGGCAGCCCCTGATAGGTCCAAATGATGCTAACGACCGGAATATCAATCACCGGGAAGATGTCTGTGGGCATCTTCGCAACGGAGAATCCTCCCAGCAGGAGGATGAGAATGGCCACCACGACAAAGGTGTACGGCCGGTCGAGAGCAAGTCTGACGATCCACATTCTTGTGCTCCTCAGACACGCTGGCGTTCGAAGCCTGACGGTGTCATCCAGATTGATGTTCGACAGTTCTCGAACGATTCAACCTCCCCGCATGTTTCAAGCATCAATTGAGTAGAGTAGGAAGGTGGTTTTTGTATGAGAGCGGGTAAGGAACCAACCAAAGATCAGATCGAGCTCAGTGAGGTCATGTACGCCTTGAGCGATCCTGTCCGTCTGGAAATCGTCGCGTTCCTCGCGCAACGCGGTGAGCAGCCCTGCAGCACCTGTTGTGTCGATATGCCGAAATCAAGCCTGTCACATCACTACAAGGTGCTGCGCGAAACCGGGGTGATCTCCACGCGCATCGAGGGTACGCGCCACTTCAACTCCCTGCGCGCGGACGACCTCAATACAAGATTCCCGGGTTTGTTGAGCTCCATCGTCGGGGCGATCTGCAACCGACTCTGACTGGATGCGGCGGCCGCCGCCGGCGAAGGCTACTCCTTGCGCAGTGTCCGGATCACCCAAAAGACGCCCTGTGCAGTAAAGCTCAGGGCGGTAGTACACAAATCACAAACACCAGCCGCGCCAGCCACGGCCGGTATGGATGCGTCCCCAGCCAGCTCAACGCACCCAGCCCCACCAGCAACAACAACACGAATATCAGGAACCCGTTCGCCATCCCCCGCTGCGGATCGTTCGAGGTTGACAATAGTCCGTAGAGTACCCCCACTCCATACAGACTGAGCAGCGACACAGTTGTCGGGTACAGATAGACCGGTGGTGTTGGCGGGGTCATACGGGGATCTTTGGAGTGGATGACACCCGTTGATAAAATCAATACCAACTTCGTAAGGTTAGCCTTCGGCTTGGGGCTGCGGCTCTGGCTGCATTTCCATTGCACTCATCAATGGGAAATCCGGCGAAGTTTACCGCGCGCCATTCGAAATCCTGGGTTGGGGTCTCCCGCTTCTGCGCTACGACGGCAGGTACGCGCCCACTGAAGCTGGAGGACAGCGCCACATGCTCCTTCGTTTGGTCAGGCGCAAAACTGAAATTGATCCAGAAGATCCCGGCGGTGGAAACTGTGAAGAAGTGAGCCCATGTCCGTCGACCCCATTCATCTCTCTGTCACCGGCGCCTACGATCGCTGGTCCCGCTTCTATGACACCTATGACAACCCGATGGTCGCTGCCGCCACACGCGTAGTCGCCCAGGGCCTGGGAGGCGTCCAGGACGCGTCGGTCTTCGAGTTCGGCTGTGGAACCGGCCGCAATCTCTCCGCCTTCCTGGAGTCGGGCGCCGCCCGCGCCGCGGGGTGCGATCTCTCGGCCGGCATGCTCCAGCAGGCCCGTCAGCGCGACGCGCGCCTCGAACTGCTGCAACACGACATGGCCGAGCCTCTTCCATTGGACTCCGGCACGTTTGACCTGGCGCTCTTCTGCCTCTCCCTGGAACACATCAGCGCGCTGGATGCGCCCTTGCGCGAAGCCCGCCGCCTCCTCAGGCCCGGCGGTCGCATCGCCATCCTTGAGATCCATCCGTTCCTCTCGCTCAGTGGCGTGGCCGCTCATTTTCAGGACGGAGAGCAGGAGGTCCATATGCCGGCCTACCCGCACCAGTTCGAGGCCTACCTGAACGCCTGCGCCGGCCTGGGTCTGCAGGTGATTTCCTGCCGCGAGTGGCGGCCCTGCGACTTTCAGCCGCCGCTCACCGGCAAATCTTTTAAGCGCGGCCCGCTCTTCCCGTTACTCCTGGAACTGCACTTCCGCGCGTAATCACTCCGGCGCCGCATCCTGCCGCAGTCGGTTCAATACACTCTGTAACCGCAGGGCGGAATCGGATGAGCTCGAACCCGCCGCCAGCACTTCCAGGAACTCGCCGCACAACCGGTGCACTTCCATCGGCAGGCCCTTTGAGGTCGAGGCGATCACGGCCAGTTGCGCCGCCGGTATCAAACCCTGCTTGGCCGCCCCGGCCCGCTGCAGGCGCCCCTCGGCGTACTCCGCTACCTCGCCTTCATCCATCCTGTGCAGCCGCAGCCTTTGCGGGATCAGCAGGTTCAGGGCCCGTAAGTCCTCAGCAGCCAGGCGTGTCTCCAGCTCCGGTGACCCCGCCAGCACCACCTGCAGCAGCTTCCCGTGCCGGTTCTGAAGATTGTCCAGCAGGCAGAGATCCGCCACTACTTCGGCCGGTAACGCGTCCGCTTCGTCCAGGATCAACACCAGCGTGCTCTGCGCTGCGTTCTGCCGTGCCGCCAGTTCCGTCAGGCTGGACAGAACATCCACCTTTGTGGCGCCTCCGCAGGGCAGCGCCAGATCATAACTCACCAGTTCATAGAACCGCTCCAGCGTCTTCGGAGCCTCGATGAGAAAAGCGAATTCAATGCGCTGCTGGTTGAAGAGATCGCCCAGGCTTTCCAGGACCTCGCGCCGGCCCGTTCCGGCTTCACCCGTCAACAGCATCAGCCCCGCCCGCTTCTTCACGCCATAGTAGAGTTCCGCCACCGCCTCCCGGTGCTGCGTGCTCACTCGCACAAAGCTCGTATCCAGCCGCGGCGGAAACGGGTCGTGCTTCAGCCCCAGCCTCGCCCAGGCGGCCGGGTTCTCCACACTCTCCTCCTGCTCCGGTTGCTCCAGCCCCGGTGCGATCGAATCCTCCAAATCCCGACGGCTCGCATCCTGTTTCGCAACGGCCGTCAACACCGAACAACGGAACTTGGCGCGGCCGTTCAAATCGCGGGTATAGACGCCTGCCTGCACCGGCTCCGTCTTGCTCCACCGCAGAATCAGCACGATCTGCCAGGGGTGGGGAAAATACTGCTGGTACAGCTCCTGGTCCCGCTCAGAAAAGAACATGTCGCGGTACTCAGATCGATACCAGCCCACCGGCTCCAGATCCGCGATCGCCTCTTCCTGGCAGGCCGTCTCCAACACCTGCGCCAACATCTCATGATCGCTGGGAGACAGGCGGAATCCAGGCCCCTCCGCGTGCTCACAGGCAACGGTCCGGTAAGCCTCCACCCGCACGCCCTCCAGGGTCCGCCGGCCGAACAAAACGCCTCCTGTTTCCAGGCTCTCCCGGCCCGGCGTCTGCCTATCGGCCATCACCAGATCACCCAATTCCGCCAACAGATAGCCCGGCGCACCAATCACCAGGCTTGGCGTCTCAATGCGCCATTCCGTAGGGCCCATAGTACTGCTGGGACTAGTCATCTTTACAGCCTACGAAAGTGCGCGGCCAAATGGGAAACCGGCCTCTCTGAATGTCCACAAACATGCACTTCCTGAAGGGAACGATAGTCCTAAGAACTCGGGTCCAATCCGGCGTCACACCCGCCAATCGACGCCGCTTGTTCCCAGGCGATCACCTTAAAGTGAAGGATAGGTAATCTTCCCCCTATAAGGCTTTCGCCAAAATGCCGATCAACTCACCAGGGAGGTTGTTCATGAAACACCCGGACGCACGTCCGTTCGTTCCGCTTGCCATCGCCAGCGTGCTGATTGGCATTCTGGACCACTCGTCCTGGTTCCTGGCCTATGCAGGCATGCTGTTCGGCTTCTCCATGATGATTGGCCTCCGCTGGCCCCGTCCAGTCTGGGCCTGGTGCCTGATCCTCGCCGCCGGCGCACCCGCCGTGAACGCTTTCGCCCATGCGGTCGCAGGCTATAACCCCATGTTCACGTGGTATGAAGACGCACTCACCCGCTTCGTGGCTGCTGGCTTCGCCATCGTCCCGGGTCTCGGCTCAGGCGTCTTCTACCGCTGCGTCATCCGCCGCATGCGGTACACCACCTGGGTTCACTCTTCGATAATTGCGTAGGGCTTGATCTCGGTCGCACGGCCGGTGGTCTCATCCAGGGTGATGATCACGGCCCGCAATTCCACCATGTTCTTCGCCGCCTCGAAACGCATCGGCAACTGTGTCAGAAACCGCTGGATCACGGTGTCTTTCTCCACCCCAATCACCGAATCGTAGGGGCCCGTCATTCCGCAGTCGGTCTGATAGGCGGTACCCTTCGGCAGAATGCGCGCATCGGCCGTCGGGATATGCGTGTGCGTACCCACCATCCCCGTGATCCGGCCGTCCAGATACCAACCCAGCGCTATCTTCTCGCTGGTCACCTCGGCGTGAAAGTCCAGAAACTTCACTTTTACGTCCGCGGGGATCGAAGCCAGCAATTCGTCGGCTTTTCGGAACGGACACTCGATCGGAGGCAGATGCACGCGCCCTTGCAGGTTCATCACGGCATACTGCACGCCGTTGCGCGCTTTTCCCATGTAGAGCCCCGTGCCGGGCAGGGAAGCCGCATAATTGCCCGGGC
Organism: Paludibaculum fermentans; assembly: GCF_051172195.1. Classification (GTDB taxonomy): domain Bacteria; phylum Acidobacteriota; class Terriglobia; order Bryobacterales; family Bryobacteraceae; genus Paludibaculum; species Paludibaculum fermentans_A. The sequence goes on from NZ_JBPJAQ010000002.1 coordinate 1,839,792, forward strand.
GCAGCAGCCTCGGCTCGCGGTTCAGGTAATCGTAGACTTCCCGCTTATCCCACACGTGGTTCCCAGTCGTCAGCACGTCCAGGCCAAACGAAAACAGCTCCTGCGCCACGTTCGGAGTCACACCAAAACCGCCCGCGGAGTTCTCCGCGTTGGCTATCGCCAGATCGATATGCTCGTCAGAAATGATCTGTTGGAGATGCTCGGCGACAATTCTGCGTCCCGGTGACGCAAAAATGTCCCCAATAAAGAGAATTTTCATGGAAGAAGTGAGGAGCGCACCACAGCAACCGTCCCAGCCTCGGAATCGACCCCGATGCATAACATGGGGGGAGCCCTCCGGACACCTTTAGGCTTCTCCTTGCGGAGCATGCTCACCGGCGCCATTGTTCGAGTAGAGCTCCAGATTCGCTTGATACGGATCAATTATAGAAGCCAGCACGCGTTCCGCAGGAACGCTCCCTAGCTGCAAGGATACCCTGCCATGGGTGGATCCTCAAAGGAATTCCTTCTTCGCCGTCGCAACGGCCTGTGTGCTTACTTCAGAATCGTGGCTTCCCAGCCACATTGTGAAGGATTCCTGCACCAGTCCGCCGTGCCTTTAACCGTCTTTCCATCCGCCTGGATCGTGCCCCGCATGTACTTCCGCCGGCCCTGGTGGAAAATCAACAACACCCGGCCCGACAACGTCCCAATGACAAACGAACCCTTCGCCACCGCGCCATCCGCTTTGTTCTTGTACGAAAACTCGATCGCATCCGTCCCCGGCTTCGGCATGGTCCAGGTCCCATAGTAGTCATAGTCTTCGTTGGTGAAGTCGTGGACTCGCCAGATCGTGCCCAGATCGTCGGTCGAAAGTCCTCGAGTCTCTGCCTTCTTCCTGGCGACCTCCGCTTGTGGCGGCTGAATATCCGTCTCGGCCGACCACCCGCAACTGCTGCCAGGCGGACACGGCTCCAATGTCCCTCGGATCGTCCGGCCGTCCATCCCGAAGTTCCCCACAAGCTTGGCGTTGGACTTGGGGATCGAGATCACAATCTTCGTGGCCGTCCTCGACACTACCGTGACCCGTGAGTAGACCTTGAGCTTCGTCACCCGGTTCGTGTAGTCCACGTCAAAGTCGTTGCTGGTGCCGATTCGCGTCCACTTGCCGTCCAGGTTGGCTGCGGGCAGTATCCACTGGTGGACCTTCCACTGACGGCCCAGATCCAAGCCCTTCCCGGCTGGCTGCGCACCCAGGCTGCCCAGGCTCAACAGGAGTCCGAGCGGCCATCCGACAATCCGTCTCATCGTAAACAGTACTTCCTTACGCGCCCTTCAGGCACTCCGCGATCTCTTTTTCCTGGATGCTGCCTGATTTGATCAGCCGCCAATACGGCTCCGTAATATCGACCGTCGTCGAACCCGTCCCAATGCAGCCGCCGCCATCCAGCACCAGGTCGACGCGCCCGTCCATCGTGCCGAAGACCTCAATTCCGGTCTGGCAGGTCGGCTGGCCGCTCACGTTGGCGCTCGTAGAAATCAAAGGCTGGCCCATCCAGTCGATCAGCGCCTGCGCCACCCGCGAACGCGACTGCCGCAGCGCCAGCCGCCCCGTGTTTCCAGTCACTTTCAACGGCACCTTGGCCGACGCCGGCACAATAATCGTCAGCGGACCCGGCCAGAATCTCCGCGCCAGCAGGTAAAACCGCGCCGGAAGCTCCGTCACCAGGTCCTCCGCCATCAGGAAATCGCCCACCAGCAGCGGCAACGACCGGTGCGGCTCACGGCCCTTCGCGGCGAAAACTCTGCCCACGGCGTGCAAATTGAAGGGATCCGCCACCAGCGTATAGAGAGCGTCGGTGGGAATCGCCACAATCTCGCCCCGCCGCAGTGCAACCGCCGCGCGTTCAATCGCTTCAACGCTGGGCTGTTCGGAATTGATTTCGATCAGATCTGTTGCCACTCGTTCACCTGTCCGCGGAAGCCGTCAGTCTAGCGCGACCCGATGGCCTGGGCAACCTCTACCGCCATCGCATACCGCCCGAACGGCGCGCTCAACTGGACGCCGTCCACCATCGGCCTTACGCTCGCGACCATCTCCTGCGCGATCTTCACGCCTTCAGCCCGCGCCCGCTCCGGATCTTCCATGCTCCTCATCCGGTTCATATACTCGTCCGGAACCGGGACGCGCAGTTCATTCACCATAAACTCGGCATTGCGGAACGAGGTCAGCGGCCAGATGCCCGTGATCACCGGAATCCGGAACCCCTCGATCTTCTTCAGGAACCGTTCCACCTGGCGGATATCGAAAACGGGCTGCGTGACGATGTACTCCGCACCGGCCTGCACCTTCCACTCCGTCCGGCGGATCTCCTCTTCAATGTTCAGCGCACCCGGATTGGCTCCGACGCCCAGCAGCAGCGCCGTCTGGGAACCAATTGGGTTTCCACCAATATCCAGGCCATGGTTCAAGTTATTGACGATATTCGTCAGGCCAATCGAGTCGACGTCAAATACCGCCGTCGCATCCGGGTACGAACCCATGCGCGGCGGATCGCCCGTGATACAGATCAGGTTGCGGATCCCGGCCGCGTGCGCACCCAGCAATTCGCTCTGGATGCCCAGGATGTTCCGGTCGCGGCAGCAGAAATGAAGCACCGATTCGATGCCCGCATCCCGCTCGATGATCTGACACGTCACCTGGGCGGACATCCGGGCGCTGGCCCGCGGACCGTCCGGCACATTGATGACATCGATTCCAGCGTCCTTGCAGAGCTTCGCGCCGGCCACTTCTTTCGCCGGATCCACGCCGCGTGGCGGAAGAATCTCTACGAAAGCGACAAATTTTCCGGCGGCCAACTTGGCGCCCAATGACGACTTCTGCGCCACCGGCACCTTCTCCATCGACTGGACTTTGGCCTTCGGCTCCTCCACCGTGATACTCAGTTTATGAATCCCGGGCTGCAGCGAACGGGCTTCGCTCTTGATGCTCTTGATGTGCTCCGGCGTGGTGCCGCAGCAGCCGCCCACCATCTTGACGCCCGCCCACAGCATCCTCCGAGCGTACTGCGCCAGATACTCCGGTGAACTCAGGTAGATGGCGCGCCCCTCAACCTGGGTCGGGTGGCCGGCGTTCGGCATACCGGAGACCGGCTTGTCCGTGAACGCCATCATCCGTTCCAGCGTCTCCAGCGTCGCCTTCGGCCCCACTGAGCAGTTCAAACCCACCACATCGGCAGGCGACGAATCCAGGAACCGCGTAAAGGTCTCGGTGGACGTGCCGTCCGGCATGTTGCCGTCGTCGTCAATCGTGACCTGGGCCACGATCACCATCTCCGGTCCGGCCAGTTCGCGGGCCGCCGCCAGCCCCTCCCGCAGTTCGCTCAACTGCGAAAACGTCTCAAAAATCAGCAGATCCACGCCTTCGTCCAGGAAGACCGCAATCTGTTCGCGAAACATCTCGCGCGCCTCGGCAAACGAGGTCGGTCCCAGCGGCTCCAGGTGGACACCCAGCGGCCCAATCGCTCCGGCCACGAACACGTCGCTGCGCTCGGCCGCGGCTTCCCGTGCGAGCCGCACCCCGGCCCGGTTGATCGCTTCCACTTTGTCGCCGATGCCGAACGTCGACAAACGCGCCCGCGTCGCGCCAAAGGTGTTCGTTTCCAGCACTTCCGCGCCCGCGCGGACGTATTCCTGGTGGATCTCCCGCACCATCGGGCCGGAACTCAGGTTCAATTCGTCGAAACAGCGGTTGATGAACACCCCACGGGTGTAGAGCATCGTGCCCATCGCCCCATCCGCGATAACGGCGCGCAGGCCGATCAACTGCCGGAATTCGGCAGCCCGGGCGGTTTTTTGTGTGGTGTCGCTCATTATAGTTGTGTCAGCGGGTTTCCCGCCTACCTCTGGCATTTCGGGCAATAGTAGGTCGAACGCCCGCCCTGGGGCATCCGGCGGATCGCCGCCTGGCAGCGCCAGCAGGCTTCCCCCTCCCGCCCGTAAACGGCTACCGGAAAGTTCTCACCCTCTGTGAACCCGCCCGGCTGTTCGTAGGCAGCTATTGCTGAGTCTAGCGCAGCCGTCAACACGTCAACAATCTGGCCATGCAGCCGCTTGAGCCGCACTACGCTGATTTCATTGGCCGGTTTCGCCGGGTGGATCCCGGCCTGGAACAACGCCTCGGCCGCATAAATATTGCCTAATCCTACAACTGCCCGCTGTTCCATCAAGAGGAGCTTCACCGGTTTCTTCGTCGCTTGCGCCTGCGCCACGAAATGCTGCGCCGTGAACTCAGCAGAGAACGGCTCGGGGCCCAAGTCGTCAAACAGGCCCTCAATCCCTTCGTGGTACGTCAGCCGGCCCAGCGCCCTCGGATCTTCGAGGACGATGCCGCGTCCATCACTCAAAGTCAGCCAGGCGCGCACGTTGGCTGTGCGCAGCCGCACATCCGGAATCACCACCAGGTTTCCGGTCATCTTGAGGTGAACCCGCACCACCGGCCCGTCGGCCAGTGTCAGCAGGATGTGCTTGCCGCGCCTGGTGACGCCCTCCAGGCGGCGGCCCACCGCCCGTTCCAGGTCAAGCGCCGTGGTGGGCCGGAACTGGCCGGTGGCGACGATCTCGCTCCACGGGGCAGCCGCCCGCATTTTCCTGGTAACCGCCTCAACTTCAGGAAGCTCCGGCATCTACCACACCTCCAGTTCCACTGGCGCCCCCAGCCCGACTCCCAGCACCTTCGACGCTGAGCCCTGATTGACGGCGGCTTCCAGATTCCCTGAGCTGCCCTCGATCAGGAACGGTTCATCGTCCTGTGCTGAGGCATAGCTCGAAACTACGTTTGTCAAAAGCCGCAGCCCGACCTTCAGTGCCATGCCCTTCGGCCGCATCTCCCGGAACTCAGCCGCCGGCAGGTTCGTGATCAGATTCCCGAAGCGGTCGATATGAACGACCTCCCCCTGCCAGAATCGACGCCCGATCCGCACCGGTTCCGAGGTCGTTTGCCGCAGTGCATTGTCGATCAAGGGGCCCGCTTTCGAGGGGGTGACTCCGGCCGTCAAATGGGCCGAGGCTGGGGCAAAAACATCTCTGCCATGAAAGGTTTGCGAGATATTATTCAGGAATAACTTTGCATTCGTGATGTGACGGACCTTCGCGCCCGGGCGCGCGAGCAGGTCGCTGAATAGCCCATTGTCCGGACCGACGAACCGGTGTCCATCGACTTCCACCAGAATCGGCCGCCGCTCCGTCCCCACCCCTGGGTCCACAATACAAACGTGAACCGTACGCTTTGGAAAGTACGGCCAGCTCTGCGACAGCAGAAACCGAGCCTGTCCGATCTGATACGGCTCGACATCATGAGTGATATCGATGACCTGCGTTTTGGGGGCGATGCCCGCAATCACGCCCTTCATCACGCCGACGAAGTGGTCGTGCAATCCGAAGTCGGTTAACAGTGTGATGAGCGGCATGGCTACAATTAGAATAACGGGCTTACGTGCACTACTTCGATCACAACGCGACAACTCCCATTGCGCCGGCCGTCCTGGAGCTCCTCCAGAAGGTCCAGGCCGAGGTTTGGGGCAACCCTTCATCCATCCATACCCCCGGCCAGCGCGCCCGGCAATGCGTGGAAGCCGCCCGGTCCCAGGTGGCTCAACTGCTGAACTGCGATCCGAAAGAGGTCGTGTTCACGTCCGGCGGCACCGAAAGCGACAATCTGGCCGTACTCGGCGCTCCGCGCGGGCACGTGGTCACCACGGCCATTGAACACCCGGCCATCCTCGCTGCGGCGAAACACCAGGCGGACTGCACGGTGGTGCCGGTGGATTCCAACGGTCTTGTGGACCCCGAGGACATCCGCAAAGCGCTACGCCCAGACACGACCGTCATCTCCGTGATGCACGCCAATAACGAAACCGGCGTGATTCAACCCATCGAAGCCATTTCCGCCATAGCCCGCGAAGCCGGCATCCTGTTCCATTCCGACGGCGTTCAGGCGACGGCCAAGATTCCGGTGGACGTCCGCGCGCTCGGAGTCGACCTCTACTCCCTGACAGCCCATAAGTTCTCCGGTCCCAAGGGGATCGGGGCGCTGTATGTCCGCGACGGTGTGAAACTGAATCCGCGCCAGTTCGGCGGACGGCACGAACGGGAACGCCGCGCCGGCACCGAGAATGTCGCCGGCATCGCGGCCCTCGGCGCGGCCTGTGCCCTCCCCAAACAGGACGTTGGCGCCCTGCGCGACCGGCTGGAACAGGGCATGCTCACTCGCATTCCGGACGCCCACGTCAATTCCGCTGGCGCGCCACGTACGCCCAACACCACCAACATCCGGTTCCCTGGACTGGAAGGCGAAGCCCTGGTGATTTCGCTGGACTTAGCTGGCTTCGCTGTCTCTTCCGGGGCCGCCTGTTCCTCTGGAGCCGTCACACCTTCGCACGTCCTAACCGCCATGGGTCTCTCCACCGCGGAATCCCGCGCTTCCATCCGCTTCTCCCTGGGCCGAACCAACACGGAGGAGCAGGTGGACGCCCTCATCGCCGCCGTTGAAAAGGCCACCGCCCGTTTGCGCAAGCTGGCGCCCGCCCATGCCTGAGCCCGCCCCCAACTCGTTGATTGCCGTCGCCATGTCCGGTGGCGTGGACTCGTCCGCCGTGGCCGCAATGCTGCAGCGCGCTGGCCACCGCCTGGTCGGCATGACCATGCAGCTCTGGAACCAGCGCCGGTTGCCCGAGATGCAGGTGGAAGGCGCGACCGGCCGCTGCTGCTCCTTGGACGACGTCTACGACGCCCGCGCGGTCGCCAATGTCCTGGGGATTCCCTACTACGTGGTCAACTTCGAGGACCGTTTCGAAGAGACCGTGGTGAAGCCGTTCGTCGACGAATACCTCGCTGGACGGACGCCGATCCCCTGTACTTTGTGCAACAACCACGTCAAATTTGATCAATTCCTTGATATGGCGGATGGCGTCGGGGCGGAGTATATCGCCACCGGCCACTATGCCCGCGTCTCGTTCAATCCGGATTCCGGCCGCTACGAAATGCGCACTGGTATGGATTCCGGGAAAGACCAGACCTACTTCCTGTTTGGTTTGAAGCAGCACCAACTGGCACGGACACTTTTCCCCCTGGGTGGCATGACCAAGCCGCAGGTTCGGGCCCTGGCCGCCGAACTCGGCATCCCCACCGCCGCCAAGCACGATTCGCAGGAGATCTGCTTCGTCCCCAATGGCGATTACGCCGGCTTCATTGACGCCTACTTCAAGGAGAAGGGCATCGCCCGCGAGGCGACGCACGGCGAAATCGTTGACAAGGATGGCCAGGTGCTGGCGGAGCATGAAGGCGTCCACCACTACACCGTGGGCCAGCGGAAGGGCTTGCGCATCGCCGCGCCCGAGCCGTTGTATGTCATCGCCACCAATCCGCAAACCCAGCAGGTGATCGTAGGGCAGGGTACCGATCTCTATCGGGAATCCCTGATTGCCAAGGACGTCAACTGGGTGTCGATCGCCCCCATCACCGAACCGCGTGCCGCCCAGGTGAAGATCCGCAACCGGCATGAACCGGCCGAGGCGGTCCTGTACCCAACCGGCGACCCGGACCGCGTGGAAGTCCGCTTTCTCACCGCGCAGCGCGCCGTCACGCCCGGCCAGGCCGCCGTTATTTACGATGGAGATCTCGTTCTGGCCGGCGGCTGGATAGAATAGCCATTTGGCGCGTCATTCTCCACTCCGCAACCGGCTGGAATACGCGCTGGTGCGTTGCCTGTTGGCCGCCTTCCGAACCCTGCCCAATCCCACTCGTTTATCCAGATTCGCCTTCGCCGTCTTCGACCGCGCCGCTCCGCGCTTGAGCCGCACGGCATTCCGCAATCTGGAGTTCGCCTTGCCGGAAACCTCCGCCGCGGAACGGGCGAAGATTGTCGATGGCTGCTGGTGGTCGCTGGCGCGAGTGATCGCGACGCTGGCACGATTCCCCCAGATCGACCGGTCCAATGTGCACAAATACATCCGGTATGAGGGGTTCGAGCACTTCGAAGAAGCGAAGCGACGAGGGAAGGGCATCCTGTTCGCCACCGCGCACCTGGGCAACTGGGAGTTCTCGGCGTTTGCGCACGCCCTCATGGCAGAGCCGATGAGTTTCGTGGTCCGGCCAATGGACAACCCGTTGCTGGACGAATTGGCGACTCAGTACCGCACCCTGTCGGGCAACAGATTGCTCGGACGCGGCAAAGACTTCCTGCGACCGCTGATCGAGGCGCTGAAACAGAACGAAGCCGTAGGCATTCTCATCGACCAGAACGTCACAGCCGATCGGGGCATCTTCATCGATTTTTTCGGACACATGGCCTGTGTGGATGCCGGGTTCGCGCGCCTCGCCGCACGCACCGGAGCGGCCGTGATCCCCGGCTATGCGCTGTGGTCGGAGGCGGAGCAGAAGCACGTACTGCACTTCGATCCCATCGTGGAGATGAACGGCGATGTGCAGGACGACACGCAGCGGGTTCACGCCGCCCTGGAAGCCGCGATTCGGAAACACCCGGAGCAGTGGCTGTGGATCCACCGGCGTTGGAAGACGCGCCCGCCGGGAGAGCCCTCGCTGTACTGAGCTTCAGTCCTGCTCGATCTGGACGTTGACCGAGTCTGAGATTTCGAAGGGCTTGGCGCCGGGATTGCGAGCTGGATATGCGGTCGATTTCTCGATCCGGTTCTTCCTTACCTTGAGCCCATCCACGCAGTAGGCGGACACGATTGGGTTCGTATCGAACTGGCGGAAGAGGTTCTCTTCCACCACGATGTTCCGGTTGTAGCCATTCCCGGTTCGTTCCTTGCTGTCGATCCCGGCCGCCACCTCGATCACGGCTTTGCCCCAGACGCCGTAATTGCAATCTTCAAAGCGGTTGCGGCGGATGACCAGGTCGCGGACGCCCGCCTGCTCGAACCAATAGCGCGCATCCCCTTCCAGCAGGATGGCGGCGCCCGCGGTGTGGAACGTATTGTCCTCAATCAGGATCTTGCCGCGGGAACCCAGCAGCAGGCCGCGAGCCCGATTGCCGCGGATTGTGCAGTTGCGAATGACCACCTCGGGGTACGGGCCGGCGGCCGCCACGGCATCGCCGATCTTGAGCGCCCCGGGCAGCGGGGTGGTCAGCCGGATGCGGGTGTACTCGCTGTTGCGGCGTTCAGCGGAACGGACGACCGCCTCCGCATAGGTGATCATACTGGGGCCGTGGACGAGTTCCACCTTCATGCCCGGCGCCAGGAAGTCGAAGCCGCGCTGCTGCGGGTGGACCAGTTTCACTTCCAGTTCACCGTCCGGCAGCATGGCCGAGACCTGGGCGTAAATTCCGTGGATATTGGTGGCGTCGTCCTTCTGGTTCTCGAACAGGCAGTTGGTCATCACGATGCGGCCGGAGCAGTTTACGAAGTGAGTCGCATCCGCCGTGATACTCACCACCCGGCCGCTGCCCGGCGACGGCGTGACGCGCACCTGGTCGAGTTCAATATCGCGGCTGCGCTGCGCAATGACGCCCATGCCGCCGCAGTGGTAGATGTTCACGGAAAGCAGTTTGAAGTTCTCGCTGTCCGTCACCGTGAAGGCCGAAAAGTCCCGGCGGCTGGCGCCGAAGACGAGTATGTTGCCCGGCGTGCCTTCGAACTTGGGGATGCGTACCCGAACGAGCCTGGGCCCGATCTCAGTCGCCTGGAGGTTGAGTCCGGTCCGGTAATCACGGGCCATGTAGGCCGTCTCCCGCTTGACCGGATCGAACTCCAGCACGTTCTGAAACGCGACAACCTCTTTGTCCTCTCCGGTGAATATCAGCAGGCCGTTCTCCAGCTTGAAGGGATACGCCTCGCTGATGGCGAGATCGACCGTGTCCTTGCCCACGGCCACAATCTTCGCTTCACTGTGAAACGTCCGCTTCCAGTCGAGGGAGAGGTTCCTGATGGTGATGTTGCGGGCGTGATCGAGCAGAAAGGGATTCACGCCGCGGTGAAAGACGAAGCGTGCGCCGCGGCCATCGATCTCGAGGCCATTGAACCCGGTGAGGTCGAAGACGATACGCTTCAGCCCCTCGTCGTTGTTGCTGACGAAGAGGTATTTCTCTGATGCATGGGTGGGCCAGAAGTCGTACTGCCCGGCGCTGAAGACCAGCTTGGCCGCCCTTGATTGGCGACAGGCATCCAGGGCTGCCCGGACGGCCGGAGTGGCATCCGCGCCGCTGCCGGGTTTTGCGCCGTACGACCCGATGTCTACCACTCCCTGGGCGTAGGCGGCGGGAACGATGCAGAGGGTGGCAAGGAGAGAGCAGGTCTTCAGGTGCATTGGAGCTGAGGCGAAAATCAACCCAGATCCTATCACCTGAAGAACTACGGCTGTTTCGATGTGCGGTCAGCGCGGGGCGACGAGACGGCGCATCAGGTCGGCGATGCGCTGGTTCAGGGCTCCATGCTGCTCCCGGGCGTGCATCTCCGCCGCCTCCTGCTGAGCCTCGTTGATGGCGATGGCTTGTCCATAGAACTGGAACGCCTCGCCGGTCCGTCCAGCTCGTTCCAGCAGTTCCGCTTTCATGGCATGAGCCGGCGCGTTCTCAGGCTGCAACCGGATCCAATCCTCTGTATGAACAATGGCTTCGTCGAGGGAGTTGCGCAACGCGGTGTACTCCGCCAGGAGCCGCAGATGCTCGGCCCGCTCATTGATGCCGGGTTCCGCGGGCATGGCTCTGAGTTCGAAGGGGATTTCATCAGCGTCCAGGGTGCCGTTCCACTCGTCGCCGAGGGCGATGGTACTGGTGTCGAGCGTGGCGCGGACGACATACACGCCTTCGGCCAACGTGGCTGTCTGCTCGGGCGAGAGGCTCCAATAGGCTTCGGCCTGCTCGGCCGGATTCAACACCAGGCGCTGATCCGGCGACGCGTGGAGTGTGAACGGAAGGTCCACAGCTTCTCCATTCGAATTGTGGAGCGTGATCCGCACGGCCTTGGCCCAGGATTCGTCCAGGGCCGGCAGGACCACCGGGTGACGCTCTTCACCCTCCTGTGCCTCCAATATTTGGGGGTGCATCACAGAGAGCTGCAGGATGAGTGGCTGTCCACTTCCAAGCTGGGTCTTGGCGCGGCCGTTGGCGCTGAGTGAGAGTTCGGGTGTCGCCGACTGCGCGCCGCAGATAGCGGCCATCATCATCGTCAGTAAAGTGATTCGGGTCTTCATGGGCGTGTCCTCTCAGCGGGCCGGATGGTCGTGGGCGTCGTTGACGCAGATCATGTTGCGGCAACCGCCCCGATTGGGCGCTGCGTCTCCGTGGCGGGACTGCGGCGTGCGGGTGGCATCGTTGTTGCCGGTGCCGACGGGACTGTCGCAGAGCTGCCGCCCGCGGCGCTGCTCCGGGATGACATAAAACGTGTCCGGCTGGGAGATGGATTCGGCGAGCACGGCATACTCATACCGCATCAGGCAATCGTCGTTGCCGCTGTGCTGGCCGCCTTTCTCGCCGACCAAGGGGTACGCAAGGAAGGAGAATCCCGTCTCCGACTTCAAGTCCTCATAGTAGTTATTCAGATCCTTCTGTGGCCAGACGTTTGGATCGCTAAACGCGCTGTGCAGTTGGGCCGCCATCGGACCGCCGGCATCCTGGCCGGATTCGTCCAGCAGTTGAAGGAATGCGCCAGAGTAGCGCTCGTATAGAGTGGGGACTTCCGCACCCGGCGCCAACTTCAGCCGCCAGCTCTGCTTGTAATCGCTCTCGCCGTGATGCCACACGTTCACCGCATGCATCAGTTCGTGTGCGATCGCCTTGTGCAGGTAGTCGATGGGGCCCTTGCCGCGAGATTCGGGCAGCTTGGGCGGGATCACCACCAGATCCACAGTCTTCGGAGTGCCGATGTCGGTGTAGGTCTTCGACCAGGCTTGCGGGTGTGGCGTCTCGGCCGTCTCCATCACGACTACACCGTGCTGGTCCACGACATGCGGCGCGGATTCGTGGTTCTTGTTGATGACGTGCGATTCGGGATGGACCAGCAGTTCATCGTCCTTCAGCCGGTGGTGCACGGTGAGTCCGGTGAGCTGCGCGAAGAGCGCGATGGCCGGCTTCGCACGCGCACCGATCTGGTCGAGGATGAACAGATCCTTCTGATCAGGCCGTGTGCGCAGGTGCTTGCCGTTCTCGTAGAAGCCGCGATACTCCTCATACAACGTGAGCCCGTCGCCCGCGTGGCCGTCGCCGGTGGGCCGGTCGTCCTCATCGACATCGTCGGCGCCGCTGAAGCCCGTTTGCTCCTTCCAGGCATCGGCGATCTTGGAGTCGGAGGCGCGGCGCGGCAGACGGGCCGAGGACTCGCCTTCATACGTGCCTGTGACCGTTCGGCCATCATCGAGCACCGCACTCACCCGGACCTGGCCCCAGGCGCCCCAATCGTACGCACCGGCTGTGGCCATGCCGACCAGGCCGTCGCCGGGCCCTTCGGCATGCAGGCCCTGGTTCGAGACGCTGAGATCGGGATTGAGATCCTGGCCGAAACCCAGGTCCGGCCGGCGGGAGGCATCTTTCACCGGAAAGTTCATGGCGACGCCGGGCACCGTGGAGGACTCCAGATTGAAAAGGAACTTCGTCACGCGCGCCTTGGGGGTACCGCCGCCCTTCTTCTGAAGCTCGGCCCGGATCTGGATGGAGTTGCCCCACTGGCGCTCGGAGCGCGAGCCCTCAGGGATCCAGTCGTGATAGTTCAAGGGTTCGAAGGTGAGCTCGACGTCTTCCGCGCCTAGCGGCTGAAGGTTCCAGGTGACCTCGTAGTCGAATGGTGGAATCGTGCTGCCCAGGACAGGACCCGGAAAGAAGCCCTTCACCAGCTTGGTCCCCTGCAGGGCGAGTCCGGTGGCCGGCAGTTTCTCCTGGAACATGCGGCCCGCCGGTCCCCACGTGTAGTAGGCCGGCAGGGTCATGAAGGGGTTGCCGCAGATGGTGACCTTGCCGATGCCGTCGATGCTGCTGTCGGCGGGAAAGAGGTTGAAGGTGCCGTCGTCGTTCAAATAGAAGTAGAACTGGCGGGGCTTCCCCTCGGAGTCGGTGGCGATGGACCCTCCACCTTTGTTGGTAGTCACCCCGGTGCAGCCCGTGCCGGGATTGAACTCCGTATACGTTTCATCCACTGCGGCCTTGCCATCGATGGTGCCCACCCAGCCCTGGAGTTCGGGATCCCAGCGGGTGAGGCGCACAGTGCCCTCGCCGGAGTGCCCGATATCCCAGGTGAACTTCAGGCCGAGGTAGTCCGCACTCCCTTTGGCGCTGGCGCGTACGGAGTAGGTGCCTGCCCAACCGGTGACATTGCGGAAGCGGGTCCACGATTGCGCGCCGGCGGGCCAGCAGGTGGCGAGGGTCAGGACGATCAGGGCAAAGATCGGGCAGGGTGCGCCGCGGCGCCGCGAATCCATCATCTTGTTCTGTTTCAGCCTCTGGATATGACGCGCGGTTGAGGCGAAAAAGGGATCAGGAGATGGATGGAGTGTTACGTGATTATTTTCTGAGCGGAATCACGCAGAGCACGTTCGCCAATTCGAGGGTTGCTGAGTGCATGTCGAGGGCGAGTTCCTTAAGTTGCCGGCAGAGGAAATGATACATGCAGTAGGCAAGGATTCCGACAAGGAGGCCCAGGGGACAACGGGCGATGGCATAGGACAGTCTGCTGACAATGGCGGCCATGCAGGTCGATCTTTCGCCGCCGCAGCCGATGAACGCTCCAATAATGCCCGGAAGCGTCAAGAGAATGCCCAGAAACGGCGCAATGACGGCAATGGTGGCCAGGCTGTTCACTCCGCGGCAAAAACGGGCGTTCGTCACAACCGAAGCACGGTCCATCGCTCGGACGACGGCTTCCATCACCACACGACTGGAGAGGTGCTGCATAGGCTGGTTGGACACCGCCGCCGGGCGTTTGTTCCGCTCAGGCGCCGGTTGGCGGAGGCGACGGGAACCACGGTGTGTCTTGCCGGCATTCGTCGGGATGCAGCACCAGAATGTCGCAACGGCCGCGATCCGATTTCATGCACTCGCCGCAGAAGATATCGGCGCGTGGGTTATCCCACTGCGAGCGTTCGGGCTCGTAGCCTTCGCGGTAGTAGATCCAGTCAGGCAGATTGAAATAGCGGACGAGCTCTTCCTGGTGAATGCGGCAGGTGACGGAGATAGTCGGGCCGTGCACGCTCAGCATCTCGAGTCGTACAGCCAGCCCGGCGGTGCGCATGGCCCGCTCGATGGGCTGCAGGTGCAGGCAGGTGGCCAGTGCGAAGGGGTCCCTGCTGTAGGCCTCCTGTTCCGGAGTGAGCGGCCTCACGTAAGGCTTGGGCGGGGGCAAGTCTCGCTGCCTGCTCCAGAAATTGGGGATATCGATGTGTGACGGCAACAGCTTCCACGGAGCGGTTCCCATGAACAGGCAGTACAGGCCAAAGGCGACGATCACGAGCGACAGCGCGGCGAGGAAGCCGAAGACCGAATCCGGTGGCGCCTTGAAATGCTCGTGGATCCAGAAGCCTCCGGCGATGATAGCGAAGAAGGCCATGGCGACAGCGGCCATGGCGGCCAGCAGGGAGCGCATAGTCGATTGTAGCCGGGCCCCGCTACTGCCTGGTTGGTGCGGGGGCAGCGGAACCGCCCCCCCAGCCGTTGCCGTGTCAGACTACGCGGATCGTCACGGTGGATTGAGCGCTGGCGCCTGTGCGATCAGTGACGGTGAGCACCAGGCGGTAGATGCCCCGGCCGCTGAATTGCACTAGCGGGCTGGCCTTCGTGTCGCCCAGGATGGCAGGCACCGAATAGCCCGGCGCCGCGGTCCAGCGATAGCTGAGCACCCCGCCGTTGGTGGAACTCGACGTGGAGCCATCGACGACAATCTGCGAGCTCTGGGTTTCCACGGTGCTCGCATCCACCTTGGTGCCCTGCGCGGTCGCAACGGCCGTGACGCCGGTTGTTGCCGCTGTCGCGGGCAGTATCATGAATTCGAACTGAAACACGTTGCGGCTATTGGGACGGATGTGGGCCACGGCCCAGTGGACATCGGCCGAACCGGGCACTTCCAGGCGGGTGAAATTGATGATGCGGTTGCCGCGAGCGTCCAGCGCGGCATCAAACGGAACGCAGTTGCCGGTGGCCGAGGTGCAGGCGGGCCAGGTCTCAGTGAGCGGCTTGTCCACGCGCATGTAGTGGCTGTCGCCCGACACCATGACCACCTCACCACTGAAGGTCTTCGTTTCATCGCGCAGGGCGGTGACGAACTCAGCGAAGCCCGAGTGCGTGCTGCCGGTGCCGGTGTCCATGAACGTATCGAAAATATTCGCCTGGACTAGCAGCATCAGTCCCAGCGCCTTGGTGTCACGAGCCGTCTGAAAGGCCTTATGAAGCCAGGCAATGTTGGCCGCGTTGCGAGCCGTGTATTCCTTGTCGTTGTCGTAGAAGGGATTGGCCGCGCCCTGCGAGGTCTTGTACTCGTAGTTATTGTTGCTGCCCATCATGTGAATCGTCGCAAAAACAACCGGCGCCTTCACCAGCATGCGGTTCTCGGTGTACAGCGCGTACTGCGCGTCGTCACTCTGCACCATCAACTGGACAGGGTTTTTGCCCAGGCTCATGTTGGAGGAAAAGTACGTTTTGCGAACCAGCGCCAGGCGGTCCAGCGGATCGTAGCCGCCGTTGTTGGCACGCATGCAATCGGTCCATTCGTTGTCGCCGATGGAATACATCAGCGGCTTGTCGAACGAGTTGAACCAATTCAGAGTCTTGGTGTAATGGGAGTCGTCGCAGCGGGTGGAGCCGCTCTTCGTATCACCGATGTGAACCGTCAGGTCGACGCCGGATTTGTTGATATCGGCGATCATCCGCTCGTACTTCGGCTCTGCCGAGGCCCCGTAGGGGACATCCCCGATCAAGGCAACATCGTACGCGGACTGGGCGCAAATCGTGAGCGGGAGACACGCCCAGAGTGTCAGCAACAGAGGTTTGAAGTTCATGGTTGGCTGACCATTGTTCTCCGCGAGAATTGCAGCCGCATGAACGCTGTATGGCAGTCGTGAGAATTCCTCCGGGGCGACGCAGGCGGTTATTCCGCCCGCAGCGCCCGCACCGGGTCGATGGACGCCGCGCGCCGGGCCGGGAAGTAGGCCGCCGAGGCTGCTGTCAGGGCCAGCACAAGGCAGGCCGCGGTCAGCAGGACAGGGCTGGCTGGCGAGACTCCGAAGAGCAACTGGCTGATCAGCCGGCCCACTGCCAGCGCCCCGGCCAGGCCCAGGACAAGGCCTGTGATAACCAGGCGGGTGGCACGCCTCAGCACCAGGCCCAGCACCTCTTGCCGGCTGGCGCCCAGCGCAATGCGCACGCCGAATTCGCGGGTCCGGCGCACGACGGAATAGGCCAGCACGCCATACAGTCCCACCACGGTGAGCAGCAGCGCGATGGCCGCGAAACCGCCCAGCAGATAGACGGGCACCCGCGCCTGGGCGAAGCCTTGGTTGAGGATCGTATCCAGGGTGAGGACGTCGAAGATCGGCAGTTGCTTGTCGAGCGAAGCGACGGTCCGGCGGATCTCCGGTTCCAGCAGGGCCGGAGCCGACGCGCTGCGCACCACCACCGACGCGCAGCACCACGGGAGTTGCTTGTAAGGGAAATAGTAGATCGGCTCGGCCGCGGGCTTCAGTGTCGACTGCCGGGCATTACCGACGATGCCGACAATCTGGCGTAGCTTCTTGTCCTTTGCGCCCGCCGTGGCGCCTGGCTCCAGCCATTTGCCCACCGCGTCCTGTCCCGGAAAGAAGCGTTCGGCGAAGGCTTTGTTCACCATCAGGACGTAGGTCGCGTTTTCATCGTCCTGTTCCGTGAAGAGGCGGCCCTGCAGCAGCGGAGCCCCAATCGTTCGGAAGTATCCAGGTGTCACGATGGCCATGTCCGAAGAGGGCCTTTCGGAAGGCCGGGCGGGCCGCTCCTGGATGTTGAAGGCGATACGCATCTGGCTGCCGGTGAGCGGCAGCGGCATGGCGAGGGCGGCTGCTTCCACTCCTGGCTGCGTCGAGACGCGATCGAGCAACTGCTGGTGGAAGCTGAGCTGGCGCGCCTTTGGGTAGGCTTTTCCGGGGAGATCCACGCTGAAACTCAGCACCCGCTCCGGTTGCAGCCCCAGGTCGCGGCGCAGCAGTTGGACGAAGCTCGCGATCAGCAGGCTCGCCGCGCTCAGCAGCACAAGCCCCAGGGCAATCTGGCCGACGCACAGTGCGCCGCGCAGGCCATCTGAGTTGTCAGTGACGCTGCGCCCCCCGTCTCGCAAGCCCTCCTGGAAATCGGCCCGGGCCACGCGAATGGCGGGTGCCAGTCCAAAGAGAATGCTGGTCAGTACCGCCAGGGCCACGGAGAAGCCCAGCACTCGCCCGTCGATGCTGGTCTCCTGGATACGCGGAACGGCGTCACCCACCAGGGGCAGCAGGAACCGGGCGGTCCAGATCGCGGCGACAATCCCCAGGCCGCAGCCGATAAACGAGAGGGTCAGGCTTTCGGTGATCAACTGCCGTACGATGCGCCCCTGGCCGGCTCCGATGGCCGCCCGCAGCGCGAACTCGCGGTAACGCTCGGAGGTGCGCGCCAGCAGCAGGTTCGCGATATTCGCGCAGGCGATCAGCAGCACCAAGGTGACCGCGCCCAGCAGCAGGAAGAGCGGGCCTTTCACCTCGCCCGCCAGCGCCTCTCCCGCCGGCAGGACGCGCGTCCTGGCCATATTCCTGTTGCTGTCCGGATAGGTGCGCGCCAGGGCCTCGGAAATTACGTCGAGCTGGGCCTGCGCCTGTGTCGTCGAGACGCCTGGTTTCAGGCGGGCCAACGTGGTGAGCATGCGCGCTCCGCGCTGCTTCGTGACGGGGGTAACGGTGGACGAATCGGCGTCGCGGCCCAGGGTGAGCCAGATACGGACGGCGTGGTCACCGGGCGGGAACGCGAAACCGGCTGGCGCGATGCCCACCACCGTGTGCGGCTGGCTGTCGATGCTGACGCTGCGGCCCACCAGGGCGGGATCGCTCCCAAACTCGTCCCTCCAAACCTCATTGCTCAGCACCACCGCCCGCTGGCCCGACTCCTCTTCCTGCGGCAGAAAGCCCCGCCCCAGCGCCGGTTGGATCCCAATCAGCGGGAAGAGGTCCCACGAGACAATCTCGGCGCGCACGTGAATGGGCCGTGTCGCGCCGGCCAGCGTGGCATCGGTGGACCGGAAGCAGACAAGGTGCTCGAAGACCTTGTTCTCCTTGCGCAGATCGAAGAAGTTCGGATAGGAGAGGTCGGACATCTGCTCGGGATCGCGGGCGTCAATCGACCCGACGACCGCCAGCCGCTCAGGCTGCGCGAACGGCAGGGGCCGCAGCACCACCGCGTTCACCACACTGAAAACCACGGTGTTGGCGCCAATGCCCAACGCCAGGGTCAAGACACAGGCGATGGTGAACGACGGGGACTTGCGCAGTTGCCTGAGCGCGAAGTGGACATCGCTGAGGAAATCCTCCACCGCGCCCCAGCGCCATACCTCCCGGCCCTGCTCCTCCAGGCGCGTGACATTGCCGAAGGCGCGCCGCGCCGTCAGTTCCGCCTCTTTGCGCGTCAGGCCGCCGGCCATCAGCTCTTCGACCTTCTCGTCCAGATGCTGGCGGATCTCCTCCGCCAGGTCGCCGTTCAGGCGGCGCCGGGAGATAAGCTGTTGGATCCAGTTCATGGCTTCACCGGGGCCAGCACCAGGCGAATCCCTTCCAGCATCCGCTCAAAGCTGCGGACCTCCTGGGCCAGATGCATCGCCCCGGCCTCGGAGATCTCGTAGATTCGAACGCGGCGGCCGGTGGACGAAACGCCCCAATCGGCTTGGACCAACCCGCTCTTCAGCATTCGTTGCAGCGCGGGATAAAGGGAGCCTTCCTCCACCTGCAGCAGGTCGTTCGAATTGCGTTGAATATGCTGCACCAGGGCATAGCCGTGCAGCGGCTGGGCACTCAGGGTCTGGAGAATCATCATCTCCAGGGCGCCTGGGAACAGATCCTTGCGCTCGGGGCTCTTCATCGGAGGGTGTCTCGCATACTAGTTCGCACAAGGCCTAGAGTAAACAAGTATCGACGAGTCGTCAAGGGAATTCCGGCAGGCACCGATTGTACCCGGGCGGCGAGCGGTGGCGGGGAAAGGGCCGACTTCCATGAGGACCACGACTCAACGGCAACCACGCTATGCTGAACCTCGTGGAAGTGCGAAACACGCAGCCCCGGCCACCGATCGAAAGCCGCGAAGCGACCGATAATGCGGAAATAGCTACGTCACGCAACCGAAAATCAACACCGATCCATCCCTTGCCTGCGAAGCCGAAGGGCGATTCCTTAGCGCGACAACCGGTGCAACCTCATCGGCCAGTTACTGCTATGACGGAGAAGGCCGCCGGGTAATGTGGACGACGTCAGTCGGCGCGACAGATTACGTCTATGATGCGTTCGACCAATTGGCGGCAGAGTTCGATCCGAGCACTGGCCTCAGCGGCCGCCAGTACATCACCCTGGATGTCCTCGGTGCCCCGAAGGTGGCGATCGACGCCAGAGGCACCCTAGGGGTTGGACAACCGCACAATCACGTACCATTCCGGTGGTCTCTGCTGAGCGGTCAGAACGGACGCTCCGCCATTCTCGGCTCCGGCACTGACGAGAGCCTCTCCGCTATCCCCACGCTGTTCACCGGCAAGAAGCGGGATGCCGAGACAGGACTGGATTACTTTGGTGCTCGGTACTTCTCAGGGTCGCAGGGGCGGTTTACGAGCCCCGATCCGAAGTTGATCAGCAACCAGCGGATGCTTGATCCTCAGCAATGGAACATGTACTCGTACGTGAGGAACAACCCCCTCGTGGCTATTGACCCTAACGGCAAGGAACTCCACATCGTCATCGTGAATCGCTCAAATCTGCCTCCTGCGACAATAGCTGCGGCCGCAGTTGGCGTTCGAGGAAGATACCAGGAAGCTGGAGTACAGAATGTCAACGTTTCATTCGCTAGCGAGGTTCCAAAATCCGCCTTGGGCGACAAGGTCAACCAACACACTGTCTACCTCGAATACCAAACAAATCACAACGGGGCAGTGGGGATTCGAAGTGGCGCTGATGGAAACAACCCGAACCAGGCATGGTTTGCCTCGCAAGGGTCAGGCGGCGGTCCAGGTGGTTCGGCGGCGGTGGTCGAAACCACTGGACCGGGAGTTCGCCAGGACGCAAACGTGGAAGGGGAGGTCAACGCTTTGAGCGGCGTGGGTGTCCACGAGAAAGGTCATAAGTGGCTGGAGCATCAGGGTAGCAGTAATGCGGATGTCATGTATGGCGGCAACGATCAGCCGACCCGGACCGTCCCATTTACGCCGAGCGAGGCCGCGACGTTACGGAAGCAGCTCAATACCCCCGAGGAACAGAAGGCGTACGAAGAGAAACTAAAGCAGAAGCCATGAATTTCTCCATGCGGCCGGCATTTCGAATTCTCCTTGTTTTCGCGGCAGGGGTGGTTACTCTCACCTTTGCATTAGCCCTCTGTCAGATGTGGCTACTGGAGTTCTTCGATAAGTATTCATGGCACTACCGTCCAGGAGAAAAGCACGACTACCTCCCCCCTGGCGAGGGGCGAGTATTGCTGGTCATCGAGTTCGCGTCGATAGCGGTGGCGTTATGGATTGTCCTGCGATGCCTCAGGGCCAGATGGACCATATCGAGAACGGCGGCTCTATCCGTGGCGGCGCCGACTGCACTGGTGGGCGTGATGCTCTTTGAAAATCTCATTTCCCCAGCAATTTCCAACCCTATGATGCTTTCCGGATACTCAACGTGGTGGTGCATTCTCTTGGCAGCAATTGTCGGCTCTTTAGGGGACGGCAAACCCAGGAGGACAGGACTCTGAAGTCATAGACGGGCGAGACGGGCGACAGCCTGACCCGTCCCGCCGCGAATCGCAATATTCAGCCCGCCGATAGCGTGCATTGACTCACAAATCCTCTCGTTCCAAGGCACGGCTGCCCCGGCATGCTCCAAAACCACATTCCACCGGCCCCTTTCGCCGCACCCGCCCGTCCAGCCCGCTCGCGCTGCGCCAAACCACGCAAATCATACTCAGAGGTCGGCATTCAGCAGGCGAAAAACCCCGTTGGGACGGATGCCACTGTCCCGCATCCAGACTCTCTCATCGAACCTACCCAAGCGCGGCATGCCCAGCCAATGAGATTGATCGGGCCAATTGACGCCAACTCTCTCACCGTCACGCCAGCCGTGCTCAGTGGCGCACCCACGCCGGTCAGCTCCGCACGAAATGCTGGAGCCGCCCTGCGAAGGCCAGTCTCTATCCTCCTGATGTTGGTCTCAGCCACGCAGATCCAGCCGTCCCGACACCACTTCTCCCCTAATTTCCGCATTAAGGTATTTTCAGTCCCGCGAGGCTCTTGCAGAACTCCGCGTTGAAACCAAAGGCACTATGAGAGTTGGGTTTGGGGAAAAGGGGTTGGCCGCAGTAAACTGTTGTCGCCAAACAAACCGGATACCACAAGCAAACCCCATATGGAGCTTACCTCTCGCCAGTTTCTACTGCAATTCGGGCATGTCCTGCAGCAGGAACTGTTCCCCGCGCTGGAAGAGTCGATCGGCCCCCTCTGCCCGCAATTGAGACTGATGACGGCCGTAGCCGCCCTGATCCCTCTGGAGTCGCTCTTAAGTGCGCGCCGCGCTCAGACCGGCCGCAGACCCAAGGACCGAGACGGGCGACAAGACGGGCG
>NZ_JBPJAQ010000003.1:0-717456 GCF_051172195.1 Paludibaculum fermentans
CCAGGACGTCCCCTTTCCACGCGGCGGCAGAGGAGTTTGCGCGGCGAGAGGGCGTGCACTTGGTCCAACCTGCTGCTCAGTCCCTTTCCGATTTCGTCGGCGCTAGCGGGAAGTTAGCGGGGAAAACTATCGATTTTATGTTTACCAGCTCTAATACGAGTAGGTCTGCAGGTTCCGCTTGGGTAAAGGCAGAGAATAGCTTCTTTGAGCATGTTGCGAAATACGATGTTGTTGTCCTGCAAATGCGAAACTTGTCCAAGGCCCAGATCGCCGATGTAATGAGATGGATTGGGGCCCTCTCGAGTGAGGACCAAGCCAAGATAAAATACCTAAACTAAACATGTCAGCTTCAATTCTTCTTTCGGCTAACAACCGCTGGGATGTCCCCAAATGGATATTTCACCAGTTCTTTGATGACATCCGAGCGGCATACCCGGCTAATAAACCACTTTGCGACTATCTTGAGCAGATCGAGCCAATTCTCCACGATGATCTAAATTACAGTCCCGACGAGGCCTGGGTCGCTCGGGTGTACAATGATGTTGCCAAGCGCATTGTGAGTGGAGATTTAGTAACCAGTTGTAACGCCGAAACGCGACTTATCTATATATCGGCACTTCGCACGCTTTCAGAGTTGTTCGAGGCTGATGGTCGTTTTGCAGCTCAAGAGTGATGGGCGTCGACAGATTGGGAGGATTACTCGTAAGCAAATGCTTCACCGCATTCTACGATGAACTGGACCGGCTGACGAAGAAGACCTACACCGGGATGACGACGCCCGAAGAAATCCGGTGCTACGACGGTAAGGTCTATGACGCTACGAATAAAGTATGCTCCGATTCTGGGGCCACCGGAGAAGCCGGGTATCTGACGTGGGTGGGCAATTCGAGCTCCTGGACGCAATACCGCCACCAGGAATTGGGACTGGTGAAGTGGAGCCAACAATCAACGCGAAGGTGGACGTCCTGGCCTGTCATTCTCGTATTTGGATGAGAAATAATCATCCTGCAGCGTACTGATTGATCAGAATGCCTCGATCCGCTCGATTCATTGCGCCGTGTGTAGCGCATCACATTACCCAACGTGGTATCGACCGCCAGTCGGTGTTCCATTCCCGCCGAGACCGGCTGACCTACCTGAGTTTATTAAGGGAACAGGCGGCCGTCAGCAACCTCCCGATTCTGGCTTATTGCCTGATGGCCAATCACATACACCTGATTGCCGTGCCGCACGAGGCGCCGGTCCTAGCCGAAGTGATGCAGCGAGTGCACGGCCGGTACGCACAGTATTTGAACGCTCGCCGGGGTCGTTGTGGGCACCTTTGGCAGAACCGTTTCAATTCCTGTCCGTTGGGCGCATCGCATCTTTGGGCGGCCTTGCGCTATGTGGAAGTGAATCCAGTTCGGGCCGGACTCATGACAGACCCGCGGAGCTATGAATGGGCCAGCGCTGAGGCTCATCTATCGGGGGAAGATCCGGCGCGGATTGCGGACCTGTCGTTCTGGCGCGCGGCGGGCGCCGCCCCTGCTTGGGCGCGCCTGTTGGAGGAATCGGAAGTGGAAACTGAGCTAAGAAAGCTGCGTCGTGCCACACACTCTGGTCAGCCGTTTGGAGATCAGGCGTTTACGAAGGAAATGCGCGCGCAACGGGCTGTGCTTTGGGCAAAGGTGGCCGGAGAGTTGGCTCCAGCGAGGGAGGTCGAGGTACTGAGAGCCAGAGGGTGAATGAGGCGGAGCCAGTGTGATCGGAAGCGTTCGCTTCGAGTAGAATGCTGAGTGTATGGTCTGGAAAGATATATAGGAAAATCGAAAGGGACAGTCCAGGACGTCCCCTTTTCATGGTATTAATCTCTATCCGAATCTACCGCAGTCGAAAAATGGCTACTTATTCAGTCTAGCAGTTGCAGGGCGCCACTACAGCGTTATCGCAGACCCAATTCAGCGTGATGTGACCGGCTTTCGGTCGTTCTATGTCGACGAGACGCGGATACTCCGATGTGAATACGGACGGGCCGCCTCATCAAAAAGTCCGGAGTTGAACCTTGTCAAGTCTCCCATCAATTGATATGGAGCAAGGGCCGCTCTATACACAGCAGAATGATTTAGTCGAAAAGGGGACACCCTGGCCTGTGGGTGCGCCGGCATCCGCTGGTCGGCTTGGCGCACCAATCGGTGAGGTTACGGTGTGGTTGTCGCGGCGGGGGCCGCAGCCGTTGACGGCCTGGGCCGGCGAGGCTCTGGCGCCCAGGGCTGCGGCCAGAACCGGTTTTATGGCGCAGGGAGAATGTAGCCGAAGTAGCTGATGTGGACGCTGCCACTCGCACTGCCGGGGCCCGTATAGATGTTCTCGCAGAGCCAGTCGTCTTTGGTCAGGCGGAGCCGGACCGGTTGCACGGCCACATAATGGTACGCGGTCGCGCTTGGACCCGCATAGTGCTGGCCTTGCGGCTGCAGCCCGAGGTGGATGGCGCCCACTTCCGACTCCTGCGTGCCCAGCGAGCCGCTCTTCGTCGCGCCGACGGCGACATAGGCACCCTGTCCGGCGCTGGAGGTGATCATCTTCACGCTGATCAGTTCGATCACCATCACTCCTCCGTCCGGGATCGCGAATCCAGAGCCGCAGCCTCCACCGCCGTCTCCCAGTCCGCCGCTCATATGGGTCCAGAAATTCGTCAGGATGGTCTGCCGGTCGGCTCCATCCAGATTGCGGACAATCACCGGTTTCGCTGTTGTCGTGGCATTCACGCCTACAGGCGTCTGCCTCGTGCTGGTCCACGAGCGTGTAATGACAGGCTTCGCCGTTTGGGCCATGCCGGGCCAGGGGATCAAGGTAGCAAACGCCAGCGCGGCAACGGCGCACCCCGTTGTCGCGGGCATTCGATGACGGATACTGCGCATCATGTCCTCCTCCGTAGGGTATTGGGGGTTGTTCCAAGCATATTTAGATTGCGCTGCGGGCATGCGGGCACACGGCTCGCGGTCGAGGGCGTGTGCCGGAATCACGCACAGTCACATTGATTTGTGCGCGGCCCTGAATGCCGCAGCCAGTATGGCCAGGGCCAGCAAAGACGCGGAACCCGGCTCGGGTACCGGGGCTCCATTGTCCGTCGTGATGTCGAGCGCGTAGGCGGGCGTGCGATCGGAGAGCGTCCTCCAGTCGAAATAACTACCCAAGCCTACGAAGCCGTCGCCGAGCGTGCCC
This sequence comes from Paludibaculum fermentans, assembly GCF_051172195.1. Classification (GTDB taxonomy): domain Bacteria; phylum Acidobacteriota; class Terriglobia; order Bryobacterales; family Bryobacteraceae; genus Paludibaculum; species Paludibaculum fermentans_A. Next base: position 3,202 of record NZ_JBPJAQ010000003.1, read on the forward strand.
GCGCCCCAGTTTTCGGCAAACGACATGTTGCCGAAGGTGCTGAGGGCGAGTGTATAAGCGCCCGGCGCCAGTCCGGTGAGAACCAGGCGGGGATCCGCGCAGAACGGTGCGGCGGCGCCCGGCGGGCAGCCCCCATCGTCGTCCGAAGCGAGGAAGGTGGCGGTGGGACCGCTGCCGGAAAAGACGGAAAGGTAGCCATCCAGGCCGCCAGGTGGGATGACCGCTCCAGCCGCGTTGACTCCTCCGCCATAGCCCCAGCCCTGGATCGTCAGGTTGCCACCTGGCGCAACCGTCACAGCGTAAATAAAGACATCGTTGGGATCGCCGGCAGCCAGGCTGCCCACGATGGAAATTGTGCCCGCGGACGCAGAGAATGCGCCCAGCACAGAAAACAGAAGTACGCCCCACGAGTGAGGCATGTGATCTCCTCCGGCGCGATAGTACGCCTGTCCGTAGGTTGGGACAAGCCCCTATTTGGGCGTATTTCCGCTGGTGGGACGTCCTGCTGCCGCGTCAGACCATGAACGCGCCGCCGTTGATCTCGATGGTCTGGCCGATGATGTTGCGGGCGGCATTGGAGCAGAGGAAGAGCGCGACTTCCGCCATGTCCTCGTTGGTGGAGAGGCGGCCTTGGGGTGTCATTTTCACAACTCCGTCGAGGATCTCGCGGGTGGAGAAGCGGGCGTGGAAGTCGTTGTCCACGGTGCCGGGGCTGATGGCGTTGACACGGATTCCGGCAGGAGCCAGTTCTTTGGCCAGGCCCTTGGTCATGGCGGCTACGGCTGCTTTGGAGGCTGAGTAGATGGTGGCTCCGGGGCCTCCGCCGTTGCGGGCCGCGATGGAGCTGAGGTTCACGATGACGCCGGAGCCGCGGGCGATCATGCCGGGCGCTACTGCCTGTGTAATGAACCACACGCTTTTGGCATTGAGGTCCATCACCTGGTTGTAGGTGGCCAAGTCCATGTCGGCCAGTTTGGCGCGCTTGAGCAGCGAGCCGGCGTTGTTGATGAGGAAGTCGATGAAGGCGGAGTAGGGCTTGAGGGTTTCGAGGAAGGCCGTGATGCCGGCTTCGTGGGCGAGTTCACCGTGCAACAGCACGACCTTGGCGCCGGCGGCTTCGACGGCTTTGGCGGTCTCCCGGGCGCCTTCCAGGCCACTGGCGTAGTGGATGAGAACCTGGGTGCAGCCGGCCTGTGCCAGGGCGATGGCGGTCGCCGCGCCGATGCCCCGGGATGCGCCGGTGACCAGCGCCGTTTTGCCTTGAAACTCTTGAGCCATGCCTTATTCTTCCACTATCGCGAAGGGGCGCAGAGGGGAGCCTGTCGCGCCGACGATCTTCAGGGGCGAGGCGATAAAGAGGAACTCCGTCACCTTCTCCTGCGCGAGTTGTTCCAGGTTGAGGCACTCGATGAGGTGGATGCCGCTTTCGACCAGCATGTGCATATGGACTTCCATGCGGGGCGAGGGAATGCGCTCCACCGCGACATTGTCGGCGCCCACGGCATAGATGTGCCGGGAGGACAGCCAGTGGGCGGCTTCGAGCGTGATGCCGGGTTGGCGCTGTTCGTTGACGAAGGCGCGGGCGTTGGTCCAATGGCGGCCCCAACCGGTGCGGACGAGGACGACATCGCCGGGTTCGATGGGGCAGCGGGCGGCCTGTTCCAGTTCCGCTACGCCGATGGATTCGTCTTCGGCCAATTCGCGATCGGCGGCGACATCGAGGAGAACGCCGCGGCGGACGACGGGCGGGACGAGGTCGATGCCGACTTCGCGCGGCGATTTGCCTTGGTAGAGCAGACCGTTGCAGGAGAAGTGGCCGAGGCCATCGATGTGGGTGCCGACGTGGGTGCCGAGGGCGATCATTTCGGCCGCGGCGGAGACGCCGCCGGGCAGGACGTAGTCGCCGTGCTCCTTGGTCATGGCCATGGCGAAGGGCGGATGCGTGGGCCAGTGGGGCATACCCACGAACCAAGTCTGAGCGAGATCAATGACTCGCGCCTGCCTGAGCTGCTCCAGTAACTGTTTCATGACTCCCCATCTCCGGCAGGAAGTAGAACGAGATGCCGAGGATGATATACACCGCCAAGAGCATCGCGCCTTCCAGCCAATTGGACTCTCCGTCACTGGCGATTTCGCCGACGATCACCACGGACAGTACCACAGCCAGAACCTCGGCAGGGGAGAAGACGAGGTCCATGGGCCGGGGGCCGATGAACTGGCTGGCCAGGACGAGGATGGGAGCGACGAACAGGGCGACCTGGATGCTGGAGCCGATGGCGATGGACAGGCTGAGGTCCATGCGATTCTTGAGGGCCATGAGGATGGCGGTGGAGTGTTCGGCCGCATTGCCGATGATGGCGACGACGATGACGCCGACGAAGACGCTGGTCATGCCGAAGGTGTGGGCGGCCTGTTCGACGCTGCCGACGAGGATTTCGCTCATCCAGGCGATGAAGGCAGTGGCGACGGCCAGCACGGTGACGGACTTGGTGACGCTCCAACCGGGGTGGTGGTCGTGAGGGGATTCGGTCTCCTCGCTGGTGGGCAGGCCTTTGAAGAGCTGCTTGTGGGTGACGAGGGAAAAGATGAGATGGCCGGTGTAGATGAGGAGGAGGACGACGCTGATCTCGACGCTGAGGCCGCCTTCCTTGGCGATGCCCTTGGCTCCGGCCAGGTGGTGGAACATGGCGGGGACGACGAGCGAGATGCCGGCCAGGGTGAGCAGTGTCGATTGCGTGCGGGCGGCGGTGGCCTGGAAGCGCTGGATGCGGTATTTCAAGCCGCCGGCAAAGGTGGAGGCGCCGGCGACGAGCAGGATGTTGCCGATGATGGAGCCGGTGAGGGACGCCTTGACGACGTCGTGGAGCCCTTTCTGGAGGGCGGCCAGGGCGATGATGAGCTCGGCGGCATTGCCGAAGGTGGCGTTGAGCAGGCCGCCTACGCCTTCGCCGGTGTGGGCGGCGAGATGCTCAGTGGCATGGCCCAGCCAGCCCGCGAGAGGCAGGATGGCGAGACAGGCACAGACAAATATCGTGACGTGATCCGTGGGACGCAGATACTCCAAGCCCACGGTCACCGGTACGAATACCAGAAACCAATCCAACGAAAACCTGATCTTCATCCCTTGCGCGCCGCCCTCTTCCTGGATTTCACCTGTTGTACCGGCCTGTCGCCTGCAGCCCAGCGGCCCAGACGGTATTTTCGATCATAGCCGGAGGTCAGGTTCGAGATTCGCACAAGTACGGCGCCGCTGGCATCGGCGGTGTAGCACTCCTCGATCATCTGAGGTTCCGCGACGGCGTCATGAGTGATGGGGACAGTGGTCAAATCGTCGAGTGCGGCGAGGGCCGGATCGAAGGGGAAGCGGATTTCGTCCCAGGCGGTGATGTCGCCGGTGGGTTCGGAATGGGGTCCGCGGCTGGAGCATTCCAGATACCTGAAGTGGCCGATGTTGTGGACCGGGGTATAGCGGCGGACGCGTTCCAGCGGCGGCTCGCCGGGGCCGGGCAGCTCGAGGCCGCGCTCGAACAGGGGATCGAAGACCATCACGCGTCCGGCTTCGCTCTCGCGCCAGACTCCGAAGAAGCGGGTGAAGCGTTCGCGGAGTTGATAGACGGGCTGGGCGTCGGCTTGAATGGCGAGGCCGATGGCGGTGGCGGAGCGGGTATAGGCCGAGCGTTTGACGCGCCGGCCAAATTCTTCGCGGAGCTGGCGTCCGATCAAGGGCAGTTCGCTGGCGCCGCCGGTGATGTAGAGCGAGACGGATTCGCCTTCGGGCACGCGCTGCAGGAGGTCGTGGGTGGCGTGGAGGGTCTCCTGGATGAGCGGCTGGCAGTGATCGAAAAACTCGTTGACGGGGACAGCGACCTGGGGCCAGCCCTCGCGGACGCTATCGAGGTCGACGATGAGGCGGCGTGTGTTGGGGTGGAGTGATTCCTTCTTCTCGCGGCACTCTTCCAGCAGCAGGAACTCTTCGTGGGCGGTGAGTTCGGAGGGTGCGTGGCCGGCTTTCTCGAGAGCGAGTTCGGCGAGGATCTCGTCGAAGTCGTCGCCGCCGAGGGTGGAAATGCCTTCGGTGGCGGCGACGGTATGGCTGCGGTCCTCCTTGAGGACGAGAGAGACATCGAAGGTGCCGCCGCCGAGATCGTAGACGAGGACGCGCTCCGGCGCTTTGGCATCGTCCGCCGCGAGACGGTGGGCGTACTCGATGCTGGCGGCCGAGGGTTCGTTGAGCAGCCCGGCGACGGTGAAGCCGGCCTGGCGAAAGCCTTCGGCGGTGAGGAAGCGCTGGTTGGAGTTGGCGTTGGCGGGTACGCCGAGCATGACTTCGAGCGGCTCGCCGTCGAGGATGGGGAGGGACGAATGGTGGAGCAGCTGTTCGCGCACATAGCCGAGGAGTTCGGCCAGCAGTTGGTGCATGGGCAGGTGGTGCGTGCCGAGGTCGATGCGGGTTTCCGGACCGGCGTCGGCCAGCACGCGTTTGATGCTGCGGATGAGGAGGATCCCCTCGGTGCCCTGGGCCGCCCAGGCGTCCCAGCCGTAGAGGCGGGTTGTGCCGCGGACCGCGATGAGGGGTGGAATCCACTCGCGCGAGGCGCCGTCGGGGCATTCGAAGGCCGCAACGGGGTAGTTGCCCCGGTCTACTGCCGCTACCACGATTCGCGTCGTGCCGAAATCGATGCCGAGCCGCATGTGGAATTAGGTTAGCGCGTCCGGCGGGAGAATTGCCGCAATTTCGCGCTTCACCGCCTCTTCGTCGCCGTGCCGGTAGTGGTCGAGAATGGCGGAATCCACGAGGGCGTACCAGAGTTTGCGGCGCTGTTGAAAGTCGGGTACGGTTTCGGCCAGGCGGCCGCGGAGACGCCGGGCGAGTTTGAGGAATTCGGCGTATTCGGGGCCGAGTTCGCGCTCGAGTTTTTCGCGGAGGCGGACGGCCAGGGCGGGGCAGGCGCCGCCTGTGGAGATGGCGATGACGAGTTCGCCTTGGCGGACGATGCTGGCGAAGGTGAACCGGCAGTGGGGTGGATCGTCGACGCAGCAGACGAGGATGCCGCGGCGCTCGGCTTCGGCGAAGATTTCGGCATTGCGGGAGCGGTCGGGGCCGGCGGAGATCACGGCAAAGCAGCCGTCGAGGTGGGCGGAGGCGTAGTGTTCCTGGCGGTGCACCTGGGCTCCAGCGCGGAGCAGGGCGGCGGACTTCTCGTCGGCTTCACGGCCCGAGCCGAGCACGAGGCATTTCTTGCCCTCGACGTCCAGGATGATCGGGTAGCCCTCGGCCATCCTTCGATTGTCCCTCAACCTTGTGGTTACCATATGGGCATGAGAGTGATTGCTCTGGAATCCCGCCGCGCTCGTGAGATGGAAGAGATGTTGCGCCGCCAGGGCTTTGATCCTTTTGTTGCCCCTTCCGTGCGGGAAGTGGGGCTGGAGGCCAATCCGACCGCGGTGGCTTTTGGCGAGGCGCTGATTCGAAACGAGTTCGAGGCTCTCATTTGCCTGACTGGCGTGGGGGTGCGGCAGCTCTTTGCGCTGCTGAAGACGCGTTTCGACGAGGCGGAGTTGATCGAGGCGCTGAAACAGGTGACTACGATTGCGCGCGGGCCGAAGCCGTCGGCGGCGCTGCGGGAACTCGGTGTGCAGCCGACCGCGATTGCTCCGGATCCGGCCACTTACCGCGAGGTGCTGGGGATCCTGGCGAGGCGGAGCGAGCGGCGGGTGGCGGTGCAGGAGTATGGGCGTCCGGACCAGCGGTTGCTGGCCGGGCTGGCGGAACTCGGCTGCCGGGTGACGCAGGTGCCGGTATATCAGTGGGCGCTGCCGGAGGACATTCAACCTTTGCAGGAAGCAGCGCGGCGGATTGCGGCCGGCGAGGCGGAGGCGGTGTTGTTTACGTCGTCCGTGCAACTCGATCATTTGCAGCAGATAGCCGCTGAGCTTGGGGTGGATGTGCTGGCCGGACTGTCGAAGATGAAGATCGGGTCCATCGGGCCGACGATGAGCGAGGCGTTGCGGGCGGCGGGCCTGGAACCGGCGGTGGAACCAGCGACTCCGAAGCTAGGCTTTTTGATTCATGAGTTTGCGGCATTCATGAAGAACTCTTAACGTGAACTGTATAAGCCGGTTGATTGCCCCGCATCAGCAATTTCGATTGGACTGAAAACTCTAACTCCGAGTACAGTTAGGCCATAACCTCCTCGTTGGAGCCCTACCCGTCCTGTCCCCGGTCACCTGTCTGATCGGATCCACCGTTCCTCACTCTTCACCCTTCTGATTTCCGGAAACTGGGAGCAACCACGTAAATGCCTGAAAGCATGGGAAAAGTGTGTCTCGTCGGCGCGGGCCCCGGAGATCCGGAGCTGCTGACGCTGAAGGCGGCGCGCCGGCTGCGCGAGGCGGAAGTAGTGCTGTACGACCGCCTGGTGAGTGCGGAGATCCTGACGTTGGCGGATCCGGATGCGATCTTCATCGACACGGGGAAGGAAGAGGGGCACGCGGAGGCGATCCAGCAGGAGATCCACCGATTGCTGTTGCAGTACGCGTGGGAAGGGAAGCGCGTGATCCGGCTGAAGGGCGGCGATCCGTTTGTATTCGGGCGGGGTGGGGAAGAGGTCCTGTTTCTGCGGCAGCACGGCATCGAGGTGGAAGTGGTGCCGGGGATTAGCAGTGCGATGGCGGCTCCGGCGCTGGCGGGGATCCCGGTGACGCACCGGGGTGTGGCGGCTTCGGTGACGGTGATGACGGCGCGGTGCAAGGGCGGGACGGAGGCGGACTGGTCGAAGGTGGCGCGGGTGGACACGCTGGTGATCCTGATGGGCGTGAAGTGGCGGGAGCGGATCGCGCGGCACTTGCTGGCGTGCGGACGTTCGGCGAAGGAACCGGCGGCCTTCATTGAACGGGCGACGACTTCGCGAGAGCGGGTCGTCGAAACGACGTTGGGGGCGATTGCGGCGGGCAAGGTGGCGGTGGAGTCGCCGGCTGTCCTGGTGCTGGGGGCTGTTGTGAAGATGCGCGGCGCGATGCTGTCGCTGTGTGCCCGGAGCGTGGCATGAGCCTGCCCCTGCTGCAGCGCACGGCTGATCCCTCGTTCTGCCGGTACACACCGGCCGAGGCGGAGCCGCTGGAGCTGAGAATCCCCGTACGGGCGCCGGTGGAGGGTGAGCAGTACCGCTTCCACTTCGACATGACGAAGTGCATCGGCTGCAAGTGCTGTGAAGTGGCGTGCAACGAGCAGAACAACAATCCGGCCGAGATCCGCTGGCGGAGGGTGGGCGAACTGGAGGGCGGCACGTATCCTTTCGCGGAGCGGTTCCACCTTTCCATGGGCTGCAACCACTGCCTGGAGCCGGCCTGTCTCATCGGCTGTCCGGTGGATGCGTATACAAAGATGCCGGATACGGGCATCGTCCTCCACAGCGCGGACACGTGCATCGGCTGCCAGTACTGCACCTGGAACTGCCCCTACGGCGTGCCGCAGTTCAACGAAGAGCGTGGGGTGGTGGGCAAGTGCGACATGTGCCACGGGCGGCTGAGCGAGGGGCGTGAACCGGCTTGTGTCAACGCCTGTCCCCAGGGCGCGATCGCCATCGAACTGGTTCAGATTGACGCGTGGCGGGCGACCAACGCCGCGGCGGGCAATGCGCCCGGGCTGCCCGCGGCCTTCGAGACGATGTCGACGACGCGGATCACGCTGCCGGGGCACATCGACGATTCGCTGCGGAAGGCGGATTACCACCGGGTAAGGCCGGAGCATCCGCACTGGCCGCTGGTCTTCCTGCTGGTGTTGACGCAGATGTCGGTGGGCGCCTTCGCGGTGCTGCTGGCGCTGGGCGAGGCGGCTCCGAAGCTGGCCTTCCTGTTTGCCACGGCGGCCGGCCATGCGGCGCTGGGCTTCTCGCTGCTGCACCTGGGGCGTCCGGCGCACGCGATCAGGGCCTTGAAGATGTGGAAGCGGTCGTGGCTGAGCCGGGAGGTCTTGTTTTTCTCGCTGTTCGCCGGGCTGACGGCCCTGGCGGCGCCGGCCGCGTTCTTTGGAATCGGGCCGGTGAAGCCGCTGCTGGCCGCGACGGTGCTGGCCGGACTGGCGGGGGTCGTGTCGAGCGCACGGATCTATATGGTGCCGGCGCGACCCGGTTGGAACAGCCCGCGGACGCTGGCGGAGTTCGTGCTGACGGGTGCGGTGTTGGGATCGCTGTTGGCGGGCGGGCCGGGTTGGTTCACCATCGCCGCCGCGGTGGCCCAGGCCGCATTGACCGGCTGGAAGATCTACGCGATGCGCACTTCGGCTGAATTCGAGATGAAGCAGAGCGCCCGTTTGATGACGCGCACCTTGCGGAATCACCTGATGTGGCGGCTGGCGCTGCTGGCACTGTGTATCGTGCCCGGGCTTCCGGTTCCGGTGGCGCTGGCGGCTGGACTGGGTTCCGAGATCCTGGGCCGCTATCTGTTCTTTGTCAGCGTGGTGCCCCGCAACATGGCCGCCACCTTCTTTTCGGGAGCTGAAGCCGCATGACGAAGAGCTGGAAGCGCCTGCTGGGGCTGGATATCCTCAGCGACAAATACGCCTACTCGAACGACGCCGAGCACGGCTGGACGTCGACCGAGAAGATTCCCGAGAAGTGGGTGAAGACCACCTGCGGCTACTGCTCAGTGGGCTGCGGGATGAAGGTGGGCGTGCGGGCCGGCCGGGCGGTGGCGGTGCGCGGCGACGAGGATCATCCCGTGAATCGGGGCAAGCTTTGTCCCAAGGGATTGAGCGAGCATCATACGCTGCAGGCGCGCAGCCGGGCCCTGCGGCCGCTGCTGAAGCGAGGCAATGAGTTTCAACCGGTTTCCTGGGATACGGCCCTGGACACGATGGTCGAGCGGTTCCTCGGCGTGCAGGCCAAGTACGGCAAGCAGGCTTTGGGCGTGCTCTCCACTGGGCAACTGGTGACGGAAGAGTTCTATGCGCTGGGGAAGCTGATCCAGCTTGGGTTCGGGACCAGCAACTACGACGGCAACACGACGCTGTGCATGGCCAGCGCGGTGGCAGGATACAAGCGCAGCTTCGGGTCGGATGGGCCGCCCGGCGCTTACGATGATTTGGCCGAGTCCGACTTGGTGATCCTGATCGGCGCGAACATCGCCGACAACCACCCGATCCTCTGCCAGCGGCTGGCGGAGAACCGGCAGGGGACGGTGGTGGTGGTGGATCCGCGCGTCACGAAGACGGCGATGCTGGCCGACATCCATCTGCCGGTGAAGCCCCGTTCCGACATCGCGCTGCTGAACGGCATCGGGCACGTACTGATTGCGGAGGGACTGATCGACGCTGCTTACATCGAGCGGCACACCACTGGCTTTGAGCAGTTGCGGACGCACCTGGCCGCCTACACTCCAGCGCATGTGGCGGGCATTACGGGGTTGAGCGAAGAGCAGGTGCTGGACATCGCGCGCCGTTTCGGCCAGGCCCGCGCGCCGTTCGTGGCCTGGACGATGGGCGTGAACCACTCGACGCAGGGCGCCGAGACGGTGAATGCGATCTGCAACCTGTCGCTGTTGACGGGCAAGCTGGGGTTCGCGGGTGCGGCTCCGTTCTCCATCACGGGGCAGTGCAATGCGATGGGCTCGCGGGAGGCAAGTTGCACCTCTTCGCTGCCCGGCTACCGCAAGTTCGAGAGCGCCGAGGACCGGGCCGAGATCGCGAACCTGTGGAACGTGGATCCTTCGGTGATCCCGACGAAGCGCGGCCATGCCTACCCCGACCTGGTGGAAGGCATGGTGAAGAAGGAGATCCGGGCGCTGTGGATCATCGCCACCAACCCGCTGGTCTCGTTCCCCAACTACGACGTGCTGACCCAGGCGCTGGGCAACCTGGAGTTTCTGGTGGTGCAGGACGGCTTCCATCCCACGCCCACCACGCTGCATGCCGACCTCGTCCTGCCCGCGGCGATCTGGGGCGAGAAGGAAGGCACGTACACGAATTCCGAGCGGCGTGTGAGCAAAGTGAACGCAGCGGTGGCGCCGCCCGGCGAGGCACTCTCCGACTTCGAGATCTTCCTGCGCACCGCCGGCAAGCTGGGCGTGCGGGCGAAGCTCTTCCCAGGTTGGACCGGCCCGCGCGACGCCTTTGAGGAGTGGCGGCAGGTGTCGAAGGGCCGCCTGTGCGATTACTCCGGCCTGAGCTATGAACTGCTGGAGACGGCCGGCCCGCTGCAGTGGCCACATCCGGAAGGGACGGAGTCGACCGGTACGCGGCGTCTGTATGCGGACGGCGTCTTTGAGTACGCGGATGGGAAGGCCAAGCTGTTCTGCATTGAGTGGCAAACGGCGCCGGAGCAGCCCAGCCGCCAGTATCCCTTCGTCCTGAACACAGGGCGCACGGTGGAGCACTGGCATACGCGCACGAAGACCGGTGAGGTGGAGATGCTGCACCGCATGAGCCCGCGGGCCTGGCTCGAGATGAATCCAACAGATGCCGAGCGGCTGGGGCTGGAGATGCACGACAAGGTCACGCTGGTTTCGAGGCGCGGCCAGGTGGACGGAGTGGAGCTGCGCGTGACCTCGATCATCGCGCCCGGCCACGTCTTTCTGCCGTTCCACTACTTCGAGTACAACTCGAACCGTTTGACGTTGAGCGCGTACGATCCGATTTCCCGCGAACCGAACTACAAGCAGTGTGCCGTACGAGTCGAAAGGAGCCATTAACCAAAATGAAGCCCCGCAAAGCAAAGAAGCCCCATCTGGTTCTGGTCGGCAACGGCATGGCCGGCATCGCCTGCCTGGAACAGATCCTGCGTTATGGCGACATGTTCGACATCACCATCTTCGGCGATGAAACGCACGTGAACTACAGCCGCATCCTGCTGTCGAACGTCCTGGCCGGCGTGCACGGTTTCGACGACATTACGCTGAATCCGCTGGAGTGGTACCGCGAGCGCAACATCTCGCTGCGGCTGGGTGTGCGGATCACCGGTGTCGATGCGGTGGCCCATACGATCACTGGGGACGACGGCGCGGTGACCTCCTATGACAAGCTGCTGATCGCCACCGGCAGCCATCCGTTCGTGCCGCCGGTGCCGGGTTTGGAGAAGAAGGGCGTGTGCGCGTGGCGCACGTTGGACGACACGCAGCGGCTGCTGGAATGGTCGGCTCCGGGCAAGCATGCCATTGTGCTGGGCGGCGGACTGCTGGGCCTGGAAGCGGCGCGCGGGCTGCAGGTGCAGGGCTGCCAGGTGACGGTGATCCACCTGTTGGACACGCTGATGAACCGCCAGTTGGACAGCACGGGCGGCCACTATGTGCAGCGCAAGATGGAGAACCTCGGCATCACCGTGCGGAAGAAGTGCACGGTGCGCGCGATCCACGGCAAAGAGCGGGTGGAGAGCGTCGAGCTGAATACCGGCAAGATCCTGCCCGCCGACTTTGTTGTGGTCGCCGCCGGCATCCTGCCGAATGCGGAGTTGGGCCGCATGGCCGGGTTGGAAGTGAAGCGCGGCATCGTCGTCAACGACTTTCTGGAGACCTCCCATCCCGACATCTTCGCGGTGGGCGAGTGCGTGGAACACCGCGGCATGACTTACGGGCTGGTGGCTCCGCTGATCGAGCAGGGCAAGGTCCTGGCGGCCACCATCACAGGCAACAAGGGGCCGACGTACGAAGGCAGTTCCACCGCGACCAAGTTGAAGGTAGCCGGAGTGGAAGTGTTCTCCGCCGGCCTGATCGAAGAGACGGAACCGGGCCTGGACGTTGTGCGCTATGAGGATCCGGGGCTCGGCATCTACAAGAAGCTGGTGCTGAAGGGCGGCCAGATGGTGGGTGCGATCCTGGTGGGCGACACCTCGGAGAGCGGCCGTTACATGGAATGGATCCGGTCGAAAGAGGATCTGACGGCCAAGCGCCGCAACCTGCTGATTCCGGAGCCCCCGAAGGATCCGGGCGCCTCCATCGCGGAGATGTCCGACAGCGAAGTGGTGTGCGGCTGCATGGGTGTCAGCAAAGGCACCATCATCACCGCGATCCACGATCGTGGCATCTGTACGCTGTCGCAGTTGAAAGAGGCGACCCGCGCGTCGGCCGGCTGCGGATCATGCGCCGGTACGTGTACCGCACTGCTGGCGGCGGTGGCGCCGGGCTTCGAGCCTGACAGGAAGCAGGTGCTGTGCAGTTGCGTGCCGTTCCCGGAAGAGCAGTTGCGGGAGATGGTGCATACGCAGCAGATCCGGTCGGTGCAGCAGGTGCTCGACATCTACGGCAATGGGACGGGCTGCGAGAAGTGCCGGCCGGCGCTGAGCTACATGGTCGATATGGTGTGGTGCGGAGAGCACGAGGAAGACCGGTCGTCCCGCTTCATCAACGATCGCGTCCACGCGAATATCCAGAAGGACGGAACGTTCAGCGTGGTGCCCCGCATGCGCGGAGGTGTGACATCGCCGGCGGAACTGCGGCGCATCGCCGAGGTGGCGGAGAAGTACAACGTGCCGCTGGTGAAGGTCACCGGCAGCCAGCGCCTGGACCTGCTGGGTGTGAAGAAGCAGGATCTGCCAGGGATCTGGGCCGATCTCGGTATGCCCTCGGGACAGGCCTACGCCAAGGGTGTCCGCATGGTGAAGACGTGCGTGGGCAGCGAGTTCTGCCGCTTCGGGACGCAGGACGCGATCAGCACCGGCGTCGAGTTGGAGAAGCGTCTGGAGAACCTGTTCACTCCGCACAAGACGAAGCTGGCGGTGGTCGGGTGTCCCAGGAATTGCGCGGAAGCCACGGTGAAAGATATCGGCCTGGTGGGCCAGGAGGGATCGTGGCAGGTGGTGGTGGGCGGAGCGGCCGGCAAGTCCGTTCGCAAAGCCGACGTGCTGGTGACCGTGGCTTCGACGGAAGAGGCGCTGGAATCGGCCGAGCTGTTCTTCCAGTACTACCGCGAGCACGCGAATTATCTGGAGCGCACCTACGACTTCGTCGAGCGTACGGGCATGGACAAGATCCGCCGCGAGACCGTATACGCAGTACCCGAGGCAAGAGCCGGACTGCTCGATCGATTGAGGAAAGCCAAGTCTGCTTCCTATGACGCGTGGCTGGAGGGCGACCAGCCCAAGACGGCCACGCAGTTCGTTCAGATTCAACCCATGGAAGCACCCGAGGAGGTCTCCTACCGATGAGCTGGCTGAAAGTCACTCCCGCTGAAAATGTACCCCTGCGCGAAGGCCGCAGCGTCTGCATCGGACGGCGCGAAATCGCAATCTTCCACCTGCCTGACGGCTTCCGGGCGATCGACAACCGCTGCCCGCACAACCTGGGGCCGCTGTGTGACGGCATCACCAAGGGGACCACCGTGGTGTGTCCGCTGCACGGTTGGAACATCAACCTGGAGAACGGCAAGGTGTTGAAGCCGGATGTGCCGGTGGGCGTCACCACTTACCCGGTGCGCGTGAGTGAAGGGATTGTCGAGATCCAATTGCCGGAGATGAAAGAGGCCGTCGCATGAACTCCAAGGCGTTTCTGAAAGCCGGCCACTGGCCGACGTTGCTTGCCTCGTTCCTCTACTTCGACGTGAGCTTCATGGTGTGGGTGCTGCTGGGGCCGCTGAGTCCCTTTCTGGCGGAGCAACTGCATCTGACGGCGTCACAGAAGGGGCTGCTGGTGGCGATTCCGCTGCTGGCGGGCTCGTTCTTCCGGCCGGTGCTGGGCACATTGGCCGATCGCATCGGGGGGCGCCGCGCGGGCCTGTTGGGCCTGTCCGTCACCTTGCTGCCGCTGCTGTTGGGCTGGCGCTACGCTTCCTCCTTTGAGCACTTCCTGGGCATCGGCGCGCTGCTGGGCGTGGCTGGTGCGAGCTTCGCCGTGGCGCTGCCGCTGGCATCGCGCTGGTATCCGCCGGAGTATCAGGGACTGGCGATGGGCATTGCCGGGGCGGGGAACTCCGGAACCCTGCTTGCGACGCTATTCGTGCCGCGCATTGCCACGCACTTCGGCTGGAACAGCGCCTTTGCGTTCGCGGCCGTGCCGGTGGCGCTGGTGTTAATCGCGTTCGCGCTGCTGGCCAAGGAGAGCCCGGCTCCCAAGGCTCCAGTGACGTGGAAGCAGTACAAGGCCTTGCTGGCGCAGGCGGACACCGGCTGGTTCTGCCTGTTCTATTCGATTACCTTTGGCGGCTTCGTCGGACTGGCGAGCTTCCTCACCGTCTTCTTTGTGGATCAATACCGGCTGCCCAAGGTGCAGGCCGGCGACTTCGTAACGTTGATTGTGGTGTGTGGCAGTTTCCTGCGTCCGGTGGGCGGCTGGCTGGCTGATCGTGCAGGCGGTTACCGTGTGCTGCTGGGCGTCCTGCTGGTGGCCGGTGCGGGCTTGTGCGCGTTGAGTACGCTGCCGGCGCTGGGCGTGGCGGTCGCGGTTTTGGGCCTGATCATGGCGATGCTCGGGTTGGGCAATGGCGCGATTTTCCAGTTGGTTCCGCAGCGGTTTGCCGGATCAGTGGGGACGATCACCGGCCTGGTGGGCGCCGCGGGCGGCATCGGCGGATTTCTGCTGCCGTCCCAGATGGGGTATTTGAAGGACCATGCGGGCAGCTACGGCGCGGGGTTGCTGGCCTTCGGCGGCCTGACGCTGCTGGTGCTGTGCGCGCTGCTGAGGTTGGGAGCGAAGTGGCTTCAGGAATGGCCGGAGGAGACGGTGCGCAGAGCCGGGCTATTCAGTCTGCGTTCCGTTTGGGCGTCGGAGCCCGCGGAGTAGAAGCCAGACGGAAGGACGCGGGCGAAGGGTGAGTCCCCTCGCCCGTCATCGCCAGTTTGCGTTTAGGCCGTCAACAAGGAGCCACTGCGGAAGCGCTTGCCTGCCTGAATCCCCAACCCGACGAAGAGTAGCAGCACTACGGACTGTGCCACGACGAAGGCTGGTTCAGAGCCCGTGGGCGCCAGCTCGTGCAGGGCGGGCACTTTCTGGAACGATTGCACGACCGCCACGAACACATTGAAATAGAGGGCGATCATCGAGCAGATGACGTATACCCGCCGCCAGCCGCCAGCCAGGCCGTAGGTATAGCGCGCCAGGATCGCCGCCGCCAGCACGATCAGCGAGAGGATGCCGATGGCGTGTGACGGGAGAAATTGTTTCACCGGGAAGCCAAAACCGGTCAGGCTGGTGAGTACCGTGGTGGTGAGGAAGATTGCCGTCCAGCCGTCCATCCGCTTGGATCCCAGCAATCCGGCCACGACTACGAAGCCCGAGGCGATGCCTATCAGGCTGATCAGGACGTGAACGAAGGTGAAAGTGGAAAGGCTCATGCCGAGCATCATGATTCGTGGCTCCTTGAAGGGAATGCGCGGCGCAAGGGCCACGCGGCGGACTCGTCATCGCTGATCCCAGTTCCGCGACTACCTAAGTCTGCGGGATCGTCGGCCGGAGTACATGCCACAAAGCGGGGTTCGCCTGCTACCCAGTTGGAGTAACTGGCACATCCACGGAAAGTGTTAGTGACGGTGCTGCGATGATTTATCGTGGACTAGGGATGCAATCACAATCACACCGCTCCGACGCCCGTACCCTGGGCCGCCGTACGCTCGAACAGGACCACCGCCATCTGGCCGGACTCCTGCGTCCGGGCCTTTCCGTCTTGGATGTAGGCTGCGCCGGCGGGGCGATCACTGTTGGTATTGCGAAAGCCGTCGGGCCGGAGGGTGAGGTCGTCGGAGTCGATCGCGATCCCAACCAATTGGAATCCGCGCGGACACACCTCCCGGAACACGCGAATCTTCGCTTCGAATTGGGCGATGCCGCTTCGCTCACCTATGAGTCTCATTTCGACATCGTGACCTCCGCACGGACGCTGCAGTGGACCCCCGATCCGGGGGCGGCTGTGGCGGCGATGGCGCGGGCGGCGAAGCCCGGTGGACTCGTCGTCATCCTCGACTACAATCACGAGGACAACGGCTGGGATCCGGCACCCCCGGCTGAGTTCCAGCACTTCTACCAGGCGTTCCTCGACTGGCGGCAGGCCCACCACTGGGACAACCGCATGGCCGAACATTTGCCCGCCCTGATGCAGGCGGCGGGCCTGGTAGAGGTTCAGAGCCACCTCCAGGATGAATTGACTCAGCGCGGCGAAGCCGGCTTTCCCGCGAGAACCTCGTTGTGGATCGAGGTGATCGACAGCGTCGGCGCCCAACTCGTGGAGGGCGGATACTGCTCGGACGGCGAGCTGCAATTGGCCCGCTCGTTGTACGAAGTGTGGGTCCGCACGGAGTTGCTGCGGCAGACCCTGTCCATGCGCACGGTCACGGGCCGGTTTCCCTAAGCGGCGCCCCGGCAGAGGGAGAAGAGGAAGTCGACACCTAGTCCGGTCTTGACGGCCAGATGGATCCAAAGCACGGCGTGTTCCTCCTGCATGCGCGAGGCCGGCAGGCCGCCCAGGGGGACAGGCACGAATCCGGTCTCGGCGGCCAGCTTGGAGACCGCCTCCACGGCAGGCTGATCATCTCCAGAGACGAACAACACGCTGCGGCGCCCCTCTCGCACGGGCTGGGCCATGATGCCGAAGCCGACGGTATTGAACGCCTTGACGACCCGAACGCCGGGCAGCGCCCGGGCCAGTTGCTGGGCGCCTGAGAGTCCGCCGGGATGCTCGAGCCCGTCCAGGTTGGCATTCAGTGGATTCGTGGCATCGGCCAGGATTTGTCCAGGCTTGAGCTCACAGGCGCGCGCGGCGTCGATGGCGGGCACTCCGCCCGGTGTGGCCAGCAGGACGATTTCAGCGCCTTGCGCGGCGGCGGCGCGATCCGTTGCCGCCAGGCCAAGTTCGGCGGCCTGGGCCTGGGATTTCGCGGATGCTGGATCCCGCAGGCCCAGCACTACCTCATGTCCCAGCGCGGACCAGCGGCGGGCGAGGGTCCCACCCACATGGCCGGCTCCTATGACCGCGATCTTCATGGTGTCTTCGCTCCTCACGGAAAATTCAACTGACTGCTCCATTCGCCGGCTTGCAGTGACCGAATGGAGTGGCTTATAGTCATTTTTCGTTGATCGGGCAGAACTGTAAATGAGCAAGAGTCCCAAAAAGCAAACCGATCGTCCCGCGAAGCGCAAGCTGCGGCGTGTGATTGAGGTCAGCGGCGCCGATGTCCTGACGGATGTCCTCAATGGACTGGGCCTGCAGTCGCGGCTCTTCTGCCGCTCCCAGTTGCACGCGCCGTGGGGCCTCAGCTTTGAGCAGAGCGACCTGGCCCACTTCCATTGGATCGACCAGGGGACGTGCTGGCTGCACTGCCGGGGGCACCTCAGGAAGCCGCGAATGCTGCACTCCGGTGACCTGATCGTGCTGCCGCACGGCGATGCCTACTATCTCTGCGATCAGCCTGGCGGCGAAGCCGAGCCGGTGCTCGACTGGGTGGGTGGTGGCGGCAGCGGCCGGTGCCGGTTGCTGACACAGGGTGGTTCGGGGCCGCTCACGTCCATGATGTGCGGCTCATTCAGCTTTGTGCGGGAAGGGGCGCCCCTGCTATCGCTGCTGCCGGCGGTACTGCATTTGCAGGGCGGCCGGGCCGAGACACGGGCCCACCTGGAGCCTTTGATGCGTGCGTTGGTATTGGAGTCGGAGGATACCCTGCCCGGCTGGGAGACTGTTCTGACACGCCTGATGGACATTCTCTTTGTGCGGGTGATCCGGACCTGGCTCAGCGACCAGCCTGCCGACAGCCACTGGCTGGCCGCGCTGAACGACCCGCAGATTCATACGGCTTTGTCGCTGATGCACGAGAACCCGCAACACCCGTGGACGTTGCAGTCGCTCAGCCGGAAGGTAGGGCTCTCCCGCTCGCCGTTCGCCGCGCGGTTCACACAATTCGTCGGAGAGCCACCGCTGACCTATCTCACCCGGCTGCGCATGCAGCGCGCCGCACGGGCCCTGCGGGAACGGAGAGTCCCGCTCGCGGAGGCGGCTCAACTGGCCGGATACAAGTCCGAGATTTCGTTCGGCAAGGCCTTTCGACGGATCATCGGAGTTTCGCCGGGCGCCTACCGGCGCAATGCGCCAGATGCGCAGGCGGACCTGCCGCGCTCGGCTGTGCGATGACCGGGAGGGTGAGACTGGCGCGCGTCGGTTCTCTCGCCGAGTTCTCACGCACCGCCGTCTGAATCGTAAGGAGAGACGGGCCATCGCCCACCGTCTCATCGATGCCCGGTGGCTGTCCCATTTCACATAGAATGCGATCACATCGCCGGCGTGCCCGCGATGCCGGAATTACCAATGAGCACTACTCGCAGATCGTTCCTCCGCACCGCGGCCACCGCCGCGGCCGGTCTCGGCCAGTTGACGGCCGCCCAGGGGGAACGCCCGAACATCCTGCTGATCCTGGCCGACGACATGGGCTTCTCGGACATTGGCTGCTATGGATCGGAGATCGCCACGCCCAATCTGGACCGCCTCGCCGGACAGGGCGTGCGTTTCACGCAGTTCTACAACTGCGCCCGCTGCTGTCCCTCGCGCGCTTCCCTGCTCACCGGTCTCTACCCGCACCAGGCCGGCATCGGACACATGGTCGACCAGGCTGGGCCTGCCCCGGGCTATGTCAACGACCTCAGCCCGCGCAGTCGCACGATTGCGCAGGTGCTCAAAGCGTCCGGCTACCAGACAGGCATGGCCGGCAAGTGGCATGTCACTCCGGTCAATCAGTCGCGCCAGAACTGGCCGCTGCAGCGCGGCTTCGATCGCTACTACGGCATGATCCACGGTGCCGCGGACTACTACAATCCGCCCACTCTCACATTGGGGAACGAAACCGTCGCACCCGGTCCCAACTTCTACTTCACCGATGCTATCGGAGACTACGCTGTTCGCTTCCTGGACGAATTCGCCCAGAAGCCCGATCCGTTCTTTCTGTACACCGCCTTCACCGCGCCGCACTGGCCCCTGCATGCCCGCCCGGAGGACATCCGCAAGTACTCCGGCCGCTACAACAAGGGTTGGGATGAACTCCGGCTGACGCGGCATGAGAAGCAACTGCAGATGGGATTACTCCCCAAACGCTGGCCGATCACCGCCCGGGACGAACAGTCTCCGGCGTGGCGCGATGTAACCGATGCGGCCTGGCAGGCTCGCCGCATGGAGGTCTATGCCGCCATGGTGGACCGCCTCGACGTGAACATTGGCCGCATCTTTGACAAGCTGAGCGCCACGGGCCGCGATCGCAGCACGCTGGTGATGTTCATGTCGGACAATGGCGGCTGCGCCGAAGAGATCCAGCCCAACTGGACCGGACGCCATATTCCAAAGGGGACCCGGGATGGCCGGCCGGTGAGCATCGGCAACCGGGCGACCGTGATGCCGGGCCCGGACGACACCTACCAGAGTTACGGGCTGCCCTGGGCGAACGCGAGCAACACTCCGTTCCGCCTGTATAAACACTGGGTACACGAAGGCGGGATCTCGTCGCCGCTCATCGTGCGCTGGCCCGGTCATGTGACCACAGCGCCGCGTTTCGATCACACTCCCGCCCATTTCATCGACGTGATGGCGACCTGTGTGGATGCGGCACGGGCACCCTATCCCGCGCCCAACGGCGGTGCGGATTCCGCGATCCCGTTGGAGGGGCGTTCCCTGGTTCCAGCGGGTGGAACCCGCGCCGAGCGGAGTCTCTATTGGGAGCACGAAGGCAACCGGGCCCTGCGCCGCGGCGCCTGGAAACTGGTGGGCAAGCATCCCGGAGACTGGGAGCTCTACAACATCGACGAGGACCGGACCGAGTTGCACAATCTGGCAGCCGCGAACCCGCAGCGCGTCAGGGAAATGGCCGCCGACTGGGGCCGCTGGGCCCAGCGCGTAGGGGTGCTGCCCTGGGACGAGGTCAGCAAGCAGCAGACGGCGCGGTAGAGTGCGAACCGCGCGCCGGAATCCCTGTAGGGCAGGATCGCCAAAGTCAATGCCGGAGCCTTCCCTCCGGCCTGGCGCACGTATTTGTAACTGCGCCGAAAAGCTATATTCAATGCGGGAACAACAGACGCGATGGCCTGCCGGTTAGAGGTAGAGGAGCACGAGCGTGCACTCGTCTTCCGCGTCGAGGAGACGCCATCGCGGCTTCAAGCCGCTGCCGCGTCCATCGCCATTGGTGGAGTTGTGGGATTCGCCGCTCACTGGCTAGGGATTCCGATGCCGTTGTTTCTGCCTGCGGTGGGAGCCGCGGCTGTGCTTTCCTTCCGCGGCGCGATGCGTCCGAGCCGAGCAGAGCTTCGCGTGACGAATCTTGAATACGTCTCACGCGGAGCACACACCGCGAACTGGTTTCAATCCGAAATCCGAATCCCGCGCGCCAGCGTACGCTGTCTGGAGTATCGAGAGGACCAGCGTGGGCCCGAATCCAACACCTTCGGCGGTGTATGCGCCGTGGGGAAGCATTCGGGCACGTGCGTACTCCCGTTCGTCGACGAGGCGCAAGCCATCAAGGTCATCGAACGGATCGGGCGCAAGTTCGTTGCGGTCGACGGCCAGTCAAGTGAAGAGTCTCCGTTTGGACGGCATTTCACGAGGCTAAATCTCGACGACCATTGAGAGCTTCGGATGTTCCTGTTCGGCCAACGTGCCGCTTCAAGCCAACTTCGGCCTGACCTTCAAGCTTCCGCCAACCGACTCGTATAGGCTTGCGCCGTCGCCGGCCCAACTGCCCCGTTCCCCGGCTCAAGCATACCCGCCTCCTGGTCCCCTGTCGCATTTATCTATTGACATCTTCTTCAGGTGGCGGCATTCTACGCATAGACGCCTATGCCTAGACCTCTAAGAAGCGACAACCTGCAAGGCACGCTCGATCTTCTGGTGCTCAAGACTCTCGCCGCGCGTGGTGCCCTGCATGGTTATGCCATCTCGACACACATACAGCAGGTATCGGACGATTTTCTACGGGTAGAGGAAGGATCACTCTATCCGGCGCTGCATCGCATTGAGGGATTGGGGTGGATCTCTTCGGAGTGGAGCACGTCGTCGACGAACCGTCGAGTCAAGTTGTACAGCCTGACGGCGGCGGGGCGGCGACAGTTCGAGATTGAGCAGAAGCGCTGGGATGAACTGACTCTAGCGGTGAAAAAGGTGCTGGAATGCTACGGATGAAACTCCGATCCATGTGGAACCGACGCCTGGATGAGGACCTGCAAGATGAACTGCGTTCGCATATCGAACTGAAAGCGGAGGAGCTTGAAGCGAACGGCATTCCTCGAGACGAGGCTCTCCTTGAAGCACGACGGCGTTTCGGAAATGCGACTCTTGTGGCGGAAAGCACGCGCGAACTTCACGTCTTTACCGGGATCGAAAGCATTTTTCAGGACCTCCGGTACGGTCTCAGGCGGCTGCGCCGCGAGCCCACCTTCACGGCCGCGGTGGTAGTGACTTTGGGTTTGGTCATCGGCGTCAACGGCGCGATCTTTAGCGCGGTGGAAGCCGTGCTTCTGCGCCCACTGTCGTACCCGGAGCCGGATCGTCTGCTTCAACTCTACGGGACGACAAAGGACTCCAGTCAGGAGGGGATCTCAATCGCAGATTTGGAAGCTCTGGCGTCGGCGCCTTCGCTCGCCGGCATCGCCGCGGAGCAGACCCAGAGCGTGAATCTTACCGGAGTTGAGGAGCCTGGCCGGCTGATCGGCGGGTTCGTCGGTAGCTCATATTTCCGAATCCTCGGCGTTACTCCAGTGTTGGGCCGCGGCATCAATGCGGAAGACGAGAAGCCGAATGGACCGGGTGTTTGCGTCCTGAATTACGCCGTATGGCGCGACCGATTCGGCTCGGACCCGAGTGTCCTCGGGCGATCGCTGATTCTGAACAATGCAGCGCACACCGTGGTCGGAATCCTCCCTGAGAGTTTCAGGCCGCGCTACACCAATGCCGAGGCATGGATGCCTGTGCGCGACTATCCCGGGTATTCACGGGATCGTGCCCGTACGCCGGTATTCGCGCTGGCGCGACTGGCGCCCGGCGCAACCATTGAGCAGGCGCGTGCGGAACTGGGGGGTGTCATGCTGCGGCTTGCGCAGGAATACCCGAAAACGAATCGTGACCGTGGCGTTGCCGTGAGCGCGCTGAGTGAGATTGCGGTGGGGTCCAGGCGCAAACCGTTGCTGGTCCTGAGCGCGGCCGCGGCGTGTATCCTGTTGCTGGGATGCGCCAACATCGCAGGGCTACTGCTGGCGAAAGCAGTGGGGCGCAAACAGGAGATCGCGATTCGCGCATCGCTGGGCGCCAAGACGGGCCGGCTGATGCGCCAACTCCTGACCGAATCTCTGTTGCTGGCCGGAGCAGGCGGCGTCGTCGGGATGATACTTGCGGATTTCGGAATTAAGATACTTCGCGTCTACAGTCCAGATCTTGTCGGATCGACGGAGTTGCGGCTGAATCCACAGGTGCTGGCCTATCTCGCGGTGGTAGCGATTCTAACCGGCATTTTGTTCGGACTAGCGCCGGCATTCAACGCCCGAACACAGGCAACCGCCTCATTGCGGCAGAGGGGGGACACGAGAAGGCGCAGGTTCCAGAACGCGCTGGTCGCCGGGCAGGTTGCGCTGGCGCTGATACTGCTGATCGGCGCAGGGCTGATGGGGGCCAGCCTGCGGAACGTGGCCGCCATCGAGCCGGGCTTCCGCGCCGAGCGGGTCCTCACGATGGAGTATCGTCTGGCGCCGGGTAAGTACGCGAGTGCAGGCCGCCAGGCCACGGTGCAGTATCGCATCGTCGAGAGTGTGGCCGCGGTTCCGGGAGTTGCCTCAGCAGCCTTGGTGGGCGCCCTGCCGTTCAGCGGAAATGCAA
The DNA here is from genome assembly GCF_051172195.1 of Paludibaculum fermentans. Taxonomy (GTDB): domain Bacteria; phylum Acidobacteriota; class Terriglobia; order Bryobacterales; family Bryobacteraceae; genus Paludibaculum; species Paludibaculum fermentans_A. Next base: position 25,949 of record NZ_JBPJAQ010000003.1, read on the forward strand.
ACCGGATTTCGATCACCTTGCCCGATCGCCCAGAGCCCGTGGCGATCGGCTACAACCCCATCTCGCCGGGGTACTTCCGGACAGCAGGCATACCGCTGCTCAAAGGGCGCGACTTCTCATTTGCCGATGCGGAGAATTCGCAAGCGGTTGCGCTGGTGAACCGGACGTTTGCCGACCGCTTCTGGGCAGGGCAAGACGTCCGTGGGCGTCAGGTCAGGATATCCACCGGTGCATCGGCTTCCACTCCTGTAACAATCGTTGGCATCGTCGGCGATGTAAAACAGTTCGCTCTCGACGACGGGAACGAACCCCAGTTGTACAGACCGTATGCGCAGGATCCGTACGACTTTGCGACGCTGGTCGTGCGTACGAAAGGCGACCCTATGGAACTGGCGAAGAGCGTCAAGCAGGCCATCTGGGCTGTCGAAAAACAACAGTCTGTATGGAAGGTTCGGACGCTCGAGTACCTGGTTGACCGTTCCTACAACTTCCTCCGGTATATCACTTGGACGACGGTTTCTTTCGCAGCGCTGGCATTGTTGTTGGCTGCCCTCGGGCTGTATGGACTTCTTTCGTACACGGTGAATCAGCGCACATCCGAGTTGGGCATCCGCATGGCGGTGGGCGCTACGCCCGCCGACGTACTGCGGCTGGTGGTCCGGGACGTGATTACTTTGACCGGCGCCGGAATTGTTACTGGCATCGTTTTCGCTCTGTGGCTGACACGGTTCCTACAGTCGCAGGTGTATGGCGTCACGACGACGGAACCTGCGATTTATCTCGGCGTCGCGATTCTACTGTTGATCGTTGCGCTGGTCGCGGCGTGGTTTCCGGGGCGACGCGCAGCGCGGCTGGATCCGGTCATGGCGTTGCGGCAGCAATAGACGCACTTCGGTTTGCCCGTTCGACAGAATTCATCAAGGTGTGCCGCATCGTCCGAGCACTTACGCCTATGATCTCGGCCGCACTGCGCCATGTAAGCTTTTGCCCATCGCCTTGCGCAGAAGATCATGAGGTTCGATCATGCGTTCCATTTCTTCCGTCAGGCACTGCTTGACGGCTTTCGCCCGGCAACTTTGAACGGCCGCCCGGCTCGAGCGGACAGATCATGTGTGAAACGGACGGGACAGATCGCATCTTGGCGACATACACCTGCCCGTCCCCTTGCGCGCGCCCGCACCACGCAGTACCGTGCCGGACATCATGCCGCGCATCCCTGGCTTTCCTGGTGAGTACCTCAGGGAACTGGACATGGCCCGGACGCAGCTTCTCGCCCTGGCCGATGCCGCTCCCACGCAATTGTATGAATGGAGCCCGGCTCCGGGCACCCGCCCCTTCTCCGCCGTCCTGGTTCACATCGCCGTCGCCAGCTTCTGCCTGCTCTCCCGTGAATTTCAGCGCGGCCTCCAGGTCCAGCGGCCACCGTATGCGCGGAGGCCCAGGTGTCCGGTTCGGGGCCGATCAGTCGAGATCCTTCGCCTTTCTCAGCCGAAAGCCGACGCAGAATGCCACGTTCGTCACGATGAGGGTGCAGCCTCCGACGGCGAGGCTCGCAATGGAAAAGAAGGCAAGCAGCAAGTACTTCCAGAGGTCCAGCCAGGATTCGCCTCCCTGAACACTGCGCACGCTGAACGCCACGGCCAAGATGAGGCCCGCCAGGCCCAGCGCCGATTCCAGGGCGCCGATCACGAAATAGCGCCTGAAGGGGAGCGTCTCGATCTGGAGTGGGCCCGCCCCTTGCTGGTAGAGAGTGGCACGATTCCGATCAGCCCCGGCGACGGTGATCACGTCTCCGGCTGCGATTTCGGCCGGCTGGTCTGACGTGAGGGTGAGGATCCGCCCATCAAGATCCATCAGGGCCGCATATCGGCCATTGGGGCCAGAGCGGTAACTGCAGATTTCCCGTACAGAGCCGCAACACTTCATCGGATGAGGCCAGAGCTTGGCCGGTTTGCGAGGACGCAGCCGCAGGAGCTTCCGCAGCGCTTCGATGCTTCTCTTGACAGGATCCTGGGGCTCCTCCGTGCTGGCGACCAATGCCAGATTCTGAAGTTCAGTGAAGAGCTCGCCCGGAAGCCGCTGTTTGACGGATTCGACCTGTTGTGTCAGGTCCGCTCCACGGGCACCCAACTCGTCTTCCAGTACGGCCGCAATGCGGCGCGCCCACCGCTCGCGTACCTCCTCCTGGCTCCACCCGCTGTTCCGCTGCTGCGTGCGGCGGTCCAGCACTATCGCCATTTCGATGTAAGCCTGTTCCGGCGAGACAATGCCGGCGGCCGCGTGCACATCCAGGCGCAGAATGTCATCTTCAATAGCCATCGATTTACGACAAAGATCGTGAATTCCGCTCTTGCGGCAATTATACATCCCGGCACCGCGCCGCAGGCGTCCGGATTCTGGGATGCAAGTGGGCAGGGCGGGGATTCGTGTTTCCTTCGTGGACGCCTGCTGGTTATCGCCCTCTTTCTCCGCTCATCTACACACGACGCCACCCGGCCCTGAGCGATACACTAGCAGTTAGGCATGGTGAATACGCAGGTTCTGCCCGCTCCGCCAGCTCAGACGCCAAGGTCGCTGTGGATTGAACTCACTTCCAAGTGCGCATTCGATTGCGTGTTCTGTTCGCGGAAATTGCGGCGTGGCGGCGGGCAGCATTTTCCGTTCCAGGTATTCGAAAAATTAGTGCGGTCCCTTGTGGATCCGCGCCGCCTGATGCTTAATTATTCTGGCGAATCCACCTATTACCCCCAGCTCATCCCAGCAATCCAGATGGCCCGTTCCGTGGGCGCCTATGTCGAATTGGTTTCGGTGCTCTCGCCGCTATCGGAGGAGATGCTGCCGCTGCTCGCCGCCAGCGGCTTGAACCGGTTGACCGTGTCCGTCCACACCACGGATCCGCAGCTTTACGCCGGCATCTACCGTCACGGCTCTTTCGCTGACCAGCGCGCGAAACTCGAGCGGTTTCTCTCCTGCTGCGGCGCGCTGCCCAACCCGCCGGTGGTCGATCTTGCCTTTGTCGCAATGGACAGGAATCTGGCGGAACTGCCGGCTGTGGCTGACCTGGCTCAAACACTGGGCCTGCGCGACGTCATGGTCTTCCCCATCCTGCGCCGCGACCCCATTCCCGAGTCCTTCTCCCTGGAACTGGACGCGGCCGGAGTACCGCGTCCGGACTTCCGCGCCCGCCTGGACCAGCAGATGGACGCCACCCGCCGGCAGCATCCGGAAGTTTGCCTGACCCTCTCCAGTCCGCTCCCCTCCAGCGATCCGCCACGCCTGGGGCAGGTGCCCATCGCCTATGCTTGGCCTCTGCCCGAGGGTGGGGCCATCCACACTTGCGAGCAGAATCCCTGGGACACGGCGCATGTGCTGTCGAATGGGGATGTCGTCGTCTGCGAAGTTCTCGACCGGCAGCCCATGGGCAACCTGCTACACCAGGAGCCGGAAGAGATCTGGAACGGCCCCCTTTACCGCGAGTTCCGTGGCCGCTACCGTCGCGGCGAAATCGCCGAATGCCGGAACTGTGCCTGGAAGACCGCTTACCAGCCATCGGAATTGCAGCCCTCGATTCATGCCGAACGCGGCGGCAGCGCACAACTCGCCCACGGTTGGCATGGGCCCGAGGGCGAGGAGCATATCTGGTCCACGCAGAGTGCCACGGCCGTGCTCGCGCCGCTCCAATCATCGTGCTCCATCCATGTTTCCGGACTTCTACCCCCTGGCCGCGAATCCGAAGCGAACGAACTTGCGATCCGTTGCAACGGCCGGCCCGCCGGTGTCGTCTCCAATCCTTTCGCCGAGATCATGCCGTTTGGCTTGGATTTCCCCATACGGCCGGCCGAGCCCGGACCATGGACTCTCGAATTCCGCACTCGTCACATCTACCGGCCCAGTGAGCGCGGCGTCGGCGCTGATCAGCGCGATCTCGGGTTCGCCATGGTGCTGCTGGCCTCCAAGCCGCACGTCGACAGCGTGCTTCAGCGGAAGCGCCGGCAGTCTCTGGCTTCCCTCGAGGACTGGATTCACCGGGTTGACCGGTTTGTGGCAGCGGCGAAGCAGGCTCTCCCGGCTCGCGGGATTACACCGCTGCCGATGGCGCGGCCTGGCATGACCGTGCTGATTCCCGAACGGGATAGTCCCGCCGATCTGGCCGCTTGTCTTGGTAGCGTGGCCGCCGCCGGTGTCCGGTTGCTGGAACCGCTGCAGGTGGTCGTTGTCGTGAACGGGGCGCCGGCCCATGAGTATGCCGCATTGCGCGCGCAGAACCCGGCTGTGCAGTGGGTGTTCAGCGAGCGGCCGCTGGGGTTTGCGCGGGCCGTACACGCCGGGCTCAAATCCGCCCACAACGACTGGGTCTACCTCCTCAACAGTGATGCCTTGCTGGAGACCGATGCCTTGGCCGCCGTCGCCGTGCACCGTGCGCCAGGGATCTTCTCCGTCGCTTCGCAGATCTTTCTGAACGACACCACCCGGTTCCGGGAAGAGACCAACTGGTCGGACCTCAAGGACGAAGACGGCCTGGCGACGATTTCCGATTGCATCCCTCGCTCCGCTGCGAGTGTGGAGGGATTCTATGCGGCGGAGGGGCGTCGCTCTTCCAGACGCGCCTGCTTGCCCGGTTGATCGATTGTGACGCCTATGACCGCTTCTACTGGGAAGACGTCGAATGGGGCTGGCGCGCCCGCAAGCTCGGGTACCGGAGCCTGTTTTGTGCCGATTCGGCCGTTCATCATGAGCAGGGCGCCACCGTGAGGCGGTTCTTCACGCCGGCGCAGGTGGAGGCCATGTGGCTGCGCAACCGGGCGCTCTTCCAGTTGCGAAACTGGGTTTCTGCGGGCCGCCTCGACAGCGTCCTGGACCTCCTGGCCGGGGCTCCGGAGGACGTTACCGAATCGTTCACCGGCAGGCGGACGATGTGGCGGATCGCGCGCGGCAGATGGTGGAGCCAGCGGGCTCCCCTAACCGATGAGGAAGTGCTGGGTTCATGGAAACGCTATATCTCGAGTTGCTGAAGAAGAGCCTGCTCGGTGAGCTTTACTGGGAGAACGAAGCCCGCATCCTCTATCTGCGTGAGTGCGCCCGGGACTCCCGTCCGTATCGTTGGCAGACTGAACTCCGCATCGAAGACGAATTGCCTGACTTCTGCCGCACGTTCAGGGCATTGAGTTCCATCGGACGCTTCATTGAGGATCGTGTGGAGAACCTCGGCTATCAGCACACCATGGTGGGGCGGTTGCGGCTCACCAACGTGGAAGCGTGCCTCGAGCAGGTCCTGCGCGAGCAGATTCCCGGCGATCTGATGGAGTGTGGTGTCTGGCAGGGCGGGGTCCCCATCTTCATGCGGGGCTTCCTCAAGGCGCACGGCATCACCGGGCGTCATGTTTGGGCCGCCGACTCCTTCGCCGGGGTCCCCGCGTCCCGCCTGCCTCAGGATGAGGGCGAGGATCTGAGCGCCGATCGCTTTCCCAACCTTGCCGTTTCCCTGGCCAGGGTGAAGGACCACTTCGCCCGCTACGGTCTGTTGGATAAGCAGGTTCACTTCCTCGAGGGACTCTTTCGCGACACACTCCCCTCTGCTCCGGTGCGGAGCCTGGCCCTGCTGCGCATCGACGCCGATCTCTATGAATCCACACAGGATGTCCTGCGATATCTTTACCCGAAAGTCTCACCCGGAGGCTTTGTGATCGTGGACGACTATGGGTGCATCCCCGGTTGCCGGTTGGCGGTGGACGAGTACCTGGCACAGCACGGCTTGCGTCCGGAATTGCGGGCCGTCGACTGGACGGGGGTCTATTGGCAGAAAGACTGAAGTGTGGAGAGTTCGTTTGGCGCGAGATTCAGGAAGTGCTGGTGGTTGTCTCGAAAGTACGTCCAATCCAGATGCAGAAACCGGTTGAGTTCCATCGGGTCCAGGTCCGGGAAAGGCGAGCCTTCCCCGCCGAAGCCTCGGATCAAGGTGAGACCCGTGGGGGCGGCAGGCACGGTGAGGATCCTCAATTCGGGCCGGTGCGCGTGCAGGCAAGCTACGGCCTTCCACACGTCCCCCGTGTAGAATTCCGTGCTGCGCTCGCGAGTGGACGTCTCGGCGTTCAAAGGGATGCTGTCATGGATGGCGATGACGCTGTTTGGCCCTGCGTACCGGGCCAGGCCGTGAAAGTCCTTCATCACCTGCTCAAACAGGTGAAGACCATCGATGAAAGCCAGATCAACGGGGCCGTGAGCGCAGATCTCCCGCAGTGCGCCGCTCTGGAAGAACTCGTCGCTGGTCGTGCGGAAGATTCGCACCTCTGCCGGATGGTTGGGTGGCATCTGTGCGGCCGGGTCCACGCCCACGGCAATTTCGGCGCCCGCGGCGAGACGCAGCGTATCCCCACAATACACGCCAATCTCCACATACACCCGCGGCTTCAGCAACTCGTGCAGCCACTCCATCACCAGACGGTAGTCCGGTCCGGGGAACTGTGCCGCGGCCTCGGCGTCGTGCCGCTCCATCTCTTCGCGATCCCAGGGGGACGAATTCATGATCATCACAATTAATACAGAAGCGTCGACGCTTTCCGTGGCGGTGGGCGGCCACCAGACGAATTATCCGCTGCATAGCCCGGACGCCTTTCATATATTGTCGCGCGAGTGGCTGAAACTCGGCTGGAATCTCGAGCATTGGGCGACGTTCTCGTGGTTGGGGCGGCAGTTCCTCCAATTGCCGGACGATATGCTCCGGCTGGCTGAGGCGGTTTGGCGGCTGCGGCCTGCAGTGATTGTGGAGACAGGCGTCTATGACGGCGGCAGCACGCTCTGGTTTGCGTCACTCTGCAAACTGATGGGGCATGGCCGTGTGATCTCGGTGGAATCGGAACTCCGGAGCGAGGTACGGGCTGCGATTGACGAGCATGCGGCCGGTCTCGTGACCTTGGTGGAGGGTGATTCCAGTGCGCCCGGCACCGGCGCGGCCGTGAGTTCACTGGTAGCACCAGGAGAGTCAACCTTCGTTTTTCTGGACAGCGATCACCACAAACAACATGTCGCCGGTGAACTGAGGAACTTCGCACCGCTGGTCAGCGGCGGCTCCTATCTTGTCGTCGCCGACAGCAACCTGGCGCAACTGGCCGAACTCCCCAATGGAGAACGTACCTGGAGCCAGGACAATCCGGGCGTCGCGGTGGACGAGTTCCTGGAGGCACATCCTGAATTTCGACGCGAGCGGTTCGTCCCCACGTTTGAGGATTCCGTGGACTTCTCCGGCCTCAGCTACTTCGGGAATACCTGGTTGAAGCGCACGCAAGACCCCGCGAAGCCGTAGTTCGCGCCATGGTGCTACGCGGAGGGGCTGTTCGCTCCATCCTGACAATCCCCTTGCGCCCCTCCGCACCGCGGAGTACAGTGCCGGACATCATGCCGCGCATCCCTGGCTTTCCTGGTGAGTACCTCGGGGAACTGGACATGGCCCGGACGCAGCTTCTCGCCCTGGCCGATGCCGCCCCCACGCAATTGTATGAATGGAGCCCGGCTCCGGGCACCCGCCCCTTCTCCGCCGTCCTGGTTCACATCGCCGTTGCCAACTTCTGTCTGCTCCACCTCGCCGGAGTCCGAACCGCAACCGGCATTGAGTTGTATGGGGAGTGGGAGCCGGACGATCCAGTCCAGCGCCTGGCCATGGTCCGCAGGAATCTGGCCACGGAACGCGCCATCGTGGATAAGCCGGGCACGATTGATTTTCTACGACGCTCGCTGGAGGCGGTCCAGCTTGCCTGGCTCGACTCCAGTGACGCGATGCTGGAGCAGCCACGTAGTTTCATTGGAGAGGAAACCACGCGCCGCCGCCTGTATCTCCGGATGCTGGTGCACACCCATGAACACATGGGGCAAGCCATCGCCTACGCTCGCACCTTCGGCATGAAGTTGCCATGGCCCGATCCACTGGCGGGCCTGGAGAACATGCCTGAGCAAATGCCTGCGGATCCTGTGCCCACAGCCTGACTTTTCGCTGGGCTAGGTTCCCGGTCAACCTGGTATGCACGTCACCCTCCGCGTGGGCGCCTTCGATTGAGCTGTGTCCGGGAACCAGCCGGGGCATTTCATCGCACCCCACTCACTCTGTTGCCAGCCTAATCTGAGATCGGGGGGTTCCCGATGATCGGACTCAGGCGCCGGACTGTCAAGCTCGTCGATTTCGACCCTGAATGGACCGTGCTTGCCGGCGCCGCGTGCCTTGCCCTCCAAAACGAAGCCGGCGATCTATTCGTCGAGACCCAGCATGTTGGCAGTACGGCAATACCTGGCTTGCCCGCGAAGCCGGTCCTCGACCTGGCCGCGGCCGTCTTGACCTTCGACGTCCTTCCGGACCTCATCCCGCGGTTGGCGTCGATGGGCTATTGTTATCGCGGCCATCGCGCTGAGACGGGCGGCCATCTCTTCATCGTCGAATCCGCTCCAGACGTCCGGACCATTCACCTGCACGTCGTCCTCGGTGGCAGTAAGCAGTGGCGGGGCTACCTGGCCTTTCGCGATGCACTCCGCCGCCGGGTAGACCTTCGCCTTCGCTACGCGGAACTCAAGATCGCACTAGCCGCGCTTCACTCCGATGACACTGCGTCGTACACGGCGGGCAAAGCCGCGTTTATCCAGGAGGTACTCATCGGCGGGATTGGTGATTGACTTGGGAGTGATTGCGGGGCCGGCAGCCGCTACCTGACCGCAATCGTCGCTCGTTCCGGACTCGACGCTGCACCCACCCGCAGCAAGACAGGCACATCCGGACCCGGTTTCACATCCTCCGGGATTCGTAATTCCACCCGCAGGATGCCCTCCACCTGGCCGGAAACTGAGCACGTATCCACGACCACTGCCTCCACTCCGTCCACCGCCGCGGTTAACTCCAGTATTGGTCTCTTCCGTCCGTCCCTGGTGATTGTTCCCGTCGAGCCCGCTGGTACCGTCTGCCCCAGACCCGTGGCCAGCACAGCGATCGTGGTGCCCCGGTCCGCCGGGTTTCCGGCACTGTTCCGGGAAGTGTCCTGATTCATGGCATCCGCCTGGCCTTGCCCCGAGCCGTCAGTGGTGAAGATGCCCGGCGCCGTTTGCGCGACCGGCATACTGCCCAGCACGGCACGCAGCCCCTGGAACTCCACTGCTACTTCGACGAACGGCCGGTCTTCGATCTCGTAAGGCACCACAGCCTGGATCTCCGATTGCGAAACGAAGAGCAGCGGAGCTGGAACGCCGTCGAACAACAGGCGGGCGCCGCCGGCTTCCTCAGGCAGTCTGCCCTCTTCGTCAGGGCTGGACGCAATTCCGCCCGCTGGTCCGAGATCCAGGCCCAGGACAGAAATCACTTCGCCGGCAGCCAGCGGCTGCACCGTCTGGGAAGCGCGATTGACGACCGTGAAGCCGAACGGAGGCGCTCCAGTCAGCCCGGGCAGTGTGGCCGGGGTGACATTCAGGGCAACAGGCACACTGGCTCCGTTCTGCGAACCAGAGGGCGCGGTGATCCGGATGGTTCCCGAGTATTCTCCGGGCGGCAGTGCCCGGGCATCCACCGCGACACAAATCTCCGCATACGACGCGCCCTGCACTTTCAGCCACATGTTGTCATCCGCCGTCGACGCGGTGGCCGTCGCGCCGACCGGCAGGCCGTTGCTGCTGATTTGAAGTTTGAAGCCCGGGCCGCACTCGCTTGCTGTTGCACCCCCACTGGGGATGGAGCTCCTCAGTGCCCCGGGCGAAACAGTCAGCGGTGGGGGATCCTGCCAGGCCACAAGCGTCACGGCAACCTGGGCGGGCGTGTACTCGGCGTGAGTTGTCGAGGACATTACGATGTTGCCTCGGTACACTCCGGCGGGCAGGGCAGTCGCGTCCGCCGCAATCAGGACCCCCTTCGCTCCAGTGGGGCCGGTGGCGAGCGCCGCACTGAGCCATTCGCCGCTGTCTTCGGTGTCGATGCTGACTTTGTCGGGTGGGTTGGGCCCTGTGCTGAGGAACCGTGTCGAGGGCATGCTGCTGCCCGCTTCGAGCCAGAACATCACCGGATTGCCGCCCGCACTCGTGGTGATCGCCGGCGTGACTGGCTGGGAAGGCAGATAGAGCCCCGCCAGCCTCGCGACCCCATTGGCTGGCCCCACGATCCGGACGTAGTTCAGCGCTGCGGAGAGGCCTTTGCGCAGCGCGGCGGGATTGGCGGTCACCGTGAGCGTCGCCGGTGTGGTCGCCTCCGTTGGAAAGATGGACAGCCATTCTCCATCCTTCTGCTCCTTCAGTATGCCGGCCGAGATCAGGGCCGGCGCCCCGCTGCTGGTGACCTTCAGTTCGACCGGCGCCGCGCCTGAACCATCGGCATTGGCCGTGAAGATCACGCTACCCGCCGGCTTCACTGAGATGACGCTGGCCGCGACGCGTAGGATCACCGGTACTGCGAGCGGTGGATAACTGGAGCCGCTGGACGTGAAGTGGAGCGTTCCTGAGTATTCGCCGGGCGCAAGTCCCAACGAATTCAACCGCACACTGAACGGCGTGGGCTGGCAATTGGCGGAATCCCCGCACACCGTTGCGTGCTCGGGCGAGATGGATAGCCACGGACCCGCGTCATTGGTCGACACGGAGGCAGTCACCTGCACCGGCGATGCCGATGCCCGCACGTTCAGCGACAGGGCATTGGGCCGCGTCGGACCGACCGGCCACGCCACGCAGGCCGGGTCTTCGGTTACCTCCGCGGACATATCCTCGAAGCAAACCGGCTTGCCATCGGTCCAAGTGGCGTGCAGGACGGGCGCCACTGACCAGGCCGCCTGCGGAATCAATTCTCCCTCCAATCCACCCTCCTCTGGACCCGGAGCCCGGAGAGTCATCATCCTCACCGGCTTCGATGCGGAAAGCGTCAAGGCCCACGAGGGGGCAACGCGATTGGCCAGGGACACCGGCGGACCTGCCGCGATTTCTCCGGGCTCAAGCCGGCCGGTCGCGGTCGGATACTGCAGGTAAGCGCCTGCGCCGATGCGGGCTACGTAGGTAACATCGATGGCTTCTGTGGAGGCGTTCTGCACCATCGGCCATCCGCTGGCCAGCAGGGCCGTGCGCGATGGAAAGACCGGCTGGAACTCCGCGCCTGGAAAGCCCGTGCCGGCATGCCCGCGGAGGGAGGAGAAAAAGTCCGCCAGCGTCCCATCCGGATTGCGTGCCACCACCCGCTTGCCGGTCAAATCGGCTGGAGACGCCAGGGTCACCTCCATCGCCTTCGGCCCGTTGTATACAGCGGCCTCCACCACGGCCCCTTCGATTTCAATCGTGGTCTGCGCGGTGAAGCCCAGCCCCTCGATCCGCACCCGCGTCCCCGCGGGCAGCAGCCCGCCTCCAGGTGTCACGGCCTCTATCACCAGGCTGCCGCCGACCCGCAATTGGCCGGGCTCCCCCTCCGGCAGATACTGATAACCCTGCACGTCCTTCCACGGTTTGCCGGCAAAGTTCGCCGTGATGGCAGTGCCGTCGCCCACCCTGGCGCTCACCAGTACAGGCACGGTGATCGTAAATGCAGGAACTCCGGGTAGCCGCCCAATGCCCCCCATGGGCGAACTGAAGAAGATCTCCACATGGTGGCCATCCAGGCGTGCCAGGCCCATCTGGTCCCCGTAGGCGCTGAACACGTCGACTGCAGCGGCGGGCCCGAACACAGCGGGGTCGAAGTCCACAGTCACGTGTCCGCTGGCGATGGGGTGGGGTGAGCGCAGTGCGAAGCGAATCTGGGCGAGCGCGCCGGCTGGCGTGTCTGGAACAGAGATCACAACCGGCAGGGGCGTCTGCGACACCTGTGCGGCCTGGGCCGGGATACAGCAAGATGGCAGGAAGATCGACAGGGTCAGGAGAATCGCAAAGCAATGCGCTCCCTGCTGCCGCAGGGGCAACGGGACCAGCCCGCTTGCCCGCCTGCGTAATTCAGCGGTCACCGTCCTAAATCATCTCACCATTGGCCGTAATCCCAAAGTCCCGGCGCCCGTTTGGACGGAACATCCGCCCAAACGAGACGCTGGGGCCCGCGGCTCCCGCACCGGCGACTTCTGTCCTGCCTGTTCAGGCAGCCAGGTCACCAGCCGCGTGTGGCGATGACTTCCAGATACTCAGCATCGACACTGGTGGCTCCATCGACAGCCTTGTTGTGAGCCGTCCACAGTTGCACCAGTTCATTCCTCAGCGTCTTCTGCGCTTCCCCGTCCAACGACGCAAAGGCTCGCGTCATTGGTCCATAATGTTCGCGGAAGAACTCCACCACCTGGGCCGGTGGGAAGGGATACTGGAACCGGTATTGATGGCGTGTGCAGGTCAGGCCGGTGGTCCCGTCCCCCAGACGCTCGCGCACCGTCGCCTCGTCGCCCCACAGTACGGGCGATGGCATACCCGACGGAGCGATGTGCCGGGCAATCGTCTTGAACATCTGGCCGACGAAGCCGCCGGGTGTCCAATTGGCCATGGCGATGAGCCCGCCGGGCCGGCACACGCGGATCAGTTCGGCCGCCACGCGCTCCGGTCGCGGCGCGAACATGGCCCCGATCAGGCTCACGACGACATCGAACTGCTCGTCGCGGTACGGCAGCGCCTCGGCATCGCCCTCTTCGAAGATCGCATCCAGGTCTTCTGCCATGGCGCGCAAATTGGCCTGCTCCAGCCAGTTCGTCGCAATGTCGCAACCGGTCACCTGCGCGCCGGCCCTGGCCGCAATCAGTGCCAGTTGGCCCGCTCCGCACCCGACGTCCAGCAGGCGCGCACCGGGCGCGACTCCCAACCGGCTGAAGAACTCCTCCGCGCCCTTCTGCATGAAGCGCGAGAAGACGTCATAGTTTCCGGTCATCCAGGTCGTCTTCAGCCGCGCCTTCAGCGCGTCGAACTCGGGACTGTTCTGTTGTTGTGTTGCTGTTGTGTGCATGATGTCTGTTTCTTCCTGGGTAAGATTCGTTTACTGCTGGGATCCGTCGTTCTCCGCCCACGCAATGAATTTGTGGGCGATGTTCCTGCCCAGCGTCACGCCGGCCTGGTTGTCCATTTCGAAATGGATGCCCGCCCAAATGCGCGAGTCACCCGCCTCTTTGCCCAGCGCCCGGATCGCCTGGGCCCTGTCCGGGAACAGATAAGCCAGCACTTCCGATCGAGCTGTCGAAAACGTGGAGTGGTTCGACGGATAAGACGGGAAGTTTGGCGCCGGAAACAGCGGAGCCAGCGAAGGATCCAACTGGGCCGGCCGCGGGTACCAGTAAGCAAACTTGCCATCCTGGCTGGCGATGAAAGCGTCGAACCCCACTGCGCCCAGCAGCGCATATGCGCGCGCCGCCTTGGGTGGATTCGACTCGAGCTTGTCCTCGAGAACCCAACGGCTCAATTGCGCGAAGGCCCACGGGAAGACACCCTCCGGAGTCTGCCAGTACAGCGCCCGGGCGTTGGTGCTCAGATTCGCCGACGTTAACGCCCGTGGGAAGTTCTTCACACCCGCCAGGTCCGCCTGCACTTCGGCTGACGTACAGGCCGGCGGCGGCTGGGGCCGGAACTCCGACGGAGTGCTCAGCAACAGCGGCTTCCAGTTCGCAGCCGCAATATTGGCGGGATTCGTCCCGGTCCAAAGACACGCACCCGTCGGCACCGTGCCCGACCACACCAGGTCCGATCCGTCCGCCCTGATCTTGGCGATCACCTGCTCCGCCACGCGCATCCCCAACTCCCATCCGGCCAGATAGTCCGACGGGTACTCCACCCCGGCGTACAAACGGGACTTGCCCGCCTCCTCTGCCAGGCCATGAAAGTAGGCCGCTTCGGCCGGCACCAGGTACGCCATCACGCCTGCCGCTGCCGCCGCCGTTGCTGCATAATCGGACGGATAGGAAGGACTGTGTGGAACCGGGACCCGCGGCTGAATCGACGGGTCTACCTGCGACGGCCGTGCGCGTTGATACGCATACTTCGCATTCCACGCCGCCACCGTTGCATCGTAGATGGCCAGCGAAACATACGTATATGCATGCACCATCGACCGGCCCACGGGTTGGCCCGCGCTCTGCCTCTTCGTGATGAGATCCATCCAGCGGTAAGAGGCCGGCCCTGAATCCCAATACCGCATCTGCTCCACAATGCGCGGATCCGTCTCCTTCGAGACCTCACGCAGCCAGTCCAGCTCTCCACGCGACTCAGCGGCTTCCGGTGGCGCCGGCACTCCGTGATCATTGCCGGACGAAATCACCCACGTCTTCCACTGGCCTGCCTTGGACGCATCCTGCGCTTGGGCCGTGCCGGTGATGGTGCTGAGTACGCTCAATACGCATGGAATCCAAATTGTTCTATTCATCGAAAACCTCTCCTCGTGTGTAATGAAGCCAGCATTCCTCCGAACGCTGGGTCTGCTGCTGGTGCCCAGGGGCGCAACACACGAGCGCCGGCCGCCGCGAAGCCGGCTCATGGCCGTTTCGGGACGCATCAGCGCCGCCTGCTGTTTTCACCCTCTGGAGATGAGAAACATGACGCGATCGCGGCCCGGGCGGGGGCCTCAGAAGATCGCGATATTATTCCCGGGCGTCAGGCCGCCCTGAAGGACCTGAATTCGCCCCGTATCCACTCCTGGCACACTCGAAGGTCCAGGCCTCACCCGGCATGCCGGCTCCAGCCGGATGCCATGGCTTCCGGCAATGGATCATCGCCTCTGCCCAGGGGAAGTTGCCCGCTCTCGGTGCGCATGGATACAATTGTGCAGATTCGAACCGGATTCAACCATGCTCTGGCGTCGCCAGTTTTTGCTCGGGAATCCGAAGCCGGCGATTTGATTTGCCGATCATCCGCGCAATTTTGCAGAGAGTCCAGAGGGGATCATGGACGCTTTCTCGGATATCCTGAGCGGGGTCAAACTGAACGGCGCATTGTATTTCAATGCCGAGTTCTCTGCCCCTTGGGGCGTCGACACGCCGGCCTCCCAGAACCTCTCCGCTATCCTCGCGCCCGGCACGCCCCATCTGGTCATCTATCACCTGGTGATCGAAGGCGAGGCGTTCGCCCATCTCGGTGGCTCCGCTCTCCCCCTGGTCGCTGGAGACGTCGTCGTCTTCCCCCACGGCCACCCGCACATCCTCAGCAGTGAGCCGGAGTCCGGTGAAACCCGCGAAACCCCGGAAGTGCGACGCAAAGTGCTCTCCCGCGACCTCACCCGCCTGCAGGCCGGCGGTGGCGGCTCGCGTACCCGCCTCGTCTGCGGTTTCATGGGCTGCGACCCGCAACTCAGCCGGCCCATCCTCAGCGGCCTGCCGCCCATTCTGAAAGTCAACGTCCGCACCGGCTCCTCCGGCCGATGGCTGGAAAACTCCATCCTGCAACTCGTGGAGGAGGCCTCCTCCTCCAGGGTCGGCAGCGAGGCGATGCTCTCCAAACTCTCAGAGGCCCTCTTCGTCGACATCCTGCGCCGCTACATTGCGAGCCTGCCCGAGGAGCAGACCGGCTGGCTCTCCGGAGCGCGCGACCCCGTCGTCGGCCGCAGCCTCGGCCTCATGCACCGCCAGGCCCATCATCCCTGGACCATCGCCGATCTCGCCCGCGAAGTCGGCGTCTCCCGCTCCGCGCTCGTCGAGCGCTTCACCCGCTACCTCTCGGAACCGCCCATGACCTATCTCACCCGCTGGCGCCTGCAACTGGCCGCCCGCTCCCTCGTGCGCACCCCGAAAGGCGTAGCCGAAATCGCCGCCGAAGTCGGCTACGAATCAGAGGCCGCCTTCAATCGCGCCTTCAAACGCGAGTTCGGCCTGCCCCCGGCCCGCTACCGCCGGGAACGCCGCGTCGCCCTCGCTGACCAGCCCGCCGTCTGAGGCCCGGCCAACAGGCCAGGTTCGCCCCAAGCCCTCAGATCCCCATAATCCGGCAGATCTCGCCCGTGCTCGCCACCTCGTCGACAAACCCGAACTGGCCTGTGGCCCGCACCGCGCTGGCCGTCTCGATCAGCGCCGTCATCGCCGCCCGCCACAGCGAAGTCGCCAGGCTGATCCGCTTCACGCCCGCCGCCGCCAGCTCTTCCACCGAAAACGACTGGCCCGGAATCCCCACCATGAAGTTGAATGGCTTCGATAGCGCCGAGCACACCGTCCGCACCGCCGCCAGGTCCGGCAACCCCGGAGCAAACAGCACATCCGCCCCAGCCGCTTCAAACGCCTGCAGCCGCCGCAGTGTCTCCTCCAGCTTCGGCTCCGCGAACAGCAGGTTGTGCGTGCGCGTCGTCAACACAAACGGGAAATCCAGCCCGCGAGCCGCTTCCACCGCCGCCGCCACGCGCTCCACCGCCAGCGAAAACTCATACAGCGGAGCCCCGGCCCGCCCTGTCGTGTCCTCAATCGTGCAACCGGCGACACCCGCCTCCGCAGCCCGCCGGATCGTCTCCGCCACCACCTCCGGCGCGTCTCCGAACCCGTTTTCCAGGTCCGCCGAAACCGGCAGGTCCGTCGCCGCCGCAATCAGAGCCGCATGTGCCAGCGCTTCGTCCCGCGTGATGCCGCCATCCCGCCGGCCCAGCCCCACGGCGCACGCCGCGCTGGACGTCGCCAGGGCCGGAAAACCCAACCCAGCCAGCAGCCGCGCTGACCCGGCATCCCACGGATTCGGAATCACAAACGCCCCCGGCCCTTCGTGCAACGCCCGGAACTGGATCGCTTTTTCCCTCAGTGCCTCGCTCATGGATCGCCCTCTGAGGTCAACGTAACATTCCGCCCCCACCCGCTGCCCGACCCGCTCCGTTTCGTAAACTATTCACATGCTCCGCCCACTCCGGGCCCTCTCTGGGATCCTCGGGAAACGCCGCTTCGCCCGGCCCGCCCTCACCCTCGCGGCCATCGCCCTCATCTGGGCCATCTCCGCCTGGTGGATGGTGAACCGCAACGCCGCCGGCCGCACCTACACCGCCGCCGAAGCCATCCCGCCGCGCAGTGTCGCCCTCGTCCTGGGCTGCTCCCGGCAACTCCCCGACGGCCGCGCCAATGCCTTCTTCGCCCACCGCATCCAGGCCGCCGCCCAGCTCTACCACGCGGGCAAGGTCTCTTATTTCCTGGTCAGCGGCGACAAACACGGAGCCGTCTACGACGAACCCGCTGACATGCGCGACAGCCTCATCCGCGCCGGAGTCCCGGCCGATCGCATCTACCGCGACGACGCCGGCTTCTCCACCCGCGAATCCATCCTCCGGGCCCGTTGGATCTTCGGCCAGACCCGGCTCATCATCGTCTCCCAGGAGTTCCACAACCAGCGCGCCATCTGGCTCGCCCAGCGTCAGGGCATCGACGCCATCGGCTTCAACGCCGCCGAGGTCACCGTCTTCGGCAGCCTCCGCACCCGCTGGCGCGAAGTCCTCGCCCGCTCCGACCTCATGCTCGATCTCGCCGGAATCCGCACCCCGGCCCGGCCGCCGGGCGCGCCGCAGACGATCCCCATTTAGCCCGGCGCGTGCCTCCGCCTCTACTGCACAATCTGCTTGACGACCCGCACCGACTCGCCGGTGTCCTCCATCTCGAACAGCTTCCCCCGAGCCTGCCGGAACGGCTGGTGCAGCACCATCATCAGCTTGCCCTCAAACGACTCGAACAGCATCCCGTGGCCGCTGTCATTGCCCACCAGCACCTCGCCCTGCTTCCACGGTCCGCGCAGTTTGCCGCTGGTCGAGTACGCCAGCGTCTCCACATACAGCCCGTCCCGGTAGCTCGACCACAGCATCACCAACTTGCCCTTCTTCGTCTTATACAGGCACGGACCGTCGGTGACAAAGTTCTGCGGCTTCTCCGCCTTCTTCGCCTGCTCACTCACCCACGGAGCCTCCGACGCCTTGAACAACAGGAACGGAGCCCCCGCCTGCGCCGTCAGGTCTTTCTTCAGCGGCACCGCTTCCATCGTCCCGTCCAGCACCTGGATCCACTCGTGTGCATAGACCATATACGGCACGCCGCCCTCGACATACAGCGTGCCATCCAGCGTCATCAGCTCCGCCGGAGGAGCCGGGCTGTTGCCCAGAGGTGCGAACGGACCTTCCGGCGAGTCCGCCACAAAGATCTGCGTCCCCCGCAGGTGCGGCTTGGCCTTCTTGCCGTTATAGATGGGCAGCTTCTCTTCATCGGCATACGGCAGCAGCTTGTTGCTGTTGTGCAGCGTAGCCATCAGGTAATACTTGCCCCGGTAGAAATGCACCTCCGGAGCCCACACCCCTTGCGCCGGATCGGCCCACAGCCCGTCAGGCACTTCAAACACCTTGTAGGGACCGTCCCAATGCAGCATGTCCTTGCTCTTATAGGTGACGACGCCCGACCGCTGCCCGCCCAACTGCCGCGCACCGGCGCCGCAATACAGGTAATAGGTCTGTGTCGCCTTGTGGGCAAGAATGAACGGGTCGTGCAGATAAAAGTCGCTAAACGGCATCCCGGTCTTCACGGGAGTCTGGGCCAGCAGCGGAGCGGCCAGCAGAAGCGCCCACCATCCATTTGGCATGCGAATATCCTCTGCCAACTAAGATATCCCAGCTCACAACCGGAGCCGTAACAACAAACGACGCCGCGACCAGCGCATTGAGCCGCGAGCGTGAGGGTCTGTGAAACAATCGAATTTTGATTCCCGCGGCCTGGTTGGCCCGGTTTTCGGCGATCGGCTTGATTTCGCAGGCTGCAGTTGATGGAG
Source organism: Paludibaculum fermentans (assembly GCF_051172195.1). Classification (GTDB taxonomy): domain Bacteria; phylum Acidobacteriota; class Terriglobia; order Bryobacterales; family Bryobacteraceae; genus Paludibaculum; species Paludibaculum fermentans_A. The sequence goes on from NZ_JBPJAQ010000003.1 coordinate 44,603, forward strand.
GTGCCCGCCCTGGCTGGCCGGCCCGGTTATACCCGTCGCAGGCGCCTGAATCGGCCACTTTCGCCGGTTATTCGTCCAGTGACTGGCGCTACGCGGCTTCTGCCTGGGGCTTCACCCGCATCCACTGCGTCACGTTGTACGCCAGGGCCACCCAGAGCGCTTCCATCCCCGCTTTCACCACGCCTCGCACCGAGAATCGCCGCCAGCCCTTCACCGCTTTGGCCCACATATGCGGAAACTCCGCTATCTCGCTCCGCTTTTTGTAAAGCTTCTTGATCTCGGGCCGCTTCATCCTCGACAGGTATCGCTTCATCGCCGGGCTTTCCACCACACGCTCCACTTGTCGCGCCCCTCCGCCCGGACAGCATTGCTTCTGGAACTGGCACTGCCCACAGTCGCTTGCCTGTGCCGCAAACTTCTCGCGCAGCACTCCGTGATGCACCCGCTCCTGAATCACCACCAGTTGCTTGCCGGCCGGACAGATCAAGTGCTTGCCTCCTCTTCGGCCCCGAAACGCCGACGGCGCAAACTCTTTGGCGATCCTGTTACGCGCACACGCCCCAGCTTCCCTCGATCGATCTTCTTTCCATGGCGCGATCAACTCGATCTCCCGCGCGCTGCTCATCTCCACATTGCCCCGCGTCGCATACCCGTTGTCACAGATCACCTGCGTGGGCTGCTGGCCGGTATTGTCTTTGACCTTCTCCACCGCCGGTAGCAACGCCTGTGTGTCGTTGGCTTCCGTGCTCACCCCGATCCCTATAATCATCCGCGACTTCGGTTCCGTGCTCACTTGCACGTTGTAGCTCGGCGCCCAACTCCCATCGGCATGTTTCATCTTGCGGGCATCCGGTTCGCTGTCGCTGACCCGGATTTCCTTCCGGTTTCGCGGAGTCTCATCCGCCTCCAACTTCTTCAGTTTCTCCAGCGCCGCCTCCCGCCTCCGATCCGCCCCTTCTCCCTCTTCGCTCGCCCGGCGGTCCAGCTCCCGCATCACTTTCCGTGCCTGTTTCAGCCGCTGTTGCAGCGTCTTGCGCCGATGCAGCGACGACCGCCCGGCCACTGCCTTCACCTTGGTCCCGTCGTGCAGCATGGTCTGGAAGTCCACCACCCCAGCCGTTTCCAGCATCGCCAGAAACTGAGCAAAGAGCCCTTCCACTCCCTCTCCGTTCCCAACCCGGAAATCCGACAAGGTGTGGTGATTGATGACCTGGGTGCCCGCCAGCCACCGCATTCCTGGCTCGTGCGCCATCATCCGCTCAATGGCCCGCGCCGAGGCGACACCCAGGCTGTAGCTGTAGATCCACAGGCTGGCCAGCAAACGTGGCGGCCAACACGCGCGTCCCGCAGTTTGTTCGCGCGATTTGAGGTTCGTCTCAAACGCACTGAAATCGAACCGTCCGCTCACCGCCCAAATCACCCGCGCCGCGTGGTTCTGGGGGATGAGCCCTTCGATGTCCAGTGGTTCCAACCGCATCTGCGCCCGGTCGATGGGGAGGTACTTGATCTTGCCAAGCAGTTCAGTCGCCTGTTCCACGAATCCAGAGTAAAACCAGTCCCAAACATTTGTGCATAGAAATGTTTGGGGAGGCTTGGATTTTTTCACAGACCCGTGAGCGAGCGGGCAACCCCCCGAAAGCCCGCACCAACAAGCAACCGAGCCCCATAAACCCCACCCCAAAAACCAAAGCGGCCGGGAACCTTCTCCCCCCGGCCGCCAACGAATCCCAAAAACAGCCGCGTCTACTTCACTTCCGCCAAAGCCGCCAAAACCTCTTCGCTATGCTTAGCCGGGCTCACACCCGTCCAAACCTTCGCGATCTTCCCCTTCGGATCAATCAGAAACGTATTCCGCGACGCCATCCCGCGCTGGTTCAACGAACCGTACTCCTCCACCACCTTCTTATCCGCATCCGCCAGCAGCTTAAACGTCAGGCTCTCCTTGGTGCAGAACTCCTTGTGGCTATCCACCGAATCGACACTAACCCCCAAAATCGCGGCATTCTTAGCCTCATACTTGGCCAGATCCCGCTGGAAGTTATGCGCCTCGATGGTGCATCCCTGTGTCATGTCTTTCGGGTAGAAATACAGCACCACCCACTTCCCGCGCAGCGCCTTCAAGGCCACATTCGTGCCCTCCTGGGAAGGCAGCGAAAACTCCGGAGCCTGCTGGCCCGTCTGCGGCATTTCCGCGCAATAAGCGGCAGCGCCCATAATCACGGCCGCAAAAGTAGCAATTAACCAGTTATGTTTCATGCGTCCAGGTCCCTCTAGTCCTGACCACAGGATATCGCGCCAAAACCTGCTCCGCGTCCGCCCGCCCCTCACTCTCCGCGCAGCGTACTCGCCGGATCCAGCGCCGCCGCCCGCCTGGCCGGTACATAGCTCGCCACAAATGCAATCAGCCCCAGCAGCAGGCTCGCCCCGGCCAGCGAAACCAGGTCCTGCGCCGGCAGCCCGTACAGCATCGACGCCGCGGCCTGCCCGGCCCACACCGAAAGCAGCAGGCCCACCGGCAGCCCGATCGCCAGCATCAGCAAAGCCTCCCGCAGCACCAACCGGATCACCTGGACCCGGTTCGCGCCCAGCGCAATCCGCACCCCAATTTCGCTCCGCCGCCGCGCCACCATATACGCGATCACGCCATACAGGCCCAGTGTCGCCAGCAATGCCGCCAGGAACCCGAACGCGCCGGACAACAACGCCAGCAGCTTCTCGCGCAGCAGCGACTCCTCCAACTGCCTCGACAGCGGCCGGCATTCGACCCCCATCGCCGCATTCATCGAGACCACCGCCGCCTGCGCCGCGCCCATCACGCGCCCCACCGGCCCCGTCACCCGCAACAGGAACGTGGCGTTGCCGCCGGGCCGCGCATTCTGCGCGATCGGAAAGTACGCAATCGGCCGGAACTCCTCTTTCAACGACTCGTACTTGGTGTTCGCCGCGAGCCCCACGATCTCGAACACCGGTTCCGCCTGACCCGCACCCGCGGCCATGTGGAAGGTCCGCCCCACCGGATTCGCGCCGCCAAACAGCCGCTTCGCGAAGACCTCGTTCACAATCGCCACCTTCGGCGCCGTCAGCGTGTCTTGCTCGTTGAAATCCCGGCCCGCCGCCAGCCGCGTGCCCAACGTTCGGAAATACCCGGGACTCACCCGGTTGAAAAAGGCCGTGCGCCCGCCTCCCGCCACCGCCGCATTCTGGACACCCACCAGGTTGTCCCAGGTGCCGCCGCCCAGCGGAATCATGTCCACATGCGCCGCCGACAACACGCCCGGCACGCCCGCCAGCCGGTTCGACAACTCCTTCGCAATCGACGCCCGCCGCTCCAGCGGATAGTGCGCCCGGCTGTAATCCACGAAGACAGCCAGGATCCCCTGCGACTGGAAGCCCGTATCGACCGTCATCAGATTGTGCAGGCTTCGCACAAACAGCAGCGCCCCCACCAGCAGCACCAGCGACAACGCCACCTGGGCCGCCAGCAGTGCCCGGCGCAGCGCGAACTGCTCCCGGCCCGCCGTCGCCCCCCGAGCCCCTCCGCCGCGCATCGCCGACGCCGGAGCCAGGCGCGTCCCCCGCCACGCCGGCAGCAATCCGAACAACACACACGTGATCAGCGACAGCATCGCCGCAAACGACAGCACCTGCCAGTCCAGCGCCACATCCACAAACACCGGATTGCCCGCTGTGCTCAGGAAACTAATCAGCCCGCGGCTCAGCCCCAGCGCCAGCCCGGCGCCCAGCATGGCACCTGACATGGCCAGCAGCAGGCTCTCCGCCAGCAGTTGCCGGATCAGCCTCCACCGCGAAGCCCCAATCGCCAGCCGCACAGCGATCTCCTGCGCCCGCACCGTCGCCCGCGCCAGCAGCAGGTTCGCCAGGTTCGCGCAGGCAATCAACAACACCAGCCCCGTGGCCGCCATCAGCAGCCACAACGGGCGTTCATACTCGGCGCGCAGTCCCGACGTGCCCTTCTCCGCCGCCACCGCCGTCAGTCGATTCGCCAGGAAGCGCTTCGCCAGTTCAGTCTGGTAGCCCGTCGGCAGCGACGCCCGCATCACCTCCGCAGAGAGCGCGCGCAGGTGCGCATCGGCCTTCTGCACTGTCCAGCCCGGCTTCAACCGGCCCATCGCCGACATCCACCAGGCGGCCAAATCCGGAGCGCGCCCCCGTCCATCCTCCGACATCACCTGGTCCTCACACAGCGGCACGGCCACGTCATACCGCCGGCCCACCTCCACGCCGAAGAACGCGGGCGGCGTCACGCCAATCACCGGCACCGCATGTCCGTCCAGCCGTACACTCCGGCCCAGCACCCCCGCGTCGCCGCCCAACTCCCGCTGCCAGAATGCATAGCTCACCACCGCCCCCGCCGGGCAGGCCGCGCTGTCGTCCTCCGCCGTGAACGTACGCCCCAGCATCGCGTCCACGCCCAACAGCCGGAAGAAGTTGCCGCTCACAAAGAGCCCTTCCGCCATGCGCGGCTCCCCGCCGTCGGCCAGGTTAAACCGGGCCGCGCTCCACCCCAGCATTTCGGAAAACGCCTGTTGCCGGCCTCGGATCTCTGACCACACCGTATGGGTCATCACCGCGTCGCGAGTCGGCCACCACCCCGCGCGCGTCGCCCCCTCCTGGAATCCAATCGTCACCAGTTGCTCCGGCTGCTGCACCGGCAGCGTCTTTAACCGGATCGCATTCACCAGTTGGAAAATCGCCGTATTCGCGCCGATCCCCAGCGCCAGCGAGAGAATCGCCACCGCCGCAAATCCGGGATTCCGCCTCAACTGCCGCAAGCCGAACACCACATCGGCGCGCGTTTCATCCAGCCATCCGGCCACATTCATAGCCCGGGTCCTCTCCTTCTGCAGGGTGTAATTGCCCAGCCGCCGCCGCGCTTCGCGCATCGCCTCGCGCTCGGGCCAACCAGCCTCTGTCAGCCGGTCCACCGTCTCGGCCAGGTGATACTGCAGCTCTCGTTCCAACTCGTCATCGAGCCGTTCCGGTCGAAACACATTGCGCCAACGCCGGTACCAGGACATCTCCGGGCCTCCAGATTCACGAGTACCGCAGCACGCGAGTGACGCCCCGCGTCAAGCGATCCCAGGTGGCCTCTTCATCGGCCAGTTGTTGCTGCCCGCGAGCGGTAATCGAGTAGAACTTGGCGCTCCGGCCCTTGTTGGTCACCAGCCACTCCGCCGTGATCCAACCGTCCTGCTCCATGCGATGCAGCGCGGGGTAGAGCGAACCCTCCTCCACCTGCAGCAGCTCATCCGAGACCGTGTGGATGTGCTCGCACAAACCATATCCATGCAGCGCCCCGCGCGATGCGAGCGTGCGCAGCACCAGCAGCGTCAGGGTGCCCTGCAGTTTATCGTTCCGGCTCTTTGGCATAACTAGCTAGGTATAATTTAGAGGCTGGAAGGCAGCCTGTCAATTGAGAACTGGCGTCCGCCGCACTGTTTACAGAACGCACCCGCCCCCTCCGTCGAACCGGCCGAAACGCCCCGCGAGCGGAACACCGGTCCCACACAGTCCCCAACCCATCCAATCCGCCTCCCCCACCATTACCCCCGGCGGAGCCATCGGCGAAGCCGGGGGCCCGCCGCAACCCAGCAGCATCCCGACAAACTCAAATACCGTCGCAATCGAACGAACGAGCCCCGACCGAGCCAAGCCCCCCGATCAACCCGAGCCGCCTCCCCCAGCATTACCCCCGGCGAAGCCGGGGGCCCGCCGCAACCCGCCACGCTCTCCCTCAACTCCTATTACCTCGCATTTCTGCAAAAATCGAGCAGCCGACCGTCAAACTCCGAACGTATTTGCTACGCTGATCATCGGAGTCATTCCGTTCGTGCGCTCAGCCGTCTTGGTTCTTCTATTCCTGGCGTCATTCCCTCAATCCGCCTGCCGTTCTGTCCACCAGCCCCCACCCACCACTTGGACCACCGGTTTCTGGTTCTGGGGAGGCAGCGACCTCGATCCCACCTACTCCGGCAAATCGCTGGACGTCCTCTTCGTCCAGGTGGGCAGCATCACCTCCGACGATTACCCCCGCCCCGGAGCCGCGCGAGCAGTGCGCTGGTACACCTACGGCGATCTGCCCGAGGAACTCCCGCAGGCCCGCGACTATTGGTTGGTCTACCGCTATGAAAAGCCAGGCGTGCCTGGCCTGCCTGCCGCCGCCCAACTCGTCGAAGCTCTGGCCAGCCTTCAGGCGGAAGCACGCCGGCGGAACCTGCACGTCGTAGGCGTCCAACTGGACATCGACAGCCCCACCTCCGCCCTGCCCCAATACGCCAATTTCCTGGCCGAGGTCCGCAAAGGACTGCCGCCCGGCTTCGAAATCTCCATCACCGCCCTGCTCGACTGGTTCCGCTCCGGCACTGCCATCGCAGGTGTCATCGAACAGGTGGACGAATTCGTCCCTCAGTTCTACGACCTCGGCGAACTCGGCTACCGGAACAGGCAGGCTGCCATCGCCGCCCGCATCGACCCCCAGCGGTGGGACCCCGTCTTCAACCGCTTCCATAAACGCTTCCGCATCGGCATCTCGACCTTCGGCCGGACGCGCCTCCTCCACAACCCTGTCCCCGAGCAAACCGGTAATTACCGCGTCGAGTTCTATGGCGACCTCCAGCCCCTCGACCTCGCCACCAATCCCGCCTTCGAACTCCACGCCGAACGCAACCAGGCGGACGAGACTATCCTCAACTATCGGGCCACCCGGAAGCTCCGCCTCGGCCACAACGACCTCGAGCCCGGCGAGACCTTTCAGTTCATCCTCTGCACGCCCGATGCCCTCCGCGCCGCCCTCCGCGGAGCACACCAGATCAAGGGCTACAACGCCGGAGTCGTTTTCTTCCGCTGGCCCTCGGAAGACGAAACCTGGGCCCTGCAGCCCGACGAAGTCCTGGACACGGTGAACGAACTGGGCGCCGCCGGCAAAACACACGCCGCCCGCCCGCCCCGCGTCCATGTCGTTCCTGGAGGCTGCGCCGTCGTCAAGTGCGTGGATCTCTACCTCGAAAGTCCAGGCCCGCTTGCCCCACGCGAGGTGCGCTACCGCATCCACGCCTCCACCCCGCTGGATTACTTTCTACCCCAGCCGAACATACCTGCCCGCCTCGCCGGATCCTCCGACGTCGCGGTCGCACTCCCGCCCTACTGCGGGCGTGGGCGCCTGTACCTCGGCCGCGCCGTCAGCTCGCAACAGGCCGAATACTCCGTGGAGGTGGAACCGTGAAGGCCCGCCGCTGGATCCTGCTCCTGTTGGCCCTGGTGACCGCTGGCGCCTGCCCTTGGAGTAACGAGTTGCGGGAATACCTCAGCGCTCACTTCTGGCTGCCATTCGCCAAACACTCCGCCAGCTTCGAACACCCGAATGTCGAGCGCATGGACGAGCCCTATGCCGGCATGACCGCGGCCCAGGGCGGCAGCCCGCTCGCTCGCCTGCGCGCCGCCTACCAGCAGTTGCAGCCAGCCGAGCTCTACATGCGGCCGCCCCGCCCACTGGTGAATGTGGAACCGCTCCGCCAGGCCGTCGCCGCGGCCCGCGCGGATCGTACGCTCTCCCCCCGCGACAAAGAGGAAGTGGATCTCATCGAAGCGAAAATCGAAATGCGCGGCGGCGAAACCGGACAGCCTGCCCTGCTTCAGGGCGCCAAGCAGAAACTCCAGGCCTTCCTTCGCACGGCCCGCACGCCGGAGTTTGCCAGCGAAGCGCGCGGCTGGCTCGCCCACATCCATTACCTGCTGGGCGACCAGACGGCCGCCGGCAAGATCTACCTGGACGAGTTGAACCGCCCCGGCTCGAACCTGAGCCGCGAAACCCTGCTCAACTCGCTCCAGATGAACTACGGGTACAACGGCGGCTCGGACCTCATCGCCCACCTGGACGAATACTTCGACACTCCAGAGCATGCCGCCTTCGCCATCCAACTCGTCACCAACCCGCGGCGCTCCCGGGAACTCCTCTCGGGCCGCTTCGCCCTTCCGCATGACAACTCGGAGACCTATCGGCGCATCCAGGCGCTGCTCGCCAGCCACAAAGGACTCCTGCAATCGGACAAGGGAGCCAACACGCTGGCCCTGCTCAGCGTGCGCACGGCGCTCCGCATGGGCGACCCGGCCGCCGCCCGCGCCATCGCTCAGTCCATCCCCGCGGCGGCAGCCATCCGCACGGCGCCCGACTACCTATGGATGTCGGCCTCCGCGCACTTCCTGTCCCGCGAGTATGCCGCGTCGGAGCAGCCCCTGTTGGCCCTCTTTCGCTCCTCGCGCGCCAGCGACGATCAAAGGGCAGCGGCCGCCTATGCCCTGTGCGGTGTCTACGAAAAGACCCTCAATGTGGCCGGGCAACTTCGCTTCGCACTCTGGCTTCGCGCGGCGGGCCGCAGCCGCGAATTCTACATGGTGCCCAGCAGTCTCGCCGACCTCTCCATCTACTGGGCGTCGTCCGGCTGGGATCTGGGCCTGATCCTGGAAAGCAGCGCGCCCACCGCTGCGCTCGAATCCTTTGTCGCTGCGAACCCCAACCTGGCCGATATCCGCCTGGTTCGCTATGCGCTGGCGGTGCGCCTGGCGCGGGAAGACCGCTACCGCGAGTCAGCGGAGATCTACGAATCGATCCAAGCCAACCGCCGGGCGCAGCGCATGCGCAAGCTGGCAAGCCTCCAGCATGCGATGGAGGCCCCCGGCCTCAGGCCGGAAGCGCTGCTGGAGGCCCTCTACGAGTTCGCCGCGTATCTGGCGGCCAACCCTGAGAGACTCTACTTCAACGACACGCTCTGGAGCCATATGCAGCGCTATGCGCTCCACGCAGCGCAAGAAAGCCGCCTGACTGGAGTCGAGCGGGGGGCGTTGGTGGAAGGCGAAAGAAAACTCCGCGACAGCCAGGAAGAGGGCTGGCGCGCCTACCTGATCCTGGAGGAAGTAGCCCGCGACGCCGGCCCCGGCCCCCTGCGCACCAAAGCGGCCAGACTAGCCCTGCGCTGCCTGCAAGGCATCAACACCGAGCGCTTCGGCCGCGAGGCCGACATCGCCAGCGCCAACAAGGAACTGCTGGGCTGGCTGAGCCACCGATAGTAGGTCGGACCCCTGGTCAGCAGCCGACGCCCTCGTCGGTTCCACTCCGCCGGCTTCCATTTACGAAGTGCGCGTCGGCGCAGCCCGGAGGGCCGCCGTAAGCCCAAGCGGAACACGCGTTCGGCCAGGCCCCAACGAAACCAAGCCGCCTCCCCCAGCATTACCCCCGGCGAAGCCGGGGGCCCGCCGCAACCCAGTAGCCTCCCGATCCATCCGAATCCCTCCGCAATCCAACGAACGAGCCCCCCAGCGAGCCAAGCCCCCAATCGACCCAAGCCGCCTCCCCCCAGCATTCCCCCCCGGCGAAGCCTTCGGCGAAGCCGGGGGCCCGCCGCAACTCAGTATCCTCTCGCCCCATCCGAATACCATCGCAATCGAACGAACGAGCCCCGACCGAGCCAAGCCCCCCAATCAACCCGAGCCGCCTCCCCCAGCATTACCCCCGGCGAAGCCCGGGGGCCCGCCGCAACTCAGTATCCTCTCGCCCCATCCGAATACCATCGCAATCGAACGAACGAGCCCCGACCGAGCCAAGCCCTCCAATCCACCCGAGCCGCCTCCCCCAGCATTACCCCCGGCGAAGCCGGGGGCCCGCCGCAACCCGGTAGCCTCTCGCCCCATCCGAATACCATCGCAATCGAACGAACGAGCCCCGACCGAGCCAAGCCCCCCGATCAACCCGAGCCGCCTCCCCCAGCATTACCCCCGGCGAAGCCGGGGGCCCGCCGCAACCCGGTAGCCTCCCGACCCTTCCGAATACCTCCGCAATCGAACGAACGAGCCCCCCAGCGTGCCAAGCCCCCGATCAACCCGAGCCGCCTCCCCCAGCATTACCCCCGGCGAAGCCGGGGGCCCGCCGCAACCCGGTAGCCTCCCGACCCATCCGAATACCTCCGCAATGCAGCCAGTCCCGTCCCCAGCGTGCCAAGCCCCCCGATCAACCCGAGCCGCCTCCCCCAGCATTACCCCCGGCGAAGCCGGGGGCCCGCCGCAACCCAGTATCCTCTCGACCCATCTGAATACCTCCGCAATGCAGCCAGTCCCGTCCCCAGCGTGCCGAGCCCCGCACTCCACGCCGGCCAGCAGAAACCAACACAGCCGCCCCGGTGTCAATTTCAGCGTGCGGCGAGCCATCTCCAGCGGAACCATAGAAGCCCGTATCAAAGTCCCGCCTAGCCCGCCCGAAAGGTCACCCCGATGACGCACCCGGCCCGTCTGCTCCTCCTCTGCGCGCAGTCACTCCTGCTGGCCATGCCAGCGAGCGCCTGCATGTGCTCCTGCGACAACCGTTCCGTGGAAGAAACCTACCGCCGGTCCAGCCGTGTCTTCCTGGGCGTCGTGGAGCGTAGTTGGACGGACGACATCGCCGTCTTCATCGCGCGCTTCCGGCCGGCGCAACGCTTCCTCGGCGACCGCCATGTGAATTTCCGCATCCAGGAGTCCTTTCGAGGTCCACACCAGGAACGCCTCACCGTAGCAGCCACGTACGCCGGCTGCACTTTCTCATTCCTGCCCGGAGAACTCTACCTGGTCTACGCACAAACCGACCCCGAATCGGGAGAATTGTACACAAGTGCCTGCACGGGAACCCTCGACGCACCACGGCTGGAGGAACACCTCCCGGCCCTGCGCGCGCTGAAGCGATCGAGATAGTCGTAGAACTTCAATCAAGTCGCGCCCGGCCCGCCAAAGCGCAGCAAGCCGCGATCAGAGCCGCGACTAAAAGGAGCGGGGGAGCAACTGATAGCCTCCAACCAACGAGCGAACCAGGCACTGCCACAATCCGCGCGTCTTCACCCACGCACCCCGATACCGCCAAAGCGGAGCAAGCCGCTACGAACCACGACCGTGAGGGAGTGGTCCCCGCCGCGCTGCGAACCACGACTGGCAAGGAGTGGGCCTCGGCGGCGGAAGCGTAGCCAAGGGAGTCAATCATGGTCCTCGCGGCTGCGAAAGAAGAGGGAACCCGTCTTTTCCGCAGTCCCGGAACGCCAGTGACGGGCTACCAGCGCGCCTTCAACGGAGTGGCAACATTCGAACACCCGTAACCTCGATGACACGAGTTGCTAGGCGAAGCCTTTCAGCACTGTCGCAGCACTAACCTGCCCCAAGTCTCCATTCCCTGGCGAAACCCTTCTCCCCCACCACTTCCCGGACCAGCGCATCGAACCGGTCGCGCCCATACAGCGCCAACAGGCTCTCGAACTCCACAACCCGCGCGAATTGGGGCGACACGGGAACGTCCTGTCGCTTCATCCACTGCGCCAGAACGGAACGGCGCACAACGAGCCACCACCCCAGACCGAGGGTGACGGTTCTGTCCCCGACGCGACAGACAATCTTTGAGCACTTCGGAACATCGTCATGAAAGGAGCGTTCCAGCACAGCGATCATGCTGCCGCGTAGGCGTCGATTCGGGTGGAGAGAGGCTTCGCAAGGTGCGCAGAACCTCTTCCGGAACTGATCGCCCAGCATCAGACTCTCACCCAACTTCGCCTCGATGGCAATTCCATGCTCGCCGCCCACGCACAATACATCGATTCTTTGCGCTCCGTCGCAGGCATAGTCGCCTAGATCCGTTTGGACGCAAACTGAGGCCTTGTTTGCCGAGAACTTCTGAGGCTCAATCAGCCCACCGGCGCAGACGTCATCGGCAAATGTCCGGCCCGATACGGCGCAGGCGACCTCCGCGAGCCGCCTCTGCCGCGAAATCTCGCAAAGCATTTTCTCGATAAGGTCTTCACCGATGTGCACAAGTTCGAGCGGCATGCTCATCCAGCCTACCTAACCCTCACCTGGCCCGCTAGATACCCAGCCTCGGTGAGAAGCCTAATAAGACGTCCGTTCATGCTGGATGGCAGCATGCCACTGTTCGGAGATGCCCTAAGGAAGGTTATGGGGGCAGTGCAGGGCGCAGAAGCAGCACCCGCTGCAATCATCGTGCGATCGTAGCATGCGCCCAGGTGGGCGCCGCCTGACTCGTGGGCGTGGTTCGTTTGAGTATTATTGGAAGCACGGAGGCAGCAAAATGGCCAGCATTCAGCATCAGGATGCACGGAGATTGCTTGACATTATTCAGTCAACTGCGAAGAACAGCAAACTACTCACATATGGAGAGGCAGCGAGGCTGATGGGACGTCCAGAACACCATTCGCGTGCGATCGCACAGATGTGTGACCTGCTTGACGCCGCGGCGTGCCTCGCCGGCGTTCCCCTCCTCGCCCTTGTAGCAGTGCGGTCTAAGTCTGGTGAGATCAATCCGAAGGCATGGGAGAAGGAATATGGCCCAATGCGTGATGCAATCATCAAGCGGTCACAAGATCATCAGTTCATACCCGAGGATTTTACAGCGATTGCCGAAGCTCTCTTGGAGCTTGAAGGAGGCGGAAACAGGAAGGCGTGGAAATATGTCAAGGGTCTGTATTCTGAGGATGAGTTATATCAAAGACTTACCAAAGGCAATGTAGACGTTAATGCAAATGCCGTCGAAGACCTTGGTGTAGATATGCCAAATCATACAAGATTAGAGACATGGACGTATGCACGCGATCCAAGAGTGCGCGCAGCCGTACTGCGTCGGGCCGGTGGCAAGTGCGAATTTTGCGGCAAGCTCGGATTCATGAAGGCCGACGGTTCTCAGTATTTGGAAACTCACCATATAATCGCACTAGCCAAGGACGGTGCTGATAGGACAACGAATGTTATTGCTCTCTGTGCAGACGACCATCGTGAAGCGCATTTTGGTGCAAGATCGGAGGAGATCGAACGGCAAATGATGGGTTTGCTGGGAGCTTCAGATCGCCGGTTTGCCCATTGTGGCCGGATGGCGAGAGACTACGAGGCTTCGACTGCTCGTACGGATGGCGTTCATAGGCCGACCTGACAAATGCAGTCCCGCCCGCAGGTTCCACTATCCGCCGTGATCAGGGCCTCCTCGACCGAAGCGTGACAAGGGTCACCTTTGTTCAAAACAAGCTGAAAGTCCGTGCCCTGGACGCGGTAAGTCTCTTGCCTGAAGCACGGAATCCGTTTCGGACGAGGTTCCCGCCCGACCCAAAATCCAGTCCAAAACAACGGACTGCGGCCTAGCGCCCTACGTAGGCGTTCCAATAGGTCCTGAGGCGCGATTTGTTCCTCTTCTCGATTTACTAGCGATCAGCTCACGGCGTTGAGCGCATGTTCCGCATTGTTCGATTTGCTCCCGAGAATATCATCTTGGACAGCCGTCAATCCACGAACTATTCCAAGCTGGAAGGTCTGGAGCCTCCACTATCGCGAGCCAACTTCGCCCTTTCGCAAGTTCTCGATGTCCATTCGGCCTTCAAAGGCGAAGTTGTTCAGGCCATTAAGGATGGACGCCACTTTTGGTCCTTCGAGTTCGCCATCTCCGCAGTGCCGAGGCTCCGTCGCGATCGTAAGCAGCGCCGCCCGATCTAGCAAGCCATCCATAAAATCTCTAGCTGTCAAGCCTTGTGTCGTGTGCTGCCGCGACGGAGTCAGGAATTCGTGACGGAATATTTCCTCTGTCCAGGGGAGGATATATTGTTCCCACGGGATCGCAAAATAATCCAGATCGATGTCGAAAAGGAACGGAGGGTTTGAATGCCCAAAGCAACGCAGCTTTCGATCCTCTTCCCATCCGAGGATCTCGCAAGCCCTGCGATTCACTCGTATCGAATCACCCAATGCGCCTTGATAGCCCATTGACGTATTGGGGCGGGGAAGCAAGTCTACGGTATGTACCTCATCCAGCGCATCTATAACCTTCAACTGGTGGTGGAAGCTTGGCCGATGGACTCCGAATACTACGGCGCTTCCAATCAGGCCCAATAGCATTCCAGCCTGGATCCAATCATCATCAAGTTCACTTAGCCGATCGGCGTCATCGGAATTCTGACGACCCCGGCAGATGTCGAAGAGTTCATCAGCTGTCAGCCCGCTCTTGCGAACACGATCTAAGCGAGGCTTGCATCTTGGTTCGCAAGCGTCATCATGAGCGTCAAACATCACAAGATTACAGGGAGTCGGCGCTAGCCCTATTTGTTGAGCCCAGTGCAGAATGAATAAAGTCCACCGGTGGTCTCGATGAACCATGCATTGCGGACCTCGGAACGGAACCTCGAATAGGTTGTCAATTGACCTCAGAGCGATCATCTGCTCGTTGAACATACTGGCTCCATGTTACGCCGGCGTCGTCTGCTACTGACAATCCGATGAGAAATTCGGTCTTCAGTCCCGCGACCTTGGCAACTGGACTTCCGTGCCCTTGTCTATTCCGGGTTGCGCTATCTCCAGAAACGAGGCCTTGCGTCGGACGCCGCACCCACCAATACCCAACTCCAATCCGAGGTGATGAATACAATAGCAAGGCACTGAGATTCGGGGCGACCGCAAGCTCGGGTCGAGATCTCACAGCGCATCCGTGCAGTAGTCCGAGGATGGTGCTTCGGGTTGGAGAGCGTCCAACGCCAGTTCCAGTGCCCCCAGTGCTCCTGCCTCACGTGGCAACCACTGTCGACGCGGCGACGCAAGGATTATGACTTCCCCAATTTGTAAACCAAAGGTTGACCATCGCCCCAATCTGCAAACCAGAAGATGCCAAAGCTAGCCGCGATGAGCACGCAGCCCGTCCAATCAGCCCACTTACCCCCGCCCGCCCCCCGATCGGCCAGTCACCGGCTGGCCAATTCGATCCTGATCCTCCAGCCAAAACCGCCCCCTCGACTTCACACCTCACAGCACCCCCAACCCCAACCCAGCCGCCACCCCCCAACCCCATCCAGATCACCTCCTAGATCAGTCGGGAATCCCGGCCGCCGCCCGCCGCCGCCTCTACCCCTCTCACCAACGTCTCGAACGGTAAGCTACTCCCCCTCCACCCCCCATCCACCGCATCCTAACCAAGGAGACCCCAAACCATGCTGCATCCATCGTCGACCCCATCCACTCCTCCGCCGATCGCAGGAGAACACCCTCAGCTCCATCAGCCGGAATGCCTCCCGGCCGCCACCGAAGTCCTCATCGTCGGCGCCGGCCCAACCGGCATGGCCCTCGCCATTGCCCTGCAACAGGCCGGAGTGAAGCACGTCATCATCGACAAATTACAGCAGGGCCTCAACACCTCCCGCGCTGGCGTTATCCATGCCCATACCCTGGAAATGCTGGAATCCCTCGGAGTTTCGCGGCAATTGGTGCAACTCGGCATACCGCTCAGCAACTTCTGCATCCGCAATCGCCAGGGAGTCCTCCTGAAACTCCAGTTCAATCCGCTCCCCACCCCTTACCACTACCTGCTCATGCTCCCCCAGGACCTCACCGAAAAGGTGCTCAGCGACCGCCTCACCGCCCTGGGCGGACACATCTTCCGCGGAGTCACCGCCACCGCCGTCACCCAGGATCCCGCCGGTGTCTCGGTCACCCTGGCCACCCCCTCCGGACCCGCCTCCCTTCGTGCCCAATATGTGGTCGGAGCCGATGGCATGCACAGCATCGTGCGCGCCGCCGCCGGCATCGGCTTCGAAGGCGGGACCTACGAGGAGTCCTTCGTCCTCGCCGACGTACGCATGGATTGGGCGCTCGCTAACGAAGTCTCCCTCTTCTTCTCCCCCTTGGGCCTCGTCGTCGTGGCGCCGCTGCCCAATGGCATCTTCCGCGTAGTGGCCACCGTCCACCAGGCGCCGGAGCAGCCCGGAGTCGACGACATCCAGGCTCTGCTCGACTCACGCGGACCCGCGGCCGGCACAGACAAGGTGAAAGAAGTCCTCTGGAGCTCGCGCTTCCGCCTGCACCACCGCGTGGCCAACGACTACCGGAACGGCCGCCTGCTCGTCATGGGTGATGCCGCCCATGTCCACAGCCCCGCGGGCGGCCAGGGCATGAACACCGGTCTGGTGGATGCCGTCGTTCTCGGCCAACTGCTCGCCAGGGCCGTCCGCTCGGCGGATGGCGCCGCGATCCTCGACACTTACCGGAAAATGCGCCGCCCGGCGGCAAGCCGCGTCCTGGCTCTGGCCGGCCGTCTCACCACGCTCGCCACCTTGCGCGGCGCGGCGAAACTCGCCCTGCGCAATGGCCTTCTGTCCCTCATCAACAGGCTGCCCCCTGTGCGCCGCCGTATCGCCATGGAGCTTTCCGGCCTCAGCCGCAGGTCCTTTGCCCAGCTCCCGGCCGCCATCGCGCAATCACCTGCCGCGGTCGCCCCGGTTCCAAATCACACCGTGGCCGCCCGTCTCCCTGACTGTCCGTCATGAAGCTGCAGGGGAAGCCTGACCGTCGCTTGCCGGGTTGCCGGAAGCGCGCCTCAGGCTAGCCGTCCTCAACGGCGATCGGTCCGGCCCGCGGCCGAAGCCCTTGCCCCGATCGGCAGCCCCATCCGGCGCAGCACCGCCTGGTAACGCGGATGCGCCAGCAGCCGGTCGAATCGCGGGTCGCCCGGTACGCGCAGCAGATAAACCGATCTCCGCTCCGCGGCCAGCTCCAACCAATTCAGCGCCTCGTCTTCCCGTCCCAGCCCCAGCAGCACCCGGCCGATATCGGCGGGGGATTGCTGCTCCGCCTGCAGCAACTCGTCCAGCACCCGCAGCGCTTCCGTTGTCTCTCCCGCCGCCGCCAGCGCGTGGCCCAGGCAGGATAGCGGGAACCCGGCATTCAGCGACAGCTTGCACGCCTCGCGGTAGGCTGCGATTGCCGGTGCAAGTTGCCCCGCCCACTCCTGGGCGCAGCCGATGCAGGCTGGAATCGGGGCATAGCCGGGCGCAATGTTCATCGCCAGGACACCCTGCCGTTCCGCCTCTTCAAAATGGCGCGCCCGCCCGTGGATATAGACCGCAATCGCCTGCATCAGCGGATTGAAGGGATCCACCGCCAGGCCCCGCTGGATCACGGCCTGAGCTTCCCCCAGCCGAAGCTGGGGCAGCAGGCACCAGAAGGCATACGCGATGTAGGCGATGGAAAGCGTCGGTTGCCGCTCAATCGCCCGTGTGAATTTCGCCTCCGCGGATGCCCATTGCCAGTCGCTGGCGCACTCCACTGAGGCCAGCGAACTCAGGCCCATCGCCGAATCGGGATCCAGCGCCAGCGCCTTCGCCGCTGCCTCCCTCGACAAGGGCACGGCCGCGCTCTCCTCGGCACGATAGAACCAGGCCAGCAGCAGATACCCGTGCGACAGCCCTGCCCACGCGGCCGCATACTCCGGCGCGCTCGACAGCGCCTCCTGAAAGCAATCCAGGCACTGGCGCAGATCCACAAACCGGCTGCCCAACGCGAACATGCCCCGCAAATACGCACTGTAGGCGTTCAGGTTCTCGGTCCGTGTCTCCTGGCTCGCCGGTCCCGGCCGTCCCCCCTGCGGAGC
Source organism: Paludibaculum fermentans (assembly GCF_051172195.1). Taxonomy (GTDB): domain Bacteria; phylum Acidobacteriota; class Terriglobia; order Bryobacterales; family Bryobacteraceae; genus Paludibaculum; species Paludibaculum fermentans_A. Next base: position 62,040 of record NZ_JBPJAQ010000003.1, read on the forward strand.
CACTTCAGCCGCCACCGCCTGCGCCAGTTCGTCCTGCAGGTCGAAGACATCTTTATACTCGCGCTGGTAAGTCTTCGAAAAGAGATGGAAGCCGGTATTTACGTCGATGAGCTGCGCCGTCACTCGCAGTTGGTTGCCGGCCTTCCGGACACTGCCTTCCAGCACCGTCGTCACGTTCAGCTTGGCGCCCACCTCGCGCAAGTCTTCGTTCAGCCCCTTGAAACGGAACGCTGAGGTCCGCGCCACCACCTGCAGCTCCGGGACGCAGGCCAGGCGGTTGATCAGCTCCTCCGTCAAGCCGTCGCTGAAATACTCGTTCTCCACGTCAGCGCTCATGTTCACGAACGGCAGCACCGCTATGCGTGATCGCCCGTCTGTCGCCGGCGCGGCCTTGATCCCGGCGGCCGCCTGCTCCCTCATCTGCGGGACATAACTCCCCTTGGGGATCCCGATGAGGATCTGATCCTGGGCTCCCTCGCCCGCATAGTATTCCACCAGCTTCGACCTCAGCTTCGCAGCCTGGATCCGGACGATGTTGTCTACGCGCGGATCAAAGTCCTGGCCGCGATCGAAGACCTCCACGCCCAAGGTGTATTCCTTCAAATCGTCCGCCCGACCCGAGAGTGTGGCCCCCACCACGAACCGCAGGAAACGGATCAGTCGCGCCGATTGTGAGAACAAGGGGCTCGCCAGAATCCGTTCGACTTGCGCATCAATGTCAGCCGGGCTCATGCCATCCAACCCTCTGGGAGCAGGTGAAGTAGTCCGCCGGTCCCAAACAGTACAAATGCGGACGCTTTGCTATTTCTAGGAGTGTACCGTGACCTAGTCCCAAAAGGGCCAACGGCACCACAATCCACCGAATCCGCCCAGGGGACGTTCATTCCTGGCACAAACGCAAACCTCCGCAAGCTCAACACTCTCCCATGGGGACGTTCATCCCTGGCACAACCGAATACCTCTGAAAGCTCAACTCTCTCTCCCTGTTGCCAGGGCGTGAACGTCCCCCAACCGAAAGCCCCCAACCCCCTCCGTCGCCCACCCCAAGAACCACCCCATTTCCCCACATGAACCTTCCTTCATCACGGGACTTCCAAAAATATCTTCTCCCCTGCAATCAATACATTGCAGATATTCCACTCCTAAATCCTAGGTTTACCCTCTCCAACAATGGGTATAGAAGACATTTCCTATGAACATACCCGAACCAGTCGATTGCGCCTTCCCGGACATCGACCTCCTCACTCACCATGCCAAGGTCGTCGAGGATGGCATCCTCACCGGCCCCAAAGCCTCCGCCGTCACCACCTTCTGCGAACGCAAGGAGTACTTCAGGAAAGTTCGTGCCGCTGTCCACGAACAGTACAAACCCGCCACCACCTACCAGCACATCCTGGCCGACCGCATGGCCGAATGCATCTGGCGCGCCGAACGCTACGCCTCCTTCGAAGCCAATGCCCTCACCCTCCAAATCCAACGCCAATGGGACAACACCAACGAACTCGTCGCCAAAGCCAGCCCCGGGATCCACGCTTATCAGGCCTGGATCACCATGGACCCCGCCCAGCGCAAATCCCTCCAGGAAGCCCTCAAACTCGAGGAACGCTACTGGCGCCGCCACCGCACCCTCGCCGCCGAACTGCGCCTGGTCCAGAGCCTCTACCCCAACTAACCCGCGACCCCAGAAAAGGACCCCCCTATGCCCCTCACTCACATCTCCGAGAAACGCCTAGTACTACTGGGTCACAAACGAACAATTTGTTGTAGAATTGTTTCGTGGGAACACGTCATACTGCGCCAGGCCCACAAGAGAGACGCTTCGCGGCATATGTGGAGGGCCTGGCGAACGCCGCGGGGCACGAAGACCGGCACGCCCCTTTGAAGAACTACTGCAAAGGCCTGCTATTGCCCGGTGAACGCAAGAGCATTGAGCCGATGGCCGCCCGCCTGGATCCGGAGAACGTCCAGCCGATGCGCCAGTCTCTCCATCATTTGGTGGCCAAGGCCCGCTGGAGCGACGAGACGGTGCTCGCGGAAGTGCGTAACCATGTTTTGCCGGCGATGCGGAGACAGGGGCCACTGGTGGCCTGGATCGTGGATGACACAGGCTTCCCGAAGAAGGGTAAGCACTCGGTGGGCGTCGCCCGTCAGTACTGCGGACAAGTGGGCAAACAGGACAACTGTCGGGTAGCCGTAAGTCTGTCAGTGGCCACATGGAGTTCCAGTCTGCCGATCGCCTATCGCCTGTATCTGCCAAAGGAGTGGGCCGATGATTCCGAGCGGCGGGAAAAGGCCGAAGTCCCCACGGAGGTTGAGTTTCAAACCAAGCCGGACATAGCGCTGGATCAGATCCGGGCGGCGGTTGCTGCAAAGTTGGACCGTGGCGTGGTTCTGGCCGACGCGGCCTACGGCATCAACACCGAGTTTCGTGACGGACTCACCGCACTCGACCTGCAATATGCAGTCGGGGTGCAAGGTTCGATCACGGTCTGGGAGCCCGGCCAACAGCCTTTGCCGGCGAAGCCTCGAGGAAAGATGGGAAGACCTCCGCGGCTATTGCAGCGGACTGCCGACCATCAACCTGTCTCGGTCAAGCAGTTGGCGATGAGTCTGCCCCCGGCAGCCTTCCAGGAAATCACATGGCGTGAAGGCGCAGACCGGAAGTTGCATTCCCGCTTCGCCGCCGTCCGCGTACGCCCGGCTCATCGAGATTACGAAAAAGCGGAACCGCGTGCTGAAGAATGGCTGCTGATCGAATGGCCGCAAGGGGAGAAAGAACCCACCAAATACTGGCTGTCGACGTTGCCGCCCGCTACCAAGCTCAAGGCGTTGATCAGGATGGCTAAGCACCGGTGGATCATCGAACGGGATTATGAGGAGTTGAAACAGGAACTCGGGCTGGGCCATTTTGAAGGTCGCAACTGGCGCGGATTCCACCATCACGCTACGCTTTGCATCGCAGCTTATGGGTTCCTTGTGGCCGAGCGGAACCGTTTTTCCCCCTCTGCCCGCGCCGGTCATCTTGGATTCGCCGCCCTCGGGCCGGCGCCGGACTTCCGGCCACGCGGTTCGTCGAGCACGCCCGGAGCGGCATAACCCGCACTCGATCGCGACGTTGCGCATTGTGTTGGCGCGCCTTCTGCTGAGGGAATTGCCTCACTGTCCTTACTGCGGGTCCACATCAGGCTAAGGGCCGGCAGCAGAATCGATCTCAACCCTGGCAGGTATGCTGCGAGGCGCGTGGCTCAGCATGCCAGGCTTTGGAGCGAACTTCGACATTGCTGCGTCTCCGCATGGCGAGACAACGCCGGCAGGCCGCCGCGGTGGTGGTGGTCCAGACTGGATTGATAGCCGACTGCCCGGAGTCGGCCGGGCTTCCGGCTCTGCGCATGGCAAGGCCGGCGGGGTAGCCCGATACAAATCGCCACCTGTTGCTGTCGGCGGGCAGCCGCCAAGCAAAGAAGGCCACGTACCTCACTCACAGCCTGTCCAAAAACCTGCCGAGGAGTCATGCCTCATCAAGAAATGCTTCCTCGATGAGCCTGGAGTTTCGGATACTTTATGACCCAGTAGTACTAGCGGCCAACCGCGCCAACGCCCGCAAATCCACCGGCCCCCGCACCGCCGCCGGCAAAGCCACCGTCTCCGCCAACGGCTGCCGCACCCGAGCCTACGCCCGAGTCCATCGCATGCCGCCCCACCTCCAGGCCCACTTCTGCGCCATCGCCGAAGACAAAACCCGAACCATCGCCGACCCCGCCCGTCGCGCCCTCCACTACGACTGGTGGATGCTCGACGGCCACCGCATCCTCCACGAGGCACGCGAGCAGGGCCTCTTCAATGCCGGCCTCGACTACGGCCGCGGCGACGAGAAACTCGCCACCGAATGGGTCCTCCGCCAAAGCGGCTACATCCAGGCCCTCAACCGTTACGACGGCTGGATCCAGGCCCGTCTCCGCAAAGTCGAACTAGCCCTCAGCGCCCGCCCCGAAAAGCTCGAAGCCGAACTAGCCGCAATGACTCCGCCCGCGCCCGAAGCTGCCCCGCCAACGGCACAGCCCCTGCCGCCCGAACCAGTGCCGCCCGAATCGCCAACCCAACCATTTTTGAGCGACCAAACCCATTCCGCCAGCCAACCGAGTCTCTCCCCCACCGAAGTCTTCAACTCACGCCCCAACCCCAACGCCAGACACCCCCAGCATTCCCCCCGGCGCAGCCGGGGGCCCGCCGCAACCCCAACGACGCCCGAGCCAAACCCACTAAACCAAAGCAACCAGACCGAACCATCGCCGACCATCCCTGAATCCCAAATCAAGGGAATCTTGGCCGACCAAACCCATTCACCCAGCAGTGCGGAACCCTCCAGCTCTCCCTCCACGGCTCCAGCCGCAGCCTCAAACCCCAACCCCAACGCCAGCCACCCCCAGCCTTACCCCCGGCGCAGCCGGGGGCCCGCCGCAATATCAACAACACCCGAGCCAAACCCTCAAAGCCAAAGCACCAAACCCCCAACCCCCTCCATCCAACCCCAGCCACCAACGACTCTGGCCGACCAAACCCATTCAGCCCAACAACCCGCCCCTGATACCCTGGGAGTCGCCATGTTGCCGAAGCCCACCCGCCGACACCTCCTCCAGGCCGCCGCCATCACCCCCTTATCCGCCGTAACAGCAGTCGCCGCAACACCACCACTCCCCAAGCCCCTCGCCCTCTGGTACCGCCAGCCTGCGCAAACCTGGGTCGAAGCCCTCCCCGTCGGCAACGGACGCCTCGGAGCCATGGTCTTCGGCGGAGCCCCCGGGGAACGCCTCCAACTCAACGAGGACACCCTCTGGTCCGGCTCCCCCCACAACGCCAACAACCCCGGCGCCAAACAACACATCCCCGCCATCCGCAAGCTCGTCGCCGAAGGCAAATACCCCCAGGCCGACGAACTCTGCAAGCAGATGCAGGGCCCCTACAACGAGTCCTACCAGACCCTCGGCGACCTCCTCCTCCACTTCGACCACGCCGCCCCGCCCACCCACTACCGCCGCGAGCTCGACCTCGACTCCGCCATCGCCCGCACCGAATACCAGGTCAATTCCGCCGCCTACACCCGCGAAGTCTTCGCCAGCCACCCCGATCAGGTCATCGTCGTCCAGCTCACCACCACCCAGCCCGCCGGCCTCACCTTCCGCGCCTCCTTCCAGAACCCCCTGCCCGTCAAGGTCACCGCGCCCGTCCCCGACACCCTCCGCATGGCCGGCAAGGCGCCCGCCCACGTCGACCCCAACTACGTCAGCAACACCGCCAAACCCGTCATCTTCGACGAGACCCCCGGCCAGGGCATGCTCTTCGAAGCCCGCCTTCACGTCATCCAGAAGGGTGGCAAGGTCTCCATCGACAACGGAGTCCTCCAGGTCACCGGAGCCTCTTCCGCCACCCTCTTCATCGCCGCCGCCACCGGCTTCCGCGGCTTCGATCAACAGCCCGACCTGCCCGCCGCCGCCATCTCCGATAAGTGCGCCAAAGCCCTCGAAGCGGCCGCCAAACGCCCGTTCGCCAAACTCCGCGCGGACCACATCGCCGACCACCAGCGCCTCTTCCGCCGCGTCGCCCTCGATCTCGGAGGCCAGTCCGCCGCTGCTCTCCCCATCGACGAACGCCTCGCCCGCCTCGAAACCACACCGGATCCCCACCTCGCCGCGCTCTACTTTCAGTACGGCCGCTATCTCCTCATCGCCAGCTCCCGACCCGGCACCCAGCCCGCCAACCTCCAGGGCATCTGGAGCTATGAGGTCCGCCCACCCTGGAGCGCCAATTGGACCGCCAACATCAACGCCCAGATGAACTACTGGCTCGCCGAGACCACCAATCTCTCTGAGCTCCACGCGCCCCTCTTCGACCTCATCGACGAGCTCAGCCGCAACGGCGCAGCCACGGCCTCCGTCAACTACGGCCTGCCCGGCTGGGTCTCCCACCACAATGTCGACATCTGGCGCCAGTCCGCGCCCGTCGGCTCCTTCGGCCAGGGTTCGCCCACCTGGGCCAATTGGAATATGAGCGCCCCCTGGTTCTGCGCCCATCTCATGGAGCACCTCCGCTTCACCGGCGACACCCAGTTCGCCCGCCAGCGCGCTTACCCCGTCCTGAAGAGTGCCGCCGAGTTCTGCCTCGCCTGGCTCTATGACGATGGCTCCGGCCACCTCACCACCTGCCCCTCGTTCTCCACCGAGAACACCTTCCGCACCCCCGACGGCCGCACCGCCCAAACCAGCGCCGGCTGCACCATGGACATCGCCCTCATCCGCGAGCTCTTCACCCACTGCATCGAGCTCTCCACTACGCTCAACCTCGATACGGACTTCCGCTCCCAGCTCGCAGCCGCCCGCGCCAAGCTCCCGCCCTACCAGATCGGCAAACACGGCCAGCTCATGGAATGGGCCCTCGACTTCGATGAACCCGAGCCCGGCCAGCGCCACATGTCCCACATGTATCCGCTCTATCCCGGCAACGAGATCACGCCTCGCCAGACGCCGGCCCTCGCCCGCGCCGCTCGCGTCTCCCTCGAACGCCGCCTTCAGGCCGGAGGCGCTTACACTGGCTGGAGCCGCGCCTGGGCCATCAACTTCTGGGCCCGCCTCCACGACGGCGACCAGGCCAACGAGTCCATCGTCATGCTCCTGCGCAAGAGCACCTCCCACAACCTCTTTGATACCCACCCTGCCGGCAGCGGCTTCATCTTCCAGATCGATGGCAACTTCGGCGGAGCCGCCGCCATCGCCGAAATGCTCCTCCAGAGCCACGACGGCGCCCTCCACCTGCTGCCCGCCTTGCCCAAATCCTGGCCGCAAGGTTCCGTCCGTGGCCTGCGCGCCCGGGGCGGCGCCGAAGTCGATCTCCAATGGTCCGGCGGCAAAGCCACCGAAGCCACCCTCCGTCCCGACGCGACTCTGTCCTTAGTAATCCGCCCGCCCGCCGGCCAATCCATAGGAGAGATCACAGCCGCCGGCCGCCCCGTCCGCATGACCCCCGAACCCGCCGGCATTCGCATCCAGGCCGAGAAAGGCAAGCCCTGCCGTATCCTCTTCGCCTAGGCTGGAAACTGCCACGAAAAGCAAAGTTGACCCTTTTCGGAGATTTAGATACGCTTGTCGCTATTACGGGCTCTACGCCCGCAGCAAGGAGATTCCTCATGGCAGATCTTCAGAAGCTCTACGACGCGGTTCTGAACGGCGATCAGAAAGCCGCCATCGCGGTGACGGAGCAGGCCCTCGCTGAAGGCGTCACTCCTCTCGACCTGATCACCAACTACATGGTCCCGGCCATGGACGAAGTTGGCCGCCGCTTCGAATGCGAAGACTACTTCGTGCCGGAGCTCCTGCTGTCGGCCCGCGCCATGAAAGGCTCGCTGCATCTCATCCGGCCCCTGCTCACCGCCAGCGGCATCGAGCCCGCCGGCCGCGTCGCCATCGGTACCGTCAAAGGCGACCTCCACGACATCGGCAAGAACCTCGTCGCCTCCATGCTGGAAGGCGGCGGCTTTGAAGTCATCGATCTCGGCGCCGACGTCGCGCCCGAGAAGTTCATCGACGCCATCCAGAACAAAGGGGTACGCGTCGTCGCCCTCTCCGCCTTGCTCACCGTCACCATGCCGTCCATGCGCAAGACCATCGATGCCCTCAAGGCAGCCGGCGTCCGCGATCAGGTCAAGGTCATGGTCGGCGGTGCGCCCGTCACTCAGCAGTTCGCGGAAGAGATCGGCGCCGATGGCTATAGCGACAATGCCAACGCGGCCGTGGCTCTCGCCCGCAAACTCGTCGCGGAAAGCGCACCGGCATGAGCCGCCTCGCTGCCTGGCTCGCCAACGGCCCGCTCATCACCGACGGCGCCTGGGGCACCCAGCTCCAGTCCCTCGGGCTGCCTCTCGGCGTGGTGCCCGACACCTGGAATCTCGAGCATCCGGAGCATGTCGAATCCGTCGCCCGCGCCTATGTCGAAGCCGGCAGCCAGGTGATCCTCACCAATACCTTCCGCGCCAACCGCATCACCCTGGCCGACTCCGGCCTGGCCGACCTCGTCGAGCCGCTCAACCGCGCCGGTGTCTCCATCTCCCGCCGCGCCGCCGGCAGCAAGGCCCTCGTCTTTGCCTCCATGGGCCCCACCGGCAAAATGCTCCTGACCGATGACCTCGACCCCGCACAGGTCACCAGCGCCTTCGCCGAACAGGCCCGTGTCCTCGCCGCCAACGGCGCCGATGCCCTGCTGCTCGAAACCTTCAGCGACCTCGAGGAAGCCAAACTCGCCCTCACCGGCGTCCGCCAGGCCGGCCTGCCCGTCATCGTCTCCTTCGCCTTCGATTCCGGCAAAAACCTCGATCGCACCATGATGGGCTCCACGCCAGAGACCGTGGCCAGCGAGCTCGAAGCCGCCGGAGCCGATGTCGTCGGCGCCAATTGCGGAGCCGGCATCGAACGCTTTGCCCCCGTCTGCCAGCGCCTCCGGGCCGCCTGCTCCCTGCCCATCTGGATCAAGGCCAATGCCGGCCTGCCCGAAGTGAAAGCCGGAGCCGTCGTCTACACCACCTCCGCCGCCTTCTTCGCCGGCCACTACTCCCTGCTCATCGAAGCCGGCGCCTCCTTCCTCGGCGGCTGCTGCGGCACCAATCCCGAATTCATCCGCGCCCTCGTCGCGACAAGGAACGCCGCATGCGCCTCAAACTGATCAGTTGCGAAGTGCTCTTCCGCGAGATGTGCTCGGAACTCGCCCGCTCGCCCCACCAGGTCGACGTCGAGTTCATGCCCAAGGGCCTCCACGACCTCGGCGGCAAGGCCATGGCCCAGGATCTCCAGAAGCGCATCGACGCCGTCCCCGCCGGACAGTTCGACGCCATCCTGCTGGGCTACGGCCTCTGCGGCAATGGCCTGCATGGCCTCGAGGCCCGCGACACCATGCTCGTGCTGCCCCGCGCCCACGATTGCATCGCTCTCCTCATGGGCAGCCGCGAGCAATACCAGCGCTACTTCGACGAACACCCCGGCACCTACTACCGCTCCACCGGCTGGCTCGAACGCGGCAAAGGCCTCCAGCAGCTCACTCACAACACGGTCGGCATGGATGTCTCCGAAGCCGACCTCATCGCCAAGTACGGCGAGGACAACGGCCGCTACCTCTACGAACAGCTCACCCGCTACCGCTCCAACTATCAGCGCCTCACCTTCATCGAAACCGGCCTCGAAGCCGATACCCGCTTTGAAGAGGAAGCTCGCTGGGAAGCCGCCGAACGCGGCTGGACCTTCGAGAAACTCGTCGGCAACCTCATCCTCGTGCGCCGCCTCATCCAGGGCGACTGGAAGGGCTCCGACTTCCTCATCACCCAGCCCGGCCAGCGCATCGCCGCCAGTTACGATCCGTCCATCGTCCGCGCCGAAGACATCCGCCGTACCGCCACCGCTTGACAGGCAATCCCATGACCGGCAAAGAACGCATCCTCGCCCGACTCCAGCACGGCACGCCCGATTCGCTGCCGCTGATGCCCATCACCATGATGTACGCCGGTGATATCGCGGGCATCTCCTACGGTGTCTACGCCCGCAATCACGAAGCCCTGGTCCAGGCCCAGTTGACCGTGGCCGACCGCTTCGACTTCGACTACGTCTCCGCCATCTCCGATCCCGCCCGCGAAGCCAGCGACCTCGGCGCCGCCATTGAGTGGTTTGACGACCAGCCGCCCGCCATCAACGAAAGCAAGGCCCTCATCCACGACAAGGCCGTTCTCTCGGGTCTCGCCTTGCCCGATCCCGCCGCCGGCCGCATGGGCGACCGCGTCTGCGCCGTCCGCCTGCTCGCCGAGAGGACCGGCGACACCCGCATCGTCGAAGGCTGGGTGGAAGGCCCCTGCGCCATGGCGTCTGACCTGCGCGGCCTCAATACCCTCATGCTGGACTTCGGCGACGACCCGGACTTCGTCGAGGCCCTCTTCGACTACGCCGTCCGCATGGAGTTGAACTTCGCCCAGGCTCAGGTCGAAGCCGGAGCCACTCTCATTGGTATCGGTGACGCCGCCGCCTCCCTCGTCGGCCCCCGCATCTATCACAACTTCGTCCTGCCGTTCGAAAAACGCCTGCTGGCCGGCATCCGCGCCATGGGCGTCCCCGTGCGCCTTCACATCTGTGGCAATACCCGCCGCATCCTCGGCGACATGGGTTCCGCCGGAGCCGATATCGTCGATCTCGACTATCCTGCTCCCCTCGACGAAGCCCGCGCCGCCATGGGCGATCAGCAGGTTCTCCTCGGCAATATGGACCCCGTCCGCGCTCTCCGCGATGGCACCCCCGAATCCGTCACCGCCCACCTGGCCGCGTGTTACGCCCAGGCGGGCCCCAACTACATCGTCGGCGCCGGCTGCGAAGTCCCCCGCGGCACTCCCCTCGCCAACGTCGAAGCAATGACTCAGTTCGCCCGCACACGGCAGTGAGACTCGAACTCCAGCCCAAGCCGGGCGAGCATCTGGCAGACCTCCTGTTCGCCGCCGGCGTCGAGTTCCCCTGCGGTGGAGAAGCCAATTGCGGCGGCTGCCGCGTCCGCGTCGTGGTGGGCGATGTCCCGGTCACCAGCCAGATGCGCGAGGTGATCTCCGAAGAGGATCTGGCCGCCGGCTGGCGTCTTGCCTGCACAGCCGGGTCCGCCGGCCCCGTCACGGTCGAAATCGAGCAGTGGACCGCCCGCATCCTGTCTGATGACCAGACCGTCGCCCTCGAGCCGCGCCAGGGCTTTGGCGCCGTCGTCGACCTCGGCACCACCACCCTCGTCGTGCAACTGGTCGACCTGGCGTCCGGCGAGGTCCTCGGCGTCGAAACCGCGCTGAATCCGCAGGCCCGCTGTGGCGCGGACGTGATGAGCCGCATCCAGTACGAGTTGCAGCACCCCGGCGTCCTCACGGTGCTCATTCGCCGCGACCTGGGCTCCATGCTCCGCCGCCTGGCGCAGGACGACGCACTGGAGGAGATCCTCCTGGTCGGCAACACGGCCATGCACCACCTGTTCTGCGGCCTCAGCGTCGAGCCGCTCGCCAGCGTGCCCTTCGAATCCCCCCACCTGGGCGCCGTCTCCTTCACCGCCGCTGAATTGGACTGGCCCGGTCCGGCCACTTTCCTGCCGAATCTGGGCGGTTTTGTCGGCAGCGACCTGCTCGCCGGCATCGTCGCCACCGGCCTCGACGAGTCCAGCCAGGTCACCGCCCTCTTCGACATCGGCACCAACGGCGAAATCGTCGTAGGTAGCCATCGAAAGATTGTTTGTGCCAGCACCGCCGCCGGCCCCGCCTTCGAAGGCGGACGCATTTCCAAAGGCATGCGAGCCGGCACCGGAGCCATCGACAGCGTTCATCCCGTCGGTCGCGGCTTCGAGTGCCGCATCATCGGCGGAGTTCCTCCGCGCGGCCTCTGCGGCAGCGGTCTCGTCGACGCCGTAGCTGCTTCAAGATACTTGGGTTATGTGCGCCAGAACGGCCGCGTCATGACGCCCGGCAGGGTCGTCGAACTGGCCGGCGAAGTCACTCTTTCGCAGGGCGATCTGCGCGAACTTCAGCTCGCCAAAGGCGCAATGGCTGCCGGTTTGAAGATGCTCTCCACCCTGAAACCGGAGAAACTCTACCTCGCCGGCGCATTCGGCAACTATATTCGCGAGGCCAGCGCAACGGCCATTGGCCTGCTTCCGCAAAATTGTCCCGTCGAACCGGTCGGCAATTCCGCGCTGCGCGGCGCGCGCCTCCTCCTGTTGTCGCCAAGTGCACGGCAACAAAGGCTCAAGCGTCTGTTGGAACGCACCACGCACGTCGAATTGGCGGCCGATCCGGCGTTCCAGGATCTCTTCGCCGAGTCGATGATTCTCGAACCGTACTCACTTGTGTGATTTGAGTCACGGTTCGCCGCGCCGCAATGAACGACAATGGAAGTATGATTCGTGCGGAAGCCCTCTTTGCCAAGCAGTCCGAGCGATCCTCGTTGGATACTCCGTTAGACCACATCAAAGCCTGTCACCGGCGCATTGAAGAGCGTCTCGACACGCTCGAACGCGCCGCAGCCCGCCTTGGTTCACACCGCGATAGAGCGCTCGAGGCGTTCGAAAGCGCCTTTCATTTCCTGGACACCAGTGGAGTGCTTCACACCGAGGACGAAGAGGTTTCCATCTTCCCGCGGCTGAAACCCCTGCTGGAACCCGGCGAACGTTCCTACCTCGCCGAACTCGAACACGACCACGCCGAAGCCCATGAGATCTACGCGCAACTGAAAGACGTCTATTCCCACCCCGACAATTCAGCCCAGGTGAAGGAAGTCGTGGCGCGCTTCGTGAAACTCTACCGTGCGCACATCAAGTCCGAGGACGCGACACTCCAGGGCTACGCCGCACAACATCTACAGCAGGATGCGCTTTTGGCGATCTCCGCCGAAATGAAAGCCCGCCGCAATCCAGCTACCGCGTAAACACAGCAATATACTGTGAGCCCGCGACCGTGTCAGTCGTCTCCAGCAATTTGAATCCGTGCGCCTGCACTTCCGCAATGACAGAATCTTTGTCGATGCGAATGTGCTCAAGAGGATTTCCCCCCGGCCCCATAGCCCCGGGACGGCGGTAGTAGTCCACCACGGCGAACCGGCCGCCGGGCTTCAGGGCCTTGTGGATGGAGGCCAGCATCTCCGCCGGGTAATCGTAGTGGTGGTAGGCGTCCACAGTCACGGCCACGTCGCAGCAGCCCTCGGGCAGCTTCACATCCTTCTCGTTACCTAACACAAAAGTGATGTTTTTAGCGCCGGCATGGCGCTTCTTGGCGGCGCCCAGGAAGTCGTCGAAGATGTCCTCCGCGAAGACCTTCCCCGCATCGCCGACAGCGGGCGCCAGCACGCTCAGCAGCGCGCCGGCACCGGTTCCGATATCCGCTACCGTCTGGCCCGGTTTGATCTTGAGGACTTTGACGATGGTTTCGGCGTGGATGCGGTCCGGCCGGTCCGGTGCACCCAGCGTCACCAGCATGCCTTCGCGGCCTTCCGCTGTTCGATAGCGCGCATTGGCCTTGTCGGCCACTTGTCCGTAGGCGGCGACCGCCAGCAGGCTCAGTAGAAGAACTCTCACTAAACACCCCTCTCGATCGGTAAGGCCAATGGCGGCTCCACCATAAACGGCAGCTTGCTCATCTTCTCGACGGCCGCCCGGACAGCGGACTCGGGCGAGTTCTCCAGCGTGATGACGAACGGCAGGTTGTGCTTGTCGAGGTCCGGCAGTTGGAGCACGGCGTCGATGGAGATGGAGTGCTCGGCCAGAATCGACGACAGGTCGCGGATGATGCCCGGCTGGTCGGTGATGCGGAAACGCAGGTACCAGTGGCGGTGCTGCAACCCGATTTCGAGCGGTTTCGCCGCGGCCAGGTCCGTGTAAGCAAAGGGCGGCACGCGATGGGCGGGTTCGGGGCGCAGCGAGCGCGCGACGCGCATCAGATCGCTGACAACGGCGACGCCGGTCGGGTTCGGGCCCGCGCCGCGGCCGTAGTAGAACGTATCGGCGCCAAACTTACCGCGCGACCACACGGCGTTATAAGCGCCTTTCACTCCGGCCATGATGGTCTTCTTGGAGAGCAGTGCGGGGCGGACGGAGACGAACAGACCGTCTTCGACGCGGCGGGCGGAGCACAGCAGTTTGATCGTACAGTCGAGCTGCTTGGCGTAGTGGAAATCGATGGGGCTGATGCGCCGGATGCCTTCCGTGGGGATGTCGCCCGGCGTGAGCTGCACACCGAAGGCGAGCGAGGCCAGCAGCGCGAGTTTCGAGCGCGCGTCGAAGCCGTCGACGTCTGCAGTGGGGTCCGCTTCGGCGTAACCCAGGCGCTGCGCTTCCGCCAGCACGTCATTGAAAGCCGAGCCATTCTCCTCAATCTCGGTGAGGATGTAGTTGCTGGTGCCGTTCAGAATGCCGAACAGGGTCTCAATGTGGTCGCCGGCGATGCCTTCGCGCAGCACGGCGTGAATCGGGATGCCGCCGCACACGGAAGCTTCCATGGTGAGCGTGACGCCCTGCGCTTCGGCTTTCTTCCAGATGGAGACGCCTTCCAGCGCCACTAGTTCCTTATTCGCGGTGACGACGGATTTGCCGGCGGCAATTGCGCCTTCGACCACCTCACGCGCGGTGCCTGTGCCGCCGATGAGTTCGACCACGATGTCGACGTCCGGATGTGCGACCACCTCGCGCCAATCGGTGGTGATCAGCTTCGGCGCGAGCCTGGGCGGCAGAGTCTTCGACTTCACGCTGCGCGAGCAGACCGCGGTGACATTTAAGCGAAAGCCCAGCTTGCGGGCGATCTCATCCCCGTTTTCAGCCAGAATGGTAAGAGTTCCACTGCCGACATTGCCGAGGCCAACGATGCCTAGATTAACGTCCTTCATTAGAAGCAAGTTTAGCAACTGGCGAGGCTTGGCCCTGTGCCTGCTGTTCGCATTCTCACTGCCGGCGCAGTTCCCGCAGCCACCCGGCGAAGATCCGGAGCCGAAACGGCTGCCCAACGGCAAGCTGCAATCGGAAGAGATCCTGAAGGCCGACTACAAAGCAAACCTGAAAGATCTGGCGGAACTGCGGAGACTCACCGACTCCATCGAGGAGGAGACGAAGAAGAACCAGGGGCACGTGCTGGCGCTCAAGACCTTCAAGGATCTTGAGGAGATAGAGAAGATTGTCAAGCGAATGCGGACCCGGATGAAGAGGTACTGAAGTAGTAAACTGAACAGCGATGAGCGCAACGCGAGAAAAAGCCCAACTGATGAGCGCCTCTGAGATCGACCGTACCCTGGTGCGGCTCGCTCATGAGGTGCTGGAAAAAACCATTGACCTGGAAAAACTGGCGTTTATCGGCATCCGGCGGCGTGGGATTCCGATGGCGCAGCGTTTGGCAAAGAAGATTGAAGAGCTCGAGAAGGTAAAGGTGCCGGTGGGCGTCCTGGACATCAAGCTCTATCGGGACGACCTTTCTACGGTGGGTCCGAAGCCCGTTGTCAGCGACACCAAGATCGACTTCCCGGTGGCGGGTAAGGACGTAGTGTTGATGGACGATGTGCTCTACACGGGCCGCACCATTCGTGCTGCCCTGGACGCACTGTTTGAACTGGGCCGCCCGGCGCGTGTGCAACTGCTGGTGCTGATCGATCGCGGCCACCGCGAGCTGCCGATTGAAGCACAGTATGTCGGCCGCAAAGTGCCCACCTCGTCGCGTGAAATTATCGAGGTGAAGTTCCAGGAGATCGACCAGCTGGAAAAAGTGCTGCTGGTGGAAAAGGTCGATTGAGGAGGCACGGCGATGCCGAAGGGCCTGCTCGGAATTGAGGGTATCGAGCGCGACGAGATCGAGCAGATCCTCGAACGCGCCCGGGCCTTCCAGCCTCATGGCGGACAGACGTTCGCCAAAGTGAACACCTGCACCGGCCGTCTGGTGGTGAACATGTTCTTCGAAAACTCCACGCGCACCCGCTCGAGTTTCGAGATCGCCGCCAAACGCCTGGGTGCCGATACATTGAGCATCACGGCTTCGGGTTCGAGTGTGTCCAAGGGCGAGAGCCTGGTGGACACGATCAACACGCTGGTGGCGATGCGGCCGTCGGCGATTGTGATGCGGCATGCGGCATCGGGCGCTCCGCACTTTCTGTCGCGCCACTTGACGACGCCCATCGTGAACGCCGGTGACGGGACGCACGAGCATCCGACGCAGGCGCTGCTGGATGCGCGGACGATCCTGGACCGCTGCGGCCGCCTGGAAGGGCTGCGCGTGGCGATCATCGGGGACATTGCGCACAGCCGCGTGGCGCGGTCGAATATCCATCTGCTGGCCAAGTTTGGCGTGGACCTTGTGCTGTGCGGGCCGCCGATGCTGTTGCCGCGCGAGATGGAGCGGGTAGCGAGCGGCGTCACGCTGGAGTACGACCTGCGGCGCGCGGTGAAGGACGCCGATGTGATCATGATGCTGCGCGTGCAGCTGGAACGGATCCACGAGCCCGCCATGCCCGCGGGCGAGTATTTCCGCTTCTACGGGCTGCGGCAGGAGCACATGGCGCTGGCGCGGCCGGATGCGATTGTGATGCACCCGGGGCCGATGAACCGGGGCCGCGAGATTTCGTCCGAGGTGGCCGACTCGCAACAATCGATGATTCTCAGCCAGGTGGAGAACGGGGTTTCCGTCCGCATGGCCGTTCTGGAAAGGGTGCTGCTGCAGTGAAACTGCTGATCCAAAACGGGCGGGTGATTTGCCCTGAAACGGGCCACGACGCAGTGGCCGATGTGTTGATAGAAGACGGCCGCATTGCGGGCGTGGGGCCGGGGCTGAGCACTGCCGGAGCGGAGGTGATCGACGCGGCGGGCCTGGTGGTGGCGCCGGGCTTCATCGACATCCACGTGCATCTGCGCGAGCCCGGCTTCGAGCATGCCGAGACGATCGAGACGGGGACGCAGGCGGCGGCGGCGGGCGGCTTCACCACCGTGTGCTGCATGCCGAACACGAACCCGGTGAACGACTCAGTGACGGTGACGAAGTACATCGTCGAGACGGCGCGACGCAAGGCATCGATCAACGTCTTCCCGATTGGTGCGATCACGAAGGGCAGCAATGGCGAGGAGCTGGCTTCGATCGGGTCGATGATCGCGGCGGGCGCCGTGGCGATCAGCGACGACGGCAAGCCCGTGATGAATGCGCGAGTGATCCGGCGCGCGATGGAGACGGCGCGGGCGCTGGACATTCCGGTGATCGAGCACTGCGAGGATCTGAACCTGAGCGCCGGCGGCGACATGCACGAGTGCGACGACAGCGTGCGGTTGGGCCTGCGCGGGATTCCCTCGGCTTCCGAGGATGTGATGGTGGCACGGGACATCATCCTGGCCGAGTTGACGGGCGTGCGCTATCACGTCGCCCACATCTCGACCAGGAATGCCGTGGCGATGGTCGCCTATGCCAAGCAGCGCGGACTGCGCGTGACGGCGGAGGCGACGCAGCATCACATCGCCCTGGATACGGGTCATATGAAGCCATACGACTCGGCTTATAAGATGAAGCCGCCGCTGCGCTGCGACCACGACGTCAAGGCTGTGGTGGAAGGTGTAGTGAGTGGCGCGATCGATTGCCTGGCGACGGACCATGCTCCGCACGCTGGCGATGACAAGATGCAGGAGTTCGAGCGCTGCCCGTTCGGCATTATCGGGCTGGAGACGGCGCTAGGCGTTTCGTTGGAAGTGCTGGTGCATTCCGGCCTGATCAGCCTGCCGAGGCTGATCGCACTGTATACGTCGGAACCGGCGCGGGTGATCGGCTGGAAGGGTGAACTGGCGCGCGGCGCGCTGAAGCCGGGTTATGTGGGCGACGTCACGGTGTTCCATCCGGAGTACCCGTGGGTGTATGACGTCAAGAACAGCCTGTCGAAGTCGAGCAATACGCCGTTCGGCGGCCGGACCTTCCAGGGTGGACCCATCCTGACCATCGTCAATGGCCAGGTGGTGTGGCGCGCGCCCGGGTTCTAGCCGCAACAGCAGCAATGGAAAAAGGGCGGGACCTCGATGGAGGCCCCGCCCTTTTTGCGTGGAGGAGGAGCTGGACTACCAGCTCAGGTTGAGAACGAGCTTCACAAAGCGCGGCAGGTTGCGCTGGGTGATGTCGAGCTTGCCGAAGTTGGCATTGGTCACGTTGGTGCCATTGCTGGCGAGGCGTGAGAACCAGGGCGAATTGGTGGCGTTGACCATTTCGCCGCGGAACTGCAGCCGCATGGATTCCGTGATACGGAAGTTCTTGGCCACGGAAGCGTCGATGTTCTTGTAGCCGGGGACGCGAGCGCTGCCGAAGCGGGTGGGGAAGTCGCGCAGAGTGAAGGGCTCCTGCTGGGCGACGACGCGTTTGCCTGTGGTGGGATCGTTCCACAGATCGACATTGAAGAGGTAGCCCTGCGCCTTTTGCGCATCGGTGGGCCTGGCGTCGCCGTTCTGCACCTGCTTCACGTTGGGGTAGTCGAGCGCCCAGCCGCTCTGCAACGTGAGGTTCCAGTTCAACTGCCAGCCGCCGAGGACGGCGTCAGCTACCTTGTTCATGTTGTTGCCGAGGGAGCGGCCGCGGCCGAAGGGGAGCTCGTAGACGCCCGCGAAGGAGAACTTATGCGGGACGTCGGTTTCCTGCGCGGAGCGGTTCTCGAGGCGGCTTGAGTAGACGTCGCTCAGGTTCAGGTCCTGCGCGTTGAGCAGGCTGAGCTGTTCGAGGGTCTTGCTCCAGGAGTAGCTGGCGACGAAGGTGAGGCCGCGGGAGAAGCGCTTGGTGAGGCGCGTCTGGAGGCCGTTGTAGTTCTGGCCGCCGATGGGCAGGTTGTTGATGTTGATGCCCGAGAACTGAGGGAAGGGGAACAGCAGGTTCTGGCGGGGGATGGTGGCGCCGTTCAGGCCCGGGTTGCTGGGGATGAGCCCGGCCATGGGGTTGGCGACGGGAGCGGTGTACCAGGCGGAGTCGATGGTGCCTGACGAAGTGCGGCGGCCGAGGTAGGCGGCGGGCACCACGTTGTAGTTGCTCACATTGATGGGCAGCTTGCGGCTGATGTTGCCGGCATAGCCGATTTCCGCCAGCATGTTGCCGGGTAATTCGTGCTGGATGTCGAACGAGAACTGGTGGGTGTACGGCAGGGGCCGGTTGTAGTAGTTCACCGTCATCGACTGTCCCAGGAAGCTAGAAGCGCCCTGGCTGGCGCCGATGGGGCTGAGCAGTTGACCGCCGGGCTGATTGCTGAAGGCGTTGGTGAGATCCACGGCGGGCTTCAGGTTGCCGTCGGTGCTGGTGATGGCGTTCGTGCGCTGGCTGAAGCCCTGGGCTTCGCCGCGTTCGTTCTGGCCGAGGTAGTAGATGCCGTAACCGCCGCGGATGACCCAGGTGGGCGCAATGCGGTAGGCGGCGCCGACGCGGGGCTGCCAGTTGTTGCGGTCCGTAGCGAAGGCTCCGCGGGCCTGGCCGGCGACACCGGCGAAGGTGGGCACGCCAACGAGCGAGAGTCCGGAGGTCTGGGCGGCGATGGGGCTGGCGGTGGTGAAGTTGAAGGCGCCGAGCATGCGGTTGTAGCGCTCGACCAGCGGCTGCTCATAGTCCCAGCGAAGTCCGAAGTTCAGGGTGAGGCGGTTGTTGAGGCGCCAGTCGTCCTGGAAGAACGTCGCAAAGTAGTAGTTGCGATAGGCGGGGTCGATGTTGCGCTCGACGTAGGCGCTGTTGGGCGCGCCGAGCAGGAAACTGGCGATTTCGTTGCCGCTGACGGAGTCGGACTGCAGGGCCTTGGCCTGGGTCCAGGCGCGGCTGAAGCCATACACGCCGCTGGAGGCGCCGGGGTTGTTGGAGTTGTCGTGGTAGCGGCGGGCTTCTCCACCGAACTTCAGGGTGTGGTTGCCGCGAACGATGTTCAGGTTCGGCTGCAGGGTGTAGGTGTCGGAGGGCGAGGCATTGAACACGCTGTTGCCGGAGCCGATGGACTGATAGGTGTCGCTGAAGTCGAAGCGGGGGTACTGGAAGCGGGTGAGCTGCGACACGAGGCTGGAGGCGAAGCCAAGCGTGGCCGGATTGTAGTTGGCGCCGAAGCTGTTGCCGCTGGAGGTCTCCCAGCGGGCCAGGCCGCCGCGGAGGTTGAAGGTCATGGTGGGGGAGAGGATGGTGGTCCAGTCGGCTACCCAGTTGCGGCCGTTGCGGATGAGGGGCGCGTTGCCGGTGGGTTCGGCGGCATTGGAGCCGTTCCAGACGAGGGCGCGGTATTCGGAGAAGGGCGCCTGGCCGTAGCGGAAGTAGACCGTATTGCGGTCGTTGAGGCGGTAGTCGAGACGCCCGTTCCAGGCGTTCATGTCGGCGACCCAGCGCGACGGATAGATGTAGTTGTTGATGCGGGCGGGGCCGGTGCCGGGGGCGTTGGGGGACGGATAGTCCTTCAGGACATTGGCCGCGACGGGGTTGATGCGGTTGGTAGGAATGATGTTGCCGGCGAAGGGGGTGCGGTTGCCGGCGGCGTCGGTGGTGAGCGGGTCGTAGAGAGTGACTGCGGCGCCCTGGGCGTTCTGGAGGCCGGAGAAGTTGCCGGTGCGCCAGGCGTCGAGGGGGAAGGTGACGGCGCCGGGGTCGGCTGAACGCTGCCGCAGTCCTTCATAGGAGAGCAGGAAGAACAGTTTGTTGCGGCCGTCGAAAACCTTGGGGATGAAGATGGGGCCGCTGGCCTGGAAGCCGAACGTATTGATGTTCATGGGCGGCTTTTTGGCGCCGGCGGAGTTCAGTTCCGACTGGTTGGCGTTGAGCTCCTCAGCCTGGAAGTACTCATAGGCGGTGCCGTGGAAGGCGTTGCCGCCGGACTTCGAGACGATGGTGACGATGCCGCCGCCGGTGCGGCCGTACTGCGAGTCGTAAGTATTGGTGAGGACTTTGAATTCCTGGACGGCTTCCATGGAGGGCACGCCGATGACGTTGCGGTTGCCGCGCACGTTGCTGATGCCGTCGATGAGGACTTCGTTATCGCCCTTTTTGCCGCCGTTGATGGAGAAGCCGGACATGCCGCCGGTATCGAAGGCGCGCAGATAGCGCCAGTCGCCGGTCTTCACGACGCCGGGCATGGCCCAGGCGATCTGGAAGGGGTTGCGACCCTGGGTGGGCAGGTTGGCGATGAGCTGATTGGAGACGATCTGGCTGCGCGAGGCGGTCTCGGTCTGGAGTTGGGAGACGTCGGCCTGCACGCTGACGCTTTGCGTCATGTCGCCCACTTCGAGAGCGACGTCGGCGCGGGCCTTGTCCTGGGCTTGCAGGATGATGTTCTGGCGGAGGTACTTCTTAAATCCGGGGCGTTCGATGGTAAGGGTGTACTTGCCGGAGACGACGAAGGGGAAGAGATAGTTGCCTTGTTCGTTGGTTTCTGTGGTGGTGGCGACGTTGCGCTCCACACTGGTGAGGACGACGGTAACGCCGGGAATGGGAGCGCCCACCGGATCGCTCACCACGCCAGCGAGACTGGCACGCACTTCCTGCGCATATGTTGGGATGGCCGCGATGACAGCCGCGGCTAGAAGCATTCGAAGTTTCTGTTGCATGGTTCCTCTGCACGGAAGAAAGCGGGGCTACGTACGTGGCCCCAGCTTTTGTTCTGGGTAGAGACTAGCACACTTAGAGGCCTTGAGAATGAATAGGATGCGAAGGTATTGAATGTCGGGCGGGAGGAGGGGATTGGAAGTGCAGGCCATGCAAGGAGAAACGGAGCAGGGAAGAAAGGGAGAGGACCGGCCAAGCCGCTGGAGGGCTGCGGAAAGACGGGCGGATTGGGCGGGTTGGTGATTGGATAGGGCCATTCGAGAGGAAAACATCTCGGACTTTCAGGACTTATGTTCTGGCTGGATACAAATATCACATTGTGAAGCGGGCGACGCAGGATCCGAGTTTCGATGCGGCTCATTTTTCCTCACGAGGCTGACGCTTATCACGATGAGGGAATCGTATGAAAGGCGAGCGCACAATCCTGGCTATCCTCCTCCTTGCCGGTGGTTGCCCGCTCGCCGCCAAGGCGCAGGAGGCGGTGCTCCGATTGAAGGCGGGTAGTGCGCCCCTGATGGGGGACGCAGGTGTGGGCGGCGTCCGGCGGACAGATTGGAATCGTCGACATCGGATCATCCAGTTCAGGGTGCGACCGGCGGAGAGTGAGCTGGCGATGCTGCGGGCGGCCGGGTTCCGGTTGTTGGGGTATGTCCCGGACAATGCGGTGTTGGTGAGCGGTCCGGACGGTTTCGATTTCAGCGGCTGGCCGGTGCTGCGGACGGGTGAGCTGGCAGTTACGGAGAAGGTCAGCGAGCTGCTTGGACGGCACGATTCGGGGGCGGCGCTGGTTGAGTTTCACGCGGATGTGGCCGACTGGACGGCCCGGTTGATTGTGCTGCAACTGGGGCTGGAAATCAGCGAGAATCCGGATCTTGGCTCGCATCACCTGATGGTGCGCGGGCCGGCGGCGCGGGTGCGATCGCTGGCGGAGTGGGACGAGGTGGCGCGCGTATTTCCGGCGGCGGATGAGCTGCTGCGGGGCGAACGGGTGATCGCGTGCGAGCATGGCGGGCTGGGGGTTGAAGGCCTGCAGGCAGCGGCGAACCTGGTGGCCATGTATGGAGATGGGTGGGACGGGCCTGGCCTGGGGGCGGCCTCGTTGTACTACTATTTCGGGCCGATGCCGATGGGCTTGCCGGTGGCTGATGTGCAGAGGGAATTACGCGCTGCGCTGCAGGCGTGGTCGAGCGTGGTGCAGTTGCATTTTTCGCAATCGTATACGGCCCGGCTGCGGAGGCAGGTCGAGTTCGCCTGGTTCACCGAGAGCCACGGGGATGGGTACAGCTTCGACGGGCCGGGTGGGGTGCTGGCGCACAGCTTCTATCCTCCGCCGAATGCGGAGCCGGTGGCGGGGGATCTTCACTTCGATGCGGCGGAGCCCTGGAAAACCGGCTCGGATATCGACATCTTCTCCATCGCGCTACACGAGTTGGGGCATGTCCTGGGCCTGGGGCACAACGATGATCCGAGCTCGGTGATGTATCCCTACTACCGGAGGGTGAATGGCCTGCGTCCGGCGGATATTGTGGAGATCCGGAAGTTGTACGCGGCGGTGACGACGACGGTGGAGCCTGGTGTGCCAGTGGTGCCGCCAGTGGTCCCGGTGGTGCCTCCGCTGATTCCGGCTATGCCGGTGAATCCGGTTGTGCCGGTGAGTCCGATCGTCCCGAGTACGCCTGCCGCGCCTGTTCCGGCGCCGGCCGTGCCCACGGGGGACAAGACCGCGCCGTCGGTGACGATCACCGCGCCGGCTTCCGCGGTGAGTATCACGAGTGCGAGCAGCATTACGGTACGCGGGGTGGCGACGGACAACACCGGGGTGGTGAAAGTGAGTTGGAATAGTAGCGCCGGCAGCGGAGCGGATGCCGTGGGTACGGCTTCGTTCACGGCAGGGCCGATTGCGCTTTACGTCGGGATCAACACGATTACCGTGAGGGCGTGGGATGCGGCGGGGAACCAGAGCTGGCGGAGTATGACGGTGACGCGTAAGTAATAAGATAACGGCATGCTCGACGTAGTGCCGTTTGGCGGGATGCAGTGGCCCCTGGAAGGGCTGGCTCTCTTGTTTCTGTTGGCGGGGGTGATCCTGCCGTTCTCACAGTGGAGTACGCTGCCGGCCAGGATCCCCAGCCATTTCAATATCATGGGCAAGCCGGACCGGTGGGGCGGACGTTGGGTATTCGTGTTCTTTGCCGCTCTGCAGATCTTCATCTACTGCATGTTTAGCCTGCAGGGTCGCAGCTTGGATTACCTGTCGGGAGAACCGCTGCCGTTCACGGCGGTCGCGTTCCTGATGCTATGGACCAAGCTGGTGATCGAGGGGTTGTTCTGCTACCTGATCTGGACGATGATCCGAGTGGCTCGCGCGCAGGCGGAGAAAGCAAACATCTTCCTGATGCTGCTGTTCTCCGCGCTGCTGGTAGCGCCGATCCTGCTGTTGAAAATGAAGTAGTTAGCCGAGCAGTTTTTCCATCTTCGAGCCGGCCCGGACGATGGTCTGGGTGCGCTCGGGCCCGGTGGAGACGCAGCCCACTTCAACGCCGGTCTTCTCTTCGAGGAAAGCGATGTAATCCTTGGCCTGCTGGGGCAGTTCGTCGTAGGAGGTGATGTTGACGGTGGGTTGAGGCCAGCCGGGCAACTCCTCGTAGACGGGCTCGATCTTCTCCATCAGGGCATTCTCGGGCGGCATGGTGTCCATGAGTTCGCCGTTGACTTTGTAGGCGGTGCAGACCTTGATGGACGGTACGCCGTCGAGCACGTCGAGCTTGGTGACGATGAGCGAATCGAAGCCATTCACCATGGCGGTGTAGCGGAGCAGGGGGGCGTCGAACCAACCGCAGCGGCGTGGGCGGCCGGTGACGGAGCCGAATTCGCGGCCGGCCTGGCGGATGCGTTCGCCTTCGGGACCGAAGTCTTCGGACGGGAACGGGCCGGCGCCGACGCGGGTGATGTACGCCTTGGAGACGCCGAGGATACCGTCGATCTTGGTGGGCGGGACGCCGGTGCCGGTGCAGGCGCCGCCGGCGGCCGCGCTGGAACTGGTGACGAAGGGATAAGTGCCGAAGTCGATGTCGAGCATCGTGCCCTGGGCGCCTTCAAAGAGAACGCGCTTGCCGGCGGCGATGGAGTCGTTGAGCAGTTTGGCGGTGTCGCAGACGACGGGTCGAATGCGCTCGGCCATCTGCTTGTAGCTTTCGCGGATCTCCTCTATTTTGAGGTCATTGGCGATGCCGAAGGCCTTGGCGGTGGTGGCTTTGTCTTCGCCGAGAAAGTCGTAGAGCTTGTCGAAGACGGCAGGGTTGAGCAGGTCGGCCATGCGGATGCCGCGGCGGCCGATTTTGTCCTCATAGCAGGGGCCGATGCCGCGGGAGGTGGTCCCGATGGCGGTGCGGTCCTCGCGGCCTTCGCTCACCTTCTCCACCATGCGGTGGAAGGGGAAGATGACATGGGCGCGGTTGGAGATGTGGATCTGCCCACGGACGTCAACGCCCGCCTTTTCCAGCATTTCCATCTCTTCGAGGAGGGCGAGGGGGTCGATGACAACGCCGTTGCCGATGACCACCTGTACTCCCGGGTGAAGTACGCCGCTGGGAATGAGTTTGAGGACGAACTTTTTGTCGCCGACCTGTACGGTATGGCCGGCGTTATGGCCGCCCTGGTAGCGAGCCACGACATCGAAGTTCTCAGAAAAGAGGTCGACGATCTTGCCCTTGCCTTCGTCGCCCCACTGCGCGCCCAATACAATCAGATTGCTCATTGTTCTAGGACCAAACTTATTATTGTATCGCAGGGCGGGCCGCGGGCCCGGAATTGAAGCAAGCGGGGGGCCTCATGGTAATCTCTCTTTGTGACGAAGTTGTGTGACGTGTTCCTCTCGCAGGGCGAGAGCGGCTTTACCGACGTGCTGCGCAGCGTGTCGATGAGCCGCCTGCGCACCTTCCAAATCTATGAGCACATTAAGGTGCGGACGCGGTTGGTGAAGCTGAATAGTGAGAACCTGCGCAAAGCGGCTCCGCGGCTTTGGGCGCGGCTCTCCGAGCAGGATGAAGATCTGGCGGCCGATCTGTCGCAAGCGATCCTGGTATCGCATCTCGACATGATTATTGCGGCGCTGGACCTGCTGGGCGTGCCCCACCAGGACGGTTTCTTCGCCAAGGACGCCGATATCAGCACCCACCTGACCGAGGGCTGGCAGCAACGCGCCTTTGACGGGTTGAAGGACAAGTATCCGGCGGCCGTGCTGAAGTTCTACCTGAACCACCTGGCGGTGGAGACTGGTCATTCGAGCGAAGTCTTTGTACCTCAGCAGTAGGGGCTGATCGCCCCGGTCGGGAGGGAGCAGGCATGACCGCCATTGAAGCCATTCGCAGCGGCGACCTGGACGGGTTGAAGGCATTGCTGGCCGTCGACGCGGCTGCGGTCGATGAGCGCGACGAAAATGGCGTACCGGCGGCGATGCTGGCCCTATACTTACGGCAGCGCGCTTGCGCCGATGCGTTGATCGAGGCCGGTGCTGCCGTGGATTTCCCGCTGGCCTGCGCGCTGGGCCTGGCCGAAGAGGTGGTGCGGTTCCTGGACGCGTGTCCGGAGCTGCTGGCAGAACGCACGGCCGACGGCTGGACACCGCTGCACCTGGCGGCCTTTTTCGGTCAACCGGCGGTGGCGGGCCTGCTGATTTCGCGTGGCGCCGATGTGCTGGCGCGGTCTACGAACAAGATGGAAAACCTGCCTATTCACGCGGCGGCGGCTGCGCGTCAGGCGGCGATCGTCGAACTGCTTCTGGACGCGGGTACGCCCGCAAATGCTACGCAGCATGGCGGTTATACGGCTCTGCACAGCGCGGCCCAGAATGGGGATCAGGCCACGCTGAACCTGCTGCTGCTGCGCGGCGGGGATATGAATCTGGCTGCCGATGATGGTAAAACTCCTGCTCAGCTTCTGCCTGCCGCTTAGCCTGTACGCGCAATGCGCGGCACCGGCCAACCGGCTGAGTACCGCGTTCAGCTGCACGGTTACGGCTGAGCGGTTGATGGCTCCGGTGAAGGTGTTTCTGGCCGAGCGCGTGAAAGGCGGCGAGATCGAGACGGAGAAGAGCCGCGTGGTGGCGCACAACAAAGCCGAGACGGTGGCGGTCTGGCTGACTGAGGGAAAGAACGGCGAAATCAAGGTGCGGGTGGAAGTGCGGCCGGCGGATTCGGCTCCACTGCTGGGCGAATCGGCTGATTCGGCGCGCGCTTTGCAGCGCTTTCTCGTGCGCGCGTTACAATAGTCGTTTCACCCCAAATGCTGGATTCCACGCTGTCAGAACTGGAAACGCGGGCGGTGTCGCTGATTGAAGCGGCCGCCGATGCCGAAGCCCTGGAGACCGCTCGTGTCGAGTTTCTGGGCCGTAAAGGCTCGCTGGCGAACATCGGCAAGGACATGGGCAAGATGGCGCCCGAGGACCGGGCCCGTGTCGGCAAGCTGTTGAATGCGGTCAAGCAGAACCTGGAGTCGCGTTACGAGTCGCGCAAGGCTGCTTTTGAGCGCGCGGCGCTGGATGCGCGGCTGGCGGGCGAATGGCTGGACCTGACCATGCCGGCGCCGGGCACACGGCCGGGCTCGCTGCATCCGCTGACCCTGATCCAACGGGAGTTGGAGGAGCTGTTCACGTCGCTCGGCTTTGCCGTGGTGGACGGGCCGGAGGTGGAGACGCCCTGGCACAACTTCGACGCCCTGAATATTCCGCCGTCGCATCCGGCGCGCGACGCGCAGGATACGTTCTGGCTGGAGGACACGCTGCTGCTGCGGACACACACGTCTCCGGTGCAGGTGCGGGCGATGGAGAAGTTTGGAGCGCCGCTGCGGATTATCGCTCCGGGGCGGGTGTTCCGCAACGAGGAAGTGGACGCGAGCCACGAGCACACCTTCTACCAGTTGGAAGGCATGATGATCGACCGCGACGTGAGCGTGGCGCACATGCTGTATTTCATGAAGTCGCTGCTGACGGCGATCTTCAAGAAAGACGTGGAAGTGCGGCTGCGGCCTGGATTTTTCCCGTTTGTGGAGCCGGGGTTTGAGCTCGACATCCAATGCCTGATCTGCGGCGGGCCGGGCTGCCCGGTGTGCAAGCAGAGCGGCTGGGTGGAGCTGCTGCCGTGCGGGCTGGTGCATCCGAACGTGCTGCGGTCGGGCGGCATCGATCCGGACGAATGGAGCGGGTTCGCGTTCGGACTCGGACTGACGAGGCTCGTGATGATGCGCTATGGCATCGACGACATCCGTCACCTGGCCAGCGGAGATCTCCGCTTTCTGCAGCAGTTTTAGTCAGCGAGGAACGTCGAAGTGAAGTTCTCCTACAACTGGATTCATGAGCTGACGGACGGCCTGGGGATCGACCCGCCGGAACTGATGAAGCTCATTACGATGAAGACCGCGGAGTGCGAGGGCGTGGAAGAGCACGCTCCGTGGCTGGCGCAGGTGTGCGTGGCGCGGGTGATTTCGGTGGAGCTGATTGAGGGCAGCCACAATGTGAAGGCGCTGGTGGACGCGGGGCCGGTGCACGGGCAGAAGCAGGTGGTGTGCGGCGCTCCGAACTGCCGGCCGGGCGTGCTGACGGCGTATGTGCCGTCGGGCGTGACGGTGGCGGGTGGGAAAGAGATTCGCAAGGCCACCATCGGCGGCGTGGAGAGCGACGGCATGCTGGCGTCCGGCGATGAGCTGGACATCAATCGCGACCATGCGGGGATTCTGGAGTTGACCGGCGTGGAGCCGGGCGAACCGATTCCGGGCTGCGCGCCCGATGCGGTGATCGAGGTCGACAACAAGAGCCTGACGCACCGTCCGGATCTGTGGGGGCATCACGGGATGGCGCGCGAGGTGGCGGCGATCTCGGGTGTGAAGCTGAAGGATCCGGTGGACCTGACGCTGATCCCGCAGGGCGAGCCGGCGTGGCATGTGGACATCCGCGATTTCGAGCTCTGCCCGCGGTACTCGGCGCTGGTGTTTGAGAACGTGAAGGTGGGGCCGTCGCCGCTATGCCTGCAGCAGCGGCTGGAGGCGGTGGGTTTGAATCCCATCTCCAACGTCGTCGACGTGACGAACTTCATCATGGCGGAGCTGGCGCAGCCCATGCACGCCTTCGATGCGGACTGGCTGCACGGCGAAACGATCATCGTGCGGCGCGCTGGGGAAGGTGAAGTCTTCAAGGCGCTCAACGATGAGTCGTACACGTTGAACACGTCGAACCTGGTAATTGCGGATGCCAACGGAGCCGTAGCGTTGGCAGGTGTGATCGGCGGAGCCGGGTCGGCCATCAACGACAAAACGACGCGGATCGTGCTGGAGAGCGCGAATTTCCAGGCGGCCAACATCCGCATGACGTCCTCGGCGGTGAAGATCCGGACCGATGCCTCGATGCGGTTTGAGAAGGCGCAGGATCCGCTGAACACGGTGCGGGCGCTGGCGCGGGCGGTGGCGCTGTTGCAGGAAGTGGCGCCTGGTTGCCGGCTGGTGGGCGGTTTGGTGGATAGCTGGCAGGCTGCTGCGGTGGCTCCGCCGATTGAGCTGCCGATGACGTGGCTGGTGCGCAAGCTGGGCCGGCCGATTGGGGCCGATGAGGTGCGCGGGATCCTGGAGTCGTTGGAGTTCCTGGTGGACGAGACGGCGCCGGGCGTGTTTTCGGTGACCGTGCCGACGTGGCGGGCGACGAAGGACATCACGATCAAGGACGACCTGCTGGAAGAGGTGGGCCGCATGATCGGGTATGCGACGGTGCCGCCGGTGGCTCCGCTGCAGCCGGTGAAGCAGCCGTGGGTGAACGAAGAGCGGCAGTTCCATCATTCCGTGCGGGAGTTAGTGGCGGCGCAGGGATTCACTGAGTCGTACAACTACTCGTTCCTGAGCGAGGATGCGGCGCGTCAGTTCCACTTCGAGCCGGGCGCGCACCTGCGGGTGATCAACCCGATCAGCAGTGAGCAGAGCCTGATGCGGCTGAGCCTGCTGCCGGGGATCCACCGGAATCTTGTCGAGAACGCGAAGCGGTATGAAGAGTTCCGGCTGTTCGAGATCGGCAATGAGATCCACAAGCGGGGTCCGGGCGAGCTGCCGAACGAGGTGCCGCACCTGATGGCGGCGCTGTACAGCAAGGGTGACGGCAAGGCTGGCCTGTTCGAGTTGAAGCGACTGGCGGAGTGCCTGATGCCGGGCTGCACGGTGACACCGGCGGAGTCCGGGCCGAACCAGCATCCGGCGCGCTGTTCGACGATTGAGTGGCGTGGCGAGACGGCGGGCACCCTCTATGAGTTGCATCCCTCGCTGATGGATACGGGCCGGGCGGCGATTCTGGATGTGAACCTGGCGGTGCTGTTCCGCCTGGGGCCGGCGCCCCGGCGGTATAAGCCGCTGCGGCGATATCCGACCAGCGAGTTCGACCTGTCGGTGATTGCCGGGCTGCGGGATTTGTGCGGCACGCTGGAGACGAAGATCCGGAATGCGGCCGGGCCGCTGTGCGAGAAGGTGCGGTTCCTCTATGCGTACCAGGGTAAGCCGCTGGCGGACGACCAGCAGAGCCTGAGCTTTCGGGTGACGGCGGGTGCGGCGGACCATACGCTGTCGAACGAAGAGGTGACGGGTATTCGCAATGCGATTATTGCGGAGCTGGCTTCGGCGGGATTTGAACTGCGGTAGGGCTGCTTCGAGACTGAGTTGGAAATGCGAAACCCGCCGGATTGCTCCGGCGGGTTTCGCGTTTGAAGGATGAATCTCAGCGGGTGAAGTTAGCGTCCACGATGGCCGCCGCCACCACCACCACCCGAGCGTCCGCCGCCGCCGCCGGAGAAGCCTCCGCCGGAAGAGCGTCCGCCGCCAGAGAAGCCGCCGCCGCCACCGGAGGAACGGCCGCCGGAGAAGCCGCCGCCACCGCCGCCGAAACCACGGCTGGGGGCTGAGAAGCCGCCACCACCGCCGAAGCCGCGGGAGCCGCCGGAAGGAGCGGGCGACGAGTAGCTGCGGCTGGGCGCCGAGGAGGATCTCGGAGAAGAGAACCCGCCGCCACCGCCGCCAAAACTACGCGGGCTGGAGAACGAGCCCGACGAGGATCCGGAGGAGAAGTTCTGCCTCTGTGAAGGCGCCGAACGGGGGGACGAGAACCCGCCGCCGCCGTTGCTGCCGCCGCTGCGCGGGGCCGAGTAGTTGGAGCCGCCGGACCGCTCGCTGGAGCGCGTGCTCCAGGAGCCCTGCGAAGAGCCGAAGCCGCGACCGCTCTGCATTTCAGCGCTGCCGCGACCGCCGGAGTTCGGAGAAGACATACGCGGGGAACCGGAGTCGCCGCGGCTGTTGGTTCCGAAGTTGGAGCGTCCGCCCTGCTGGCTGCGGTTGCCGTCGCCGAAGCTGCGCCAGCCGCTGTTGGAGTTCGAGGAGCGGCCCGTCGCGTTCTCGCGTCCACCACCGCCGCGGTTGCCGTCGCCGGAGGATCTCCAGCCGCCGTTGCTGCCGCCGTTGCGGTTGAAGCTCGAACCGTTGTTGCGGGGCGAGTCGTAGCGGCTGCCGCTCCAGGGGCCGCGGCTGTTGCGTCCGCCGCCCGCATAACCACCGCCACTGAAGCGGCTGGCTACGTTGCGGTTGGGGTAGGCGACGCCCCAGCGATGACCCGGGTTGTGCGCCCAAGCGGCGCGTCCGGAGTAGCCGCGGCCGTAGTAGCCACGGTAACCGCCGTAGTCATATCCGCGATAGCCATAGTGATTGAAGAAGCTGAAGTTGAGGTAGAGTCCGCGGCCGAACCAGCCGCAGTTCCAGCCCCAACCGCCCCAGCCGCCCCAAGACGGGTAGTAGGAACTCATGTAGAGACCCGGGCCCCAACCGAAGCCGAAGGAGAACCAGCTGGGGTACCACATTTCAGGGTAGTAGCCGTAAGCAGGCGGGCCCCACACATAAGAGGGCTGGTAGACGGGGACGTAGATCACCTGCGGATCGGCCGGCATGATCTGGATCGCGTCCTGGCCATCCTGCGTCTCGGTGGTCACCACCTGCTGCTGAGAGTTGGTGAGCTTGCCGTTGGCCCGAGCCCGTGCGCGGAGGTCCTGCACGGCGCCCATGACGTCGGCCTGCTGGGCCAGGAACGCGTTGCCGAGGTCAGTGGTCCAGCGGATGTCATTGGCCAACAGGCCGAGAGCATCCGGGAAGGCGACCAGAGCCTGGACGCTGGGGTCCCAGTTCTGTTGCTTGGCGGCATCGATCAACTGCGAGCCCTGGAGATTCTTGTTGTCAGCCAGCCACTGGTGGGCTTCGACGATCTCGAGGGGATAGGTACTGGCGGCGAGCACCTGGCTGAGCAGCGGATCGGGGTAAAGCGCGATGGGCGCGACCAGGTTGCTCATTTGCTGCCGGGAAAGCTGCGGAGCGGCCTGCGCGGCGGCATCCTGCACATCCGCGGGAGGCGCCGACACGGTGTCCGCCGGTTCCTGGCCGTAGCTCACGGGCAGAGCGACCAGCAGCGCGAAGAGTGCTGCTACGGTGCGCTGGGTTGCTGTCCGACTCCACAGTGAACTCATTTTCTTCCACCTTTCAATGCCTGTTCGAAGGCTTCGCTGTTCTATGAGCAAACTGAGGTCCACTCTCTAAGTGTTGCAAAAAGGCTACTTCCGATATGCTTCCGGACGGCCGGCCCGGCTGAAAACCACCACTGAGGTTGGGATCGGCCACCTGGCTGGAAAGTAACCGGGCAATCCACCCCGGTCGATCTTACGCGCCCTCTCTTCCTGACTACGGCGTGCCATCGTCTGACCGCGTCTTGTCTTCTCCGAGTTTTCGCCTCATCTCAGGAAGGGATCCGGTATGCGGTTTGGGCATTCTTCCAGAAGAACTTATCGGCAGCAGCCGGGCCCCTGGCGGCAAAGTAGGACTGAACGACCCCGAGGATTTGGGGATATGGCGCAATCAGGTCGCTGACCGGCCAGTTGCTGGCATAGACCAGGCGGTCCTCCCCGAAGGCGGCCCACAGTTCATCCAGCGACTCGCGGTAGAAGGCGGCATCGACCGGTACACGTTCATCGACACGCCGGAGCACGCCCGAGACTTTGGCGTAGACGTTGGGGCGGCTGTTGAGGGCCGCCAGCGCCACGCCATCCTTGGGCGCGTCGTTCGGCAGGTGGTTGAGCACGATGCGGAGCCCGGGTACGCGGTCTGAGAGTCGAGCCGTGTCCGCGAAAGGCGCGCGTCCACCCAGGACGTCGAGTTCGAGGTTCGCTCCGGCCAGGCGCTTCATGTCCTCCAGGAATGCCGGATTGCCGAGCTCCTTCGCCAGCACGGCTCCGCCGAGGCGGATGCCGAGGAACAGGCGATGTTTCCGGAAGCGCTCGAGGTTGGCTGCGAACCCGGGGCGGCCTGGGTCGAGATGGCCGACGAAGCCGCGGATGACGGGGTGATCCTGTGCGAGATCGAGGATCCACTGATTGTCTTCGAGCCAGGGACTGGCTTCGACTACGATGGTGCCTTCGACGCCCAGCGGCGCCGTGAGTTTCTGGAACTCAGGCGGCAGCACCGTGCGATAGAGCGTCTGGTTGTCCTTTGGCGGCCAGGGGACGCCCTGGGCGCGTGAGGGATCGTAGAAATGCGTGTGGGTGTCGAGAATCCGCTGCCCACCCGCGAAGGCGGGCAGTGCGGCGGCGGTGCCAAGGAACGTGCGGCGGTCCATCTCGACCTAGAGTCTATCGAGCCTAACGCCGGCTAGGCAGTGAGGTCAGTCAGTCGCGGCAGCCGGCCGCTGCTGTCGCCGAGCGATTCCGCCTTGACGCCGGCGGTATCGAGCAGGGAGAGGAATAGGTTGTTCAGCGGCGTCTCCTTGGGGTATCTCACGTGGCGGCCCATTTTGAACGCGCCATTGGCGCCGCCGGCCAGCAGCAGAGGGAGATCGTCGTGGGCATGGGCGTTGCCATCGCTGAGGCCGCTGCCATAGACGATCATCGTGTGGTCGAGCATGGTGCCGTCGCCGTCGGGCAGCGACTGCAGGCGCTTGAGGAAACCGGCGAACAGCTCGGCGTGCAGGCGGTTGATCTTCGCCAGTTTGTCGATCTTCTCCTGGTTGCCCATGTGGTGCGAGATGCCGTGGTGGGCGTCGGGCACGCCGATGGAGCGGTAGGTACGGTTGCTGCCCTCGCGCGCGACGAGGTAAGTTGCGACGCGCGTGGAGTCGGTCTGGAACGCCACGGTCATGAGATCGAACATGAGGCGGGCGTACTCCTCAAACGTGACCGGGACGCCGGCCGGCTTGGGCATGCTGGGGTCGTTCGACTTGTCGTTGCGGTTCTCGATGTCCTGTTTTTCCGCGATCTGGATGCGATGCTCGATCTCGCGGACGGAGCCCAGGTATTCGTCGAGCTTGAGCTGATCGGTGACGCCGAGGGAGCGACGCAATTTGAAGGCGTCCTCGAGTACAAAGTCGAGCAGGCTGCGATCCTGTTTCGCCAGCTTGAGGCGAGTGGCGCGGTCGTGGAGTTCGCCATCGCCGAAGAGGCGTTCGAAGACGGCGCGCGGGTTCAGCTCAGGCGGCAGGGGTGTCTGTTCGGAGCGCCAGGAGATGGAGTTCGTGTAGGCGCAGCTATAGCCGCTGTCGCAGTTGCCCACCAGGCCGCCGCCTTCCAGGCCGAGTTCGAGGGAAGGGAAGCGGGTGGCCTGGCCGATGGCCTGGGCAGCCACCTGGTCGACGGAGATCCCGTTGTGAATGTCGGCGCCCTCGGTCTTGCGGGGATGGAAGCCAGTGAGATAAGACGCGGCGGCGCGGGCGTGGTCGCCGGGCCCGTCGCCCAACGCGCGGCCGTTGTTCTGGGTGAGCCCGCTGAGGACCATGATCTGTTCACGTACGGAGGCGAAGGGCTCCAACGCACCGTTGAGGGCGAAGTCGCGGCCTTCCGCTTCCGGGGTCCAATGCTTCATCACAATACCGTTGGGGACATAGACGAAGGCCATGCGCAGCGGTGCTGCCTTGGCCGCTCCGCGGGCCAGCGCCGGCACCATGGCATCGAGGGCCGGCAGGGCGAGGGCGGAGCCGAATCCGCGCAGCAGGGTACGGCGGGAGAGCGCCTTCTTACTCAGCAGCATTGGGTTTTTCCTTGGAAACCGGTTTGACCGGACGTTGCGGACCTTCGCTGGAGATCTGGGTGGCGCGCCGCATGCGGAAAGGCGCGCTATTGGTGATGCCGAGGACGATGGACGAGATCTGGTAGTTGCTGCCGGCCGCGTCGCGCGTGATGGCCCGGATCAGCGGCTTGTCGGTTCGTTCCACGCCGCGGCCGAGGGCGTAGGTCATCAGCTTCTCGGTGAAGCAGAGGACGAATTCCTGCGGATTGTCACGGAGAATCTTCTTCAACTCGGCGGCGTTTTTAAAGCTGGAGCCGGAGGGGAGCTTGCCGCTGGAGTCGATGGGGAAGCCACCGTCCTTAGTGCGGTAGCGGCCGATGGCGTCGTAGTTTTCGAGTGCGAAACCGATGGGATCCATCTTGGCGTGGCACGCGGCGCAGGACGGATTCGCGCGGTGCTGTTCGAGCTGCTGGCGCATGGAAACCGTGGTGCCCAGGCCGGCTTCCTGCAATGGCGGAACATCGGGCGGAGGCGGGGGCGGCGGCGCGCCCAGCAGGTTCTCCAGCACCCACTTGCCGCGAATGACGGGGGAGGTGCGCGTGGGGTAAGAGGTCACAGTGAGGACGCTGGCCATCGTCAGTACGCCGCCGCGGCTGCCATCGGGCAACTCCACACGGCGGAACTGACGGCCTGCGACATTGGGGATTCCATAGAACTTCGCCAGACGTTCGTTGAGGAAGGTGAAGGGAGCATCGAGGAAGTCGACGACGCTGGCGTCCGATTGCAGCAAGGCCTCAAAGAAAAGCTCCGTCTCGCGAGTCATGTCCTGGCGCAAGCCCTGATCGAAACCCGGAAACTTCTCCGGGTCGGGCTTCATGGCGGAGAGGTTCCGCAGATGCAGCCACTGGCCGGCGAAGTTCTCGGTGAGAGCGTGCGCCCTGGGGTCCTTCAACATGCGGCGGACCTGCGCCTCGAAGACCTCCGGCTTGTTGAGCTCACCGCGTTCGCCCAGGCTGAGCAGGGGCTCGTCGGGGATGGAGCTCCAGAGGAAGAACGAGAGGCGCGACGCAAGTTCGAGGCTGCTGAGCGGATAAGTGGATCCGGGTTTGGCCGTAGCGGGATCCTGCTCGACGCGGAAAAGAAAGTTAGGCGAAACGAGGATCGCCTTGAGGCCAAGCTCGATGCCGCCTTCGTATTCACCGGAGTCCTGGCGGCCCATGCGGTAGAACGTCATGAGCTTGACGGACTCTTCCGGGGTGACGGGCCGGCGCCAGGCACGGCGTGCCAGACGGGACAGGATGCGCGCGGCACAGGCGTCTTCGGTGCGTCCGGGACCTGGGGTGCAGGTTAGGATGGCGCGGCGGCTGGGCTTATCGGGATTGGGCTTGGCGTCGAACGGCCCACCGACTTCCACCCAGTCGACTCCGACCTGATTGCGGCGGGCGGTGCCGTTGGCGTTGAAGTCGAGGGTGGCGGTTTCGTTCTTGGAGTCGTCGCGGAGGAAGGTGGCGAGCAGCGTGTGGCGGCCTGCCGTGAGGGGCAGCCTGAACTCAACGCGGCGGCGTTCTTCGTCCTCATCATTAGCAGGGAAGTTGATGTCGACGCGCTGTAGCAACTTGCCATCCAGCCGGATGTCGAGCACGTCGGGTGCCAGGGGATCGGGGGACCCGCGGACCCGCAGGCGGAAGAGATACTCGGCGTCAACGGGGAAGCGGCGCTCCACTTCCATACCGCCGCGGGAACTCACCGGGGCGGCATCGCTGATGAGGGCATTCTGTGGAACATCGCGCGGCGCGTTCAGGCGGTCGAGCACTGGGTCGTATTTGACGCGTCCCAGGGCCTCGCGGCTCACCTTGCCGGCGGACCTCAGGTATTTCTCCATCAGCACCGGCGGCAGCGAAAGAACATCGGCAATGTTGTCGAAGCCGTAGCCGGAATCGTCGGCCGGGAAATCGTCGGCGGGGCGGAAATCGAGGGCGAGCAGATCGCGAACAGCGTTGTTGTATTCGGCGCGGTTGAGGCGATGGACTGTGACGCGGCCGGGATCGGGATTGCGCTCAGCGGCACGGTCGAGTTCGGAGCCCAGCCAGGTGACAAGCGAGTTGGTCTTCTCTTGAGGAGCGCGGGGCAGGCCAGTGGGCGGCATTTCACCCGTGCGGAGCTTACGCAGGATCTTCTCCCACTCACCGTTGTGGGCGGCGATGGAGGCAACGTCGGTGAACCCATCCACGGCGACGCCGGCGGTCTTGACGCGAGCATTGTGGCAACCGGCGCAGTACTGCTTCAGGTACGGGCGTACCTGTTCCTGGAAGGCTTTTTCCTGCTCCGGAGGTTCCGCCGCCGGCCAAGCCAAACGCGCACCGGCAGCCAGGACGGTGAACGCGGCGACAGCCCCTCCCGCGATTCGGTTCATTTCTCTTTCAGTATGGTATAAGATTGACCAGTCTTGGGAACCCACATTTGTGTAGTTTCTTTCGCCCTATTTGCAGGAATGCTGTGGGCGGCCGATCCGCCGCCTGGCTCTCTCATCAAGGCTTGCGCGGATGGTGACGTGAAGGCTGCCGCGGCCCTGGTGAAGGCGGGTGCGGACGTCAACCAGACCGGTGACGATGGCGAGACTCCGCTGCTGCTGGCCGCGCGCAAGGGCAGTGTCGCCTTGATGAAACTGCTGGTCGCTGCCGGAGCCAACAGCCAGGCGCGCCGCGGGAACGGGGAGACGCTGCTGCATGCGGCGGTCTCATCGGGCCGTTTGGACGCCGTGAAACTGGTGTTGGAGAAAGACGTGCCGGTGAACGAGCGAGAAAGCCGCCGCGGTCAGACAGCGCTGCACTATGCCGCCGGAGACGGCCGCGTGGAGATCGTCCGCCTGCTTCTAGAGCATCACGCAGAGCCGGATGCCAAGTCGAAGACGGGCATCACGCCGTTCTGGCTGGCGGTGCAGGGCGCGCACAAGGAGACGGCCGCGGTGCTACTGGCTGCCGGCGCGGATGCCGAACTGGCAGGCACCGCCGGAGCCCGGCCGATTCACCTGGCCGCCCGGTCGTGCCAGGCGCCCGTGCTTGAGTTGCTGCTCTCGGCGCATGTCGACTTGAATCCGAAGGGCCCGCAGGGCATGACTCCGTTGTTGGTGGCGGTGAGCCAGAACTGTGTGTCCGCCGTGAAGACGCTGGTGGCGGCTGGGGCGGATGTCACCGCAAAGGATGGCCGCGGCCAGACCGCTATCGACTACGCGCGCCGCCGCCGCGCCAAAGAGATCCTCGCTTACCTGGAAGAACGCAAGTCCTCAAATCCTCAACAGGAGTCCAAGTCAGAAAAATGATCCGCCCGAAACTGAACCGCCTCATGGTGGCCGGCCTGCTGGCCGTGTGCGCCACTGCGCAGCCGCATCCGCTGGATTCGCTCATCGAGGCCGCGCGCAAGGGTCCTGCCTCGCCAGGCCTGCAGGAATTAATCGCGAAGACCCTGACGGCCAAGGGGAGCACGGCCGTCTGGGGGCAGGATTTCCTGTTCGTGATGGCGTCCGACGACGCGGTGACGGTTTCAATCGACGGGCAGCCCGCGGTGGGCATGGCACGCATCGGCGGTTCGAACCTGTGGATGCGGCTGGAGAAGATGCGGACCGGCGTGACGCACTCGTATCAGTACTACGCGGCCGGCAAGGCGCTGGGCGCGCGGGCGGACCTCACAGGCTACAACCCGGACTCCTATCCCAAGGCCGGAGTGCCGCAGGGCAAGCTCAGTGAGAAGCACACGATTGTGAGCAGGCTCTACAACGGGATGAAGGCCGACTGGTGGGTGTATGCGGCTCCGGGTGTCGATGCGAACGTGCCGGCGCCGCTGATGGTGTGGCAGGACGGGCAGACGCTGATCGCCGGGGACCTCTCGCGCATGCGGCTGTTCACGGTGACGGAAAACCTGGTGGCGCAGAAGCTGATTCCGCCGATGGTGCACGTGATGATCTCGCCCGGTTTCACGGCCGCCGGCAAGGCGATGCGGTCGATTGAATACGACACAGTGACAGATCTGTATGCGCGTTTTCTGATGGAGGAGTTGCTGCCCGAGGTGGAGAAGATCTACAAGCTGCGTCAGGACGGTTACAGTCGCGGGATCGGTGGAGAATCATCGGGCGGCATCTGCTCGTTCAATGTGGCATGGTTCATGCCGGAGAAATTCGCGCGCGTGCACTCCACAATCGGCAGCTACACGTCGATCCAGTGGCGGCCGCAGGAAAAGCTGGAAGGCGGCAACGTCTATCCCTTCAAGGTGCGGAAAGAGGACAAGCGAAACATCCGGGTGTGGATGAGCGATGGCGCTGATGACCTGGAGAACAATCACGGGTCGTGGCCGCTGCAGAATATTGAGCTTGCGAATTCGCTGAAGATGCGGGAGTACGACTACCACTTCCGTTTCGGCCATGCGGCGCACAACTCGTCGCAGTCGTCGCTGGATTTGCCGGAGTCATTGACGTGGTTGTGGCGTGGGTATGACGCCTCGAAATCCACTGAGAATTTCACAATGGATGCGGCGGAGAAAGACAAGCCCTACTACCGCGTGACGATCTCGAATCGCGACTCCTGGTAGCCGGGGTTCAGTTAGCGGTAGAGCTCTGGTACAATCCCGTCAAATGTCCTCCTGGGCGATCCCTGCCGGATTACTGCTTGCCATGTGTGTCCCCGCGTTGGCGGATACGCCGGAAGAGCGCTTTGAAATGAAGGTGCGGCCGATTCTGGCGCGCAATTGTTTCGCCTGCCATACGGCGTCGAAGATGGGCGGACTGGCGATGACTTCACGGGAAGCCCTGCTGACGGGCGGCAAGGGTGGGCCCGCCATCGTGGAAGGAAAGCCCGACCAGAGTCGGCTGATCCAGGCAGTGCGCCAGACGGACGAATCCATCAAGGCCATGCCGCCGATGGGCAAGCTGAAGCCGGAAGAGATTGAGGTGCTGGCGGAGTGGGTCCGCGACGGCGCGGTATGGCCGGAACGGGCGAAAGCGCAGGCGCCCGCCACGGCGATCAGCCCGGAGCAGCGTGCCTTCTGGAGTTTTCAACCGGTACGCAAGGTGGCCCCGCCGGCCGCGCAGAGCGCCGAATGGTCGCGTTCGCCGGTGGACCAGTTCATTTACGCCAAGCTGCGTGAGAAGGGCCTGACGCCCGCGCCGCGCGCCGACAGACGCGTGTGGCTGCGCCGCGTCACGTTTGATCTCACCGGCCTGCCGCCGACGCCGGAGGAGATCCACCAATTCCTGGACGACCGTTCGCCGAAGGCCGAGGCCAAAGTGGTCGACCGCCTGCTGGCTTCTCCGCGATACGGCGAGCGCTGGGCGCGCCACTGGCTGGATGTTGCGCGCTATTCCGACGACCGGTTGGAGTCCCAGAAGGAACTGGTTCATCCGAATGCATTCCGCTATCGCGATTGGGTGATCCAGGCCTTCAACGACGACATGCCGTTCGACCGGTTTGTGATGGCGCAGATCGCAGCTGACCAGATGCCGGAAGCGGAGCGCGCGAAACTGCTGCCTGGGTTGACGTTCTACGGGTTGAGTCCGGAGCAGCAGGACGAGCGGGTGGATGCGACCACGCGCGGCTTCCTGGGGCTGACTGTGGCTTGCGCGCAATGCCACGACCACAAGTTCGATCCCATTCCGCAAGCCGACTTCTACTCGCTGCAGGGTGTCTTCAACAATACGGTCGTCGAAGAGGTGCCGCTGGCATCCGCCGAGGTGGTGGAGCGCTGGAAGGCGCACAAGAAGCGTCTGGACGACAAAGAGGCGGAGTTGAAGGCGTTCCAGGAGGAGCAGGCGATCTCAGTGGCGGCCATGCTGGCGACGCGCACGGCCGACTATGTCAGGGCGGTGCAGGGCGAGCGGGATGCCAAGGATCTCGATCCGGAAACACTGGAGCACTGGCGGGCCTACCTGAAGCCCGGCATGCACGAGCATCCCTTCCTCGACAACTGGAAAGAGGCCGACAAATTCCAGCAGCTGGTTCTGGGCGTGTTGGCGGAGAAGAAGGAGACTGACCAGAAGAACCTGATTCGCCTGGGCGGGTCGTCGCAGAGAAACGATCTGAGTGAGACGGAATTGCTGTCGCTCGACCGGCCGAAATTCCGGTTCTATAACGAGCTGTTCGGGACGCGCAAGAGTGTGTTGTATTACAGCGGCGACAAACTCGACCGCTGGCTGGGCGAGTTACACCGAACGCACCTGGCGAAGCTGCGCTCCGACGTGGCGGAGATCAAGAAGTCGCTGCCGGATCAGTATCCTTTCCTACATGCCGTGAAGGATGTCGAGAAGCCGAAGAACGGGCATATCCTGATTCGCGGCAGCCGCGACAATCCGGGCGCTGAGGTGCCGCGTCATTTCGTTTCGATTCTCAGTGCCGGTGAACCCAAGCCCTATTCGCAGGGCAGCGGGCGCCTGGAGCTTGCGCGGGACATCGCCAGCCCCGGCAATCCGCTGACGCCGCGCGTGATGGTGAATCGCATCTGGCAGCACCATTTCGGTGTCGGCATCGTGGGTACGCCCAGCAACTTCGGGCAACTGGGCGAACGGCCCACGCATCCGGAACTGTTGGATTATCTGGCGGCGCGCTTTGTGGAGAGCGGCTGGAGCATCAAGGCGATTCACCGGGAGATCGTGCTGTCACGCACTTACGCCGGCGCGTGGCAGCGCTCGGCTCCAAACGAAGAGAAGGATCCGGGCAACCGCTATTTGTGGCGTGCCAACCGCCAGCGGCTGGATGTGGAGTCGATGCGCGACACCCTGCTGGCCGTGGCCGGGAATCTGGATACGTCGACACTGGGCGGTCCGGCGCTGCGGCTGACGGATGAGAAGAACCTGCGGCGCACCGTGTATGGCTTCCGCAGCCGGCGCAAGCTGGATCAACTGCTGGCGATGTTCGATCACCCCAATCCCAATACGACGAACGAACAGAGGAACGTGACCA
The DNA here is from genome assembly GCF_051172195.1 of Paludibaculum fermentans. Classification (GTDB taxonomy): domain Bacteria; phylum Acidobacteriota; class Terriglobia; order Bryobacterales; family Bryobacteraceae; genus Paludibaculum; species Paludibaculum fermentans_A. Next base: position 103,122 of record NZ_JBPJAQ010000003.1, read on the forward strand.
GCGTGCCGCTGCAGCGCCTGTTCTTCCTGAACAATCCGCTGGTGCTGCGCGAGTCCGACGCACTGGCTGCCCGCCTGAAGGGCACCGATGAGGAGAAGATCCGCTCGGCCTATGAACTGATGTACTCGCGGCCGCCGAATGCTGAAGAGTTGAAGCTGGGGCTGGAGTTCCTGCAGCAAGGCCCGGACGCATGGCCCCGCTATGCGCAGGTCCTGCTGGCTGCGAACGAGTTCCTGTACGTGGAGTGACAATGACACGACGTGACCTGCTCAAGACGATGGGCGCCGGCTTCCCCATGGCCGCCTTTGCCCAGGTGGCAAACGACCCCATGGCTCCGAAGTCGACCCACTTCCCGGCCAAGGCGAAGCATGTCATTTTCCTGTTCCTGAACGGCGGGCCGTCGCAGGTGGATACGTTCGACCCCAAGCCCGCGCTGCAGCGAATGCACGGCAAGCCCATGCCGACGCCGAATCTCAAGAGTGAGCGGAAGACCGGCAACCTGCTGGGCTCGCCGTTCACATTCAAGAAGTACGGCCAGAGCGGGATTGAGGTGAGCGAGATCTTCTCCGAAGTCGGGTCGGTGATCGACGACTTCTGCGTCATCCGCTCGATGCACACGGAGCGGCCGAATCACGAGCCGTCGCTGCTGCTGACGAACTGCGGGCAGCGGCTGCCGGGCCATCCCTCCATGGGCTCTTGGGTGACTTACGGCCTGGGCACCGAGAACAAAAATCTGCCGGGCTTTGTCGTATTGTGTCCCGGGTTGCCGGTGCTGGGCCCCATTCTGTGGACATCGTCTTACCTGCCGGGCGTGTATCAGGGCGCTTACATTCCGAATAACGAGAAGGAAGTCGACAAGCTCGTCCCCAATCTGCACAACACGCGTTGGAAGCCGGAAGACCAGAAGCGGCAACTGGACCTGTTGGGACAACTGAACCGCCTGCAGACGAAGCGTGAGGGCGATGATCCTCAATTGGAGGCGGGCATTCAGTCGATGGAGATTGCTTACCGCATGCAGACCGAAGCGGCGGAAGCGTTCGATATCTCCAAGGAGCCTGAGAAGGTGCGTGAGTCGTATGGCGACGGCGACTTCGCCCGCGGTTGCCTGATGGCGGCGCGCCTGGTGGAGCGCGGCGTACGCATGGTGCAGGTCTACTTCGGCGATGACCAGCCGTGGGACAGCCACGAAGATATTCTCGACCACCGCCGCCTGGCGCGCCTGGCCGACAAGCCCATCGCCGCGCTGATCCGCGACCTCAAGCAGCGCGGGCTTCTGAACGAGACCGTTGTCGTGGTGACCGGCGAATTCGGCCGCACCCCCGCCACGGAAGTAAGCGGCCTAGTGAAGGTACAGAACGGCCGCGACCACAACAACCACGGCTATAGTTCATTGGTGGCCGGCGGCGGCTTCCGTGGCGGAATGGTGTATGGCGCCACGGATGAGTTCGGCTTCAAGGCGGTGGAGAATCCGGTGGACGTGCACGACCTGCATGCGACCATCCTGCATCAGTTGGGGCTCGACCACACGCGCCTGACCTATCGCTACAGCGGCCGGGATTTCCGACTGACCGATGTCCACGGAAATCTGATCCAGGCGATCATCTCGTAGCCGGCGTCAGCGGACGCCCCACTCCCACAGGCCGAAGAGCACCTTCTTGGACGGCAGCTTACCGTTCTGCTTGAGCGTTTGCAGGATCTGTCCGCGGTGGTGGCTCTCGTGCGAGATGAGGTAGCCGAGGAAGGCCGCCGGGTGCGGCTTGAAGCCCTTCACTTTGCCCTGCTCAATGGCGCGCTCCAGCAATGCCGCGATCGCTGCTCCGGAGGCGGCGAGGTGCGTCTTGAGATCCTCGGCGGTCCAGTCCGGGCCTTCCAGTTTCAGCAGCGGTGCATCCAGATCCGGCGCGGCCTGCGCCAGCCACATCTTCCGTACATTGTGGACGTGCGAGAACTGCGCCGCCACGCTGCGCCCTTTCGGTTGCGGGATGGCGGCCAGTGATTCGGGATCCAGGGCGTCCAACAGGAACGCGTGGATCCGGTTGTGGATGTTCCAGGTCTCCACCTGTTGAGAGGACTCTTGCGCGGGCATCCCTAGAGGATAGGGAGGCCCGCCACGGTTCGTCAATCGGCGGTTTACTCGGACCGCAGCATCGATGAGGGATCGATGTGTACCGCGCGGAATACCGGCGGTAGAGCGGCCAATACCGACGCCCCGAGAATCGTCACTGTCGGCCACAGCAGCACCGAGAACTGCAGCGCCTTCACCTCGAAGAGCAGCGTCTCGACGTAGCGTTCCGAGGCGATGCCCAACGCCAGCCCGATAAAGGCCCCGAAGATCAGCATGGAGAAAACCTCCGTGGTGACGCGGCGCATGATGTCATTGGACCGCGCTCCGAGGGCGAGCCGGATCCCGATCTCGCGTTGCCTTTGGATGACCGAGTAGTCCAGGACGCCATACAGTCCGACGGAAGCCAGCAGCAGCGCGACGGCGGCGAAGAACATCGAGAGGGTGGAGAGCATGCGTTCTCGCAAGGTCTTGGAGCGGATCAGCGCTGCCTGCGTGGATACATCGCTGACACGCAGTTCAGGCCCGCCGTTGGCGACCTCCCGGCGCAATACGGTGGCTAGATCCAGCGGATCTTTCGTGGCGGTGCGGACGATGAAGGCCCCCCAGTCGCTGCCCTTCGGGGCGCCGTTTTCGTCCTTCGAGGCGAAGGGGATATAGACCGTGGGGCGGATGGCCTCGCGCAGTTCGCCATAGCGCGCGTCCCGCACCAGTCCGACAATCTGCGCGGTGAAGTGCTTGCCCTTGGCGTCGGATGTTTCCAGCGTCCGGCCGACGGGGTCCTGACCGTTGAAGTAGCGGCGCGCGAACGCTTCATTGACGATGGCGAAATCCGGGTTCGATTCGTTGCGGCGGAACTCGCGGCCGTTCAGCAGTGGAATCTTCATCGTCGCCAGCCAGCCCGGCGAGACACCCAGGAAATAAACAGGCTGTTCCCGGTCGGGGGTGTGGCCGTTCGCCCACACGCCCGAGGTGTAGAAATTGCCGCTCATCAGCGGCCAACTGGCCAGGGCGGCGGACTCCACGCCTGCCACCGCGCGCAGCCTCTCCAGCGCCTGATCCCAGGTAACTTGCGGTAGTTCTTTCTTCGCCACGGTGTCCAGCAGGACGATGCGCTCCGTTGAGAACCCGACAGGTTGGTTGGCCAGCCTGTCAAAGGACGATACAAACATGCCGGCCACAAAATGGACCAGGAAGCAGAAGGCCACCTGGGCCGCAACCAGTGCGTGCATCAGCCGGCGCTTGGAATGCGGATCCTCGCCGCCCTTTAAGGCGCTGGCCGGTTTGACGGAGGAGGCTCGCAGTGCCGGCGCCAGGCCGAAGAGAACGGTCACCGCTAGGGTGAGAACCACCGCGAATCCGAGCACCCGCCAGTCCGCCGGCAACACGAGGCGCGCCGGGTTGTCCGGCGGATTGATCATGCTCACGACAAAAGGCGCCGACCATGCCGCAAAGAGCCCGCCCAGTACTGATGCGATGATCGCCAGCAGCGCGCTTTCCATCAGCACCAGTTGCAGTAGGCGTGCGCGCCCTGCGCCGATGGATACACGCAGCGCCATCTCTCGCGCCCGGGCCGTGGCTTGGGCAGTGAGAAGATTCGCCACATTCGCGCAGGCGATGAGCAGCACGAGTGCAACCAGCACGCCCAGGATGATCATCGACCGCCGGTAGGCCCGCTGCATGCCCGACACGCCGGCTGCGGCCGACTCCAGGGTGACCGCCGCATTCAGGTACTGCTCCGTGCGGTGCTTTGCGCCTGGCGACTTCCACTCCTTTGCCTTCTCCTGGCGTGCTGCCAGCATCGCTGCCCGCAGCTTCTGCCTAACCTGCTCGCCCTCGACGCCCGGTTGCAACCGCACCCACGTCCGGAACCAACTCCAATTGGGGTTGTCGATGGCCTTGGCATTCATCATCGTGGGGACGAACACATCCGTCATTGTTCCGGTTTCCGTACCCGTGAAGCCTGCCGCCAGTACACCTACGACCTCGTACGCGGTGGTGCCTTGGCGGAAGGTACGCCCGATGACATTGCGGTCCCCGCCGAAGCGCCGCTTCCAGAAGTCGTGCGAGAGCACCGCGTAAGGATGTCCCCCCGGCTTCACGTCATCGTTGGCCGTCAGCAGCCGTCCCAACTCGGGCCGAAGGCCGAGCGTCTCGAAGGTCCAGCCGGAGACGTACTGACGATACGCCTTCTCCATCTCCTGATCGGTGCCGAAGGTTAGGTCCACCTGCCCCGCATACGAGATGGCCATCAATTCAGCCTGCCCCTGCGCGGCGGCGCGCAACTGGCGGAACAACGGATATTCGAAGGAGTCGGCCGTATCCTTCTTGTCGTCGTTGTCCAACACTTCGTAGTTGAGGACAAACAGGCTACCTGGATCGGACACCGGCAATGGCCGCAACAGCATGGCATCCACCAGCCGGAAGGCCGAGGTGCACGCGCCAATCGCCAGCGCCAGCGACACGATGGCCGCCCCCGACGTGACTTTGCGCTTCACAATCTGACGCCAGCCAAAGACCGCGTCCGCCCGCAGCGAATCCAGCCAGGTGGCGATGCGGATGTCGCGGCTCTGCTCCCGGGTCTGCAGCATACGCCCAAAGGCTCGCCGCGCCTCTTCCGGATCGCGGCCGTTCTCCACCGCCTCGTCGATGTGCGACTGCAGCTCTTCCTCAAGTTCCCGGTCCAGTGAACCAGGGCGAAAAACGTGCGCGATGCGCGACCAGATGGACATAGTCAGGCCATCCTTAAGACTTGATTTACAGCCGCGGTCACGGCCTGCCAGCGGGCCTCTTCCGACATCAACTGGTGCTTCCCGGCCGTCGTCAACTCATAGATACGGGCGCGCCGGCCTGTGTCCTTGGTGATCCACGCAGCCTTGATCCAGCCGGCCTCCTCCATGCGGTGCAAGGCCGGGTAAAGCGACCCCTCTTCCACACGCAGCACCTCGTCCGACATCTCCTTGATCGCAGTCATGATCGCGTAGCCGTGCTGGTGCGGCCGGCGGGAGAGGATCTTCAGAACCATGAGGTCCAGGGAACCCTGGAGGGAATCAGTCTTTGCCATACTCAGTAAGCTAAGTATATAGCTGTCTGAGTAAAATGCAAGCGGCCAAACGCGGGTCGCCTGTAAACTCACATGCTTGGTTGTGCGTCGGACGAACCGGCACGCCTACTCCTTGGCACCCTTGATCCACTCCAGGATCGTGACGTACTCCGGCGAGTCCTTCGCCCACCGGATGCCGCCGCCGTGCGCCACTGTGTTGCCACCGGCCACACCTTCTGACTCCGATGTCGACGTCGGCTTCATCAGGATCAGGCTGCTCTCCGGCTGGCCTGGATCCACCACCTTCATCGCCGTTCCATAGGTCCCATCGAAGATGGCGTGCGATGCGTGGCAGTGCACACAGGCGTACCCGTCCTTACCGCGCTTCTCCAGGATCGGCTGCACATAGCCCCGGAAATACGCTTCATCCAGCTTGACCTTCATCGCAGGTCTCGGCCCCGTACTCTTGGCGGCCACCGTGACTGGTGGGGGCTTCAACGCCCGCGCCACCTCTGCCCCTTCCGGCATCTGCTCCACTTTCGCCGTCACAAATTTCACCTGCTCGCCGGTCTCGCCGGCCAGCCGGTTCACATCGCCAAACCGGGTAGACCGGACCAGGTACACCGCTCGCGAAGCCAGCGCCCGCATCTCGCCGTCCTGCGAAGCCAGCAGCGGTTTCAATGCGCCCGCGAACCGCTCCGCGCTTTCGCCGAAGAACGTGATCTGCTCGATGTCGTTGCCGATTCGGTTGTAGACCAGCGGAGCCTGCATGCCCAGGTCCGCCTTCAGGTCGTAAATGTCCGCGCGCCGCAGCGGCTGCTCCGTCAGCGCTCGCAGCAGTTCTTTCTTCGCCGCCTCGGAACCCTTCTCGAGAACCGAATCGAACTTTGCTGCGAGTTGGGACTCCACCGCCAGGCGTCCGCGAATTGCCTTGTCGCGATCCTCCGGCCGGCCCAGCAGCGGCACCCAGTTGTTGTACAGATAGCGGATATTCTCATCGGCCAGGTTGTAAACGGCATGCCGCAGATTCTGCGCGACCCAGGTGTGCTGTGGCTGTCCCAGGGCTTGCAAGGTGGCGTCTTCGATACCCGACCGCACCCCCGGATCCGCGTTCCAGAACCAGAACTGCCACAGCGCCTTCACCGCGTCCATGCGGATCAGCGGAGCCGGATCATTCAGCAGTTTTTCCAAAGCGGCCGCCAGCGGAGCCCGCGTCGCCAGCGTTGAGAAGTGGGCGGCGAAGATACGCACCCCGCCCCAGCGCATACGGTCGTCCCGGCTCGCCAATGCGGTCAGCACCGGAGCCACCGGAGCATCCACACGCGACCGGTACGACTGCCGGATCGCCCAGGCCGCGGTCCTCTGCACCATCTTGCTCGCATCGCCCAGCAAGGCCGGATCCACAGTCTGCCCCAAGCGCCCCAAGGCCTCCACCGCCGCCTGCCGGATCAATGCATCGTTCGATTTCGTGGCCGACTCTATGCCCGCCAACACGGCCGCCGAGGGTCTGTCCCACACCTCATCCAGCTGCGCCAGCAATTGCGCCGGATCGCTGGACAATGCTGTAATCACCGGCGAATTCCAGCCCTTGGGCCGGCCCGCCTGGGGGAAGTACGCGCTCAGGGCCAGGATCGCCATCTGCGATTCCCGAAACGGCGTGCGGAAGTTCTCATACGACTGCAATGGATCCAACCATCCGCCCCACGGCTGCTGCCGCCCCAGCAGGTATGCGATCGCCTTTGCCACCTGCGGATGGTCTGCGGGAATGCCTGCCGCGTGCAGCGCCCATAGTGCGTGCCCCGTCTGGAATTCCACCTCCGGCTGCCCGGCTGCGAAGTTCATCGCCCACTGCCCGTCCGGGCGTTGCAGCGAGAGGATGCGCTTGGCGTTGCGGGCGATCTGCTCCTCATACCGCACCTTGCCCATCTCGGCCAGCGCCAGTGTCTGGTAGCAGAGGTCCACCATGTTCTTGACCTCACCCCCCGCCACCATCTGCGGCAGCCGCGCGTCATGCGTTTCGGTCCACGCATACCAGGCCACTTCGTGCGCGCTCACCAGAGGCGTATTGCCATTGGTCTCGTCACCCGGCAGCTTGTCCCGCCCTGCATAGTAAAGGTTCAAATACTGCGCGATGCCCTGGTGGAACTTCTCGCGCCGTTCGCCGGTGACCTGATCCTCGAAGATGTCCATCAGGTGCGACATCCGCCCCAGCACATTCGCCGGAGCCGAGATCATGCGCGCCCACACCGCCCCCTCGTGCTCGAAACCATAGAACGGCCGCGGGTTGTTGTAAAACCGCTCCGACAGGAACTGCAGCTGCTGGCGCTGCACCACCGGGTAGCCGTTGCGCGTCGCATACAACTGCGCGCGCTGCGAGAAGTGCGTAGCGTGGCAGGCCACGCACAGCGATGTCTCCTGATGCACGGAACTCACGCGGTCCAGCGTCCCTCCGCGCCGTGGAGTGTTCGCATGCCACGAATCGCCAGCCGCCAGGATGTAGTCGATACCCGTCCGCACGGCCGTCCGCGGATCCTTGTAAGGCGCCGGATCATACAGCCGCGTGCGCAGCTTGTATTCCGGATGCGCGGCCCGCACCGCAATGTAGTAATCACCCGCCTCGCTCAGAATGCGCGGGATAAACTTGTTGCCCGGCAGCGCCTGCACCTCGTGCGGCAGCGAGACCGGATCCTCTCCCTGGAAGTGCTCCTCCAGTTGGCCGCCCGCCAGGCGGTAGACCGCCACGTTCGCCGGCACCTGGTCGCGCTCCATCAACTCAATCTGGAAGAACACCAGCTTCGGTGCGGAGCCCGCGAAGTGGAACTTGTACCAGTCCGTGCGAACCGGATCCTCGACTATGGCGGTGCGCGCGGTGCCCGGCAACGGGATGTACGGCGCGTCGTCACCCGAGGCGAACACGGTCTTGCCCAGCGTCATCTCCATGGCGTCCTGCCAGCGATGGCTGGGGCCGCGGCGTACAGCGTCGGTCAGCGGCCAGCGGTTGACAGTCAGATGGAACTGGCCCGCCGCGCCGGAATTCGCGATCCGCACTTCGGCCTTGCCCGGCTGCTGCACCCGGAACTGCGTATAGAAATCGGCGTCACCCATGTGCAGTGTTTTCTCGGCAAGTACGGCTTCGCCCTGCGCTACCTGGACCCTGATCCGCGCGTCCGGCCCCAAGCCGCTCAACGGCGCCGCCGAGTAAAGCAGGCTGTACTGGCTGCCCGGACTCAGCTCCGGCAACGCCACCGTCTCCGTCCGGATCGGCCCCGTGCGGCTCTGCACCACGGGCAGCGATGCAGGTTGTCCTTGCAGGCCCAGACCTGCGGCAAGGCAGGCGAATAGCAGGCGTTCCCAGAATTTGTGCGTCATCGGCTTCCCTCTACGATATTGCAGCGCGCGGCGCCCGTGGGGCACGCCCGGCTGACCGGACCCACTCTCTGGGGCTACGATGAACAGGAGATGTGTTCCAGCCGCCTTGCTCTTCTCCCCATCTTTGCCTTCCTCCCGCTGGTCGCCGCCGCCCAAACCAATGCGGCCGACCTGGAAGCGGTCATCACGACCAGCGCCGGGACCATTCGATTTGAATTCGCCCCCGACAAAGCGCCCAAGCATGTCGAGAACTTTCTCAAGTGGGCCCGCCAGGGCTACTACGACGGCGGAGCCTTCCACCGCACCATCTCCTACGGCATCATCCAGGGCGGCGATCCGTTGCTCAAGGACGCCAAGAGCGCTCGCACGCTGTGGGGCACCGGAGGCCTGAAACTGCAAGCCGACGAATTCAGCGACATGAAACACGAGCGCGGCACCGTCTCCACTGTCCGCATCCCGAATCAGAAGAACAGCGACGGCAGCCAGTTCTTCATCTGCGTCCAGCCTCAGCCTCCACTCGACGGGCAGTACTCCACATTCGGCCGCGTCACCGAGGGCATGGACGTGGTCGAGAAGATCTCACAGTCCAAAGTGGACGCCGCCGGTATCGCCACTGAGCCGGTCCGCATCCTCAAGGTCACCATCGAGAAGAAAAAGACTGAGCCGTTCCTGGACGCCACAGTCGAGCAACTGCGCCGCACCGTGACGATGAAAACCACCCTCGGCACGCTGAAGATCAAGCTGGAACCCGAGTGGGCGCCCAACCACGTGCGCAACTTCCTCAAGCTCGTCGACACCGGCTGGTACAACGGCACCGCCTTCCATCGCGTAATCAAAGGTTTCGTGGCCCAGGGCGGCATGGGCGACAAACGCGAGCCGAATCCCACCCATCCCGCCGACCGCTGGGTCCACCCGGTGAAGGGCGAATTCCGCCAGGATCTCAAGCACGAGCGCGGAATCCTCTCCATGGCCCGCAACGACGATCCCGACTCCGCCAGTACCTCGTTCTTCCTCATGCTCGCACCCGCACCCCACCTGGACGGCAAGTACACCATCTTCGGCCGCGTCGTCGAAGGGCTCGAAGTGCTCGACGCCTTCGAGAAGGAAGAACTCGACGGAGAAACCCCCAAACGCAACCTGCGCGTGATCGAGGCGGTCGTCGACCCGCTCTGATTCTTCACTCCGCGCTATAGAATTTACTATACAGCGTATAGGAATTGCTATACGCTGTATACGTGTCTGCTCCTTCTGACCTGAAGACGCGCATCTCCAGCGTGGCGCTCCATCTGCTGGAACACGACGGGCCCGACGCCGTCACCATGCGCAAAGTGGCCACCGCCGTCGGTATCACCCCCATGGCGATCTACCATCACTTCGACTCCCGCGAGACGCTGCTGCGCCAGGTCACCGACGCCGAGTTCGACAAACTGCTCGAGTTCATCCAGGCACGCCGGCATCGCGGCTCGCTGCGGACCCAGATCCTGCATTGTATGGATGGCTATCTCGACTATGCCTTCACCCGCGCTCGCGTCTTTGATCATGTCTTCTCCAAACCCCGCGTCGGCGCCCGCCGCTTCCCGGACGATTTTCGCGCCCGCCAGTCGCCGACCCTCACACCCATCGCCGACCTCGTCACCCGGGCCATGGCCGAGGGCCAGCTCGCCCAGGACGACCCCTGGGAGGTCGCTCTCCAACTGTGGTCCCTCGCCCACGGCTACATCACCCTTTACCGTGCAGGCCGCTTCCATTTGGACGAATCTCAGTTTCGCGAACTCGTGCATCGCGCCCTGAAAAGATTGCTGGACGGGCTTCGAGCCCAGGAAGGCGCATCATCTTGAAACCCGCCCTCGCCGCCCTCTCCGCCGTGGCCCTTTCGGCCGCCGCCCTCTTCTTCGCCGATTCCCTGCACCCCGTCTGGTGGCTGATGTGGCTTGCCCCCATCCCCGTGCTGCTGCTCGCCACACGCCTGAAGGCCCTGCCGCTCTTCGGCGCCGCGTTCCTGGCCTGGGCGGCCGGGCACCTGAACGTAGTGAGCTACTACCGCCTGGTGCAGATCCCGTATGCGCTCATCGCCGTCATCGTGATTGCACCCGCCATCCTGTTTGGACTCTCGGTCCTGCTCTACCGGCTGCTGTTGCTGCGCGGACACGCGCTGGCCGCTGCCGCTGCCTTCGCCAGTTTCTGGACCCTGTGCCAATCCCTGATCGAATACGTGGGTGGAAGTTACGGGGACCTGGCTTACACCCAGATGGACTGCCTGCCCCTGCTGCAACTGGCGGCCCTCACCGGCATGTCCGGCATCACCTTCGTCATCATGCTGCTGCCCGCGGCCGTGGCGGCAGCCTTATCCGTGCGATACAAGCGTACGGTCCTGGCCGTCACGGGCATGGTCCTTGTCGTCGTCCTGGGCTTCGGAATCTCGCGCCTGCGAAGCGATGGCGACGATGGCCCCACGGTGGTGGTCGGCATGGTCGTGTCGGATCTCAAGCCGAATCTCCTTCCCGAGAAGCCCGAGGATTCCAGCCGCCTGCTGAAGCAGTACGCCGAGGAGGCCGTAAAACTCGGCCGCCGCGGTGCGCGTATCATTATGCTGCCGGAGATGGTCGCAGTGGTGGAACCCGAGCACATCGCCGAGTTGGATCAGCTCTTTGGCCAGACGGCACGCGCCGCCAACGCCCGCATTCTCGTCCCCATCATTCATCCCACGCCCGAGGGGCGGCGCAATGAAGCTCGGCTCTATGATGCTTCCGGCCGCCTGGAAGCCACTTACTGGAAGCACCATCTCGTGCCTGTGCTGGAGGACCGCACTCGGCCCGGCACCGAACTCACCCTGCTGCGCGATCCGCGCTCCACAATCGGGATCGAGATCTGCCGCGACATGGACTTCACCCCCTTGGCCCGCCGTTACGGCCGCGAAGGCGCCGGCCTGCTGCTGGTGCCCGCCTGGGACTTCGTGGTCGACGATTGGCTCCACAGCCGCATGGCCTTCATGCGTGGAGTGGAGAACGGCTTCCACATCGCGCGCCTCGCGAAACAGGGCCGCATGACACTACTCGACACCCGCGGCCGTGTCCGGATGGAACACCGTAGCGACGCGGCGCCCTTCTCAACCCTGCTGGCGCCCGTGGGCCTGGGGGCGCAGCCCACACTCTACACACGTTGGGGCGACTGGTTCATCGCGGCCCTGGCGCTGATCCTCTGCGCCAGCCTTCTCGATGGCCTGCGCCGGCGAGGCTCCGTGTAGCGGCGGCCACGTCTATTCCGCCCGGATCGCGGTCGTCGGATCCACGCGGGCCGCGCGCCATGCCGGTATGGCGCCGGAGCCGATGGTCATCAGGGCCGACAGCCCCACCGCGGCCAACATCGTAGGACCATCCCCGGGCTCCACACCGGACAACAGCGACCGCAGCAGTACCCCGGCACCATAAGCCAGGGCCACGCCAACGACAATGCCAACAGCAGCCAGTCCGGCGCCCTGCCTCAGGATCATCCCGGCAATGTCCCCTGACTTCGCACCCAGCGCCATGCGCACGCCGATCTCCTGCAGCCTGCTGGAGACGTTGAAGGCGAGCAGTCCGTGAATGCCGATAGCCGCGAGCAGGAACGACACCAGCGCGAACGCCCCCAGCACTCGCAATTGCACCGCTCGCGACAAGGTCTGGGCCTCCACAACCTCCGTCAGTGTCTGCAGGTCCGAGACCGACTGCTCCGGATTCACCTGATGGATGATCCGGCGCAGCGTGTTCGCCAGGGTCTCCGTCGGCAGGGTCGAGCGCACCACCAGGTCCTTGGGCGCATACCAGGTGGACACCTGGTCATGCTGATAGTACGAGAGGTAGACTTGCGGCTCGCTCTCCTGCTCCAGCCCGCGCACCCGTACATCCCCCACCACGCCGACAATCGCCCGGTCGTGATTGCCGAACTCGAAGTGACGGCCGATCGGATTCTCATCCGGAAAATAGCGCCGCACGAACGAGGCGCTCACCACCGCGACAAAGGGCTTGTCGAAACGGTCCTGATCCGAAACATCCCGGCCCAGGCGCAGGGGAATCCGCATGGTGGCAAAGTAGCCCGGCGTGACAAACCGCAGGCTCGCGTTCAGGCGGTTGGCGCCGTCCTGCAGACGCCCGGCGATCTCCACGGGCCAAACCCCGCCACGCAGCACAATCGGCAGGAAGCTGGTATACGCCGCCCCGGCGACGCCTGGGATCTGCCGCACCTCACCCAGCACCCGCGTGTAGAACTCTTCCCGTGCAGCCCGGCTTCTGTACCTCGGCATCGGCAGCGCGCTGCGCAGGGTGAGCACGTTCTGCGCACGAAAGCCCGGATCCGTCGCCTGCACGCGCCACAGCGCCCTCATCAATAGGCCGGACGCAACCAGCAGCACAATGGACCCCGCCACCTCCACCACCACCAGGGTGGACCGCAGACGCTCCTTGCGGCCCCCTATGCCAGACCGGCTGCCCTCCCGCAAATCCTTCGAGTCTTCCTGCCGGCTTAGCCGCAGCGCCGGCAACAAGCCGAAGGCAAGGCCCGTGAACAGTGTTAGCAGGGCGGCAAAGCCCAGCACCCGCAGATCGACGCTCGGCACCTCCGCGATGGGCAGCGAATTGGGCACCAGCCGCGCCAGCAACGGTAGCGTCGTGGTGCCCATCAGGATCCCCAGGCCGCCGCCCGCCAGCGAAAGCAGCAGGCTTTCGGTCAGCATCTGTCGTACCAGCCGTTCCCGGCCGGCGCCCATAGCGGTCCGTACAGCCAGTTCCCTCCGGCGTCCCAGCGACCTCGCAATCAGCAGGTTGGCGAGATTCGTGCAAGCCACCAGCAGGACGCAGAATGCCGCGCCCAGCAGCGTCCTCAGCATCAGCACGGAACTATTGGAGACGTCGTCCCGCAGGGGGAGCACCTTCGCGCCGATGTGCGTCAACTCTTTCGGATATTCGCGTGCCAACTGTCCGCTGATGCCCGACAACTCCACCTGCGCCTGCCGCGCACTGACACCGGGCCTGAGCTTCGCCAGACCGTAGATATAGGTATTCTCCCGGTCTTCGAAATCCTCCGGCTCAAAGCGCATCGCGGTCCAGAACAGCGCCTCCCGGGATGGCACATAGAAGCCGCGCGGCATCACGCCGATCACGTTATAGGGCGCTCCGTCCAGCAGGACCTTTCGCCCCAGCACGCTCGCGTCACCGCCAAACTGGCCTTGCCACAGCGTATAGCTCAGCACCACCGCACCCGCCGCGCCCGTCGTGTCGTCGCTCTGCTGGAAGAACCGTCCCATCAGCGGCTGTACGCCGAGCAGGGGGAATACCTCCCACGTCACCGCTGCGCCTTCCAGCCGGACGGGATCGTCCCGGCCCACCAGATCCACCGCCTGCTGGCGGTAGGCGCCCATGCCCTCGTACGACTTGCTCTCTCTCTTCCAGTCGCGATAGTTGGCCGGGGCAATATCCCAGAAGTTGCCGTTGATGGTATGGTTCTCCCACAGCTTCACCAGCCGGTCCTGGTCAGGGAAGGGCAGCGGCCGCAGCAGCACATGATCCAGCAGGGTGAATGCCGCCGTCGTGGCGCCAATGCCGAGCGCGGAAACCAGCACCGCCGTCAGCGTGAAGCCCGGCGCCCGCCGCAGCGTCCGCGCCGCATAGCGCAGGTCCTGCCGCGCAATATCCCAATGCGCACCCGCCGCACTCTGCAAAACGTCCGGGATCGTTTCCAGCCACAGGCCCGCGATCCCCAACAGCGAGCCCGCGTCTCTCCGCCGCGCCGCAAATACGGCTCGCATCTCCGCCCCATACTCCAGCCGGAACGACTTCGGGTACAGCCGCAGCAACGCACTGTACAGCCGCATCACGCCCGCCCCGGAGCCAGTCCGCTCGCCTTCGCCAGCCGCACCAGGTTCGTCAGCCGCCGCGTCTCTGCCTTCGCCGTTTCCCGGCCAAACTCGGTAATCCTGTAGTAACGGCGGCGTTCGTCATCCTGGTCCGGAGCCGGCCGTTCCTTCGTCTCTTCCAGCAGCCCTTGTTCCAGCATTCGCTGGATCGACCGGTAAAGCGTCCCGGGGCTCAGCTTCAACGCCCCGTCCGTGCGGGCGGCCACGTCCTGGATAATCGCGTAACCGTGCCTGTCTTCCTCCGCCACCGCCATCAGGATGTGGAAGGTCGCTTCCGGTAAGGGGAGCAGGGAATTCATTTCGCTCTCTTGGCTGTGCCGCATCTCCTTCAGTATATCCACACTGGATATATGCGCAATGGATATATGTGTAACGGATATAGAGGCCGGCCCGCCCCCATTTCTTCCGGACTCGGCTTACTGGCCCAGCGAGTAGCCGGCCTTGCCGTCGTAGTTGTAAAGGAACTCGGTCTTGTGGATGTCGGCGCCGGCATCCACCGCGCGGCTCATCGCGGCCACTACCTGCTTCAGCGTAATCACCGGATTGTCCGTTGAACTCTGGAACCGGCAGCGCCAACTGTCGCACGCGATCACGTCAGGCAGCGGATCGGGGAAGACCTTCACTCCGCGGCTGGAGATCATCACCAGCTTCAGGCCATCAGCGGCGACGCCCTCCATGAGGTGCCCAACAATTTTCGGATCACAGGCAGCGTGATGCACGAAAATGTCGACGCCCACCAGTTGCCGCTGGCCGCTCGGCTTCACTTCCACGTGCGCCAACCCTTTCCGGCCGGGCTCGGCGTTGTAATGGACTGGCTTCAGCAGTTGCGGACGCTTGCCCAGTCGGTCAGCCACGGCCTGTGCGAACTCGCTGGTCCCGGCCTGCTCCCTGCTGCTGCCTTCCTTGAAGATGTCATAGGTGTGGATGCCGTCTTCCATGGTGCACAGCCAGGCGTTGTGGACGCGCTCGGCGACATCGGCCTGGTCGATGTGTACCAGCATCATCACCGCGCCCAGCAGCAGGCCCGACGGATTCGCCACGTTCTGGCCCGCGCGCCTTGGAGCCGAACCGTGGATCGCTTCAAACATCGCGTATTTCTCGCCAATGTTCGCTGACCCGGCGAGCCCAACCGATCCAGCAATCTGCGCCGCCACATCCGACAGAATGTCGCCGTAAAGGTTCGGCATCACAATGACGTCGAACGCGCCCGGAGTGTCCGCCATGCGGGCCGCGCCGATATCGACGATCATGTGCTCCCTCTCGATCTCCGGATACTCCGGCCCGATCTCGTCGAACACCTTGTGGAACAGGCCGTCGGTCAGCTTCATGATGTTGTCCTTCGTGAAGCAGGCGACTTTTCTTCGGCCGTTGCGCCGCGCATATTCGAACGCGTACCGCACGATGCGCTGGCATCCGCCGCGGGTGATGATCTTCAGGCACTGTACCTGATCCGGGGTTTGCTGGTATTCGATGCCCGCGTAGAGATCCTCGGCGTTCTCACGGACAATCACCACATCCATGCCGGGGTGTTTGGTGCGGACATAGGGGTCGTAGGCGACGCACGGCCGGACATTCGCATACAGGCCCAGCAGCTTTCGCATCGTGACATTCAGGCTTCTGAAGCCGCCACCCTGCGGCGTGCTGATCGGCGCCTTCAGGAATACCTTCGTCCGCATCAGGCTGTCGAGCGCGCCCTGCTCGATTCCGGCGGAGTGGCCTCGCCGGTAAACCTTTTCGCCAATCTCGATCTCCTCGGTTTCAATCCGGGCGCCGGCCTCCTTCAGGATTTGGAGCGTGGCGTCCATGATCTCCGGACCGATACCGTCGCCTTTAGCGACCGTGATGGGCGTTTTTGCAGACATTGCGGGATTCCCAGCGCCAGAGCGCTTCCGGCGGTTTACTTAGTCGATGCTGTCGCGTCCGACGTAGAGCGCCCCAATCTCTCCGCGCAGGTTTTCGATCACCTTGCCGCGCCGCAGTTTCATTGTGGGGGTCAGCTCCCCGGCCTCCAGCGAGAATTCGCGCTCCAGGATCTTGAACTTCCTGATCTGCTCGAATGGCGCCAGTTGCCGGTTCACCTTCTGCACGATGCGCTTCACCTCGTTCTGCACCGCGTCCGATTGCGACACCTCGCTCAACGCCGAACCGGGCCTCACTCCGTCGAGGTGCTCCGCCGCCTGCTGATTGATCGTGATTACTGCGGTGACATACGGCAGGCGGTCGCCCACCAGCAACACCTGGTTCACCAGCGGCTCCAGCTTGAACAGCCCTTCGATGCGGGCCGGATAGATCTTCTTGCCGTTCGAGGCGACAATCAGCTCCTTCTTGCGGCCCGTGATCCAGATGTATCCGTCGGGGTCGATCTCCGCGATGTCACCCGTGTGCAGCCAGCCGTCGCGCAGCACCGCGGCTGTCGCGTCCGGGTCCTTGTAGTAGCCGGAAAACACCATCGGACCGCGGATCAGCAACTCGCCGTCCGACGCGAAGCGGATCTCCGCCGTCGGCAGCACCTTGCCGATGGAGCCCGCGCGCGGCCGCTCGATGGGGTTCAAGGCCACCACGCCGCCTTCGGTCAAACCGTAGCCCTCGATCAGCGGCAGGCCGATGGAAGCGTAGAACTCCGCCAGGTCCTTGCCCAGGGGCGCCGACCCGCTGGCCGCTATGCGCATCGCGCCGCCCAGCCGGGCGCGGATCTTCGAGAATACGATCTTGTCGAAGAACTTCAGCGACGAGGTGACCCAGGGTGCCGGAGTACGTCCGTCGCGGCGCGCCCGTGCGGCCTCGGAACCGACACCCAGCCCCAGGTAGAACAGCTTCCGGATCACCGCCGGCTTCTTCCGGATCTCCGTTGTGATGCTGGCGTACATGCGCTCCCACACCCGCGGCGGAGCGACGAAGAACGTCGGCCGGATGGCGCGCAACTCACCGGGCATCTTCGTGAGCCCTTCGCTGAAGTAGACCGGCACCCCCATGCGCATCATCAACTGCTGCATCACCATCCGCTGCGTGATGTGGGCGGAGGGCAGAAAGGCCAGCGTCCGGTCGTCTTCGTTTACCGGCAGCACCGGCGGCCCGCACTCGCAGTTCGACACGATGGAGTAGTGCGTCACCAGGCCCATCTTCGGCTCCCCGGTGGCGCCGGAGGTCAGGTAGAGAATCGCATAATCGCCCGGCTCGACGGCGTTGACGATCCGCTCCAGCAGGCCCGCGTCGGCCTGCATCGCTTCGCGCCCCTTTGCGCGGAGCTGTTCGAAGGTCATCGCCCCCTCGCCGTCCCCGTCCATCAGGATCCGGGGCACCTGCAGGTCGCTCAGGCCCGCTGCATCCAGCGCCTGCATGGTCTTTGCGTTCTCCAGGAACACCAGGCGCGGGTCGCAGCCCTTCAAAGTCTTCACCTGCTCCGCGGGCGGCAGGCTGGTATATACGGCGGCGGAGATGCTGCCGTTCGTCATCACCCCGGTGTCGGCCAGATAGAACTCGGCCCGCGTCTCGGAGGCCAGGCCGACGATGTCTCCGCGGAGGATGCCCAGCGCATGCAGCCCGGCCGCGACCTCGCCCGCAATCTGCGCGTACTCCACCCAGTTGTAGGTTCGGTACTTGCCCTGGCCCACGGGTTGGTGCAACGCGGGCAGTTCCCCCCACGTGGCCTCAGCCATCTTCAGCATCCGGTAGACCGTGCGAAGCTCAACCGGGAGCGACGGCGCCATCTTTCCCATTCGACGCGGTTCCTTCCTTCTTTACAAAAACGCCTGGAACACCGGACACACTACTATATTCGTTACGGCGGCGGGATCTCCAGACCTACAGCTTAGAATATTGTCCATGAGCTTTGAAAGAGAACTGGCCGTGGCTCGTCAACTGGCCTTGGATGCCGGCAACCTCGCCCTGCAGTACCAGCAGGACGGATTTGAGGTCGAGGACAAGCCCGACTCCTCTCCGGTGACGGCCGCCGACAAAGCTTGTGAAAAGCTTTTTGCTTCCACCCTCGAGGCGGAATTTCCGGCCGACGGCCTGCTGGGCGAAGAAGGGGCCAATAAAACCGGGACCAATTCGCGGCGCTGGATCATCGATCCCATCGACGGGACGCGCGACTTCGTCCGGGGCAACCGCTTGTGGTCCAACCTGCTGGGGCTGGAGGTGGATGGGGTCATCGAGGTGGGAGTGGCGACCTTTCCCGCCCTGGACGAACAGTACTATGCGGTAAGGGGCGGCGGCGCCTTCCGGGTTGTCAAAGGCGAGGTCACCCGGCTGAAGGCGTCCTCCATCGATACGGTCGAGCGGGCGGTCGCCTGCGTGCTCCAGTTCAACAACGTGGCCATCCGGCCGCACTCAGACCGGCTGCTCCCGTTCCTGTCCAGGTTCTGGGCGGTACGCAGCCTGGGGGGCGCGTGGGACTCCATGCTGGTCGCGTCCGGGCAGGCCGAGTTCTGGCTGGAACCCACAGCCAAGCCGTGGGACCTGGCCGCCCTCTCGGTGATCTGTAAGGAAGCCGGCTGCCGCTATTTCGACTACTCCGGCAACGACACCATCTATGGCGGGAATGCCGTCGTGGTGACGCCCGCACTCGAGGCGGAAGTCCGGTCGTTCCTCGGGCTAAGTGGTCAACCGGTCGCCTGAGACCGGCTTCAGGGCCCACGATTCGATGTTCTCCGGGCTGCCTCGCATGCTCAGTCCCTGGTTCCCGCCGTAGACGCGACCGGTCACCCAGATCCTGTTGTTGATGAAGACCTCCACGACGGAGCCGTCGAGGAAGATTCGCAGGTCCACCGGCCCTGCCGGCACCGGCGCTTCGGTGCGGCCCACGGACAAGGTATGGCCTTCCGGATCGAAGCCGAGCACCTCATGCCCACCGCGCAGCAGGCCGAAGGGCTTCAGGCCGCTGAGCTTGGCGTGGATCTCGCAGCAGTCGTCGTGGGCGGCTTCGCGCAGCCGTTTGCCGCGCAGTTTCTCGTACTCCAGCGCCGGCTTCAGCATCAGCCCGCCCTGCTTGTCGAGGGTAGGAACCACGGCCAGCGACATGGAGCCCGACCAGCCGGCTTTGAGCTGGTCCGCCTTGCTCCGCTGCTCGCGCAGCCAGGCCCAGATGATGCGCCGCTTGCCCGAGGCATCGCAGCTTTTAGGGGCATAGCCGGCGCCGTAGACCAGGACGCCGTTCGATTCCGGCGTGAACACGCGGTCTTTCCAGGTGCCCAGCCAATACAGGACCTTGCCTTGAGTGGAGACGTAGAGCAGCCACTTGTTGCCTACCGGGAAGAAGTCGGGGCACTCCCACATCTCGCCGCTGGCGACCGGGTCCGACCCGCTGGGGAGTTTCTCGCCCGTGAGCAGTGGCTTCACATAGGTCCAGTGGATGAGATCGGGTGACTTGTAGAGCAGCACGGTGCCGCCCTTGCCGCGGAAGCCGGCGCCGATCAACAGCAGCCACTCGTCCCCATCGCGCCACACGTGCGGATCGCGGAACCCCGGGCTATCGATGCCGGGCGGCGGCCCCGCGATGATGGGGTTGCCGGGGTGCTTGGTCCAGGTTTGGAGGTCTTCCGACCGGGCCAGGCACTGCACTTCCGGGTTCACCCCGGTATAGACAATGACGGGCTTGCCGTTATCCACCACCATGCAGCCGGTAAAGCAGCCGTCCTTGTCGGGACCGCCGGGCGTCGGCGCCAGGGCGATGGGCAGGTGCTTCCAATGCAGCATATCCGGGCTGGTGGCATGGCCCCAGTGCATGGTGTCCCACTGCGCCGCCTTGGGATTGTACTGGTAGAACATGTGGTATTCCCCCTGGAACCACACGGGGGCATTGGGGTCGTTCATCCAGTTGGACGGGGGAAGAAAGTGGAACTGCGGTCGGTCCGGATCGTTGGCGAGATCCGGGGCGGCGAAGAGATTGGTTGAGAGCGTACCGAGAAAGGTCCGGCGAGTCCAGCCCTGCGACATGCACGGATTCTATCGCAGCGGCATCCGGCGTAACATGAGCCTATGTCGAAACTCTGGAAAATTCTGCTGGGACTCGTCGTGCTGGTGGCAGTGCTGGCCGGGGCGGCGGTACTGATGGCGCGTTCGATGATCTCCGGGGCGGGCAAGCAGAAGATGCTGGCCATGCTGAGCGATTCTCTGGGTGTGGCGGTGACGGTCGGCGAGATCGATGTCAAGATCGGGAGCCTCCTCAAGCTGGAACCGGCGCTGGGACTGGACCAGATCCGGCTGGCTAATCCGCCCGGTTTCAGCAGCAAGCCGATGGTGGAGGCGGAGGGGATCGACGCTATCATTTCCGTCTCTTCGCTGTTCTCCAGTTCGCCCCGCATCATTGCGCTGGCGATCACGAAACCCTTGCTGCTGGTGGAGAAGAACGCGGCGGGCAAGACCAACCTGGAAGTGTTTATGGACCGGTTGCAGGCCAAACCGGCGGCGTCCACCCAGCAGGCCGGCGCGCCCGCGGGCGGTGGCTCGCTGTCGATTGAGGATCTCAAGGTTGAAGGTGGGTCAATGAAGCTGGCCGGAGAGGAGCTGGGCTCGTGGCGGCGGATTGATTTGCGGCTGGGCGGCTTCGGGTCGGGCCGGCCGCTGACGGCCAAGGCTTCAGCGCATCTGATGGAGACCAAGAAGTCGATGTTGGAGTTCCAGGGGACCATTGGCCCGTTCGCCGAGGGCTCCACTCCGATCGACGGCAAGCTCGACGTGGCGTTCGCGCCGGGCGAGCTGCCGAAGTCATTTCTGCTGAAGGAGTTTGGCGCGTTCCTGGCGGCGCCTGGAGACAAGGCGCTGTTGAAGGTGGGGGTGGCGCTGAAAGGCGACCTTGCCCGAACAGCCTCCGGGGCGACGCAGGTGACGCTGGCGGACTTCCTGATTGGGCGCGACGAGCAGCACCGGCTGCCGCTGACCGGGAACGTAGCCGGGCAGTTGACGCTGAAGCACGCGCTCTCGGGGCCGGCGATCCAGATCGACATTCCGAAATCGGCCTTTGGCCTGGCGGCGGGGCAGCTGGCGGCCAGCATGTCGTTTGCGTCCGATGCCGGGCAGGAGCGCGCCTCCCTCGCGGGCTCGCTGAAGGGGTTGGATATCCAACAGTTGCTGGGTGCGTTCCTGGACAACGACCCGGGCATCCAGGGCGCGTTGCACATACCCAGGTTCGAGTTGCGCACGGTGGGGCGCGATGCTCCGCAGATGCGGAATGCGCTGTCGGGCGCGGGCTCGATCGAGGTCGCCAACGGTAAGCTCAAACAGATGGACCTGCTGGGCTCGATCACGGGCGCGATGGGCAAGGCGGGCCTGATGCAGGCCACTGGTTCGACCACCTTCACCACGCTGAAGACCAACTTCGCGATCCAGGATCAGACGCTGACGCTGACGGATGCGGTGATGGACGGCGGCGGGCTGCGGACGACCGGCGCGGGCCGTGTGGGCTTCGATACAGCATTGAACCTGAAGCTGCAGGCGCAGGTGAGCGGCCGGATTGCGGAGCTGCTGGGGGCGCGGCCGCGGGGCGACCAGCCGGCGCAATCGATCATCCCGGTGGATGTAGCGGGCACTACATCCAGCCCGAAGGTGACGCCCAGCGTGAAGGGGCTGGCGGCGGAAGCCACCAAAAACTATGTTGGTGGATTTCTCGACAAGTTGCTGACCAACAAGGCCAATAAGAAGTGAGCCCGGTGGCAGGGGCTTCCCCACAAGAAGCTCCGAAATTGTTATAAACAGAATGGTGGCCCTGTGTCGCCCCGCGAGCGACTTGCCGCTGTGGGCTGTAAGCAACTGAAATTAATGATCTTTGCTGTTGGAAGCTGGATGGGGCGGCCGGTGACGGCTCGGAGCGGACCTGCTCTGGGGACGCTTTTCAGGGCCTGAAATCCCTGAAACCCGAAACGTGCCTCTTGCATCCATTTTCTAGTAGAAATAAGATAAACGTGTATTTTCATCTAGCTCTCTAGAGGTAGCTCATGATCTATTCCCGTTCGGCTGAGTACGCAATCCGCGCTTTTGTCCACTTGGCTGCTGTGCCGGAGGGCAAGTATGCCATGGTGAAGCAGATCGCCGAGGAGGCGGACATTCCGTCTCACTTCCTTGCCAAGATTTTGCAGCAACTTGCGCGCAAGGGATTCCTCCGATCCAGTAAGGGACCGACTGGGGGATTCTGCCTTCGGATGCCCGCGGCGGAGCTCTCGATCCTGAACATTGTCGACGCCGTAGACGGCCTTGCGGACTTCGAACGCTGCCCGGCCGGAATGGCTGAGTGCAACGATCAGGCGCCGTGCGGAATGCACGATAGCTGGAAGGCCCTGCGGAATCGTATCATGGAGTATCTGGAGCGGACTACGATCCTTGATCTTGCCAAGGGCTTCGAGCAAAAGCGGAAGAACCTGGAGAAGATCACGAAGAAAGCGAAACGCTCCACGACGAAGAAGGCCTAGCGGCCTCCAGACGGCTTCGAGACCGTGCCTGGAGGTCTCCTGAGCCGGTGCAAGGAGGCATAATGCCGATTCGCAATGGGGAGATTCCGACCCCGCATAATATGTTGGTCCCGATGGTGGTCGAGCAGACCTCCCGAGGGGAGCGCGCCTTTGACATCTATTCGCGGCTGTTGAAGGAGAACATCATCTTCCTCGGCACGCCGATCGACGACCAGGTGGCCAACCTGATCATTGCCCAGATGTTGTTTCTGGCGTCGGAAGATCCGGAGAAGGACATTTCTCTGTACATCAACTCCCCCGGTGGTTCGATCACGGCCGGTATGGCGATTCTCGACACGATGAATCTGATCGAGCCGGATATCGTGACGTACTGCGTGGGACAGGCGGCCTCGATGGGCGCAGTTCTGTTGGCCTGCGGTGCGAAGGGCAAACGTTATACGTTGCCGCATTCGCGGATCCTGATCCACCAGCCGTCGATGAGCGGGCTGGCCGGCCAGGCGACCGACATCGACATCTATGCCCGCGAGATTCTGCGCATGCGCGAGATTCTCAACGGTGTGCTGGCCGACGCGACGGGCCAGACGGTGGAAAAGATTGCTCGCGACGTCGATCGCGATTACATCATGGAAGCCGAAGCAGCCGTCGAGTACGGCATTGTCGACAAGATCATCGCCAAGCGCGCCAAGTAACCAAGTCCGATTTCCAGGGGGAGCATCCGGCTCCCCCGAGCCTTCTCTCCCCTCGCAGACTCTCTCCTCGCAGATACCCCAAAAACAACCTGGCTGGCCGTAGGACTCAGCGGTTTTTCGAGTTGAGCAGCGCCTTGGGATAGACCATGACGCCGGACTCGGAGGCACGGAAGATCTTATATAAGAGATCGTTGCCGGGGAGTTGTGTCTCCAGGTAGTCGACGCCTTCGGCGGTGACGATGAAGCTGCTGCGATCGTCCTGGGTGACGAACTTTTTGGCTTTCAGGTACCAGATGGCGAACTGGAGATGTTCGCGCGGGAAGGCCATGACGTGTTCGAGGTCGAGCATGGAGAGGGCGGAGTAGTCGGGGTTCGCGCGGCGTTTGGCGTAGAGGAGGCAGAGGACGCCGATGCGGATTTTGGCTTCGGCATCGATGCCATCGGTGAACTCCTTGGACTGGAAGACGGGGAGGGCGTCGGGCTGGGTGAGTTCCAGTTTGCGGTCGTACTGTTCCCGGGCGGGCGGGTCGCTGAGGATCTCGTAGGCTTCGCGGTAGATGCGGAAGCGCTCGGCGTCGCCGGTTTCGCGGTTATCGGGGTGGTAGCGGGCGGCGAAGATCTTGTAGACGCGCTGGATGGTTTCGGGCTCGGCCTTGGGGTGGATCTGGAGCAGGTCGTAGTAGTTCACCGAGGCGGAGTTCATACCCGATGTATCGGCGGGACGGGCGGGAATCTTTGGGGTTTCGGGGTGGGAGAGAAGAAGCTGAAAGCCGACCGGGGGGTCGGCTGCGGACGAGGGCGTCCGCCTTCCCAGGGACGGCGGACGATCTCGGGGACGGCGACGTTCCCAGAGACAGATGATGCCCTCGGGGAAGGCGGAGGTCCTCTGCTCGGGTTAGGATTTCGGCTCGGCGGGCGGGTTCTTGATCATGGTGAGGAGCATGATGACTTCGGTTTTGGCCTGAATGCCGTGTTCGAGGAGTGGGGTCATGTAGGCAAAAGCGCCTTCGGCGGCTTCCATGGTGTCGTCCCCGAGGCGGAGGGTGGCCTGGCCGCTGACGATGTAGATTGTGGCGGGCATGGGGGCGGTGTGGGCCGAGAGTTCCTGACCCGGCGCGAAGATGAACTGGATCACCTTGGTGCGGGTGTCGTTTTGGAGGGTGCGGCTGAGGATGCCGTTTTCGGGCAGCGGCGAATGGTCTTTCAAGTCGTTGATAAATATGTATTTTTCACTCATGGTGGACTCCGTTTTGAAGATTGTTGTGGATGGTGGAAGGGGTCGGGCTTCGTTCCACGATGGCCCTTACGGGGCATTCGGCGACGCAGAGGGGCTGATGGGAGAAGAGTACGCATTCGGTGCAGAGGAGCGGCTCGATGCGGAAGCGGGGGCGGGCCCCCTGGATGGCGCCGTTGGGGCACGTTGAGCGGCATGCTCCACATGCGATACATTGAAACCCGATTGCAAAAGCCATCTGAATCTCCGTTATCTCCCCTGCGGCGGGAGACATTCGACAAGACATCGTTGTTCACGACGTTGACGCCCGAGGAGCGGCAGCAGATTGCGGCGCTCGCGGTGGAAAAGACGTATGCGGCCGGGGAGACCCTGTTTTTCGAAGGCACGTCCTGTGAGGGGCTGCATGTGATTGGGTCTGGCAGCGTGAAGATTCTGAAGACCAGCCCATCGGGCCGGGAGATTATGTTGGGGGTGGAGTCGGCTCCGTCGAGTGTGGCGGAGGTGCCGTTGTTCGACAATGGCGACTATCCGGCTACGGTGACAGCCATGAAGGATTGCGTGATTTTCCTGGTGAGGAAGGAAGATTTCCGGCGATTTTGCCGGCAGCATCCGGAGGTACCGATCAAGGTTCTGGCTCTGGTGGGCCGGCGGTTGCGCCAGCTGGTGGGCGTGATTGAGGCCGTGACGTTTGGGAGTGTCCGGCAGAGGCTGGCGCAGGCGTTGCTGCAGGCGGAGCGGGAGTCCGACGGCAGTGTCCAGATTCCGTTGACGCACGAGGAGTTGGCGTTGCGGCTGGGGACGGTGCGCGAGGTGGTGTCGAGGAATCTGGCGCGATTCCAGGCTGAGGGGATTGTGCGGATTGTGAAGCGGCAGATTGAGATTGCGGATCGCGGGGCGTTGCAGGCGGAGGCGGATACGGAGTACTGAGGCTCGCGGCTGGACGTTGGGAATAGGTCCTCCGCTCCGAGGAAGCCTCGCGAATGACCGAGGCCCGCTCCTTTCCAGTCGCGGTTCGCAGCGCGGGGGGGACCCCTCCCTGACGGTCGGGGTTCGCAGTGGTTTTCTTTGCTTTGGCGGCTGGGAGGGGCGTGCGGGACTGCGTTGAAGACGCGACTGCGCCGGGGGCCCGCTTACTGCCGTGCGCGGTTCGTAGCGCGGCGGGGACCCCTCCCTGACGGTCGGGGTTCGCAGTGGCATTCTTTGCTTTGGCGGCTGGGAGGGGCGTGCGGGACTGCGTTGAAGACGCGACTGCGCCGGGGGCCCGCTTACTGCCGTGCGCGGTTCGCAGCGCGGCGGGGACCCCTCCCTGACGGTCGGGGTTCGCAGTGGTTTTCTTTGCTTTGGCGGCTGGGAGGGGCGTGCGGGACTGCGTTGAAGACGCGACTGCGCTGGGGGCCCGCTTACTGCCGTGCGCGGTTCGTAGCGCGGCGGGGACCCCTCCCTGACGGTCGGGGTTCGCAGTGGTTTTCTTTGCTTTGGCGGCTGGGAGGGGCGTGCGGGACTCGCTGACGCTCGCGGCTCAATGTGCAGGTTGGTCGGGTGGGTTGGATTGCCGCTGATCACGTTTCCAGCATGCGGCCGAAACGGCTGGGGCACCGTGACTTTCGTCACCGACAGAACAAAAAAGTCCAGATAAATTGAGGTTGTTGGCGGACAACCTTATGCGCGACTTTTCACAAGCTCCTTTTCTCGTGATCTGGGAAGTGACCCAGGCGTGCGACCTGGCCTGTCAGCATTGCCGGGCGTCGGCGCGGCCGGACCGGGATCCGGGCGAACTGTCCCTGGCAGAGGCGCGCGAGACGTTGCGCCAGATCAAGGACTTTGGCGATCCGCTGCTGGTGTTTACGGGCGGGGATCCGCTGAAGCGGCCGGATCTGTTCGAGCTATTAAAGGAGAGCGTGGCGCTGGGGCTGCGGACGACGGTGACGCCGAGTGCGACTCCGCTGTTGACGGAGGATGCGGTTTCACGGATCCGGGATTGCGGTGTGTCGCGGATGGCGGTGAGCCTGGACGGGGCGGATGCGGCGGCGCACGACAGTTTCCGGCAGGTGGCGGGGTCGTATGAGCGGACGATGGCGGCGTTGCGGCATGCGGCGCGGATCGGGCTGGAGACGCAGATCAACACGACGGTGACGCGGCACAATGTCGAGTCGCTGGACCGGATTGCGCAGGTGGTGGGGGCGGAGAAGGCGCGATTGTGGAGCGTGTTCTTCCTGGTGGTGACGGGGCGGGCTTCGCTGGCGGACGACCTGACGGCGGACGAGTACGAGCAGGTGTTCGAGTATTTGTACCAGACGTCATTGACGGCTTCGTTTGACATCAAGACGACGGAGGCGCAGCACTACCGGCGGTATGTGGCGCAGAGGCGGAAGGCGCAACCGGGGGGCGCGGGGGCTAAGGTGGCGGGGGCTCCAGCGGGGATTATCCAGCGGCAGGCGGGGATCAACGACGGGAAGGGGTTCGTGTTCATTTCGCACACGGGCGAGATTTTCCCCTCGGGGTTTCTGGAAGTATCGGCGGGGAATGTGCGGCGGGTTCCGCTGCAGCAGGCGTACTGCGACTCGGGGTTGTTTAAGGTGCTGCGGAATTCGGATGCGCTGGTGGGCAAGTGCGGCGGGTGTGAGTACCGGAATTTGTGCGGCGGGTCGAGGAGCCGGGCGTACGCGTTGACGGGGGATTACCTGGAGTCGGATCCGCGGTGTTCGTATGTGCCGGCGAGTGCGGCCTGAGTTGGCTTTGTTCGCTCCCGCTGGCTGGATTTGCGACGGCGGTGGGGGCGTTCGCTGGGGACGGTGGTTGGTTTTGGTGGGTTTGCTCACTCAAAACCAGAGGATGTTGGGCTGGTGACTGGCGGCCGGAGTACGGCAAGCGGGTCGTGATGGCCGCTGGTGCGGTGGGTTTGTTCAGCCAAAAAGAGTGGATTGGTGGCTGGTGGGGCGAGGCTGGTTCGGTGGGGCTGCCTCGGATTTGGACTTGGAGTTCGGCGACGGGACCTGGGCCCAGGGTCGCCTCGGATTGGGTTTGATCCGTCGTGGAGAGAGGATTGAGCTTCCCACTCCCGTGTGGGCCGGCCGGATCCTCGGATTGGGTTTGATGCCTCGTGGAGAGAGGATTGGGCGTCCCACTGGTGTGTAGGCTGGCCAGATCGTCTGATTGGGTTTGATGCCTCGTGGAGAGAGGATTGGGCGTCCCACTGGCGTGCGAGCCTGGCCGGTGAGATCGGCTCAGCGGGGGACGTTCCGGCGAGCGCCCGAAGACCTGCCATGAGTCTCCGGGCGTCTGAATCGAATTGCAGGGCGGTGCAGTTGTCAAAGATCGGTGACGAACCGGCAGGTTTTGGCCTGCCGGAACGACGACGGGGCTGTACGGGCCTCCGTTCGGCGCTTAGTGTGGCATGGAGGGCAAGGGTGTCATGAAGAGGCGGGCGGTAAGTGATTGAAAAGATGGATGCGATTTATTTCTTTGGGGTGTGATCGCATAAGTTCTCATCGGCGGGACGGGGCGAAAACGCGGCGGCTTGGGAGATTGTGCCCCGTCCCGGTGATGAGAACGTTCGATGAACTCAAACCGCGGGCTCAGGGCTTGGCGATATGGGTTTTGCTTGGTTCGCCAGTTGGTTTGGCTGTCCGGGCTTGGTGTTCCGGCTCCACGAAGATGGCTCCGCGAACTCTTCGCGTAACGCCGGCCGATGGCAATGCCGGCTGACGCCTTCCGTTCGGTCGCAATGGGAGTTGACGGCTTCCTTCTGGCGGGAGTTGAGTGGTTCCGAACACACTCCAAGTTGCAGCCCAATGCCGGGTCGCTTCCAGACCTGTGGGCGAAGCCGATGGCCTCATGAGGAGTTCATCTCCCGGCAGCGGTACAGGCGCGGCAGCAACACCTCTACCCTCTGCATTTGACCGGTCTCGCAGACTGGGCAGCGCAGGTAGGGAGCCATGAGATCCGGTCCACTCGGCACATGGATTGCTGGGGCAAGTGGCGCCTCTGGCGGCCGTGCCCCGGGCAGTAGTCGGCGGCAATGGGCCAGGTTGGCCTGTTTCTGCCGGCTCGCCAGCAGACCATAGTGACGGATCCGCTGAAAGCCCGGCGGAATGGTATGCAGCAGGAAACGCCGGATGAATTCACCCGCCTCCAGCGTCATGGTGCGGTGCCGGTCTTTGTTCTTGGCGCGGTAGTTCTTATAGCGGAACTTCACCTGCTCGCCGTCCATGCCGAGGAGTCGGTTATTGGAAATGGCCACGCGATGGGTGTAGCGGCCGAGATAGTCGAGCACCTGGGCGGGACCGCCAAAAGGCGGCTTGGCGTAAACGACCCATTCGCGTTTTGACAGCCGTGCCAGCAATGGACACAGATCGCCGGCTTGCTGCAGTTGGCCTTTGTCGAAAGCGCGGCGAAGGGCATCAAGAACCAGGCGCCGGAAGAGGCGCGACAACACACGGACGCTAAGAAAGAAACCCGGACGGCAGCTGATCCAGCGCTCACCGTCCGGGCTGAGGCCGCCGCCGGTGACAACGCAGTGGACGTGCGGGTGCAGCAGCAGGTTCTGTCCCCAGGTGTGGAGGATCGAGAAGAAGCCGATGCGGGCGCCGAGATGGCGGGGATCGGCCGCGATGGTCAGCAAGGCCTGCGCACTGGCCTGAAACAGGATGCCGTAGACGACGGCCTTATTGCGCAAGGCCAGCGCGTTGAATTGGTCCGGGATGGTGAAGACGACGTGGAAGTAGGGGACTGGCAACAGTTCGGCCCGCCTGTGCTCCAGCCACCGGTTGCGCTCCAGATTCTGGCACTTCGGGCAGTGGCGGTTGCGGCAGGAATTGTAGCTGATGCGTTGATGCTGGCAGTGGCTGCAGCGCTCCACATGGCCGCCGAGAGCGGCAGTGCGGCAGGTTTCGACCGCCTGCATCAGCCGGAGTTGCTGAACGGGCAGACGCTGCCGGGCGCGAAACCGTTCGCCATGGCGGCGGAAGATGCTGGCCACCTCAAGGGTTGGCCTCGGCAAGACTTTAGCCGGGCAACTGCACTGTCTGATTCTTCGGCGGACGGCCGCGCTTTCTCTTGGGCGGCGCCTCGGCGGGCAGGCTGTCCAGAGGGCTCACGATGCGAGCCACGGTCTGCGGGGAGATCGTGATGTAGCGTGCGGTGGTGTCGATTCGGGTGTGGCCGAGCAACACTTGAATGGCGCGCGTATCGGAGCCGTTTTCCAGCAGATGAGTGGCAAAGCTGTGCCGCAGCAGGTGGGGTGTCACGTGTTTGGTGAGCCCCGCCATTTGAGCCGCCTGGCGGCACACCTGCTGCACGCTGGCCGGCTGGAGATGCGTGCCCGCCTTGGTGCCGGGGAACAGCCAGTCGACCGGGTGCTGGAGTTTCCAGTAGGCGCGCAGCAAGCTGAGGAGGCGGGCGCTGAGGACGGTGAAGCGGTCCTTGCCGCCCTTACCCTGCTCGACGTGGATGAGCATGCGGCCCGAGTCGATATGGGCGGCCTTGAGCGAGACGGCTTCGGAGATGCGGAGCCCGGCGCCGTAGCAGAGCATCAGCACGACACGGTGCTTGAGGATGTGGATGTGGCTGAAGAGCCGGACCACCTCGTCGGCACTGAGTACGGACGGCAGCTTCTGGCCGACTTTCATGCGTCCGAACTGGGCGTTGCTCCAAGGCATTTCCAGGGTAACGGTATAGAGGAACTGGACGGCGGAGAGAAAGCAGTTGATGGATTCGGGTGACAGTTGGCGCTGCTCGATGAGGAACAACTGGTAGTTGCGGATGTCGTCGAGGCCCAGCCTGGCGGGGCTGAGGCCAAAATGATTTGCAAAGTCAGCGACGTAGTGGATATAACTACGCTGGGTTCCGGCGGAAAGGTTCCTCATCTGCATGTCTTCGAGCATGCGTTGGCGCAAGAGGCTCATGGTCGCTCCTTCAATCGACAAAGTGGGTTGCGGATAACAACCAACTTGAGTGTGAGCCTGGAGCCGGTTTCGCCGGGGCCCGATGATCGCAGGGAGTTCGGAAAAGGCCGAGGGGGGATACCGCGTTAGCGGTTTAGTTCACGAAGATGCTGGGATGAGGGAAATGGAGGAGTTTCGGGGTGGGTCCGGGTTGAAGTGGGTCCTGGTGGAGTGCCCGTCGCCACTTGGCGAGCACCGCGCTTCAATGAGGCCGTGATCCGAAGATCACGGAAGGCCGATTCTGGGTATCCGGACAGAGGATGGCTCCATTGCTTCAATGAGGCCGTGATCCGAAGATCACGGAAGGGGAGCCAGGTACCATCGTGATCGACGAAAGCACGCCGCTTCAATGAGGCCGTGATCCGAAGATCACGGAAGGACGCCAGATGGGCTCCGTGATTGAGATCGGCTGCTGGCTTCAATGAGGCCGTGATCCGAAGATCACGGAAGGATCGACGGCGCCGACATCAAGGCGGAACTCGCGTTGCTTCAATGAGGCCGTGATCCGAAGATCACGGAAGGGTGAGCAATCTCCGGTTCCTGTCCTGCGAGTTCAATTGGCTTCAATGAGGCCGTGATCCGAAGATCACGGAAGGGTGGAATCACGGTCTACGGCCGGCTCACTGGTATGACGCTTCAATGAGGCCGTGATCCGAAGATCACGGAAGGGCGGTCTTTAAGTCAGACATGGGGACCTCTTAAAAACGCTTCAATGAGGCCGTGATCCGAAGATCACGGAAGGGTGCCGCGTGCCCCACACCGGGTTATCGGTCCAGCCGCTTCAATGAGGCCGTGATCCGAAGATCACGGAAGGTCGGCCGCGCCTCCGGAACAGCGGGCGCGGTCGGTTCGCTTCAATGAGGCCGTGATCCGAAGATCACGGAAGGCGGCGTCGTTGGCCTGAACGCGTACAAGTACAGCTCGCTTCAATGAGGCCGTGATCCGAAGATCACGGAAGGTCTCGGAACTGCAAAGCGCGGCGTTAGCTTGTGTGGGCTTCAATGAGGCCGTGATCCGAAGATCACGGAAGGCGGCAAGACTACCATCGGCCCAAAGAACAAATTCCAGCTTCAATGAGGCCGTGATCCGAAGATCACGGAAGGGCATCCCACTGACAGAGTTCGATCTGTCATTTGTACAGCTTCAATGAGGCCGTGATCCGAAGATCACGGAAGGTAGTGAGTACGTGTTGGTCTTTGAGTAGACATATTCCGCTTCAATGAGGCCGTGATCCGGAGATCACGGAAGGGAGAGTTCGGGCGAAGTACGACCCCAGCCGGAACGAGCTTCAATGAGGCCGTGATCCGAAGATCACGGAAGGGGGAGTGAGTTGCCCATTGCGACGTCCAACAGAACGCTTCAATGAGGCCGTGATCCGAAGATCACGGAAGGTCCGGAAGGAAAAGGAAGACGACGCGCGGGCCCGGCTGCTTCAATGAGGCCGTGATCCGAAGATCACGGAAGGCCTTCGTCTCGAACTCGTACAGGCTCTTCAACTCAAGGGCTTCAATGAGGCCGTGATCCGAAGATCACGGAAGGAAAGTAAAAACACGCAAGGTCTCGGGATCAGAATTTCGCTTCAATGAGGCCGTGATCCGAAGATCACGGAAGGACACCGAGGGTGTGCTGATGCTCAAACACGTCAGCGAGCTTCAATGAGGCCGTGATCCGAAGATCACGGAAGGCGCGCCGTCAAGGCACAGAATATGCGCGACGTGCGGCTTCAATGAGGCCGTGATCCGAAGATCACGGAAGGCTTTCACTGAGGCGACGCACCAAAAAACAGCAACAAGCTTCAATGAGGCCGTGATCCGAAGATCACGGAAGGATCTGGAAAGTGGTTCCGTTGTAGATCAGTTCAACGCTTCAATGAGGCCGTGATCCGAAGATCACGGAAGGGCTTGCTGAAGCGGATGGCCAGCGGTGCTGCGACATGCTTCAATGAGGCCGTGATCCGAAGATCACGGAAGGGAATTGTTGCGCGGTAGAGGACCTACATTCTCGACCGGCTTCAATGAGGCCGTGATCCGAAGATCACGGAAGGACGGGAACGAGGATCGATTCATCAATTGGAACGTAGCGCTTCAATGAGGCCGTGATCCGAAGATCACGGAAGGGTGGCCGAGCCGAATGGCCGGATCCGCCCATACCTCGCTTCAATGAGGCCGTGATCCGAAGATCACGGAAGGGTGGTTACCGTGGACATAGCCCAAAGCCCGTTGTAGCTTCAATGAGGCCGTGATCCGAAGATCACGGAAGGGGAGTGTTCCGCCTGCGGTGCCGATCTATCCATCAGGGCTTCAATGAGGCCGTGATCCGAAGATCACGGAAGGAGCAGGTATCAAGCCCTGCCGCCAGCAAGATTTTGAGCTTCAATGAGGCCGTGATCCGAAGATCACGGAAGGGCCTTGCGTTCTTCCTTCGCCTTTGACCGAACGAACGCGCTTCAATGAGGCCGTGATCCGAAGATCACGGAAGGGTAGAGACTCTTCTGTCAGTAACGAGTAAGCGACTCGCTTCAATGAGGCCGTGATCCGAAGATCACGGAAGGAAACTGCCCGTGTTTCCTTGGCACGACTCCATTGTGGCTTCAATGAGGCCGTGATCCGAAGATCACGGAAGGGATCAAGCGCAATCCCAATGCCGCCCAGGTGAAGCTAGCTTCAATGAGGCCGTGATCCGAAGATCACGGAAGGACCCTGGGCCCGATCGCGCATCACTCGCGCAACGATCACGCTTCAATGAGGCCGTGATCCGAAGATCACGGAAGGGAGCTGATTCTGCCTTGGCTCGCTGATCGCGAGCGAGCTTCAATGAGGCCGTGATCCGAAGATCACGGAAGGCGAGTTCTGGCGCCGCTGCGCGTTCCAGCCAGGGCTGCTTCAATGAGGCCGTGATCCGAAGATCACGGAAGGAAGACGGGTTCTGAGCTTGAGAAAACCACTCAATCAGCGCTTCAATGAGGCCGTGATCCGAAGATCACGGAAGGCCGCCCGAACCTGCACCCAGCCCCAAGCGTAAGCGCATCGCTTCAATGAGGCCGTGATCCGAAGATCACGGAAGGAGTACTGTCAAATTCTATCTTGTTTTCAATGAGCTGGGCGGTGCTTTGCGAGCGGTCCGCTCTTCTGGGTGAGGAGAGCGGGTTTCCGTAGACTCAGCACTGGGCTAAATTACGTGGAATCAGATTCTTAAGAGGTCGCGAGCGGCTCCTGGGGTCTGAAATGCACTGGACCGCTCGATTATCTTGTCACGAAGACTGGGTAGTCGGCAATCTCGCCGTCGAGCACTCGGGCGAGGAGCCGGGTTTGGATCTCCAGGAGCCTGCGGTAACTGACGCGGTAGTCGAATAGAGGATGGGTGACCATGGTGTCCATTCTGGCTTCATAGGCTCGGAAGAACGATTTGCGGCCTTCGGGTGTCAGGGCGACGCTTTGTCCGGCGCGGACGAAGTCGTTGGCGGTGATCATGCCGGTGTTGATGGCGGAGAGGACGGCGGAGTCGACGATCAGGGGGCGGAAGGGCTCCATGAGATCGAGGGCCAGGGCCGGGCGACCGAAGCGGGGCTGGTGGTAGAAGCCGACGAAGGGGTCGAAGCCGACTGCGTAGGCGGCGATGGTGAGGTCCTTGGCGAGGACGCTGTAGCCGAGGGAGAGCAGGGCGTTGACGGGATCGCGCGGCGGGCGGCGATTGCGGCCTTCGAAGTCGAAGGGGAAGGGATCGCGGTTCGCTTTGATCATGCCGGAGAGGGCTCCGAAGTAGAGGCGGGCGGCATTGCCTTCGAGGCCGAGGAGTTCGGCGAGGGACTCGGCTTCTTCGGCGCGATCGATCATGGACTTCATGGCGCGCAGGGTTTCGGGCGGCGGTTCCTCGTGATTGCGAAGGAGCATGGTGCGCTGGTTGCGGGCTTTGCCGGCGACGAGGCGGCGGGCGAGTTTGAGGGTGAACCATGAAGGATCGACTTGTCCTCCGTGTCCACGTGGAAGCGGATGGCGCCTTCCTGCGAGGAGATTGCGGCGGGTACTCAACAGTTGACCACGCTCGCTTTGGAGGCTCCGCTGGGTGGCGAGCTCCAGGCGGTAATGCAGCCGCAGTTGTTTCCTGCTTCGCAATGCGAGGTTGACAGCTCGCCTTCGACCCCAAGTGAGTGCTCATTGTTCATTGATTGAAAGGAAAAGCCCCAATCCAAAGTGAGATCCGTAGCCTATGGTTAATGGGCCGCGGATTGGTTGGGAGAAGGTTAGCTTGAGAGCGTACCCCACATCCAACGGTGGTGGAACCCCTCCCCTCCGGCGACTTCGGACATAGTGACGCAGCGCGAGACTCTCCGGAGTTCTGGGCAACGGGCTGATCTCTTCCACCATCGGCAAACCGCGCGAGGACAATTCAGCATTGATCTGTCCTCCCAGTGTATTCGCGCCACTTCGTTTCAAAAACCTTGGTGGAACGAAAGGGGTAGCACTTATCCAAGTGCGCGCACCGTCCGGCGGGGCCAAAAAGGCAGTGATGTATCTATCTAGAGGGGCGGGCAAGTCGCGCAGGAGGTCGAGGCCACCGAAGCCGGCTAAGGCAAGCTGGATTGTGCCTGCACCTCCTTTGGTCCACGTACGCTTAAGACGTCGAACAGCTTCCTGTGCCTCAGCCCCAAACCCCATCGGCGCGTGAAGAACGATGTGATCCAGATGTCCATCGGCGTCACAATCAATGGGGAGGACATGGAGATGGCCATGCCTTCCCTTAAGGGGTGATCCGTCCTCGTCACGGCCCGTCAATTCAGGACAATGGATCCGCTGGCCCCTAGCGGCGGAACTGATTATCGCCTGATGGAGCAACTCGGCTTGCTGCAGTGTCCGGTGGCGTGCCGGCAAGGAGGAGCAATTCCCGCTTGGTGTGGTCATGGAGAGGACCATGGTTGTGACTGGCGTAGCAGGCGCCGCTTTTGTCGCAGAAGTTGTCACCAACTCAATTGCGCTTTGCGAGCGCCAGTAGATCACTCGCTGAGATCCTGGAGGCTGAGCCCACCGGTGCAATTTCCACCAAGCCGTATCCTTCGTAAAACAATCCACTAGATCCAGGGGATAGGCTAGGTGTTCCGGCTGAAGATCGCCAGCTACTTTCTTAGAAGGCCTTTTGCTCGTTCCTGGGAGCTGAGCTGCTACTCGATTCACCTCAGCATTTCGCCATTCCGCGTACCGCCCTGGCAGCAGCGGAGCCAGGAGTGCGATTTGCTCCCAGCCGGCACCGAGAACATCCCCTGCCCGGTGAGGGAACGCATTGAAATGCACTGCAGGAATCAAGTTATCGGGAATGAGGTTTGCGTCGACCCAGCTTTCGCTGCGGCCCAGGTAATTTAGACATCCTGCTAAGTCATGGAGGAGTCCTGCTTCCTCTTCCGCTAGTGGGCACGGCCAATGAACTGTCACTTCTCCGTTTCCTATGTCAAGCCATGTATCGAAAACAAGCGTTGTCAATTCGCGCCCGTTTTCGATTCTTCCAACGGGCATGAAGTGGCGGGTGTGAGCCGCGTTGACGGGCGGGAGGCAATAGGTGGGCAACACGCACGCTAGTTTTTCGATTAGGCGTCTCCCAACAGGAGGAACCTCCTTCCAGTGTTGAGTTGCAAAACCTACGGCGATCAGCGCGCGCAGAAGCCTCCAGGGGCTGGGCGGCCACTCGATATGACCTTCATTGACGTGGTGCTCAAAGGGAGTGGCGTGGTACCGCCCTCCCGGGAATCTGAGAAGGAGCGCCGGCATTTCTGCTCCTAGTCGAGATCCGAATCCGGATCGTCCGGCTCATTGTCAGGTTCTTCGATGTCAAGCCCTGCGCGTTTTCCTTTCCTGAGTTCATCCTCGAAGGCAACAGTCGAATGGGTCATCGAGGCGCGACATTTCCCGATGGCCGATATTACCGCTTCAATGAGGACTGGCAACTCGGGAAGCTGGAATTCGACCGGCCGGATGACCATGGGGCGGTCTGTGCGAACCTCAAGGTCACAGGCAGTTCGCAGACGCAGCTCACTGTCGAGTAGTCTCCGAATACGATGGAGCGCGAGTAGAATGAGCAAGTTTGTCTCGTCAAGATTGAGACCGTATCCACGAATTTGGGCCAAATCGAGGTTGAAAAAACAGTCGATCTGGTCAGCAACGAATTCGTCTCTGGAGAAGGGGACATTTCCAAATCCGCTCTTCGTGTCCCCAGAGGGATTGACATGATCATTTTTTACGCCACCAGAGGGTGCGGCGCTGACTCCGGAGGCCTCAATAAAGGAAGAAAGAGATCTGGCTACCCTCAGGCGACCACCGGCTAAGTCCTTCTTGGCAAGAAAGGCACCGTGGATGAGGCACCCAACATCATACTTGAAGAGAACCTGGGCCAAACGCTTCCGGTCGATTGGACCGGCTGAAAGCCCTCCGAGGTCAGATTTCAGAGCTTCGAAAAATTTCCGATCCTTTCCCTCAAGGAAATAGGGGCTGTTGATCCGATGAGCCTCAAGCATTGAATCTGTAAGGAAACGTCCAGCTCGTGTGGCAGTGATATGGCTAATGCCCTCCAGTTCGGCAACTGGAGAGTTGAGAGTTGAGTCCCAACATGCTGCTTCAAGCCTGTTTGCCATGCTCTGAGAGCTTTCAACGAGTAGCTTGAGCCCCTGCCGGGTCTGGTAGGTTGCGGCGCCGAGGCTCGGAAAACCCGTGGGCTGAAACCTATCGCCTTGCACGGGCTGGAGAGCGACAGAGAAGAGGACACGGGGGGCTTGCGTCAGAGGTAGCAGGCAAGAATAGTCAGACATTGGGCGATCCTTTCAAGGCGGGGTCAAGTTCGGTGCTCGCTTGGCGGGCGGTGTGTCTGTCAATTGGGAACGCAAGTGCTGCGGCCCACAGCCGGGAGGTCTGAGGGCTCATTACCGCTGCTTGTAACGGCACACGGATGCGTGCCGCACGAAGGCGATCCAGAGCGATCCTGACGGCTCCGGTACCATCTCCCGCCAGCAATCTGTACAGTAGGCCGGGCTCAGTCGGGATGTCTACCACCGAATAGAGCGGCCAGGGGAGACAGGACAACCTCAGAGCGAGCCAGGATTCTAGAGGGCGGTCGGCTGAGGATATGTTAGGTGGTGTTGAGATCTCTCCGATGCGGTCCCAAGAGAGAGCCATGAAGGCCCGAGCGAGGCTGACCACCACATTCAGATCAACCTCGCCTCTGAGTAGTAAGGCCAGATCGGGTAGTCTGGCTGCGTAACCGACAGGGGAAACGATGGCGAGGTGGCGGCTGCCTTGAGTGGCGGCCTCAATGATTCTGCGCTTCACGAGCGAGCTGCAATCCACTAAGGGGTCGAACCCGGGTGCAACCACGCGTGCGTCGTTGGCGAGTTTGCCGCCAGATAGCCGAAATCGTCGGGCACCGGTCTCCAGTGCGAGCCAATGGTGCCGCACAGGATCGTGCGGCCGTCCCAATCTGGAGTAGGAGCCGGCAGCACTGCCAAGCGCGAGTGCCAGCCTAATTGTGGCATCGCCTCCACACGCCGAGATCCAATGCGGTGCAAGTGGAGGAATCGGGCCAACCTCGATTGCAGTCCCAGTGGATTGCAGCCGCTCGATATTAACGGCAGCCAACAGAACGGCTTGCCAACGTTGGGTTGAATCGTCATGTGTTAGTGCGGCCATTACCGCATTTGCGAGTTGCCGCTCTCGGTGTATTAGGCTCGCCGGCGCAGTCTTGCTACGTGTGAGACGTCTCAGCCTATCCAGCCAGGGTGAAAGATCATCAACGAGGTGGCCTCTTGTTGATGGTCGTACCTCGACGAATCCTAGCGGAACAGCAAGGGTCGACTGCCCGTTCCTTTCCAAATAACCGAAGCGGGTAAAGGCTGAGATGCCGCGGGCGACACCAAGCCGCCCAACTGCGCGAGCCGCGTCGATTGGATAGGCTGCGGTTTGGCGGTTCAATTGGACCCGTCCATCTCCGAACAGGGCGACAATATCGTCAAGAGCGGCCGGCCTAGACCAAAGGGGCATCCATTGCTCCCCTCGCTGGGCGTTCTCATCTCCGGGGGAAAGGTTGCCTACCGAGTGGGAACGTACAACAAAAGGGGCGGCAGCGTGGCTGAACGAGATCTGATCGAGGCGACGTGTGATTCTTGGGCTGAGAAGAATAGTGCCCTCCATCATTAGCACGAAGTCCCAAGGGTTAACGAGACTTTCTCCAATTGCTCCTGTAGTTGCGTTCGCGCCCCCAGCGGCCCCAGGGTGAAACTGCCCAATCGCTGAATTGCCAAGTTCACGCGTGGGATCCGACCACAGAGCGTTTGAGAGAAGCTCACGAGAATTTGGTCTTGGTCTACCGGTCGGCGAGAGGATTTCGAATAACTCACCAAGCCGCTGCATGAAGTTGTTGGTGAAGTCGAGGTTTCCATCATTTCCCCCTGTCCCAAGCAAGGATGGCCAGACTTGACCCCCTTCATCGTCGAGCACAACAGCCGCCGACAACCAATCCGAATGGGGGCCGCGCCATGTCCTGTAGCAATCGGCGATGAGAGTGGCCTTCAGTGACTTGTAGCGGCGTTCCGCAGTAGAGAGCAGGCGTTTGTATCCCGATGAGGCCTTAATCCGATCGGCTTCGGCTTTAGATGGTGGCTTGGATGTATGGGCAACTAGTTGCTCCACCACTGAGAGATCGGACTCAGTCGCCTCCCGTTGAGGTGATCCGGCAGCTTGTGCGGTTGACAGTTGCTCCCGGAGGAACTGAACAGTGGAGGAGTAGATCTCGCTTCCCTTCAGTACCTCCCGCTGTTGATCGGACTGAAATGCCCTATTTGTCTTGGTTCGGGCTTTAAGCGAGCGGATCACCGCATCGGCATTCGACGTTGCATCGAGGATTGTGCGCGCCTGCGCAATTCCACGTCGAAATACTGCGAATCGGTCCGCAGTGGAGTGCTCAAGAGGGGTGAGCCCAGGATCGCCGGGCTTGTAGAATCCGCAACCCTTGTTCCATGGCGACAGCAGGGGAGTGGGTTCGTACTGCGTGAGGAAGCAGTCCTCCAATTGATCCCTGTCAAGTTTGGTTAGAAGGTTGAATTGCCGATCCTGCCACCAGCCGCGCGCGTTCGGGTCGAAGCCCTGTCTGACGAGCAAACGGAGAATCCCCAGAGACTTCAAATAGCTTGCCAGTGGAATAGGAGAGCAGCCACTGAGGACATGAATGTAGAGACTCACTTTCGGACCTCGCCTGGGATGACGGGATCCTCAGTGCTCCTTCTGGATGCGCGAACATCGGCGGCGCGAAATAGTGCTTCCAGATAGGCGAGCCCCGATGGGCCGTAGGAATGGAGCAGACTGATGGTGCGCTCCCTCCAACTGGAGCCCGTACGAGTGGAAAGTCCCAGTGCAGCAGGTTCCAGTGTAAGTGTCATCGGCTCGATGGGTGGTAACCCTGGCCGGATCAGAATCGAAGGCAAAGTGTCGGATTCACGCACTCCACGAATTGGTAGGCCTCGTCCGTCACGGTCAACGTAGGACTGGTCGAGGGGTGCGGAATGAAGGGCGATCCGGACTTTGCCGTGGTGGCTGGCTATCAAATATGCGACTAAATTGAACTCTTCCGCAGAGCACTCTACTACTTGCCGGACTGCGTTGTGCGAAATAGTTGTCGATGTCGGTACCGCTGGATTTAGCCCGATCAGCGTAAACGCCTCGGTCCAGGGGCCCAGGAGGGCCGGGTGTCCTGGATCATAGGTCTCGAGGAGGGAGAACAGGCCGAGCGCGCTCGCTAGCTCGTGACGAAGTGCTGGACGAGTTTCGCTATCGTTGAGAAATCTGTAGGTCCCCCTCGGACGCAGCCATGCATCATTCGGTGCCTTTGCCAGGTCTTCTCGCGCTGGACGATCAGATGCACGCATCGCTCCTTGGAATGCCGGGTGCGCCTTGCCCCAGTCATGCCAAGTGCCAGCCACTGCCAAGATTTCTGTCAGCCTTTCCGGCAATGAAAGAGAATTCCCGATGGCAAGCACTTCATCGACAACCTCGTGGCTGTGAGAAGCGATGCACTTCCATCGGCTGATGCTGAGGGCCTCTCCATCCTGCTGATTGTCGGCTGACTCGAGAGCTATATGCTCTGTCGAAACCGGAGGGATTGGGGCGGGAGGTACGGCCTGGCGAGATTGAGGATCGAAGCCATGAGTTGTGGAATAACCTCCACTTTCCGCCGCAACACATACTATTCTCCCCGGTAACAAACTCGAGCGCGTTGGCTCAATCCAGGTTCCGTCTATCCAGTCCCACACCCATGCCCGGATCCCGGGGCGCAGATGGGGTTTTCGTTTGGTCTTTGTCTCGTCTCCGCAAAGCCAATTGCGAGCCTTAAGGAAGGGCACGGCGCAGAGTTCGTTTCGGAAGGGGCGACGGTCGTTAGGGGGGGCTTCCAGGTTGTCGACTTCGAGCCAGAATACCTGCAAGTCCCGTTCCTCACCTGAACGGATGAAGCGGCTTATGTCGAGATCCGCGCCAGTCAGGTCTGGTGTGGTATCGAATAGCTCGTCGAAGTCGCGACGAAGCAGCAAGTGGTCCGGCGAATAAGGATATAACCGCGCACGGATTTGGATCGTCAAGGAATCCTCAAAGGATTCAAGGCTTGAGACACTGACATCATCGAGTGAAGCGATTGCCTCAATTGATGCCTCAAGGTCCGCCGGCATATATGGTGCAGCTTCGCCGGGCGCAGTACCTCGGTTGACCACTGTCACCTGCCCAAATCCGCCATATCGCGCACAACGTCCGAACCGTTGGACCAAGCTCGACCATGGCGCCAGTTCGGTGAATAAGCTCCCCGCCGATATGTCGACGCCAGCCTCAACAACTTGAGTTGAGACAATGATTAGGTCTGAGGTCGGGTTACATGCCTCGCGCGTGAGGAATTGCTGGCGCCACCTCCTGCGCTCCGCGGCACGAAATCGGCTGTGCACGAGCTCCAATTGCTGAGTTCGGCCTGCCTGCTTGAGTGCGTCATAGACTGCGATCGCACGATCCACTGTGTTGCAGACCACCAGTGAGATTTTGCCAAGACCTCCGAGTTGAATGTTGTTGTGGCCATTCAAGATTAGCCGCGCAAATAGTGCAGAATCAGAGGCGTCGACCGTTTTGGTCGAAAGTGGTTTGCGAGTTGTCCACAATGAGCCAAGTCTTTCCTCCGGCTCGACCCGACAAGGATCTTCAATCCATCCAGTGTGGAATGGGACCGTGTCGGTTGTCGTCAGCCACTCCGGCTGTACTGTTGCGCTCATCCACCAAGTGAAAGTAGATCGGATCTGCTTTTCATGGTCCTGCTCACGAAATGCCTGCAGTTGGGCCGAGGTTGCCAGTCCAACATCCATCAATTGGACCTCGTCCATTATCCAGAGGGCGTCCTGATTGAAGAGGCCGAACTCGACTGGCCAGCGCGCCCTGCCACTCGCAAAGCCCCGATTCAGAGCACGGGAGAGAAGCATATCCTGTGTTCCAACGATGATGGCAGGACGCTCCGGGTACAAGAACCACTCACCAGAGTCTTGACCACCCATAAGCGTGAAGACCTCAGGCCGCATTTCTGCCGGTATTCTGGCAGCCAATTCCCTCGCAACGTGCTCGGTTTGTTCAACCAGGGTTCGCATTGGAAGGCACCAGATCAGTCGACGTGGCCAATTGCGATCTGCCTTGCAGATCCGATGATAACTCCAGGCGGCCAAGACGCCTTCTGTCTTGCCGAGTCCGGTTGGCACCCGAACGATCTGACTCCGGCACGACTCAAGGGCAAGTAGCTTCCGCTGCCAGTCATGCGGGGATGTGTGGCCGGTTATTTTCTGGAACCACTGTTTGATCGGAGGCAATTGCGACATGTGAGGATTTGATGGCCGCTATTTCAAGGTATGGACAGAGCTAGACGGTAAAGCGCACCAAGTGCGCCTGGATGACAAAAGAGATCGTTGCAGCAGCTGTAGCGTAGTCAAGGTTCTCGATTGGATATCATACTTGAATTTGCGCCTGTCGTGTGAATGGTGCGAATTATATGCCGGTGTTTCAATCGAAACGGTCACGAAACGCGGCGAAGGAATGTTTCACTCCGTAGATTGATTGATTCGCGGGAGGCATTTTCTGTGGTGCCTTGTGCTGAGCAAGGTGCATGGACTCAGGCCGTCGGCCGTGATCCGGAGATCCCATGTAAGTCTCCTTGTGACTCGGTGCGGTGATTGCCGGCCTGGCTTGCGGGGCGATGAACGTTCCTGCGTAGTCCTGCCGAGGCTGCCGTGGCGGGACTGAAGTCCCTCGCAGGCTAAAGCCCACCCCACATCGGCTTGGCGGTGGCGGGCCTGCTCCTTTTTTATTCCCGTGCGGCGGAGGGGCGATTGGCGGGCGGGCTCACTCCCAGGGGCTATCTTTGACGAAGCGGGTGTGGGCGGGGAGGGGGGGCCTGGCGTGGGAGTGTTTCTGGTAGGCGGCGATCCAGTTGGTGGAGATTTCGTGCTGGGCGGTGAGGAGGTCGAGTTGGCCTTCGCAGACCAGGGTCCGGAGATGGGCTTCCAGTGCGTCTTTCACGCGACCGGCGGAATGGTTGACGCCAGACATCGCGAGTTTGAGCGCATAGGAAACTGGTCGCGGATCAGACCGCCAAAGATAACTTCAGGCGCGGGCGATCGTCCCGACCGGGGCGACGGAGATCGGCGCCTGAACAAGGCGAGCCAGAAGGCGGATTCCGCACGGGATTGATACCTCGGCCTCTGAAAAGACCCGGTGAAGCGGAGGTGTTTCGTGATCCAATCTAGGTCATGCCTGAAACGCGTTCCTTGCGCCCGCTTGCAAAGGCCGCCATTTCGCTGGAGATCTTTCTGAGCCTGGGCGCGCTTGCGGGCGGCGGCGCCCTGATGCTTGGGCCACGGGGCGAGATCATCCCACTGCCGCTGTCGGCGCTGCAGGGCTCGCCGTTTGCCACTTACTTCGTGCCAGGAGTGATTCTGTTCACCATCCTTGGGCTGGGACCGCTGGCGGCGGCCTGGTTGGCGTGGCGCCGAAATCCTCGGGCGCCCGATGCCACATTCAGCATCGGTGTGGCGCTGCTGATCTGGTT
The DNA here is from genome assembly GCF_051172195.1 of Paludibaculum fermentans. Taxonomy (GTDB): domain Bacteria; phylum Acidobacteriota; class Terriglobia; order Bryobacterales; family Bryobacteraceae; genus Paludibaculum; species Paludibaculum fermentans_A. The sequence continues at coordinate 146,842 of NZ_JBPJAQ010000003.1, forward strand.
GGCCGTCGAGGTCGCGATCATTGGTTACAGTAGCGACCCACCGCTGCAGCCGTTCTATCTGCTGCTGGGCGCCGTGATGGCCGGGGTGGGACTGGCTTGGCGAGTTCGGCAGCAATAGCGGGGTGACGTCATGAGAGTACTCATTCTAGGGGCAACGGGCAGCATCGGCCGGCATCTGGTGCCGCAGGCTCTCGCATTGGGCGATGAGGTGACCGCGCTGGTCCGGGATCCTTCCCAACTCGAAGCCAGGCACGAACGCCTGCGTGCGATGCCAGGGGACGCCTTGGACCCGGTGGCCGTGGCCGCCGCCGTGCTTGGGCAAGACGCGGTCGTATTCTCGCTCGGCCGGCGGAGTCATCGCGCGCCGACGACGATGTTCTCCGACGCAACCCGGATCCTGATTCACGCGATGATTACACACGGCGTGCGGCGCCTGGTCTGCGTCACTGGAATCGGGGCCGGCGACAGCAGAGGCCACGGCGGCTTCCTGTACGACAGGATCGTATTCCCATGGATCACCAGGGAGACTTACGTTGATAAAGACCGGCAGGAAGCGTTGATCCGGGCTAGCTCCCTGGACTGGATTATTGTGCGCCCAGCGTCCTTCACGAATGGTCCGCAGCGTGGGCATTTGCGGGCCTTGACCAACTTGGAGGGCGTCACGATCCGTTCCATCTCCCGAGCCGACGCGGCGGCCTTCGTACTGGCGCAATTGCGCAGCGACACGTACATTCACCAAGCACCCCTGGTGGGCTACTGATCCCAGGTGGCCGGCGCCGGACACTCCGCCGGTGCTGCGCGAGGACTCCGGCGGCTTTGCGGCGACGCGGAGTGATGCTCGCGGCTGGCGGGGCAGCGGCCGCGGCGCGGGCGGTCGAGGGTGGCTTTCGAAAGCCGCGGCTTATTCCCAGGGGCTGTCTTTGACGAAGCGGGTGTGGGCGGGGAGGGGCTTTCTGGCGTGGAAGTGTTTCTGGTAGGCGGCGATCCAGTTGGTGGAGATTTCGTGCTGGGCGGTGGGGAGGTCGAGTTGGCCTTCGCAGACGAGGGTCCGGAGATGGGCTTCCAGGGCGTCTTTCACGCGGGAGGTCCAGACGCCCTGGTCGTAGGGGACTGGCCACAGGTTGCTGAGTTCGCTGGCGCCTCCGAGGGACGGGCTGATCAGGTAGTCGACTTCGTAGGTTCGGGGTCTGGGGTTGTGGATGCGGTATTCCGCGAAGACCAGACGGGCGAGGTGGGCGGGGACGAGGCGGCCTTCGTCTTCGGTGGGGGCTCCGCAGACCTGCTGCCGGGAGAGGGTGTGGGCTGCTCCGGGGGTGAGGCGGCCATCGGGTAGCGGGCCGGCGGCTTCCACCTTGTTGGCGCTCAGCCAGAGGAGCAGGGCGAGCGGGGTGATGAGGAGCGCGAGGGCGCCGGCCAGGAAGGAGGGGGTGGGGCGGGTCCAGGTCCAGCGCCACCAGGATTGAGGAGTGGAGGGCGGCGTTTCGAGGCGAAGGCTGGCGCGGAGTTTGGCGGCGGGTCCTTCTATTGGTGGGATGGGCAGGGGCTGGGCCGAGCGGTGGAGGTCCATGTAGCCGGCTATGGATTGCTCGAGACGGGTGCGGCGGGCGCGGCAGTCCCAACAGTGGAGCAGGTGGCTGTGGACCTGGGCGGCTCGGGGTGCGTCGAGTTCGCCGTCCATGGCCAGCAGGAGTTCCTCTTCGGAGATGTGGGCTTCCGGTGTCATGCTGCGGTCCTGGCTGATGGGCGGGGTTTGCCCGGGTTGATTCGCGGCTGCTCCTGCTGGGATATTCCGTTGGCGCCGTTTCTGTTCATGGTTTTTTCCAGGGATGGATTGCCGGCTAGCGTTGCGCGGCTCGGGCTAGTTTGTCCAGGGCGCGGCTGAGGGCTTGCGCTACCGAGCCTAGGGAGATGTTGAGGGCCTGGGCGATGTCGCGGTAGCGGAGACCTTCGGCGCGGAGGTAGAGACATTGGCGGTCGAGTTCGGGGAGAGCGGCGATGACGGATTGGATGGCGCGCTGCTGCTGGTTGCGGAGGGCCTGTTGTTCCGGGGTGGCGGAGGGGTCGGCGAGGGTGGTGTAATCCGGGTCGACGGCGGTGGTTGCGGTGCGCTGGAGGCGTTTGAGGGCGAGGTTGCGGGCTACGCGGAAGATCCAGCCGTGGAGGTTGTCGCGGGGTTTCTCTTCTAAGAGATGACGGTAGAGGGCCAGGAAGGTCTCCTGGATGACGTCTTCGCCTTCGCTGAGCGGGAGGCCCAGGGTGTAGAGGTAGCGCAGGAGCGGGGTGCGGAGTTCGGTGAAGAAGCGGACGACTTCGTCGTGGGTGGGGTTGGGCGGTTCCTGGTCCCGGGCGGAGACGATGCGGGCCAGTTGGGTCCAGGAGAAGTCTGACATGGTTGGTGGGCTCGGTGGGTTTGGGGTTGATTGTAGCAAGTGGGGTGGTGGGGGAGGGCTCGGGTGGACTCGGCTGGGCTCGGGGGCCCCGGTTGCTGGCGGGCGGGGTTGGTGGCCCTTCCTTGCGGATGGTTGGGGGCTTGCGGTGACTCCCCCGCTCCTTGACAGTCGCGGCTCAATGTGTCGGTTCGCGGCGCGGTTTGTTGCGGCTCGGTTTGTCGCGGCGCTATTTGTTGGTTCGCGGCTTTGTGGCGGTGAAAAAGGCTGAACAGGTTGGGGGCTTTCCGGATATTTGTCATATGGCTTTGTTCTGGCGGCGTTCGTTGCGCCTTATTGTTCTCACCTTGTTGACCTCGTTGCCCTCGCTGCTGGGGCAGGGGGCGGCTGGTTCGATTCAGGTGGACGTGCAGGACGCGTCTGGTGCGGCCGTGCAGGCTCATGGATTCGTGGAGGGCGTGGCTTCGGGCTTGCGACGGAGTTTTCAATGCGACCGTGGGGGCCTGGGGACGGTTTCCGGACTGGCTGCGGGCCGGTACCGGCTGCGGGTGGCCCGGGACGGATTTGCGACCTATACAGAGACGCTGGAGGTTGCGGCTGGCGGGCTGGTGAAACGGACGGTGCGCCTGGAGATTGGGGCTTCGTCGTATGCCGTTGCGGTGGTGAGCGCGACTCCGCTGGCCGGATTGGAACGGCTGCTGGAGGAGATTCCGGCTCCGGTGAAGGCGGCCACGGATCGGGATATCGAGGCGAGCGGGGCTTTGGATGTGGCGGACTTCCTGAACCGGCGGCTGGCCAATGTCTATGTGAATGAGATGCAGGGCAACCCGCTGCAGCCGGATGTGAATTACCGCGGGTATACGGCCTCGCCGCTGTTGGGGACTCCGCAGGGTGTGTCGGTGTATCTGGATGGCGTGCGGATGAACCAGCCTTTTGGCGATGTGGTGAGTTGGGATCTGATTCCGCGGGTGGCGGTGGCGGAGATGGCAATGATTGCGGGGTCGGATCCACTGTTCGGGCTGAATACGCTGGGGGGCGCCTTGTCGCTGCGAACGAAGGATGGGGTCAGTCATCCGGGCACTGCGCTGCAAGTGAGCGGAGGCAGTTTCGGGCGGAAGATGGCGGAGTTGGAGCATGGCGGATCGACGACGCAGGGGCTGCATTGGTATGTGGCGAGCAGCCTGTTTTTCGAAGACGGGTGGCGTGTGACTTCGCCTTCGAATGCGCGGCAGTTTCTGGGGAAGGTGGGGTGGCAGCGGGCGCGCACTTCGCTTGGGCTGACGGCGGCCTATGCGAACAATTCGCTGACGGGGAACGGGCTGCAGGAGTTGCGGCTGCTGGAACGGGATTACGGGAGCGTGTATACGAAGCCGGACCGGACGGCGAACCGGTCACCGTTCATCAACCTGCAATTGCGGCACAATTTTTCGAATACGGTGACCTTTTCTGGGAATACCTATTTCCGGTACATCCGGACGCGGACGTTGAACGGGGACATCAACGAAGATTCGCTGGACCAGTCGATCTACCAGCCGGGTGCGGCGGAGCGGGCGGCGTTGACCGCGGCGGGGTATACGGGTTTCCCGACATCCGGCGCGACGGCGGCCAACACACCGTTTCCTTTCTGGCGGTGTATCGGCAATGTGCTGCTGGGGGATGAGCCGGCGGAGAAGTGCAATGGGCTGATCAACCGGGGCGCTTCGCAGCAGCGCAATTACGGAGTTTCGGGACAGGTGAGCTGGGTGGGGCGCGTTGGCGGGTATGGCAACCAATTGACGGCCGGGGCGGCGTATGACGGGAGCCGGGTGGGGTTTGAGCAGTCGAGTGAGCTGGGGTATCTGGCGGCGGACCGGAGCGTGGTGGGTACGGGGGCTTATGGGGATGGGGTGACGGGTGGCGATGTGGATGGCGCACCTTATGACGTCCGAGTGAACCTGAAGGGGCGAACGCATAGCGCGAGTGTGTATGCCACGGATACGTTGACGGCGGGGCGATTGAATCTCACAGCCTCGGGGCGGTTCAACCGGACGACGATCGAGAACGTGGACCAGATCCGGCCGGCGGCGGGGAGCGGATCGCTGACGGGCCGGCACGAGTTCCGGCGGTTCAATCCGGCGCTGGGCGCGACGTATCGCGCGGCTGGAGCGTTGAGCTTATATGGAGGCTTCACGGAGGGGAGCCGGGCGCCCACGTCGATTGAGCTGGGCTGCGCGGATCCGGAGACGCCTTGCAAGCTGCCGAATGCGATGGCCGGGGATCCGCCGTTGCGGCAAGTGGTGACGAGGACGTGGGAGGCGGGTGTGCGGGGCAGCGGCGAACACGGGCTGCGTTGGAGCGCGGGCTGGTTCCGGGCTACCAATCACGATGACATTCTGTTCGTGGCGTCGCAGCAGACGGGGTTTGGCTATTTCCAGAATTTCGAGACGACGCGGCGGCAGGGCGTGGAGTTGGATGTGAATGCGCGGGCGGGACGCGTGACCTTGGGGGGCGGCTACACTTTGCTGCGGGCGACGTTCGAGAGCAGCGAGACGGTGAACGGCAGCGGGAACAGCAGCAACGACCTGGCGCACACGGTGTCGCGCGGGTTGGAGGGCACGATCGAGATTGGACCCGGTAGCCATATTCCGCTCATCCCGAGCCATCTGGTGAAGGCGTATGCGGATATCCAGGTGACTTCGAAGCTGTTGGCGGATGTGAGTGTGGTGGGCGTGTCGGGGTCGTATGCGCGGGGCAACGAGAACAATGAGCATGAGCCGGACGGGACCTATTACCTGGGTCCGGGGCGGACTCCGGGGTATGGGCTGGTGAACCTGGGAGCGCGGTATAGCCTGCACCGGCGGGTGGAGTTGTTTGCGCAGGTGAACAACCTGTTTGACCGGCGTTACTACACGGGGGCGCAGTTGGGGCCGACGGGTTTTACGGCGGAAGGCAACTTTGTGGCGCGGCCGTTTCCCGTGGCTGGGAATGGAGAGTATCCGGTGCAGCAGTCGACGTTTTATGCGCCGGGGGCTCCGCGGGGGGCGTGGGTGGGATTGCGCTTGAAGTTCTGAGGGGCTTGGCCGGCGTCAGCGCGACTGGTGCGCCTGCAGGAGTTGCCGCATGGCCGGAGAGCGTGCGGCAAGGAACGGGGTGAGGCGTTTGCTGCCGAGGGAGTGAGGGTTGGCGGAGCGGCTGAGGAGGAGGGCGGCGACCTGCACTTTGTCGCAATTGACGGCGCGGCGGAGGGGTGATTCGCCGAGGCTGTCGCGGGCTTCGATGGCGGCTCCGGCGTCGAGGAGGGCGGCGGCGATTTCGACGTGTCCGCGGCGGGCGGCCATGTGGAGGGGGGTGCAGCGTTTGGCGCCGGCGTTGGCATCGACAGCGGCTCCGGCGTGGACGAAGAGGCGGACGATGTCTCCGCCGCCGGCTCCGGAGTACCCGTTGGCGAGGGCATAGAGCGGGGTGTGTTCGCCCGCATCCTCTATATTCGGATCCATTCCTAGGTGAAGGAGCAACTCTACGCCGGGGCGGTGGCCGTGGGCGGCGGCCTGGTGGAGGAGGGTGCGGCCGGCGAAGCGTTCGCGCGCGAGGGTGGGGTCGTTGGTGAGGCGGGTGAGGACGTAGGCCTGGAGGGCAGGATGCGGCAGGGCGAGCATGAGGGCGAGCAGGCCGACGAGGCTGGAGCGGTCGTGCTGGAAGCGGTCGCGCAGGACGGGGTCGTCCAGGAGAGATAGGGCTGCTTCCGGGGTGTTGGTGCGCAGGGTGGCTACGAGATGGTCGAGGGCGCACTGGCTTTGCCAGCGGCGGGCGATCTCGTGGCGGGTGGCATCCGGAGGGGCACCGGGCGTTTGCGCCGGTATGGGTTCGCCGGTATTTACGACGTAGGCGGAGGATTGTTCGAAGAAGGCGAGGAGGGCGGCGCGGTGATGAGGCTCCAGGGATATGTCGTCGAGGGCGAGGCGCATGTTGTCCAGCCAGGCTGAGCGTTCGGGCTGGCCGATGTGGAAGCGTTGATGGGACTCGTGGAGGCTGAGCCACCAGCGGCGCTGAGTGTCGGTGCCGGGTCCGCCGAAGAGTTGGACGAGGAAGGCGGTGAGTTCCTCAATGGCGCAGTGGAAGGTCTTGCCGGGAAAGAGGTGGCGGATGCGGGGATCGTGGGCGACCCGGCCGTAGAACGCTTCGGAGAGGCTGCGCCACGTGGCGGTGCCGCCGACGGCCTGGTGGAGGCAGGGCGGGCCGCCCGGATTCTGGGGGGAGGGTCCTTGCGGCATACCAGACATTGTCGTCGATTTTGAGACGATTCGCGGGGGCGCAAACGGGGCTATCTTGCGGCATACTCTAGAGAGTTTCGTGCGGGTTGGCGGAGTAACCGGGTGCCGGGCTGGTTGCCGCTGTGCCTGTGCCGTATTCCATTGCAGCGGGGGGCTGGGCAGCCACTATGATGCGATCACTCGCGTTTCTGGGTTTTGCGGCGGTGCTGCACGGCCAGCCGCCGGCGGCGTTGGAGGAGCATTTCCAGGGGCGGCCGGTGAAGCTGCTGGTGGACATGCCGGGGGACGATTCGGGGGTGGATGTGTACGCGCGAGAGGCTCCGGCCGGTCATCAGGATGAGGCTGGAGAGAGGCTGACGAAGTATGGGCCGGCGTTGCGGCGGGGTCAGGCGGCGGAGGTCACCCTGGTGAAGCGGAAGGGCGACCACATTGAGTTCCACCTGAATGGCGGAGGGTTCACGAATCGCCAACTGCTGGGTTTGCCGGGGTATGACTCAGTGCACTGGGGCATGTCCGAGGAGGAGCGGCGGATCCGGAATAGCATGATCGGGACTCGGGATAAGGCACGGCGGCGGCGTTTGGAGAGTGAGTATGACCGGGTGAGGAGGCGGCGGGTGCGGCCCTTGCGGGAGCAGTTGGAGCGGGACGAGCGGGCGCGGCACGGGTCGCGGTTCAACATCCGGTTTGGATCGGAGCAGGAGGCGGGGCGGGTGACGGCGGAGGAGTTGGGTGTGATACTACGGCCTTATCTGGAGATGAGGTAGGGGCGTCAGGCCAGCCCCATGACGCGGGCGATGGCGCCCGACATTTCGCGGTAGCGGGCGGTTTCCGAGTCGAGTTTCCGGCGGCCGTCGGCGGTGAGCTGATAGAAGCGGGCGCGGCGGTTGTTGGCGGACTGGCCCCATTCACCTTCGATCCAGCCATTGAGTTCCAGGCGCTGGAGGGCGGGATAGAGGGAGCCTTCTTCCACCTGGAGGATGTTTTCGGAGAGCTGGCGGAGGAGTTGGGCGATGGCGTAGCCGTGGAGGGTGCCGCGGGTGAGGGTTTTGAGGACCATCATGTCGAGCGTGCCGGGGAGGAGGTCGTTCTTTCCCATAGACTGACTGATTATACGACTGAAGAACGGCTGAGGTTTGGGGCGGGGGATTGAGCGCCGGATTATTCGGGCGGAGTCAATTCGAGAATGCGGGTTGTCGCTTCCAGATTTGGGCTAGGAGATGAGCTGTTTTCGGACGGCGTAGAGGATGAGTTCGGGGACGCTGTGGAGGTTGAGTTTTTCGAGGATATGGCCGCGGTGGGTGTCCACGGTGTAGACAGAGAGGTTGAGGAAGTTGGCGATCTCCTTGCTGGTGCGGCCTTCGGCGACGAGGTGAAGGATTTCGCGTTCCCGGTCGGTGAGGAGGTCGTAGCTGTCTTCAGCGTTCATGCGTTGGAGGGTGCGGACGTAGTCTTCCTGGAGGATCTGGCTGACCTTGTGGCTGAAGAAGGAGCGTCCTTTGGCGACGGCCTGGATGGCACCGAGGAGGTCGGCTTTGACGGAGTCTTTGAGGAGGTAGCCGCGGGCGCCGGCTTTGAGGGCGCGGAGGACGTAACTCTCGTCGTAATGCATGCTTAGAATCACGACGCCGATGTGCGGATTCTTTTCGACGATGCGGCGGGTGGCTTCGATGCCGTTGAGGGTGGGCATGGCGATGTCGGTGACGACGACGTCAGGTTTGAGGTCGGTAGCCATCTGGACGGCGGCGATGCCGTCGGCGGCTTCTCCTACAACGACATAGCCGGGTTGGCGTTCCAGGAGGAGGCGGAGACCATCGCGGAGGACGTTGTGGTCGTCAGCCAGCAGGATGCGGATCGAATCCATAGCTTGCACTCTCAATCGGCCGTGAGGCGCGGGGTTGCGTTTCCAATGACAGGATAAGGCCTGGGGGGGGCGGCAAACCATCCCCTCCGCAAAGTATCTTGCGGGCTGGACCTTTAGTGTCCGGAAGGTATGGCCAATGGCAGAAAGATTCGGTTTAATAGAATTAGCACATCCTCTCCCGAAGGAGCCTTACATGAAGTTAAACGTTGCCACTTGCCTCGCTGGAGCAGTCCTCTGTCTGTCGCTCGGCGCCTGTACGAAGAAGACCGCGGTTCAGCAGACACCGCCGCCGCCGACCGTCGCGCCTGCGCCTGCTGCCCCGACACGTGCGGCCGCGCCTGCGCCCGCGCCGCCTGCCCAGCCGCGGGTTGTGGCGAAAGAACAGAGCCGGATGCCCGATGCGGCGACCAAACTGCAGATCCAGGATTTGTTGAACCGGATTCAGGACGCGTACTTCGATTTTGCGCGCCACACGCTGCGTCCCGACGCTGAGACGGCGCTGCGCGCCAATGCGAAGACGCTGAGCGAGATCATCTCTCAATACCCGGATTTCCGGCTGACGGTGGAAGGTTACTGCGACGAGCGCGGTTCCGACGAGTTCAACATGGCGCTGGGCGATGCCCGCGCGAAGCAGGCGAAGGATTACATGGTATCGCTGGGCCTGCCGGCTGGACAGTTGAAGACGGTGAGCTACGGCAAAGAGAAGCCGGTCTGCACCGAGCATGACGAAGACTGCTGGCAGAAGAACCGCCGCGCGCACCTGACGCAAGCCCAGTAGTTTGTTGAGTTTGCCCCTTTGAGAGTATCCGCCGGCCGCGTAGAACCGGCCGGCGGGCTCCCCCCTCCTTCTGCTTCCCTCCCCGCGATTCCCGCAAATTCCCGTAACCACGAGGCGCTTCGGCTGTATATATGACTGAAGGCAGGGACATTGACGTTCCGGCCGGGTGACTCAGAGTACAGGACGGATGGCGCAGACAGACGAAGATCTCATGTCCGGGGTGCGGCAGGGCGAACTGCGCGCGCTGGGCCCGTTATTTGAACGCCACCACGTTCATCTGTTCAATTTCCTGCTGCGGTTGACGGGCGACCGGGCGCACAGTGAGGACCTGGTACAGGATGTGTTCTTCCGGATTCTGCGATACCGGCAGACGTATCGGGATGGGACGTCGTTCACGACGTGGATGTACCAAATCGCACGGAATGCACGGGTAGATGCCTTGAGAAAGAAACGGCCGGAGATCGGGGTGGAGTTGGAAACGCTATCGCCGGCGGATGAGCGGCCGACACCGGCGGACCGGGCGGAGTCGACGCAGCAGGAAGAGCTGTTGCGGCGGTCTCTGGCGCTGCTGCCGGAGGAGAAGAGGGAATTGCTGGTGCTGAGCCGGTATCAGAACCTGAAGCACGAGCAGATTGCGGAGCTGCTGCACTGCGAGGTGAGCACAGTGAAGGTGAGGGTTTTCCGGGCGGTGCAGGAGTTGAAGAAGGTGTACCAGGGCCTGTTGACGGAGCACAAGCGGACGGGCCGTGGGGCGTGGGCTGTTGCGGACGAGGGACATGGCAATGCGGTGTGAAGAGATTCAGGAGTTACTACCGGAGTTCTGGGCGGGATCGGCGCAGGCACAGGATCGTGAGCTGGTGAACGGCCACCTGGCGGAGTGCGCGGATTGCCGGGAGTCGTCGCGGCTGTGGTCGATGCTGGGCGAGCTGCCGGACGAGCAGCCGGGCCCGGAGGTGGCGGTGCGGTTCCGGACCATGCTGGCGGCGTACCGTCACGGCCTGGAGCAGGCGGAGCAGCCAAAGCCGAAGCAGAAGTTCTCGCTTTCCCAATGGCTGTATGGCTGGTGGCCGGCGAAGCTTGAATTCCAAGTGTCGATTGCGGCGGCTTGCCTGGCTGTGGGAGTAGCGATTGGAGTGGTGGCGTCATCGAGCGCGCCTTCGGCGAAGGAGTTCGCGAAGCTGCACGATGAGCTGCGCGGGACGCGGGAGATGGTGGCGGTGTCGCTGATGCGGCAGCAATCGGCCAGTGATCGTCTGCGGGGCGTGAGCTGGAGTGCGCGATTGAACCGGCCGGACGAAGAGGTGCTGGGCGCGCTGCTGGCGGCGGTAGACCAGGATCCGAGTGTGGATGTGCGGCTGGCGGCGGCGGATGCGCTGCGCAAGTACTCGAATGTTCCGGAAGTGGGGCAGGGCATGGTGACGGCCCTGGGCCGATCGGATTCCCCACTGGTGCAGATTGCGCTGATCGACGCGCTGGTGGAGATGAAAGACCGGCGGTCTGTCACGGTGCTGAACAAGCTGAGTGCGGACCAGGCGGCGAATGAATCGGTCCGCCAGCGGGCGAAGTGGGCCATTGGCCGGTTCTAGGGTTTTCCAGGCTGGTTTCTCAAGTTTCGATTCGAAGTGAGGTACGGAGCTATGGCGATACGTGTGTTCGCACTTTTGGGGCTAGCGCCGATGCTGTTGATGGCGGAGGCGCTGGAAGAGAAGCAGACGATCCGGAAGAGCCTGCCGGAGGCCGCGCGGCTGGAAGTGGATACGGTATGGGGCGGCATCCGGGTGACGGGCTACGACGGGCACGAAGTGAAGATGGTGGCCACGGAGACGGTGCGGGCGGATTCGCAGGCGGACCTGGAACTGGCGCGCAAGGAAGTACGGCTGGATGTCGAGACGAAGGGCGAGACGGCGCGGATCTACGTGGATGGGCCCTTCCGTTGTCACTGCGAGGACGGCCGGTGGTCAGGGGAACGGCGCCGGAGAGGGTATGTGGTGCGCTACGACTTCGAGCTGCAGGTGCCGCGGAACATGGCGGTCGAGCTGTCGACGGTGAACGAAGGGTGGATTGCGATGAGCGGCGTCGGCGGTGACTTCGCGATCCACAATGTGAACGGGACGGTGGACCTGAGCGGGCTGATGGGGTCGGGTGAGGTAAAGACGGTAAACGGGCATGTGAAGGCGGAGTTTGCGAGGAATCCGAAGGGGCGCACCTCGTTCAAGACGATCAATGGTCCGATTGACCTCTACTTCCGGCCAGGCCTGGCAGCCGACCTGAGGTTGAATACCTTCAACGGGAAGATTTACTCGGATTTTGAGTTTACAGCGCTGCCGGTGCGACCGGTGGCGGAGGAGACGCGGAATGGCAAGCGGGTGTTCCGCGCGGACAAGTATTCCGGAGGCCGTATCGGCGGCGGCGGTCCGGAGATTCTGGTGGACGGGTTTAACAGCGAGATTAGAATTCTGGAAGGCAAGTAGGTATAAGGCAATGACGAAGACGATGTGGGTGGGTGTTTTGACGGTAGCGGCGATGGCGCTGCCGGCTCGGGGACAGGACAAACTGACGGTGCCGCTGAGCGATCCGTCGCGGCCGGCGACGCTGCAGGCCTCGTTGTTAACGGGCAGTATTCACGTGAAGGGCTACTCCGGGAAGGAGATCATCGTGGAGGCCAAATCCCGGCAGGAGAAGGCTTCGGACACGGCCCGGAAGGACGGCATGCGCCGTATCACGATCAACTCGACCGGCCTGGAGGCGGAAGAGGATAACAACGTGGTGCGGATTGGGGCGTCCTCGATGCACAGGGCGATTGACATCGAGATCCAGGTGCCGATGCGGACGTCGCTGAAGCTGAAGTCCACCAACGATGGTGAGATTACGGTGGAGGGCGTGCAAGGGGACGTGGAGGTGAGCAACATCAATGGTCCGGTGACGCTGACCGGGATTTCGGGTTCGGTGGTGGCGCATGCCCTGAATGAGAAGGTGAAGGTGGTGTTCAGCCAGGTGGATCCGCAGAAGCAGATGTCGTTCAGTTCGCTGAACGGGGACATTGATGTGACGTTCCCCGCGAACCTGAAGGCGAACGTGAAGCTGAAAACGCAGCGCGGCGAGGTATACAGCGACTTCGACGTGGTGATGACGGCGGCTCCGAAGGCGACGACCGAGGGAGCACGGACGGAGAAGGGGAAGTACCGGGTGAAGCTGGACCAGTCGATTTACGGGACGATCAACGGCGGCGGGCCGGAGATGCAGTTCAGCAACTTCAACGGGTCGATCTACATCCGCAAAGCCGGCAAGTAGAGTTAACTCCTCCAGGCTCAATCCAGTACAACCATCGCGGGTGTGCCAATACGGTGTGGACCGTATGGACAGCACAAATGGCGTCCCGTGATGCTTGAATGGAGGGGAGGGCCTGGAGGAGTTTGCCCGTTGTTGCCGATGAGCCCCAGTTCAAAACCACCGTTGCTCTCCGGTGTCCGCCTGGTCCTGGTGGCGGGCTTTCTGGGACTGTTATGCCTGCTGGGGTTCGCTGGGTTCTACTCGTTGCACGCGCTGCGGAAGGTGGCACGTACGGATGATGAGAGCACGCGGGAATTCGTGAAGCGGAGCGATGCGTTGGAAGTAATCCGGCAGAACGCGTATACCGCGACGAGCCGGGTGCGGGACTTCCTGTTGGACCGTGAACCGAAAGCGCCGCACGTTCACCGTCAGGATGCGGTGGCCGCGTGGAACAGGGCGCTGACTGCCTTGAAGGCTTACAGTGCGGTGAGCCCGGAGGCGCAGAGGCCCGCATTTCAACAGCTGCGACTGTCGCTGGAAGCCTATTGGAACGTGGCGGGGCAAGCCCTGAGCTGGAATGACACGAAGCGTGAGGTGGATGGCTACGACTTGCTGTCGGAGCAACTGACGCCGCGACGGGACGAGTTTCTCAGGCTGTGCGATGAGTTACGGCGGTCGAACGAGGTGGACCTGCGGAGTGCGATCGACCATTCGGCCTCGCTGATCGGGTTGCTGCAGGAACGGCTGGCGATGGTTGTGGTGCTGGCGCTGCTGATAGGCGCGGCGTTGGCGGGCATCACCCTTAACTACTTCATGCGGCTGGAGCGGGCGGCATCGCAGCGGTACGAGGCATCGCTGAACGATCGTGCTCAACTGGAAGCGCTCTCCACGCGCCTGCTGGAGATCCAGGAAGAGGAGCGCCGCCGGATTTCGCGTGAACTGCATGACGAAGCGGGCCAGGCTCTCTCCGGGCTGCTGGTGGATGTGGCGAACGCTTCGGCGGAGATTACGGGCGACCAACCCTCGTTGAAGGCGCGAATGGCCTCGATCAAGCGGTCTGCCGAGTCCACACTTTCCTCCATTCGAAATCTGAGCCTGCTGCTGCGGCCGTCGATGCTCGACGACCTGGGGCTGATCGCCGCGTTGCGCTGGCAGGCGAGGGAGACGGCCAGGCGGAGCGGCATGGAGGTGGAGGTGCTGGCGGAGGACTACAACCTGGAGCTCCCGGACGAGTACCGAACAACGATTTACCGGGTGGTGCAGGAGGCTTTGAACAACGCGGCGCGGCACTCCGAGGCCAAGAATGTTTCGATTCTGGTAAGGGCGGAGGCGCGGCGCCTGCTGGTGCTGATCCAGGATGATGGCAAAGGATTTGACCCCGACACGACCAAAGGTATGGGATTGTTGGGGATGCAGGAGCGCATTGCGCACCTGAGCGGTCAGATGGAAGTGGAGTCAGGGGTGGGACAAGGTGTTGTCCTACGCATTGAACTGCCGCCTGTGCCGGCGGGGAAGGCTGCATGAGCAAGATTCGAATCATACTGGCTGATGACCATACGGTGATCCGGTCCGGATTAAAGCTGTTGCTGGAGCGGCAACCTGACCTGGAAGTGGTGGGCGAAGCGGAGAACGGACGGCAGGCGGTGGACCTGGCGGAGCAGCTGACGCCCGATGTGGCCGTGCTGGACATCGCAATGCCGCAATTGAACGGAATCGATGCGTCGCGCCAGATTGTGGCGCGGAACCCGAAGGTGGCCGTGGTGATCCTGAGCATGCACTCGGATGAAGGCTATGTGATGCGTGCGCTCCAGGTAGGGGCCAAGGCGTATCTACTGAAGGATTCGGCCGAGGTGGACCTGATTCGCGCGGTCAGGTCGGTGTATGCAGGCGAATCGTTCTTCAGCCCATCGGTGGGCCGGGTACTGCTGGAGGACTATGTCCGCCAGATGCGGGTAAAGGGGACGGACGACAGCTACGAGTTGTTGACGAACCGGGAAAGGGAAGTTCTCCAGCTCATCGCCGAAGGAAAGGCAAATAAGGAGATCTCCTCGCTGTTGAACCTGAGCCTGCACACCGTGGAGACCCACCGGACGCGCATTCTGCAGAAGCTGAATCTGCACTCCGTGCCGGAGCTGATCCTATATGCGGTGCGTAAGGGGATCGTCACCTGACCTGTCCGCGAGCGGACTAAAATACAGCCGCAGCGGGATCGTTCCGAAAGGGCCATAGCCCTAGGCTGGGAGTTGTGGTGCATTCCCCGCCGTCAGAACCAGTACCGAACCTGAGCGAGATCCTCGCATTCGACACCTGCAAGATCGCCAATGCGATCGAAGTCTTAAAACTACGCCTGCAAAACGAAGGCTTTACGCGCCCCGGTTTGCGGTGCGTCACCGGAGGCTTTCCCGCCATTCTCGGCTATGCCGTAACGAGCAAAGTGAAGTGCGCCGATCCCCCAATGCGCGGCACTTCGCATCTGGAACTGGCGGACTGGTGGGCCAAACTGCGAGATCGCCGTGCGCCGCGGATCGCGGTGATCGAGGACGTCGATCCGGAACCGGGGCAGGGCGCGGTGCTGAGTCAGATGCACGCAGAGATTCTGCGTTCGCTGCTGTGCTGCGGCGTGGTGACTAACGGTGCGGTGCGCAACATTCCTTCGCTGGCAGCAATGAGCTTCCCCGCGTTCTCGTGCCATGTCACGATGTCGCACGCCTACGCCCATATGGTGGAGTACGGCGTCGAGGTGGAGATTCTCGGGCTGCGCGTGAAACCTGGCGACCTCCTCTATGCCGATGTTCACGGGATGCTGTCCATCCCGGTTGAGCATGTCGGCGACATCCTGCGCGTCGCGCGCGAGCGGGAACAAAAACTAGTCAAGATCATCGATCTTTGCCATGGGGGCCGGTTCTCGTTCGACCGGCTCAGGGTGGAGATTCAGGAACTGGAGAATGTGCAATGAAGCGACGACTGTTTCCGCTGCTCGCCGCCGTGTTGGCGGGTGGCGCTTTGATTGGCTATCTGGCACTGAGGCCGCGCGCCGTGGCGGCATCGGTGGAACCGGAGAAGGAAACGACCGTGGGTGTCGCAAAGGTTTCTCGTCAAGACCTGGCCAAGACACTGACTGTAACAGCTGAACTGATTCCATTCCAGGAAGTGGAAGTGATGGCCAAGGTCGCCGGCTATGTGCAGAAGATGTACGTCGATGTCGGCGATCACGTGACGCAGGGCCAACTGCTGGCCGTGCTGGAAGTGCCAGAAATGGGGGACGACCTGGTAAGGGCGGCGGCGGCCATCCAGCGGAACCGGGCGGAGCTTTCCAGGGCGAAGGACGAGTTGCGCAGGGCGGAGTCGGCGAACCAGATGACGCATCTGGCTTACACGCGCCTGGCGGGAGTGCTGAAGTCGCAGCCGGGCCTAGTGGCGCAGCAGGAGATCGATGACGCCCAGGGCCGAGACCTGATGGCGGCGGCGCAGGTGGCAGCGGCGAAGTCGGCGTTGATTGCGTCACAAGAGCAGATCAGCGTCTCTGAGGCGGAGCAGACAAAGCTGAAGACCCTGATGAGTTATGCGAGGGTATCAGCTCCTTTTACAGGAGTGGTGACCAAACGTTTTGCCGACAACGGCTCGATGATCCAGGCGGGTACGGCCAGCCACCTGCAGGCCATGCCGATTGTGCGGTTGTCGCAGAACCAGTTATTGAGGCTGGTGATGCCGGTGCCGGAATCCGCGGCCGGATTGATGCACAAAGGAGACACTCTCGCCGTACGCATCCCGACGCTGCAGAAGGCCTTCCGCGGGGTGATCGCCCGCACCTCGGACAAGGTGGATTCCGCTACCAGAACCATGGAAACGGAAGTGGATGTGCCCAATCCGACGGGTGAGCTGATTCCGGGCATGTTCGCGGAAGTGGACCTGACTCTCGCGGCGAGCAAGGACGCACTGGCGGTGCCGGTGTCAGCGCTCAAGGAGAAAGACGGCGGGCGCACTGTCTATGTCGTTGACGCGTCCGGCAAGGTGGCGATTCGCAAGGTGGAAACGGGTATTGAGACAGCGCTGCTGTCTGAAGTGAGGAAGGGGCTGGAGCCGGGCGACATGGTGATCGTCAGCAACGCGGGCCAGTTGACGGCCGGGCAGACGGTGAAGCCGAAGCTGGAAGGGGGCGCTGAGTAGTGTCCCGATTCGCGATCAAGACGCCGTACTTCATCGTAGTTGTGTGCCTGACGATCCTGATCCTAGGCATCAATACGCTGTCCAAGATGCCGGTGGACATGTTCCCTTCGATGAACATCCCCGTGGTGGTGGTGGCGACGTACTACTCGGGCATGCCGCCGGAGCAGATCGAGACCGACATCACGAGCCGCTTTGAGCGGTTTTTCACGCTGGCCAGTGGCTTGGAACATATCGAGTCGAGGTCATTGCCCGGGGTCAGCATCATCAAGATCTATTTCCAGCCTGGTTCGAATCCAGACTCGGCGGTGACCTCGATCAGTAATCTGGCGATGGCGAACCTGCGGCGTCTTCCACCTGGAACGCTGCCTCCGATCGTATTGAAGTTCGACGCATCGAGCCTGCCGGTGTGCCTGGTGACCTTCAAGGGGGAAGGAATTCAGGAGACAGCGATGCGTGATCTGGCACAGTTCCAGGTGCGCAATCAGATCGCCAATGTGCCCGGAGCGTCGGTGCCGCAGCCGTTTGGCGGCAGCTTGCGGCAGATCATGGTGTACGCCGACCCCTACCGCCTGGAAGCGCACCAGTTGAGCCTGATGGACGTGGTCCGGGCTATCAATCTGGGCAACCTGATTCTGCCGGCCGGCGACGTTCAGGTGGGGCATCTCGACTACAACATCTACACGAACTCCCAACTGCGTTCGCTGGAAGACATCAACCAGCTGCCAGTGAAGATGGAGGGTTTGACGCCGGTTCGTGTTGTGGACATTGGCGCTGCCAAGGATGCCCAGCAGATTCAGACAAACGTGGTGCGCGTGGACGGACAGAGGTCGGTTTACGTGCCCGTGCTGAAGCAGGGCGGCGATACGAACACGATCGCCGTGGTCGATGGCATGCGCGAAGCGCTGAAGAAGTTGGTGGACGTTCCCGCGCAACTGACCAGCAAGGTGGTGTTCGATCAATCGGTCTTTGTGAAGACGGCGATTGAGACGCTGCTGCACGAAGGGGCGATCGGCCTGTTTCTGACTTCGCTGATGATTCTGCTTTTCCTGGGCAGCATGCGGGCGACGACGGCGGTCTTTTTCTCGATTCCGCTTTCCGCTCTGGCGACTTTCGTGATTCTGGCGCTGGGTGGAAGTTCGATCAACAGCATGGTGCTGGGCGGGCTCGCGCTGGCCTTCTCGCGGCTGATCGACAACTCAGTTGTGGTGCTGGAGAATATTTACCGGCACCTGGAGTTGGGTGAGAGTCCGGAAGTGGCGGCGGAGAAGGGCGGGCGTGAGGTGGCATTGCCGGTGCTGTCTGCGACCCTGACCACCGCCATCGTGTTCTTCCCCGTGACTTTGCTTTACGGCGTCAGCAAGTTCCTGTTCTCGGCGCTCGCGTTGACCGTGGTGATCTCGCTGCTCGCATCATATGTGGTGGCGCTGACAGTGGTGCCGCTCTTCTGCGCGCGCTTCATTCACGGGCATTCCCAGTCCGCCGGGACGGGTTTCTTTGCGAGGTTCAATACGGGCTTCAATGCCCGGTTCGAGAAGATGCTCGCCTCCTATGACGGCGTGGTGTCGCGCGTGCTCGACCGCCCCATCCGCGTGCTGGCCGGATTTGGGGCGGTGTTCGCCATCAGCCTGGCATTGTGGCCGCTGATGGGGATGTCGTTCTTCCCGCGCACAGACGCTGGCCAGTTCATGATGAACATCAAACTGCCGTCGGGCACCAGGATCCAACGGACGGAGTCCCGAATCGCCGCCGTCGAGCAGATTGTGCGCCAGGTCGTTCCTCCCGAGGAGTTGGAGCTGATCGTCTCGAATATCGGGATCAACTACGACTTCTCGGCTGTCTACACCCCCAATGCGGGCATGCATACCGCGTTTGTGCAGGTGAGTCTCAAGGAAGACCACAAGGTCAATAGTTTTGAGTATATGGCGCGGGTGAAGGCGAAGTTGGCCGAGGAGATGCCGGATGTCACGGCTTACTTCCAGTCCGGCGGACTGGTGGACGCGGTGCTGAACCTGGGGTTGCCGGCGCCGATCGACGTGCAGGTGGATGGCTCGAATCTGGAGCACTCCTACTCGACCGCCGTGGCACTCGCCTCCCAGATCCGCAAGCTGCCGGGCGTGGCCGACCTCTACATCCCGCAGGATCTGGACTATCCGGCGCTGCAGCTCGACGTGGACCGCGTGCGGGCGGCCCAGATGGGCCTGGATCAGCGCGAAGTGGTGGGCAACGTGATTACGGCGTTGACCTCGAATGCGATGATCGCACCTACGTTCTGGATCGACCCGAAATCGGGCAACGACTACCTGCTGACCGTGCAGTATGGCGAGAATCAGGTGAAGTCGCTGGCGGATCTCAAGGCAATCCCGTTGCGCGGACCGGGGCAGAAGAATCCGGCGCGCTTGGAATCCATCAGTACGACGAAGCGCGTGGATTCGCCCACGGAAGTGGATCACTTCCAGCTGCGGCGTGTGATCGATGTCTACGTCCGGCCGTTGAATGAGGACCTGGGGAAGCTGGCCAATTCGATCGACGGGATCATCGCCGTCACCCCCATTCCGAAAGGCGTTGCGGTTACGTTGCGCGGCATGGTGCAGGGCATGCGCGCCTCATTCCGAAGTTTCTCGATTGGACTCGTGCTGGCGGTGATGCTGCTTTACCTGATCCTGGTAGCCCAGTTCCAGTCGTTCGTGGATCCGCTGATCATCCTGCTCGCCGTGCCGCCCGGCCTGGCTGGCGTGCTGATCACACTGGCGGCTACTGGTACGACGCTGAATGTGATGTCGCTGATGGGCGTGGTGATGCTCGTGGGCATCGCGGTCTCGAACAGTATTCTGATCGTCGAGTTCACGCGTCACTTGCGGCATGAAGGAATGGATGTGCGTTCCGCAGTGGCTTTGGCCTGCCGCGTGAGGTTGCGCCCGGTGCTGATGACATCGCTCGCAACGATTATCGGCTTGATGCCAATGGCCCTGAAGCTAGGCGCAGGCAGTGAGGCCTATGCGCCGCTGGCGCGGGCTATCATAGGAGGTCTTACCCTTTCCGTGGTGTTGACAGTATTCCTGGTGCCGGCAGGTTATTACCTGTGGTATCGCGGCCGCGACCGCCAGGAGGCGCAGCATGCTTAGGCGTGTCTGGCTGATCCTTTTACCGGCGGTCCTGCTGGGAGCCCCAGGCGATCCACCCCGTAAGCTGAGCCTGCGGGAGGCAGAGGAACTGGCGCTGAAGAACCACCCTTCGCTGCAGTCTGCGAGGGCATTGGAAAAGGCGTCGCTGGAGGTGCCGAAAGAGGTGCGCTCCCGCCTGTTTCCCACAGTGGAGAGCAATGTGACCGGGGCGATCGTGAATGACGACACGGCCCGGATCTTCGCGGGCGCCCTGAACGCGCCGAGCCTCTTCAATCACGTGGGTGCCGGGCTCTCGGTAAGTCAGTTGATCACGGACTTTGGCCGGACGAGGAACCTCACGGCGAGTGCGCAACTGCAGGCTCAGGCGCAAGGCGAGGTGACGAATACCACGCACGCCGGGGTTCTCTTAGGGGTTGACCGAAGCTACTATACGGCGTTGCGGTCTCAGGCGATATTGCGCGTGGCGCAGCAGACAGTCAGGGCCAGGCAACTGGTTGCGGACCAGACATCCACCTTAGCGCAGAGCAAGTTGCGCTCAGACCTTGATGTGACATTCGCAAAGGTAAACCTGGAAGAGGCGCTGCTGTTGCTCTCCAACGCAGAGAACGAAGAGCGGGCAGCGATGGCCGAGTTGTCAACGGCGTTAGGCGAAAGTGCTCCTATGGAGTACACACTTCAGGAGGACGAAATTCCTGGTGAGCTTCCGGCCGATTCGTCACCGCTGATCAGTGAAGCCTTGAATCAGCGGCCGGAGGCCAAACAGGCGAAGCTGCAGATCCAGGCAGCTGAACGGTTTGCACGGGCGGAAAGAGCTTTGCGCTATCCGACTCTATCGGCGGGCGCAAACGCTGGAGGCGCTCCGGTGCGTCCCGAACGCTTCAGCCCCGGATGGGCTGCCGCGGCTGTGAATGTCCAGATCCCGATCTTCAATGGAGGGCTGTTCACGGCGAGGCGGACCGAAGCGGAGTTGCGGATGGAAGCAGCCCGCCAACAGGGCCGGGATATCGAGAACCGAATCGCGCGGGACGTTCGCGTGGCTTATCTTTCCGCTGTCAATGCGTACAAACGGCTGCAATTGACGGCGCAGCTGCTGGACCAGGCCGGGCAGTCTTTGAAGCTGGCCCAGGCGCGCTATGAACTGGGCTTGAGCAGCATCGTTGAGCTGTCACAGGCGCAGTTGAATGTGACGCGTGCCCAGATTGCACAGGCCAGCGCGAAGTTTGACTACCAGGCTGAACGGGCGTCTCTCAACTATCAGACAGGTGCCCTGAAATGACATGGTGGCAGCAACTCCCATTCCTGCTGGCGCCGTTGCTGGTAACGGGGCAGGACGCACGGTGGCTGCCCCTCTCTGTGTACTCAGACCGGCCGCTCGAGTTGAAGGCTTCCGACGTGCGCGTGTCGTGCGGACGCCAGACGGTGTCCGGCGCGAAGCTCAAAGCGGGCGGAGGCGCAATCTCGGTCGGAATCGTGGTGCAGGGCAGCAAGGCGATGCAGGAGAACACGGGCCATGCGCAACTGGCGCTGCGCAGATTTTTGCAGCATGCCCGGGCGGGCGACGAGTTCTTCACAGTGAACAGCCTGGATGCGCCCATTCTGGGCGCCGGTTTCACCTCGGAAGTAAACGCGCTGGTGTCGAGCATCTCAGTTCCTCCAGGCAAGCGGCATTCGCACTTGTTGGACGGCATCACGTTCGCTTTGGACTACCTGGGGCATGCCCGAAACACCAATCGGGCACTGATAGTGATTCTCGCCAATGACGATGTGGCCAGCGTGATCAAACCCAAGGAACTGGCGGCGCGCCTGCTATCCGCCCACATTCCTGTTTACGTGGTCAACCTGTGCCCGCGATTTGCAGACGATCAGGTGCCGGTGGCATTTGAGCTGCAAAAACTGGCCCAGGAGAGCGGTGGCGATTCGTGGGACGTTTCGTCTTTCGCGAAGCTAGGGGATGCACTGGCTCGGGTTGACGTGCGTCCCCAATACCGCCTATGGCTCTCCGCCGCGGATTCCGCGGCCTGCGCGCATGAGCAGCGCCTGAAAGTGGACTGGACGCCCGGGGTGGCGCACGGCGGCGTGAATCTTCGGTATCAGAGGCAGTGGCCGAACGGTTTGGGCATGCAACCGTCTCGTCAGAGATAGGCCGCACCTGCCCGGCGGGAATCGCCGCACAATCACAACTCCTCCGACCAGAGCCCGGCATAGCCTTGACGATATACTGACAGCTTCCGGGCTTTCAGATGAGCGGCTCCGGATTAGTGAGGACCGCGCGGGCTCCACAGGCGTCCGCCGGTCGAAGAAAAAGAGGAGTTCGCATGAGATTGCGTACGATGCCGGTGTTCCTGGCGTTTCTCGCCATGGGATTTGCCGACGCCGTGGGGCCCTTTGTCAGCCTCGCCAAGAATGAATTCCAGTTGAGCAACAGTGTGGCCTCACTGATTCCCTTCGTGGGATTCAGCATGTTCGGCCTGTTGTCGGTCCCCGTGGGCTTGCTCCAGGACAAGAAGGGTAAGAAGTTTGTCCTGATGATGGGCTTGCTGGTGGCGCTGATGGGCCTGCTGAATGCCAGCATCGGCCTGGGCTCGTTCGCCCAATTCCTGGTGACGGTGATGCTGGTGGGCGCCGGAGCGGCCATCCTGCAGGTGGCGGGCAATCCGATCATGCGCGATGTTTCCGAGGAAGGGAAATACGCACGGAATCTTTCGCTGGGCCAATTTATCAAAGCGATTGGATCGCTATCCGGCCCCATGATTCCGGTGATTGCGGCGAAATACTTCGGGGCCGACTGGAAGGTGATCTTCCTTGTCTACACGGGCGCACTGATCCTGACGATTTTGGCCATCGCTCCGATGAAGGTGCAGGAGCACAAGGCAGAGCACAAGGCGGCTACGCTTGCATCGTGCATGGCGCTGCTGAAGAACGGCTATGCGCTGGCCATGGTGGGGGCGATCTTTGTGTATGTGGGCGCCGAGGTGAGTGTCAGCGCGGGTATCCCGCTGTTCCTGAAGGAACGGTTTGGCCTCGAGATCGCAAAGGTGGGGCTGTTGGGCACGGGGCTGTTCTTCACCGCGTTGACGGTGGGCCGCTTCTCCGGTGGCGTAATCCTGAACTGGATGTCGCCGCGCAAGTTCTTCCTGGTCACCTGCGGCGTCTCGATTCTGGGCTTGCTCGGGCTGTTCGTGCCGGACCAGAATATTGCCGTGGCCAGTTTCTTCCTCACCGGGATTGGATTTGCGAATATCTTCCCGCTGGTGTTTGCGATTGCGGTCGAGTCGATGCCGAACCACGTGAATGAGCTATCGGGCCTGATGGTAACGGCGATTGTCGGCGCGGCGTTCGTCCCACCGTTGACCGGCCTGGTGGCCGACGGCAGCACCGTACAGCTGAGCTTCCTGGTTCCGCTGGCCTGCGTGTTGTATATCACCTGGACCGCGCTGATGAACCTGAAGACCGCAAAGGCGTAATTTCCCATGTCCAATCCTTCGAACGATAGCCGCGTTGTCATGACGCTGGATGCCGGCGGCACGAACTTTGTCTTCTCCGCCATGCGGGCGAATCAACCGGTGGTGGAGAGCTTCTCTCTGCCGTCGCGCGCCGATGATCTGGAACTCTCCCTGAATACCCTGGTGGAGGGCTTTAAGCGGGTGCAGGCGGCCGCGCCCGCACCACCCGTGGCCATCAGCTTCGCCTTTCCAGCGCCGGCCGACTATTTCAACGGCATTATTGTCGGACCCCGGAATCTGCCTGCGTACAAGAACGTGGCCCTGGGCCCGATGCTGGAAGACACTTTCAGCCTGCCTACCTTCATCAATAACGATGGCGACCTGTTTGCGTATGGCGAGGCCACCAGCGGCTTCCTGCCTTATGTCAACGGTCTGCTGGAACAGGCCGGCAGCCCCAAGCGGTTTCGCAACCTGCTGGGCGTCACGCTGGGTACGGGCTTCGGCGGGGGCATCGTCCGCGACGGTCAACTCTTCACTGGTGACAACTCCGTGGCCGGCGAGGTGTGGCTGCTGCGGCACAAGCTGGAGCGGGACACCAACGCCGAGGAAGGTGCGGCGATTCGCGCCGTGCGGAGGGTCTACGCGGAACGTTCCGGCATCGGCTTCGCGGAGGCTCCGGAGCCCAAAGTGATCTATGAGATTGCGGAAGGCACCGTCGAAGGCAATCGCGAAGCGGCACAGGCGGCCTTCCGGCGGATGGGCGAGGTGGCCGGGGATGCGATTTCAGAAGCGATCACTCTGATGGATGCGCTGGTTGTGGTGGGCGGCGGCATCGCCGGGGCGCACCGGCAGTTCCTGCCCGCGATTGTCGACGAGATGAACGGGACATACCTGTCGCCGCAGGGCGAGCGGTTCCGCCGGCTGATCCCGCGCGCTTTCAACCTGGAAGACGAGGCGCAGCGGGCAGAATTCCTGCGCGGAGAGACAAAGGAACTCAGTGTGCCTCACAGCAAGCGCACGGTGCGTTTCGACGGGCTGCAACGCACCGGCGTTGGCCTATCACGGCTGGGCACGAGCCAGGCGACCGCGATCGGCGCGTACTCGTTCGCGCTCAGCCGCCTGTAAACCGCTCTTACTTCTGTTGCGGAGCTGCCTTGGCGATCTCCACGGCGAAGGTGTAGGTGGGACCGAACATGTTCGACCGGAACACCACCCACTTCTCGTCGGGCGTGAAGCTGACGTTTGGTTCCAGCCGGTATTGGTGTTTCGACATGTTCACGAGCTTTTCTGCGCGCAAGACGCCCGGCTGGACGAACGACCTGTCGTCGGTGCCGCGATTCTCCAGCAGTTCCGCGCGGAAGAGATAGATCCATTGGCCGTCCGGCGCTTTGGCGACCTGGCCAGGATCGCCGCCATCGCCGCAGAAGAGTTTGCCGTCCCGTGTGACGTTGAAGTGGATGGACCACTCGTTGCGTTGCAGGTGATACCAGGTGCGGCGGCCGGTCTGCACTTCGAATCCGGCGAGCCAGAAGTCCTCGCCGCGCGGCGTCTGCAGATCGTACCAGATCACTTTGCCGTCGGGGCTCCAGAACTCGTGCCCGAAGATCTCCATGGCCATGGTGCGGGTATGGATCTTGGTGAGCTGCGTGCCGTCGGTGCGGATGGTCCAGATGCGGTCGACTTTGTGCCAGGGACCCTCGTGGCAGAACATCAGCAGCGAGGGGTCGGTGGGTGAAAACTCCAGATGGTTCAACCAATCGGTAGCGCGGTGGAGGACGCGGGTGGTGCCGTTACGCGTATCGATCAGGAACAGGGCCATGGGCAGGCGCGCCGCCAGCCGCTGCTCCATCATTTCGCCCTTATTCCTGGGCTGATCCAATTGCTGGGGCTGGGCGGGACGGTTGGGATTGTAGTCCGCGCCCTGGCCTTCAATGTAAGTGCCGGCGAGTAGGGTCTCATCCGCGTTCACGGTTGTGACCGACCCGCGCGGCGGGAGTTTGGCGATCTCAGTGGTCGCGCCGCTGTCGACATCGGTGGAGAAGACTGCCCCGTCTTTTGTGTAGTAGACCTTCTGCGATTTGCGGCCTGTGACGATGACGCGCACGCGGCCCTGCACAACGGCCTTGGCCGAACGGGTCGCGAGATCCAGGGCCGAGATGCCTTCCGGCGTCGTGTAGATCAGCTTCCTGCCATCGGCGGTATAGCCGTTCTGATTGAAGTACAGGCTGGCGCTATCCGGCTCGCCGGTCAACCGTACGACGCGATGCCCGGTGTCTTTATCGATCCAGTCGCGTGGCGGTTCCGAGGCAGCCGGAGGCTGGGCCGCCGCGCAGGCGGCCAGAAGCACGAGCGGTAGCAGGCGCGACATGACCAGGGTTGCCTTTCCTGCTACTGGGCGGGCGGTGCGATGGGCTCGTACTGCACGAAGGCGAAGCGCTTGGAGTCGGGCGACCAGGAGTTCACGTTGATGGTGCCCTGGCCGCCGAAGAACTCGAGCAGCTTGTCGAACTTCGCCGGTTTGAGTTTCTTGCCTGGCGCCTTCATGACGCGCAGGACGACGCCCTTCATGCGGTCGTTGTGTCCGGCGGTGCCTTTGGGGAAAGAGAAAACGAGCATCTTCTTACCGTCCGGCGAGAAGTGAGGGAACCAATCCTCGCCCTCATCTTTGGTGACCTGTTCGGCCTTAACATCGTCCGGGCCGCCGCCGTTGGCGGGAATCCGCCAAATGTCCCAATTGCCTGACCGGTTGGTATTGAAATAGATCCACTGCCCGTCGGGAGAGTACTCCGGACCGTCGTCATAGTTGCCCTTGGAGGTGAGCCGCTCCTCCGGTCCACCTTCGGCCGCTACGCGAAACAGTGCAAACTTGCCGTCGCGCTGGCCGGCAAAGACGAGCCATTTCGCGTCGGGCGACCAGCCATGGAAGTAGCTGGGCGATGCGGGTGTCAGCAACTTCGCGCCTGTTCCGTCGGATTGTGCCGTGTAGACCTGCGACTGGCGGGAAGCAGTGCTGGAAGCCGAGAAGGCCAGGAGTTTGCCGTCCTTGGAGAGGTCGTGATCGTTGTTGCAGCGGTAGCCGCCGGGGCCCAGTTCGATCTTCTCCAGCTTTGGTTCGCCCGTGACGCCCAGAGGCAACCGGTAGAGGTTGCCGCCCGTATTGACGAGCAGGAACTTGCCGTCGCGCGACCAGTTAGGCGCTTCCATGATGCCGTCCATCTGGTAGATGACTTCCGTGCTGCGCTTCTTGAGGTCATAGATGGTGACCTTGCTGCGGAAGGCGGGCGGTCGCGGCACCTGCTCGATGCGGACGTTGGAGAAGACCGCGGTTTCGAGGACATTCGCGTCATGGGAGCAGACGCCGAGGCCGACGTAGACGGGATCAGTCAGCGACAGGGTAACCGGGCCGCCAGGCGTCAGGTCAGCTCCTGGATTTCCGGCGGCGATGGTGAAGCGGTTGCCCCTGCGCTCGAGGCGGATGCGTACAGGGCCAGTGACCGTCGAGCGAGCCTCCTGAGTAGCGGCGCCCGCGGTGGGGCGGTATTGGAGAGAGGTGAGCCCGTCGCCATGCAAGGCCACGTCGGCGTAGGCGGAGCCAGCCGTGAGGTCCTGCCGGACCATGAGTACGGCCTTGCGGTGGGCCACCGCTCCAGTGCCGATGAAACGGACATCGGCGGTCATGTTGAAGTCGCCCGGCATGCGCTTCCAGGCGAACTGGAAGGCGTCTTCAACGGCCCAGATATTGGCGCCGCCGCCGGTGATGCGGTACTCCCCGCTGGCGGAGTCGAAGACGGCGCTGCCCTTCACTGGGGTGATACCGATATCGGCGCTCGACTCGAGTTGGCCCAGAGGAGAGGCGGCGGGTTGCGCGTGGGCGAATCCGGCGGCCAGAAATGTGGCGGCCAGTGCGGCGACGCCGGAATGGAAACGGTTCATCCTGATTTGCATAGCTGGGCTCCTGGTGCCGGCTCGCTCGCCCCAGGCGATCCGCCGGTCGTGGGACGCCCCGAACTTATCATGGATCGGGTCTCTTCTGCCAGCTTGCGATTGCGATGCATGCTGCATAGCATGGATAGCGGTTGCCGGAATCCCGGTGCAAGGAGGAGCTATGAGAGTCACTGTCCTGAAATGCGCCCTGCTGGCGCCGGTCGCGGCCAGCCTGCTGTTCGGCCAGGTGGAGAGTGCGCCGCTGAAGGGATCGGTTCAACGGATCAAGGTCCATGGCGTTGGCCTGGAGAAGAACCTGGAGGGTGATTCGCCCGATCGCGATGTCTCCATCTATCTGCCTCCGAGTTACAAGAAGGAGACGAAGCGCCGATATCCGGTGCTGTATCTGCTGCACGGCTTCACGGACAGTGATGAGCTCTGGTTCGGTTTCAAGAAGCATTGGATTTCCGTGCCGCCCATCGTCGACAAGGCCATGGCCGCGGGTGAGGCGAAGGAAATGATCATCGTGATGCCCAACGCCTTCACGGCGTATCAGGGCAGCATGTACTCCAGCTCTGTCACAACAGGCGATTGGGAAGGGTATGTGGCGCGCGAACTCGTCGCTTATATCGACCAGCACTACCGCACGATGCCGCGCGCGGAAAGCCGCGGACTGGCCGGACATTCCATGGGCGGTTATGGTGCGATGCGGATCGGCATGAAAAACCCGGAAGTATTCTCGAGCATCTATCTGCTCAGCCCGTGCTGCATGAGTACGCGTTTCAGCAGCAGGACGCAGCCTGGACCAGTTCCGGCGGAATCAGTGAAAAGCGCGGCCGATGTGGAGAAGGCCGATTTTGGAACTAAGGCTATGCTGGCATCGGCGGCTGCCTGGTCGCCCAATCCCGCCAATCCGCCGCTGTTCCTGGATCTGCCTTCGAAAGGTGGAGAGCCACAACCGGAGGTGTTGGCGCGGTGGGCGGCGAACGCTCCGCTGTCCATGCTGGACCAGTACATCCCGAACATCCGGAAACTGCATGCCATTGCGTTTGACGCGGGCGATGAAGATCGTATGATCGCCGGCACCAACGTGGTGCTGGATCGCATGTTGACGGCCTACGGGGTGACGCATACCTATGAGTTGTACAAGGGAAACCACATCAACCACATCGCCGAGCGGATCGACAAAAAGGTGCTGCCGTTCTTCTCGTCGAACCTTGTGTTTGCCGGGACGAAGCGGTGAGCGGTGTGGTAGTTGAGGTGGAATCGCAGCTTGGTGCGTAATCAGGCGGGGTAAGCGGGCGGCTCCGCAAGTGGGGCCGCCCGCGGTGGACAAGTCGACTAACGGCTGGGCACGGCAACAGTAATGTTGCGGAACTTCAGGCCGCCGGTGTGATCGCCCTGAATGTAGAACGGCCCGGGTTCGCCCTCATTCGCGTCAAGCGCGCCGCCGGTGATTCCCTCAATCTCCTGATGATCGATGGTGGTGACTCCATTGCGAACGATGGTCACTGTGCGCCCGACAAGGGTTACATCGAACGTATCCCAGGCACCGGGTGTGCGAGGCAGTTCCGTCTTGGGGGCAATGCGGCCGTAGATGGAGCCGATGCGGCGTTCCACGGGATTCGCACTTAGCGGTTCGGATTCGATCTGGACTTCATAGCGGCCGCGGAGATAGAAGCCGCTGTTGGCGTGATCGGGGCAATTGACCTCGAAGTGCAGCTTCAGGTCGTCGAACTTGCGCACTGACTTCAGGTTGGCGCCATGGGCTTCGTTGACCAGCAGGCCATCCTTGACGGTCCAGTGGCTGGCCGACGGATCGCCCATCGGCTCCCAGCCGTCGAGGCTCTTGCCGTTGAAGAGCGGCTCGGGCTTGCTCCAGTTCTTGGGTTCGGCGCGTTTCAACTCCGGCGCACGCACGCCGGCCAGCGGGGTGCTGGCGTCGCCACGTTTCTGCACGCCCGTCAGTTTGTCGCCGGCGGCATCGAGTTCCCACAGGACGGCGGGCCGATTGGCCGCGGCGGCTGAGATTGTGGCGCTCAGGTGGGCGCCCTCCGCCTTGAACTCCTTCACCTGATAGACGTTTCCGCCGGTGGGTTGATACCAGACGTCCAGCTTGCCATCCTTCTCGGTTACGCCCAGCCAGGCGGCACGTGAACCACCCGGGGTGGTCATATTGAAATCCCAACGGCCCACCAGGGGGCTCTTGCCTTTCTGGCCGAATGCGGGCACTAGAAGGGACGCGAAGAGGGCAAATCCAGCGGCGATCTTATACATGGTCGAAGTGTATTACAAAGCGGGCCGAGGCGGCCCGGGATTGCCCGGAAGATGTGCACGGCCGCAGGGGTGGGCGCCGATAGTGGATTGTAATGTTAATATTACTATGTCGTGTATAACTGTCATCGGAAGAAGTCCTCTCTCCTTCGCTTGCTGGCAGCTCTCACAGCGCTCTCGTTCGGTCCTCTCGCGGGTCAGTCCACGAAGGCCGAACTCTTCGGCGTGGTGTCCGATCCCGGTCATCTGCCTGTATCCCTGGCCATTGTGCAATTGACAAACACCGGCACGAACCTGGTGTCTTCGGTGACGACCCGGACGGATGGCAGCTACCAGTTCCTGGCCCTGCCGGCGGGCGCCTATCAGGTCTCGGTGCAGAAACCGGGCTTTGCTCCGCTGCAACGGGATGGAATCACCTTGCGGGTGGGCGACCGGCTGGAGGTGCCGCTGACGTTGAAGGTGGGCGACGCGACCCAGGTTGTGGAGGTGACGGCGGCGGCTCCTTTGCTGCAGGCCAGCCGGGGCACGGTGAGTTATGTCGTGGAGCAGCGCAAGGTCGTGACGCTGCCCTTGGATGGGCGCAACTTTGTCCCGTTGATCGCGCTCTCGCCCGGAGTCAGCCTGCCGCCTGGCAACCTGCTGCCGCGGGTGAACGGCAGCCGGCCGCGGGTGAGTGAGTACATCTACGACGGTGTGAGCGTGCTGCAGCCGGAACCCGGGCAGGTGGCATTCTATCCCGTCATCGACGCGATTGACGAGTTTCGGGTGGAAGCGAACAGCTATTCAGCAGAGTACGGCCGGTCGAACGGTGGTGTGATCATGGTGAACCAGAAAGCCGGCACCAACGATCTGCACGGCACACTCTTCGAGTTCTTCCGCAATGAGAAGCTGAACGCCCGGAACCTGTTTGCCACCACGGGCGGCAAGCCGTTGTTTCGGCGCAACCAGTATGGATTCGTGCTGGGCGGCCCCATCCAGAAGGACAAGACGTTCTTCTTCCTCGACTGGCAGGGTACGCGGCTGAATACAGGTGTGGTGCGTACGAGTACGGTGCCCACCACGGCCCAAAAGAGTGGCGTCTTCACGAATGCGATCTTCGATCCGTTGACCACCCGCCGCACGGAGGCCGGTTACGCTCGCGATGCATTTGCCGCGAACACCGTGCCCGCCAGCCGGTTCGACCGTGCAACATTGGCGGTGCTGGGCCGCTATCCCGCGCCGAATGTCTTCACCGCGGCGGGTGGTGAAGCCTCTGCAAACAACTACCGGCGGCTGGGCAACGACACCACGGCGGCCGACCAGTTTGACGCGCGCCTGGACCGGTATCTGGGCGCCCGCCACCGGTTGTTTGGCCGCTATTCCTACTTGCGGGACGACAGCCGTCCCACCACACCACTGCCGGACGGCAGCGGCAATCTCACCAGCGGCGTGATCGGCAACACGCTCACGCGGGCTGACAGCATCGCCGCGGAGCACACCTGGAGCCTCTCGGCGCTGTCGGTGAATCAGGCGCGTTTCGGCTACACCCGCCGCAAGTTCGACCGGGATGCGCTGCGCACCGGGCAGCCGGTCGCGCAGACGACGCTGATCCCCAACATCCCGGTGACTTCATTTCCTGATGTCCTGCCCACCTACGATGTGGTGGGCCTGCAGCAACTGGGTGCGCCGGCCAGCGGCAATGCTGCCTTCACGACATCCGTGACGCAGTTCATCGACAACTTCTCCTGGGTCCGCGGAGGACACAGCCTGAAGGCGGGCACCGACATCCGGCACGAAACGCTGGATGTGCTGCAGCCGCCGAGCCCGACCGGCAACTTCCAGTTCACCAACATCTTCACCAGCGGACTCACGGCCGCCGGCACGGCGCAGGCCGGCACCGGCAACAGCGTAGCGTCGTTTCTGGTAGGCCAGGTGGGCCGGTTCAGCATCGACGCGCAACCTCAATTGATCCAGCCTCGAGCCAACATCGCCGAGTTCTTCCTGCAGGACGACTGGCGCGCCAGCCGACGGCTGAATGTGAATCTCGGGGTGCGCTATACGCTGAACTTCCCATCAACCGTCGTGGACGACCAAGGCGCTGTGTTCAACCTGGCCACGCAGAAGCTGGACTACCTGGGGCAGAACGGGTTTCCACGCGCCGCCCGCAATCTGGAGAAGAAGAACTTCGCGCCAAGGGCCGGGTTGGCCTACAGGGTCAACGATACGCTCGTGGTTCGCTCAGGGTATGGCATGACCTGGATCGAGCAGGCGGGCATTACAACCCCATTCACAACACCGCTCTTCCCCTTCATCCAGACGCTGGGGCAGCAGTCGCTGGACAACATCAATCCGGCCTTTGTGCTGTCGTCCGGTCCCACGGTGGGGCTGCAGAGTCCGTCGCCCGATTCCGGCCTGGGGCAGGGCGTCTTCGGCGTCCAGAAGAACAATGGCAGCGGCTATGCCCAGCAGTGGAATTTTACGCTGCAGAAGACCTGGGGTGAGGACTGGAGCGTGGAAGCCGGCTACCTGGGCTCCAAACTAACTCGCCTGGGCGTGCCCGACGTCAATCTGAACCAGCTCGCGGTGGAGCAGTTGGCACTGGGCTCGCAGCTCACGCAGCAGGTGGCGAATCCGTATTTCGGACAGATCCCGGCGAACACCTCGCTGGGGACCCAGACGATTGCGCGCGGGCAGTTGCTGCGGCCCTATCCGCGATTCACTACGGTCACTTTGTACCGCAACAATACGGGCCACTCAACCTATCACTCGTTCCAGGCGCGGGTGGAGAAACGGTTTTCGAAGGGACTGACTTTCACCGCGGCGTATACGTTCTCCCGGTTGATCGACGATGCGGGCGCGGTGTTCGATTCCGCGGTGCTCACCGGACCAGTCGCGAACTTCCAGGCGGCCGACAGCTACAACAAGCGACTGGAGAAGGATGTCTCGACGGGCAATATCCCGAACATCTTCTCCAGCGGGTTCGTCTACCAGGTGCCGGTGGGCCGCGGCCGTGCAAAAGCGTTGGAGGGCTGGAAGGACGCACTGGCGGGCGGTTGGCAGGTGGGCGGAATCGTGCGTGCGCAATCCGGCAGCCCTATTGCGATAACGCAGGCCACCAACTTCAATGCTTTCGCCGGATTCGGCATCCAGCGGCCCAATCGCGTCGCGGACCCGGCCCTGCCCGTGGATCAACGCAGCACCGGCCGCTGGTTCAACACCGCGGCCTTCATCCAGGCGCCGCAGTTCACCATTGGTAGCAGTTCCCGCAATCCCGTCAGCGGACCCGGCTACCGAACGGTCGACCTGATGGTGGGTAAGACATTTCCGATCACGGAGCGCGTGCGGACTGAATTCCGCGCGGAAGCGTTCAATGTGACGAACACTCCGCCGCTGGGCAACCCGAACGGCAGCTTCGGCAGCGCGGCCTTCGGGACGATCACAACGGCCCTGGATCCGCGTGTTTTCGAACTGGTTCTGAAGCTTCAATTTTGAGGTGAATTATGCCCTCTCGCCGGGCGTGCCTGATACTGCTGCTGGCCTTGGCTGCTGGCCGATACGGCGGATGGCAAGCCTTTGGGCGAGGGACAAGGCCCTTTCGGGTTGGTGGCGCCGGGGGATAAACGAGGCGCTCGCGGAGTTCGCATGTTAACCGGGCTCCAGTTGGCTCTCCTCAGAAAGTGACCGGCCGGCCGAAGAGCGTCACAATGAGAAGGCAGGAATTGCATGCCGACTTCGATCCGCAATTATCTTGGTGCTGTCCGCCGGGCGCGTGGCGTCAGCGCGGCCGAACTGGCGCGGCGGGTGGGCGTCAGCAGGCAGACGATTCACGCGATTGAGGCCGGTTCGTACATTCCCAATACGGAAGTCACGCTGAAGCTCAGCCGCGAACTGGAAGTCCAGGTGGCCGAGTTGTTCGCGCTGGAGCCGGAGACTTCTGCCGCTCCGGATGCCATCGATTCGGAGGTGCTGAGCGCGGTCCCGGCCCAGAAGGGCCAGGCTGTGCGGATCTGCCGCGTAGGGGAGCACCTGGTGAGCATTCCGGTCCAGTCCGCGCCTTACTATCTACCCGAGGCGGATGGTGTCATCGCTCGCGTTGGGCGGTCGGCCGGACGAGCGGAACTGGCCGTGTTTGCCCCGGAAGACCCGCAGCAGAAGAAGATTACGCTGGCGGGGTGCGATCCGGCGATCGGCCTGGTCTCCAGCATGGTGGAGAAGCTGAGTGGGGTGGAACTGGTCTCCGCGGCCGCCTCCAGCCGGCTGGCGCTCAACTGGCTGAAGGAAGGCAAGATCCACATCGCGGGTTCGCACCTGGAGGATCCCGCGACAGGCGAATTCAATCTGCCGTATCTGCGGCTGGTGTTTCCCGATGACGATCTGGCCGTTGTCACCTTCGCCCGCTGGGAAGAGGGTTTTGTCATTGCAGCCGGCAATCCGTTGGGGATCCGCTCGGCCGGCGATCTGGCCGGAGCCCCGGTGCGGTTTGTGAATCGGGAACAGGGCTCAGGGAGCCGCGGGCTGCTCGACCGGTTGCTGGCCGAGGCCGGCGTACCCGCGCGAAGGGTGACAGGCTACGATCGTGTTGCCTGCGGGCATCTGGCGGCCGCCTATGCCGTCCTGGCCGGCGAGGCAGATTGCTGCCTGGCGACACGTTCTGCGGCGCAGGCATTCGGGCTAGACTTCGTGCCCCTGCGCAGCGAGCGCTACGATTTCGTCATGCGGCGGCAGACCCTGGAGATGCCCGCGGTGCAGAGCCTGCTGGATGTGCTGCAGAGAGCGGCACTGCGGCGCAAGCTGGAGACACTGGCGGGCTACGATACGGCGCAGACAGGATCGGTGCAGGCCTGAGAGCCAGCGATTGCTGCCGGCCGAGGTCACTGTGTCTCTCGGAGCGCTCGGAGGTCCATTGAAGTCTTTCAGGTTTGAAACTATGATTTGAATGACTCATCCTCGAAGGGATCTTATGCGCCATCCAATTCTGATTGCTCTTCTCCTGGTTCCGGGATCCGCCCTATTTGTTGCGCCCGCCCAGACTATTAAGAACGACACGGAGTTCCGCGTGAAGCTCACGGCGCCGCTCAGCACGGAGACGAACAAGAAGGGCGACAAGATCACCGCCATGATCCTGCAGCCGCCGGAATTCGCGAACGCCATGATGGAAGGTGAGGTGAAGGAGTCGAAGAGCGGCGGAAAGGTCAACGGCAAGTCGATCCTGAGCTTCACGTTTCAAACCATCAACAGCGGCGGCAAGGTGATCCCGGTCAACTCCGACGTGAAATCCTGCTTCAACTCCAAAGGCCAGGCGAACGTGGATGAAGAAGGCCGCATCATTGAGAAGAAGAGCAACGTCGGCAAGCTGGCCGCGGTTACCGGGGCTGGCGCCCTGATCGGCGCGCTGGCGGGTGGAGCCAAAGGTGCTGCTATTGGAGCCGGAGCAGGCGCGGCGGCGGCCCTCGTCCTGATCCAGGTGGGCGCCAAGGGAGCCAACGTCACTTTCGCCTCGGGCAGTGAGATTGTGCTCTCAGTCCGTGAGCGGCGTGAGGCAGCCAAGTAGGCCGCCCCAACCGCAATTCCACATAAGCGCGCTAAGCCTGGGGCTGGCCGCAATTCGCGCAGAAGCGCTGGCCCGGAACGCGCACCGTGCCGCACCGCGAACAGAGCTGCACCGTCTCCGCCGGCGTCAAACCGGCTTCGCTCGCGGTCATCCAATTGGGCAGATCCTGGTTCCACACCAGTGTTTCGGGTGGAAGGGAAGGCAGCATTCTGAGCAGTGTCGCCTCGTCGATGGGTCCACGGCTCTGGCCGGCATGGATGACATGCCAGGCTTTCGGCGGCAGCGGAGGAGGCGGCGCGGACGCCGCGAGTGGCTCGGGTGCGGCGGCCGGAGGCGGCGCCGGTACGCTGGGTGGCGGCGGTGCGGGCGGACGCAGGGCAAAGTGCAGGGTCGCTGCCAGTTCATCCTGGTCGAGCGCCGCGATTGCGCCGGCCTGCCCAGCCATGGCGAATAGCAACAAGTGATAGGTGCTGCGTATCAGCAGCACAATGTCGCGACCGAGTTGGCCATCGGCCTGCGGTTCCGTGACGCCGAGGGCCACCTTGCTGACATCGTGCAGCACGCCGTC
Organism: Paludibaculum fermentans; assembly: GCF_051172195.1. Taxonomy (GTDB): domain Bacteria; phylum Acidobacteriota; class Terriglobia; order Bryobacterales; family Bryobacteraceae; genus Paludibaculum; species Paludibaculum fermentans_A. The sequence goes on from NZ_JBPJAQ010000003.1 coordinate 182,416, forward strand.
GGAGAGAACCTTGCCGCCCGTGGTGAGTTCGTAGCGAGGACTGCGGCTTTCCGCCGCGGTCTCCACCCATCCGGCGCGCATCAGTTCCCCCAGCGCCGAGGCCACCTCGTGGTCCGTAAGGGACGTGACGAGTTGGCCGGGAATCAGCTTCTCGACGAAGAGGAGCGGCCAGCGGAAGTCTTCACTCGCGGAGTCGCGCAGGCGCTCCAGAATCTCATCGCGAGAAAAGGTCGAGCCAGGTGCGCTGTGGGTCAGCATGCCGTGCAGACGGGCCGCCCGCATCTGATCGAGGACCGCGAGAAACACAACCACCGCGGGTGTCGAAAGCTTGCAGCCGATCTCGTCGTTGCTGAGCCCGCTGCCGGCCGCGAGCATTTTGCTGATGGAGGTTTGGACGCTGGCCTGGGTCCAGAAGGTAATGCGTCGCGGGTCGACTGTTCCCCCCAACGCGACAATCGAGTCTTCCACGCTGGTGGACCAGGCGAGGGCCGCACGGCTGACGGTCTCGTCCGCCATGGTGTGATGCCAGTGGGCCATCTTCGCCGGGGCACGCAGGATGGCTGCAGCCACAGCCAGACGCACTTGGAGTTCCGGGCTCAAAGCCTGAAAGGCCGCGGCCACTTCAGTTGTGCGCTGGCCGCCCGTCCCGGGAGGAATGAGCGACATTGCATTCGCGCGGGCGCCCAGCGAATCGGCCAGCTCTGCCAGATCGTCGAGTGCGATGAGGAAGTCTTCTTCCTCTACGAGCACCAGGGGTGTTGTGATTGCAGTGTTCATCTTATTTCCCTCCTATGGCCCCGTGGTACTGGGTCACATTAGTCCGCACCGCATCTCCGAAGCTCTGTTCGGTGAAGCCGTTCTTCTCGAGCACTTTCAGGGCCTGGCTGGGATTCCGGTTGATCTGATTCGAGATCTCGACGAGCTTGGGATCCAGGCCCGGGGGCGACTTGGGCAGACCCGCCGACTGCAGTTGCCCGGCCTGCACCGGATTGCCCGACATGTTGTTGATGCGCCCGGCCAGATCCTGCTCACGGCCCATCGCTTTCGCCAGCGATTTGACATCGGTATGCTCGGTGACTGACTTCACCTGCTGCGCACTGAAGTCCTTAAACTCGCTGGCGGCGAACTTGGTCGGATCCGCGGGCAGTTGTCCGGTGACAGCCAGTTGGTTCATGCCATGCTGGTCTACCACGGCCTGCCCGGAAATGTTGTGTGAACTGACCGACCCGTCGCTGCACGACTCAAACATCTTGCCTTTGCCTTGCACCGCCATGCGGCTGCCGGTGAACCCAGGCGGATAGGCATCGCCTGGTCCGGAGCCTTTGCCGATGCCGTTATACGTCTTGTAGTCGATGTCATTGATGCCGCGGCTGAACCCGTCGGCGCGCAGGTTGCGGTCCACGTTTTCGGTGAGGTGCTGGCCGAATTTCGCCTGCAACTCGTTGTTGGCCTCTTCCATGCTCATCGTGCGGCCCAGGTCACGGCTGCGCTGTTCGGCGTAGCCGGCCAGATCCGCCTTGTCGAAGTTGGTCGAATGCGTCGCATCAAAGTCGGTCCGAGCCTTGGGATTCCCACCCGGCTTGGCGCTCGATCCGGAATCGCCTATGACGCTGCTCTTCACCTTCACGCCCGTCTCGGCTTCGAATGAGCGCATGCTGTCGCGGACGCCATTGTCGATATTCTGGCCGACGCGATTTGCCAGCCGGGCATTCAGCAGCTTCGCTTCCTCCGCACTCAGTGCGCCAGCCTTCTGGAGGTTGGCCAAGCGGTCCATGCCGCCCTGGCTATAGAGCTTGGCGATGTCCGCTGGATCGCTGGAAGCCAGCACCCGGCTGACGGCCGACCGGGTCGGCTGAAGGGTTTCGGGCACCGTGGTGAACAGGTTCGACATGCGATTACTGAGTGACTTGCTGCCCGCCTGCACGGCCTGGTCAGCGGTTTGCACCGCCTTGCCCACAGGCTCCAGCATTTCGCCCACGCCCCGTGCGACATTCGGGAACGCCTTGGGGAAGTAGTGCATCATCGCGCCGCCCAATACGGTGGGGCCCGCCTCGATCACGCCCGTCTTGAAACCAGCCTTGAAGATCTCGGCGTCCGAGGCGCCGCGCATGGCGGCATCGTGCTGCGCGTAGCCCATATTGGCTGCCGTGTAGGCCGCTTCCGACCACCCGGCCGTGGCGACGCCTGCCGTCAGCCGGCCCAGCAGTGAGGCCGCTGTGCCGGCCAGGGTCGAGTTGCCCTGCGCGTCTTTTCCCGTGATAATTTCGCGCAAGGAGCCGGATGCCGCTTCCGACATCGTATCCAGGAAGCCGGGTTGGTTCCGCAATGACGATTCCGGGGCCACGGCTCCGCTGATCGAGTCACCGGTATACTTTCGCGTTGCCTGGATAGCGTTCCAGTCGATGGGTTTGCCGGCGTAGATGTCCTTGATCAGTTGGTCGGTCTTGCCGACGACGTCACCCGGACCACCCGGATTCCACAGATCGTGCTTCAACGCGGCCTGCTGGATGCGGCTCAGGTAGGCAGCCGCCTCTGCCTGCTGCTTGCGTTGGGCCACCTGCTGGTCCATCTCCTTGCTGAACCAGTCTTCCCGGCGCCGCATCTTCTCGTTTTCGGCGTCCATGAACTGGCGGTTTTTCACCAGATCCTGTTGCCAGCGATCGAATTCATTGGGGTCGAAGAAAGTCCCACTGGCCGCATTCCTCCACTGGCCGGCCTGCGGATCGTAGACGATCTCGTAGTCGCGGCCATCGAGCCCCTTCAGCACGCGCGTGTTGCGCGCCTGATCCGTGGCTGCCGCAATCGCCTGGGCCTGCGCATCGTTGGCCACGGCCTGCTGTTTCAGGTAGTCCATGTAGTCCTGATACTGCTGGCGAAGCCGCTCGTAGTTGGGGTCCGTCTTGTCCGCGGTCGCGTCCTGCTCGTCCCACTGTTTCTTCAGGCGATCGTATTCATCCAGGGCCTTGTCGCGAGCCGAGGTCGCCGCGTCGTGTTGGGCACCGTAAGCACCGGGCGGTGGCCCCTGCGTGGGCGGAATCAGTGCGGGGATGGTGCCTCCGACCGCTGAGCCGGCACCCCCGATGTTGGCGCGCCCCTGCAAGTGGGTGCCGATCTCCAACTGGTGACAGGAGACATCCGGATTCGGGCGCCACATGAACGCAGGCATCTCAGTGACCGGAGCCACCTGGTGCATGATCAGCCAGCCGCCCGCGTATCCGCCGACAGCGGCGGCCAGCAGTTCGGCCGCTGGATAGGTTGCCTCTCCCAGCGGCACCGCGCCATCGGCGGCGGAGGCTGAGCGATTGAAAAAGAGTTTCTTGATGAGCCCGCGGACGGCGGCGCGAAAGCAGCGCGACAGCATTCCGGGGCACACGCCCATCAGCATCAGCGACGAATAGGCCACCACATAGCCGCCCATGGCGCCCCAGTAGTTCGGGTCGCCCCATCCGCGCGCCCCGTACATGTCGGGCAGAACGAACTTCTGCAGCAGGTCCGCCGCCCCGTAAACCCCGCCGCACACCAGGCCGAGAAATGGATTGAAGCCTGAGATGATGCCCATCAGCGGATAGACGATGGCGTCGGTGCCGATATGGCCCAAGGGCGTGGTTTGAATGCCCCGCCAGGCCAGGAATACCATGGAGAACGCCAGCAGGACGGGATGGCGCTTGGTGAGCGATTCGATCTCCAATAGCCATTCCAGCTTGTGCAGTGCTGGAAACGCGTTCAAGGTTCCGCGCGCCAGTTTCACCACGGGCGCACAGATGAGAGTCGACATCCCCAGCACCGGCTTCCAGAAGGACTGCGCCTCCAGCCATCGCAATAGGTCCGCCTGCTTCTTCGCGATCGTCTTCAGGAACTCGCGCATTCGACTACCACCTCCGCCGGCGCCGCAGTTCTGCCGCTGCCAGCACCTCGTCGAGGCGGTGGATGTGGCAACTGGGACAGCCCTCCACCTCCTCGCCCTTGGCACGCATCAACCAATCGGTCCGCACGGCCCAGTCCCGCGCGTAAGGCAACGGATCCCTACCGCCGACGCTCCGCGCGTCCAGTTCTGCCAACCTCGCGCCGCCTGCCGTCAATACCGCGTGGGCGCCGGAGGCATTGACTTCAATGGGGGGCGGCGTGATCTGGGCGTAGAGCACGTTGAGGGCACACGCCGCGGCGTGTGCCTCCTGCTCACTGGCCAGCGCCAGCACAGGCTGTTTCTTGAAGAGCACAACGGCGGAGCCCTCGCCCGCCTGGGAAGAAAACGGTGGCGATTTCACCTTAACCAGCGATGCGCCCCCCTGGGCGGCGGCAATCGCCAGCACGCAGACTGCAATCGCTGCCGCCCGGGCACGCCACGCCGAGTGGGGCTGACGACAGCGCTCACAGCGCTGCAGGCTGCGCGCATCGACATCCTCTACACACCGCGCCACCGACATGATGCAGCCCGCCGTCTGGCAGTGCTTCAACCCGTCCAGGTGCCCCCGCTCGTGCTCAATCACATTCATGAGCCGCGCCGCCAGTTGCTGCTCTCCGCTCCCACCCAGCCGGAAGGTGGAGACGACGGCCGTGCCACGGCGCCGGTCCGCATAGCCGAAGGCCGATGCACAGCCGCGCAGCTTCAGATCGAGTGGCGTCAGCAGGACAAGATGTTCGCCTTCGAGACGGTGTTGTCCGGCCAACAGTTTCGACACGCACAGCCGCTGATCCACGTGATTGGTAACAGCTCTCGACTCATCCTCAGAGAGGGTCCTGATTCGCAGGTGCGGCACGCTGCACGCATCATATACGAGAAAGAGATCTGAATCTATCTGTAGAGATATACTGTTTGCGCCCCTTCCCTTGGTAGGCCGTGCTCGAGCAGTTGGAGGGGGTGAGTTGGGACCCCGGAGTAGCCTGACGCAGTGCCATCGCCGGGCCCAGCTAAGGGCGGCCTCGCGGGACAAGGAGAACACGGATGGGAGAAAAGATCGTTCAAGTGCTGCTGGGCCTGTTGGCCGCCGGAGTGCTTTCGGCCATCATCATGCTGGTCCAGAAGCGGAAGAATCGCGATGCCTGGTCAGGCACGGTAAGCGCCATTGAGCGGCGTTCCGCCGATTACGGCGACAGCAATACGCATGAGTTCTACCTGGTGCGTTACATCCGGGACGACGGCGAGATCCTGTCCTTCGAGTGCGAAGCCACTTCCTACCCCTTTTGGTACAAGGGCATGCAACCGGGTGACCGCCTGGTCAAACCGGCTGGAGCCGGCATGCCGCAGCGCGTCCCACCAATCGGATAGTGCGTCTCAACCCAGCCGGCCGGTCTTCTTCCATTCCGCAATGCGCGAGAAGTGGTACTGGAAGTACAGGATGCTGAAGAAGAACGTCATGACTCCGCTCAACTTCAGGCCGATGGGTTCCGTGCTGTTGTAATAACGCACGATCGAACTGCGCATGGAGAAGATGGCCACGAGTACGCAGATGATGATCACCAGATTGAGGATCATGATCACGCCGCTCGCCGTCGCCACTGAGGAGGAGGACAGCGATTGCATCGCGGCAATGTACATCGCTACCTGCGCGACCATGCCGAGTGTTGTGACCACCAGCAGGATCACGGCCTTGCTCGATGGGTCGATCTTCTTCACGAACGATGCCTGGCGGAAAGTCCAAACCAGGCCGGCCAGTCCGGCCGTGACCCAGGTGAGGATCAGCACCACCAGCCAGTGCATATTGGGTGGGGTGGGGCCATTAATGGGCGCCGCCCCGCCGAAGGGGGAAGCGCCGAACTGCGGTGCGGCTGGCGCAGCGAATCCAGCGCCGGCAGGGAATGACGGGCGCTGGGGCGGCGGTGGCTGGTTGAACCCTGAGGAAGGCGTGTTGTAGGCTGCGGGCGGTGGTGGCGCTGCGAAGGCAGGAGGGACCGGAGCAGAAGGCGCGGGCTGGAATGGTTGTGGCGGCGGATTGTATGCAGGGGCGGCCGGGGCCTTCAGCCCTGCCTCGCCCGCGGGTTTCCAATTGGGCAAACCGGGCTGCCAGACCAGGGTATCCGCCGGCAGCGTCTGTAAGGCGACGCGCAGGACGGATTCGGGGACGGGCCCTTGTTGTTTCCCATTCACGGCGTAGAACCACTGTGCTTCCGGCCGCTGCGCCACTGGAGGTGGGGGTGGTGCGGGGGGAGGCGCGGCCGGCATGGGGAAGGGCGGTGGGGGCGGGGTTCTCTGCTGTGGTGCATAGGCTGGCGTGGAGACCGGCTGCGCCACGTAGGCCGGCGCCGGCGGCGGGGCGGGCTGAGTCGCCATTACAGGTGCCGGGGCTCCGCCAATTGGTTTGCCACAGCCAGGACAGAAACGGTCGTCCGTGTCCGCCAGTGTTCCGCAAGTTCCACAGTATCGATTCACAGTTCCTCCTGAGTCAGTTCCCCAATTTCTGCCAGCGAATGGTGACTACCATGTTGCGATCCGCGCGGCTGCGCAGAACCAGGCGCCTCCATCCATTGCCGGGGCCGGGCGCCTCGGCCACTCCGATCTCTTTCGGCTCGACATCGATCATCACCGGCACGCCCGGCAGCGCGCCATGCAGCGTGCCCGTGGAGGCACCCGAGCCGTCAATGGCGACTGCTTCGTTCTTCTTCAACTTGCCCGACCAGGTCAGCAATCCAGCCGCTGGCACCATTGGTTGTGGACGTTGCGTTGGTGGTTCCGGCCGAACCACCGGGGGCCTGGGTGTATCCACAACCGGCGGTGCAGCACTGGGCGGCGGTGCCTGTGCCACGGGGGCTGGGGGGATCTGTTGCTGGGCGGCCGCCTGCTGCTGCACAGGCGCTCTCTCGGGCGGGCTAGCTGGTGTATTCACCTGAGGGGGAACGGCGGCAGGCTGGGCTGCCGGCGGCTGCGCATTGGAGCGGCGAACCTCGGTTTCCCGCCCCCCTGCTTTGGTGGGGGCCGGTTGGACCACGGTTGCCTGCTGCGGGGTAGCTTGCTCGGGCTGGCTTGGCGTGTTGTCTGGAGCAGTCTGGGCCGGCAGCGGAGGAGTCACCGCCGCTTGCCCTGGTGGCGCCGGAGCCTGTCCGGAGGGCGCAACTTCAGTGTTGGGTGCGGTGCCCACCTCGGCCTCGCGCCCGCGCTGGTAGTACCACCAGCCTCCGCCGGCCAGCGCCAGCAGGAGTAACACGCCGCCGAGGATGAGACCCTTTCCGCCGGAGCTGGACTGAGCTGCGACGGCAGGCGCCGGGAACTCAGGAGCGGGTCCAATTGGAGCCCTCGAAGGTGCTGCCGCGAACTGGCTTGCCGCTGGTGGCGGTGTCGTTACAGGTGGAGCCGGGGCGGCCGCAACGGCAACCGGTTTTCCGCATTGGCCGCAAAACGCCTTGCCGGTTCGCAGAGGAGCGCCGCAGGCGCAACTCCCGGGATCCGACGGGGCGGCAGCCGCCTCAGCCTCCACAGTCTTTCCACACTTCCCGCAGAACGCGGCGCCGGGCCGCAGGGGCGCGTTACATACCTTGCAGGTCACGCTCACTCCAGGCAAGCCTATCCGAGGCTCTCAAAAATTCACGATAACTATATCTGAATCTCGAGAAGAATCACAGTGGTGTTCGTTTGCCGGCCCAACTCGGAGGCATGCGGACGGCGGACGAGGATTCCCCGCCCGCCTCCTGAGTCAGATTGAGGTGCTCCGGCCTGGTCGAACCACGTGGTCTCGCCTCACTCGGCCACGATCGAGACTGTGCCGGCTGCCCCGTCCACCGTGACTTTCTGGCCGTTCCTGATCCGCACAGTCGCTTCCGGCACTCCGACCACGGCAGGAATCCCATACTCCCGGGCCACCACCGCTCCGTGCGAATTAGCGCCACCCATCTCCATGACAAGACCGCCGGCTGTCAGGAACAACGGCGTCCATCCGGGGTCAGTCGACGGAGCCACCAGAATTCCCCCGGGTTCGATCCGGGCGCCGACCGGATCGAGTACCACGCGCGCGATTCCCGTGACCGAACCGGCGGAGGCGGGCGTTCCTGCCAGGCTGTTCGCGCTGGCCGTTTCTGTGATTCGCATCTCCGGTTCGGTGCCGTCGGAGAGGAGGATCCGTGGAATGCGCTTGCGGCGCAGTTCCACCTCATGAGTGCGCTGACGTTCCTCGATCAGGGCAAGCACGTCCCTGCCCATCAATGCCTCCCGTGCCTCCGAGAGGTTCAGGAAAAAGACGTCGGAGGGCGTCTGGATGCGCGACTGTCGCGACAGTTCCCTGCCTACGCGCAGCAACTCCCGGCGCGCCGCGGCCAGGACCAGGATCGCGTAGTATTTGGGAATCTCCCGCAACCCGCACAGCTGTCTTGCTCGCCCCAGTGCGAAACGGACAAGGGCCCCCCGCAGCAGGCCGCGCCGGCGGGCTCGCGCAGCCAGTTTCTCGATCATTGCCTCTGCTTCCGCGGCGCCGCGGGCAAATACAGCATCCGGCGACGCCTCCGTTTGATCCAGCCGCAGATAGTTCGACAGAACCCCCAGGATATGTGTCGGGTCATCAGCCCAGCGGGGCACGCCGAGGTCGATCTCCGCCACCGCCCGATGGCCGTAGCGCGTGAGGAACTCCCCCAATTGCTGCTGCGCATGCGGCGGTAAGGTTCGCAGTTGGTACTGCCGGGCCAGCTCCGCGGGTGGTGTGTCTCGCATTACCCGGCAGCAAGCCTCATCCCTCCGAAGGCTGGCTGCCAGTGCCCACAGGGCCAGGTCCATCTCGGTAGTGACATTGTTCGGCAAGCCGCGGAGCACGGCCTGCAACTCACTGGCTTGCGCCTCTCCACCCAACAGGTGGCCGGCCAATCCATGCAGGCCCATCCCGAGTATTGCGGAAGGAAGCGCAAGAGGAACCAGTGGAACCACTCCTTCGAGCAGGACCTGCTCCACGAAGTTCAACCGTTGAAGTGCGCCTGCCGAATCCGGCAGGGTTAGCCTGCCTGTGAGATCCACCTCCTGTTGCCTGATTCGAGCATGCACCAGACCAGGCTGCGCCAGCGCTCGCATCAACTGCAGCGGAACCCCAAAGCGAAGGGCCATCCGAATCACTCTCCGCAGGAACAGGAAGGGCGATCTGTGAGTGATCGACAGGCGCGGGTCCTGAATCTGCTGGCGTACCAGCGCCGCTGAGCGTGATTCCATTACGTCGAGGACCCTCGGCATGAGCTCGCGCCCGACCCGGCCGCGCAGCACTGGGGCGAGATCCATGAAGATGCGTTGGCCGGCTTCCGCGTAGGTCGGTGGACCGTTCAAAGGGTTATCGACCCGGATCCCCAATTGCCTGGCCGCTGCTGACGCCATCAACCTGAATCCGGCCAAACCCATAGGCGTCATCGGTTGATTGACCCCCTGGGCGACGCTGAAGGAAAAGTAGACGCTCAATTTCTCAGGACGCGCACCCGCGGGGAGAGGGAAAAGCGTGGTGATCGGGCGCGCCTGCGTGAGCCATAGTTTGCCTGTGGCGTCAATGGCCCATTCCGTATCCTGTGGCGCGCGGTAGTGAGCCTCGACTCGATCGCCCAGCATCGCGAGCGCCCGAACCTGCGTGTCCGGTATGCATGGCTCGGTCGAGGAGTCGGCCACCTCCACATGCGCGGTGCCGCCGCCGCGCAGCGAACGCACCTGGAACCGTTTGTCGCCGATTCGCCGCTCCAGGATCTGCCGCGTTTCCGTGTCGACCACGAAATGATCGGGATTGACCGCTCCCGAAACAACTGCTTCGCCCAGTCCGGGACTGGCGTCGATCACCGCCTGGCGTCGCTTGCCGGTGACTGGATTGGCCGTGAACAGGACGCCAGAGACGACGGACTCCACCATGCGCTGGATTACGACGGCCAACCGCACCGAGCGGTGGTCGATGCCATTCTTGGTGCGGTAAACCACGGCTCTCTCCGTCCACAGCGAAGCCCAGCAGCGCCGCACCGCATCCAGCACCGCGCTGACGCCGATCACGTGTAAATATGTGTCCTGCTGGCCTGCGAAGCTGGCGTTGGGTAGATCTTCCGCGGTCGCGGAGGAACGCACTGCTACTGGCGCATTGTCGCCCAGCCGCACGTAGGCCTCTTCGATCGCTCGAATAATGCTGAACGGCACAGGCGCTGCCATCAATGCCTCTCGCGCCTGGCGGGCGAGGACGTCCACCTGTTCCACGGGGGCGGCGGCCAATGCTTCAAAATCAATACGCGCAGAGGCGGCTACTACCCTGTAAGCCTCTGTGGTGACGCAGACGCCAGCGGGCACCGGGAGCTGTGCGCGGATGAGTTCCCCCAGGTTGGCGGCCTTGCCGCCCACCAGAGGGAACATGCCGGCTTCTACGTCTGCCAGGTTGAGGACAAACTCCTGCTCATGATCGGGACTGAATGTGGCTGCTCGGGCCAGGTTTGATGAGGTCATTGCATTCTCTGTGTTGATTGATTCTTCGAAGTTGATGCTTGGCGCGAGGCGTCTAAATGGCTACGATCGGCCCGTGCGCGCGCCTATTGCGAACAGAAACACGATGGCCAGCGGAAGAAACGTCCAGGTGACGTCGAAACAGATTCGTTCGCGGCCGCGCATGGTCTCACGCGAGGAGTCGGGCGCTGGAGGACCCAGCGCCAGCACGCAAGCCAGCAGGGTGGCGGAGACCAGAATGGTCGCGGCGCATATTGTGAGGATCGGGACGGCCAGATCCCCCAGTAGCTCGGAGAGAGTTCCATTCCAGGCCTGCAGCCCGGAAAGGCCATCGAGTACGGAGCTAAATCCGCCCAACGACACACTGTAAGTCAGCATGGGAAATTTCATTTGCTTCTCCACGGAGTTGTGATCTTTGCCACCCAAAGCAGAGCGGACGAACTCGCCCAATCACCGCGATTTGAGACTCACTCAGCCTTCTGCGGCGTATATGGCTTGAGGCCCGTCCCGCCGTGGGCTTCAGGAGGATGCTGGCGGCGGCCTGCAGACTCCTTTGCCCGGTTGTGACGGCTTGGAAGGGAACCGGACAGAGTGGCGATTCCCCCCATTGCGGACGTTCTCTGGTCATGGAGCCCGGCCCGCACGGACTGCCCCTGCAATCCATCTCGGTTTGTCTCCGGGCCCACTGGGGGACTTACTTGCCACTGGACGGGGGATAGTTGCTCAGTAACTTGGCCACCGCCTTTTCCAGGTTCCGGAAGTTCTTCTCGGGATCCTTCTTGATGTCCAGGGTCTTCTCCAGGGCACCTTGCCATACGAGTTGGTTCCTGGCGGCATCGACGAATGCGACGGCCAGTTTCCCGTTCTCGATTGTCGATGTAGTCACACGGCCGCTGCCGTTCCAGCGTGGGCCTGTCCCGAAAGCATTGAGCTGCTTCTCCTTCTCGATGCCCACCTGGTAGCTGACCAGTAGATCGCCGCCGGTCTCGACGCTCCTCAGTCCCTTGAGCGCAAGCTGCGAATCCACGGCCCGTTTGATGTTCTGGTCCATTAACGGGTTTTCTGCTCCGCCAGAAGGAGCGTCCACCCAGCGGTAAGTCCTGTATGCACCGAAGCTGGCCGTTCGGTCGTAATCGAAATGGATATCCTGGGCTGCCGCCAGCATGCCGAGACACACGAGTCCTGCGAAGGTAATGCGTTTCATTTTGGTTTCTCCTTGAAAGTTCTACAGTCCCGGGACGGCGCGGCTCGCCATTCGCATGAAATCGAATGACTCAACACGCACGACCACGTCATCGCCGGGGATACGGACCGTCATCTGGACCAGCATGTTCGGACCGTTGGCCAATTGTTGGTAGTCGGCTTCGATCATCACTGGCCGGCCCTCGTGCTGGGTCTTGAACTCGACCCGCACAGGCAGACAGGAGGCGCTGCTGACTACCATGTTCATTTCGTCGGCGGGAAAGATGATAGACCGGGCGCGGATGCGTAGGCTGCCTTGCCCCTCCCAGATCTCGCCTTTTCGAATCGCCTGGCTGAGCTGATGAGGATTTGTGTACTGGCCGGCCAGCTGCATCACGTCTTGGATGTCATCTTTGATCTCGGCCGCCTTACGTGCCTTGATCGGTCCCATCTTCTTCGCCTCCGGTTGCGCCAGCGTGATTCTTACCGGCTGGCCATTGGAGTCGAAACGGACTTCGTCGATTTTGAAGCCCGCTGGAGTGCCTCTTCGGATGACTGTCGACTTCTGTTTCCATTCGTACGTCACCACCTGCCTGCTGTTCGCGCTAAGCGCCATGAGCAGCGCTTGCGCTTTCTGTGATTGGGCCAGTAATACGCCCATCAGCAGAGGAATTGTTATTGCGAATCGCTTGGTAATCATCGCAATTCCAGTTTCTTCAGAAAGCGGCGCCTTCATAAGTGTCATACCGAATGAGCGAAGTGTTATTGGTTAACCCGGCCAGCTCGAAAACATTTGCATCCGGACAGTCGGAGGAGGAAACTCTCTTGAACTGCGAAATCTCCATCTGCACCAGCAATTGATCGCTTGAGGGTCTTAATCTGCGGGGACGGCTCCGGAGCCGGGTGTGACAGCACTGGGCTTCCTTCAGCGAACCGGCCTGGAACCTGATTGCTTCGGTTCAACCCGCGGCGGTAAATCCAGCAACTGATGCCGCACTCGAGCGGCCTGGTGCAGGTGCCTGCGCTCATGAGCCAGCACGAAATCGAATGAGTAGGCCAGTGACAACCGCACCCAGCCGGCGAAGGGGAATCGCACTCTAGCCTGCCTGTTGTCGAATCCGTTCAGGTGGCAGGCTCGCCTGGTGAGTTCCCGGTGCATGTCGCGAAATCCCGCCATGGTCTGGTTGATCGACCGGCGCAGGTAAGGCACGGACGATTGGTGTGTCTTTAGCTTCAGCCGGCCGGAGCTCTCCGCGTAGCGCAACAGTTTTCTTTGCCACCAGGAATATGGCCGTCCTTGCTCCACACGCTGAGCAGCACCGTTGGGTCGACGCAAGGCCGCATCCAACTCCGGAAGCAGCGCATTTCCGGCCAGAATCAGATGCTCGATGCAATGGCCAATCGACCAGCCGCCGGTTCGCGGTGGTGCATGGAATTGCGCTTCCGTCAGGTCAGTCGTTAGTTCAATCAGTTCGGTTTCGATGGCGGCGGCTGCGTCCAGCCATCTCGCCAGGTCGAAGCCTCTCGCTTCGGGGCCCATGCCAGTGAATGCGCGGAAACGCATCCCGGGCTATCATCCGGTCCGGACGATTTGGATTCCCGGTCCCGGCCGATCCCGGGTTCATCCCTCACCAGGAAGTTCACCCTGCATGGCTCGCCGCAACCATGCCTCGGCCAGCCTCATCTCCCGCATCACTGTAATCCCGGCTACGCCCAGCGCGGAAGCAGTCTCTTCGACCGTACAACCCCCGAAGTAACGCATCTCCACGATGCGGGCCTTCCGCTCGTCCAGCGCAGCCAGTTTTCGCAGAGCCTCATCCAGGGCCACCAGTTCAGTGTTCTCTGCCTGGGCCGGCACTAATGCCTCTTCCAGGCTGACGTTAGCCACTCCGCTGCCTCGTTTGCCTGCCTGATGCCGGCGCGCGTGGTCCACCAGAATCTGCCGCATGACTTTTGAAGCTACCGCATAAAAATGAGCTCGACCGTTCCATTCGGGAAGGCTGTCCTTCACCATGCGCAGATAAGCTTCATGGATGACCGCAGTTGGCTGCAGGGTGTGGTCTGGACGCTCGCGGCGCAGATAGTTCCTCGCCCGCTGGTGTAGATCCTGATACACAAGCGGTATCAGCTCATCCAGCGCCCTCTGGTCGCCCCGGCTCCAGTCCGTCAGGAGTTTGGTTACATCCAACGGCACATTGTCGGTATGGTACCAAGTGTTGATAAAAACGACAATGAAATTTGAGTTTGATGATAGCGTCCCATGCGTGCCTGCGCATCTTCATGCAGGAGGGCGCTATGACAAAGAGCCAAGCAAAATCGTTCCGTAACATTCTGGAAGCAAACTTGATCGAACTGGGTGGCAGGGCTTTGCGCCGCGATGCAATCGCGGTTGAAACGGCTGCCGACGATCTGGATCGTACGCTGCGAGCCAGCGAACGCGACCTGGCTGTGCACACTCTTGAGGCGGCATCCGTCGGAATACGCGCCATTCGTGCGGCGCTACAGAGAATGGATGACGGTACCTTTGGCATTTGCCTGGAATGCGATGACGAGATCAGCCTGAAGCGCCTTACCGCGCTGCCTGCCGCATCGTTGTGCATCGAGTGTCAGGAAGCCGCCGATAGCGGACGGGAGGCCAGGCCGCGCCGCATGGCCCTCCCCATGGCCGCTTGATTTCCGGCGTGCGGCGTTACAGGAGGACAAAATGACTGAACTCAGAAACTTCAATCGTGAGATTCCGCCGCAAGTAGTTCGCGTGCACCTATCAAGGATTCTCCAAAGCCCGATCTTTGCTCGTTCGCCGAGAATGCAAAGATTCCTCCAGTTCATCGTCGAGGAGACTCTCGCCGGCCGCTCGAGCCAGATTGGCGAGTATGGCATCGGTGTCGCCGTATTTGATCGCGGCGCCGACTTCGAACCCATGCTGGATCCCATCGTTCGGAACGACGCTCGCCGGCTGCGTTTCAAACTGCTCGAATACTACCGCCTTACGCCCGTTGACCCCGCCGATAGCCTGATCATCGATATCCCCAAAGGCGGCTATGTTCCGGCGTTCCACCGCCATTCACCCCAGGAGGACCCGGTCCCAGCGCCCTCCGAAGCGGTGCGGCGTTTGGCCGTCCTTCCGTTCGACGTCATTTCGTCCGCCCCCGAGACCGCACTGGCGGGCCGCGCGCTCTCCCTGTCACTGACGGCTGGCCTGACAAATCTGAAAGGTCTGGAGGCCGTGGCGACTGGCTGCCTGCGGGAGTGTTCCCTCCGCGAAGCCGCCTCGGAACTGAGGCTCAGCCACGTAATCCACGGCAGCATTATCGAATCCGGCAACCGCTGCCGCATCATCGTCAATCTCATCTACATCCCCAACGGAACCCAACTCTGGGCGCGGGAGTACCATTCGGAATCGGGCTCCACCATCGCCTTCCAGTCCGAACTCAGCCGCGAGATCACGGCTGATGTCACCGCGCATCTCGGCCTGGCGCAGCCCGAACCGTTGAAACTGGTCCGGGCCGCCTAGCGCCCATCCACTCGCTGCCGGCCTTACCTCCGGCTGGCTTGCACGCGTGGTCTCTGCTCCACTCCCTGCCCACCGCTCGCGGCGCTTCCTCTCGACCTCCACGCTTCCGTCGCCTGGGTATTCCGGTTGCCCAGGTCACGCGCCGCCGCCTGACTCCTCTCCGCCTGGGCTGCGCCCTTGTCCACCTCGTTCCAGGAGCCGTTCTGGTTCTGATACCACTGCCCGTTGTCGCGTTTGTAAACGTTTCCATTGGCTCCGGCGTATACATCTCCGCTGCCGCTCTTCCCTACATACCCGCTCCTTCCGTTGGCCCCTTCAACTGCCACGCCGCGGCCTCCGTTGGAGGTCTCGCCGGCAGCAACCGTGCCTCGGCTCGTGCTCTGGAATCCGCCTCGCGCCCAATTGTCGCCGTTGCCTACCACTCCCTGGCCCCAGCTCCCATAAGGGCTGGCAGCCTGATGCCCGGCGGAGTAGGTGCCCGTCGACGGATTGTAACGCCCGCCTGCCGCGGCGCCGCCATTCGGTCCCCAGACGGCCGCTCCGCGAGTGTAAGCGCCTGTGTGTGGATTGTATGAGGCCGCCGCTCCATACCCGCCGTAAGGCCCGTAAACCGCAGCGCCTCGCGCATAAGCGCCGCTCGCCGGGTTGTACCAGACGCTGGCGCCATATGTGTAACAGGACGCACCCCAGTACACCGGAACCGCGGCGGCGCCGGCGGCCACATAGGGCGCATAGTAGTAACCCGTACCCCACACCACAACCCCGCCTGCAATATAGGCGCCGGTATAGCCAGGCGTGTATCCCACAACCACGGTGGCCGGCGTGGTGGCGTAGATCCGCACAAAGGTGACGTGGTACTTGGGTGAACTGGCCGGGATGGAGTAGATCTCTTCCGGCACCCGGTCCGCCGCCACCCACGGACCCGTGGCGCTTGCGGCGGCGAACCACACCCCCTGGGCACACAAATAGTAGAGGCCGCCCACTTGCAGCACGTCGCCCGGAGTGTTTCGGGCGAAGGAAACACGGGTTCCACTAATCGGCTCAAACAGCGGTGTACCCACATATTCCACCTCCGCCCTGACCTCGGCCCGAGTTACTTCAGCCGTCCGTGGAATGCCGGCCAGCAGCACGGCATCGTCGGCCTCCCGTGTACCAGGCACAGCCGCGAGAACGTGAGCCCGCGGATGCTCCGGCGGGATCCTCCGGAAGTCGTCGGGCAGGCTGGCTGTTGCAGACTGCCATGGACCCTGCAGGGTCGTTGAGCGGAACCATCGGCCCGAAGTCAGGAAATAGTACGAGCGCGTCCCCGAGTGGAAGAACAGATCGCTCTCGGAATTGCTCACGAGTGCGATCTGCGTACCGCCGATTGGGCTCATTTGTGGCGCGCCCCGCACCACGATCAGTTCTGACGGCCTGTCCACGACGATTGCCCGCGGTATCGGACCTTCCAGTTGCTCCTCAACGGGTTGGCGGGCGAGCTCGCCTGGAACGCTCGGTGCCAATGTAAACGGGCCCTGCAGGCTGGCCGCCGACAGCCACCGTTTCGCGGCGTATAGGTAGTAAGTATTGGTGCTCCCGTCGAGATACAAATCCCAATTGGTGTTGATCACACGCTGCAGCCGTGTGTTTTCGACGTTCACCATCACGGCTTCGCCGTCCAGCATCAACAGTACGGCCGGCCGCGTGCTCACGTAGATCGGCGGCGGCTCCATCAATACCTCTGCCTCATTTCGGGGAACATCCCTGGCCCGCACGAACGCAAGCATTCGGTCCAGCGACACTATGATGGCCTCGCCCGGCACCAACCGCCCGGCAAGTCCGGCCCACCGCATTAACTCATCGGGCCCGGCCGAGGGGAAGCGCATGTCGAAGGCTCGAATGTTGCGCAGGAGAACCAACTTCTCATCCGCCTCCACCAGGGTGTCGGCCGTAAACCGGAAAGTCCCATACACTGTCCCGGCGTTCCTTTCGGGCT
Organism: Paludibaculum fermentans; assembly: GCF_051172195.1. Taxonomy (GTDB): domain Bacteria; phylum Acidobacteriota; class Terriglobia; order Bryobacterales; family Bryobacteraceae; genus Paludibaculum; species Paludibaculum fermentans_A. Next base: position 199,453 of record NZ_JBPJAQ010000003.1, read on the forward strand.
TCAGCGTAAACGCGCAGCGGCCTGTCAGCAATTTGTAGCCGCTCCATTCATCCACTTGGGGTTGATAGACCACTAGTTCCGCGCTTCCATTCGAAAAGGTGCGCGGCCAGCCCGGGTCTGTGACCCGGCTTTGTCCGTAGAGATCGCTGCCGCAGCACATCACGGTGCAGGCGAGAATCCACATACTTCGTTTCATGAGGCCAGTATGGGATTCCGGTTCGCCCGGCCCAAGAATCATACGGTATCCAGCCGCCGCGCCACGTAGCATACGGTAAGCCACTGCTTAAAAAGCCCGCCCTCGGACATTCTGGTTCTGGCGATAGAAACTCGCCGGAAAGAGAGGGGCTTCCGTGGCAAATCGACTCAGCTTCGCCGTCCCATTCACCCTCGCAGTGCTGTGCTCCGGGGCCAGCGCCAGCGCTGCCGAAACGCTCACCCTCGACCAGGCGATTGCGCTGGCGCTCAACAACAATGGCACGCTGCAGTCCTCCGCCTTGGACGTGCTCAAGGCCCAGGACAAACTGGCTTACTCACGCACCCGCCTGTTCCCCAACTTCAGTCTTTATATGTTGGCGGCGCAACAGTTGCGCTCTTTCGACTTCACCTTGGAGAAGGGCGTGCTGGGCGACTACGCCGGCACGGGTCCGCTCCCCTCCCAGGATGTCCACCTGAAAACTCCGCTCGAGCCCACTGGAATCATCATGGGCCGCGTATCCCAGCCCCTCACGACGCTGATCCGCATCCAGAGGAACCTGGACACCCTCAGGACAGGGGTCAAACTTGCGGAGGAACAGACGCGGGTCGATCGCCAGAAGACGGTCCGGGACGTTAAGAAGCTCTACTACACCCTCCAGCAATTCGACGCTTCGCTGCGCAGCATTCGCGAGACCTCCGGCCTCTATGAAGAGGTTGAGAAGCTCACCTCAAAATATGTCTTCCAGCAGGTCGCGCTCAAAGGAGACCTGCTCGACGCCCGGATGCGACTTGCGAAAACCCAGCAGTCAGAGATGTATCTTCTCAATCAGCAGGCCACCGCCAGGGAGCAGCTCAATCAGTTGCTGGGCCGCGACGTTACCGCCGAATTTGAAGTCCAGTCTGTTCTGGAGGCGTCCAGTGAGGAAATCACCCTCCAGGAAGCCCACACCCGGGCTCTCGAGAACCGCCCCGAAATCCGCCAGGCCGAGCTGCGCGGTTTGCAGGCCGAGCAGGACCTGAGGGCCAAAAAAGCGGAGTACATCCCTGATGTCGCCGCCGAATTCAACAACCTCTCCTTTCTCAACTGGGGCCGGTTCATGCCGACACAGACTCTCAGCGTCGGCGTCAGCCTGACCTGGGAGCCTTTCGACTGGAACCGGAAAAAACACGAGATGGCCGAAAAACGCCATATCCGGGACCAGGCGCAGGTCTCGAAAAGGGATGCGCGCAACTCTGTCCTGGCCGACGTGAATGACAAATACCGGCAGCTGCGCTACTACCGGGGGGAATTGCTCGTGGCGCGGATGGCCCAGCAGACGGCCATTGAGAATCTGCGCGTGGCCAACAACAAATACCGCCTTCAGTCGGTGTTGCTGAAAGACGTGCTCCAGGCGCAAGTGAGCCTGGAACAGACCAACTCCGACTCCCAACAGGCGCTGACCTCATTCTGGAACGCCCGTGCTGATTTCGAGCGGGCCATAGGAGAAGACCGATGAATCGCATCGCACTGATTGTTCCGCTCTGCGCTCTGGCCGCGTGCCAGAGACACCAGGCACCCGCCGGGAAGACCATCACGCCAGTTCGCGTAGCGGCTGTCGACACCTACCAACCCAAGTCGGCCGCGCGCTACTCCGCCACCATCCTGCCGGCCCGCCAGGTGAGCCTCGCCTTCCGCGTCTCCGGCCTGGTTCGCAACATCTATCGCCTGGGAAGCCGCGGCTTGGAACCCGGCGATATCGTGCCGGCCGGAGCCGTGCTGGCCCGGCTGAGGGAAGAAGACTTCAACCACTCCGCCACCCAGGCCTCCAGCCAATTGGCTGCCTCGCGCGAATCGCTCAAGGGCGCAGCCGCCCAACTCCAGCAAATGCAGGCTTCCCAGGCTAAGGCGGACGCCGACTTCGCTCGCGCCCAGGCGCTCTTCGAGTCCCAGAGTCTTACCCGGCCGGAGTTCGATGCCGCCAAGGCTCAGCGTGACGTCGCCGCCGCCCAGGTCGCTGCCGCACAAGCCAATGTCGATACCGCCGCCCATAACGTGCGCAATGCCGAAGGCGGACTCGGCACCGCTCGCCTGGCGCAGGTCGACACGGCCCTGGTAGCGCCCTTCGTAGCCTCCGTCGTCCAACGCAACATCGAGGTGGGGATGCTCGCCGGACCGTCCCAAATCGCATACTCTCTGGCCGACATCGGGACCGTCAAGGCCGTCTTCGGTGTACCCGATACCGTCGTCGTCCAACTCAGGCCGGGTCGCCCCATCGATCTGACTGTCGAGGCTTTGCCCGGCCGCGGCTTCAAAGGCGCCATCACCTCCATCGCCGCTGTCGCCGATTCTGAAACCCGGCTGTTCCAGGTGGAAGTCGACATTGCGAATCACGATCGTCAACTCAAGCCGGGGATGATTGCCGCACTCGAACTGCAGGAGCGTGTGGATACCCCGCCCGTGCCTGTCGTCCCCTTGAGCGCCGTCGTCCGGGACCAAACCAGTCCGGCCAACTTCGCCGTCATGGTGGTCGATGGCAAAATGGCTCGCTCGCGCCGCGTCGCCCTGGGCCCCACGTTTGGCGAACTGCTGGCCGTCACGCATGGCTTGAAGCCAGGAGAACTTGTGATCAGCGCGGGCGGAACGCTCGTGAAGGACGGTGATGCCGTGGAGGTGGTTCGATGACACACGGACACATCTCCGCCAATGACGCTTCCGGCCTGAATCCCTCGCGATTCTCGGTGGAACATCCGCACATCACCTGGGTTCTCCTCATCGGGACCCTGCTCTGGGGCATCTACGGCTACCGCAACATGCCTCAGCGCAAAGACCCCGATATCCCGGTCAAAATGGCTCTTGTCGAAACACACTGGCCCGGCGCCAGCGCTGAGCGCGTCGAGGAACTCGTCACCAAAAACATCGAGAAAGTGCTGGCTTCCAACAGCAAGATCTCGAAGATCGAGTCCACCTCGCGCTCGAACATCTCCATCATTACCTTCTCTGTCTCAGACGAAATCAAGGATGCGAGCCAGGTGCTCGACGACATCGCCGGCCGGTTGGCCGCCATCCGCGACCTGCCCGAGGGCGCCGGGCCCATTCGCTATCAACGCGACTTTGGCGACACCGCGACTCTCATGCTGACGGTCGCCAGTCCTCGCATGAGCAGCACCGACATAGATGTACGCAGCGCCCAGGTCCACGACGCCATCACCGCCATCCGGCCCACCGGAAAACAGCGCGCCACCATGGTGTTCTGCTTCCCTCCTCGCGACGACTTCCGCCTGCCCCGCCTGGGCGCCGTCAAGCTGGTCAATTGGCTGGCCGCGGCCGACCCCACTCTGGATCCCAGGCTGCTCGATGGCGCCAGTTGCGTAGGTGCCGATGTCGAGGCCTCCAGGACAGACGCACAGCTCATGCAGTTGCTGTCATCGTTTCTCCACGAGTTCTTTCCACAGTCCCGGCGCGAACCAGGGCTCTGGCAGCCATTCCTTGTCCGCGATCTCGCCGAACTTCGGCATAATCTCGCTGCCGTAGTAGGTGACAAGTACAGCTATCGGGAGTTGGACGACTACACCGACGCCATGGAAAAGGCGCTCATGGCCACCGGCCGCAACGACGTCAATGCCCCGCTGGTGGCCAAGGTGACTCGCTCCGGCGTGCTCGCCGAACAGGTACAGGTCGTCTACTCGCAGGAGCGCCTGGCATCCTACAGTCTGAAGCCCGCATCTCTCTCCAACGTCCTGCAGGCCCGCAATCTGACCTCCGGGGGCGGCGAACTGGACACAGGTAATAAGTCCATTTCCCTCCACCCCTCCGGCGAGTTCAAGAGCGAACGGGAAATCAAAGACGTAATTGTTGGAGCCACTTCAACCGGCGCTCCGCTCTACCTTCGCGACGTGGCGGATGTCGTGCGCACCTATGAGAATCCGCCGCGCTTCCTCAACTACTACTCCTGGCGTGATCCCCAGGGGCAGTGGCAGCGCACCCGCGCGGTCACCCTCTCCATCCAGATGGGTGCCGGTCAACAGATCAAGGACTTCGGCGAACAGGTGGATGCGACCCTGGCCAGCCTCAAACAACGGCTGCCGCAGGACCTGATCGTCGCGCGAACCAGCGATCAGCCCCTCCAGGTGGAAGAGAAGATCGACCTCTTCATGGCCAGCTTGTACGAAGCCATTGCCCTCGTCGTCCTCGTCTCCCTCATCGGCTTCTGGGAGTGGCGCTCGGCCCTGCTCATGGCCCTCTCGATTCCGCTCACCCTCCTGCTCACGTTTGGCATGATGAAACTGCTCGGCCTCGATCTGCAGCAGATCTCCATCGCCAGCCTGATCATTGCGCTGGGTCTCCTGGTGGACGATCCGGTCGTCGCCGGTGATGCGATCAAACGCGAACTGGCGGCGGGATCGCCGCGAGGCATCGCAGCCTGGCTCGGGCCCACTAAACTGGCCACGGCCATCCTCTACGCCACCATCACCAACATCGTGGCCTACGTTCCGTTCCTCATCCTGCCCGGCACCAACGGTCAGTTCGTCTACTCGCTGCCCGTCGTGATGACCTGTTCTCTCGTCGCTTCGCGCCTCGTCTCCTGGACCTTCATCCCGTTGCTCGGCGGCTACCTGCTGCGCGCCACCGGAGAGTCCACCCTGGACCAGCGCAAATCACACGGCTTCGGAGCCGCTTACTATCGGGTCGGGCATTGGGCGATCAGTCACCGCTGGCTCGTGCTTGCCGGCGCCGGCGGAATCCTCCTCTTTGGTGGAGCGATCGGCCGCTCGCTCAAACCGCAGTTCTTCCCCAAAGACCTCTCGCAACTCGCCTTCATCGACGTCATGCTGCCGGAGGACGCCTCGTTCACCGCGACCAGCGAAACTTTGGCCCAGGTCGAGAAGATCACGGAAGAAGTCTCAGCCGCCCGCAGGATGCCCATCGAAGCAATGTCCAGCTTCGTCGGAGCCGGCGCGCCTCGCTTCTGGTACTCGCTCTCCCCTGAGGCCCCCCACACCAACTACGCCCAGATCGTGCTGGTGTTCAAGGACAAGCACGATACCCACCACCTGCTGCCTTATATTCAGGAGCGCGTCAGCCGCGAAATCGCCGGGGCCCGCATCGACGCCCGCGAGCTGGAAACCGGTGACTCTGTCGGCCTGCCCGTGGCCATTCGCGTCTCAGGCTTGGAGAACACCACCCTCCGTTCCATCGCCCAGCGTGTGGCCGGCGCCATCCACAACACTCCTTCCGCCACTCGCGTTCGGGACAACTGGGGGGAAGACCGGTTTAACGTCGAATTGAAGATCGATCCGGACCGCGCCAACCTCGCCGGCCTCACCAACCGCGACATCGCCGGCGCCTCCGCCACGGCCGTAAGCGGCACCTCGCTCACTTATCTCCGCGATGGAGACAAACAGATCCCTGTCGTCGCCCGCATGCGCGCCGATGAATTCGCCGGGCTCGGAGATCTCAACAGTCTCTATGCATACTCCAACTCCGGCCGGCAGCGTGTGCCCATTCGCCAGGTCGCCAAGCTGGACTACAGCTTCAATAGCGAGGTCATTCGTCACATCAACCAGGTCCGCGCCATCACCGTCTCCGCCTGGCCGGTGGAAGGTATGCTGGCCTCCGACGTCATGAAGCAACTCCGCCCCGAGCTCGATTCCATCAGCCGCTCGCTGCCGCCCGGTTACAAAATCGAAATCGGCGGCGAGGAGGAGAAACAGGTGGATGGCTTCAAAAACCTGTCCGTCGTGCTGGTGATCTCGGTCGTCGCCATCTTCCTCGCGCTCACTTTCCAGTTCAAGAACGCGATCAAGCCGTTTATCGTCTTCGCCGCCGTCCCTTTCGGCGCGGTAGGCGCCATGACCGCGCTTTGGATCCTGGACACCCCCTTCGGCTTCATGGCCTTCCTCGGCGTAATCAGCCTGGTGGGTGTCATCGTCAGCCACATCATCGTGCTGTTCGACTTCATTGAGGAGAAGCACGAGGAAGGCGAGCCCTTCGAACAGGCGGTGCTCGACGCGGGCATCGTCCGTCTCAGGCCGGTCCTCATCACCGTGGGCGCCACGGTCTTCGGACTCGTCCCCCTGGCAATGCACGGCGGCCCGCTCTGGGAACCGCTCTGCTACGCCCAGATCGGCGGTCTCACCGCCGCCACGTTCATCACCCTCCTCCTGGTCCCCGTGTTCTATTCCATCTGCGTCCTCGACCTCAAGATCGTGAAATGGGAGCGCGTGGCCGCCGACTCCGGCCCGGCACAACCCGAACCCGCGGAGCCGGCCGCCGCTGGGCAGCCCGCCCGTCAAGTCCTCGAGACCCGCTCGGTTGTCTGAGCGGGTCTCAGCGGAACGTGAGCAGGCAGGGGTGGGTCCAATGGTCGCCGTCGACGGGAATGGAACCGGCGGCGACCATGCGGTTCCACCCTTCGACACTCCTGGAGCGCGAGACGCCCTTGGGCGATTGCTTCACCTGTCCGTCCTGGGCCGCCCCGGATGCATCCGGTCAATGCGGTTCTACCGCAACTGTTCCAGGATCGTCGGGTCCTTGATCTTGTCATCCTGCGCCAGTAGCAGGACCTTTGAGATGATCTCGGCCGTCTTCGGATCATTGTCCGCGAAGGGCAGGAACAACCTGCCGCGGTGCTGCGAGTGGACGGGTATGATGCACAGGCTGCCCCCGGGTTGCCGGTGGACTGTGCCGCTGCCCAGATGGACGTTGTAGTTTCCGATCTTCCCATCCACGAACGCATGCCGCTCCTGAAAGCGGACATTGCCGATCTTCATAAGCTGTAGCGTCTCCCGGAGAAGAGCCGTCCGCATCTCCACGGTCGAGGCAGTCGCCTCCGGATCCACTCCGCCCCGATGCGCCACGCTGACCATCAAGTCCAGATCACGCATCGCCTCGCTAAAAATGCGCGGGTCGATCTCGTCGAGCCGAATCGCCTTCCCGTCGCTCCTGCCCGTGAACACCACATGCTGAACCGTCAGTCCATCCACGTCGGCGGGTGTGAACCAGCCTTCCAGGAAGGTCACCCACACCGAAAGATTGTCGTGGTGAAAGGTCTTGCGCACGCCCTCATCGGGCACGTTCACCCAACCCCGCTTCCCCAACAGGCTCATGGCCTGCTTAGGATTCACCTGGTTGCCCTCGTACCGCCCGGACTGCTTCGCGGCGTCACGCTCGGCCTGTGTGGGGATATATAGTTCACGGAATGCCTGTTTGAATGGTTGGACCCGTTCCGCCTGCAGGCACTCCCTCTGCCGGTCAGGCCAGTGTCCACTGCTCAACAAATCAACCGGATGCGCAATCCGGAAAGGCCCTTGCGCCGCACCCAACTCCTCCTGCCACTGGATCTGGCCATCCTCACAGGCGAAGAGCAACGCGGCGACCATGGGGCGAAGCAGAGGATGCGCCGACAGCTCCTCCAACTCTTTGCCCGTGAACCGGTCTCCTCGAATCATCGCCTCTTCCAGCGACTGCCGCATCCGCGATGCCTGCTGTGCCAATTGCGTTCTTCTGGTCCGCAATTCAACGATGCCCGGCGATTTTCTGAGCGAGGCGGGCAGCTCCTTCAACGCCTTGCCGTTCTTCTCAAAGGTCAACTCGGGTTCGCCCGAAGGGTTTACAGAGAGGGTGGCGCTCACCTCCCCCACTGGCAATACCACGGGTCCGGCCTTCAGGTCGGCGATCGCCTCCGCCTCCATCGCCCAGGACAGGCGCTGCGGATCGGCGTAGCCCGCCACTCGCGCGAGATTCGTCAGCCCAATCGAATAGGCGAGCTTCTCACTTGCTTGCCGGAGCGCGCCGAACTGCTTGCTCTCTCGCAGAAACTCCTGCAGCACCACATAGCGGCTGAGCACTTCACTCCGCCTCTCGGCTTCGGGCGCCGGGAGTGGAATCAGCCCAAGAGCCCGCACCGCATCCTGGTGCCGCTTCGCGCGGATGAGTTCTGCCAATGCCCCGGATGCCACATTTCCATTCAGCGCATCCGCAAACAATTGCGCGCGTTTGTGGCCGGCTCCGCCCGACGCAAACTTCGCGGAGTCCACGATAAGCCGCCAGTCCTCATTCGAAAGCCTGCGCCGCATCCGGTGGAACCAGTCGACGTCCACGGCTCCATCCAGCAGTTCCTGCCGCGGCAGCGGCGTTCGTTCGCTCACCTCGGCGAACCACAGTTCACGGATCTCCGCCTCCACCGTCCACTGCGAGTCTTTCGTGTGCGCGTGCAGCCAATGGGCAGCGTCTTCCAGTCCGTCAATGCCGGTTGCCCGTTCCACAAAGGCGGCCCACTGCGGAGCATAGACAGCGAAGTCCACCAATCGCCTGCGGGAAACTCGCCTCCTGGCCGTGCACTTCTCGAAACTATCGGCAGTGTCGCCCTCCGCCGGAAGGCTCACCCGAAGCAGGTGGCTCAACACGACGGATTTACTCTCGTTGTCGACGCTGTAGCCCCTCGACAACGGATCCTTACCGAGCAGTTCCAGCAGTTCGGCCACCAGTTCAGCGCCATGGACACAGCCGATGCTCAGCGCCGCCGCACTCGCCGCCGTCGGCAGGTCGCCACGCTTCAGTTCGATTTCGAGGATGCGGTCACGGCAGCGGCCCGCGAAGACGCTCAATTCCGGATATTCAGCGGCCAGCTTGTGAGGTTTGCGCTTCGTGGAGCTCGCCAGATCATACGTGCCGTGGCCATGCCGTCCACGTCCACCCAGCAATTGCTCGTAGACATCCGCATCAGTGGCAACGCCGAGCTTGTGCGCGGCGAGTGTGACTTCCAATGCCGGGTATTGCCGGAAGTCCGCCGGCATGCCTTCATCGATCCAGCGCAGCAGTGTCCAGTACCGCCGCCAGAGGCCGGCGTCCCAGTATTCAGGATGCCGGACACGGCAGGACTCCAGCACGTTTGTCAGCAGGCTCAGGGGTGAGGTGCGCCAACTGGAGTTGTGATGTGTTTTGGCCACATCGGGATCATAGGTCTGCGAGACCCGATGCAGGTATGTTTCGACCGCGTCCAGGAGAAAGCCTGTCGATGGCTGGGAACAGGTCTCGATCGCCAGATACCACAGGGTGCTTCTCACCAGTTCCGGATACTTCAACCTCACACTCACCACCAGCTCGGCTGACAGGCTCTTCACCCACTCAGGGTCACGCTGGCTGGTGGCCAGCCCGGCCGTGCACAGTGCGCGGACCAGCTCCACCTCATCGACTCCGTCTGCTGTCTTCTGATCCGTCCACCACTCCGCCCATACCGGGCCCAACGGATACTCCCCGTCCGCCTGCAGCCAACGCAAATTCCCAAACAGTTCGTGGGTCTCTTCGCCGTCGTAGCGTTTCAAGGTAACTGGTGTTTCGCGATTCTGATCGATGAGCTCGTTGAGCGACTGTAGCAGCCTCTCCGATAGTTCGGATGAGAACTTGCCCGCAATTGCGTTCCGCGGGGCAACTGGCTTCGTTCTCTGCTCCGGGTCGAAAAGGCCCAAGCCATCCTGCAACGAAGCGGCCGGTACGCTCTTCGGCTCCAGTTCCGACCGGATCTCCTCTGCCGCCTTTCGCATCAGGCCATCAGTGGATCCGGAAAGGCGTTGAATACTCAGCCGGCAATCGGCAGTATTCTGTTTCAGCAGCAGCCGAATGAGGCCGCGCCGCAGGTCGGAGGCCTTCCGCGCCAACAATGGCTCCAGTTCCTCTGCTTCGCTGCCCGTCAATGTCGCGCTGTTCAGAATCTCAAACGCGGCCTGCCTCACTCCGTTACTGGGATCACCCAGCAGTGACAGCGCGAGTGACCGCTCATCCGCCGCCAGAGTCTGCCGCTGCTTGACCGCTTCCTGCATCGAAGCCAGCAGCGACCGCCGTCCGTCCGCATCCATGGCGGGCAAGTAAGGGGCGAGTTCGGCAAATGGACGGTCGCCTCGCTGAGCGATCATCCTGGCCGCGACATCAGCCTGCCTTGCCTTCATCCGGTTCCAATCCCAGACTGCCGGCGGCAGCGTCTGGTCAACAGGCACACGCGGAATCAGTTGCTGCAAATGGGCGAAGGTCTCGCCCGTGTCAGCTTCCGCGACATTCCAGCGCGAATACGCCGGGACAGTTGCCAGCGCCAGGATCGCCACCCTCAGGTCTGTGTCACGCAGGGCTTCCCGCAAGATTCGATTCGCGGGCAGGGTGCCCATCTGGGCCAGGAGATGAACAGCCGGGTAGCGCCTCTCGAATTCGGGTTCGAGCGCTATCCCGGCCGCGGTCTCAGTCGCCACGGTGACATCGTCGAATGCCTGCGCCCACAGCGCCAGGAAGAGTGCCTGCCCCTGGGCATGTTCGATTCGATCCTTTCGCACGCTCGCGTCCTCGAGATTCTCCAGCGTCTCCAGGATCAGGCCGTCGATAAGCTTGGTCTGCCCGGAATCGATCAGCAGCCCGAACCACACGGCGACGGCGCGCGCCACCGCCGCAAAACGGTTGAGCTTCTCGCGGGCGATCAGCCGCAGCATGCTGACGAAGGCATCGCGCTGCGCGAAGTCGATCGACTCCAACACGACTTGTCTCAATCCTTCCTGCCGCTGGGCCGCCAGCAGGAGCCGCTCCACGACAGCCCACCCCTCCGGCCTCGAACTCGAGAGCAGGGCCGTCACGGCATATCGGGCCGGCGCAGCAGTCTCGTGCTCGCCGTTCAGAATCTGAACCAGGGTGTCGTACGTCTGTGAGCGCGCTTCGTGTTCAGAATCGAGCAAGCCCCCCAGCAGGAGGCCCACCGCCTGCTCCGCGCCCCAGCCGAGGTGAGCGCCCCAAACTGTGAGGAACTCGAGATCACAGTGGTACTGAAGCGCCCGCCGGAGAAGATCGTCCAGCCAATTGATGCGGGTTTCGGATGTGTACTCCGGGTGCCGCGGCGCGCGGAATGCCCGGCGTGCATATCCCATCTGATACGGCAGTTTCTTCTGCAGTTGCCAACTGGCCTCGACATGCTCCGCGATCCCCGGGAACAGGGCGGAAAAAAGCTGAAGCCGGGCCCCGGTGGAAAGACCCTCGATCGCTCGCCGCTCCTGCTTGATCTGTGGTCCGCGCTCATCGTCCCAGGCGCTGGTCAGGCCGTCCTGGAAGGCGAACCCGATCGTCGCAAGCTCTACCGGCAGTGCAGCCAGGCGGATCCGCAACTCCTCGGCGCCCTTCGGATTCTCAAACCGCTGCAGTTGCTCCGCTAACTCTTCCGGTGTCGGCATCTACCCTCCCACCAAGGCGGTCAGCCGGACAATCAGGACCTCCCTGATGTCATGGAGCGGGTGCTCCAGGTGCTCCACCTGAAGATCGTTGACGAACAGAAAGAAAAGGCCGTCCCGAAACGCGGTGATTGCGCTCTCGATGGACTTCTCGGCGTCCGGTATCCGGTCATCTGGTTCCTGCCCGCCGGAGGCAATCCTGCCGGATTCGCGGCCGCTTTCCAGCTCACGTTCCGTCAGAATCTTCAGCAATCCGCCCTCGCGTTTTCGCTCCGCAAACGCCGCCAATTGCTGGCGGACGATGGCCGAGAGCAGCTCACGGGCGGTCTGAATCGGTACCTCTGTCTCCAACTCCAGGGGGGTCAGTGCCGGCCCACGGCGTCCGGCGACTTTCGCCTGTATCGTGATGCGTGTCAAGCTTTTCCATCATAGCCTCAGCGGCTCGGCCGCGCCCATGCCCAGCGTTCGGGGTTCCCATCGACCCGCCTCCTTCGTTCAGATACTCCCTGCAAATTCGCACCGGGGAAACCGATAACTCGTCATCCAATCCGTCGGAACCAGTGGCTATATCGCCATGCAACAGGGACACGCAGGCAACAGTCGCGCCACGTGGGAGATCCGCTCAGCGGATCGGGGCGGAACTACGGCGTAGCGGGAGCTCTGGCAGATTTGTGATTGACTAAGATTGGGGCGGGTATGCCCAGGAGGGAAACGGAAAGCCGATGGGATCCGTAGTTTAGAAAATTGGTGGCCAGGGACGGACTTGAACCGCCGACGCCGGCCTTTTCAGGGCCAGCGTCAATCAGCCGCATCTCGTTGATGCCTTGGATTTTCATCCTTACTTCTTGCCCTTTTTCCGTGCACTTATTGGAACAGTAATGGAACAGCTTCTGGAACAGATCAGTTGACGGTTGAGGACGGCTGCATGAGCCGTCCCATATTCTCTACTGCCCGGTGCTGGCTGGCCGGGGTGTGTTGTTGGTAGATCTCCAGGGTGGTGGCCACCCTGCTATGTCGCATCAGGGCTTGGGCGTCCTTGGGGTCTGCGCCAGATATCTTCAACCAGGTGGCGTAGGACCTCCTGAGTACTTGCCAGTTCACCCAATCGAGCCCAAGTTTCCTGGCGGCAGGTTTGATATGCCGCGTGAGGACATTGTTGTCCCTCATAGGCAGCCCGTCCTCCAAGGACTGAAACACTAAATCAGCCGGTCCATGCGACTTCACCACTCTGTAGTGGCGCGTGGCACGTCCGGCTTTCACGCGCACGGTCAGTAGCTTTAATCGATGCAGCCGTTCAATCACCTCACGACCAACCGGGATTGTGGCAGCACTGGCATTACTCTTTGGTTCGCTCCAGTCGCCACGGTAGTATCGTTCGTCAACTCTGATGCAGTCCTCCCCGAGATCATTCCAATGGAGGCCGATCAACTCACTCGGTCTTAATCCAGTCAGTCCTGCCGTAAAGACCATCGTGGCGTAGGGCTCCGGTAACTCGGTCACAAGCTTAGTGAACTCCTCCGGTGTCAAGTAATGCTTCGCTGCCCTTCGCTGCTTGGGCTTTGGCAATCGAACACCTTCAACCGGATTCTTGGTCAGCATCCCACAGCGGATGGCCTCTCCGAGTATCGCCGACAGCACGTCTCGAATCTTGTCCACAGACTCATGCTGTAACGATCTTTGTGCAAACCCGGCGAAGTAGCGCTGAACCGCGGCTGGGGTGATATCCCTCAGTGCCACGCCACCGAATGTGGGGAGCAGATGATTGCGCAGGACTGACTCGTACCTCTCTTTGGTGCTTGCGGCAAGAGTTGGGACGACTCCGGCTCTATACGCATCGTTCACGAAGGTCATGAACAGCGTTGCGGAACCGAACGATTCAAGGCCTTGATTCATTGGCCTGAGCAACTCCGCTGCCAGCTTCTTCGCCTCACGCTGAGGCATGGTTGCTGGGCCGAGCTTGTCTCTCGTCCGAATCCTCCTCCTCCTTCCGTTCTCGATCACATCACGCCAGTAGATCAGGTACCACCAGCGGCCCTCACGTTTTGGCTCTGGGTCTTGGAATCTCCGACGGGCCATTCTTTCGAGTTCTCCTCGTTTGAATAGCCCGGTGTAGCTCGCCTCGCCGCACAGCCTATCACGGTCCGTCTGATCCTTGAGTACTGCATCCCCCCGTACCTTTTCGCTTGCCTCCATGGCCCGGCCCTTTTCATCGACCGTGGCAGATGCAACCGGCCTTGACTGCATTTCCGCGTTCCGGTCACCCGCCTTGACCTCCGCGGTCAACGCTCCGGAAGCGACGGGGGCACCGGACTGAATCGCTTGGGGCGCCGTCGTGCTCGGCACCGTCGCAACCGCCAGACGAGCGCACATTTCTGCGGCCCAGCCTTCGATCGTTACTGAGGCAGTCAGTGAGCTGGAGGAAATGATGTCGCCGGACTGAATCACCTGGGACGAGGTCGTGATCGGTACCGACGCCGCGGCCGGAGCAGGTCCCAGTCCGAGTCCGAGGCCTAGGCCGAGCAGAAGGGTCCGGGCATACGACCCACACCATGCGGCGCCGGGCCAAACCCAGTAATCCAGCCCGCATGAGGCGTAGGCGTCTAAGTAAAAGGAAGGCGCCCAAAGGTAGCAGCCGGCGAGAGGGCAGACTAGATGGAACCCCAGCCACGCGACTTCTGCTAGAGCAAAGGCCCAGACAGTGGAGCGAATAGCCGATTCGAGATTCACGAACATTCAACAGCCTCCCTTCCGTCAGCTTCCTGGGCAGGCTTGGCATCCATATTTCGCCTTCCATCCTCCTCAGCAACTAAACTGCTGCAATTCTCGCAACCGCTCCATAATCCCGGCCAGACGGAACCTGTCCCCAAACAGCCAAATGACGTGGGAGTTTCTAGCCATGACCCAAACCCCGATTGCCAGGCCGAGCAAGAACCTGGATTGCGGCGAGTCGATTGTCGATTCGCCGGGCCAGAGAGCCGGACGTTCGGACGCATCCGGACGCAGTTCTCCCATCCCGCCTTCCTCCCCCTTCCTCTAGCGAAGAAGAAGAAGGATATAGAAAAACTGCGTCCGAATGCGTCCGAACGTCCGGATGCTTCGGTTACCCCAGGCGTGCATCCAGAAGTCAAGGCTCGGCGAACTGAATTCGACCGGCGACTAGAGAATTCCGCGATCTTCAACTGGGCCTCCGCAAGAGCGAGATTCTGCGCTCACGTTGGCGCCCCGTGTCGCGCGTGAACACAACATCCACTCCGCTCATCCGGAGGACATGCGCAATGCGATGCAGGTGCACCGATACACTGTGAGGCGTTGTGGGCCACGACTGAGATCGCAACTCTGGCTCACTCGCACCGCGCTGGAGTTCGCGGAGAAGTTCGGATGCTGTGCCCACCCATGGCGCAAGACCCAGAATCGTGCGGCCGATGGGAGAAGAATCAAGCGAAAAATCATTCGCTTCCCGTCGATTCCCCTCCAAAAGCGCGGGAAACCTGTCTGGATCGTCCATGAAACCGATTGTCGCCGGATACACATTGGAGGCGAAATCCGCCATTCTCGGTAACTCTTTGAGTGTCATCCACTCGCGAGCGTCTAGTCCATTGGCCATTACCTGCAGCAACCACCCGCGAATGCCTGGGAGCGCAGCATGGAATTCCTGAAGTAACTGCCGTTCTGTCTGGCGCCGCTCTGAGGAAACCGGAGGAAGGTCAACGATGATTGAGCGGTCCATGAGGTCAGGTCGCGTAATGATATCTGTTACGCCATTCAGAATCACAGGCCGTCTGGTGTTGAAAATAACCTCATCAGCATCTGTATACAGCTTGCGTGTGCTGAAGCCGCCGCCGGTTGCCAAACGACAGAGACAGTCTGAAATCCACTCAGGTAGGGCCCCCACATTGTCGTAGGCCGAGATCCAAGCATTCTTGGCGCTAATGATCAGCTCTTGTTCCGATCTCGGAATCCCTCGAATGCTGGCGACGTTGGGATCCAGAATCTCCCTGAGCATCCGCGTAAGTGTAGACTTTCCTGAGCCGGGCTCCGAATACACACCTAGGATTGGGTGCGGCCCCGATGGAGACATTGCGCCCAACATCCAGCTTACGATCAGGTCAAACTGATCCCGATTCCTGAGATTGAGTACCCCCCTCAGCCGCTCTCCTCCTGAATCATCCGATACGGGCACCGGCAATTCGAGCATGCCGGGCTCGCGGCGGAATTTCACAGGGCACCTAGTGACGACTCGGTAGCCCGTCTTGTCGATTTCAATGGCCTCCCATCGTGGATTGACGAGGTCGTGATATACCTTGCCATCCATCTCGCCCACGCGACAGAACACAGGCATTCGTGAGCCACGACTCATGGCAGTCGTCTCGATCGCCATCACAACCTCATCGACCGCAGGCCCGCCGATCGAGCCGCCGATCTCACAACGGGCTACAGCATGCAGCTGTCGTCGAAACGCGGAAGTGTGTATCAAATAGGTCTCATCGTGTTCCGAGACCGGCAATGTGATGCATGGTTCGCCCATTTCGGACAAGAAGAGTTCATACTTCTCCATCTTCTGAATGAGCTTGCCGACCGTTGATTTTTGGGTATTATGTATTTGAAGCACCTGAACCATCCATTCCGCCCTGGGGGGCCGCAATCCCCCTGGGGCTCATCAGTTATCGAATCCCTGCCACTAGCACAGCCCGAACGAACCTGTAGAAGCGCTGATAGAGCACCCACTGGATGCGCCTCAGCACTCCCTGGCGGTGCCTGAATCGACAACGCAGTCCCTGCCACAGGTCTTCAAGATCACAATTGGGAACTTCCACGCTCATACCTCCCAGAGACCATGATGAAGGATGGAAATGGGGTAATCGGGATAAAAATAGATACAGTTAAGGGGGAACGTTAGATACGGCAGCCGATTGGAATGGAGCTTGGCTCAGTGCTCAAGCGGGGTTTGTCGATTTGGCCGCATGTCGCAGCTTAGCGCGGTCTTTCTTGATCGCGTCTACTGTGACGTCATTGAACCGGGCAGTCAGCGCTCGAGCGTAAAACTTAGGTTTGAATTCACCCCTCAGGAGAGCATTCTCCTCCCCCAGCGTAAGAATGCCCCAGATCCTGGCATTCGGCAAAGCGTTCTTGAGACTCTCGAGCGTGGCGTACTTCTTAATCAATACTGCAATTTGGGCCAGCTCCCCTCGGAGTTGTTCTTCAAGCTCAATGCGCTTTCGGCTCATCACCAAGTCCGGTCCACGTTCTCTCTTCTTGAGCCCAATCTTCCCATCCTGGCTTTGGCTGATCGGGAGTTGGTCGACCGCCTCCACGCTCTCGTTGAAACATGAGTTTTGAGCGAAAGGGCGCTGGTCGAGCACGCCGCCACTAATCGAACCAGTGTGGTTCAGAGGCGCAAGCATCAAGTTGACTGTCCTAACGATTCGCCTTACGTTGCTTGGCCTCGGATGGAGGGACTCCACTTCGTCGACGAATTCCTTTAGTTCCTTGTCGCTGGGGTGCAATTGGGCAAGCTGGTGCGTAGATCGGACCAATTCCGAATGGGCCTCAACAATTTCACGCTCCGAGTCCCTCGCAGTGCTAATGTCGGGTCCACCCAGTGACTTTGTGGCGCTATCGAAACGTTGGCGCTGGGTCTCCAGTACGAGGAGACATTTCGCAATAGCCGATAGAATCGACTGTTCTTCGGAGGCCGGATTCATGTCACACCCCAAAAGCGGACAGAGCAGAGGGTGACCTCCGTCGTCAGCTGGAACTCCAATACCGCACGGGTAAGGTCCATGCAGGCCGGAACCTCGACCAGAATATCACGGGGTTCCGGAATCGATGACGTCACTCTCAACGCCCAAGCAGTCTAGGTAGCGTTAGATTTCCGCTAGCCTCCCAAGCTCAGACGAAGGAGGCGCAGTCTTCAAATAAGCCTTCGCGTTTATTCTCTAAACTCGCCGATACGACCCTCCCACTCGTCGAATCGTGAGAGCGTGCCTGGCCAGCTGCAATCGAGCTAGAGCTAATCATCCAACTGCCAGTATTCGACATACTCGCAGCTGTCGAGACACAGCCTCAATCGCCTCTGCACCTCTCTCGACTGGTTCCCAACGACCGCCAGGACTCCCCGGACCACAGGAAGTTTAACAAATGGCATCAGTCCCAGAGCCATTGGTGGGAGAAGTCCCAACACCACCTTCTGCCTCACAAGTCGGTCCAGGTCGGGCACGATGGACTCCGCCACAGCGTGGAACGTGTCGCGATAGACGGCGGCCTGAAATGGGCCGCAGTAGACGCCCTCGCTGTTGGACGCGTGCTTGAGTTCAATGCAGAGGATCTCCCCTCGATGATTCACGGCGAGGAGGTCCAGTTCGTTGCCGACGGCCTTTGGCTTGGCCCACCTCCGGGGCTGCCGGTCGATGAGCGATTCGAGGGCCGCAGCGTGGCGTCCGACGATCGGGCCGACGGTGTCATTGAGCTCTGCACCGGAGTCAAACCCGACGACGGCTTGACGATCGATGACCAACCACTCCTTGTCAGCCCTCCAGCCGCGGCCGTGGGTGTAGGCCAGCTGATTCTCCCAGAAACCCTCTTTCCGGTTCTGGTAGTAGGAGCGTCCCACGCAGGCCGCGAGAGTTGGAAGTACCCTACAGAGTTGCCGGCTTAGGTCTTCGGCTTCGTCAATCCGCCATCTTCCTCGTAGTTTCGAGTCCAATTTGGCGACCTCCGACTCGTAGGAGCCGAAGTCGAGTTGCAGGAGCTCTCCGCTCTTGCCGGTCTTTATTCGAAGCAACGATGTGTTCCCATGGTAGACCTGCAGCACCCCACCCTTGCGCAGTTGGACATCGAGCGCACACGGGTCGTTGGGGATGCAGGTGAGAATTGGACCGAGCAGGGTGGTTGGAACCTCCTTCTCGATCCAGAGACGGAATGCCGCGTCAGTAAGTCCCCTGTCTAGTCTCGCCATTTCGGCCTCCTCTGCAGAACTCGTCGGGTTACCGAGGTCAGTACTCCAACCCGACGTCGGCTGTGACTGTCTTCGAGGAGACGAGGGAGAAGGAATTGCTAAGTGCGACAACATATGTCCCCGACTGCCGAATGGGGACGCGCAGCTTGGCATTGGTCGTCTTGCCCGACGTGTAGAGGAGGGTCGCCGGGTGGCCGTTGATCCAGTTCTCATACTCTCCCATCTCAGCCACCACGACCTCGATGTCGTTGCCCATTCCTCCACTTGCGCGAATTGAACCGGCGAGAACCGGCTCCTTCATCCTTGATTCGTCAACTTCAAACGTCGCGTGCCGGTATTGAGAGGGTTGCACGACGATGTTCCCACCCAGCAACAGGTGCCGAGTCGGAGGGCGGTTCCATGAGGCGCTGATCCTACTCCACGCATTCCCCAGCACAAGAATCGAGATTGACACTAGGACGGTGAAGACGAGGGACTTGATGAGTATGCTGCTCCACGTCGGGCTCTTGGGCGGGCTCGGCGCGGGTCTTAGCTCCGCGCGGACCTGTCTTCGGTAGTCCTCCTCGACAATACGTCGTCGTTCTTCCTCGAGGATCTCTTGCTTGCGGTCTTCTGGCAACTGGGTTTGCATCGAAATGGCTCGGCATTACATCGGCGGAATGAAACCATTTCTGTATGTCGCGACAATCCTGTTCTTGTCGACTGCAGCCGGCTACTACGGCTACTACAGCCGAAGGACTGGCGGGGCAGGGCCGAGCCGCAGAGGTCGGACTTCGAATGGTCGGGGGGACCTATTAGTGAGGCGTTGACCAGCTCAGATTGCCCGCCCTCTTGGTCTCCCGCACAGCAGAGGCTTGACAGGCGGCCTGGCAAGAGAGGCGGATCGGTCGATGTAAGGCCGTTTGAACTAAGCCGCTCGCGCGGCGGACGCTACGCGTATCCAGGGTTCGAGACCCCGCTTAGCGAGCGAATTCGTCATCGTGTGCGGTGATCGCTTCTTCGATAGTGTCGAAGCTGCCGGCGCGGGCATCGGGCGGTTGCTCTACGAACAACTCGATGTGTTGCTCGTCCAGAGTGGCAATGCGTGCAGGATCCAGTGGCAGCTGATAGAAGTCTGCACTCTGTACGGAGTACTTCCCGGTTCCGAGAGATCGGAAGCACCGATACCGGATCGCCGTGCGCTCGTCTACGCGTTTCCATACTTCGATCGAGGTGAACATTCGGTAATGTGTGGGTCACAAGGAGGTCCCTGTGACCCGTCTTCGAAAGCTGATGCTGGACGAACTCCAGCGTCGTAACTACTCTCAGAATACCGTGCGGTCGTACATCCACGCGGTCGAGGATTTCGCAAAATACTTTAATCGCCCGCCGGATCAGTTGGGGCCAGATCACATCCGCGAATACCAAGTCTATCTCTTTCGGGAACGCAAGCTCTCGGCGGGTACGATCGAAGGGTATAGCGCCGCTCTCCGGTTCCTCTTCGTGAAGACCTTGAGACGGCCTTACTTGTCTGACCACATCCCGTTTCCAAAGCAGCACCGGCGACTGCCGACAGTGCTGAGCCAGGAAGAGGTCCAGCGACTTATCGAGTCGAGCAAGAACCTGATGCACCGCGCCATGCTCATGACGCTGTATGCAACCGGCGTGCGCCGCGCCGAGCTCTGCCGGCTGAAAGTGGCCGATATAGACAGTGACCGGATGCTCGTTCACGTCCAGCAGGGAAAGGGCGGCCGCGATCGCGATCTCCCGCTTAGCCCCAAACTGCTGGAGACCCTGCGCGAGTATTGGCGTTGGATAAAGCCGAAAACCTATTTGTTCCCCGGCATGGTGAAGAATTGGCGTGCAGACGTGCCTATCACCGAGAAAATGGTCTGGGCTGCGGTCGCCGCTGCGGCGGAACGCGCTGGGATCACCAAACGAGTTTCGCCCCATACCTTGCGGCACAGTTTTGCTACACACCTGCTGGAAGCAGGCTCCGACCTGCGCACAATCCAGGTCTTGCTTGGACATGCCAAGCTCGCCGATACGACGGTATACCTGCATCTGTCCCGACGTCACTTACAAGCCGTTGCTAGTCCGTTGGAGTCCATCCAGCTGTCCAACCCGGATCAAGTGAGCCGCTCCAGAAAACGCATTAAGAAATGAGGCCGCCACCCATCGAGGTGGCCGACATCATCCGCAGCGCAGGGAACAATTTCATCGACAAGAATCATGGCTGGCTAACGTGGCAGCACCTCAAAGTACTCCGCGCGATCGAGCGCTGCCGCACAGCAGCCCTGGGAGGCCACATCGATCATTGCCCGCGCTGTGGGCATCATGCCATCTCGTACAACTCATGCCGCAATCGCCACTGTCCAAAGTGCCAGACGAATGCACGGAACAAGTGGCTCGCTGAGCGCTCCGAGGAACTGCTCCCAGTTCCTTACTTCCATGTGGTCTTCACGCTGCCACAGGAACTGTCCGACTTGGGGTTGCAGAACAAGCAGGTGTTGTACAGCCTGCTGTTCCGCGCCAGTTCGGAAACATTGCTGGAGGTCGCTTCCGATCCAAAGCATCTTGGCGCCGATATCGGCTTCCTGAGCGTGCTGCACACGTGGGGGCAGAACCTCTTGCATCACCCCCATGTCCACTGCGTCATACCGGCTGGCGGGATCGCCAGCAATCGAGCGGCGTGGATCTCCACGGGTTCCCGATTCTTCCTTCCTGTAAAGGTGCTCAGTCGAGTCTTCCGAGGCAAGTTCGTCGCCGCACTGAAGCGTGCGTTCCGACGCGGCGAGCTCGATTTTCACGGGAAGCTCGGGCAGTTCTCTGACCCGAAAGTATTCCGCCGCTTTCTCCGCCAGTTGTTTCGGCAGGATTGGGTGGTCTACGCCAAACGACCTTTCGGCGGACCTGAACACGTCCTGCACTACCTCGCACGTTATACCCATCGCGTGGCAATCTCCAACCATCGGCTAATCTCGTTTGCCGATGGCAAGGTTACATTTCGCTGGAAGGACTACGCACACGGCAGCAAGAAGAGGGCGATGACGGTCACGGAGGAGGAGTTTCTCCGCCGCTTCCTGCTCCATGTACTACCCCGAGGATTCGTCCGGATCCGGCACTTCGGATTCCTGGCAAATCGCCGACGTTCTGAGTCCGTCCACTTATGCCGGCAATTGATCGGCGTTGCCCCACCGCAATCAGCAGACGCAAGTCGACCAAACCCAACCGCCCCGACCACGTGGTCCTGCCCTCTCTGCGCTGGCCCGATGACGATCTCAGAGAGGTTGTCCGCTCAACAGATCCGAAGACGGCGCGCTGATCTGGAAGCCTTTGCAGACACCTCGTAGTTGCCCCTCACCGCTGTCCAACAATGAACGCCCCTCGGCGCGAACCGGTGAGGTGTCTTCCAGCGAGGCGATAACCACGTCGTCTCCCTGTCGAACCATGGGCGCTCGTCGTGAAATCCCCACCGTCCCTGCGTCCGAAACCGCTATTTCGCTTCGCTCGCCGGTCCTCACGCCACCGCCGCAGTACCAAACCAGCGATCAAATCCCATAGGTGCCGCGCCCGCCGCAAACGCGAGCGTCTCAGTTCAAACGGCCCTATCGAAACTGCCCCGGCGTTGAAGATTGCGTCACTACTCGGGACTCATCGCGCCGGGGCAGTCCCGATAGGGACCTATCGTTTGTCGAGACTGACTTCCCAGAACGGGACTTCGGGACAGTGTCCGACGACAATCGGTGGAACGGGCGTTACGCGGCAACTTGACTGGCCGCCTGGCCGCCCAACTTCCGAGTGGCGCGGGATCGATCCGCAACCGCGCGGCTCGCTCTACACTATGCGACTTATCCGACCTATGTCCCCGAACACTTCGTTTAGCGGTCGCCCTCATGTTCGTTAGTCTTGGAGTGAATTGAAATCCAACTGCAGACTGGATGCGGAACCGTCATCGCCTCGAGGTGGACGCGAACGCGTTCTAATGCCCGCCAGACGAGCCCAAGCGCGCAGGTGTTTACCGGTTGAGTGCACAGTCCCTGACGCCCATTCAGCACCGTGCGCTTTGCAGATAACCTCGCCGACCGTCGCCGGGTTCGCAGCGGAATCTTCCTCGATCAGTTCGAGCGCTGCCTTGCAACCCTTCTTGGCCTCGATCATGGTGCGAAGGCAAGACTGGTCAAGCTCCCCGTCGCGGATCAACTCAGGTCGGACGAGCCTAAAAGAACCTTCTGCCGTAAATTCGACCGCCCCGAGCAGAAGAAGATCGCGCAATGCATCCGTCCTTCCAAGTTCAGTTGGTTTGCCGCCAACTTGACAGCCTGACGCGATTCGGCGCAACAACGCGATGCTCGGACCAGGCGGCCGTTGTGGGAACACTCCCCTCGTGCGTATGGGCGGGCGGACGCCAAACATTTTGGGTGCTTCCGAATGGTCGCCTTCCGCCGCAAGCATCGCAACCTGACCGATTGTCGTAACAAGGCCAGCGTACTCAAACCACAACACGAAGGCTCGCGCATAAACCAGCCAAGTAGTGGCGGCCACAGAAACTGCCGGAAAGGTACTCGGGAGTTCGCGCGCATATTCTGCAAATGACAAGCTGCTGTCGGCCCGCTCAGCCAAGCGAACGAAAGCGCTGAAAGCGCGATGCCGCCGCAGCGCCGTTGCGACTCTCCTGCGGACTGCATTCTCACGATCTGCGGCATTCCACAGATCTTCAGGGAAGCGTACACGGTTCGGTTCGTATGCGGTGACACCAAGCAACCGGAGCTCACGAGCGAGGTTGAATATGGCGTTCTCACTTGTATTTAAGGCCTCAGCAACCTCCGGTACACCAGCGTCGCCGTCACGTTCGGCGACAGCTGCGAGCAGTCGGGCGACAGCACGCGGTGATTGCCTGAGAATGTAGCTGTCCTCGATGGGCACGCGCCCGGTCGTCAGAAAGTCCCGGAAAATGTCCCAGTACGTGTCTAGTCTCTCGCCAACTTGTACAATTAGTCGCCGGTCGATCAGGGACTGAACGATGGGCGCTGAGGCGCGCTCCATCACTTCGCTCGCAGCGACCGGGGCGAATCGGGCAACAAACCGTAGGGCCTCCTGCTCCGTCGGTTGCAACTCGGCCAAATCAGCCTCGAATAGGTTTTGTACGTTCAAGGCATCTGCTAGCAGCCGTTCCTGCGTGGCGCCCGAGTCAATCTCACGAATCAAGTGACTTGCCAACTTCTTCACGAGCCAAGGCAGCCCACCCGAGTACTCGCGCAATCGTTGGCGAAGATCCGGAAGTAGTTTTTGGCCTATCCGCTTCTCCAACCGACGGAGAAGTGTCTCGACTTCACGAGCGCCAAGGGGGGCGAGCGTCAAAACGTTCGCATTTGCCCGAATCTCATCACGGAGTTGATATGGGTGTCCCTCAGTCCAACCCACTAGATCGGTCTTCCAAGCGAACCCGATGATCAGTCGGCCGGCCGTTTCTCGAACGCCCAATGCAAGGTCTCTGAAGTCGCGAGTGAGAACTGCATCGCGGAAAACATTTTCGAACTGGTCGAAGAAAACAACAAGCGGGCCACGCTCTTCCGCCCATTCTGCGGAACTGATGGATCGAAGACTACTACCCAGCGTCGCCCATGAGTTCTCGCCGCGGAGTTTCAAGAGGCCGCCACTCTGCGATTCCAAAGCGGCTCGCCTGAGAACGGCAGTCAGATAGTTGCCCGGCGACGCGGTCCTTGAATCGACGATCATCGCATGCCCCTTCAGGTCTTCAACCAGTTGGCGTAGCTTCAACGCAAGGGAACTCTTCCCCCATCCCGATTGCGCATTAAGTACAATCACGCGTGTCCGCTGGTCGATTAGAGAAGAAAGCTCTGCGACTAAGTTCTGACGGCCGATGAAGAAGCGCGGCGAGGCAGGCAACTGATACTCGAAATCTTCAGTACTGCCGGCGACAGTTACAATCAGCGGCTCTGCATCCGCTGACCGCGGTCGGGCTGCGACACTCGCGAACTCACTTGCCACATCGTGGACGGGCAAACCTCCCCCATAATCCTGATGTGCGGTAAGCAGTTTCTTTACGGGATCGGGTACCGGTTGGGTTCCCCAAGCTAGCACCCGTAATCCCGTACGTTGTAGTGGTTCGAGTTCAATGACCGCACTGTATACACCGTGCTCCGAGACAACGACAGCGGGATCGCTGGTGACGCCAAGATCGCGTGGGGGTGGGACGACAACGCCGAGCTCGGTGAGGGCGTCAACAACGTCTTGCGCGATAAGCGACTTAAATCGCAGGTCACGGTTCATGATGTGCTTCGATTGCTCCGTCGCCTCCCCGGTGAGCCTTGGCAGCGCCACAAAGAAGCCCTGCGTGTCTGGTTCATTGAACCTTGCAACACTGAGCTTTCCATAGAACGCTGCCACTTGCTCAGCTGCTACGGCATTGCTGTAGGCTTTGCACTCCACAATCGCTGGATGCCCTGTGAGTTTGTGACGAACCTGCAAATCGAGTTCAATGCCTCGTGCGGTTACTCGCAAGTTGTCCGTTCGGGGCTCGGAATACCCATAGCGTTCGAGCAATCGTCCGACAAAATCCTCGAAAAGATGACCCGCAGCATGTGATACTGCGCCCGGAGAATCGCCCTCAGCCAGAATCAGTACTCGAGGATCAGATACCTGAATGATATTCATGAAAGATAGACCTCGTCACCGCGAGCACCCTATTCTGCCGAGATGCGCCGACACCACTCCGTATGAAAACAGTCCGACTCGCACGCTGAAACATGTCGGGCCTTGATTGTATCGAATTGCTCCCTTGGAGGAGGCGCATACCGTGCCGTTCCGGTGATCTGCGCCCCGGTAAAAGGGCGGTATGGTTAAGAACAGACGTAAGGCGCACTGAGTCTTGCCTCTAAGCGTTCATGCCGTCGCGTCGCTTTCCCGCCACTTGGCCGCATTACGCCCAAACCTGCGATGCTGAAGAACTCGAGCGGTTTCGAGTGATCGGGACCGATAAACGGCGAAGTGCAGAGCATGGTTGCTGAACTCCCGAGTGGTCGGCTACTCGGAAGCAATCCACTTGGACGTGTAGTCGCCTATGGTGACACTGACCCCAAACGGCGTTCGGGGAAGCGTCGCCGAATTAGAAACGAGAAGTCGGCTTGTCGTCGGTAACGCACATCGCCTGTCACCGGCCACTGGGCCATTCCTTACTGAGATCCCAGGCTGGCCTTCATCCTGCAGACAGGTTGCGGCCCTACCCCAGTTCTCCGTCCATTGAGATCGGTATCTCAAGTCGCAACGCCGGGGTTCTTGATGGGCTAATCCTCCCCGATCATTCCGACGATATTGTCTCCGGATACTCACGTGCCACGACCGCTCCTCCTACCCATTCTCGCCCTGACTCTCCTCCTCGTGGGTTGTGACCTAGTCGACTCCAAGCTCGAATCTTCAACCAAAGCCTACTTCCCAGCGGCGGAGATCGTCAAACCTCGCCGCGACGTAGTACACGTCGAGACCCACGTTTGCAACATCTCTCGGGGGTTCGCCGCCCAGGTGACGAAATCGATGCTCCAGGAACACGGCCGGGACCTCTCGATGGGGTTCAAGATCTCCGGCTACCAATGGCTGATATTGAGGATTGACAGTTTCAACGTCGTTTGGGACATTGCCAACCCTGGCTGGTTTCAAGTATTGGATGCGCGTCAATTCTCATCATGGATACGATTCGCCTTCGGCCGCCTCGATTACCCCCCCCACTTCGTCGGGCAGAAGACCCGCCGGCCCCTGCCCCGCCAGTCCTAAGCAGGCCGCCAGCCTGAGCAACGGAACTCACAAACTATTCAGCTTCACTGACTAGTCAGGTTCTGCTTGTGGGCAGAGGTTACCGCCGGTGTGCTAGATTCACTCCTTATCGCCTCCACTTCAATGCCGGCGGCAGTCGGGGAGAGATTTAGACTCTAAATTTCTGAAGGATCCCCGGGGATTGGTCCCCTTGGCACCCGCCATGAGGTAAACTATTGTGCGCCAACAACAATCATGAAGGAATTGACTGGAATCCTTGATTCCGCGGTATACAAACTCCTCGTCACCCGACTAATTCCAGGCGCCACTGCCATCAGTACATACGTCTGGCTGCTCGCCTCCCACCTCACCCCTTCTCCGGCGGTATGCAGGGACTTTCGGCTCGAAATCGACCTAGTCATTCTATTCGTCGCTTCGGCTGCCGGGCTTCTCATTGACGATGTGGGTATGATTCTGGAGAATCGCTACTTCAAGGGGCTCAAGGCCGAGCTTTCAGAAAGCACGCCTCCTCGCGATCCGACAGCTGAATGGTATCTGTATCTTCGGACCGGTTTTGTGATAGAGCCCGTTGGTCACGGCTTCCTCAAGCACATTCTGGTGATGCTGAAGTTCGAAATCAACATGGCCATCGCGTTAATGGTGATGTCCGTCGGCGTTTTCTGGATTGCCATGCCAAGTGCAGCGAAGATTGCCACACTTGTGATGGCTTGGGGGGCTGCAGTCTTCCTTGGAGGCTCGGCGGCAAAGAAAAGCGTTGATCACTTGGCGACGCTCAGATTCGAGCTTCTCAAGGGAGTCAGGCAATCGGTGGACACCGGAGGCGCTTAATCGCTCAGCTGAGCGGCGGTCATGATTCGAACTCAAATGCGTCTTTTTCTTGGCATCACAGACTATGACTGGTTCAGCCTCCACGCCTCAAAGCACCTGGTCGAGGAAGTCAACTTTTGGCGTCCGTCGGCTGAGACGAACTTCAGAGCTCTTGCGCCCGGCGAGCCATTTCTTTTCAAGCTTCATGCACCGCGTAACTACATTGTAGGCGGTGGGTTCTTTGCCAAGTTCCTCCGGCTTCCCGTGAGCCTCGCGTGGGACTCGTTCGGTGAGGCAAATGGGGCTCGGTCACTGGCCGAGGTGAAGAGCCGTATCTCCAAGTACCGCAACGTTGCAATAGGTCCGCACGAAGACCCGAACATCGGGTGCATCATTCTCGTTGAGCCGTTCTTCTTCCCGGAGCCAGACTGGATCCCGGTGCCCGCGGCCTTTAAGCTCAACATCGTTCAGGGGCGAGGGTACGGGCTCGATGAGGAAGATGGGCAGTATATTTGGAGAGCTGTGGGGGAACGCCTAGCGCAGATACAAGTCAACCGCCCCACGTCAAGCCCCGCAATTCTGGCGGCGACGGATGCGGCGAGATATGGCCGTCCCATGATCGTGACGCCCAGGCTTGGGCAAGGTGCGTTCAGAGTAATGGTGACCGACATCTATCAACGCAGGTGTGCGATGACAGGCGAGAGAACACTGCCCGTGTTGGAGGCGGCGCACATCAAACCTTACGCAGAGGGTGGAGTGCACGAGCTACGAAACGGGTTGCTGCTGAGGAGTGATCTCCACAAGCTTTTCGACGCCGGATACTTGACAGTGGATCCAGACGAACGGCGGATCCTGGTAAGTAGGCGGATCCGGGAGGAATTTGACAATGGGCGCGACTACTACGCATTGGAGGGTCGAGTGCTGAGGGACCCGATGGAGGTCGTAACCGGCCCAGCGCGAGAATATCTGGCCTATCACGCAGACAACGTGTTTAGGGAGTAGGCTCAGAAGAGCAGGGACACGTCATATCATCGAAAGCGTCCGGACTCGACAGTCCCGTCCGAAGTGTCCATTTAGGCGGCAAGGCTCCCCGTCCGCCTACCCAATAAGTGGACACTTCAGGATGTGTCAGGTTGATGGCTGGGTTCCATCGGGTGTGGCAGGCACCTGAACATTCCAAGGCTTGAGTTCGGCGACGCGGGAGATCGCGTGGTCGACAATCCGGCCAAGCACGAACGCCGGACTGCATCGATTCTGGCGAGACTGAAGAGTATTTGCCGTCGCAGCACCGCCGATCCGCAGCTCTGCATAACGCAGTTGCTGACCAATCTCCAGTTAGCGCACTTAATTGACTTCGCCGGGTGGCTGCCGGATGAACGGAGCTACGGCTGACCGCGCCGCCCGAGGGCCGGCCCAAGGCGAATTTGTCGAATCTCTGGACGTGGGGTTTACGTGGCGCGCACGAACTTTAGACTCTAAAGTCTGGGCGGATCCCTGAACTGGGCGTTCGGGCGCGACGTGACGGTGAGGATTGGCGGGTCCCTAGCGCCTGCCTGGCTCCAGTCGCCATTTTCTTCGATCTTGGGACTAAATTCTACAGCGTATCCAGCCGAATACAGAGCTCAGACACTCCATGGACAACGAAAAGCTCACACTTGAAGCGGGAGTCCAACTCCTGAACGACTGGATGGAGAGAGCCCCAGAGGAAGTGGTTGCCCAGCAGGCCGCAATTGATCGCTACGGCCGCTTCTTCGCCCCGGCGAACATTGACAAAATCTCTGTGGAAGGGTTCAAGGATTTCCTGCTCCTCAAGAACAACCGCCACTGGACTGGGATCCATCGCCACCCTGACATCTACTCGGACATGATGCGGCTGAAGGAGTGTCTGAAGGTGCTCCTGGACGAGTCCATCCCGATTGAGGACCGGCTAGATACGATCACTTACGACTCAGGACCGCCCCTCACTAAGGACTGCGTAGAGCGATACTAATCCAACTTCTGCTGTGTGGTCGCTCACCAAAGCATACGCTTGACAACATGATCAGTGCGGAGGTCTCACCGTGCTCGGCCGCCGCCATATCAGGAAGTCAAGCTTCTGCCTGCAGCAGGTACTTGCGAAGGGTTATCCCGTTATACATTCCACCAACTTCTTGATGATCTGGATATCTACTGCCAACGGTTCATTCTGACCAAATTCTGCATGTCTCTTCGCTCCGCCAAAGAGATCTCCGAACTACCTCTATCCACTGCAACGAGCTTCAGGCTCTGTCAGGGCGTGGGGGATCTTCGATCGGTGCGGTGGCGCTCCTGTCACCAGCTCTGGCAAATGCTGCAGCAATGCTGGCAAGGTGCTTTCCATCAGCATAGCGCTCATCAACACTTATCATCGTTTCTATTGAAGACAGCAGGGTGCTATCTGAGCAACCTTGGCTAAACCGAGATATTTCGACTAACGAATGAACAACCAAGCCGTCGACCAGTTCAGCGCCAAGTTCTTCCCTGAGTCTCCAGAGTCCACGAGATAGACCAAGTGAGATGCTGTAAACATCATCGGTCGAAATAACTCCAGATGCGGAAGACGCGAGAGCCCTCTCGTGGTCCTTTTCGCCTTGCAAAACCACGGGATACTCTTTGAGAGAGCAGGCGAGATAATCTGCAAATCCTTCACAAACCGCGGTGGCGGCGCGATCGGCGTCAGAGTCATTGCGACTATAGGCACAAGGGAAGCCATCATTCGTGAGGAAGTCAATAACACAATGTGCGTACTCGTGATATATTGCCACGGCATCAAGGACGTAGGGTACATCGCGCCCGAATCGAATCAATCCATTCGTAGAATCCCATCCCGACCATCTGGACCAATATTCAGATGCATCGTCAACAATAATCTTGATATGGGCTAAGACATTTGAATGCGAAGTGCTGAAGCCTTCCCGTTTCAAGAGTGACGAAAATTTGTGTCGGGCGCAAGTGGCGTGATGATACGCCATCGCACTTCTCAATCGGTAGTTGTCACGGCTGCTCTTATTCCATTGGAAATATGGTGAGCCGCGATGGTACAACTGACGGCGACCGTCTTCGTGGACATGCCATTTGAAGACCGTGCAATACTCCCCTTCGAGCGATCCACGCACGTGAAGATTTGACGGGACATCGTACCAACCATCCGAATCAGTAACGCGGTGAGAGCCGTCGCTGAGAACAACACGCAGAAAGCCAAGGCCCACCTCGACAACATCGCGACGGTGTCGGTTGGTATCGAAAACCACTCCTGTCGCACGGTGTCGTCTCACGAGCTCACTCATCTCGCTTAGACCCTCACCAATGAGCGACGAAATAGGATACTGGAATCTTGTCCGCAAATTCCGACCAGAGAACTCTTCCCCTGCTTTGTCTTTAAGTGAATCACGTGTACCGTCCTCCCTCCAGGAAGTTTAGGCCACAATGCGAACTCGACAAACTCGGCCTGGATATCTGGGGAATGAGGCTGAGCCAGGCGTTCGTGATTAAGAGCGACTTCTACCGCCTTTTCACGTGGTGTCGAACACTCAAGTGGTCCTGACCTCCACCACCATCCAGTCGGGAGGATAACTTCGCCCCCATAGTCTCCTGGAAGTAAGCGCACGGAGAGCGTTCTGTCATAGACATAGTATCCGTATATAATAATCCTAAATCGCTCTCGCAGTTCGTTGCGAGATTCTTGCATTCCTTGGCTTACTAGCATAGTCTTCTCTGCGATGCTCCAGCCGCATAGCTCACGAATGGCCGTCTCGACCATGAAGAGTCCTTGCAGCTCCTGATAATGTGGACGAGGTCTCAGTCCCGCGACAACCAAATCATGCTCCGTAATAGTTAACTTAGTGCGGCTTCCAAAAAGGCCGGCCAACCGATTTCGAATTGCACTGGCCTCCCATACCGAGTCATGTGGAGATCTTTTATGCTGGTTTGACATTCGATCGGCAACAAGTTCCACAAATGGGAAGTCCCGAGTCAGAAAGCCTGGGAATTCTAAGCCGAATGTAGTCGTGCGGCCAACGAGGATTAGCGCACGCGTCCAGTCGTCCCGTTCTGGGAATTCGCCAAGTCTGCATACGAGCATGTTCCTTGAGATCATTCCGTCAGGCAGTTGCAATAATTCACATCTCGAGCTAAGGGATTTCCACCCCCTATTTAATATTGATTCAATGGTTTCCCATGGGCAAATACTGTCTGACCACCTTTGTGTGATTGAGCATGCGTCGCCGATCAGATCAGTGATTGCGTAGGCTCTCACTCCAAGGGACTTCATTGCGGTTTCGAGGAACTCAAATCCTGAAAGATGCGGCAATCCGCGCATCTTATCCGTGAGTTGTTCGATACTGGCTTGGTAATCAAGTTGACCTTTGCTCATATTCTTCGGTAGGGCTGCGACTGCTAGGCTCCGCTGCCCAGCATCATCTCGATTGTCACAAGCAAATCGGAGGTCTTCACTGGCTTCATCATCAAGCCAACTGAAGGGCCGTCGCGAAGCCCGGTGAGATTTGATCTGAGAGCGGTCAGAATAATTACCGGCATCGATGGGCACAGAGTCCCCATCTTGCCAAAGACATATTCGCCTACTTTCTCTGAAGGAATCTCCAGTGGTATTGCATCTTCTGACGAATCTGCTTGCCCATGAGGAAGCATCAAATCCAATATTACAATGTTGTAATCAGCCGCCTTCTGCCTCAGCTTCGCCAGTGCCGCTGCGCCGCTTGCGGCAAGGGTCACTGAGTGCCGTGTCCGAAGGGATCGGATAATATTTTCATATTCGTATTCTTGGTCTTCAACGTACAGCAAGTTAGCCATTTCTATCTCCATAAGTAGTCATGTTATGGGGAGCGCAATTTCAAAAATAACGCAACAGTGCTCCAGCAACCGTGCTGATTCTTGACTGTCCGGCCGATGGAGGCAAAGTTCCTCTCGAGATATCCGTCTCCCTTGTTCCTCGTATGGAATGCACTCTTTTAGCCTAATGAACCCACCGTGTTGTCTGCAAATTTCACGAGCCGCTGCTAGCCCTATCCCTTGGCCGTCGATTTCTCGTGTCCGGTCTACAACTAGTCCTTGGCAGAATGGCTCAAAAATTACTTCATGCTCAAGAGGGTGTATACCGACCCCGAAGTCTGAGATGTCAACATATAGATAGTTAGTGTCCGATCGACCGGAGAGAACGATGGACTTGAAGTTATGCTTACTGCCTCGGTGAGAGTATTTCAATGCATTATGAAGTACGTTTACAAACACCAACGTCATCAGCTTGGGATGCACCCATGCAGCGGGTAGATTTATGAATGAAGCTTCTTGGGTAATTCTGATGCAGTATGCAGTCGCCCGCTTTGCAAAGCTGCCTGTCGCCTTGTTTACAAGATCGGTCAAGCGCAGTTTGACTCGCTCGCTTGCGGGCGATGCCCGTCGTTGCTTGGTATTTTGGGAATCAATGACCACATCGTTACTTTGCAGAAGATCACAGGTAAACTGGAGCATTTCCTCCATGTGTTCAAGTGGTTCGCATATGCGAGAGGGGATGCTTTGGGGAAATAGGAGACCAAGTTGAACGCGAACATCCCCGGAGTCACCCATGATAGCTTGAAAAGTGGATCGGACAGTGTGGGCATTATTGCGGGCTTGGGTCGCTCTAAGCGTAGCCTCTCGCCTTAGAGTTGTGGTTAACGATGCGAGGCAGAGTGGCGCGCTCAACACTTCGTTAATGGTTCCAAGCGTTCTATTGTCCAAGAAAGTGTCTTGCCCGTGCCATGCGGCTAGGAATGCTGTGTTGCTCTCCGGATAGGAGATGGAACATGCTCTCGATGGGGCATTTGGAAGTAATTTTAACTGTTCAGGTTGCAGTGAGATTACTTCGCCAATCACGGCAGGCTGATTAGCCTGCAAGAAGTGGTGAATAAGGGTGGCGTCGTATATAGGTCTTCTAAGGATGTCGCAATCATTCGATGTCAGCAGGGTAGGTGAGTCGGCATTTGAAAAATAGTAAAGGACCCCATCTAGACGGAATGAGTCTTGCAAGTACGACAGTGCTTCTCGAATGCGTTTGGAGCTATCCTGTCCTGCAGCAACACTCATAAGCGGCAATACCTGTTTTCTTATATCCTGAATAACCAAGTCTTTCCACTGGTCAATGTTGCGATCAAAGCATACCTGAGCGCGGTCGCGCACGAGGACAATTAGAGCTTCGATGTCTTTAGATTGATCGCGCAGCTGCTTCATCGTACGTGCAGGCTGACGCTGCAGCAGCGACAAGATTTCACTGCGAGAGGCGGAGCACTCATTACGCGACAGGAGATCGAGTGTTGCCTTAATCGTAAGCCCTTCGTTGCCCCGTTCTAGCCATCCAACGCTTCTCAGAACAATTTTCGTCGGCCCAACTTGAAAACCGAGTCCAAAGAGCGACAAGCCGAAGGGGCAGTACAGTGTAATTGGCGCACCTCCCCCTTGCATTATTCGATTACAACATTCGTCATGATCCTGTTCACAAATGTGTCTGAACGCGCTGGATTCACTTACTACTTTGCAGAAATCTGACTGAGGCGCGGCGGAAAATGAATCCTTGTCTGGCCAAAATGGTCGCCAGGGTCCATTAGTGCTTATATAGATTTCGCACACGTCCAGTCCAAATCTAGACAGCACTACATACAGATTGCTTAACAGCTCCTTGGTCACGATGCCTTCTGCGGCAATAGTTGATGATGGCTGGCTCATGATGTCATCAGAGAGCTGCAATATGCTTCCGAAGAAGATTCACGGCGATCGTAGTATTGGCGATTTCTAAGTCTGGAGACATACATTCCCATTCGACGCTAATAACCCCCCCGTAGTCAACTTCTCGGAGCTCCCTCAGTCGCTTTGCATAATTGATGGTCGACTCTTCTCCGTCTTGGCCAAAGCTATATGCTTTGGCGTGAACGTGAAGCGTTAGTGGAGCCAAGCGCTCAGGTCCCATATTGAGATCTTCTGGGTAGAAGTTGCCCCAATCGACACACGCTCCAACATAGTCGCTATTGACGGTCCTGACAATGGAAGTGATGTGTTCGGGGCGCATTCCAAAGGGGGTCTGGTTCTCAAGTGCAAGACGAATATTCAGCGTTTTACACAATGGAAGGAGAGAGCATATGCAATGTGAGACCCTCCGTGTGAGGTCATCGTCGGTTCCAATTCCACGGAGGCCTGTGTTGACGCGAATGACTGTTGCGCCGAGTAGCGAAGCTTTCCTGATCATGTCCAATGCTCGTGCGATTTCAACATCTGATTCAGGGCTCAAGACCGTAAAGTCGTTATCCAGGGCAAGGCAGGCAATTTCTACCCCAGCATTGCTCGCCCTCAAATAGATTTGACGGAGATAGTCGTCATCAGTAGATGACAGATGATTTAATAAAAGCTCCACTACGGACACCTGAAATCTGTCTCGTGCGAGTTGAGGAAACTCAGCTATATCTAGACTTCCCGAATTGAGATTGTTATGAAGGCTCCAGCTGCTGACTGCGATGACCGGTGGCCATCCGGTGATTCTGGCTTTGACTGGTCTCGTGAGCAGCTTACGAATCCACATAACATCCTTCATGAATCACCCAAGACTGGCAGAAGCGTCGAGTCTACTACATTCTTTCTCCGGTTCACAGGTACCATTCTGCCCGGCAGTTGATCAGTGGCGCTCAACGGGTCTGCCCCTGCTTTGGGCGCAGCTCCTTGCGTGTCGCATGGGTGGATAGGCAGATGGGCATTACGGTGTACGGAGACCCGCAACAAGTTGCCGGTTTTTGCGGTGCTAGGTGTTCTATTGCTGACCAAGTCGAGTTCCCCAAAGAGGCCGCCGCAGGGGCCACGACGGTCCGCGCCCCTCGAAAGATACACTTGTCTCGCTTGTTCGCATGCCGAGCAGTGACTTACTTTAACCAATAGTCATTATCCGCGATGCGCCACACTCCGGGTGTGGCGCACCGGCAGTCCTCATGCTTTGAAGAGTGCGTGTAGCCATCGCTTTGTCCTGCGGGCGCGTAAGTGGGATCGTAATTCGAACCACTTCCCCGCGGCATTGCCTTCTAATGAGTTGGTTGTCATCTTACAACCGAGCGCCTTCGCTCTTGCTTGAAACACCGGTTCGCCTGGGAGGCCCTACGGTCCGGCGCCTCCGTTTCGGAATTGGCCCTGGGCCACTGCGTCAACGCGAACCTGGTCTCCCCATGGCGCCGGTAAGCCTCATCGAGGGCCGCAATTGCATTCCGGTTCTTTCGGTGAAGGTTGGGCGGCAAGCCTTCACATCCTCCAACTTGCTCGGGACGCCTTCGCTCCGTCTGGATCATCCAAATCGAACTGGAGCGCGGCGGATTGTGCCTGGTAGTCACGGCGACGCAGCGGTCTTGCAGGTTGTGTTGGAGTACCTGCTGGGATGATCAGCTTCTGCTTGTGCACACGCGCCTGGAGGGCAGCGGGTGTCACGGAATTGCGTCCCGGCCTCCCGGGCCGGAGTGTTCTGGCGCAGACCGCACTCGAATTGGATGCCCTCTGCGGATAGTCTTCGTCATCCGTGGCAGGCACGCCCACTTGATCAAGGTGCCTTAGCGTGAGGGCGACGGACTCAGCCTGCCCGTGACGCGTTTGGTTTGTGGACGCTTCGTCAGGACTAAGGGCGACGGTGGTACGGTTTCGCGGGTACGCGCTTAGTCTTCTAGCCTTCAGGAAGGCATCGATTGGCGGTGGCAACTGTACACGCCGCCATCCCAAATGACAGTTTGGGCAAGAACGAGATGGCGTTGAGATGTTCTTGAATTCTTCATTCTGAGATTTGTATGTGCCGCATTTGACCCATGGCCGCCGCACTCAAGACGCTCCCGGATCTGACGGGTCTTGTTGCGGACGCTTAGTGCGCGATCGTCCTCGCCCGGCAGAGACTCCTCATTGCGCGCGACACCCAGATCGATCGCCCGAAGCTGCTCATCATCTGAATGGGGCGCATGCCGTCTGGCCGTGAGTTCGAGAACCTCGACCGGCAGATTGAGCAACTGGAACAGAAACTGGAAGACCTGGAGGCTAAGCCGGCCGAAAGTGCACCGCTGCCGGCCACTCCCTCGCCCTCGGTTGCGGAGCCAGCGAACACACCAGTGCGCCGACCTCTGCCGCAGCGCCTGCATCCCGAAATCAGGACAATTGTGCCCACCAGACGGCTTGCCCCGAGTGCTGCAGCGCATTGAAGCATCTGGGCGAACAAGTGAGTGAGATTCTCGAATACTTGCCGGCGAGCCTCAAGGTGATCCGCCAGGTGCGGACGAGGCTCAGATGCGACTGCAGCGATCGCATCGAGCAGGAGCGGGCGCCAGCTGTCCAATCGATCGCGGTCTGGCCCGACCCGTGGTTATTGGCTCACGTTTTGGTGTCGAAACACGCCGATTATGTTGGCTCTCTCATTATGTGACGTTCAGCCACGCTGTAGCGCTAAACTGCGGGCTCCGCGGGAGCGAATGTCACATAATTTGGGGGTCAGAGCTGGGCAAGGAACGACATCAGATCGGGATTGTCGCGCCAGCGCTTTGGTGATCGTTTACTCTTCATCGCACAAAGATCGAGCGCCCTGGCTTTCATTTCAAGGTCGGTTTCAGCGTAGATGTTTGTGGTGTTGATTGAGACATGGCCGAGCCAGGCACGGATGGTGTTGATATCGACCCCGGCACGAAGGAGATGTGTGGCTGTGGTGTGTCGGATCGTATGCGGCCCGATCCGCTTCTGGGCCATCCCCGGCACGCGATCCATAGCGGCACGGGCATAGCGGGTCACGATCTCATGGATGCCGGATCGGGTGAGCGGCTCGGAGCGACGATTGAGGAACACTCGCTCCGTGACAGTCCGGCCGGTGACAATGCTGCTCACCGCCGCTGTTGTGGAGGTCCATAGCGGACAGATGCGAACCTTGCCGCCCTTGCCAGTAAGGCGCACCGACGACCACGTACCGACCCCGCCGGTGTGCAGACTGAGATCGTCGATGCAGAGTCGAGCTACTTCATTCGCCCGCGCGCCCGAGTTGTACAAGAAGAGCAGGATAGCCCGATCCCGGGAGCCGAGTTTGGTGAGTGAGCTCGGGGCATCCAAAAGAGCGTCGATTTCCGGCTTCTCGAGGTAGCAGACTGGGCTGGGAGCAGAGCGCTTGGCCTTGACCGTGCGAAGTTTGGCGCACCAGTCCAGGTACTCGGGGCGGCGCTCTGCGATGAACCCGGCTAGCGCGTGGATGGCCGCAGGGCGCTGATTTCGGCTGGAGACGCTGCATTTGCGTTTCTCTTCGATATGTCGCAGGAACGCGCGCAGCAGGTCCGCATCGATGTCGGGAACAAGCAGTTCATCCGGCCTCTTGCGCGTTTGAGCGGCAGCGAACGCCAGCAGCAGGCGAATGGCATCACGATAGCTGCGCTGTGTGTTGTGGGCCAGATTCCTTTCGCTGATGAGGTATTCCATCAAGAAGCGCCTGATCCAGGGCCCGAAGGCTGCTATATTCATGGCGCTCTCCGTAGACGTACTCCTGGAATCGATAGTTGGCCTCTGACAGCAACTCCGGAGTCACGGTCAGATAGCACTGCGTCGAGTGCAGGTCGACATGTCCGAGTTACGTAGACAAAGAAGGCAGCAGTTTCTGCACGTCGGCGCCGGTTCTGTACCAATCCGTCAGCCGGTGGACGGCGAACGTGTGCCGCAAGTCATGAAGTCGGGGCTGACGAGAACCCGCGTCACGCCGGCGAACGCCGGCGAGGGTTCGCAGGCGCTGGAAGGCGGTCTCTATCAAGCGGTGGCTAACAGCTTCGTGCCGCCGAGTCTGGAAAAGAAGCATGTAGTGTTGATTCCATCTGCCTGGTGTCGTCAGGTAATCCCGGAGGAGCCGAACAACATCCCGCCCCAAAGGGACGAATCTGGACTTGTAGAACTTCGTCCCGCGGACGGTGACCATCGCATTATCGAGGTCCACGTCCGCAAGGCGCAGACGGATCGTTTCTCCTATTCGCGTGCCTGTCCCATATAGGAATAACAACATGGTGCGAACCGTGGAGGGAGAGAGGCGGCACTCCACGTTCCGCTGGCAACGCGGAACAGTGTCCAGCAACAGACGAAGTTCCTGGCGGGAATAGATATACGGAACGAAGGTCTGTGTGTGCCTGGGAGCCGCCGGCGGCAGAGGAACAGCCTTGACCTTTCCGCGGCATTGCCAGTACGAGAAGAAGTCCCTCAATACCCCATATTTCGGCGCCAGGCTGCGGGCCCTGTTTGTGGCAAGTCCTGAAACTTCTTAGCATCCGAAGGTGTGATCCCCTGAAGGAGCTTGTTGCGGTAACGACGACAAAACGCGCGGAGTGCAACGGCCGGGCCCTGGCACTTCTGGCCCGTCGCCCGTCGGTGCGAAACATAAATGTCGACGGCTGCATCGAGGTTCATAGCAGACCTCCCAGATCGAAGTCCGCCACGCGGCGCAACTGCGGCAGGTGAACCTGGCGTAGATCCTGGTGGAATTGGAGTCTCGGAGGCCAAGGAGGTCCCCAATCTCTTTCAGCGATGCTCCTTGTTCCAGTAAGTGAGTGGCACACGCGTGTCGCAGGCTGTGCGGTCCTCGGCGGCGGCATTGGATACCGGCCTTGTCGATTCTTGTGCTCGTGATGCGCCACAGGCTGGTGTAGCCGATGCCGCGGTACGGAGGATGCAACGTGAGAAACAGATTCCGGCAACAGGTCCTCGGGCATGCCTTCCGGACGTATTCCAGAATGGCTTCACCCACCTCACGCTGCAGCGGGTATGTCCGTGCGCCTCCACGTTTGGAGTGGTTCACGGTGAAGGTCTCCTGCCGCCAATCGAAGTCGCTCAGCAACAGACGCGATATCTCTCCGCTCCGCAACCCGTAGGTCGTTAGGAGCAGCAGTACAGCTCTGGCGCGCAGGACGGCGACGGTGTTCCCCTTCACGTCTTCGAGCAGCCGTTGCACATCCTTCCACTGCGGCCCTTCGGGTAAGCCTTCATGCACATACAATCTTGGAGAAAGGATGCCTTCGGCGATGCCCGGCTTGCACCAGTTGCGTTGTTCAGCGCAACGGAAGAACGCCCGCAGGGCGTCGGCGTTGCCTCGAGTCGACTTCCGACTCCAGCCGCTCGACCCCTTGAAAGCCAGGAACTTGTCCACGTCCCGGAGCCGTACGTTGCCCAGCGAACGATGCCGATCGGCGAACCACTTCAGAAACTGCGCTGTTTTCGATCGGTGCGACCGCACCGTAAGGGCGGCGGCCCCTTTTCTCTTCCGTCATCCATCTCGCAGATTCATCAATCTCGTCTACGAAATGCAGGCGCGGGGTCGTTGTCTCCTTCAGTACGCCCGCGAAACGCAGCCACTTCTTCGCCACGTAGACAAAGAGGGGCGCCGAGTGCTTGCAAGAGCGAACTTGGGGAATCGAGCGCTGCCGCCGTGCCCACCGCTTGGCAGCATATTCGATCTCATCAATGCTCACACCCCGCAGTCGAGTCAGCTGCAGCAACCGAATGACGTTCAACAGCTGCCAAGCTACACTGCGCGCTGCAGCAAGGCTCGTGCCTTGCTGCAGCAGGTGTTCCAGAAAAACTTCTCGTTCCTTGAGTAATGGCGCCTTCTCGTGGCGGTCGGCATAGAAGGCTCGTTCTAATTGCAACAGGGTTGTTAGCATTCACCGGGGCTCCTTAACACCCCGGCTCAATGCTAAAAGCACCAGGAGCGGCTTCCGATCCCTTCATTATGTTGCGTTCGGGTTCGACGCGCGGGGTGCACTGGGCGCACACTCGGCCCGATCACCACATAACGCGGAAGCCAATATAATCGGCATTATGTGGCCCGTCACATAATGCCGATCATTTGCCTCTATACCGGCAGTCTGACATCTAATAACGTGAAGGTATCGATCTGGAGCGGTCCAAGATGGCCAATTCGGTTGGTGGGGCGAGGCGAGTACTGGCGCTGCCGGTGGGAGTGGTACGTGTTGGAACCGGCAAATTGCACGGTGACGGAACTCCGGTGTTGGCGCCGGGCGACGGAATGACGAAGACGGCTCGCTTGTGGACCTTTATGAGAGCGGAGCGGCCGGCGGGCGATGAGTCAGCGCCGGTTGTATGGGCTGCTTACTCGCCTGATCGCACGGTTGATCATCCGCAGCAACTCCTGAAGGGATCAGGAGGGCCGCTGCAGGCCGTGGGTTATGCGGGCTTCAGTCGCCGCTACGAAGCCGGAGTGATTCTTGAGGCCGCCTTGATACTCGACGACTGAGCGCGAATCTTGCCCGAGACAATTTTGCCTTCGCGCGGGTTGTGAGAGGATCGACCAAGTGGCACTCCGATTTCGCCACCACCCTTCCATCAATAGGAGGGTGGCCACTTGGTCGATCCAATTTCTGTGAACTGGCTTGAGGCTCCGCCGGCGCTTGGGCCGACGCGTGGGGGGGCGGCGCGGACTCTAGGCGCTCGTTCGGCGTTTCTGGCGTCGTTCGTGATCATGTCAACTCACGGCTTGCTGGTTGATTTGCGACCATCGATTAGAGCTTGCATTCGCTTGGGAATCGTGCCAGTAATCGTTGGAATGGTTGGTGGCGCCATTCCGCCGAAGTCGCTGGAAGGCTCAAGGCATAAAGCTTTCGGACGATAGGACCGATAGTGCGCTAGAGAACCAACTGCTCGAGATCGATCATAATGGAGGATCCTTCATGCTAGACGAAGTTACTCGAAGCTGGTATGATCTAGCTATGAACCATACATCCTTGGCGGAAGCTCGCGCAGCCAAGCCTAAGGTTCTAAAGAAGATCCGCCCTGGCGTTGTGGTGTCAGCGGTTGGGATAACACGAGTGGGCAGCGGATATGGGATAAAAGTCAACCTAGTAGGCGCGCCGGACTCTCATTCCGTAGTACCAGCTGTCCTTGATGGCGTACCTGTGGTCGTTGAGTACACTAGTCGTGTAAAGAAAAGAGAAAAGGCGGCAGGTTGGTAGCGTCCATCTGCGGCCTTTTCGCTCTTTTTTCTTGCTTCCCCGTACTAAAAGGGAAGTCAGAAGGGAGACTTCGATCAATGCAAGACTTGCACTTTCAGAAACTTGAGCAACTCGCCAAGCGGGTGTGCGTAGGTGAGTCCTTGGTCGCTATGTCCGCCTGTTTCGCTCCCCGCAAACAATAAACCAGCACCTAAGTTCTCCGAATCCACCACGAGAGAACCACTGTCACCTGCTTGACTAAAAGGTGCCGAGTCGAGGCTTTCGATTTCGAACTGGTTGTCGAATCTCAGCGTTCCCAATCTATAGTCCACAAGCAAACTGTCCATCTCGATGGCGGTAATGATGCCCCTGGTTGAGCCAGTGGTCCTCCCGACTTTGCCGACTGACGCGCCAATTTCTGGTGGCTCCTGACGAGTTCCACGAAGTTTTCCGAGTTTTGCGAGGTCTCGGGGATCAAAGGGAATGCCGTCTGCCAATTTAGCGAGCGCACAATCAAATAGGTTCACCTTGCGGGGAGTGAGGGGGGTAGAATGGTGCAACTTGGCGACGACGTCCTCTGCAACGAGGCCACCGTCGGCGATGCACGGCTGAACAATCGGATCGTCCCCTTTTCCTCTGTTCTCGTCTGCAAGTACATGGTTATTCGACAATATAAGAATGTCCGAATCTCCATTGATATTCTGCACAAAGCACCCCAAGGTTCCTCCAGTGACAGCATAGTGCCCCAACGAACATCCAGGCCGCAATGGTCTGCACTTCTCACGGTGCCAAAAGCCGCCCGTCAGAGCTGAAAGCTTCCCGACGCATCGGATTTCGCATTCTTGGCGAGCAGCAGCAGCCATCCTGACGACATCAGGGTGGTCCTTCGCCGCGGAGTCCTCGACCCGGAGAGCGATGGTGTAGTCGTCTTTGCTCCTCCCGGAGATTCCAATTGAGACGGCACGGCGGCGGCGAGGCGTATCCTCTCCTCTCTGCATCGCTCCAAACGCCCGCGACCTTACAGATTCTACAAATTGGCTGACAAGCCGGCCCTTCAATTCACGCGCTGAATCGAGCTGCACTCAAGGACTCCTTCTCGGCTATGTGATCCCACAACATTTCGAGTCTCAATATCCCTTGAGCGGGCAGGCTATGTCAAGCAATGCGCGCGACTTCGGACCTATTGGTAGACCTCAGAGTTGATCGAAGGGACGCTCAATTGAGGAGGCTGTGCTCGAACTTGTAGTTGTGTATAGTGAGTTTCCCACTGAGGCAGGATCTTTACTCTCACGCCCCCGCAATGCCTGCGCTGCGTTCCGAATCGGCGATATTAAGAAGAATGTCAGAATAGCCTGTGGAGCTGGAATGGACCTTATTCGTCGTAGTACCAGTATCGATCGATTAGGCGGTACCGTGGCCTGATGTGGATAGACGCAGCATTCTTCGCCAGCCCTTCGACGTCACCATCAAACCCGGGAGGAAGTTCTATGTGGCGAGTCTGCACGCTGGCTGATGGTCATTGAGGTAACCGAGCGGAAATGGACTCAGGACCTGGAGTGTGGCGCCGACCACCTCGTTGAGCTCCTGAACAATTATCGAGCCTACGGGGCTCTGGTACGGAAATGGGCCAGCCTCGACGCAGCTGTCGCCCAGAAGGAGGCCGAGATACTGCGGCTGGAGAGATTGGTCTGGGACGCCATCTATGCACCCCTGAAGGCTGAACTGGACGCTGAATCAGCACGACTCCGTCGAGCTCTTCTTCGGCATTAGTTGAACCGGGCACGACCCTGACCGCTTTAGACGCACTCTGGTCTCGACAGGAACCCCAGGGGCGCCGAGAAGATGGTTTTTGCATGTGGCAGTTCGCGATAAGGACTCTAACGGCACCGACGATGACGTCGCCTTGCTCACGTGAGGACCTCACGGAAACCTGAAATGTCCGGGCAACCCCGGTTTTGGGCGGGGCTGCCGGTCGACCGTAAGCCTGTGTAGGCCTCCTTAATACGTCGCAACGAGGTTTAGGCTCTCTCCTCAAGTACCATTTTGACACGCCCCAAATCCGTGTGACAATTGACGGCTCCGAGTGCGCGAAGGCTGTCAACTCTCGATTCTGCTGACCGAGACAGACATCTTATACTCAAACAGCTCCACGTCCGACAGGCCGGCGCAGGCCAAGACGAGATCCTGACTGATCTCTCGTGCCACGATCATCCCGCGTACTCCCCGTCCAGATTCGGCGTGGTTCTTGGCAATCCAGCCCATATAGCGCCGTAGCTGCCCAACCGTTCGATCGTAGCCACGAGAGACTTTCAATTCGACGACCACATACCTCCGCTTGGAGTCGAGCGCAAGGATATCGATGAATCGACCACCTGCGGGGAACTCCACGCCGGTGATCCCCTCATCTTCATATAGCCGTAGGCCGCTTTCGAGAATGTGGAGGTTCCTGGAAAGAAAGTCCCGAAGGTCCGACTCGTACGCGAATGCCTCGGTACTCGGTTCGTCCGATTCGTCCACGAGTGGCGGATCGGGAAGTGTGTTTGTACCGAGACTCAAAGCCCCACGCAGAATTGGGGGTGGATCAGTAGCCGGATCGTACAACCTGAAGTGACGGCTATCCACCTGGAAGAACATGTCGTCCGTCCCCGGCTTCGGGTTGTGATGAATGCGGCTGCGTGCATTGGTGGATAACCGCACCAAGTGCGCGCCGATGGTTCCCTCATTGATCTTGGGAAATCGAGCTGCGAACCAGTTAAGAATCGCATCTCTTGATATGACTTGGCCGGCGCTGAGTGGCATCTCGGCAACCATCTGCCGCATGAGCTCGCGTGTTGGCTTGTCATATATGGCCATTCCGTGATGCTAGCACCCACCTCAGCTGGGCGGCGTAAGGCTGGCACGATCGCTAATGCGGTGAGAATCCCCTGAGCGGCAGCGGCCTGAATTCAACTCCGCATTCTGGAGCCACGCCTCCCCGAAATTTAGAGTCTAAATTTCGACGGCGGCGTGCACTAGTCTGGCGGAGGTG
This sequence comes from Paludibaculum fermentans, assembly GCF_051172195.1. Taxonomy (GTDB): domain Bacteria; phylum Acidobacteriota; class Terriglobia; order Bryobacterales; family Bryobacteraceae; genus Paludibaculum; species Paludibaculum fermentans_A. Next base: position 243,365 of record NZ_JBPJAQ010000003.1, read on the forward strand.
TCTTCCTGGTAGGCGATCTGGCTGCCGACATTATAGCCTCAGTCCTCCCCACCAACTCACCCGCAGTCACTCCCAAGATGGCCGCTAACCGAATAAGCATCCTAAGCGTCGGGCTCTTGATCCCTCGTTCCATGAGGCTGACGTAGGTCCGATCCACGCCCGCCTCATCGGCTAACCCCTCTTGGGACAAGCCTTTGGCTGTTCTCACTTCCCTCAAAGCAATTCCGAAGGCTTTGTCGGGTCCGAACTCGGGCTGGACCTGTTTCTTTCGCGTCTGGGCCAAATCACAATGCTGCCCGGATGCGGCCTAAAGTCCCACGGACTATAGTCCGAATATTTGGAGGTGCAGATGCGAGCGAAGGCCACTTGTAGGCCCTGTCTGCACGGGACAGAGGAGGTACGGATGGCTCGTTCAAAGGACGAACTGAAGAGAATCTTCGACCGGAGTTCGGGCAAGTGCCACCTTTGCCATGAGTGGTTGAGCTTCGAAGAGTACGGGAAGGTAAAGGCGCAGGGCGGGTGGGAGATCGAGCACTCCAAACCGCGCGCGAAGGGCGGAACCAACCATATCAATAACTTGTACCCGGCCTGTGTGGCCTGCAACCGGAGCAAGGGGACCAAGCAAGCAAGTCAAGTCAGAAGCAGCCGCGGGAAAACGCGGTCGCCGTTGAACTCGAAGCAGAGGGAAAAGGCGAAGAGTGACCAAGCGGCTAAGGGTCTCGGTGTTGGGACGCTCGCTGGATATCTCTTGGATCCCACAGGAGGTGTCCTGACGGCTGTTGGGCTCGTGCTCGGCGGGTTAATCGGGAGGTCAAGAGATCCTGACAAATGAGTGAGGGTTGATAACGTGGTGAGCGCTGCAGCCCGCTGTCATCGAGTTGGACATCGAGTCGGACATGGATTGGAGGATCGGCAGTTGAAATCGTTGGAATCGAATATCCTGCCGGCGCCTGTCAAGGCAGTGGATGGCGATGATCTCGAGGCAATGGTGGAACTCGGCCTGGTGTATTACCAGGGAGAGACCGTAGAACGAGACTATGCTGGGGCCATGAAACTGCTCCTTCGAGCCGGATCACTTGGTAGCGCAGAAGCTCAGTATGCGGTTGGCCTAATGTATGTCCTTGGTCAAGGCACCGAGGTCAACTATCGTGAGGGGCTCCACTGGTTGAAACTCGCCGCGGGGCGGGGATACGCCAAGGCACAGTATAATCTGGGACTGATGTACTACCGGGCACGTGGCGTGCCCTTGGACTATGTTTCCGCCTACGCATGGGTGGCACTTGCGGCGTCGTCAGCTTCAGGCCCTGGGGCCCGGGAATATGCGGACTTCCGGAATCTCATTGCTCGAAGGATGAACCCCACGGAGTTGGCTCAGGCCAAGCGACTCGAACGAGAGTGGGGCGTATGCAGGAAAATTGTCTCAAGCGCACCGTGAGTTCCCAGCCCGCATTGCGAGGGTCACCGGATTCAGCTGGGGCCAGTTCCAACAGACAGACAGTTCGTGGGCCGTTGCGACCAAGGGGAAGACTCCTCACACGGCGGCAGATGGCGCTACGGTCGGCAGTGATCAATTGCGCTGCGACGACTGGCCAGAGGCTCAGTCTGCGTCAGCCCGTCGCCCGCTTCCTTCAGCGCTTTGACTCGAGCAGGACGGAGCTTTACGGCTTCCTGGACGGACGCGGAGATGATGCTAAGGACACCATAGCCGAGGGTTCGCGAAACAGCCAAGGTCGTTAGCGCCCGGGACGCGTGGCGCGCCGATAACCGCCACACGCTGGTGACGGAGCTTGCCGAGTCGGGCGCCGGCGACGAGGTGATCATGAGCATCGCCGGGCACGTCTCTCGCGCCATGTCCTCGCGCTACTCCCACGTGCGGATGGAAGCAAAGCGGCACGCGCTCGACGAGATCTCCGCCCGCCAACGTGCGGCCGACGACAAGCGCGAAGCCGAAGTCGAGCGGAAGGCACAGACTGCCGTGGCTTCGCTGTTGGCCACCGTTCAGTAAGCGGCGCTGGCTACGAAACCGGGGCGACTCCATGGTGGACCGTCCGAACTATTCAGTGTTCGCTACTAGCCTTTAATAGATGAGTCTTGCGCAGTGACGTCGTCCTCGGGGACTGCCTCTCCCTTAAACGGATACCAGTCCTTCTTTAGCAGATTGTGGTCCTTTAAAGCCATCATCGCGTATCGTCGCGGATACTCTTCCGAATCGCGCAGCATCGCAAAAAGCCTTGTCTTGATATGGGGAATCCAGTCACCTCGGCCCGCGGCCATGCAACACAGCGCCGCTGCGTGACCTCTAACCCTTTCGTCCTGATCATGCAGCGCCTCACTAATCACTGGAGTGGCCTCCTTGCCCAACAAATCCACCGCATTGTCGAGTGCTGAGCACCGAGCTTCATTCCAGGTTTCTTGCCGAAGCACTTGAGTGAGCCACTCCACCATCCAGGGATAGCGACACGCAGAAAGCCCGCGTAACGCGTACAGCCTCAGACCGTTAATTGCACAGTGCTCAGCGGAGGCCATGAGAAGCCCGACCACGCGGGGATAGGCGCACTCTAGATTCTCCTTGAGAATGTACGTCGTCATGTCACGTGCGGCCTGTCTTGTCACCACATCGGAGATGGTAAGTCTGCGAATGACTCTTAGGATGGCACGGCACACATGTCTGCCCCGCTTGCCGAAAACGTGAAAGTTGAAGAGTGCTTCAAATACAATCGACAGATCAGCGTCTCCAAGCATCGTCCAGCGCAAGGTGTCATACCCTTCAAACGAGGACATGTTCACGGCCCTCCATGCTCGTTTCCGCGCCTGCGGCTCCGTTGCGCTCAGGGCGTTCATGAAGGTTCGCTCAGCGGTCGCCGTTAGGCGATACTGTCCACCCGCCAACCTGTTGAGGAGAGAAATGGCAGAATCCCTGACCTGAGCGTCGTCGTCCGTTAGCGCCAAGAACGTGAGCGAACTCTCCCAATGGTGGGAGAGTTCGCTTCGCATGGTTTCATCGCCGGACCCATCGCCGTTACGCCCGAGCCAGCCGGATAGCGTCCGCATCAGCGCCGATCGGCCCTCATTTGAAGCGTCTCGAAAAACGCGGTGAATCTCTTGGCGGTACCTGATGTCCGTCGAATTCAGAATCCACTCGCACATCACCTCATTCCCGTGTTTGGAGAGCCGCTCTGCTCGGGGGTTTCCGGAAAGAGCCGACACGAATCGACAGACCGTGGCGTAGTCAGCCCCATCAACCAAGGCTGGTGCGAGAACGTCGAGTGGGCAGACGACGGATTGAAGGTACGCCATCGCCGAAGTGGACCTTAGTTGGCGGATTAGATAAAGCAAGTACCGGCAGGCCGAATCGTGGTTACGGTTGTGCCTGATCCACGAGGCGGGTACTGTTGCGTTGGACAGGTTCAAACTATCCAACTGTTGTGGCAGTCGCGCCGTGACACACGGAGATACCGATTCACCGGCACCACACTCCACGATGCATCGCAGAACGAGCAATAGACGGTCCGCAGCCATGGGGGACGGGAACCGTCGCAACAACCACATGTCGAACCAGAGGCGCGAGACGAGTCGGCGCAACTGTCGAGCGGCCGCAGTTCCTTGAAGCAACCCAAAATAGAAGACCAAGCAATCACGCCATTCTGAACGATGGCTGAGGCGGTAGACAGGCACGGACGTAGCGTGGCGAGCAAGCCATACTGCGGCGAAATAGTCACGAAAGCTGCTGTGCCAAAAGCTAAGGCCTTCAGCCGACTCCCACATTAATCCGTGAAGGACTACCTTCCGCAGCAGTCCATCCACGATCGCGAAGTCAGCAGCGAGACCGACGACTCCGATTATCTTCGCGGCGTGCCTCGCTGCGTCGCTCCTCGTGACTACGAACTGCTCTGCCTTGAGCATCTGGTAGCCGCAGTACGCCAGGAACGTGCGGACCATATCTAAGCCCAGAGTTGACTCGCCTTGGCCTTCCCAGTGGCCCAGGAAGCCATTGGAAACCACATCGTCGAACAGGCGCGTCAGGCTGACGTCTTGCCCGGCTGTGACTGCATCAGTCGACAGCGCGATCAACCTTGCGAACAGTGGGCGTCGAAAGACATCTGTTAGGTGGTTATTGTCCAGGGCCTGCGCGAGCGCCATACCTCTCGAGGGCGTTGTAAGTTTTGTTAAGAAGTTCTTTAGCGTTTCGGGCGTAAGGGGCTCAAGTCGTCGCTGCGGCCACTCGGAGCTTTCAAGGATCTGAAGGGGCCGGCTGGCGATGACAATACGTGACTGCGGAGCGCGCTGCAGCAACACACGGCATTGCTCAATCATTGAGCGGGGATCGCTTTGGTCGCGGCGGTCAAACAAGAAGAGGAACTGATGCCTCTTGATCCACTCATTGAATAGATCCTCCGAGCAACTGAATCCCTGTCGCTGCATTGCCTCCCATGCTTGAGTGCAAAGGCCACTCGCCTGTCGGCCGAGTTCGAGCCTGATTGGTATGAGATCGTCCTCTGGATTCGGCGCTTCTCCCGCATGCTTCTCAAGCCAGTGCCGAGCGCAGTGCCAAGCTAGGTACTGAAGGGCGGTGCTCTTGCCTTGCCCTGCCTCGCCAACTAAGAAAAACGCGCGCTCCTGACGGATGGCGTCCAGGAGTGCACAGCTACGCTGCTCCTTGCTATTGGGCGAAGCCGGCACAGTTACAACCGGAGGGATGATCTCGCTTAAGCTTAGATTCTTGACTCGATTGGGGAGCAATGGAAGTTCGAGGGACTCGGAAAGCACGGCCTGCATGTACGCCTTGAGGCGAGGCTTCCTGAGCCAGCCATTGACGGCGACGCTCACTTCCGTAGCAAGCCGGTCAGCACTATTGAAGTAACCAGGCGTAGCGGTTGCGGCCAACTCTTCCCTAAGAGCTCGTACGCGCTCCAGGTTGTCTGGGTCACGATCAGGCCATTGTTCAGGTCCGTCGTCCGATAGGAACACGAGAGTCGGTATCCGGAGTCGGATGGCTTCGCGAAGCTCACACTCGGTAATTGACGATCCCCGGCAGTCGACGCCAACGGGTATGAACCCATAGCGCCAAGCGAAAATGCCAACATAGAGATCGCATTGGGCAAGATCCGTCAGACAAAGGGTCAATGAGCGCTCGTCGGACGCGAAGTATTGTTCCATCGCGTGCGTGCGATGGCCGCATCGCTCAAGCGTGTTCGCCACGAGCCGCCGATGCTCGCGCAGGTCGCGGTAGGTCGACGAGATGTAGATTCGGGCCATTCCCCATAAGAGGATACCGCCCAATCATGCTCGGTTGTCGGAACATCGATGCCATGCTGCGCGCCCGACCCTGAACGACGAGGCTTCGGGCAGTTGCGTTGGACCCGAGTGCCACGATGGGTATTCGGGTTACTCGGCTCATGGCGATCCAGAATGTCTCGGCGTGCCGTCATTGCGGACTGGTCCTGGATTGGCATTCGAGAGTCCCCCCAGAGTCCCCCCAATTAACGGCAAAAACCCCTTTTCGCGCGTGCAAGTACTTGTGCTTGCAACGTGAGGTGGCTACAACCAGTTCGGCTGTTAACCGAAGGGTTCTAGCGCGAATCGCCGTGTCCAACTCCTCCAACCAAGCCCAGCACCTAGCACACTCCGATTCGGCGGTGATAAGCTACCCCAGGGCCAGATGTGCCCACGCCGATGCGCTACTGGTGGGTGAATCAGAATCAGACGTACCGCCACGAACTTGCCGGCGGATACCTCTGGTCGCCCAAGCGAAATCGAGATGGCGGCCGCAATCCTTTCTACGAATCCATGCGCGAGGTGGCTCCTGGGGATATCATCTTCTCATTCAAGGACACACGAATCGTCGCCATCGGTGTCGCACAGTCACATTGTTGGGAGAGCCCCAAACCGGCAGAGTTCGGTGTTGCTGGCCAGTATTGGGAAAACGTCGGGTGGAAAGTCAGAGTTCAGTTCACACCACTTCTCCACCAACTCCGCCCCAAGGACCACATCGATGTCCTGAGGTCTGAGCTGCCTGGCAAGTATGCTCCCCTCCAGTCGAACGGAAACGGTCTACAGGGTATCTATCTGACCGAGGTATCTGAACCATTGGCCGAAGTGCTGGGGGGACTGATCGGGCCTGAGGCGCGGCTCATCACTATGCCCCGGGTTTCAACTATCCCTGCTCACCCAGAGAGTGCTGCGGCCAGGGCTGCCGACGATCTGGACTACTGGGAACACAAATTGGAGCAGTTGGTTGTGGCGGATACCTCAGTTCCAGAGACCGAGAAGGAGGCAATCATCCGGGCTCGGCGTGGACAGGGGCTGTTCAAGCAGCGGGTTCTTCGACTCGAGACCCAGTGCCGGATCACAGGGGTGGACAAAGTGGATCATCTGGTAGCCAGCCACTGCAAACCCTGGCGTGACTCAAGCAATGAGGAACGACTAAATGGCGAGAATGGGTTACTCCTCACCCCTACCATCGACCACCTTTTCGACCGCGGCTTCATTGGGTTCGAGGACTCCGGAGACCTCATCGTTTCCCCTGTCGCTCACCGGCAGTCCCTCCAACGCATGGGAGTTGAAACCGGACATGTCGTGAACGTCGGCGGGTTTACCCAGGGGCAGAGGAGATTTCTGGACTTTCACAGAACTTCAGTTCTCCTCCGAGCGGTGAGGTAGGACCAGCGGCCACCGAGTGACGCCAGGTTCCTATACCTGTCTCAGGGACCGGCACCTCACGGTCAAGTCTTGCCCAGAGTTGCGCATGGAGGTCTGGGGGCCGAGGTCAGCACTCCAGTTCCCCTCGCGTCATGCTGGCCTCTCGCACCCGAGGGCACCATTCCCAAGAAGCGGGGCACGCGACCCCGGGTTCTCGTGACCGCCAGGTTCGCGCGGAGGCCGTCAGGAAGCCGGCCAAAGGGCGGTGAGTACGGTAACCGTCAGAATAGTCACACCTGACGAGCGGAAGCACCAGCCCATAGTCTCAACAAGGGCGCGCTGGCAGCTACCCTAGAGGCGCCCGGCAGGATGGAAGTAGACTTCATGCCTGACAATTTGAGCACCTGGTGATGGGTTCGTCTCAGCCACGAGGCCAGCGAGTCACCCGGATTCTTATGAACTCGTCGGTGTTGGCTATCGTGCGCTATGGGTGCTTGGGACGGCTCGTTGTTGGTCGGCACCGTTCGGGAGCAGACCAAGGACAAAGATCTGAACAGTGCGGTCGGACCGAAGTCGGCCTTCATTCACCGCGGAGCCGTGCTCCCTTGGACCAACGGTGAGAATGAGGGGGCGGGGCGTGTCGAATGACAATGTACGCCTAAGCTGCTCACTCACCCACTCTGTCCTGGCGCGCGCAAGCCCTTCGTTGGACCCGAAGTCAAGAGCCAAACTTCCTTTGACAGGTAGTTTATCAGCCGAACCTACAAGTAGGAGCTGGCACTCAGTTGATTTTGGGCAGGATGCCCGGAATTTCGCCGCCGCCGAAGCGATGTTGGCACAGACTGGGGTGTTGACCTCCCCGCTATTCTGTATCAATTCATCTGCGCTTCCGGATCTGAACGGACCAATGCACCCGAGATTGCTCCATGGTTCGTTCCTCTCCTGTGGCGTCGGGTCTGGGGAGATGTGGCAAGCTACGAACACTGTTATTGCGCCTACGCCGAGTATGAATGCAATCAATTGAATGCCAGAGAACCACCTTGTTTGACGGTTGATCTCCAACTTCCAGCCAGGTTCTTTCCCGGCGCCAGTCAAAGGCGCGCCAAATGCTAGGTGTCCCGAAACTAGGGAGCAGATTAGCGCCGACCAAGCGAACACGAGACAGCACCACCAGTACCCCGTGACGGGCTGCCCTCTAAGAAAATCTTTCAAGAACCCCAAGCTAAGGACAAGGGTTCCAGTGGCCCAATTCGACAGTTGCTTAGCCCACTCACCGGCAATCCTGACCGCGTCCTCCATATCTGGCATTTGACATGCCTCAGCAGTCGAATGGGTAGACGCTCAGTTGAGGCCGAATCTTTTGTTTCAACTCGTGAGGATCGTCTATAGACCTAACGTTCTCTGACGCGTACTCCGAAGCAACTCTCACTGCCAAGAGATGGACTTTCCCTTCCCACGTCCGAATGTCTAGGTCCCCCTTCTCGAATTGAAGCTGCACTGCCGCCCATAATTCCATGACGAGAGAGTCAACAGCCGGAAGTGCCTCATTCCGCAAGACGAGGCCGCGCGATTGCGCAACCTCCAAGGCGATTGCGCGGGCTCGGCCGGCGAAGAACTGGGGATCCAGAATTCCTTTTGGGGTCACATCGAATAGTGTAACCCTACCGGTCTACCCAGAAGCCAGAGACGTCCCTTCCGCGTGAAGTGGCCCCAGCAGGCCGCAGCAGAAGTCGTGGGGAGAGAGCTCCCACTCGGCTGCCGTTGATGAGGCTCTTCAAGAAAACTCGGGCGAAATCCATCGAACCCGGAAATATTCTTCCAGAATGAAGCCAGCTCACATCTCAGATCACGATTTAGAGCGATCCTCGCTCTGGCTCGTGCGCGCCGAGGCCGAACTGGCCCGCCTAGAGGAGCACCTCCTTGGCTGCTCGCGATGTGCCGCGATGGCAGAGGACATGCCGCGTTACGTTGACACGGCGAGGATTGCTCCCGACGAGACAGTCGACGAAGGCCTAGCTTTGCGAACTTCTCGACGCAGTCGTACTCACGGTGCGAGAGAGGGGGATTCTTACACTCGGTTTCTGCATGGTCAGTGCCGCACGGTTGCGTTCCGATTGCGTCGCGAAACGAACCGACCAGCCTTTATCGTTGGCTCTCGCGACCCCCCAACATCCAATCAACTCTAGAGTGCCTACCAGGCTGAGTGCCCCCCTCAGACACTGACACATACTGGCCGTCAATCACCGGTATCATGAACTCCAATTTGGATTCCCAGCCTTCCGCCATCCAAAGAGCATCAGGGGTGACGTAAGGCGTTTCCCCTGCGCTGCCCACTCGCGTGCGCGCAAGGACACAACCTCTACAGCGCAAAAGAGAAGTAATTAATTGTGAAGGGATGAGACGCGCGTAATCTCTCTGTAATATACTCGCACCAGCTTAGGAGAAATAGAGATGAAACAGCTACTTGCGATAGTGCTTTGTATTGCCATGCCGACTGCGGTCTTCTCGGCCGACAATGCTCATAAGGTTTCGTACGATGGAGGCTCAATCTCCACTATTAAGTCCGGAACCGATCTTAAACTCTACATCGACTCCGACCACATCCGGTTCATGAAGGATAAGTCAGAAGTTGCCGTCATCCCCCCCACGGCGATCACCGAGATCAGCTACGGCCAGGATGTTCACCGCCGCGTTGGGGCCGCGATCGGCCTTGCCGTGGTCTCCTTCGGCATCGGTGCCCTTATGGCGCTCGCCAAGTCGAAGAAGCACTACATTGGACTCACATGGGACGATGCGGGCAAGAAGGGTGGCGTGGCGTTCCAGGCCGACAAGAATGACTACCGAGGCGTACTGGCCGGGTTGGAAGGTGTCACTGGGAGGAAAGCCGTGAACGCAGATGCGATGACGGTGAAAAACTAAGAAGCGAAGTGCGCCTTGGTTGGGGGCCTTGTGCTCACTCATGTGGCGTTGTCTGCCCATCAGATGAGCCCGCGTTCGACCGGTAGCACGACAGCACCATTCAATTAAAGGTCGGCCCCAATCTCGCAGGCTTGCTGGACATCCCGAGTTCCATAACGATCAATGGAAGGCCGCAGCGCGGCTTGACGAATGTCCTTGGGGTCCCGCAGACGTGAAGGGTGACAGTGTCTTGCGCGAAGTATCCGTGCCGTGTCGCAGGGAGGTCACGTCCTGCCGACAAAGCGGGCGATGGTCCGCATTCGCTTGCTTCACCTGGGCCCATATGACGGCCACGCCAACCCCGGCTCAATCGGCCGCACCGGCTTCGAGACTGTCCTCATCGCCCTGCCATACCTGCTGCCATACTTCGCCCGCGGTGCCCGGTTTAGTCTTCTCTGCTAGACATGCCGGAGGTAATCTGGCATTTTCAGTCCGAGAGGAACAATTTTAGTCGTTTGGCTACGCAATTCGCCAACCGGCTACCGTGGCCGCGACATCGAGGTCCGCGTGATTCTAGAGTGGACCTGCGAGCTGAGGCGAATCATCGCCGCATGACACCACACGACAAGCCTGATCATTCCTCAGTGCGAATCAAAATACGGCTGGACCATTTGATTAAAATAAGCGCACTTAGAACGAATCAGACGCGCCACCGGGTCCATGCGGTGATAGACTTGCTGCGGACCTATGCGCAAATTCACTATTTTTAGTATTCTAGCCCTCGCAGTACTCCTGTCACCGAGCCTTTGGCCGAGCGTGATATACCACTACGAGGGCGCTATTTTTCCAGATCAAACATCCAGAGTAACGGCGACTTTCGAGTTTGCCAGTGCGCTGCCGGACATGCCCCTAACAGATGTCATGTCACTCACAACCTTCTGGGCGATCTCAGATGGTCAGCGGTTCTTCTCCGGACCCCTCCCGCCAAGCAGTAGCTTATATGCCTCACTTTACATGGCAGTTGTTGGCGAGCAATATGTCCCGGATTGGCATTTCTCCGCAGTACTAGTCCCGGACCCCGAAATTTGGATCTCCTCAGAGCCAGGTTACGATTCTCGAGGAATCCCATTCTTCCTTAGAGACCCTTTGATACCCGATGCGGTCAGTGCGTATGGAGAATGGACCTATACAAGCTACCCTGAGCCAAGCACAGCCACCCCTGAGGCGAGTTCCGGAATGCTCCTTTCGTTGGGTGTGGGGCTCTTCGGTGCTATCCAGATCCTTACACGAAAAGGATGCAGGGGCGCGAGATCGATCAAGTCTTGCGTGCTCCCTTGGGCAAATTTCCGGAAGCGCTAATCACCATTGCGTAGTGCCCGGAGCGCTGCCAACTGGCTAGACCTGTCTATTCAATGTCTGCGCTCCCCATCCTTGTATCGGAATTTCCCGTCCGAGTGCGTCCATTGGCGACAATAATCCCAGAGAAGACAATTCGCCCCATCCCGTTTGCCCGGAGCGGTGATAGACTTGTCTGAGCCATATGCGCTATTCCAACCTTTTGAAGGTTATCACGCTCGCAGTTCTAGTGTCGCCGAGCCTCTGGCCGAGCGTCATTCACACCTACGAGGGTCACTATTTTCCTGACTTCAATGAGCCATCGGGGCAAAGCGCGAGCATCAGAGTGACTGCAAATTTCACTTTTGATGATCCATTGCCGATGATGCCGCTAACCGATGTCTCTTCACTGGTGACTTTCTGGGAGATCACCGATGGAGACCATCACTTTGACGGGATTACTATCCCCGGTTCAAGTGTCTTGCTCGTCTATCTCTCGCTGGCGGTAGACAGTCACAATAGGATTTCTGATTGGGCTTTTTTCGCTGGGCCTTGGGGTAACCCCGACGTCTATATTTATTCGACTAAGGGCCACGACGCACGGGGGGTCATCGTCCAGAACTACGACCCATTGCTGGGCTACTCGATAAACAGAGTAGGCATCTGGGACGGCGTGAACACACCCGAGCCAAGCTCCGGGGTGCTCCTCTCGTTGGGCATAGGGCTCTGCCTTGCGGCCAGAAAGTTCCGGCGAGCCAGATCCTAGTGGCGGTGGCGGGATTCCCTCCAAGGATTAAGCCGAAGCAATGCGCCTCTTACGATTTTCGCGTAAGATCGCATTTCTTCGGCTTCTTCCGCGCATGAGGGACAGGCTAGGAGATGCTCCTCAAGGTTGGCCAGTTCGCGTTCGTCCTTGATTAGCCCTAGGCTGTAGCGCTCAAGGTCGTCGTCTGAGGCGTGTGTCAGTTGCATTCTGTGAAGGTGGTGCGGGTGCCTGGGGATTTCTCTCAGTTTTTTTTCGGACTCTGCAGCTGCTGTGGGGATGGAGACGATGAACGCTCCTCTGGCCGCCACCTATTTCAGTCTGAAATAGGTCACTCCATACCTGCAAAGGCGACCGTTGCGGCCGGGGCGAAGATCCGGTACACTTGCGCCGAAATGAAAACAATCCTAGGATTGCTGGTCTTTTCTCCCCTTGGCGGCATGGTTGCGTTGGCAGCCATGTCCACGGCTACAGTGGACACATTCGTGGACCCTAGCTGGGGATCGACCTGCGCTCCAGGAACATCAGTAGGGACAACATCCGCATCGTGGGCAATGCCGCCCTGCGATGTACGGCCAGATGTCATTGGGTCAGACAGCTATGCCTGGGGGTATGCGATGGTGTCTACCGTACCCTTCAGGACGACCATTGGCGTTGGCGGCGGTGGTACGCATTCGGTTGATGCGTATGCATACACAGACTGGGCGGACGTGATCGACATTTCGGGCCTGGACCCCACTCGTACTTACATCTTCAACCTTGATCTCGCGATAGTGGTATTTGGCTTCAACGGCGTCCCGATCAACGACGAGGTGCAGGGGTTCGGCTCAGTGGATTTTCCGGGCGGGAGCGAACTCATCGGCGGACCTTCGCCATCTAGCAAGAAAGTCAATATTGGGACCATTACGCTCACCGGCGTAACGGGCTTCCAATTTCCGGTGTTTTTGACTGCCTCCTCTGAGGTCCATCCCGTCACACCAGTTGGCGGCGGAATCTACGCCACTTATACCTTTGAACGATCGCTCGGCGTCGTCCCAGAGCCACAAACAGGTCTCATCTGCGGAGGGGGACTGCTGCTACTGACGTTCTTGAAGTTACGCAGTAGTATGCAACATACACCGGATTAGAAAGCCTTGATTCACCCAGGGTTTGAAATTGACGAGCCTTCGTGCCCCCATCGAGATCCTAGCGGCTAGCCTACTTGGGCTTCCACTCCCGTGCCAGACGCTGGGCCTCGGCGATCTGATTTGGAGTCATACTCTCAGCGATTATATCCCTCAACTTGATGCTAATCTGCTGTAGGTCGCCTCTGGCGCGAGAGGCTGAGAGGTTCATCCACTTGTGTGCCTCGACGAAGTCTTGAACGACACCGTGACCTTGGAAGTATAGATACCCCAAGTAATGTTGGGCGTCGGAGTTTCCTTGTTCCGCGGATTGGCGATACAGTACTGAGGCACGTGAGTAGTCCAGCTCCACCCCTTTGCCCTCGTCGTACATCCTGCCCAGCCAGAATGCGGCCTGGCCATTTCCATGCGCCGCAGCCTTCTGGTACCAGTTAATCGCTTCGGCGAGATTAGCCGACACTCCTTTCCCGAGCTCGTACATTTTTCCTAGGGTCCCTTCGGCTTCACTTTCGCCTTGAGCAGCCGCCAATCGGTACCAAGCCGCTGCCCGTGTGTAGTCCTTTGGTACACCATAGCCGAGCCCATATAGCCTACCAAGTGCCATCTGAGCACGAGGATTTCCTTGGTCGGCGGATTTGCGAAACCACCTCGATGCTTCTTGGAAGTCTTGTTGCACGCCGCGCCCGTCACAGTACAATCCACCCAAAAGCCCCTGGCTTTCACTATCGCCCTGGTCCGCTGCTTTGCGAAACCACTTGGCAGCCAGGCTGAAGTCCTGGGGGACACCTTCTCCAATGTAAAACAACATGCCCAGACTCGACTGAGCAGGAATGTGCCCCCGTTCGGCCGCTTTGAGAGTCCAGTTGTACCCTTCAGCTGTATTCCCTTCGAAGAAAAAGCGCGCCCCCAAGGCCACCTGGGCCTCCAGGTTTCCCTCTTCTGCCCGGCGCGTGATCTCGTCCTTGGGTGACGAACTGCCGATCGGCTTTTGTCGCTCTGGTGGCTGCCCGCCCGTTGCCATCACGACAGTCAGAATGATCATCAAGTAGATCTTAAATGCCATCGTAGGGCTCCTAACACAAAGAACACATAAGTAGACCTGCCTGACATCGGCGGTTTCAGCGGTGCGCTTTATGCCTGTCTCCGCCGTATTTCCGGGATTTCGACCATCTTCAGACATGGTGCCGACTTCATTCCGGTCGCCTGATCCTGACATTGAGGACTGATTTGTTGCGACTCCTCCGGCCGGCACGAAGGTGGCCTTTCGCGCCGACCACGTGCACGGCTTCTCCCCCCAGAAGGTCTCGGCACCTCCTCTTCTCAGAGTCGGCAACCTGCCTCAGCTCTTCTCATGAGGGGGATTGTCGATCGGCACCATGAGAATTGTTGCATCGGCGCTGGCAGAAGGAGATTCTGGAGCTAGGACAACGCCCCTTGTCCTGCTGATAATATCCAGTACAGGTCCGATGAGCCTAAAGGCGAGGCCGGGACGGATTGCCAAGTCGGAGTTCTCGGCAGGGTGCCTTGCTGATCTCATTCGGTGTCCCCAGCCGTTCGGTCAGGTTTTTGGCTAAGTTGTGCCTTTCATTCCGCCTAGATCGCAGTTGAAATCTTGACTGTGAGGAGTGATGCCGCTATACCTGAAGTCGCGTCTGCCAGTTAGGCTGGCAATGCACTGCATGACCTTGACCCATTTCCAATTCGCCGCGATCGCTTCACTGCTCATTCTCTTCGGAGTCGAATCGCAGGCGCAGTATATTAGGGGTCCACGGGGTGGGTGTTACACGGTAACAAGGAGCGGCAACAAGCGATACGTCGACCGGTCAATGTGCGACCCTGCGCCGCCACAACACTCGGCCCGTAGGCCTCTGTCCGGCACTGGAGGCTCCGAAGCGAGTATCTCATCCCCCTCAAGCAAGTACGTCCGAGGACCGCGTGGAGGATGTTACACTCTTGGCGCCGGCGGCCGAAAACGATATGTGGATCATTCCCTCTGTGAGGGCGCAGCTGAGGTCACCGGTCAGCCTCTTTCTGCTGGTGCCTCCGCGCTCCAGAGTAGGGAGGCTCACCCAAGGACCTCATCGCGGTACATCCGCGGGCCTCGAGGCGGCTGCTACACGGTCTCGCCGAGTGGGAGGAAGCGCTACGTCGATAGGTCGATGTGTGACTAGAGCACTTGAGGCCGAATCGTGCGTAAGCCATCCTGTTGCCGGGCGCAACAGAATGGCTCGAAGGGACCTATGGACCACTTAAGTTCTCCGGTGCTGAAACGTCGAATATCTATCGTCACCATCGGAGGCACGCCGACAAAACGGATTTGAACGAGTCGCCGATCACCAGAATCGACCGCGCGGCGAAGCTATTGCCGGGTGACCGCTTCAATGCCTGGCACGCAGCTGTGTCATCGACTGCCTCGCGCAAAGCAAGTGCACGCCAGTCGGCCTGAATCTTCCAGTCGCCATTGAGCTGGATGCCTCGAGACAGTCCATTAAGTGCGGATTCTCACCAAGTCAGCCGATTGATTCCCTAACTATGGGAGTTCCTTCGCCGCGAACCGGCTCGGCGCTCCGATGAGTATCATCATCATTTATCGGACACATCCATTCCGAAACCGCTTTCTGCAAGGTGAAGACCAAGAGCTTGCTTACACGGCTGAGCCGCAGCGTATGAAGGAGCTCGTATGGGTACCCCATGAAGCTCGGCGTATTGACTGTCACGCAATCCGGGTGCCAGGATCACCTTGCAGCTATCGGGATCGACGGAAAGTAAATGTAAGTCGAAGAGCGTGTGAAGGTCCGCTCGGAGGAGAAGTCCATTTTGCACAGAGTTTGTGTGACGGCCGCGGTACGGCCGAATATGTGCCGCTTCCAGCACAGATTCAACTTGGCATCCGGTGATCGCGCATCGGCGCTCATAGGCCGCCATCAAGGCGTTTCGAAAGTCCCCCCGACCTTGACGACGAACGATCAACGTCAGGGCCCTTCGTCTGGCATCCGTTGTGTCCAGAGGATCGAACTCGTCATCGATTTCTAATTGCCGTCGTGAATCATCGAGCAGCGAGCGAGTTTCACCGGAGAACCAGACAGACCTAAACAAACGGCCTGAAGCTGATGACAGACGTCGAAGCTGGCGGAAGGATTGGCCAAAATCGGCCGGAAGGCGTACGGCACTGCCCAGAAATGAGATCTCACGGAGAACACCTGTTATGTCGATTTCTCTCAGTGGTTCTGCCGTTCCAGGTACGGTGGCAATATGATATTCGGCATCCCATGAAGTAGGCCAGTTAAGGCTCGCTTCCTCACGTGACATTATGCGGTCAACAACGAGCCGTGACACTAGAAAGAGTCGCCTTTGATGGATGGTGACGACCCAAACAACGTCATTCTCGGCCAGTCGATTGTAAGCGTCTCACCACCCCACCTTGACAAGCCCGCGGACGCGGGCCTATCTCCGCTTGGCAGCCCAAGCAATCGGTGTCAGTTCCGGCATCTTCTGGATGCTTACGTCGTTCAAGCCCGGTAGTACGGCAGCGAGGTATTCTCGGATCGGCACGCCCAGCCGCCTGCAGGTTTCTACCACCGACAGAATCGCCGCCACCTTCGGCCCCGCCTTTGCGCTTCCCAGGTGGATCCAGTTCTTCCGGCCAAGGGCGATCGGCCGCATCGAATTCTCCGCCAGATTGGTGCTCAATTCCACAACCGGATGCTCCAGGAAACACACCAGTTTCGGCCACAGCCCCAGCGTGTACTTCGCCGCCTGGCCCAACTTGCTGGACGGCAATGCTGCTCCCATCGCCGACTCGACCGCCCCCTTGATCTTGTCCACCTGCGGACGCGCACGCCTCTGCCGCAACTCATTCCGCGCGGCCACGTCCAGGCCCTCGGCCCGCGCTTTCGCGTCAATCCCAAACAGTTCATCCATCAGCCGCACGATGCCCTCGGCGATGTGTTCGTCCGGGCTCAATTTGTGCGCTTCGTAGAATCCACGCCTCGAATGAGCCCAGCAACAGGCATGCACCATTTTCGGCCCGCCCACTTTTTCATAGGCAATGTAGCCGTCGGTTTGCAGAATACCTTCGTATTGCCCAAGGAATTGCTTCGGCCCTTCGCGCCCTCGCCCTAAACGGAAATCGAAGATGACTCCACCGCCCGGTTGACCGTACTGCCAAAGGTAGGCCTGATGGTTGTGCCCCCGGCCATCGTGCATCTGCACACCCACTGTCGTTTCGTCCGCTTGGATATAGCCGCCGGAAAGCACTTCCCGGCCCATTGCACCGACGATGGGAATCAGGGATTCACCGACTCTCATCACCCATCCGTCGAGTGTTGCCCGTGTGAGATCCAGCCCTGTCTCGCGCTCCAGAATCACGCTCTGCCGGTACAAAGGAAGGTGATCACAATATTTTCCGACCACTGTGTCGATCACCACCCGGTCGCTAACCAACCCTTTGTCGATGATCCGCTCCGCCACCGGAGCCATGGCCACTCCGCCCTGTGGGCAGTGGCGGCAGGCGCGCTTTTCGCGCTTCGTCACCGCCACGAAATACTTGGCCGGCTCCACGTCGAGCTGCTCGCTTGCGTCGTATCCGATTACGTCCATCACCTGCCCACAGTGGCCGCAATGACACCGCTCAGGAGCGCACGGAATAACCGTTTCCACTCGTGGCAGGTGGGCGGGCAACTCCTGCCGTCCTGGATGCTTCTTCTGGTAGCGTGGCCTTGCCGGCGCTTGCGGCGGCTGGCGCTGGCTCTCGGCCTGCACCTCCTCGCGGCTGACGCCCGGCTCCAGTTCCAATAGCTTCAACTGCGCATCGCTCAGCTTCTCGCTGGCCGGTCCATATTTCTTCAACCGCTCCAGCCGCAACTGTTCCTCGAGCGACTGAATCCGCAGATTGGCCCACTGCAGCTTGCGCTTCAATTCGGCGACTTCGGGAGAGTCGGGAGCAGTGGGTGGGATGAATTCAATGCTCACGGGGAATAAACCAATTATACCTGCTTATGGTTGATTGTGTCGTAATTGCTGTCAATATTGCGTGGGTTCTGCCGCTCAACGCCGTCATCCGGGACCATCTTTCGGAACCAGGCGCGGCGGCGGCTGCCGGCCAGGTCGATCCCACCCAGCAAGAGGGCCAGTTCCTCGGAGCTCAACACCACCTTGACCTCATTGCCATCGGCGGCGGGCCACCAAAACCGACCTTTCTCCAGGCGTTTCGTGCAAACCCAAAGCCCGCTGCCGTCCCAGATGAGAAGCTTCAGGCGGTTCCGTTGCGCATTCGAGAACAGGAAGACGTGGCCGCTCAAGGGCTCCAACTGGAGCCGGTCGCGCACGAGTCCGAAGAGTCCTTCGAAGCCCTTGCGCATATCGGTCGCGCCGGCGGCAAGATAGATGCGGGTGGCCGGACCCCAGGAAAACATGCTCAATTGAGCTCCAGTGCCTGCAGTAATTGGCGCAGGGTCTGAGCATCGAAGCCGATGCCAATCTCGATGCGCCGGCCCGCGGCCAGGGCGATCGCCAGGCCGCTGCCGTTGCGCTGGCAGCGAGACTGGCTAGGCTCGGCGACTTCCACAGCGACCAAGCGGCAGTTGGGTGCCGATGAGGAACGAGGATCATTGCGTTGCCGCTCGCGATACCGGCCGAACGTCGACAGACTCATGTGATGGAGTTGGCAGAACTCCCGTTGAGTAAGCCCACTGGATTCAAACTCGGCCAGTAACTGATCCGCCTCCGCCCGCGTCCGGCGACGCCGCAACTTTCCATTCCATCGCTGTTCATGCATGAGCCCACTGAATCATGCTCAGCAACTTGGGGATAGATGGGATGCTGAGACGCTTACAGTCGATTGAAATGGGAGCTTCCAGCATGCTCTATCGGCGTGCCTCTGGCCATACTCTCAAAAGTGTCGTACTTCCACGAAGTAACATATTCTGTGCGGCACATGGATTCTGGTTCCGGCAATGAGACGAATGCCCATTTTGTGCGATCAATGCCCGCCAGTGGGTCTACTCCTCGGGAACAAAGGAGGGATTTCGCCCATTCCCCCAGTGCCGCCATCATTGCCTCGTCGGGCTGGAATCTGGCGTTAAGGCACTTCTCTATCGCAAGCCTTGTCCGGTTGCCGTCGAAACTGGCGCCTACGTGCAGGTCTTTGCGAGCTGCCTCGTAGCGAGGCAGTGTCATTCTTCCTAGCCCAACAAACTTGGATGGGCCGAACGATCCTGAAACCGGATCAAACACCCAGTAGCGCGTCCCAGTGAGAAGACTGCGCACAGTTTCGGCATGCTGTGATGCTTGCGCCGCGAAGCCATACATCGACGTTCGAATCTCGTCGGCCGAAGTGACGAGTGAGAGTTCCGTGCCCATTGAAGGAAGTTGAATCATATCGTTTGCGCTGCGCCAACCCCATTTTAGGGCATGCGCACGCGTGGACCTGAGGCTTGAGTGAAATGGCGAGAACTGATCGATAGGGAGGGGCAATGCGGTCCGATTGCGGCTACTTACTGCTGGGCACGTATCAATGTATCAACGATTGACGGGCGACAGTTAGAACTCCCGGCCTCCTCTCGGAACTGACGCCGTCGAATGCCCGGGTGCCGGCAACCAAGCCTACTGATTATAGTCGTCAAACTCACGCTCTCCGAAGTGTCCACATATTCGCCAATTGGAGAAGTGTTTCAATCGCCCTGGTGGACACTTCGGGCTGGACGGTCGGGTCCAGATGTTTAAGTAACGCCGGGCTTCGGCGAAGGCATAGTGGCAATGGGAGTAGCCCGCACCGAGTCGCGAAATGCCTATCGAGCCGCCGTTTGAAGTGGTCTTGCCTGCCTCTTCGCACACGATTGGAGTCCCGCTACGACGAGTCATCGACCAGCCATGAAGAGCCCCATGGCCATATGCTCCGAGGACCCCGATGCAGCTCCTGTGCTTCGGAGGGCAGTTTGAGCTGCTACCAATCGTGCGATCGGCACACGGTAGGGCGAGCAGGACACGTAGTCCATGCCGACCTGGTAGCAGAACTCGACGGAGCTCGGGTCACCGCCGTGCTCGCCGCAGATTCCGATTTTCAGTTCCGGGTTGGTGGAACGGCCGAGGTCGACTGCCATCTTGATCAGCTTGCCGACGCCTTCGCGATCGATGACGCCGAACGGGTCGTTCTTGAAGATCTTCTTCTCTTCGTACTCCTTCGAGAACTTCGTATAGTCGTCGCGGGAGAGGCCCATTGTGGTCTGCGTCAGGTCGTTGGTACCGAACGAGAAGAACTCGGCTTCGGTGGCCACGCGATCGGCGGTGAGAGCGGCACGCGGGATCTCGATCATGGTGCCGATCATGTACTTCTGCTTCTTGAGGCCAGCCTTGCCCAGAACCTCCTCGGCAATGGCCTTTACGATCTTCTTCTGGTTCTTGAGTTCCTCGACGCCGCCGATGAGCGGAATCATGACTTCGGGAATGACCGTCTTGCCTTTCTTCGCGACCTGAACAACGGCTTCGAAGATGGCGCGCGCCTGCATTTCAGTGATCTCGGGATAGGTGATACCGAGACGGCAGCCGCGGTGGCCGAGCATGGGGTTGAACTCATGCAGCTGTTCGACGCGGTGCAGCAACTGGGGCAGCACGGTCTTGAGCGACTTCACGTCGGGCGCGAAGTTCTTGTAGCGCGACAGCATTTCCTTCTTGGTCTTGATGTCGGCGGTGGGCAGCTTGGCGAGGTCGACCATCAGCTCTTCGCGCTTGGGGACGAACTCGTGCAGCGGGGGATCCAGGGTGCGGATGACGACCGGGAAGCCGTTCATGGCTTCGAACAGGCCGGCGAAGTCCTTGCGCTGCAAGGGCAGCAGCTTGGCGAGCGCCTTGGTGCGATCCTTCACGTTGTCGGTGAGGATCATGGCCTGGACGTGCGGCAGACGGTCTTCGGCGAAGAACATGTGCTCGGTGCGGCACAGGCCGATGCCTTCGGCGCCGAACGCACGGGCAGCCTTGGCGTCGCGGGGGATGTCGGCGTTCGCACGAACACCGAACTTGCCGCGGAACACGTCGGCCATCTTCATGAACTTGGCGAAGACGGGCGAATTGGGATCGGGATCCTTGGTGGCAGCCTGGCCGAGATAGACTCCGCCGGTGGCGCCGTCGATGGACACCCAGTCGCCTTCCTTGATGGTGACGGTCTTGTCGGCCATCTTGACGGTTGCGACCTTGCCGTGCTCGTTGATCGAGAGGGCGCCGCAGCCGACGACGCAGGGGACACCCATGCCGCGGGCCACAACGGCCGCGTGGGAGCTCTTGCCGCCGACGGCGGTGAGGATGCCCTTGGAGGCGTCGATGCCGTGGATGTCGTCAGGAGTGGTCTCTTTGCGGATGAGGATGACGGGCGACTTCGCCGACATCACAACAGCGTCTTCCGAAGTGAAGGCCAGGCGGCCGACGGCTGCGCCGGGGGAGGCGTCGATACCGGTGGCGAGCTTGCTGAGGGACTTCAGGGAAGCGGAGTCGAACACGGGGTGCAGCAGCTGGTCGAGCTGGGCCGGGGCAACGCGCATGACGGCGGTCTTTTCGTCGATGAGGCCTTCGGTCACCATGTCGACGGCCACCTTCACAGCGGCCGGGCCGGTGCGCTTGCCGTTGCGGGTCTGCAGCATCCAGAGGACACCTTCCTGCACGGTGAATTCGAATTCCTGCATGTCCTTGTAGAACAGCTCCAGCTTCGACGTGATGTCGCGGAGCTGGCTGTAGACGTCCGCGTTCCAGTCCTTGAGTTCGGAGATGGGGGACGGGGTGCGGATGCCGGCGACGACGTCTTCGCCCTGGGCGTCGACAAGGAATTCGCCGTAGAACACCTTCTCGCCGCTACCGGGGTCACGGGTGAAGCCGACCCCGGTGGCGGAAGTGTTGCCCATATTGCCGAACACCATCGCCTGGATGTTGCAGGCGGTGCCGAGACGATCGGAGATCTTCTCCATCTTGCGGTAGTAGGACGCCTTGGGCGCCCACCAGGACATAAACGCGGCGTTGCGGGAAAGCAGCAGTTGCTCGTGGGCATCCTGCGGGAAGTCGCGCTTGGCGTACTTCTTGAAGACCTTCTTGAACTCTTCGGCGATGATCTTGAGGTCGTCAGCGGTCATCTGGCTGTCGAGCTTGTACTTCTTCTTCGCCTTGAAGGTATCGAAGGCATGATCGAAGTGCTCCATCTCGACGTTGAAGGCCACTTCGCCGAACATCTGGATGAAACGGCGGTAGCAATCATACGCGAAGCGGGGATTGCCGGTCTTGTCGGACAGGCCCTTGGTGGTCTTGTCGTTCAGGCCGAGGTTGAGAATCGTGTTCATCATGCCGGGCATGGAGAACTTCGCGCCGGAGCGCACGCTCAACAGCAGCGGATCCGCCGCATCGCCCAGCTTCTTGCCCATCAGGGCTTCCAGCTGATCCAGAGCTTCCCAGATCTGTTCGTCGACTTCCTTCGGCACCCTCTTGTTGTTGTCGAAGAAGACGTTACACACGTCGGCGATGATGGTGAAACCACCGGGCACCGGCACGCCCGCTCGGCACATGGAGGCAAGGCCTGCGCCTTTGCCACCGAGCGAGTCTTTCATCGTGCCGTCACCCTCAGCCGTACCACCACCAAAGAAGTAAACGCATTTGGAATTGCCATACGCACGGCCTGTATCAGCAGCTCCTTGAATGGCAGATTCCCAATCGACGACTGTCAGCGCATTGCTGAGGGCCAGTTTCTTTGAGAGTCTGCTCGCCCTCAAGAATAGCCCTAGATCCATCATCCGGGAAAGTCTGCGGATGAATTCACTAGATAGCTCTAATTCTGCGACGACTGCCTCACTCAGGAACATTAGGATCTCAATTAGTAGCGCTTCCTGCAGCTCTTGTGTCAGAATCGCCGTAAGGTACTGAGCTCTCTTGGTTCGAAGGTACTCCTTCTCGACATATTCTTCCAGGAGTTTCTGATCAGTGAACAAAACATCACACTGAAGCATGCCTAGGCCAAAATTGGCAACACGACTAATGTTGACTTGTAACTGCGTAGTTACATCCGTGATGACATTGAACTCGTACAGCATCCCGTCATGGAGATAAACCGCGATTCCTGCCGGGTTCATAAGGCTAATGATACGGAATTGACAATCAGAAGGCGAGGCGCTCATGAGTTATCTCCCAGATTGATCTGCAAATTTGGGAAGTACGCACTGAGTAGCTCATAATCTAGGCGAGCCGATCTCGCGACAGGCCCGTTCGCTGCAGCACCATACCGAAAGCGCGGCGAAACCACAACACTCTTAAACATACTACTCTTTACGGATTTAGCAATTTGAGCTTCAATAAACTCATCTGAAAACTTATCCCCTTGTGAAGTTAAAAGGACTCTAGCAAGGCATTTGAGACTGACATCCGTAAGCTGCTGCATATCGCGGATGTGTTTTACAACGGCAAGATGGGCCACGGTCGATCGAACTGCCCGGGTACCAGGTGGAACGTGAACAGAAACAGCCGCTCCATTCTGGGAAAAGTATACAAAAGAATTTCTCTCAAGAAATGAGACGACATTGGCGATCATATTCATGTGAATATAGACGCAGCACGGTCCATATGAAAAAACACCATCGGTCCCAAGATTCAACGCCCCAAATACTAAGCTCTCGCCGTCGGTCCCAAAAACAATATTGTCAATTCCCTTCCGCTTTGAGTGCCATTCTCTGGGGTATTTCTCAAGGAGCTGCGCCTGGATGAGGTCATGCAGGTTTGCATATCGCAAGCGCTCTGATTGAAGCATCGATATCAGCACTCCAGGCTCCATATTAATAGAAACGCCTGTTTTTTTCTTAATCAGTTCTACGACCCCCGAAAGTCTAATCCACAGAGCGGGGTCTGTGCATTCGATTTGCTCTCGACACCGCTCGAAACGTGCCGTGAGATGGGGCTCATCATCCATCGCCAAGGCAATATTGGACGGCGTGTTGGTTCGCTTACGACGAGGAGTGGGCATCGCTATCGTCTTAGCATATCGCGCATCAACCTGCGCGCATCGTCATACACATCACCTTGCAGAGGAGGCGCTTCGCACTTCGGAGGCTAGCATTGCAGTAGATTGATTCGTTGCTGTGCTATCCCAGCTGTATTGACAGTATAGCCCCTCGGGAGATTTGGCCTTGTGGGAATTGGCTCTGCCAAAGCGTAATGACTCGGTGTGCCACGAGTTGAGCGAGCATCAATTTTGAGTGACGGTTTGACCCGGGCCGTGTGACTTCTGCGCATTGTGTCCGTGGATTGTGGATCTTACTGGACTCCAGCCGGTACGAGGCCGGTGCACACTGAGGTAATGCCTGGGCATTGCGAATGCTCGGAGAGCAGTGCTCCTCGAGGGATTGAAGAAGCAATCACCATCGGGTGTCTGGGGGTGCGGTCAGCGGATTTGATCGGCTCTGTCAATCGTCTCCTTCGGAACCTCATGCTTGCCTTTCCGTGTGCCGATAAGAGCGGCAGGACCTGCCGGTGTGAACAGGCTGACAGCGAGCCGGCACGGCTCTCGAGACATCACTTCAGTACCACGACTGCGGTGATCGAGCAACGTATGATATCGGACGCATCAATTGAGCC
Source organism: Paludibaculum fermentans (assembly GCF_051172195.1). Classification (GTDB taxonomy): domain Bacteria; phylum Acidobacteriota; class Terriglobia; order Bryobacterales; family Bryobacteraceae; genus Paludibaculum; species Paludibaculum fermentans_A. Next base: position 267,719 of record NZ_JBPJAQ010000003.1, read on the forward strand.
CATGAATTCCACCTTGCAGGAGGTCTATGCAAGAGCTTGGGATGAACTAAGTGGCTTGCGAAACTAAAAGAAGGGGTCTCTTGGCCCCACCTGATCAAGGTGCCTCAGGCGTATGGCGGCACGGGTAAACGGTTGTTGATTGTCGGCCAGCAGACGTTCGGCTGGTCGAGCGATGTCGACAAACGCGCGAGTGATCCAATCGAGTGGCTAATGGACAACTATGATCGGTTCGCCCTCGGCCGCGAATACTGGGCCAGCCCGTTTTGGCAGGCCGCTCACCAGTTGAACGAGAAACTTAATCCTGAGTCTTCAGCGGCTTCCTTTCTGTGGTCCAACCTGATCAAGGTCGATCAAGATGGCGAACGGCCCACTCAAGAAGTAGAAGAGGCCGTCTGTGCCCTTCGATTGCTGCCCACCGAGATTGAGATTGTTTGTCCCGATGTGGTCGTGTTCTTCACCGGCCCGAGGTACGACGACCGGTTGCGCGCATCGTTCGATCTGTTGAGACTGGTTGAAACCGACAAAACGTTCTCGCGAGTAATTCATCCGGCACTCCCGCACCACTCATACAGAACACCGCACCCCAAGTACTTGCGACTCTCAAAACAGTCGGACACCCTGACAAGACTGGCCGATCGAGCAAACCAGGTGGGACCGCAAGATAGCCGACTCTGCTGCCGGGGTCTCAAGGACCTCGTCAGGTTCACCAGGTGATCGCCCACCGCGACAAGGAGTGTACATTTACCTGGCACGCGTGGCAGATGGCGAGCGCAATAAAACCTGGCTCGAATTCGCCACAGCTCGAGAGACCAATCTGCTGGCGGGACAAGGATCAGATTAGATGGGGCTTAATGCCAATCTCTAAGCGGTGACAAGGATCGATGAAATGGACAGGCGATTGTCCAGTGACCCCCAGAATCCGTGGTGAAACCGACACCATCCGGAGGGAACGTAATGACATATATATGTATATACGGTAGGGCGGTTGCAGGTCGAGCCGAGGCCCAGACCGCTGGAACAGCCCAGGGATGCTCATTTGTCACGGTGGGTTGCCGCGCCGAGCGCACCGATGCCCTTATCTGGCATCCCTGTGATCTTCTCGGTCGTGAATCCCGGTAGATCTGGGCACGGTTGTTTCTCGGAAACGGCTAGGTTATCAGGCGAGTGCGCTGCTCCCTCTCCCCAAAAGGTCCGCCAAATTGCTCCACAGCCGGCCTTGCTGGTTGAACCAACGGTGGGGTGGGGCTCTCCTGGCGGCCGGGTGAGGCCTGCTCGTTGAGTTGCACACGACTACACGAAGTGTCGTCCGTACTTGAGTCGTATCCAACAGTGGGACGCCAAAGTGCGGTGTCGAACCCGCATGCGGTCTTCATCGTCCCGTCCCTGGAGAAGTTGCAGTAGAAACTCAGCAAACTTCCGAGCAGTGCAGTTCAGCTCAAGGTCGGCTGCCGGGACAGTGATGGCCTCACAAAACGCAATCCGGAATTGGATCGGAGACAAGATACTTGGCGATCCGAATGCGAGCCACGCTGCAACGCGAGCGAATCGCCTAGGCGAGGCGCCAGCGACGAGGCGTCTGTAGTCCCGGCGAATCTCCGCCCTCTCCGCCAGTCCAAGCCCTTGAGATTGAAGAGTTTCATCACCGAGTTTCCGCCATCTTTCCCGTCGTGCCATGTCGAGAGCAGCGGATCTCGGTGCGTTGTCCTGTCCACCTGATTGCCCGATGTTTGACCCCGCCCGAGTGGGCGCCCTGGCTCCATCCCTCCGAGCTTGCCAGTCGGATGCTCCGATTCGACCTGATTGCGGACCCCGGTCCCAATCGGCACCACCCATATGGGACCTCTTTCCTTCTTCATGCGATGGGTTGAATCGTGAGTGGATGACGGGTGCCGGATCACCAGTGCCTTCATCTTCGAGCCCCTTTATTCTCTTTCGGTGATCGTTGGAGTTGTGCGCTGGCTCTGGACTCTGCGGGGTTTGCCCCACCTCACCCCTCAGGTTCGGCCGCGGCCTGGAAATCTCAGTGCCGGTCTTTCGTTCTCTCGATTGCCGCTGCTCCTGCTGGGAGCCCTTGTCGAAACCACCTGATTTCGACAGGGCTGGTTTGGGTATGAGAAACAGTTGTCTTTCCTTCATTATCCTGGCCCCTCCTGGTGAGGGTTTTCGACAAGGCCTGGTCGTTTAGCAGTTCGTCTGACCGCAGAAGGGTGGACTCCGAGCTCGTTTGCGATTCGTGACCAGGACCATCCGGACTTCCGGAGGTCGGCGACCACATCCCGGCGTAGTACCGTCGGCCGCCGGCCAAGGCGCTTACCTTCCCGCCTGGCTCGGTCGAGGCCGGCTTTCACCCGCTCCTGGATCCTGATCCTCTCCTGCTTGGCCAAAGTCGCTAACAGGGCCACTATGGCGTCGCTGAACACCCCTGCCGAGTCAAGGTAGGCCTCTGTGTAACTCCGGTAGGCCACGCCCCACTGAGCGAGCTGATTTAGAATCTGAAGCGTCTTCAGGGCGCCCTCACGGGAGAGGCGGTCCAGGGACCAGAAGAGCAAGAGGTCGAACTCCCGGCGGGAAGCGGCGTCTAGCATCGAACGAAACTGTGGACGAGTTGATTTGGAGCCGGACTCGAAGTCGGAGTACTCGGAGGTGATCTCCCACCCCTGGGCTTGAGCGAAGCGACGGAGGTCGGCGAGTTGGTTGTCGGGCGATTGGCCCTTGTCGTCAGTGGAGACGCGGGCGTAGAGGGCTGCACGCGGAATCGTCATGGCTCAGATCCCCGACAACATGAAGTGAAACATCAGCATGGCGGTTGCACAGTGCCAGGCTATGGATCCGACGGCGTGAAGCGCCAAGATTGCGATTGAGGCCCACGTCTCGGTTGAGATTTGGGTGAGGTTCATTTGGGACATCCTTCCCTTCGAAGGGAGGCTGTTCCACTACAGTCCAATGAGATGCTGTCAGGAATGCTTCATTCCGAGTTGAGGCGAACTCCACCGGGCCATCTTGAGCGTGGAATTGGAACGGAACGGAACAGGTCTGACTACGGGAGGGCTCGTAACTAACAGAAAAAATGGTGGCCAGGGACGGACTTGAACCGCCGACGCCGGCCTTTTCAGGGCCGCGCTCTACCAACTGAGCTACCTGGCCATCGGCTAAACAGTAGTCTAGCAAACCACGGCCCCCATCCGCATCTTTCGCGCCTGTTATTCGTTCCTCAGCGAGGTCGCAGGATCGATCCGAACGGCCCGCCGCGCAGGCAGCCAGCACGCCAGCAGGCTCACCACCAGCAGCGTTGCGCCAATCGCCGAAAACGTCACCGGATCATTGGGCTGCACCTGGTACAACAGGCTCGACAGGAACCGGCCCAGGGCCAGCGCCGCCGCCAGACCCACCGCCAGCCCAATCACGGCGAGCAAAGCCCCGCTGCTCATCACGTTACCCTGCACCTGGCCCGGAGTCGCACCCAACGCCATCCGTAGGGCCAACTCCCGCGTTCGCCGCGCCACGCCATACGCCACCACCCCCGATACCCCCAGTCCGCCCAGGATCAACGCCAGCACCGCGAAGGCGGCCATCAGTCCGGTTCTCAGCTTCGGCTGCGCCGCATCGGCTGCCACGATATCTGACATCGATCGGATTTTGAACAACGGCTGATCCGGGTCAATCCGCCGCACCGCCGCACGCAGCGGGCCGGCCATGGCCAGCGGATCACCCGAAGTGCGGACCATCAGCACCATCGTGGGCCACAGATACCAGGACGAGTGCATATACATCGTGGGCGGTGGTTCCGCGCCCAGTCCGGAGTGCCGCACGTCCGCCGCAACGCCAACTATGGTAAAGACTTGGCCGTTCCCCAGGTGAACCTGCTGCTGAACCGGATCGGTCCCCTCAGGCCATAGCCGGCGGGCCAGCCCCTCGCTGATCACCATCGGCTTCTGTTCAAAACTGTCTGATTGCGAGAAGAACCGCCCGCGCCGCAGTTCCACGCCCATCGTCTCCAGCGCCCCGGGAGACAGGATGCGCCACGACGCCTGCCGCCCTTTGTCCTGCGGCTGCGGTGCGGCGGAACCCGCCGTCACCGACATGCTGGTGTCGTCGCCGCTCATCGGAGTCGTGCTGGTCAGCCCCGCCGCAGTGATGCCGGGCAGTGCCTGGATCTCCGGCAGCAGCCGCCGGTAAAACGCCGCCGCGTGATCCTGCGTCGGGTACTTCGACTCCGGCAGGTTGATCGAGGCCACCAGCAGGTGATCCGGCCGGAACCCAAGCTGTGCATCCTGCAGCCGGGCCAGGCTCTGCAGCAGCAAAGCCGTGCCGATCACCAGCACCGTCGCAATTGCCATCTGGCCAACCACCAGCGATTGCCGCAGCGGATGGCGGCCCGAGTGCGTTCGTCCCGTCTGGCGCAGGGTCGAATTCAAGGCGGACCTGCTCACCAGCCAGGCTGGAGCAAGCCCAAACAGCACGGAAGTAGCCAGCGTGACCGCCGACGCAAACAAGAGCACGGGTGATTCCAGTGCCAGAGTTTCCGCCCTGGGGGTACCCGCCGGCAGCAGCCTCTGCAGCCCCACCAAGCCAACCGCCGCCAGCAACAGGCCGGCGCTACCGCCACTTACCGCCAACACGATGTTCTCCGTCAGCAGTTGCCGCATCAGCCGGACCCTGCTCGCACCCAGCGCCAGTCGGACACTCATCTCCTGTTGCCGGGCGCTCGCCCGGGTCAGCAGCAGATTCGCAATGTTGGCGCAGGCCACCAGCAGCAGCAGCCCGACGGCCGAGATCAGCACCCACAGGCTGGTCTGCAACTGAGGACCGACGATCCAGTCCAGCGCGGGCACCAGCCGCGTCGCCCACCCGTCATTCGATCCCGGAAACTCCCGTCCCAACTCAGCGCTAACCCGGTTCAAGTCCGCCTGCGCCTCGCTCAGGCTCACACCCGGCTTGAGTCGAGCCAAAACGGTCAGGTAGTGGTTCCCGCGCTCCTCCCTCTTGAGGTCGGGCGCCAGCGGCATCCAGACCTCGATGCGCGACGAGAACCCCATCTGTTGCGGCAGGACGCCCACTACGGTGCGCGCCTGCCCATTCACCCGAATCGTCCGGCCCACCATCGAAGCATCCCCGCCGTAGCGCCGGTCCAGCAACCCCTGGCTGATCATCACCACCTGCGCTCGGCCTGGCTTGTCCTCTTCCGGCACGAAGCCGCGCCCCAGCACCGGCTGGACGCCGAGCGTCGATAGCAGGTTGGCCGAAATCGCCGCGCCATCAGCATGGTCCGGCTCGCCGTCGCCGGTCAATGTCACAGACCGCGATGTGTAGCCGGCCAATTGCGCGAATCCTCGGCTTCGCTGCTGCCACGAAACGAAATCGGGAATCGAGGTTGTGAACTTAGTGATCCCCAGCTTCTCGTAGGTGTTGAAGACCCGCACAATCTGCTCGGGCTTCTCGAACGGCAGCGGCCTCAACAGCATGGAGTGCAGCAGCGAGAAGATCACCGTCGTCGCGCCAATCGCCAGCGCCAGCGTCAGCACCGCCGTCAGGCTGAAACTGGGTGTCTTGCGCAAAGTCCGCAATGCATACCGCACGTCCTGGCTCAGCGCGGAAAACTGCTCCCGCGGAGCCTCCATCAGCACGCCCGTCAGTGCCTCAAACCAGATCCTGAACCGCGCGCCCGACGTCGACGCCGAGCAGTACCGGTCAGAGAACACCATCGACATCTCCCGGCCGTATTCGTCCCGGAACTCGGCGGGATAGAGCCATAACAGGGCGCGAAACAGCGCGTTGTCTGGTTTCTGGTGGGTAGGCATCGTGATCCTCCTTATGCCTCCTGCGGCAGCAACCCGCAGGCCCGCGCATCCGCCAACAGTTGCTCCATCCGGCGCGCCTCGGCCAGCGCCACCTCGCGCCCCAGTGGGGTCAGGTGGTAGTAGCGCCGCCGCTCGTCGTCGTGATCCGGATCCGGCCGCTCGGCCAACTCGTCGATCAACCCCTGCTCCAACAACCGCTTAATGGCCGCATACAGCGTACTCGGGCTCAGCCGCAGCTTGCCCCCCGTACGTTGCTGCACGTCCTGCATGATCGAGTACCCATGCCGGTCACGGTCCGCCAGCGATACCAGGATGTGAAAAGTGTCCTTATGCAGCGGTAGGAACGAATCCGCTCGATATTCCATGACTCACTATAGCCGAATCTGCTATAGCTGCAACTGGAATTGTTGTAACGTCTCAGTTCGCCGGAGCCGCGGGCAGCATGTTCCGGATCGCCGCGATCTTCCACCCGTCCTTGCCCTTGGTCAAGACGAAGCACGTCCGCATCTTGCGAACCGTTCCGTTGGCGCCCGTCGTTTCATACGGACCATCGGTGATCGCGACGCCCGGAGCCAGAAACCGCACCGTATCCACGCCAATCAGCCGCTTGCCGGTCTCCTTCTTGGAACTGCTCATCGCCCCCTTCACTAGGGCCGCCCGCCCCTGCCGCCATTCGCCTGACGACACAAGCTGGTCCGCATCCGGAGTGAACAGCGCCTCGGTGGCTTTCGCATCGGCGTGGTCGCGCGCCTCCGCATACTGCCGGATCGTGTCGCGAATCGCCGCTTCGTCGGTGGGGGTCTGGGCGGAGAGCACCGCCGCAAACATCACGGCGGCGGAAAGGAGGGAAAGAGTGAGATGGTGCGCCCGCATTGCTCGATTATGGCGCGAAAGGAGGCCAGCGGCGCCGGCCTCCTCAAATCAAATCAGACTATGCCTTCATCGTTTCCAGCACGTCGCCCGTGGCCTGCTCCACCTCGGCGTGCAGCGAATTGCCATGCGCATCCATGGTCACAATGGCCATGAAATCTTCCACCTGCAGGTGCCACATCGCTTCGGGTACCCCGAAGTCGAACAGATGGACCCCCAGCACCTTCTTCACCGTACGGGCATAGAACTGAGCCGCGCCGCCCACACCGTGCAGGTACACCGCGCCGCACTCCTGCAATCCTGCTAGCGTCTTCTTGCCCATGCCGCCCTTGCCGATCACGGCCTTCACACCGTAGTTCCGCAGCACGTCGGCCTGGTAAGGCTCCTCGCGGCTCGACGTCGTCGGCCCGGCCGCCTTCACAAACCACTCTTCACCCTGCTTCAACATCACCGGACCGCAGTGATACAGTACGGCGCCGTTCAGATCCACCGGCGGCGGATTCTTCATCAGGTACGCATGCACCGCATCGCGACCCGTGAACATCTCGCCGCGGATCAGCACCACGTCGCCCACCTTCAGCTGCCGCATCATCTCTTCCGTCAGCGGCGGAGTCAGGATCACCTCGCGGCCCGTCAGCGGGAACCCGGTCTCCTTCGCCATCCGCTCCACCGGCCGCTCCGGATCGCGGTACAGCCACTGCGTAATTACGCCCGACGAGGCATCCATCCGGATACCCAGCCGCCGGAACGCCCAGCAGTCGTAAGCCACCGAGACAAAGAACGACGCGGGCAGCCGGTTGGCCGCCGCGATCTTGCACCCGATCAGCGCCACACCGCCGCCCAGGCCCATCGCGCCAATGCCCAACCGGTTGGCCTCGGCCACAATCTCCGCTTCCAGTGCCGCCAGTTCCGGATTCGGGTTCACGTCGTCCAGCGTCCGGAAGAGCTGCATCTTGGCCAAGTCGTACCCGTGCGCCCGGTCGCTGCCGATGCACACGCCCAGCGCACCCGGAGCGCACCCCTGGCCCTGCGCCTGCCAAACCGCGTGCAGAATGCACTTACGGACGCCCGCCAGGTCGCGGCCCGCCTTGCCCAGGTGATCCAACTCGCAGGGCAGGGAATACTGGATGTTCTTGTTCTCGCAGCCGCCGCCCTTCAGCACCAGCTTCACTTCGATCTCATCGTGCTCCCACTGTTCAAAGTGGATCACCGGAGTCTCTTCGCCCAGGTTGTTGCCGGAGTTCTTGCCGGTCAGCGAATCGACGGAATTCGGCCGCAGCTTGCCCAGCCGCGTAGCCTCCGCCACCGCTTCCTTGATCTTCTTCTTGATCACCAACTGGTTCACACCCACCGGGGTATGCACGATAAACGTCGGCATGCCCGTGTCCTGGCAGATCGGACCCTGGTCTTCATGGGCCATGTCGATATTGGTCGCCATGATCGAAAGCGCCTGGTGCGACTGTGTGCCCGGGGTCTCCTGTTTGAGTGCGATGCCCATGGCTGCGCGTACGTCGGGGGGAAGATTCGTGGATGTTTGAGTTATGAGTTCCAGCAGGCTATTGAAGAGGAATTCCATGACGGTGAGCTCCTAAATGACTAAACAACCATGGTACCCCCCTGGAATGGCCTCCGGGTGTCTGCTACAACGGTGATCATGCCGAAACGGATCACTGGGGGCTGGCAGGACCGCCGCGCCGAAGGCAAGTCATTTCGCGAAAAAGTACCGCGTGAATCCCTCGGCGACTGGGCCCCTTCGCCCCACCGGCCTGACCCGGTCCGGCTCATCACCAGCACCAACTCCGGCCGCCAGGACCGCTACGTCCCCCTCCGCATGGGCCGCATGGCCGCCTCCCCCTTCGGCTTCCTGCGCGGCGCCGCCGCCCTGATGACCCTCGACCTGACCGCCGGCGTCAACAGTGGCATCCACGGCGGCATCTGCGGCGACGCCCATTTCGCCAACTTCGGTCTCTTCGGCACCGCCCAGCGAGAGGTCACCCTCGACCTCAACGACTTTGACGAGGCCCGCATCGGACCCTGGGATTGGGATTTGAAGCGCCTTTGCGCCAGCATCAATGTCTTCGGACGCCAGGCCGGACTCACCCGCAAACAGCGCGCCGCCGTCGTCGAACGCTGCGCTCGCGGCTACCGCCAGCAAGCCATCCTCCTTCAGGACAAAGGCGCCCTCTACATCTGGTACCTGAATCTCTTCCCCGGCGACGGCGAGCCCATCGACCGCGTGGATTCCAACTACCTCGCCATGCTGCGGCGGGCCCTCGATAAGGCGCGCACCCAGAACAGCGACGCGGCCCTCGACAAGCTGGCCGAACAGTCCGTCAAAGGCGCCTGGCGCCTCAAACTCGATCCGCCCGTGCTCAGCCGAGTCGACGCCAAAACCCGCCAAGCGGTGGAGGCTGCGCTGGAAACTTACGTCGAATCCCTGCCGCGCGAGCGCCGCGGCCTGATGCGCCACTACCGTGTCGCCGACGTAGGCCATCGCGTGGGCGGCGTCGGCAGCGCCGGAGTCCGCAACTACGTCCTGCTGATGTTCGGAGCCTGCGCGAACGATGCCCTGGTCCTGCAGATCAAGGAAGCGACCCCGCCCGTCCAGGTCGACCATCTCCCCGCGTTGCCGCCCGATCTGGCAGCCCACGACGGCCGCCGTGTAGTCCACTACCAGCGCCTGATGCAGGCCTCCGGCGACATCCTCCTGGGTTGGACCTCGGTAGGCAGCCGGCCCTTCTACGTCCGCCAGCAGCGCAACCTGAAAGGCCAGATCCCGGTGGAACGATTCGACGCCGGCAACTGGCAGCGCTACGCCTACACCCTGGGAGGCCTCCTGGCCCGTGCGCACGCAAGAAGCGGCGACATCGCCCTCATCGCCGGCTACTGCGGCAGTTCCCAGGTCCTGGACGCAGCCATGGTCCGTTGGGCCGAGCTCTATGGAGACCAAACCGTGCTGGATCATGCACTGTTGGTGGAGGCGATCCAGAAGAAGAAGGTGAAGGCGCTCGTGGGGTAGAAGAGCGGTGTGCCTCCTATTTTGGGCCTCCATGAATGGCGATACTCCCCCCAACGGACCGTATCGCGCTATTCCTGGTAGTGCTCAAGCGGATTCATACCTGTTGACCGCCTCAAGTTGTGGCGTTGGAACAGATGCACATTTCCGGAAACCCGGCCGAAAGTCCCTGAGATTCAACGCCCTAAGTCAGAACAGAGACACCTGCAATCCAATTTGGCTTGGGCGCTGCATCCACCTTCGAATGTGCCCGTCATAATAGTTGAGGATCGGGCGGATTTGAATCCCCCTTATTGGCCGGATTGATAATTGTTCCCGAGGTGGCTCCGCTCTGTTGTGTCGATTTCAAGAATCTTCTCAGCCGCTTTTTTGTCAATGCAGAGTACACGCACGTTGTATCGACCCGCTCTCAAGAGTTCGTGAATTGCATACGCCTTCCTCAATGTGCCAGCGACGAGGGCGATCTGCACTTCGCGAAGTTGGCCCTCGCTGACATTCAGCAGTTTATCATTGATGCACTTAATCAGTCGCTCCGCATGCGCTTGGTCAGTAGGCGGCACAGTCACAGACGCCGGTGGCTGAACGTAATAAAGCCGGTGGCAGATGTCTCCGACGGGCCAGAATGCAGGATCGATAGCCTTCGATAGTTTCGATATTCTGTCGCAGATCTCTACCAGCTCACTAAGCTCCTTCATGATTGGCGCAAGCATTGTGTCCGGCTGCGCGGCCGCTGTGTGGCGAACTGATTTGGCCGCGTCGTAGAACCGATGGCCGGAGCTGAGGGCGCCGACTCCGGCGAGGATTACTTGCGGATGAAACTCCTTCCATGATTTTTGACCAAGCGGAGTATCGTCTCGCTTCTCGCACGTAATTGGATAATAGACCTGCTGCAGTCTCACCTGGGTACTGAAGCAACTGGCCATCAGCCATACGTGATAGTCCGAATCAAGCGGCACGCTGAGGCGGGACGCGTAATCGTGCGGATGGACGAATCCACTGAGCGACATCAGTGCCACGTCGGTATAATCGAGCATGACTTTGCGCAGCAACAACGCTTCCAAAATATAATAGACCCCACGACCAGCCCCCAATCCGATTACGCAGGAATCGTCGAAGATGAAGCGCTCTTCGATAATCCTCGCCATGTGGGCTCCCAGTATACGGTGGATCTCGTCGTCCAACGCATTCAATGCGCTGTAGTGCCCGGGGTTGTGGAACGTCTTCAGGTACTCCCGCTCAAATTCGTCCGTGTCGACCACAATCGGTCTCCGGACCTTGAACTTGAAGTGCAGGGCCTTCTCAAGTCCTTCGACGCGAACGCATTCAGCTGGCAACCGTGGAACTTCGATGACCTTGACATGCCCGCGTTCGAAGGCCCTGATAGAGGCCTGTTGCAGCAATCTGGGGTCGCGATCGAATTCTCCAGCGAGCGCGCTCCAACTGGGGAGCCTGACCTTCCCGCCTGTCTTCTGCGGCTGGTGGCGCCGGAGTGCAATTCGTGTCTCTTCTGCGGGCGTAAAGGAGCGTCGGCGTCCCGGCTTCTGGTTTTGTTCGCGTTGCATGCCATTCTCTCCGCTCAACCACAGTTGTGGATGGAGCGTCTTAGACGATTTTAGGAACTTTATATCATATATGCGGCAATCGCTACGAGAGAAGTACCCAACTGCGGTGAGTGGGGCCGCGTGCACCACGACCTGTTACTAGGAGCGCCTCCTATCCTCCCTAGCAGAGCCAATCCTCGGGTGTACATCCGACAAACCGCGATCCGAGGCATCTTTCGCCCTTCCCGCCGCCTTGTGTGGCGCGTGGTAGGGCTCCTTTGTGAGAGCGGAATGCCATAGCCCCCCTGATGGGGGCGGAATACACCGTCAGCAGCCGTCGCCGGTTCCGTTCCTGGGGCTAACATCCGACGACTCCTAACGGAATGAAGTGTCTGTCCTAGAGAATGATTCTGGCAAAGATATCAACCGACAGAGGCCATAGATACTTCGGACAAATGGTGTTTTTCTTCTTGGGTATGAAGGAATCTATTCCTAGGAGAAAAAGGCCCTATGAAGGATACTCAATCGAATCTGAAATTCACTTCTGTGCTTGAGGGCGGGATGCTTGGAACTGACGCCCAGCAAGCTGTGGCTGCTTTCGAGGAATACCGCCGACGAGCTCATTACGAAGATAGTTGGATCGAGACAAAGCCCATCGAAGACGTCCGGGCGGCCATGTACGCCTCTGAGCCCCATGTGAGATCGTGCCTGGTGAAATACCTTGGCCACGTCTGCTTGAATGACTTTGGATTCCCCCTTTGGGACGCCGTCGGGGCGCTCGCATCGGTGTCCGAAGATGGCGAGGCCAAAGAAATGGTCCGGAAGGTGATCCGGAAGCTAAAGAGGAAGCACGGCGACGCTGAGACTGTTAGATTGCTTCAGCAGAGTATGAGCGGCGGTCGTCGCCGGAAGTTGGGGTGATTATGCGCAAGACCGTTGCTGCCCCATCAAACGCCGCCGAATGCCTGGGGAAGCCTGTGAGCGTTCGTAAGGTTGGACAGTGCTCTAGCGTATTGCGAAGGAGTTGTGAAGCCAAGAACGGTGTGCAGACCGTCCCTGGCGTTCACGAGTTAGTTCTTAGCACCGGAGAAAGGAGACTCCCAATGCCCAAAACTCAAAGACCAACCACCCAACCACTGGATGGAGGATCGTCCTCAGAATGGAAGAACTCTCGGGGGTTGTCAAGCCCATCGAAAATGATTGCGATCGTCTTCCTCGCACTAGTTAGCACATGGAGCATCTTCATCGTGCTCCTTGGATACTTCTCGGTGTGGCACGGAGGCCGAACGTTGGTTTAGCGAGGGTGCTAGTACGGATTCAGCGTTCCGTGCTGTTTGCAGTTGAACAACGTGAGGCCGAACGGACCAGCGGGGCAGACGGACCCGCTGGTCCGAACAGGGCGTAGCGGCCAACCAGCGCACCTCGTTGCCTCGGGTCACTGGTGCGTACGCAAGACAGTGCGATACGCCCTATCACTACAGAAGGTGATCTCGTCTGCTCAGAGCTTCACCTTGGTCATAGCCCGCCGCCTCCCCCCAGCCGCCCTCTGCCTCCTCACCGTCCCGGCTTCGTCAACCCCCGCCGGATCGCTGAATCAAAGATCTCCTGAGTTCGCGTGTTGAACTCCGCGGAAACCCTCGCCTGTTGCGCGTTCACCTTCCCCTGCTCGGCATTCACCTTCTGATGTTCCTCATTCACATGGCACTGCTCCGCGTTAACCTTCCCTTGCAGTTCGTTCACCCGCCCCTGTTCCTCATTCACCTTAGCTTGCTGGCGGTTCACTTCTTCCTGGCTGGACGCCCCGGCGTGGCCCGCAACTCCTTCCGCAGCGCCCCCACCTTCTTCACCGCAGTTTCATTACTCTCCCAGGAGCCCGCATCGTGCATGCGATTGAGCAGGTCCTGCCGCCGGTTCACCTAGGCCTCTTGAGCATTCACCTTCTTCTGCGGCCCCATCGCCCGTTCAATCTCTCGCAGAACACCCTCGTCCGTGCTCACATCCTCGGCGCCGCCCTGGCGGAACCAGGCGAAACGGTTGCCGATCCGCGAACGAATTTTCTCCGGGCTGGCCGGCTCGCGGAGCTCTACGGTCCGCATTGTGTATCGCCCAGGACAATGACGCAGCGCCGGTATGCACCTTCTGAACGCACATGCGCCGCACGGGTCCAGGTTATGGGCCTTTGTTCAGAGGCCTCCTAGACTGTGGCCCTCGCGGCCACCGGACTTGCCGGAAGTCATGTGCTCACATCGGCACGATCCGCGCTCGACGGGCTCGTATCCGCCAAGGCCTCGGGCCGCGCAGAACGGAGCCTGGGTGCGATGACGCTGCCGCCTCGATTATTCGTCGAATCACCCACGTCGCAGCCGCTTCGAAAACGGCGCTGCGGCCCGGGGAGTCGTTCCCCCCGGGCCGCACACTCCCTCAAGACCCTGCCGTGTTCTTACGGGATGTACTTGGTGCCGCCGATGTTGTAGCAGGCCGCCCCGTCGTTGCTGTACATCGGTCCCGCCTGGTTCTTCAAAAGGCTGCTGGAGGACAGCAGCGAATCCAGGGAAAGGTTGAAATCGCCCGGGCCGCTGCCGGTTAGCAGGGTCATGAGCGCATCGCTGGGATAGACCTGGCTGACGAAGTTGCTGCCTTGGCTCTTGATGGGCTGCGACAGAACATACAGGTCGTGGATCGTATTATCCCCGGTCGTCGAATCATTCGGCGTCCCGTAAGTGCGCGTGACGTTCGCCGGGATGCTGCGGGTCGCATAGTACGACGTGCACTTGTACTCGCATTTTCCGGTCTTTCCATCACATTCCTGCAGCTTCCACGAGCCGATCTGGGACGGGCTCGTGGCCTGCTGGTCCAGCCACGCGTCCTTGTAGATGAGGGTGGGTAGCGCCTGCAGATAAGTGCTCTTCTTGGCTGCTGTGTCGAAGGCCGCGACCAGGTTCGGCGAGATCGTCTTCGATGTCTGATACCAGGGACTCGAGGTGTCGGCCACCTGCTGCCCGATATAGGACAGCTTGCCCCAGTCGCAGTAGATCGCCTGAACCATCATGTTGTACCCATTTTCCACGTTCACCGCGAACGTCTCCGCCTTGCCGGCCAGGGCGGTCGCCTCGGCGATCGCGGCATATTCCGCGCCAGGCAAACTCTGCGAATCATCGCCGAAAGCGCTGGTCTGCGACGCCAGCGTCAGCGCATCCCCCAGGACGCTGGCCGGATCGTAGAAGTCGCCGAGCAGTTCCAACCCCGAGATGGCCAGGTTCAGAATTGCCGACGTGTCGACACGCACCTGCGCCTGGCTGGCACTCAGTTCGGTTTCCGCCAGATCGCCGGCTGCCTGAAACATGCTCAACACCATCGGCGTGGTGCCCGCCGACATGATGCCACCCACCCAGTCCGGACCCAGGAAACTCTGCACCTGTCCCAGATAGCCCAGTTCCGTACCAATCTGCCCGAGCGCATCCGTCCATTCGGCTTGCGAGAAGCCGTTCGCATTGGCCGGATAGGGGTAATCGCTCTTATTCAGCTTGTACTCGCCAAACTTGGTGGCCTGGCTGCCAAAGTAGTAATACCGGACATCGTACAGATGATCGCCGCTGGGATTGGTCAGCACATTGTTGATCACCTGGTAGCTGAGCTGCTGATAGGCCGCGATGTGACCGGGCGTATCCGTGAGTGGCCATGCTACCGGCTGACTCCAAAGCAGAGGTTCCAGCTCGAACACCCGCCCCTTGCCCTGGGCGACTTGTTGCGCCGATTCATGCGCATAGGTCCCGGGGCTGAAGAGGCTATTCCGGTCGCGCCTCAGAAGTCCTCGGACATAGCCGGTCTGCTTCTGCTGCGAATAGACGCTGGTGGAGAATACGGCCTTTCCGGTCAGCCCCTTCGAGAAGGTATCGTCGGAACTCGAGATCAGCGTATACGTGTTCTGGATTGAGTCCGAAATAACCTTCTGCAGCACGTATTCCGACGCGCCCAACTGTGCCACGGCCTGTCCGAGTTCCTTGTTGGGCAGATAGCCGAGTGGCGTGCCGACCGTCGTCAGCACCAACAGATTGCGCGGGCTCTGGTTGGCGCCGGTCAACGCCGCCGCCAGGGCCGTCATCGCCGGATACGCCACGCTGGTATCGTTCGATCCGGTGGGGTAAAACTGCCCGCACGTGCCGTCGTTTAGCTTAGCGCCATACACGCAAACGCTGCCGCCGCTCCAGTTGGAGTCGATGGGCTGGAGACCGAACCGGTCGAGAGTGAGCAGCCAGAAGCCGCCGGCGCCATAGCTCTGGTGCGGATTCGTGTAGACCTGATCGTTGATCTGCACCACCGATTTGGAGCGGGAAGGATCGTTCGGAGACACCGTGAAGGTGGCCATCTCGCTCGGGTGGAAGGCGTAGTAGTTGTTGTTGTCGTGCAACAGTATTCCGGTGAGGTATGGCGCGTACTGAAACGGCGCCGCTACCGTCGTTTCCACGTAATAGTTCTCCGTCGCCTGCCCGGCTTTGGTTTGGCCGGCCCCGATGATCATGTAACCGTAAGGCGAGAGCGTCGCGGGCGTGGCCGTGTAGTCGTTGCCGCCAATGGCGGAGGTGTTCAGACCCGCGGGAGCGGTGCGGCCCTCCATCGTGGTGACTATCACGAGCTCAGCACTGGTGCGGGCCGCCAGGTAGGTCTTCAGGCTGGCGGAGTCGTCGAAGCACTGGTAGTCCTTTTGCGTGAGTTCGCTGCGATCCAGCACCAGTACCTGCAGCGCGGTATCGCAGTTCGAGGTCTGGATTCCGTCGGCGCCGATTTTGACCACTGGACCGCCCTTCGTCGGACCCGGCACGACGAAACCCACGGCCGGCGGATATTGCACGGCACTCACGGAAGAGGCGCCCAGCAGTGGCTGCTGCGACCATTCGAAATAGAGGTGTTCCCTTCTGGGCGCCTTGCCGGCCATCAACACCCGCGCCACCACCAGATTGCGCCCGCTCCGCAGTCCGTCGTGGGCGGTCAGCGCATCGCTCTGCACCGTCCGCGTGCGGCCGTTCGGCGCCGAGGACTTGCGCCGCTTCTGCGTGAAGGCATCCGAGATGTCCTGCCCGTTCAGCTTCACCTCAAACCGGGTGCTCTGGTCGTCCGGGATATTGATCCACACGTGGATTTTGCCGCTCAGCCGCTGGCCCGCGGTAGGGGCCGCAATCAGGCCGTCCTTCGCTTTCTTGGCGGATAACTGTCTGTCCGCCGCAAACCCTACAGTGGAACTCATGGCCAGGCAGAATGACGCCAAAGCGTACATCCGCAGCCGTGAGCGGTGCCCGGGCGCCGCGGTCATGCGGCTCCAAATGTTGTCGGTGAGTTTCTCTCTCATGCCCCTCCAAGTGGCGACCACCTGGCCAAATGTGATCAAAGATTCCGGCGATCGCGGCAACGTGCCGGGCAGCCGTTGAATGATCGAAATCGCGAGGCTTGGGCTTGCACAGATTGAGCGCGCAAAGGACAGGAGGGATCCATGGGGAGATCAATACCAACCGGCGTCAGGCCTTCCTCCCAAACGCGGAAAAGGGGGAGCCCCGATGGCTCCCCCTCACCCTCGCACGTCCAATACGATCTGCCGGCATCAGCCGCCGGAGTTCCAACGTGTTTCCTCAGTCTTCAGATGACCTGTACAATCAACTCGCCCCCGCGGGCGCCTATTGCCAAATCACGTTTCTGCGCAAGAACGCGACGACCTTGCTCCGCTCAGATTGCGCACGCAGCGAACGCCCAAGCAGAGGAACGCCGAAGGGCGGCTGCCAACCCTTCACTCCGCCGCGACTGCCGCCTGCTCCCGGATGCGCCTCGGATATGACGAGGTGAAGCGAACCGCCCCATAGATCGCCCCAATCGTCGCAATCGTGCCGACTCCCCTGGGTACGGCTGGAAAGTAGATCCAGAGCACTTCCGCGAAGATACACATCAGGACCGCGCCCGCCCAGACAGCCGAGATGATCCGATTCGTCTGCAGGAAGTCCGGGTTGTTCCACAACTCGGGGCGTACTTCCTCCCGCGCATACTGCAAGGTGAAGGGCTGGCCGATCGCCAGCGAGGCCACGATGATCGCCAGCAGTCCGGCGTCCACCCGCAGGCGGACTTCAGTCAGGGTCCAGTTTGCATTGCTGGAATAGGCGGCCGCCGCCAGGCCCGCAAACAGCAGCACGCTGCCAAGCTCCAGAAGTTTGACGGATTGCTTGCCGCCGAGAGCCCTGGCCGCTGTGAGGATAACCGCCGCGATCGCCGCACAGACCAACCCCATTCCTGAACCGCCCAGGTTTGAGACGGCAAAAAACACCACAAAAGGCGCGTAGCCCAGAAGAATACCCATAATTGTTGCCTCCAGTGCGCAGCCGCTCCAGAATTCCATCGATCAGAAGCTGCGCACCGGAATAGTGGTTGCCGGACCCGAGAAAGTGATCATCGCCGACGTCTATCGGACGTAAGGATGGCGTTTCAGTCACTCTGAACTCGAGCGGCCCCTGCTTCACTGGGACAGCCAAATCCACGACACGCCCCGCTTTCAGGATGCTCTGGCCACCATTCCTCCGTCGGGCTCCCCCCTTCGGCTTCGCCTGCCAAGGAGGAGGGGGAGAAAGGACATAAGCGCTAACTTAACGATCTGTGGATGCTGAGCCGGGATGACGATTCACGTTGGCGCGCCGGCATCCTCTCCAGGCCGACCTTCTGGACCGCATCCGATGCTGCGGGACTATGTACGAGTGGCGCCTGACACGCCCGGAGCTGGCAGCCCAAGCCGGACACCATTTCTCAGCAACGGCGACAACACGTCCGGCGGGCGCCACGGCGTCTCACTACAGAAGTCCCAACGCCCAACTTCCCAGATCGGGACTTATGGACCGGGACGAACTCTCAACTTCCGGATAGCGCGTCATCTGGACGCCGTGTCGCGGGCCGTTATCATGAGTCACGGGAGGAGCTAAGGGTCAGAAATGAATGACAAAGTTGCTCTGATTGCGTTGTCATTGCAAGCTGCGGAAGCATTTGATCGATGTAGTCGGAGATGACAGTTTCAAGGAGACACTATGAGCAAGGTCCTTGCTTACTCTTGGCACGAGTCCTTCAGACAAACACGCCATGCTGCGAGTTTCGTTTATGTGCCAGGAACTGAGGGTAACCGCTATCCGTTCGGCGATCGAGCCAGCGGACGTGGTGGTCCGCTGATCGAGATTCCACGAGGGTTCTATATCGGCGTTGCTCCTGTTACCCAGGCTTTCTGGGTTCACGTGATGGGCAACTCCAATCCCTCAATCAATCGGGAAAGCGACGAGCACCCACTGGAGAATGTCTCCTGGAACAGCCTTACAGCGCCCGGCGGGTTTCTGGATCGCATCAACTCCACTTCCATCCCGGCGGGCCTTGCGGAGCAAGCGTCCCTTCCGCCTGGTGAGCCCTTCAACTTCCGTCTACCCACAGAAGCCGAATGGGAGTATGCGGCGCGCGGCGGTCCGCAGTGGCAGGATGGCTTCACTTTCAGCGGAAGCGAGGACGTCGAACAAGTGGCCTGGCACCATCGTCGGCACGGTGATCACACCCAACCCGTGAAGCGGAAGGCGCCGAATCAATTGGGCATCTACGATATGTCGGGCAATGTCTGGGAGTGGTGCCAGGATGTCTACACTTCAGACCCGGCTCAAGTACCGTCAGACGGATCGGCCTACTCAGGCCCAGGCGACGAGCGTGTTCTTCGGGGCGGGTGCTTCCACAATGGAGCTGTCCACTGCACGGTCTCCAAGCGATACGAGATCGGACAGGAATATCACGATGGGTGCATTGGGTTTCGGCTCGTATGGGGCTAGTTTGGAACTACCCTAAAGGAATCAGCAACACTAACGAAACTGTCGTCCAAACTGCGGAAGATCCACCCTGACGGCATAGGGTTCAGCTATGGTCCGCCGACTCCCGGATCGTCGGCAACCCTTCCCCAATCCGGTAACGGAAGGGTAGCGCGGGATTCGCTAGCAACTCGCAAGCGCCGGGTGGCCTTCTGCCAACGGCGTGCCTTCGCGCGCGAGCGCCCGTGGCGGCGGGCCGGCTCAACGCGGGATTGGAGGACGTGAAACAATCGGTCAGTAGAGGCACGCCTCCCAGGGAATTCGGACATCCGGGGTGCTTTCCTCACCCCTTCCTCGTGGCCCCTGGTTCATCCGCGAGATTCGCGCGGGCGGACTAGAAGTGCGAACAGCGTTTACTCGACAACCCCAAGCGGACAAACCCGAATCGCCGGGCAAGAACTACATAACGCCAGGCGGCCTGAAGCGTCTCAATGAGGAGTACCACTTTCTCGTCACCAGGGAACGCCCGACCGTCACGGAGATGGTGTCGTGGGCGGCCGCCAACGGCGATCGCAGCGATAACGCCGACTATAAGTACGGGAAGCGGCGCCTGCGTCAGATCGATGGCCGGATTCGCTTTCTCCGCAAGCGCATTGAAGCCGCGGAAATGGTCGACCCGGGCGCTCCGAGATCGGAGCAGGCCTCGGCAAGGGTATTCTTTGGAGCCACTGTGCGCTATGCCGATACCAAGGGCGCCGAACGTGTGGTGAGTATCGTGGGTTCCGACGGGGTCGATCTCAACCGCAACCACATCAGTTGGCTCTCGCCTCTGGGGCGCGCATTGCTGAAGTCGGCGGAAGGCGACCACGTAGAACTCAGGGCGCCGGGCGGCACAACCGACCTGATCGTGCTTGAAGTGCGTTATGAGAGCATCGCGGTCGAACCATTCAGTGAACCGCCTTTTGCCGAATCCTCGTCAAAGGGGCTTGCTCGCAATTCCGATCCACCTGGCCGAAGCTCGTAACTCGACACATGTACTTTACGGGGGGGCTTGGGGACGAGTGGCGAGTTGACCTCTCCGCGTAAATCATCGGCAAACCGCAGCTTGGACTGCTGCCGGATTAGTTCCTGTTGGCGCGTGATCCAGGAGTGATCAAGGCAGGCCACGGGTCCGGCATGACGACAGACCGTCAAGTCGCTAGTCCTATGGACGCCGCGAATGAAGACCCTTCAGAACGAACACACGATTCGCTGGTATCCTGCCGGCGGGAATGAGAATCGGGTCCGCGAAGTACGGGCGATATTCAGGCAGGTGTATTTCGGCAAATAAGGTATATTCGGCGTTGGGCCACAACGCCACCGTGGCATTGCCGCTGCTGTCCGTGACGCCGACGGCAGCCAGTCTCGTGCGGCTATAACCATAGTCCAACACTTTGGCGTCCGCAACGGAAAGCCCTCCCTCATCGACCACCCGGAAGACAACGTTGCGCTTGGTGCCGAAATCCGGGAGCCGGAATGTAATGTTGTTTATGGATTGCCCCTCTTCGACCACGACCACCGCTGCCTCCGGCCAGTCGCTCACACCTGGATAGTAGGTCTCCGGAAAGAGTGCCGGGCCGCTCTGGTTAACCCCTTCAAGATCTGTTACCAGCCTGTACCAACCCGGATACACTCCCGTGAACTCGAACCTGCCGTCGCTTGCGGTTTTCGTGTCAAAGAAGGCAAAGTCTGCCGGGCGTTTCGTGAACAACTCCAGCACGCGCTCCACAGCCCAGTCGTACATGGACGCCCCTCCCAGGGCCTGCGGCGTACCCTTGAGGAAGATCCGTGCGTGTGCCACTGGTTCACCGTGGAAGTCCAGCAGGCGGCCGGACACACGGGAAGCGGATTCCATGAAGAGCGTCGCAGTACCGCATGAGCCGGGAAGGACGGTGAGGCGACCCGAAGCACGAGCGGGTAGAAAATGCGGCCTATTTAATGTCAGCTCGTATTCGCCCGATGGAACGGTTGCGAAACTCAGCGGGGATTGGCGGCTCGAAAGACCTTCGTAGGATCTTCCGTTGCCTCGCATTTGCACACGAACACCCGGAATCGTCACCCACCCGGGTGCCGATTTGACTACGACGGAGAACTTCGCAGCCGCCCGGTTCGCGACGTCGCGCCGAAACGACTTCGCCAGCGGATCACTCAGCGGGAGCGCCAACCCGGAGCCACAGTCGTCGTGCCAGTACAGCCCATCGTGGGTTGGCGTGACAAGGAACAACCGGGGTTCCTTCGACTCAGAATAGCCGTCGGCGAAAACAACTGTCGCTCTTTTCGCGTCCGCGAGGCCCACTAGTCTCTCCGCAATCTGAAAGGTCACCACTGACCGCTGGTACTGATCATGCCCGGAGGAGACGGGGGTTCCGATGAAGGCAACCATTCCCGGCCTGAGCGCAGCGCAGAATGAACCCGGCCCGGCGCAATCACCGCCGCCGTATGCTAACGAGACTGCTGCCGAAAGTAGCAAGAGACAACGGATCGCTGCCATGCTTTCGTAGACAATTTGCATCTTCACTTAGTTCCCTGACGGCGTTCCCTCCAGTCAGGCACGGACGCCATTTGACCATGTACCGTCATATTCGGCTGAGGCGTCGGCCGGGTTCCGAGCGTGTCATCGGCAAACCGGACCCGGCGCTGCCTTTAAAGTCCCGGTTCGATACCGATCCGATCGTTTACAGCCCAGCGAATCCGCTGTTTGCCGCCGAGGTTGCGCTCGGTCATTTGGATCGAGACATGGCCCAGAAGGAACTGGATCTGTTCCAATGCGCCACCTGCCGCGTAGCGAAGCCGCGCGCATGTTCGACGTAGATCGTGAGGCGTAAGCCTTTCCATGTCAGCTTTCCGCGCATACTCATTGACAACTTGCCATACTGCCTTCTCGATCAGCTCGGTACCCCAAGCTTTCCCGTTCCTGTTCACGCGACGAGGCAGTTTGCCACTGGTGAGCCACGCTGCCTGAGTCCAGTCATCGAGTACACCCTTCACCCAGCCCGGCACCGGAACCGTCCTGGTGTGGCCAGGCTTGCCCCTAAGATGGACGATGGCCCAATGCTCCTCGCGCTGCTGAAGGTGCCCAAACTCCAGGTCAATGGCTTCATGCCCGCGGAGTCCAGAAGCGAGGAGCAGCGCCAGCAGTGCGCGGTCACGCCTGACCTTCAGATTGTCGACGGAGGCGCAACGCCAGGGTCGCTGGGATTGTTCGGACGTAAGCCAGTTGCCGAGTCTGACCTCGAACCTCTTTACGCCCTTGATGCGTCGTATGCCGGCGGCGAGGTCCGAACTGAGTAGCTCGCAATCGGCTGCCTCGTAGGACAGGCGGCGCACCGCGCCGAGCGGGAGGTTGATCGTCCCGGGCGCCAAATGCCGAGACTCCCAGTGCATCCGGTAGCGAAGCACGACCGCCTTGCTAAACGAGAGCCGCGGCTCCGAGCAGTACCATTCGATGAATTCGTCAATTGCATGCCGGTAGCCGCGTTGAGCATCTTTGGATGTGAGGCTGTTCAGAACCGCCGATTTGGCTTGATCCAGGTCTGGCAGCCGCAAGACCATCTTCGGCACGGGACGCCCCACTTTGGTGAATACTTCTTTGGCATGGGTCGCGGCCTCCTGGACCGCAACCAATTGTTTTATGCCAACGGACGAATGGCGCGTGGTTCAGCCGGTGTTCATTGCTAAAGAGTCTTCCAGCCTTTGGTTGACCGTCTGTCAGCGAGGTTGTAGGCTGGAACCTCCTACGAGTTCCGGCCACGAGCTTGCCGGCATTGAACGCTACTGGCCGCTTTTCGAGATTGGCACCGGGGGGGATGATGGAATCTCACAATCAGTGTCCGAAATGCAACGGCGAAATGGAACAAGGGTTTATTCTCGACCACAAAGATCACGCATCCAGCGTTGTGGCGCAATGGCAGCCGGGCGAACCGCAGAAGTCTTTTTGGCGCGGAGTACAGTCTAAGGACGGTCCGCACTATGAGATCACGACTTATCGTTGCACGGGATGCGGCTATCTGGAGTCGTACGCGAAATAGGAAAAGGGCCGGGATTACCGCGCCGGCCGTTTCCCCCGCGATATCCCGCATGAGATCGCCGATCCTGAAACCCTGGTTGTATCCAGTTTCTCCACTGCATGGCCGTGGATAGGAAGCCGGGCTGGTTCTCGGCTACAGTGACGATTAACCATCAACGGCGACCCGGGAAGGGACGGCGCTCTGAATGAATGGATGGTCGGCCACTCGGAGATTGGTCAGGTACGGGGGCGCTCGCGCGTCAGCAGGAAGATGCTCTCTAGCGCTCTTCACGCCAAAGTTGGCGCTCATGGGGAGGAAGGAAGAGGGCGTATTCGAAGGCCCTCGATCTCGCCTCACGGACGAGTTCTCGATGGTCTCGGCCAAGATGAAGAAATGGGGCCGTGGCCGCGGCAGCTTTGATGTTCCCCAGCGCCTCGTCCACAGCTACGTGTACGAGCTGCCCTTCGGACGCGGCAAAGCCACTGGCGGCGGCATGAATCCCCTGGCCAAGAAGATCCTGCCCGGCTGGCAGGTGACCGGCATCACCACCTCACAGCCGAACATCATTGGTGATGTGGCCATGGGTCGATCCTTGCCCGACGCACGATTCAGCAGCCAGGCCTCAACAATTGGGACATGGGCGTCTTCGGGAACACCAGGATCGGTGAGCGCATCAATGCCCAGTTGCGCTGGGAGACGTTCAATACCAGGAACTACACGCAGTTCGGACCGGACAACACCAGCGTGACCAGCGCGAATTCTGGAAAGACTACAGGCATCCTGGTGGGTCCGCGTAGGATGCAGTTCGGCCTGCGCCTGACCTACTGATGTCCGATGGATGGCCCCCGCTGGCAATCGTCCGGGCACTTTCGGAAATATCTTCTCTTTTGATTCAGCGGCTTCCAGGCGTCCGGTCCGAAAACCGCTTTACCTGCGTGCCATAATCCCGCTTCGACAGGAGACCCGGCCTGTCGTTCGGATCTGACCCCTGCTCAGGTCCCGGCTCTTTGAAATCCGCACCTCAACTCGGACCCAATCCAGGACTCCACTTCTTCTGCCTGCAGGAACTGGAGCCCTGGCGACAAGCCCCCCGTGCCCGCTTTCCCGGCATAGCGGCACCAGGAAGTGCTGCCGGTCCGCATCACGCCCATCGGCGCTACCGGGTGGGACCATCGCAAAGGCTAATCCTGAGTGAACAAAGCCACCCTGGACTGATCGCCCGCACTGCAAAATCCGGCCTCATCCTCGCGGTGGGATCGCCAATCCATCAGATTTGAGGGAACAAAGCCATTGTGGCGTGTCCTCCACCGTTGCCGACCTCGGCTCAATCCCGGCGAGGCGCACTCCCAATCCAGCGATTTTGAGTGAACAAACCCACCGCGGACGATCCGCCCGCAAGCAGCCTCTAGCCGCATCCCCGCACTGGGATCCCCCCAAATCCACCAATTCTGAGTGAACAAACCCACTTCCAGCCGTCACTCTTTATGCCAACCGTCACCCCAGCACCCCAATGACCCCGAACAAAGACAGAGCCCTTCTTCCGTGGGGTATGCCTCCAGGCTTGCGGGCCGGCATTCGTGCCGGCCTTCTTCGCCATCACTTCCCCGTCTTAGTCAGCCCCCGCCGGATCGCCGAATCAAAGATCTCCTGAATCCGAGCATTGAACTCCTTGGAAACCCTAGCCTGCTCAACATTCACCTTCCCCTGCTCAGCATTCACCTTGTGTTGCTCCTCATTCACTCGGCCCTGCTCCGCGTTCACCTTCCCCTGCAGTTCGTTCACCCGCCCCTGCTCCTCATTCACCTTCGACTGCAGGCGGTTCACCTCATCCTGGCTGGACGCCCCCGGAGTCGCCCGCAACTCCTTCAGCAGCGCCTCCACCTTCTTCACTGCAGCTTCGCTGCTCTCTCGTGAACCGGCATCGTGGATGCGATTCAGCAAATCCTGCCGCCGGTTCATCGTCGCCTGCGCCGCATTGACCACCGCCTGTTGCGCGTTGACCTTGTCCTGAACCGCATTGACCTCACTCTGCCGGCCATTCATCTTTCCCTGTAATTCATTCACCGCGGACTGCAGCCTGTTCACCTGATCCTGCTGCACGTTCACCCTCTTCTGGGGCTCCATCGCGCGTTCCAGTTCCCGCAGAACGCCATCGTCCGTGATCACATGCTCCGCGCCGCCCTGCCGGAACCAGGCGAACCGGTTGCCAAACCGCGAACGCAGATTCTCCGGACTGGCCGGCTCGCTGGAGTCCCACGATCCGCTTTGTGTATCGCCCAGGACAATGACATAGCGCCGGTAGGCTCCTTCCGAACGCGCGTGCACCGCGCTGGAAGACGTCGCAGGCCCCTGTCCAGAGGCCGTTTGCGCAGAGGCCATCACGGCCATCGGGCCCGCCGACACCGAAGTGTTCGAAACAGCCCGAACCGCGCGCGAGGGCATCGCCGCCGCCGCCACATAGGCTATGGGCAGGGCCACCAGGCAGATGATCGCCGCCGCGCCGCGCGGAACACCCGTCGATAGGAAGGTGCTGTTCAGGATCCGGTGGATCCGCGCCTCCGCACTGCCATAGCGCGCCATCGCCGCGCCGTGCCAGTTCACACGCACTCCACCCTGCATGAACTCCAGCAGAAGTTCTGCATAGGACGTCCGGTCACGCGTCACCGCCACGGCCGCGTCGTCGCTCACATCCTCGGCCAGGCGTACAATGCTCCGGTGCAGCACCCAGCTCAGCGGGCTGTGCCACAGCAGCGCGCGGTGCATCGCCGAAAGAAACTGTACAGCCGGATCCTTCCGGCGTACATGCGATCGCTCATGCGCCAGCACGGCCTCCAACTTCGCCTCGCCCCACTCACGCCAGTCCGCCGGCAGCAGGATCACTGGCCGCCTGAGCCCCACCGTGACCGGCGCAGCCACTCGCTCGGACTCCCGAATCTCGGCGCCGCCGTCCGTCAGTTCCGTAGCCCGGCTCTGCAGCCTGAGCTTGCGTGCCAGCAGCAGGCCTATCCCAAGCCGAAGGAATAGCAGTCCAGCGACGAAGGCATACACGCCCAGCAGGACGCCGCTCCAGTCCATCCAGGAACCCGCGCCGCCGGCTTGTGAGCCGTCCACCATCGTTACCGCGAAAGCCGGTGCATCCATTGGCGCAGTGCCATTCAATGTGGGAGCAGCGGAGGCCTGCATCACAACAACAGGCAGCTTGGGCAGCGCCGCTGTAAACAATGGCATCGCAAGCGAACCGCATACGGCGGCGATGCAGGCCGCCAGCCGGATCGACGGGTCCTTGACGCGCAGCAGCCACAACAGGACTGCTCCGGAAACAATGAGTACAGAGGAGCGAATCGCCCATTCGATCAGGAAATACCCGGTGATCATGCCTTCTTCTCCTTGCGCGACGCAATCTTTTCCGCAAGCCGCTTCAACTCTTCCGGTCGGAGCACCCGATTGTCCACCAGGCCCACCAGCAACTCCTCCACCGAGCCGCCGCAGAAACGGTCAATCAGCTGCCGCGCTGCCTCCACGGCCACGTTGCGCGGAGTGTCCACCGCCCGGTACACAAACGTCCGCCCCTGCACTGTGTGCTCGATGTACCCTTTTTCTTCCAGGTTCCGTAAAACCGTACGGATCGTCGAATCCTTCAACGCCCGCTGGTCCGCCACCCCCTCACGGCAGGTCTCCGCCGTACAATCCGGATGGGCCCAGACATAGTCCATCAGGAATTGCTCGAGGGAAGTGAGCGCGTTCCGCTGTCCGCGAGTGTTAAACATTCTAGTGTTAGAATTTATAACACTAGGAAGAGGCTGTCAAGCTTTTAGTTCACCCGCCCTTCCGTGGCAGGCGCGCTCTGCCTGCTTTTCTGGCTGCCCGACCCCATGGGCTAAAATCCGTACTGGATGCCCGATACGCTGCCGGCTGCCGAAGAACTGGAAATCGTTCACATGCGTGCCCTCCGAGGGCCGAACCAGTGGACCAACGCACCTGTCATGGAATGTTGGGTCCAGCTGGGCGCCTGGAATGAGCTCTCCTCCGAGATCCTCCCCGGCTTCAATCAGCGGTTGTTGCAGTGGCTTCCGGGCCTGGTCGAACACCGCTGCAACATCGGGGTGCGGGGCGGCTTCGTCACCCGCCTCGAGCGCGGCACCTACCCGGCCCACGTTCTCGAGCACATCGTGATCGAACTCCACGGCTTGGCCGGCGCGGAGATCTGGTACGGCCGCGCGCGCCACACCAGCCAGGAACGCGTCTATCGGGTCGTTTTCAAGTACAGGGACGAAACGCTCGCCCGCGAATGCTGCCTGGCGGCGCGGGAGCTCTTTCTCGCCGCCGCGCTGGACCTCCCTTTCGACGTCCCCGCAACGGTCGGCCGGCTGCGTAATGTGGCCGCCCGGCGCATGCTCGCGCCCGATGCGCGGGCCCTGGTAGAGGCGGCGGCGCAGCGGAACATTCCAGCCCTTCGGCCTGGGGATGGGCAAATCGTGCAGTTCGGCTACGGAGCGCGGCAGCGCCGGGTCGTGGGCACGCAGACCGACCGTCTCGGCGCGATCGCCGCCACCGTGGCGGATGATCGCGACCTTCTCGAACAACAACTGCTGGCGGCAGGCGTGCCGCTCGAACTCGCCGAGGTGGACGAAGCCGAAGTCCAGGGTGTCGAATACCGCCTCTTAACGGTGGGCGGGCGCCTGGCCGTTGCATTCGATGGCGGGCGGCGCGTGGTCACAGACGAGGTCCATCCCGGCATCGCCGCTGCGGCGGTCGAAGTCGCGGCAGCCTTGGACTGGGACATCGCCACCCTCGACATCCGCGCCGAAGACATTCGCTCGCCGCTCCAGGATCAGAAGATCTCGATCCTAAAACTGCAGCCCGGGGCTGACCTCGCTCCACTGGCGCCGGACGGGACAACGCCCAATCCAGCGGCTCACGCCATCATCGAGATGCTCTTCCCGTCCGCGGGCGACGGCCGCATTCCAATCGTCGCGATCACCGGAGCCAACGGCAAGACCAGCGTCGCCCGGCTGCTTGCGCACATGCTCCAGGCCACCGGCAAGTGCGTGGGCATGACCTGTACCGACGGTGTCTATCTCAACGGACGGCGCATCGCGGGTGGTGATTGCAGCGGGCCCTCCAGCGCCATGAGGGTACTCCTCGATCCGCGCGCCGAACTCGCTGTGTTCGAGACCGCGCGAGGCGGCATCCTGCGGGCCGGCCTCGCCTTCGACGCATGCCAGGTGGGGGTGATTACCAACATCGGCAGCGGCGATCACCTCGGCATCGGCGAAATCGAGAGCGTGGAGGACCTGGCCAAGCTGAAGAGTACGATCATCCGCGCCGTGAGTCCGGAGGGCACCGCCGTGCTGAATGCCGACGATCCGGTCGTGGCCGGGATGGCGAGCCAGTGCCGGGGCCGGGTCCTGTACTTCGCCCTCGATGCCGCCCATGCGGTCATCGCCCGGCACCGGTCCGAGGGCGGCCTGGCGGTTTTCGTGCGCGATGGCTTTGCCGTGGTCGCCGATGGGGCGCTGGAGTGGCCCGTGCTGCGAGTCGACCGCGTCCCCCTCACGCTGGGCGGCCGTGTCGGTTTCCAGATCGAAAACCTCCTGGCCGCCATAGGAGCGGCCTACGCGCTGGGTGTCCCGCCGGAGTCGATCGAACGGCAGGCCGAAGACTTCACGCCCGACCTCGAGCACAACCCCGCCCGCTACAACGTCCTCGAAATCCGTGGAACCACCGTCGTTTTAGACTTCGGCCACAACCCGGACGCGCTCAACGCCGCGATTCGCGGCCTCGCTCAGTTCGGGCAGACACATAGAACCGCGGTTTTCTCGTCATCCGGCGACCGCCGGGACGAAGACATCGTCCGCATGGGCGAACTGCTCGGGGCTTCGTTCGACCGCGTGATCCTGTACGAGGACGACGACCTGTACGACCGAGGTACCGGGGAAGTCATCGCCCTGTTGCGGCGCGGCATGGCCACGGCCGGGCGCGCGCGCCGCATCGAGGAAGTGCAGGGTGGGCTGAACGCCCTCGACTATGCCCTCAAGACCATCGAAGCCGGCCACTTGCTGTTTGCGCAGGCGCACATGGCCGATCCCACCGCAGGCTTCCTGCGGAGGCAGTGGCTCGGATAGCGGAGTTTATTTAAAGGTACGGCTCCAGGACCCGCCGGCTGTGCGCGTTCAGCTTGCGCGCATCGCGGATCTCATAGCGGATGCCGTGCGAATCCACGATGGATACGCGGCCACGGTCGCGGAGGTGAATGGAGTCATCTCCCTCCACAGTGAACGTCACCAGGCCACGATCGGTTTCCACTGTCCATGTCGATGGCTCCATCTCCGACGGCGCATTCACGATCCTCAGGATCTCGGGCACGAACACGCGCTCGGCCAGTTCGGCTTCGAGCGTCGCCCGAACCCGCGGGTCCAGGCCGGCGAGGGAATTCAGCGACAGAACCTCGTGGCCGGCGCTGTCCAGAATCGAGATGTGCCGGCCGGGCGCAGTGAGCGGGAACGCCTGGGCAGGCGAAACGTCAACATGCCGGACGCCCGCCGCATCAATCAGGACCAGCCGGCCAAAGCTATCGCGCTCGAGTCGAAAGCTCATACGCCCTCTCCCGCCTCGGATTGAAGGCCTTCCAATTGCGATTTGTAGAATCGCGAGTACGTGCCATCCTTCGCCAGCAACTCCGCGTGGGGGCCGATCTCGACAATCGCGCCGCGCTCCAGAATCACCAGGCGGTCCGCCTTCTTGAGCGTGCTGAGGCGGTGGGCGATGGCGATGGTGGTGCGCTCCCGGGTCAGGTTCTCGAGCGCAAGCTGAATCTCGCGCTCCGTTTCAGAGTCGACCGAGGACGTCGCTTCATCGAGGATGAGAACTCGCGGATCGATCAGCAGGGCGCGCGCGATGCTCAGCCGCTGCCGCTCACCGCCCGAAAGGAACTGGCCGCGCTCGCCCACCAGCGAATCGTAACCGTTCGGGAGCCGGAGGATGAACTCGTGCGCGTGCGCCGCTTTCGCCGCCTCGATAATCTCGCCCGGGGTTGCGTCGGGACGTCCGTAGGCGATATTCTCCGCCACCGTTCCATAGAAGAGGAACGGGTCCTGCAGTACGAGCCCCACATTGCGGCGATACTCGTTCAGGCGATAGCGCCGAAGATCGACGCCGTCCACAAATATCGCGCCGTCGGTGACATCGTAGAACCGGCAGAGCAGGTTGATGATGGTGGTTTTGCCCGCCCCGCTCCGGCCCACCAGCCCGATCATCTCTCCGGGCGCAATCGTCAGGTCGATATTGCGCAGGACAGGCCTCGCGCCATAGCGGAAACTCACATTGCGCAACTCGATGGAGCCTCTGAGACGTCCGGGATCGATGGAATCGGGTCGATCGGCCACCTTCGGCTTGCGATCGAGAATCGCAAACACGCGGCGCGCGCTGGAGGCGGCCCGTTCGGTGGCCGAGGCCATGCGGCTCATCGAATCGATTTGCGTGTAGAAGCGCGTGATGTAGGCCACAAACGCGGCCAGCACGCCCACCGTGACGGAGTGATGAAATACGCGATAGACGCCCGCCACCCAGACGATCACCACGCCCAGTTCGGTCAGCAGCACCACCACCGCGTTGAAGTACGCCCACACCCGGTTCACGCGCTGGTTGGTGCGCAGCACGCGCTGGTTGGCGTGCTGCATTCGCTGGATCTCGCGTTCCTCCTGGGCGAAGGCCTTGACCACGCGGATTCCAGGAATGGTGTCCGCCAGGATGCTGGTGAGTTCGGCCCAGGCACGGTTGCCGACTGAAAACCCGCGGCCCAGGCGGCCTTGCACCCGGAACACCGCAAAGGCGATAAACGGCATGGGCAGCAGGGTCACCAGCGCCATCCCGGCATCGATGCTGAAAAGGATGATGGCCGTCAGAACCAGCATCACCAGGTTGGTTCCAAAATCCAGGGCGTGCACCGAGAGGAAGTAGCAGATGCGGTCCGTGTCACTGCCGACGCGCGAAATGAGGTCGCCGGTTCGCCTGCGCCCGAAGTACTCCAGGGAGAGCTTCTGGAGGTGGGAGTACGTCATCAGGCGGAGATCCGCCGCGACGCGCTCGCTCACCGACGAAATCACGTACATCTGGGCCCAGGTGATGGCCCAGGAGAGAATCGAGGCGCCGGCCAGGCCGAGAAGATACCACTTCACCATGGACGTGTCCGGCTGCTGACCGCTCTGGTAGGGAACCAGGACACCATCCAAAAGGGGCATCGTCAGATAGGGCGGAACCAGGCCGCTGGCGGTGCCTGCCATGGTGAGCAGGAAGCCCAGCAGCGAAAGGCCCCAATAGCGCCGCGCCAGCGGAAGCAGCCGGAGCAGCGACTGGAGCGGCGGTTTACTAACCGGAGTGCCGCACTCGCCGCAGGCAGCCGCGCCCGGGCCAACTGGAAACCCGCAATACTCGCAGTCCGCAACGGCATCGGGGTGGGGGTTGGTCCGCGCCGGCACCAACCCGCTCAGCATCGCACTCCGCCATTCCGCCAGGCGATGAGCGCCCGCCGCCCGCGCATTCGTGAATCGCCACCGCGCGATAGTGCCCGTGCTGTCGCGAAGGTCCAGGGTGCCGAGGCCGCGCTCCTCGCGGACGTGAATGTCCAGCCCCGGCGCCAGCGCCCACGCCCGTGTTTCGGCCTCCGCCATCGCCTCGTTCAGGCCCCGCCGCGGACCCGGCGGCCACTCGAAGCTCAAAAGCCTTCGGTCGGTGAGGACCACGAGGCCGGCTGCATACCGCATCTGCGAATCGAGATCCGGTTCGAACGAAGCCAGCGGCGTTTCTCCCTCTTCGATCCGGTTTCGAAGGAATAGAACCGCCCAACGCGGGATATCGGCGCTTTCCTCAAACGCCCGCATCAGCTATTTCCGCCTATGAATCTGATAGTCAAGAAAGTTACAATCTGATCGTACCCCACAGGTCAAAGCCCCAACCCGTTACGCCCGGGCGGCGTCAAACAGTTCGCATGCAGTTGATCAAGACAAAATCCCTCTCCGGCCCCAATGTTTGGGGGCTCTGCCCGGTGATGGAGGCGACGATAGAGCTCGGGGGATCAGACGATAGCCTGCCTACCGCCTCGGCCTCGTTACGACAGCAGATCGGAAGCTGGATTCCAGCCCTGAAGCCTCACCCAAACGGTGTCAGCGGGGCGCAATCGCGGAACGGCTTGGACCTTGTGCACAATCTGGCGCTCGTGACGCTCGAGCTGCAGAGGCTCGCTGGCGCACCTGCATCGTTTTCGAAAGTTGTCGAGTCAAGGCACCCGAGTGTCTACCTGGCGGCCTTCGAATATGTTGAGGAGCAGCTCGCGCGGGAATGCCTGGAAGTCGCCTGCGAAATGGTCCAGGCCATCGCCGCGGGACGAACGATTGATTCGGCGGGCACGCTGGAACGATTGCGGGCCACCGCCGGGCGCGAGATGCTGGGCCCCAGTACGAACAGCATCGTTCAGGCCGCGCGCGCCCGAAACATACCGGCCATCAGGCTGGACGAATGTTCCCTCGTTCAACTCGGCCATGGCAGGGCACAGCATCGTATCCGGGCCGCGGAAACAGACCGCACGCTTGCCACCGCGGAAGGCATTGCCCAGGACAAAGAAGTGACGAGAACTCTGCTGCAGGCAGTGGGCGTGCCGGTTCCGCGAGGCTTCACGGTGACCGACGCGGAAGAAGCCTGGTACACCGCGGTGGAATACGTAGGGCTGCCTGTGGTGGTCAAGCCGCGCTACGGGAATCAGGGCCGCGGCGTGGCCGCCGATCTTTCGACCAGCGAACAGGTGAAGGCCGCGTTCGAGGCGGCGCGCAAAGAGGACGCTGACGTCATCGTGGAGAAGTTTGCTCCGGGACAGGACTACCGGCTGCTGGTCGTCAACGGCAAGGTGGTGGCCGCGTCCCGCCGCGAGCCCGCGCATGTGATCGGCGACGGGCGAAGCTCCGTCCAGCAACTGGTGGACGAAAAGAACCGCGATCCCCGGCGTGGCGATGACCATGCCACGGCGCTCAGCAAGCTGGTGCTGGATGAGATCGCGCTGCAGGTATTGGGCGAACAGGGATGCACGCCCGGCTCCGTGCCGGCCAGCGGAGAACGGGTTCTGATTCGCCGCAACGCAAACCTCAGCACCGGCGGCACCGCCACCGATGTGACCGAAAGCGTGTGTCCGGAGATCGCCGAACATGCGGTGGCGGCGGCTTCCGCCGTTGGCCTGGACGTGGCGGGCATCGACGTGATCGCCGGCGACATCTCCCTTCCTCTCGAGCAGCAGAACGGCGTCATCGTCGAGGTGAACGCCGCGCCCGGTCTTCGCATGCACCTCTCTCCCTCCGAAGGCACGCCGCGCGACGTGGGCGGCGCCATCGTCGAGATGCTGTTCCCCGACGGCGGAAACGGACGCATCCCCATCGCCGCGGTGACGGGCACCAACGGCAAAACGACGGTCACCCGCTTCCTGGCCCACCTGGCCAAGGGCAAAGATCATTTTGTCGGGATGACCTGCACGGACGGCATCTTCTTGAACGGCCGGCGCATCTCGTCGGACGATTGCAGCGGCCCAATCAGCGCCGGGCTCGTCCTCATGAACCCCAAAGTGGACGTGGCCGTGTTCGAGACAGCACGCGGCGGCATTCTCCGGGCGGGGCTCGGCTTCGACCGCTGCCAGGTGGCCGTGGTGACGAACATCGCCGACGGCGATCATCTCGGCCAGAACGGCGTGGAGACGGCCGAGGAACTGGCCCACGTGAAGGCCACGATCGTTCGCGCAGTTGCGCCGGAGGGCGCTGCTGTTCTCAACGCCGCCGATCCTCTCGTCGCCGCCATGGCGGCGGGCTGTCCCGGCCGTATCGTCTATTTCGCCCTCGATGGGAACGACCCAGTCATCCTGCGGCACCGGGCAAGCGGAGGAGCCGCTGTGTTCGTGAGAGACCGGGCAATCGTGATGGCAGAGGGGGCTTCCGAAGAAGTCCTGCTCGGACTGGAGCAGGTGCCCATCACCTTCCAGGGCAGGGTGGGGTTTGAAGCCGAGAATACGCTGGCGGCGCTCGCCGGGGCTTGGGCCCTGGGTATTCCGAAGCCCGTACTGGCTGAGCGGGCCATGTCCTTCACCACCGGCATCGACGAAGTTCCAGGGCGTATGAATGTGTTCACCCTGCGCGGCGGAACAGTCATCCTCGACTACGGCCACAACGCCGCGGCCCTGCGCGCGATGACCGCCGCCCTGGAGGCGTTCCCCCATCGCCGCCGCTCCGCCGTCTACTCCATGGCCGGCGACCGGCGCGATTCCGATCTCATCCACGTCGGCGAACTGCTTGGCGACGCGTTCGATATCGTTTTCATTTACGACCCCTACACGATCCGCGACCGCGCCCCGGGCGAGATCCCGGCCCTGATCCGGCAGGGCGTCGAGCGCGGCGCGCGAACCCGCGAGATTATCGACGTGCCGAATCCCGCCCAGGCCCTGAGGGCCGCGCTCGATCGCGTCGAGGACGGCGATCTCCTCGTGATGCAGCCCGACGATATTGACGAAGCGACTGCCCTGGTTCGCACTTACCTGGGCCAGTTGACGGAACTGGTGGGCGAACGGAAAGCCACATGAGCCTGGCGCAGGTCCTCTCGCTTCGCTGCTTCCCGGGACCAAGTGTCTGGGCGCGCGAGCCGGTGCTGGCGGCCACGGTCAGCTGCGGTGAAGAAGAAGCAGGGGCTCTCGCCAGGGAGACGCTCCGCTTGCAAGTGGCTTGCGGAGCGCAGGTCTCGCGGGCATGGTGCGCCGCCGGGAACGAACCCGGCACACATGTGGCCGTGGTGGAAATGGAAGACGAAGAGGTCGCCCGCCGCTGCTTCTCGGCCGCGCTCGAATCGTGTCCGGTGTCCGCGGAGACTCTGCAGCAGTTGTGCGAATGGGCGGACGACATCGTCCTCGGCCCCAACACGCGGGCGCTGGCCGCGGCAGCCCGCCGCCGCTCCATTCCTGTCCGGCGAATGGGACGCGGCAGCCTGCTGATTCTCGGCCACGGCATCCGCCAGCGCAGGCTGTGGGGGGCGAGAAGCGACCGCACTTCCGCGATTGCCGAAATGATCGGCTGGGACAAGCCCCTGGCCAAAGAGCTCTTGCGGGCGGCCGGAATCCCCGTGCCGGACGGGCGCCTGGCGCTAGATGCCGCGGACGCGGTGCAAGCGGCGTTGGAGCTTGGCGGGCCGGTGGTGATCAAGCCCGAAAGCGCGAACCACGGGCGGAGCGTCTATCTCAACTTGACAGAACCTGCCGGGATTGAAGCCGCATTCTTAGCCGCGCAAGGGGAAGGGGAGACCGCCGCCGTACTGGTCGAGCGGTGCGTGCAGGGCGCTGAACATCGGGTTCTGGTTGTAGGCGGACGCGTGGTCGCTGCCCTGCGCGGGGATCCCCTTTACGCGGCCGGCGACGGGCTGCGCTCGCTGAGCGAACTGGTCGACGAAATCAACCTCGATCCGGCACGCGGCGCGGGTCCGGAATGCCCGCTCTACCCGGTGGAGTTCGATGAAGTTACGTCCGCCACCCTCCGCCGCCAGGGCTTCACACCGGAGACGATCCTCGCAGCGGGCGAACTCGCTCTCATCCAGCGCAACGGCAATCTGAGACTCGACGTGACGGGCGACGTTCACCCGGCCAATGCCGCCCTGTGTGTGTTGGCCGCTGAAACAGTGGGCCTGGACATTGCCGGCATCGATCTCGTTGCCGGGGACATTGCCGTGCCGCTGCCCAACCAGGCGGGCGCCATCCTCGAAGTGAATCCCATGCCGGGCTTCGCCATGCACGCCGGCATTCCTGTCGCCGATCTCATTGTCCGCGAGGTGTATCCGGAAGGAACGGACGGCCGGATTCCGATCGTCGCCGTGCATGGTTCGTCCGCTGCCACCATCGCGAAAGAAATCCACACCTCGCTTCAGCACCGCGGAGTCCTTGCAAGCGCTCTGCTGCTCCACCCGCGGCTCGAACTGGCCCTCTTCGAATTCTCAGAGCAGGCGATCTTCGACCGCGGCCTGGAATTCGATCGTTGCGATGTCCTGGTGTTGACTGACTCGCCATCACTTCAGCCCGGCGCGCGCCTGCTGCTCGCCTGCGTTGCCGCGGGCGGCTCGGTTCTGATGCCGCACTCGGCGCCGTGGCGGGAGGATGTGGAAACCCTTTGCCCAGGCGGCGTTCGAACCTATCAGGCGGCTCCGGGGTGCGAGGCGACAGTCGCTCGCATGGTGGACCAGGAATTGTCCGGGCGTCGCCGCTGATCGCACCGGCCGGGTTGAAGATGTTCCCTCAGCCCCTCAGTGCCTTCAACTCGTCGCCATCCAGATCCTCCACCACCGCACAGGCGCTATCAAAAACCATCGTCTCCCCCTTCTCCCCGGTGAACGCCGGCCACGCCGGCAGACCACGATGCTTCGGATCCCCGCTGCGGGCAAAACTCACCCAGGCGTCGCTCACCTTTTCCGCCAGCGCCCGCGCCGCCGCCCCTCCGCCCGTCGCGGGATCGCACCGGTCTGTATTCGCGAACACAAACGGCAGCTCCGCGCAGTGATACGACCGGATCCGCCCATCCAGCACCGGAGTGTTCCAGGCGAACAGGTATACATACACCGGCGCCGCCCCCTGCGCCGCTTTCGCCGAAGCCTGCTGGACGACGCACTGCCGCATGCCCGACGACTGCCACAGCGCAAACAACTCGCACGGCTTCGCTCCTGGATGCCCGCGCCGGAATGCCTCCAGCACGCGCGCCCCCTTCTCCGGCCCATGACCCTTCGTCATCGCCTTGGCCAGATCATCCATTGAGAAATCCTCGAACTCCGGCCAGAGCCAGCCCACGCCGAACTCCGTTCGTGTCGAGCCCACCAGCAGCGGGATCTTCGCCGAGATCGCCGGTGCCCCGCGCACGAAGGGAGATTCCGGCAGGATCACGCCATCCACCGTCGGAGCCCACGGCATCAGCTCCGCATGCCGTCCGAACTCGAGCGGCTTTGCATAGTCCACCGGCGGATACACCGCCTTTGCCGCCGCCAGGCCGGCCGCGATGATCTGCTCTATGGGCAGCGTGTGAATGCGTGCCACATCCGCAGCGCGCAACCCCAGTTCCTTCAGCATTGCCTCGGCCAGTCTCGTCGTCTTTTCCGGCCCCGGCATGTACAGCATCGATCCGCTCTGCACAATCGCTTTGTGGAACAGGCCCGCGGCGCGCGGCATCGCCAGCAGCGCCGTCACCTTGCCCCCGCCGCCGGATTGTCCGAACACGGTCACATTGGCCGGATCCCCGCCGAAGCTCCGGATATTCGCCCGCACCCATTCCAGCGCCGCGACAATGTCCAGCATCCCCACATTGCCGGACTCGGCATACTGCGCCCCGCCCAACGCTGCGAGGTTCAGAAACCCCATCGCGCCCACCCGGTGATTCAGCGAGACCACAACCACTTCACCGCGGCGAGCCAGGTTCTCCCCGTCATAGGTCTTCATGTCGTGGGCCGATCCAGTCGAAAAGCCCCCGCCATGCAACCACACCATCACCGGACGCTGGCGGCCATCCAGCCCCGGCGTCCACACATTGATACGCAGGCAATCCTCGTTGGGGAAGCCATCGTCCCATTGGTAGACGAAGGCGACTTCGTCCTTATCCCAGTGCGGCCTCGGCTCCTGCGGGCAGACATAGCCGTAAGTCAGGCAGCTGCGCACGCCCTTCCACGGCTGTGGCTTGACGGGCCCCAAGAAACGCCGTGCCCCGCCGGTAGGGGCGCCATAAGGGATCCCTCGAAAGGTCGACACGCCGCGCCGCACAAATCCGCGAACCTTGCCCGCCTCGGTCTCCACCACCGCCGCCCCTTTGTTAGCGATGATCGAATCACCCTCCGGAGCCGCGGAAGCCACGCCGGCCGTCGAACCAAGCGTCAATCCGCCGGCCGCCTTGAGCCACGAACGCCTGCCCAAATACATCAGCCACTCCCTTCGAAAAGTCGGAATGGCCGCAGTTTAACACCGCTACATCCGAAAAGCTCACCGCCTCTTCGCGAGGTGCCTGGCTTTGCGTGCTGCCAGGCCCGCCCCTCTAATGCAGGTGCTTCAACTTGTCCGGGTTCCGCACGACATACACCGCCGCGATCTTGCCCAGCTCAATCGCCAGCGCCGTTGTCTGCAGTTCACCATCGGCCTCCCAGGTGAGGAAACCCGGCAGCCCGTTCACGAAACAAACACGCACCAGCTTCGACTGATTCTTCTGAAACCAGGCCCCAAGATACCGGTGTAAATTCATCACTGCCTCGAACCCCACCACCGGTGCAGTGGCGGCCGGACGCTTGCCGCCTCCATCCGCATGCACTCTTACGTCATCGGCCAGCAGCGCACCCAGAGCTTCCATATCGCCGCTGCGCGAAGCTGCGAAGAAGGCCTCGGCCAATGCCAGACCCTGCTTTTTCTCCACTTCGAAACGCGGCCTCGCCTCCCGCACATGGACCCGCGCCCGCGCAGCCAACTGCCGGCAGGCCGCCGGGTCCCGGTCGATTGTCGCCGCTACCTCCTCGAAGCCCAGCCCGAATACATCGTGCAGCAGAAAGGCCGCCCGCTCCAGGGGCGACAGCCGCTCCAGTGCCAGCATCAGGGGTAAGGTGACATCTTCCACTTCGTCCTCTTCCACCACCGGATCCGGCAGCCAGGGGCCAATGTAGGTTTCCCGTTGCCGCCGCGCCGACTTGAGCTGGTCCAGGCACACTCGGGTCACCGTGCGCCGCAGGAATGCCTCGGGCTCGCGCACGTCGCCGCGCTCCACCCCCATCCAGCGGATGAAGGTCTCCTGCACCGCATCCTCGGCGTCCGGGACCGAGCCCAACATGCGGTACGCGACGCGCACGAGCTTCGAGCGCAACGGACCAAAGGTCGCCGCTGCGTCCCCTGATCCTCCATCCTTCATCAGGCGGCAACCTCTTTGGCCATCGCCTTGATGTCAGCCGCCTCCGCCCACAAACCGAACCCCACCACGACTCGGTTCCATCCGTTGATGATGTTGATCGTCAGTGTCAGCTTCACCTGTTCTTCCTCCGTGAAATGAGCCTTCAACGCCGCGTAGGCGCTCTCGTGCTCTCGTCCTTCCGACAGCCGTGTCAGCGCCTCGGTCCAGCCCAGCGCGGCCCGCTCGCGCTCTGTATAACACGGAGCCTCGCGCCACCCCGGCAGCACGTAAATCCGCTGCTCGGTTTCCCCGTTTGCGCGTGCTTCGGCTGCATGCAGATTCAGGCAGTTGGCGCAGCCATTGATTTGCGAGGCGCGCAGCCTCACCAATTCCGTCAGCTTGGGCTCGAAATTGCACGCCGTGGAAAGGGCTATCGAGCTCTGCTGCCACTCCTTCATCAGGGCAGGGGCAGCGGCGAAGATATTGATTTTGCCAGTCATACAGGGTCTCCTTTGGTTGCTTCTACCTTCATGACGAGCCAGCTTCCGCCCATGTGACATGCAGCCGCCTGCTCGCCTCTTTTCGTGAAGTTGGCGGCAGGCGGTCCCTCGTTTCCACTTGGGTGGCTATTGCTCTGTACGCAGCCGCGCGATCAGGCCCCCGCCCTGTGCCACCCTCCCGTTAATACTGTTCACTGGCACTTGCGCAAAGCAATACCTGGCAGTCTGTGGCAGGAGTCCCGCTAGCCGCGCGGCGAGGGCTTGCGAGCCCAGGGCGCGAAGAGCCGGCCGAACTAGTGCCGGCCACTCGGAGGTCGGCCCGACACTGCCCTGGGCTCGCAAGCCCTTGCCGCCCTTTGGGTTCGCTCCGGCGCCGGCCTTCCCCCACTCAATGAGGCAACTATTTTCGGAATGACTTCGAAATTGCCTTTAGGTTCCATTCCGTTATCGGCGGCGGTGCGAACGCGGCGGCGCGACTTCTGCCACAGGCTGCTGGGCGGGTTCTCGTACGATTATTTCGGTGTATACTGCCCCATAGCTGGGACGCCGGGATGGAGATCCCGGACTGGAATTGAGAGCGAAAAACTGAGTGAACTGCCGCCCATCGGCCCCCTTTGAATTACCGGCGGGCCGAATCCTTGCCGCGCCCACCGGGCGGCTGGGCTGGGACTCTGTCACCAGGATGGAGTCCGAAATCGAAGTGCCGAAAGTGTCTTTGCCGCAATCGTAGGTCTCTGCGCCCGGACACGTCTTCGATAACTGGAGGCCCCCCACCGGGGCCCTGCGGTCGTGCGCTCTTCTGCTCCGGCGTCCCCGCTGTGGAAGCTTGCTGTCGAAAGGACAAAGCTGTGTCACTACAATTTGCCAGAAGGACGCTGACGTTTCAGCTAAACAGTGGAGATGCCTTCAAAGTAAATGAATTCCGCACCACACTGAGGATGATCAATTCCTGGTGGGCTGCGTACAAGAGCTGGGAGGAGCGGGACACGTTTGCGGCGGCCTTCCGCGGAGGACGCATCACGGTCCGCCAGGGCACTGAGTCGCAGACTTACGGCGATTACGGAGGAAAAACCGCCGACATTGCCTTCGGGGCGCGTCACGGCGATATCGAAAAGCAGCTCTATCCGGCTGAGCGCTACCGGACCGGCACCGACAGCTTGAAAGAACGGCTGAATCCCGCCAACTTCGGTTTGCTCGAGGGACAGAGATTGAAGTACAAGCACGGGCTCCATGATCTCAGTGGATCCTTGTGCAGCCCCATGGTTCCCACCATCACCAAGCAGGTGCGTTGGAAATGGGGTGAGCTGGCCGTGCGCACCACCATCTTCATGCCGCTCGCCGAGCCCGAAGACATGGCTCTCTTTCATCTCTTGAACACCATGGCCAAAGCGGAACGCGCCACGCGGCCCGAGATCTACGCTCGCGTGGTGGAATTGCGCCGGCGCATGACTCGCCTGAAACTGGCCGACTCCGCCGACATCGGCGCCGGCCTCCACAACATCTCGCCCACCGACGATCACGTCAAATTCCGCTACGGCATCAAGCAAATCCCCGGTAAGGATGGAGAACTCGTCGGCAAGGACAAGGAGCGTTTCAACAAGGCGCTCGATTACCGATCGATCCTGCCCACCGTGCCAAAGGCGAGCCTGATGAACGAAATCGTGATCTGCTACCGCGAGCACGCCGGACCTCGTTTCCCCATCTTCACCAAGTGGATCAGCGAGCAGGAAGCGTTCGTCTGTTTCGAGAACGAACCCAGCTCCCAGTGGATCGTAGGCGGCAAAATCCCCAACAAATGGTCGGACGCCAAGGATCGGCTGCCCATCTAGTCCCGCCCAGCGCGAGTTTGCGCCTCTCCTTGCTTGGGTCCTCACCGGTTCACATCGGTCAGGACCCTTGTCTCCGCCATCATCGGCCAGCGCGGTCGGGGAATGCGCGCCCTTGTGTTCATCAACAGCATTCGGAAGGGACGCGAGATTGTGGACCGAGGACTCTTCCAGCTCAGGGTCGGCGTGGGTCTGCTCCGTGTGTTTGGCCTGCTGGCGTTAGGGGGTGGCGGCGTCCATACTCGTCGGACGGTTGCTCAGCCGGATGCTGTACGGCATCGGCGCCGGCGCCCTGCCCAGTCTCGCGGGGGCTGCCGTGGTGCTGCTCGTCATCGCTTTCCTCGCCCGCTATGTGCCGGCGCGGCGTGCCAGTCTGGTGGATCCGCTGGTTGCTCTCCGTGAGGGCTGATACAGAATCACCGCGCGGACGATGCTCGAGCGCGTGCAGGCAGCATGCAAGGCTGAATCGGGAGCGAGCTTCATCCGGGTCAACCCCTGGGACCTTCCTCGAAAAGCGAGAACAGCATCAGGCGAAACCTGGCCCTGTGAGCCACGCATAGCGGTTCGCACGCTCGTGCAACATTAGCGCGTGCGTCCGAATCGCCTCGTTCGCTAGGCAATCCACGATGGTCACCGCAACTGGCGAATTCCATGGGAAAGCCGGCACCTTCTGCAGCAACAACAGGAAGCGCGATGTCGGGTCCCACATCGGAGAAATCAGACTGCTTGCTGGTGCGCGAACCAAACGTCCCGCAGCGCCAAGCCTGTACCCGACGGTTCCGTCCTGGAATAGCCCGGCCAGGGAAGTGGAATCCGGCGAGATCTGCGCACTTCTGAACTCGCAAATACGTCTATCGACTGCCCCAGTTGTGAGATTCACCACCAGATGAACTCCTTCAACAGAAAGGTACACCTCCTTGCCGGGTCGATCGAAAAACGACCCGCAGCCCAGAACTCGGTCAGAGCGCAGATCGTGTTCGTAGAGAACACATGGCTGCGAGTCAGCAGGCGTCCACTGACAGAAGACATATCGGCCCGCGGACTGGTCTGCTCCCCAGTAGATAAGGCTCCGGATCTTGCTGTCCGATATGCAGCCTTCAATTCCGATCTTGCAGTCACACCGGGCGGATATCATGCCAGACCGCAATCGGCAAAGCGCAAGTTGCCCTTCACCTTGAAGCAGCGCAGTGCTACCCCAATCAATGACAGTTGAGACGAGCCAATTACTCGGGATATTCATCTGAACCCTGCGAACTGTCGGCCGATCGACCACGCGACGAAACAGAACCGCATCTCCGGTCACTAGCCCAACTGACAGCCCTGTGTGCTGAGACAATACTCTGAGTCTCGATTCGAGGCTTGACGATCCCTCAACCGCCGGACGCGCGCACCCGATTAATATCGTCGACAGGGCGCCGGCGCCCCCGCCAATCAACTTGCGCCGAAGGACTGGTTCAGAACTCATGGCTGCCCTTCTGGGGCTGCTCATAACCCCAAGCTCGCAGAAGCAGTCCAGCCTGAGCAGACGCTGGAAGAGGAATGACCGCGGTGGAATTCAGCCAGGCGATGAAGCTATTGCCATTGATGCTGGTAAACCAATATGTCGTCGTGTCGTCTCTCCACGATGCAAATGCACGCTCTATTCGACTCAGAGGGGGCGGACTGGCTCGCGCTAACGCCATTATTGCACCTGTGATTCATACGATTGGCATACGGTTTGGAGGCTCAGCATAGTTGAGCAGAATGGTTCGTCGCCGCTCGTCAACCGGCAGCCAAGGCTCGCTACTCCTCCTGAGCGGTACCGGCCATTTCTGCGCCCAGCGGTCTGTGCGCCTGCTGTTGCAAGCGAACGGACGAACAAGATCTCGCCCGTGGATGTGCCGCAGCACCGGCCATTCCTCCAGGCATTTGGGCCTGCGGGAAGGGCCCACGAGGTCCGGATCCACCACACAGGCTGCTTGAGGCCGGCCGGCAGTCCAAACTCAAACTTCCTCGATGCTCCGGCAAGCCACGGATGCGGCGCGCGCTCAGCCTCCCATTGCATCCCGTCACCCTTGCTGTATACTGAACCACATGGCTCAGTATGGCCAAACCCACTTCGATGCCTCGTTCGGCGCGCTCTCGGACGCCACCCGGCGCGGCGTTCTGGAACAACTCGGGCGTTCGGACGCTTCGATCACCGCCCTTGCCCAGAAGTTCCACATGACCCTCACGGGCATGAAGAAACATGTAAGCGTCTTAGAGCAGGCGGGGCTCGTCAGCACAGAAAAGGTTGGGCGCGTGCGAACCTGCAGGCTCGGGCTGCGCGGGCTGGAAGAAGAGGCGGCATGGCTCGAGAGGTATCGCCAGCTCTGGGCCGCGCGCTTCGACGAGTTGGACATTGTTGTCGAGGAATTGAAACGGAAGGAGAAAGCCAATGGGCGAAAGAAGCGAAAATGAGGCCACCCCCATGAACAACCCCACGGTGGTGGAGCGGAAGTCCGAGCTCGAACTGGTTGTCACTCGCACCGTCAACGCGCCTGCGCACCTCGTGTTTGAGGCGTGGACCAAGGCGGAACTATTCAGGAGGTGGTGGGTACCAAAATCGTTTGGGCTGACCCTGCTTTCCTGCCAAATTGATGTTCGTGTGGGGGGGCAGTATCGTCTGGCGTTTCCCCACGAAGGTTCGACGATGGAGTTCTTCGGCACCTACCTCGAAGTGACACCGCACTCGCGCCTCGTTTGGACCAACGACGAAGGTGACAACGGCCAGACCATCACCACGGTGACCTTTGAAGAAATCGACGGCAGGACGCTGTTGGTCGTGCTCAATCTCTACCCCTCGACGGAAGCGCTTGAGAACGGATCGACGGCCGCGATGCCCGAGGCGCTCGACCAACTCGACGAACTTCTCGCCAACCTGGGATCAGGTACGGAGACAAAATGACGCAGCCAATCCAGCAAACAAACGCTTCCGGCCGGCGGCAGAACGGGCGGCGTTCCGCAGTGCGGAAGACAGCCTTCCTTTTAATGACGCTCGCTACGACTAACGCGTCGGCGCAGCAGAAGCCAACGACGGGCTACGCGCCAGTCAATGGAATCAGGATGTACTACGAAGTCCACGGCAGCGGCGAACCGGTGGTGTTGCTTCACGGCGCGTTCATGACCATCACCAATAATTGGGACGGGTGGATCAGCGAGCTCTCCAAAACGCGGAAAGTCATTGCAGTCGAAATGCAGGGTCACGGCCGGACGGCGGACATCTCACGAGACATCACCGACGAAAACCTCGCCGACGATGTGGCCGCCCTGCTCACCCACCTCAAGATCC
This sequence comes from Paludibaculum fermentans, assembly GCF_051172195.1. Classification (GTDB taxonomy): domain Bacteria; phylum Acidobacteriota; class Terriglobia; order Bryobacterales; family Bryobacteraceae; genus Paludibaculum; species Paludibaculum fermentans_A. Next base: position 312,339 of record NZ_JBPJAQ010000003.1, read on the forward strand.
CGCGAGCGGACCTTATGGGCTACAGCATGGGCGGAGGCGTGGCGATGCAGACTGCGATCCGCCATCCGGACAAAGTGCGAAAGGCCGTCATCCTTTCGTCCACGTTCCGCAGTGACGGCATGGTCGCCGGAGCGTACGAATCCATCCCGAAACTCACAGCGGACGATTTCAAAGGCTCGCCCATTGAAACCGAATACAAGAAGCTGAGTCCGACTCCTGACGACTTTCCGAAATTCATCCGGCACGTCCTGGCCGCGGCCTCGAAAGGGTACGACTACGGAGCCGACAAGCTGAAGGCCACCCCGGCGCCCATGTTTTTCATCCACGGCGACGCTGATGGCGTTCGGCTCGCGCACGTCGCGGAGATGTTTCGCCTCAAGGGTGGCGAGACCCACGGCGACATGGGGCCGCGCACCGCGTCGCGATTGGCCATCTTGCCCGACACCACCCACGTGACACTGATGCAGCGCGAGCGAATCATCGTCCCCATGGTGAACGACTTTCTCAACGCCAAGCCGTAGATGTGCTGCGGCTCGCGCCGTTCACCGAACGCGAGAATTGAAATGCTGCGCGACGCGCCCATGAAGCCGCCGCAGGGGGAGGGCCGGGAGTCCCCTCCGGGGGGGATCGCGATCAGGCGTCTGCGACTGGGCATTGAGTGGTAAGCGAGAACTGTGAGACTGCACAGCCCCCTGCTCGCGCAGGAGATCCAGATAAATCGGCCACCCGGTAAACTCTACCTCGGCTGGCCCTCCGCTGGCGCTGTCTGCCGCCGCTTCTATTCATCCGGCAGCCCTTCGGCCAGGTCGCTGAGGCGCACCGACGGCAGCTTGGTCAGCAACTGCTTCAGGTACAGTTGTGGGTCGAAGCCGTCTGCATGAGTTAGCTTGGATGTCCCGGTCCGCCCCTTTTCAGAATGGTCACCGGCTAAGAGGCGCGGTCCAGCGCACACCAGACGCGCCACTCAGTGACATCATCGCCGAGACGTCATCCGACGAGCCGCGATCTCGAACTCCGATCTCAATCCAATTCGAGAATCCGCCTTTTCTTGGAAAGACGAGACCCCAACTCTCTGATCTTGCAGGGACATCTCCTGGGATGGAGCCCAACAGAATCCTCGCGCTCCGTTCCTCATCACCAAGGCTCAGGGTCCCCGCGGAATACCCATCCGTCCCGAACCGGGCAACTTGTTGTCCGTCTGGCCCGTACATTCGAATCCACTGCACTCCGCCGTCCGGAGTCACTCCGAACTCCGCGCGGACCTTTCCTGTTGAATCCAGGAACGCGGTCACCACGTTGCCATCTTGTGCCTTGCCCCAAATGGCCAAAGTCTTGCCGTCCTTCGTCACCAGTTCGAATCTCTCAGCGCGTACGACGGGCGGCGCAGCGGCTGCACCGTGCTCTTTTAACAGCAGCGCGCAGTACCCGCCCAGCACTGCACCGATCGCCGAGCAGATCAGTGGAATAATCATAAGCCGGATTTGATTCATAGGGTCACACCGCATTTCTGATTGGTGAGCTGGTCGTCGAAGACGTCGCTTGCTGACTGTCGTGCATCCAGCCCGCCGCTCCGTTCGGGGTCAGCACCCGAAGCGCCCGCCTGCCTTCGATACTCCGCCGTGGTGCGCCCGCCTTCGTCTCGAACATCGGTCATGTTGCCCGCCTTCTCTCATTCGTCGGATATCGAGAGCCTGCCAATGGGAGTTCGACTCGTCGCAACGGCCAGTCGGCTGACTCTTCTTTCAGTTCTGTTCCTCATCCAACGCCGGTTCGACAGGCCAAGGTGTAATCCCTGCGTTGCTCCGCTTCTCCGGGTAGCTACCTGGCATGGAGGCTCTTTTCCTAAAGATGGTTGGTCACCTCAACGCTCACGCTGTACCCTCACCGCCAGGCAAGCCGGTAGAGAGCGTCCTCTCCACTTACCCAACACGTCCCACCGGCGCCGGTCAGAGTAGTAATCCGCTTCGGTCCTTGCAAGCGGGACCAGTGCTCGCCGCCATCACGAGTTTCGAAGACATGACCTCCATCCAGTAGCCATCCGGTCTTTTCGGTAGCGAAGTAGACTGCACCCCACTGCCCAAAGCCTCCCAGCCCGACCGAATACTGCCCGCGTTCCACGATCTGCCGCCAATGTTTGCCCCCATCGGTGGTCTTGTAGACATCACCTTCTTCGAAGCCCAGCCAGCCGATGCGTTCGTCGCCCTCCAGAAACTGGAGAGTCTCCGGGCGCTCCGGCTCAACATCTCGCCACAGCGGGGCCGGCCTCCTCATTTTCACTTCGCTCTCGGCCCAGTGCGCACCGGCATCCTCAGTGAAGTAAATAGTGCTATCGGTCACGGCCAGTCCGCGTTTGTTGTCAAAGAAGCGAATGAGCCACACTTCGCAACCCTTTAGTGTTGGAAGGGTCTGGCGGATCCATGGTCCGCCCTGGGTAGCACGATGGAAGATGGTGGCTTCGCATGCAAACACAACATGGCCAGTCCGGTTCGTTTGGCCTGGACGCGGAGGAGAAGCCAAGCCCTTCTCCCCTCCGAACCAGACAGCGCTTCCTCTCGAGTAGGAGGCCAGCCCAGTCTGGTGCCACCAGTCCTCTCTCGGCAATTGATCTTCTTGCCAGGTGGCTCCGGCATCAAACGTGCGATAGAGCGTGCCGCCGTGTCCAGGATGGTCCGCATGTCTTGGTTCGAGCACAAGCCAGAGCTCCAGTTTGGAAACAAAGAACAGCCCATTGATCGATGGCTCGTCCATATTGGCCGGCTTGGGGAGTGGAACGGGCCGCCAAGTGACACCACCATCTCTCGTGACACGCAGTCCTGAACTTCCGGCGCTGGCCCAACCGTCGTTCTTGTTGAAAAACGTCGGCAAGCCGTACGGGTAGTCACTGATCTTCTCAAATCGCGTTCGCTCGTTTGTCTGAGCCATAGAAAGGAAAGCAGTCAGGGCGAGCGCGTAAGCTATGATTTTCACGGTGAGAATCACCTCTCTAGAGAATAATTGGGAACGAGGCAGCCTGGTGTTTAACTATCGCAATTATTTAAAGACAAGGTACTCCGGTATTCTGCCCCGCGTAGCCATGCCCCATTACTGGATCCGCCTCACTCACGATCTGGCTCTCCGCACCGCAACGTCCCTCTTGGGCGTCGCATGGCGTACGGATTTTGAGCGCGGTCTCCACCTCTGGTTGATTCAACAGGCACACCCAATCAGGCTCGCCCGCCTTTGCGTTCCACAACGACCTGTCCGTCAGCCGCGCGGGATCTTGCCCAGATAGAAGATGAGTCGACGCGCCGTCAGGCAGCGCCGCCTGATGGCCAGCGCCCGTAAAGCGGGCCGGGTCGCAAGACCTGCGCTTCAGGGATCGCTCACCATCCAGGCAATCCGCACGTCCTCCGGCGAAGTCTTCTTATTCGTTCCTCATCGCGCAGGCTGTGATCAACCGCAGGAGTCCCGCGAGATCGGAGTTGTCTACCACGTATCTCCTCCCTCCGCCTTCCTGGGTGCCTTCCATTGCGAATCTCACCGTGTACGCGCCGCAGTCTTTACCCGAGGCACTGGTGAACACTGTCTGAAACTCAGGGGTCTGCCCCTTGGCCGGAATCTCATTCCGGTACCCGGCGTCCAGGCCGATCAGACTCGCCGGCGCCATCCAACCGCCTGCCTGCTCAAAACGATAGCCCACTGCGACGGCACCCTGGTGGTCGTCCGGCAATAGCCCCATTCGTACTGCGAACCGCTCCTCACTCTCCAGTAACCGCTTCAGGGCGACCTGGCCCTCTGGGCCCAGGCTCTCCTCAACCCTGGCGCGATCAGCTCTGAACCAGCCAAGGACCAACTGATCCAGCACGTCGCTGGGTGCATCCTTCCTGTCGCAATGGAATCGTCTCGTCGGTCTCCTGGACACATGCACATACGACGTCAAGGCCAGGGCTGCGGCAGTGGAAGTGGCTATATCGCCCTGGAGGAAAGCGAGCTTGGGATTCTCCATCATCCTTCGCAGGCGAGGGTACGCTTGGTAACCGTTGATCTGGGCATAGGCTTCCAGCAGCCAGCCGGCATTGAGGGAAAACGCGGAGCTCTTGCCCGACTGTTCGAGCGAGTCAAGCGCCACTTCGAGCTCGGTCCTGGCCGCGGCCCCTAGCCCCACCAAACTCCTTGCGGCCGCGCGATCCTCTAGGAAATGTCCACAGCCCGCCACCCCTGCTTTCGTTGCGAACGCGTCCGCCCGGTCACTCTGGTACTCAGGAACCGGATCAGGGCGGAGGCGGAGTCGCCTCTAGTTTGACCCGCCGCTGTCCTGACGGTGAGGCACGCTGCCGCTGCGAGGATCAGGGCGTCTGCAGCCCGCTTCTCTTGACGAAAGACGGCTCTCATGGCAGTACCCCTGCGGTTCCAATCACCTTCGGTTCTCCATCATCGGTTTCCCACTGCAGTGTGGCCCTCCACCTCAGGGTAGGGCAGTTCGCCATCGCGGCATCGGCTATGGCTTGACGCTGGCTCCTCTGGCGTCCGTCACTGCGGGCTGTTGCTTCACCGACGGCTCAGCCAGCCAGGTCAGCACCGACCGGAATAGCGAGACGTTCCCGTCGTTGAACGCATATCCCAGGTAACCGTCCGTGAACGTGTTGGAGCTCATCACCACAATGCGGCCCTGCCCCAACTCCGCCCCCGCAACGACGACAAATGGTCCGTTCGGCTCGTCCGGTTGCTGTGTACCCAAGCCCGAGATGCTCCGCCATTCCTGATCACTTGTCCAGGCCAACGGCGTCGCAGCGCCGGAAAGAATCAGGCTGCCGGCTCCACCCACATGGAAGGCGGCATCCGGCGCAATCGCCGGGTGGCCCGCAAACCCGCTTAGGTAGAAACTGTCCGGGGCCTGGTTCAGCGTGTTGTTGGGCGACTTGAGCGGCGCCTTGTCGAGGCCGATTCCGGCCATCTCCAGGATGGAAGACGTGGCGGCAACCATGTTCGTATTCGCGTTGAACAGATAGAGGACTCCGCCTCCACCTTGGACGAACTCCGTCACTGCTCTGGCCTCCTCGGTGCTCAGCCCCCACCTCGGCTGGGCCAGAACGACAACATCCGCGCCGCGCAACGCCGCAGCGGACAGTCCGTACGAGCCAGCCAGCCGCGATACCTCGTGCTCCTTCCGCAGGATCTCTGCCAGCACGGCAAGGCTCACCCAGTCCGGATGCCCCGGACTGATCTGGTTGGCGGTCGCGGCGTCGAACGTGCTGATCTCCCAATGCGTCTCGTCGAACAGCACCCTCGCCTGCCGCCGTGCCTGGACGTGGATCAGCCAGGATCTTTGCGTGGTCTGCGTCCCATCCGTGACCGTTGCCCAAACGGTGTAGTCACCTTGCGCCGAAGCAGGGAGTTTCAGCAAATATGTCAGTCCAAAAGCAGCCGGCACTATCTCACCATTCACTGTCCAGACGCACGACAGCGGATTGCCATCGCCATCGGAGGCATCCACGCTCAATTCGACTGTGGAACCCGAGCCCGCCTCCAGCTCCGCCGCCGGCGACGCAGAGGCCACTTCGGGCGCGGCGGCGTTCTTCTGGAGCGCCAGCACCGCCCAGGCTTCGACTTCCGGCACGTCTATGGTCAAGCTGCTGCCGCTGCGGGTAAACGAGAGCGACTGGGGTAGGGGCGAGTCGGGCGTGCGCAAAATGACCTCGTCCACATCCTGGTCCCCCACGTTGACCGTCACCTTGAGATTCGTCTTCGTATAGAACTGATCCGACTCGTCATCGTAGTCGTAGTTCACCAGGTGGACCACCACGTTCCCGTTCCGGTCGGTGTAAAAGTACGGTGTGACACCCGGTTCATGGACGACGGCCTCCGGGCTGTCCACCGCCACTTCGGGCTCCGTGTAGGCGCTCAGAAACGCCTGAAAGGCCGCCCGGGTACTTCGCTGTTTGGAGACGCTCGACTGTTGATACTCCACTCCGTAAACCGAGGAACTGTAGACAATTCTGCCCTCTCCGTAGCGGATCGCCCCCGGTTTGGACAACAACGCCTGCAATTCTCCACGGGTCGCCGCCGAGTGGTCCGAGTTGTTGGTGGCAAACGCCCCGAGTACGATCAAGGTCCCGCCCTGCTCCGCGAACCCCAGCAGGCTGGACACCTGGTTGTCGTCCAATGCGAACAACGACGGGGCGATCAGCGTCTGGTAGCGGGCCAGTTCGTCCACTGAGGGGGACGGCAGCGTGGAGTAACTCGTGTCCGGCAGAAAGATGGAGTCGTAGCTGAAGCCCCCATCGATGAGCAATCGGGCCGTACCCACATAGGCCGGTCTCCCGTCCGCGGCGTTGGGCTGCCCTGGCGTCACAATGGTGTTGCCCAGCATCGCCGAGGCCCCCTGCAACAGGCCGAGTTTCTTTGGAGTCTTCAATTGGGTAATCAATTGAGGATTCTGGAGCGCGAAACTCGCATAGCGCGCAACGACCTCAAAGTCGACCGGTTGGGGATTCGAATAGGCTGCATTCATGGCCACTGCCGCGCCACCCACCTTCTCGGCTGTCTGCGCAAGGCTGCTCAGTGTAGCGCCGCCCACGCCCCCGGCTGCATAGATGTCCGCGAGCATCACGCGCTCCAGGTTCACCGTCGGTTTCGAAAGTGGATTCGTCGCGCCCCATTCGCGCACCATTGCGATCGGAACCACCACCATCGGCTCCTTCCAGCCCCTCGCCGCTTTGATGTCGAGAGCGCCGTAGGGGTGGTCCATTCCGCGGATGTAACTCAGTTCCGAGGTGTTTAAATCCGAAAAGTCTCTGTAGAAGAAGGCGTTCGGGTCGTTCGTGCCATTGACGGAAAACAGAAACTCCCGCCCATAACGTTCCCGGGCGTAGCTCTTGGTAGTCTCCGCGAGCCCCCGCAGAAAGGTCAATGACTCTTCGCGCCGGAACAGCAGGAATTCCAGCGCCAGGCCGCTCAGGGGAAATGCATTCCACGTTTTCTGGTTGCCCTGCGAGCGGATATAGGCTCCATAGTCAAAGGAGTCCAGCGCCGCGGCAAAGCGCGTCTGGAATGTCTGCGCATCGTACTTGCCTTGCAGGTACACACGGAACGCGTCCATGGTAATTGCGTCGAACGATCCGCCCAGCTCGCCCCGCCCCTGATTATTCAGAATCCGCCCTATTTGCCAGCTGGCGTCATCGATCACAATCCCGTCCGCCCCCAGGTCCACGAAACGCAGCGCCGTGGACACGGCATCATCTCGGACCTCCTTTGCGGACAACGTGTAGGAATAGTGCGAGCTCTCGTGGAGGTGGTCAACCGTGTCTGTGAAGCCACCGTCCAACGTACGCATCCGATAGGCCTCCCAGCCGGGGTGGGGCAGGCCTTGCCATCGGATCGCCGACGCCATGATGGCGAAATAGAGGCCGCCTCGCGCATGCCACAGCCCGGCTTCCCGACGCCCCGGTCCATCGTATCCTTGAAACGCCGGCATCCAGCCCGCCGCCTGCCCAGTGAACGGGATTCCTGTGTCCTCGGCCTGCCGCGAGTAATCGAAGTGCGCCAGAAACTGCGGCTTGGCATACCAGTCAGGCGATGTCTGTGCGAAGCAGGCGGCGACGAAGAGCAACACTAAAAGGGATAAAGAGGTGCGTTGCACGACTTCATTCTACCCTCCACCCGATTGCTGAATGACAGGGCGCGCGAGCACTCTCGCTCGTTGCGGCGCTGTCCCTTCGCCACCGCCAGCCACTGAGTCCATCGCCCACCCGCCCGCTGAACAAGCAGGTCGACCAGCGGCAGAAGCGCGCACCTGCCCTTCGCTTCAAAGCGCCGGCCCACCCCAATTTCCCGGACTTCTCCCCAATTCTGGCCTCTCCGCCAAAACCAGTTCAGGCGATCAGGATTTTTCTTCTCCCTGGGATCAGTCACTTACCGTCGGTTCATTCAAAATCGCTTGGTTCACCCTGGTATGACCTTCAGCGAGGTGACAGATATGAGCGATGACGGGAGAACAGCATTTTGGCGGGTCCGCCCGCTGGTCGAAACAGCGCGGCGCAACGGCGGGAATGCCTGCGGTCTACACCAGAAATCCGCCAAGCCGGTCGTGTCGGGAGGGAACCGTCTCCACGGCGACCGCAAAGCCAGAAAAAACGTGCAGATCTCACCCCGCGCGCGAATTGAAGCCACAGCCCCCGCACGCACCGGAAGGCAGGCACAATCCACTCCCCAGGAGCGATCAAAGCCAACAGCAACCTTCAGGCTTCGCTCGACTCACGAAACGAAACCACAGCCTCCGGACGCCACCGGAAGGCGGGCGCAATCCACTCTCCAGGAGGGATCAAAGCCAACAGCAAACTTCAGGCTTCGCTCGACTCACGAAACGAAGCCGCAGTCCCCGGACGCCACCGGAAGGCAGGCGGAATCCACTCTCCAGGAGCGATCAAAGCCAACAGCAGACTTCAGGCTTCGCTCGACTCGCGAAACGAAGCCGCAGTCCCCGGACGCCACCGGAAGGCGGGCGCAATCCACTCTCCAGGAGCGATCAAAGCCAACAGCAACCGGCAGTCCGTCCGGCTGCGAAACGGAGCCAATAGCCCCCGGAGACTGACCATGGAAGCTTCGCATCGCCATTCTGGCGGTCTGTTAGCTGAGCGCCCATCCTGATCGTTGCCGCGAATCCAGCCTCGGATCACGCCCAAAGCGGGGCCGGGCATGCTCTTTGAAAACTACATCTCCTCTCCACCAGAGGGGCGCCACGCGGCCGGCAGGCCACACGTCCGCCGTGCGCAGCCCCTCAACGTGCTGCCTGGGCCCGTCCGAATTGAGCCGCGAAAGTAATCGAGCGGTGGAATCCCCAAGCGGCTCCAATCCACGCGCCAGCGCCCCGCCGCCTCACCGGGCAGTCGCCACACTCGCCTTACTGGCCTGCCTTGCCCGCTCCACCCTGGCTCGTCGCAAACATCTCATCCGGCGTCGGCAGCCCGCCCGTCGCCCACTTCTCATTCGGCTGCGCACCCATCCGGAACCGCAGCGTCCCGCCGTTCACGATCTCACTGTGCGAGATCCAGGCCCGGTCCAACGGCCGCCCATTCAGCGTCGCCGACTGCACGTAGATCTCATCCGCCGACTTCCTCACCGCTTCCACTGTGAACTTCTTCCCGTTCTCCAGCCGGATGGCCGCTTTATTAAACAACGGCGTCCCGATCGCATACACCGGCTGCCCCGGATTCACCGGATAGAACCCCAGCGCGCTGAAAATATACCAGGCCGACATCTGCCCGTTGTCCTCATCGCCCAGCCAACCCGCCGGACCCGGCTTGTAGTTCCGCACCATCACCTCGTGCGCCCACTTCTGCGCCTTCCACGGCTGGCCCGCATAGTCGTACAGGTAGATCACATGGTGTACCGGTTCGTTGATGTGCGCATACTGCCCCATCTCGCCCATCTTCGCTTCCGTCATCTCGTGGATCACCTGCTTGTAGCCGCCCACCTTGAAGTCCGTAGTTGTACTGAACAACTCGTCCAGCTTCTTCAGGAACGACTCGCGGCCGCCCATCAGCGCCATCAGTCCCGGCACGTCATGCTGCACCGACCACAACCACTGCCAGGCGTTGCCTTCCGTGAACACTCCGCCCCAGTCCAGCGGATCGAACGGCGTCATCCACGACCCATCCCGGTTTCGCCCGCGCATATAGCCCGTGGACGCGTCATACAGGTTGCGGTAAAACTTGGCCTGCTTCATGAACCGCTCGTAGTCGTCCTTCTTGCCCAGTGCCCGGGCCACCTGCGCCACGCAGAAATCGTCATACGCATACTCCAGCGTGCGTGCCGCCGACTCCTGCACACCGCCGTCGGCCGGCACATAGCCCAGCTTCAAATAGTCCTCAATGCCCAGCCGCGCCTTGAACACGCCCGTGCCCGGCACCGTCGCATCCTTGCGGATCGCCGCATACGCCTTCTCAATATCGAAACCGCGGATCCCCTTCATATAGGCATCCGCCACGGCCGAGTCCCCATGCGTGCCGATCATCACATTGCGCTCAATCGGATTCGGCCACGTCGGGATCCAGCCGCCCTCTTCATACGTATGCACCATCGCCCGCATGATCTCCGCAGTGCGGCTCGGATTCACCATGGTCAGTAGTGGAAACTGCGCCCGGAAAACGTCCCAGAAACCGATATCCGTGAACATCGGCCCCGCGTGCACCTCGCCGTCGTAGAGCCCGTAGTGCACCGTCCCGCCCTTTGCATCGGTCTCGTTCAACATGCGCGGGAATTGCAGCGAATGATAGTAAGCCGTATAGAACGTCTTCCGCTGTTCGGCCGTACCGCCCTGGATATCGAAGACCGCCAGATCGCGATCCCATACCTGCTGCGCCGCCGCCGCCGCCGCGTCCACATCCGCCTTCGGCAGTTCAGCCTTCATGGCCCGCTCCGCCTGCTCCAGGCTGATCAGCGATGTGCCCACTCGCACCGTCACCACTTCGCCCGCGCGGAAGCCCGCATAGGCGCCCGTATGCGGTCCGGACCGCGTCTTCGCCTCATCCTTCGCGCCCTTGATGTCCCACGTTCCAAACGACGCAAACGGCCGGTCAAACTCGGCCACGAAATACACAGCGAACCCGGGCACCGAACCGCGCGCGGTCAGCGAATTCGTCCCTGTGATCCGGTTCGACTCCGGGTGGATCTCCACCGAACTGCCGCCATTGTTGGCGTCCAGCACCACCCAGGCGTTCCCTTCTTTCGGGAAACTGAACCGCAGGATCCCGCCGTGCGCGCTCGGCGCCATCGAGACCTTTGTCTTGTAATCGTCCAGCAGCACGTCATACCGGTACGCCTTCGCCGTCTCGTTGGCATGCTGGAATTTCGAACCTCGCGCGTCCGGCAGCACCTTCAGCGGACCCGTCCCTGGCATGATCGAAAACGAGCCCCAGTCGATGGTCCAGGCCGAGGGCCGGTGCGTCATCCGGAAGCCGCGGATGTTGTCCTTGGCGTACTGATACGGCCAGCCGCCGTCTCCCGTCTGCGCCGTCCAGGCCGCCATCGCGTAGGGAATGAATATGGCCGGATAGGTATTCCCGCGGGAGAGTTCGTATTTCGAGTCGGTGCCCACCAGCGGATCGGGCAGGTCAGACAGGCGGTCGGCGCCGAAGCCCAGCGACAGGCAGAGGAAGGGCAGAAGAAGACGTTGCATAGTTATAAGGACTAAATCCACTTACTATGTTAGTCCGAATGAGACGCGCGGCTCCGAATCGCAACGCCGCCCTCCGCCCATCGTTGGACTTGCCTCCGCCCCGCGCCGGCGGCAAAATCGGCCTTCGCCCGGCAGGCAGGTTTCTACGGCAGTTGCAGGCTAACCAACCAGGCTGAAGCGTTCCGCCTTCGCCCCGCAGATCGGACAATTCTCCGGCGGGTTCCCAAACTCGATGTGGCCGCATACCGGACACAGATAGAAGTTCAGTTCGGTCAGGTCCTTGCCCTCGGCCACCGCTTGCAGCGCCAGCTTGTAAAGCTCCGCGTGAACCGCTTCGGCCTTCATCGCGAAACCGAACATGATCCGCGCGCGATGGTTGTCCTTCAGCGCCTGCTCCAGCATCGGCGGGTACATCGTCGTGAACTCGTACGTCTCGCCTTCAATGGCCGCCTGCAGGTTGTCCTTCGTCGTCCCTACGCCGTCCAGGCTCCGCAGGTGCCCTTCCGCATGAATCCGCTCAGCCTCCGCGGCAGTCCGGAACAGCTTCGCCACATTCGGAAATCCATCGGTCTCCGCCCGCTTCGCAAATGCGCGGTACTTCTGGTGCGCCTGGCTCTCGCCGGAGAATGCTTCCTTTAAGTTGTCAGTAGTGCTGCTCATCGTGAATACCGTCCTTATGAAATCAATGAGCATGAAACCTGCAACGCTCAACCGTGGGGCGCAGGTGGCATGCCGGCTTGAGCATATCACGCGCAAATAGGTTGAATCAGGCCCGTAAATCTGTATTATGGATTGCCCTTGCCCTGCGGCTAAATCTCGCCGGCTACGAGTAGAACTCCTTGCGGTGCTGCTCGGCGTACATCTTCATCCGCGCGGCCACCTCGGGATACAGCCCAATCACGTTGGCCGTCTCGAAGGGGTCTTTCTCCATGTCAAACAAAGACAGCTCGATGGACGCCTGGCGGAATCTGCCCGGCTTGCCGTCGTTGCCGGCTTCGACCAGTGTTCGATAGGTATGCGGCACGTGCAGCTTCCAGTGCCCGTCGCCGCTGATCACTCCCTCGAAATTGGGCCCGGTGCAGAACGCATAGTAGTCGTGTGGATTCCTGGCGCCCGGCTTGTCCACGATGAGGTCCCACACGTTCCGGCCGTCGATGGGGTTCTTCGGCAGCGGCGCGCCAGCCAGTCCGGCGAATGTGGGCAGCAGGTCAATTGAGCCGAATGCCCTCGATGAGGCCGACCCGGCCGCGATCCGGCCCGGATAGCGCATGATGCACGCACTCCGCGTACCGCCATCGAAGCCCGTGCCTTTGGCCTCCCGGAATGGAGTCGCGCCCGCATGGTTGCCGTATGACGTCCATGGACCGTTGTCCGAGGTCATGACGACCAGCGTGTTCTCCTCGACCCCGCTCTGGCGCAGCGCCTTCGTGATCTCACCCACAGACCAGTCGATCTCCATCATCACGTCGCCATACACGCCCGCCCCTGATTTGCCCTTGAACTTTTCGCTGCGGAAAAGCGGCACGTGCGGCATCGAGTGCGGCACGTAGAGAAAGAATGGATTGGCCTTGCTGCGCTGGATGAAGTCGACCGCGTGCTCTGTGTACCACGTCGTCAGCATCGGCTGGTGCTCCGGTGTCACCCGCGGGATCTTCAACTGGCCGTTCTCCCAGAACTGCAACGGGAAGTTGGCATAGGCCTTCGGATTCTCCGGGTGAAACTCCCACATGTCGTTGGAGTACATCAGTCCGCAGGACTCGTCGAAGCCCCGCGCCGGCGGACGGGTCTCCGGCTGGTCTCCAACGTGCCATTTGCCGAAGACCGCCGTCCGGTAGTTCCTCGCCTGCAACACCTGCCCCATGGTGGCGAAGCCCGGGTCCAGCCCGCGCGCCCCCGGGCCATGCGCGCCGAACACCTTGGTCCGGCCGGGATAGCATCCGCTCAACAGCGCCGACCGCGACGCGGAACACACCGCCTGCGGCACATAGAAGTTATTGAAGCGGCAACCCTCGCTCGCCAGCCGCTCGACATTCGGAGTCGGATAGTTGGGATGCCCGAAAGGCTTGAAGTCGGCCCAGCCTGAATCGTCCAGGAAGATGAGAACGATGTTGGGGGTGCTCGCGGCGCGCGCCACCTGTGAGAGGCCCAGCGAGGCCATGCCGGCGAAGGCCGATTTGTGGAGGAAGTCTCTTCGGTTCATCTGGTGCCGCCTCAGAATATCAGGCGGTCGGGTGCGGGGTGAAGGCTCCCCGAGGTATGCTTTACAGTCAGGTTGCTTCAGGCGGGAGGACGTCTGAAGCCCACTCTTCGAAAGCAGACCAGCCGACGCGTGAAGACGCTGTACATCGCGTTCGACATTTTTCCCCGCGCCAAGGGATCTTCGAGCCACATCGCCTCGATGGTCACCGCGCTCGAGCGGACCTTTGGCTCCGTCGAACTCATCTGCCTCGGCACGCCCGAGATGCCCGCCTACCAGCAGGAAGGCGCAATCGGGATCCATCGCTTCCGGCAACTCCATCGCGACCTGCTCGCCCGCGCTACGGCCTTCGCCCAGTTCGTGGCTGACCGCGTCAGGAAGCTGCGCGGACAGCTCAGCCTGGCCGTCTTCCGCGATCCCTGGGGCGGCTATCCGCTGCTGCGGGCCCACCCCGGCTGCCCGGTGATCTTCGAAGTGAACGCCCTGCCGACCTGGGAACTCGGCTACTCCCGTCCCGCCCTGGCGTCCAATTCCGCGCTGCGCGCCAAGTTGGGCGACATGGAGCGCCGGTGCCTGCGCGAGGCCGCCCGCGTGCTCTGTGTGTCGTCTGTCACGCGCGATGCCCTGGCCGGGCTGGGCGTCGACCGGGCGAAGATCGATGTCATCCCGAACGAGGCCCGCCAGGTGTTCTTCACGCCGCCCGCCGGACCCTCGCCCATCCCCGCGCTCGACTCGGGTAAATGGTTCGCCTACATCGGCAGCCTGCAGTCCTGGCAAGGGGTGGAGGCGCTGATCGATGCCTTCGCGCTGGCCGCGCCCGATTGCGAGGACGGCCGACTGCTGATTCTTCACGGAGGCCAGGCGCGCTTGGCGCGGCCCATCGAACGCGCCGTGGCCCGGCGCCAGTTGACCGAGCGGGTCCTGCTGCATCCGCCCCTGGAGCCGGAAGGTGTCTCCGCGGTGCTGCAGCGCGTACGCTTTACTGTGGTGCCCCTGGCCGATACACCGCGCAACACCGTGCAGGGCTGCTGTCCGGTGAAGATGATAGAATCCATGGCCGCTGCCGCGCCGGTGATCGCGTCCGACCTGGCGGTCTGCCGGGAGTGGCTGCAGGATGGCCGGGAAGGACTGCTGGCCGCGCCGGGCGGCGCCAGGGAGTGGGCACTGGCGATCCGCAGGCTAATGGGGGACGAGCCCTTGCGCCAATCCCTCAGCCAGGGTGCACGCCAGCGCGCCGAGACGAGTTTTTCGCCGCCGGTAATCCAGCGGCAACTGGAACACGGGTTTCTGACCGCAGCAGGAGGAAGCAATCGATGACTGAGGCACCGCCGGCCGTGGCGCGCGGCCGATTCAAGGGGTTTTCCCCGGAGGCGCTGGCTGCCATCCAGACACGGACGATCACTGGTTCCTGGGAGCTGCGCAAGCTCCAGAAGTTGATGACGGAGCTCTCCCACTTCGACGAAGTGAACGACGCGGCCATCAAGAAGGCCAAGACCCGCATGATCGTGTGCATCGTCGCGGCGGTGATCAGCTTCTTCGTGGCGTTCTTCATCATGGGGTTCACCGAGTCGTGGTGGGCCTTCCTGCTGCCGGTGGGGGTGACCGCCACCGCCGTGTACTTTGGCATGACCCATTCGCGGCTCAAGAAGGCTGACCTCATCAACGACTTCCGGTTGTGCCTGCAGCCCGGACTGCGGGACGTGGCCCAGGATCTCGATCCGGCGAAGAAGATCCGCGTCCGCATGGACCTCGCCGGCCCGGTCGAAAGCAAGCAGAAGTCGAAGCAGAACGTGCCTCCGGGGCGCTTCATCAAAGTGACGGAAACCATCTTTCAGGACCCGTGGTGCGAGGTCCGGCTGCCTCTGGTGGATGGCAGCACGGCGCTGTTGGAGTTCGACGTCGAGTGGACCAAGATCGAGCGGCAGCGCCGCAATGGCCGCGGCAAAGTGAAATCCAAGACAAAGTGGCGGAAAAAGTGCTCCGCGTCGGCGACCCTGCTGCCGCCCGCGCCGGCCAGCTGGAACGAGGCTACATTGCGGGCCCGCCTGGACCCGCGGAAGGAGAAGGCGCAGTTGCTGGAGAAAGACGGTGTGACCGGCGCAAGACTGGAACGGCACTGGTTGTTCAAAGGGGCGGATGATCCACCGCCCGAGGCGCCGCCCGCGCGGGAAGTGGTGGGCATGCTGCTGCGGCTCTATGCCGCCATGGGCCGCGGCGGCGAGGCTGCCAAATGAGCTGCCAGGCACATGTTGGACTGCTCGTCCTGCGCTCCTGCGGCCAGCCCGCGATGGGCGCCTGTTCCAGTTGCGGGATGGCATTGTGCGGGATGCACCTGGGTGCCGGCACCTGTCCCACCTGTATGCTGACCCGTGGGAATCCGGAGGAGAATGACCTCACCCGCGAGGCGGCCACGCGCAATCAGTACTACGACACCTACGGCGGGCGCACGCAGTATGGCGACTCGGAGTACTTCAATGAAGGTGATCGCGAGTCACTGCATCCTGCCGCCGCCGCGGGCTTCGTCGCTACCGGCGGGGACTCAGACGAGTACGATCCGTTTGAAACATAATGGACCGGCTGCTCTGGGTTACTGAACACTACCCCCCGGTGAAGGGCGGTATGGCCGTGAGCTGTGCCCGCATTGTGCGCGGCCTGCGGCGGCACGGGATTGTGGTGGATCTGCTCGCCCTGGGCGGCGCGCGCGAACCGGTGGAAGTCCGCCCCACCGACGGGGGCGCTGACATGCGGGTCCGCCGCGACCGGTCGCCTGAAGTCGCTCCCAACCTGGCGTGGAGCCTGGTGCGCGAGCGCCACCTGGCCGAGCCCTACTCCGCCATCGTGGGCTTCGGCGCATCAAAGGCCGGATTCGTCGCGACGACTTTCGGCGCCTGGTTGGGCGTGCCCGGCATCGTCATGGTGCGCGGCAACGACCTGGACCGCGACTGGTTCCTCCCTCGCCGTGGCGGCTGGGTGCGGGAAGCGCTGTCGCGGGCGGCGGCGATCGGCACGGTCTCGACCGAGAAAGCTGAGCGCATCGAGCGGCTCTACCCCGGCAAGACAGTCATGTGGACGCCGAACGGTGTCGATTCGAAGCGCTGGGAACTGCTGGCGGCGGATGAGCGCAGGCGGGACGAGGTCCGTTCGCTGCTCGACGCGGGCCGCCGCCGCGTCTGCGGGCTCTTCGGTGAGCTCAAGTACAAGAAGCGGATCCCCTTCTGGCTGGAAGCCGTGCGGGATGCCGGGCTGCTCTCGCGGATCTCCCTGCTGGTCGCCGGGCAGCTCGACGAGGACACCACCCGCATCCTGGACGATCCGGCCATCGCGCCGCGCAGCCTGCGCCTGCCGTTCCTGCCCCAGGCGGAACTGCCGGCCTTGTATGCAGCCTGCGATTTCGTGGCGATTCCCTCGGCCTTTGAAGGCATGCCCAACGTGCTGCTGGAAGCAGCGGCCTGCGGAGCGGTACCCCTGGTCTCCGATGCCGGGGCCATGCGCGATGTCGTCGAGGACGGCGTCACCGGCTTCGTCTTTCGCGCCGAAAACCGCGATGCCGCCGGGGCAGCTACGCGGCGGGCCCTGGCCTTGACGGACGAAGAACTGGCCGGGATGTCAGCCGCTGTGCGCGCCCGGATCCAGGCGCGCTTCTCACCGGAGCTTGAGATCGACATCATCCTGGACCTCATCCACCGGGCCGCCCCGTGAACGGGCCGTCCGTCCTCTACTGCGCACCTGGGTCGGGACTGGGCCACCTGAACCGGGCGCTGGCGGTATGCCTGGAACTGCAGGCCCTCGGGGTGAGCGTCCGGATCGTGACGAACTCCCCGTTCGCCGCGGGCCTGGCCCCACTGGCACGGTGCCCCATCACTCGGATCCCGGCCGACCGCTGGCCGTCTGGCGTGAGGGAGTTCGCCGCCGCCGTCCGGCCTGAGGTGATGGTGTGTGACACCTTCCCGAGGGGCATGCGCGGCGAATGGTCGCAAGGGTTGCCGGCACCCGCCGTCTACATCGCGCGGCGATTGAATCCGGAGGCCACTGCCCGGTTTCTCGGAGAGCCCGGCTGGCAGGCTGGGATTATCCAGGTTGTCGTAGCCGAGGAGCTGACGGAGGAGCACGAGGCGGCCCTGGTTGCCAGCCAGGTTCCGCTGGTGCGTTTGCCGGGCCGGATCCGACTCCGCCCGGGCTTGTTGCCGACCACGATTCCGCCGGAACTCGATGGGCTGCTCGGCAGCGGGCGTTGCTGCCTGGTGGTCCATGGCGGACCGGTCGAAGAGCTGACCCAACTGGCCGGGTTGGCTCGTGATCATGGCCAGCCGGTGGCTATCACCCCGTGGGATGTTGCGCTGGAGGGGGTACGGTGTTTTGAATACTATCCGGCCGGCAATCTGATGGCGCGGGCCGCGCATGTGGTGACCGGGGCAGGGTACAACGCCATGGCGGATATGATGTTCTCGCGCGACCGGCACACGGCCCTGGCGTTCCCGCGGCGCTTCGATGACCAGGCGGGGCGGCTGGCGGAGTGGAAGCCGGCCAGCCAGGACGGAACCAGGGAGGCCGCGCTGGCGATCGCCTCAACTCTTCGCCGTTAGTTCAGCTTCAGCGTGCCGACGGCCGTCATGCCCGGCCGGATCAGGGTGGAGGGGCTGGAAAACTCGATGACCACCTTGCCGTTTTCCACCGACTTGACCGTAGCAGGCAGGCCATTGCCGGGCAATTCGGCCACCTGAACCGAGGCCGGCTGGCCGGCCTTCAACCGCTTCAGGATGGGTGGTTCCGGTTCCAGCACCAGTTCGAGTTGAGACAGGTCCGTGGCGATGGTAATGAGGTCCGGGGTGCCCTTCTGCACCTCTTCCCCGGCCGACTTGGCGATGGAGATGACGAGCCCGTCGACGGGAGCCAGCAGGTCTGATGACGAGAGGTTCGACTTGGCGGCATCGAGATTCTGCACTTTTTCGGCCAGGGTCTTCTTGGCCAGGTCGATGTCCTTGATCAGGCCCTGGACCCGGTCCTGCAGGGTATTGGAAAGAGCCTGGAGCGTGTCGGATTCCTTCTTGGCGGCCTCGAAGTCCTGCTGCGCCTTGAGATAGGTATTGCGAGGCGTGGCGCCCTCTGTGTTCAGCATCTGCTGGCGCTGGAAGTTGCGCTCGGCCCGCTGGAACTCGATGCGCGCCCGGGAGGAGTCAGCGGCGGCGCGTGAATCCTCCAGGCGAGCGGCGATCAACTGGCTCTCCGCCTCGTTGACCCTGGCCTGGGCACGCTCCACTTCGAGCTCTGCTTCGTGCGCCGTGTCTTTCAATGTTTCGTTGGAGATGCGCCCCAGGATCTGGCCCTCAAAGACTTCGTCACCGGGCTTCACGGGGAACTCCTCGGCGACGCCGTCGAGCGGAGCCGGCACGAGCACCAGGTTCACGGCCCGGATGGACCCGGTGAGGTGAACTTCGCTACCCGGCGGCAGGACCGGAGTTGCCACAACCTGCACAGGTTTAGCCGGTTTTTGACGCAAGTAGTAGGTGAGAGCGCCGCCGCCGGCAGCGAGGAAGAGTGTTCCGCCGGCGAACAGAAGCCATTTGCCACGCATACTTTATGATAGGCGAGGGTGGGCGGCCGGGCGTAACACGTATGGGGTAGGTGCCTTTTGGGGTCGATTTTTGATAAAGTGTGGCTCTTGGGTAGGAGGCCGCATGTCTGCGATTCGCCTTGGCGACGATATTGACGATTACTGCGTCAAGTGCAAAAGGATGACAAACCACTCCATCCTTTCACTGGTTGATTCCGAACCCGCGAAAGTTCGTTGCCGCACGTGTTACAACGAGGGTCCGTACCGGAGGGGGGAGATTCCACCTTCGAAGAAAGACCTGAAGAAGGCCGCTCTTTTCAACGAAGTACTGGGCACAATTCCCGGTGCGACGCCGGCCGAAGCCGACGATAAGGCCAAGAAGCCCGAGTAGCCGGCTGCCCTGAAACCAATCCCGCTAATTGCCGGAATCGACCGGCGGGTTTCGCATTTCCTTCTTAAGTTCCTCGACCAATTCATCGCGGCGGGTGGAGTCCAGCTCATGCTCCAGACGGCGCAGGGCGGCCCCGACCACGTCGCGGTGGTGCAGGTTCGAGCCAAACCCTTCGCGTGAGGTGAGGCGCAGCCAGATTTCGTGCAGGCGGTCGACATCCTCTGGCCAGAGCCGGGGCGGGTGGGGGCCGAGGTTGACGTAGGTGGACTGCCGGTCCTGGGCGATGATCTCGAGGGAGAAGGGATGCCGCGGTTCCGGCAACTGCTCCCAGGCCAAGCCGATGCGGCGGGCCAGTTCCTCACTGGCCATGGTATGCGAGACGCCGGTGACGAGCCGCGAGGCCTTCAGGTTCTGGGCGGCCTGCACCATGGCTACAAATGGGTCGGTTGCGGGCACCACCAGCAGGTCGACGGGTTTGCCTTCTTTCTCGGCCAGGGTCACAACCCGGGAGAAGAGTTCCTGTTCGTAGGAGCTGAAGATCTGGTCCTCGGACAGCCCGTACTCGCCCGCTCCGGTGGAGATGGGCCGGACGGTGGCCACCACAATGTCGTGCCGGCGCAGGTTGGTCTTTTCCAGGACGCGCCGCAGGTGCTCCATGTTGTAGGGGTCGCGGACGGCGACCAGCACGCAGCCGGGGCGCGCGTGCATGCTGGTGGTGCCGATCTGGGGCTGGTGGTCCAGATTGAACTCTTCCAGCCCTTTGACGTCCGTGGAGGACTTGCGCCGCTTCGCATTCAGATGTTCGCTGAGGGTAAACACCAGGAACAGCACGATGGTGAAGCTGACACCGTAGATGGTAGCGATCTTCTTGGTGAACAGGTTCGCGATGGCCACCAGGAACAGGGCCATGGTGGTGATGCCCAAGCCGATTGGAATCTCCAACTTGCCGAAGTGCAGGTTGAGGGGCATCTTGTATTCCTGATCATGCCGCTGGAAGCGAAGGGCGAGGACGCCCATGCCTTTGAGGGCGAAGCTCCACACTACGCCGAAGGCGTAGGCCTCACCCAGCAGATAGACATCGCCGCGCGAGAAGACGATGGTGGCGAGCTGGGCGATGGTGATCATGCCCACGATGCGCGAGGTGGTGCCGTAGGTCTTATGAGGTTTGCGGAACCAGGGGACCAGCACGCCATCCTCGGCCACGCGGTTAAGGACGCCGTTGGCACCGATGATGGACGTATTCACCGCGCCTGACAGGATGAGGGCGCCGACAATCACGACAAAGATGTGGAAGCCGAGTTTCAGGATCTCCGGCCCGGCGAGGCTCATGGCCAGGCCGCCGATGAGGTTGTCGTAGTATTTCGACCGCACCGCGTCCGGGATGATCATGACGGCGAAGAGCGAGACCAGGCCAGTGGACATCAGCGCGTAGATGCACACGATGTTGGCCGTGATCTTCAGGTTCTTCATCTTCGGGTAGGCGATTTCGCGGTAGATCTGCGCGAGGGTCTCAAAACCGCTCATGGCGAGCAGCGAGTGGCCGAAGGCGATCAGCATGGCGGCGGCCCAGATGGAGGGCCACATGGTGCCATGGAGCCAGCCGAGGGAATGCGGCTCGAAGGTGAGGTTCTTCAGCGTCGGGGCCGGCGGCAGTTGAACATTGTCCTGGTACAGCAGGGTGATGGGGCACCAGATGAGGAGAATGACCACCATGACGGTGGTGATCTGCATGATGCGCAGCGCTTTGCTGGAGGACTCGTGGATACCTTTGACGTTCTGCCACCAGAAGTAGATGGTGACGACGACACCGAAGACCGCGGAGAAGTAGTTTGGGTTGACCCGGACCGAGGAGTGGGCGAACTCCGAGAGTTCGTTCAAGAGACGTCCGAGGTACTGCCCGGCTGATACTGACGATATTGGTCCGGTTAGGATGTAGTCGACGACGAGTGCGGAGACGGAGAGCTTGGCCATGCGCGGGCCGATGGAGTCGCGGACGACGACATAGACGCCGCCGCGGACGAACATGCCGCAGCTTTCCATGTAGATGCTGCGCACGGCAAAGCCGAAGAACATCACACCGAGGACGAACCAGGGGGCGGACTTGCCGATGGCCTGTTCCGTGATGCCGCCAACATAGAACATGGTGGAGGCTAAGTCACTGAGAACAATGGAGGCGCCGCGCCAGAAGGAGATGAAGGACAGTGCTACGGTAGTGGCGACTACAACTTTGGTCGTTGCGCCAGGCCGGTCGAAAGTATCAGCCATGGGTAATGAAATCGTGCTCTAGTGAACTATTCTACGATCAAACAGAGATGCCGGACCTGCTAACCAGATTGTCGAAGGAGGTAGCGGCGCGGCTGCATGGCGCCGGCCGACAGGTTTACTACGTGGGCGGCAGCGTGCGGGACGAACTACTTGGCGTCGAAGTACACGATCGCGATCTTACCACCGATGCCACTCCCACCGAGCTGAAAGTGCTGTTCCCGGGCGCCCTTGAGGTGGGTGCGCACTTCGGTGTGATGCTCATCCGGAGAGACGGCGTTGAAGTCCAGGTGGCCACCTTCCGGACGGAGAGCAGCTACCGGAACGGCCGGCATCCGGAAGAAGTTCGATTTGAGAGGGACGTTGTGGCGGACCTGTGCCGCCGGGATTTCACCATCAACGCGCTGCTGCAGGAGCCGCTGACGGGCAAGATCCTGGATCCCCTGGGCGGCATGGCCGATCTGCGGGCCGGGGTGATTCGCGCGATAGGCGATGCGGCCGAGCGGTTCCAGGAAGATCACCTGCGGATGCTGCGGGCGGTGCGTTTCGCGGCGCGGCTGGGGTTCGAGATCGAGCCCGGCACGATGGTGGCGATCCGGATGCTGGCTGGGCAGATCCACCGCATTTCCGCCGAGCGGATCCGGGATGAACTCATCAGGATTCTGACGGAAGGTGGGGCGCGGCGGGGTTTTGAACTGCTGGATTCGAGCGGGCTGCTGCTGGAGATCCTGCCTGAAGTGGCAGCGATGAAGGGCGTCCAACAGCCGCCGCAGTTCCATCCGGAAGGCGACGTGTGGATTCATACGCTGGGCCTGTTGGAGCGAATGGGCCAGCCGCCGGTTGAGCTGGCGCTGGGGTGCCTGCTGCACGACGTAGGCAAGCCGCCGACCCAGACGTTTGAGGATCGAATCCGGTTCAACGGGCACGACCATGTGGGGGCGGCGATGACGCGCCGCATTCTGTCGCGGCTGCGCTTCCCGTCAGAGGTGATTGAGGCGGTGGAGCAGATGGTGGACCAGCACATGAAGTTCAAGGACGCCGGGCGGATGGGCGCGGGCGCCTTCAAGCGCTTTGTGCGGCAGCCGGGGTTCGATCAACTGCTGGAACTGCACCGTCTGGACATCCTGGCCAGCGGGGGCGGATTGCGGAGCTATGAGGCGGTGAAGGAGCGGTATGCCGAGCTGCCGGAGGACGTGTTGCGGCCTCCTCCGCTGATTACGGGCAGGGATCTGATTGAGTTGGGCTACCAGCCCGGCCCGGCGATGGGGACGATTCTGCGGGCGGTGGAGGAGCAGCAACTGGAAGGTGAACTGGCCAGCAAAGAGGAAGCGCTCGCCTATGTCAAACGATTTTGGGCGCCAGCAGCCACTTGAGGACGCCGTGCGGCCTGGGCCCGGCGCTGACAACGTCGATGCGCATGAGGGCGCCCTTTTTGTAGTCGATCTCGAGTGCGGGAGCGCCGAGCAGGAAGGCCGCCAGCCGGCCGCACAGAGGCTCGTGCGAAGCGCACAGGATCTGCGGGTGATCGCGGTGCAGGCGCATCTCTTCCCAGGCAGCGACAGGATCGGCATCGGGCGTAAGGGCCTGCGTCTGGAGAACGTCGCCGGCGAAGTTGAGGGCTTTGGAGGCGATCTGCGCCGTCTGCATGGCTCGCTTGTAAGGACTGGTGAGGATGAGAGTTGGAGCCACGCCGGAATCGAACGCCCGTTTGAGAGAGGCCTGCAGCTTTCTGCGGCCTTCTAGGGTGAGCGCACGATCGGAGTCCCGCTGACCGGCTACGGGATCCTCAGCAATGCCATGGCGGAGGATGTAGATCTGCATCGAACTCTTCTGAATGTCATTGTGTCACACTGAGTTGCGTCGCACATGAAGCCAGATTTCCAGCGAATTGCATACTGGGCCGCGCTGGGGGCGGCCACATCCTGCGCCGTCTCGATCGCCGCCTGGCAGGTGTTGTTGGGCCTCGCGTTGGCTGCGATGCTGGTGGGCCGCCTGCCGTGGCGGGCGCCCAGGTACTGGCAGGCGCTGGCGGTCTTCGCCGTCTGGACACTGCTCTCGCTGGCGCTGAGCGATGCTCCGCGTTCCGGCCTGCCGCAGGTGAAGAAGTTCTACGCCTGGCTGACCCTGTTCGTCGTGTTTTCCGCGTTGTGCAAAGTAAAGGACGTCTACTGCCTGGCGGTGGCCTGGCTGGCCGGGGGCACGCTCTCGGCGATCGATGGGTTGCGGCAATTCGGAATGAAGTGGTCGAAGGCGTCGGCGGCCGGCAAGGACTTCTATACCGCCTATGTGGCTGATCGCATCACTGGCTTCAACAGCCACTGGATGACCTTCAGCGGGCAGATGATGATTGTCCTGCTGCTGTGCCTGGCATTGTGGCTGTGGGGCCGCCCGGAGAAGCGGCTGCGCTGGGCGTTCGCACTGTGCCTGCCACTGGTGGCCTTGTCCCTGGTGCTGGCCTTCACGCGGGGGATGTGGATTGCGACCGGAGCGGGCGTGCTTTACCTGCTGTGGTACTGGAAGCGCTGGACGGTGGCGCTGGTGCCTGCGCTGGCCTTGGCGGCCTTTCTGCTGGGTCCCGCGGCGCTACGCGACCGGGTGATGTCGCTGGTAAAGCCGCATGGCCAGATGGACTCGAACGACCACCGCAAGTATGTCTTCTGGACGGGGCTGGAGATGATCAAGGCGCATCCCTGGTTCGGCCTGGGGCCGCAGCGCGTGGGGCCGCACTTTGTGGAGTATGTGCCTCCGGATTTGCCGAAGAGGCTGCCCGAAGGCTACTACGAGCATCTGCACAACATCTACATCCACTTCGCGGCCGAGCGCGGGTTGCCGGCGATGTTTGCGGTCATCTTCTTCTTCGTCGCGACGATGTGGGACTGGTTGCGGCAACTGCGGCGGGGCGCGGGTGACGCCGAATGGGTGCTGCGCGGCGGAGTGGCCATCCTGATTGGCGTGCTGGTGGGCGGCTGTTTCGAGTACAACCTGGGCGACAGCGAGGTCCTGGGGATGACTTTGGCGGCGGTGGGCGCGGTGAGTGGAGCGGTGCGGTCCGCGTCGAATTCCTGACAACGGTATCCTGATCAATAGGGGCGCGGCCCCAAGGGAGTCATGTCAGAGCCTCATATTCTTGTGATTGGCGGCGGAGCGGTGGGCCTGGCTTCCGCGGTCCGGATTCTGCAGCGGATGCCGGACGCCAAACTGACCCTGTTGGAGAAGGAAGAAGGCGTCGGGCGGCATCAGACGGGCAACAATTCGGGCGTGATGCACTGCGGGTTGGCCTACCGGCCGGGTACGGCCAAAGCGCGGCTGGCGGTGCGCGGCATCCGGCAATTGACGGAGTATTGCCAGGAGAAGTCGATCCGGCATGACGTGTGCGGCAAGCTGGTGGTGGCTTCGAGGGAAGAGCAGATTCCACGTTTGCAGAACCTGCTGGAGCGCGGCACGGCCAACGGGCTGCGCGGCCTGGAGATCCTGGATCCGCCACGCATGCGCGAGTTGGAGCCGCATGTGGGCGGGTTGGCCGGGCTGCACGTGCCGGAAGAAGGCATCGTCGATTATCCGCTGGTGTGTGAGACGCTGGCGGCGGACATACGGGCGCGGGGCGGGTCTGTCGAGTGCGGCGCCGGAGTGCAAGGGTTGACGTACCGGGGCGGGGAATGGATCGCCCGCACCGGACGGGGCGAGTTCAAAGGCGGGTACATCGTCAGTTGCGCGGGGCTGCAAGCGGATCGGGTAGCGAAGCTGGCGGGTGAACGGCCCGAGGTCAAGATCGTGCCGTTCCGCGGCGATTATTACAAGCTCAAGCCGGAGAAGGAGTACCTGGTCCGCAATCTGATCTATCCGGTGGCTGACCCGGCATTCCCGTTCCTGGGCGTGCATTTCACGAGGATGATCGCGGGTGGGATCGAGGCCGGGCCCAACGCCGTGCTTTCGCTGAAGCGGGAGGGCTATACGCGGACCTCCTTCGATTTGCGCGATGCGGCGGATGCCCTGTCGTTCATCGGACTGTGGCGTTTCCTGGGCAAACACTTCCGGATGTGTACGGCGGAGGTGCGGCGATCGTTCAGCAAGCAGCTCTTTTGCGCTTCGCTGCAGACGCTGGTGCCGGAGGTGCAGCCGGACGACCTGGTGGAAGCGGGCGCCGGAGTGCGCGCGCAAGCCATGAAGCCGGAAGGGTCGCTGGTGGAGGATTTCGAGATCATCGTGCGGCAGAACGCGGTGCATGTCCTGAATGCTCCGAGCCCGGCTGCGACTGCGAGCCTGGCCATTGGCGAGGAAGTGGCCGACCGGCTGTGTACGGTGGTGAAGCGGGGATAGCCCCGCGAAGGGCCATCCCCGGTTGGGACAGGTTAGTTCTTCTTCGCCAGTTGGCTGGCGAGCAGGGCAACCAGGGCTTCTGAAGCTGTGGCGTTCCCACCGCCGCCGGCGACCATGACATCGGGGGTCAGGCGGATCCCCTTGTCGGCCAGGGCCGTGAAGATCTGGAGCAGTCCGTAGTATTCCCCCATGGCCTCGACGCCTTTGCGGGCGGCTTCGGCGCGGGCGAGACCGACGGCCTGGATGGCCGTGGCTTCGTTGGAGCCCTTGACGGCCAGGATCTCGGCTTCGGCCGTACCGCGGCGGCGGATGGCCTCGGCTTCACCGTTGGCGCGGGTCGACATGGCGGTGGAATCGCCTTCGGCCTGGCGGACGGCGGCCTGCGCTTTGCGCTGGGCGATGAGGATGTTCTGTTCCTCGTTGACGAGTTCGCGCTGCTTTTCGGCGAGCGCCTTCTCGGCCTCGAGCGTCTTGCGGGTCTCCTGGGCGAGGCGTTCGGCGTCGTAGGTCTTCTTCTGTTCCTCAGCGATTTTGCGGGCGATGAGCGGCTCCATCAGGGACGGGGGCGGAGTGATGTCGCCGATCAGGCTGTCGACGCTCTGTACGTCGTACTCGGAGATGGCGCGGCTGATGTGCTCGCGGGCCTCCTTCTGGCGATCGGAACGGGCAGACAGGAAGTCGAGGACCGTATAGTTCTGGGCGCTGTTGCGGAAGTAGTTTCCGACCAGCGGCTCCAGCACCTGGTTGACGAGGTTGCGGACCGAACCCACACGGCTGATCACCCAGGGCGCTTTGGTAGCGCCAATGTTGATGATCTGGCTGACGTCGAGGTTGAAGGTAAAACCGTCCCGCGAGCGCACGGTGATGGTGGAGAGTTTCTCATCCAGTTTGTGCGCCTCGCTGCGGGCGTTGGCCCAGTTCAGCACGATGTTGGTGGTCGGCACCAGTTCGATGCGCAGACACTCCATGTTCAGGGGGTGCTTGCCGGGGTACAGGGGCTCTGACCAGACGCCCTTGCCGCCGCGAGGCACGATATTGCCATGCGTGAACGCTTCGCCCGAGATGTCTTTTTCGTCGCTGCCGACGAAGCTGACCACGACGCCGACGTAGCCGATGGGGACCTCAAAGAGGTCGGCCAGCTTCACGTCGACAAACCACGGATTCAGGTTGAACTGGCCGGCCATGATGATCTGTTCCTGCAGGCCGCGGTGGCCGCCGGCCTGGATGAAGGCATCGGGGTCCTGGAAGTTGGCGTGTCCTTCCACGATGGGGGCAGCCATCTGGCCCTTGGGCATGGGCGCGCCGTCCATGGCGGTGACGATGGCGACTTTGTCCGGAGGGATGTTGATGAGATCAGTCTTGAACACGTCGAACAGGACGAGGTTGATGCGGTACATGCCGGCCGTGAGGACGGCGGCCTGTTTGCCTTTCTGCCCGCCATTGCGCAGGAACGCTTCGGCGTCCTGGAAGTTGTCACAGGCTACCTTGCGGGCGAGGATGCGGTCCATGGGCAGCAACTGGCCGTCCTTCGCCAGGACCATGCCGATCTTGCCGGACTCAATGGTAAGAATGGGGCGCTTGTCGATGCGGTACATCCAGGGCCAATACCAGAAGTGCAGTCCGGGCGCGAGGGTGCGGGCCTGATAACCGGCTTCGCCTTCGAGGGCGACGATGCGGCCCTGCGGCAGATCCTTCGAGCCGAACTTCTTCACAATGTGGCCGACCTGGTCTTCCCGGATCAGCACCCAACCGAGTAGGAATTTGCTTAACACCACAACGCTGACCATAATCAGCGCTGCCAAAAGGTACGGAACATACGCGGACATATGAACTCCTTGTACGGACTCTGCATCAGAACTGTATGGGGGATTCCTTGCGCTGCGCTAGCCGGACGGCTGCGCTCTATGGCAAGGTTTCGAGGTAAGTCATCTACGAGGTGGACCAGCCTGTTGGGGCTGACCTCCATCAGCAATATACTCCCGGATGGGCTGATTTGTTCCAGAAATCGGACAGGAATCGGAAGGTAGGTATGGCGTTTACTTCCCGCGTTGGAGGAAAGCGGCTACGGGAAGAACGAGAAAGCTGGCGAGCCAGACATAGAAGCCGGGGAGTACGCGCAGGATCGCCGTTTTCGTGATATTTCCTTCATCTCCGGGCAGTTCGCGGCCGAGGTCGGAGAAGACGGTGCAGGCGATGGCGACGGCTAGCACTCCGGCGATGGCCGCGGCCGTGGGTTTGCGGAGTGCACCTAAGACCAAACCCAGGAGCCAGACCGGGTTGGCATACCAGCCCAGCACGCCGGCGAAGATGCCGGACCAGCCAACCGCGAGGGCCCGCAGGCCGAGCATGATGTCGTCGGGCGAGCCGGTCTTGCGCAAGGCGAGGGCGGGGAGGCAGCAGGCGGCTCCATAGAGAACCAGACTGACGAGTAAGGCGCTCTTCATCCTGGGTATTGTAGCCGAGAGTGGGGGAGGCGGGATGGAATCGCACGAAATGGTCCAGGAACTCTGGCGAGGTTGGCCGCGTAACGAGAGTCAGGAATGAAAGGACATAATTCCTGATGCCATCCATTCGATCCCTGACTCGCCGCCGGGCACTGCTGATTGGAAGTTGCGCCGCGGCTGTATTGTTGCTCGGAACTCCGTTTGTGGCTCGCGGCTTTGTCGTGCCCGGCGCCTCGATGGAGTCGACGATCCTGGTGGGCGACCATCTGATTGTCGGGACGCTGCACGGACGGCCGGCGCTGGGCGACGTGATCGCGTTCCGCTCACCGGCGGAGCCGCAGCATATATTCATCAAGCGAATTGCCGGAATGCCGGGCGACCGGATTCATTTTGTGAATAAACTTCTGTTTCGCAATGGCAAGGCGGTGAACGAACCCTACGCGTGGCACGGCACGACCTTTGTGGATCAATACCGGGACAACTTTCCGGCTGAAGCGAACATCTCGCTGCCGGACTCAGGCAAGAAGATGCTGGCGGAGCATCGCGAGAGCGGGGAGATTGTGGTGCCCGCGGGCTGTTACTTCGTGCTGGGGGATAACCGCGACAACTCGCTCGACAGCAGGTATTTCGGCTTCGTTGCCGAGGAATCGGTGCAGGGTTCGCCGTTGTTTGTGTACTGGTCGAAGGATCCCAACGGCGGTACGCGGTGGGCGCGCACGTTTCAGAGGATCAGGTAGCGGGTTAGAGCAACAGGCCGGCCAGTGCGAGGAGAGCGGCGGTGGTGGACGCGCCCCATTTCCCGATGTGGGGCAGCAGGGCCAGGCCAATGCAGAGAACCGCGGCGGCGACCAGGAGTTCGACGCCCAGCACGTGGGCGCCGGCGAACTGCAGGATGCGGATGCCGGTGAACACGCCTGTGACCAGGGCTCCGACCGCCACCGCCGGCCACTTGCCATTGATCCGCCACAGGCAGGCCGCGGAGGCCGCCACCTGCATGCTGAACGGGAAGAAGAGGCGGCGGTCGCCCGTCCAGTGGAACAGCGCCAACCAGAACAGTCCGGCGGCCGCGGCCTGCAGCATCGGCCAGCCCACCTGTTCCCAGGTACGCAGCGCCACTACCCAGATGGCTGCGATCAGCGCCCAGGGCCAGCCGCCATAGAACACAGCAAAGGCCAGCAGGGTGACCGCCGCCAAGTTTGACGGGAGGGTGCTCTGCAGGTGCCCGGCTTGGTCCGGCAGCTGGATCGACAGGGTCATTGCAGCTTTGATTCCGCCAGGAGTCCGGCCGATGGATTAAATATCCTTGCCTGCACTTTGGTAGGCTCCGGGGCATGGGCCATCGATTGAAGTTCCGGCATCTGGAGGGCATTTGGGCGGTGTGCCGCCTGGGGGCGGAGGAAGAGATTCCAGCCTGGGCGGGGCGCGGGCGCTTCGTCTCGATTACCCGTACGCCCGAAGAGCTATCCGTTGTCTGCCCGGCGCAACAGGTGCCGGAGGGAATCCGCGTACAGGCTGGCTGGGCCTGCCTGCAACTGGCCGGACCGTTCGACTTCGCCCTGACCGGGATTCTGGCTTCGTTCCTGCAGCCTTTGGCGGAGGCATCGGTGCCGATCTTTGCGCTCTCGACCTTTGACACAGATTGGGTGCTGATTCCGGAGGAGCACCTGTCGCGGGCGCTGGTCGCGCTGCGTGAAGCCGGTCATGAACTGACTGTTTAGCGGCTTGTGGGCGGCGCCAGCCAGACGCGGACGGGTTCGTCCCGATCGCAGGTGAGCTGCCCGTCTTTCAACTTCAATTCGGCGATCTGAAAGAGGGTGTGGCGGCCGGAGTTGGGCACCGCGGGATCGGCGTCGGCTCCGCCCTGGTGGGTGAAGTAGATGATGTAGGCGCGCCCGCCGCTGACGACGACGTCCGCATGCTGGCCCTTCTCGCGGTCGGTGGGCAATTTGCCGCCGTCGCGCAGGATGGGTTCGGCCTGGGCTGTCCACTTGGTGGTATCGGGCGAGGAGTAGACGGCGATGCCTTTCCACATATCCGTGATCATCCAGTAGCGGCCCTGCCACTCAAAGACCTTGGCGCCTTCTCCGGCGCGGTCGTCGACGGCGACTCCGCCCGGATTCCACTGATTCAGGTCGGGGCTTTCGGCGTAGTAGATGTGGCTCTTGTCGCGCTCGTTCTTGTACCAGAGCCGCCACTGGCCGTTCTTCAGGCGGATGACGGTGGCGTCGATGACGCGGTCTGAGGCGAGCGGCAGTTTGACGCCGTGGCTCCAATGGAGGAGGTCGGTGCTGGTGAGGTGCACGATATCGCGCGGGGCGTTCCAATCGGGGAAAGTGCCGGGGACCACGGAGAGGAACATGTGATAGAGCTTGCCGTCGTCGATGACATCGGGGGCCCAGAGCGAGTAGTCGGGCTGGCCATAGTCGATGTCGGCCACGCCGCGATATTTCCAGGTAGCTCCGTTGTCGACGGATTCGGCGATGCCGATGCGCGTGCCGTGTACCCAGGCGACGCCGGGCAGGTTGGGCACATTGGCGCGGCGGTTGGTGTAGAGCATGAACCAGCGCTTTTCGGCGCGGTTCCAGACGAGCACCGGATCGGCGGCGCCATCGTGGACAGGGTCCCGGAATAGAGGTTTGGCCGCGATCTTGCCTGGTTGTGCGTTCAGGGGGGCGGTGAGGAAGCAGGCGGCTCCGGCTGTGACCAGGGCCAGCAGGAAGGACTTCGTCCAGCGGGGAAAGATCAGTGCGTGCACGCCGACTATCGTACTCCCTCCGGCAGCGGCGTCCACCCGGGCCCCTGCGTTCAGGAGACACTGGTGGGATGCACGGATTCGGCCTGATTCTCGGTGTCGCGATGCTCATGCAATGGCCTGCGTCGGCCCAGCAGCCGCTGTTCTCCTTTGGAGCGATTGCGGACGTGCAGTATGCGGACAAGGATGATGCGATGGGCCGGCAATACCGCGTCTCCACGGCGAAACTGGCCGCGTGCGCAAACCAGTTGAATCGCGAACGCCTGCAGTTTGTGGTGCACCTGGGCGACCTGATCGACGAAGGCGCGGGCAATCTCGAGGTGATCCGCAGGGTGTACGACCAAGTCCAGGCGCCGCGCTACTACGTGTTGGGCAATCACGACTTCACGGCGGGCCGGTCCACACTGATGGCGGCCCTGGGGCTCGCAAAGCCGTACTACTCATTCACTGTGAAGGGCTGGACGTTTGTGGTACTGGACGGGATGAACGAGAGCGTCGCGGGCGGCTGGCCGGAGAGTGATGCCCATGCGCAGGCAGGCCGTGCGACGCTGGAGGCCCTGCGGAAGGCGGGCGTCCCGAACGCCCAGACCTGGAACGGGGCACTGGGCCCGGAGCAGCGGCAGTGGCTGCGGGAGACGTTGACGCGAGCCGCCGCTCAAGGCAGTCGGGTGGTCGTCTTCAACCATTTTCCGGTGCTGGCGGCGGCGTGCCGGCCGGAGCATCTGCTGTGGGATCACGAGGAGGTCCTGCGGATTCTGGAGGGCAGCCCGGCTACGGCTGCCTACATGAATGGCCACGATCACAAGGGCGGTGCGGCGCTGCACTCCGGGATCCCTTACCTCACGTTGCCCGGCATGGTGGAGCACGCCGTGACTGAAAGTTGCCAAGTAGTGGATGTCTATCCTGACTCACTGGTGGTGCGGCAGGCCGGCGCCGAAGGGGGCCGCCGGTTCCCGCTGCGCTAGACGAGCAAGTATTGCAGGTGTTCGCCGCGGCCGATGCGCACTGCGTCCGCTACCTCGTAGACGAGGATGGTGCCGTCGTCGCCCAGGCCGGTGCGTGCGACGCGATTCAGCAGTTCGACTACCTGTTCGGCGCGTTCGTGGGACACGAGCATTTCCAGGCGTACCCTCGGCGAATTTGCGCGATACCGGGCGCCCCGGTAGAAGGCTTTGGGACTGTCCGGGCCGCCGTGGTCCATGATCTGGGACAGCATGATGCCCTGGATGCCTTCCTGCTCCAGTGCCGCCTGAACGTCATCGAGCCTGGATGGTTGAATGTTCGCTTCGATCTTCAGCATGAGCCGAAATTGCCTCCCACCCCGAGACTATTCCGGACGTCATAAGGAAGTCATGGCGGGGGCATAAGGAGAATGTAAGGATTCAGGGGCGGTTCAGCGGAGGGAAAAGTTGTACAATCCGCCGGCGCCCGCCGGGGCTTACACTGAAGCCACAGGGCCTGGATTCAGGCCGAATTCCGCTGGGAAGGCGAATCACCATGAATGAGCAGCAAGAGCCGGCGCCGGGGACCATTCACAGCGTCCAGCCCTACCTCCGATTGCGGCGCGCGGCGGAGGCCATCGACTTCTACAGGCAGGCGTTTGGGGCGGAGGAAATTATGCGGCTTACCGAGCCCGGCGGACGGATTGGGCACGCCGAGATCCGGATCGGGCCGGCGGTGCTTTTTCTGGCCGATGAGTATCCCGAGTTGGGCATTCGCGGTCCGGAGTCGCTGGGCGGCGCCACCATCGCGATGCATCTGAGTGTAGATGCGGTCGACGCCGTGGTGGAACGGGCCAGCCAGGCCGGCGCGGCCATCACACGTCCGCCGAAGGACGAGTTTTACGGCCAGCGCACCGCCGTCGTACGGGATCCGTTCGGGCACGAGTGGATGCTTGCGCAGACAATCGAGGAGGTTTCGCCGGAGGAGTTGCAGCGCAGGTTCGAGGAACTCACCAAGTAGGGCGGTGAAGGGGCAAAATTGGCCACTCCTGTAACCTTTCGATAGCAGAGCGCGCATCCTGTTAGTGTGCGATGGGATCCACTTCAGTTCCGGGGCGCGGCAACGTATTCCGGGGCGGGTGCAGGATGCCAGTGCAGGTAGGCACTCACCTACCGTTCTCACCATTCGAGAGGGGACTACTAAATTGCAGAACAAGCCTGCTCAAGGGACCGGCCGCAGAACGTTTCTCCAGGCCGCGACGGCTGGTGTCGCGATTGCCGGCTCAGCCAACGCCGGGCCGGGTACGGGTGTCGCTCGGGCCCTGACAGAGAAGGAAAAGCTGGCACGCCTGGCGTCCAACACCTGGCCGCTCAGAACGCTGTTCAAATCCCGGCCCACGACGCGTCCGGTGAGTCCCGAGGTGGAAGCATTCCGCAAGAAGTACGGGCAGATTACGATGCTCGACTTCCCGCAGTTCACGAAAGACACGTTCCCCGGCGTCTGGCACATGGATCTGTGGTCGTCGCTGTTTGGCGATGTCACGGACCAGAGCATGTACGCCGGCTCGACGGTGATGATGGGCGAAAACAAGCGCACTGTCTACGAGTTCGACCCGTCCACGCCGTCGTCGAAGAAGTGGCTCACCACGCTGGCAGGCAAGATGGCCGCGGGCGGGGTGCTTTGCCATCACATCTCCAACAACGCGCCGCGCGACATCTGCGATCTGGATCCGGAGAAGCGCAAGGCCGGCATCGAAGTAGCGAAGAAATGGCTGGACGGTGCTGCGATCCTGGGCGCCAAGACCATGCGCGTCAACACGGGTGGGCCGCGTATCGCCCCAAGTGCCGTGGCGACATCGGACTATCCGCGCAACGACGAAGTGGTGAAGTATCTCGGCAACGCGATTGAGTCGTTCAAGGAGATGGCTGACTACGGGCAGAAGGTCGGTGTGAAGGTCACCATCGAGAACCACTGGGGCCTGAGCGCCAATCCGCTGCATGTCCGCATCATCCTGGACGAAGTGAACCATCCCTTCTGCGAGGCTTCACCGGACTTCTGCAACTGGGAGCACGAGTACATGCTGTACCATGCGCTCGACGATCTGGCTCCCTATGCGCACTCCACGGTGCACGCCAAGACCTGGAGCCGCTGGAAGGAAGTGGATGTGCAGCGCTGTGTGCGGATCATGACGGCCAACAAGTTCCAGGGCATCTTCGCGCTGGAGTACGAAGAAGGTCCGTGGGACGGTGTGGACGGCGCGCGCTACCTGATGAAGGAAGTGCTGGCCGCACTCTAGGCGCACGGGAAGAATGCCGGCAGACGCGCGGCGCCTGCCGGCATTCTTGTATCCACTGGAAGAGTGCGATCTAGGGCTGTACCGCGGGCAGGGTATTGGACCCGCTGGTATTCAGGCAGCTGGGGTGGCCGAAGCCGCTGGCGCTGATGCCCGTACCGCCGTTGATATTGGCGGCGATGTCGAAGATGATGTTGTCCGGATGCGTGGGGTCGCCATTGAACAGGCTGGCCGGCCCAGGTACCGCCGGCAGTGTTCCGTTCACGGCCATGTGGTCGAGTTTCAGGATGCTCCGGACGCGCCAGGCGATGTTGTGGTCGGCGCAGGAGGTGTCGCCGCTGACGCCGACCCCGCCCACGATCTTATGGCCGGTGGCGTAGAGCGCCAGTCCGCCGCCGAACACGTTCACGCCGCCGATCTTGTCACCCACCATGGGGTCGTTGTTCGTTCCGTTCTTGGAGGAAGGGCCCCGGTAGGCGACGGTGGTGTCCACGGGGTTGCTGTGTTGTAGACCGAACAGGCTGCCGCCGGGCTGCACGGCGGAATAGAGATTCGCGGTGGAAAGTGATAGGCCGCCCGCTTGTCCCGAGCCGTTGTCATCAGACGATGGGTCGAGGCTGAACGCGTTGGCGGCGTTGGCCTTCTGCGCGGAGATGACTCGGCTGCCCGGCCACTGGGCGCCGCGGTTCTCGCCTGAGAACGCCACGGCGCACACGACGCCGTCGCGGTTCACGAGAGTCGCCCACATTTGATTGTTCAGTCCGCTGGTTTCCGCCGCGGTGGCCGTCGCCAGCGCACTCTTCAATTGCGAATAACTGGGCAGATTGGAGCACTCTGAGTTGTTCCCGTTACCTTGGGAGTCATCAAAGGCGGCTCCAATGGCAGTGAAAGAAAAGGTGAAAATCAGGCAGAGCGCAAAACTCTTGGCCGGACCCCAGGGTCGTATCATGTTCGTCCTCCGAAACGGTATCTTTCCTGGCCTCCGAAATCAGTGTTCGGATGCCAGGGACGTACACGACCGGCCTCCCTCCGTCGACCATCTGCCGCTCTCTGTCTGGCGGTTCGAAGGCTTCCGGAGCCAATTGACTATAACTCAATACAGTTAATCTGGAAAGAAAATCTTCTGCCTGGCGTGCGGCGTCTATTCGCCGTTGCGCAGATCCTTCAAGCCGGAAGACGTGTACGAAATCGCGCTGAAACGCACCTGGCAGCCCTGGCCCATGGGCGATTGCACCAGGAATCCGGCCTTCACCGGCAGCGGTTCCAGACCGAAAGCGCGGGCCAGATGCCACGGGCCGTGGGCGCTGGTGGCATAGTGAAAGCCGAAGCCGCGGCCGATGCTCGCCGCTCTCAGAAACACCCGGTTGCCCTCGATCGTTACGGAATTGCAGTCGTCCGAAACGCCCCTGGTTACCACGGTCACCACCATCGGCCGCCCTTGCGGGGAGAACTCGAAACAGAGTTTTGCCCAGTTCGACTCGTCCTGGTAGAGCACGAGCACGCCGGCATCGAAGGTGCTCTGGAAGTCCACCTCCACACAGGCGCTGAGCGCGAATTCCGCGTCCGGTTGGAAGAGCAGCATGGCCGCATCCAGCTTGCGGGCGTCGCCAATGGGGTCGAGGAAAAGATCGGTTCCCGGCTGTGCCTGGCCGTGGAGCACGTCCTCGTCAACCCGCCAGATATCAGGCACGGTGGAATGCAGAGCGCCCGGCAGCGCGGGCAGCAAGATGGGTTCATTCGGCAAGATCACGACCTCTTTCTCAAGCATGGCTTAGCGGGCGGTCCAGCCGCCATCGATCAGCATGGTATGGCCGGTGACCATCGAAGCAGCGTCCGATGCCAGGAACACCACGGCTCCGGCCACCTCCATGGGTTCTCCAATGCGGTGGAGAGCCGCGATGCGTTCGACCACGTCGGCGCGGAAGGTCTCGTCGGCTAGGACGTCCGCATTACCCGGGGTTGCGATGAAGGTGGGCGCCACGGCGTTGACGCGGATGCCGTGTTTGCCCCATTCCACGGCCAGGCACCGGGTCATGTGAACCAGGGCGGCCTTGGTCATGCAATAGACGGATACGCCGGGCAGGGCTACGAAACCGGCCTGCGAACTCAGGGTCACAATCGAGCCGCCCCGCTGCTTCAGCATGACGCGCGCGGCCGCCTGGCTGGCAAAGAAGGCGCTCTTCACGTTCAGGGAGAACTGCCGGTCGTATTCGGCCTCGCTCACCAGTTCCGCCGGATTCACTTCCGCCAGGCCCACGTTGTTCACGAGGATGTCCAGCCGGCCGAAGTGTTCCGCGGCGGCGTCAATGGAATCCTGAATCTGTTGGAGTGACGACACGTCCATCTGGAGCGGCAGCGCCCGGCGTCCCATGGCTTCGATCTCAGCGGTCAGGCCACCATCGGAGGAAACATCGCGCAGGCCGAGGGCGACGTCGGCTCCGGCATGCGCCAGGGCCAGGGAAATCGCACGGCCCAGGCCGCGGGCGGCGCCCGTCACCAGTGCCGTCCGTCCGGTCAGATCGAAACGCGGGAATTCAGCCATCCCGACCAGCTTACCCACTCCGGCCTGCGCGTTGTCCCCGGTGATAGACAATGAAACATTCGCCATGCTCTCCAACACGCCCGCAGCGACCCCTCGACGAATCGCCCTGGTGACCGGGGCCGGCAGCGGCATTGGCCGGGCCTGCGCGCTGGCGCTGCAGTCCTCCGGTTATTCCGTAGTGCTGGCGGGCCGGCGCGAAGGGCCGCTGCAGGAGACAGCGGGGCTGGCCTCCCCCCAAGGCGGCAGCACGCTGGTGTGCCCCACGGATGTCGGCCAGCCGGAATCGGTGCAGGCGCTGTTTGCCGCGATCCGCTCCCATTTTGGCCGGCTCGACCTGCTCTTCAACAATGCCGGCACCAATGCCCCGGGCATCCCCATGGAGGACCTGTCGTTCGAGCAATGGAGCGCGGTGGTGGCCGTGAATCTCACCGGGCCGTTTCTTTGCGCCCAGCAGGCGATACGGCTGATGAAAGAGCAGGACCCGTGCGGCGGCCGCATCATCAACAACGGGTCGATCTCGGCGCACGCGCCCCGGCCTGGCTCCGCGCCCTACACCGCGACGAAGCATGCCATCACGGGGTTGACCAAGTGCATCTCCCTGGATGGCCGTGAACACAACATCGCCTGCGGCCAGATCGACATCGGGAACGCGGCCACGGAAATGACGGAACGGATGACGTCCGGGGTGCGGCAGGCCAACGGCTCCACGATGGTGGAACCGCGCATGGATGTGCGCCATGTGGCCGAGGCCATCCTGTACATGGCCGGACTGCCGCTGGACGCGAACGTTCAATTCCTGACGGTCATGGCCACAACCATGCCGTTTGTCGGGCGGGGGTAGAGGCGCTTGTTGGCCCTGGCTCAATCCCGCTTGTAGTAGATGGCGCCCCAGTTCGAGCCGAGCTCCACGTTCAAACGGCCACCCTGCGCGGAGACGGTGTTGCCGCTGATCAGGTCGGTCCAGGGGCCCGCGTCCGGCACTTCGAACGAGACCTGCTGCGTGAACTGGGAGAAGTTCAAGGCGACGTAGAAGCGCTCCAGGTGTCCTTGCCCGTCGTCGCCCCAGCGGTGGTAGACGACGATGTTGCCGGCGCGGTCGATGCCGAAGCCGTGCTCGTTGCGTTGCGTATTCGATTCGTCCCAGTTGTTGGGGTAGAAATTGTTGCTGCGCAGGCCCGGGTGCGCATTCCGGATGTTCATCATCTGTTGGTAGCGGGCGAAGACGGTGGGGCCGGGTTCTGCCTGCCGCAGCAGCCAGTTCAATGGGCGGGGTACGACCCGTCCATCGCCATCCTCGGGCATGTCGTTGTCGAGCCCGAATTCCTGGCCGTTGTAGATGAGCACCGCTCCGGGCGCCGTGAACAGGGCGATGACGTAAGGCTGGGTGAGATACCAGAAACCCCGGCCACCGGCCTTGAGCATGAAGCGGCGGTGGTCGTGATTCTCGATGTAGATGGTGGGCGTGTGATCGGCGCCGAAGTCGCGGTGCGAATCCAGCAGGCGCAGCAGGCCGGGCTCCACCTGGGGACGGCCTTCGGGGCGGTTGCCCAGGTAGTCCATATTGCGGCTGCGGAAGGGATCGAGCCAGCAACTGGTGGCGCCCACTTTGTTGGTGACGTCGATGGCTTCAAAGTCCCAGCTATGTTCCAGGATCAGGGCGAAGTTCTTGTTCCCCGTGTCGGCGCAATGGGCGCGCAGTTCCGACAGGAGCCTGGGCAGCCCGTGGGCTCGGTCGTCAGCCTTGTAGAGGCCCAGCGTATTGTCCAGGCGGATGCCGTCGATCTGGAACTTGTCCATCCAGTAGAAGCAGGCGTCGCGGATGTATTCGAAAGTGCAGTGGTTGGAGTAGTCGAGGTCCTGGAAGTAGGCATGGTCGGCAAAGTTGCCGACATAGGGGGAATCGGCCGGTTCCTGATAGAGCCAGTAGTAGGGGAAGCCGCGGTCGGGCGGAGAGGCGTCGGCGTGGTTGAAGACGCCGTCCATGATCACATGAATGTCCCGCTTATGACACTCGTTGATGAGCCGCTTCAGGTAGACGAGCTTGTCCAGTTCGGTATCCGGATTCAGCGTGTATTTGTGGGCCACGGAGAAGTACTGCACCGGGTTGTAGCCCCAGCTGAAATCGAGCGTGGTGTCGACGGGATAGGTCCACGCGGTCCACGGCATGAACTCGATGGCATTGATCCCGAGGGCGACCAGGTCGTCCAGCTTCCGGGCGATGGTCTGCAGGGGCGCCTCGTCGTCGTGCTTCAGCATGGCCGTGAAGTCGTCGATCATCAGTTCGTAGATGATGAGGTCGCTGTAGGGCCGGCGGGGATTGGCTAGCGGCTGGACAGTGGCCACGGCTCCGCCGACGACAAAGCCGGAGTTTTGATTCTCGGTGCCGCCATAGCGCGAACAGGGGTCGGTGATCTGGCGCGGCTCCGCCTCCAGGAAGTGCAGCAGGTATTTGTACTCGTAGAAGCCGTCGGGCAGGGGCGGCGAGACGAAGGTGTACACCAGCCCCTTCACCGTCCCGGTCTGGGGATCAGTGTACTTCGACGGAGTCATCCGGACGGGGTGATCCGGATCCCAGATACGGGTGAGCGGGTTCTGGAAGCCGCCCACCACGAACACATCGGTCAGCCCGGGGGAGCCGCCGCTGTCGTACTGGTCCGGGTCCAGGGTGTTGTCGGGAACGAACAACTGGAACGTGACGGTTTTGTCGTTCTGGTCGACTATAGCGCCAAACTGCTCGTACATTCGAAGGTCCTCCGAGAGTAGGGTGGCCGCAGTGCAGCCTCAGTCCGGGCGATGGGCACGACAGAACATGCTCCCCTGGCTGCACGCGTGGCTGTTGATCCGCCTGGTCCTGCCTCTCTTGCGCGGGCAGGCTCCGGCCTATTGCATTGAGCGGAGCGGGGACGACGCGATCCCCACTGTCATTGTGTAATTCAAGGCCCGGGCGTTTCGCGGCTCCGGGCCGGGGTTCTACTTGCCGTAGCCTTCAGCCTGGAAAGCGTCTTTCAGGGCGCCCAGCAGGAGTTGGACGTTCTCGGGGCTGGAGCCGTAACCCATGGTGCCGATGCGGAAGACTTTGCCGCCCAACGGTCCCAGGCCACCGGCGATCTCGATGCTGTGCTCCGCCATCAGCTTCTTGCGGACGTTCATGTCGTTCACGCCTGCCGGGACGAAGGGGGTATTCAGCGTCCACAGGCGTTGGCCTTCGGCCACCAGCATGCCCACACCGAGCTCGGCCAGGCCGGCGACGAATGCCTCATGGTTGGCCTTGTGGCGCGCCCAGCGGTTCTCCAGACCCTCTTCCGTGATGATCGCGAGGGACTCGTGCAGGGCGTAGAACATCGAGATGGGCGCCGTGTGGTGGTAACGATGGGCGCTCTCGTAGTAGTCCAGCAGCAGCTTGAGGTCCAGATACCAGCTCACCGTGGGCGTCTTGCGGTTCTTCAACCATTCCAGGGCCAGTGGAGAGCAGGTGATGGGCGCCAGTCCGGGGGGGCACCCCAGCGCTTTCTGTGTGCCGCTATAGGCGATGTCGATGCCCAGGTCGTCGACCAGGACGGGCATGCCGCCCAGGCTGGTGACGCAGTCGGCGATGACTAGCGCGCCGGCGTCGTGCGCGGCTTTGCAGATGGCTTCACCGGACTGGTAGGCGCCGGTGGAGGTTTCCGCCTGCACAAAGGCGACCACGGCCGGCTTCGTGCTGGCGATGAATTCGGCCGCCTCGGCGTCGGTATAGGTCTCGCCCCAGGGCTTCTCCAGCCGCACGACGTCGCCGCCATGGCGGCGGGCCATCTCCGTCAACCGGTCGGAGAAGTAGCCATTGGCGAAGACGGCCACCTTGGCGCCCGGCTCCACGAAGTTGGTCACGGCGCATTCCATGCCGGCGCTGCCTGTGCCCGAGATGACCATGGTGAACTCATTGGCCGTGCCGAAGCAGGTCTTGAGGCCCTGACGAATGTCCTCGTTGACCTGGAAGAAGAAGGGATCCAGGTGGCCCACAATGGGCTGCCGCATGGCTTCGTAGACGCGCGGATGGACCGGGGACGGCCCGGGTCCGAAGAGCAGCTTCGTGGGTGCTTTGAGGGCGGAGGCTGAGGTGGACATCACTGACCAGTTTATTCTGAAAGGTAGGTCTCGTGATCGCACTCCCCGTTGATGCGCTGATCCCCTCGATTCTCGAGTCGCTGCGCAGCACCCCGAATCTCGTACTCGAAGCCCCGCCCGGCGCGGGCAAGACCACGCGCGTGCCGGCTGCCCTGTTGGGGGCGGTGAGGGGCCAGATCCTCGTTCTCGAGCCCAGGCGCCTGGCGGCCCGGCTGGCGGCCCGCCGCGTTGCGTCCGAACTGGGCGAACAGCCCGGCCAGACCGTCGGGTATCAGGTGCGGTTCGAACAGGTGGGTGGGCCGGCTACCCGGCTGCGGTTCCTGACGGAGGGGGTGCTCACCCGGCAGCTATTGACTGATCCGGACTTGAAGAATGTGGATGCAGTCATCCTGGATGAGTTCCATGAACGGCATCTGGAGGGGGATCTGGCACTGGCGCTGCTCCACCGGCTGCAGCAGACCCGGCGCCCGGATTTGCGGCTGGTCGTGATGTCCGCCACGCTGCATGGCGAACCGATTTCCTCGTTTCTCGGTGGGTGTCCGGTGCTGCGCAGCGAGGGGCGGTTATTTGACCTTTCCGTCGCGTATACGCCGCATTCCGCCGCCGCGCTGGAAACCCAGGTGACGGAAGCCGTGGAAACGATGGTGAAGGAAGAGGGCCAGGGCGACATCCTGGTATTCCTGCCGGGCGCCGCGGAGATTCGCCGCTGCCAGAGGGCGCTGCAACGTTTCGCGGACCATCGCGGCGTGCTCGTGCTGCCGCTGTACGGCGATCTTTCCCCGCAGGAACAGGATCGCGCTGTCGCGCCGGCCGAGCAGCGGAAGGTGATCCTGTCGACCAATGTGGCCGAGTCTTCCATCACGATCGAAGGCGTGCGGGCCGTGGTGGACTCGGGCCTGGCGCGGATCCCGAAGGATAATCCCTGGACCGGCCTGGCGCGCATTGAGATTCAACGGGTTGCGCAGGCCTCCGCCGTACAGCGGGCCGGCCGGGCTGGACGCACGGGACCGGGCCGCGTCATCCGCCTGTACACCCAGGAAGAGCTGCTGCGCCGCCCGGCTTACGACACGGCCGAGATCACGCGCCGCGAGCTGGCTCAATTGTGCCTGGACCTGCACGCCGCGGGGTTGCGCAATCCCTTGGATCTGCAGTGGTTGGACGCTCCGCCCGAGGCGGCACTGACCGCGGCTGAAGATCTCCTGCACCGGCTGGGTGCGCTGGACGCGGAAGGCGCGATCACTGCCTTCGGACGCCGCATCGCCGCCTTGCCGCTGCATCCGCGCCTGGCTGCCCTAGCCATCCACGGCGGCGCCGAAGGATGTGCCGCTGCCGCTGGTTTGGCCGCCGGGAATCGCCCGCAGGCCGCCCAGATCGAAGATCAGCTTCTGCGTCTGACTTCGCCGAAACGAAGCCACCACGATCCGTTGCCCCAGGCTTACCTGCGCACGTTTCCAGACCGTGTCGCGCGCCGCCGCAAGTCCAACGAACTGCTGCTCAGTGGCGGAGCATCGGCGGTCCTGTTGAACGACAAAGGCGTGGAAACGACGGAGTTCCTCGTGGCACTCGATATCGAGGACCGGCCGGACCAGGGGCTCCCGATCGTGCGGCAGGCGTCTCCGATTCAGGCGGACTGGCTGCTGGACCTGTTTCCCGATCGCGTCACCGCGCGCGAGACCGTCACCTGGAACCGCATGGCGGAGCGGGTGGAGGCCGTCAGTGCGCTGCTCTACGACAGCCTGGTACTGGAAGAGTCGCGCGGGCAAACCTCTGATTCTGAACAGGCGGCCGCGCTGCTGGCGGCTAAGGCGGTGGAAGCCGGGGTGCACCGGTTTGCCGACGCCGAGGCCGTCCACGCACTGCGAAACAGGGCCGCGTTTGCTGGTCTGACGGAGCCCGATCTGGAAGCGGCCCTGCGCACCTTGAGCCACGGATTGAGCTCGTTTCGCGAGCTGGAGCAGATGACCCGGGACGGCGGGCTGGAGCGGGCTCTGGTGGATGGGCTCGGCCCGAATGCGCAGCGCACGCTGGAGCGGGCGGCTCCGGAATCCATCAAATTACCGTCAGGCCGCCGCGCGAAAGTGCAATATGCGGCGGGCCAGACTCCGTGGGTCGCGTCACGTCTGCAGGACTTCTTCGGCATGGCCGAGTCGCCCCGGATCGGCGACGGCACTCCACTGGTGGTGCACCTGCTGGCGCCCAACCGCAGGCCGGTGCAGATGACCCAGGATCTGGCGGGGTTCTGGGAGCGGCTGTATCCTCAAGTGCGGAAAGAGCTGTCCCGGCGGTATCCGCGGCATTCCTGGCCGGAAAATCCTTATAATGTCTATAGAGATTAAGCAATGAAATTCCAAGCCCTCCTATTCCTGTTACCGGCAACCCTGCTGGCACAAGCGCCCAAAGGTATCTGGGACGCTGCGGTGACATCGGAGGGGCAGCCTGTGGCCTTCCGGTTGGAGTTTGCAGGCAGCGCTCCGCTGCGGGGCGCGATCCTGGACGGTGAGAAGCGAATCTGGTCGAGTTCCGGCACTTTCGCCAATGGTTCGCTGGAGTTGAAGTGGGACTACTTCGACTCCGTCCTGAAGGCGTCGATGGAGAATGGGGTGTTGAAGGGTAGTTACGTGCGCCGCAAGCGGGTTGGTCCGGTGACGCTGCCGTTCACCGCGAAACCGTTCCAATCGCCGGCGCCCAGCACCGCTAAGCCGGCGCAGTTTGCCGGGTTGTGGCGGCTGGAGACGGAAGCAAAGCAGGGCGTCCGGGTGATGGACGGCCGGTTCCGGCAGTCGGGCGACCAGGTGACGGGGACGATTCAGAGGATCGACGGCGACTTTGGGACGCTGAGCGGCCAGGTCGACGGGAA
The DNA here is from genome assembly GCF_051172195.1 of Paludibaculum fermentans. Lineage (GTDB taxonomy): Bacteria > Acidobacteriota > Terriglobia > Bryobacterales > Bryobacteraceae > Paludibaculum > Paludibaculum fermentans_A. Next base: position 356,146 of record NZ_JBPJAQ010000003.1, read on the forward strand.
CCACCTGATCTTGACCCATTTTGACGGGATTCGGGCCACACGGGTTGAATTCGAGATGCAGGCCGACGGAACGCTGCGCGGAGCGACGACCGGGGGGCCGAAGTTCCGCGGCGTGCGCGCGGAAAAGGCCAGTCAGATGGGGATCCCGGAGCCGCCAGACCCCACGCGGTACATTGCGGTCAAGAATCCGGCGGAACCGCTGGCCTTCCGGTTTGACGATCTCGACGGCAAGCCGGTGTCGCTGGCGGATGCGCAGTTCCAGGGCAAGGCGGTGATCGTTACCATCACCGGCAGTTGGTGTCCGAACTGCCACGACGAAGCCCCGTTCTTACTTGATCTTTATCGTAAGTATCATGCAAAAGGACTGGAAATTATCTCGTTAGGCTTTGAATACACAGGGGAAATCGAGCGCGATCGGGGGCAGTTGCGGGCGTTCGCCCGGCTGTTGCACATCCCCTGGACGGTGCTGTTGGCGGGCACTACGGAGGATGGGGAAGTGCAGAGGAAGCTGCCGCAACTGGCGAGCTTCGGAGCGTTCCCGACCACCTTGTTCCTGGGCCGCGACCACCGTGTGGAAGCGGTGCATGCGGGATTCGCCGGTCCGGCCAATCCGGAAGAACACCGCAAGTTAAAAGAAGAAACCGAATCGCTGGTACAAAAACTTCTCAAATAATTCTAAAGAATCGCAACTCATCTGCGATCTGTAGAACTTGGTACTCAAAGCCAGAAGTGCGACCCGTGTCTCCGCTGCCGAGGCGGCACTGGAGCGCCGGGCGGATCAGGACTTGGCGCACCGCAGCCGTGTGTCGAGTATGGCCCAGGTTTTCTGCGTGGCCCTGCTCGGGTTAGGTGGGGATTACTACCGCGATCTTCCCGTCGCCTTCTCCCTGCTGGCCGTATGGATGGTGGCCTTCACCGTGATGCGGATCCGGCTCACCCTGCGAAAGCCGGAAGAGGCCGGCGACCGCGGTGATTTCAAGATGCTGCTCCACGCCAACGTGATTGGCACGGCGATTGGGTGGGGCGCCTTTTTTGGGCTGGCTGTGTATCACTATCCGGTGGGGTCGTGGAACTCCAACTTTGCTTTGCTGCTGATGCTGGGCATTGGTTCGGGCTCCATTGCGACGCTGATTTCCCACTACGACCTGCTGCGGTTGAATCTGCTGGCCTATTCGCTGCCGGTAATCGTCATGCTGGTGATCGATTCGGGGCAGCGCGGCATTGTGCTGGCGGGCGGTATTCTCGCCTATAGCCTATTCATGATCTGGCAGGGCCGCAATCTGAATCACTGCTATTGGGCGGGGTTGCACGACCATGCCCTCATTCAGGTGAAGGTCCAGGAGCTGGAGCAGGCTCGCCTGGAGGCTGAACGGGCCAACCGTGCCAAGAGCGAGTTCCTGGCCAACATGAGCCATGAACTGCGGACGCCGATGAACGGCATCCTGGGCATGACGGGGCTGACCCTCGATACGGAACTGACCGCGGATCAACGCGACTACCTGGAGATGGTGCAGACCTCCGGAAACGCGCTGCTGAGGCTGTTGAACGAGGTGCTGGATCTCTCAAGGATCGAGGCCGGACACCTGGAGCTGTTCGAAGATCCGTTCGATCTGCAGGCACTGATGGACGAGGTGCGGCGGATGTTCGCGGTCCAGGTGCACCAGCGAGGGCTCGAACTCAGCTTCCGGGTCGCGCCCGGTGTGCCGCGTATGCTGATTGGCGACGAGGGACGGTTGCGCCAGGTACTGATCAACCTGGTAGGGAATGCGATCAAGTTCACCACGCAAGGCGGGATCTACGTCGACGCGAAGCTGAGCGCTGCGGATTCGCAGGCGGACGCGGAGGCGTTGATGGTGGAATTCGCGGTGCGGGACACCGGTCTTGGCATCCCGGTGGAGATGCAGGACGCGGTGTTCCACTCCTTTGTCCAAGTGGATGGATCCCTGCGGCGGCAGCATGGCGGCGCGGGGCTCGGGCTGGCGATCTGTTCCAAGCTGGTGGAACTCATGGGCGGCAGCATTACGCTGGACTCCACCCCGGAGAACGGTTCGACGTTTCGCTTCAGCGCCAGGCTGCGCAGGGTGACCAGCGGCGCGGCGGAAGCCTCTTCACAGATACCGATTTCGGCCTGATCCGGCAGGCATTGACTCCTGTTATTTTGCCTCGGACGGCGGCGGCAGAGCGGCGGTGCGCTGGCTGACGGGGGCCAACGCAGGCAGGCCGTTCTCGGCCGCGTTGAGATAGAACAGGGCGATGGCGCTGACGTCCTGGCGCTGGTACATATTCACCCAACTGTCGGCGGGCGCCGGATCGGTGGCGAGCATGTAGCCCTCGGGCTTGTCCATCAGGGGGACGAGTTCGCCGCCCACGTCGATGCTTACGGGGCGAATGGCCGCGCCGCGTTCGAGCAGTTTGACCACGTTAGCCTTGGTGTCGCCGCCCATCTGCTGGAGGGTGACGCGCAGCCCGGAATGGAAGTAGACCGGATCGGGCACATGGTAGCGGTAGAAGGCATACTGTCGCGTCTCCTTGTCACCGACGGTGCTGCCCATGAAGCGGGTCTGGTAGAGCCCCTGGCCCCAGCCTGTCCCGATGTAGTCCTCTGTGCCGGTGCCGGCGATGGTGGGCTGGGCCGTATCGCCATCCAGGAACATCTTGACTTCGCCCTCGCCCCACCAGCCGGTGAGATCGGGTGCGGCGATGACGCCGACATGCGCGCCGAGGAAGCGGCCTTCGCCCTTCACCTGCGGCAGGATTTCGAAGTCGCGGCCGAGTTGGGTGGGCTGTTCGCGGCGCCAGATGGCGTGGAAGTAGAGGACCTCGGGATCGGGCTTCGCTGTGGCCAGGATGTCGACGTCGTAAAAGAGGTGCTTCACGAGGTGACCCGATTCGTTGGTAAGCGTAATGCGGGCCCCTGTGCGGAACGGCATGGGGATGTAACAGTTGAACGAGCGGCCCTCGGGGTTGACGAAGAACTCGTTTTCGAGCTTGACGGCGCGTCCATGGATGGCTCCGAAGAAGTCGCCGAAGGGCACCGAGACGGCTGGGGTTTTGGCGCCATCCCAGTACATTTCGAGCTTCAGCGCACGTAGGGTGGCGGGGTCGCGATCGGAGATGGTGATCCAGATGCGGCGGACACTGCCGCTGCCCTGGACATCGAGCAGGGTCTTGGTTTCTCCGGCGGCCAGCGGCTGGAAGGGACGGCCCTTGGCGCCTTTGTTCTCGGTGGCGGCCTGTCCCTTGGCGGCCCTGGGATTTTCAAACGTCGCCCAGCGGGTCTGAGAGGCGGGCTGCCTGCGATAGAGTTCCTGGGCCTGGCTGGTGAACGACAGGGCGAGCAGTACGGCAGCGAGGGTCTTCATGCGAACGCAAGTGTACCACCGCCCTTTTTATTGCGGTCTCTCAGGCGGTAGCAAAGACGGAGTAGCGGGTGGTGCGGCGGAAGCCGAGGCGGCGGTAGAGGTCGAGTCCGGCGGGGGAAGACTGCAGCACCAGCGGGCCGCGGACACCGCGCTGCCGCATATCGGCGACGGCGTGGCGCATGACGGCTTCACCCATGCCGCGGCCGCGCCAGGAAGGCAGGGTGGCGACCGAGTAGATGCCCAGCGCTCCGGCGGCTTCAATGACGGCGGTGCTGGTGACGGCATAACCGTCGAAATAGCCGAGCCAGATCTCCAGCGGCGCGTGCCAGGGCTCGCCCGATTCGTAGATGCGCTGGGAGATCGCGGTGGGGATGTGGAAGCACTGTGAGACGACGCGCGAGAAGTCCGAGCGGGTGGTGCGGTCGTCCACCTTGCGGTACTCCAACGGGGGCAGTTCGCGGCGTGGCGCGGGCATCTCCTCGGTCTCCATGCCCGGCGATTCGGCGATACAGATGAGACCGGCGTTCTCGAAGATTTTCAGGACGCGGCGGGCTGTGCGGGCGCCGAGGAAGTCTTCGCAAACCCAGAACGACCACTGGCGCTGCCTGGCGGCGTAGTGGGCCTCGGCTACGCGGATGCGGCGCTCCATCTCACCTTCCAGGTCAGAGACGGGATCGGTGAGCAACGCAATGTTGAAGACGGAATAAGTGACGGGTGAGGTGATGAGTTTCACGCCGCCGCGCATCTCCGCGGGGCCGTAGAAGGAGAGAGAGGCGGACAGGTTGCCCGCATTGCGTTCCCAGCCTCTCATACCCCCAACCTCATAGAAGACTCATCGGGTCGACATCCACCACCAGGGCCGTGGCCGGCCACTTGTCGTCCAGGGCGTGCTGGCGCAGCCGTTTCAGCAGTTCATTCAGTTTGGGGCGCGAGATGGCTTTGATCAAGGTCTGGTAGCGGAATTCGTTTTTGAGGCGCGGGACGGGCGCTTCGGCTGGTCCCAGGACCTTGATCCCCTCTTCCGGCGTGCCGAGGAGGATGGCGATCTGGCCGCTCATTCGTAGGGCGTCCTCCTGCTTTTCCGCGCGCACGACGATGTTGGCCATGGCGCAGAAGGGCGGGTAGCGCATGAGGCGGCGGAACTGCAGCTCTTTCTCGTAGAACTTGCCGAAGTCCTGTTCGGCGGCGCAGCGGATGGCGTAGTGATCCGGATTGATGGTCTGGATGAGGACGGTGCCGGGCAGCGAGTGGCGGCCGGCGCGGCCGGCGACCTGGGTGAGCAGTTGGAAGGCCCGCTCAGCGGAGCGGAAGTCGGGCATGGCCAGGCCGATATCGCCGGACACCACGCCCACCAGCGTGACGTTCGGGATGTCGTGACCCTTGGCAATCATTTGTGTCCCGACGAGGATATCGTAATTGCCCTCCCGAAATCCGCCGAGAATCTGCTCATACCGATTTTTTCCGGTGACGGTGTCGCGATCGAGGCGGGCGATGCGGGCGCGCGGCAGATGGCGATGCAGTTCGTCCTCGACTTTCTCACTGCCGCTGCCGAGGAAGTAGATGTGCTCGCTGCCGCAATGCGGACAGACCTGCGGCACGCGCTGGGCGAAGTTGCAATAGTGGCACAGCAGGCGGTTGTCGCGGCGATGGAAGGTGAGGGCGACGGCGCAGTTGACGCACTGGACGCGTTCGCCGCACGAGCGGCAGGCGACCGAAGCGGAGAAGCCGCGGCGGTTCATCAGCAGCACTGTCTGCTCGCCGCTCTCGATCTTGGCGCCGATGGCCTCGATCAGTTTGCGGGAGAAGAGGCCGTTCTGGCGGGTCTCCAGGAACTCCTCGCGCATATCGATGAGTTCGACCGAGGGCATGGGGCGGTCGCCGACACGGACGGGCAGTTCCAGCAGGCGGCTCTTGCCGCGTTCGACGTTGTAGCGGCTTTCCAGGCTGGGCGTAGCGGAGCCGAGCACCACCACCGCCTTGGCCTCGCGGGCGCGGACGATGGCGACATCGCGGCCGTTGTAGCGCGGCGTCTCCTCCTGCTTGTAGCTCTGGTCGTGTTCCTCGTCGACGATGATCAGGCCCAGGTTGGCGACCGGGGCGAAGACCGCGGAACGCGTGCCGACCCCGACCTTGGCCAGGCCGCTGCGCAGGCGGCGCCACTGCTCGGCGCGTTCGCTGTCGTTGAAGGCGGAGTGGAGGATGGCGACCTGGTCGCCGAAGCGCGAGTGGAACTGGCCCGCCATGGCGGGGGTGAGGGCGATTTCGGGGACCAGGAGGAGGGCTCCGCGGTCGAGTTGGAGGGCGGCCTCGATGGCGCTGAGATAGACCTCGGTTTTACCGGAGCCGGTGACGCCGCGCAAGAGGAACGTCTGGTAGTGGCGGGCGTCCAGGGCTTTGCGGATCTCGTCGAAGGCGGCCTGCTGTTCGGGGTTCAGGTCGTGGCGGGGCTTCGCCCATGCGGTGTCGGCGGCCAGGGCTTCCGGTTTAAGAATCAGCAGGTTGCGGCGAGCCATGGCGCGCGCGGCCTGGGAAGCGCCCTTGACCAGGAGCTCCAGTTCCTCCAGATTGTGGGTGCCGGGGTGGAGCTCGAGATAGGCGACGAGCTCGCGTTCCTGCTTGGTGAGTTTGACCTCGGCCGGGCGTCCCTGAAACTCGACGCGCAGGCGGGCGGCGGTGGCGCGCATGGGGTCGCGTTCGGCCAGGTTCTGTTCCAGCTCGATAAGCCCTTTCTTCTCCAGGCTTTTCAGTAGCTTTTTGGCGCCGGGGAACTTGCGTTCGAGGGTGGTTTCCGACAGGGCGCGCTGTTCCAGCAGGCGCAGCAGGTCGACGGCGGTGTCATTGCCGGGTTCGCCGATGAGAAGCTGCCGGATGATGGAGTGGCCCTTGTCGGTGAGGGCCCAGACGCGGGTGTGGCGGACTTCGCCGGTGAGCGGAGCCATGCTGCGCAGGACCTCGCCCAGGGGGGCGCAATAGTAGTCGGCCACCCACCGGCCGAGGGCCAGAAGTTTCTCTTCCAGAACGGGTTCCGCGTCGAGCAGGCGCAGGGCTTCCTTGGCGGTGACGGAGGGCGGATCGTTATGGGCGCGCAGGATGACACCGGTGAGCTTGCGGGGTCCGAAGGGCACGATAATGCGGCACCCTGGAGCGACGCGATGGCGCAGGGTTTCTGGCAAACGATAGGTAAAAGGCCGATCGATAGGGACAGGCAGGCTGACGTCGATGTATTCAAAAAAGGTCGGCACGCAGTAACCTTTGACACGGGCAACGGCTCCTTCATTGTTGCAGGAGCTGTTCCATGAAAACTTTCATCACTCTATGTGTGTGTGTTCTGATGCTTGCGGGCATTGCCCTGGCCGGCGCGATTGACGGCAAGTGGGTTTCCGAGACGAAGATGAACCGCAATGGCAACGACATGGTCATTGTGCAGACGTTCGACCTGAAGGCCGACGGCAACACGTTGACGGGTTCGATTACCCGTAAAATGGGCGACCGCGATCCTATGACGTCCGAAATCAAGAACGGCAAGATCGACGGCAACAAGTTTTCCTTCACCGTAGTGACGAGTACGCCGAATGGTGAGATGACCATGGCGTATGAAGGCACGGTGGATGGCGACACGCTGAAGGGTACCTCAGCGCGCGAAGGCGGCCAGGGCCGGCCGTTCGAAGCGAAGAAGAAGTAGTCCGAGCAGCGAAAGTTTAGCAAAGCAGAAGCGGCGCACCGGCCTGAGGGCTGGGGTGCCGCTTTTCTGCGTTAGGGGGGATTCGTAGGCTCCGGTTTATTCCCCGTGGATTTCCCGCACACTCTCTGCCAATTCCCGTGGGTTTACCGTCGCCGTGCCCAATTTCCCGACGGCGACTCCACTGGCGTGGTTGGCCAGTTCGGCGGCTTCCGCGGGCGAGGCTCCGGCGGCGAGGCCCAGGGTGAAGACGGCGATGGCGGTGTCTCCGGCTCCGGAGACGTCGAAGACCTCGCGGGCCCGGGTGGGAGTGTGATAGACCGCTTCGCCCTGATGGAAGAGCAGCATGCCCTGCTCGCCCATGGTGAGCAGGACCATCTCTGTCCCCCAGCGCCGCAGCAGTTCCGTGCCGGCCGCCTCCGGCTCCGCTTCGTCTCCTAATCCCGACGCCGCGCGGGCCTCCTTCAGGTTCGGCTTCACGGCTGTAACGCCCTGCCAGGACAGCGGGTTCTTCGGACTGGGATCGACAGTGATGATTTTGCCCTTGGCCAGACGGCACAGGCCCTGGGCGACCTCGGGCGTGAGGAAGCCCTTGGCATAGTCGGAGAGCAGCAGGGCGTCGCAGCGGCTGAGGGCGTCTTCCAGGCGGGCGAGCAGGTCTCGGGCCTGGCGTTCGTCGGGCTTGAGGCGCGATTCACGGTCGATGCGCACCACCTGCTGATGGCGGGCGACGACGCGTGTTTTGACGATGGTGCGGCGGTTCGGGTCTTCCAGGATGCAGGTGGAGTCGATGCCGGCGTCGCGCAGCAAGCCGGTGAGGCGTTCGCCTGCCGGATCGGCTCCGGTGAGTCCGGCGACGCTGACGCCCGGGGTGAACTCGCGCAGGTTGCGGGCGACGTTGGCGGCTCCGCCGGCGTAAAAGGACTCGCCGGTGACCTCGACGACGGGCACGGGGGCCTCGGGCGAGATGCGGGCGACATTGCCCCAGACGAACTCATCCAGCATCAGGTCCCCGGCGACCAGGACCCGGAGATCCGCGAAACGGCGGATCAATTCATTAGCGCGGCGGGCGTTCAACATCCAGAATCAGTATCCTATGCAGGCAGATTCCAGTATCCTATGCAGGCAGAATCCAGTATGCTCTGCAGGCGGTGCACACGGGCCTTGCGCGGGCCCTGGTTTAGTGTAAGAATTTACACTGAAAGCCAACATGCGCACCGTGGTCCATTGGGATGGCGACCGGTTCTTCGCCTCCATCGAGCAGGCTGCCGATAAGCGGTTGCGGAGCAGGCCTGTGGCCGTGGGCGGCGCGCGGCGCGGGGTGGTGCTGTCGGCGAGTACGGAGGCCCGGCGGCTGGGGATTCTCCCCGGCTGGCCGATGGCGCGGGCGCGGCGGGCGGTGCCTGCCCTGGTGGTGCTGCCGGCGCATTTCGATCTCTACGAGCGTTTTTTCGACCAGATCCTGGGGCTGTGCCGCGAGACGACTCCGCTGGTGGAGCCGGCTGAGGTGGGCGCGGCGTGGCTGGACCTGACCGGAGCGGAGCGTTGGAACCGGCAGGACGCCGAGCACGTGATTACGAAGCTGCGCGGCACGGTGCACGAGTGGCTGCGGGTGTCGATCTCGGCGGGCATCGCCAGCAACAAGATGGTGGCGCGGATTGCGGCGCGGCTGCGCAAGCCGGGCGCGCAGATGGTGGTGCCACCGGGGACGGAGCGTGTGTTTCTGGCTCCGCTGCCGCTGCGGATTTTGCCGGGGCTGGAGATGGGTTCCCTGGACGCGCTGGAGGTGGCAGGGCTGCGCACCATCGGGCAGTTCGCGGGCGCGCCCATTGATGCGCTGGCGACGGTGCTGGGCCGCGGGGCACTGCCGCTGCTGCGCCGGGCGCAGGGCGTTTCCGAGGAGCCTGTCGGCCGCAAGCGGGTGTCGGAGCCGGGGTGGAGCGAGTTTCTCGAATTTCCGGAAGACGTATGGGAGGAACCGGTGCTGCTGGCGACGTTGCGGCGCATGCTGGAGCGGCTGATGGCGCAGGTGCGCGCGGCTGGTGTGGAGGTGCGGCGGTTGGCGCTGGAAGTGCGGTATACGGATCACGAAGAGTCGCGGAAGAGTCTGGAGCTGGCGGAGCCGACGGCGCTGGAGAGCGAGACGTTCGCGCTGCTGCCGGGGCTGCTGGCAGGGGCGTGGACGCGGCGTGTGCGGCTGCGGGCGCTGACGTTGAAGGCGGGCCGTGTCTACCGGCCTTCGCCGCAGATGGACCTGTTTGCGCCGGATTCCTCGCGGCGCGAGCATGACTTGAAACTGGCTGCAATTGTCGACCGCCTGCGGCGGGAACACGGCGCCTCGATTGTGCGCCGCGGCGACGAACTGCAGTTGAAAACGGCATGACGGCCGAGACGATACCGGGCGCGCGGGTGGGGCATGCGGTGTTCGGGCACGGTACGGTGGTGCGGGCGTGGAACGAGCGGGTGGAGATCCGCTTCGACTCGTTTGGTGCGCTGACGCTGCCGCGGCGGACTCATCCGCTGGTGGTGGTGAGTACGCCGGAACCCGAGGGCGCGCAGGTGGATCAGCGGGTGTTGAACGAGATCCGCGCGGCGGTGCAGGCGGAGCGGCAGGCGGGCGCGCGGCCGGTGGAGTGCGAGGTGGAGGAGGTTTACCGGGACGGTCCTCTCTGGTGCCTGCGCGTGGTGTCGGACGAACTGGATGTATCGCTGGAAGGCGCGCGGGCGTGGTGGCCGGATCCGGGCAAGGGCGCGGCGGAGATTGTGTCCATTCTGCCGGAGGAGGGCGTGCTGTGGCTGCGCGGACCCAGTGCGGCGGTGCCGTGCGCGGGCCGCAAGATCTATCTGTATCCGCCGGAGTTCCTGCAAAAGCTGGCCGATTTGTGGCAGGACAAGAACTGGTCGGCGCAGGCGCTGGAGTGGTATGAGGCGATGCGCGCGGGCACGAATCCGGCCGGCGGCGAAGGGTTGGAAGATGCCGCGTATCCCTGGCTGAGGCAGGCGCAGCGGCGGGCATTTGCTTTGCCGCGGTGGCGGTTTTCGCTGCTGCACGGACCGCCGGGCACGGGCAAGACCACGACGCTGGGTGCGCTGCTGGCGCAGTTCCTCATCCAGCGGCCCGAAGGGCGTGTGCTGCTGGTGGCGAATACCAACGCCGCGGTGGATCTGGCGCTGCTGGCCGTGGATCAGCAGTTGGAACAGCGCTGCGAGCGTCCGGTGTGCCAGCGCATTGGGACGAATTTCGACACGGCGCAGTATGTGACGCGGCCGCACCTGCTGCCGGCGCACAGCCTGCACCTGCTGGACTCGCTGTCGAAGCTGGAGGCGCAGTCGGCCGATCCCGCGGACGGGCCGACGTATGCGACCTGGAAAGACGCGGTGGGCAAGGTGCGGTCGAAGTTGCGGGCGCGGATCCTGGCGGCGTTGAAACGGGCGCGGCTGGCGGCGATGACGACGGCGCGGGCGCTGATGGGCGTACAGGATTTGAAGGACACGGGCGCGTACGACCTGATCGTCTTTGACGAAGCGAGCCAGGTGAGTCTGGCGCACGCGCTGGCGCTGCTGCCGCTGGCGCGGAGGGCGCTGTTTGCCGGGGATCCCAGGCAGTTGGCTCCGGTGGTGAAGGCGTCGGCGTCGAATGGACCGGCGGTGCGGTGGCTGGGGCGGACGGCGTTCGACCTGGTGGAGCAGGGCGAGGCGACGGAGTTCCTGGACGAGCAGTCGCGCATGGCGGAGCCCATCTGCCGGCTGGTGAGCGAGGCCTTCTATGAGGGACGGCTGCGAGTGGCGGGCGATGCGCTGGCCAGTCCGCAGTGGCATGCGGAGCGGGCGGGACACGAGCTGCGGGTGACGCCGGTGCGGAGCCAGGCGCTGTGGTCGCCTCTGTATCAGGGGCTGGTGCGGGAAGAGTCCGCGCGGGCGATTGCGGAGTTGGTGCCGCAGTTGCTGCTCGACACGCGGCCGTCGCAGATCGCGGTGGTGACGCCGTATCGCGCGCAGCGGGCGCTGATCGAACAACTGTTGAGGAAACAGGGCTGCGGCGGTGTCCTGGTCACGACGGCGCACGCGGTGCAGGGCAGCGAACGTCACACCATCCTGTTCGATCCCGTGGACGCGGCGGGCCGCTTTTTGAGCCGCGAGGATCTGGGTCCGCGGCTGATCAATGTGGCCTTGAGCCGGGCGCAGGCGCGGTTGCTGCTGTTCCTGTCGGCCTCGGACTGGAAGAATCCGGCGCTGGCCGGAGCGCAGGGCTATCTGGCGGCCCAGTAGGCGCGGTGGCCCAGGTAGTCGGGATCCGGCAGATTGCCCAGGATCACGCGGCGCAGTTCCAGGATGTCCACCTCGCCCTGCTTCTGGTAGAGCACTTTGCCGCCGGGCGCCAGCAGGACGGTGTAGGGGACGCCGGCCTCCCATTTGGCATCGAAGGCGGCCTGCATGGCGTAGGTGTCTTCCGAGGCGAACTGCAGGTTGGTGTTGGAGGCGTGCTGCTTTTCCAGCGCCTTGATGACGCCGGCGCGCTCGTCGGGCAGGTTGGTGGCGACGGTGACGAGGTTGAAGTCGCGGCCGCGGTACATGCGGAAGGTGGTTTCCAGGGCGGGGAATTCGCTGATGCAGGGTCCGCACCAGGTGGCCCAGAAGTTGACCAGCACCACCTTGTCCGTCGCGTTGGCGCGCAATTTCTTGAGATCGTCGATAGTCGCGGCGGTGACGGTGACGGGCTCCGCTTCGATCTTCTTCATCTCCTCCACCTGGCTGGCATGCTTGGAGCGCCACTTGGTGGAACAGCCGAAGACCGGCGTGTGCGGCACGGCCACGGGCTTGCCGGCGAGCATGGCGTCGAGGGCGTTGCGCAGATCCTGGATCTTCACCAGCGATTCCCTCTGGCTGTTGTCGATGCGGCCCTCATAGCGCAGCTTGCGTTCGGCATCGAAGACGAAGACATGCGGGGTGGCCTTGGGTCCGTAGGCTTCGGCGACGGCCTGCGTCTCGCCGTCGTTGAGGTAAGGGAAGTTGAACTGGCGGTGGGCGGCGCGGATCTTCATGTCTTCGAAGGTGTCGCCGACATCGGTGTAGCCCAATTCGTTCAGGCGCACGGCATCGGCGGCGTTGGGTTGGATGGCGACGAACGTGACACCCTTGCCGGAGTAGTCGCCGACCAGCTTCTTAATGCGGCCTTCGTAGAGCTGCGCCGTGGGGCAGTGGTTGCAGGTGAAGACGATGGCCAGGATCGGGCTGGACGAGTATTCGCTGAGCTGGTGCGTCTGGCCGTCGATGCCGGGCAGGGAGAAGTTGGGCGCTGGAGAACCGATAGCCAGCGTGCGGTGAGTGTCTTCCTCGCCGTGGGCCAAAGCGGCCGCGGCCAGGCTCAGGAGGACGAAGGCGGAGCATCTCGACATGGGCTCATCTCCTCTGGTAATGGGTACAGCCTATCGCGGATCGGGCCGTCAGTTGAAGGATAATCGTCACCATGATTCTTGCACTCCTTTTGCTGTGGAGCCAGGCCGCCACGGCGCCGCCCGGCGTGGTGATCGATCACCATCCCGGGAAGACGCAGCAGTACATCGGATCGCCGTCCATCGCGATTGTGCCTGGCGGGGCGTATGTGGCCTCGCACGACTTCTTCGGCAAGGGGTCGACGCAATCGACGTCGGCCGTTTCGCGCGTGTTCCGCTCCACCGATCGGGGCAAGACGTGGACAAAGACCGCCGAGTTTTCCGATCAGTTCTGGTCGAACCTGTTCATGCACCGCGGGCAGCTTTACCTGATGGGGACGACGTATGAGTATGGACGGATCGTGATCCGAAAGTCGGCGGATGGGGGTGTGACGTGGAGCGCTCCGTCGTTCCTCACGGGAGATACGGGCTACCACACGGCTCCGGTGCCGATGGCGGAAAAGGGCGGCCGGCTGTGGCGCGGCTTCGAGTTTCATCCGCAGGGCAAGTGGGGCTTCTTCGAGGCGTTCCTGATCTCGGCGCCGCTGAAGTCGGACCTGATGGATCCCAAGAGCTGGACGAAGACGGAGCGTATGCGGTACCCGAAGGAACTGGCCGGGGAAGGGGATCACTGGCTGGAAGGCAATGCCATCGTCGATCGTAAGGGCGAGATGCTGGATATCCTGCGCGTCGCCAATCTCGAGAAGGCCGCGATCGTCAAGCTGAAGGGTGGAAAGTTCGAGTTTGAAGGACTGGTGCCGTTCCCGGGCGGCGCGAAGAAGTTCACGATTCGCTGGGACAAGAAGAGCAAGCGCTACTGGACTCTGTCGAACCCGGCGCTGGAGAAGTACGAACGGTCGGCCAAGGATCCGGCGTCGGTGCGGAATACGCTGGCGTTGCTGTCGTCACCGGACCTGCGGCACTGGACGCTGGAACGGATTGTGCTGTCGCACCCGGATGTGGAGAAGCACGCGTTCCAGTATGTCGACTGGCAATTCGATGGCGAGGATCTCATCGTGGCGTCGCGCACGGCGTTCGACGACGAAGAGGGCGGAGCGCCGCGCGGGCACGACGCGAACTTCCTGACCTTTCACCGCGTGGAGAAGTTCCGGGTCAATCAGAAGTGAGCCGGGCGGTGGAGTTCGTACAAATCAATGCGTCGACGAAGCAGGACCGGCATGTGGTGACCGGCCAGGTGAAGGACGCGATTGTTGCCGCCGGCGGCTGGGTGACTGGCTTTCAGCAGTTCTCGAATGTTTCGGTGTGCATCCAGTTCGAGATGGCGGCGTCGTGCATGGCCCTGCTGTTTGAGCGGCTGGAGGGACTGGGCCTGCAGCTCTCTGAAGCGTCGCGGCGGCTGGCCGGCGAACTGGCAGCGAAGCCAGATGCCGAGTTGATGGGTACGTTCCAGCTCACCTTCTTTCATTCGGATCCGGACGAGCGCATGGTGATCCCGGCCGTGCCGGGCTGAGCTCATCAGTCGATCTCGTGATAAATCGTGCCGGACTCGGCGGAGACCACTCCGAGGTGGAAGCGGATGGATTCCCCCAGCGCCTGGAGTGAAAGGCGCGTCACGGCCCAGGCGCCGGCGGCCACAATGGCGGTTACGCCCAGGACGGTCAGCCGCGAGCGGAAGATCACGAAGTATTGAAGGGCGACGATGGCGGCCATGGCGAGGCCGCCGCCCAGCATCAGCGGCATCATGAACGGGCTTCGCGTGGTTTCGGGTTGTTTGCTGAACGGCAGGCCTTCGATGAGGCGCAACTCCAGGCCCAGATAGAACGATGCCATCGCCATGCTGAAGGCGGCAAACAACAGCGCGTCGACCACTCCCCAATACCAGGAGGTCACCAGCAGCAGGAGTACGTGCGGCGCGAGGATGATGCGCGTCCACAAGGCAGCATGGGTCCCATTGGCGATGCCCTGCAAACTGCCGGAAGGGGCTAGCAGGAAGATCCACGTGCCTTTGTGATCGGTGCCGTAGACCAGCAGCGTGCTGATGAAGAACAGCAGGGCTCCCGTAATGTGCGGTACCAGGTGGATGGGCGTAAATCCGATCGAGAACACGCTCGAATAGGAGACGCGGCGCATCTCGATAAAAGGAATGATCAGCATGGGCAGCATGGGTAGCAACTGGCGGCGGAACTGCCAGTCGCGCCACATCATGGCCGAGACGTAATGGAAGCCGGCCCGCGCGGGAGGGCCGCCGCGCAGCCGGGCCACCAGACCGCCGAGCCGCGAGCGCCTGCTGCCGCGGATGCGAGTGCTGCGTCCCTGTACCATGCTGGAAACGCGAATCAGGAAGTCGCCGGAGAGGGCGCGGATTCCGGAGATGCCGACGGCCAACGCGACGATGACGAAGCCAGCAATGAGCGCGTTGCGCCAGGTGGGATCCTGCGGCAGTGCGATCCGGAAGGGCAGGCGGGTGAATAGGCGCGGCACGAACTGTGCCAGAGAGAGGAAGACCAGGGGAACCGCCTCCACCGCCTGACCCCACGATTTCACCCGGGACGGAGGGGCGATGCGCAGCAGCCAGCCGAAGATCGAACAGCAGAGCAGGGCGATGAAGAGACCGACGGCCATCGCGCCGGCCAAGTGCAGCAGTGGGTAGTAGAGCGGACAGCCGGGCAGAACCAGGGCTGCCAGGGCCGGAACCACGTTCAGGCCGGGTGCCAGGTAGAGCACGATGCGTAGCAGGTGCGTGAGTTTGGCCGCCGTATACGTCGCGCCGTCCACCGGTTGGTGGGCGAGGATCAGCGCTTCCGTCGGATTCACCAGGCTGTTGCTGGTCTCAGTCAACAGAATGGTAAACAGCAGGAAGCCGGTCATGAAAAGGAACACGCCCGCGTAGCCCGGCAGAGTCGGCTGCGCCATCAGCATGAGCACGCTCAGGAACGCAGCCATAACCGCGTAGAGCAACGTGGCGGCCTTGAGCGTGAAGCCATCGCGGCCCAACTGGCCCAGCATCTCGCGCCGTTCACTGATCTTGCCGAACAGGCCGAGCAGCA
Source organism: Paludibaculum fermentans (assembly GCF_051172195.1). Classification (GTDB taxonomy): domain Bacteria; phylum Acidobacteriota; class Terriglobia; order Bryobacterales; family Bryobacteraceae; genus Paludibaculum; species Paludibaculum fermentans_A. Next base: position 371,627 of record NZ_JBPJAQ010000003.1, read on the forward strand.
GCCCGTAACGAACCGGGTCGATGCCGCACAGGCGCAGGAGAGGGTCAAGGGCGTTCATGGCCTGAGCGCGTCGACGATGCGCGCGACACCGGGGTCTGTATCGGCTGAGTGGGTCAGTTGCCGGAAGACGTGCTCCAGCGTTGCCTGGCTGGTGGACTCTCGCAGGGCTTCCGGTGTGTCGTTCGCAATGAGATGGCCCTGGTGGATGATCATCACGCGATCACAGATCTTTTCCACGACGTCGAGGACGTGCGAGCTGTAGAGGACGGTCTTGCCGGCCGCGGCCAGCGCCGCCAGCAGGTCCTTGATGAGAATGGCGGCATTGACGTCCAGTCCGGAGAGCGGTTCGTCCAGCAGCAGCAGGTCGGGATTGTGGAGCAGGGCAGCCGCGATCAGAATCTTCTGCCGCATACCTTTGGAGTACGAGTTCAGCCGGTCGCCGGCTTCGGCAGACAGGGAGAATGTCTCGAGAATCGCGGAGATCCTCGACTGCAGCAGCGGCTCCTCCACGCCATGCAGGCGGCCTGAGAGTTCCAGGAACTCCTGGCCCGTGAGCGATTCGAACAGCATGGCGGATTCCGGCACATAGCCGATGCGCTGCTTCACGTCGATTGCGCGCTCGGGCAGGGGCAGCCCGTCGACCCGGATCGCGCCCATGCCCGCGGTAAGAATGCCCGCGATCAGCTTGATGCAGGTGCTTTTGCCCGCTCCATTGGGTCCCAGCATGCCCATGATCGAACCATGGCCCACGCTAAACGAGATCCCGTGCAGCACCTCGGCCCGGCCGTAGCCAAAGCGGACATCATCGAATACGACGATCGGATCCTGCAATTGCTCTCTCCTGGCGGGCATTATAGTCACAAATGCCCGGCGAATTACTCGTGCCGGCTCCAGCGTGTCGCTGTGGTAGGGTTCCGGTGAGAGGTGTCACCATGTTCCGTGCGGTTGCCGGGTTGATTTTGCTGGCGGGGCTCAACGCAAAGGCGGCTGACTATGCCGTGGGGGCCGACCTGTCTTTCCTGAAGCAGGCCGAGGATCGGGGCACTCAGTTCAAGGAGAATGGCGAAGCCAAGCCGGGACTCCAGATCTTCAAGGATCACGGCTATAACTGGATCCGGCTGCGGCTGTTCCACACGCCTACGGAGCTGCCGAACAATCTCGAGTACACCATCGCCATGGCGAAGGCGGCCAAGGCGTTGGGCTACAAGTTCCTGCTGGACTACCACTACTCCGACACGTGGGCCGACCCTGGCAAGCAGTTCCTCCCCAAGGCCTGGGAGGAGCTCACTCACGAACAACTCGTGCAGGCGGTTTTTGAGTACACCCGCGATACCATGCGCGCGTTCGGGGAAGCCGGGGTCCTGCCGGACATGGTCCAGGTGGGCAATGAGGTCTCAAACGGCATGCTGTGGCCGGATGGCAAACTGCCGGACAATTGGGATCAGTTCGCGGATCTGGTGCGCGCCGGGATCAACGGCGTGGACGCCGGGCGTGGCAATGGAGCGCGCCCGCGCATTATGATCCACATCGACAAGGGCGGAGACTGGCAGGCGACCAGGGAGTTCTTCGACGAATTTCACCGCTATGAAATCGGGTACGACGTCATCGGGCAGTCATACTACCCTTGGTGGCACGGGTCCTTGCTGGATTTGAAGGAAACACTTGACTTCATGGCGAATAAGTATCGAAAAGACATCATCCTGGTGGAAGTCGCCTACAACTGCCGCCCCGGCGAGTATGTGAAGAAACCCGGACCGTTCCCGGAGACCTCCGAGGGGCAGGCCGCTTTCCTGGAAGAGGTCCAGCGGTTGGTGGTGGCCACCCCTCACGGCCTGGGCAAAGGCATCTTCTGGTGGGAGCCGGCGGTGACCGGCGGCCTGGAGCGCCGCGGCTTCTTCGACCAGCAGTACAACGTCCTGCCCGTCATCGGTGTCTTCGACCGCTGGGTGCGCCACTAGTGGCAGCGCCGCCCGTGCGCAATGAACCCATGCGGATACAGCACATGAAAGCCCTGCCAATTCAGACGTCTCAGTGTGATAACCTGAGAAGGAATTTGAGCGCCAGCGATGCCGGCACGCGTCAGTGAGGCGTTCGTCCTCCGCACCTACCCTTTTCAGGAAGGGGACCTGATTGTCAGTTTCGACACTCGCGATCAGGGGAAGTTGCGGGGCGTCGCCAAACGGGCTCGAAAGCCGAAAGGTCCCTTCGGATCTTCGTTGGAACGACTCTCGCAGGTGAGGATTTCCTATTACCAGCGGGAGGGTGCCGAGTTGGTCCGGATTGACTCCGTGGAACTGATACAGACGCAGTTCGGTCTGTCCAGTTCATACGAGGCCGGCGTGGCGCTCGACTATTTCGCGGAGGTGTGCGACCACTTGCTACCGCCCTCGGAACCCAACGAGCGGTTCTACCGGCTGATTGGCGCCGTGCTGGCCGAATTGCGCGCGGCGGCGCCCGATCAGAGGCCGGCGGCGGTGTGGCGCACCATCATGTATTTCACGTTCTGGGCTGTGCGCTTGTCGGGCTTCCTACCCGAACTCCGGGTCAGTGCCGCCAGCCGTGAACTGGCTCAGGCCATTTCCGCCCACCCTGTGGCGAACCTGGCCGCCATCGATTGGACCAAGGAGACGGCGGCCGACCTGCGCCGCTTCTTATACCGCGAGATCGAATCGCATATCGAGCGCAAGCTCCTCACCGTCCCCCTTATGGAGGCTCTCTAAGTTCCCCGCATGGATTCCTATCAGGAGACAATCTTCAAGCTGAAGCGCTTCTGGGCGAAGCACGGCTGTGTCATCCAGGAACCCTATGACATCGAGGTCGGTGCCGGCACCATGTGCCCCGAGACCTTCCTCCGTGTTCTGGGCCCGAAACCCTATAGCGTCGCCTATGTGCAGCCGTCCCGCCGCCCGGCGGATGGCCGCTATGGCGAAAACCCGAACCGGCTCTACAAGCACTCGCAACTGCAGGTGATCCTGAAGCCGGCCCCGGCCAATGTCCTCGACCTCTATCTGGAATCGCTGGAAGCCATCGGCATCAAGCTCGACCAGCACGACCTGAAGTTCGAGGAAGATAACTGGGAATCACCCACCCTCGGTGCCTGGGGCATCGGCTGGCAGGTGATGATGGACGGCCAGGAAATCACCCAGTTCACCTACTTCCAGCAGTGTGGCGGCGTGGACCTCGATCTGGTGCCCGCCGAACTCACCTACGGCCTGGAACGGTTGATCGGGTTCCTGCAGGATCGCAAGTCGGTCTACGACATCGAGTGGGTGGCCGGTACGACCTATCGCGACGTCCGGTTCCGCGATGAACAGCAATTCTCGGTCTACAACTTCGAGAAGGCCGACGTCGGCATGCTCTGGAAGCTCTTCGACTTGCACGAGGCGGAATCGCAGCGGCTCATCGACGAGTTCCGCGGCCTGGATTCTGAGAAAGACGCCTATGAGAAGAAGCGCTTCCCACTGCTCAGCGCCTACGACCACGTGCTGAACTGCTCGCATACCTTCAACCTGCTGGACGCCCGCGGCGCCATTTCGGTGACCGAACGTGTCGGCGTCATCGCCAGGGTCCGCAAATTGGCGGTCGGCGTGGCTACCTCCTGGGTAGATCAGCAGAACCTTCTGAACGCCGTCGAGGTGGCCCAATGAGCGAAGTGAAGCCATTCCTCCTCGAACTCGGTGTGGAAGAGATTCCGCATTGGATGATCGTGCCCGCGCTGGGCGACATGGAACGCCTGTTCCTTGATCTGTGCCAGTCGCATCAACTGGTGCCCGGCGACCTCAAGTTCGACGGCACCCCCCGGCGCCTGGTCCTGCGTGCGGCCGGACTGCCCGAGCGGCAGGCCGATCGGGTGGAACTCGTCATGGGACCGCCCAAGTCCGCCGGCCCCGGCGCCGCGATGGGCTTCGCCAAAAAGAACGGTGTCACGGTGGAGGAGCTTTCCACCGAAGTGACGCCCAAGGGCGAGTATTTCGCGCTCAGCCGCAAGATCGAGGGCCGCGAGGTCCGGCAGATCCTGGCGGAAGCGCTGCCCGCACTGATCTCGAAGATCCCGTGGCCCAAGGCCATGTACTGGACCGGCAAGGGCGGCACGACCTTCATCCGGCCCATCCGCTGGATCGTCGCCATGCTCGGCGACTCCGTCGTAGAGTTCGAACTGGCCGGTGTCCAATCGGGTACCCTGTCGCGCGGCCATCGCCGCATGGGCGCGGACGAGATCGCCTTCGATCACACCAATTACGAAGAACGCCTGGAGAAGAACGGCGTCATCCTTTCCGCCGCGAAACGCCGCAAGCGGATCCAGGATGGCATTAAGAAGCTGCTCAAGGGCAAGGGCCTCGAGCTGATCGCCGACGATTCCCTGTTGGACGACCTGGTCTACCTCACCGAGTATCCGACCCCGATCCTGGGCTCCTTCAACCCCGAGTTTCTGGCCCTGCCGCAGGAAGTCCTCTCCACCGTGATGCGCCACCATCAGCGCTACTTCACGATGCGCGACGGCGAGGGCAAAATGGCTCCGCACTTCCTGGCCATCATGAACATGAAGGCCGACAAGAAGGGCTACGTCGTCAAGGGCAACGAGCGCGTGCTGGAAGCCCGCTTCAACGACGCCCGCTTCTTCTGGGACCAGGATCAAAGCAAGAAACTGGCCGATCGCGTGGAGGATCTGGCCAACGTCACCTTCCAGGCCAAGCTTGGTTCCTACAAGGACAAGCGCCTGGGCGTCGAAGCCGGAGTCTGCCGCATCGCCGCGGCCCTGAATCTCGATAGCCGCCTGGCGCGCCGTGCCGCCGAACTCTGCAAGACCGACCTCATGACGGAGATGGTCAAGGAATTGACCGAACTCCAGGGTGTGATGGGCGGCCTGTATGCCAAGGCGCAGGGTGAGCCCGGCGAAGTCTGGAAGGCCATCTACGAGCACTACGAGCCGGCGAGCATGGAGTCCGAAGTGCCGTCGAGCGATTATGGCAAGATCCTCTCCATCGCCGACAAGCTCGATTCGCTGGAAGGGTGTTTCGCGCTGGGCATGATCCCCAGCGGTTCGAAGGATCCGTTGGGATTGCGCCGCGCGGCTCAGGGCATCGTGAAGACGATTGTCGAAGGCCGGCTGCGGCTGAACCTCAAAAAGATCGTGAATGAGGGCGCGGAAGAGACCAACCGGACCTTCCTGCGGATCCGTTCCGACTACAAAGAGGATCGTGCGGCCGACGGCGAGCTGAAGCTGGCCAAGCAGATCTGGGAGTTTCTGCTCGACCGGGTGCGCTACTACTTCCGCGAAGTACGGCACTACGCCTACGACGAGCTCTCCGCCGTGCTGGCGGCCGGTCCCGTTGACCTGGTCGACATCGAATCACGGCTATATGCGTTGAAGCTGGTCCGCCAGACCGAGGAGTTCGAACCCCTGGCCGCGGCATTCAAGCGCATGCGCAACATTCTCAAACAGGCCGGCTGGCAGGGCGGCACCGTGAACCCGGCGCTGCTCGAAGAGGGCGCGGAACGCGAACTTTTCGACGAGACCAGCCGCGTACTGGCCAAGGTGGCCGTCTACCGCCGGTCGGAAGACTACATGGCCTCGCTCAATGTGATCTCCACCCTCAAGCCGGCAGTGGATCACTTCTTTGACAAAATTCTGGTGAACGCGCCCGACCCGGCCGTTCGCGACAACCGGCTCGCCCTGTTGGGCGGGCTCTACAACGAAGTTTCCTCGATCGCCGATTTTTCGGAGATCGTGACCTCATCAACGACCGAATGAACTCATTATTCTGCTGAGAAATTCAGGAGCACGATAGCGCTATGAGCAAATACGTTTATTCCTTCGGCGGCGGGACCGCTGAGGGTGACGGCACGATGAAAGACTCGCTCGGCGGCAAAGGCGCAGGCCTTGCCTCCATGTGCCGGGCGGGCGTGCCGGTGCCCGGTGGTTTCACCATCATCACCGACGTGTGTAACGTCTTCTTCGACAACGACAAGAAGGTGCCGAAGGAAGTCGACGAGCAGATCTGGAAAGCTCTGGATCAGCTGGAAGCCCTGATGGGCAAGAAGCTGGGCGATGCGGCGGATCCGCTGCTGTTGAGCGTGCGCTCCGGCGCGAAGTTCTCCATGCCCGGCATGATGAACACGATTCTCAACCTCGGCCTGAACGACAAGACCACCAAGGGCCTGTCCGACAAGACCGGCAATCCGCGCTTCGCGTACGATTGCTATCGCCGTTTCATCCAGATGTTCGGCGAAGTGGCCTTCAACGTCGAGATGGAGCACTTCGATCATGCTTTCGATACCCTCAAGGCAAAGAAGAAGTACAAACTCGACACCGAGATGACCGCCGACGACCTCAAGGTCATCGTCGAAGAGTTCAAGAAGATCTTCAAGAAGCACGCCAAGCGCGACTTCCCGCAGGATGCCCGCGAGCAACTGCTGCTCTCCCGCAACGCGGTGTTTATGTCCTGGTGGGCGCCCAAGGCGTCCTACTACCGCAAGATGGAGAAGATCTCCGATCGTCTCGGCACCGCCTGCAACATCCAGGCCATGGTGTTCGGCAATATGGGCGACACCTCCGCCACCGGCGTCGGCTTCACCCGTGACCCCGGTAGCGGCGAGAAGACCTTCTACGGCGAATTCCTCGTCAACGCCCAGGGCGAAGACGTCGTCGCCGGCATCCGCACTCCGTCCCCCATCTCAGAGCTCAAGGACTGGAACGCGGACGTCTACAACCAACTGCGCGACATCACGTCGAAGCTCGAGCTGTCCTACAAGGACATGCAGGACTTTGAATTCACCGTGCAGGAAGGCGTCCTCTGGATGCTGCAGACCCGCAACGGCAAGCGCACCGGCCCGGCCGCTGTGAAGGTTGCCGTCGACATGGTGACCGAAGGCCTCATCGACGAGAAGACCGCCGTCATGCGCGTCGCCCCGGCCCAACTCGACCAGCTGCTGCACCCCGTGTTCGACACCGCTTCCCTGAAGTCCCTCACCAAGCTCGCCACCGGTATCGACGCCTCCCCCGGCGCAGCCGTCGGCCGCCTGGCCTTCACTTCGGAAGACGCTGTTGTGATGTCGGCGAAGTCGCCCGTCATCCTCATCCGCAAAGAGACCACTCCTGACGACATCCACGGCATGGACGCCTCCAAGGGCATCCTCACCGCCGTCGGCGGCAAGAGCTCCCACGCGGCCGTTGTGGCCCGCGGCATGGGTGTTCCCTGCGTCGTCGGCTGCGGCGCCCTCTCGATCAACGAGCGCGGCAAGGTCGCGACCGTGAAGATGGCCGACAAGACTGTCACCATCAAGGAAGGCGACTGGGTATCCATCGATGGCGCCACCGGCGGAGTCTATCTCGGCCAGGCTGCCACCAAGGATCCCGATCCCAATTCGCCCGTCTTCGCCAAGTTCATGAAGATGGCCGACGTGTTCCGCGGCAAGTTCGGTGTTCGTGCAAACGCCGACATCCCCCGCGATGCCAAGGCTGCCCGTGCGTTCGGCGCCGAAGGCATCGGCCTGTGCCGCACCGAGCACATGTTCTTCGCCGAAGACCGTCTGCCGCACGTCCAGGCCATGATCCTCACCGACAACGTGAAGGACCGCACCAAGGCGCTCGCCAAGCTGCTGCCCATGCAGCGCAAGGACTTCGCCGGCCTGTTCGAAGCCATGAACGGCTTCCCGGTCGTCATCCGCACCCTGGATCCCCCGCTGCACGAGTTCGTCCCCAAGCGCGAAGAGCTGATGGTCGACCTTGCCAAGCTGCCCACCGCCGACATCAAGACCAAGAAGGAAATGCTGTCGCGCTACAAGAACTTCGCGCCCGACGTGAAGTCGCTCAAGACCGTGCTGCCCCAGTTGCTGCACCGCGTCGAACAGCTGCATGAGTTCAACCCCATGCTCGGCCACCGCGGCTGCCGTCTCGGCATCACCTATCCCGAGATCACTGAAATGCAGGCGCGCGCCATCTTCGAGGCCGTTGTTCAGGTTGCGAAGAAGGGCAAGACGGTCATTCCCGAAGTCATGATTCCGCTCATCGGCGGCGTCGAGGAACTCGAGAACCAGAAGAAGATCGTCAAGGCCATTGCCGAGGAAGTTCTGGGCAAGGCCGGCCTCAAGAAGCAGAAGTACATGATCGGCACCATGATCGAGATCCCGCGTGCCGCTCTCACCGCCGATCGCGTGGCCACCGAAGCCGAGTTCTTCTCGTTCGGTACCAACGACCTGACGCAGACCACAATGGGCCTCTCCCGCGACGACTATACGAAGTTCTCGAAGGAGTACGAAGAGAAGAAGATCTTCAAGAACGACCCGTTCGGCGTCATCGATCGCGAAGGTGTCGGCAAGCTGATCAAGATGGCTGTCGACCTCGGCCGTTCCACCAATCCGGAACTGGAAATCGGAATCTGCGGCGAGCACGGCGGTGACCCGAGCTCCGTCGAGTTCTGCTACCAGGTCGGCATGGACTACGTGTCCTGCTCCCCCTACCGCGTGCCGATCGCCCGTCTCGCGGCTGCCCAGGCGGCCATCGCGAAGAGCGAAGGTTCCGCGGAAGCCAACCGCACCGCGTAGTTCGAATCGTAGTCAAAGAAAGGGCCGCGTTCCCCGCTGGGGGGCCGCGGCCCTTCTTCTTTTGGGACTATCCCAGCAAAGCCGCGGACGGGTGAACCGCCGGCACGTAACCCGCCTCGAAACACGCCACCATCGACCGCGGCGTCAAAACCTCCACCACCTCTCCCGCCGTCCTCTCAAAGCACCGGACATAACCCGCCGGCGACCACTCCAACAGGGATGCCCCCTTCACGAGAAACAGCCCGCCCTCGCGCCGCACGAACGTTCCATCCGGCAGGTGCTCCAGCGCCTCCCGGTAAGTGACCTTCGCGCCTCGGTCGCCCACCCGCTCCCCATGCAGCACCCGGTCGATCGCATCCACATACAGCTTCTCCCCCGCTACCCGACCCGGCCACACGCCCAGGAATCGTAGGAAATCGGCCCGCCGGCATTCCGCACACGGCCGGTGTCCCGCCGCGAACGCGGTTGCTTCGTCCAGGAAGAACAGTTCCGTGTACAACCGCGGCGTCATCACCACCCGCCGCCGGTCTTTGAACTGCAGCACGCAGGTGATCCATTGCCGGCTTTTGAAGGGCCGCACGATCTGCCTTTGGTCATTGTGGATCGCCCCGCCGCGGTTGCCCATCAGCGTGCCCCGGGCTTCGGTCGCGATCAGCAATCCTTCGGGCGTCACACGATTCTGTAGCGGCATGCGTGGCTCCTCCTCAACGAGTGCTCGCCATCGCCCGGCCCGCCGACCAGGCGCCGATCTCGGCCAGGATCGCGGCCTCCACGCTCTTCCAGACCACCGGATCGTTGTCCATCTTCCAGTGCGACAAGCCCATCCGGCGGCTGATCCACGGGTAGTCCGACATATCCACCGTCCGAAACAGGTAGGTGAACCGCAAATTCCCGAGGATCGTCGTACGCGCCGGATTCATCGCCTTGATATGACCCTCGCCCTGGATCGGCCCCGGATCGTGCTGGTACAGGTTCAGTGCCCGCGAGACATTGGAGGGGATCCAGTCATCGCCGCGCCCGATGCTGTCCACCTGGATCGTCAATCGCACCGGTATGCCCTGCTGCTTCAACTCCGAAGCCAGCCGCACGCAGGCCGCGCCGCCGTAACTCTGCCCATAGCAGATCAACTCGACACTCTTCTTCTCGGCCGCGTCCAGCTTCCGGTTGCGGTTCTGGTCCAGCGCTTCCAGAATGAACTTCCTGACAGTCTTCCGGTCGTGATTGCCCGCCGTCTCGACATAGACCCCGGGAATCCGCTGTTTCCTCAGGTCCAACGCCACCTTCCGGACACTCCGTTTATCGTTGTCCCAGTGCTCCCAGGCGCCCAGGAACCCCACGATCAACAGGCTGCCCGGCGGCATCGGAGCCGGAGTGCGAATCTCCTTGCGGTCCAGGCGCAGATCCGCCTTCAACACCGTAGCCAGCAACAGCAATAGAGCCCAGCACTTCCGCATCGATCTCAGCCTGCCTGCGCGAAAACCCGCGCCCGATGGAATGACGCACAGGGCCGTCACTCGGGTTCAATTGAATAGTATCCGGCCCTCCACCCGGCCGCGCCAAGTCACTTGGGACCATACAGCGTCAACCGGTGGCCGTCAGGATCCGTAAACGTGGCGGCCCAGGAGCCGGGGAATGCCTCCCGCGGCTCCTGGACGAACTGGCAGCCACGCTCGCGTAGTGCCGCAAACGACTCACTCACGCTGGATACGGCGAAAACGAGTTCCATGGCGCCCGCCCTGGGCTGGACCGCCCTGCCCAGCGGAGCACTCAAGGCCAGCGTCACCGGCCCGGCCGTAAAGAAGGCGAACTCTTCCGAGGAGTTCCGCAACGGCAGCGAAATCACGTCACGGTAAAACTTGACTGACCGCACCAGATTGTCGACTCCAAACATCACCAGGGAAGCCGTCGAGGGTAGATGCTCATTCTGCGCCATGCCGCGTCCTTTCGAACTCTCAAGGGGAGCTTGCGCCGCCACGCCAAAGGCGAGTAGCAGCAACAGCGAGGCAGCTCTTTTCATGAGGTCCACGATAACCGGGGCAAGGTGGAAAGACTGTGCCGATGTTGCGAATTTCAGGCTCGGCGCACCGCGGATGGCGTCAGCCCATAGACCCTGCGGAACGCCCGGCTGAAGGCCGAAGGGTTCTCAAACCCCGATCCCAGCCACGCCTCCGTCACCGGCAGCCCCGCCCGCAATTGAGCGTGGGCGCGGCTCAACCGCAATTCGGTCAGGTAGCAGTGCGGTGTCTGCCCGAATACCTGTGCAAAGGCTCGATGGAAGTGGTACCGCGAAAGGCACGCTGCCCGGGCCACCTCTTCCAGCGAAATCGCGCCACCGGCCTGGCAATGCAGATATTCGCGACCCTTCTCCAGCCGCCGGAACAGCTCTTCCCGGGTTGAGGCTTTCACTGCGGGTACCCGTGCCATGCGGCTTCGGACCTGCTCGTAAAGCAGCAGCAGCCGGTTCGACAGCAGCAGGAACTCCTCTTCGAAGCCGCTGGGGAACAGCGTGCCGGCACTTCGCTCCGCCATTGTTTCGACAGTGCCGGTAATCGATCGGCCTGCATCGCAATGGAGACGGGATGGAAACGGCAGCGCGGGCGCCGTCCGCTGCGGAGCCTCCAGCGAATCCTCGACACGGCCCGTCGCATCCTGGGCCATCTCTTCCACAAAGCCGCCGCGGAAGAATGCGCACGCGGTCTCCACGCGGCGTTCGGAGTCGATATTCATCGAGTACTTCTCCCCGGCGCCCAAAACCAGGAAGGTCGCCGGATCGACCATCAGTTCCTGCCCGCCCACAACCCAGGCAACTGAGCCCTTCAGCACGGTCTTGATCGAAAGGGGGCCGGCGAACTCCTCCACCCGGTGGCGCCGCGCGCTGGCGTGCAGCAGGACATTATCTGTCCCGAATCCGGCGCCATCTGGAAACAGATAGGGCTTCGAGCCGTTTTGCAGGCGGGCGGCCATACAGGGCAGGGTAGCAGGCGGATCAACCGGCGTCCGAAGTCGGGTTCTTCATGCCCAACCATTCAAAGTACAGCTCATTCCGGATCCCTACCCGCGCCAACGCCCGGCCCACGGTCGAATTGACCATGTCATCCAGCGTCTTCGGACGCCCGTAAAACGCCGGCACTGGCGGAAAGATCACGGCTCCGTGCTCGGCCGCTTCGGTCATCAAACGCAGATGCCCCTTGTGCAGCGGCGTCTCCCGCACCATCAGCACCACCGGCCGGCCTTCCTTCAACTGGACGTCCGCGGCCCGTGCCACCAGGTCGGACGAGTAGCAGTTCGCCACCGCCGATAGTGTCTTGATCGAACACGGCGCCACAATCATCCCCAATGTTTCGAACGACCCGCTGGCAATCGATGCGCCAATGTTCCCTGGCGGATGCACCACGCTCGCCAGCGCCTCCACCTCTCGCGGTTGCCAGTCCGTCTCCTGCGCGATGGTCGCACGGCCCGCCGGACTCACCACCAGGTGCGTCTCAATCGACTTGTCCCGGGCGAGCGTCTCGAGCATCCGTATGCCGAAGATGGCTCCAGAGGCTCCGGTGATGGCGACAATCAGGCGTTGTGGCAAGGCAGGAACTCCATCAGAACGTGTGTCTATCAGGGTAGCCAATCGCGGCACGGCGCCGCCGAAACCAACCCAACACCGAAATTGATCCCCTTTTCTCTTCCGCCGCGCGTATTTGTGCAGGAGCCCAGCCCGCCTGGCGCCGCTCGATGCGCCTCCGGCCGGGCTCCTCCAAACGAAAGGCTGGATTCCGTCATGAAACTGGCAGCGCTCTGCCTGGCGCTGGCCCTGGGGGCACTCTGCCCGCAGGCCGGCGCGTCGACTCTCCAACTCACTCAAGGCGGGTGGGACCAGGGCGGTCCCCTCACCATCCTATTCACCGGCGACGACCTCGACCTCAGCGGCGGCATCGACACCGCTGAACTCACTTCGTTCTCAGCGTCGTTTCAGCTCGGCGGGGGCGGCATCGTCACTTGGACCCAGGCCGACCTCGGCACCGACGGCTTCTACTACGCCTCGCCTTCGGAGTACTTCATCAAGGCCGACAGCCCGCTCTATAGCCTGTACGAGATTTCGCTCGCCGGCACCACGTTCGGTGTGATCTCTGACTTGACCAGCGTCCTGGCCATCACCGGCGCTCCCCTGCAGGCAGACGGCTCATCCGCCGTACCGGAGCCCGGCACCGCCCTCATTGTTGGCCTGCCGCTGATCCTCCTCGGACTGCGCCGCCGCAAGCCTCGCAATTACTGCGGGTCGTAGCCCTTCAGCCGCCGCACCCAGATGTTCCGGAACCGCACCGCATTGCCGTGGTTCTGCAACGAAAGCGCCTCCTCTGGGGCATGCGGGGCATAGGTGGCGACCCTCGCATGAATCGCCCGCCCGATGACCTCCTGCCGGTTGTGCATCAGCACGCCGTTGTGGAACAGAGTGATGTAGGCCGGCTTCACCACCTTATCGCCGTCGAACTTGGGCGCCTCGAACACGATGTCATAGACGTTCCATTCCCCGGCTTTGCGCGTGGCGTTCACCATCGGCGGCCATTGGCCGTATATCGAGGCAGCCTGCCCGTCGGCGTAGGTCAGATCCTGGTAGGAGTCCAGCACCTGGATCTCATAGCGGCCCATGATCTCCACCCCGCTGTTGCCCCGGCTCTGGCTGGTGCCCGAAACATCGGCCAGCTCCTGCCATTCAATGTGGTACTGCGCGTCGCCGAACTTCTCCTTCGTCGCGATGCCGCCCTTGCCCGGCGCCACTTCCACATAGCCGTTCTCCACCTTCCACTCCGGCGGACCTTCCTTGCCGCCGCGTAGCTTCGCTACCCAGTGCGACAAATCTTTGCCGTCAAACAGTACAATCGCGTCCGAAGGCGCGCCGCCCGGCTGCGCAGCGGCCGTCACCTTCGGCGGATGCTTGCGCGTATTGTCGTGCACGCGCCACTTTTGCCCCGGAATCAGCGGAGTGTCGTCGTAGCCCAGGTCCCGGTTCTTGTGTGCGGCCTCCTGGCTGAAACAGGCCGTGGCCGTCAATGCGGCGAGCAGGATGAAGTGAAGTGGCTTGGGTCGAGAGAGGATCATGATTAACCTGACCTCGACATCATATTACGGCGGGCTGCTTCAGCGGGCGGTTTGCCCAGACGCAAAACGGGGGCGTGCATCCCAGTGGATCCACGCCCCCGTCCTGAACTCGATCTAGTTGCGAGCCGCGTTCTTCTTCTCGGGATCGATACCCAACTCGAAAATCGCCTGCTGCGCCTTGTGCGCGTCAAACTGGCCCCAGCGCGAGAGCTGCGAAATCGTCGCCGTGACAATCGACTCCGCATCCACTTCGAAGAAGCGCCGCAGGTAGGGCCGCGATTCGCTGCGCCCAAAACCATCGGTGCCCAGGGAAGTCAGGCGCCCGCTCAGCCAGGGAGAAAGCTGGTCCGAGACCACCTTCATGTAATCGCTGGCCGCTACGATCGGACCCTGGGTCCCTTCCATCACCTGCTGGATATACGGCTTGCGAGCCGGTTCAGCCGGGTGCAGCCGGTTCCAGCGGTCGGCATCCAGCGCTTCACGCCGCAGTTCGTTATAGCTGGTGACGCTCCACACATCGGCCGTGATCTGGAACTTCTCCCACAGAATCTTCTGCGCGCGCAGTGCCTCGTTCAACATCGAGGCGCTGCCCCACAGCTGAGCCTTGGCCGCACCGTTCTCGCTGGCATGTACTTTGTAGATGCCCTTGAGGATCCCTTCGCGTGAACCCTCCGGCATCGCCGGCTGCGCATAGTTCTCGTTGCACAGCGTCAGGTAGTAGAAGACATCCTCGTTCTGCCCGTACATCCGGTGCAGGCCGTCCTGGATGATCGTCGCGATCTCGTACGCATACGCCGGATCGTAACTCACGCAGTTTGGTACGGTTGAGGCCAGCACATGGCTGTGGCCGTCTTCGTGCTGCAGGCCTTCGCCGTTCAGGGTAGTCCGGCCGGCCGTGGCGCCCAGCAGGAAGCCGCGTCCGCGGGAATCCCCAAACGCCCAAATGGCGTCGCCCACGCGCTGGAACCCAAACATCGAGTAGTAGATGTAGAACGGAATCATCGGGATGCCGTAGTTGGCATACGCCGTGCCCGCCGCCGTAAAGCTGGCCAGCGAACCCGCTTCGTTGATGCCCTCTTCCAACACCTGGCCGTCGGTGGCCTCCTTGTAGTACAGGAACTGTTCACTGTCCACCGGCTTGTACAGCTGGCCGGAAGGCGCGTAGATCGAAATCTGGCGGAACAGGCTCTCCATGCCGAACGTGCGGGCTTCGTCCGGAATAATCGGAACCACCAGCTTGCCCAGCACCTTGTCCTTCAGCATTTGCTTCAGGATCGCCACAAAGGCCATCGTCGTCGATACCGGACGGCCGCCGCTGCCACCCAGGGAGTCGTTGAACTCCTCCATCGGCGGCGTCTCCAGATGCAGCGGCTTCACCTGCCTGATCGGCAGCGGTCCGCCCAGCACCTTGCGGCGCTCCTTCAGATATTTCATCTCCGGAGAGTCTTCAGGAGGACGGTAGAACGAAACGGTGTGCACCGTCTCCTCGGGAATCGGAACCTTGAAGCGCTCGCGCAGCTTCAAGAGTTCGTTCTCGTTCATCTTCTTCTGCTGGTGCGTCGTGTTGCGACCTTCACCAGCCTCACCCATGCCATAACCCTTGACCGTTTTGGCCAGGATCACCGTCGGTCCACCTGTGTGCTCGTACGCCTTCTTGTAAGCGTTGTAGACCTTGACCGGATCGTGGCCGCCGCGCCGCAGGGCGAAAATCTCGTCGTCGGTCATGTCCTCGACGAGTTCGAGCAGTTCCGGATACTTGCCGAAGAACTCGCTGCGGACATAGGCGCCGCCGCGTGCTTTGAAGGTCTGGAATTCGCCGTCCACACACTCGTGCATGCGGCGGATCAGCAGGCCCGTCTTATCTTTTTCCAGCAGGCGGTCCCAGTCGCTGCCCCAAACCAGCTTGATCACGTTCCACTGGAAGCCCCGGAAGACGCCTTCCAACTCCTGCATAATGTTGCCGTTGCCGCGTACCGGGCCATCCAGCCGCTGCAGGTTGCAGTTGATCACGAAGATCAGGTTGTCCAGCTTCTCGTTGGCCGCGATCTGCAGCGCACCGCGCGATTCCGGCTCATCCATCTCGCCATCGCCCAGGAAAGCCCAGATCTTGCGGTTCGTCTTGGGCATCAACCCGCGATTTTCCAGATACTTGCAGAAGCGCGCCTGGTAGATGGCATTGATCGGGCCCAACCCCATGCTGACGGTCGGGAACTGCCAGAAATCGGGCATCAGCCAGGGGTGTGGGTAGGAGCTAAGGCCAGGAGTCTCACGCAACTCGTGGCGGAAATTCTTCAGGTGCTCTTCGCTCAGGCGCCCTTCGAGAAAGGCTCGCGAGTACATGCCCGGCGAGGCGTGGCCCTGAAAATACACCAGGTCACCCGGCTGGTCGCCGCCCTCCGAGGCAATCGAGCCCCGGAAGAAGTGATTCATGCCCACTTCATACAGCGTGGCGGAAGAGGCGAAGGTGGAGATATGACCGCCAATGCCGTCGTCGTATTTGTTCGCACGCACGACCATTGCCACGGCATTCCACCGCACAATGCTCTTGATGCGCCGCTCCAGTTCCCGGTCGCCCGGGTAGGGGACTTCATCATCCACCGCAATGGTGTTCAGATAGGGCGTGGTGACGCCAAGGGCGGCAGGCACGCCCTGGGTTGCTGCATTCACTGCGAGACGTTCGAGCAGGTAGCGGGCCCGCTCCGGGCCGCCCTCTTCGATCACCTGATCGAGTGCTTCGAGCCACTCCTGCGTCTCAACAGGATTCAAGTCTTCCGGCTTTTCTACTTTGTTTCTGAGCATGGGATCCAGAGGGGACAGCTACTTTGATTTTACCCTGATTCCGGCGACGTACGGGGTCCACTTTATCGATGCATAAACTTCGCGGTAGGACGCTGATAACGGCGAAAGAAGGGCGGACACGATCTCGGGGCCCGCATTGGCGCTCTCCACCAGCTTAATCCGGACTCGGCTGGCTTTGGGGCGGCGGGTCCCCCAGCCAATCCGGATCCTGTCCAACATAGTCAAGAATAGCTATAAGCGACCGCTGGAAATACGCCGCCAACACCGGATCCACCTCGGCCAGGGCCGCCAGCTGGTTCAAAACCGCCGGGCGCCGCGACATCGAAGCCGGACTCAGCCAGGCCTTCCGTCCATGCGCCCGCTGGCCGCGAATCGCCATTTCCACTACCAGGCTCAGCATCCGCCTCGAATCCAGTTGACTCAGCCCCGACGCCCGCAGGCTCCTCATCGCTCCATCCAGAACAGGCGGCAGCAACGAATTCGCAGCCATCAGGCCCGCCCCGTACAGCGCTTTGCATTGCGGCTTCAGCTCGATACAGCTCATCCGCGCCTGCGCCGCCCACTGATTCATCACCCGCACCGCCGCCGCGTCTCCTTCGATCACCAGCACACCCCGCTCCCGCGATGGCGCCAGAGTCACTGAGCCGACAGCCGCCCGCAATGCTCGCATCGGCTGCAGTGCCTCGGCGTCGAGATCATCGTCTATCAAAGCCAGAGCCTTCGATTTCCACGAAATCTGGCTCTCCACCAGCATCGACAGGATAGCCGGCAGTTCGCAGGCCGGCGCCTGCACCAGCACCAGCCTGCACCCGCCCAGTTCCTTCGCGTCGGCCGGGTGGCCGGCCCTCAGGGCATTCGCATAGCGCGAGGCCAGGCGGCGGCTGGAGGCCACCACCGGACCCAGGTCGCTCACTAGAGACGGATAGCGTATCAGCGGAGATTCAGTCATTCGCCCCGAGGCGATCAGTCCCAGCGGCAGGGGTTTGCTCATAGGGAGTTGGCGACTTCAATGCCTTGACTCGATCACGATACTGCGCGGCCTTCTCAAATTCAAATGCTTTCGCAGCTTCGCGCATCTTGCGCTCCAGGTCCTCAATCAGCGTGTTCCGCTGTTCCACGCTCAACAGCTCGACTTCCTCATCTCCAGCCAGCGGAGGAGTGACGTAATCCATCTCGGCCACCGCGATGAGACTCATATCGATCGGTTTCACGATCGACTGCGGAGTAATGTTGTTCTCCACGTTGTAATCCACCTGGATGCGCCGCCGGCGGTCCGTCTCCGATATCGCCCTCTTCATGCTGTCTGTCATGACATCCGCATAGAGAATGGCCCGCCCGTTCAGATGCCGCGCCGCTCGCCCAATGGTCTGGATCAGCGAGCCCGTCGACCGCAGGAAGCCTTCCTTGTCCGCGTCCAGAATCGCCACCAGCGAAACTTCGGGCAGATCCAGCCCCTCCCTCAACAGATTCACTCCAATCAGGACATCGATGTCGCCGCGCCTCAGATCCCGCAGGATCTTCACGCGATCCAGCGCCGACACCTCCGAGTGCATATAGGCGTTCTTCACGCCCAACTCGGCATAATACTCGTGCAGGTCTTCCGCCATCCGCTTCGTCAGCGTGGTAATCAGTACCCTCTCGTTCTCCGCCACCCGCTTCCTGATCTCGTGCAGCAGGTCGTCCACCTGCCCCTTGATCGGCCGCACCTCCACCGGAGGATCCACCAGGCCCGTCGGCCGGATCACCTGCTCCACCACCACACCCGCCGTTCGCTTCAGCTCAAACGGACCCGGCGTCGCCGACACATACAGCGTCTGGTGCACCCGGTTCTCAAACTCCTCAAATGTCAGCGGCCGGTTGTCCAGCGCGCTCGGCAGCCGGAACCCAAAGTTGACCAGCGTGTTCTTGCGCGACCGGTCACCGTGATACATGCCCCCGATCTGCGGCACCGTCTGGTGGCTCTCATCGATCATCAGCAGCGCATCGGCCGGCAGGTAATCCAGCAGTGTCGGCGGCGGTTCGCCCGGCAGTCGCCCGCTGAAATGCCGCGAATAATTCTCGATTCCGTGGCAGTAGCCCATCTGCCGGATCATCTCCAGGTCGAACATCGTCCGCTGGTACAGCCGCTGCGCCTCGATCAGCTTGCCCTGCTTCTCCAGTTCCTTGTGCCACCACGCCAGTTCCTGCTCAATGCTCTCCACCGCCTCCTGCTTCGTCTCCGGCGGCATTACGTAGTGCGTCTTCGGGTAAATGGGCAGGCGGACGTAGCTCTCCTTCACTTGCCCCAGCAGCGGATCGATCTTCGACAGCGCCTCGATCTCATCGCCCCATAGCTCAATCCGATAGGCGTCGTCATCGTAAGTCGGCCAGATCTCGATCACGTCGCCCCGCACACGGAACGTCCCGCGCCGGAAATCGAAGTCATTGCGCTCGTAGAGAATTTCCACCAGCTTCGAGGTGATCTGCTCGCGCGGCATCCTGTGGCCCTTCTCCAGCATCAGCAGCATGCCGTAGTAGGCTTCCGGCGAACCCAGGCCGTAAATGCAGCTCACACTGGCCACGATGATGCAGTCCCGCCGCTCAAACAGCGTCTTGGTCGCCGCCAGCCGCAACTTGTCCAATTCGTCGTTGACGGTTGCTTCCTTCTCGATATACGTATCCGAAGCCGGTACGTACGCCTCGGGCTGGTAGTAGTCGTAGTAGCTGACGAAATACTCCACCGCGTTCTGTGGAAAGAATGTTTTGAACTCCTGGTATAACTGCGCCGCCAGGATCTTGTTGTGCGCCATGACCAGCGCGGGCCGCTCCGTCTCCTGGATCACCTTCGCCATCGTGAAGGTCTTGCCGGAGCCAGTCACGCCCAGCAGCACCTGATGCTGCTCGCCGTCGTTGATCCCCCTGACGATTTGTTCGATTGCCTGGGGCTGATCGCCCCGCGGTTGGTAGTCGATGCCGAGCCGGTATGCCACGATTTCCAGTATAAGGAGCGCGCTCAGAGCTTTTTGCCGAGGTCCGACTGCGCGTTGAATTCACAGCCGATCATCGCCGAGAGCGCCAGCAGGTACATCCACACGCACAGCGCCATCACTGCCCCGATGCTGCCATACAACAGATTGTAGTTGGCGATATTCCGCACATACCATGCAAACACCAGCGTGATGCCCAGCCACAACCCGGTCGCCACCAGCGAGCCCGGCCATACCTTGCGGCCCTTGCCCGCATCCGGACCAAACAGGTAGAGCATCGCCGTCACCACTACAATCGTGCCCAGCGCCAGCACATACCGCACCACCAGGCTCACCAGCTTCACCCCGCCCTTCAGCGTCTCGCCCGCATCCAGCAGGCCCAACAGCCGCATCGCGCCGTTCTCCGCCATATCGCCGAACAGCATCAGCGCCGAAGCTCCCACTACGGGTCCAATGGCCACCATCACCAGCCACATCGCAATGCCCCGGTTGTGTAACATGCCCCGGCCGCTCTTTCTTTGATAAGCCGCCTGGAAACCCTCCATCAGGCTCATCATCACGCCCGACCCCGCCCACAGCGAGAGCAGGATCGCCAGGATCGGCAGCGCCAGCGGCCGCGTGCCGTGTGACAGGATCTGCCGGATCAGGTCACCCACTCCCGGCGGAACCACCTTGAACAGCGCGCCCACGATCTTCATCGAAAGCGTGCCCGCGTTCACGTGAACCAGAATCGCGGTCGTCGTGGTCAGAATCGGGAAGAACGCGAGCAGCGCCGAATAGGCCGCGCCTTTGGCGAAACCCAGGCTGCCGTGCTCATAGGCGCACAGCACTGCACGGCGGAATCTGCTCCAGTTCTGGCTCACTTCAACCGGCAATTATCCCAAATCCAAGGCCGGTATCTTCGACTCGGTATACTGTGGCTGGAATCTGCACTCCATGCGCCGCTTCTTCTTGCTGCTATTCATCCCCATCTGGGGACAGGCACAGAGCTTGGAGCATCCCGTACCCCTGCTCAATGGCGAGCCGTTGCTGCTATTCAAATACTCCGGCTCCGCCTCCGCCGCTGGTGCGGAGATAGTTCCGGTTGACGGCCCGGGCTTCCAGTCCGCCCTTCGCCTCACCACACGTGCGCTGCCGGCCAACCCCTGGGATAACCGGATTCGCGTCCTGGGCGGCGCGCCGGTTCGGAAAAACGACGTCATCGTCGCCTCGTTCAACATACGGTGCATCGCCCCCGAAGATACGGGCTGCGTCACCCGCCTCAACGTCGAGCGTCGCGACTCGCCCTACACAAAATCCGCCAACACAACGCTCCTATCCGGAACCACCTGGAAACAATTCAACCTCATATTCCCCATGGCGGAAGACTACGCGGCCGGTGGCTACTCTCTCGATTTCTGGATGGGCGAGCAGTTGCAAGTGGCTGACCTTGCAGGGATTTCGTTCCTCAACTACGGTCCCGGGATCACTGCGGCCGACCTCGGCATCGACACCGCCTACGACGGCTCCGCCCCGGACGCAGCCTGGCGCTCCGCCGCCCTCCAGCGCATCGACGAAATCCGCAAAGGCAACCTGGCCGTGCTCGTCCTGGATGCCGGCGGCAATCCCGTGCCCGGCGCCTCCGTCCACGTCCGAATGAGGAAACATGCCTTCGGCTTCGGCTCAGCCGTGGCCGCCGATCTCCTGCTGGGAACTTCGCTCGACAGCGAAAAGTACCGCCAGTTCATCCTCGATAATTTCAACCTCGTTGTCTTCGAGAACGATCTGAAGTGGCAAGGCTGGGAATCGAACCGGCAGCGCGCCCTCAACGGCATCCGCTGGATGCAGGACCACGGCATCTCGAAGATACGCGGCCACAATCTGGTCTGGCCCGGCTGGCAGTACCTGCCCGCCAGCGTGAAGGCGCTGGAAAGCGATCCGGAAGCCCTCCGCCGGCGGATCCTCGACCATATCCAGGACGAGGTCTCTGCAACCAGCGGCACCCTGATTGACTGGGATGTCATCAATGAGGCCTACACCAACACAGACCTCCAAAAGATCCTCGGCGACGCTGAGATGGCGGCCTGGTTCCGCCAGGCTCGTCTCTTCGACCCAACGGTGAACCTCTTCATCAACGACTACAGCATCCTCAGCTCAAACGGGGTCGATTTCGCCCATCAGAACGGTTTCGCCCGGATCATCGAGAACCTCGATGCCCTCGATGCCGGTGTGCAGGGTATCGGCATGCAAGGCCACTTCAGCACCCCGACCCCGCCCGAGACCATGCTTCGCATCCTCGACCGCTTCGCTCGCTATGGCAAGCAGATTGAGATCACCGAATTCGACTTCAACACCACGGACGAGGCGTTGCAGGCCCAGTTCACCCGCGATCTCCTCATCACCGCCTTCAGCCATCCCGCCGTCACGAATCTCCTGATGTGGGGCTTCTGGGAAGGCCGCCACTGGCTGCCCGTCGGCGCCATGATCCGCAGGGATTGGACCACCAAACCAAACTTCGATGTCTGGCGGCAACTCGTCTACGGTGCCTGGTGGACCGACGAAACCAACCCCACCGGGCCCGAAGGCGCAATGGGACTTCGCGGGTTTCTCGGAGACTATGAAGTGGAAGTGACCGCCGGCACCCAATCGAAAGTCGTCTCATTCACCCTTGCGGCGGGAGACAATCTCGTGACGGTCCAGTTGGAGCCCGCACCCTGACGCAATCCCCGCAAAAATCGCATGATAGGGCCCGGATTGGGCGCATGGGTTGATCCAAGACCCGCAGGTTCGATATCTTGGAGTTTCCCCATCCATCATGGATGTCTTCTCTCTCACACGCGCGCTGGTGGACATCGAGTCCATCACCGGGAATGAAGAGCCGGTCGGAGACTACCTGCTCTCGCTTCTCGGTGAGTTGACGCGCGCCCACAACGGCCACCTCGAAGCCATCGAAGTCGAACCCCGCCGTTTCAATATTTTTGCCTGCTTCGGCACCCCCATCGTCACCCTGTCCACCCACCTGGACACCGTGCCGCCCTTCTTTCCGTCGCGTGAAGACGAGGCGAACATCTGGGGCCGCGGCGCCTGCGATGTCAAAGGCATCATCGCCGCCATGCTCTGCGCTGCCACTGACCTCCTCACCGAAGGTGTCCGCAATTTCGGGCTGCTCTTCGTCGTCGGCGAGGAACGCAACAGCGCCGGCGCGTATCACGCCGCCAAAACTCCGCGCGGCTCGAAATTCATCATCAACGGCGAGCCCACTGAGAACCAGTTGGCACTGGGCAGCAAAGGCGCTCTCCGCTACGAACTCAAAGCCTCCGGACGCATGGCTCACTCGGCCTACCCGGAGCTCGGCGAATCGGCCATCGAGAAACTGCTCGATGCCCTCCAGCGCATCCGCGCCATCGCCCTGCCCATCGACGGAATCCTCGGGCCCTGCACCCTGAACATCGGCCAGATTCAGGGCGGCCGCGCACCCAACGTGGTGCCCGATGCCGCCGAGGCCGCCTTGATGTTCCGCCTGGTCGGTGATCCCGAGCCTGTCCGGACCGCCGTCACCACGGCCGCCGGCGCGCTGGCCGAGGCTGAGGAGATTTTGTGCATTCCCGCGATCCATCTCGGCTCGCTGGAAGGCTTCGCAACCACGGTGGTGGCCTACACCACCGACATCCCGGCGTTTGGCGGCGCCTGGGGCCAACCTTTTCTGCTGGGACCCGGCACCATCCATGTCGCCCACACCAGCGAAGAGCGCGTGCCCAAGGCGCAGCTTCTGGAAGCAGTCACCATCTACAAGACTATGGTGAAGCGCCTCCTCACCGCCTGAAGGCCGGCCAACTCCACCGGCTGCCAGGCGACAAGCGGGAGATACCCGTACCCTCAAGCCGGTTTGACAGAAGGAAGTAATGGACATGAACAAGAAGATCGAAGTCGGCGTGCTAGGCGCCACCGGTATGGTGGGGCAGAGCTTCGTGAAGTTCCTCGAAGGCCATCCCTGGTTCGAACTCACTTGGGCCGGGGCCAGCGACCGCAGCGCGGGTAAGAAGTACGCCGAAGCCACTTCCTGGCGTCTCGACGGCTCCATGCCGGAACGCGTCGCTGCCCTCACCGTCTCCGACTGCAAGCCCGGCAACGGCGCACCCAAGCTCATGTTCTCGGCCATGGACGCCTCTGTCGCCACCGAAATCGAACGCGCTTTCGCGGAAGCGGGCCATCTGGTTGTGTCCAACTCCAAGAACCACCGCATGGAATTGGACGTGCCGCTACTGGTGCCCGAAATCAATCCCGATCACCTCCGCCTGCTCGCCGCCCAGAAGGCCCGCGGCTGGAAGGGCGCCATCGCCACCAATCCCAACTGCAGCACCGTCGCCCTCACCATGGGCCTCGCCCCCCTCATGCCCTTCGGCATCGAAACCATCATCGCCACCACCATGCAGGCCATCTCCGGAGCCGGCTACCCCGGCGTCCCCTCCCTGGACATCATGGGCAATGTGATCCCCTTCATCGGCGGCGAAGAGGCCAAAATGGAGATCGAAACCCAGAAGATCATGGGTACCTTTGCCGGCGACCACATCGAACCGCTCCCGGCCCGCATGAGCGCTCATTGCAACCGCGTTCCCGTCGTCGACGGCCACACCATCACCGTCAGCGTCGGCCTGCGCAACAAGGCGTCTCTCGCCGAGATCCTCGCCGCCTATCAGAACTACACCTCCGTCCCGCAACAGCGCAATCTGCCCAGCGCCCCCAAGAAGCCGGTGCTCTACCTCACCGAGGAGAACCGGCCGCAGCCGCGCCGCGACGCCATCCGCGAAAACGGCATGTGCGTCACCGTCGGCCGCCTGCGCGAGTGCCCCGTGCTCGACTACAAGTTCGTCTGCCTGGGCCACAACACCATTCGAGGCGCAGCCGGAGCAGCCGTGCTCAACGCCGAACTGATGTATAGCGAAGGCCTTTTAGACTAAGGCCCCACCGGAACCGGGGCCCGCTGGTCATGGGCCCCTTCAGGAAGAACCCATGATCGTAATGAAGTTTGGCGGCACCTCCGTGGAGAGCGCCGCGGCGATTGAGCGGGTGGCCGGCATCATCCGCCCGCGTTTTGAACAGCGGCCCCTCGTCGTGGTCTCCGCCATGGGCAAGACCACCAATAAGCTGCTGGCGGCCGCCGACAAGGCTGCTGCCGGCAACCTGGCCGATGCTCTCCGCGACGCCGAGGACCTGCGCGGCTTCCACCGCACCGAAGCCGGTAAGATCATTCCCACCGAGAGCGCCTCCACCATGGAGCTCGTGCTCGAGAACAACTTCGAGGCCCTGGAAACCACCCTCGAAGCCATCGCCACCGCCGGCCAGATCACCCCCCTGCTGTGGGACGAAGTCTGCAGTTACGGCGAGCGGCTCTCCTCCGCCCTGGTGGCGCTGGCGCTGCCCGCCTTCGGCCTGCCCGCGGCCCACCTCGACGCCCGCTCCGTCCTCATCACCGACAGCCGCCACACCCAGGCGCTGCCCCTCTACAGCCGCACCTACTCGCGCTTCAAGGAAAAGGCCGTGCCCCTTATGCAGGGCCGCGTCGTCATCATGGGCGGCTTCATCGGGGCCACCGCCGACGGCGTCACCACCACCCTCGGCCGTGGTGGCAGCGACTTCTCCGCCGCCATCGCCGGAGCCGGCATCGGCGCCGAAGAAATCCAGATCTGGACCGACGTCGACGGCATGCTCACCTGCGATCCGCGAGTCCTGCCCGGCGGCCATCTCGTCAAAAACATCTCCTTCGCCGAAGCCGCTGAACTCGCCTACTTCGGCGCCAAAGTCCTCCACCCCGCCACCGTCCAGCCTGCCATCGAGAAGAACATCCCGGTGCGGATCCTCAACTCCCGCCGCCCCGAGGTCGCCGGCACGCTCATCGTGGCCGACAACGTCGAGTGCCGCAACTCGGTCAAGTCCATCGCCTGCAAACGCGACATCACCGTCGTCAACATCCGCAGCCTCCGCATGCTGATGGCCCACGGCTTCCTGCGCCGCATCTTCGAGGTCTTCGACCGCTACCGCACCCCCGTCGACATGGTCTCCACCTCCGAAGTCAGCGTCTCGCTAACCATCGATCAAACCCAGTACCTCGCCGACATCGAGGCCGAACTCTCCAAGATCGCCGAAGTCACCGTCGTCCCGAACCAGGCGCTGATCTGCCTCGTCGGCGACGCTCTACGCGAAACCCCCGGCATCGCCAAACGCATCTTCTCCGCCTTGGAGACCGTGAATATCCGCATGATCACCCAGGGCGCGTCCCTGCTCAATGTCAGCGTCGTCGTCGATGGCGCAGACCTCGTGCGAGGCGTCGAAGCCCTGCACCAGGAGTTTTTCCGCGATTTGGATCCGGAGGTTTTCCAGTGAAACTGGCTCTCATCGGCTACGGCAAAATGGGGAAGATGCTCGAAGGTCTCGCCCCCGAGTACGGCTTCGAGGTCACCCTCATCCTCGACATCCACAACAACGTGAACGGCTCCGGCTTCACCGCGGAGAACTTCCGCGACGTCCACGCCGCCATCGAGTTCACCGCGCCCGACGCGGCCGTCGCCAACCTGGAAAAACTTGCCGTCCTGCGTGTTCCCACTGTCGCCGGCACCACCGGCTGGTTTGGCCAGCTCGATCACGTCCGGCAACTCTTCGAGAACAACCATGCCGGCCTGGTCTACAGCCCCAACTACTCCATCGGTGTGAACATCTTCCAGCGCATCGTGGCTGAAGCCGCCGTCTGGATGCAGCAGCAGCCCGCCTACGAAGCCTGGGCCTGGGAGCTCCATCACAGCGCCAAGAAAGACGCCCCCTCCGGCACCCTCCTGAAGCTCGTCGAGGGCATGCGCGCCGCCGGCTATCACAACCACGTCGACGTCGCCAGCAATCGCGCCGGCGCCGTACCCGGCACCCACGAAATCGGCTTCGACTCCGCTGCCGACACCATCACCCTGCGCCACACCGCCCGCAGCCGCGAAGGCTTTGCCCGCGGAGCCCTGCACGCCGCCAGGTGGATCGCCGGCAACAAAGGCGTCCACGAATTTAGCGAGATTCTGTTTTCGTCCGAACCCCAGTCGTAGAGCAGCGAATCGAAAGGATTAGACATGTCTCAATTCCAAGGTTGCGGCACCGCGTTGGTGACGCCCTTTCACCCGGATCAAAGCCTGGATGAGGCCTCTCTGCGCAAGTTGGTCCGGCGTCAGATCGAGGCGGGCATTCACTTCCTGGTGCCCTGCGGCACTACCGGCGAAAGCCCCACCCTCACGCACGCTGAACACCTCCGCGTCGTCGAGATCACTCTCGAAGAGGCCAAAGGCAAGGTGCCCGTCCTCGCCGGTGCCGGCGGCTACAACACCGCCGAAGTCATCGCCCTGGCCAAAGAGCTCGAAGCCCTCGGCGCCGACGGCCTCCTCTCCGTCACCCCCTACTACAACAAGCCCACCCAGGAAGGCCTCTACCAGCACTACCAGGCCATCGCCGCGTCCGTGAAGGTGCCCATTGTCGTCTACAGCGTCGCCGGCCGCACCGGCGTCAATGTCGAGCCCGCCACCCTGCGCCGCCTCGCTGAAATCGACAACATCGTCGGCGTCAAGGAAGCCAGCGGCAACATCGCCCAACAGGCGAACCTCTGCGCCACCTTGCCCGAATCCTTCGACATCCTCAGCGGCGACGACGCCATCACCATCGCCCTCGCCGGCCTTGGCGGCAAAGGCATCATCTCCGTCGCTTCCAACGAAATCCCCGGAGTCATGGCCGCCATCGCCCACCACTGCCTCAATGGCGATTTCGCCGCCGCCCGCGCCCTCCAGCGCCAGTGGCTCGCCCTCATGGAAGTCAATTTCATCGAATCGAACCCCATCCCCGTCAAGGCCGCCATGGCCCGCATGGGCCTGCTCCAGCCCGTCTGGCGCCTCCCGCTCGTCCCGCCCTCCGACTCCGCCATGGCCAAGCTCGAAGCCGTACTGCTCAGCACCGGACTCATCGCCAACTAGGAAACCAAGCATGCAAAACGGAATCGAAACGCTGTTCGACAATCCTCCGGCCGCTTACTCGCCCGCCGATCACGGCCTCTTCGCCCGCTTCAAGGACGCCCTCAACGAAGGCAGCATCCGCGCGGCCGAACCCGACCCCTCCACCCCCAGCGGTTGGCGTGTCAACGGCTGGGTCAAAAAGGGCATCCTCATCGGCTTCCGCATGGGCGTCATCGTCGATATGTCCATCGACACCGTCCGTCAGCCCTGGTTCGACAAAGACACCTACCCCGTCCGCACCATAGCCGTCAATAGCGGCGTCCGCATCGTGCCCGGCGGCAGCTCCATTCGCGACGGCTGCTTCCTCGGCCGCGGCGTCACCTGCATGCCGCCCATGTACATCAACGTAGGCGCCTATGTCGGCGACAGCACCATGGTCGATTCCCACGCCCTCATCGGCTCGTGCGCCCAGATCGGCCGTAGTTGCCATATCTCGGCCGCTGCCCAGATCGGAGGCGTGCTCGAGCCCATTGGCGCCCTCCCCGTGGTCATCGAAGACGAAGTCCTGGTCGGCGGCAACACCGGAGTCTACGAAGGCACTATCGTGAAGACCCGCGCCGTCCTCGGCACTGGCGTCATCCTCAACCGTTCCACGCCCATCTACGATCTGGTGAAAGGCGAGGTCTACGCCGCTACCGACGACCAGCCGCTCATCGTGCCGGAAAACGCCGTCGTCGTCTCCGGGTCTCGCGCTGTCACCCGCGGCAAGGGCCAGGAATGGGGCATCTCGCTCTATACCCCCGTCATCGTGAAGTACCGCGACTCTAAGACCGACGAGAAGATCCGCCTCGAAGACTATCTTCGATAGCCGCCAATGTCAGCTCCGCCGCGCGCTGCCACGTAAACGGTGCAGCGCGCAGCGGACCATCCTTTGGAGCCGCCCCCCGCACCAGCTTCCGCATCGCCTCCAGCATCGCCTCGTCGCTCTCCGGATCAAACAGCAGCGCCGACCCGCCCGTCAAACTCCTCAGCGGCTCGATATCTCCGCAAGCCACCGGCAGCCCTGCCGCCATCGCTTCCAGCACCGGCATCCCGAACCCCTCGAATCGCGACGGATAAATGAACCCGGTCGCCCGCCGGAACAGCTCGTATAACTCCGCCCGCGGCACCCAACCCTTCAGCTCCACTGAACCCTCCAGGCCCAGTGCGCGCACCAGTCCTTCCACTTCGCCCGTCACGAAGCCCTTCACCCCCGTCAGCACCAGGCTCAACCCCGGTTGCTCCTGCACCAGCCGCTGGAACACCCGCAGCAGCCGCTCGTGATTCTTGTGCGGATGCGTGGTCGAAGCGCACAGCAGATACCCGCCGTCTGCCCGCCGCGCGGCCAGTTCGAAGAACTCCGGCTCCACCCCGTGATGGACCACCGAGATCGACTTCGGGTCCAGCGTATAGAACTTCAGCAGGTCGTCCCTCGTCGCTTCGCTCACCGCGATCAGCCGCCGCGACCGGTGCGCCGAGGCCCACAACAGCAGCCGCCAGAACGGCAGGTCGAACCACCGAAAGAACTCCGGATGCCGCTTGTGCTGCAGGTCGTGGAACACCGTCACCTGCGCCAGCCTGCTCAGCAGCGGAGCCGTGAACCCCGGGTTCAGCACCACGTCGATCCGTGCCCGCCGCAGCACGCCCGGCAATCGCAATTGCTCGTAGAGAATCCGTCCCGGCCGGCTCGTCGCCGTCACCGGCAATTCCACGCACTCGCGCCCCATCCGCCCGGTTTCGCGATTCGTGAATACAACAATCTCGTGCTTCGAGATCCGCTCCATCGCCTCCAGCAGCCGGCGCAGGTAGATCTCCGTCCCGCCGACTCCGCCGGGGATCAGATACAGCGCGTTCACCCCGATGCGCACTGGGACGCTACTTCCTGCCCAGGGCGTTCATCGCGGCCGCCTTGCCCTGAATGGCTGCCGGATTCTCGGGATCCCGGTGCAGCGCCGCCTCAAAGTCCGAGAGCGCCTGCTCATGCCGGCCCATCGTGAAGTACACGTTGCCTCGATACACCCAGATCATCGCGTCGCGCCGGTTCAACTGCAGCGCGTGATTCAGCGCATCCAGCGCCAGTTCCGGCTGGTTGCGCTTCCCGTAGATCATGCCCATCGTCGACCACGCCGTCGACGTGTTCTCCAGCTTCGTCGCCTCCTGCAGCCGCGCAATCGCCCCCGGCACATCCTCGGCGCAATCCAGCGCCAGCGCCCAGTCGACCAGCAACCGGTAGTCCGGCTTCTGCAGCTGCGACGCCGTCTTGTAGTGCTCCAGCGACTTCGAACATTCGCCCTTCTCGTAATACGAGTACGCCAGTTGGAACTGTGCCCGGTAGTTCTTTGGGTTCTCTTTGACTGACTCCACCCACATCGCCTGCGTGCTCGTATAAAGATCGCTGCGGAACATCGTCAACACCGTCAAAACCGCCGCCAGCGCGGCCAGGCCCGCCACCTTCGCCCCGTTCAGCGTCCAGCGCGACAGGAACTCGCACACAATCAGCAGCAGGCCGATCGAGGCGAAGTAAACGCGGCGCTCCACCAGCGGATCCGCAATCGGCAGGATCGACGAGGTCGGGGTCAGCAGCACAAAGAACGTCAGCACGCCCAAAGACGCCAGCGGATACTTCTTCCGCCACACGAACGCCGCGCCCACTGCCGCCACAATCGCCAGCAGCCCCAGCCACGACAGCACGTTGCCCGGAGCCTTCGTGATCGGGAACCCGTGGTCCAGGTTCTGCCCATAGGGAGCCACAAACAGCCGCACATACACCCACACCACCTGGAACTGCGTGAACAGATAGTCGAGCGGCGAAAAACTCAGCGACGAACCGGCCGTGCCCTCGTGGCTGGCCAGTCGGTACACAAACACTCCGCCCGCCAGTCCGCCCGCCAGCAGCGGAGCATACAGCCGCCAGTTCTTCACGACACCTTCCCACGGCGATCCCGTGTGGAAGTACAGATCCGTCAGCAGCAGCACCCCGGCCATCGCCACCGCCGTCTCCTTGCTCAGCGCGCCCAGGCCGATCAGCAGCAGCACCAGGATGGCGTGTGCCCAGGAAACCTCAGCCTCCTTGCGCCGCAGGAACACCAGCAGCGCCGCGAAGCTGAAGAACACGCTCAACACCTCGCTCCGGCTCGCGATATACGCCACCGCCTCGGTCTGCAGCGGATGCAGCAGAAATACCGCCGCGCCGAAACCAGCGCTCACCACCACGCCCCGGCCCGCGCGCCCCGCGCGCTCCAGCAGCGCTTTCAGGATGAAGTACACCAGCAGCGCGTTCACCAGGTGCAACAGGAAATTCTCCACGTGGTAGGGCGTCGTATTCATCGCCCACATGTCCCTATCGGCCAGCAGGCTGATGTTGGTCAGCGCGCGGACACCGCGCCGCAGGAACTCCGTGTAATTGATCCCCTGCCCGCGGCTCATCATCGGCAGGCTCAAATCGTCGAACAGGAATGGGCCGTTCAGGGCGGGGAAGTAGGCAATCAACGCCAGGATCGCGGCCGTCAATGGCGCCCACCAGGGCAGGCCCGCCGCCGGGATACTCACGGGCGCCGCCGCCGCACTGCGCGGCACGTTCTCAGTGTTTCGCTTGCTGTTCTTCATTCTGTCGTTGCAGTTTGTACTCGAGAATCGCCACCCTCTGCGTAAGGGTGATGTTCATGTCTTTCAGTTCTGAGATCGCGCGCGAGAAGCGGTAAAACACGCCCAGAAACACAATCAGGATCAGGAACAGCAGCGTAATCGCCGGTTCCTTCAGCTCAATATAGCCGGAGAGCCGCACCAGCAGCGGACCGCTCCGCGACAACGCAATCAGCGCCACCGCCGCCGCCAGCCAGCTCACGGAATGCTCCACCCGGATGTGGTCGCGCCGCAGCGAGCGCAGCACAATCACCAGCAGCAGCACGCCCAGGCCCGTCAGGATGTCCAGCAGCAACTCCATGTCGAACTACCCCTGGCCCTTCCTGGCCCGCCCGTCAAACCGCAGGATGTTGATGAACACACCCAGCAGCACATGGATCACATAGTAGACCGACTTCATCGCCGTGATCGAGCTTCTACCCGCCATGCGCTTCCGCATCCGGCACGGCACTTCCTCAAACCGGAACTTGCGCCGCTGCAGCACCACCAGCGTCTCGATCTCGGGATACTCCAGCGGGAAACTCGAACTGAAGACCGACAAAGCCTTCACGTTCACCGCCACGAAACCCGAGGTCGGATCCGTCACCGGCCGCCCCAGGATCGGCCGCAGCAGCATCCGGAAAAAGTGGATGCCAATCTTGCGGATCGGATGCGTCTGCAGCCCGCCGGACTCCTTCGCCCGGACGCCAATCACCATCTCGCAGCCCGTCGACCGCAGCTTCTCCAATAACCGCCAGATGTCCTTCGGATCGTGCTGCCCGTCTCCGTCAATCCGGATCACCGTGTCGTAGCCTTCCTCGAAAGCCAGCATGTAGCCCGCCTGCACACAGCCGCCCAGTCCCAAATGACAAGGCAGTTGCAGCACCCGCGCACCCGCAATGAGAGCCTGGTCCACGGTCGCGTCCTCAGAACAATCGTCCGTCACCAGGATCTGCAGCTCCGGGTACGTCTGCCGGACCTCGGTGACGACGCGTGCAATCGCGCCCTCTTCGTTGAAAGCCGGGATGATCAGCAGCGTGCGTTCGTCAATCACAGCGCGGCGACCTCTCTCACCGTGATGGCGTGCCGCTTCAGTACTTCCTTGAACTCCGCCGCGCTGATCTTCCGTGTCGCCGCAATCCGCGCCCGCTGCCGCAGCAGCGTCGGCAGGCTCCGCAGCAGGTCCAGGTGCGCCTTCACCACCAGCCACGGCAGTTGCAGTCCGCTGCCGCCCGCCGTCCGGAACTCGGCCGCCTTCCCCTGGCCCGTGAACAGACCCGCCGCATGCCAGAAATACCGCACCGTGGCGTAAAACGGAGCCGCCAGCAAGCTACTCAACGGCAGGCATCGCACAGCCAGCCGCAGCCGGTTCCGCTCCACAAACCACGCCTTGCGCGCCGAGGCTGCTCCACTGCTCTGCGAATACGCATGCTCCACAATCGCCGTCGGAACATACAGGCAGTTCCAGCCCGCCCACCGGCCTCGTAAACCCAAATCTGTGTCTTCGCAGTACAGAAAGAAATCCTCTTCAAACAGCCCGGCCTCGTCGAGCATCTCACGCCGGTACACCGCCGCGCAGCCGCTGGGCAGCAGCGCTTCGCCCGCTTCCGAAAACCCGTCGCCCGCGGTGCCGTGGCCCCGCTGCTTCGAACTCCCGTCGCCCGCTATCAGCATGCCCGCCGAATCCAGCCGGCCCGTTCCGCTCAGCCGGATCCGGCCCGCCGCCATTCCTGCCCGCGGACTCCCGTCCAGCGCCTTCACCATCTCTTCCAGCCAGCGCGCATCGGCCACCGCGTCGTCATTCAGCACGGCCATGTACTCCGCCGGAGCCAGCCGGAAGCCCTGGTTCACCGCCGCGCCAAATCCTACATTCGTCTTATTTTCGATCAACCGAAACCGGTAGCGGGCCGCCCCGGTCGCATGAATCCGCCCGCACCCGCTGTTATCCACCACCACCACCGTAACCTCCGGCAGCGTTTGGCCTTCCAGCGATGCCAGACACTCCGTCAGCCGGCGGTCTCCTGCCAGTGTGGGAACGACAACCGTGACGCGGCCGGGCTTCAAATATTAATTCTACGCGAAAGAGCCGAGGCGATTCCTCGGGATACAATACCTCAAATGGCTATCAAGACTACCGTCGTGGGCAGCTACCCCATTCCGCACTGGCTGCCCGGCGACACCTCGCGCACCACGCTCCGTGACGCCATCCTCGTCGTGCTGAAAACCCAGGAACTCGCCGGCATCGACGTCGTCGCCGATGGAGAGTTGAACCGCTTCGACCCCGGTCACCCCGAGACGAACGGCATGATCGACTACTTCGTCTCCAAAATGGACGGCATTCGCACCCGGTTCTCCCTCGAGGACATCGAGGCCTTCCGGGCCGATCAGGGCCTCACCTATCGCTCCGATCCCGCCGGCATCGTCACCGGTTCCATCAGCGGCGGCACCCTCAACCTGCCCCGTGACTTCGAGTTCACCCGCAAACTCACCAGCCAGCCCCTCAAGTTCACCTGCACCGGGCCGCATATGCTCACCAAGGTGCTCACGGACCGGCACTACAAATCGCGCCCCGACCTCTGCATGGCCATCGCCGATGTCCTGCGCAAACAGTTGACCAACATCGACGCCGATATCGTCCAACTGGATGAAGCCAATATCAGCGGCCACCCCGAGGACGCCGAATGGGCCCTGCCCGCCCTCAACCATGTCCTCGAAGGCATCGCCGGCGTCCGCGCTCTCCATATCTGCTTCGGCAATTACGGCGGCCAAACTGTACAAAAAGGTTTCTGGCAGAATCTCTTACCGTTCCTGAATGGCTTGCAGGTCGACCACCTCGTGCTCGAGTTCGCCCGCCGCGGCTACTCCGAGCTCGAGCACTTCAAGGACCTGAATCCGCGCATCGGCATGGGCCTCGGTGTTGTCGACGTCAAGGACAATGGCGTCGAATCGGCCGACCTCATCGCTGAACGCATCGAATTGGCCGCGGGCGTTCTCGGTCCCGAACGCCTCCATTACATCCACCCCGACTGTGGATTCTGGATGCTCCAGCGCAACGTCGCCGACCGCAAAATGGCGGCGCTGGTGGCAGGTAGAAATCTGTACGAGGGGAGAAGTTAAGTAGTGAACAAGTTGTACTTGAGCCTGCCGCTCACCGCGGCACTCCTGATGGGGCAGGGCGCGCCTGAAGGCACGCACCTCACCAACCTGAAGAAACTCACCAACGGGGGCCAGAACGCCGAAGCCTACTGGGCCCCCGACGGCAAACGCATCATCTTCCAGACCACCCGCGAACCCTACGGCTGCGATCAGATATTCGTCATGAATGCCGACGGGTCCGATCAGCACCTGGTCTCCACCGGCAAGGGGCGCACCACCTGCGCCTACTTCCTCAAGGACAACCGCCACATCGTCTACGCCTCCACCCACGAGGCGGCCGAAGCCTGCCCCACCCCGCCCGACCGCAGCAAAGGCTACGTCTGGGGCGTCTTTGCCGGCTACGACATCTATGTCGCTGACGACACAGGCAAAAACCCGAAGAAACTCACCTCCACCCCCGGTTACGACGCCGAAGCGACCGTGAATTTCGCCCAGAACAAGATCGTCTACACCTCGCTCGCCTCGGGCGATCTCGAACTCTGGCAGATGAAACCGGATGGCTCCGGCAAGAAGCAGCTCACCAAACGCGAAGGCTACGATGGCGGAGCGGTCTTTTCCCACGACGGCAAACAGATTGTCTGGCGCGCCACCGATCCCGGCAACCCCAAGGCAATGGCCCGCTATAAGGAGCTCCTCAAGGAGAACCTGACCGAACCGATGAAGATGGAACTCTTCGTCTCCGACGCCGCCGGCAAGAAGGTCCAGCAGCTCACCAAGTTCGGCTGCGCCTCGTTCGCACCCACCTTCACTCCGGACGGCAAGCAGATCATCTTCTCGTCCAATAAGCACAACTGCGACGGACGCAAGTTCGAGCTCTACCGCATCAATACCGACGGTTCCGGCCTGGAGCAGATCACCAATTTTGGTGGTTTTACCTCCTTCCCCGAGTTCGCCCCCGACGGCAAAACCCTAGTCTTTGCCACCGACTACCAGACCACCCAGCGCTACGAGTTCAACATCTGGACCGCCGCCTGGAAAGACTAGGGCTCGCCCGCTTTGATAAACTTTCAGCCAGCCACACTCATGAAACGAAGAACAATTCTGTCGCTCGCCGGGGTGGCGCCGGCTGCGTGGTCGGCTGCCCAGCAGCCCACCCCCAAGCCCAAAAACTGGCGCACCTCTCCTCTCGGCTATACCGATACGCCGGTGCTGCCCGGCCAACCCTGGAAAGTCCACGACATCGCCCGTCCACGTCCTTCCGTGGTCACGCCCGGCCCCAGGCCCGGCGATCCACCGTCCGATGCCGTCGTGCTGTTCAGCGGCAAGGACCTGTCCCAGTGGGTTCAGAACGGCACCGGCCCCAACAAAGGCAAACAGGTGCCCGCTAAGTGGAAGGTGGAGAACGGTTTCGTCGAATGCGTCGGCGGCACCGGCGACCTCATCTCCAAAGAGAAATTCGGCGACGCCCAGTACCACATCGAGTGGAGCGCCCCCACCGAAATCGACGGCGACTCCCAATGGCGCGGCAACTCCGGCATCCTCATCATGAGCCGCTACGAGATGCAGGTGCTCGACTCCTGGGACAATCCCACCTATGCCGATGGACAAGCGGGCGCCATCTACGGCCAGTGGCCGCCGCTCGTAAACCCCATCCGTAAACCCGGCGAGTGGAACACCTACGACCTGTTCTGGGAAGCGCCCAAGTTCGAGGGCAGCCGCATGGTCAAACCGGCCTATGTCACCCTCATGTTCAACGGCGTCCTGGTCCACCATCACAAGGAAGTCATCGGGCAGATGGCCCATCGCACCATCCGGCCCTATGAACCCCATGCGGCGGAAGAGCCGTTGTCCATCCAGGACCACGACACCAAACCGCGCTTCCGCAATATCTGGGTCCGCAAGCTAAAGCCGTACGATTCCAAGTAGCTCCCACGGAGGCGCCATGAGCCTGGACGCAAGCACCGCAACCGCCACCCTGGCCGGTGGCTGTTTCTGGTGTCTGGAGGCGGTCTATCTCCAGATGCGCGGCGTGATTTCCGTCACCTCCGGCTACATGGGCGGGCTGGAACTCGAGCCCACTTATGAAGAGGTATGCACCGGCGGCACGGGCCACGCCGAGGTCGTACAGCTTGTCTATGACACGAACATATCGTCATATCGCGATATCCTCGAAGTCTTCTTCGCGATCCACGACCCCACTACCCTCAACCGGCAGGGTAACGACGTCGGCACTCAGTACCGGTCGGCCATCTTCTACCACACCCCGGAACAGGAAGCCGAGGCCCGCGCCTTCCTCACCGAACTGACCGCCGATCAGGTGTTCGAAGACCCCATCGTCACCGAAGTGACCCCTGCCGTGAAGTTCTGGCCCGCCGAGGACTATCACAGCAACTACTTCGCCACCCACCCTTGGCAGCCCTACTGTACGTTCGTGGTCTCGCCGAAGGTGGCCAAGTTCCGCCGGAAGTTCTCAGCTCTCCTCAAGCCCGCCTGACATCCGGTCTTTCAAATGAAGCAGTTGCGGCCGGTGCACCGCATAGTCGGCGGACGGCTGCAGCCCGATCGCATAGTCCTGCCACCACTCGCCGGCGGCCCAGTAGAACGCGTCCATCCCAGCCTCGGAAACCGCGTCCAGGAACCCGTCCATCACCGGCAGCCAGCGCGGATCCGCATACGGAATGCCAAACTCGCCCAGCAGCCCGCCCACCCCGTTGTCCCGGCACCAGTCGATGAATGGCGCAACCCGCCGCCGGCCCAGCGTGGCCAGATCGGGGTCGCGTGCCAGTTCCTCGTCGTACGAAAGCGCGTAGCCGCCGCCCCGGTTGCCGTCAAAATAGCAGTGGGCTTCATACAGGAAATTGCCCGCCGGATCGTCGATCCAGGCCCGACGCCCGTTCCGCTGCTTCCACCACTCACTGCCAGACCACCCGTCACCCGGCACCAGGATCAGCTTCGTGTCGCCCGTTTCCCGTATGGCGCCTACCACGCACTGCGAGATCCGCTGCCAATCGGAGTCGCCCATGTCGTGCGGCTCGTTCATCAGGTCATACGCCCACACCGCCGGATGCTGGCCCAGCGAAAGTACGAAACGAACCCAGAGGTCGGCTAAGTCATAGCGGGTCACCGGAGTACGGCCGCGCCCGTCGGCTTGGTCGATGATCCAGTCGGTACCCTCGATCCGGTACCGCCCGAAGTTATGTGGCTCGTACGCGATCTGCAGCCCCAGGCCACCCGCCCGGTCGGCCGCCAGCACAAGCTGTTCCAGATAGGCCTCGTCCAGGGGACCGCTCGGCGTAGGCTGCAGCCGCTCCCACCGGAACGGCACCCGCAACCGCGTCAGGCCCTGCTCCGCCCAATACTGCAGGCTCCGCTCGCTGGGGAAGACGTAGTCCCGCCCCAGTTCCCCGGGCAGGTTACCCTCGCCCCATTCGGCGCCCGAAAGGTTGACCCCGATCTTCACACCCGGTAGTTGTCCGCTTTCCAGTTCTTGATCGACTTCTTGATTTCGTCCTGGCTCATGCTCTTCTCGGCGGCGAGCTTGGCCAGGGCCACGAACTCGGCATCGGGAGCAAACCGTAGGCCGACAATCTGCAGCGCTTCCAGCCTCGGATCAAGCAGCTTGCCGGTCAGGACGTAGTGGCGCAGATTCTCTTCCGCCCGGATCGCCCGGTCCTGCGCCTTCAGGGCGAAGATACGCGCAAACAAGGCGATGAATACCATGCAGATGTTCATCACCAGGATCAGCGCGGCGCTATACAGGCGCTGGTGATCGCCCATGGATTTCCAAAGGTTCACGCCCGACCCGATGAGCGTCAGCAGCAGTAGCCCGAAGAGCACGAAATGGAACATCGGGACTAGCTGGGCGTGTTTGGCGTAACTCTGTTCCTGCAAGTCGAAACCTCCTGGATCGCTACCCGCGGCAATGGCCCGCGCATAGCAATCCAGCATCGCACGACGCGCGCCTGTCTGGCAGGAATCAGTGCTTCGAGGCTTTCTTCTTCTCCATGCGCTGCTTGATGTCCGGCCAGAACTCCTTCAGCACATTCGAAATCGCGTCGGTCCCAATCTGCAGCGCCAGCTTCGAGAAGTTGTCGGAATAGGTCCGGCTCTCGGGGTAGTAGAGGTTCGAAATGCCCACCGAAGCGCCGTTGCCCAGAACCTCTGAGAAGTTGAAGCGCGTCTTGCCGGAATCGGTCTTCGTCACCACCACCCGCGTCAGCGCGTAAAAGAAACGCTGCTTGCCGGTCTTCCCGTTCTGCCCCTGCATGAAGTAGCGGGGATCTTCCTTCAACAGGCTGGGAAACATCGCTTCCGTCATGAAGTTGCCGATGATGGTGTCGCCCAGCGACCGCACATAGCGGTTGCCGAAGCCCTTCGCGCCTTGCCCGAACGAGGGATTGGAGTTCTCCAGGTGCGCCAGCCCCGCGTAGAAGCCGGCCAGCAGGAACACCGGCTTGTCGAACGAGTCTTTCGCCCCGATGGCGAACTTCTGTTTGGTCGTGATCGGCGAAAATGGCGCATTGCCATCCGCCACACGGTAGTTGGGCAGGACGCCGAAGACGCGCTTGTCAATCTCAGCAGCCGGAGCGGCCGGGGCCTCGGCGGGTGCGTTGTTTTCCTGAGCCTGCGCGGTCACACACAGCACCGCGGCGAAGATACACAATACTGCTGATTTGCGAATAAAGGCCATTCCTGTTCCTTGAATGCCCGTCTGACATCGACGCGCGCAACTCCCGCTCCAGATATATGCAGGCTTGTTGGTGTGGGCGCGCCCTAACGTTCAGCGGGTTACATACCGTCTCGACGGTACCTTCCGATTTTCACCTGTAAACAGGAGGTTATCTGCCGGCTTCTTCCTTTGGATAGCCCGTCTTTTGGGGTTTGCATTGGCATCCGGGCGTGCCACTATGAGTACAACCAGACGAGGAGGTGCCAGTCGATGCCGGCGTTCAAATTCACCCTGAACGGCAAGGCGCAACGGATCGAGACGGAGGCCGACAGGCCGCTGCTCGAAGTGCTGCGCGAAGATCTGGGACTCATCGGAGTCCGTTACGGCTGCGGCGAAGGCCAGTGCCGCGCCTGCACCGTACTGCTGGACGGTAAGCCTGTCCCGTCCTGCGTCACCCCCGTGCGGCTGGCCGAAGGCAAATCAGTCCTGACTGTGGAAGGGCTCGCCGTCAACGGCAAACTCCACCCCGTGCAGGAAGCGTTCCTCGAAGAAGGTGCGCTGCAGTGCGGCTACTGCACCTCCGGCATGATGCTCACCGCCGTGGCCCTGCTGAAGACTACCCCCCATCCCACGGAACAGCAGGTGGCGGAGGGCATGAACAACAACCTCTGCCGCTGCTGCTGCTACCCCAGCATCGTCACCGCGGTCCGCCTGGCAGCCAAACTCAGCGCCATGAATACCCAAGGAGCAGGCCATGCCGGATAGCACCGACTGGATCGCCTCCGCTGAACCGGAGCGCTATGAACTGCGGGAACCAGTTCACTACGAGTTTCGCTGCGATCGCCGCGTGTTCCTGCAGGTTGCGGGCGCCGGCCTGCTGATCACTGTCCTTGCACGCGCGCAGCGTGGTCCAACGACCACGGCGGGCCACCTGCACCTCGGGGAAGACGGCTTCGTGACCGTGCTCTCGGGCAAGGTGGAAGAGGGACAAGGACCCCGCACCGAGTTTGCCGCCGCCGCCGCGGAAGAGCTGCGCCTGCCTGTTGGCAAGGTCCGCGTGGTGCTCGCCGATACGCAAAGCGTGCCCAATGACGGCATCACCGCCGGCAGCCGCTCCACGCCTACCACCCTGCCTTTGGTCCGCCGCGCCGCCGCCGAAGCTCGATCCCTGCTGCTGTCCACGGCCGCCGAGCGCTGGAAGGCCGACGGTTCCAAGCTCCAGATCGATGCCGGTGTCGTGAAGAGCCCGGACGGCAAGCAGACCATGGGCTACGCCGACCTGGCGAAAGCCGGCGGCCACACGACCAGGAGGACTGCGGAACTGATCCCGCCCATCGATCGCTGGCCGGCCGACGAGTCCAAGCTCCAGATGGCCAAATCCGGCGGCGATGCCAGCGGTAAGACCGCCGACCTCACCCCGCCCGCCAACTGGAAGACCCTGGGCCAGCCGCTGGTGCGCGTGAATGCACGCGACATCATCACTGGAGCCCATGCCTATCCTTCCGGCATCCAGCGGCCCGGCATGCTCTACGGCTGCGTCCTGCGTCCGCCAGCCTACGGTGCGACTTTGGATTCCCTCGACCTGAGTGCCGCGAAGCAGCTGCCCGGAGTCGTGGCCGTGCGCGACGGTGAATTTGCAGCTTGCGCCGCACCCACGTCCTATGCGGCCCGCAAAGCGCTTGCCGCCCTGGCCGCGAATGCCAAATGGCAGACCAAGCCGCAGATCTCCAGCGACGAGTTGTACGCGCATCTGAAGAAGCCGGCCGGCGACCGCCAGCCGCAGGTGCAGGAACGCGGCTCTGTGCAGGCCGGCCTGCAACAGGCAAAGAAGAAGCTCGCCGCGTCGTATCAGATTCCCTACGTGGCCCATTCCCCGATGGAACCGCGCACGGCCGTGGCGGAGTGGACCAATGGCAGCCTGACGGTCTGGACCGGCACTTCGAATCCCTTCGAGGTGCGGGACGAACTCGCGCAGGCGTTCCACATTGACCCGTCCAACGTACGCGTCATCGTGCCCGACTTCGGCGGGGGCTTCGGCGGCAAACATACCGGCGAAGCGGCGCTCGAAGCAGCACGCCTGGCGAAGGAAGCAGGCAAGCCGGTCTCCCTCCGCTGGAC
Source organism: Paludibaculum fermentans (assembly GCF_051172195.1). GTDB lineage: Bacteria > Acidobacteriota > Terriglobia > Bryobacterales > Bryobacteraceae > Paludibaculum > Paludibaculum fermentans_A. The sequence goes on from NZ_JBPJAQ010000003.1 coordinate 412,519, forward strand.
CCGTGCCGAGGAGTTCATGTGGGGCTACTTCCGCCCGGCCGGCGTGATCGAGATCGAGGCCGGCCTCGACGACAAGGGCCAGCTCACCAGTTGGGATTTCACGAACTACAACTCGGGCCCGTCGGCCATCGGGTCTCCCTACAAGCTGGCGAACACTCGCACCCGTTTCGTCTACGCCGATTCGCCTCTGCGCTCCGGCTCGTACCGCGGGCTGGCGGCCACAGCCAACAACTTCGCTCGTGAGAGCTTCATGGACGAACTCGCCGCCGTGGCCGGCCAGGACCCGTTGGCGTTCCGCCTGGCCCATCTCGAGAACGGCCGTCTACGGGACGTGCTTGTGGCCGCGGCCGAGCGCTTCGGCTGGCAGAAGCGCCGCCAGGAGAAGAAGCCGAACACCGGGGTCGGGCTGGCCTGCGGCACGGAGAAGGGTTCCTATGTCGCCGCCTGCGTCGAGGTGGAACTCGACCGGGCGAGCGGCATCCCCCGTCTGGTCGAGATCTGCGAAGCCTTCGAGTGCGGGCCTGTGCTCAACCCGAAAAACCTGCGCCTGCAGGTGGAGGGCTCCATCCTGATGGGCTTGGGCGCGGCCCTGCGGGAAGAGATCCTGTTCGAGAACGGCCGGCTGAAGAACGGCAGTTTCGCGCGCTACCGTGTGCCGCGCTTCAAGGACACACCGAAGATCGAAACGGTGCTGGTGGAGCGCAACGACCTGGAGCCCGCCGGCGCCGGCGAAACGCCCATCATGGCGGTGGCTCCGGCCATGGCCAACGCGATTTTCGCCATCACTGGCGAGCCCTTGCGGGCGCTCCCTTTGCGGGCGAAAGCGGGCAAGCCCGACAGCGGTTCCGCGGCCATCCGCTGAGCCCCCGTCTTCCTCTATAATTTGGATCTGGCCGAATTGGCTACTCCCTCCACGTGGCAGGGCCGTGTGATGTATAGGGGAAGGGGTACGCATGGCGATTCGAGTCGCTCTCCATCACAAGACTGTCTACCACTACGACCGGCTGGTGCAGTTGTCACCACAGATCGTCCGTCTGCGCCCGGCGCCCCATTGCCGGACCACCGTCGAGAGCTACTCGCTCAAAATCAGCCCGCGCGAGCACTTCATCAACTGGCAGCAGGACCCGCAGAGCAACTACCTCGCCCGCGTGGTCTTCCCGGAGCCGGTGCGCCACTTCTCCATCGAGGTCGATGTCGTGGCGGACATGACCGTCATCAACCCGTTCGACTTCTTCCTGGAGCCCGCGGCCGAACGGTTCCCATTCGCCTATGAACCCTCGCTGGCCAAGGAACTGACCCCCTTCCTGGAGACCCTGCCGGACGAGCCGCACCTGGCTGCCTACGTGGCGGCAATCGACCGCGCGCCGTGCCACATCATCGACTTCCTGGTCGCGTTGAACCAGCGGCTGCAGCACGAGATCCGCTACACGATCCGCATGGAGCCGGGCGTGCAAACTCCCGAGGAGACGCTCGACCTGCGCAGCGGTTCGTGCCGCGACTCCGCCTGGCTGCTGGTGCAGGTGCTGCGCCGCCTCGGCCTGGCCGCGCGCTTCGTCTCGGGCTACCTCATCCAGCTCAAGCCGGACCTGAAACCCTTGGAAGGCCCGGAAGGTCCGCAGCAGGACTTCACAGACCTGCACGCGTGGACCGAAGTCTATCTGCCCGGTGCGGGCTGGATCGGCCTGGATCCGACGTCGGGCCTGTTCGCGGGCGAAGGGCACCTGCCGGTGGCGGCATCACCCGACCCGTTCTCGGCGGCTCCGGTAACCGGCGGCGTGGACGAGTGCGAGGTGGAATTCACGCACGAGATGTCGGTGCGTCGCATCCATGAAGACCCGCGCGTCACTCTGCCGTATACGGAAGAGCAGTGGTCGAAGATCGAAGCACTGGGGCACGCCATCGACGCGGAGCTGAAGGCCGGCGACGTGCGGCTGACGATGGGCGGCGAGCCCACCTTCGTCTCGATCGACGACATGGACGGCGCCGAGTGGAACACCGAGGCTCTCGGCAAGAACAAGCGGCAGATGAGCGGCGAACTCATCAAGAGGTTCCGCGATCGCTTCGCGCCGGGCGGCTTCCTGCATTTCGGCCAGGGCAAGTGGTATCCGGGCGAAAGCCTGCCGCGCTGGGCGCTCACCTGCTACTGGCGGAATGATGGTGTCCCCATGTGGCTGGACCCCAGCCTGATTGCGGCCGAGGACGAAAGTCACGGCTACGACGAAGCCGACGCCTTCGACTTCATCGAACGGTTGGCCCGGCGGTTGGGGCTGGATCCAGACTATGTCAACGCGGCGTTCGAAGACCCGCTGCACTACCTGCAGCGCGAACGGCAGTTGCCCGTGAACGTGGATCCGCTCGACAGCCGTTTGGAGAGCGCGGAGGAGCGCGACCGCATCCGGCGCGTCTTCGAGCGGGGGCTGAATCATCCCGTAGGCTTCGTGCTGCCGGTGCAGCGCGGGGCAGGCAAGAGCGGTCCGGAGTGGCAGACGGGCTTGTGGCTGCTGCGCGGGCAGAAGCTGCTGCTGACGCCGGGCGACTCGCCGGTGGGGCTGCGGTTGCCACTGCCGAGCCTGCCGTGGGCGGCTCCGTCGGATATGCCTTTGATGGTGCCGCAGGATCCGATGGCTCCCAGGAATCCACTGCCCGTGCCGGAGAGGCAGAATCAGGGCACGCACGTCCCGCAGCAGCAGAAGGGCGACTGGCGCAGCAACTTCTCCCGGCCCAAAGAGGCGGAGAAGCTGGTGAAACCAGGAGAGTCGGCCGGATGGGTGGTGCGGACGGCCATCTGCGTGGAGCCGCGCGACGGGCAGTTGCACGTCTTCATGCCGCCGGTGACGACGCTGGAAGATTATGGCGAACTGCTGGCGGCCATCGAGGACACGGCCGCGCAGCGCAGCACCCCGGTGATTGTGGAAGGCACTGAGCCGCCTAAGGATCCGCGCATCGGCCAGATCCGCGTGACGCCGGATCCGGGCGTCATCGAAGTGAATACGCCCCCGGCCCGCAACTGGGACGAACTGGTGCAGAACACCATCGGGATCTACGAGGATGCCCGGCAGTCGCGGCTGGGTACGGAGAAGTTCATGTTGGACGGCCGGCATACGGGCACGGGCGGCGGCAACCATGTCGTGCTGGGCGGGCCAACGCCGGCCGACAGCCCCATGCTGCGGCGGCCGGACCTGTTGCGCAGCCTGATTGGGTATTGGCTGAACCACCCGTCGCTGTCCTATCTGTTCTCGTCGTTGTTCATCGGGCCGACGAGCCAGGCGCCGCGCATCGACGAGACGCGGCAGGACAGCCTGTACGAGCTCGACATCGCCTACTCGCAGATCCCGCTGCCGGGCGAAGGCGACTGTCCGCCGTGGCTGGTCGACCGCATCTTCCGTCACCTGCTGGTGGATGTCACGGGCAATACACACCGCGCCGAGTTCTGCATCGACAAACTATACGCTCCTGAAACGGCCACGGGGCGGTTGGGCCTGCTGGAGATGCGCGGCTTCGAGATGCCGCCGCATTCGCGCATGAGCCTGATGCAGCAGTTGCTGATCCGGGCGCTGGTGGCACGCTTCTGGAAGCAGCCTTACCTGGCGAAGCCCGCGCGCTGGGGCACGCAACTGCACGACAAGTTCATGCTGCCGCACTTCCTGGCGCTGGACTTCGAGGACGTGCTGGAAGAGCTGCGGGCGAGCGGATATCCGGTGGACTCCGCCTGGTTCGCGCCGCACTTCGAATTCCGGTTCCCGGCGATCGGGACGGTGGTGCATTCGGGCGTCGAGGTGGAACTGAGGCAGGCCGGCGAGCCCTGGTATGTACTGGGCGAGGAGCCGGGCGGCGGCGGGACGGCGCGCTATGTCGACTCGTCGCTGGAGCGGCTGCAGGTGCGGGTGCGCGGCTTGTTCGGCGACCGCCATGTCATCACGTGCAACGGGCGGCGGGTACCGCTGGCGCCGAGCGGAACAGAGGGCGAATTCGTAGCTGGGGTCAGGTACAGGGCGTGGCAGCCGCCGTCGTGCCTGCACCCCACGATTCCGGTGCATACGCCGCTCATCTTTGACCTGCTGGACCTGTGGTCGAGCCGGTCGATTGGCGGGTGTACTTACCATGTGGCGCATCCGGGCGGCCGCAACTATGTGACGTTTCCGGTGAACGCGGCCGAGGCGGAGTCCCGGCGGGCGGCCCGGTTCTTCCGGTTTGGACACACGCCCGGGCCGATGCAGGCGCCGGTGCAGGAGACCAATGCGCAGTTCCCATACACGTTGGATATGAGGCGCAGCCCGTACGCGCGGTGATCGCGGGGGGCCGAAGTGTGACAGAATTTCACTAATACTACACCGCAGGCTGTTGGGCGGAGGTCAGGTTGCAGGGTCCGAAAGAGAAGGGGAGTTGTGTCGCCCAAGGCTGGGACTACTCGCCGAACGAAGGATATTACGACGAACTAGCGACGCCGCAGGGTGCGACGCGCCTGCATTGGCGCGCCCTGATGGAAGCGCTGAAAGCCTCCGGACCTGAAGATCTGGCCAGCCGTTGGAAGGAAGCGCAACGGCTCATCCGCGACAACGGCGTCACCTACAACGTCTATGGGGATCCGCACGGCACGGACCGGCCGTGGCCCCTGGATCCGGTGCCGATGGTCATCGACCCCCAGGAATGGGCGGGCATCGAGACGGCGGTGGCGCAACGGGCGAGCCTGCTGAATTCCATCCTGGAAGACCTCTACGGGCCGCAGCGGTTATTGAACGAAGGACTGCTGCCGCCGGAGCTGGTCTACGCCAATCCCGGTTTCCTCCGAAGCTGCCACGGCATCAAGGTGCCGGGCGACATCCGCCTGCATCTGTATGCGGCCGATCTGGCGCGGTCGCCCGATGGGCAATGGTGGGTGCTGTCCGATAGGACGCAGTCGCCCTCAGGCGCGGGCTACGCGCTGGAGAACCGGCTGGTTTCCACGCGCACGCTGCCGGACCTGTTCCGCAAGACGTATGTGCGGCGGCTGGCGAACTTCTTCCTGTCCTATCGCGAGACGCTGATGAGCCTGGCTCCGGGGCATCGCGAGAATCCGCGCATCGTGCTGCTGACGCCCGGGCCCTATAACGAGACCTACTTCGAGCACGCGTTCCTGGCGCGGTATCTGGGGTACACGCTGGTGGAAGGCGGCGACCTGACGGTCCGCGACCGGCGGGTATACCTGAAGACACTGGGCGGCCTGCTGCCGGTGGACATGATCTTGCGGCGGCAGGATGACGGGTTCTGCGATCCGCTGGAGCTGCGCGGCGACTCGATGCTGGGCGTGCCGGGCCTGGTGGAAGCGGTGCGGGCCGGCACGGTGGCGATTGCCAACGCGCTGGGCAGCGGGGCGATTGAGACGGCCGCGCTGTCGCCGTTCCTGCCAGGACTGAGCCGCCAGATCCTTGGCGAAGAGCTCAAGATGCCGTCGGTGGCGAACTGGTGGTGCGGGCAGGAGAAGCCGCTGGCCTATGTGACGGAGAACCTGGCGCGGCTGGTGGTGAAGCAGGCGTTTCCGGGGTCGCCGCAGGAGCCCATCTTCGGCGGCAAGATCAGCGCGGCGGAGCGCGAGAAACTGGCGGCGCGGATCCGGGCGACGCCCTATCAGTATGTCGCGCAGGAGCAGGTGGCGCTGTCGACGGTGCCGGTGTGGACCGAGGAAGGGCTGCACTCGCGGCACCTGGTGATGCGCGTGTATGCGGTGCCTTCGGGCGGCGGCTACAAGGTGATGCCGGGCGGGCTGACGCGCGTGTCGTCGTCGCTGGACACGATGGTGGTATCGGTGCAGCGCGGCGGCGGCAGCAAGGACACCTGGGTTCTCGGGCGCGGGCAGGAGAAGGAGTTCAGCCTGCTGAAGCCCTCCAGCCAGACGCTGGAAGTGAGCCGGGCGACCTTTGACCTGCCGAGCCGGGTGGCGGACAACCTCTTCTGGCTGGGGCGCTATATGGAGCGAGTGGACTCGACGGTGCGCCTGGCCCGCAGTGCGCTGCCACTGCTGTCGCAGGAGACCGATGCGGCCTCGGCGACGGGGTTGCAAACGGCGGTGGGGATCCTGACGGCGCTGCACTTTGTGCGCGACCCGGTAGAGGCGGACGGCGCTGCCGTGGTCAATGCGGACCTGGTGTCGATGATCTTCGATTCAGATAGGCGCTACAGCATCGGGCGCATTGTGCACGAAGCGCGGCGGCTGGCGTGGCTGCTGCGGGACCGCATTTCGGCGGATGCGTGGCGCATCCTGAACCGGCTGGACAACGACTTCTGCACGCGGCGGCCGGCCGAGCCGTTTCACCTGTTGGGTGCGACGGACCTGCTGGATCAATCGATCATCACGCTGGCGGCCTTCAGCGGGCTCGTGATGGACGGGATGACGCGCGGCCAGGGCTGGCGCTTCCTGGATATCGGGCGGCGCATCGAGCGCGCGTCTCAGTTGCTGGATGTGTTGCGGCACGGGCTGGGCGATCTCGTGAATGACGACAGCGGACGGCTGGCCAAGCTGCTGGAGATCGCGGACAGTTCGATTACTTACCGGTCGCGCTATCTGACGACGATGCAGTCCGACCTGGTGATCGACCTGCTGTTGTGCGACGAGGCGAACCCGCGGTCTGTGGCGTTCCAGTTCGCGCGGCTGTCGGAGCACATAGCGCACCTGCCGGATAGCGGTTCGCTGTCGCGGCGGAGTGTGGAATCGCGGCTGATTCTCAGCCTGTTGTCGAGTGTGCAACTGGCGGAGACGGGCAAGCTGATGGAGCCCGACGGGCGCGGCGAGTGGACCGGGCTGCTGGCGCTGCTGGACCGCCTGGCCGCGGAGATCCGGGCCTTGTCGAGCGTGTTGTCGAGCAGCTATTTCAGTCACGCTATCCCGTCGCAGCAGTTGCGGCATTTCTGAGCGAGGGGCCGCCATGACGTATCGAGCCACACACACGACGACCTACACCTACAGCGAGCCGGTCTCGATCTGCCACAACGAGGTGCATCTGCGGCCGCGGAGCGGGTACCGGCAGACGTTGATCGACAGCAGCATCACGGTGCTGCCGGATCCGGGGCATTTGTATTCGCGGACCGACTACTTCGGAAACGAGACAACGTTCTTCTCGATCCACGAGCCTCATTCGCGGCTGATCATCTCGGCCGAGAGCCTGGTGGAAGTGCGACCTACGACGGTGGTGGATCCGGCGGCGACACCGGCCTGGGAAGACGTGCGGACGCAGGTGCGGGCGCACCGCGGAGGGGCGGCGCTGGAGGCGTTCCAGTACATCTTCCCGTCGCAGTATGTGAAGGCGGGTCCTGAGTTCGCCAGCTTCGCGGAGCCTTCATTTCCGGCCGGGCGGCCGATCCTGAAGGGGTTGATGGACCTGTCGCACCGGATCTTCACACAGTTCCGGTATGATCCGCGGGCGACGACGGTGGCGACTCCGGTGGACGAGGTGCTGGCGGCGCGGCATGGGGTTTGCCAGGATTTTGCGCATGTGATGATTGGGGCGCTGCGGTCGATCGGGCTGCCGGCGCGCTATGTGAGCGGGTACCTGCGGAGCAATCCAAACCTGGTGGGGGCGGAAGAGTCGCACGCGTGGGTGTCGGCGTACTGTCCGGGTCATGGCTGGCTGGAGATCGATCCGACGAACGACCTGCTGCCTTCTGAAGCCCACATTACGCTGGCCTGGGGCCGGGATTATGGGGATGTGACGCCGGTGCGGGGCGTGGCGCTGGGTGGAGGCGAGCAGTTGATTTCGGTGCGGGTGCGGGTGGCTCCGGAGAAGGCCGCCGTGGCGACGGACTAGGACGGATCGCAGCAGGGCTTCCCCTGCAATTCCCAAAGAGCTAAGGGGTAGTGGAAACGGGCCGGCCCGAGGTGTGCCTGGTTCCGATGGATGGCCAGCGTAACATTTGTTGGAATCCATGTCCTTCGGCCCGTGAAAATCGCGCTTGTGGAGTTGAAGGAGGTGGAGGGGTGAATAAGAGACTCAGCCTACTGCTGCTATTCACATCTACGCTCTTTGGCCAGCACATCCTATACAACGAGACACGGGACAAAGTGGCCAAGGAGACATTGGAGGCCGCCAAGCAAGTTGCGAGCAAGCCGCTCTCTGAGACGGAAATGCGCAACCTGGGCGTGATCGAACAGAGTCAGTTGAAGAGCGCGATCGAGTGGTATCGCGTGACGATGAGGACCAACATCCAGGCGTTCCGGACATGGGGGGATGTGCGGGACGCGATTGATCAGATCCGGACTGAGTTGGATGACCGGGAAAAGGACCTTCAGGAGGCGCCGCGCGCGGCGGCGACGAAGGCTGATCTCGAAGCGCGGCAGAAGGCGATCGAGGAGCAAATCGAAGGACTGAAGAAGCCTGTCGCCAAAGCAAAAGATGCGGCGAGGGCCGCGGTGGACAAAGCTGAGGCCGCGCCCGGGGCCAAGCAGAAAGAGGCAGATAGCGCGGCTAAGAAGAAGGATTCGGGCAAGGTGGAACCAAGCGCGGCGACGCAGGCCAGCGCGGATTTGAAGGCGCTGGGCGAGCGCGTGGGCCAGTTCGATGAATTGCTGGGCCTGGCGGCTGAGCTGGCCGCGAAATTGAAGGCGACTACATCCGACACCAGCACGCAAGCGAAGCTCGAAGACGCGTCCACAAAGACGAAGGCGGTGCAGGACGCGGTGAAGGACATCCAGAAGGGGATCCAGGAAGTCCAGGAACTGGCAGCGACGATAGGGGCGATTATCGACACCTGGAACGGCGTGAAGGTGGATCCGGCTTCGCTGGCTCCGTCGCCGGAGAAGATCGCGCTGGAGTTGCTGGAGCGCGAGGCGGAGTACATCAAGACGCTGACCGCGATCCGTGTGCGGCGATACATGGAGGTGGCGGAGACGAGGAATCTGCTGCGGCGATTTGACGTGGAGTTTGCACGCTGCCGGTTCATCGCGGGTGACCTCAACACGCCGGTGACCGACGATCTCACGCGATTCATGGGCAACGAATCTATGCGGGAAGGCCTGGAGCAGAGGTTGTATACGCTGCTGCTGGCTGCGCACATCTCAGCGCGGCAGACCGCGGATCAGACGATGAACGACGTCAGGGAGTCGATTGAATTCAGGCGCTACCGGGTGAAGGTGAACAGTGTGTACAACGCCAGCTACGAGACCGCGCTGCAGGCCGCGGCGGGGCGGCTGGCGGCTTACTATGCTTCCGGGCTGAAGCCGACGCAATTGGCACAGTTCGTATACGAGTTAGGAACGGCCGTGGCCTTGCCCTACGTGGCCGTCACGAAATGAGGAGCACTTCCATGAAGATGACAGCCGCGGGATGTGCCGTGCTGGGTGCGCTGCTGCTGACCGGATGTGACCGGGAGGCGCAGGAGTTCGCAGCGAAGACGGCGGCGTTGTTGAAGGAGTATGAGAGCAAGCTGAGCCAGGAGATTGGGGAATCGGAGAAGCACTACCAGAAGTTTGCGGCGGTGGAAGCCGACTCGGCGCGGCGCCGCGGGATTGAGGACGACGCGGTGGCCCGGCGGGAGATGGCCGACAAGTGGAGCGCGGACTACATTGAACGCGTGAAGCAGGCCAGGCGGGTGCGCGAGCAGCTTCTGGAAGTGGCGAAAGTGCAGTTTGAGATCAACCAGAAGCGGTGGCTGAGCGACTTGGACGAGAGCCGGATCTACCTGGAGAAGCTGGAGAAGCTGCAGGCGGACAAGGAGAAGGTAGAGGCGCTGGGCAAGCTGCTGGGCAGCCTGACGAAGAAGCAGAGCCTGGTGGACCAGGGTAAGGAGATCGGCAAGTTTGTGGAGGCCACCAAGGAGGAGTTGGACAAGAAGATCTGCGCCGACATCATCGCGAAGATTAAGGACAAGGAGACGTCCGCGGATCGCAAGCCGGCGCTGGAGCAGCTCAAGAAGGACCGGAAGTGCGCAGAGAACAACTAGAGGAGAAGGAGTGAGCCATGACACGCAGAGAGCGACTGATGGCGAGAATTGCGGAAGCGCAGGCGCAACTGGACGAGGTGCGGGGCCGGATCAATGATCCTTCCACTCCGCCTTCCCGGGTCCCGCCGTTGGAGAACCGGGCGGCGAACCTGGAGCGGCGGATCAGCGAGATGAACCAGGAATTGGCGAATCTGCCGGAGGATGCCGGTGGGGCCGCCGGAGTGTTGGCGATAGCTCCGGCGAAGCGGGCGAGCAAGCGGGCGGGACGGAAGAGGCCGATTGGGCGAGCGGCGCGCGGGTAACTGACTGGCCAGGATCCGTGATGGTGAATGGCGTTTGCGGAGTTCGTGAGTAGGGGCCCTTTCGAGCGGTCCCGCACTCACGAACTTCGCTGTGTATGTGGGGTGCCGGTGGAGGCAGCTCTTCGAGCGGGGCCGCAGGGTGTCTAATGGATCTCGGACGACCTGTTGTTCGTCTTCGAAAGGAGCGGCGATGCGACCAGATTACCGGACGGCACGACGCACTCATTGCGGCTTGTTCTTCTCTTCATTTCTGTTGTTGACGGCCCTCGGCTACGCAAAGCCTTCGGGCGGCCCCTACGGACCCATTGACCAGCGCTACGAGATTCCCAAGGCCGCGCACGTTTACTACGTTGCGCCCGATGGGTTGGTGGATGCTCCAGGCACCGACGTGGGACGGCCCACGACGCTGGAGGCGGCGATGGAGCGAGTGGTGACGGGCGATGCGATTGTGCTGCGGGGCGGGGTGTACCGGACGGGCGGGCTGGTGCTGAACCAGGGCATCACGATGCAGCCGTATGGCGAGGAACGGCCGGTATTGAAGGGGACGCAGGTGGCGGCGAAGTGGGAAGCGCTGCGCGACAACGTGTGGCGGACCCGCTGGCAGCGCCTGTTTCCGGCCGCGCCGCTGGGCTGGTGGCAGCGAGGCCGCGAGGGCATGCGGACGCCGCTGCACCGGTTCAATAACGACATGGTGTTCCTGGATGGCGAACTGTTGCAGTCGGCCGGATGGGAGGGCGAGCTCACGCCCAAGTCGTACTACATCGACTACCAGGGCGGTTATGTTTATCTGGGCGTGAATCCGGCCAACCGGCTGGTGGAGATCACGGCCTTTGACAGTGCCCTGGTGCGGACGAGCGCGGCGGTTCATGGTCGGAACTCGGATCGGAAGGGTCCGGTGATCCGTGGGATTTCGTTTACGCAGTACGCTTACCGGGCGCTGGAGGTGGAGGGCAAGAAGCGCTTCACGGCGGCGGACGAGCCGACGGATGAGCCGGTGGGTCCCTCGGATCCGGCGACCTACGGGAAGGAAGTGACGGGGACGGTGTTGGAGAACGTGTCTATCACTTATTGCTCGCGCGTGGCCGGTTACTTTCGCGGAGACGGCCTGGTGATCCGCCAGTCGTTGATCAGCGATACGAGCACGGAAGGGATCTATGTGATTGGCTCGTCGGACGTGCTGCTGGAGCGGAACATCATCCGGCGGAACAACATTGAGCCGTTTACGGGCTACTATCCAGCGGCGGTGAAGATCTTCAACCAGTCGCATCGGGTGACGGTGCGGGACAACCTGATCCTGGATAATCCGAATTCGAGCGGGGTCTGGTATGACGTGGGCAATCGCGATGGCGTGTTCGTGAACAACTGGGTGGACCGGGCCGTGAACGGCTTCTTCTTTGAGATCTCGCGGGGCGCGACGGTGGCGGGGAATGTGTTCCTGAACTGTGACCGGGGGGTTTATATCCTGAACTCGGCCGGGGCGCGGATCTACAACAACACGTTTCTGGACGCGCCGGCCTCGTTCGAGCGCAATCAGCGGAGCGCGACGGGCGACCACTTCGGGTGGCATCCGGCTACGGGCCCGGGGGTGGATCAGCGGGAAGGGCATGTCTTTGTGAACAACCTGATGGCGGCCAGCGAGGGGAGCCGGCGGCCGTTGTTGCGGTTCGAGCAACCAGCGGCGCTGTGCCAGCAGTTGGCGCGGCCGCAGGCGCAGCAGGTGGACGGGAATGTGTATGCGCGGGCGGCGGTGCCGGGTGGGACGACTCCGATTCCTTTGGTGACCTGGGGGCCGGCCGCTACGGAGAGCTGTGTGGCAACGGCGTTCTCGCTGGAGGAGTTCCGCGGGTTGGCGAAGGGGTTCGAGGCAGGCGGGCGGCAGTTGGACCGGACGCCGCGATCGGTGTTCCGGGGGCTTGATGTGGGGCGGTTTGATTTGCGGCAGGCGGTGCCGGGTGGTTCGGGTGTGGCGCCCGCGGAGGTTCTTCGGGTGCTCGGGTGGAGTGAACAGGAGGGACGGACGGCGGGCGCGTATCCATTGAAGCACTGATGAAGCACTGAGGTGGGGGGGGGCGGTGAGGGGAGCATCAGGGACCCGGTACATATTTCCTGCTTGGGCGGTTTTACCGCGAATTCCGGGCATGCGGAGGGTCCCTGATGGCATCGGAGCACTGCGAATAAAGTACGAAAGTGCTCTGAGGCGATTTGCTCGCCGGCCGGCTCGGTTGTGCATGCCTAGCTGGCTGCCACTGCAGAATGCTGAAGCAATGTCAGACGGGCGGGTAACGATGAGGGTCGAAACGGGGTCGGGTTTCGACACAAATGACGGGATCTCGTCTCGTTAACGGGACAGTGAGGCGCATGGAGGGGGCCGTCCGGTTCAGCGGTGGCACCCTGTGCGGCTGGCAGATTCCACCCGAAGTGGGCCGCCACTTGCAGAGTAGTGTCCATGCCTCAAAAAGAACAGACCCAGACGTCCACAAAAACGGAGTCGAAGCGGTCGCCGACCAAGCTCGGGTTCAGCGAGCACGCGGTTTCTGAGATTTCAGAGACATTGCGCCACCTCCTGGCCGATGTGTTCAGCCTGTACATGAAGACCAAGAACTTCCACTGGCACATGAATGGGCGCCATTTCCGCGACTACCATCTGCTGCTGGACGAGCAGGCGGCGCAGATCTACGCCATCACCGACGACATCGCCGAGCGCGCCCGGAAGTTGGGCGGAACCACGCTGCGCTCGATTGGAGACATCGCCCGCCACCAGCGGCTGCATGACAACGATCGCGGGGATCTCACTGCACGCGAGATGCTGACGGAACTGCGGGACGACAACTCGTTGCTGGCGAACCTGCTGCGTGATGCCCACGAGGTCTGCGAGAAGCATGACGATGTGGCGACTACGAGCATGATCGAGGTTTGGATCGACGAGGCGGAACGGCGGGCGTGGTTTCTGCGGGAGACCGTCGAGCAGAGCTGAGGGTGAGCTGGTGCTGGGGTAGTCCTTGTGGTGGAGGTCGCCCGCGGCTTCGTTTCGTCAGTGCTCCGTTTCGGCGGCGACCCTGGTTGCTGCCTGGGTGCCCGTCGCTCAGGCAGCGGGTCGCGCTGGTGAACGGAGTGGAGGCTTTCGGTGGCTATCCGCTCTGTTGAAGACGCGACTGGGCCGGGTGCCCGCTTACTGCCGTGCGCGGTTCGCAGCGCGGTGGGGACCCCTCCCTGACGGTCGGGGTTCGCAGCGGCTTCCTTCGCTTTGGCGGCCCGGAGGGGCATGGGGGACTTCTTGACAGTCGCGGCTCCGTTTGCCCAGTGCTCCCGTGGTGGCGGGATATAGTTTTGATTGTCAAAGAGCTTGGCCGGCGGCTTCGTTTCGTGAAGGTGCGGTGACCCGGCCTGGGTGTGGTGTTTAGATGCTGGACACGTTGTGGAGCATGAGGGGCACTCCGTCCAGGACGGGGCTGTTGGGTTCGTTTCGCGGGACGCGCACCGGTTGGAGATCGGCGATCGGATCCTGGTTGTCGGGGTGGTTGGTGTCGGTGCCGGTGGTGAGGTATTCGAGGGCTCTGCGGGGGCGGCCATACCCTTCATAGAAGAAGAGTTCTTCGGTGTTCTTCGTCAGCCGAGTGACTTCGGCCAGGGGGACATTCTCGCGGATGCCCTGGACGAGGTGAGGATGCTGTTGGCCTAAGGCGGCGCGTTCGGTTTGGAGTTTACTGAGTTCTTTGATGGCGCGATAGAGGCCACGTTCGAGGTCGCGGCGATAGCGGGCGTAGCGGTCGAGTTTGGCGGCGTGAGGGTCGGTTTCGGCCAATGGGTCCGTTTCGGCGAGGATGAGCGATTCGAAGTATTCGATGCGGCGGAGGTTCCAGGTGTGGGAGAGGATGCGGTGGAAGATCTCCTCTTCGAGGCAGCCGAAGGGGCGGGTGTCGAGGCGCAAGGTGGCCTGGAGGGCATTGAATTCGGCGCGGTCCTCGGGGGTGATGTCGAGGTTGCGGGCAGTGAAGCCGTGGCTGCGGGCGTTCTGGGAGGCGCGGGCCTTGCCGACGGGGGACACGGGTCCGGTGGAATATTTCGCGTTCGCCTGGTTGGCGTTGATCTGAGCTGCGGTCGCCATGATGTGAATCTCCTTGGTAAATGAAAATGGCCGGCTTGGTGGCCGGCGCGATTTCAGGATAAGGGGTAGGTCAAGGAGAAAGGGGTAGTTTCGGGAAGCGGCTGATGAAAATAAAGGATAAAAAGATTTTGAACTCCTGTGAATGAAAACGGCTTAATGAGGGATATGGGGTAGAAGTGGGCGGGCCGAATGGGTTTCGCGGCTGAGGGCAGCATCCGGAGCCCAGGGCATGCTGGGGGGGCGGTCTGCGGAGCTCACGACCTTTGCAGAACCTGACCGACACAACTACCAGGAGGGTCCCCCGGCCATCTCGTCCCCGAGTTCGCCCCCGGGTAGCGGTCCGTTTAACAAAAGTAAACAAATTGCTAAGGGAGTCGAGAATACCCGCTGCAAGGTAATAGAGACGATCGCGCATTTTTTGAACGGCGCTCTTCTCTTGCCGTAGAGACGGGCGGGCGCATCATGCCCGCAAACCATCACAATCCATTATTCAGAGGAGCATATGACAATCGATTCTTCCCCCCTCTCCGCGCCGACCGCCACCTGCGCCCGCGCGGAAGCCCTGGCCGGCCGCCTGGAACTGGGCGCCCAGGCCCTGGCTGCCTTCGCAAGCACGCTGACAGACACACAGTGGCGCATGCCTGTCCCGAAGGATGGCCGCACGATGGGCGTGATCATCCATCATGTCGCCAGCGTTTACCCGCTGGAAATCCAACTGGCGGAGAAACTCGCCGCCGGCCAGTCCATCGACGGAGTGACGATGGAGGATGTGCATGCGATGAACGCCAGGCACGCAGAAGAGAACAGCGGCATCACCAGGGAAGCGGCGCTGGACCTGCTGGCCCGCAACAGCGCAGCGGCCGCGGCCGCCATCCGCGCCCTCAGCGATGAAGCGCTGGCCATCGCCGCCCCAGTGTCCCTGTATGGCGGCGTACCCCTGACCTGCCAGTTCCTGCTCGAGGATCACGCCGTCCGCCACAGCTACCACCACCTGGGCGGGCTCACCCGCGCACTCAGCGCATAGTCCAAACAATCATGAGATTTGCGCCGGCAGCTCACCACCGCCGGCACGACCGAAGGAGGCGCATTGATGCAAGCACTCAAACTGCTGGCCGTCCTGGCTCACCCCGACGACGAATCGCTTGGCTTTGGCGGCACCCTGGCCAAGTACGCGGCGGAGGGCGTCGAAACACACCTGGTCACCGCGACCCGTGGAGAGCGCGGCCGCTTCTTCGGACACGGCAAGGACGCCGATCCGGCGGAAGTTGGTGCGGTGCGCGAAGCGGAGCTGCGGGCCGCGGCCGCCGTGCTCGGCCTCCGCGAGGTCGCCCTCCTGGGCTATGGCGACGCCGTGCTCGACCAGACGGATCCCTCCGACGCCATCAGAGCCATCGCCGCGCACATCCGCCGCATTCGGCCTCACGTGGTTGTGACGTTTGGCCCGGAAGGAGCGTACGGCCATCCCGACCACATCGCCATCTCCCAATTCACAACAGCCGCCGTAGTGTGTGCCGGTGACGCAGCCTATGCGGCCGGCGAGGGAGCCAATGGCGGTGCGCTGCCGGCCCACCGCGTTGCCAAGCTCCACTACCTGGCCTGGCGCAGCGATAAGTGGGACGCCTACCAGGGCGCGTTCCGCAAACTGACGTCGATGGTGGACGGAGTAGCCCGCCAAGCCACGCCCTGGCCCGATTGGGCGGTGACCACAGTCATCGACACCTCCGCCCATTGGCCAGCGGTCTGGAGAGCGGTGTGCTGCCACCAGTCCCAGATGTCCATTTATGCGCAACTGGAACATCTGGGAGACGAGCAGCAGAAGGCGCTGTGGGGCACGCAGGAGTTCTACCGCGCCTACAGTGCCGTCAATGGGGGGCGCCAGCTGGAGACGGATCTGTTCGAGGGCTTACGCTAATGGGAACGATGATTTCGAATCGAGCCGACCAACTCAGGGGCCGCTCGGCCCCTCTCGAGATGACCGAAGAGCAGTTCCGCGCCTTGGGTCACGACCTGGTGGACCGCATCGCCGGCTTCCTCGCCTCGGTGCGTGAGCGCCCGGTGACGCCGGCCGAGGCGCCCGACGCAGTGCGCGCGGTGCTGGGCGCAACCCAGGCGCTGCCGGAGCTAGGCGCGCCCGCGGGCGACCTGCTGCAACGCGCCGCCGGGCTGCTCTTCGACCACTCGCTGCTGAACGGACATCCGCGTTTCTTCGGCTACATCACCTCGTCCTGCGCGCCGATTGGCATTCTGGCCGAACTGCTGGCCGCGGCGGTGAATGCCAATGTTGGGGCCTGGAAACTCTCTCCGATGGCCACCGAAATAGAGGCGCAGACGATCCGCTGGCTGGCCCAGTTCATAGGCTACCCGGCCGATTGCGGCGGCCTGCTGGTGAGCGGCGGCAACATGGCGAATCTCACCTGTTTCCTGGCCGCGCGCGCCGCGAAGACAGACTGGGATGTTCGCAAGCAAGGCGTCGCCGCGGGGCGCTCCCTTCTTGTCTATGCTTCCCGTGAAACCCACACCTGGCTGCAGAAGGCAGTCGACATCACCGGCCTTGGCACGGACTCGATTCGCTGGATCGACGCGGACCGGCAGCAGCGCATGGATGTCGCCGCGTTGGAGTTGCAGTACACGAGGGATCTGGCGGCGGGCGCCCGGCCCTTCCTCGTCGTCGGCTCGGCCGGAACGGTGAGCACCGGAGCGGTGGACCCCTTGCCGGCACTTGCGGCCTTCTGCCGGGAGCGCGAGCTCTGGTTCCATGTCGACGGAGCCTATGGCGCCTTCGCCGCCGCGACGCCCGACGCGCCGCCGGAGCTGGCGGGCCTTGCGCTGGCGGACTCCGTCGCCGTGGATCCGCACAAGTGGCTGTATGCGCCGCTGGAGGCGGGCTGCGCGTTGGTGCGCAATCCGGCCGCCCTGAGCGAGGCGTTTTCCTATCACCCTTCCTATTACAGCTTCGGAGGCGAAGCCACAAACTACTTCGATATCGGGCCGCAGAATTCGCGCGGCTTTCGGGCCCTGAAGGTTTGGCTCGCCCTGCAACAGGCGGGCGCGGCGCAATACCGCGAGATGATCGGCGATGACATCGCCCTGGCGCGGCGGCTCTTCGAGCTGGCGAGTGAGCACCCGGAGCTGGAAGCGCTGAGCCACAACCTGAGCATCACCACCCTGCGCTACGTGCCACGCGAGCTACGCGAGAGCACCGGCTCCGAACAAACCGAAGTGGAACTGAACCGGCTGAACCAGGAGCTGCTGACGCGCATCGAGAGCAGTGGCCACGCCTTCTGTTCCAACGCGGTTGTGGAAGGGCGCTACGCGCTGCGATTCTGCATCGTTAACTTCCGGACCGCGACGGAAGATATCGAGGCCCTGCCGCAATGGATCGCAGACCTCGGGCGTCAAACGCAGGGCGGGCAGTAGGGACGTCCTGCGGTGTCGTTCGCGCATCTGATCGAGGGAGTCAGGCTGGTTGATTCCTGTGTGCTGTCCATTTCCGACGCACTTACGGCTCTTGGGCTCCCTGCTTGTCGTGGATGGGTGGGCAGAGGGCGTGCACTTTGAGGTCCGTCCCCGCGGTGGTTGAGATTTGTGGACGGCTTGTTTGGCCGGACGTCCGCTGGCCCGTGGGTGGTGGCCAGGTGTGGGACTGACCTAATGAGGGGGCGATGAGCACCGCGGGTGAGTGGCGCGAGCATTGCCTAGAGGCTCATCAGGCTTTCCACGGGCGCGGTGTTGTTCAGTGCGGAGCCGACTCGAGTGCGTTTATGTCGCGCTCCAATTCAGCGAGGGTAGCGAGCATCGTCGGAAAACTTGGAGGATCTCCGAAGAGCATCATCTGCATTTGTTCGTAGTCCTGTTCTAACTCCCTCAGTTGGCCGGTCCCGGCCGGAAGCAGTTTGAATGAACCAGGCAGCGCGAGGTGGTACAGGGCCCATCGGGAGGGATAGAAGTGCTGCTTGAATTCCACGACGTCCCGGAGGAGATTCAGGTTGGCCAAGGCGGCGTCCCGCACCGGGCTCATCGCCAGCTTGCAGAGGTCATAGTAGTGCCGGGAGTGACGGGTTGGGATGAGGCCCTCGCGGTGTGCTTCCTGGTGAAGGATTGTGGCCTTCTCCCAGAAGGTGCGCTCGGCGGCGATGGCCAGGACCGGGCAGGCTGGATCGTCGAACACATTCGGAAACACATCAGCCGCATAAGGCTGGATGCGGTGGTTCGCGGATGGCACCCAGGAGGCCAAGGGCCCGATTTCGAGCCGGACCTCCGGCCGAAGGTAGGCTTCCGTGAATGCGGCTGGATAGGCGATGTTGACGACCTGTGGGTCCTTCTCGTCCATGGCGGCGGAGATGCCGATTCGGCTGTCCTGGAAGATCCGGTTTAGCTCGGGACAGAGTTCCCTGGCGATGAACTCGCCGGCGAGCTGGTTTGCGTTTTTGTTGAGTTTGTCCTGTTGCGTCTTCGAAAGGCGCTCCTCGTTGAATCCCAGTGCGAGTCCGAGCAGCCTCCAATCCAGTACGAGATCAATATCCTCAGAGAAGCGCTGGATGAGCCCGTAAACCTTCGAGAGGGAAGTTCCGCCCTTGAAGACAAGGTGCGATCGAAACGCCGACTCCACGAAGAGCTTCTTCAGCACGAAGCAAACCCAGAAGTCCTTCTCTACGATGGCCGGCCGAATGCCGAGGGATGCAGCGGTATTGGAGAAGAGATCATGGAGGTCCTTCGTGGGGAGGTGAGCCGCCCTATTCACGAAGCCCGTCCCTGGCGATCTCCTGAATGGCGGCATAGACCCAGCCGGTGGCGGTCTTTGTGTCGAGGAGGATCTTCTGGCGGAGCGCCGTCGGGAACTTCTCGCGGATCCGAGAGATGACCTTGGGGGTAATCCGGTCTTCTCCGAAGGCCCTGAGCGCCTGGACGATGAGCCCACTTTCGGGGAGCCGGAAGGCGGCCTCCTTGAGCGCGGTGTGTTCGAAGTCGATGGACTGGCTGCCGATCTGGTAGGTCCGGTTGGGGCCGTCAGAGAGGTAGACGAGGTGAGCGGGGACCTGGGTTGATAGCCCAAGGAGATTCTGGGCGGTTGCTCCTTCGGGTTGGATGCGCCAGGCGAACTTCCGGGCGAGGGCCCGGGCGACCTGATCCAGGTCCGGAGCGACCGGCTGCTTCAGGAGTTCGCTATACCGGGGGTAGTCATAGATGCCCCGGATGACCCGGCGTATGATGCCGCGCTTCTCCAAGCGATGCAGGCCGGAATCGATGGTGGAACGAGTGCCCAGGTCGGCAAAGTCACCTTGGGAGAAGGCATGACCCCTGCCATTGCCGTAGATTCTACTAAGTATTTTGTCCTCAGTGGTTTTGGTCATCTGTGAGCTTTGGTTCCTGCAAGAAAAAATAGCATATTTTTCTTGCAGTTGCCAGGGCTGTGTGGAGAGTGAGCCGGTATTTCGAGGAGTGGCGGCTGGTTCCACTGAGGAATCTGCGGGTGGAGACTGGGGTGGGGTGCCAGATGACAGAGGCGGAGTATGGGGCGTACCAGGCGGGTGTGTATCCGGAGAGGCAGATCCCGGGCTGAAGAGTTTCCCCAGCAGGGCGTCGCGCTTCAGTTGGCGGCTGGGCGCTCGATGTGTTCCACGGTGTATACCGGCAAGGTGTCCTCTTGCCGCTTCAGTTCGAGACCGAGTTTGCGTAGGACATCGAAGATGGTGGGGAGGCCGGCGAACGGATTCACGGCTGTGGCCGTGGCGTTGGGGGGCGGAGGGGGGAGGCGCATGGGGGCCCAGCCTTCGGTGTTCACGGTGAACAGTCCGCTGAGTGCTGTGCGGTTCACGACCGGCAAGTCTGTCCAGTTCGCAATGTAGTGCGCAAGATCGTCCATATCGATGGCTTTTGCATTCAGGGGATGACCCAAGCCGCCAACGAAGTTATGGCCCGCGTCCGGACCAGTTTGGAAGGCGCAGTCTTTCCCGGCGATCGCTGACTTCTGGAGCTTCGGGCCTCCTCTCGCTACGGTGAGCGCATAGACCGGCATTGTTCTGTTCTCCACCCGCATCACGAGTTTGAAACGGCCGGCGAGGAGTTCGCGGACCAATTGCTGAACCCGGTTTCGCGCTTCTCCTTCGGGCAGATTGGGCGGGACGGCGTTGGCGGGCGCTTTCGCTTCGATGTCGTACTTCTCGCGAAGGGCCCATTCGGGCAGGTTGGAGAGACGCGGCGACGGGTTGGACGGCACATCGTAGGCGTAACTCAGCAGGGTATTCACAGAGACCGCGCTGCCCATCAGGTCACCGCCAGGCAGGACTCGGATGCGCGCTCCGGGTGGGTTGGCGGAGAGAGCCGGTTTGATGGTGATCGTTGCAAATGCTCGCGACTGAGCGATGGCCGGCAGAGCTATGAGCGAGCAGATGACCGCTTGGGAGAGTGGTGACATGGTCCAGCCCCTATGGCGGGATTGGACGGCTGGAGGGCGGAGTTTGTTCCCGGAGTGCGGTTCTCTGCGGGATGGGATTCGGTTGGGTGTGTGGTCGGCATGGCGGAGTGAGGCGGGGGCCGGGGGCATTAGGGTGTCCACAGGTCCTCTCAGGACGTCTCATCTCTCCGAGAGTCGATGCTAACGTATATGTTATTATTGAGCCGTGCTCGACGTTCGGGAATACATCGATTCCACAGGACGAAGCCCCTTCACAAAGTGGCTACGCGCACTCAACGTTCATGCTGCCGCGAAAGTGGCGACGGCGCTTGAGCGAGTTGCGGATGGTAACCTGTCCAACGCCAAAGCGGTCGGTAGCGGCGTTCTCGAATACAAGATTGATTTTGGCCCCGGCTACCGAGTTTACTTCGGGCGAGACGGCGACCGGCTGATTATTCTGCTTGTGGGCGGCACGAAGAAGGGTCAAGCGGAAGACATCCTCCGGGCCAAGGCGAATTGGAAAGACTATCGGAACAGAAAGTTATAGGGGAGCACACAATGCCATTGACCAAAGACTTTCGCGAAACGATCCGCGAACGCGCCCAACAGGAACCGAAGTTCCGCAAGGCGTTGCTGCGTGAAGCCATCGAACTCATGCTCTCCGGGGATGAGAAGACGGGCCGAGCGATCCTGCGCAACTATATCAACGCCACCGTTGGCTTCCGGCAATTGGAAGAGGCGACCTCCATCCCCGCTAACAGTCTCATGCGGATGTTTGGGCCGAATGGCAACCCTTCGGCCAAGAACCTGTTTGGGGTCCTCGCTCATCTTCAGGCGCAGGAGGGCGTGAACTTTGAGGTCCGTCCCCGCCGCAGTTGAGATTTGCTCGAAGGCTTGTTCGGCCGGATGGCCCACTGGGCGGTTAGCACGCGCCGCGGTGTGGTCCTCGCGCTTTGATCGAGGGAGTCAGCAGGGCCGATTTCTGTCAATTGGTGCGGTGATTTGGACCTTGGGCGGTGCGCGCGGGTAAACTGCCGGGGGCCGGGCGCGTTAACCGCGGACTACCGTCCACTCTGCTCCACGCCCCCGCCCGCTTAGCCGCACGCGCCCCTCTTTCTTCATCGCCCCCAACACGATTTTGATCAGCGGGACGCTTGCCGCGGGCACCTGTGCGGCCAGTGCGGCCAGTGTGAACGGCTCCATTTGCGCCAGCACCGCCCGCCGCACCAGGTCTGCCTTGGGCACGCGACCGCGTGCCTGTTCCACGTGTTCTTCGAACTCCTGATAGGCCGCGCGCAGCCGACCCAGGAAGAAGTTCCACCACGGCACGAGTTGGTTGCGCCCCGCGTGCCAGTCCACTGAGCAGGCCTTCAGCACATGGTAATACTCGTCCCGGGACTCCTCGATCAGGCGCTCCAGGCTCACAAATCGCGCCACCTGGAAGCCATTGGACTGCAGCAGCAGCGACGTCATCAGCCGCGAAACACGCCCGTTGCCGTCGCGGAACGGGTGGATGCAGAGCAGGTCGAAGACGAATGTCGCAATCACCAGCAGGACCGGCACCTGCCCGTCGTCGAGCGCCGCCTGATAGGCCCGGCACAGGGACTGCACCGCCTGGGCGGTCTCGCGAGCGGGCACGGGCACGAAGCGGACAGACCGGTCGCCGCTGGGGAGGATTTCAATGATTTCGTTATCGCGCCGCTTCCACACCCCGGCGTCGCTGGTCGAGCCGCCCTGCGCCAGCGCGTGCAGTTTCAGCACGACGCCGGGCGTGATGGCAACCCGCGGATCGCGCGCGTAGACCCAGTCCAGTGCTGCTCGATATCCGGCTAACTCCTCTTCCGGCCGGTCTTTCGGAGTAGCACCGCCTAACACCAGCGGCCGCAGCCGGCCTGCCTCCACGGTCACGCCCTCAATGCGGTTGGACGACTCCACGCTCTGGACGATCGCCTGCTCGCGCAGTACGGCGAGGACCTCCGGTTTCTGTTGAACCCAGAGATCCTGCTTGCCCCGCGCCTCCATACACGCGCCGAGGAGCCAGACTGTGCGGATGGGCACGGACAATCCCGCCGAGCGTTCCGGGTCTAGGGATAACATGGACTATCCGAATAATATCCAATTCCAGCGGGACTATCCAATTCCCGATCCATCGAGAAAAGCTGACCGCTCACGCCTGGTGCTGGGACTGGGTGTTGGGGACGGCCTAACGCGGCCCACGGGCCTAGTGGAAAGAATGAGGGTTCGCGGCTTATTGGGATTTGCGGTCCTTGGACGAGTTCACTATTTTTCGCCAGTGGTCCTCCAGTTCGCCAAGGGCAGTACGTAGGCGGTCCGATAACATCCGGCGGGCCGCGGTGTAGCGCTCAGTTTCGGAGCCCAGGAACACGTTCTCAAGGTACGACACGCAGATCGCGTTCTCCAGGTCTGGCGCCGCACTGCCGAATAGTTCGTCTACGAAATCGAGGTGCGCTTGCATCTGCTCGAAGTCGCCGCCCTCGATTGCAGCGCAAGTACCTCTAGCGAAAACCGCCATCTCAGAGTGCAGTAGGCCGCGTTCGCAATCGTCAATCTCTGCGGCGATTGCCGGAAAACGCAGTTCCAGCAGCCGCTCAAACTGACTGCGGCCATCGTTGCCCTGATATGGGACCAGATCACCCATGTCGTTCATATCGTAGATCGGCCAAATGCTGCGCGTCACTCCCCGCCTGGTTTTGGGCACCGATGTAGGGGACGGCCCGCTTCCGGAATCGACGTCGAGATCGAGGTGCTGCGGGCCGCCCTTCGTTCCCGCAAGGCCACGGTGGATGAGATCCACCGATTCGCGAAGGTCTGCCGGGTGGCTAAGGTCATGCAGCCGGATCTGGAGTCGGCGGTATGAGGGAGAGTGACAGTTGGACCCGTCCCAGCGGGGTTTTCCCTCTGCTGATTACAGACTGTTTTGTGCTTTTTGTGGGATATGGCGCAGTGCTGGGCCCTTTTTGACGGGCTGGCGTTGCTGGTCTGCGCGGGGTGGGTGTCGAAGCGAGGGAAAGGATCAGTGATCAGGCCGGTCTGGCCGTGTTTTTGGGTGATTACGCTCAGGTGGAGGCCGGATTTTGACGTTTTGCGGTGGGACGGGCTGGGAGCCTGTCGGAAATAGATTGCGCCCCGCCGTCGATTCGCTGAAGCCTCATTGGTCTTGGCTACATCCAAGCTATATCCCCCAATGAAGAGATTTCGGCCTTGTGATCTGGATCAGCCCTTTCTCCTTCCCCCTTCCCTGCAGGACTGGCTCCCCGAGGGCCACCTGGCTCGCTTCGTCGCGAACGTCGTCGATGCCCTGGATCTGAGCCCCATCCTCGACACCCATGCCCGCAAGGATGGCCGCGGCAAGGCCGCTTACCATCCGATTCTCTTGGTCCGTCTTCTGGTCTACGGCTATGCCGTGGGCAAGCGGAGTTCTCGTCAGTTGGAGCGCGCCACTTACGACGAAGTGCCCTTTCGCTACCTTGCCGCAGATCAGCATCCCGATCACGACACCATCTCCACTTTCCGGCAGGTCCACCTACAGGAACTCGCGAAATTATTTTTGCAGGTTCTCGCTCTCTGCCGGAAGGCCGGCATGGTGCAGTTGGGCCAGATCGCCATTGATGGCAGCAAGCTCGCGGCCAATGCGAGCCAACGCAAATCGCACAGCTACGCCAAACTGAGCGAGCGCGAGCAGAAGTGGCTGGAGACCGTGGAGCAGATCCTTAAAGATGCCCAGGCGAAGGACGAACAGGAAGACAGCGAGTTTGGGCATGGGCGGAGAGGCGATGAATTGCCAGCGGATTTGGCGACGGCGCAGCAGCAATTAGACCGTATTCGCGCTGCGAAGAAGGAACTGGAAGAAGAAGCCCGGCGGCGTGCCGAACAGGCCGCGAAGGAGAAGGCAGCGCAGGGTGGCAAGGCGAAGGACCAATCACAGCGTAAGCGCTGGTACCGATCAGCCAAGGGCGTGCCGTCGCAGAAGGCGCTAGGCAATCTGACGGACCCGCAGTCGCGCGTGATGATTGATGGGGCTAGCAACCGCTATATCCAGGGCTACAACGCGCAAATTGCGGTGGATCAGAAGCAGCAAGTGATCGTGGCAGCGGAAGTGACCAGCCAACAAAACGACCGGCAACAACTGGCTCCGATGGTGGATGCGATGGAGGTCAATGTCCAAGCGAAGTGCGGGTTGATCGTGGCCGACAACGGCTACTGGAATGAAAGGGTCATTGGAGAATTGGGTGAGCGCGGCGTGGACGTGATGGTGCCGCCGGATGGATTCGCGACGTGGCGGCGGACCGGGACGTTGCCGCGCAACGGAGCCAGGGGACCGCTGGCGACCAAGATGAGGGATCGGCTGACGAGCGAACCTGACGCGACGCAGTACAAGAAGCGAAGTGGGATTGTGGAGCCGCTGTTCGGGCTCATCAAGGAGCTAAGACATTACCGCCGATTTCTGTTTCGAGGGCTGGAAAAGGTGAGAGCGGAATGGCAAATGATCTGCATGGCGATGAACGTGTGGAAGCTGCACCGCCACCAACCGCAAGTGGTGCTTGCATGAGGCTGAGATAAGGCCCGAATTCTTGAAAACACCGGCCTAATTGAGCGCTCAATCGCATCCAGAGGCGCAATTGGATCGGTTGTCGGAGGGAACGATCGCCGGGAGGCGCTCCGGCCGCCGCCTGGGTCGGGTTTCGCGGTGGATTTCATTCCGACAGGCTCTCAGGCTGTCCACCGGTCCACCGGTCGGAATCAACGGAACGGTGGCCAGGGCAACCGGGCGGCATTCCTGGGGCATTACACCCAATTGGAGGTGTGATTCTGGTGATTCGCTGTGGGACGGGTCAGGCTGACGGTCCTCACTGTTCCCTTTGGCATCCCATTTGCGCTACAAATGGGATGGAGTTGGAGGAGGACGCCTATGTCATTACAGCCAGAAGTGGGACGCGGTTCTATATGGAGGAAATGGGACTTGCACGTTCACAGTCCCGCCTCCGCTCTAGCGAATGAATTCGCAGACGATTGGGGCAGGTATGTTGCGGCGCTGGCGGCACTCAAAGATATCTCCGTTCTGGGGATCACCGACTACTTCTCAATCGAGGGCTATCGCCGCGTCCTGGAGCACCGCTCCGAGCTCTCCAACATCGACCTCATTCTGCCGAACATCGAGCTGCGCCTCAACACCTTCGTTGGAAAGGGAGCACGGCGGATAAACTATCATGTCATTTTTTCAAACGAAGTAACTCCGGATCAGATCGAAAACCATTTTCTCACCGATCTTCGGTTTCAAAGGGATGGTAGCCTTGGAACTGGCCCCAAAGACTGGCCATTGACTCGGAACAATCTGGAAAATTTAGGCACGGAGCTTAAGGGACAGGGAAACTTTCCCGGTTCTCCCTATGCTGTCGGGTGTATGAATGCGACGGTTGACCCGACACAAGTTCAGAAGGTACTCATCGACAAGGCAAGTGTTTTCGGCGGCAGGTATCTGCTGATTCTAGCAGAGGAGGACCTCTCCAAGCTTCAGTGGGACGGGCAGGATCATCATACTCGCAGGCTCATTATTCAGGGTTGCCACGCTGTGTTTACCGCCAATGAAGGTAGCATCAAGTGGTACCGCGGTGAAGGTGACCTAACACCCAATGAATTTCGTGCAGAGTACAGTAGCCTGAAGCCGTGCTATCACGGTTCAGATGCTCATAGTATTGAAAAGATCGGCAAGCCTGACAAGGGGAGATTTTGCTGGATTAAGGCTGATCCTACATTCGAGGGACTCAAGCAAACACTTTACGAGCCTGCCGAAAGGGTCTTTATCGGAAGCGAGCCGCCTCGGCTCAAGGGCGATTACCAGATCATCGAATCCGTGCGCATCGACAACGCCGCGCAGTGGTTTGACTCAAAGGCGATTCCACTGAACAAAGATCTGGTCACGGTCGTCGGCGGTAAGGGGTCGGGCAAGAGCGCTCTTGCCGAGATGATTGCGTATGCGGGTGGCAGTAAACTGTTTTCCAAACCACAGACGACGCAGAAGCCGGAGGGCTTCCTTGAGGAAACCTTTATAAAACGAGCCACTGCAAAATCTGACGGGAATCCCGCGCCGCTGCATGGCGCGCGAATTGAGCTACGATGGCTTGACGGAAAAGTTGATGTTGCTGAGATCGGCACGCCGCTAAACCACGCCAAAGAGGAAGAGAAAGTCAAGTACTTGCCTCAGAAGTTTGTCGAGAGCCTTTGCGCCGCCGAGAATACCGACGGTTTGCAGCGAGAGATTGAGCGTATCATTTACCTTAATCTCCCGGAGGCCGACAGAGCACGCGCGGGCAGTTTCGACGAACTTCGGAACAGTGCAACTCAGAGCATTACGATGCGTCGAAGGAGCTTCGAGCAAGCGATTCGCGGTTTTAACGAGTCCATATCCCAACGCAACGCCAAGATTGCTCAACAGGCCTTCCGGAACAAAGAACTAGATCAGAGAAGATCTGAGCTTGAAGCCTTGGAGAAACAGCCGCCGACCGTGCCTGCTGAGCACAAGGCTGAGCTGGATAGGGTTGAAGTGCTCACCCGCAGCAAGCAGAATTTGGAGTCGCAAATCGCTGCCCTTAACGAGAAAATTAGCAAGGTTGCCGCATTGGACACCCATGTCGATTTGTTTGTCGAGGCAATTATGCAATATAACGCCAAGGCGCGGATTTTGTCAAAGGACGCTGGACTCGAAAGTAAGGTCGAAGTGTTCTTAGTGGCTCCGCCAACTCAGTCCAAGGAAGTGATCGATGATCATCGGCGAGTACTCGCGGATCAGATCCGCATTCTGCGACAGGGCACCGATGACGGAAAGACACCGTTGACCAATCTAGCCAGTCTTCAAGCTGAGCTTCAGGCGTTAAGAGTGCGATTGGCTGCTGTAGAGACCAAGCGCAAAGAGCATCAGGCCCATATCGAGCAGAAGACCAAGCTTGAGAATTCCATTGATGCGCTTGAGCGTGAGATTCAAGAGGTAAACGTGAAGGAGGTCCCGGCCCTCGGCGCCGACATCGTGGGCAGAGAAGAGAAGTACTGTGAAGTGCTCGATCTTTTGCTGGAAGAACGGCAGGTGTTTGAAAAGTTGTACGGCCCACTCAAGGAAGCCCTCGCCCAGGCGGACTCGACGGCCAAAAAGCTCGGGTTTAACTCGCGGGTTACCTTTGACTCGCGACGTGCTGCCAGTCGGCTCATGGAGCTTTTCGATATGAGGAGCGCCCTTCGGGACGAAGATGAATTGGCTGCTCTATTGGCCGACTTCTTTCGGAAGCTTAGCGAGTGTGTTCGTAAAAAAGAAGAGCTGGAGCGCTTTGACTTACAAGCAGTGCGGAGGACTATTCAGGAGCTTGAGACCAGTCTGGTGGAGAACGTCGATGGTGACAAGACGAAAAAGATCGGTGATCAACTTCGCAGAACTCATACGCGCGAAGAATTTGACAACGAGTTGTTCAATCCGCAATGGTTCATGGTTTCTTACGCCCTTCATTTTGATGGAAAGCAGCTGCAGTTACTTTCCCCAGGCGAAAGAGGCATTGTCCTCTTGCTTCTCTACTTAGAAGCCGAGCAATCTGATCATCGTCCGCTAATAATAGATCAGCCCGAAGACAACCTGGACAATGAATCCATTTATCCCAGCTTAGTCGAATATTTTCGAAAGCGGAAGCATCATCGGCAGATTATCATCATCACCCACAACCCAAACCTCGTAGTTAATACTGACTCCGAACAAGTGATTGTTCCTAGCTTCGACGGAAGTCGGAAGCCGTATCTCACTTACTGGAGCGGGGGACTTGAGAATACTTCTACTATCGATGGGGGTGGGATTCGCGAAAAGGTGTGCAAGGTGCTTGAGGGCGGCCGCGATGCATTTCGTAAACGAGAAGAAAAATACGCAATTGCGTAAGATCGATGGGAGGCACTCGACGATTGCAGGGGTGAGTGTCTGTGTGGGCCGATGTCACTCTCCTGAGGAGTGCCTCCACCCTCTTCATGAAGGGGGCATATCGTACAGGTCGGCGTTTGTTGTGACGGGGGTCTAGGTTGCGCAGGACTCCGTCGCACTTCCGAAGATTGTTCTGTTCGAGTCGGGCAAATGAACGGCATGATTGAGTGGTTTGACGAGAGCAAAGACGCCAGGGCGCTCCG
The DNA here is from genome assembly GCF_051172195.1 of Paludibaculum fermentans. Classification (GTDB taxonomy): domain Bacteria; phylum Acidobacteriota; class Terriglobia; order Bryobacterales; family Bryobacteraceae; genus Paludibaculum; species Paludibaculum fermentans_A. The sequence continues at coordinate 441,401 of NZ_JBPJAQ010000003.1, forward strand.
TTCTCCGATCATTCCATTTTGATCGCGAAGTTGGAGATCATTCGTCTTTCGAGCGACCGCTAGACCGTCCAGCCGGTCATCATCCGGTGCATCATCGGCCCTACCCGGCCTTCTCAATAATCCGGAAGATTGGCGCCCCGTACTGCTCCACCAACCTGAGACTCATCCCCGGCACCTCCAGTAACTCCCTGGTCGTCTGTGGCCTCTTTGCCGCTATGGTCTGGAGGGTGCGGTCCGTGAGGATCCTAAAGGCCGGGAGGCCTTTCTTTTTCGCCTCTCCCAGCCGCCAGGCCTTGAGGGCGTCTTCCAGCTTCAGGTTCCTCGCGGGCGGCGGGGTTGCGGCCCTCGGGGCGGAGGCGGCGTTTTCCAGTTCTGCGGCTGGGCGCTTGGGGGGCTTGGATTCCGACTTGGACGCTGACCTGGGTTTGCGCTCGCGCTTGGGTTTGGACTCGGCTGCCTTGGCCGCTGTCCTCGGGGCTCTTGCGGCGGCTGCGGTTGTCTTCTTGCGGCTGCGCTTGGCTCTGGGAATCGCTTCGATTTCCACCGGTAGGCGGAGGGCGGCTACCGCGTCTTCGGCCCAGCCGGCGTCCGAGATGCGGACGCGGCGGAATTCGATTTCCTTGCCGTCCTTGGTGAACGAGGTGTCCGTGATCACGATCAGGCCGCTGCGGGCCATGGCTCCGATTAGTTCTTCAAACGTCCGGCGGTCCAGGACCGCGTCGGGGAAGACCTGGGTGTAAAGGCGGCCGGCGGAGACGGCTTCGATTTTCTTCAGGGCCTCAAGGATTTGGGTCGCTCTTGCGGTTTCCTTGGGGGTGGCTTCGCGGAGCTGCTGGGCTATGGTTTCGTCGGGGGCGCAGATGTCGCAGTGGCCGCAGCGGCGGTTCAGGTCCTCACTGTCTCCGAAGTAGCGCAACAGGGCCAGCATGCGGCAGGAGGAGACTTCGCAGTACGAGAGCATCTTTTGGAACTGCGCCATCTTGTGCTCGCGCTGCTCGATGTAGGATTCGCGCCATTGCACGGAGCCGAGGCTGAGGTTTTCGGCGTAGTCGACGACCGCTCCGCCGTGGATCCAGAGTTTTTCCATGGCGATGTCGAATTCGTCCTCGGCCATGCGGACACGGGCTCGGACGAGGTCCTTGGGCTGGGCGTCGGGGGTGAGCGCCTTGTAGATTTTGGCGACGACGTCGGGTTCCGGATAGTCGCGTTCGTAGAAGAAGTCGTGGGTGTAGCGATCGGCGTAGGAGTGCATCAGGATGGCGCGGGCGGGGAGCCCGTCGCGGCCGGCTCGGCCGATTTCCTGGTAGTAGCCTTCGACGCTGGAGGGCAGGGCAGTGTGGATGACGGTGCGGACGTCGGCCTTGTCGACGCCCATACCGAAAGCGGTGGTGGCGACGATGACTTCGAGTTTGCCCTGGAGGAAGCCGGTCTGGACCTTTTCGCGGCGGTCGGCTTCCATGCCGGCGTGGTAGGCGGCGGAGGGGAAGGAGCCGGCGAGGAGGGCGGCGAGGGATTCGGCGTCCTTGCGTTTGGGGGCGTAGATGATGGCGGGGCGGTGTTCGTCGTCCTGGAGGAGTTCGAGGGCGAGTTTGGCGCGGCTGCCGGGCGGGGCTTTGACGACTTCGATGGCGATGTTCTCGCGGCGGAAGCCGTGGATGAGGGATTCGGCGGAGTGGAGGCCGAGTTGGACGGCGATGTCGCGTTGGACGAGGGGGGTGGCGGTGGCGGTGAGGGCGATGACGGGCGCGGGGCGGAGGCCGGGCAGGTGCTGGCCGATGTTGCGGTAGTCGGGGCGGAAGTCGTGGCCCCATTGGGAGATGCAGTGGGCTTCGTCGATGGCGACGAGGGTAGGCTTGCGCTTGGCGAGCATCTCGGGGAAGCCCTGGACGCGGAGGCGTTCGGGGGCGATGAAGAGGAAGTCGAGTTCGCCGGCGAGGTAGGCGAGGCAGGTTTCGCGGGAGGCGGCGCGGTCGCGATTGGAGTGGATCCGTTCGGCGGCGAAGCCCATGGCGTTGAGCTTGGCGACCTGGTCCTCCATGAGGGCGATGAGGGGGCTGATGACGAGGGTGGTGCCGCCACGGGCGACTCCGGGGAGCTGGTAGCAGAGGGATTTGCCGGAGCCGGTGGGCATGACGAGGAGGACGTCCTTGTCTTCCATGACGGCGCGGCAGACGGCTTCCTGATTTGGGCGGTAGCCGGGGAAGCGGAAGCGGGTGTGGAGGATGTCGTCGAGGGAGCCGGTGACGGCCTGGCGTTGGGCGCGGACGATGTCGCGGGTGGGGACGCGGGTGTGCTGGGTGCGCTCGGCGGCAATGGCTCCGCTGAAGGCTTTGCCGACGGCTTCGCGGACGTACTCCTCGATGCCGTGGAGGAAGGGCTGGAGTTCCGCCTGGCCGCGTTCGATGCGCTTGAGGTGGGCTTCCCACTGGCCGGTCATGGCGGGGCTTTTCACTTCGGGGTGGACGACTTCGATGAGGCGGATGCCTTTGTCGGTGGCTTCCAGGCTTTTGCCACGGCGCTCGATGAAGCCGCGTTTGAGGAGGACTTCGATGATCTGGGCGCGGGTGGCGGGGGTGCCGAGGCCGCTCTCCTTCATGGCGTCGGAGAGTTCCTTGTCGTCGAGGGTTTTGCCGGCCGTTTCCATGGCGGTGAGCAGGGTGCCTTCGGTGAGGCGCTTGGGGGGGCGGGTGCGCTTTTCGATGGCGTCGGCGCCCAGGACGGTTTGGGGCTGGTTGGGGGTGAGGCCGGGGGGGAGTTCCTGGCTGTCGTCGGCTCCGGTGTCGTCGTTGTCGTCAGAGGCTGCGCCCCGGGGTTTCTTTTCCTTTTTGCGGGTGACGATGTCGAGGACTTTCCAGCCGGTTTGCTGGATGGCGGTGCCGCTGGAGTGGAAGCGGTCGTCGACGGTGCTCTTTACGAGGGTGATGACTGTGGTGACGGACCAGATGTGGTCGTCGTGCCAGGCGGAGAGGAGGCGGCGGCAGATGAGGTCGAAGATGCGTTGTTCCTCGCTGTTGAGGGAGGCGCGCTCGGCTGAGACTCCGGTGGGGATGATGGCGTGGTGGTCTGTGACCTTGGTGTCGTCGACGTAACGTTTATTGAGGGGGCGTTCGCCGGTGCCGGGGGCGAGGTGGGCCTGGTAGGGAGCGGCGATGCCGGCTACGATTTTGGGCAGGGTTTTGGCGACGTCGGCGGAGAGGTGGCGGCTGTCGGTACGGGGGTAGCTGATGAGTTTGTGGCGTTCGTAGAGGGCCTGGGCGGTGTCGAGGGTGCGTTGGGCGCTCATGCCGTAGAGGCGGTTGGCGTGGCGCTGGAGTTCGGTGAGGTCGTAGAGGCCGGGCGGCGGCATGCGCTTGGTCTGGGCCTCGATCTTCTCGATGTGGGCGGTGCCGGTTTTGACGCGTTCGACGATGGCGTTGGCTTCGATGCCGTCGGCGGGGAGGCGTGAGGAGGCGTCGAGGGTTTCGCCGCCAGGGCGGAACCAGGTGCCGGAGTAGGAGCGGTCGTCGCCGGGGGAGAATTCGGCGGTGACGGTGTAGTAGTCCTCGGGTACGAAGTGGCGGATGGCGAGTTCGCGTTCGACGACCATGGCGAGGGTGGGGGTCTGGACGCGGCCGACGGAGAAGTCCTCGCCGTGGCCGAGGGTGTAGGCGCGGGAGAGGTTCATGCCGACGAGCCAGTCGGCGCGGCTGCGGCCTCGGGCGGCGTCGGCGAGGTGGTCGTAGGTGGCTCCGGCTTTCACCTTTTCGAAGCCGTCGCGGATGGCGTCGGGGGTGAGGGAGGAGATCCAGAGGCGGCGGACGGGTTTGTCGGAGCCGGCGGCTTCGTAGATGTAGCGGAAGATGAGCTCGCCTTCGCGGCCGGCGTCGGTGGCGCAGATGACGTCGGAGATTTTGGGGGAGGTGAGGATCTTGCGGACGACTTCGAACTGGTCTTTGGTCTCCTCGCCGATGACGAGGGGCCACTGCTCGGGGAGCATGGGGAGGGTTTCGCGTTTCCACCATTTCCAGTCGGCGCGGATCTCGTGGGGTTGGGCGAGGGCGACGAGGTGGCCGATGGCCCAGGTGACGACGTAGCCATTGCCGTGCAGGTAGCCCTGACCGGTGGAGGAAGCTTTAAGAACTCTCGCAATGTCGCGTGCCACGGAAGGCTTTTCGGCGATCACTGCGACGCTGAATTGCGACGCCATGCCCGATTCCGAGGATAGCAATGTGGGGTAGTTGGGGGTTTGTGAATCGGTGTGGGGGGTGTGGTAGGGGGGGCGGCGGCCTGGATTGAAGTTTGTGGGGTTGGGGTTGGCGATTTGGGTCTGGGGGTTTGGCTGGGGTATTTGGGGAGGTCCTCCGCTCCCTTACGGTCGCGGCTCAATTGCGGCTCTGAAGGAGGGTTCCTTCGTGGTGGCGGCGCGGTGGTTCGTTGCGGTTTGGGGCGATTTGGCGGCGTGATGGGAATGGGGGCGGTGTTTTTGGGTCTTGGGGTTTGGCTGGGGTATTTGGAGAGGTCCTCCGCTCCCTTACGGTCGCGGCTCAATTGCGCTCTCACGGCGAGTTCGGCTGGTTTGGCGGCGCGGTGGGGACCACTCCCTGACGGTCGTGGTTCGTTGCGGTTTGGGGCGATTTGGCGGCGTGATGGGAATGGGGGCGGTGTTTTTGGGTCTGGGGGTTTGGCTGGGGTATTTGGAGAGGTCCTCCGCTCCCTTACGGTCGCGGCTCAATTGCGGCTCTGAAGGAGGGTTCCTTCGTGGTGGCGGCGCGGTGGTTCGTTGCGGTTTGCGCTCGGGTGGGGTTCACTTTTCTGACTGGTTGAGGATTTTCGTTATGCTGCCCGCTTCTTGACAGTCGCGGCTCCGTTTGTTTGCGGCTCTGTTTGGATCTCCCTGGAAAGTGGTAGGTGCGGACTCTGAGCAAGTGTGGCTTCGACGCCCCTCGATTACGGCATGGATTCCCGGGCTGGATGGGTCAGAGTGGGGGTAGAGCTGGGTCGCGCTCAAGTCCTTGCCTGACCGGAGATTTCGCATGCTACCTGATTCGAAGCCGCAGCGGCGCCTGAGCGCGGCGGTTGTGCCCATTCGCGATACGGACAGAACTTGGGGTGGAGGGCGCTCGGCGGCGTGGCCGCACAATCCGGGCCGCGACGACCAGTGGCTGGTTGAAAATTTGTGGGGGACTCGGGGCGGCTCGCGGCGCGAGTTGGCGTTTGTGCAGCCGGCGGAAGAGGTGGAAGGCCTGGCCCCGGCGCACACGGATCCGGCGAAGACGATTGTGCTGATTCACGGGTTGTGGTTGGCTCCGCCGTGCTGGGCGTCCTGGCGATCGTATTACGAGGCGCGGGGGTACCAGGTGTTGACTCCGGCGTGGCCACGGATGGAGGGCCGGCTGGAGGAGATCCGGCGGGATCCGGCGCGGCTGGCGGGCCTGGGGCTGCGCGAGATTACGGATCACTACGACCGGCTGATCCGGGCGTTGCCGGCTCCGCCGATCCTGATGGGCCATTGCCTGGGCGGGCTGGTGGTGCAGATGCTGCTGGATCGAGGGTTGGGTGCGGCGGGGGTGGCGATCCACTCGGCACTGCCGAAAGGGGTGGTGGGGCTGCCGCTGGGGATCCTGAGTTCGGTGTGGCCGGCGTTGTCGCGTTCGTTCCATGCGAACCACACGGTGATGCTGCCGTTCAACGTGTTCCGGAGCATCTTCGCGAATACCCTGAGCGACGGGGAGGCGATCAAGGTTTACCAGAAGAACATTGTGCCGGGGCCATGCAGGCCGTTGTACCAGTCCTTGTTCTCCGCTTTGACTTCGCACTCGGACGCGACGGTGAATTTCGGCAATGCGGAGCGGGCTCCGCTGCTGCTGGTGGCGGGTGGGGCGGACCAGTTTGCTCCGGCGGAGCTGAGCAGACAGAACTATGAGCGGTATGGGCGGTCGCCGGCGGTGACGGCGTTCCAGGAGTTTTCGGGGCGGTCGCACCTGGTGCTGGTGCAACCGGGTTGGCAGGTGGTGGCGGGCTATGCGCTGAGTTGGGCGCAGGAGAATGCGCGGCGGGATGGGCTGACGGAATTGGCGCGGGGTGAAGGAATCGCCTAGGTCCAGGCCAGGCCCGGGAGGAGGGTCTCGCGGGCCTGGCCTGGAGGGTGGAGAGGAGTGCGGTTAGCGGCCTTCGCTGGAGGGGGGCACGAGGCCCTTGAGGCGGAGGTAGGTGACCATGTTGCCGTAGTGTTCGTAGTCGTGAACGACGTTGAAGTCGAGGATGCCGAGGGCGGGGCGCTCGGAGTTGAAGAACTTCACCTTGGCGGCGCCTTTGGCATCGGTCATGGTGTCGTAGGCTTTGTCGCAGTACTTGAAAGAGTCCTGCAGGGCCTGCACCAGGTCGGCCTTCTTGGTCTGGCTTTTCTCGATCCCGCTGGTGGGGGCCTTCTCGCCGAGGGCGGCGGAGCAGAACATGAAGTTGGCGTCCGCGACATGGCCTACCAGTTGGCCGAAGGAGCGGATATCGGGGGTCGGCTTGTAGGCGTACTGTTCCTCAGGCATCTTTTCGGCAGCCTTCACGAGGTTGCCCTTGGCCATGGTGTAGAGGCCTTTGGTGGAGGTGCTGAGCGGGTTGTCGGTGCTCTGTCCAAAGGCGCAGGCCGAGAGAGTCAGAAGCAGGGTCGGGATCAGGAATCGCATGGGGGCAGGATGGCAGGCCCGGGGCGGGGAGTCAACCAACGGGGTGTGAAGTTTTCATTGTCCAGCGGGTGACGGTGGACGGGCGGGGCAAGTAGCCGCCCGGCGGCGGCGTGGTGGAGCTACGCTATGAGTGAGCAATGCAGATCTGGTGTGTCCGGCCCGAGGAATTCGCGCCCTTGCGCGAGGATCTAATCGAATTACTACAAGATGCCGTCGAAAGCGGCGCCTCGGTGGGATTCCTGCCCCCTTTGACTCGTGAGGCGGCTGACGAGTATTGGAGCGGCGTGGAGCAGCGCCTGCGCAACCGTGCGATCGAATTGCTGGCGGCGCGCGATGAGAACGGGGTATTGGGATCGGTCCAACTGGCGATGCCGCCGAGCCAGAACGGCCGCCACCGGGCGGAGATCACGAAGTTGCTGGTGCACCGGCGGGCCCGAAGGCGGGGTGTGGGCCGGGCGCTGATGAATGCGGTGGAGGTGCAGGCGGCGGCGTTGGGGCGGAAGCTGCTGGTGCTGGACACCCGCAAGGGTGACTTCGCCGAGCGGTTATACGCCGCGATGGGGTATGTCCGGTTCGGCGAAGTGCCTCGCTATGCGCGCAGCGCCAGTGGGGAGCTGCACACGACGGTGTTCTTCTATCGGGACCTGGGCGTCGAGTAGCCCGAGGGTCCTCAGGCCTCGTTCTCCGCAGCGGCGGCGGCCGGTGCACGGAGGGTGCTGTTGACCGACTCGGTGACGATGAGGTCAGCGGGCAGGCGCTCGTGCAGCAGGCGCTCAGTGGCCTGCACCTTCTCATCCTCGTGGAACAGGTCCTGCATGCGCTGATCCAGCAGAAGGTTGGTGGACGCGAGCAGGCTCATGCCGTGGTGGTGAGCCATCCAGCAGCGGACGAGGCTGTACTCGCCGCGGACGTCTTCGCGCTGGACGGAGTAGTCGGCAGCCTCGTAGAAGCCGCGCTGGCTGAGCCAGCCGAGGCGGCGCATGTGCTGCAGGTTGTCGAAGGCCGCGCGCGGGTGAACCATCAGCGCCAGGAAGCTGGCGTAGGGGGAGACGACGGGCGACGCCTGGCAGCGCGGGTTCAGCGCGATTGAGGGCACGCCCATGGCCGCATACGGGTATTCGACGTGATCGGTCGAGTAGCCGTAGGCAGTTTCGGACCGGCCCCAGGGGGAGCCTGGCAGGCGGGCATCGCGCTGCTGCACGGCGACCACGCCCTGGCAGGTGAGCTCCAGCAGGGTGTCGCGATGATGGCGCATCCAGATGCGTGGCATGAGGTACTCAAACATGGTGCCGGACCATGACAGGAGCAGCCGGTAGCCATGCCGCATGGTGTGAGAGCGGCCCAGGTGGAACCAGGCCTCGGTGGGGATGTCGCCTTTGGCGATGGCGGCGAAGACGGCCATGCGGGCTTCGGAGGCCAACTGGTCGTAGCAGGAGGGATGCAGGCGTTCGCCCTGCACGCTGTAGCCGATGGCGAGTACTTTCTTGCGGGGCCGGTAGAGGAAGGTGAAGTCCATCTCGTCGGCGAGGCGAGCGGAGAGCCGCTCAATGGAGCGCAGGCGGCGCGGTTCCGGCGGTGCGGGTTGGGCTGCCTCGTGGAGACGCTGCAGGAGTTGCTCAGCCCACCAGGCGGAGCGGCTGCGGAGTTTGGTCAACTGTTCCGCGACGGGCTGGACCAGTGCTTCGAGGGAGGAGAGAGGCCAGGTGCGGGCCTCGGGGTCGAGGCCGCGGGCGAAGCGCAGCAGTTCCGCGGCGAGCTGCGGTTCTTCCTCGGCGAGGACTTCGATATGGTCGAGGATGCCCTGCCAAGCCTTGGCGGGCGCGGGCGCTTTCTCCTGCCACTGGCGGCAGGCCTGGGTGAGGGTCCAGAGGCAGACGGCGAGGTTGCCGCTATCGACGGTGGAGACCTCTTCGGGCTCCATCGCCTTGAGGGTGCGGGTGTCGTACCAGTTGAAGAAGTGGCCTTTGAAGCGCTTCATGCGGAGCATGGAAGCGAGGGTGGCGCGGGTGGTCCTGGTGAATTCCTCAAGGGAGAGATAGCCCAGTTCGACGGCGGCCACGCGCGCGTTCAGCAGCAGGCCCAGGTTGGTGGGCGAGATGCGTTCGGCGTGGCGGAGGCCCTGCTCCCGCACGTTGTCGGGAATGAGGTAGTGATTCTCTGCCGTGCTGAACTCCTGGAAGTAGCGCCAGGTGCGGAGGGTAAAGCCGCGCAGCACCGCAGCCTCTTCCGGATTCAGCGACCGGATGTGCGAGGCCGGCTGGCGATTGAGCCAGCGGGAGACCAAGGGGGACACGAGCCACAGCACGAGTACGGGCACAGCGGCCGGCAGGGCGTGTTCAGCGAACAGCACGAGCAGGCAGGTGAGGGCCATGACGATGACGGGCGTGGCGGCGAGGTAGACGTCGGCCGGAGCGCGTTTGCGGCGCATGGTTTCGGCCTGGGCGGCGGTTTCCCATTCCAGCAGGCGGCGGCGGGTGATGCGGGTGCGGATGAGGGTACGCACGATGGCATCGAGGGCGACGCAGGACTGGTGGACGAGGAACGTAAGGTCGAGGAAGGCGGCGATGTGGTCCTGCACGAAGGCCGACGCGGCATCGCGCAGGGCATTGGCGATGTGGCCGGGCTTCAGCCGCAGCGGCAGCATGAGCAGGGAGGTGTACGCCGGAATGAGCAGCAGGGCGACACTGGCCAGGGTCCAGTAGAGAGCAGGGGCGGGCAGGAAGAACCAGCCGGCGACCATGAGGATGAGGGTGGCGGGCTGGATGAGGCTGCGCCGCAGGTTATCGAGGATCTTCCAGCGCGAAATGATGGGGATGGGATTCAGGATCGTGTTGCCGAAGAAATCGGGCACGAAGGGGAAGACCCAGCGCAGAATCTGCCAGTCGCCGCGCACCCAGCGATGCTGGCGGCGGCTGTAGGCGCTGAAGTGCGAAGGATAGTCGTCGACGACTTCGATGTCGGAGACGAGCCCGGCGCGGGCATAGATGCCCTCGATGAGATCGTGGCTGAGCAGTTGATTGCAGGGGAAGCGATTCTCCAGCACGGCGCGGAAGACGTCGATGTCATAGATGCCCTTGCCGGTGAAGATGCCTTCTCCGAAGAGGTCCTGGTAGACATCGGAGACGGCGCGGGTATAGATGTCGAAGCCGGTATGGCCGGAGTAGATGGAGGCGAGGCGGCTGCGGGAGGCTGAGCGGATGCAGACGCTGACGCGGGGCTGCAGCACACCATAGCCGGCGGCGACCATGTTGGTGGCGGCGTCGATGACAGGCCGGTTGAGGGGATGGGCCATGGTGCCGGCGAGTCGGGCCGCGGCGCCGCGCGGCAATTGCGTATCGGTGTCGAGGGTGATGACGTATCGGGCGCGGCAGATGGCCTCCAGGTCGCCGGCTTTCACGGGAAACGGATCGGCGGCGGCGCGCAGGAAGCGATTGAGGTCGAGCAGCTTGCCGCGTTTGCGCTCCCAGCCCATCCACTTGCCTTCGGCGGGATTGAAGGCGCGTTCGCGGTGCAGCAGGAAGAAGGGCTTGTGCTCGGCGTCGCCATAGCGCACGTTGAGCTCGTCAATGAGGCCGGCGCAGATGCCGGCGAGTTCATCGCGTTCGTCGACCTTGGTGGACGAGTCCGGGGTATCGGTCAACAGGCCGAAGTGGAGGTTGGGTCCGCGATTGGCGAGGAAGCGCACTTCAAGGTCGCGCACGAGGGTGTCGACCTGGTGGCGGTTCATGAGCAGCGTGGGGACGACGACCAGGGTGGCGGAGTCGCCGGCGATGCCGTCGGTGAAGTCCAGTTTCGGCAAGGCGCGAGTTTCCACGAAGTGGCCGACGAGCGCGTTCATGAGATGGACGGCGGCGTGGGTGGCGGGCAGCAGGGTGAGCAGGATTCCGCCCAACAGCGGAGTCATGGCGTTCAGGCCGCTGAGCAGCAAAGCGACGATAAGGAAGGTGGAGATCTCGACGCCGCACAGATATACGGCGGTGGGGTTATTGCGGAAGATGTTCGAGATCCACTCGATCCACGGCGTGCGATAGCCGATCTGGCTCTTGAGTTCGGTCACGCCTTCGGCGAGCAGGTAGTAGCCGCAGTGGCGCGTGCGGTCGGTTTCGCCCAGGCTGGCCAGGGTGATGGCCGCCTCGGCGACTTCGCGTTCGTGAGCTTCGGAGTGGGTGGCGAGGCTCGCGATTTTGCTGCGGTACTGATCGCGGCTCTCGTAGTCCATGGCGCAATAGGCGCGCGCGGGGTCGCGGGCGAGGATGGCGTCGACGGGGTTGAGGCTCTCGAAGAACTCCTTCCAGGGTGTTTCGCCCAGAAGGCGGATGGCGTCGAGGGTGCGGGTGAGCCAGGGGCACACCTCGCCTTGGATCGCCACTTCGGCGGCGCCGGCGATGCGCTGCATGTAGACGAGCTGGAGTGCAGGTTTCAGGGCCCACAGCTCGCCCATTTCCAGGTCGCATTCCTGCAGCAGGACAGAGGTGAACGAGATGAGTTCCACCTCGTCGAACTGGCCGTGCTGCACGCTGTCGAACAGCTCAGCGGCCAGTAGGACGCGCACTTCGCCATTGACATGCGGCTGTTTGCGAAGTCCGGGCGCGGCGTCGCCGGCTTCCTGGAGGGCGGTACGCAGCAGGTTGGCGCCATCGCGCAGCACGGATGCATTCGCATCGGTGCGCGCCAGAACCGTCAGGGCCGTTCTGGCCCGTTTCAGGATGGTCTCCGGGCGGTGACTATGCCCACGCGGACTGGTCGTCCACAGCGCTACCTCGCGGCGGACCACCTCCTCCCATTCGTTTGTCGTCTGTTTCTCAATGAGCATGGCTTCCCCTAGCGGTAACTTGCAGCTTGCAGTTCGAACATGGCGGAGTACCGGCCGCCTTCGGCCAGCAAACGTTCGTGGCACCCTTCTTCCACCACGCGGCCGCCTTCGAGGACCAGAATGCGGTCAGCCATGCGCACGGTGGAGAAGCGGTGGGAAATCAACAGGGCGGTCTTGCCTTGCGTCAACGAGGCAAAGCGTTGGAACAGGTCGTATTCCGAGCGGGCGTCGAGGGCCGCGGCGGGTTCGTCGAGGATGAGGAATTGAGCGTCGCGCATGTAGGCGCGGGCGAGGGCGACTTTCTGCCATTCGCCGCCGGAGAGGTCCACACCGCCTTCAAAGCGACGGCCCAACTGCTGGCTGAGGCCTTGCGGCAGGCGATCGATGACATCGGCGGCGAGGCTTTTGCGGGCGGCTTCCTTGATGCGCCGTTCGCGATCGGGACCCTGCATGTCGATCTGGCCGACGGCGATGTTGGCGCGGGCCGTCATCTCGTAGCGCACGAAGTCCTGGAAGATCACGCCAATCTGGGCGTGGAGGCTCTCGAGGTCGTAGTCGCGCAGGTCGACGCCGTCGAGGAGGATTCGGCCCTGTGTGGGGTCGTAGAGGCGTGTCAGCAGTTTGACCAGGGTTGTCTTGCCCTGGCCGTTCTCGCCTACCAGTGCCACCCGTTCGCCGGCCGCCAGGTGGAGGTTGAGGCCGTCGATGACGAGGCGAGGGTTGCCGGGGTAATTAAAGGAGACGTCCTCCAGCCGGAAGCCATCGCGAATGGTTCGCGGTGCGGGCAGTGCGTGCGGTTTGGAAATGATCTTCGGAGTGACCGAGAAGAAGGCGAGAAGATCGGTAAGGAACAGCGCCTGGTCAGCGATGCTGGCGAAGGTGGAGAAGATCGACTGGATGTTGGAACTGGCGCCCGCGATGGCGCCGGCCAGGAAGGCCATGGACCCGGGCGTGATGGAGCCGGTTGCGGCGCGCCAGACAACATATACATATGCCCCGTAGTAGCCGCAGGTGGTGAGCAGCGAAAGGACAGCTCCGGCGAACAGACGGCGGCGGCCCAGGGCGGTGTTCTGCTCGTAGATCTGGTTGGAGAGATCCTGAAACTGGGCGGTAAAGTGATCGGCCAGGCCGAAGAGTTTGAGTTCCTTGGCCGATTCCCGGCTGGCGCCGAGCACGCGCAGGTAGTCGATCTGGCGGCGCACCGGGGTCTGTCGGAGGCTGAGCGAATAACCTACGAAAGCGAAGTGGCTTTCGCCGAGGAAGGCCGGCACGATGCAGGCGACCAGCAGGACGAGCAGCCAGGGCGAGAACCAGAAGATGGTGGCGCAGAAGCCGGCGGCCATGACCACCTGCTGGAGCAGGGCGCCGGTGGCCTGCACCATGCCGATGCGGTCGGTTGCCTGGACGCGGGCGCGCTCGAGTTTGTCGTAGAAGACGGGGTCTTCGTAGCTGAGCAGGTCGAGCCGGGCGGCCTTTTCCATGATCTCGACGCTGAGGTGGCGGCTAAAGCGGTCAGCCATGAGGCTGTCGAGGAAGCCGACGGTGCGTCCGATGACACCGCCCAACAGGGCGAGCACGAACTCCGCCGCGACCCAGGCCCAGAAGAATTCGGGCAGGGGCTGATGTTTGGACACCTGCACGACGCCGTCGATGATCATCTTGGAGACGGCCAGCATGGCGATGGGGACCATCGCGCCGAGCAGCCGCAGCACAATATTGGCGCTGACGACGGCGCGGCCGGACTGCCAGACAATCCGCAGCACGGGCGGGATGTTGCGCAGCGCGCGCGCCCTCTGCGCCCATTGACTGGATTGAGTACCGCCGGCTGGACCGGGGGAAGGACCTTGGGGATTCAAGAAGAGCTCCGGTAATGAATTCGAAGCGACGGTAATTCTTACCATCGCTTGAGGTGGCTTTGGCCCGAATCTGCAGAGAAACGTTCCGCAACGAGGCGTCGAGGCGGCACCTGCCAATTGAATGGCAAATACAAGCCCAAAGTGGAGGGTGAGTGTGGAAGCGGCCGGGGGTGCGTGGGCGCTTAGGCGGGAAGGGTTGCGCGGCGCCGGGCTATTCAGAACCGGAAACGCCGCGCGTAGAGGTGCTTAACGCGAAGAAAAATGCGCGAGATCAACCTTTCAAATCGGCGAAAGCAGCTTCAATTTCCTGGCGTGCTTCCGGCGTAACGGGAGTGAGCGGCAGGCGAACAGGCCCGCCGTAATATCCGTTGAGATCCATCGCGTGCTTGAGGCCCGGGATGCCGTATTTCGTGGTAACAAGGGTCGCGGCCCGGGCAATGCGGCGCTGCCAGTCCATCGCTGCGTCGAACTCACGCTGGCGATGCGCTTCCCAGATGGCGATGGTCGAATAGGGGGCTGCGTTGGCATAGGCCAGCACGGCACCGACCGCGCCGACGGCGAACGAAGGGGCAAGGGTGGGCGCGGAGCCTACAAGGACCTGGAACCCCGGCTTCGTTTCGCGCAACATGAGCATCACCTTCTCGATGTTACCTGAACTTTCCTTAATCGCGATAATATTCGGATGATGGCTCAAAACATTCACGGCGTCTGCAGGAATATCGACGCCGGTAGCTTGGGGCCAGTTGTAGATCATCAATGGGATTTTGGCCTGGTCCGCCACGCTGCGGTAGTAGAGGGTCTGGGCGGCGGCGTTGTTGATGAGGCTCTTATAGTAATGCGGGGTGCGCACCATCGCCGCTTTGTAGCCCATGTCAGCGGCCCGATTGGTGAGCATGACGGTTTCGCGGACACTCTCCACGCCGGTGCCGGCCATCAGGATCTTGTCCGAAGCGGCGTGTTTGGCGACGAGCTCGAACATCTGGAGCTTCTCTTCCAGGGTGAGGTGGACGCTTTCTCCGGTGGAGCCGCAGACCACATAGCCGGCCAGGCCTGACTTATTCCACTTGGTGACGTTGTGTTCGACCTTGGCCGTGTAGATGTCGCCGTCGTAGTTGAAGGGTGTGGCGATGGGGGGGAAGATGCCGTGAAGTTTCATTGCGCTCTCTCTTCAGGATAGAAAAAGGCCCGGCGCGAGGCCGGGCCTTTTTTTCAAACCGCCGAAGCGGAGACTACTTGCCGACGTTGATCAGGGTGAACAGCGCCAGGGATTCGATGAAGGCGAGACCGAGGATGAGCAGGATGCGGATGGCGCCGGCGGCCCCGGGGTTGCGGGCGATGCCTTCGACGGAGGCGGAGATTGCCTTGCCCTGCGCCAGGGCGCAAAGGCCGGAAGCGATCGCCATGGCGAAGGCGCCGGGCAGCACGAAGGTGCCGGCGGTTGAGCCCGTCTGGGCGAAGGTCGGGACGGCGATCATCATGAGCACCATCAGAATGAGTATGTTGCGAACGGTCATTGTTTGCTCCTTACGAACTGGCTGCCAGGAGGTGGTTGCTTACCGCGCGTTGGGACGCCGGAGCCTCACGCTGGCGGCCGGAAAAATCGATTAGTGGTCCTCGTGCGCCACGGACTCGCCGACGTACACCATGCTGAGCATCATGAAGATGAACGCCTGGACGAACGAGACGAAGACGTGGAGGCCCATGAAGATCACCGGGATCACCCACGGAACCATGCTGAGGAAGCCTACGGTCACCTGCTCACCGGCCAGCATGTTGGCGAAAAGACGAATGGTGAGCGAGACGGGACGGATGCAATGGCTGATGATTTCCAGCGGGAACATGAACCAGGCCAGCAGCCAGATGGGGCCGCAGAAGTGTTTCAGATGGCCCAGAATGCCCTGTTCCTGGATACCCTGTCCGTTGTAGTAGAGGAATGTCGCGATGGCGAGCCCGGCCGGCACGAAGTAGTACATCGTGGGCGACTCGAAGGTGGGAACGATGCCGAGCAGGTTCGAGGTGACCACGAACAGAAACGTCATGGTGAAGAACGCGACCCGTTGTTTGTAGCCGTGGCCGATGATCTCGTGCGCCTGATCGCCGACAAAGGTGTAGATGTTCTCCATCACCAGTTGTAGTTTGCCGGGACGGTCGACCGAGAGGCTGGCACGGACCAGTATGGCCACCAGCATCAGCAACCCGATCACCAGAAGCTCCATGGCCATGTAGTTGGACCACGGCTTGGCGGCATCTTCGGTGTGAAAGCCAACCAGCTGGAAAAGTGCGTTGGCTGGCGCCGCCAGATATTGGTTCAGCAGCGCGGTAAACCAGAGTTCATGCTCGTGCATACAGAAGTTCGATGAGGACTTCGAGAGTCGCCGCCGTCACTGCTAGCGTCAGGCCGCAGGCTACAGCGGGGACAAAAGACCCGTAAGTCTTAACGATAGCATAGGCTGCTCCGCCCAGGATGAGCATTCTAAAGGCATGAACGAACAGTGAGGCCTTGCGCACGGTCTCGCCTTCGACAACCCGGGTGACGTCGGTCACCATGCGGTGCAGCAGCCAGAAACTGAGGCTGGAGATCGCCGCTCCGCCCAGGAAGCTGAGCGTCCCGGCCAACCCTTTGACCAGGAAAAAGATAACGGCGCCGGCCGCGGCCAGGACGGCCATGAGTTGGACGATGCGGCGGGTGATGAGGGCGTAATCGAGGTCCGGGGTCACTTCTTCCTGTCGAGCCCCTCGATGCGGGTGGCCTGGCGGACTGTTTCGTACATTCCGACGCCGCAGCCTAGAATCAGGCCCGCGGTGTCGAGCATTGAGGTGTTCCAGGCCTGGTTCAGGTACTGGCCGATTTTGTAGCAGATCCACCCGGAGAGGGGGGTGATCAGCGCCAGCCCGGAGTAGGCACCGGCCTTGGCATAGGAACTCATGCCGGACCGGGGTTTTTCTTCGCTCACGGGGCCAGTATAGCGGCAATTCCGGGCGGCGGCTCCGGCTGACTTCGAAAGGGATGCTAAAGGGAAACCGGGAGAGAGAAGTTGTCCCTCTCCCGGAGTGAGCGTCCTTGCGGACACAGTTGAGAATCGGAGGAGGAGTTCTCAACCTTCTGACAATTTGATGAAGTATGGGTCCTATTGGTTACGGGGTGGTACTGGGCAAATCGAAGCCCAGCTCGCGTAAAAGCCGGTCAGCCTTGTAAACTTTTCCCAGCGCCTCGGCAATCGCTTCACTGCAGACATGTACGCTGCGTGACCGTTTGTCTGTGTAAACAAAGCGGTTAGGCAGGCTCTCGATGTTCCCGTCGAAGAGGATGCCGACAATCTCTCCGCGTGTGTTCAGCGTGGCACTGCCGCTGTTGCCGCCGTGTGTGTCGTTTGTAGTAACGAAGTCGAAATGGGTCTTGGGGTCGAGTGAGTTCTTGGCCTTCACCCAGGCGGGGGGTATGATAAACGGCTCAGTGGTGGTGCCTTTGGCAAAGAATCCGGCGAAATCCGTAGCGTAGGGAACGGCTTGGCCGGCGTCGTTCTGGTAACCGCGCACATCGCCATAAGCCAGCCTCATTGTGAAGGTCGCGTCCGGGTACTCGCTGCCGCCGAACGCAGAGAAGCGGGCCTGTGCGATGCGGGCGGAGGCGCGGGTGACGACACTCTCGACCTGATCTTCATAGCGTTTGCGGAGTTCGCGGGCCGGTTGATCCAGGATCAAGGCGAGCCGAATCATCCCATCGCGCGACTTCCTGACCTCGTCGATGCTGCCGGCGAGGCGCTTCCTCTCGGCCACCAGTGGCAGCTTACTACTCTGCACGTAGTACTTCGCGGCTTCGGCCGCGGTGCGGCCGCCTAGGATTGCTTTTACCACGGCGTTTGAATCGCCTAATTCCTTGTTGAGAAAGGAGAAATAGTTCTCCAGGACGACCTCTTCCATGGCCGGGTAGATGGGCGCGGTGGAGTACATCGACTGCTCCAGCGAGGGCAGTGCCGCGTCGGTGAATTCTCGCAGCCTCTGGCTGTCGGGTTTAGGTTTCTCCTCCGCGTAGCGAACGACGTCGCGGGCGATGGCGAGCAGTTCGGAGCCCCGTGTGGCGCCGCGTTCCAGCAGCCAGAAGGGCGCGTAGAAGGACCGGTAGTTCTGATAGGTGGTGGCGAGTTCATCCCAGAACTTGGCGAACTCTTCCGCTTTCGTTGGGTCCTTGGCGATGGCGGCTTTTAAAGCCTTTTCTTCCTTGCGCTTAAGGTCCATCAGGCTCTTGTCGTTGAGGCCGCTGAGGAAGCCGGTATAGGCTTTGTAGCTGTTCTGATTGCCGAAGAGGTTCTCGCCGGCGATGCGCTTCTGCTCAGGTCCTTTGGCCATATAACCTTCCAGGGCGGCAATGAGGGAGGCCAGGCGGCGCTGGACCAGGGGATAGCCGGTCTGGCCGGAGAACTCGAGTTCGGAGACGGTCATCAGCCGCCCGGTGGAGCCGGGGTTGCCGGGGACGAAGGTGAGGTCGCCTTCCCGGACACCCTGTTTGGACCACTTGAAGAAGTTGTCCACGTGTGCCGGCTTGCCGTTCTCATAGGCCCGGAAGAAGGTGATGTCGAGGTTATAGCGGGGATAGGTGAAGTTTTCCTGGTCGCCGCCGAAGAATGCGACACCGAATTCGGGCGCCATCACGAGCCGGATGTCAGTGTACTTGCGGTACTGATAAAGATGGTAAAGTCCCCCGGCATAGAGGGTTACGACGTCGCAGCGATTGCCGGTGGCGGCGCCGCACGCCTTCTCGATGGCTGACATCGCAGCCTTCTTTTTTGAATTCGCTTCCGAAGCGGGCGTCTGCGGCGTAATGCCGGCGGTGACCTTGGCGGTCACGTCCTCGATCTTGAGGAGGACGTTGACTTCCAGGTCTGGACAGCTGCGTTCATCGGCCGCCGTGCGAGCGACAAAACCGTTCTTGATGTAGTCGTTCTCCTTGGAGCTGAGCTTCTGAATGCAGTCCGCGCCAACATGGTGGTTGGTGAACAGCAGGCCATCGGAGGAAACGAAGCTTCCGGTGCCACCGTTATTGAAGCGGACGGCGCTCAGACGCATGTGGTCGAGGAACTGGTCGGTGACCTGGAAGTGATACTTGCTCTCAACGGCCTGTTTCGGAAAAGCGTTCAGCAGCCACATGCCTTCGTCGGCGCGGCAGAGGCCGGCGGCGGAAAGCAGGACGGTGGCGGCGAGGCTTACTTGAATCTTGAATCTCATTTCTACAATTCCCTCTAACTAGCTATAAATGCAAAGCTTATCGGTTTCTAATCGTGTAGTAGTCTTCACAAACACGACTAGTCTATGCGATACTGAAAGTTACCCTGTAGACAAAGCTATGACGCAGTTGGGCGAGGCAACAGCCCGCTATCATAAAATCCTGGAGCAGGACCCGGAGCGCAACGCGGCCTGGATGGCTCAGCTGCGCGAGCAGTGGAAAGCCCGCCATCTGATGGTGAGTGGCCGCCCGGTTTCGCCCGTACTGCGTCCTCATTTTCTCAGCCGCCGCCAGTATATCAATTTGGTGAAGACGGCCGAATCGCTGAACGCATCGATTGACCGGATCAGGAAGATGGCGGTCGTCCAGCCGCAGTTAATGTCGCGGATGGAGATGCTGCCGGCGGAGAAGATGCTGGCGTCGGTGGATCCCGGCTATTCGAACTGGTCGGTGGCGTCGCTGATGGACACGCAGGTGAACAACGGCAGCGTTCATTTCACCGCGCCGCAGGCGGACATGCCGCATGGCATGGTCTACGGCGATGCGCTCTCCGAGCTTTTCTACGATGCGCCACCGGTGAAGGAATTCCGGAAGAAGAACAAGATTGCCAAGGTGGGCGGCGCGAAGCCGCTGCTGGCGGCGACCTTGAAGGCCTGGAAGGACTTTGGCGGCAAGACGTTGCCGAACATCGCAATTCTCGAGTTCCGCCAGCCTTTTGCGTCGATCGACTCCCACGAGTACACCCTGCTGGTGGAGTTGTTCCGCAAGAACGGGTTGCAGGCGGAAGTGGTCTTTCCCGAGCAGCTGGAGTACCGCAACGACATCCTGCGCAAGGGCGATTTCACGATCGACCTGGTATACCGCGGGGTTCGAGCGCACGAGTTCCTGATGAAATACGACCTCACGCATCCGCTGGTGCGGGCCTACCGCGAGCGGAAGGTGTGTGTGGTGAACAGCTTCCGGACGGAACTGACGCGCAAGAAAGCGCTGCTGGCGCTGTTGACAGACGATGCGATTACCGAGAGCTTCCCGCCGGCTGAGCGGAAGGCGATCAAGGAATCGATTCCCTGCACCCGCGTAGTGGCGGCCGGCCGTACGATGTGGAAGGGGCAGAGCGTGGATCTGATTGATTTCATTCAGAAGAACCGCGAGTCCCTGGTGCTGCGCCCCAATGAAGACTCCAGCGAACTGCACTCCACCGAGGGCTGGCAGGCCGATAACGCGACCTGGGAACGGGCGCTGCGCCAAGCCGTCCGGACCCCCTATGTGGTGCAGGAGCGGGTGGCGCCGGTGCCGATTTCCTTCCCCGTGGACTACTACGGCGACATGGTGTACCGCGACCTGAATGTGGATGTGAGCCCGCACGCCTTCCTGGGCAAGATCCAGGGTTGTTCCTCCAAGGTGTCGGCGGCGCAAGGCAACTTCTCCACGATCACCGGTTTAGCCCCGACATTCATCCTCGAAACCAAGTAGCGTTTCGCTGCCGGCAGCCGCGTGAGGGACTGTTTCCAGCGCGGGCCCTATCGCCGGATGGACCTCGTTTGCGGACCCGGGTTTCCCAGGCAGAATTGCCGGATTGTGGCGGAAAGATGCAGCGCCCGCACCCATTTTGTGGAGGTTTTCTCCCGAATCCAGTAGCCTTTGGCCCGCAGCGGACGTCTCTTCCTGGTAAGGTATTGATTTCAATGGGGAGCGGGCAAGGCAGGTGCGGCTCGGGATCATGGCACTCCGCGTGCAGTGAAACGCCGTGGTGGAGTGTCGCTAAACGATCCGCCCAGGGAGTCGGGTTGCGGTGAAGGAGCTAAAGAGCCAGTTTATCGGCGCGCTGTTGGTCATTCTGACCGTGACGGCCGTTATCTGTGCTGGTGTGAACTACCAGCAGCAGGCTCGTTTCCATTTGCCCGACGACGGCGCGACCTGGATGGACGTGCCGAACACCGCGGATAGTGAGCAAAGCCTGCGGGTGGTTGCCGCGCATGTGGAGCGCAATGAACCGGCGGACCTGGCCGGCATCCGCAAAGGCGACGTTGTCCGGATGATCGCGCCGGTGGAGAACACGCCGGGCGTGGCCGTGAGGCAGGCCAGCGACGTGGCTCAACTGCTGTTTCAGGCCGGGGTCTGGGGCAAAGCCACCTACACGCTAAACCGCAACGGCGTTGAGATCACGGCCAAGGTCATCGTGGCCGATGCAAACCGCGATCGTGCTCTTTATTTTCAGTACTTTGTGGGCGCCTCGTACCTCGCCATCGGCATCTTCCTCTTCTTCCGGCGCAACCAGGCGCCCAAGGCGCTGCACTTCTATTTCCTCTGCCTGGTCAGTTTCATCCTGCACACGTTCCACTACACGGGTAAGCTGAACAGCTTCGACACGGGTATATACATCGCCAATGTGGTGGCGGGGCTGCTGGCGCCGGCGCTGTTTGTGCATTTCTGCCTGACGTTCCCTGAGCCGCGGCGGCACTGGAACACATGGCAGGCGGTTTCGGTGTACCTGCCCGCGCTTTCGCTGATCCTGCTGCACTTGGGAGTGGCGATGGGGGTGGTGCACACCGCCCTGCCGCTGATTGAGATGCGCTGGGTGCTGGACCGCGCCTGGATGCTCTTGTTCTGCGCTTCGTACCTTGCCGGAGCGGTGCTGCTGCACTTCAGCTACCGGCGTACCGAAGACACGATCATCCGGCAGCAGTTGAAGTGGCTGCGCAATGGAGCCCTGGCTGGAATCATCCCCTTCGCCGCCCTGTATGCGACCCCGTTCCTGATTGGGGCGGTGCCGTCGCCCACGATGCGGCTGTCCGTACTATTCCTGGCTTTCATCCCCCTCACCTGGACATACGCCATCCTCCGCTACCGGTTGATGGACGTGGACATCATTTTCCAGCAGGGCTATGTGTATGTGCTGGCGACACTGTCGGTGCTGGGGATTGTCTACCTGCTGGTGTTCGCACTGCCGAAGCGGGATGAACTCAGCCCCACCTCAGTGGTGCTGCTGGTGCTGGTGGCGGCGTTCGTCTTTGAGCCCTTGCGAGGCTGGTTTCAGCAGCAACTGGATCGGTACTTTTTCTATAAGGATCGCTACGACTACCGTCGTACTTTGATTGCGTTCGCGCGCGAGCTGAGCTCGGAGATGGATCTGGATCGGACGTTGACGAGTGTCGGCGAGCGGCTGCTGAGCACACTATCCGTGGGGCATGTCGCGTTCTTCCTGTCGAAGGAGGGCGAGCCCGGGTTCCAACTGCACACCGCCTTGGATCGGGATGGCGGCCACCGGCGGTTGAAGTCGGAGCGACTGGATTTGAGCTTCCTGGTGGATTCGCCCGAGGAGCCTTATCTCTTTTTCGAGAGCACCCGCCACGCCCTGGACATTGTCATGCACGGCAAGGCGCCGAGTGTGCGGGCGACGATTGCCGAGCTGGACCTGACCTATTACCTGCCGTGCAACTTCCGCGGGCGCACGCTCGCCTGGCTGGGGGTAAGCCGGTCGAACAAGGGTGATTTTCTCAGTTCGGACGATATCGACCTGCTGGCGTCCCTGGCTGGATACATCGCGATGGCGGTGGAGAATGCGAGGCTCTACCGGTCGCTGGCGGCCAAGGCCGAACAGTATGAGCGGTTGAAAGAGTTCAGCGAGAACATCGTCGAATCGATCAACGTGGGCATCCTGGCGGCGGACCTGGATGACCGAGTGGAGAGCTGGAATTCCCAAATTGAACGGTTGACCGGTATCCCGCGCCTGGCGGCCCTGGGCCGGAAATTGAGCGACCTCTTCCCGGAAGAGCTGGGCGCCCACTTCGATGCCCTGCGTGCGAATAACCAGGTGCATCAGCTGTACAAGATTCCGCTGCGGCGGGACATCCTGGCGGCTCCGGCGCTGAACGGAAACGGCCACGTCAACGGAAACGGCGCGGCGAACGGGGCGTCGAACGGCAAGACCAAGGCGGAGCGCACGGAAGTGATCGTGAACCTGGCGATCGCGCCGCTGGTGACGAAGGATGGCGCGCGCATCGGCCGGCTGATCATTTTCGACGATGTGACCGAACGTGAGGATCTGGAACGCCGCCTGGTGCAGGCCGACAAACTGAGTTCCATCGGGCTGCTGGCGGCGGGTGTGGCGCACGAAGTCAACACGCCGCTGGCCGTGATCTCCACGTATGCCCAGATGCTGGCCAAGCAGGTGCATGGCGACGAGCAGAAGTCGAAACTGCTGGAGAAGATCGCGAAATCGACGTTCCGGGCGAGCGAGATTGTGAACTCCCTGCTGAACTTCTCGCGCACGTCATCGTCGGAGTATGAGGCGCTGGACTTGAATAAGGTGATCAGCGAGACGCTCTCGTTATTGGAGCACCAGTTCGACAAGCACGCCATTCAGATTGAAGTGGACCTGGAAGAGGGCGCTCCGCTGATCCGCGGCAACGCCGGCCGGCTGCAGCAGGTATTCCTGAATCTGTTCCTGAATGCCCGCGACGCGATGTCGAACCTGCCGCTGGGCGAACCACGCCGGCTGTCGTTGAGGACTCATGGAGAGGCGACCGGGATCCGGGTGGAGGTTCGCGACAGCGGCCCCGGTATCCCGCGCGAACATCAGTCGCGGATCTTCGATCCCTTTTTCACGACGAAGGGGATGCAAAAGGGGACGGGTCTCGGTTTGAGTGTGACTTATGGCATTGTGGAAGAGCATGGCGGCATGATTGAAGTGGAGTCGAATCCCGGTGAGGGTGCTCTGTTCCGTCTTGAGTTTCCGGCCGCCAGCAGGAAACCGGTGAATGCCTGATCTTGATTCCGTTACGGCCACGGCCACTGATGCTGCCATTTCCAAGGGGCGCATCCTGGTCATTGATGACGAAGCAGATATTCGCGAGAGCTTTGAGACCCTGCTGGAGCTGGAAGGCTATACCGTCCAGACCGCTGAGAATGCGACGGAAGGGCTGAAGCGCTTCGAATCCGGCGTCTACGACCTGATCCTGCTGGACCTGATGATGCCCGACCGATCGGGTCTTGAGGTGCTGGACGACATCCGGCGCCGGGATAAAGAGACTCCTGTGTTCCTGATCACGGCTTACGGGAGCATCGAAGTGGCGGTGGAAGCCCTGAAGTCGGGCGCCAACGACTATTTCTCCAAACCTTGGGACAACGAGAAGCTGATCATCGAGATCGAGCGGCAGTTGGCCCGCACGCGGCTGGAGCAGGAAAACCGGGAATTGCGGCGCGCGCTGAAGCAGCGCTACTCGTTCCCGAACATTGTCGGCAAGAGTGAGCGCATGCTGCGCGTGCTCGACCTGGTGACGCAGGTTGCTCCGTCGAAATCGAACATATTGATCACGGGGGAAACCGGGACCGGCAAGGAGCTGATCGCCAAAGCGATTCATGCCAACTCGCCTCGGGCCGACCAGCCTTTCGTGGGCGTGAATTCGAGCTCGATGCCGCCCGATCTGATTGAATCCACACTGTTTGGTCATGTGAAAGGCGCATTCACCGGGGCGATCGCCAACCGTAAGGGTTACTTTGAGACGGCGAACCGGGGCACGATCTTCCTGGACGAGATCGGTACGCTCACGCTGGACATGCAGGTGAAACTGCTGCGCGTGCTGCAGGAGCGGGAGTTGATGCCGGTGGGCTCCACCGAGACGATCAAGGTGGATGTCCGGATCCTGGCCGCGACCAACGCCGACCTAGCCAAGATGGTGGAGGACGGCCGCTTCCGGCAGGACCTGTATTACCGCCTGAACGTCATCAACCTGGCCCTGCCGCCGATGCGCGACCGCAAGGAAGACATACCGATCCTGATCGAACACTTCTTCCAGGTGTACTGCAAGGACAACGACAAGTTCATGGATGCGCAGGGCCGCTCCACTCTGAAGTTCGAGCCGGAAGCGGTGCATATCCTCATGGATTACACCTGGCCGGGCAACGTGCGGGAATTGGAGAACGCGGTGGAGCGGGCCGTGGTGCTCGCCGTCAGCGAGACCGTCCCGGTAAGCGTCCTGCCGGACTACATCCTGCATTCGACGGGCGTCAGAATCCCGCGTGAGGGCGGGGAAGCGCTGCCCGCCGATGCCTCCCTGTTCGAGATCATGGCCGACTTTGAGGCACGCAAGATCACGGAAGTATTGGACGCCGTCAATCATTCGCAGACCGATGCGGCGGCACGCCTGAAGATCCCCCTTTCGACGCTGAACCAGAAGATCAAGCGGCTGGGGATCCAGGTAAAGCGCAAGCCATCCGGCAATTGAGCGGCCGCCTGCTGACGGGATGCAGGCGAAGATCCCCCGAAGCCGGCGAAAGCGCTAGAATGTGGGTGCGATGCCCGAACCTCAACTCACACTGGTTGCCGAACTGATCGCCCAGCCCGGCAAGGAAGAAATGGTCCGCCAGGAACTGCTTTCCCTGATCGAACCGACGCGAGCGGAGGCCGGCTGTGTTGATTATTTTCTGCACGAATCCTTAGAGAGTCCGGGCCATTTTCTCTTCTATGAGAACTGGGTATCGGAAGAGGCTTTGGCAGAACATGCGCAAACTCCTCATTTGCAACGGCTTGGCAGTCTGGTGCCGGTGATGTTGACCGGCGCTCCGCGGCTGTTCAAGCTACGCCGCCTTGCCTGACGCCCGGCCGGACCCCACCTAAGGCGTTTCCCCCATAGCGGGGCTCCCAATCTCTGCCGATGAAACGAGAGAAATGGGAACCGTCATGTGTACACGCATCAGTGGGTTGCTCCCGGCCATTCTTTTGGCCCTGGCTATGGCCGCGCCGAGCCCGGCACAGACTGGCACGAGTGTCGTGTCGGTTCGTGTGGACGCCAGCATCAAGGGGGCGACGTTCTGGGCCGATGGGCAGGAGTACACGTCCTCCGGACAGTTTCTATGGTCGCTAGGCAGCAAGCACACCCTCGAAATCAGAAACAAGAACCAGGTGTTTCCGGATGGGAAGAGCCGGGTGACCTTCACCCGGTGGTCCGACGAAGCGGGCCTGATTCTGGCCACGGATAGCACAACGCAGGTCATCACGGTGGATTCCTCGAACCGGAGCTACACCGCGACGTTCCAGTTGGAATACCTGGTGAACTACTATGTGAATTCCGATCAGCCGGTGAACCTGTTTGATCCTTCGTCGATCAACTACCCCGAGATCGGGATTCCCAATCCATACGGATTCATTTCCACCTCGACGCGCGCCTGCATCCAGACCAGTTCCTGGGAATGGGTCTCGGCGGGTACAGTACTGACGCTGAATGCAGTTCCCTATCCCGGCAAGGTGTTTGTGGGCTGGGATGTGCCGCCCGGGCCGAGCGATACGCTCTCCAATTTGAGTGTGGATGGACCGAAGAGCATTCGGGCGAAGTTCATCGACGCGCGCCGGGTGTACATCGACTCGTATCCGCAGATCGGGCTCAAAGTAGTTGTGGACCGGACCGTGATGTACGCGCGGGGCGATAAGTGCTTCCCGGACTGGACGGCGACCTATTCGCCGGTGTCGGGCACGGGCTCGCCAGTTCCGCCGGACTATCCTTATCCAATCAACATTCCGCCATCGTCCTTCCCGGATGCCCCGGTGGGTCCGTATTCGTATTGCACGCAGATCCCGTTGTGCAATGGGGAGTTGGACTTGCAGGCAGGTACGCCGCACATTTTCGCGGCGCCGGCTTCACAGACAGACCGCATGGGCAACCTGTGGGTCTTTGATCACTGGGACTTCGGCAACGGCCAGACGGGCGGCCTGAATTCCACTGTGACCATCCCTGAGGACTGGAGCACGCAGACCTACACCGCGCACTTCGTGAAGGGGATCCGGTCCAGCTTCGTTACCATGCCTACCGGCCTAAAACTCAAGATCGACGGCCGCGACAACTGGGCCTCCTACAACTTCGAGTGGGGGCTGGGCCATACGCACACGGTCTCAGCGCCTCCCGACCAGGTGGACGCGCGGGGTCGCCGGTATCGTTTTGTGAGCTGGTCGAACGGCGGTACGCCGGACCAGGAGATCACGATTACGGACACAGAAGGCACCGCCTCGTTCCGCATGATCGCGCAGTATGAAATGCTGGGCCAGTTGAGCATCCAGAGCGATCCAGCCGCACTTACGTTTGACGTGAGCGGCGCAACTTGTACGACGCCGTGTGTCCTGGACCGCCCGGCGGGCACCAGCATCACGGTGACGCCTGTGCCCGAGATGCCTTATTCCGCCGACACGAAGGCGACGCTGCTGGGTTGGGCCGATGGAGCGGCCGCCGGCCCGCGCAACTACACCTTTGGCCAGGAAGCGGCGGTGATGGCCGCCAAGTATACCTATTTCCAGAAGCTTACGGCGATTTCCGATCCCGATGGCGGAGCCACCTGGGTGTATGATCCGATGCCTTCGGCGGGTAACTATTTCCCGGCAGGGACAAAGGTTTCCGTTACGGTGGAAGCGGCTCAAGGGTATAAGTTCAAGCGGTTTGAAGGCGCGCTCAGCGGCGCCCTGAACTATGGCTGGCTGAACATGAACACGCCGGCCACGGTGGTGGCACGGCTGGACAAAGTGCCGGCGCTGGCGGACAACGCAGTGAAGAATGCCGCCGGCGACACCCCGACCGATGGAGTGGCGCCCGGTTCCCTGATCTCGATTACCGGTTTCAACATGACAGCCGACTATGTGAAGGGTGCGGACAGCCCGCTGGCGCAGACTCTGCAGGGTGTGGTGGTCCAGTTGCCGGGCAGCCGGTACCTGCCGCTGGTTTCGGTGGCTCCTGACAGGATTATTGGACAACTGCCCTCCGACTACGCCGAAGGGGAATATACCCTCACGGTGCGGTCGCCCGGGCAAGCCGCCTTGTCGACCAAGTTCAAGGTAAAGACCTATGCACCGGGGTTGTTCCGGCGCGGCGATGCGACAGATGAAGTGCCGCTGGTGCTGGCCTTGCATGCCGATGGCACCGAAGTGACGCCCGAGAGCCCGGCAAGAGCCGGTGAGACCGTGTCGCTGTTCGGCACCGGGTTTGGTCCGCTGAATCCGGCTCCGCTGGATGGTTTTGCGGTGCCTGCGAATCCGCCCGTCCCGCTGAAGGACGCCGCGGAACTGCTGATTGGCGGCGAAGTGAGGCCTTATGTCTGGTGCGGCGCCGCGGCTGGACGCGTCGGGTACTGGGTGATGCAGTTCAAGATTGACTCGACGATGGGCCAGGCGCAGAACGTCGCGGTGCAGGTGCGGGTCAACGGTCAGCCATCCAATTCGGTAGTGCTTCCGTTGCACTAGGTTTTCAAATCTCAAGTAACGGATTCGTCTTGACAGACGTCTGAGAGGCAGACCAAACTTGGTCGAGGGAGTTTTCCCATTATGCGTCTCGCCAAATCGCTAGTAATTGCCTCAGTTGCAGCTGTCACGCTGGCTGGCGGCGCGTTCGCGCAAAACGCCATCTCCGCCAAAGCAGGAATGATTAATGTTGCCGAGGGTGACATTTTCCTGGTGGACGCGAAAGGTGCAGAGAGCCAGGTTCAGCCGAAGCCGTCGGAATTCATCGACATCAAGGAAGGGCAGACGCTGAAGACGACGGAGGGCAGGGTGGAAATTCTGCTCACGCCGGGCGCATTCCTGAGGATGGCGGACAACAGCTCGTTCAAGCTGTTCTCCAACCGGCTCAGCGACGTACGGCTGGACGTTCAGTCCGGCGTGGTCATGATTGAGGCGGCGGAACTGCTGGAAGACAACCATCTGACGATTCTCACGAAGGATGCGATCGTGACGGTGACCAAAGCGGGGCTATACCGCTTTGAGGCGGAACCGGCGAGCATCCGGGTCTACATGGGCGAACTCTCGGTGGACCAGAATGGCCAGAAGACGATTCTGAAGGGCGGACGCGAGTTGGTGGCTGCGGCCGGCGGCTGGACGCCCGGCAAGTTCGACGCGAAGGAGACCGATCCTTTGTTCCGCTGGTCCAAGCGGCGGTCGGGCTACATTGCGATGGCGAACGTTTCGGCGGCCCGCCAGTCGACGCCGCGGAATGGGTTCCTGGGTTCCGGTTCCTGGATGTATAACCCTTACTTCGGTTTCGCGACGTTTATCCCGTACTCGGACACGCTGCGCAGCCCCTTCGGGTTCTACTACTACACGCCCAGCACGGTGATGGCGGTCTACTATCCGCCGGTGTATGCGACCAATGGCGGCAGCACGCGGTATGGCGGGCAGGCCGGCAACGGATTCGCGGCCAGCATGCCGGGTCGCACCGCGTCGGGTTCATCTTACTCTGCCGCGCCGATGGTTAGCTCCCCGGCCGCGGTGGCCTCCAGTTCCGGAATCAGCCACGCCAGCGGCGGCATGGGTTCCGTGGGCGGTGGCGGTGGTGGTGGTGGTGCGGCTGTTGCCAGCCCGTCTGCCGGTGCAGGCGGCGGCGGTGGACGCGGCGGTTCTTCGGGCGGCCGAGGCAACTAACTGAGATTCGAGTGACACAGATGGAAGAAGGGCGGCCTTTGGGCCGCCCTTCTTCTGCTTACAACTACTTCCAATTCCGTTTTGGCTGGTTACGGCTTGAGGCTCTGCTCAAAGAAACTGGTCTGCTTTTCCAGCATGTGCTGGCGGGCCTTGCCCATGACCCCATGGCTCTTGCCCGAATAGATAGACGTATCGAAGTCCTTACCGGCCAGCTGCAGGGCGTTCATCATCTGTAAGGCATTGCCGAACAGCACGTTATCGTCCTCGATGTTGTGCATGAGCAGCAGTTTGCCCTTCAGTTTGCCGGCCGAGTGGACCGGTGAACTGGATTTGTAGCCATCCTCATTCTCCTGGGGCCGGCCGAGGTAGCGCTCGGTGTAGATGGTGTCGTAGTTGCGCCAATCGGTGACGGCGGCACCGGCCGCGCCTGCCTTAAACACCTCCGGGGCATTCAGTAGCGCGTAGAGGGTCATATAGCCGCCGTAGCTCCAGCCGTAGATCCCGACGCGGCTGGTATCGGCGAAGCCCAGCTTGGCGAGGTAGTCCACGCCCTCTTTCTGGTCGTCCAGTTCCTGCTTGCCGAGGCGGCGGTTGATGGGCGATTCGAACTTGTGGCCCCGGCCGTAGGACCCGCGGTTGTCCATCTGCCAGATGAGGAAGCCCTTATGGGCCATGACCTGCTCCCAGCTCAAGCCGCTGTAGGAGTTACGAACGGTTTGGGCGTGCGGGCCGCCGTAGACGGAGACCAGCACGGGATACTTCTTTGAGGCATCGAACCCGGCCGGTTTGATCATGCGCCCGTAGAAGACGGTTCCATCCGCGCCCTTGAAGGTGTGGATCTCACTTTTGAGGATGTTGAACTCCTCCTCGAGCTTGAGGTCGGCCTCGCGCCAGACTTTCACCTCAGAGCCGTCTTCGGCTTTGTTCAGCGTGGCGCGGGAGGGTGATTCCAGGCTGGAGTAGGTGTCGAGGTAATACTGGCAGGCCGGGCCCATGGAGATGGAATGGGTTCCGGCGCCCTTGGTGAGTTGCCGTTTGTCTCGGCCGTTGAAGCCGACGACATAGAGCTGGCGCTCCAGGGGGCTGTTTTCGCCGCTGGTGTACCAGACCTTCCTCGCTTTTTCGTCGATGCACGAGACCGCGGTGACTTCCCAATCGCCCTTGGTGAGCTGCCGCTCGTGCTTGCCTTCGGCGCTGTAGAGATAGAGATGGCGGAAGCCGTCGCGTTCGGAGGAAAGCAGGATGCGGCCGTCGCTGAGGAATTCGAAGTCGTCGCTGATGTTGATCCAGGCCGGATCGGACTCCTCGATCAGAAGTTGCGATTTCCCGGTGCGGGCGTCGGCGGCGAGGATCCAGAGATGATTCTGGGTTCGATTGAGGCGGTGGACGACGACCTTGTCAGAGTCCGGAGTCCAGTGGACGCGGGCGAGGAGGTAGTCGCGGTTCTCTCCGAAGTCCATCCAGCGGGTGAGGCCGCCAGCAATCGAGACGACACCGATGCGGACATCGGCATTGGCACTGCCCGCCTTGGGGTAGCGCTGGGGCTCGGCCACGGCATCGATTTTCAGATGGTCAGCCTGGGGGTAGAGGGACTCACCGCTGACGTCGAACTGCATATAGGCGATGGACTTGGAGTCGGGCGACCACCAGTGGGCGGTGCCCAGGTCCAGCTCTTCGGGGTAGACCCAGTCGAGTGTGGCGTTCCAACGGGTGGGGGAGCTATCGCTGGTTAACTGGGTGATCTTCCTGGAGTCGAGCTCCATTACGTAGAGGTCGTAACCGCGGCGAAAGCTGATCTTCAGCCCGTCGGGCGAGAGTTTAGGATCCCGTTCCGGGGTTTCGGTGGCGGTCAGCTGGTCGATTTTGCCGGTCTCCGTGGACCAGAGGAAGAGGTCGCCGTTCACGATGACGAGCATTTTGCGGCCGTCGTCCGACCACTGGAGCCGGGCCTCGGAGACGCGGCGATTCTCCCATTCCATCTCTTTCGGAGTTGGCGCCTGATGGGCGGTCTTGCCGAGTTCCGCGGTGGAGAAGAGCTCCTTTTCCGTATGGGTGGGGATGTCGAACAAAGCCACCTTGTCGCCCCGGCGGACGGCGAAGCGTTTGCCGTCGGGGGCCCAGACGGGGGCGCCGCCGAACTGGGCCATCATGCGCATCATGCCCGTCGAGAGGCTCTCGATGGTCACGGGCTTCTTCTGCAGTGCCGGCGCAAGCTGAGCGCTGAGCGCGAAGAGAGCCGCGGTTGCCTTCCAGGTCATTCTTTACTACTCCAATCGGTATTCGAGGAATCTGGTCTTGCCATCACGCTCGATCTGGAGGACGACCTCCTCGCGCGATTTGACGGGCGCCATGAAGGACTTGAGGTCCTGCAAAGTGGCGATGGGTTTGCCGTTCAGGGCGTGGATGATATCGCCTGGGAGGAGACCTTCCTCCTGGATGAGGGCGCCGGGGACGAGCCCGGCGACGAGGACGCCATAGCTCTTGCGGACGGGCGGCATCTCCTTGAGCAGGTTGTCGTCGAGAGGGACACCGAGGATTCTCAGGCGCCGCACGAGATTCTCATCGGAAAGGGCCAGGCGGCCGAAATTGGGGCTTTTCTCGGTCCGGTCGACGACCACGGGCTGAATCTTCAGGTTCTGGTCGCCGCGCAGGATCTCGACGTTGATGAGGGCTGCCACCGGTTTGCGGTAAATGAAGACGTGGAACTGGCGGGCGGTTTCCATGGGGCGGCCGTCGACGCTGAGGATGATGTCGCCGGTCTGAAAGCCGGCGATGTCGCCGGTGCTTTTGGGTTCGACGTCGGCGATTACGACGCCTGTATCCCGTTTTAGTCCAAGGCCCTGGGCGATGCCGTAGGTGAGGGTCTGGGCGGTGACGCCGATGTCGCCGCGGGTGACCTTGCCGTCTTTCCGGATCTGTTCGACAACGGGATTGGCGATGCGGGCGGGGACCGCGAAGCCGAGTCCCTCATTGCCGCCGGACTCCGAGAGGATGAGGGTATTGATGCCGATGAGCTTGCCGTTGAGGTCGACCAGTGCTCCGCCGCTGTTGCCGGGGTTGATGGCGGCGTCGGTCTGGATATAGACCATCCGGTCGTCTGGTTTGAGCTGGCGCTGGGTGGAACTAACGACGCCCATGGTGACTGAGTTCTCGAGGCCACGCGGATTGCCCATGGCGAGTACGAGCTGACCCTGCTGCAGGGCCTCAGAGTCGCCCCACTGGAGGAAATGAAGTCCATGGGCCTCGACTTTGACCAGGGCGATATCGGCTTCCGTATCGCGGCCAAGCACACGGCCCTCCAGCAGGCGGCTGCGTTCCGGAGAGGATCGCGCGCCGATGGGCGGTGCGAGTAAAACCTCTACAGTCATGCTTTTGCCGACCACATGGGCATTGGTGACGATGTAGCCGTCTTCGGAGAGGATGACGCCTGAGCCGGTGCCCGTCTGACGGACGGCGAGGGCGTTCTCGCGGCTGACCGGCTCGAAGGATTCGCTACGGATGAGGACGATTGCCGGGTGAAGCTGGCTGGAAAGCGCGATGAACTGCTCGTTCAGGCCGGTGAGCGGGCCGGCAGTTTTCTGAGCGAAAGCGAGGGCCTGCAACAGCAGGAGAGCGGACAGCAGCCTCATTGGAGTTAGCATGGCACAATCAGGATGTGGCGAATGTTGACGGGCGAGTTCTGGCGTTGGACGTAGGGCGGAAGCGGATTGGGCTCGCGGTGAGCGATTCAATGGGGCTGGCACAGGGATTGGATACTCTCCTACGTAAAACGATGCGCGAGGACGTGGCGCGGCTCCGGCAGATCGCCATGGAGCGCAAAGTGTCTTTGTTCCTGGTTGGGCTGCCGTTGAATATGAGGGGCGACGAGGGCGAGATGGCCGAGTTCGTCCGGACGTTTGCGCGGAAGCTGGAAGAGGGCACGGGCCTGCCGGTGCAGTTTCAGGACGAGAGGCTGACCTCGGTGGAGGCGGAATCGCGGCTGCAGGAACGCGGATTCAGCCTGGAGCGGATGCTCAAGGAGAAGCGGAAGGGTGCGGTGGACCGGCTGGCGGCGGTCATCCTGCTGGAGGATTATCTTCGAGCGGGAGGCGAGGCAGAGTAGATGCGACGGTTGATGAGACTGGTTTTGTCGCTGATCGTGTTGGGCCTGTTCGCCGCGGCCGGGGCCGGTTACTACTTCGCGTGGGTGGAGCCGTACCGGGGCTTTCAGCAGCCGGTCTTCGTGGAGATTCCGCGCGGCACGTCGACGATGCGGATTGGCGAGATGCTGGCGGAGGCTGGCGTTGTGCGGCACCAGGTATTGTTCGCGCTGGTGAGGGCGTTGCGGCCGAAGGGCAAGCCGCAGGCGGGGGAGTATGAGTTTTCCACAGCGGCCACTCCGAACGAAGTGTTCGGACGAATGGCGCGGGGCGACATCTATCAGATCGAGGTGAGGGTGCCGGAAGGCAGCAATGTCTTCGATGTCGCGAGGATCGTGCAGCAGGCAGGCCTGGGCACGGAGGAGGAGTTCCTGAAGGTGGCGCTGCCGCAGGAAGGATTCCTCTTCCCTTCGACATATCGCTTCAAGCGCAAGACGGGCGTGGAGGCGGTATGCCGGGCGATGCGCGTGCAGTTCGACAAGGTTTGGAGTGAGCTGAAGGCGCCGGCGGACGCGAAGCGCGAGACGGTGATTCTGGCGTCGCTGGTGGAAACCGAAGCCGTACTGCCGGAGGAACGGGCCAAGATCGCGGGAGTGTATCGCAACCGCCTGGAAAAAGGCGTCCGGTTGGAGTGCGACCCCACGGTGGCGTATGCCGCGATGTTGGATGGCCAGTGGCGGGGGACGATCTACAAGAGCGACCTGGCCAACCGCAATAGTTACAATACCTATCAACATGCAGGACTGCCGCCGGGCCCGGTCGCCAATCCGGGGCTGGCCTCCTTGAAGGCAGCGCTGCACCCGGAAGCAACGGACGATATGTATTTCGTGGCCAAGGCCGATCGCAGCGGCGGTCACGTATTCAATAAAGATCTGACAGGCCACCAGAAGGCTGTGGCGGCGTACCGGCATGGCGAGCAGAGGTCCGGCAGGACACAGAGCGAGGAAAAAGGAGAGGGTGCTGGCGTGGCTGCAAAGCCGAAGCATCCAAAGCGTTGACGAAACTGTGTCGCGTGCAATGGCGGAAGAGATGCCCGAAGTCTCCAGGAAGCTGGCGCGGCAGGCGCTGCTGGAAGCGGGGCTGGATTTGACGCCGATGGTGGAAGGGGTTCGCCAGGATTCGTTTGAGCATCTGGAGCGAACCCTGCTGGCCCTGGGTACGGAATATGAACTTGGGGACACTGCGCGGCGCAAAGAGGTTCGGGGCACGGTGATTACGGCCCGCCAGCATGCGGACTGGGCGATGCGGAATCCGAACAGCAGCGAGGTTCACCGCGCCGAGAAGGCCGAGATGGTGCTGTGGCTGCGGACGTGGCTGGAGAATCCTCCGCTGTTTCCGGCGTGGCTGCTGTTGCGTAAGCGGGTCATGAATGAGGGCGGCGGGCTTGATTGAGCGCGCCGGATGCGATGTGATATCGGCATGACCATTTCCCGCCGTTCCCTACTTGTCAGCCCCCTGGTGGTGGCTCCGGCTCTCCTGGCCGAGCGCAACGATGCACTGCTGTTCATTGGCGCCTATACCAGCGCGAAGAACAAAGGGATCACGGTGGCGCGATTTGATAAGTCCACAGGCGCCATTGCCGAGATGAGCACGGCTGCCGAGACGCTAAATCCCACCTTCCTGGAGCTGCATCCGAACGGAAAATGGCTGTACGCCGTCAACGAAGTGAGTAACTTCGGGGGCAAGAAGGAAGGCTCGGTGGACGCGTATTCCATCGACCGGGCGAGCGGGAAGCTGACGTTGCTGAACCAGGTGAGCAGCAAAGGCGCGGGTCCCTGCCATGTCTCCGTCGACCGCAGCGGCCGGATGGTGATGATCGCCAACTACGGCAGCGGCAGCGTCGCCTCGTACAAGATTCTCGCTGACGGACAATTGAGCGAGGCGGTGTCGTTTTTCCAGCATGAGGGGAAGGGGCCGATGGCGGGGCGGCAGGCTGGTCCGCACGCGCACTCCATTAATGCGACGCCGGACAATCGGTATGCCGTGGCCTGCGACCTGGGTACGGATGAGATCCGCATCTACAAGCTGGATCCGGGCAAGGGTTCGATGGAGAAGCATAAGGTGGCGAACGCCGCGCCCGGTTCGGGACCACGTCACTTCGCCTGGCATCCGAAGAAGATGTTCGGCTATGCGGTGAACGAGTTGAATTCAACGGTGACGGTGTTCCTGTATGCGCCGGACGGGCAACTCGAGGAGATCCAAAGCGTCAGCACGCTGCCTGAAGGCTATAAGAACGAGAACTGGCCGGCCGAGGTGCGGGTGCACCCGACGGGCAAGTTCCTTTACGCATCGAACCGGGGCGAAGATTCGATTGCGGTGTTTGCGATCGACGCGGCGACCGGCAAGTTGGCCGCGGTGGACCGCACGCTGACGCAAGGGGCTACTCCGCGCAACTTCTACATTGAGTCTACGGGCCGATGGCTGCTGGCGGCGAACCAGAAGACCGACAACATCATTGTGTTCGCGATCGACCAGAAGACGGGCAAGTTGCAGAATACGGGTAAGGGGATCATTGTCGGGCAGCCTGTGTGCCTGCGCATTCTGGGCTGATGGCGAGGCCGATCGCCGGAGGAATGAGATGGCGGCCGGGACAATTCCAGCGACGAACGCGGCTCACCCGGGGCCGATGCGACCGGAGCAGGGGAAGAGTGCGCGGCTGGTGAGCCTCGATGTGTATCGGGGCTTCATCATGTTGATGCTGGTCTCCGGGGGCTTCGGTTTCGGGGTGTTGCAGGCGTATCCGGGCTGGTCGTGGCTGGCGGTGCAAGTGGAGCATGCGGCGTGGGAAGGCTGCACGTTCTGGGATCTGATCCAACCGGCATTTACGTTCATGGTGGGCATGGCCATGCCTTACTCCCTGGGGCGGCGCGCAGCGGCGGGCGATCCGTGGATGCGGGTGATGAGGCATGTGGTGTGGCGGGCGTTGGTCCTCATCATCCTGAGCAATGTCTATTCGAGTTGGGGTGCAAAGCCCGGGCAACTGCGACTGCAATTCATCAACGTGCTGTGCCAGATCGCCTTCGGGTATGTATTGTGTGCGCTGATCCTGAGGCTGCCGTTCCGTAGCCAGGTGGCGGCGGCTGTGGCTATCTTCGCAGGCTACTGGGGGCTGTTCGTGGCGTTTCCCGGTCCCCAGGGGCCGTGGTCGCAGACCGGCAACATTGGTGCGGTGCTGGACCTGCAGGTGTTGGGCTACAACTACTCGGGCTACTATACGACGATCAATTTCGTTGGGAATGCGCTGACGATCCTCTTCGGCTGCTGGGCAGGCCTGCTGCTGCAGAGTGACCGGTCCCACGCGAGCCGATTGAAGATCCTGGGCGGTTGCGCGGCAGCCTGCCTGGCATTGGGGCTGGCGTTGCAGCCGTTCATCCCGATGGTGAAGCGGTTGTGGACGGGCTCGTTTCTGCTGTTCAGCACGGGGTGGGTGGTGCTGATGCTGATGGCCTTCTATTGGGTGATCGAGGTGAAGCAGGTGAAGCGGTGGACGATGCCGTTCCTGGTATTGGGCATGAACTCGATCTTTGTCTATTCCCTGGGGCAGATCGGGATCTCCGGCTGGCTGAATCGTGGCTTGGCGAGCTTCACTGGAAACTTCGCGTTTCTTGGCGATCTGGGTGCGATTCCGCAGAAGATCTGTGTGCTGGCGGGGCTTTGGTATCTCTGCTACTGGCTGTACCAGAGGCGAGTTTTTCTGAAGATCTGATGGTGTCTTGGACTGGCGCATAGCCGTGGTTGTTTACACGGGTCGGCCGGAAAAGGCGGGCGCCGGACGGTGCAGGACGCTGAGATAGGGATCGGCCGTGCGAGCATAAGAGGGTGAGTTCCCCGTCCACTCCAGCCAAGGGCGCACTTGGCGTCATTTTCCTCATTGTCTTCCTCGACCTGATGGGAGCGGGGATCCTGATTCCGGTAATCCCGTATATTGTAGAGCCCTACCGCGCGGACGCCCTGACTGTCGGTATCCTGGCGATGGCGTTTTCCGCGGCGCAGTTTCTGGCCAGCCCCCTGCTGGGGTTGTTGTCGGACCGCTTTGGACGCCGCCCCGTATTGTTGTTGAGCGTGCTGGGCAGTGCGGCGGGCTATTTCCTGTTCGGCTATGGCGGGTCGCTGGCGGTGCTGTTTGCGGCTCGCATTATTGATGGATTAACGGGCGGAAATATCTCAGCGGCGCAGGCGTATATTGCCGACATTTCCGAGCCAAAGGACAGGGCAAAAAACTTCGGGCTGATTGGGGCGGCGTTTGGGCTGGGCTTCATCCTGGGGCCGGCGATGGGCGGTGCGTTGAGCAAGATCAGCCTGTCGGCTCCGGCGTATGCGGCAGGTGTCCTGTCGCTGGTGACTTTCGCCGTGGGTTCGGTGCTGCTGAAGGAGTCGTTGCCGGCTGCCAATCGCACTTCGACCAAGACACGCTGGCACGATGTGAATCCGTTTTCGCAGATCCGGGCGGCGTTCGCACGAGTGGGCTTCCGCGAACTGATGTTGGCCACCTTTGCTATGAACTTCGGGATGGCCGGGCTGCAGACGAATTTCGCTGTGTTTACGCACGCGCGATTCGGGTTGGATGCGAGCCACAACGCGATGCTATTCGCGTTTCTAGGCGTTATGGCATCGCTGACGCAAGGGCTGTTGCTGAGGAAGTTGGCTCCGACGCTGGGCGAGGGCCGGCTGGCGGTGGGCGGATCGTTGCTGCTGGGGCTTGGCTTCGTGGTGCTCGCCATATCGAGCGCGGTTTGGATGCTCTATCTGTGCCTGGTGCTGACGGCCCTGGGCTTCGGTCTGGCTGGTCCGTCGTTGTCCGGCCTGGTCTCCCGCAGGGCTACGCCGCGTGAGCAGGGTGTCCTGCTGGGGACGATGCAGTCGCTGGCCAGCTTTACGCGCGTGATCGGGCCTGTTTGGGCCGGCGCCTCATTTGACCACATCGGGCAGAGCGCCCCCTATTGGACGGGCGCGATTTGTGCGGGGTTGACGATGGTGTGGTCGCTGCACTCGACTCGCGAATCACTTTGATTTGTCTTTGGGGTGTTTCCCGGGCAGGCCCACGGGGTTCTCGTGGACGCGCTCAGCGTGATCGGCCGTGAGTCCTGTCGCGAGCTTGACGCTCTTCTCCCCATATTTGTCGCGAATGCGGTCGACCGCGGCCAGGGCTTGGCGGGCGCGTTGATTCTTCTCGGAGTCGAGGAGGCCGAGCTGGCCCTCGTGCGCTTCGAAGCCGGAGACACCCGAACCGATGAGGCGGATGGGAGTCTTGCCGTCCCAGGCCTGACGGAAGAGGTGGCGTGACTCGGCGATGAGTTCGTGATCGAGCTGGGTGGACTGGGGCAGGGTTTTGCTGCGGGTGAGGGTGGTGAAGTCCTTGTAACGCAGCTTGAGGTGGACGATGTTGGCGTGGAGTTCGTGCTCGCGCAGGCGCCGGGCGACTTTCTCCATGAGGCGGGCGAGCGTGGCTTCCAATTCGAGCGGCTCGGCTGTGTCGACGTCGAAGGTGTGTTCGTGGCTGATGGACTTGGGTTCGTCATTGTCTCCGATGTCGCCATCGAACCAGGAGCCGGCGTCCATGCCATGGGATTTCCCGGCGAGGGCAAGGCCCCACTGTCCGAAGCGGCGGCGGAGGAAGGACTCTTCCAGGCGGGCCAGGTCTCCGACCTTACGGATGCCGTAATCCTTGAGCTTCTGTTCTGTGACTTTGCCGACACCTGGAATGCGGCGGACATCCAGGGGGGCGAGGAAGTTGGCCTCCAGTCCCGGCTGGATCCAGAGGATGCCGTTGGGCTTCGCCTGGTCAGAAGAGACCTTGGCCACCAGTCGGGAGGTGGCAATGCCGACGGAGCAGTTGAGTCCGGTGACCTGTTTCATGCGGTGGTGCAGCAGGTGAGCGGCCTGGAGAGGCGGGCCGAGCAGGCGTTCGGTCCCGCTGAGATCCATATAGGCTTCGTCGACTGAGGCCATCTCGACCTTTGGGGAGAACTCGTTGAGGACGGCATGGACCTTATGGGAATAGTCGCGATAGCGGTCGGGGTGGCCATTGAGGAAGATGGCGTGAGGACAGAGCTTGCCCGCGGTGCGGAGCGGCATGGCGGAGTGGACGCCGAACTTGCGGGCTTCGTAGGAGGCGGCGGAGACGACGCCGCGAGCGTCCTTGGGACCTCCCACGACGACAGCTTTGCCTTTGAGGGAGGGATCGAAGAGTTCTTCCACGGAGACGAAGAAGGCGTCCATGTCGACATGGAAGATGGTTTTCACTTCTGTTCCAGGATAGACCGAAGGCGTGGGATGGCGGGCCTTCCGGTAGCCGGGCGGGTCGTGGCAAACTGGCGAAAGAGGGCCAATGCCGATCTACATTGTGCGACTGGGTACGGCGCGGAGGGAAGGGGAGGGGCCGCGGCTTGGAACAGTGCGGCGGCCGCCGCGCGGGGTGGCGAAAGCGGATTTCGCCAAGCTCGATTATTACGATGTCTGGTTTCCAAACCTGTCGCCCAGCGCTGAACTGGTGCAGCTGGCGCTGCATGCGAAGGATGAACGGGCGTGGTCGGAGTTTGTGCGAAAGTTCCGGAAGGAGATGAACGCGCCTGACCGCAGCCGGGAGCTGGATGTACTGGCGACGCTGTCGCACCATACGAACCTGTCATTGGGCTGCTATTGCGTGGAGGAACGCCGTTGCCACCGGTCGGTTCTGCGCGAGCTGTTGGTGGAACGAGGCGCGGCGGTTACCTGAAGCGGCGCTATGGCTGGTAGCGCCCGCGCAGGACTCTCGGCAGCCCGGCGAGATCGTGGACCAGGGTGACGTCCTCCCAGGGGCCCTGTGCGAACGCCTGGCGGACGCCTGTTTCTCCCAAGTATCCGATCTCAAAGATGAGCCATCCGCCCGGCTTCAGCAGGCGTTCGGCCTGTGGAACGATGCGGTGGTAGAGTTCCGTTCCTTCGACACCGCCGACCAGTGCGAGGTGCGGCTCGAAGTCGCGCACCTCCCTTTGCAGGCCGGGGATCTCCGCCACGGGGATATAGGGCGGGTTGGAGACGACCAGGTCAAAGCGTGCCTGGATACCGGAGGCGAGGTCGCACTGGACGAAGTCGACGCGGGCCTGTAGTTCCACGGCATTGCGGCGCGCGACCTGGAGGGCATCGAGGCTGAGGTCGGTGGCCACAGCCCGGGCCCTGAGTTCCAGTGCCAAGGTGATGGCCAGGACGCCCGAGCCGGTCCCGATATCCAGCAGGGTTCGCGTTTGAGGGGCGACCCGGAGAGCCTGCTCCGCCGTGTGCTCGGTTTCGGGGCGGGGAATCAGTACAGACGGTGAGACGTGGAAGGGGCGGCCGTAGAACTCCTGGATGCGTGTAATGTACTGGGTCGGTTTGCCCTGCATGCGCTCGTGCAGGTAGCGGCCATAGTGGATCCACTCGATGGTGGAGAGCTCGTGCTCGGGATGAGAGAAAAGGTAGATGCGCTCTTTGTGGAGCGCATGCAGGAGCAGGACTTCGGCGGTCAGCCTGGGCTCGGGGATACCGGCGCCAGCAAGGAGGTCACTTCCCTGCTGGACCGCGGTCTTTGCCGTCATCCTTTTTGGGCGGGTTCACATCGGCCTGTGACGATTCCGCCTGTTCTTTGAGCTTCTGGGCGTTGAAGTGGTTCACGCAGGCGGTGAGCAGTTCTTCGATTTCGCCTTCCATGACGCGGTCAAGCTGATGGAGCGTGAGGCCGATGCGGTGATCGGTCACACGGTTTTCCTTGAAGTTGTAGGTGCGGATCTTTTCAGAACGGTCGCCTGTGCCTACCTGGCTGCGGCGATCGGCTCCGATGGCCTGCTGCTGCTTCTCCATCTCGAGCTCGTAGAGGCGTGAACGGAGTACGCGTTCCGCTTTGGCGCGGTTCTTGATCTGCGACTTTTCGTCCTGGCAACTCACGACGAGGCCGGTGGGCAGGTGGGTGAGGCGGACGGCGGAGTAGGTCGTATTCACAGACTGGCCGCCGGGTCCCGAGGAGCAGAACGTATCGACGCGCACGTCCTTGGCTTCCAGCTTGATTTCGACATCGTCCGCTTCGGGCATCACGGCCACGGTGATGGTGGAGGTGTGAATGCGGCCCTGTTGCTCAGTGACGGGCACGCGCTGTACGCGATGGACACCGCTCTCGTACTTCAGCTTGGAGAAGACGCGGTCGCCGCCAACCATGGCGATGACTTCCTTGGAGCCGCCGGCTCCGGATTCGCTGGCGGAGATGACTTCCACCTTCCAGCGTTTGGAATCGGCGTACCGGGAGTAGAGGCGGAAGATCTCGGCCGCGAAGAGACTGGCTTCGTCGCCGCCCGCGCCGGCGCGGATTTCCAGCAGGACGTTCTTCTCGTCGTTGGGATCCTTGGGCAGGAGGAGGATTTCGAGCTCCGCCGCGAGTTTGGTGGTCTCGGGCTCCAGCCGGGTGATCTCTTCCTGGGCCATGGCGCGCAGGTCCGGATCTTCGTCCTCGATCATCTGGCGGGCCTGGGTGAGTTCTTCTACCGCCTTTTTGTATTCGCGATAGACGCCGACCGTCTCTTCCAGGTCGCGATGCATCTTAGCGGTCTTACGGTATTTATCCGAATCGTTGATGACTTCCGGATCGGCCATTTGCGCGCTGAGCGCGTTGTAGCGTTTTTCGACGTCGTCTAATTGCTGCGTGAGATCCATTAGGCTATTACCAACTCGCCGCCCTGCTGTTTCTCAATCTCCATTGCACCATCAAGGGCTCGAATGGCAACAGCGGTCTGGTCGTCGGCGGGCGGCTGCGTAGTGATTCGTTGCAGCCACAGGCCGGGGGCGGTCATCAGGGCCAGAAGTCCGCTGCGATGCTTCGCGGCGAAGCGGATGAGTTCGTAGCTGAGCCCGGCGATGAGGGGCAGGGCCACGATGCGAACCAGCATTTTTGCCCAGAACGTATCCACCGGGATCACCGCATACACGGCTATGGACATCATCATGACGACCAGCAGGAAGCTGGTGCCGCAACGGGGGTGGAAGGTGACAAAGCCCTGGGCGTTTTCCACGGTTACGGGTTTGCCGGACTCGAAGTTGAAGACGACGCGATGTTCGGCGCCGTGATACTCGAAGACGCGGTGGATGTCGCGCCAGCGGGAGATGAGCCACAGGAAACCGAGGAAGATGACCAGCCGGATGACGCCGTCCATCAGGTTGAACAGGATGCGGTTGCCGAGGCCGAGTCCCGGATACATGCGCTGCAATTGGGTGGTAAGCAGCAGCGGGACGAACTTGTAGAGGGCGATGAAGAACACGAACGAGAAGAGGAGATTCAGGGTCATTACCCAGCCGGGGATCTCGGTGGGTTTCTTCTCGCTGGGCTGTGGTGTAGCTGTGCCTTCCTTTTCGGCTTCCGCCTGCATGGCGACGTCGGCCGAGAAGCGCAGGGCTTTGACGCCGAGCGACATTGCCTGGCCGAGGGTGCCCACGCCGCGGAGGATCGGCAACTTGAAGATGGGGTACTTATCGGAGACCTTTGCGAGCGGTTGCTCTTCGGTGACAATGACGCCATCGGGGCGGCGCACGGCCACGCAGTAGCTGTGCGGAGCGCGCATCATGACGCCCTCCATCACAGCCTGACCGCCAACCAGGGTCTCTTCGCCGCTTTCGAGAATTGGCAGCATCTGGGTATGTGCGGCCAGGCGAAGGTAGGTCTTCCAGTTCAAGATTATGTACGCCTCTCTTAAATACCAGTATAGCGGTAGCTGGTAAGTAGTCCATGGTCCCCAAACAGCCTGTGGCAGAAGTCGCGCGGCTAGCGGGACTTCTGCCACAGACTGTTAACGGTGAGGGCCGGAAGCGTGGAGTTGGTTGAGGATGCGGGCGGCGCTGGGGAAGAGCGGGGATGCCTGCTGGAGCGCATGCACTGTTTCTTCGCCCTGGTTGCCTTGCTTGAGCATGGTCAGGGCCAAGACATAGTTGGCCTTCTTGTTACCGGGATCCAGGCGCAATGCAGACCGGGCGAAGCCCTGTGCCTTAGCCTGTGACTCGGCTGCGAAGTGTCCGAAGGCGGCATCGGCCAGGAAGTTCGGGTTTGATTCGTCGAGCGTGGCCGCGTGGCCGAGAAGGTCACTGGCCAGGGTGAAGTCCTTTGCCTGCAATGCATAGACGCCACGCATGTGGAGGGCATCGGCGAACTGGCCGTCGTTGGCGAGCGCCTTGTCGAGCAGATCCGAGGATTCGTCATGACGGCCCGCCCTGGCGGCCCTCACCGCTTTCTCCCACAGTTTCCGGGCCTTGCCTGGCACGTGGTGGGACATGCGGTAGTAGCTGACCGGGCCGATTTTGCTAGCCCGGACGCCTGTGACGGAGGTGAGATCGAATCGCACGGCCATGATGGACGGCACATTCACGATTTGCTTTGAGATGATGTCGCCTTGCAGGGTGGTGAGGCGCACCTCATAGCTGCCGGCCGGCAAGGACCGGAATTCAAACGAGCCATCGCTGCTGACGAAGGTCGTGGTTTGTGAGAGTGGGGTGGTCAACTCGACCGCCGTGACCTGTAGGCGATCGGGGATTCCATTCTCTGAGAACAAGTTACCGCTCAATTCATATAGCATTTCCCGAGACTGAGCGAAGAGAGACACTGCCAGCATAAGACTAAGCAAGAGTCGAGACACTAAGGGCTAATCCTCCAGAAGATGTGTGCGAATGGGGACACAGAACCTCCGCGTATGAAGCGGAGGAGTCTGTTCAGCCGACTTGGCTGGGGGATTTCAGGGCAGCGGGATCAGGCCGCGGCGAGCGCTTTCCGGGCGCGGGCATGGGTATCGAGCAACCAGCGGAGTTGTGTGGGTTCAAACGGGGCGGCACAGTAGTCGGCGGCACCAGCTTCGAGTGC
The DNA here is from genome assembly GCF_051172195.1 of Paludibaculum fermentans. Classification (GTDB taxonomy): domain Bacteria; phylum Acidobacteriota; class Terriglobia; order Bryobacterales; family Bryobacteraceae; genus Paludibaculum; species Paludibaculum fermentans_A. The sequence goes on from NZ_JBPJAQ010000003.1 coordinate 485,331, forward strand.
ATCCAGCCATCCGTCTACTTCCGGCAGACGGCTGACGACGACCACCGGGGTGTGCTTGAAACGTTGCAGCACGGGCTGCAGCACGTCGGGGGCAGGCGAACAAAAGACGATGTCGGGCCGGGCACGATCCCGGTCCTGTTGCTGATTCTGGTTAAAAATCAAGCAGTTGCAGAGGGTGAGGGCGTCAGAAAGGGCGGTGGAGAGAACCTTCTCCAGTCCAAAAAAAGAGGCTTTGTAGTTGTTGTGTGTTTTATTTGAGTCAAGCATTGGATCCCTCCAGCAAGACATTGTCCTCGCACAGGGAAGTACTCGACCTCAGCAGGGAGAAACGTAGCGCGTAACAACGTGAACGCTCCGTTCTGAAGCTAGAATACGCCGAATGTGGGGCGCGGGTCCAATTGAAAAAAGTTATGGTTGCGATCCTGGTCCAGTTTCCCTGGCGTTGGCTTGGTAAAATGGGAATTCCCGGAGGCAGAATGGCTATCATCGCGCGTCGTAAATCGGTGGTCGTGAACATTGGTGGTGTGAAGGTTGGCGGCAGCAATCCGGTTGTCGTGCAATCGATGACCAACACGGACACGGCAGACGTGACCGGTACAGTCAACCAGGTGATGGCACTGGCCAATGCAGGATCTGAACTGGTCAGAGTGACGGTGAATACGGAAGAGGCGGCGAAGGCCGTCCCTCGGATCGTCGACACGCTGAACTTGTTCGGCATGAAGGTCCCCATCATTGGAGACTTCCACTACAACGGCCACATACTTCTGAAGAAGTATCCGGAGTGTGCGAAAGCTCTCTCCAAATACAGGATTAACCCGGGCAACGTTAACATCGGCAGAAAGACCGATGACAATTACCGCACGATGATCGAATGTGCGATGGAGTACGGGAAACCAGTACGAATCGGTGTGAATTGGGGGTCGCTGGACGGCACGCTGCTCACGCGAATGATGGACGAAAACGCGAAGAGCGCCAACCCCTTGAACGCGGCGGACGTTACGAAACGGGCGATCGTGGTGAGCGCGATTGAGTCGGCCGCGATGGCCGAGTCCTATGGCCTGCCACACGACAAGATCATCCTCAGTGCGAAAGTTTCGGCGGTACAGGATCTTATCGATGTCTACCGGATGCTGGCGGCGGAGTGTGACCTGCCGCTGCATCTGGGCCTGACCGAAGCGGGCATGGGCGCCAAGGGGATTGTGGCCACGACGGCGGCCCTGTCGATTCTGCTGCAGGAGGGGATCGGCGATACCATCCGGGCCTCCCTGACTCCGCAGCCGAACGGCGACCGGACGGAGGAAGTCCTGGTATCCCAGCAGATTCTACAGTCGTTGGGCATCCGCAGCTTTACTCCGCAGGTGACGGCCTGCCCCGGCTGCGGACGCACCACAAGCACTTTCTTCCAGGAGTTAGCGGACCAGATCCAGACCTACCTGCGCGAACAGATGCCGTTGTGGAAAGAGAAGTACTCGGGTGTCGAGGAGATGAAAGTGGCCGTGATGGGCTGCATTGTGAACGGCCCGGGGGAATCGAAGCACGCGAACATCGGCATTTCGCTACCCGGCACGGCGGAAGATCCGAAGGCGCCGGTGTATGTCGACGGCAAGCTGGTGACCACGCTGAAGGGCGAAGGGATCGTGGACGACTTCACTGGAATGGTGAATCAGTACGTCGAGCGGACGTATGGGGCCAACCAGCCGGCGGCCGTCAACTAAGCGGCAAACCGTTGATTGCGGTATCCTGAAAGTTGCGTGAAAACGCAAAGTTCAAGCCGGAGGGAGGTGAGTAGGAAATGGCGGAAGTTTACATCCAGGATGGTGAAACTCTGGAAAGCGCATTGCGGCGGTTCAAGCGCAAGGTGCAGCAGGAAGACATCATCAAGGAGATCAAGAAACACTCCTACTACATGAAGCCCGGCGAAAAGAAGCGCGTGAAGGCGGCATTGGCGCGCAAGCGCAACCGTAAGAAGCGCAACAAGGACATGGACTAACGGTCCAGTCGCGGGTTCTGCAACAGAAAAAGGGCGCTCCCTCGGGGGGGCGCCCTTTTTCGATTGGTGGCTCAGCGAGCTACTTGTTGGACTCGCGAATCATCTTCTTCATGTCACTCTCGACTTCCTTGAAGCCGGCCGGGACGCTGAAGTTGGTGGCGTCGACGGCACCAGCTGAGAACGACGTCCATTCGGTGGTGAGTTCCATGAGAGCTTGTGAACCGGCTGCCTGGGCCTGGGGCTGAGCTGCCGGTTTGGGCTGGTCTTCGGCCGGAGGCGGATCCGCCTGCTTCTTCTTGCGGCCGAAACCACCCAGCATGCCGCCCGCGGCGGCGCCGGCCAGTCCACCGAAGCGACCACCTGTCGCACGCCCGGCGGCTGCCCCGGCTGCATCGGTTTGAGCGGACTGGGCGACCTCGCCAGCGGTAGGCGGGGGCGGGCCTTCAGACTGCGGCGGCATTCCGCCGGGGCCGCCAAGGCCCTGCATTTTCATGACCTGATAGACAGGAATACCTTCCAGCTTCGAGGCTTCCTTCGCCAGTTTGGCCATGCCCTGGCCCATGCCGGGCTGCATCGCCATCTGCGAGTACTTCATGGTGTCCAGGTTGTAGGCGAGCTTCTGCGCCATCAGGGTATGGAATTTCTTGACCTCGTCGTAGCCGGGGATATCCTTGGCCATCCACATGTCGGAGTCGAAGTTCATATCGACGGTTTGGCCGGACTTTTTGTCTTTGGTCTGCATCGTCAGTTTCAGGAGCGTCTCCTGGGCATTCAAGCCGCTGACGACCTTCACCTGACCTGTCTTTTGGACGTCCATCTTGAAGTTCATTTCGGCGCCGGAATCCTGTTGGCTCCCACCGGCGAGGCGCTTCTGCATGGCTTCCATGGCTTGGCCGAACTCGGCGAACGTCATGACTGAGAATGTCTTCTTGTCAAGATTGATATCCGTCATCGTCTCTTTGTCGAGATCGACGATGTGGATGTTGTGCGGGGCCACCGTCGCCATGCGGTTGCCCTTCAGGTAGATTGTGCTGGTCGTGGGTTCCAGGGCCTTGCCGCCACCCGGAACCATCCTCATGATCCGGGTCATACTACCGCCGGTGATCTGCGTCTTCTGCTGGTAAGTGAAATCCGCCCACAGTGGACACAGCATCAAACTACCCGATAAAGCAAGGCTTACGCCTACGAATCGCATTCGATTCCTCCTTTGCACAGCGTAGAAGAAACCCCGCTGCTATACAATAGCGTTCACTGGAGCTTCACTGTGCCATCCGAACTAGTTGTCCGGCCCACCCTTAAGCGAGCCAAGTTCTCCGCGGCGGTCTGCGTGCTATTCCTCATCCTCGTGATCTGGTTGTGGAGGAAGTTTGCGCCCGACGCCGCACCCTGGATAGTGACGGTGGGCGTGATTCCGTTTCTCGCGCCCCTCCTGAGCTGGCTGGATTCGACCCGGACTGAGCTCACTTTGGAGGGCGGAGTGGTGCGTTACCGCCATGGATTGGTGAATCACACGACGCGAGCCCTCGATCTAAAGAAGCTGCAGGACGTTCGAGTGGAACGTTCGTTCACGCAGCGGTTGTGGGGTGTGGGCACGCTGGTGCTGGAAACGGCGAACGAGTCGGGACGTATCACCGTGAACGATATTGACGGCGCACAGCGCGTGGCTGATCGCATCATGAATGCCTCCCGAACAGAAGGAAACTCGACACAGAATGTCTGAAAGTCTGAAGGGTAAGATGGCCCTGGTTACGGGCGCCTCCCGCGGCCTGGGCCGCGCTATGTCTATCGCGCTGGCCGGCGCGGGTGTCCGCGTGGCGCTGGTGGGCCGCGATGCGGCCAAGCTGGAAGAAACGGCGGCGGAATGTGGTGAGGGCGCCATGATCTTCCCATGCGACGTCACCAAAGAGGATGAGATCGCCCAGCTCGAAAAGGGCGTGAGCGACTCGCTGGGAAAGGTACAGATCCTCATCAACAATGCCGGGGTGAACCTGCGCAAACCGGTGACCGAGTTCACTTTGCAGGAATGGAACTGGGTGATGGATACGAATCTCACCAGCGCCTTCCTGTGCGCGCGCGCCTTTGTGCCCCACATGAAGGGGACTGGCTACGGCCGCATCATCAACATGACTTCGATCATGAGCCATGTGTCGCTGCCGGGCCGCTGCGCTTACTCGGCCTCGAAGACCGGGCTGCTGGGCCTGACACGGGCGTTGGCGATGGAGCTTGCGGGTGAAGGCGTGACGGTGAATGGCATTAGCCCGGGTCCGTTCGCCACGGAGATGAACACTCCGCTGATGAGCAATCCCGAAGCAAATGCGCAGTTTCTGGCGAAGATCCCGGTGGGGCAGTGGGGCGAGCCGGCGGACATCGGAACCCTGGCTGTATATCTTTGCTCTCCAGAAGCCCGGTTCATCACCGGCACCGACATCGTGATCGACGGAGGCTGGCTGGCACAATGAAGCGGCGCGTATTCCTGGCGGCCGGGGCGGCTGGACTGGCCGCCGCGTGCGGGCGCAGCGGGAAACGCCGGATTGCAGTGATTCCAAAGGGTACGTCTCATCTCTTCTGGGTGTCGGTGCAGGCTGGTGCGCTGGCCGCAGGCAAGCAATTGAACGTGGAGATCCTCTGGAACGGACCGGCGACGGAGACCGATTTCAACCGCCAGATCCAGATCATCGACTCGATGATCGCCCAGAGGGTGGACGGTATCGCCGTAGCGGTGAGCGAAAGACAGGCCTTGGCGGGTCCCATCGACAGGGCGGTGGCGGCGGGCATTCCGGTGACTGTCTTCGATTCCGGGGTCGACACGCAGAGCTACATGTCGTACGTCGGCACGGACAATGTGCTCGCGGGACGGCTGGCGGCGAGAAAGCTGGCCGAGATCCTCAACGGCAAGGGCAAAGTGGCGCAGGTGCTGCACATGCCCGGCAGCCTGTCGACGATGGACCGCGAGACCGGATTCAAGGACGAGATCGATAAGAAATTTCCCGGACTCAAGATCGTGGCCGAGCAGTTTGGCATGTCCGACCGCGCCAAGTCGCGCGCCGCGGCGGAGAACATCCTGGCGGCGCACCCCGACCTGGATGGGTTCTTCACGTCAACGGAGCCGAGCGCGACCGGAACCATCCTGGCCCTGAAGAGCCGCGACCTGCAGAAAAAAGTGAAGCTGGTGACCGTGGATGCCAGCGACACCCTGGTGGATGAGATGCGGGCCGGAGTGTTGAGCGCCATGGTGGCGCAGGATCCCTTCGGGATGGCATTTCAGACCGTGAAGACCCTGGTGGACAAGCTGGACGGCAAACAGCCGCCCAAGCGTATCGACCTGGAGCCGATAGTGATTACAGCGCCGGACCTGGATAAGCCGGAAGTGCAACAATTGCTGAAACCGGACATCCGGAAATACCTGTAGAGAAGGCGCATGAATCAGGACACCCGCTTCTTTGGCCACCCGGCCGGCTTGTCGACGCTGTTTTTCACGGAGCTATGGGAGCGGTTTGGCTACTATGGCATGCGTGCGCTGCTGGTCCTGTTTATGACCGCATCCGCCTCAGCGGGCGGAATGGGCATGAACACGACAACAGCATTCGCCATCTACGGGCTATACACTGCGAGCGTGTATGGTTTCAGCCTGCCGGGCGGCTGGCTGGCCGACCGCATTCTGGGCCAGCGCCGCGCGGTGATGTACGGCGGGCTGATTATCTCGGCCGGCTACTTCATGTTGGCAGTACCGAATGAGTCCGTCTTCTTCCTGGGCCTGCCCATGATCGTGTTGGGTACCGGCCTGTTGAAACCAAACATCTCGACGATAGTCGGGCAGATCTACCGGCCTGGTGACCCGCGCACGGATGCGGGATTCTCGATCTTCTATATGGGCATCAATATCGGCGCCACCGTGTCGCCGTTGATCTGCGGGTATGTGGGTGAACGGATCAACTGGCATTACGGCTTCGGCCTGGCGGGTGTCGGCATGCTCTGTGGAGTATTGACTTTCTGGATGGGCCGGCACCGTTTGGGTGAAGCCGGCGTGCATCCAGTGGCTCCGCCGACGCCGGAGATCGGAAGGCAGTGGCGCCGGCAGTTTCACCTCTCGATCATCGGGCTGGTAGCCGCGGCCGCCCTGCTCGCATATCTGCACTTGAGCGGCACGATGCCTTTGGATGCGGAACGGCTGGTGAATGCGGCCGGGGTTTTGCTGGCGATCATCACGCTTGGGTTGTTCGGTTGGATGTTCTTCGGCGGAGACTGGACCCCCGCTGAGCGCAAGCGGCTGATGGTGATCATCGTCCTGTTCTGCGGCTCGTCTCTCTATTGGGCGGCCTTTGAACAGGCGGGTTCGTCCTTCAATGTCTTCGCGAAACTCAATACGGAAAGGGTGCTCTTCGGCTTCGATTTTCCGGCGAGCTGGTTCCAGGCCCTGAATGCGGGTTTCATCATCTGTTTTGCGGCGGCATTCGCCTGGTTGTGGCTGAAGATGGGTGACCGGCAGCCCTCTTCCGTGATGAAGTTCGCACTCTCGTTATTCTTCGCCACTGGTACTTTTGTGGTGATGATGCTGGCCGCCCAACGGGCCGGCACGGACGGACGGGTCAGCCCCATGTGGCTGGTGGTGACCTATCTGCTGCAGACTCTGGGCGAGCTTCTGCTCAGTCCGGTGGGCCTGGGCGCGATGACCCGATTGGCTCCAAAACGAGTCGCGGGCCTGATGATGGGGGTCTGGTTCCTTTCGATCTCGATGGGCAACTATCTGGCAGGCAAGACGGCCTCGATCTACGGCAACCTGCCTCCCTTCGAACTGTTCCGGACCTTGGGCATCATCATGGTGGTGGCGGCGGTGATCCTCACCCTGATCGCCCGCCCTGTGTCGAAGCTGATCGGCGACGTAAAATAAAACGATGGCCGACAAAAAGCCGAAGGCGACGGAGATGTTGCCGCCTGCCGACGCGCAACCGTTCGAGCAAGCCATTAGCGAGCTCGAAGCGGTGGTGCGCCAATTAGAAAGCTCGGAACTGCCTTTGGAGCAGGCGCTGGGACTTTTTGAGAAAGGGATGCTACTGAGCGATTCCTGCCGCAGGCAGCTGACAGCGGCGGAGACGCGAGTGGAGATCCTCATGAAGAAGGGTGAGGATTTTGAGGCAGTGCCCTTTGATCCGGAAGAAGAATGACGCTTGCTGAACTGAGTTTGAAGGACTATCTGGCCGAGCAGACGAAGCTGATCGACCAGGAACTGGACCGGTTGGTGCCCGCGGAAGATGTGGCGCCGTCGACGATTCACAAGGCGATGCGCTATTCGCTATTCGCCGGCGGGAAGCGGATCAGGCCGATTCTGTGCCTGGAGGCAGCGAGAGCGGTAGCCGGAGAGGATGTTGCCGGCGCGATTACCGTTGCTTGCCCCCTGGAACTGATCCACACATACTCCCTGATTCACGACGACCTGCCGGCCCTGGACAACGACGACCTGCGCCGTGGCCGGCCCACTTCGCACAAGGTATTTGGGGAAGCGATGGCGATTCTGGCCGGGGACTCGCTGTTGACCTTCGCTTTCGAGGTGCTGGGTCGATTGGGCAACGCGCGGCTGGTGGCGGAGCTGGCTGCGGCCTCCGGCACGGTGCGCGGCATGATCGCGGGCCAGGTGCACGATATTGAGGGTGAGAACCAGACGCCCACGGCCGAACTGCTGGACCAGATCCACAGAGCCAAAACGGGAGCACTGCTGCGCTGCTCGCTGCGCCTGGGCGCCATCCACGCGGGCGCGACGGAGGGGCAATTGGCTGCCATCTCCGCCTACGGAGAGCACATTGGTCTCGCGTTCCAGATTGTCGACGACATCCTGGATGTGACCCAGACCAGTGAAGAACTGGGGAAGACGGCAGGCAAGGACGCTGAGCAGCACAAGATCACGTTCCCGGCCGTTTACGGCCTGGAGGCGTCGCAGCGCATGGCGGAGGAACAGAGGAGCCTGGCGCACGCAGCCTTGGAGCAATTCGGCGCCAGTGCCCGGCGACTGCACGAACTGGCCGATCTCATCGTCGACCGCAACTCATGAAACAGGCCAGGCAGCGCATCGACCAGTTGTTATGCGATCGCGGCCTGGTCGAATCCCAGGACAAAGCCCGGGCGATGTTGCTGGCCGGCGCCGTGATGGTGAACGGGCAACGGGTGGACAAAGCAGGCGCGCTGGTACCCACGGGGGCGGTGATTGAGCTGATAGCGCGGATGCCCTGGGTGAGCCGCGGCGCCTACAAACTACTGGGCGCGCTGGATCATTGGAAGATTGATGTGACGGGCCGTGTCTGCCTGGATGTAGGCTCTTCCACCGGCGGCTTTACCGACGTATTGCTGCATCGTGGAGCCCTGCGGGTGCACTGTGTCGATGTCGGAGCCGGCCAGCTGGATTGGAAGTTGCGGAACGACCCGCGTGTGGTGGTTCACGAGGGAGTGAACGCGCGCTTCCTGGAGCCCGCACTCACCGGGGAGCCCGCGGGACTGGCGGTGTGCGACGTCAGCTTCATATCGGTTACACTCATCCTTCCGGCCCTGAAGCCCATGCTCGCCGCGCCGCGTGAGTTTGTCGTTCTGGTGAAGCCGCAGTTTGAAGTTGGCCGCGATCAGGTTGGCCGGGGCGGGATCGTGCGCGATCCGGCCCTGCATCAGACTTCAGTGGAGCGGGTCCGTTCCGCTGCCGCGATGCTGGACTTCGAGACTGAAGTAATAGAAAGTCCCGTACTGGGCGCTGAGGGAAATAAGGAGTTCCTGCTGTATGGAACCGATTCGCACGGTCGGCATCATCTCGAAGCCTGAGGTCAAACAGGCCGAGCAACTCGTGCCCGCCTTGCTAGCCTGGCTTGACTCGCACGGAGTTGGCTACCGGGTGGACCTGGCGACGCAGCAGTATTCCTCGAAAGACCTGCCGACGGTTTCGCGCGAAGAGGTTCCGGACGGCTGCCAGTTGGTGATCGTGCTGGGCGGCGATGGCACGCTGCTTTCCGCGGCGCGGGCGATTGCGGGCCGCGAGATCCCTCTCTTTGCCGTCAACCTGGGCGGGCTCGGATTCCTTACCGCCATTTCGACTGAAGAGCTTTTTCCGGAGCTGGAGCGCGCGCTCCGCAATGAGCACCGGATTGCGAAACGCCGCATGCTGTCGTGTGAAGTGCAGCGCGGCGGCGACATAGTCGCCCATTACGAAGCGTTGAACGACGTAGTGATCACTAAGGTGAACATCGCCCGCATGATCGACCTGGTGTGCAATGTGGACGCCCACTTTGTCTGCCGTTATAAAGCCGACGGGCTGATTCTTTCGACCCCCACCGGTTCCACCGCCTATTCGCTGAGCGCCGGCGGTCCCATCGTTTTCCCCTCAGTGGGCGCGCTGTGTATCACGCCCATCTGCCCGCACACGCTGACGAACCGGCCCGTCCTGGTGTCGGACGCGAGCGTGATCCAAATATTGAACCTGGCTTCCGACGACGTGGCTTACCTCACGATCGACGGCCAAGTAGGAGAGCCGCTTAAAGAACAGGACCGAGTGATCTGCCGTAGCAGCCAACATGCCCTGTCGCTGATCAGGCCGCCGCGGATGCTATTTTTTGATGTACTGCGACAGAAACTCAAGTGGGGTGAACGTTGAAAAAGCTCTCTCTGACCAGCTGGATCTTTATCGCCATGGCGCTGGGCATCGCCGTGGGTCACTTTCTGCCGGATGTCGGGAAACAGCTTACGCCTGTCTCCAACATCTTCATCCGCATGATCAAGTCGATCATTGCGCCATTGCTATTCGCCACGCTGGTGGTAGGCATAGCCGGGTCTGGTTCCGCCAAGGCGATGGGCCGCATCGGAGCCAAGGCGATCATCTATTTCGAGATTGTGACCACCGCGGCACTGGTGGTGGGGCTGATGTTCGTGAACCTGTTGAAGCCAGGCGTAGGTGTCGCCCTGCAGTCCGGCGCCCCGGACCCGAATCTGCCCACGACGCATCTCACGTTCGCCTCGATTCTGGAACATACTTTCCCGAATTCGATCTTCGACTCGATGGCTAAGGGTGAAGTGCTGCAGATGGTAGTGTTCTGCTTCCTGTTCGGCACCGCCTGCACCGCCTTGGGAGCACGGGCAGAGCCTGTGGTGAAGTTCCTGCAATCCCTGGCGGAGATCATGTTTGAGTACACCAAGTACGTCATGTACCTGGCGCCCTTCGGCGTGGGCGCGGCCATGGCGGCTACGATCGGCAACAAGGGCATCAATGTCCTGGGTAACCTGGGCAAGCTGGTGCTGACGCTTTACGGGGCGCTGGCCTTCTTCGTGATCGTTGTCCTGGGCCTGGTGATCGTGGTCACACGCATCCCGGCGCGGCGGTTCTGGCACTGGGTGAAGGAACCCTATATCCTGGCCTTCTCGACGGCTTCGAGCGAGGCTGCCCTGCCCATGGCGCTGGAGAACATGCAGCGTTTCGGCGTGCCGAAGCACATCGTGGCCTTTGTGCTGCCCACAGGGTATAGCTTTAACCTCGACGGATCGACGCTTTACCTGTCGCTGGCCTCGGTGTTTGTGGCCCAGGCGGCCGGGGTGGATATGCCGCTCTCGCAGCAGATCATGATGATGCTGACCCTCATGCTGACCTCCAAGGGTGTGGCCGCGGTACCCCGGGCCTCGCTGATTGTGCTGGCCGGCACGCTGGCTACGTTCAAGCTGCCCGTGGAAGGCATCGCCATCATTCTTGGCGTGGATACGCTGATGGATATGGCGCGGACGTCGGTGAACCTGCTGGGCAACTGTTTAGCAAGCGCCGTGGTGGCGCGCTGGGAAGGCTACGACCTGTCGCAGCCGCCGGCTGAATTGGAAGTGGAGCCGGCCGTTCACTAGGCTGGCAGGGAGGCTGGAGCCATGATGCTCGGAGCGGTGACGTACAACGTCCTGAAAGATTGGGATCTCGAGACCGTGATCACACGGTTGGAGGAAGCCGGCTTTGAAGCTGTCGAACTCCGCACCACGCACAAGCACGGTGTGGAGCCGACGCTGACAGTGGACGAGCGCGCGAAGGTGCGGGCCCGCTTCGAGCGCAGTAAGGTACGTCTGCTGAGCTTCGGCACCACCTGTGAGTTTCACTCCATCGACGAGGCCGTGCGCCGCAAGAATGTGGCGGACGGCAAGGCCTTCATCGACCTGGCTCACGACACAGGGGCGTGGGGCGTCAAGGTGAGGCCCAACGGCTTCCCCAAGGAAGTGACGCGCGAGCAGACAGTGCAGAATATCGGGACCTGCCTGCGCGAACTTGGCGAGTATGGAGCAGGGAAGGGTGTCGAGATCTGGCTGGAAGTGCATGGCTCGCAGACCCAGGTCCCACCTGTGTGCGCGGCGATCATGCGCGCCACGAAGCATGAGAGCGTGGGCCTGTGCTGGAATTCCAACCCGACTGATGTGGTCGATGGGAGCGTGAAGCAGTCGTTTGAGCTGCTGAAGCCCTGGATCAAGAGTTGCCATATCAACGATCTGGTGAACGAGAAGTACCCTTGGCGCGAGCTCTTTACGCTTCTGCGCCAGGCGAAGTTTGAGCGCTACACCCTAATGGAAGTGGCCGAAAGCAAAGAGCCCGAGCGGTTCCTCCGCTACTACCGGGCATTGTGGAAGGAGCTGAATCGCGGATGAGGATTTGGGTGCGTTTGTGGTGGGTGACGGTTTTACTCGCTTCCACCCTGCTGGCTGAGCCGCCATCGCCGGAGACCTTCTTCGGCCACAGGATGGGCGCTGACCGGACCGTGCTCGACTGGTCGAAGGTGGTGGAGTACTTCCAGGCACTGGAAAAGGGCAGCGACCGTGTCAGGTTCCGGGAGTATGGACGCAGCACGGAAGGCCGCCCCATGGTAATGGCCGTGATCAGTGCTCCGGACACCTTGAAGCGCCTCGACCGCTACCGCGAAATCCAGAACAAACTGTCTGATCCGCGAGTGACCTCCGCCGAGGAGATGCGCAAGCTGACGGCGGAAGGCAAGGTGGTGGTGTTGATCACCTGCAGCGTGCACGCCACCGAGATCGCCTCGACACACGCGGCCATGGAATTCGCCCACCGGATGGCGACATCCGACGATGCGAAGATCCAGGGGATCCTCAACAACGTCATTCTGCTGCTGGCGCCGTCCATCAATCCGGATGGTGTTGATATCGTCACCAACTGGTACCGGAAGACGCTGAACACTCCGTTTGAGGGCACCAGTCCGCCGGAGCTGTACCAGAAGTACGTTGGTCATGACAACAACCGCGACTGGTACATCTTTTCTCAATCGGAGACGCGGGCGGTGGTGAGCCAGCTCCACAATGTGTGGCATCCGCAGATCGTCTACGACGTCCATCAGATGGGGCCGACGGGCGCCAGGATGTTCGTCCCTCCGTGGCTCGACCCCATCGAGCCGAATATTGATCCGCTCATCGCGCAGCAGTGCAACATGGTGGGCATGATCATGGCGGCCGACCTGACGGCGGCGGGCCGCAAGGGGGTGGCCGTGAATGCGGTGTACGATTTCTGGACACCGGCACGCCACTATCAGAGCTACCACGGCGGGCTGCGCATCCTGAGCGAATCGGCCAGTGTGAGAATCGCGACCCCCGTCAACATCAAGGCGGAGCAGATCTCGAATCTGGCGCTAGGGTTCAATCCGAGGGAGAGATCGTGGAACTACCTGGAGCCCTGGCTGGGTGGGGACTGGAAGTTGCGCGACATCATAGACGACCAGTTGATTGCGATGGAGAGCCTGCTGAATACCGCCGCGCTGCGGCGTGAGGATTTCCTGAGGAACTTCTACGCCATCAATCAGCGGTCGGTGCAGCGGAGAGCCCCCTATTCGTTTGTGCTGCCGCCGACTCAGGCGGATCCAGGCGCAGCCAGGAAACTGCTGGAGACCCTGGACTTCGGCTCGGTGGAGATCGAAAAGGCGGCCGAGGCGTTCCAGGTGGGTTCCAAGTCGTATCCGGCGGGTACGTTTGTGGTGAAGATGCAGCAGCCGTGGTCGGGCTTTGCGAAGGCGCTGCTGGAGCGGCAGAAGTATCCGGATCTGCGCGTATACCCAGGCGGCCCTCCGCGACGGCCCTATGACGTCACAGCGCAGACGCTGCCGCTGCTGATGGGTGTTCAGGTCGACACCGTCGAAGATCAGTTCCAGGCCAACCTCGCGCCAGTGAAGGATTTCCGATTCCCGGCCCAGGGGCTGAGTGCCGGCGACAGCGATTCCTGGAGGAAGGTGAACCAGGCGTGGAAGGCGGGCACACCCGTTTGGCGCAACCTGCAGACCGGGGACTTCTCCCTGGGTGCCCGGCGCGCCGGATTCACTTCCCTGAAGCGGCCCAAGGTCGGGATCTACAAGTCGTTCGTGCCGTCGATGGACGAAGGCTGGACGCGCTGGCTGGTGGAGCAATTCGGTTGGGAGTATTCGAGTGTCAGCAATTCGGAGATCCGCGGCGGCAAGCTGAACGACAAGTACGACGTCATTCTGTTCGCCGATCAGTCGGCCGGGTCGATCCAGAGCGGCTACCGGCAAGGCTCGATGCCGGAAGAGTATACCGGGGGCCTGGGCTCGGAAGGAGCGGATGCGCTGAAGCAATTTGTGGAGGCGGGCGGCCGGTTGGTGTTCCTCAACGACTCCACGGACTATGCGGTGGAGCAGTTGGGGGTCAAGGCAAAGAACTCCCTCAAGGGCGTCTCGAACCGCGACTTCTACTGTCCCGGATCGCTGCTGAATGTGAAGCTGGAGCCGGGTTCACCACTGGGTCTGGGACTGCCCCAGGAGTTCACCATCTGGAACGAGCAGAGCCCGGTGTGGGAGCCGGAGGAGACTTCAGCGAAGGCGGTGGTGAGGTATTCGGCTGCCCCTGTCCTGGCGTCCGGTTGGCTGCTGGGGGAGAAATATCTGGCCGGCAAACCCGCGCTGGTAGACGTAGCGCAGGGCAAGGGTCATATCTTCCTGTTCGGCATGCGTCCGCAATACCGCGCGCAGAGCTGGCTCACGCTCAAACTGCTTTTCAATGCGATGGTGTACTGAAGACGGAGAACGCGTTGAGGAAGGTATTGGCGTGGGCTTCGGCGGTGCGCTCCAGCGGGGAAGAGTAGCCGCCGCCGAGGGTAATCAAGAAAGGGATGCCGGCTGTGCGTACAGCTCGCATCACCATGGTGTCGCGTGCGGAGAGACCCGCGAGCGATAAGCTCAGGCGCCCCAGTGTATCGGTATCCAGGGCGTCGACCCCGGATTGGTAGAAGATGATCTCCGGATGGAATTCCAGCACCCTGGGCAGTACGGCCTCCAAGGTTCGCAGGTACTCCTCATCTCCCGTTCCGTCTGGCAGTGCGAGGTCGATTCTGCTGCGTTGTTTGCGGAAAGGGAAGTTCTTCTCGCCATGGATGGAGAGGGTGAGGACCTCCGCATCGTCCTCGAAGATGAGGGCGGTTCCGTCGCCCTGATGGACGTCGAGGTCGACAATGGCGGCGCGACGAAGACGGCCTTCCTTGCGCAGGAACTGAATTGCGACGGCCATGTCGTTGAAGACGCAGTAGCCGGAGCCTTCGGCGCGGAAGGCATGGTGGGTGCCGCCGGCCAGATTGCCGCCCCAGCCGCGTTCCAGGGCATCCACGGATGCGCCGAGCGTACCGCCAACGCTGGCCAGGGAGCGCAAAACGAGGGCAGGGGACCAGGGGAAACCGATGCGCCGGATGGCGGCAGGGGGCAGGGAACCGTCGAGGATTTGCTGGACGTAAGACTCGTCGTGGGCGAGGGCCACCACTTCGGCCGTGGCCGGCTCGGCGCATTGGAAGGTGAAGACTCCAGTACGCTCGAGCCGGTCGCGGACCATACGGTACTTGGGCATCGGGAACTTGTGTCCCGGCGGCAGTTCAATGGCGTAATGATCGCAATAGAAGAGCCGAGGCAAGCAGCTATTTCTTCGTCAGGTCTCGAACCCAGATGTCCTTGAACTGCATGTGGCCATCTCCTCCCGAATGCAACTGGAGGGCGATGGTGCCCTGGATAAACGGGGCGCGCGGGTCAGTGAAGTCCACCATCGGGACGCCATTCAGCCGCGAGGTGTAGTGGTTGCCTTCCACCGTGACCAGCATCTCGTTCCAATCGGTCTGGCGAACCACGGTTTCATTCTGGGGCGAGGGCCATACGATCCACGCCCGGCCGAAGCCATAGACGCCGGCCGTGTGCTGCCCGATGCGGCAGTCGATTTCAAACTGGGCGCCCTGGCTCACATCGGCGGTGCCGGGCTTGAACTTGGTGTGGAAATAGACGCCGGAATTGCCGGAGCCGACGCACTTGAAGCGCAGGGAGAGCTGGAAATCCTTATAGTCGCGAGGCGTCTCGAGGTAGCCGTAGCTCTTGTTCACGGCCTTACCGGTAAGGATGCCGTCCTCTGAGGTCCACTGCTGCCCGCCAACACTATTCCAGTTGGAGATGTCTTTGCCGTTATAGAGCTGAATCCAGTCCTCGCCGGGGGGCTTGGTGCCGGCGGGTAGCTGCGCGAACACAGTGGTCGCGGAAAAGGCTAACAGGAGAAGCGCACTCTTCATAGAAGACAGGATAGCGTTGATGCTGCCATGCCGGGAATCGGTTTATGAAAGAGCCGCCTCGATTGCGTTGGCAATGCTGTGCGCGCGGTGTGAGACACGTTCCAAGGTCGGCCCCTCCACCATGACGCGGGCCAATGGCTCGGTTCCCGAGAAACGGACCAGCACGCGGCCGGCGTCGCCAAACTCAGCCTCGGTGGATTGGATCTCGGCTTGGACCGAGGGCAATTCTTCCAGCGGGCGCTTGTGTTTGAAACGCACGTTGACGAGCTTCTGCGGGTATACGGTGAAGCCTTCCGCGAGTTCATCGAGCCCGCGCTGCTGTTGGACCGCGATCTCGAAGATGCGCAAAGCCGTAAGCAGCCCGTCGCCCGTCGTGGCGTAGTCTCGGAAAATGACATGACCGCTCTGTTCACCACCCAGGTTGAGGTCGCTGCGCAGCATCTCTTCGATGACATAACGGTCGCCCACGGCGGTGCGGACGAGTTTCAGGCCATCTTTTTCCAGGGCGCGTTCCAGGCCGAGGTTGGACATCACCGTGGCCACCACGGCGGCCGGCCGCATTTGCCGGGCGGCGATGAGCAGGGCATGGTCGCCGTCAATAATCCGGCCCGTGCCGGAGACCAGCATGCAGCGGTCGGCATCGCCGTCGAAGGCAGCTCCGAAGTGCGCACCCTCCGCCAGGACGCGATCGCGCAGCGCATCCACGTGCAGCGCGCCGCAGTCCTTGTTGATGTTCTTTCCGTCCGGTGTGCAGCCGGTGGCGACCACGTCGGCACCCAACATCCGGAACAATTCCGGACCGATGTAGCTGGCCGCTCCATTGGCGCAGTCGAGCACGATCCGGTAGCCCTTCAGGGATGCGTGGAAGGTCGAGGCGAGATATTCGACATAGTGCCGGTCGTAGGCCGGATCGACCGTCTGGACCAGGCGCTTAGGTTCGGGGTTCTGGGCGAGAATCGCGAAGATGCGCGCTTCCATCTTCCGTTCCTCCGCATCGGGCAGCTTGAAGCCCGAATGGTCGAAGGCCTTGAGCCCATTGTCCTCATACGGGTTGTGCGAGGCGGAAATCATGATGCCGGCCACGAAATCCTCGGTCTTGGTGAGGTAGGCGACCCCGGGGGTCGTGGTCAGGCCGGCGAAACAGACTTGGGCTCCAGCGTGGGCCAGGCCGCCAGCCAAAGTCTCGGCCAGCCAGGGACCCGACTCTCGTGTATCCATGCCGATGACCACGCGTGGCGTCGCATGATGAGCTACCCATTCCCCCAGGGCGGCTCCGAACGCGAACACGGTGGGCTCGTCGAGCGGGGCCTTTCCCGCAACGCCGCGGATGCCGTCCGTGCCGAATAGTTTTCTGGACATTACTTTTCCCTTGCTCCGATTATTTTGGTGCCAGTGTCACGTGGATGGTGACAGCTGGCGAACTTGTGAAGTTCACTTGCGCGTCGCCCGAGTAGGCGGTGGTGGAGGCGTTGCCCTTTGCATCCAACATCCGCAGATCCACGGCGTCCGTCAATACTTCCTGAATATGCCGGACCCTGCTTTGGGGGCCGATAACTGTCAGTTTAGCCGGACTCACGTCGGCTGATTTCACTTGCATCCCTTCAGGGATGTTCTCGAATTGAGGTTTCACCGGGACATCGCGCTGGATGCGGGTCTCCAGGCGAATCTGCAACTGGGCAGGCACGGCCCGCTCCAGCGTCACGCCCGCCGGCAGGTTCAGGTTGCGGCGGTCGAGTGTAAATGTCCGCTGGCCCGGTGTCCGCACTTCGCTGAGGTCCACGACCAGGGGCATCGCGGCCGGTGACAGCCGCGAGAGCATCGGGGATGGGCCCCGCAGCACAAGATGCACCTGCTCCATGATGTCGGAGCTGATTTCGAGATTCTTCGGGATGTTGCGATACTGCACGGGCACCGTGATTGACGTGGTCAGCTCTCGCGCGCCGGTGACCACAAGCCAGATGACGAAGGCTGCTCCCAGCGAAGCGAGCTTCCAGCCCAGGTTTCGGGTGATGGGTTTCATCAATGTCTGGTCACCTCGCGGGAGGATCCGGCGGCCGCGGTGGCAACATAACGGGGCGACGAACCGGAGGCCCGGCCCAGGCGCTGGGCGACTCGCTCAATCGGGATATCCATCTCCAGGTCGCCGAGGGCGGCAATGGAAACCGTACCGCGTTCTTCGCTGACGACGATGGCCAGGCAGTCGGCTTCTTCCGTGACGCCGATCGCCGCGCGGTGGCGGGTGCCCAGCTTACGCGACAATTCTGGATTCATTGTCAGCGGCAGGAAGCAGGCGCCGGCCGCCAGGCGTCCACCCTGGACGATGACAGCTCCGTCGTGCATCGCGCCGCCGGGCTGAAAAATGGCCAGCAGCAGGTCTCTGGTGACTCGGGCGTCGACCGGTACCCCACTCTCGATAAACGTGCGGAGGCCGATGTCGCGTTCTACGACGATGAGGGCGCCGATCTTATGGGCGGCGAGGTGCGCAATGGCCAGCAGGATCTCATCCGTGACCTCTCGAGTCTCTAACCGCGACCCAAAGCCCACCCAGCGACGCTCCCCGATGCGGGCCAGCAACCTGCGAATCTCACTCTGGAACATAACGATCAGGGCGAAGGCGGTATAGGGCGCCAGCGTTTCAAGAATTGACCGAAGTACAGTCAAACCTGCAAAAACTGAAACGACGTAGATGAGAAGGACAACCCCGATTCCGGACAGGATATGCGCGGCGCGACGGCCGCGAATCAGCATCACTGCCTGGTACAGCAGCAAGGCCACCAGCAGGATGTCCAGCGCAGCCGCCGGCGTGAGCCGTGGCATCGTGTCCATGAACTGGTCGAGCATGGCCCGCAAAGTAGTGATCCTCCGTGCAATTGCGCCGCAGTCAGCGCTTACCCTTCAGTCTACCTGATCGCTTTCCAGATCGATTTTACAAACCTGCCCCGGATGGATGGCGTCGTATCCTCAGGCATGGTCAGGAGCTGGGTGATCGCAATTTCGTTGGCTGCCGCCGCTGGTGTCATGAACGCACAGCCGGATCCAGCCACTCGTCCGTTTCTTCGGTCCGTGGTGGAGAAGTATATCCGCAACACCGGCGGCCTGCAGGACTACCGCTTTGTTCGCCGCGTGGCTCGCGCCGAACTCGACTCAAACGGCAACCGGAAGTCCTGGACCGCCTCCACGAGCAAAGTGGACTTTGAGGCAGGTGTCCGGGCCACCTGGTTGATCGCCCGCGACGATCGCCCCCTGACTGCGGAGGAAATACAGAAGGAAGAGGCGGAGGCCCGTCGCGCGGCCCGTGAGTGGCGCGGCAAACTGCCCGCTGAGCGGAAGGAGATCGAAGAGAAGCGGGACAGGAAGGCTCGCATGGAGCGTGATTTCCTGAACGAACTCTCCGAAGCCTTGGAATTCCGCAGCCGGCCTCCGGAGATTCGAGGAGGGCGGGTCACGCTCGTCTATGATTTTGAACCGCGGGCCGGCTACTCCCCAAAGTCGAGGGAAGCGCACGTATATGAGGGCACCCGAGGCACCGTTCGGGTGGATCAGGAAGACGGCCAACTGGTGAGCCTGAATGCAGAAACCTTCCGGGAGGTGACGATGGGCATCTTCCTGGCCAGCGTATCTCGAGGCTCCAGGGTTGAGCTCAATCAGGTCAGGCTCGACTCGGGCGTATGGCTGCCACTGAATCAGACCATCAACTACGCGGCCAGGATCCTCTTTAAACATGTCAGGCGCCATGTGGAAACCCAGTACCAGGGCTACCAGCCCTACTCCGGTCCGGTCTGGCGTGGCGACTGAGACAGCCTAGGCTGATTTCAACTCTGTCCAAAGACGATCCCGCAAGCGTTGCGCCTGCGCGGCCAGGGGTGCGAACCACTCGCCGCGGGCCATCGTCTCCGGATCTGGATACAGCGTCTTCAGGCTGCTGATCTCGGCAGGAATGCGTGACCGTGCCGCGGCGTTGGCTGTTGCAGTCCTGGAGTACGTCACAATGCCGGCCGCTACGTCCGCACGCAGCAGGTAGTCCAGAAACTGATGTGCCAGATCGGCGCGGTTGGACTCCCGCAGCAGGACGGCGCAGTCGGCATACAGCGCGTAGCCCTCCAGCGGATATACATAGCGGAGATGAGGTGCCGCGTCGATGGCTTGTTGGGCCGTCGTCGCCCAGGTCTGGCAGGCCGCGATGTCGCCAGCTACGATCTGATCCCGAACCTCGGCGTTCAAGTACGCGCGGAGCAGCGGCTTCTGGTGTAGAGCCTCCTGCAGGGCGGAACGGAGGTCGACCTCCGAACTCGCATTCAACGATCGTCCCAGCTTCTTGAGTGCCGCGCCAAAGACCTCTGCGGGGTCATCGAGCATCGTCATTCGACCGCGATAGCGTGTTGTCCAGAGCTCGGCCCAGGACTGCGGAGCGGCCCCGGACCGGGTGTTGAAGAGGATGCCGCTGGAGCCCCACATATAGGGTAAGCTCCAGCGGAGCTCCGGATCCCATTCCGGCCGCTGGAAGATCCGGTCCAGGTTGCCCAGTTGCCCGAGCCTTGAATGGTCCAGGGGAGCGAGCAGCGACATTTCCCGCATGGGACCGACGAAATAGTTGGACGGGAACACCAGGTCCCAGCCGGAGTTGCCGGTCATCACCCGCGCCAGCATCTCCTCATTGCTCTCGTAGATGGCGTAGCGGACGCGTATGCCGGTCTCGGCCTCGAAAGCGGGCAGCGTGTTCTCCCCAACGTAGTTTGACCAGTTGAAGACATTCAGCCGCAGGCGGTTGCCGCGAGTGCATCCGGCCACGCCCGCCAGGCCGAGGAAGAACAATGTTTTGCGGCGGGAGATCATGACTCTTTGAGCCGCTCCGAGGCGAGAATCATCACGCCCAGCGCCATCACGATGATGGTTGAGATCGCGTTCACTACCGGATTGGCTCCGCGGCGCGCGATGGCATAGAGGACCATCGGCAAGGTCTCGGAATCCACCCCGGCCACCATCGAGGTAATGACGTAGTCGTCGAACGAGATCGTAAACGCCAGCAGCGCCGCGGAGACAATCGCCGGCATCAGGTTGGGCAGGGTGACGTGGCAGAACGCCTGCCACTCTGTAGCACCCAGGTCCACGGCGGCCTCCTCCAGTGAGTTGTCGAAGGTGCGGAGCCTTGCCAGGACGACAATCACGACAAAGGAGATGCAGAACGAGATATGAGCGAGGATCACGGTGTGCAGGCCCAGGTGCACATTGAGAAACCGGAAGATCCACTGAAAAAGCGCCAACAGCGAAATGCCGGCCACGATCTCCGGTGTTACCAATGACAGCGAAAGGCTCATCGTGATGAGGGGGGCGTCCTTCTTCCACAAGGCATGCGCGCAAAGAGTCCCGATCACCGCCGCGGCCGCCGTGGCTGCCACCGCAATCAGCAGGCTGTTGACCGTCGCCTCCATGAGTTGCTGATCCTGAAATGCAGCCCGATACCAGCGGAGGGAGAATCCCTCCCAGAGTGTGAAGCGGGAGCTGTTCACGCTGAACACCGCCAGCACCAGCAACGGCAGGTGCAGGAAGGCGTAGATGGCCGTGGCGGCCAGGGGGAGCAGCCGTTTCATAGCAGGGGCTCTCCCTTTCTACGCACCTGGATCCACAACAACACCATCACCAGCGCCATCATGCCCAGTGAGATGGCGGAGCCAAAGGGCCAATCACGAGAGTTCGAGAACTGGTTCTGGATCAGCGTGCCGATTAGGATGGTCCTTCCGCCGCCCAACAGGTCCGGGGTGAGGTAGGCCCCCAGGCAGGGAATGAAAACCAGGATCGCGCCTGCGCGAATACCGGGCGCGGCGAGCGGCAGCATGACGCGGAGCAGCCCCTGGAATGGGCGGGCGCCCAGATCGCCGGCGGCCTCCATCAGTGACGGGTCCAGCCGTTCCAGGGTGGAAAACAACGGCAGCACCATAAAGGGCAGGTAGCCGTATACCAGCCCCAGGATCACAGCCCACCAGTTGTACAGCAGGGGCAGCGGCTCGCGGATCAGGCCGACTGACTGCAGTGTGGTATTGATCAGGCCCGTGTCCCGCAGCAGGAACATCCAGGCGTAGGTCCGCACCAGGAAACTCGTCCAGAACGGCAGCATCACCAGTGATAAATACAGATTCTTGCGCGCGCCGGATCTGGAGATGAACAAGGCCAGCGGAAATCCCAGCACGATACAGATCAACGTGGAGACTCCGGCCACCAGAAATGACCGGCCGACGATGCCGACGTAGAGCGGGTCGAGCACCCGCAGCCAGTTCTCTCCGGTGAAGGGTGGCATCGTCCCGCCGTAGGCGCCCCGCGTCATGCACGAATACACCAGCAGGATGCCGAGAGGCACCGCAAACAACAGCAGCAGGATGCTGGCGGTGGGTAGCAGGAACAACAGCCGTAAACGCCTCATGACGGCTCGCAGTGGATCTGGTCCTGTTTATCCCAGAAAACGTGCACGGATTGGCCGCGCTCGAAAATGCACTCGCCCCGGGCGACTTCAGCGACGATCGTCTGGCCATCTGCTGAGACGGTCTCCACATGCAGGCAATTGCCGAGGAACATGAGTTCCTGGATAGTGCCGGGAATGCTGCAGAGTCCTGCGTCCCGAGGCGGATCGAGCGACAGCCTCGTCGACTCCGGCCGGATGCCCGCGCCGTTCACCCAGTTGACCGGACCCAGGAATCCGGCGGAGAACCGGGTTCGGGGCGTGAGATAAAGCTCGCGCGGAGTACCGAGTTGTTCCAGGCGCCCTTTGTAGAGCAGGGCGATCCGGTCTGAGACAGAGAGCGCCTCCTCCTGGTCGTGCGTGATGAAGATGAAGGTAATGCCCACCCGCCTCTGCAGGGCCTTCAGTTCGGTCCGCACCTGTTTGCGGAGATTGGGGTCCAGCGCGGACAGCGGCTCGTCGAGCAGCAGGACATCAGGCCTCAATACGAGTGACCGGGCCAGGGCTACGCGCTGCTTCTCTCCGCCGCTCAACTGCGCTGGTTTGCGGTCCTGCTTGCCATCCAACCGCATCATCTCAATGCACTCGCGGACGCTCTCCCTGGCGTCCGCACGCGGGTGGTATCGAAGGCCGAATTCAATGTTCTGCTGCACCGTAAGATGCGGGAACAGGGCGTAATTCTGGAAGACGGTTGAGACCCTGCGCTGATGCGGGGGGAGGGCTGCCTGGGGCTCGCCGCGCAACATGATTTCACCGCGTGTCGGGGCCTCGAAGCCGGCGATCAGGCGCAGCGTCGTTGTCTTGCCGCAGCCGGAAGGGCCCAGCAATGAAAAAAATTCACCTTCGGCGATCTGCAAAGTCAGGTCGTCGAGCGCGATGTGATTCGGAAAATGCTTGGAAAGCCCGTGCAGCTCCAGTACGTGGCCCATTGCTTTCACAGCATGGTAGCGCGAAAGCCCGGGTCCGTGACCAGCGGGGCCGTTAGGCGAGAATGACGGCGGTGCCCGCGGCCGTCACCATCAGCATGCCGCCGCCGTGGCTGGTCGAGATGGTCTCGTAGTCCAGATCCACCGCAATGACGGCGTTGCCGCCCATCTGGCGTGCCTGCTCGCACATCTCCTCGATGGCGATGTCTTTCGCCTTCCGCAGTTCCGCTTCATAGGAGGCCGACCGGCCGCCTACAATGTCGCGGATGCCGGCGAAGAAGTCTTTGAAGATGTTGGCGCCCAGGATAGCCTCGCCGCTGACGATTCCCAGATACTGGCGAATCTCCTTGCCCTGGAGCGTGGAGGTGGTGACCACAAGCATATTGGACATTCAGTAAGGTATTTTGTTCACACTCGCGCGCCAAATGGCAAACGGGCGGCTACCCTCGCCCTGCAGCAGCCTTCGCGTCGGCAGGGCGCGGTCCTGCTCGGCGAGAGGGATCTGGGCATACAGGAATGAGTCATCGAAGCCGGCTTCGGCGGCGTCATGCTTAGAAGCTGCGTAGTAGAGGGAATCGAGCCTGGCCCAATAGATCGCTGAAA
The DNA here is from genome assembly GCF_051172195.1 of Paludibaculum fermentans. Taxonomy (GTDB): domain Bacteria; phylum Acidobacteriota; class Terriglobia; order Bryobacterales; family Bryobacteraceae; genus Paludibaculum; species Paludibaculum fermentans_A. The sequence continues at coordinate 508,844 of NZ_JBPJAQ010000003.1, forward strand.
GGCACATGGGGCACGGCTCGCAGGACGCGAAGATCTCGCAACCCCGCAGTTCATAGGTGTTAAGCTTGCGGCAGGCTTCGCGGATGGCTACTACTTCCGCATGCGCGGTGGGATCATTTTGTGTCGTGACGTGATTGGCACCCTCGGCGACAATCACGTCATCTTTGACGATCACGGCCCCAAAAGGGCCGCCGCGCCCCGACTCGACGTTTTCGACGGCGAGTTGAATGGCGCGGCGGAGGAAGTCTTCGTGCATATGTCTTGCGTGCGCTGCTGCGCCCGCGGGTTACTTGGTGAAGTGTTCTTCAGCCTTTTCCCAGTTCACCACACCCCACCAGTTGGTGATGTATTCCGGCCGGCGGTTCTGATACTTGAGATAGTAGGCATGCTCCCAGACGTCCAGGCCGAGCACTGCCGTCTTACCTTCCATCAGCGGATTGTCCTGGTTTGGGGTCGACACGATATCGACACCCTCGCCCGACTTGATGAGCCAGGCCCAGCCGGAGCCGAAGCGTCCTACGCCCGCGGCCGCGAACTTCTCCTTGAACGCATCAAAAGAGCCGAACTTCGCATCAATTGCGGCGGCGAGCTTGCCCACCGGGGCGCCGCCCTTGGCCGGTCCCATCACTTCCCAGAAGAAAGTGTGATTCCAGTGGCCCCCGCCGTTGTTGCGAACAGCGGTGCGGATTGCTTCCGGCACGCCGGCGAGGCCATTGGCCAACAGCTCTTCCAAGCTCTTCCCGGCCAGATCCGGGGCGGATTCCAGTGCCTTGTTCAGGTTGGTCACGTAAGCCTGATGATGCTTTCCGTGGTGGATCTCCATCGTCAGTTTGTCGATGTACGGCTCCAGCGCGTCGTGGGCATACGGAAGCGTCGGCAAAGTAAACGCCATTGTTTTTGAATCTCCTTCAACTATCCCAGATGATTGAAAAGGCTCAAAGGATGCGGGCCGATTCCCTCGAATCGGCCCGCATCCTCGACTTCTGAATTTTAGAACGAAACAGCGCTGTTAGATACTGAATCCGCCGGCCTGCTCGAAGGCGGACGCCAAGCGAAACATGCCGGATTCGTCGAAATGCCGCGTGAGTAGCTGCATGCCCACCGGCAGCCCCTCGGAAGTCCTGCCGCAGGGCACGCTCATGCATGGGATGCCCGCCAGGTCACCTGTAATGGTGTAAATGTCTGACAAGTACATCTGGATGGGGTCGTCCAGTTTCTCGCCCAGTTTGAATGCCGGGAAGGGCGAAACCGGCGTGACGAGCGCATCCACCTGGGTAAAGGCTTGCTGGAAGTCACGGGCGATGAGAGACCGAACCTTCTGCGCCTTCAGGTAGTACGCGTCGTAATAGCCGGAACTCAGGACGTAAGTGCCCAGCATGATGCGACGCTTGCATTCGGCACCAAATCCCTCGCCGCGGGTCATGCGGTACATGTCCTGCAGCGTCTTGGCTTTGGCGGAGCGCCCGGTGTAGCGGACGCCATCATACCGCGCCAGGTTGGCGCTGGCCTCTGCCGTACAGATGATGTAGTAGCAGGCCACGGCATAGTCGGTATGAGGCAGGCTGATGTCCACAATCTCACAGCCCTGTTGTTTCAGCAGTTCAATGCCCTTGTGGATCTGGTCGCCACTCTCGCTATCCAGATGCGCGAAGTACTCTTTCGGCAGGCCGATTCTCAGCCCGCGCACATCCTGCCCCAGGCTCGCACGGTAATCCGCCACCGGAGCAAAGGCACTGGTCGCATCTTTCGGGTCGCGCCCTGCAATGGTCTGCAGCAGCACGGCCGCATCTTCCACGTTCCGGGCGAACGGGCCAATGTGATCCAGCGAACTGGCGAAGGCCACAAGCCCATAGCGCGAAACCCGCCCGTAGGTCGGCGTCACGCCCACCACGCCGCAAAAGCTCGCCGGCTGCCGGATGCTCCCGCCCGTGTCGGAGCCCAGGGAGACCACCGCCGTGCCTTGGGCGACGACCGCGGCCGAACCGCCCGAACTGCCGCCAGGCACCCGGTCGAGCGCTACCGGATTGCGTACCGGACCAAAAGCGGAATTCTCATTCGAAGAGCCCATCGCGAACTCGTCGCAGTTCGCCTTGCCGACCATTACCCCGCCAGCGGCTTCCAGTCGCCGCACGGCCGTTGCATCATAGGGCGGGATAAAGTGTTCCAGCATCCTGGAGCCGCAGGTTGTGCGCAGCCCCTTCGTGACGATGACATCCTTCACCGCGATCGGCACGCCTGCCAGTGCGCCGGGTGTCTCCCCACGCGACAACTGCCCGTCCACCTCCGCGGCCGCCTGCCGCGCCCGGTCTTCGCTGAAAGTGAGGTAGGCGTTCGTCTTTGGGTTCTCGCTGCGGGCGAACGCCAGGGCTTCCTCTGTCAGTTCGGCGGCGCTGAATTGACGGTTCCGCAGGCCTTCCTGTATCCCGGAGATGGTGAGTTTGGCGATGTCCATTTCGATTGCAATTCCAACTGCTGGGTGGGTCTTCCGTGGCTGCTATCTTTCGATGATCTTCGGCACCTTGAACTGCCCTGCACCGGACAGGGGGGCATTGGCGAGCGCCGTCTGGTTATCCAGGGAAGGCTCGATCAAGTCCTCGCGCAAGGTGTCCGTTTCGCCGGAGTCGTAAAGTACCTGCGACATCGGCTCGACACCACTCACATCCAGTTCGTTCAACTTGTCGATGTGGGACAGGATGCCGTCCAGGTCGTGCGCCATGCGCGCTGTCTCTTCCGCGCTGAGTTGCAGGTTCGCCAGGTCGGCCACATACTTGACTTCTTGTTCCGTAATCTTCAAGACGCACGGGCCTTTCTGCGGGAGTTCATATAGATGCGGCGCAGAACGGGATCGGCAATCCCGTCGGCGTCATCCTTGGGCCGGATGGCCGGAGGCGTGAGGGCGAAGCCCGCTGGCGTCTCCTCCCGCTGAGGAGGTCGCCGGGCAGCGCCAATTCGGAACTCGAGGCCTTGCGGAGCGGCGCCTTCCAGCAGATCACTCAGATTCCGCAGAATCTGCTGCCGCAGTCCGTAAAGATTGCGCTTCCACTGGTCATCCTCGACCAGCACCACGAGATTGTTGCCCTGCACCGCGACGGCACGGGTGCGCCCGGCCAGTCGTTTGCCGATCGCCGCCGGCCAGGCAGCCAGGGTCAACTCCTCCTGCGTGAAGTGTTTCTGGGCCGTTCTGATTCTGGCGATGATCCGCCCGGCGCGTTCCATTCCGGTGCTTTCCTGGAACGGTCATTTTAACATGCGATGGACCTCGGGCCCCCATGCTAGTCTGGACTTCCCATGGTGGTTCTGGCTTCGCAATCGCCCCGCCGCAAAGAGATTCTGCGGATGGCGGGCATCCCTTTTGTCGTGCGTGTCCCCGGGGTGGAAGAGGTGCGGCGGTCCGGGGAAAGCCCCCATGCCTACGTTGAACGCCTGGCTCGCGAAAAGGCCCTTGCCGTTGAGGCTTCCCCCGATGAGTTCGTGGTCGCCGCTGACACTACTGTTGTCGTGGACAACGACGTACTGGAGAAGCCGGAATCCGAGGCGGCGGCGGCCGGGATGCTCGTTCGCTTGAGCGGACGCCAGCACGTCGTTCTCACCGGCGTTTGCATTCGGCGGGGCGACCGCCTGCTGACAGGGGTGGAATCCACTCTGGTCACCTTCCGTCAGCTGACGGAGGCCGATATCCAGGCCTATGCTGCGAGTGGTGAACCCTTCGACAAGGCGGGCGGGTACGCCATCCAGGGCTTGGCCTCAAAGTACATCACGCGTGTCGATGGCTGCTTTTTCAACGTGGTAGGGCTGCCGATTGCCAGGGTGTACGAGATGCTCCTGGCCTCCGGTTACAGCTTGGCCTTGGGGTAGCGCTTCTTCATCCAGTCCACAAACGTCTGCGGAACCGCCATCGTCGACAGCCGTCCCTGGCGAATTAACGCCCAGTCATCGAACAGGCCGGTGGCTTTGATTTCGGGCAAGGTGACAGGCGGATCGATCTCGCCGCTATACTCCAGGTCGACTACGGCGGATTTCGAGTTTGCCGGGTCGGGCCGGGGCGCGGAAGTGATCCTGGCCAGTCCAAGAATCTTCGATTGTCCCCCGCTGTGGTAGATGAACACGCGATCGCCCGGCTTCATCGAGCGGATCACCGTCACGGCCTGCGCATTAGTCACCCCATCCCAGGTAGTGGATCCATCCTGTTTGAGCTGCTCGATGGAGTAGGTGTCGGGATCGGTTTTGGCGAGGAAGTAGGCCATTATTTGCCACCTTTGTGCTAAGAACGACGGATTGCTCCACAGGCCAGTAGTTCCAGGACTTCTCCCTGTGGAAATTCGGACAGCCCCGTATGCTTCATCGTATCAGTGAGTTGCCAGGACCTCCCCAATGTCCGGAGCCCGGTGTGCCCACGTTGCTGTTGTACAATAGATTGAACAATAAACTGGGGCGCGTCAATGATCCCGGATTTGTGGAAGTGCTGTAGGTGGCCCCGGTGAGTGAGAGTTACGTGGTCGAGCGGAGGGTGACGAATGCGGTCGAACTGGAAGCTGTCCTTGGGACGGCTCCTGTCATTGTTCCTGATGTTGTCGGCTGGGGGGATGCTCCCCGCCCAACAGGAGAAAACCCAGGGCACGGGCAATAAGAAGCCCGCGGAACAAGCCAAGCCTGCTCCCGGTGGCGAAGAATTGAATGTTCCCGCACCGGTGGATCCGAAGACCTACAAAATCGGCGCCGAGGATGTACTCAACATTCGCGTGTGGCGCGAGGGCGACCTCAGCGGCAATGTCGTGGTCCGGCCCGATGGGAAGATCACGGTGCCTCTCGCTGGCGAAATGGAGGCGGCCGGTCTGACTCCAGAGCAGTTGACCGCGAGGGTGGCCGAGGCTCTTTCCAAGTTCCTGACCAAACCTGAAGTAATCATCTCTGTCGTCTCCGTGATGAGCAAGCGGTATTACCTCTCGGGCAATGTCGGACGTTCGGGTCCCGCCCCGCTGGTTACGCCCACCACCATCCTGCAGGCGTTGAGTTCCGCTGGCCTTGGCCAGTGGGCGAAGAAGGGCAAAATCATCATCATGCGCGGCACTGAGCGCATCAAGTTCAACTACGATGATGTCATCAAGGGCAAACACCTGGAGCAGAACATCTACCTCCAGGATGGCGATCACATCTATGTGCCGTAGGCTGTCAGCCCGGAGGAATGATTAATGACGACAGCATCCATGCAACCGACACAGGGTCTGCAGGACCAGCCAATCTCTGTTCCCCGCCGCGCACTTGATATCGAAGACTACATCGATATCCTGCGCCGGCATCGTTCCTGGATCCTCGGCCCCTCATTTATCGGGCTCGTCGTGGGCGTGGTAACTGCGTTCCTATGGCCCAACTCGTATATGGCCACGGGCATGATTCGAGTGGTCCCCCCGCAGGTCTCCTCGCGGTTGGTTCGCACCAACATCACGGAGGAGATGTCCTCGAAAATCGCGTCGACATACCAGAACATCGTCAGCCGCCCGAACCTCCTGAACCTCATCCAGACCTACAACCTCTATCCGGACGACCGTAAGCGGTTGCCGACTGAGGATGTGATCGAGAACATGAGGAAGGACATCCAGTTGGGTCAGATGCAGTCGGTGTCCAGGGGTATCAGCGGGCGGTCCAACAACGTCAGCGCGTTTACCGTCAGCTTCTCCTACTCCGACCGCCGGTTGGCGCAGAAAGTCACCATCGACCTGATGTCCCGGTTCATTGATGAGAGCATCAAGTCCCGGTCCAATCAGAACCTGATGACGACCGAATTCTTCAAGGATCAGTTTGACACCGCGAAGCGCGAATTGGAGGAGATCGACAGCAAGATCTCGGCCTTCCGCGGCAGCAATATGGGCACCCTGCCGGAACAGGAACAGGCTGCTTTGGGCCGCATTACCGCCCTCGAAGCATCCACTCAGTCGACGAACAGCGAGATCAGCCGCGCCCACCAGGACAAACTCCAGTTGGAAGCCCAATTGCGCGACCTGAGGGATCAGGCGCAGTCGCTGTCTCAGCCTGTGGCGGAAACTTCGGTGCCTGGAACGGCCAGGAACGAGCGCCTGACCGAAGTGAATCGCGATATCGAACGCACGGAAGCGACAATCGCCGCCCTGCGCGAATCGTACAAGGACACGCATCCGGACGTCCAGAGGGCGCTCGCCTTCCTCCAGACCAAAACGAAAATGCGCGACCAGATTCTGCGTGAGAGCGAAGGCGCCCGAATCGACACTTCCACCAGCCGGACGCGGATGGTCATTCCTCCCGCAAATGCCGCCAAGCTGCGCGATGTGAACAATTTGATCTCCCGGGTTTCCACCTCCCTGCAAGCCAAGGATATGGAGATCGAGGATTTGAATCGCCAGTTGGCGGATGCGCGAGGCAAGCTGCGCAGCGCGCAGGCCCGGCTCGAATCAAGCCCTTCCTCCAATCAGGAATACATCCAGCTCATGCGCGACCGGAGTCTCGTTGCGGCGCGCTATGACAACCTGAGCAAGAGCATGCAGGAATCCGCCATGGCGACGGACATCGAAACCCGAAAGCAGGGCGAACTGCTCGAAGTGCTGGAACAGCCGGCAATTCCCGAAGAGCCTTACGCGCCCAAGCGGCCCTTGATCGTGGGCGTCGGCGTGCTGCTGGGGATCGGTTTGGGATTCTCGCTGGCCGGTGGTAGAGAGTTGAAGGACACGTCGCTGAAGAACCTGAAGGATGTGCGTGCCTACACGCGCCTGACGGTGCTCGGCAGTATTCCCCTGCTGGAAAATGATTTTGTCGTTCGCCGCCGCCGCCGCATCGGCTGGCTAGCCTGGACCGCCACATTCCTGGTAGGCGTTCTCCTGATGGCCGGCGCTGTTGCATACTATTACACCTCGAAGGCATAGCACCTTGATGCCATTCGCTGAGGGAAGATGACTGATAGAAATCGGAGAGATCTATGAGCCGTGTGCACGATGCCCTAAGGCGTGTCGAATCCACCGTGATGGGTACCCCCGCACCGCCGGAGTCCGCTGGCAGCGGGAGAATTGTCAGCCCTGAGCCGGCCAACGCGTTTCGCGGCTTGCTGGACAGGATTCAGACGATCCCTTTCACTCCATCGCCTGACGCGTCGCTGCTCGACTCCAGCCGGCCCAGCGAGTCGCCCGCCGAGGAGTTTCGCAGTCTCCGTACGCGCCTGAACCACCTTCAGTCGCTCCAGCCGATCCACAACATCGTGCTCACTTCCGCCTCGCCCGCGGAAGGCAAGTCCTTCTCTGCGACCAACCTGGCTCTGGCGCAGGCTCAGCTTGAAGGCAACATGACCCTTCTCGCTGATTTCGACTTCCGCCGTCCCGTTATTCATACGTTCTTTCAGGTGCCCAGAAGCCCCGGCATCACGGATTACCTCCAGGGCAAAGCCACGCTGGAAGAGGTCGTCAAGCGGATCGAAGGCACCAACCTCTGCATTATGCCGGCCGGGGAAGCGGTCCTGAACCCGTTGGAATTGCTGAATCTCCCGGAAGTCAAGAACATGCTTGACCTCCTGCCTTCCATCTTCAACTGGGTGATCCTCGACACGCCTCCGCTGTTGTTTGCTGCCGACGCCAATCTGTTGGCCACCCTTTGCCACGGTCTTGTCATGGTAGTGCGCATCGGAAACACGACGATCGACGCCGTCACCCGCGCAATGGGTTCGCTCTGCCAGAACAACATTCTCGGCATTATCGTGAACGGCGCGCACCGCGGTGAACTGTACAGCAAATATACGTACTACCACTCGTATTACTACTCGAAGCCGGATTAGCCTCCTCCCGGGCTTTGTCTGATGACCCAAGAACCAGACGGTTCCTTTCCGCCCAAAGGGCTCACGGAGAGATCTTGCCGGCTACTCGCCGGACTGGATACCGGATTCGCGGGCGCCGTCGTACTCGTCGGCTGGTTTCTTTTCCACTCCTGGCTGACCGGTGAGTTCTGGTGGGCCAAGCTCAATGTGGCCGGAGCGCTGTTCTATGGCAGTCCGGTCTTCACAATGGGGTTTGGCCGTGCCTCCCTGGCCGGAGCCGCCCTCCTGCTGGTTCTCTATTCCGCCATTGGCGCCCTGTTCGGCTTACTGGCGCGCCCCAGTGGATTTACCCGCAATCTGCTGCTTGGCATGCTCATCGCGTTGTCGTGGCATCTCATCTCACAGCGCTATTTCTGGCGCCGGCTGGACTCTTTCGGGCCGGCCTACTTTCCCGCCCTCTCAACATTGCCGGCTCACCTGATCTATGGCCTGAGCCTGTCGAGATTCGCCAATCGCTTCCAACGCCTCGCCCTGGGCTTCGGAGACCCCTCCTGGGTCACGGCGCTGATGGAGCGGGTCAATCCGCCGGCAGACGGCACGGTCGCCGTGGAGCCGCATCCAGACGAATCTGGCGAGCCCCAGGGGCCGTTATCCACACCGGAGCCTCCTCCCGACTGTGAACATCCTGACAGCACCTCGTCCGTGCCTCCAGTCCCTGCCATAGAATCCGGCCAAACGCTTCCTCCTGAACCGTCGAAAGAGACTCCGGAAGATAGCGCCCAACCCATTTCAACTCCCGCGGAGCCGGCCACCGGGGAAGTTGCATTCACGCCGCCCAAGCACGATGCCGGCGAGGAATCTTCGCCTTCGCTGAAGTCCGATTGTTGATCGATTCAAGATTCCGCTAGAATGGAGGCTTGTGCCTGCGTGCAGCGATGTTTCTTCCATGTAACGGCGCCGGACTCCGGTGCGTCTGAGGCGAAGGCGCAGAAAGAAAGGATCTTGACTGTTCACGATGACCCGCAGGCGTAGAAGCCTGAAAGCCGTACCGCTTTGCCTCGTTGTCCTTTCGATGATCATCGCGGGCGCGGCGGGAACTGTGCAGGCAGAACCCCAAGCCGCGCCACCACCGGCGCAGGCGCCAAAACCGGCTGAGCCCAAGAAGGCAAGTCCTTTCGAAAACGTATCCCCAGCGCCGGAGGCTCAACCCCCGAAGCCCGCTGAACCAAAACCGGCCCCTCCTTTCGAGACAGTACCGGCCCCCAAGGAGGAGCCCGCCAAGCCGCCAGCGGGAACACCGCCCACCGCTGAGCCAGCCAAAGCTCCGCAAGCACTGCCCGACGTCATTGAAGCCATTGAGTTTCGCGGAGCGCGCCGCGTGCCGCAGGACACCCTGAAGGCTTTGATCATGACGAAGAAGGGTGACTATTACGACGCCGACGGTCTGCACCGCGACTTCATGCGGTTGTGGAACACCGGCCGTTTCGACGACATCACTATCGAACGGGAAGCCGGCAAGGTCGGTTGGATCATCCGCTTCCTGGTCACTGAGCGCCGGGTCGTTCGCTCGATCAAGTACGAAGGCAATAAATCGATTACCGTATCCGAAATTCTCGACCGCTTCAAGGAACGGCGCGTCGGACTTTCAGTGGAACAGCAGTATGAACAGGGCCGCGTGCAGCGCGCTACCAACGTACTGAAGGAGTTCCTCTCTGAGCGCGGCCGCCAATTCGCGTCGGTCACTCCGGAAATTCGGCAAATCCCCCCATCTTCCGTCGAAGTCACCTTCAAGATTCAGGAAGGCGCCAAGGTCAAGGTGGGGAAGATCGACATCCAGGGCAATAAGGTTTACGCGGACCGGGCCGTGATTCGGGCCATGAAGAATCTACGTCCGATTGGCGTCCCCCATTCCGTCGTCCTGGAGAGCCTCTTCGCCAAGACCTTCGACTCCACCAAGCTCGAGGAGGACAAAGAACGCATTCGCCAGTTCTATGCCTCCAACGGCTACTTCCTGGCGCGAGTCACGGATCACAAGGTGACGATGCGCGACAAGGCTGGCACCGCAATGCCGTTCACACGCGCCAAGCCCGGCAAGGTGGCTGACGTCACGATGAACATGGATGAAGGCGTGCTCTATCGCCTCAACAACATCAACTTTGTCGGTGTGAAGCTGTTCCGCACTCCGGAGACTCTCATGCGGCCTTTGTTCGGCATGGACAAGGGCGATGTCTTCTCGACAGAGAAACTTCAGAAGGGCTTCAAGAACCTCACCAAGCTCTACGGCGAATTCGGCTATATCGACGCTGTCCCGGAACCGGACTTCAATCCGCTGCCCGAGGGCAAGATCGATCTCACGCTCAATGTCGACGAAGGTAAGCAATTCTTCGTCCGCCGCATCGACTTCCAGGGCAACACCACTACCCGTGACAAGGTCATCCGCCGCGAATTGCTGGTGGATGAAGGCGACATGTACAACACGCGCCTGTGGGACCTCAGCATCCTCCGCCTGAACCAGCTCGGCTACTTCGAGGCGCTGAAAGAGAACGAATCCACCAACGTTACCCGCGATACCAAGAACAACACCGTCGACCTCACGGTCAAGGTGAAGGAACGTGGCAAGAATTCGATCAGCCTGAACGGCGGCGTTTCTGGTATCGCCGGCAGCTTCATCGGCTTCGGATACTCCACCAACAACTTCCTTGGTCTCGGGGAAACGCTGAGCCTCAGCGCCGAACTCGGTGACCGCATGAAGAATGTGACGTTCGGCTTCACCGAGCCCTATCTCTTCGACAAGCCCATCCAGGCCGGCTTTACGATCTACACGCAGCACTTCAACTACGACCAGGCCCGCGAAGTGTCGCTGTTCTCCGGCCGCAACCTGATCCCGCTCTACGACGCCCTCGGCCGTGACAACCTGTTGAACTACACCTCCAACGGCTACGGCGCCACAGTGTTTCTCAGCTACCCGCTGAAGCGTTCATTTGCCCGCTTGAGCCTGACCTACGGCATTGATCGCTCGAACATCGTTCCGAACAACAACGGATCGAAGAGCTACTTCGACTACTCGAACTTCCTCAACTTCGACGGTCCGAACTCGCTCAACGGCATTGTGACCAGCCGAGTGATCCCGGCCTACACCTACAACACGGTAGACCACCCGATCACGCCGAGCCGCGGCCGCAGCCTCTACGCCTCGTTCTCGTTCGCCGGCGGCCCCCTCGGCGGCAATGTGAACCTGATCGAGCCGACGGTCTCCGCTACCTATTTCCGCAGAGGGTTCTCACCCAAGCATGTGATCGGTATGCGCGCCTTGGGTCGCTACATCTCGGGCTATGGAGATCGTGTCGCTCCGCCTTTCAATCGCGTCTTCATGGGCGGCGAACAGGACGTCCGCGGATTCGAAATCTGGGGCATCGGTCCTTTCGCCTATATCCCCAGTTCGGCGGCTGTGAATGTCCTCAACAACGATGGCTCGGCGCGTACGCAGACCGTCGTTGTCAACGGCGTGGCCCAGACGCAGAACATCACACAGAATATCCCCATCTACCAGTTGGTGTTCCCGGGTGGCGACACGCAGGGTGTCGGCAACTTCGAATACCGAATCCCGATTGTTGGTCCTCTAGTCTTAGCTGCCTTCTTTGATGCCGGCGTGAACCGCATCAGCAGGGCTAGCCAGTTGCGGCTGAACGCCAGCCGAGTGGATACGCTCAACGGAGCGTTCCCGCAGGCTGGTTTCGACAACAAGGCCTACATTGTTGGGGAGAGTCAGAAGATCCGCACCTCCACCGGACTCGAACTGCAGATCATGATGCCGGTGGTCAATGCGCCATTCCGTCTCTACTGGGCCTACAACCCGACGGTTGTCAGGCAGTACTTTGTCCCTCCTATCGCTGTGACGCCCGCCATGTTCCCGAACTATGCGACCTATGCCTACGCATCGCAGACTTTTGCGAACCCGGCGCCCTACTACGAAAAGAGAACGATGTTCCGGTTCACCATCAGTCGTACCTTCTGAGCCTCAGCCTGACGCTGCAGCGGCATGTTAGGATCATATAGTTTGAGGAGTTTGACACAAGTGAGATTCGACGCGAAGCAGATGGGCCTCTCTGTCCTGGCCCTCATCCTGACGGCTCCGGCCCTCCCGGCGCAATCGCCCACCAAGGTGGCCATTATCAATATCCAGAGTGCCATCTTGGCTACGAAGGACGGCGAAAAGGCCCGTAACGCTCTGACCGCGAAGTTCGAGCCCCGTGCAAAGGACTTGGAAAGCCGCGGGGGCGAGTTGCAGAAGAAGCGGGAAACCCTCAACAAGGGCGCCAACATGATGTCCGCCGAGGCTCGCGAGAAACTCACTCGCGAAATCGACGACTTCCAGAAGAAGCTCCAGTGGGATAGCGAAGACATGCAGCAGGAAGTGCAGCAGGAGCAGGGCAAGCTCGTCAACGACATCGGTCAGCGCATGATCCAGGTCCTCGACGAATACTCCAAAGCCCAGGGCTTCACCATCGTTCTCGATGTCAGCACGCAACAGAGCCCCGTCCTCTGGGCCGCCAACGGTATCGACGTTACCCAGCAGATAATCGAACTGTACGACAAAAAGTACGCTGCAGGTGCTCCAGGCGCCGCTCCGGCTGCCCCTGCCGCCAAGCCTGCTGCTCCGCCCGCTGCCGCGCCGAAGAAGCCGGCTGGCGCAAAGTAAGGCAATCTTCGGATAGCTGTAGAACGAGCCCGGCGCAAGCCGGGCTCGTTCCATTTTTGGGCATCGCCCCGGACCCGATAGCGATCAGTACCGGATCCGTGCTAAGCCTCGTTCTCAGTAACCGCTGGGCACAATCCGGAAACTCTCGCGCCAGTTTCCGTTCGGCTCCACGCTTTGCAGCCCCTTGTACCACCCATCGTGGGCAGCATTGAATGCGTTGGTCGGACCGGTCATGGGTTCGAAGCAAACGAAGCCGCGTCCAGGCGGCGCATACACTACGGCAACCTCATAGTGCGGTCCGTACTCTACCGTGATTCGCTGCTTCTTCCCTTCCACCCAGAAGCGGGCCTTGCCGTCGGCGTCCCTGACGAGTCCGTCGAATACGTCGTCCAGCTTCACTCCCTGCAGGGGCTGCGGATCCTTATACGGATTCGATGCGCGTTCCCCCGTCGGAATCAGGCGGTTCGAAAGAGCCAGCCGGTCTTTCGCCGGCAGATGCACTTTCCAGTCGTCTCGCGGCGCGTCGGTCACCTGGAAGTATGGATGGTATCCAAGGGAAACAGGCATCGGCTCGGCGCTCAGGTTCTCGATCGCGGTTTCCACCTCCAGGGCGCCATCCGCTAGACGGTACGTCATTTCGATGTTATGCGCGAAGGGAAACTGCGCCATCAGTTCAGGGTGGCGCCAGAACTCCAACCGGGCGGTGAGGGCAGCACCTTTGCCGTTGGCCTCCGCGTTCTTGACGCGCCAGAGCTTGGTGTAGACCAGCAGCCCGTGGATGGGCGTATTGTCCGGCCCTGGCTTCACATTCCCAACCTCGAGGTCGAGAGAATACTTTCGACCGGCCGTGTAATAGGTAGTCCCGTCAATCCTGTTGGCCCATGGCCAAAGCAGCGGGTTCCCCAGATGGGCCGGTTTCGCCGCGAATTCTCCAACGCTGGAGTAGGGCGACCAGAAGACCTTCTGTCCCTTCACCGTCATCTCATAGGAGTTGTTACCCAGGCCCGGGGCGATGCGGACCTCGGTCGCGTGCGCCTGGTCGCGCAGGATGTAAACTTCGACGGAATCGACTGTCGTCTTTTCGATTGAGTAGTTGGCAGCTTGTGTCATGGATGTGGCGCCGAACAGGCAGAGTCCGGCCGCGAGTGGAACGAGCGCGTTGCGCATGCTCCTGAGTTTAGTTCGTTGGATCAGTATCTTCCAATGCCGGGTCCCGCAAATCCAACTTCATCGGACGTTGACAGCACTGGCAGTTACCCGGAGTCCAGGCTCGAATGGAGCAGATCTCGCACCAGTAGGTAACCATCAGCCGCTTCCCGCCACTCCAGGCGAACAGCGCCTTTTTGTAAATTGGATCCGCCTCGAACTGCGACGGCCCGGTGAAGTGGCCCATCGCCTCAAAATCAGCGTCCTTCAGTCTCACGTCGCGCAATACGCCTACGGTGGCCGAATCACCGGTCACATCCACGGCTTTCCCGTCTTTCGTGATGATACCCGGCTTGGTTCCCTCGGCTTGGCGCAACCGGCCTCGCAGAGCTACACGCTGTTCCGCCGCTTTGATCCAGAAGGGTAGCAGCGTTGTGGCCAGGAGCAGTCCGCGGCGCGTCATTACTCCATTGGATGCGGTTTGCTGCGCAAGAGTCGCAGCCCGTTCAGCGTAACTAGGAAGGTCGCGCCCATATCGGCCGCCACCGCCATCCAAAGGGTGGCCAGTCCTGCCATGGCAGCCGCAAGAAAGAGGAGCTTGGCTCCCAAGGCAAATAGGATATTGCCCTTGATTACCCGCAACGTGCGCCGCGCGTGATCAACCAGGAATACCATCCGGCCTAAATCGTTCGTCATCAGCACGCCGTCGGCAGTTTCCCGCGCCATGTCCGTGCCCTGGTTGCCAATCGTGATGCCCAGGTTCGCTTCCGCCAGGGCCTCCGCATCGGTCAGGCCATCCGCCACCATAGCGACATGCCCGTAGAGCCGCCGCAACTCGCGCACCCGCTCCGCCTTCTCCATCGGATATAGGTCCGACTCCACTTCGCTGATACCCGCGGCAGCGGCGGCAGCGCGGCCAGCTTCGCACGGGTCGCCTGTCAGCACCAGTACCCTCTCTATGCCCCGCTGCCGCAATTGTCTCAGCACGTCTCCGGCGCCTCGGCGGGGCGCGTCGCAGTGCGCCTCCAGCAGCAGGCCGCCTGATTCTTCTTTTACGGCCGCCGTCCAGCCATTGCGAGCAATGTCCCCAACGCTGCCGAGAACACTACCCTGCGCGCCGGACTCTCTTAACGTTCGGGGGGTCAAGGGCCAATCCACACCCTGTTCCCCTTTCCATGCCTGCCAGTTCCGGATTTCCTGAACCTCCCCTTCGTTCAACATCCGCTGATCGGCCGTCTCCGGTAAACCCCGGGTCAGAACACCCGCCCGCCCGAGTACAAGCACCCGCAGTTGCGCCGCCTCCTCGAGAAACGTCCCGCCCTTCAGCAGTACGCCGTGCCTGGCCGCACTGGTCAGCGCCGCCACAATGGAGACCGGCGTTGAAATCACGAGCGCGCACGGGCAGGCGATCAGTAGAACCACCATGCCCTGGTAGAACCATTCGTTCCAGCCGCCGCCCTTCCACAATGGGGGCAGCGTACTCACGCAGAGTGCAAGCAACAGCACCGCCGGTGTGTAGTATCGCGTGAACCGTTCGACAATCTGTTCACTGGGGGCCCTTCTGGAGTGCGACTCCTCCACCATGCGAATCATCCTCGCCAGTGTGCTGTCCGCGGCCTCCCTGCTGGTCTCCACATCCAGAGTGCCGCTTTCATTGATGGTCCCCGCGAAAACTTCCTCCCCCGGTCGCTTTTCCACCGCTACCGATTCGCCGGTGATCAGTGCCTGATTGACGAACGAGACACCCTCCACTACCTTGCCGTCCGCCGGGATCCGCTCGCCCGCCCGCACCCGAACCCGTGCTCCCACCCGGATTGTCTCCACGGCCACCCTGTGTTCGTGGCTCCCGTGGATCACTGACGCCTCCGGCGGAGCCACCGCCAGCAGACGCGCAATCGCATCCCGCGCCCGGACCATGCTCCAATGTTCCATCCGCCCCGCCAAAGCGAAAAGGAAGGACAGCGTGGCTGCTTCCGTCCATTCGCCCAGAATGCTCGCGCCGGCCACGGAAAGCAGGACCAGCAGGTTCATGTCCGCCCGCAGCGCGCGCAGCGCAGCCCATGCCTTGGGAAACGCCGGAATGGCGCCCGCGCAGATGGCCGCCCAGAAACAGATTTGTACCGGCAGTGGCAGGTGGTGCCCGGAATGCTCGTGCACCAGTACGGCATGCACCAGGTCACCCGATGCCCAGGCTTCCAGCGCCATTCCGCAGGCCAGCGCCAATCCGCTGCCCCAGGTGTAAATCACGGCGTGATCGATCCTCGAGGATTTCGCCCCCGGGTTGACCGCCCGCGTCCACTTTTCACACCGCATCCCAATCGAGGCAACAGCGGACTCAATCTCTTCCGGTGAGGTCTTCTCGGACGAGTACTCGACGTCCATCCGCGCCTGCACGACATCGAAACGCAGGTCGCGCACTCCGTTCACCCGGCTGAGCCGTGAACGAAGCAGGGACACTTCCTGCGCACAGTCCATCCCGTGAACGCGATACTGGGTCGTCTTGTTAATGAGAATCTATCCTCAATAACATTGTAGCCGAACTGGTCGCGACCTGGGTAACAATGGAGGAAGAGCGATACGATGGCAGCGCACAAGATCCACGGCAATCATTCCCATGTGCACGGCGAGGATTGTGGACACACGGCAATCCGGCATGCGGGTCATGTCGATTACCTGCACGACGGGTGCCTGCATACCGCGCATGGTGATCACTTTGACGAATGCCGCATCCAGGTCTCAGGGGACAATCCGGACGCGTGCACGCCGCAGCATTCGTGCACGGGGCACGATCCGGACCACCGCCACGGCGTGGGCTGCGGGCACGAGCCCGTGCCTCATGGTGACCACGTCGACTTCCTGGTCGACGGCCACCTGCATCATCCGCACGGCTCGCACTGTGATGATCACGGCGCGGTCGAGCTCACCTGATCGCGACTAGTCGTCTCCGTTGCTAGAGAGCAATTCCCGCAATAGGTTCAGGTCGGGGATGCTCACACGGTTCTTGCCCAGCCGCACCAGGTCCAGCTTCTCCAGTCGATTGAGCTGGGTCGAGACAGTCTCCCGGGTCGATCCCGCCAGGCCGGCGACCTGGATTTGCGAGATTCCGATGTGCGCCTGCATGGCGTCACCCGCCGGGGCAGGGAAAACCGTTGCCAGCTCGAGCAGGGCAGACACCAGTCGTTGCTCCACCCCCATTTGCGAATGCTGGCTCATGCGCGCCAGCAACGACCGGCGCTGCGTCGCGAATCGTTCCGCGAGCCATAGCGCCACGTTGGGGTCTTCCGTCTTTGCTTTCAGAAGGTTCGACCGCTTGATGCGCCACACCAGGGAGGGGTCCATCAGCGCGGCGCTGGTTTCCCGCTTCCGCCTGCCAAAGACCGCCTCATCGCCCAAAACTTCTCCGGGATGGACTAGCGTCAGGACATACTCAAGGTTGCCGCGGCGCTGTTGAAACAGCCGCGCCGCCCCGCTTTCCACAAAATAGAAGCTGTCCGCGGCGTCGCCCGCCTGGTAGAGGGCAGAGGGGTATTTCCACGACGCCAGACGCTCTCCATCCATCGCCTGCACGAATTGCAAACCTGCGTGAACACTGGGTTTCATGAATCAGAACTGCGAAGCTGAGCGAGATTGGCCGCTTCGACAGGCGGCTGGTTAAAATCTAAGAGCCATTATAGTCGAAATAATCGAGGCTGCTAATCGGGGGTCGATTATTTTGCCGCCTGTTCGCTTTTGGCGGTCAGCGCGTATTGCGCAGGCGGAGGGCAAATTCTTTACCCTGCGCGAAGTCTGCTTCCAATTCAGCCCCGGCGTAGCGGGCCCGCAGGGCTTGCGCGTCAGCGATAAACAGGTCGAGGGCTTCCAAAATAGAGGGCCGATTGGTCTCCAGAATATCGTGCCATATATCCCAGCCGCTGAGGGCGAGCCGAGTGGAATCTACCAATCCGGGTCCTGCCGCCGCGGCAATTAGTTCTGATTCAGAATGTCGGCCTAAAGTTCCAGAGAGCGTTGTAGATAACAACTGTGGCAAATGCGAAGAATGAGCTACTATCCGATCGTGCTGGGCCGGCGACAGGACCCGCGGAACTGCGCCGATGTCGCGAATCCAGCCTAGGAATTCACGAGCCGCCGGCGTCTCCAGGTCTCCTTCGGCCGCCGGGGTCAGAAGATAGGGCCGGCCGGAGAACAGTTGTCCCTCCGCCGCCTGCACGCCGCGCGACTCTTTGCCCGCCATCGGATGTCCACCCAGGAACTGAGCCCCGCGCAGTTTTGCGCCCGCCGCCGCGATCTCCCGTTTTGTACTGCCGGCATCAGTGATCAGCGCGCCTTCCCTGGTGCAGGCGTCCAGCTTGGGGATGGTCTCCAGGATGGAGTGAATCGGTCCGGCCAGATAGATCAGGTCCGCTTGCCGGCAGGCCTGCTCCAGCGGCAGGCCTTCGTCGATAATCTGGTATTTGAGAGCTTGGGCGATGGTCCGTTCCGAGCTCACTCCAATGATTCTGCCGCCGAATCCAGCCTGTCTCAGCGCCAGGGCGAACGAGCCGCCAATCAGACCAACCCCGACTATGGCCACCGTCTCCATGACGTGCCTAGATCGTCCTTCCAACGGCGGGCGCGATGTTATGAAGCTGTGCCATCAGCTCGGCAAACTGCTCGGGATTCAACGACTGTGCGCCGTCCACCAGGGCTGCATCCGGATCCGGATGCACGTCGATCAACAGTCCGTCCGCGCCAGCGGCCACGGACGCCCGCGCCATCGGCGTCACCTTGTCGCGCCGCCCGGTCGCGTGCGAAGGATCGGCCATGATCGGCAGGTGGGACAGCTTGTGCGCCACCGGAATGGCCGAAATGTCCATCGTACTGCGGGTATCGGCCTCAAACGTCCGGATGCCCCGCTCGCAAAGCACGACCTCGTAGTTGCCGCCCAGCAGGATGTACTCAGCCGACAACAGCAGCTCCTCCATCGTCGAGGCCACACCTCGCTTCAGCAGCACCGGCTTGCGTACCTCGCCCAGGCCGCGCAGCAGCACGTAATTCTGCATGTGGCGCGAACCGACCATAAACATGTCTGAGTAGGCATCCACCAGCTTGAGCTGCGACAGGTCGATCACTTCGGAGACGACAAACAGGCCAAACTCGTCCGCAGCCTGCCGCACGAGTTTGAGACCGTCTTCGCCCAGGCCCTGGAACTGGTAAGGAGAATTCCTTGGCCGGAATGCGCCCGCCCTCAGGAACCGCGCCCCTGCCTTAGCCACAGCCTCCGCTGTCCGCCGCACCTGGTCTTCGCTCTCAACGCTCGGGGGCCCCGCCATCACGACGACCTTCTGGCCGCCGATTTCCACGGTCCCTGCTCCTGCTCGCTCCAGCCTCACCACAGTGCCTTCCGGCCGGAAACGCCGGCTGGCCAGCTTGTAAGGCGACATCACCCGCAGGCACTCTTTCACCCCGTCCATCACCCGGAACTCTTCCGGATCCACCACTTCGGCCGGACCAACACCGCCCAGGACCGTATGCACTACGCCCGTCGAACGGTGCACGGAGAATTCGAGGTTCACCAGTTTTGTGATGACGTTCTGAATCTGCTCCTCGGTTGCGCCCTGCTCCATCACGACGATCATTTGGTTTTGTCCCTTTCCATGCGCTCGCGCTGAAGGGTACGCATCTCATCGATGATGCGCTCGAACAGCCGTCGCACCGCGCCCTCAGAGAGAGGGCCGCAGTTGCCCTGCAACACGTTGCGGAATACTTCATCTTCCCGCTTTGGCTCATAGATTGGCATGGTCATCGTCTTCTTGATGTCGCCAATTCGGGAAACCACGTCGGCCCGCTCGTTGAAGAGGGCCAGAATTCTCAGATCGACGTTGTCGATCATACTTCGCAGGTCAGCTAGCGCGGCCTGTGCTTCTTCATTTGTCATAGCCGCCCGCTCAACCCCCGCGTGAATGACTCCAACTGCGCCGCCAGGTCGGCCGAGGCGCCGTACTGCTCCACCACCCGCATCAGGGCGCTGCCCACCACTACACCGTCAGCGTAGCCGCCAATCGCCTCCACGTGCTCGCGCCGCGAAACCCCGAAGCCCACCGCCAGTGGCAGCGGAGTCAAGGCCTTCAACTGATCCACCAGTTCGTGCACGCCGCCAGCGACCGTTGCCTGCTCACCCGTCACGCCCGTCCTGGAAACGACATAGACAAAGCCCGTCGAATACTCAGCCACCAGTTTCAGCCGGCGCTCCGTGCTGGTCGGCGCGGCCATGAAGACCGTATCCAAGCCATGCGTCTTCATTGATGCGACAGTGCTGTCGGCCTCTTCCACGCTCAGGTCCGTGAACAGGCATCCATCGATCCCAGCCGCCTGCGCATCGGTGCACAGCCGGTCGAAACCGTAGCGCAGCAGCGGGTTCATGTAGCTGAAAAGGACGATCGGCATCTCACTGTGGGCCCGGATCTCCCTGGCCATCGCCAACACCCGTACGACCGTTGTTCCGGCGTGCAGGGCCCGGTCCGACGCATGCTGGATCACGGGTCCGTCCGCGATGGGGTCGGAGAAGGGAACACCCAGTTCCAATACATCCGCGCCGCCGCGCTCCAGCGCCAGCGCCAGTTCCACTGTCCGGTCGGGGTGTGGATCCCCAGCTGTCAGGTACGCCACCAGCGCCGGCCGGCCAGCCTCTTTGCACGCCTGAAAGCAGCGTGCGATCCGTTCACTACTCGGCATCGTCTTTGTCCAGTTCTGGGAAGTTCTCGCGGTAGATGTCCGTATCCTTGTCGCCGCGCCCCGAAAGATTGATCAAGTACACCTGGCCCTGGGCCGCCGGCGCCCTGCGCAGCGCTTCCGCCACCGCATGCGATGATTCCAGGGCGGGGATGATCCCCTCCGTCCGCGCCAGGGTCTTCGCTGCATCCAAGGCGGATGAGTCCGTCGCGGAGACATACTCCGCCCGGCCCTGATCGTGTAGCCATGCGTGCTCAGGCCCCACCAGGGCGTAATCGAGACCGGCGGAGACCGAATGCGTCAAGGAGACCTGCCCGTCGTCGTTCTGCAGCAGGTAGCTGTATGCCCCCTGCAGCACACCCGGAGATCCGCCCGAGAAGCGCGCCGCGTGCTCACCCAGTTTCCCGCTGCGTCCGCCGGCTTCCACGCCGACCAGCTTCACCCCGGCATCCCCGAGGAAGGCCGTGAATACTCCAATCGCGTTCGAACCGCCGCCCACACACGCGAAGATCGTGTCGGGCAGACGGCCTATCCGGTCCAGAATCTGCGCCCTCGCTTCGTCGCCCGTGCAGCGGTGGAACTCACGCACCATCATCGGGTAGGGATGCGACCCCAGGGCCGAGCCGAGCAAATAGTGTGTGCCCGACACGTTCGTTACCCAGTCGCGCATCGCCTCACTCACCGCATCCTTCAGCGTCCGGCTGCCACTGGTCACGCTCACCACCCGGGCGCCCAGCATCCTCATGCGGAAGACGTTCAGCCGCTGCCGGCGCATGTCCTCTTCGCCCATGTAGACGACGCATTCCAGCCCGAACAGTGCGCATACCGTAGCGGTGGCCACGCCGTGCTGTCCCGCCCCCGTCTCCGCGATGATCCGCTTCTTGCCCATGCGCCGAGCCAGCAGGATCTGCCCCAGGCAGTTGTTGATCTTGTGCGCGCCCGTATGCAGCAGGTCTTCCCGCTTGATGAAGATCCTGGCCCCGCCCAGAGTCTCGCTCAACCGCTTGGCTTCATACAGCGGCGTCGGACGTCCGGCGAAGTTCGCCAGAAGATCCCGCAACTCAGCCCGGAAGCCCTCGTCCTGCTGGGCTTCGTGGAATGCCCGCTCCAACTCCTCCAGCGGAGCCATCAGCGTTTCCGGAACATAACGCCCGCCGTACGGCCCGAAATGGCCGCCGGCATCCGGTGTTTGTGTTGTTGTGCTCATAATCTCGTTTGCCGCACCGCAGCCAGGAAACTGGAGACCTTTCCATGGTCCTTCCGTCCTGGCGCCAGCTCCAGTCGGGAACAGGCGTCCACGCCCCACGGCCGCACCTGTTCAATCGCCTCGGCCACATTCTCGGGCCCCAGCCCGCCTGCCAGCACGATCCGGCCCGGCAAGTTCATGGCGAGCGACCAGTCGAATGTCTTCCCTGTGCCCCCGCGCAACGCTCCGCTGGGCGTATCGATCAAATAGGCCTCCGCGCCGCCTGCCTCTATTCTCTCCCTCAGGCCTTCGCTCGCGGCAGACCATGCCTGCCACAGCCGCAGCCCATCCAGTTCCACAGGCAATCCATGCAGCTGGGCGACATCCAGTCCCGCCACCTCCACGACCTCGCGCACGTGGGCAGCATTCGCATCGACGAAGACGCCGACACATAATACCCGGCCGGCCAGCGCATCCGTAATCACCCGGGCCGCAGCCGGAGCAATATAGCGCGGGCTGCCCGGCCAGAAGTTGAACCCCAACGCATCAGCGCCGGCCTCTACCGCCTGGAGCGCATCTTCCAAGCTGGTGATGCCGCAGATCTTGACGAAGACACTCATCCGATCAGCGCCTTCAGCGCCGCCGTCGGATCGTTCGATTTCATCAGATGCTCGCCCACCAGGAAGGCGCGAAAACCCGAAGCCGACAGCCGCTCGATATCGGCCCGCGAGTGGATCCCGCTCTCCGCCACCTTCAATATGCCGTCCGGCATGCGCGCCGCCAGCCTTTCGCTGGTTTCCAGGTTCACTTCAAAGGTGCGCAGGTTGCGGTTGTTCACCCCGATGATCCCGGCGCCGCTCTCCAGCGCCTTGTCGAGCTCTTCCTCGTCGTGCACTTCCACCAGGCTGGACAGCTCAAACCGCGTCGCCAGTTCCCGCAGGTTCCTCAGTTCGTCCCGCGTGAGGATCGCCGCGATCAGCAGAATCGCATCCGCGCCACTGGCCGCCGCCTCCAGGATGTCGATCTCATCGATCGTGAAGTCCTTCCGCAGTACCGGCAGGACCACTGTCGCCCGTGCCGTCTTCAGGTCGCTGAGGGACCCCTGGAAAAACTGCTTGTCCGTCAGGACCGAGAGCGCGGCCGCGCCACCCTCGAAGTACTGTTTGGCCTGCAGGCCCGGGTTGAAATCATGGCTGAGGACACCCTTGCTGGGCGACGCTTTCTTGATCTCTGAGATGATGGCAGGCTGTTTCTTCTCCAGGGCCTGCCGGAAATCGCGCCTCTGCCCTTTCTGGAAGTTGGCACTCTGCTCGATACTCCGGCGCAGCTTGCTCTTCTCAGCGACTTCTTGGCGCTTGACCTCGACAATGCGGGCGAGGATGTCAGGAATAGATGCGGACATCAGGGGAATCTCCTACGATATCAAATGCTTGGAGACGGGGCGGCTACCGGAGGTTCCAGCGCAGCCCCAATCGCCAAAGCCGGGGAGACCCCGTCAATACCGTCGGGCTGAATCCCACCGCATACTCGCGGTTCAGCGCATTCTCCAGGGCGAATGTTGCCGTCACATTGTGCGTCAGTTGCTGCCGCACGGCCGCGTGCAGCACAGCGAAACCCGGCAGCAGGAACGAGTTTCTATCGTCTTCAAACTGCAGGCCCGCGGCTCGCAGGCCGCCGCTCACCAGCGTCCGGCCCCGCATCCACGTCAGCAGGGCGGAGCCCTGGTGTTTCGGGATCTGGGGGATCCGCTCACCCGTCGCATACCGCGAATCAGCCAGTAGATAGGATGCTTCGCCACGCCACGCGCCCCAACGGTGCGAAGCTGTAGCCTCGACACCCCGTGCCGTCGCGTCGGCGGCGTTGAAACGCTGCCTGGTAATCAGTGTCGGAGTCACGGAAAGAGTCACGTTGGTGACCAGGCCGTCCAGGCGGTTGTCGAAGCCCGTCACTGAGATCCGCGTCGTTCCAGCGTTGAAGTCGGCGCCCGCTTCCACTCCTCGCAACGACTCCGGCTGCAGGGCCGGATTCGCAAGCGTCAGGGCGTTGCCCACCCGGAACTGGCGGTAAAGTTCGTTCAGGGTCGGTGCCCGGAACGCCCGGTACGCGCTTGTGCGGAATCGCCACCGCTCCAAGCCCACCGTCACTCCGCCGCTCGGGCTCCAAAAAGCCGTCCCGTTGCCGGCGTCGCTCCCCCGCAAGCCACCGAAGAACTTCAGGATTCCAAGGGTGAGGTCGCCCTGGCTGAAGAGTCCGTACTGCAACTGTGTGCCGCCGCCCACGCGCGAGCCTGTGGGGTAGACCCGTTCCAGCGAATAGCCTTCCGAACGGTTGAAGTCGCCGCCCGACAGCAGGTTCCACTTCGCGCCCGACTTCCGCCACAGCCCCGCACCGCCGGTTGACTCCGCCGGGACGCTTTGCCGCAGGGTCAGCGATTCCGTCAGGCGCCCTGCCCCAATCGAGGAGAAGGTCGCGTGGAACTCTTCCCGGTTGTGATAGCCCAACAGCGTAAAGGTCGAGGAGCCTTGTTCGCGCGTGTAGTTCGCGGATATCGTGCCCAAAACGGTCGAATTCTGTGTGAGCGTGGTCCCGTTGTCCCGCTCTTCGCTCAGCGCATCCACCCGCAGGAACAGCTTGTCGTGCTGGGTGAAGTAATCAGCCCGGACCGTCCCGGTCGCGAACTTGACGTTCGCTTTCGTGTCGATCGCCCCGCGCGCATAGGCCGGCACGATGTAATACCCGTCTGTGGTGAAGCCGCGTCCGTTGCCGGAGATCGCCCAGCTCTGCCCCAGGTAGATCGAGCCTGCACCTTCCACCATGTGGCTCTGCTGGTTCCCACCCTCATAGCCGAACCAAGCCCGGGTCTTCTGCGGTTCCTTCGAGAACAGGGTCACCGCGCCGCCCATCGCCTTGTCGCCAAAGACGCTCGTCGAGGCCCCGCGAGACACCTCTACGCGTTCTAACTCCTCTGGATTCACACGCGTCCAGTAAATCCATCCACCGAACGGGCTGTTCAGCGGCACCCCATCCCACAGCACCACGCTGCGGCTGGCGCCGCTCGAGCCAATCCCCCGCAGGCTCACACCCTGTGTCGTCGGATTGGCCACCAGGGAAGAGGACCGCCGGAACAGGGAGAACCCAGGCACCAGCCGCAGCCGGTCATCCATATTGATGCCCGGAGCCTGCTGCACCTGCAGTGAATTCAAGACCGTCAACGCCGCCGGAGCCTCTGTGCTCACCCGCTCCGTCACCGTGATCGATGTCTTAATTGGTTCTGAATCAGTCTTTTGCTGTGAATGCCCAATGGTCGGGAGCCAGAATGCGAGCGTTGCTCCAATCGCAATCTTCCAGCCGGCGCGGCGATGAGGTAAAGACGATGGCAACACTCTCTTCTTCCAGGTTCCTGAGGGGAGCGGCCCTGTGTCTGCATTCCACCAGAGCCAGATACTTTAGGATAACGTACACGTCACCCTCGACCGGGGTCAGCAATTCAAAGTCCTGGGTCCGGAACCGGACCCGCGCTCCGCTCTGAATGCAGCGCCACGCCAGGAACGCGCAGAACTCCACCGCCTGCTCGAACCATTCCTCCCGTTCGCGTGGCACTTCCAGGTCCAGGAACAGGGTGATCAGGTGCTCCTGCTCGCGGGCGAACTCCCGCACCTGCAGTTCACCGGTATGCGCCGTGGCGCGCCAGTCGACGTGCCGGGCGCTCTCCATCATCTCGTAGGGACGAATCCGGTAGAAGTCATGCCCGCGCCCCCGAAATCGAGTCTCCGCTTCCCCGTTCACGTCGGCTACAATCTGCTCAAATCCAGGTTGCGGTTCCAGGGAAGGATAGACCAGCACATCCCGCTTCATCGTGACCCGGGCCCGGCGCTCAGCGAAACCGAACGGAAACCGCGAGGAAAACAGGAAGCTATCTTCCGTTCGCAGGCCCCGCCGTCCAAACCGCACATCCACGGTAGTCTCAATGGAGCCGCCGCCCGGGATCACGGGAAAGTATAGGTCCGTTGTGAAGACACTGTCTTCCACCCCCACCAGCCGGATGGAGAACGAGGGCATCCAGTTCTTCTCGTTGCGCAGCACCACCTTTGCGGCGACTGGCCGCTTGGCTGCAATATGGTCCGGAAGCTGAATGTCGAGTTCCAGCCCGGCAATCCCGATGCGGCTCACGAAACTGCTCACCAGCAGGGTAGCTAGCATGGCGGCCAACATCAGGAACAGCAGGTTGTTGGCCGAGGCGAAAGCCGCAAACCCGGTCAGCGCCAGGGCAAGCAGGAAGACCAGGCCCGTGGAGGTCACGCGCTCGCGAACCCGAGCCTCCAGCCACTGCTTAAGCTCTATCCGCTTCCTTCGCATCGAAGATCGCATCGCTGGTCTTGTCCGGCCGGGCGCGTTCGATCCCAACATGGCACAATCAAAGTTCTCATGTCGAGCAATACCGCCGAACCCGTCCGCCTAAGCCGTACCCTCGGCCTGTTCCAACTGCTCATCATGGGCGTGATCATGGTGCAGCCCACGGCGCCCATGCCCCCCTTCGGGGCGATCAGCGCCGGCGCCAACGGGCACGTGGTCACCACCGTTCTCATTGCCATGTTCGCCATGCTGCTTACGGCTTTGAGCTACGGCCGGATGGCTCGAGCGTACCCCAGCGCCGGGAGCGCCTATACCTATGTGGCCCGCGAGATCCATCCCGCGCTGGGCTACCTCACCGGCTGGAGCATGCTGCTCGACTACGTCGTCAACCCCCTCATCTGCACCATCTGGTGTGCCCGGGCCACCATGGGCCTGTTCCCCGGCACACCTTATTGGTTCTGGGCGATTGCCTTCGTGATCCTCTTCACCGGGATGAACCTGCGCGGCATCCAGGCGACGGCCCGCACCAACGAATTGCTCACCGTTGCCATGGGCGCCGTCATCCTTTGGATGCTCGGCGTCTCGGCCCGCTACATCTTCGCTCTTCCTCAGCTTTCCGACTCCGACTTCGTCCGTCCGTTCTACGACCCAGCCCGTTTTACCTGGGGCTCGATCTCCAACGGAGCCTCCATCGCCGTCCTCACTTACATCGGCTTTGACGGCATCTCCACGCTCTCTGAGGAGGTGAAGGACCCGCGGCGCAACATCCTGCGGGCCATGGTCGGAACCTGCCTCATCATAGGCGTCCTCTCCGCGATTGAAGTGTACGCAGCCCAGATGGTCTGGCCCGCCTCGCAGCCCTATCCCGACAGCGACACCGCCTATATCCATATCGCCGGTCGTGCCGGTGGCCGCCTCCTCTTCCAGGTCATGTCGTGGACCCTTGTCGTCGCGACGATCGGTTCCGCCTCGGGAGCCATGCTGGCCGGAGCCCGCCTGCTCTACGGCATGGGCCGCGACAACGCCATCCCTAAGTCCTTCTTCGGCTACCTGCATCCCGTGCGCCGCATCCCCAGCCGGAACGTCCTGCTGATCGGAGTGCTCTGCGCCGTGGGTGCCTTCGCGATGAGCTACCAGACCGGAGCTGAGCTGCTGAACTTCGGCGCCCTCATCGGCTTTACCGGAGTCAATGTCGCCAGCCTGGTCCATTATTATGTGCGGGGGCGCGACCGCCACTGGTCTCATCTCGTCCTGCCGGCAGTCGGCGGCCTAGTCTGTCTCTACCTGTGGCTCAGCCTCAGCCTGCTGGCCAAAACGGCCGGAGCCATTTGGCTGATCGCCGGGGTTGCCTACGGAGCCTGGAAGACGTCGGGCTTCCGGAAGAACATGATCGACTTCGACGTGCCCGTGGGCGAGTAGTTCGCACGCACACCGCTCCGAGACGCTATGCTCTCAATCGAGAGGTGTCCCATGTTGTACGAAAAGCTCTCGGAAAAGACCATCGACGAAATCGACTTGGCCCTGCGTGATTCCGCGGGCCGCCACCAGTTCGGAGTCCTGCACGTCCACGATCTGCGGCAGGCGATGAAGAACAAAGGCATCGACTACCATCGACAATGCTTTGTCTTCGAAGTCTGCAATCCGCGCCACGCCAAGCGCGTCCTGGAATCCGACCCGGCCGTCTCGTCGCTGCTCCCCTGCCGGATCTCCGTTTACGAGACGTCTGATGGCCTGATGCTCTCCACCATTCTCCCGTCTGCCATGATGTCGATGTTCTCTGATCCGGAGATCAGATTGGTGGCCGGAGAGGTGGAGGAGACGCTGAAGTCGATCATCGACGAGTCGGCGTAGACGCCGGACGTTCGGCGCGGAACGGGCGTGCGCCCGTCGTCTCGGTTTCGCGCAGGCGTTGGTCGCCGTTTAGATACCGGGCTTTCCACGGCAACGGGCCGGGTCGCATACTCTGGGTCACCGGCGGCAGATCACCAAACCGGTCGGGCAGCACCTCGCCGGGTTGTGTTTGCGGCACCTGATACAAGCCCAGGTTCTGCGGCCTGGCCACATCAAACGCCGCGTCGTTGCCGGCGATGATCAGCCGGTTATCCACTGCCACCGCCGCCATCGCCTCCAGAATCGTGTAACCCTGACTAGTGTTGGCCACCGCGATCGGTCGCGGCGCCTCTGGACGCCGGACGTCCACACCCACCACGCGGCCCTCCCGGGATGTGGCTAGCCACGCCACCCCTCTCTCGTCCAGCGTTACACTCAACGCGTTTGGATAGTCCTGGAGATGCGCCTCGAAACCAGCCGCCAACGAGGTCTCCGACAGCAGCCGCGGTGCGGAAGGGTTAGTCATGTCCAGGATCTGCAGTCCGGCTCCGTCGGCCGCCACATAAGCCAGATTGCCAACCGCCGCGGCATCCCACGCCGTTGTATGCGTCTCAAACAGCGGACTCGGCGCAGCCGGATTCACGGTCGAATAGACTTCGTACCCGTTCTGGCCCAGCGCCACCCATAGCCAACCCGGTCCAGCCGCCAGACCGTAGGCCCAGTCCTTCAGCGCCACCGTCCCGACGCGCTGAGGCCTCTCGGGTGCGGAGATGTCGTATACCACCAGTGTCTTCCGTGGCCCGTCCTGGCTGCCTGCATACAGATAATGGCCCTGCACCGCCATCGAGATCGCCGGTGCGGGCACGACGTACCGTTCCACCGGAGCTGTCGGGACGCTGACGTCATAGACAATCAGTTCCGTGTCCGTGCCGACATAGGCGTAGGGGCCAACCAGTTGGAGGGCCCAACCGACTTGATCGCCGGGCCGGTCGGCGGTTGCCACCAGCCGAGCCTGCGGCCCGGTCATGTCATTCACTTCCAGCAGGTTATACGTCCAACTCCGGCCTCGGTAGCCCCACCCCGGTCCAGTCCAGAATAGGTACCCATCCCTGTAACGCAGCGCGTTCGTCCACGGGCTCGCGGGGAATGCGTCGGTTTTCCGCATGCCCGACGTCCAGTCGATCGGGATCACCGACACGCCCTGTGGAGGGCCCACCAGCACGAAGTAATCTGACCCCAATCGCCCTTCCGCCCACGATTTCGGGTGCGCCACCGGAGCCGAGCTTCGTGGATGCTCAGGGTTACTCAGGTCCACCACGCGGAAGCCGTCCTCCTGAAGAAAGACGTCCGGGCCCATCAGCAGACGCATCGTCGACGGATCGGCATCCAGCACAAAGTGCCAGGGAATCTCGGCGAGCTTCGCGACCTTCCCGCCGGACACCCGGTAGATGTCTCCTCCGACCACGAGCACGTCGCCCAGCACCGTCAGTGAGTGATTGATTCCTCCGCTTGCCAGCAGCGCGAACGGCACCGCTCTATCCCCGGTTACGTCCGCGACCAAAGTCTCATAGCCGAGGCTGTATCCAAATGTAATCGCCACCCAGGTGCTGGTCCCCGCTGCCTGCACACCTATAGGCGCATCGGTCAACGGTTGGTATTCCAGCGGCAGCGTCCGTTTCCATCCTTCAGCCTGGTTCTGGATCACCACGTTCCACTGGTTCGCCGTCGCGCTTGAGTAGTACCGCTGCGCCGTCACCTGGACTCCACCTGGCGGAGAGGCATTCACCGGGCCGTCAACTCGACCTCGCGAGCGCAAGACCGCCCGTCCGCCGCTGATGTCGTACTGCATCGTCGTCGTTGGCTGTTCGGACCCGGCCACATATAGGGTGTCGCCTACTACCCAGAGCCCCCCGGAATAGGCTCTGGGCGCGTCGACGCAATCGACCCATATTGGATTCCGATCCTCGTCCAGCCAATACACGTCAATCCATGTCGTGGACGATGGGCCGAGGTAGGACAAGATGCTGCTCTGCAGGACGTACAGCCAATCCCCGTGCGTGGCGACTGACTCGGCGTGAGAGCCCAGCGCCAGGCGGTTGTTTGGATTGTTGCTGTCAGGGGCGATCCAGTCGGACCATTCCAATGTATTCGCCACCACGCCCGCCGTTCTGACCGGCAGGCGGAACTCCTGTGTCGCACCCGCCGCCGTGGCCTCCACCACCGCCACGCCCCCATCCAGCGGGCCTGTGCCCGCGGTCACCCTGCCGTCCGAGGTGATGCTCACATTAGCGGTCACTGCTCTCCATGCCGCACTCACCTCATTCCCGCCTTGAACCACCCGTAGCGCTGTTTCTTTTCCGGGCGTCAGGACCAACCGTTCCGGCTCGAGCCGGATTGGAGACACCGCGACCACAGTGGTGCCGCACTCCGTGCCGCCCCGCAGGCAGGCCCAGATTCGCGCATACTGCGTCGAGGCCACCATCGGCGCGTGGAACCGGCCCGTGCCGTCCACGGTTCCCAGATCCGCTCTCCACGTCAAGGCCCAATCGCCGGGAATCGAAGGCGTCTTCGCCGCGATCTGAATGGTCTCTCCCCCCGAAACCCGTTGCCGCTCCGCGTGCAGCCGCAGACGCGGCAGCACCGTAAGGTCGTATGCTTCCGTCAGCGTCTCCGCGTTCAGTTCGACCCATACAGGACCGCTTACCGCCCCGTGCGGCACGATGGGATTCCCACTCTGTCCCATGCTCCGGATTCGCGATCCATCGGCCGCCGTAAACCAGGCAGTCCCCACCCAGCGAGTGGTCCCGTCCACCTGGAACTGAACCTCCTCGCCTGGATGCCCGACAGCCGGAATCGTCGACGTAATGCGGGCAGCGCCCGATGCCGGTCCTGCCCATACCATCGCCGTCAGCACCGCGGCTGCGGTCAAAGACACGCCTGGCCGGTTACGGTTGAACAAGGTAGATCTCCTTTCCGGCCGCAAAGGCAACCCGGCCGCCGCCGCACGCCACCATCCGGCGGACCTCCGTGCTCGAAACATTCACTGTTTTCGTCTTCACCGGCGCCAGCGTTGCCCGGTCGAAGCTCTTCAACGTCACCGTCAGGGAACCGACGGCGGGCTCCGCCCAATACACCCGCCCGTCATCCACGGCGACAGCGCCGTGCGTTTCCATCCGGCGCATGGTGCCGGCCTCGCCATCGATCACCAGGCCGGTGCTCGTGTAGACGAACCCGTCCCGGTACACCAGGTCCGTCAAGGACTCCATCCCAGGCAGCAGACGGAAAGAGCCAGCCAGTTGCACGCCGCGTTCCGTCACCGTCAGTCGTGTCAACGTGCTGCCGTCACTGCAGTACATCCGGCCAGGCGCCCCGGCCACGAATCTTGTGCAGGAGAAGGTATGTGCCCACAGAAAGTCCGGCAACGTGATCCCATCCTGGTAAATCCGCAAGAACGGAGGTTCCGACCCCACACCGCCCTGCACGCTATAGGACCGGGTTTCCAATGCCGCAACCGCCCCCACCGAACCCGGAGGTATTGCCAGTCCGAGCAGGCTCCACGAAATATCTTTATGCGGAGCCGCCCCGCTGAAGGCCGGGCCTATAGTGCCCGTTTCCCTGTCCAGAGGGAAGATCATCCCCGGCTTTGCCGAGTACCCGCTGAAGAAGAGTCTCCGTTCAGTGCCTGCCACGAAGTAGACCGGCCCGGGTTCCGCGCTCAATGCCAACATCGTCGGGTTGTGATCGGTCGGCCACCGCCGGACTTCGTCTCCGGTCCCCGGATTCAGCGCGACAATGTGGTCGCCGTTCGCCGCCTCGGAGTTTGGCAGGGCAGCGTACAACAACCCGCGTCCGCTGTCGTACTCCAGTCCCTGCGCCTCCATGTCGATAACGGTTACCCCGGGCGTGGAAGGCGGTTGCGGCTGTGGCACGGACACCGGCCGGCTTAGCGCGGGAATGGCTGAGGTTTGCGTGACGTACACCAGCCCGTCCGCGCCCACATAAGCCAGCCCGTCGGCGCCGAAGCGGATGAGTCCGTTGCCTCCGGGTGCCGCCGTCATATAGAGAGAGCCGATGAGGGAGAAACTCCGCCCGTCATAGGCATCGAGCCTCTGTCCACATAACGAGTACACGCGCCCCGCGGCGGGATCTGGCGCCAAGCTGCAACCGTAGGACGGCAGGGCCAACAGCCCTACCACCCGCGACTTCTCGGGGTCCACCACGGCCCCAAACGAGTTATACAGAAGCCCGCCCGCGGAGATCATCCCAGGTCCGATCAGGTTCGACGTACCCGACAGATACTGAAGCCCATCCGGGCGCGCCGCAATCCGCTTGAATTCGGCGGTGGACCAATACTCGTCGTTGGCATAGACGATGGTCCCAGCTTCATTCAGCGCTATGGAGTACGCCTGGGTGTTGCCGACACCCACTCCCTCCGCATTCCGGTCGACCATCGGCCGCAGGACTCCGCTGTCGAACGTGGCGAGCCACCCTCCGTCGTAGCTGAGCGTGAGTCCTCCGTCCGGGCCCAGTTCCATATCGCGAGCCGGAT
This sequence comes from Paludibaculum fermentans, assembly GCF_051172195.1. Classification (GTDB taxonomy): domain Bacteria; phylum Acidobacteriota; class Terriglobia; order Bryobacterales; family Bryobacteraceae; genus Paludibaculum; species Paludibaculum fermentans_A. The sequence continues at coordinate 541,083 of NZ_JBPJAQ010000003.1, forward strand.
ACTGCGTGTTCCCTCCGGTCGGGTCCGGAACGAACTTCAAGTCGATCTCTCCCGACCTGATGTCAAACCTCGCAACCTGTCTTTCCCCGTCGAGGTAGACATACCCAAACGAGCCGTCCGCCGAGGTGCGCGGCAACGTCGGTTCGCTGCCCGCGAAGGAGGACTTCTCGATGGCGCCGTCTTCGGGATTCACCAGGGCGACCCGGTTGCCGTCCGGCCCGGCTTTGCTCGGAATCGCCACCAATAGCTTCGAGGTTCCTGGAACCGCTCGCAGTTCGGTAACCTTCAGGCCCAGTCTCCGCACACCCTGCCCTACCTGCGTAATGCCCATCGTCGGCGCAGGATAGGCGGGTAGTCCGCCGGGCGCCTTCAATTCGATGTGATCCTCGAAGGCAAGAGCCAGAACGTCCGGGCCGGCGAACGCCACGGCCGGTAGCTTCATAGCAAGCGTCGGGAGGATGTCCTCCGAACGAGTGGGAACCAGTGTGGAGCGATCGAACAGAGTCGCGGCTGTCCGGTCTCCGAACCCGGCCGAGTAAACGAACAGGGTCTCATCCCGTCCCGGGCGTACGGCCGGCACCGCCCTGGTTGCGTAGGACTGTTGAATCGCTACCCGGCCCAAAAGCCGCGACATGTCTGCATTGAACAACTCGCCCCCGCCGGTCCAAAGAACGCCGGAATTGTAAACAAGCGAGGTCTGATAGGAGCGCGCCCCCAGGCCGGCCCACCCCAGCGTGCGCTCCAGTGAGATCCCGTTTTCGTCCAATCGCATTCGTGCCACCACATGGCCGGAGGCGCTATGCATCTCTTCGTCAATCGCAAACAAATCGTCGGGTCGATCCCCGGGGTAGATGTGTGTCAGATGCGGAGTCGCCGTCAGGTCGGCGATAAAATCAGTGGGCTTGAAATTCAAGTACGACTTGGACCGTGCGACCCCACCGTCATAGACGGCTATCGCGATCCCATAAGGGACTGCGGCGTGCGACCATCCCACCGCCGCGCTGGCCGCGGATCCTTCCAGCGCCACCAGGCTCTGAGGTTTCATGGGTTCGCCGGCCGGCGGCTGCAAAGTATGGACGCGCTGACGGGTCTCGAGGTCAATCTCCGCCACGGCCATCGCTCCGTTGAGGGTCACAAATATATGGCTGCCGTCGCCTGCGAGCGCCAGCCGATCCGGTTCGCTGCCGGCGTCCAGGCGCTCCAGGATTTCCCCCGAGGCCGGGTCAATCGAAATTAGGCTGTTCCCGAGGTCCGCCACCGAACCAGGAACGCTTGCCCAGATCCTGTTGCGCCGCGCGTCGTAAACCAGATCGTTCGCTGCCACCGCGACTCGCGTCCCACCCCGACTGTCTCTCACTGGCTTCGGCCATTCCCCTCCCACCTTGGGCGTCCACTCACCTACCCTGAAGAAAGATAGCACCGCCCCGGGCGTAGCACGGTTGTTCACTACCGCGATGCCGTCGGTACCCCAGACACACACTCGGGCAGGGTTTTCCAGCCCCATTCGTTGCGCCTGATCCGGCGCCAATGGAGCACTCCCTACTGGCCGGAATGTCGACACGGAATAGCCCACCAATTCATAACCACCTTGCACTGGTTGGGCTACGACCACAATCTGGCCCGCTGCGTCTGTCGCCAGCGGCACAGATATGTTGATCCCATGGGGCACTGGAATCTGTCCGAGTAGGACGCCCCTTTCCACGTCCATCACCTGCCCAGTGCTACTTGTCACCAGCCTCCCGTTCCATGCCGGCAGCCTCGACTGCTCTGCGACGAAGAGTCCCGGCCGTATCTTCGTTGCCTGTATGCCAGTGGCGTCCACGGCAAGCCGGTAGATTTCACCCTTTGCCGAACCGTATATTGTTCCGTCTGGACGCCGGATCTCGATGGATTCTACCGATAGAGACTCAGTCTTTCCCCGGCTTCGGGTGCCGTCGAACACCGCCATACTCCGTCTGCGTTCCTCGAACGAAATCAAGACGGCCGCCGGCTCGCCCGGCACCACCGCCAAGGCCGACGCTCGCGCTGGTCCCATTAGGCTATCCCCCAATGGGATTTCCAGGTCGAGTCCTCCGTCAGCCATCCTGTAGCGCCTCACGACGCCGCGGTCGTTCAGCGCCGCATAGAGGTACCGCCCGTCTCCCGAGACCGCAAGATGATGCACGGTCGACTCCATCGAAAACCGTGTCTCCGCGCTCGCTGTCGAGGGATCAATGGCCAATACCTCTCGCCCGACCGCAGCCAAAAAGACATTGTGCGTCTCATCCCAGGCCATTTCCGCGACCGGGGCAGACAGACTCACCGTGCGTACCTCCACCGCGTGCGCAGACCATCCTCCCGCCGCAAAAGCCATCGTGGTGATGAGGACCAACCTGGAACAGCGCATGTTCACTCGAAGCAGACGGAAATCCGAGGCGGGACAGGCCTCAGGGTGTGGAGCTTTTTCGGAGCTCCACACCCTTTGGGCCTAATTCTAGCGGACTTGACGGGTATTGGCCGGGGTTCCACGGATCGGCGAATGAATACCTGGGCTTTCCATGCCGAGACGGGCTGGTAGCACTACTTGAGACCTGAACGTGCGCTCTGCTATGAGTTCCTTGTCGATCGTCTCCCTTGGCGGCAGAACGCAGTGGTCAGCCAATCTCCGTCGGATTGCTGGTCCGGCTCCCCTGCCATATGCCGCCGGGCGACTTTGATTGACTCCGGTTCCTCGTATCGACAAGGCCATCCTTCTGGCGCAGCCGGGGCCGGCTTGCGGTTCCAGCTTGTCGTTTGCGGGTGAGGCCGAGTCTTAAAAGTAGTACTTGAACCCGAGCTGCACGTTGCGGTTCCCCACCTTCGTGCCGGTGATCTGGCCGAAGCTGGTGGAGCCGAAGCTGCCATTGGGATCTCCGAAGACCGGGTGGTTGAGGGCGTTCTGCGCTTCGAGACGGAACTCGAACCGCTGGCGTTCCGTCACGATGAAGCTCTTTAGGAGCGCGGCGTCAAACATCTTCATGCCCGGGCCGCGGTAGTTGAGCGTGCGCGGAGCAGAACCTGGCACGTCGATGTCGGGCTTGGTGAAGGCGGCCGGGTTGAACCAGCCGTTCGTGCGGCTCTGGATCGAGCCTGGCGTGGATGGGTCGCCCACCAGGTTCGGCCGCTGCGTGCCGTCCCAGATGTTGCCGCCCGACTGTGTGACCTGCAGCGGCATGCCCGCGGAAAGAGTGGCCAGGCCGCTGACGTTCCACCCGCCGGCCAACAGTTGCCAGGCCCGGTTCATGTTTGCGCCCCAACGGCGGCCCTTGCCGAACGGCATCTCATACGCGCCGGTGATGACAGCGCGATGCGAGATGTCGTGCGACGAGAGCGACCTTTCACCACGCAGGTCCCAGATGTTCTGCAGCGACGAGTTCCCGCCTAGCCAGCCGTAGTTGCCTGAGCCGTACGAGGCGTCGTCGATCATCTTGGACCAGGTGTAGTGAGCCAGCATGGTGAGCCCGGTCGAGTACCGTTTCTCCCACTTCAACTGCAGGGCATGGTAGTTCGAATCGGCGCGGGGTGGTTCCGCCGTCCCTACGCTCGTCCCGTCAAACTGCGGCATCGGGCGCAGCAGGCGGTACTGTTGGATCGTCGGATTCTTCAGGTTGGTGGCCCGGGGGTCGGTGATCTGTCCATAGAACGGATTGGTCACGGCGGCGGTGAGCGCCGTGCGCCCCATGGACCAATACTGGGGAGCCAGCGGTGAGAGCGTTGTCACAGGCAGGAACAAGTGCGTCCCGCGGCTGCCCGTGTAGTTCATCTCGAAGACTGATTGCCAGCCGACTTCCCGCTGGATCGAGAAGTTCCAGGAGTGGTACTCCGGGTTGCGGCTGTTCGAACCGAGAATGGTGCCGGCGCCAAGACCGATGAACGTGTTGTCGCCCAGCGAGCGGCCGGGCGGCAGCAGCATGCCATCCGGATAGGGATTGTTCAGCTTGGCATAGAGCGTGGCGTTCGAGTCGAGCGACGAGTTCGATGTGGAATTGACGTTGAACCCGGCGCCGGTGTGGCCGAACACGGTGGCCCGGCTCAACTGGTAGAACAGCCCGTAGCCCGTGCGGATCGACGTCCTGTTGTTGAGGGCGTAGGCCAGCCCGATACGCGGCTGCCAGTTGTTCATGTCCGAGTTGAACGGTGAACGTTTGTTGTCGTCGTTGAACCGGAAGACTCCGCGGGTGTTGTAGCCGGGCGCCTGCACAGGCGATTGGGCATCGAGATCCCAGTAGCTCTGCCGGTTTGTGGTCTCCCAGCGCGGCACATCGAAGTCGTAGCGCAGGCCAAGGTTCACCGTGAGCCTGCGCGTCAGCTTCCAGTCGTCCTGGATGAAGAAGCCCCAGTAGGCGGACCGCGTATAGGCCTTGGGATCAATGTGGAACTGATTCGAGGTCCACCAACCGGTCAACATGGTGGCCAGGCCGTTGCCCTCATCGCCGGGGCAGGAGAAGCGATCCTTGCAGGTGATGCCGCGAGCGAAGGAATACTGCCCTGACGGATAGCCAGGCTGCGCGTAATCCAGGAAATTCTTGCGATACTCGCCACCGAACTTGATGCTGTGGCCGCCGATGAACTTATTGGCGGAGGCGGAGTAGTGATGCACGCCTTCCTGGCGATCCATCACGACCCAGCCTTCCGTGCCGATGTCCTGGTAGCCTTCGGGCCCGATGGTGGGGAAGACCAGCAGCGTGGCATTATCCTTCATGTACTTCGGGAAGCCGAGGGTGGTGAGGTCGAAGTTGGGCACCATCGGATTCCGGAAGTAGGTGGAGTAGGTGAGGCCGTAGCGCGCTGACCACAGGAATGTGGGGCTCTCCGCGCGGGTGAACTCCGCCACCATGGCGTGCGTCGTACCCATATTCGGGCCGTCGTTGAAGGTGAAGGCGGGATTCCCGTCTCCGAAGAGGTTCGCCGGATTGCCGGTGCCGCGGTTGTAGCTATAGCGGCCGGTGATGCGGCTCTTGTCGCTGAAGTTGTGGTCGCCCTTCAAGTTGGTCTGATGGCCGCTGCTCAGGTTGATGCCCTGCTCATACCAGTTGTTGGTTTCGGTGAAGGGCGCACCAGGCTGATTGGGCTTGGGGAAGTACTCCAGGGCTTTCAGTGCGATTGGATCCATCATCGCTTTGGGGACGATGTTGCCCGCGAAGGGCCTGCGTTCTATATTGCCCGCGGCGTTGGTAAAGGTGTCGTAGGGGTTATAGATCGTCATCAACTGGCCGGAGCCGTTGAAGGTCTGCGAGAAATTGCCGTCCCGCTGCAGCAGGGTCGGCCACGACACCGTCTGCTCTGTCGGGCTCTTGGACTTGGTGTATTCGTAGGAGGCGAAGAAGAAGGTCTTGTTTCGGACCACGGGTCCGCCAATGACGCCGCCCAGTTGATCGCGGCGATAGTACGGCCGGTCGCGGCCAGACCTGTTGGAGAACCAGTTGTTTGAGTTGAGGTCCGAATGGCGCAGGAAATAGTAGCCGGTGCCGTGATACTCGTTGGTGCCGGACTTAGTCACCATGTTCACGACCGCGCCGCCGGTCTGGCCGTACTCCGCGCTGAAGAAGTTCGTCTGCATCTTGAACTCCTGCACGGCGTCGACCGAGGGGCTGAACTTCAGGTCGGTGATGCCGGAGTTCTGTTCGACTGTCACGACGGTTACTCCATCCAACAGCACGTCCGAGGTGGAATTGCGCGACCCATTCGCGACGAAATTCGTATTAGCATCGGAGTTCGCCCGTCCGCCCGAGCCGACGACGCCGGGCGTCATGTAGGTCAAGCCCATGGCGTTTCTACCGATATTGGGCAGGGATAGGATGTACTTGTTCTCGATTACCTGGCCCAGGTTAGAGATGGTGGTGTTGAGAAGGGCCGCGCTGGAAGTCACTTCCACGGCCGTGGAGATGTCCCCCACCTGAAGCTGGATGTCGAGCGTAGCCTGTTGCTGTACGGCGAGGGTGAGGGCTGTCTGGACGTACTTGCGAAACCCCTTGGCCTCGACGTTCACGTTATAGAGGCCCGGCGGCAGTGCTGACAGTTGGAAGCGGCCGGAATCATCCGCGACCGCGGAGTGAGGAACGTTTCGCTCCGATTCGGTGATCACAATCCGAGCCGCGGGGATGGCCGCCCCGCTGGCGTCGGTCACAGTGCCGCGCACGGCGGCTGTAAATGACTGGGCAGACAGGGTGGCGGCAAACAGAGCACAGGCAAGGCTCAACCGCGCACACTTGGAGCGTTGGAACATCGCATCCCCCCTTGGAATGTCGCGGCTTATTTGCGCCGTACGATAGGCGCTCAACCGCATTGAATACCTTATGTCATCGCGTTACAAAAATGTCAAGGATAAACGATCTAATATCTTTCTAATAGACCGGCGGACAAGCCCCATCTGAACGCGAAAATAAAGCGAATTATGCAACTGTCAGGCAGCTTGCATGACGAACGGAGGGGCCCTGGCCAGGCCGCCTCCGCACCTCTCCCGCGCATGTAAGCGATTGCCGCGCGGCTTGCGGGACTTCTGCCCCAAACTGTGAAGGCAAGATTCGATTGTCAAAGAGCATGCCGGGCAGGGATTCGCCGTGCCCGGTCGACTTTCCGGGGGCAGTTGGGTTTGTTTCGGTAAAACCGGCTGAGAACCGTTAAACCGCTGATTCGGCCATCAGTTGCTCTTTGCCGGCTACCTGGAGCCAGGCGTCGGTCCAGGATTGGCTGAACTTGATGGCGGTTTCTGCTCCGGAGGTGAACCGGGTTTGCGCCTGGGCCTGGTCGACGTTGTGTCCGACGAAGTATTCGCTGAGCCGCGGCTGCAGTTTCGAGACTTCGGCCAGGGGCGCGGCTTCGGTCAGGGCATGGATGGCAAAGGCACTCTGGAGTTGGAGCAGGGCGCGTTCGGTCTGGAGTTTGCGGAGCTCGTTCATGGCGCGATAGAGTCCGCGTTCCAGGTCGCGGCGGTAGCGGGCGAAGTGGTTCAGGCGGGCGGCGTCGGTCTCGGAGAAGTCGATTGGGTCCGTTTCGGCGAGGATGGCGGACTCAAAGGATTCGATGCGGCGGAGGTTCCAGGTATGGGCGAGGATGCGATGGAAGACCTCTTCCTCGAGGCAGGACTTGGGTTGGGTCTCGCTGAGGAGGCGCGCTTCCAGGGCAGCGAATTCGGCGCAGTCGTCTGCCGAGATGTGAGGGGTGCGCGCGGTGAGGCCGTGTCGGCGGGCGTTCTGAGCGGAACGGGTTTTGCCCTGGGCGGTGACGGGCCCAGTGGACCATTGAGCGTTGGCCTGGTTGGCGGTGACCTGAGCAGCGGAAGCCATGATGAAAGTCTCCTTGGAAATGAAAACGGCCGGCATGAGAGCCGGCGCGATTCCAGGGTAGCTGGCGAGGTCAAGGCGGTTTCTCTGTTTCTTCGCGATCGCTGTTGCAAATAAAGGAAATAAAGATCTTGAATTCCTGTGACTGAAGATGGCTTCATGCGGAAAATGGGGGAGAAGTGGGGGGCAACTGGCGGGATGCCGCGGCTGAGAGGTTCCTCAGACGCGTCGACGAGGGATCTTCACCGGGTGATTTGGTTTTTGGCTACCACAGCCTCACCCGGTGCAGACTACAACTCTGTGCCGGCGCGCGCACCCGATCGTCCGTGCACGAGACGGGGGGCTGTCGACGAGATGCGATCAGGCCCTGCCCTGAGCGTGCTTCCGGCTTGGTGGCTTCTGCTCCAGTTCTTCCCCGGTAATGCCGGAGAGGATGACGGGCTCGCGATCTGGAAACTCCGCGACGAGAGAGAGTGTGCCGCCCATGGCTTCCACGGTCTTGCGCAGAGTCGAGATCATGAGATCGGCGCGTCTCTCAAGTTTGGATACGCCGTCCTGCCCGATTCCGAGGGCCTTAGCCATCCGGACCTGTGTCAGCCTGCGGGCCTGCCGCAACTCCTGTAAAGTCATCTCCTCGCCAATGAGCTGCGCCGCACGGGCCTCAACCTTTTTGCGACGGGCCGGGCTCAGTTGTTTCCGTATCCGTTCCAGGTTGGTCATGGCCTCTATTTCCTTTCCTTCTGCTTGCTGATCACGGCCAGATGTGCGTCAAAGCGGTCTTGGGCCCTGTCTATATGCAGTTCGCCGCACTCAGGCAGGAAGGCCGGCTCTTCGCACCCTGGGCTCATTAGCCCTGCCTCGCGGCTAGCGGGACTTCTGCCACAGACTGCTATCGCTTCTTTCCCCCGACACCGGGGGCGGCTGTGATTTGCTTCATCCAATCCGCGATCTGGCGTTCGTCGAGGTCGTCTAGGGATTCGAGTTCCACGCCTCGCGTGGCCTTGCCCATGGCCACTGGCGTTACTGGCGGTACCGGCGTGAGCGTCACGCCATTCACGAACATGAGCTTGACGTGATTGGCGAAGCCGCCGCAACAAAAGCACCAGCCATCGCCGACGCCGTAGTACGACATGCCCCACTTCACAGAGCGCTGGAGGCCGGGCAGCGTCTTAGCCGCCAGGGCATCGACTTTTTCGGCGATGCCGCGCTGCGGTTGCGGCAAGCTGGCGATGTAGGCAAAGACCGGCTTGTCGCCGTCCGCTGCCTTCGCGGGGCTTGCTTTGCCGGTGACCATGGTTTCCGGGAGCGTCGTGGGCGCGTTGGCCTGTGCCGCCGATTGCTTTGCCGGTTTCCGGACTTTGGGCTTGGCTGTACTGTCTGCTTTGCGGGCTGGCATGGTTGTCTCCTGCGCCTCGGAAGTCTGTTGGCCAGACTGTTGTCCCGCCCTCGCTGGCTTCACGATCGAGTCTACACCACACCCCATGACCGAGAAGTTGCCTATGGTGAGATTGGCAGAAACGGCGCCCGGCGAGCCCCTACGATAGGTGCCGATCCGCCGGCTTGTGTTCGCCGATTCCCGCGGAGAAGGACAGGCGGGAAACTGGCGCTGCGCGGATTGCGGAACTGTCGTTTTGGCGCAGGGCGGGTGGCGCTTCCGCCTGGCCGCGCCAGTTGAATAAGCCGGAAGCCGGAATCGAGTTAAACGCGCGGCGTCGTGCGGCATGCTCTGGTCGGCCGTTTGGGGATCAGGCGTTTTGGGGGAAACGCAGGTGCGACAGGTTGTGTTTCGGGCGACGGTGGCCGGAGCGTTGGCCACAGACTCCTCCCTTTCCGCCAGGGCGTCGCTCTTCGCAACTCACGATACGATACACTTCAAAAGTGGCGAGTTCTAGGCTTAAAGGGCGCCGGATCTTGGTCGTCGAGGACGATCCAATGCAGATGGATCTGATCGCTGGCCAGCTAACTTTGGCCGGATGCTCTGTGACGGTGGCGACTTGCGTGGAAACCGCGATGGCGCTTCTGGTGCGCGCAGACTTCCATTTCGATGCTGCTGTCCTTGATTTGATGGTTCGGGAAACCGACGCTCCTATTCACGCTGCTGAGCCAGGCGGGCTGAAGGTTGCGAAGTGCATAAGGGCACACCCAAGGAGGATGAAGATACTCGCGACATCCATGTACTCAGGTGGGGAGCCTGGACCGGTGATAGAGAATTTTGTTGATGAGTACATACCGAAAACTGAATGGGTAGGGAGCAGGAAATCTCCGCACCCATTGGTTTCCTCTGTAGAACATCTGTTTGCCAGAAAAGCAAGTAAGTTGAAGCCGTCGGTATTCATCGTCCATGGGCACGATACCGAAGAACTGCTCGCTCTCAAGAATTACATTCAGAACACGCTTGGCTTTCCGGAGCCGGTCGTCTTGAGAGAAAGGCCCGATAGGGGTAGGACGATAATAGAAAAATTTGAAGAGGAGGGGGCCTCAGCTGATCTCGTCTTCGTTCTAGCTACTCCCGACGACCGACCATTCGATTCAGTTGGGGGTTGCTCCCGCCGAGCCAGGCAAAACGTGATTTTCGAACTCGGGTTCTTTTACGCGAAACTACAGCGTACGTCCGGTCGTGTGATTCTGCTTACGAAGGGTGCCGTGGAGATTCCAAGCGATATTGCGGGTGTCGTGTATGTAGATATCACTAATGGCGTCGAGTCAGCAGGAGAACGTATTCGGCGAGAAGTTGCAGAATGGCTCTCGAAGGGTGCTTAAGCGTATCAGACTGGCAAGCGCAGTGGTCGGTCTTGACGCACTACCCACTGAAGCGCATCCACGTTGACGTTGGCTGCTATCGAGGTAGGTTCCTCAGCCACCTCGCAATGATGTGCCCGGATGAGCATGTTGTTGGTGTTGAGATAAACAGCGAATATGCTGACGCAGCAAATGAGCTATGTTTAGGGCTGGGGCTCGAAAACGTCTCGATAGTGTGCGGCGATGCACTAATGTTCTTCCGAGACGCAACCCCTCAATCGGTAATTAGCGAAGTCCATATTTACTTCCCCACTCCGTATCCTAGGGCTATTGGTCAACGGCATAGGCTGGTTTCAGCCGCCTTCATAGATGCAGTGCATCAGGCCCTTTTGCCCGGAGGTTCGCTCCGCGTTCTCACAGACGAAGTTAACTACTTTGGTGAAATAGAATCACTCTTCTCGCCGATGCGCTGGTGGTCATCGATCTGGCAGCCGATGAGCGTTGGTCAGCCGACGGGATTTCTCGCTGGAACCTCCTCCGAGGCCAGGTATCGAGGAGAGGGTCGAACAATATGGGCGCTGCAGGCGCTAAAGTAGTTTACCCAAAACGTGGAAGCTTAATGTGGACCGTTACGACATGCGGGCCTCCGGGTGAGAGTTCCGCCCTTCGAGTGCGCCTTGAACTAATTTTGAGCCAACCTCCGTGATCTCGCTCAAGCACCGCTTTTGCGTCAGGAAGTCCGAAGCCAGTGCCCTCAGAAACCTGATCTTTTGCATGTTTTCCTCTAATTCGCGGCATGAAGATCTTGCCCGAGGCTATTTCTTCTGGTTCAATAGCGGTTCCCCAATTTTCGATGGTTGCCTCGACGTATTGAAAACTAGCGCTAGTGCGAATTGTCACCCAGCCATTGCCTTTGTGCTTAGGTAGCTGCCAGTTGTACTTGATTGCATTATCGAGAATTGCTTTCATGGCGCGCGAGAGCGCGCTTAAATCACCGCTAATTATGGCATTTCCACCACCCCAGGACTCGCGAATATCAATCCGCCTCTGCTCCGCAAAAGGCAGGACAGATCGAACAGCTTCCTTTAGGAGTTCGTCAAAGGTTGTAGTGGAAGTCACCACTGTCTCCTGGGATATTGTCGCGGTGGTTCGGAATGACACAGAATCTCTATAAGACTTAAGCAGTCTTGGTTTTGTTTCAGCGATTGCGTATAAACAGAGCAAGATGCGAACATAGCGGCAGAGCTTCTGCGCTTCGTCTCGAACCTCTGTATCGCTTTTTGTTTGTGGCGTATAGTCCTTAATGTTTAGAATGATGTCGGCTATCGTCTGACGGATCACCTCCGCCGTGAAATGCTGACTTTCCTCGCTAGCATATGTTTCTATTCGAGCGGCGAACTCGCTCAGTCGGCCGATTTGATGGGAATCCGCACCTGACTGGGAGAGCATGTCGGATAATTGGCCGAGCAATGTCGCGCATTTCCGGAGATGCGGACGGAAGACGGATAGAGTTGCCTCTGAGCTGGTAAGCTTCGCAGAAAAAGGGTTCTGCTTCGCGAGCAATTGCTCGACCTGCTCCAACACAAAAAAGGAATTAAGAACGGTGCTGCCATACTCGTGCGATAAAGCAATCCACGTTTCTTCTCGAATCGGAGATAGTCGAGATGGCACCTCCCTATGGGGATCGTTGGGTTTGGCAGTGGCTTCGTCGCACATAGATCGGCTGGTTGAACGCCAGATCCTCAGTATATTTCAATTTGGCGATGCCTGCGTGCCAGCCTAGCGCTACGCTGGTGGCTGAATGGAAGCGGCCTCCCGCGCCGGTCGAGGTTCAATTCGCTTGACCCGAGGCCGTAGCGAGGGAGCCCCCGATACGCAACCTACGTGCGGACTGCCCCAATATATGGTCGCGGGAAAGGTGGACGTCCTGGCATGTCACCCTCGCATTTGGACTAGAAAAAGTCATTCTGCAGGGGACTGATTGATCAGAACGCCTCGATCGGCTCGATTCACTGCGCCAAACGATAGCTCATCACAGTACCCAACGTGGTATCGTCCCAGGTCGGTGTTCCTTTCCCGCTGGGGCTGGCTGACATACTCGGGCTTGTTACGCGAGCAGGCGGCCGTCAGCAGTCTCCCGATTTTACTTTGCTGCCTAATGTCCAATCAGATCCACCTGATTGCCGTGCCGTACGAGGTGCCGATCCTGTCCGAAGTTGAATCGGAAGGGCTGTCCCCTCTCTCTCCCTCCCAAAAGCTGCTACGCCGTTGGAATAGTCCCAAGCGAGGCCGTATTTGGAACCACGGACATTCGCCGCGGAAGCCCACTGCTGAAGCGTTTCGCTCACTTCGGTGCTATTTGGACGAGAGCCTCCAAGCTCACGGAACCGTGGAACCGATTACTACTCGTAGTTGAAGCGACTCGTGACGCCCTTTACATCTGGATAAAGGAGCTCCAGTTCACTGGTGATCAGAGGCCAGTGATTGGTTAGGCGATCTAGGAACCCAGCTCTGCAAAGACATGCGAATGTAAACTGCCATAAAGAAATGCTCAGCGGCACGTTACCTATGCCCAATTCATTTACTTCCTTGGTCAACGCCGCTTGAACTGCTTCGCTGATCTTGTCGGGACTGCGCATTCCGGCGCATTGCAGCACGCGAAACGCATTGTCAACATAGCGACTCCAGTCCTTCGGAGTGAGTTCCACGGGAATGTGGCCGTCCGTAACCGCTGAATCCATGTACTTCTTCAATGACGCCTTGGCCTTTATCTCCGGCCATACGCTCGATTGAACTTTTTCGCTGGCACCTTCAAAGGCAAGGATTAGCGTGTCCATCTGCTCCACTGCTGCCTTCAACTGGGCCGCGAGGCGGAGGTGGTTCCAACTCACGTCTGCCGATTTATATGCCAGACTGTGCGTGGTGACTGCCCAGGCGTGCTCGAAAGCGGTTCTCACTTGTATCTCGAACCTGACGTTATGCAACTCTGTTGCGGCTGTCTCGTCGTTCGCCTTAAGACGGCCAATAAAGCGTGTAGAATCAAAACGAAAGACGTCGGGAGCTTTCAAGGCTGTGTTGCGGCTGCGGAGGTTCACTTGTTCAAAGGTGCTCTGTAAAAACGTGAGTACTTCCGGCTCGTCGGACAGAGTTGGGACTACGATTGTGAATGCTACTAGGTCATCTAGGTCTGACCAAGCAGAGAATCGCCCAGATTCGATCTTCTCAGTCAAGGACTCGAGTGTCTTTACACGTGAAACGTGAGCGAGTCCACGTTCGTCGCAGAAAATCAGTACAGATGCGCGGACCTGTCGTCGCAACGGTTCTAGGAATCTTTCAATCTCCTTGTACTTGTTGATTATCGGCAGAGGAGTAATCACCGACGGTCCCCCTAAGCACGCGAAGCATTATTTCGTGTCGCTGTCTGCGCGGGCCGGTGTCATTAGAGTTGGACCGCGCCGCACGGAAGTACTCACGAGCCGCCTCACTCGCGTTTCGTTGCTCTTCGTTGTCTACGAGTGTCAAGAAATGGACGAGACGCTGCACATAAATGTCGGCGTTACAATCGAGAGCGGCAGATTGGTTATATTCTGCTACTGCAGTGACGAATGAATAAAAATCAGCCTGATTGCGTAACCGGGTCTTGTGGAGTGGAGAGTCGGCGGGTCTGCGGCAGAGCTTATCCACACAGTTGATGGCGTCGCTGAACGCCTTTCGAGTCAGAGTTGCTTCCGGCCAGTTGTCATCACGCTCGCTAAACGCCACATCGAGTTCGTCTTGAGAAAAGCTCTTAACACCTCTTTCAAGCGAGAGAAGGATGTTGGCAACAAGTTCGACGTCCTTCATCTGTTTTCGCGCCTGTCCCTCCACCCGTGGAAAGCCCTCTGGCAGAGTAGCGTCCAGATATTCAGCCAGCTCTTCGACAGTCGTTATGAAGATGCCATTAAGACGCGCATGTCGCAATTCCTGTCGTGTGAGTCGGGCGACATTCTTGTTGATCCGCTCGAATATCGTATTGATGATTGTTTCGTTATTGGTTGGAAGGTATTCGATCGGGAACTGATACGTCCAGAAAGCGGTCTTTTCGTCTGGCGGAAATTGTGCAAAATACTTTCCGCGCAGGTTGGAGACCGGCGATTTCTCGGAAACTGGGTACTCTCCGGCAGCAAACTCGAGTACTGACTTGAGTCGCTGTTTTCCATCCACTAACTGGTAAATCGAAACGCCTTCGGGGCTAACCTCTTCGTAGAGGAAGATCGCGGGCGCGGGGTACTGCAGGAGCACCGTATCAATGAAGTCGTCCTTGTATGCTTGGTTCCAGACACTCCGCCGTTGGTACGGAGGGTCCAGCTCCAGGAGCTTTCGCTTATACAGATCTGAAAACCACGAGATCGTTTGGAAATTCTGGCGTCTTGGCTGCGATGGCACTGCCGACATTATTACATTCTTCCACTCCGCCTGCCACGACTCCGCACACCAGGGACGCGTACGGCATTTCCGCTCGGCCCGCCTCAGTCGCCCAGATTTCTAATCTCGGTCGGTCGTGGAAATGCAGCGAGGGGAGGTGGCTGCGTTGTTGGCGATGATGCTCCCGGCAACGGGAACGACAGGTCGGCCGGCCTTCGGGTTTAATCAGTTCCGGTTCAATCCCGACTAGATCGTGGACTTTGTCGCGGAGTCGCTGCTTGCATCCCAAATAACGTTCGGTCGTCTGGACGCTCATGTCTCCCAGTAAGAACTGGATTTGCTCCAAGTCTCCGCCACGTTGATGGCACCGCCGAGCGCACGTGTGACGGAGGTCATGAGGCGACAAGTTGCCGAGATTGCAGACCTGGCACCCCTGCTTTACGACGCCCAGATGAGTTCGGGACTCAAACCGTGCGCAGCGATCCGGCCGTCCTCGTTGATCGCGCGGAGAATCGGACCACGGCTGATTCTCTCCTCCGTCATCCAAGTATTGTAAACGGAGATGGCCTGACAGCCAGTCGGAGATGGATTCCATCCCACGGTCAATTTGGTGTGACCACTTTAGCCTTAGCTTCAGCCAGCCATCGCCCATCCTGCTCTGTCACTCGCGCATTTACACGAGAAGAAATCATCCCGCATGGAACTGGTGACAAGTCGAGGTTCTGCCTCATCCCGTCTCTCCCTAGCCCCCCACGCAAAACGGGCGGCCCTCCAGTCAGGGGAGCGCCGCCCGTTTTCTGAACACTTCCCGTCTCTACGCCAGTTGGTGAATCAGCCCGTACACCGGCTTCAGCGTCGGATACAACACACTGAACACCTCATAGCCACGGTCGTAGGCTGCCGATTCGTGCACGCTGGGGATCAGGCAATCCTTTTCCTTCACCGCCGCTTCGCACAGCTCTTCCACGTTCTTGTACTCACCCGCTGACGCCAGTGCCAGCAAGGCCGCTCCGTAGGCCGAACCTTCGGAATTCTCCAGGGTCGAAATGCCGCGCCGGAAAATGTCGGCCAGCATCTGCCGCCAGAAGAGGCTCTTGGCGCCGCCGCCCGAGGCCCGCACGGCGTTCACTTCCACGCCCATGCCTTCGATCACGCCCAGGCAGTCTTTCAGGCTGTAGCTCACGCCTTCGATGATCGACCGCACCAGGTCGCCCCGGCCGTGCTTGGCCGTCAAACCGATCCAGCCGCCGCGCGCGATCGGATCCAGGTGAGGAGTGCGCTCGCCCATCAGGTAAGGCAGCCAGTACAGCCCATGCGACAACGGAGGCGCCTGCTGCGCCTCGGCCACCAGGGCGTCATACTCCACCCCGGGTGCGAAGTGATTGCGGAACCATTGCAGGCTGAGGCCCGCTCCTTGGGTCACGCCCATGACGTGCCACTTGCCGCGCACTGCGTGGCAGAAGGTGTGGACCCGGCCTGTCGGGTCGTACTGCGGGCGGTCCAGGTAGGCGAAGACCACGCCCGACGTCCCGATGGTGCACGACGCTACGCCGCTCTTCACAATCCCGTTGCCAATGCCGCTGGCTGCCTGGTCTCCGGCGCCGCCGACCACCGGCGTGCCTTCCTTCAGGCCCGTAGCCGCGGCCGCCGCCTTGCTGATCGTCCCACTGACATCCACTGACTCTTTCACTTCCGGCAGCAGGGAGGAGTCCAGCTTCAGGCGCTCGATCATCGGGGCGGACCAGCGCCGCGTCACGACGTCCAGCAGGCCCGTGCCCGATGCATCGCTCACCTCTGTCGCATGCTCGCCCGTCAGCATGAACCGCACATAGTCCTTGGGCAGCAGCATCTTCTTCGCTTTCTCGAAGTTCGCCGGCTCGTTGTCGCGCACCCACAGCAGCTTCGGCAATGTGAAGCCGGTGAGCATCGGATTCGCGGTGTGGGCCACCACATTGGCTTTGCCCACGGTCTGGTTGATGGCGTCCACCTGCGGCTGGCTGCGCTGGTCGCACCAGATGAGCGCCGGCCGGACGACCTCGTTCTTCTCGTCCAACAGCACCAGGCCGTGCATCTGGCCCGATAACCCGACAGCCTTCACTTCAGCACCGGAGACGCCCGCTTCCTTCAGTACGCCCTGTACTGCCTTCTGTGCCGCGCCCCACCAGTCTTCCGGACACTGCTCGGCCCACAATGGCCGCTCCATCTTCATCTCTTCGTGAGGAGCCGTGAAGCCCGCCTTCACCTTGCCTTGTGCATCCACTAATAGGGCCCGGCTGCCGCCCGTGCCGATATCAATTCCAAGCCAATACATAGTGATGAATCCTTTGCTAAGTCTCTGCGCGCTTCAACTCACCGGAACACTGGAAAGGCAGATAGGCCGCGCCATACAGCCCCGCTTCACCGCCAAGGGTCGCTCTTTCGATGCGTGTCTTCGTGTTGCGGTAAGTAAAACTGCGCTTCTCCACTTCCCGGAAGATCGCCGGGGCAAACAAATCCCATGCCGGCAGCGGTCCGCCGCTCAAGAGGTACAAGGGAAAATTGAAGATGTTGATCAGGTTGCCGATCGCGATGCCCAACGCAGTGCCCATCAGCTCAAAGACATGGCGGGCCTTCTTCGCGTCCTCGCCCTCGCCCATCGCGATCTCATAGATGTCCTTCGAGGTCGGGTTATTGCCCAGGTGCAGCAGCCGCCCCATGGACGCCACCGCCGTCGCCGACGCATGCTTCTCCAGGCAGCCCTCGTTGCCGCAGCCGCACGGGTTCCCGCCGGGTATCACCGTCATGTGGCCCAGTTCCGCCGCCATGCCCACGAAGCCGTGCAGGATTCGCCCATCGGAGATGATGCCGCCGCCAATCCCGGTGCCCAGGGTCAGCAGCACCAGGTCGTCGACGTCCTGCCCCGCGCCCAGCCACTTCTCGCCCAGCGCGGCCGCATTCGCGTCGTTCTCCAGAATCACGGGCTTGCCCAGTTTTTCGCCCAGGTCGTCCCGCAAGGGGAAGCCGTCGAACGCAGGCAGGTTGTTCGAACCGACGATGAGCCCTTTTTTTAGTTCGATGAAGCCTGGGACGGCTACGCCGATGCCCGACAGTTTGTCCTGGCCGAACTCGTCCCGCAAGGCCCTGATGGCTGTGACGATGTCTTCGATCACCGCCTCGCGGCCTTCGCGCAAGTTGGTCTTTCCGGAGCTCTTACCTAGTTGTTGCCCGTTGGAATCGATAGCCGCGGCCCGCAGGTTTGTACCCCCCAGGTCGACTCCAATCGAGTAGCGGTTCGTCGTCACCATGAAGCCGCATGATAACAAACTCGATGGTCCGAATTTAATCGGACCCGTGAATCCCGCTATTTCGCGGCGGTTTGGCCGCTCACTTCCAGCGCCTTCAGCAGGAAGGCATAGTCGAACGCTGTGTCCTTGAAGCGCTCATACCGGCCCGATGCCCCGAAGTGCCCGGCACCCATGTTCGTCTTCAGCAGAAGGAGATTGTTGCCCTTCTTCATCGTCCTGAGCTTCGCCACCCACTTGGCGGGCTCCCAGTAGCTGACGCGCGGATCGTTCAATCCGGCCGTCACCAGCATGTTCGGGTAAGTCTGGCGTTCGACGTTGTCATAGGGAGAGTAGGTCCGCATGTAGGAGTAGTACTTCGGATCGTCGGGATTGCCCCATTCCTCATACTCGCCCACGGTCAGGGGCAGGGAAGCGTCCATCATCGTGCTGAGCATGTCGACGAAGGGCACCTTGGCCACGACCGCTCCGAAGAGGTCAGGCCGCAGATTCACTACCGCGCCCATCAGCAACCCGCCGGCGCTGCCGCCCAGGATGCCCAGCTTCTTCGGCTGTGTATAGCGCCTGGCAATCAGCATCTGCGCCGCCGCTATAAAGTCTGAGAAGGTGTGCTGCTTGTTCAGCATCCGCCCGGCCTCGTGCCACGGCTTGCCCAGATCGCCGCCACCGCGGATGTGGGCGATCGCGTAGACAAACCCGCGATCCAGCAGCGAGATCCGTTCCACGCTGAAGGTGGGATCCGATGAGATGCCATAGGCGCCATAGCCATACAGCAGGCATGGATTGGACCCGTCCTTCACCAGGCCCTTCCGTGAAACCACGGAAATGGGGATGAGCGTGCCGTCATTGGCCTTGCCCATGATGCGCTCACTGACGTAGTTCTCCGGCTTGAATCCGCCCAGCACGGCCTGCTGCTTGACGAGGGTCCGCTGCCGCAGGTTCATGTCGTAGTCGAACACCGAGGGCGGAGTCACCAGGCTCGTATAGTTGAACCGCAGCACCGGCGTGTCGTACTCCACTCCGCCGCCGCCTTTGAGCGTATAGTCCGGCTCGGGCATCGAAACCAGATGCTCCTGCGCGTCGGAAAACCGCCGCACCAGCAGCCGCAGCAGCCCCTGTGCCCGCTCTGTCACCACCAGATGGTCGGCGTAGGTGTCGACATCCTCCAGCGTGACGTCTTTCCGGGCGGGGATGAGCTCCTTGCGCGCCTCAGGATGCGCGATGGGCGCCTCCATCAAGCGGAATGTCTTGGCGCCCTCGCTGGTCCGCACATACCAGTTGCTGCCGTGGTCCGTTACCTGATACTCGACATCCTGGATTCGTGGGTAAAGCCGGGTGAACTTGCCTTCGGGCTGGCCCGTGCCCAGGTACCAGACTTCGGAAGTCGTCTGGCTGTCGCAGTCGATCAACAGGTACGCCTGGCTTCTGGTCTTGCTGATTGCGACTTCAAACCGCTCGTCCGCTTCATGGAAGACCTCGACGTCAGCCGCCGTCGAGCCCAAAGTGTGCCGGAACACCTTAAACGGCCGTTTCGACTCGTTCAATACGTTATAAAAAAGGGTCTTGTTGTCGGCGGCCCACTCCACGCTGTAGTAGGAGTTTTTGATCTGGTCCGGGAGCAGTTGCCCGGTTGCCAGGTCCTTCACGTGCACGGTGAACGTCTCATCCCCGGAGGTGTCGGTCGCATAGGCGAGCAGTTTCTGGTTCGGGCTGATGGAGAATGCGCCCACCTGGAAGTACTTCGCGCCCGCCGCCAGGACATTGCCGTCCAGCAGGACCTCTTCCGGACCGCCGGCGCCCTTCCGGCGCAGATATACCGGATATTGCTTGCCCTTCATGGTGCGCGTGAAATAGAAATACTCTCCGCGCTTCACCGGAGCGGAGGTGTCATCCTCCTGAATCCGGCCCACAATCTCCTGATAGATCTGCTCCTGCAGCGCCTTGGTGTCCCCCATCTGCGCCTCGGTGTACTTGTTCTCGGCTTCCAGATAAGAGACGACTTCCGGATTCGACCGGTCGCGCAACCAGAAGTAATTGTCTGTGCGCCGGTCACCATGCTTCTCCAGTTCCTTGGGAACCGTCTTGAGGGCGGGCGGCTTGACGTCAGCCGTTTGGGCGGGAGTTGACATAGATAAAGAAAGGCTCATCCAGAGCGCGGCTGCGCCGCAACGGGACAGGGATGCCATAACCACCATGATCGCACCATGCCCGCACCATGACCGCCGGGCGCCGTAACGAGTCGACCTCACTGACGGTAAACTCCGTCGAGATCCGGCAGATTGAGAGAAACAGCCCCAAATCGCGCATCCGACGGCATTCCTCCGCGATTTTTCCACTGTTCAGTTAAATTTCTCTCAGATTGAGCGCTGCCTCTTGCGCCCCGACGTTTTTTGGTATTGAATACAAGCAGGTCCTAATTACTGCATTGAGACGAGTACGAGCGGCAAGGACAGCTCCCAGGCTGTCAATGCTCGCTTCGAGGACGAAGGCGGCATACACCCCTCCGAATGCCGCCTTCCTTAAAATAAGCGGCCCGGCGAACCTCCTCCTCTGCCGGGCCGCTTCTCCTTTTTAGGGGGCGACGTCGGGCGACGTCCAGGGTTAGGGGGCAGCGTCCAGGCCCACCTGCCGCAGCAGTTCCTTGAAACGCGCTTCCTCATGCAAGGGCCGGAAACGTGGATCCACTTTGATCCAGATCACCTGGCTCTCGCGGGCCTGGATCGCCTCGGCCAGCATGGCCAGTGCCTTCTGCTTCTCACCCAGCATGGAATACGTGCGCGCCAGGTCCATCCGGTCTTCCTGGCCCGCCCGAACCTCAGCCTCGATGGCCGGCAAGCTGCGCCGCGCCGCTTCGATATCCCCCGCGAAATAGGCGGGCAGCCCGGTGAGGGGACGATTCGGATTGAGTCCCTGCAACTCGAGGGACTTCCGCATCGCTTCCTCTGCTTCCTTGCGGCGCCCCGCGAAACCCAAGGCCATGCCGAGGTCCCAGTACATGTCCGGGTGGATGTTCTTCAATTCGAGCGTACGCTTGTACTGCGCAGCCGCATCGTCGTACCGGCCCTCCACAAGCAAGGCGTAGCCATACGAGAAGTTAATGAACGAGGCCAGCGGATCCAACTCCAGGGCGCGGCGGTACTCGACGCGGCACTCCTTCATGCGCCCTTCCGGCAGCAGAACCGCCGCCGCGTACATGCCGTGCGCCACGGCCGAATTATCATCGATCGCCAGGGCGCGCCGTGCTTCTTCCTCGGCTTCGCGCCATTTCCACTCATGGAAGGCCAGTGTCAGGCCCAGGGCCGAATGCGCGTCAGCGAGTGTCGGATCCAGCGCAATGGCCCGCTCCGCCGTCCGCCTCGCGTTCGGCCACGCTACATCGGCCGGCAGTGAGTTGTAATACCCCAGCAGGGAGTAGGTGGACGACAATCCCGCCAGCGCGGGCGCATAGTCCGGGTCGAGCCTGAGGCATTCTTCAAAATACTCGATGCTCTTCTGCAAACCCTGCCGCGAATACAGGTTCGCCTGATACTTGCCCTTCAGGTAGGCGTTGTACGCCTCAATGCTCGAAGTCGTGCGCTTGCTTGCGCTTGCAGGGGCTGGACCGACCTGCACCCGCAACGCATTGGCAATCGACTGCGCGATTTCGTCCTGCACGGCGAAGACGTCCTTCATCGGCCGGTCGTACGTCTGCGACCAGACCGACGAACCGTCCTTGGGATTGGCCAGCCGTGCCGACACTCTCAGCCGCTCACCCTGCCGCCGGACACTGCCTTCCAGGACCATAGAAGCGTTGACGCGCATGGCCACCTCATCCAGACCCGCTTCGCGGCCCTTGAACTGCGCCATCACCGTGCGCGAGATCACCTTCAATCCCTTGACCCGCGCCAGCCGGTCCATGATCTCCTCAGTCAGGCCCTGGCTGAAGTACTCGTTCTCCGCCTCACCGCCCACATTCGCGAAGGGTAGGACGGCCACCGTCGCCAGCGGAGCCTGCCGCACGCGCCTCATGTACGACGTCTGCCAGTACCCCAGGGAGATGCCCACTACGGCCAGGCCCGCTATGATCCCCACCAGTTTCCAGCCGCGCGGCATGGGGGCCGACTCCACCTCCACCGTGGGCGGTTTCGGTGCTGCGATTGGGGCCACGGGGGCAGCGATTGCCGGTGAAACCTCGGCCAGCTTGCTGAAGGCAGGAACATACCCGCCCTTCGGCAACTCGATGCGTACCGACTCGGGCTTGCCTGCGCCGGCGTAATACTCCTCCAGCCGGCTGCGCAGCCGCCTCGCCTCCACCCGCACAATCGGGTCGGTCCGCGGGTCATACTCGGTGCTCCGCTGGAAGACTTCCACCCCCAGTACGGACTCCTTCAAGCGGTCGGTTTCGCCGCTGAGGGTCCGCTCCACCAGATAGGTGAGGAAAGAGGACAACCGCCCCGCGCCAGTAAATCCCGCGCTTTCCACAATCCGCCCCAATGCATCGCGGACTTCCTGCTGTGTCGGCCGTTGTTCAGTCATTTCAGTAGGTTACAGCTTGAGTATACCGTTAATCCTACCCCTCGCTACTCACGTTGACGGCGCTCGGCACGCCACCATGGCTGCATGAAACACGCCTCCGAACGCTTTCACGCCTTCGACGCCCTCCGCGCCGCCATGATGCTGCTCGGGGTCGCGCTGCACAGCTCCACCGCCTACTCCACGTTCCCCGATGTCTGGTGGCTGAAGGACCCGGTTACCAGCCGCTGGCTCGACGCCTTCCTTCTTTTTATCCACAGTTTCCGCCTGCCCGCGTTCTTCGTCATGAGTGGCTTCTTCGCCGCCCTGCTGATCACCCGCCGCGGGTGGCAGGGTTTCCTGGAGAATCGCGTTGCCCGCCTGGGCCTCCCCTTCCTCCTCGGGATGCTGGTCATGTACCCCTTCCTGAAGATCTGCAGTGTCTTTGCCTACTTTCTCGTCCGGGAGCCCGACGCCTGGAACAGGACCCTCGGCTGGCTGCGGGAGGGCCGGTTGGAACGCGCCATTGAACCCATGCACCTCTGGTTCCTCGAAATCCTGATGTGGCTCTGCCTCGCCGCCGCTCCGCTTGCCCCGCGCCTGAGCCGCTGGCTGAGCCGGCCCTGGTTTCGCTCGCTCCTCGCCAGCCGCCTGGCGCCCCTTTTCTGGGGCCTGCTGACCTTCGGCACGCTCCTCACCATGGAGTTCGGTATCCTCGACACCCCCCACAGCTTTGCCCCCCACTTCCGCATCCTGGGCGCTTATGCTGTTTTCTTCGCCTTCGGCTGGGGGCTCTATTGCCACCGCGACTCGCTTCCACTGCTCCGCGCCGCCGGCTGGCCCCACCTGGCGCTCGCTGTGCTGTTTACTTTCATCACGATCGGCGCCATCGACCGTCAGATGGCCAATCGCGCCGTCCGGGACTGGCCGGCCTTTCTCGCCACCTGCGCCGGCACCGCGCTTTCCGCCTGGTGCATGATCTTCGGCCTCATCGGGCTGTTCCTGCGGTACTTCTCCGCGGCTTCTTCCCGCCAGCGCTACCTCTCCGACTCCGCCTATTGGCTGTACCTGGTCCACCCGCCGGTGCTGGTCATCCTGCAACTCCCCCTGATGTTTCTGCCCTGGCCGGCCGAACTCAAAGCAATCATAGGCCTGTCGCTGGCCATCCCGATCCTGCTCGCCAGCTATCACTATTTCGTTCGAGCCACCTGGCTGGGTGTCATCCTGAATGGACGCAAATTCCCGGTGCAGCCCCAAACCACTGCAAATGAAACTTGTTTGGAGGCCCAAGCATCCGTATAATCGACAGAACCATCAGGAAAGCGGCCAGGTCTGCCGATCGCATTACAGAGGTCTTTATGGAGATCCTTGGTGACAGACACTTCGTCGAGATTCCGGGCGACAAACTCCACCAGTTGCCGCCTCTCCTCATCCGCGTGGGCGCCGAAGCCGCGCGAATGAGCCGGACCATCGAGATGGCCAGCACGCTCATCGAATCCGAGGACATGCTGCCGGCGCTTCCGATGGAGCCTATCGACCAGGAACGCCGCAGGATGGACCTCGCCATCCAACTCGTTGAGCAATACCTTGGCCTCATCGAGCACTGGCGATTGGGCGATGCGATTCTGGACTGGATTCGCCAGTGCGAAATGACTTTTGAGATGCGGCAGGACCTGCGTCCCCTGCTGCGCCCCGACGTGTGGCCGCACGCCGGCCGCTCGAGCTTTGTGATGTTGCTGCGCGACAAGGCCGTCGACACCAAGGGCATCGCTCCGGAAAGCGCTGTGGGCACGCGCCTGTCGTTCCGCCAGCCGCCGCCTTTGAACTGTTTCTCCGACCAGTTCCTGTTCTATTTGAAGGCGACCCTGGCCTCTACGGCCTACCAGACGTGGTCGAACCTCTCACCGGACCCGATCTCGGCCTTCCCGCCGGAGCGCTTCTCGTTTGAGGTGCACGCGATCTAGGCCGGGAACAGGCTCGGCTGGCGATTCAGTTCGCTCCGCCGGTTGGCGCGGGGGCAACGTAGACCTGAATATTGCGCAATGAGTCGATATTGTCGGCCCCGGCGACATGCAGGTAGAAGCGGTCGGTGCCCGCGAGCGCGGGCGCGCGCATTCGAACCCTTTGCCAGCCGGGCCACTCCATTACCCGGTCAATCACCAACGGCTGGACAGGTTCATACGGCCCCTGGAAGCCTGTGGCCATCTGAATCTGAACCTCATCCGGCGCCGAGATGCCTCGCATCCAGATCCACAGCTCTTCTCCCGCGAAGGCTGGATTCCCCTCAGCCACGAGCCCGCCGCGGGTTCCATTCTCCACGAACGGTTTGAGGGCTTGATACCACAGGGTGAACCCCAGGTTGCGCAGCACGATGAACGTCGGGTCATTCCTCTTCACCTCCATCCGGAACGTCACAGCTGCGAACGGCGATTCCGGTTGGTCTGCTACCAATTCCCCGGGCCCTTCGGGTGCATCCTCTGGAACGACGAATTCCACCCGCTTGTTCTCGTTGACGAGAGGAGCGACGGGCCGCCCCGAAACGGTCAGCGCGGCGTCCTTCAGGCCGTAGCCTGTAATGGTGACCTTCGAGCCAGGCACCAGGGATCCGTCCACACCCTGCATGAACGGCGTGTCCGGCACCAGTTCGATGGAGTCTTGCGTCGAAAGATCGATGCTGAGAATGCGGGCGCGGTCGGATGCCAAAACTGCCTTCGAGCCGTCAGCGGAGAGTGCGGCGGCGAGAACCTCCTCTTCGGGGTCTGATATGCGCCTCCAGGTGGCGGTCTCGATATCGTAGATCCACGCGCCGACCCGTCCACCCGGGTTTTCGATACCGTTGATCGACTTGGCGGTGATCAGGACTCTCGTTCCTTCTCCGCTGATGGATGGCTCTCCACAGGTATCACAGGACTCCGCGAGCACCTGCCGGGTTTTCGTTGCCACGTCCAACAGTGTGAGGACCGGCAGTTTGTGAGTCAAATCAGTGCTGAAACTGGTCGCGAGCCGGGCGTAGCGGTCCATCGAGATCTGGTTTGAATAGGCAATTGAAAGTGGCAGATATTCGGGAGACCCGCCGGGCTTCAGCAACGCGATGGAGCCAGACCCTGTAGTGACAATCGCCGTACCATCGTCGGCCACGCTGAAAGGCAGGATGCCCGAAGCGGGGAACTCCTGGCCAGTCCACAAGTCGACCGCCGCCGCCGGTACGAGGCCCTCCGCGGCTCCGGGGATGTTCTTCGCTTCCGCTGCAAACCACGCCCAACGCCCATTTCGGCTCAATTCCACCTTGCCGGCTCGTCCCCACCGTTGCCCATTCCTGTTCTCCACCATCCCGTAATAGTGGGCGGTCCAGGCATAGCCGGGACCGCCGATCGGGTTGCTAAGCCACCAGTTCGGATTCTCCAGGGTCCAGGCCATTACCTCGCCACCGTCGCTCAGCGCTGGTCTGAGAAAGCCGCCATAGCCCGCCGGCCCAGTGGCTGCCGGCACGAGTCCCGCGACGCCCGCGCTCCATTCGTACAGGCCCGCCTGCGGCCCTGAAGGATCGTTGCGCAACGTCCCGCCGGTAAATCGAACGTGGCTCGCACTCGCATCCGTGGCCAGGATGGAGAACTGGGCCTCGGCAACGGAGGCCGCCGCGATGAGAAGGAGGACGAACCTCATACGAGTCAGCACTGATTTCAATTTCCTTATTCTTGGACCGTTGCTGTGCCGAAGATTCCGGGGCAACGCCCTTGTCACTCCAAAGACTCGCAGGAGCGACGAATCCGGGTGCGCTTAACATTAAGATTTCAGCATCTTGAGGGCGAGGCCTGATAACTCCGGCCAGGGCCCGCCGGTACTCTCCAACGAATACGGAATCTTCTCGTTGGCCGGTCAGACACGCCAACTCGATCACCTTGCTACGATGGCAAAGTCTATGCGCATCGCAGTGGTCGGACTTGGCTTCATGGGGCTCACCCATCTGAAAGCCTACAAACGTATCCCCGGCGTCGACGTCGGCGCCGTAAGTTGTAATGATCCCAAGGTCCTGGCCGGAGACCTCTCCTCCATCCAGGGCAACCTCGACGTCGCCGGCGAGGCGGTCGACTTTCAATCGGCCCAGAAATTCGCCGACGCCCTCGAATGTGTGCGCGAGGCGGACGTAGACGCCGTGGACCTCTGCCTGCCCACGGCCATGCACGCGCCCATCGCCATCGCCGCCCTGCGCGCCGGCAAACACGTCCTCGTCGAGAAGCCCATGGCGCTCGATGCCGCGCAATGCGACGAGATGATGGCCGAGGCCGAAAAGGCCGGACGCCTGCTCATGAGCGCCCAGGTCCTGCGCTTCTTCCCCGCTTATACCCCGCTCATCGAAGCCGCCCAGGCCGGCAAACTCGGCGAGCCCCGCCACGCTCTATTCCGCCGCCGCTGCGCCGCACCCGGTTGGAGCGCCTGGCTCACCAATAAATCCACCTCCGGCGGCGGCGTCTTCGACCTCCTCATCCACGACGTCGACATGGCCCTCGTCTGCTTCGGCATGCCAACCGCTGTTTCGGCCACCGGCTATGAAGATCTCCCCGCCGGCGTCGACATGCTGACCGCGCAGCTCCACTACCCCTCGGGCTTCGCCGTCACCATCACCGGCGGCTGGCACCTGCCGTCCAACTACCCGTTCTCCATGGAGTACACCGTCGTCGGCCAGGACGCCGCCATCGAGTACAGCTCCGCTGGCCGGCCGCCCCACTGGTACGGCCGCGGCGAGGAACGCGCCCTGCCGCTCTCTGACGTCGACGGGTACCAGGCCGAAATCGAATACTTCGTCCACTGCATCCAGACCGGCTCGAAGCCCGAACGCTGCACTCCGCAGTCCTCGGCCGCAGCCGTGAAATTGACCCGCCTTCTTGAAGAAGCACGGGCCCGTCAAGGAGAAATCTTGCCATGTCCATTCTCACTCTGAAAGACCGCGAAGTCGGTATCTTCTTCTGGGCCGAGCCCGACGCGCTGGCCACCCTGCGCACGGTGAAGTCCTGCGGCGTCGTCTCGGGCCAGTTGGCTATCGATGGCACCGTGCAGCTCACACCGCAGACCACCGACGCCTGGAAAGCCGCCATCGCCGCTGAAGACTTCCATGTCTTTACCGTCTTCGCCGCCTATGAAGGCGAAAGCTACGCCGACATCCCCACCGTCGTCCGCACCGTCGGCTTCATGCCCGCCGATACTCGTGCTGCCCGCGAATTGCGCACCCGCGAGGTCATCGATTTCGCCGCCGCGCTCGGTGTGAAGAGCTTCGGCTGCCATGTAGGCTTCATCCCGCACGACCCCACCCATCCCGAGTACATCGCTGTCCGCGATCTCGTCCGCCGCATCGCCGACTACGCCGCCACCTTCGGCATGACCTATTGCCTGGAAACCGGCCAGGAGCCGGCCGATCAGCTCCTCGCTTTCTTCGGCGACGTAGACCGCAGCAACGTCAAAATCAACTTCGATCCCGCCAACATGATCCTCTACGGTTCCGGCGAACCCGTGGCCGCCTTTGAGCTCCTGGCCAGCCAGGTGATCAGTGTCCACGGCAAGGATGGCGACTGGCCCGATCCAGCCCAGCCCGGCTCCCTCGGTACGGAACGGATCCTGGGTGAAGGCTCCGTCAATATCCCCAAATTCATGGCGGCTCTGCGCGAAAAGGGCTACAACGGGCCCGTCTGCGTGGAGTCCGGAGTCCACGGAGAAGAGCAGCGCTGGCAGACGCTCAGCAACGCAGTGAAGCTCCTCAATAGCCTGCGCTAAATTGATTCTCAAACCGAAAGGGCCGCGGCCGGTGGAAATTCCGCCAGCTGCGGCCCCTCCTCATTTCAGGACGGTATCTCAAGCCTGTCAGATCCCCCAAAGTTGTCCACCGGTGCGGCCGGATTCTCTTGCTCAAACCGCATTAATTCGAGGCACATTTCTTCGGGAGTCATTGTAGGATTGAGAGACCATGCAGGCGCCGCCCTTTTTTCCACCCTGGGGACAGCAGACGGTAGAGGATGTCGCGGCGACTCAAGAGAATCTGGGCGTACCGCCACATTGGAAGATCAACCAGAATCTCGGCGCTGGGGCGCTGCGCAACACTTGGAACACATTCATTTCCAAGACACTCCAGGAAATCGGCGCCGTCCTCTGGCCTCCGTTTAGCTTTCAGGATCTGGATTGGCCACCCGGAACCGTACAGCAGCGTCTTCAGCTGACCGAAGCCGACCTGCTCATCCTGCTCGAACTGCAGAACCGGCCCGTGCAAATCATTGATGAGCTGATCTCCTCTCCTGTCAGTGGCCCCGTCGTCTCCAAGCATCGCGTGCATTTCGAACGCGAGGATCAGTCGTCCCTCGGAAGATTGCACGCTGAGTATGACGCCTCATTGCCGCCTGATCTGTTCGCGCAGATTCCACTACTCATCGTGGAAGGCCTGAATAACAAAAGTGCTTCCACCGCGAAACAACTCAAACGCAATTTCCAGCGGCCTCGCGCGTACCAGATGGCAACCCTCTCCGGCATTCATAACTACAAATACCTGCATGCCGATACGGCTGACTCTCCGTCCATGGTCAGCGGGCATTCCCTGGCCGGTACCATTGCCGTGGGTACGGTCATCGACACCTGGATCAAGAACAAGGTCCGCCTCAGCCAGGGCTCCTGGATTGCTCTCCAGCAATATGCCGTGGACATCGGTGACCGCCGCGTCTACGCTGGGGTTCACTATCCCGGTGACAACCTGGCCTCCTGGATCACCACGATGAAGCTCGGGAAAGAAGTGTTTGAGTCTCCGCAAACGCTCCAACACCTTTATGACGCGATCACGAAGAACTCGTATGTCTACAGTTTGATCGTGAAGTCGCGTCACATAGCCTACGAGCCTGCGCTGGAACTGCTCCATTCCCTGAAGCCTTAGCTCCTGCCCGCGGCCGCCAGATACGCGTGCTCTACTTCTTTTCCAACGGTCCTCGGGCTGAGATGCTTTCTCACGAGTCCTCGAAGATTTCTACGCAATTCGACGAGATCTGAGATCCGCCCTGCCTGCCGCGCTGCCACTGCTGCGTATTCTTTGACACTCGACGCAGTCCAATCCTCCAAGCCTAATCGGGCCATCAGGGAATAGCCGACCCGCGAGACGTGCGTGTCTCCTGCCATCGTCACCGTGGGCACGCCCATCCAAAGGCTGTCGCACGTTGTTGTCTGGCCGTTGTAGGGGAATGTGTCCAAGGCAATGTCGAACTCGCGCCGGATTGCGAGATACTTCGCGCGTCGCAGATTCCCGCCCAATTGAATGCGATCGGGTGAGACGCCACGCTTGCGGAATTCGCCCAGCAAGCGCTGCGACGCAGCGGAGTTCCGGTTCTCCAGGTCCTCGCTGTTGTAGCGCAGAATCAGCCGGGACCGTGGAGTCTCCAAAAGCGCCCCAGCCAGGCAGTCGAACACGACGTTGTTCAATTTCAGCGCCTTCTGCAGGACCCCGAACGTGATGAATCCATTCCGCACGGCTGGAGGCGGCGCGACGGCCGGAGCAAAGGGAATGCCCATGAAGGGCAGATATCCGCCCGCGAGGTGCCACGGCCGCTCAACGTACTTACGCGGGCTGCCGGCCGGATCGATCCACCGGTCAGTGAATATGTAGTCGATCTCCTGGACGCCGGTCGTGCTGGGATGGTTTGGATAGCTGAAGGATACGGGCGCCGGTCTCTGCCGGAAGACCGCCAGCCGCTGGTCGTCAAAGTGGCCGGAAAGGTCGACCAGTACATCGATCCCATCCCGCCTGACCTGGTCCGCGATCCGATCGTCACTCCAGTTCGACACGCTGTGGAAGCGCGTGGTCAACGCCCGGAACTCGTCGGTTCGGTCGTCTTCGCGCGCTCGCGAATGGTAGCCGTAAATGTTCACGGCTTCCGGGTTGTGGTACTTCACCAGAGGGAAGACGAAGTAATAAGCGGGGACTCTCGTAAACTCCCCCGTGAGGTAGCCGACACGCAGCTTGCCCCTGGAGCGGACCGGCCGTGCTGGCGCCATCGAGGCCTTGGGCGCTGGTGTGTATTTCCGGATCCAACCGCCGATCCTCCTGCACTCCGCCGCCGGAGTCTGGCTGGGCGAGCCCAGGGAGTAGTAGATCCGCATAGAGTCGATCTGCGCGAGGCTCAACCGTGCCTCCCGTTTCAGGTGGTCGCACGCGCGAGCCCCCTCGCTTTGGTCAAACAGGATCTCGGCCAGGATCGAATGGGCGGTGGGGCACCTTGGATTCCTGCGCAGCACCCGCTGGATGTCCGGCAGGATAGACTCCAGGTCGCCTGCTTCCCCTGCCGCCAGGTACAGCCCTTCCAGCGCAACCGCCAGGCGGTGACCCGTCTCGATCAGCCGCCGATACTCCGCGACCGAGTCCTTCGCTCGTCCGCTCTGGCGTAACGCCGCTGCTAGTCCCAGTGCGCTTTCGTGATCCTCGGGATCCAGGGACAACGCCCGCCGAAATCGCGCGCAGGCGGCCCGCCACCTGCCGGCGCGGAACAGCAGGACGCCCAGGTCCGATTGAATGATAGGCGAGGCAGGGAATCGCCGTGTGAGGTTGGCGAGGATTCGCTCGGACTCGGACGTCCTGCCCAATTCCGCGGCGCACAGCGCTTGCAGCCGGCTCCGTTCGGGCTCCAGTTGGTCAGCTGAAGCGGCCAGCATCGCTTCCGCACGGGTGTGGCGCCCGGCCGCTCTGTGACCGAGCGCCATCGACAGGGACTGTCTGGACATCGGATCAGGGTTTCTTTCGAGGAGGGCGCTTCTCGTGCCCGACGTCCTCTTTCACGCCACGCCGAGCCCGCTCATGCCCGACATCTTCGGTGACGAGACGCCGCGACCGCTCGTGCCCGACATCTTCGGTGACAAGGCGCCGAGCCCGCTCATGCCCGACATCCTCGGTGACAAGGCGCCGAGCCCGCTCATGCCCGACATCTTCGGTGACAAGGCGCCGCGACCGCTCGTGCCCGACATCTTCGGTGACAACGCGCCGCTCCCTCTCATGCCCGACATCTTCCTTGACCGGGCGCTTGGACTTCTCATGTCCAACATCCTCCGGATTGGGCCGCGCCGACTTTTTGGGGTGCGGATCCCTGTTCGCCTTCTTCTCGTGACCCGGATCTGCTTTCTTCTTACCGGTCTTTGGGGCTGTTAGTTCGACAGTCGACAGTTTCTGTCTTGGCGCCTTGGGGGCAGGCTTTTTCTTTTTGGCCATTGAAATGCCATCCTTTCCAACCGAGGTCTCTTACACTTGCATCGTCCGAAGCACGGCCTGATATCGGGCATTTGCGCTGAGTACTCGAAAAAACGGATTCGTTCGAATATACATCAGCACCCGGTCCCTACGGGAAACAGCTAATTCGATTAAGTCCATCGCTCTGTCGTGTTGTCCAAGCGCCGCATATGCGCGTGCAATGGTGGCCGGAGAAACCCGTCCGTCCCCCATGTTTGCCTCCAGCCTCGCAATGTAAGGCGCGGCCGCGGTGGCATCTCCAGCCAGGGCATAATACAGGGAATACATTCGATCGGAACTCCGCATCCCAGGCTGCACCGTTCGTGCTGATTTGCGCTCCGCCTGCTCCACTGCGGCTGCATGTTCCATCGCGATCCGGAAATGCTCCGTCCGTTCCGGGCCGCTGCTGAGCCAACCCTGGTAGGCATGGACATTGCCCGTCTGCTGCCGGCCGACTTGGGAATTCCGAACCCGGATCGCTTCCTCCTGCACCCTGATCGCTTCCGCGTAATTCCCGCAGAAAAAGAGGCCAATGCTGTACCCATTTCTGACGATCTGATCGAATGGGTCGAGATCCATCGCCCGGTGGTACCTCTCCAACACCTCCGGAGTCGTGCCAAACTGCAGCAACATGCCGGCATACCAGGCCTGCCCGCGGCCATGATCGGGCCGCAGCCGGAAGACCTCCTCGTAGCTCGCGCGCGCTCCATCCCAGTCCCAGGCCATCTGTCGAAACGATGCCAGCACCAGGTGTGTCTCCGGGAACTGAGGTCCCTCGCGCACAGCCCGGTCGGCGTACCCATGGCCCGCCAGCAGCAGTTCCGCTGTCGAATGGTACGATGCTTCGATCAGGCCGATATGCGCCTCCGCCATCGCCGCATAGGCCAAACCGAAGTGCGCATCCAGGCGCAGCGCATTCTCAAGATGCTGGATGCCCCGCAGCGTGTCCTCCAGAACTCTCGACCGCAACATGTGGATCGCCTGGAAATAATCCTGGAACGCCTGCGGGCTGGTCGTGACTGGCGGTATCTCCCCGCTCTGGCCGGAAATGACGGCAGCAGCGGAGTAGAGCGGACGTACCCGCCGCAACCCGCGTACAGCCGCCAGCACCACTTGCTGCTGCACCTTCCTCAGGTCGCCGCCCGTCCGCGGTTGGCGCTCGGTCCAGATCACAGCCGCCTTCGAGAGGTCGGTCATGTTCAGGACAATGCTCCCGTCCGGCTGCACTGCGCCGGCCAGCGCGAACTGGGCCGGCAGTTGTTGCGGAGCATTCCGCCGGGGCTCGGGGTGCCGCAGAATCCTGTACCCGCCGATGGAAGCGAGTTGGCGGACCATCTCGATCCACAGGCCGCCAGCCAGGTAGTCCAGGCCCTTGTCTCCACTCAGATTCTCAATCGGAAAGACCACAATGGGGATTGTCCGGGATTGCCACAATGCCAGCCCTGCCAGGGAAGCGGTGAGGCCCGCGCCGGCGATCACCGCCGCCCGGCGTCGCGTAAAGGCGGAGGAGCGCAGGCTGATCGTGCCGCGCAACAGCCCTTCGACGATAGCTGCGCTCGCGGGTCTGCGCGCCGGATCGCGATGCAGGCAGGTTCGCGTAGTTTCATCCCAACGGCTGCTGATGGCCGGGTTCCGCTGCCTGGGCGACGGAGTTGGACCGTCGGCGCGGCGCGTCAGCTGTTCCAGATTCTCCGCGATGCCGTAAGGCTTCTCCCCCGTGGCCAGTTCGAAAAGGATGACGCCCAGCGCGTATATGTCGGTCGGAACGCCTGCCCGCGCACCGGAGAATATCTCCGGCGCCAGATAATCCGGGGTTCCGAAGAGATCGCCCACCGTTCGGTCCCCCTCCATCCCGCTGAAGGCCGCCTGTCTTCGGGAAAGGCCGAAATCGGTAATCACCGCCCGCGGACCGTCGGCTCCCGGGACCAGAATTACGTTGGCCGCCTTGAGGTCGCGATGGATGATTCCACACTTGTGGGCGGCGTCCAGCCCCGCGCAGAGCTGCACCGCAATGTGAAAGGCCAGCGTATCGGGGATCCTGGAGTCCGTGGCCAGATAGTCCCGCAACGTGGGGCCATTCAGCAGTTCCATCGCCAGGATGACCACCTCCCCCCTGTCTCCGTCCAACGAGTGCCGCACCAGGTCGTGAATCCGGCAGACGTTGCGGTGGGTGACCTCCCGGGCCAGCAGAGCCTCCTGGCGTAAGCGTTGCTGGGCAAATGGATCGTCGATGCCATTCAACTGGACTGTCTTGATGGCCACCTCGATATTCATCTCCCCATCAAACGCAGAGAACACCTCGCCCATGCCCCCTCGGCCAATCAGCCTGTCCACCCGGTACCGGTTCGCCACCAGGTCCCCTGGCGCGAAAACAGGCCGCGCTTGCGGCCTCAGGCCCAGCATCGACGCGGCCGATGTCTCCAGCAGCGGCTCTGCCTGTTCGCCCAGTTCCAGCAACCGGATCACTTCCCTGATCGCCTCTGGCTCGGTGCCGCTGCAGCTCTCGAACCACCGTTCACGGGTCTCCGGAGGCAATTCGAGTGCCTGCTCGTAGAGCGCATACACTCTTTGCCATCTCTCCGGAGTCATTCGTTCAGTGCCTCAAATGGTAGAAGCGTAGACTACTGGTCGAAGGGGTCAATTGTTTCGCCGGACTCCTATGCGGAATCCGCGCGCCGCGACAACTCTCCGGTCAGCCAGGCCTTCGCAACATTCCAGTCACGCTTGACAGTTCGCGACGCGATGCCCATGTAGTCGCCAATCTCTTCCACTGAGAGTCCCGCAAAGAAACGCATCTCGACCACCTGCGCCTGGCGCGGCGCGAAGATGCGGAGCCTGTCCAGCGCCTCGTCCAGGGCCAGCACCATCTCCAGTCCCCCGCCGGTGACCATCATTTCGTCGCTCAACTCCACCCGCTTGTTGGCGCCGCCTCGCTTGGCGGCCTTCCTCTGCCGCGCATAATCCGTCAGCACTTTGCGCATTACGTGCGATGATGTCGCAAAAAAGTGGGTGCGCCCGGCCCATCCACTGGCAGGTGGTGTTGTCAGACGGATAAAAGCTTCATTTACCAGCGCGGTCGGCTGCAGCGTATGCCCGGCCCGCTCGTTTTTCAGATACCGCGCAGCCAGGCGGTGGAGTTCCATATATATGTGGGGGACCAGTTCAGCCTCGGCCGACCGGTCTCCCTCTGAGAGGCGGTTCAACAGACCCGTGATCTCAACTTGCGTAGACATGACCGATGAATAGATCGAGTGTACTCGAGATTTGCGGGATTGTTGCCAAGTGGATTGTAGAAACATACTAAATTGAGGGCTGTGGCCTGACATTGATCGGCATCTTCGATTTGTCCAGCCGCCGCACTGCCCCTCGCGAGATGTCATTGTTCAGAGTTGGCAGGCCATTCACCCCCACTTGGGGGTTGGCTTTCCCGGGCCGAAATGTGGAGCCACTAAACGATTCCGCGCTCGCGCGGAATACGGCCAAACTTCGATCATCCTGGGGTCAGCCTTTCCGGCTCTGGCGAGGCGGTTGAGCCTGGCTGCCGACTCCTTTCTCCCTGGGCTCACCTCCGCCCCCACGCTTCTTCCCGAACCGTTCCCTGGCTGTCCACCCGCTTCACTTTTCTCCACGGCATCTCTACCGGACCGCCACCCGGAAGTCCGGTCCCCTGCTTGATACAATGAGCGCGCAAAGGAGACTCACGGTGTCAGATCCAAAAACTCGCAGGTTCTTCCTCGGCGCCCTTAGTGCTGCGTCGGCGGTGCGCGTCTGGGGCGCCAATGATAAGGTCAACGTCGGCATCGTGGGCCTGGGCGGCCGCGGTAGCAGCCACCTCAATACCTATACCGGATTGGCAGAAGCTCAGGTCGTCGCCATCTGCGACGTCAACCAGGCCGCCCGCGAAAAGGGCCAGGCCACGCTGGCTAGAAAGAGCCTGGAGAAAGCCGCCGAGTTCGAGGATATGCGGCAGATGTTCGCCGACCCCAAGGTCGAGGCGGTCTCCATCGCAACTCCCAACCATTGGCACGCGCTTTCCGCCATCTGGGCGATGAAAGCCGGCAAGGACGTCTACGGAGAAAAGCCGGCCTGCTACAACATCCACGAAGGCATGCGGATGATCCAGGTGCAGCGCGAAACCAAACGCATCATGCAGGTGGGTTCACAACATCGCAGCCTGCCCTTCAAGATCAAGGCGATCGCCGCCCTTCAGCAGGGCCTCATCGGCAAGCTCTACATGAGCAAGGCGCTCTGCTATAAACTGCGTCCCTCCATCGGCCATACGCCGGATGCGCCCACGCCGCCCGGTGTGAACTGGGATCTGTTCCTTGGTCCCGCCCCGATGCGGCCCTTCAATCAAAAGCGCTTCGCGTACTTCTGGCATTGGTTCTGGGATACCGGCAACGGCGATATCGGCAATCAGGGGGTCCACGAGACAGGCATCGCCCGATGGGCACTGGCCGATCCTGTGTGGCCCAAAACCGCCATGGCGTTCGGCGGCAAGTTCGGCATCGACGACGACACCGAAACCCCCAACACCTTGACGGCCGGCTTCAGCTACGGAAACGAACAACTCGTCGTTGAGGTACGCGGCAAAATGACCAACGGAGAAGGCGTCCGGCAGTCTCGCGTGGTAACAGCCGGACCCATGCCCGGAGGCCGTGGACCGCGGCCCGAGGGCGGTCCTCCTCCCGCCGGGGCGCCTCCCGCCGCCCCTGCGCCCACTCAGGTCGGACCCGCCAACAATCCGCTCAACGTCGGAGTCGGCAATCTCTTCTATGGCAGCGATGGTTGGGCCGCAATGAGCGACCAGGGGTTCCAGGCCTATAAGGGCGATTCGAGTGAGCTGATCATGGAAGAACGGCCCGAGCGCGGCCGTGGCGGCGATTCCACAGGGCTTCACATGCAGAATTTCCTGGCCTGCGTGAAATCACGCCAGGAGAAGGACCTTCATGACCCCATCGCCAACGCCGTGCCCAGCGCTAACCTGTGCCATCTGGCGAACATCAGCTTCCGCGTTGGCCGCGGGCTGAAGATCGAACCTGGTCCAATTCCGAAGTTCACGGGCGATTCGGAAGCGACCAAAATGGTCACGCGGCCGGCCTATCGCAAGCCGTACGAAGTGTAGATCCGGCCTGATTCATCGTCCGGGTGGAATTCTGGTATCGAGCTGTCGAAGCTGCCGCGAGCGGCTGCCAGGCAGCTCGGTCGAGTTCCACCCGGTCTTTTACTAGTCGATCCGTTGCACTGCAATCCTTCAGCAGCCCACCCACCCTCAGGCTTTGCCCCTTCATCCCAACTGCGGTGCTGCAAACAGTCCGCTCAAGGCATGCTGTATCGCGCCATGCAGGAACAACTCCTCCGCCGACATCTGTGCCGGACGAATCTGCGGTTTCCCCGGAAGAGTCCCCACTGCGTTCGCCATGGGCGGGTAGATTAGGTCCCAGACTTCCGTCAGGCGTCCGGCCAGAACGACGACCTCCGGGTTCAGCACCATGACGATGTTGGAGATGCCCACCGATAAGTGCGCGGACGTCTTCTGAAATGCGCGTAGCGCCTTCCTGTCACCGGCCTTCGCCGACTGAATCAGCTCCGCAAAGCGGCTGTCCGAAAACTCGTGGGTTGAATCATAGTACTCCCAGGTCGCGCGGTCGCAGATGAACAACTCCCAGCAGCCCTTCCGCCCGCAGTTGCACCTGGGCCCTGACGGGTCCACCACCATATGGCCGAATTCTGCCGCGAACGTGGAATTGTGGCCCGTGCAGAGCTCGCCGTTCACGATCATCCCCGCACCCACACCCACATCGCCGACCTCCAGGAAGACGAAGTTCTTCAGGGCGCTTGCCGTTTTGTCCAGCCAACGTTCGCAGGTCGTGGCCAGGTGGCAATCGTTGGCCACACTGGTCGCAATCCCGGTCGCCGCCTCCGCCGCTGCCCGCAGCTTGTACCCGGAGTAGTTCGGCAGCGCATTCATCCACAGGATCTCGCCGCTTGAATGGTTCACCATCCCCGGTACGCTGACACAGAGGTGGTGAAAAGTGACCGGCCCCGCTGCCGATTGCAGCCGCGCCACGGAAGTGCGGAAATGCTCCAGCCAGGTCGAAGGCGACTTTGGTGTCCGGAAAGACGTCGACTGCAGAATGCGTCCCGTCAGGTCAGCCACCGCCAATATTGTCTCGCCCGCCCGGATACTGACCCCCACTACCTGGAACCCGTCCGGGTTCAGCGAGAGAAACATGGGTACGCGCCCGCGGCCCTCGGGCTTGCCGCGCCTCTCGCACACCAACCCTTCCTCAATCAGCTCCTCTACGATGAAGGACACATTGCTGCGGTAGATCCCGGTCAAGGCCGAGAGTTGGATCCGTGAGACCGGTTGGTGTGTCCGGATGAGATTCAGCAGGATGGCACGGTTCACCTGCCTCACCGTGGCCGGTGTCGCAGTGTTTGGGCTGACCATTGGCTGGGCCTCCTTTGATGGTTCAATCTTGTGCCGCCAACGCTGTCTGCCCGGCTTAATCCCTTCGGCCGCCCCTGCATTCGAGGTGGCCGAGGTGCCGGACATGCTGCCATGCGCCCCACCGCACTGGCCGCAATGATAGCGTATCAGCCCTTGTTCCCGGCTGTCACATTTTTGTATTGACTCAAGACAAACTCGCTAATACTATTTAGGTGCGAGTCGCACCTTAAATGTCTCGCCACGACTGAAGGAATCCACGACGCGACTTCGGGAGGTAAGTAATGAGTGCTACAGATCACACGCTCCATCAGGGTGGGCGATCGCCGCTGGGGCTGAGGGCCGCCCTGGCCGGACTGCTGATTCTGTTCGCGGCCGCCCCCGCGTTTGCGCAAGGCTATCGCGCCAGTATCACAGGCAAAGTCACTGACCCCAGCGGAGCGGCCGTGCCCGGCGCCACCGTCCGAGCCACCGACACCGCCACCAATATCGAAACCAAGGCGGCCACCAACCCGGAAGGTCTCTACGTCATCACCTTCCTGCTGCCGGGCAGCTACAGGCTGACCGTCGAAGCTACTGGCTTCAAGTCGTCCGTCCGCCCGGGCATCAGCCTCCAGGTGAACGACCGCATGACCATCGACGTCTCCCTGCAGGTCGGCGAGGTCAAGGACAGTGTAACCGTCACTGGAGAAGGTCCTCTCCTCACACCCGAGTCCGCCTCCATGGGTCAGGTCATCAGCAACAAGACGCTCGTCGAACTGCCCCTCAATGGCCGCAATCCGCTCGCCCTCCAGCAACTCGTCAGCGGCGTCATCCCCACCGGCCAGAGCGGCAACGTGAACCTCACCCGCCCCTGGGATACTAACGGCGTCTCCGACGTCTCCGTCAGCGGAGCCCCGAATCGCGGGAATATGGTCACCCTCAACGGCGTCTACGCCAAGGGCGGCAACCAGGTCTCCTTCACGCCTTCGATCGACGCAGTAGAGGAATTTAAGGTCCAGAAGAACTCCTACGACGCCGAGTATGGCCACGCCGCGGGTGGCACCATCAACGTCGCCACTAAGTCAGGCACCAACGAACTGCATGGCGCGCTATACGAATTCCTGCGCAATGAGAAGTTCGACGCCAACAGCTTCTTCGCAAACCGCACCGGCGCGACCAAGGCCAAGTTCCACATGAACCAGTTCGGCGCCACCGCCGGCGCGCCCATCTACATCCCCAAGGTCTACGATGGCCGCAATAAGAGCTTCTGGTTCTTCAACTGGGAATCGGTCCGCCAGAATACCCCACCCTCCACCACCTCCACCACAGTGCCTACCGAAGCCCAGCGCACAGGCGATTTCTCGTCCTTGAAGACCGCCGCCGGCGCGCCGATCCTCATCTACGATCCGACCACGGTGGCGCCGGTAGAGGGCAAGCCCAACACTTATATCCGCACGCCATTCCCCAACAACAGGATCCCCACAGACCGGCAAAGCAGCATTGCCAGGAACGTGCTCGGCTATATTCCCACACCCAACCGTCCGGGCGACCCGATCACCGGCGCGCTGAACTATGTCTCCACCGGGGGCGGCGTCCTCAACTACGACCAGTACGGCACCCGCATCGATCACAACTTCGGGGAAAAGAGCCGCATCTTCGGCTACGTCGGCATCGCCAATTACGGCGCCGACAACCTGAGCCTCTTCAATAACCTCACCACAGCCAGCACCTCCTTCCAGAAGACGCGCATCGCCTCCATCGACTATGTGCGCAACCTTCAGTCGGACTTCATCCTGAATGCCCGTCTCGGCTACTCCCGAAAGTACGAAGGCACCTTTGCCGGCAGCCAGGGCTTCAACGTCGCCTCCCTGGGCTTCCCCCAATCCCTGGTCACGCAACTACCCTTCCAGGTCTTCCCGCAGTTCAGCATCGGTGACGCCACCGGGCTCGGCTCGGGCGGCCCGTCCTACAACGCCTCCGACGGCTGGAACGGCTATATCGGCTTCACCAAAGTGAAGTCCAAGCACACCATGAAATTCGGCATGTATGCTCTTGTCCTGCGCGAGTACGACGACCGCGGAGCCAGTTCCGGCAGCTCTGGCAGCTACTCCTTCGGCCGCAACTGGACCCAGGCCGATCCCTTCACCGCCAACGCCGCCTCCGGTTGGGGCGCCGCATCCTTCCTGCTGGGCCTGCCGGCCAGCGGCACCGTGGGCGTCGGCGGCTACCAGGCCACCCAGACCACTTACTATGAGTGGTATTTCCAGGACGACTACAAACTGAGCAACCGCCTCACCCTGAACCTCGGCCTGCGTTGGGAATTCCAGGGTCCGACGACCGATCGCTTCGACCGCGTCATCCGCTCGTACGACTTCGGCTACGTGCCCACTGTCGCCTCAGCCGCCCAGGCCGCTTACCTCAAGAGCCCCTACCCCGGCCTCGCCAACATCGACGTCAAGGGCGCTCCGCTCTTTGCCGGCGTCAACGGCCAGAGCCGCAGCTACCTCGATCCCGAGTACGACAGCTGGGGCCCGCGCATCGGCCTCGCCTACAAACTCAACCAGCGCGTCGTGCTGCGCTCCGGCTTCGGAACCTTCTTCAATCCGCGCCTGACCGGCGTCGATCTCGGCGGCTTCAACACCAGCACGCCCATGGTCACCACCATTGATAGCCTGACGCCCGCCAGCACGCTGGCCAATCCGTTCCCGTCGGGCCTCAACCTGGTGCCTTGCGCCACCCGCAACCCCGAGTGCCTGCTGGGCACCGGCATCACCTTCCGCAACCCGAAGGTCAAGACGCCCGCGGTCCTGAACTACTCCACCGGCCTGCAGTTTGAACTGCCCGGACGCTGGCTGCTCGACGCCGCCTATGTCGGCTCCACGACACGCCGCTTCAATCCCAGCTGGGCGCCCAACGCGCTGCCCGCCTCGTACCTCTCGCTGGGGAACGGGCTGCTGTCCGCCGTGGCCAATCCCTTCTTCGGGCTGATCCCCGCCTCGGCCGGAACACTCGGCTCCAAGACCTTCCCCCTGTACCAGTTGCTGGCCAAGAATCCCAACTACCCCGTTACCACTTCCATGGCCGTGGCCGGAGTGGGTCACAACACTTACCACAGCGCCCAGTTCTCGCTGGAGCGCCGCTTCGCCAACGACTTCAGCATCCTGAGCTCCTACACCTGGTCGAAGCTCATGGCGCACTCCAACTACATGAACCCCGGCTTCTCCGATGCCTTCGAGAACATGGTGGCCGACATCGACCGCACCCAGCGCCTCGTCATCAACGGCATCTACAACCTGCCCGTCGGCAAAGGCAAACGTTTCGCCGTCAACTCCACCATCCTCGATCACGTCATCGGCGGCTGGCAGTTGAGCGGCGTCGGAGCCTTCCAGTCGGGCGCGCCCATCAAGACCAGCAGCAACACGGTCGCTACAGGCCAGTCCGTACTGACCTCCGGACGCAATGTCGACAAGTGGTTCAACACCGGAGCCTTTGCCGTCCAGCAAGGCATCGCGCAACCCTTCGGGCAGCGCACGCTCACTCAGTACATCAGCGAATTCCGCAACCAGGGCATTGCCAACTACGACATCTCGGTCAACAAGTCCTTCCAACTGGCCGAACGCTTCCGGCTGCAGTTCCGGTCTGAATTCTTCAACGTGTTCAACCGCACACAGTTCGCCTCACCCAACGTCAGCGTCACCAGTTCCAACTATGGAAAGGTGACGTCACAATCCAACATCCCGCGCCAGATTCAGTTTGGCCTGAAGCTGGTCTACTAGCTGACCCACCCCGGGGAGCCGGCCCGCCATGGCGCGGCCGGTTCCCCGGGCCCATTTCCACTCACCTTTCTGCCTTCCGCTCAAACTCCACCGCATGACGCTTAGAACGATACTCCTCGTCTTCTCAGGACTCCCGCTCCTGGTGGCCCAGACCCGCCCCGCGGCGCCGCAGACGCTCTACCTCGAAAAGGTGCGGACCTTCGCGGACACCTTGCTGGCGAATGGCCTGGACCGCTACGGCAGCAAGTCCACACCCGCCTGGGTTTCGATGCTGGACATCAGGACCCGCCGCATCCCCGAGTCGAAGGACCCCAACTGGCAGCGTTCCTACGACGCCGAAGACTACATGCGGAATGCGCGCGGCAGCAACCTCTATCGCGACATCGCCACCCTTCACACCTTCCAGGAACTCTCGGCACTCACTGGCGACCCGCGCTATCAGCAGGCCGCCGACGCCTACATGTCCTGGTTCATGCAGACCTGCGCCAGCCCCACCACCGGCCTCTTCGCCTGGGGCGAGCACATGTTCTATAACGTCGTCCGGGAAGACATTGAGGCCAACCGCCACGAACTCGAGCGCCAGCTTCCGCCGTGGGAAGAGCTGTGGCGCCTGAATCCCGAAGCCGTCCGCCGCGAGATTGAAGCGATCTACACCTACCACATCCACGACAAGGAGACCTTCAACTTCGACCGTCACGGCAACTTCTATACCGGCAAGTTCGACGACCCGCAGGTGCGCGGCCCCTATACCAAGCACTCCGGCCTCTATGCCTACTCTTTCCTTTTCCTCTATACAAAGACCGGCGAGCAGAAGCACCTCGACTGGGCGCTCAAGGCCGGGCAGATGTTCTGGAAGGTCCGCAACCCGCAAACGAACCTGATCGGCGGAGCCTGGGCGCCGGTGCAGGGCGGCCTCACCAACCTGCCGGGCCACCTCTCGTGGTACCTGCTTCATGCTTACCGGCTGGACCGCCGGCAGACCGTGCTGCGCGATGTCGCCGCGGGCCTCGCCAAAGCCTATATGCAGGCCTCCTGGGATCCAGTGGCCCGCCGCTACCATCGCGATGTGAATGTCGCCGACGCCAAACCCCTGCCCGGTTACCTCTCCCCATGGAGCGACGGCCAGGGCGAATCCGGCATGTTCGGCCAGGCTGCCCTCATGGCTTTTCAGGAGACCGGCGACCCGCAATTCATGGAGTTCGCCCGCCGCTACGCGCAGGCAGCTCTCGAGGATCCGGTGTCCTCCGGCATCCATCCCGAAACCTACGGCAAAAGCCTCGAGTTCCTCCTCGATATGTTCGAGGCAACCCATGAGCCTGCCTACCTGAAGGCCGTCCGCCGCTTCGCCGCCAAAGCCTGCGACACC
The DNA here is from genome assembly GCF_051172195.1 of Paludibaculum fermentans. GTDB lineage: Bacteria > Acidobacteriota > Terriglobia > Bryobacterales > Bryobacteraceae > Paludibaculum > Paludibaculum fermentans_A. Next base: position 584,115 of record NZ_JBPJAQ010000003.1, read on the forward strand.
CTGTTCGAGAACGGTCTCATCAAGGAGACTCCAGATGGCTACATCTACAACGCCTCCTCCGGAGCCGGCGACCTGGCCCATGCGCTGCTGCGCGCTGCCAAAGTCGACTCCGCCGCGGGCGTCCCGGTTTCCGTTGACGACCGATTCCCCATTCTCGATTCCTGGTCCTTTCCGAAGCTCGTCAAATCGGGCCAGCCCGTGTCCATCTCCCTGAAGCCCGGTCCGCTGCCGCAAGGCACGGAGATTGTGCTCGTCACCGGTGCGGGCCAGGAGATCAAGCCGTCGATCTCCGCCCCGGGCGCCTACCAGTTCGAACTGCCGGCCTCCACCACGGGTGGCGCTCGCCACTTCGCCGCGCGCTTCCGAGTTGCAGGCAGTATCCCCTGGCAGGGCTGGTCCGATCAGCAAACGGTCTGGACCAGTGAGCTCGCCGCCTTCCCCAATATCCTGCTGGGAAGCCAGCCCGCCCCCGGAGTCGAGAAGCTCGCCGCCGCGGCACTCAACGGCAAGCCACCAGCCCACGCTTTGCCCTGGTTGTTCCGCCTGCCCGCCGCGTCCACGCATTCCTCCGTCAGCGTCCGCCTGACGCCGGAGGAGATCGACCCTTACCTGCCCAACTCGCTGCGGCTCTACCGCCAGGTCAACAAAACCTGGGTGCCCGTGCCTACGAAAGTCGACCTCGCCGCCCGCCTGCTGACCGCCCAGGGTGCGCCCGGCCTCTATGCCATCAGTGGCGAGCCTCGCCTCAACTGGCGCCTGCCCACCGATGGAGCGTTGCTGATCTCGCCCATCGTGGCCGACTTCCAGTACGACGGCAAAAGCCTCCAGATCGCCCTCGCCACCAACGACATCGACCGCTCGCTGCACCTGCTCCGCCCCGATGGAACGTCCCTGTGGCGCTTCCCGGCTAAGGGCGCACTCAGCACGCCAGTCCTGGTCCAAACCGGCGGCCAGCCTGCCATCGCCTTTGCCTCACTCGACACTCTCTACCTCGTCAACGCCCAGGGCAGGGAACAGTGGAGTCGCAAATTCGACAGCCGCGTCCTCGCGCCCGCCTTCACCCAGGGCCGCCTCTATGTCGCCACCGCCGGCGGTGAGTTGCTCGTCCTCGATCCCGCTGGCGCCGTGCAATGGAAGCACTCGCTCGGCGCCGGCTGCGTGACTTCTCCCGTGGTCTCCGACCTCCTGGGCGACGGCAGCCGCGTCATCCTGCTTGGCGGCGCCGATGCCAAACTCCACGCCATCGTCGAAGGCAAAGGGGAACTCTGGGCAGCGGAGGCCCGCGGGCCGCGCTTCCTGCCGCCTGCCGTCGGCGACATCGACGGTGACGGCAAACCGGAAGTCGTCTTCGCCGCCAAGTCCGTCTCCACTGCGCACGAGGTAGTCGCTCTAAACGCCAAGGGCGTCCGCCTGTGGGCCCACGACGCGCACCGCGAGGGCGAGTGGGCTCCGGTCCTGGCCGACATGCAGGGCCTGGGCTACAAGCAGGTCATCATCGAGACCGAACTCTCGCCCTGGCCCAAGTGCGAGCTCACAATCCTCGATCGCGATGGCCGCCGCCTGCGCGGCATCCCCATCCAGAGCCGGGTCACGCTCATCCCTGTTGCCACCGATCTCGACGCCGACGGCAAGCTCGACCTTGTCTTTCCGTGCAACGAAGACCGCCGCATGCATGCCGTCGCCAACTCCGGAACCGACCTCTGGAGCTTCGCGCCCAAGAGCCTCAACTACACCGGAGCCAAGATGAAAGGCGGCGGCTCACCGGCCATCGCCGACATCGACGGGGACGGCCGCCTCGAGCTCGTGGTCGGCGACGACGAGACTGTCTTGAACTGCATCCGCACCGAAACCCGCCGGCCGCCGCGCACCATTGTCGTCGGCGAGTTCCGGCACTCGGGCGCACATACGGGCAATTGATGTTGATCTCGGCGCGCGTGAGGCCCAGGGCCGGGGCCGCCGTGGGGCAGGAGGTGCTGGGACCCTCCTGCCGGCTGTCTCCCACGCGCACAGGATTCCAGGAAAGGAACAGACTATGAATCAATCAGAAGCTTGGAGCCGCCGGAAGTTCATCGGCACTTCATCGGCAGCTTGGATGACAGCCGCCGGCGCACAGCGTGTCCTCGGCGCCAACGACAAGGTCCGCGTCGCCGTCTGCGGCGTCAGGAAACGCGGCTGGGATCACGTCCGGCAGTTCGCCAAACTGCCCAACGTCGAAGTGGCCGCCATCTGCGAAGTCGACGAGAACGTGCTGAACGGCCGCCTCAAGGACATGGAGAAACTGGGGCTGCCCAAGCCGAAGACCTACTTTGACGTACGCAGGCTGCTGGAAGACAAGTCCATCGACGCCGTCTCCGTCGCCACGCCCACAAGCTGGCACGCGCTCATCGGCATCTGGGCCTGCCAGGCCGGCAAGGACGCCTATGTCGAAAAACCCTGCTCCCACAACTGGTGGGAAGGCAGGCAACTGGTCGCCGCGGCGAAGAAGTACAACCGCATCGTGCAGCATGGCACGCAGGGCCGCTCCCGCAAATCCGGCATGGAAGCCATGACCAAGCTCCACCAGGGGCTCATCGGCGACATCTACATGGCGCGCGGCCTCTGCTACAAGCGCCGCGACACCATCGGCAAGACTCCGGCCGAGCCTACGCCCACCGGCGTCCACTACGATCTATGGACCGGCCCCGCGCCGCTGCGGCCATTCACGAAGAATCACTTCCATTACAACTGGCACTGGTTCTGGGACTACGGCAACGGCGACCTCGGCAACCAGGGCATCCACCAGGTCGACATGGCGCGCCACGGTATGCAGCTCAAGTTCCCCAACAAGATCACAGCCATGGGTGGGCACTTCGTGTTCGACGACGACCAGGAGACCCCCAATACCTTGTCCTGCGCCTTCCAGTACGATCTGCCCGGCGGCAAGCGCAAGATGATCGAGTTTGAGGTCCGCCACTGGATCACCAATCGCGAAGCCGAGATCGGCACCGACTTTATGTACAGCCGCGGCCAGGGTCCCAACACCATCGGCACGATCTTCTATGGCGCCAACGGTTATCTCGCCGTGGGCGACGAGGACACACTGAACGGCTACCGCTCCTACATCGGAAAGGACATGATCCCGGGGCCAACCCATCACGAGGGCGGCGACCACTTCGCCAACTTCATTGATGTGGTCCGCAGCCGCAAACAGCAGGACCTGCACGCGCCCATCGAGGAGGGCCACATCTCCTGCACCCTGGTCCACCTTGCCAACGCGTCTTATCGCCTGGGCCGCACCTTGAACTTCGATCCCGTGGCGGAGAAAGTGATCGGCGACGATGCCGCCAATCGCCTGCTGCGCGACGCCGACCGCGGCTACCGCGCGCCGTTCGTGATCCCGGACAAGGTCTGACACAGCCCTCCGGCTGGAGGGTTTGCTCCCGCGCGGATACGCTCGTGATTCGGTGAAATGTGGCTGACTCCCGCGGCCTGCACCGCAGTCCTCAGCGTGTTCCGCGCGGGCGGGCCGGGCTGCTATTGCTCAGCAGTCCGGCCCCCGGGCGGAGGATGAAGCGGATCCCTAGACCTTGCTCAGCGCCACCGTCAGCGGCTCCCCACCCAGTGTCAGCGCCGCGCCATCCTGAACTTCCGGTTCCAGCACGATGCTTTCCGCCAGCAGTTCCCCCTTCAGGTACTCCGTGTGGGTCTGCACCGCCTCGACGATGCGCGCCGAGGCCTGGTAACGGACGGTAATCCGGTCAGAGATCTGCAGGTTCTGCGCCTTGCGCTGATCCTGCACCAGCCGGTTGAAATCGCGCGCGATCCCTTCCTGCAGCAGTTCCGGCGTCAGCGTCGTATCGAGTGCCAGGAACGTCCCGCCCTCTTCCGCACACTGCAGCGTCGCCGGGCCTTCCCAGAACACGAAGTACTCGTCCTGCGCCACCTCGATCACTTCGTCCCCCACCTTCACTGGGAACGTTGTGCTCGCACGAACTTCACGCAGCGTCGCCGCTTCGAACGCCGCGCTGATCGCCTTCAAATGCTTGCCGGCGCGCGGTCCGAGTTTCTTGAGGTCGGGCTTCAGCCGCGCCTTCACCAGCGTGCCTTCGTCTTCAATCAGGGCCAGCCGCTGGATGTTGCCTTCTTCCAGGATCTGCGCCGCGTACTTCGTATTCTCCAGGACCTTGCGCTCCTGCTCGTCCTTCGGCCGCACTGTCAGCACGCTCAGCGGCTGCCGCACTTTTACCTTGCTTTGCGTGCGCAGGTGCAGCGCCAGGTTCTTGATGCGGATCACCGCGGCGATCGCCCGCTCCAGTTCCTCGTCCATCAGGCTCTCATCCGCCACCGGATAGGCCGTCAGGTGCACCGACTCCGGCGCTGAAGGATCCACCGCCCGCACCAGGTTCTGGTACACGTGCTCAGTCAGGAACGGCAGCACGGGCGCCATCAGTCGGATCACCGTCGTCAGCACCGTATACAGCGTCTGGTAGGCGTCGTTGTCGCTCTGCCAGAACCGCCGCCGGGAACGACGCAGATACCAGTTCGAGAAATCGTCGTCGAACTCCTGGAACCGCTCAATCAGCTTGTAGTGCTCGAAGGTCTGGAACGAGCCGTGGGCGTCGGCCACCAGCCGTTGCAGGCGGCTCAGCACCCAGCGGTCCAGTTCGTTCGTGCTCGGTTTGGTCTCGGCGGAGGGCTTCCATCCGTCGGCCGACGCATACATCACGAAGAAGCTGTAGCAGTTCCAGAAGGTCAGCAGCTTGCGCCGGGCTTCCCCATCGATGGTCTGCCCCGCCGTCGGTTTCAGGTCGGGGAAGTTCAGATGCTGCGAGGTCTTCTGCTCGGCATAGATGTAGCGCATCACTTCGGCGCCCAGCACCTCCGCCGCTTCGTCGAACGCAATCGAGTTGCCCTTCGACTTGTGCATCTCCTCGCCGCGCGCGTCGCGCACCAGGCCGTGGCCCAGCAGCGCCTTGAACGGAGCCTTGTCCACCAGCATGGCCGACATCGCCAGCATCGAGTAGAACCAGTTCCGGAACTGGCCCGGGAACGATTCCAGCACCAGGTCGGCCGGGAACCATTTCTGCCAGTACTCGTTGTCTGAGGTGAAGCGCATCGTCGAAAACGGCACGATGCCCGCATCCAGCCACGGATTGCCCACGTCTTCCACACGCGTCGCCGTGCCGCCGCAATGCTCGCAGCGCAGCTTCACCTTGTCGATGAACGGCCGGTGCGGCGTGTGGCCTTCGAACTCGTCCCAGCCTTCCACGGCCTTCGACTTCAGCTCGTCGTAGCCGCCGATCACCTGGAACGAATGGCACGCGCCGCACACCCAGATGGGAAGCGCCAGGCCCCAGAAGCGCTTCTTCGAGATCATCCAGTCGCCCATGTTCTTGAGCCAGTCCTGCTCACGGGCTTCCCCATCCGACGGAATCCACTTGATGGTCGGCACGGAGTTCTGGATGCGGTCGCGCCAGTCCATGCGGATGAACCATTCATCCACGGGGCGGAAGATCAGCTCTTCCTTGCAGCGCCAGCAGTGCGGGTAGACGTGCGGGTACTTTTCCTTCGAGACCAGCAGGCCCTTCTCGCGCAGCTCGGTCACGATGTCGTCGGCGATCTCACTGGCGTTGCGCCCGGTGTACGCGCCAAAGCCGTCGAGGAAACGCGCATTCTCGCCCAGCGGTGCAATCACCGCCAGGTCTTCCTTCTTGCCCAGCGCCTGGTCCTCCGCGCCGCAGCCCGGCGCGATGTGGACGATCCCCGTACCTTCCGCGTCGCTGACGTCGGTCCAGGCCACCACGCGATGCGCGTGCCGCGACTGGTTCTGCGCCGGCAGTTCGTCGAACGGGCCGCTGTACTTCAGGCCCACCAGCGACGAGCCGGAAACCTCGCCCAGCACCTCCAGCGTCCCGCTGCCCTTCAAAATGGTGCGGATCGATTGCAGCTTGTGTGTCTCGTGCTTGCCCTCCACCTGCAGGTCCTGCACACGGTCGCGCTCGAAGTTGCCCTTGCCGATGTAGTACGTCCACTCGCCGTGACGCACCTTCAGGTACGTCATCTCGGGATTCACGGCCGCCGCCACGTTCGAGGTCAGCGTCCACGGAGTGGTCGTCCACACCAGCAGCGCGGTCTTCTCCTCGCCCAGGATGGGGAACCGCACGAACACCGACGTGTGCTGCGTGATCTTGCGCCCTTCGGCCACTTCCATCTGCGAGAGGCCGGTGCCGCAGCGGCCGCACCACGGCATCACATCGTGGCCGCGATAGATGAAGCCTTCGGCATTGCACTTCTTCAGGAACGACCAGATCGTGTAGTTGTTTTCATTGGCAAAGGTGAAGTAGCTGCCGCCGTACTCCGCGCTGCCCAGCTTGCCGATGATCTCGCTGGCGCGGGCCGTCACTTCCTTGCCGCTGGGCATCGTGAACGTCACCACGCGGTCGCCGTCGGCCAGGGCGTCGCGCAGCCCCAGCAAAACCTCCGGCTTGTCCCAGTCGCACCAGTAACCCAGGCGGATCGACTGCTCGGTCTGCCGCGTGGCGAACGTCAGCACACGCTCCTTGCAGGCGCGCACGAACTTGTCCATGCCATAGTCGGCGATGTCGCGCTTCGTGCCCAGGCCCAGGCTCTTCTCCACTTCCACTTCCACCCACAGGCCCTGGCAGTCGAAGCCGTTCTGGTAGCGCAACTCCTTGCCGTTCATGGCATGGTAGCGCTGGTACATGTCCTTTAGAGTTCGGCCCCAGGCGTGATGCACTCCCATGGGGTTGTTGGCGGTAATCGGCCCGTCCAGAAACGACCACTTCTCCTTGCCGGCATTCTGTGCGCGCAGCTTGGCGAACGTCTGGTTCTGCTCCCAGAAACGGAGCACATCCCGCTCGAGAGCGGGGAAATCGGGCACCTTGGGTACGGGCTGATACATGGTGTTGATGACGGGCCTGACCTTTGGCCCTTCCTCTATTTCAGCACGCCTTGCGGGAATCCGGCCCGGTTCGCCCCACGGGATACAATATTTGTGGTCGCAAGGAGACCCCCATCATGGACTTCAGTCGCCGTGGATTTCTTGAAATGAACGCTGCTCTGGCCACGTCCATGAGCGCCCAGGTCGCCCCCAACGACCGCATTCAGCTGGCCTGCATCGGCTGCGGAGCCCGCGCCCACGAGCTGATGGCCGGCGCCATGGCCCACCCGCAATTCGAGATCACCCAGGTGGTGGACGCCTACACCGGCCGCACGGAACGCGCCCTCGACCGCATCAAGGACACCCGCGGCAACACCGCCAAAATCCGCCGCGACTACCGCGAGGTCATCGCCGACAAGTCCGTCGACGCCATCATCTGCGCCACTCCGGATCACTGGCACAAACAGATCGTGGTCGAAGCCATGAAGGCCGGCAAGGACGTCTACTGCGAAAAGCCGCTCACCTATAAGTCCGCAGAAGGCCTGGAAATCATCGCCACGGCCAAGGAGACAGGCCGCATGCTGCAGGTAGGCTCCCAGGGCATGAGTACGATGTCGCAGGTCCGAGCTAAGCAGATGATCAAGGAAGGCAAGCTCGGCAAGGTGACGATGATCCGCGCCGCCTATAACCGCAACTCCGCCTCCGGCGCCTGGATCTACCCCATCCCGCCCGACGCCAATCCGCAGACCGTGAATTGGGACATGTTCCTGGGTTCCGCTCCGAAGCACGGCTTCGATCTGGAACGGTTCTTCCGCTGGCGCTGCTACCGCGACTACTCCGGCGGCATCGCCACTGACCTGTTCGTGCATCTCTGCACGACCATCCACTTCCTGATGGACGCCAAGGTGCCCTCCAAAGTGATGGGCATGGGCGGGCTATATCGTTGGAAAGAATCGCGCGACGTGCCCGACACCCTGAATGCCGTCCTTGAGTATCCGGAAGGCTTCACGGTGAACCTCAGCTCGACCTTCAACAACCAGTCGAGCTCGGAAGCCAGCTTCATGTTCCTGGGCACGGAGGGCACTTTGTCCGTCGGCTGGGGCGAGCTGAAGTACTGGCCGGAGCATATCGGCGAAGACAACCGCTGGATTGTCGAGTCGTGGCCAAAGAAGCTGGAAGAGGCTTATTACAAAGACCCGAAGGTCCAGAAGGAAGAGATGCCGTCGCTCGCCAAGGCCCATCTGGTGGAAGGCGGCACGGAGTGGCGCGAGCAGGGCCAGGACGCCACCATCATCCACTTCTGGCACTTCCTGAACTCGATCAAGACCCGCAAATCCTACTGGGAAGACGCCGTCGCCGGCCACCATGCGGCGGCCTGCGCCCACATGGTCAACCAGAGCGCCCGCGAGGGCCGCATGGTGCAATGGGACTTCGCCAGGGACGACGTTAAGGCGTAAGTCCCCAGTTTTCATTGAAGAAGCCGGCCGTTACCACTTTGCCCGGAGTGTGTTCGTCCGGCGGCTGGGTGGTGTCGATCATCGCCCAGTCCGGCAGCTTGGGCACCTGCCGGGCATTGTTCAGGTTGTCGAACTCACGGAACGTCACACCGCTGTTCAACACCACATACTTCTTTGGATTCAAAGGGTTCGGGAAGATGAGGACGGGCACGTGCGTAGCCGAGGGGTAGCGCTTCCCCTGGAAGACGATGGCTTCAGCACTCCATTGCAAAGGCAGCTTGTCCAGAATCCGGGCTAGGATCCGGTTGCTGTGCGGGTCGCCCCACAGCACCAGGTTGCTGGTCGCGATCACCTCGTCGGTCACGGCGGAGTCGTCCAGCACCAGGGCATCGCCCCGGAACTGGCGCCGCCACTCCCGGATGGCCCGGCTCAGTTGGCTCGCCGTCCACTGACCGGTCTTCTCCGACAGCGGCGTCCCGGTCGGCTTAACGAATACGAACGAGTCAAGGAAGGCATCGTCGATTGGACCCTGAAGTCCATGGACTTTGTGGAGTCCGGCCTCCTCTCCGCCGGCCAACGTCCACCGTCCGGCGGTTTTGCGCAGTTTCACCGTCCAACTGCGGTCAGTTTGCGGTGAATTGACCGTCAGTTTTTGACCGTCCACGGTGACGGTCTGAAAATCTGGCTTCGCGCCGCCCGGCCCGAACTCGAAACGGAGTAAAACAACACCTGTCGTTTTGGCCTCGACGCCGGTCTCGGTGAGCTGGGCATCGACCCTCGCGCGCTGCCAGTGCTTCTCCAAGCCCTCGACTACCACCCACTTCATGCGGTTGTACGAAAGGGTCCAGGTGGTGAAGCGGATCCTGGACGGATACGGATCGCGGGTCGAATTGGCGTCCACGATCGCGTTGATTTGCGGTTTCGAATCAGGGTGATAGCGGTGGCCGGTGTTCGGGCCGTAGACACGGCTCAACTGCATGCCTTCCAGCTTCAGTTCCCGTTCCATGACATCGGCCGCCTGTTTCTGCGGGTCGATGTCTCCGTTATAGGCAACCACCGGCAAGTTATAGAAATTGGAGGCGTAATCGGTGGCGTTGTACATGTGCCACAGTGCCTTCTCCCACTCCGGAGTGGCGGCGATCTGCTCCGCGGTCATCTTGAGGAACTCCGGAGTCTCGCTGAACCCGGCGCCAGGCGCGGCGGCGGCCCACAATCCGGCGTGATGGGCCGCGATGTGCCAGGCGGCGGCGCCTCCCATGCTGAAGCCCCGGACGATAATCCTGTTCTCGTCGATGGGGTAGTGGCGCTTGACGTCAGCCAGTGCCTCGAAGAGGTCCACCTCGCCCGCTAACTTGTTGGCATTGCAGTATCTTCCATACAGGAACAGCACGATGGAATCGGGCGGCGTGAACTCGCCCACGCTGTGCTCGCGTTCCCACAGGAAGTTCACCTCGCTGAGCGTTTCATTACGGCCATGAAACCAGGCATCCAGCCGCCAGCGGCGAGGGCCCTTGGGCGGGATGTAAAGCCCATACGGCTGAACACTTTGGTCGATCTTCGAGACGTAGCCGCGCACGACCAGCCCAGTCGCCGTGGTCCAGGGCGCTTCGCCTTTCAACAGTTGCTCGGCCCGGACCTGGCCTTCGCGCAGCAGTTCCTTTGCTTTGAAGATCTCCTCGGATTTGAAGAACTCGTTGTACTGCAACGCGTAGCGGGCCGCTTCGTGATAGATCCGCACGTCGGGCAGTAGCGGGTTGCCCTTCAGTTTCTCGATGGAGGTGTGCAGGCGTTGGAGGCCGGCCTCGAGGTCCTTGCGATCGGCGGCCGGAACTTCCACACCCGGGGGCGGGACAGGGCGGACGGGCTCGGCTTGAAGGGCGGCGGCGAGGATCAGCAGTAGGCGGAACATGGGTGTTCCGCCATCTTAACCCGCATGTACGAATTGGTGCACGCGGCGAAAGTACTTCTGGGCGCGGGTGACATCCCGGATGATCTGGGCGCGCAGCGCGTCGGCGGAATCGAACTTGCGCTCCGCCCGCAGGCGGAACAGGAATTCGAGTTTGATGCGGGCTGGGGCAAACTCGACGAACGGCCCGAATAGGAATGTTTCGATGGTCAGGTGCCGGCCGTCGAAGGTGGGGCGGTAGCCGATGTTGGTGACGGAGTCCCAGCGGCGGCCGGAGTCCGGATCGGTCGTCCGGGTGATGTAGACGCCGTCGGCGGGCAGGGCCGAGGTCGAGTCTTCCAGCGAGCTGGTTTGGAGGTTCAGGGTGGGGACCGTCTGTTTGGAGCCGCGGCCGTCGCCTGGCACGACGGAGCCGGTGATGGAGTAAGGGCGCTCCAACAGGCGGTTGGCCTTGCCGATGTTTCCGGCGGCGAGCAGGCGGCGGATCTCACTCGACGAGACCGGGATGCCGCGCAGGGTGAGCAGGGGCACAATCTCGGTGCGCAGGCCGGGGCAGCGGCGCAGATCTTCGATGGTGCCGGACTGCTTGCGGCCGAAGTGGAAGTTGTTGCCGACGATCACCGCGCGGGCGCCCAGGATTTCGAGGAGAACGCGCTGCAGGAACTCATCCGGGGTGAGGTTGGCCAACTGGCGGTCGAAGGGCAGGATGAGCACCTGCTGGATGCCGTCGGCGGCCATCAGGGCGCAGCGTTCATCGGGTGTGGTGAGCAGGCGCGGCGCGCGCTCCGGCGCCACGATGGTGGTGGGATGTGGATGGAAGGTGATGGCCGACGGTTTCACGTCGAGCTCGGCGGCGGTGGTGAGGGTACGGCGCATCAATTCGCGATGGCCGGCATGCACGCCGTCGAAGTTGCCGATGGTGACGGCGGAAGGCGCAAAACCGTGGCGCGCTTCGTCTAGACCGCGAAAGATGCGGATGGGCGTCGTCATGAGTGTGGGTTCAGGCTTCTACTGCAATTTGCAGGCCGTCGTAGGCAAGGTAGACGTTCTCGGGCAGCAGTTCCTGCGCTCGCGCATGCAGCAGGTCATGCGAGATGTGCGTGAAGTAGGTCGTTTTCGGCTTCAGGCGGGCCACCGTCTTCAGGCTTTGGTCGACGGTGGAATGCGTGGGGTGCGGCTTGTAGCGCAGCGCGTCCAGGAACAGAACATCCAGCCCTTCCAGCAGGGCCATCGACTCCTCCGGGATCTCGCTGTGGTCGGTGAGATACGCGGTGCGGCCAAAGCGGTAGCCGTGGCACTCGCCGCTGCCGTGTTTCACCGGGATGGGGATGAACTCGATTCCGTCGACGAGAATGGGCGTGCCGTCGAAAACACGCGGCTCAATCTTGGGCCGCGACGATTCGGTGGGGCCGTCGTGGAAGATATAGCTGAAGATGCGGCGGATGACCTCCATGGTGAACGGCGATGCATGGATGGGAATGGGCTCGCGCTGGCGGTAGTTGAAGGGGCGCAGGTCATCGAGGCCAAGAATATGATCGGCGTGCGGATGCGTGTAGAGCACCGCGTCGAGCCGCTCCAGCCGATGCGTGAGCGCCTGTTGTCGAAAGTCGGGGCCGGTGTCGATGAGGACGACGCGCTGGTCCCAGCGGATGCACACGGAGGGCCGCAGGCGCGTGTCGCGCGGATCAGTGGACGTGCAGACTTTGCAGCCGCAGCCGATGGTGGGCACGCCCACGCTGGTGCCGGAGCCGAGGACGGTGAGGGTGAGACTGCGAGGGGCCTCAGCCATTGGCCGGGGCTTCCGCCGCTTTGGCCGCTTCCGCCGCCTTTTTGCCTTCCGCCTCGAATGCCTGCAAGTACCGGAACCGCAGCTCTGTCACCGAGTTGTCGAGGTTGCGCTGCTCCTCGAGCGACAGGTTGCCCTTGGTCTTCTCCTGGAGCATCGCAAGAAGGTCGATCATCTTACGCGCCATGGGGAGCTGGACTTCGGCCGGCTGGTCGCCGCGCGGGTAGAGGCCGAGCTGCATTTCCGCGTCGGCACGGAGGGACAGAACGAGAAAGTCGAAATCGCTCATCGCTCTTCATTGTACGGAGAAGGCGCCGGAAAAATGAAGTGGCGAAAGGTTTACAGCCTCTCGGGTTGACATCCGACCCAAGCCGGCCAATACTGATGTCGGATGCCTACCCAAAAGCCCGATGACGATCGCATCGCCCTGCTGCAGGGCACGCTCGACCTGCTGATTCTGAGAATGCTGGTGTTTGGCCCGCGGCACGGCCAGGGCATTGCGCGGCATATCCAGCAGACGTCGGAGGACACGTTCCTGGTGGATCACGGCTCGTTGTACCTGGCGCTGCAGCGGCTGGAGGACAAGGGCTGGATCAGTGCGGAGTGGGGCGTCTCGGACAACAACCGCAAGGCACGCTTCTACTCGCTCACGGACGAAGGGCGGGCGCAATTGGCCGTGAAGGCCGGCCAGTGGCGGCGGCTGGCGCGCGCGATCGGGCTGATTCTGGGACCGGAAGAGCAGGAGGCATAGACGGCCATGTTCTGGCGGCGCAAACGGAGTGTGAACGACTTTCAGGAAGAGATCCGGGCGCACCTGGAGCTCGAGGCGGAGGCTTTGAAGCAGGAGGGGCTATCCGAAAGGGAGGCCCGGCTGGCGGCGAAGAAAGCCTTCGGCAACGTGCTGGGCGCTGAGGAGCGGTTCTATGAGAAGAACCGGCTGCGCTGGCTGGACGAATTCGCGCAGGACGTGCGGCACGGGTTTCGCATGATGCGGAAGGCTCCGGGGTTCACGGCCGCTGTCGTGGCCACACTCGCGTTGGGCATGGGTGCGAACACGGCGATCTTCAGCCTGATCGATGCCGTACTGTTGCGGGCATTGCCGGTACAGGCGCCGGAGCAGTTGGTGTTTCTGGCAGCCGCAGGTCCCAGGGGCCGGGGCCCCGCACCGCCGTATCCATGCTTCGAGCGCTTCCAGACGCAGACGAAGTCGTATGCGGGCATGGCGGCGTTCACGAACACCGATGTGGGGATCCGTTTCGAAGGGCCCATCGAGCAGGTGGATGCGGCGCGGGTCTCCGGGGACTACTTCCGGGTGCTTGGGGTTAAGCCGGCGGCGGGCCGGCTGCTGACTCCGGAGGACGCCAAGCTGGATCCGCCGGTGGCGGTGATCAGCTACGACTTCTGGCAGCGCCGATTTGGTGGCAGTCCAAGCGCGATTGGGCACACCTTCAAGTGGGACGGCGTGATGGGCGGGCAGTTGTTCACGATTGTCGGCGTAACCGCTCCGGAGTTCCATGGCCTGCTGCCGGGCCGCACCGACGACCTCACGATTCCCATGTCATTGAATGACGACATGCGGAAGGACACAGGTTCCTGGTGGTTCAGTGCGGTGGCACGGCTGAAGCCGGGGGTGAATCCGGAGGTGGCGCGCCAGGAAACAGACCGCCTCTTCCAAACATTCATGGATGAGTTCCCCGTTCCTGAGGAAGTGCGGCGCAACCAGTTTCACCACATCGAACTGGCGCCTGCCTCGCAAGGCCTGGACGAATTGCGGCGGCGCTTCTCGAAGCCGTTGTGGGCGCTGATGATCGTGGTGGGCCTGGTGCTGTTGATCGCGTGCGCCAACATCACGAATCTGCTGCTGGCCCGCTCGGCCCAGCGGGCGCGTGAGTTCGCGCTGCGGGTGGCGATCGGCGCTGGCCGCGGACGGCTGTTCCGGCAGTTGCTGACAGAGACGGGCCTGTTGTTCGCCGCGGGCGCGGCCTCCGGACTGCTGGTGGCGATGTGGGCGGTACGCGGGCTCACCTCATTCTTCGCGGGCGGCGCGCGGCCCATCCGGTTCGAAGTGCATTGGGATTGGCGCGTGCTGGGCTTCACGGTGGGCGCTTCGCTGTTGGCCTCGCTGCTGTTTGGCGCGGCGCCGATGTTGCATGCGCTACGCTCCGATCCGAACAGTGCGATGAAGGACGGCGGGCGTTCGACGATGTCGCGCGGAGGCGGCCGGCTGGGTCAGTTGCTGGTGGCCTTCCAGGTGGCGTTGTCGCTGATTCTGCTGGTGGGCGCGACCCTGTTCCTGCGCACACTGCAGAACCTCCACGAGCAGGATCTGGGCTTCCAGGTCAACAAGGTGGCGCTGGTGGGCGTGCATCTGCCGCATGACTCCTATCCGGAGGTGGAGAACCGAACCGCGTTGTGGGACCGGCTGCTGCCGGAGGTGCGGTCGTTGCCGGGCGTGGTGGCGGCGGCGCTGTCGTCCATGACGCCGCTGGATGGGAACGGAAGAGGGGTCGGGTTCGATGCTCCGGGCTTCCAGTCGGAGTCGCGCGAAGCACACAGCATCGGATTGATCACGGCCAGCGACGGGTACTTCCGGACCCTGGGCATCGCACTGCTGCGCGGGCGGGACTTCACTGATCGAGACCGGGCCGGCACGCCCTACGTTGGGTTGATCAACGAGAGTGCGCGCAAGCACTTCTTCGGCGACAAGGATCCCATCGGGACGGATGTCGTGATGAACAAGCGGACGCTGCGGATCATCGGCGTAGTGGCCGATGTGATGCAGGAGGATTTGCGCAAGCCGCCGCGGCGGTTCCTGTATATCTCCCTCCGGCAGCCGATGGACATGGGGGCGCGACAGACGTTGAGCATTCGCACGGCGGGGGATCCCGAAGCGGTGCTGCCCTCGGTGCTGGCTCGATTGCGCGGCCTGGGCCCGGATGTGCACCTGCTGCGCAGCGGCACGCTGGCGCGGCAGATGGATGAGTCGTTGATCCAGGAGCGGCTGATCTCCACACTGGCCACGGCGTTTGGCCTGCTGGCGCTGGTGCTTTCGGCTGTGGGCCTGTACGGCGTGCTGTCGTATTCCGTGGCTCGCAAGACTCCGGAAATCGGTGTACGGATGGCGTTGGGCGCGATGCCGGGGCAGGTGGCCTGGTCGATTCTCCGCAAGACCCTGGGGGTAATCGCCCTGGGCCTGGCCGTGGGGATCCCGGTGTCCGTGCTGGTGTCGCACGCGGCGTCGTCGATGTTATTCGGCGTAACGCCGGCGGACGGGTTGTCGCAACTGATTGCAGCCGCGTTGTTGGGCGCGGTGGCGCTGGCGGCGGGTTATCTGCCGGCGCGGCGGGCGGGCCGCGTGGATCCGCTCACGGCATTGCGGCACGAGTAGCGGGCTAGCTGAAGAGTTTCACTGGCCGCTGATCGTAGGCCTTGAGCGCTTCGGCATAACGGACGCCGCAGGTGGCTCCGCGATAGGCGGCAATGGCGGTTTTGAGTTCTACGGCGGAATCGCGCTGAGCCGGGTCATAAGGCTGATTGCGCATCACCGCCATCAGTTTGGCCAGCCAGGCGCTGGCGGCGGGCCATTCCGCTGTGACATCGACGAACGTGTCGGGCTCAAAGCCGCGCGTATGGCGCGGGCCGTTGTCGTAGTAGTAGATCTGGCGCGGCGCCACGGCGTCGGTGCGGCCCAGGATCTGGTTCGCGTTCTTCACGGCGATTTCACACAGCGGGGAAGCCACGCGATGGTCGTCATGCGTATCGCTGTGCCAGAGCATGATGGCCATGTCCGGCTTCACGTCCGCCACCAGTTCAGCCACCTTCTGTTTGGCGGGTGTGGTGACGTCGAACATATGGGATGAGAAGTCGAGGAAGCGCATCTCGGCGCCATAGTGGTGGGCGAGCTGCTTCGAGCCGTCGACGAGTGCCTGCTCGCGGCCCTTCACCGGGGCCCAGTTCGTATAGTCGCCGATGAGGGCGGCGATCACTACGCGCCAGCCCTGCTGAACCGCCTGGAGCATGATGCCGGGCACTCCGAAGACACAATCGTCATAGTGGGCCCCCATGGCCAGCAGCGTCTTGGGCATTGGAGATTATGCTAACGCAGAACGGCGGACTGGCGCGCCGGCCGTGGTGAGGTTTGATGCATTGGCGAGGTGGGCGAGGTGGCGTGGAGAGATTAGTTCCCAATACGCGGAGAAATTGTTGCAATAGGCCCTGAATCTCGATATCCGCGCCGGCGACGCTTTGACGGTGAGGAGGAGCGGTTCATCCGTTGCGCCACCCGCTCAGCGCACCACGATGTGCAAGGGCCGGAGTGCGTTGTTGCAGTAGCCGAAATGATTCC
The DNA here is from genome assembly GCF_051172195.1 of Paludibaculum fermentans. GTDB lineage: Bacteria > Acidobacteriota > Terriglobia > Bryobacterales > Bryobacteraceae > Paludibaculum > Paludibaculum fermentans_A. Next base: position 600,489 of record NZ_JBPJAQ010000003.1, read on the forward strand.
ATTCCGGCGATTCCGGCTGCATCCGGCCCTCCAGATCGGTGGCCTTGGCGCGGATGACGCAGTTGCCGGGCGCATCCACGCGAGTGAGCAGTTCCCACCATTGCCAGCTATGCCGTTTCCGGTCTCCGAGCAGCCGGGCCTCGTGCCAGGGTCCATCGTCAATTTTGACCTTCACTGAGGCGATGGGCGCCGCGCCGGACCATGCGACACCGCGTACGACGAGTTCGCCACGCTCGACGAGTGCGTGCGGGGCAGGTTCGGTGATGATGCTGCGTACGCGCTGCAGCCGGAGCGGTTCCCTCTCCACGCGTCCGTCGACCTCACGATCAATGTAGTAGCGTTCTGTCTGGTAGAAGGCTTCGAACGGCCGGTCGATGACTTCAATTTCCGTCAGCCATTTGACCGACGCGACGGCGTACCAACTGGGCACGATGACACGCAACGGAAAGCCATGCTGCAGGGGCAGCGCCTCGCCGTTCATGGCGTAGGCGAGCAGGGCTTCGGAGAAGCGAGCCTCGTCGAGGCTCAGGCTGCGTTCGAAGAAGACCGGATCGGTGTGGTCTTCCACCAGGCCGCTGTCGGCTCCGCGGAAGACGATGTGCTGTGCATTGGGCCGCACACCGGCGCGGTGGAGCACCTCCAGCAGCGGAACTCCGGTCCATTCCGCGGTGCTGACGGCGCCGAGATTCCATTGCTCGCCGCTGGTCCTGGGCTCCAACGTGGATCGGCCGTTGCCGGCGCATTCCAAGGTCACCAGCTTCGACTGGGAAGGCAAGTTGGCGATATCGCGCCAGGAGAGGCTGAGCGGATTGTCCACCAGGCCGTGCACGCGGAGCCGCCAATCTTCCCTGTTGAGTTTTGGAATCTGAAAGTGGTTGCGGATGTAGAACCGCGCGTTCGGCATCACGACGCCGCCGATGAGGTCGGGGATGGAGATCTCGCCATTCAGGGGATGAGCACGGTGGACCAGCAGGCCGTCCTCGATCGCCTGCTGGCAGGCCTCTTCCGGATCGAGCGCGGGCATTGCCTGATCCTCGGGCTGATCCCCGGCTCCACAACCGCCCCGGGAGACCACGCCGGCACAGGTGGAGGCCGGATAGACATCCAGGCTGCCGGCCAGGGCGAAGGGCGCCATGAAGTCGAGAACAAGATCCAGGGCAGCCGCTTCGACAATCATGTAGACGGTGTGCTCGCCGCGCACCACGGCCTCTGCCTGTATGGTGATGCCATGTTTTCGCACATTGGGGCGGCTGAGGTGATTGAGGAGGTTGGCTCCGTGATAAGGATCGGCCGCGGGGCAGCTTTCGGGATCGTGCTGGTGTCGAACGATGAAGAGAGGCATAGGCTTTCACACCGGGCAGACAGGAAGGGGCCGTTGCGCCGCCGCCCCGCGCAATGCGGCTGGGGAGGAAACGGAAGCGGCCCTTCCCTGGTCGTTACTCCGGCTGGGGCACGATCCGCAGATAAGGCTTGATCGTCTTCCAGCCGTTGGGGTACTTCTGTTTGGCTTCCTCGTCGGACACCGCGGGCACGATGATCACGTCCTCGCCCTGCTTCCAGTTCACCGGGGTGGCCACTTTATGGGCCGAAGTGAGCTGCATGGAGTCCAATACTCGCAGCACCTCGTCAAAGTTGCGGCCAGTGGTCATCGGGTAGATGAGCATCAGCTTGATCTTCTTGTCGGGGCCGACGATGAAGACGGTACGCACGGTTGCGTTATTGGCTGCTGTGCGGCCCTCCGAGGTGGTGCCGGCCTCGGCGGGCAGCATGTCGTAAAGCTTCGCCACGCTGAGTTCGGGGTCTCCGATCATCGGGTAGTTCACGGCGTAACCCTGCGTCTCTTCGATGTCGGCGGCCCACTTGCCGTGATTGGTGACGGGGTCGACACTCAAACCGATGACTTTGCAATTGCGCTTTTCAAACTCGGGCTGCAGGCGGGCTACATAACCGAGTTCCGTGGTGCAGACCGGGGTGAAATCCTTGGGGTGGGAGAACAGGATGGCCCATCCATTCCCAATCCATTCGTGGAAGTTGATGGGGCCCTGTGTCGTCTCCGCGGTGAAATTTGGGGCTTCATCATTGATTCGCAGGCTCATTGTTTTCTCCAGTTTCGATTCGAAGTCCGTGATGTGGGAGGCTAGCCGGGGGCAGAAGCGAGTTTCAGGCTGGCCGCTTCCCAGGCGGCAAGACCGCCGGCCATTTCAATCAAGAGCGTGATTCCATTTTGATGCAGAATGCTGGCGGCGATGGAGGAGCGGTAACCGCCGGCGCAATGGACGGCGATGCGGCGATCCCGCGGGATCTCGGACAGACGCTGCTGCAAATGGTTGAGCGGCACATTCAGGCTACCGTCGATGTGCTTGGCGGCCCACTCGCGCGGGTTCCGGACATCCAGCAGCAGCGGCGGATCGAGGCTGGCCAGTTCATCCGCGACCGAGGGCGCGCTGACGCGTTCAGTGGGCCACACCAGGTCCGGCCGGTCAGCGAGGGCCGCCATGCCGCCCTCCAGATAGCCTTGGACGTGATCGAAACCGATGCGGCCCAGGCGCAGAGCGGCTTCCTGCTCGCGGCCAGGCTCGGAGATGATCACGATGGGCTTGGCGCGGTCGAGCACGGTTCCGGCCCAGGTGGCGTACTGGCCGCCGAGACCGATGTTGATACTGCCGGCCACGTGGCCCTTGGCGTATTCGGCAGGATCTCGGACGTCGAGGATCTGGGCGCCGGCATCGCCCATCGCGAGCAACTGGCCGAGTCCGATGGGCCGCAGCACCTGCTCCAGATTGCGGTCCAGCGTGGTGTGCTCGCGGGTATTGAGGATCGCGTCATAGGTGAAGTAAGGAGGGGCGTCGGGCTGGTCGGCCGTCACCAGGCGGATGAACTCCTCCTTGGGCATCGGCTGCAGCGCGTAGTTCGTGCGGCGTTGCGTACCCAAGGCAGAGACGGTGTCGGAAGAGAGCTGCTTGCCGCAGAGGGAGCCGGCGCCATGGGCCGGGTAGACGAGGGTCTCGTCGGGCAGCGCCAGGAGTTTGCCGTGAAGGGAATCGTAGAGGTGCGAGCCGAGGTCGTTCGCTGTCCAGCCGAGCGACGCCCGCAGGTCGGGGCGGCCGACATCCCCGATAAACAGGGTGTCCCCGGTGAGCACGGCGTGCGGCCTGGACGCATCCTGCCGCGGGTCGAAAACCAGCAGCGAGATCGACTCGATGGTGTGGCCGGGTGTTTCCAGTACTTGGAGGCGCAGGCCGGGGAAGTCGAGCGTATCGCCATCCCGCATGGGCGTGAAGGCATACTCCGCTTGCGCGCGGGCGCCGAGATGGATGGCTGCACCGCACTGGTCTCGAAGTTCCAGGTGGCCAGCCACGAAGTCGGCATGAAAGTGACTCAGAAAGACATGCCGGATGCGCAGACCGAGGGTCTCGGCGTCGGCCAGGTACTTCTGTATGTCGCGCTGCGGGTCGACGACGATGGCCGTACCGCTTGTTTCGTCGCCCAGGAGATATGAGGCGTGCGCGAGGCAGCCCAGATAATACTGTTTCAGGATCATAGGATGTCCAGGGCCAACTGAGTTTTCCGCCACCCGCGCGATCCCCTCCCCTTTCCCAGAGAGAGAGGGGATCGCGGCGTTCACCCCCTACGCAGAGCACCTCCGTACCCGTCACTCGTGGGCACGGCAGCCCGCGCCGCGGAGTTAGCTGATCGGAATTACCGCTCCATTCACGAGCCGGTATCCTTCCGGAACTTTACCTACCACTGACGAGAGCTGTGCGAGCACCTGGCAGAAGGCCTTGTAATCCTGCTGCTGGAACATGTTTCTGATGTAAACAGTGCTCTCTCCGAGCGCACCCGTACCGGCGAAACCGTAGACCTCTTTCCATTCCAGGGGGCCGAGGTGGGCGATCTCCGCTTCGTGTTTGGTGATGCCGCCCTTGCCCGCTTTGATCAGAAAGCCGGATTCCACTCGCAGGGCGTACACCCAGTGCCCGAGAGTGGTGATGCGGCATTCCTCGTCCCAGTCGAGATTCCTCGGTTTGCCGTGCGCTCCGCCCAGGCTGCCGTCGGCCGCTTCCCTTGCTTTGCCGACATCGCGGGTGGTGGAGACGTAGCCTTTCAGGAACGAGTCGTTCGTCATGCCTTGCAGGTGCATTTGCTCATTGGAGAGCACCTTGCGCCAGAAGTGATACTCGGCCAGCAGCCCCCGGTCAGCAGGGGAGACCTGGTTGATCAGGTAACCGGCCATGTCTTCCTCAGTGGGGATACTGACGCCCGGGAGCGCACGGCGCTTCAGGTAGCCCACAAACTCCTTGGCGATGGACGTCATATAAGAGGAATCGGTGCGGGCCGAGGGCGGCTGGAATCCCCTGACGGCGCGGATCTGGTCCGGGGTGCGCCGGTCGCCGCGAAAGGCGTAGGCCCCCACTTGCTCGAACATCTGCATGTGATCCCACGCGTTCAACATGCCGGCCGGGCGCTTGAACCCGGCTCGCAAAGTGCAAGGTGTTTCCTGGCCGCCCCGGCCGGTCCCGATGGTGACAGACCGCGGTGTCAGGGAGGGCGTCGCGGGACGGTTGGGCGAGGAGGATTTCCAACCATGATTGATCAGTTTCTGCAGTTCCGCCGAGTAGTTGAACTGCTTCACGAACATCCCAGTGATGCCGATGTAGCCGTTGTTCCCGTCCTGGTGATCCAGGCGCTCACCCCAGGGTTCCCAGGCGGTGAACTCCCGTAAGTCCTTGTAGAACTTGTTCCTGATCTGCAACGGCTGGGCGGACTTTTCGGTTCGTTGGCCGAACCTTGCCCTCAGCCCACCGAATACGGAAGTTGCTGTCGCCATGAAATTCCTCCTCTGATCCTTTCCCGCGGCACACACCTGGGTTTGCTGCCCGCCGGTCCGCTCGACTGCGTTCTATGTGGCAATAAGAAGAACGCGGAGGAAGGTTACACACTTCCTTCAACGGGTGTTCCTGAATCTGCCGAAGATGAACCTGAAGTGGCTCGGCGAGCCTCGCTGATTGGTTTACCGGCTGGAACTCGCTGGGCGGCCGGTGGCGGTGAGCAGACGCTCCTGGATGTCGGCCAGATCGTTGGCGCGGGCCATCAGTTCGGCCAGCCCGGCGGCGGAAAGTTGCCCCGATTGCCTGAGCGCGGCCAGGAGGGAGCGGGACTCCGCGAAACAGTCGCGGCTTTGCTGGTACGCGGTGATCGATTCCAAACCGCTGGAGCCTCGCGCCGCCGCTCGCTGGGCGTCGCCGTGCAACCTGAGACTCTGGGCCAGGGCCAGGCGGTTTGCGGGTACATCATCCTCGGCCAGCAACCGGCGGCTGAGCTCGACCGCTTTGCCCGCCGCTTCCAGCCGCGCCGGCACCGGGCTGGCGAAGGACTCCAGAGCCTCCGCCTGGTTCCGCCAACCCTGCGCCAGGGCCGCCAGGATCTGCCCGGCCGCTGGTTTGCCCTTCGCGAAGTAGAGGCTGAAATTACCCCGGTCGCCGGAGATCTTCCACAGCGCCAGAGTGGCGTCGGCGGCGGATCCGGTGCCGCGCGCGGCGCTCTCGTGGCGGTAGCTGGACTCGCGTTGGCGCAGGGCTTGGTTCCTGTCGCCAAGGCTTTCCAGGACGAAGGCTGCACCGCGGCCGGCGAGAAGCAGCGACTCCAGGGCGCTCAGGTTGCCCTGATCCGCTGACCATGACTGCTCGCTTGCGCGTGCTGCTTGCTGGAATCCCGCCAGTGCCTCGCGCCAGGAGCCTTGCCCGGCCTCCCGCAAGCCAAGCCGGACCTGCAGCGAGCCGATGCGGGTCAGGCGGGCCGCGCGATCATAGATGTCGCTGGCGGTGACAGGTGACTCTGCCCGGCTCAGCGCTTTCTGCTCAAACGCGAGCGCCTGGGCGGGATCTCCCAGGCTGAGGGCGACGGAGGCCGCGCGTCGATAGGCGCGCAGCAGCGTGTCGCGGTAGAGCCTGTTGCCGGGATTGTCGCGTGCCATCGTTTCCAGCACCGGCACGATCCGTTTCAGAATGACCGCGGCATCCTCTTCCGCACGCGCGGTGGAGAACGCAGCGGCCAGGGCCAGGTAGCTGGAAGCGAGCTCGTTGCGATAGTACGGCGAGGGCTCCTGCTCAATCGGATACGACCGGCCGGCGCCAGGGGGTGTGGAATTCTCGTCCAGGATGGGCAGCGCGCGGCGCAGCGCGGCCAAGCCCTCGTCGCGGCGTCCCGAAAGCAGCAGCGTCTCGCCCAGGTCCCGGTTTGCGGCGACCCGGCTGACGACCCCCGTCCGTTGCGTCATTCCGAGAACCTGGCGGGCGGCGGCTAAGGCGCGTTCATACTCCGCGGAGCGCAGGCACTCGACGCGCAGGCACAACAGGGCATTGCGGAGCTCAGTCAGGGCGGACTCGTCATCCGGGTGGGCCTTGAAGTCCGCTGCGAGAAACGGCAGCGCCTTTTCGGCGGCGGCCACCGCGGCCCGATAGTCGCCGCTGCCGTCGTATAGCCTCGCCAGGTCCTCCCCCGCACGGGCCAACGCACGCTGCAATCCTTGGCTGTCCGGCTTGCCCGCCACGCGCTTTTTCCAGATGGTCACGGCAGCGGACTGAGACTGGATGGCCTCGCTCCAGCGCGACATGGCCCGCAGGCCCGCGGCCAATCCCTGGTGCGCCGTCGCCAGGCTCACCAACGACTCCGGCGTGGGCTGAGCCGGGCTGGCCGCTTGCGCCACCTGCAACGCCTCGCGGTAACTACGCAGCGCGGCCGGCTGGTCGCCCATACCCAGCAGGACGCCACCGATCGAATCCAGGTCACCGCGCAGCGCTTCGCTCAGCTCGAAGCGGCCTGGATCGCGAGCGGCCAGCCGCCGGTCGATCGCCTCGGCCTTGCGATATTGCTCCAGTGCCCCCGGGAAGTCGCGCAGGTAGGTCTTGAAACGGCCGGCATTTCGATAGTGATAGGCCGCCTGCCGCGGGAAGTCGGGGTTGTCGGGATGGCGCGCCGCCTGCTCTTCCTGGACCGACGCGGCCAGGGTGACGTTCTCCAGGGCCAGGGCGGCCTGGCCGTTGTCATAGTAAGCATTTGACAGAGCCACGCGCGCCGCGCTCAGATCCAGGCGGAAGCTGGCATTGCGGCTATCCGAGGCGGTGAGCTGCTCGAGAATCGAGACCGACTGCCGGGCGCAGGAGACGGCTTCCTGCAGCCGGCTCAAGTTGAGCAGGACCCGGGTCATCGTGCCTAGAGCCACCGCCCGGTCCCGCTGGTACTTGACGTTCGCCGGTTCCTCGCGGCTCAGCCTCTCGCAGGCATCCGCGCCTTTCTGCAGCCACTGCAAAGCCTCGCGGCGATTCTTCAGCACCAGGGAGGAGCCCAGCGCCAGCTGCGCCTGGGCCAGTTCCCAGCGCAGCACCGGATCGCCCGGGTTCGTGGCCAGAATGCGATCGCGCAAGGCCACCGCCCCGGCGAACTCGCCTTTGCCCTGCAGCACTTCACAGCGGTCGCGCAGGCCCTGGCGGTCGTTGGGCCATTGTTGGGTGTAGATGGCGGCGGACCTGGCGGCGCGATCCAGAATCTCCTTCGCGGGCGCATCCCCATCGTCGAGTTGTGCCCAGGAGGAGGCGAATGTGTGGACCACGGAACCGAAAGTGCGGGCCGCCAGCGCCGACTCTTCGAGCTGCGCCTGCCGCACGTAAGCGAGCGTCAGAAGATGGCGTATGTTCGCCCGTTGCGGAGCGGCCGCCACCTCACCCTCGAGTATCGCGACACTGCGTGCATAGCTCTGCCGGGCACCCGTTACGTCCCGAAGGTTCGATTCGCCCGGCGCGCCCTGCAGGTCGCCGACCTTGAGAAATGCTTCCGCCAGCGCCAGCCGCCGCCGCGGATCGGCTTGGGTCAACGCCGCCTCCTTGTTGAGGTACCGCTGGCCCAGCCTTACCAGCGCTTCCCGCGCCTTGGTGCCGCCGGCGAGGTCCTTCACATCGTCGTTGATCTCGAACAGCATCGCTTCCGCGAGGGCGTGGACGTCATTCAGACGGGCTTCGGCCAGCGTGCGCGCCGCCACCGCTTCAGTCCGTTCCCTCCGGGCGATGGCGGCCTGCCAGGTGGTCGCCGCGATGCCGGCTACCAGTGCTACCAATACGGCAGCGGCGGCAATGACCGATCGCCTGTACCGCCGCACGAACTTCCCCGCATGGTAGAGCGCGCCCGGCGGACTCGCCAGAACAGGCTGATCGTCGAGATGCCGGCGGATGTCGGCAGACAGGTCGGAGGCGGCTGCATACCGCCGCCCGCGGTCTTTCTCCATCGCCTTCGCCACCACCCAGTTCAGGTCGCCCTGCACCTGGCGCTTCAGTGTGGCCGGATCGGTGCGCCGCCTGCCTGCGATCTCGATCGCCGTGTCGCGCATTCCCGTCAGCTTCGCGGTCATGGGGATGGCTTCTTCTTCCCGGATGATCCGCAGCAGTTCGGACAGGGGCGCCCTGCGCAGCCGGGCCGCGTCGAACGGTACAGCGCCGGTCAATAGTTCATACAGCAGGACGCCGAGCGAATAAACATCGGATCTCGTGTCGATGTCGCCCGTTACCAGATCGGCCTGCTCCGGACTCATGTACTCCGGCGTGCCCATGAATTGTCCCAGCTGTGTCACGCCGGCCGCCTCGTCCTGCGGCGGCCCGATGGCCCGCGCGATCCCGAAGTCGATCACCTTGGGTGTGGCTCGCCCGTCCACCTGGGTGACCATCACGTTGGAGGGCTTGATGTCGCGATGGACGACGCCCTTCTGATGCGCGTGCTGCAGGGCCAGGCACACCGGGATGAACAACTCCAGCCGTTCTGTTGTCGTAAGGCGGTGCTGGTCGCAATACTGCGTAATGGGCAGGCCATCGACGTACTCCATTACGAAGTACGGGCGGCCGTTTGCGCTGGCCCCGGCGTCGTGCACATGGGCGATGTTGGGGTGATCCATCAGCGCCAGCGCCTGCCGTTCGTAATTGAATCGCGACAGGATCTGGCTGGAACTCACGCCCGGCTTCACCACCTTCAGCGCCACCATGCGGTGCAGCGGTTTCGTCTGCTCGGCCAGGAAGACCCCGCCCATGCCGCCTTCGCCCAGTAGCCGCAGGATGCGATAGGGTCCGAACCTGTCGTCATCCAAGGCGGCGGACGGTTCCGCCTGGGCGCTGGTTTCGAGGCTGGACGCGCCGCTGTCATCCTCAAGTTCGGGATCGGTGCCGAGCGCACCTGCCAGCATGCAGGCGGCACAAGTCCCGTCGGGGTCGAGGCTTATTCCGCACTTGCTGCAGACTGACACTTGCTCCTCCACGACCGGGCGGGATCTATCGGCATCAGCCTTAGGGCTGGCCTGCCAGGGCCGCAATCAGGTGGCGTAGCTCGGCGTCAATGTCCGCCGGATCGGCCACAATATTGGCAATCTCTGCGCGCAGCAGGTCTCGATACCGCTTCCTCAGCCGGTGTATCCCGACCTTCAACGCCGTTTCCGTGGTGTCGAGCTGCCGGGCCAGCTCCGCGTACGGAACATCGAACTCCCCCTGCAGCGAGGGTTTCAACCGGTTGAAATGCTCCAGCCGGCCATGCCGGACGAACTCCTCGCGCAGCCGGTCGACGACTCGGTCAAGCAGTGTGCGGGCCCAACGCCGTTCATAAATACGTTCGGGCGTTTCATTATGGCCCGGTTCCCGTACATACATCTCCTCGCCCCGTGAGAACTCGAATGGCAACGACGGCGCTCCTCCACCGCGCTTCTGCGCCCGGGCCCGGCCGGCATCGTCGCACAGGTAGTACTTGAAGGAAGTCAGCAGAAATGAGCGGAAGCGCCCCCTGTCGGGATCCGCACGATCGAAATAGTCGCGTTCCAGAAAGCGGGCGAAGAACTCCTGCGTATGGTCCTGTGCAGCTTCCGGCGAATCACCTCTACGCCGGGCATAGGCATAAAGAGGGTACCAATAGGCCTCGCACAGGGATGCGAGCGCTTTGCGGCTATCCGGCCCTGCGTGCGAGCCTGCGGCCGCAACCAGTGTCCAGTGGGTGGTCGGAAAATCAGCTGGACCGGAGCTGAATTGCATCGCGAGTGCTCTAATTGTAGCCTGATTGCCGTCGGCCCAATGGCAAACCCGGCCCCCGGCCATCCGGCATTTACTGGCGCCCCACGCGCTCCATCGGCAGCGCATTGGGCGATCGCAGCGTGCGGATATCACGCATGGGGGATTGGCCGAAAAACCGGCTATATTCGCGGTTGAACTGGCTGGCGCTCTCATAACCAACCGCGTAGGCCGCACTGGCCGCATCCAGCCCGTCGGCGAGCATCCGGGTCCGCGCCGCCTGCAGGCGAAGTTGCTTCTGATACTGCAGGGGACTCATCGCCGTCAGTGCCCGGAAGTGATGGTGCAGTGTGGATACGCCCATGCCGGCCAGTTGCGCCAGATCTTCCACTCGCAGCGGTTTCGCATAATTCGCCCTCATCCACGCAATTGCCTTGGCTGTGCGGTGGCTTTGGTCGCCCAGGGTCGCGATGGCTCGCAGGCGAGCGCCCTCAGGCCCGCGCAGGATCCTGTAAATGATCTCGCGCTGGATCAGGCCGCTGAGAAAAGGGATGTCCTCCGGAGCGCTCAGCAGGTCCACCAGCCGGCAGCAGGCGCCCAGCAGCTCCACCGTGGTGGCGCCAGTGGCCATGGCCGGCTGATCCGGTTGCAAATCCGGCGCCGGAATCTCGTCCCGGCTCAGCATCTCCCGGACCACCGGCATCTCGAGCTTCAGGCTCAGTGCCAGGAAGGGTGTTTCTTCACTCGCCTCCACCACCTGGCTGACAATCGGCAAATCGACCGACGTCAGCAGGAATCGCGATTCGTCATAGCAGAACGTGGTCCGCGCAAGCTCGACGCGCTTCCGGCCCTGGGCAATCACCGCGACACTCGGTTCGTAGGTCATGCACGTTGGGGCGGTCAGCTCGGTCCTGCGGACTAGTATCAGGCCGGGAATCTCCGTTGCCCATCTCACTTGGCTACCCACCAGCGCGTCAATCTTCCGGGCCAGTTCAGTACGCACAGCCTGCGTTGGCTCCGCCGTCAGAGGTATACGATCTCTTCGATTCGTGATGGCCACGTGTCTCGCCCTCCTCAGCCCTAGATTACCTTCGGCGGTTGCCGTGGATGTACTGATTTTCGCCCCTTCCAGAGGAATAGGCAATAAATCGGAAGGATCAGGATACCGCGCACGCGGCGCCTCGCCTAGTCTGGAACCAGGACCTTCGGTTCGTTCTCGGGAGAGCCGGCTGCAGGCTGGCGGCGGGCGAGGCAATCAGCCTGCCCCGCCGGCCGGGCCGGACTGTCCACTCAACGAAGTTCCTCCAAAGGAGACATTGTGCAAAAGAGAACGCTTGGCAACAGCAACCTCGAGGTCTCGGCTCTCGGCTTGGGCTGCATGGGCATGTCCTTCGGCTATGGGCCGGCCAAAGACAAGCAGGAAATGATCCCGGTGATCCGGGCGGCAGTGGAGCGCGGTGTCACCTTCTTTGATACGGCTGAGGTCTATGGGCCCTACATCAACGAGGAACTCGTCGGTGAAGCGCTGGCGCCCTTCCGCAACCAGGTGGTCATCGCCACCAAGTTCGGCTTTAAACTGGATCCGGAGACCGGCAGGCAGGCCGGATTGGACAGCCGGCCGGAGCATATCAAAGAGGTGGCCGAGGCCTCGTTGCAGCGCCTCCAGGTTGACGTCATCGATCTGTTCTACCAGCATCGCGTGGATCCGGAAGTGCCCATCGAAGACGTGGCTGGTGCTGTCAGGGACCTCATCCAGCAGGGCAAGGTCAAGCACTTCGGCCTGTCCGAGGCTGGCGCCAATACGATCCGCCGCGCGCATGCCATCCAACCCATCACCGCACTGCAAAGCGAGTACTCCTTGTGGACCAGAGGGCCCGAAGCGGAGATCCTGCCCACCATCGAGGAACTCGGCATCGGCTTCGTACCCTACAGCCCCCTCGGCAAGGGGTTTCTCACCGGCAAAATGGACGAGACCACCAAGCTGGAAAGCGGCGACTTCCGCAGCATCCTGCCCCGCTTCACGGCGGACGCCATGAAAGCCAACCGGGCGCTGGTCGATCTCCTGGACCGGATCGCGGAACAGAAACAGGCCACGCCGGCCCAGATCGCGCTGGCCTGGCTGCTGGCGCAGAAGCCCTGGATCGTGCCCATCCCGGGTACCACCAAGCTGTCCCGGCTGGAGGAAAACATCGGCGCCGACGCCATCGAGCTGACACCGGACGACCTTGCGGCCATCGAGACCGCCGCCGCTGCCATCACCATCACGGGAACCAGGTATCCCGAACACATCGAGAAGATGTCCGGCCGCTGAATTCTTCAGGAGCAACTGACCCATGAACCGTCGAATCTTCGTTGGAGGCGCATTTACTGGCATGTCCATCACTGCCGCATCGGGGGCGCCCCCCAAGGTGAAAGCGGGGGACATTCCCACCACCACGTTCGGAAAGACCGGGATCCAGGTCAGCGTCCTTGCCCAGGGTGGAGCCCGCATGGATCTCCTGCCCGACGTGCCCGCCGCCGCCGCGCACGTTCGCAAGGTCTACGACCTCGGCATTAACTACTTCGACTGCTCACGGCTCTACTGGGATGGGCGCTCCGAGGAGGCCTATGGACTTGGGTTGCAGGGTGTCCGCAGGAACGTCTTCCTCACCACCAAAACCGTCAAGCGCACGGCGAAGGAGGCAATGGAGGAGCTCGAGACCTCCTTCCGCCTGATGAAGACCGACTATGTCGACCTCTGGCAGGCCCACGCCGTGCAGAACAAGGACGACATCGAAAAGCTGTTGGCGCCGGGTGGCGCGATCGAGGCCTTCGAGGCCGCCAGGAAGGCCGGCAAGTGCCGCTTCATCGGCTTCACCGGACACTTCGATCCCGAAGCGCACGCCGCCCTGATGAAGGCCTATGACAAGTGGGACACCGTCATGATGCCCATCCATGCGGCCGACCACGCCTATCTCAGCTTCGAGAAGACCGCCCTGCCTGAGGCCATCGAGCGCGGCCTCGGCACCCAGGCGATCAAGGTCTTCGGCAAGGCCTTTCTTCTGCGCTCGCTCAGCCCGACCGAATGCCTCCGCTACGTCCTCAGCCAGCCGGGCGTCCATGTGGCCGTCTGCGGCGCCGGCACCCAGGGCCAGATGGAAGACAACATCCGGGCTGTCCGGAACTTCAGGAAAATGACACCGGAAGAGATCTCCGATGTCCGCAAGCGCGCCATCGTTGGTTCCGGCGTCTACACCGGCCCCACGCTGGAATACTGGAAAAAGAGGATCTGACGACGGCATCGTCCGCTATCGGGAAAATTCTCCGCGCGCTATGGGAGCCGCGCCACCGCAATTCCGTTCGCGTCCGGAATCCCCTCGATCTCGGACGCCGTGAACGTGTCCAGATCCAGCAGGACCACGCCCCCATGCCGCGGCGCCGCGCCCGCCGGCATCATCTGCGGCGGCACCAGCACGTTCGACACCCACGCCCTCCTTCCATCCATCACAGCCAGCAGCGGGCTGCCAGTCTTCAGGCGCTGCGCCACCTGGCCCGTCTGCGCATCCACCACCAGCACCACGCCGTCCAATACCGCCGGCGCCACAATCCACCGGCCGTCCGGACTCGCTGAAGGGTAGAAGACCTGCCCCACCCCCAGCGGCCCAAACCGCGCATGCACCGTCAGATCCGCTGGATTCAGCAGGACCAGTTCGTTCCTTCCGCCCACAATCAGCCGCCGCCCATCCGCCGTCCACCCCAGCCCGCGCGGAGCCGCCACCTCGGCCTGTGCGAGCAAGTTGCCCGTCTCCGGCTCAATTCGGATCACGCGGCCCGTCGTCGCAAAGGCGAACAACGACCGCCCGTCGCCCGCGAAAACGAAGTTGTGGACGCCCGCCGGCAGGTCAAAGGTCCGCAGCACCGCACCCGTCTTCGCCTCGAAAACCACCATCGCCTCGCGCCCCACCTCCGTATTCGTGAACAACTCCCGGTACTTTGGTGGACGCAGCTTCAGCCCATGCGGAGCGGTACAGCCCGGCGGCAGGCGGAACCGGCCGCGTTCCACCCCGGCCTCTACGTCCAGCACCGAGATCGTCGTGCCCGGCGTCCCAACCTGGTGGTTCACCTCCAGCAGGCCGAAGTTCGAAACAAAAGCCGTCCTACCATCCGGAGTCACCTCAATCTCGTGCGGCTTCTCGCCCACCTGGATGATCTTCCTGTGTTCCAGGTCGCCCGGCGAAAACGCCGTAACCTGCCCCAACCCTTCCTGCACCACCAGCACCGTCTTCCGCGTCGGGCTCGCCGACATCAGCGCGGCCGAAGCGAAAGGCCCGGCCAGAAGCCCCAGGCGAAGAATGTCATTTCTGGTCATCGATCCAGCTCCGGCCCCCTGATTCACAGGATAGCCGCCCGCGCGCAATGGTCCCGGCCTACCGCCCCAAGGCGATATACTCCTCCTAAAGGAATTTCAGATGAAACAGTCCTCTTCTCGCCGTGGCTTCCTCGCCGCTCCGCTCGCCATCGCTGCTTCCACCCAACTGCCCGCCGCCGAACCCAAACTCGCTTACCGCACCCTCGGCAAAACCGGCCTGAAAGTGACATCTCTTTCCTTCGGCTGCATGACCACCACCGACGCCAGTGTCATCGAGCGCGCCGCCGACACCGGCATCGTTCACTTCGACACCGCCCGCGCCTACCAGAACGGCAACAACGAACGCATGGTCGGCGCCGCCCTCAAGAGCCGGCGCGGCAAAGTGATCATCTCCAGCAAAAGCGGCGGCAAGACCGCCCAGGCCGCCCTGGCCGACCTCGACACCAGCCTCCGCGAACTCGGCACGGACTACCTCGACATCTGGTACCTCCACATGAAGAACGACCCGGCCGAGGTAACTGAGGAGCTCCTCGAAGCGCAGCGCGCCGCCAAGAAGGCCGGAAAGATCCGCTTCGCCGGAGTCAGCACCCACTTCAACATGGACCGCATGCTGCCCCACCTGGCCAAACTCGGCCAGACCGACGTCGTCCTCACCACCTACAACTTCGCCATGCGCTCCGTCGCCGCCGGCGCCAACGCAGATACAACCGCCGCCCGGACCGACATGACCGCCGCCATCCGCGAAGCCCGCCAATCCGGCCTGGGCATCGTCGTGATGAAGACCCTCGCCGGAGGCACCACCCGCGTCCAGCGCGGCGACCGTCTCTACGGCGCCAACCCCCAAGCCCTCTCCCAGCGCCTCGGCCAGCCCGGTGTGCCCCTCGCCGCTATCAAATGGGCCCTGCGCAACCAGTCCGTCGACACGGCCATCGTCTGCATGACGGACCACGACCAGCTGCAGGAAAACCTCCACGCCATGGCCGAGCCCTACACCCCCAGGGACGAGGCCCTGTTAGCCGAGCACCTCGCCCGCATCAGCCCCATCTACTGCCGCATGTGCGGCTCCTGCAACGGTGTCTGTGCCAACGGCGTGCCGGTCCCCGACGTCCTCCGCATCCTCACCTATGCGGAAGGCTACGGCCAATTCGCCCTGGCCCGTGAACGCTACTTGGAACTCCCGGAACCAGCGAGAGCCATCCGCTGCACCGACTGCACCACCTGTTCGGTAGACTGCCCCAACGGCGTCCAAATCCAACAGCGTGTCAGCCGCGCCCAGGAACTCCTGGCGTAGCCCGCGACGCACGTTGCCCACCCGTCCGCCAACGAGGACAAAACGCACTCGAGACGTGGGGCGAGCCACCAGGCTTGCGGGCCGGCTCTCGAGCCGGCCATCTTTCTCGGACGCTCAACTACCCGAACGTCCTCACCGCCACCGCCACCGCCCCGTCCCAGTCCCCGCGCAACGAACCACGACCGTCAGGGAGTGGTCCCCACCGCGCTACGAACCGCGACTGGAAAGGAGCGGGCCACGGACCCGCGCGCTTCCTTAGCAGCGTCAACCATGGCCCGCCCGTCCGCCAACGAGGACAACGCGGCACTCGAAACGTGGGGCGAGCCACCAGGCTTGCGGGCCGGCTCTCGTGCCGGCCATCCTTTTGGGGGCTCAATCGCAAGCCCGTCCCCAACGCAACCGCCGCCGCCCCGTCCCAGTCCCAGCGCAACGAACCACGACCGTCAGGGAGTGGTCCCCGCCGCGCTGCGAACCGCGACTGGAAAGGAGCGGGCCACGGCCCTACGCGCGTCCTCAAAGGCGTCAACCACAACCCGCCCGTCCCCCCAACGAGGACAAAACGCACTCGAGATGTGGGGCGAGCCACCAGGCTTGCGGGCCGGCTCTCGAGCCGGCCATCTTCTCGGGCGCTCAATCGCAAGCCCGTCCTCAACGCAACCGCCGCCGCCCCGTCCCAGTCCCCGCGCAACGAACCACGACCGTCAGGGAGTGGTCCCCACCGAGCAGCGAACCGCGACTGGAAAAGAGCGGGCCACGAACCAACGCCCGTCTTCCATGTCGTCAACCTGGCCCACTGGGCCGCGTGAGCGACGGGCCCCTGCACCCAGTCCCGGAACGTAAGTGACGGGCTACGCGCACCCAGTCCCGGAGCGCAAGCGACGGGCCACCACCGCGTCCTAACCGGCGTGGGAACCAGCCGTCAAACCCCACCCAACCGGAGGAAATTGCCGCGCCGAACCCCGAGCCATTCCGTGGCCAGCCAGCCCGCTCTTGACGCCGGCCTCATACTGGCCAAGTGAGCAAAACCCTGATAGCAATTGGTCGCGGTTCCACAATGGTGGGCTTGATCTGCATGTTAGCCAGCGACAAATCCAGCCGCCCCTGGTTGCTGCCCGTCGGCCAACTCCTGGGAGGTCTTGGCGTTGTACTGCTACTGGTGCATGTCTGTCTGCTATGGAGGCAAAAAAGACCAGGATGACCACCGAGTAGAGAGGCAACCCTCCAGCCCCCTCAGTGCGTCATAGCATAAGCAATGTAATTAATCCTCAATCTTTTCTTCAAATTAGCGTTACAGGTCCGAAAATCTTCTTGCCTCGAGAATTCTCCGGTGTTAGGCTTCCCATAAAGAACTTATGGGAAAAGGAGCCAATCACTCCACCCGGCCCGGAAGCCCCACATGCTCCTCGAACGCCTGACCGCCTTCCGTCTTCGATGCAGGGCCCTCCTCCACCGCCGCCGCCTTGAACGCGACCTCGACGAGGAACTCGCCTTCCACCACGCCATGCGCGCCGAACAGTGTGGCGAGGACCCCGCAGCCCGGGCCGCCGCCCGCCGCCAGTTCGGCAATGCCACCCGCATCCGTGAAACCTGCCGCGACCTCTGGACTTTCCCTACCGGTGAGGGCCTATGGCAGGACCTCCGCTACGCCGTCCGCACGCTCGCCAACACTCCGACCTTCACCCTCGTGGCGGTCCTCTCCCTCGCGCTCGGCATCGGAGCCAACATCGCCCTCTTCAGCCTGATGGACGTCATGCTGCTCCGCACCCTGCCCGTCGAAAACCCCCAGCAGCTCGTGGAGTTCGCCCGGGCCGGCGCCGACGCCACCATGACGAATCTCCCGTACCAGGTCTTTGAATTCCTGGGCCGCGACCACGACGCTCTGTCGGACCTCTTCGCCATCCGCTCGGCCAACCCCGCCTTCCAGACGAGCGGCCCGCCCCGGCTCACCCGCGCTCACGAGGTCTCCGGATCCTACTTCCCGGCCCTGGGCGTCCGGCCTCTCCTCGGACGCACCATCAGTCCGGACGATGACCGCACCGCCGCCGCCAATCGCGTCGCCGTCCTCAGCCACGCTTTCTGGAGCGTGCAATTCGGCCAGGATCCCTCCGCCCTCGGCGCCGCCGTCCGCCTCTCCGGAGAACGCTACACCATCATCGGCATCATGCCGCCCGAGTTCTTCGGTGTCGATCGCGCCGCCGTCCCCGACCTCTGGGTCCCCCTCTCCGTCAACCCCGATCCCGGCGAGGTCTGGATCCTCGGCCGCCTGCGGCCCGGCCTCTCCGCCGCCTCCGCCCAGGCGCGCCTCGACCCGCTCTTCCGCCAGGCCCTGCAGTCCCAGTCCGCCGGCTTCCAACACGCCTCGCAACACGATCGCGACGCCTTCCTCGCCCAACGGCTCCTCGTCAATCCCGCCGCCGCCGGGACCTCCACTGTCCGCTGGACTTACTGGGACTACTCCGCCACGCTGAAAATCCTGCTCGGCCTCACCGGCCTGGTCCTCCTCATCGCCTGCGCCAACCTCGCGAACCTGCTCATCGCCCGTTCCGCCGCCCGTTCCCGCGAACTCGGCATCCGCCTCGCCCTGGGAGCGGGCCGCTGGCGGCTGGTCCGCCAGTTGATGACGGAGAACCTGCTCCTCGCCCTGTTCGGCGGCGCGCTGGGCTTGCTCGTAGCCGGCTGGGCGCATCCCCTGATGGTCGGTTTCCTCACGCGGGACCCGCTGCGCGTCGCCCTCGACTTCCGCCTCGACTACCGGCTGCTGGCCTTTGGCGTTGCGCTCTCCGTAGCCACCGGACTCCTGTTCGGCCTGCTACCATCGCTCCGGGCCACGCGAGCCGGCATCTCCGGCTCCATCCGCCATGCCGGCCGCCCGGGCAGCCCGGCGCACCGCCCCTGGGCTCGCATCCTCCTGGCCGTGCAGATCGGACTCTCGATGATTCTTCTCGTGGGCGCGGGCCTCTTCGCGCGCAGCTTAAGAAACCTCGGTTCCGCCGACCTCGGCCTCCGGCGCGACAATCTCCTGCTCCTCAGCGTCCAACCGGCCGCGGCGGAGTCCGAAGCCCGCCGGCAGTTCTACCAGGAGTTGATCCGGCGTGTCTCCGCGTTGGCGGGCGTCCAGAGCGTGGCGTTGGCCGGAGACGCCGTCTTCGGCAATGGCGGTTGGAACCAGACCGTCTGGATCGAGAGCCAGTCGCCACCCGCGAAGGACGCAAAGGTATCCATGAACCTCACCGGTCCTGGCTTCTTTGCGACAACCGGCATCCCCCTCCTGGCCGGACGTGAGTTCGGTGAAGGGGACCACGAAACGGCCCCGCGCACGGCCCTGGTCAACCAGACCTTCGCCCGGAGATTCTTCGGCACGCGCAACCCCATCGGGCAGCACTTCGGTGACCTGGGCCCCTCTTCCACCGGCCGTTACGAGATCGTCGGAATCGTTGGCGACGCCAAGTACGGCAGCATCCGCGAGAAACTCCGGCCCATGGTCTTCTACCCTCTGTGGCAATCGCCGCCCCGGGCCTCTCTCGAAGTGCACGTCCGCACCAGGACAGACCCGGCCGCCCTGATCCCGGCCCTGCGCCGCGAAGTCCAAGCGATCGACGGCGAGGCGCTCCTCGGCGAAATCCGAAACCTGCCCGGAGTGGTCCGGGCCCAACTGCGCCAGGACCGCATGATCGCCGCCCTGGCCGGCTTCTTCGCCCTGCTGGCGCTGGCCTTGAGCGCCATCGGCATCTACGGCGTGCTGGCCTACCGCGTCGCGCGCCAGTCGGCGGAAATCGGAGTCCGTCTGGCGTTGGGGGCACAAAGATCGGACGTCCTCTGGCTGATCATGAAGGAGACGCTATTCCTGCTGGCCGCCGGAGCCGCGATAGGAGTCCCCTCCGCGCTGGCCGCCGCTCGCCTGCTCCGCAGCCTTCTCTTCGGCCTGGCCCCTTCAGATCCCCTCACCCTGGCCTGTGCCGTCACCGTCCTCTTCGCCGCCGGAGCCCTGGCGGGCATTTTCCCCGCGCTTCGCGCCATGTCGGTGGAACCCACCGTAGCGCTCAGGGCCGAGTAGTCGCAGCCGCCGGAGAATTGAACGGCGGGATGAAGACGATGAAGACGAATCAACCATCGGCTCTCTTACTCTTGGTAGTATCTCCCAATCCGCCAGTCTGTCGTGGCGTCGCGCCAGCTTCCTCGTAGACTACACCAATGACTTGGCGCGCGTATGCCATCACTGGCACACCTGAGAACCGCCCACCGTGGTCTTCGGTTGCGACAATCTCCGAGGCCCCAAGCCCGCCAATAGATTCGAACATTCGCAAGGGAGCCATGGATTTAGGCAACTGCGGTCCCACGCGCTTGAATATGCCACTGCCATCATCGAGGGTTAGTGCCACGAGTTTCCCCTCATACCCATCTAGTTCAGCGGGCATGATGCGGGGACCTCCAAGCACCAACTGACGCGGAAGTGCGAGGGGCAGCGCACTATCGTCGCGTACGCGGTATGCAATGGAAACCTGTGCAAGGATGCTAGCCTGATCTAGCTGCACCGCATCCTGCTTCTCTTGTGGCGGATACATATCTTCAAACAAGACCCCGACAATGCGGTGAATCCGTACGGCGAAAGAGTCCACGACGAGGGTCGGTGGGTTCTTCCGTGGGTTTGGGTTCTCAGCGGCAAGCGACACGGTCCCTCCATTTGCGGATCGCAGCAGCCGCCGCGCGTAGATCTTTTTGTCGATCAGGGCAATGACGAGGTTGCGATCGTTGCCCGGCTTTGCGTCACGCTCAACTACAACCAGTGAGCCGCGTGGCGCCGCGAAGCCCAGATGCTCGCACTTAAGGTAGAAGAACGTCTTGTCTTCGAACCAGGTGCTCTGGAAGTCCGCATCTTCGCAGTCTTGCGCCTCCCCTCCGGGGCATCGGCCCGAAAAAGCGGCTAGGTCGGGATAAACTTTCACACTGAATGTGGGATATATACTCTCCGGGAGCGTAATTACCTTGGCAACTGCTTCTGGTCCAGGTTCTCGCCACCGCCAACGCCGGAATTCCTCATGAAGCGCTTCGGTAGTCCTCCGAAGCCGCTTCAGATCTTCCTGCACGAGAAACACCTCGTTCGGGGTGATGTTGGCCTTGTTGTGGTGCGCTTTGTTCAGCAGTAAGAGGCACGCGGCATCCTGGGCTAGTGCCTGATCGCGGCAGAAATCTACAATGAGCGGGATTCGAAACAAATCGTTCGGTGGAGAGTTGACAAGGCGGCGCAACCGCGCGAGATGGTCGGCTAAGGTCGGGGCCTTCGTCGGAGCCGAATATGCTGGGTAGGTGGGATCGTCAAATAGGTCGGCGAGTCTAGCCTCAATGAACACCCGAGCTTCGGACACGTAATCTTGTGCGATGGCCGTGACATCTGGATTGTTCTCGAACTCGGTCCTTTTCTCATCTAGAGCTTCGACGGTAGGGGAAGTTGCAATCGTGGACCTTCCGCTATTAACGGGGTGAACGCTGCGATGCTCGATCTTACTATGCCTGCGTGCCTCAGCGACCGCCATTCTCGCGAACCGTTGGTCGTGAGTGGTAACAAAAATCTGCGCGCCAACTTCGACGAGTTCCGGGAGCGAACGTGCCAGGCGATCTAAATTGTGGTCGTCTAGCAGTTCCTGAGGGTCGTCCAACAGAAGAATCTGTAAACCGCCGCGTTCTCTGAGTACGTACTCCCAGAACGCTAGGAAGAAACCCATGAGGCTCGCCCTGAGTGCTGACGAGTTCGAAATATGCTGCGCAGGGGCCAGAGTCCCAGAGGAGCCCACCAAGATGTTCACCGTGCCCTTCGAGTCCATCTCCGTGCCAAGGAGCGAATGGCCTGAAAAAGCGTACGCATTCTGATAGAAGCGGCTTCGCCAATGGATGGCCCGTTCCTCGAGAATGCTGCGAAGATCCTCTACTTGTCTTTGGGCAAATTGGCCAAGATGGATCACCTCGGTTATCGCTTCCGCGGCTTGGCGGTATGCCTCGATGCAGGCTTCCTTTTCACGACGAACCTTTAATTCCCCTGACATTCGACCGCATAGCGATACGGCTCTGGTAATTGGCTGAGCGTTCTCCACGGCTTCATGCAGGGCCAAAAGCTTCGAACGCAGCGGGGAAGTTGGGCCGACCGGTTCGCCATGAGCGACCCTGTCTCCGATGATCGATATGAATGCCTCTTTGACCGGTTCACGGTGAATATATCTCCATCGGGAGAAACTGATAACGCGACCAAGACGGCAGAGTAGCGCCCGCAATTCCTTCGCCGATTCTGCGACGAGAGGTGGGAATTCCGTGGGGCGGGGTTCGTCGAAGAGCGGAAGTGATTGGATCACCTCCTCGCACTTGGACTTCGTGCTTGCACTCAGGGATGACAAAGTGCCCTGAAAGGGCAGAGTCTCAAAGAGTTCTGCGCTGAGGGCCTTCCTGATCAGTTCCGCGGGCGTGGCGGGCAAATCCGTGTAAAGCTCCGGACGTAGTTGTTCTGGTAAAGCGTGCGGCAGTTTGCGTACCCATGTTGCGCACCAGTTTCGGATCGTTTGCCCCAGCAGATCCGCGTTGCCCTCCAGCATTTCCCGTAGGTGGTCACGGACCGGATTGCCTGATGCCTTGTCGATCGCTCCGTCAAGGCTTCCCCCGCATACGACACAATCTGTGACCTCCTCGAGTTCCTGTTCCTTCATCCATGACGCTACGCGAGCGTAGAGTTGTTTGCGACGCGCAATAACCGGAGTCGTGGCCAACTCTGCCAGTACTGATGCCTCCTCGTGCACCTCTGATACTATGGCTTCGGCTGCAACTAACTGCTCCTCTCCGAGCTTGCCAAGCCTCGACAGCCGCGCCGCACTTTCGAGTTGGCGGATTTGATCAAGCTGAGCCAGGGCCGGCCTGATGTTCGCTTCAAGATCATTTCGCGCCTTAGGGTTGGACGGGTCAAAAGAAGGCCCAAGGACCCCCCGCGCCTCTTCTAGAGTCTTACTCTTGCACCCCACAAAGTGCTCCTCGAGCACGCCGAGAACCGCCTCCACAGATCTATCCGCCGAAGGCGAAGGGAGCGGGACTGCTGGATGAATAGATGGGTTTTCGGTAAGTAGTGTGTGAAGTTCTTCAGAAATCGCTTTGTACGATTTGTCTTGTCGTTCGATCTCCGACGAGCGAGATTTCGTAAGGTCTCCAGTGAGCCGTTGTTGGACCCTGGTAGCATGTCGTGCAAGGTCAACCAGTCCCGCCAAGCCCGTGAGTTGAGCAACAGCCTGGCCCAGTTCCGACACCGACCCGACTTGAACAAACGGAATCAGTCCGGGCATGGTCGTTCCCATCAGAACTGCGATGGGATCGACTCCCAATGCGGCCAGCTTGGGCTCAACTTCAATCACAGAACCGCGCGAATTACGGCTTTGTGTCCGCCGGATGGGTTCGATGGATTGGCCGTCTTCCTTCTCGAATGTGAGTTCGACCCACGTATCTATGGGCAGCTTGCTTTGCGCCAAATCTGGCACAAACCGAGTGGAGTTGGGCAGAGGGCTGACAGGCGTGAGCTTGTGTTGGGTTGATTCTTCGGGTTTCTCTGGAGATCCGCGTTCAATGCGGCACTCAAACTCCAGGTTTCCTTGCTCCGGCTTGCGCTGCGCTCTGAGGAGTTGTCCGGTCAAGCACCAGATTATTGCGTTCAAGAGCGAAGTTTTGCCCGAGCCATTCCATCCCTCAAAGAGGGTGATTGGCTTGCTCGGCTCAAAGAGGAAGTTTGCCGGGATTTCCGACTTGGATGAGCAAGCATGCAGTCCGCCAAACTGGTGAGCCTCAATCCTAGTGAGTCGAAGTCTGTGGGCCTTGGCCTGGACGGGGCCACCTAGTGCGGCCAGGGTTGGAGGGGTACCTGCGGCCGCCTCGGCTACTAATTCAACATCGCGCTCCATCACGTTGCTCTCCCACTTCGAGCGATTCTGGCGATACCAATTCAGGATCGACCTCGAAGCAGCTGAATTGAGCGAATGCGCAAGGTTCTGCTTCCCTACTCCAATAGCCCGACCGCTGATTAAGTCTGCGCAGAGACTATCGATCGTGTGAAGGTGAAGTGGACGAAGGGGATCTGTTTCTGTCATGTAACTGCGAGTTCTTGTGGTTGATTTGCCGAGTACACAGGTGATCACCCCAATTCTTCCACTGATTCTCGTGCTCCGCAATGCGTTCACGTGACGAAGCGACTGTGCAATGTCGATGAAAAGGGCGTGTTCACAATCGAACTGGGAATAAGGTTCAGTATCGAATAGTTAAATATTGAACGGGTGAATCGACCTTGCCCGCCTCCAGATCTAGTTTCACGGGAGAATTGAACCAGCTCTGGCAGCCGTTTCCTGCCGGCCTTCTTTGAAACCTGCGTGGCGATCTCAGTCGCGCTGACACTGCTTCCGCTCTGCCTGGCCGACCCGTCGGCCCAACCAATCGAGCCCAATGCGATCTCCGGAATCCAACCGACGGAGAGCACGCTCCGCCCTATTTGGCAGATTCCTCTTCGAAAAGCTCTTGTTCAGCTTCGCCAATCCTAGGGCCACGGAATTGGTCAGAAGGGACCTGGATGGAAACTAGCGAGTCGGGAGCAACGTCCCAGGCGGCTCGCGGGAGGCCCTGTTCATTCCCCAAGCACAGGGCATCCAGCTCAGCCGGTTCGCCTAAGCGTCGACCGAACTGAGTCTGGATTGTCAGGCGGTGCGCGATGCGAAGCCCCCTCAGAAGTACGACTGTCTCCTCATGGATGGATCTGACTCTCTGAGCGTTACGGGCGAAGCCGCCCTCTCCCGGGACCTCACCACGCTCCAGCCTAGGCCACCCACAGTTCTTCCAATCCTCCGAGACGACTCTGCGTGCTTCGTAAGGACTGCCTCTGTTCCATTGAGGTTGCCCACATCGGAACCGGGTGCACCGGATTTGTCAATCGCCGTGCTCCTTCGCCGCGCGTGCATGCCTGGATTTGGCCGCACTCAAGCGGAGCGAGCAACCGGATGCGCACGAATTGCTGTTCGCACCGACCGTGGGAAGCCGGAGGGGTGTGTCCTGTCCGTCGTCTCAGGCCTCCGCGCACAGGACGGAGCGCCGTTGTATGCCCTGGTCTCTGATGGAAATTGCACTCGATTGACGCTCCTGAAGGTGCCGGACCGACCTGCCGGCCCTGGCGGTGGCTCTCAATTCGGGCCGCCCGTCCTCGAATCGTTGAGGTGAACTTTGTGTCGATGCTGCAAGGGCCACAACAAATGCTCAACTGTTGATCGACCGCCGAGCGGGATTCGTCGTGAGATACGGCGTAAACGAACTGTGCCTCCCGGAGGGAACGCCGCTAGCGGGGAACGCCCGTCTCCCATCACTAGGATGGCCTCTTGGGCCTAGCGTCTACGTTCCGCAACTAGAGCAACTAGAGCCCCCCTCAGTGCGTCATCGCATAAGCAATATAATTAATCCCCAACCGGATCGCCAGATCCGCGCACTTCTCCGGATACTGCGGCTCATCCGCCCACTCCCAGGCATCCCCGACATCCGAGTTGTACGAGATCGCCACCATCAACCGCCCCTGGTCGTCGTAGATCCCCCGCCAGTGCGCGCCCTTCCCATCCTCCGGCCCGATCGCATGAATCGGCCGCTTATACCCCTGCCCCAAGTGCGCCCAGCCCGGCAACTGATACCGTTCGTCCAGGTCATACACCGTGTGGAACGCCGCGTCCGCATCCTCGATATCCACAATCGGCCGGTCGGGAAAAGCCATCTTCATGGTCCGTGCAAAGAGGTCCCATTCATACTGCCCATGCAGGTCGTCGGCCATGAAGAACCCCCCGCGTAGCAGGTATTCCCGCAGCGCGAGCGCTTCCTTCTCCGTCAACCCCCACTCCCCCACCTGCACGGCATAAATCCACGGCCAGTTGTAAACCTCGTTCGAGTCGAGATCCACCACCTGCTCCACGGACCGTGTATGAATCCGCGTCAACCGCCGCACAGCGAGCGAGAAATGCCGGTCCGCCCGAGGGTAGTCCTGCGTCCACAGGGACAGCCCCAACCGGTAGTCGCCCTGGTAGCGCGGGTAGTAGCCGTCATCCACCCCGCCGCCGGGAAACATCAGCCGGGCAAACGCAAACTCTGTCTTCTCCTGGTGGTCCGCGGGCAGCGGAATCTCCCCAGGACTGTACTCAACGCCGGGAAATTCACGAAACGGCCGTTGGAAAGCGCAAAGCGAGGCAATCACGGCAAGACCGGAAACAGCGGCCCGGACTGGCTTGGTCCACTCCATCCCTCTCCGTTCCACAGCACAAGGACTCTGCCCCCTCCTGATTCGCGCCGTAGGCCCGTCGACGCCGATCTTTCGGATCGGGCGGGACGAGTCGGCGCTTGCGGCCCCCATTCCGCTGCGGACCGGCGCTGCCCGGACCGATCCTCACCCCAGTTGGGCCGTTGCGCCATAAAAAAACTGTTGCAAGCAGAAGGTTGCAGCGAGTGTTCCGTGTATACTCGATTGACCCCTGGGAAGGAAAAGAGGAGGAGATCCAGTTTTGAAGACTATATTTCTCTTGGCGGCGCTGATTGCCCCTGGCTTGAGCTATGGAGCAACTCTGAACGCCGCGTCTGTGGCTAATAACGGGGCTGGCGGCATTTTCATGGACATGACTGCCGCAGGTTCCGCGATCACAGTGACGAGCTTCGATCTGTTCTTTGATGGAGCTCCGGCCACCGCTACGGTGGAGGTTTACACACGACCCGGTACCTATGTTGGGTTTGACAATAGCAACGCAGGCTGGACCCTGACACAGACGGTGGTCGCCAACACGGCGGGCACGACGACTTTGGCTCCCCTGACGCTGACAAGCGGGATTACGATCGGGGCGGGACAAACGCTGGCGGTGTATTTGCACTCGACCAGCTTTCAACACGGGATCTACTACAACGGGAATTTCGTGGCACCGCCGACGACGACCTGGAGCAATGCAGATTTGAGCCTGTTTAGTGACACAGCGAGAACCGACGATGTCGCGTTCAGTGGCAATTCATTCACGCCGCGGACGTTGGCTGGCAATGTGAACTACTCGCTGGGCGTGGCAGCGATTCCCGAGCCAGGTACGGTTTCGATGCTGGGGTTGGGATTGGCCGGGTTGGTCTGGTTCCGGCGCAGGCGGGCTTAGCCGGCGGGGGGACTCTGTCCCCCCATTCGCCCCGCTGGCCCATCGACGCCGATCTTCCGCCTGTGCGGTATCACTCGGCTCCTGCACCACCTCTTCCCGCTGAGATCCGGCGCTGCCCGGACCCGCTGGTTCCTCTCCCTCCCTCTTCCTTCCACTGAGCGCGTGCGATTGCCACGGGCTGACAGGGCAGTGCGACGGCATCCACCCGTTCGTTACAGGTAAACCGGAAGCGCTTGTGCGAATGCCCGAGCAAGTTAACGCCAAAAAGGCGCGAAAGACTCCACGAAATGACAGCATCGAGCGTCATAGGAGTTAGCCATGAGACTGCCTCTACTCGCCTGCGTCTGCCTGACCTGCTCGTTCGCCCAGAGTGGCGGGGAACCTCCGCAGCTGCTCCAACTGGTGAGGCGTGCGGGCGGCGATGCGCGGCCGATGCGGCCCTATGCAGAGTTGCAGGCGCCGCTGAATGTGTGGGGACTGACGACCCTGACCGGCGTCTCCGAGGCTTGGGCGCTGGAAGCGCACGACTCCTTTGCCAGCATTGAGGAGTTGGACAAGCGGCTGAATCCGGTGGACGGGCCGCGCGCGGGCAACGGAGACAACGGGTTTGTCGCCGACGAGGTGTTGGGGCCCAGCAAGGCCATGGTGGCGATCTATCGTCCGGACGCCAGTTACCGGCCGGATCAGGCGCTGAAGGCGCTGGCGCGGGCGCGCTACGTGCACGTCACCATTTACCGCGTGCGGCCGGGGATGGAAGGGGGCTTTGCGACGGTGGCCGGATACCGGCGCAATGCGTTCGACACGATGAACCTGGACCGGCCCGATATGGCCTATCAGGTGCTCGCCGGGGCTCCATCGGGGACTTATCTGCTGCTGGCGCCAATGACTTCATTGCGCGTGCTGGATGAAGGGATTTCGCGGCGCGAGGCAGGCGGACGCGGACACGACAGCACGGCCTCTAAGACGATGTCGGAAACGATCCTGGTGCGCGAGCAGCGGTTACTGCGAGTGGAGCCAGCCATGAGTTGGGTGTCTGACGAATTCGCGGCGCCGGATCTGGATTTCTGGCGAATGCGGTCTGGCCCCAAACAGTAGCGGCGTGGCTGGTGAAGAAGTATCCCTTCCCATGACGCCGCAGTAGTCCGCGCCATTGCTCAATGTCGGCGTTTCCGGCCATCTGTCAGCAAGTATCGGGTAACGCAGATGCCCGGACCCGAATGGATAGCACTTGCACTTGGCGAGAAGTCCTTTCGATGGAATCGTCGCTGCATCGTGTCACCCGAACGGGACCCCGTCCCCATCGATTCCGAAAAGCTCCTCACTCACTGTGTACTGGAGCAGGACCAGAAGAAAGGCCATCGCGGCACACGAAAGCGAGACGACGTACCAGGTGCAGGCACCCCTGTCACGGCCGCGAATCAGAATGAGATTCGCCAAAGCAGGTGTGCCAAGAAGGAAGACGATCAAATGTCCCACATAGAAGATCGACCCGGACAGTTCCTGGATGCGAATACTGCCCACGCTCGCCAACAATATCAATTCGGCCACGAATAGACCCATGACCACGGCGGACGCCGGCCTGAATAGGCGGGCCAACCATTCGAATCGTGCAAGTAGTCTCAGGAGGACAGCCCGATAGAGTGCACTGAGCAAGAATGCCGCCGGGATGGCGGCGGCCAATCCGAAGAGTTCCATTCCCGGTACGACAGTAGCAGGTGCGCCCCCACCGTGTCGTGACGATCACCATAACGCGGCACAGCAGATGGACAGAGATTACATCTGGCTACAATTGACCTGAATCCGCCGGAATTGAACAAACTGGGAGGACCAATACAAATGGGGTACTACATTCGAATCCTTGGCGCGAGGTTGGATGACGTTCCATTGGCCGACCTGCGAACGACCGCGGCTCCAGCTCTCATTGAATCCAGCGACGAGGAAGCGCCATGGCAGCAAGCCGTTCTCAAGCATCCCGATGGCATCGAGATCGCAGTGATCGAACGGAACCCGGTCGTGGAAGGCGAACTCGGTGCTGAGGAGTTGCAGGAATTCCTGGATGAACTGCCGCTGTATCAGCCTCAATCGTCTGTCGAGTGGCTTCAGCAGTACCTTCCACGGGTAAAAGTAATCTACGCTTTCCAGTTGCTCAGCGGAACTGACATCAACGACGGCTGGACACCACTGCATCGCGTCTACAATGCGATTTGGACTATTGCCGGAGGCATTCTTCAGGCTGACGGCGAGGGCTTCAGCAACGAAGACGGATACACGATTCTGTGGCAATTCAGCGATTCCGCCGAAGGTACGTGGAATGTCGGCCTACTCACCGGAGATCTATGGAGGCATTTTGAATTGGACCTTGGCAACCTCGCCCATCGGGAGGCCTTCAGACGCGGACAGATGCCCGATGGCGTGACAATCCTAGAGTGAGCGCCGGGCGGCGGCTCTTCTCTTCTTCACTAGGCCTTACATTCGCTCCGCCCATCCAGGGAGAAGCGGACGTCCGTCCGATCGATTCAGGATCCCTGCGAAGTGGGGCGCGTGAGAGTTGCGAAATCACACGTCTCACCCCACAAAATTTCGGCGACCTCCACGCGAAGCGAAGCCAGTCAAAAACTCCTGATCAGGCTTTGGCACTATGGGCGCCCCTCCCCCAGCAACCGCACCATCTCCCCGCGCCCATGATGCCGGGCCCAATCCGCCGCCGTCCCCCGGTAATCCAGATCCCGCACTCCAACATCCGCACCGTGCTCCAGCAAGAACCGCACGACGACATCGCCATACCGCTCCATCGTCGCCATCCGGTGCAGCACCGTCACCCGGCAATCCAGCCCCGGCACAATCGCATTGATCTCCGCACCCTGCCCCAGCAAATACTCAGCCGCCTCCAGCCGGTTATTCACACAAGCAAAGTACAGCGCCTGGCTCAGCACGTTCGCCCGAGTCCGCTCACACTGGAACGGCGACAAGCCTTTCAGCTTCCGCTCCAGCCCATACGGATCGGCCAGCGCGCCCGCCCCTGGCTTCAACGAGCCATCCGCCTCGAACCAGCCGCGCACGACATCCATCCGCCCCAACCCGGCCCCAAATCGCAGGTCGAGTCGAGCTCCTCTAGCAGCCAGCAACTCGGCCACTTCCTGGAACGCAAAGTGCATCGCGTACCCCATCGGCAGCCCATCCCTATCCACGCCATCCACCTGCGCGCCGCCATCCAGCAGCGCCTCCACCACGCGCAACACTCCGAAGCTCACCGCCGACGTCAACGGCTGCCCGCCATCCACCTCGACCTCCGCACCGGCCGCAATCAAGGCTCGCGTCAGCTCGTACTCGTTCCCTTGCCGGTTCGTCCCACGAAACACCGCCTCCGAAACACAGAACAATGGAATCGAATCGTTAGGAGGAGGCTGCGGAGCCGCGAAGCCCGCCACCCACTGCCGGCTCGCCGCCGCCGGATCCAAACGCAAGATCTCCTGCAACGCGGCCAGGTCCCCACTCCGAACCGCGGCAATCGCCGCCCGCACCCCCGGATCCAGATGCAGATAGCTGTCGTACTTCTCCCAGTATGCGTACCCCTCCGCATTCGCCACCAGCAGCCGCGCGTCCCGGTGCGAGAGCGAGGCAGCCCGCGGATCATAGTTCTCGAAGCGTTCCCGGGCGTGCGCCGGCTGCAGCAGCCGCTGCTTCGTCTGCGGGTCTCCAGCCGCGAACTCGGCCTGCAGCCGCGACACCCGCGCCTCGACCTCAGTCTGCAGCTCCACGTGCTGCTTCAGCTTGGGCCAGCTCGAAAACCCATACTCCCGGGCGATCACCAGTTGCGCGTCGCTCAGCGTCGCCGCCTCCGGTCCGCCGGCCTGGGGATGCAGCTCGTGAAACCGCGTCACAGCCGCAGCCTCGCTGTCGCGAAACTCCTTCAGCAGGTCCTTGGCTTGATGCTTCAGTTGAATTAGGCTCGGTTGAGCCGGAAGAGGTCTCTGCATAAACGAACGTCCTTTCGCTATGCCTGATGTCCGCTTGTGCAGGCCGAAAGAATGTTCGTATCGGTCTCGAACGCCAACGAGTGGACTCGGTCCTTTCCGCGGACAGGAGGCGCCTCGTACGCCTTGACCCGAAGATACCATCCAAACCGCAAAGCCGCAAATCCAGCCCGCAACCTCTGCAGCAAGCGCGGCCAGCTCACTGCAAAGAAACAAGGGCAGGGCGCCGGCCCGCCACGCGTCTTCAGAAGACCCCGGCATGGCCCGCAGCGCAACGAACCACGACCGTAAGGAAGTGGTCCCCACCGCGTCGCGAACCGCGACTGGCAAGGAGCGGGCCACGGCCCGCCACGCGCCTTCAGAGGACCCCCGCATGGCCCGCCCGAAACGAACCACGACCGTAAGGAAGTGGTCCCCACCGCGTCGGAACCGCGACTGGAACGGAGCGGGCCAAGGCCCCCGCACGTCTTCAGGAGACCCCCGCATGGCCCGCCCGCAACGAACCACGACCGTAAGGAAGTGGTCCCCACCGCGTTGCGAACCGCGACTGGGAAGGAGCGGGCCACGGCCCCCGCGCGTCCGCCTCCCCCAAGGCCGAGGCGTAACATAGACCCAAGGAGGACGGATGCCGAGACACTTGGTCTACTACGTGGCCTGCACGCTGGACAGCTTCATCGCCAGCATCGACGGCTCCTTCGACTGCTTCCTCTTCCAAGGTGAGCACTGCCCGGATCTCTTCAAAGACTACCCGGAAACATTCCCGGCGCACATCCGTCCGGCCCTGGGCATCTCAGACCAGGCCCGCCGCTTCGACACCGTATTGATGGGCCGCAACACGTACGAGGTCGGGCTCCGCGAAGGCATCACGAACCCTTATGCGCCACTCCGCCAATACGTCTTCTCCCGCTCAATGACCAGCAGCCCGGATCCGGCCGTCCACCTTCACCCGAAGGATCCGTTAGCCCTCGTCCGCCGCCTCAAGGCCGAAGACGGCAAGGACATCTGGCTCTGTGGAGGCAGCAAACTCGCCTCGGCCCTCGCTCCGGAAATCGACGAGCTGATCCTGAAGATCAACCCCGTGCTCCTCGGCTCCGGCATCCCCCTTTTCGATACACTACCCGCCGCCCTGTCCACTCTGCTTCTGGAGCACAAGGTCTACCCCAACGGTTTCATCCTGGCCCGCTACAACCTCCTCCACTAGCCACTCTCATCCACCCCAGTGCGAACGGCAAGGCACAGGCAATCGTCAATATTGGCGGACCCGCCAGTTCAGCAAACACCTTTGCCGACATCCAAAAAACCGCCCGGATCGTCCGCTCGCCGTCAGCGAGCCGCATGCGCGTACGCACAAGCCCCATCCAGCACCTTGTCGAGTTCCTTCGCTGCAGCCTCGTCAACCTCCGAGTACGACGCCGATTCCCCAAACTTGCCTAGAAACCTCCACCGCTGCCCGTTCGAAAGCTGCCCTCTGGCATCGATGATCGTAGAATTTCCGAGCAGGAACGACCTTTCCTCGTACTGAATGGAACTCCACACCAAAGGCGAGTACGGCAAGCCTACGCTCCACATCGGTCCGCTGCCGTGCTGGATGCCCTTCCGCCCCGCTTTCGTCTGGATGTAGTAGCTTCGCGCCCCATAGTCAACGTCCTGGCCCTGTAGGCGTGCCACCACCCCGGATATTCTCGGAAACTGAAACGCCGCGGACCAGCCTTCGATCCCCTCGTACGATTGGCCCTTCAGGCAGGTGGGGAAGGACCGGTCCGCTCCACGCTTGTGCAGCGTAATCGCCAGTTCGCCGGCATCCTGCGTGTGCACCGCCTCGCTCTGGAATCCTGCTTTGCGAATCACGATCAAGGGCGCCCTGGTATCAATCACGAACCGGCCAGCCGAATCCGTCATGATCGCTTTGCCGGGAATATCCGTATGATCGACACGCGCCGCTTCCACCGGTTTGCCGTCATCATCCAGCACCTTGGCGGCAATATGCCGTGCTTGGGGTAGCAGATGATCAGAATATCCTTGCGCCTGCACGCAAATATTAATCAGAAAGAGCCCGGCGGCAATCCTCAACATACAGCCATCGTAATCTTCGCTCAGATGCTCTCGCATTCTGCGCGCACCTTTTGTTTCGACCGAGAGGACGCGGCAGTTCTCATCGGCGCGCTGATCGAAAAGCCGCGAGGACTCGTCAGGCGGTGAGGTCACCCGTGCAGGCAGCCCCGTCTTTCCGGCACAGCCGTCCGCCCTGGCCAGCTTCCCCAACGCCGAACCTCACTCGCCCCAGGACTACCAACGAAGTCAAACGGAGCCTCGCAACCGCGCCCCATCGCGCCCATCACGAGAAGGTCCTGCCGCCGCTCCATCCGCGCTGCCCAGCGCCCCCAGAACCAGTCCCGGAACGTCAATGACGGGCTACCCGTCCCCCTCATGTCCGCCCACCCCCTTCACCCCCAACCCAAAATCCCCGTGCTACGATACCTCCATTAAGCCGTCCCTCAGGACGGCCGCTCGAGGGGATGCAGCCACGCGCGGGAACCAACTCCGCGCCACACTCAGTCATGACGGCCGACCGCTGGCGCCAGATAGAAGACATCTTCACTCAGGCTGTCGAACAGCCGTCCGCCGCCTCAATCAGGTCGCCCAGGCACTCGCCGCCCTGACAGTCCACCACCGTGGCGATTCGCCAGGCCCATCCACCGCGCCTCGCCCGCAGCTTGCCGATCACCGCCCATAACCCTCTGCCATCCATCACGCTAGCTTGGATCAGGAGAAACGAAACTCGTCCTTATGCCAATCCGCACAGAAAGATCAGGTCCCTTTCCGGGCAGTGCCGCAAACCGGTCACGCCTCGCCGGGAAATATCTTCTCCCATCAATTCAGTAACTTATCCCCTGAAGTCGAGCCGGTTCCTGCGGTCAACCCTCACGCTCCTGGGCACGAAGGAGTTTCACGAATATGCGATGGCAGAGTGTGGAAAGGTCGCTGAACCAGCTAGCGCGCTTGGCACAAGGGCCAATGCGGCCAGGCGGCGCCACTAACCAATTCAAGAAATTTGAGGGAACAAACCCATTCAAGCAACCCGCTGCCACCCCGCAACCAGCCGCTCCAGCCAGCCTTCAGGCGCAACCCGCGACCTGCCTCCGCTATCCCAAGGCCAACCCATACCAGCAATTTGAGGGAACAAACCCATTCGAGCAACCTGCTGCCACCCCACAACCCGCCACTCCAGCCAGCCGTCAGGCGCAACCCGGGGCCTGCCGCCTCGGTCCCAAATCCAGCCCATTCGAGAAATTTGAGCGATCAAACCCATTCGCTCCACACCCAGCTGGCACCCATCCCGTCCACGATAAGATAGCCCCATACACCCGGCGGCTCCGGTCCTGCCGGCCATCCCACACTGGAGACCTGCTGTTGCTATCCAATTCCCTTCGCGGAGTCCTGCTCCTGTCGCTGCCCCTGCTCGCGCAAACCCATGGCACCTGGCGCGATTACGGCGGTGCCCCCGACGCGGCGCAGTACTCCGATCTCAAGCAGATCGACCGTTCCAATGTCGCCAGGTTGAAGCCCGCCTGGACTTATAAGACGGGCGACGGCAGCAAGTACTTCTTCAATCCCCTCATCGCCGACGGCCGCATGTACGTCATGGCCAGGAAGAACTGCATCGTCGCCCTCGACCCCGTCAACGGCGCCGAACTCTGGACCTACACCCCCGAACCCGACACTAAAATCATCACCAACCGCGGCCTCAACTACTGGGAGAGTAAGGACCGCTCCGACCGCCGCCTCCTTTTCGCCAGCAATCACCGCCTGCGCGCCATCGATGCCCGCACCGGCCAGCCCATCGACACCTTCGGCACAAACGGCAGCGTCGACCTGAAACAAGGACTCGGCCGCGATCCGGAAACCCTCTCCCTCGTCCAGTCCACCACCCCCGGCCGCGTCTTCGAGGATCTCCTCATCCTCGGCTCCGCCACCAACCAGGGCTATGGCTCCGCCCCCGGAGACATCCGCGCCTTCGATGTCCGCTCCGGCAAGCTCGTCTGGACCTTCCACACCATCCCCCATCCCGGTGAGGCCGGTTACGAAACGTGGCCCAAAGAGGCCTGGAAGAATGTCGGCGGCGCCAATGTCTGGGGCGAGATGTCCCTCGACGTCAAACGCGGCATCCTCTACGCCCCCACCGCCAGTGCCAAATACAATTTCTATGGAGCCGACCGCGCCGGAGCCAACCTCTTCAGTGACTCCTTGCTTGCCCTCGACGCCCGCACCGGCAAACGCCTCTGGCACTTCCAGATGGTCCATCACGACATCTGGGATTACGACGACGCCACCGCCCCCAAGCTCCTCACCATCCACCACAACAGCAAAATCGTCGACATCGTGGCTCAGGTGACCAAACAGGGCTTCGTCTGGGTCTTCAATCGCGTCACCGGCGAACCCATCTGGCCCATCGAGGAACGCCCCGTACCCCAGACCGATATGGACGGCGAAACCACCTGGCCCACCCAGCCGTTCCCCACCAAGCCGCCGCCCTTCTCCCGCCAGAAGTTCACCGTCGACGACCTCAGCCCCTACCTCACCCCCGAAGACCGCGCTAAGTTCAAGGACGAAATCCTCAGCGCCCGCAATGAAGGACTGTTCACCCCGCCCGGCAAACGCAATACCGTCCAGATGCCCGGCAACAACGGCGGAGCCAACTGGAGCGGAGCCGCCGTCAACCCCTCGCAAGGCCTCCTCTACGTCGTCTCCAAGGACCTGCCCGCCATGCTCAAGCTCGAGCCCAAAGGCGAGCCCCGCAAAGCCCCCAATCCCGAGGCGGAGATGGTCCGCTACTACAGCGGCTTTGGCTTCATGCTCGACAGCCAGGGCCTCTCGCCCATCAAACCGCCATGGTCGTCACTCACCGCCTACGACCTGAACGAGGGGACCATCAAGTGGAAGATTCCACTGGGCGAAGTACCCGAACTCGCCGCCAAAGGCATCCACGACACCGGCTCCCACTACCCCAAAGTCGGCCCGGTAGTCACCGCCGGGGGCCTCATCTTCGCCGGTACCCGGGACAAAAAGGTGCATGCCCTGGACGTGGACAACGGCAAGATTCTCTGGGAAGCGGAAGTCGGAGCGGCGCTGGAGGGAATGGCCGCCGTCTATGAAGCCGAAGGCCGCGAATACGTGGTCTTCTGCGCCGCGGCCCAGGAAGGCCTCACACCGGGCACGCAGAAACCCATCCAGGGCAGCTACGTCGCCTTCGCCCTGCCGAAGTAAAGCGAAGGGGGGCGCGAGCCCCCCAAACCTACTGACGCTGGCCGCCGGTCACCAGCAGGGTTTGGCCAGTGACCCAACCCGCATCGTCCGTTGCAAAGAAGGTCACCACCTTGGCGATATCGTCCGGTTGGGCGATTCGGCCCAGCGGCGTCGAGGCCTCCAGTTGCTTGCGGAAATCGCTCTCCGCAATGCCGGTGGAGTGCAGGCCTTCCGTCTCCACCATGCCCGGGTTCACCGAATTCACCCGGATCTTGCGCGGACCCAGTTCCAGCGAGAGCGCCACGGTGATCGCGTCCACCGCCGCTTTCGTGGCCGAGTAAACCGCCGCGGTGGGCACCGGCATCGGAGCAACGATGGAACTGATGTTGATCACGGAGCCGCCCTCCGGACCCATCAGTTTCACCGCCTCCCTGGTCGCCAGCAGCAGGCCCAGCACGTTCAAGTCGAACTGCTGGTGGAAGTGCTCAGGCGTAATGGAGTCCAAAGGGGCAAATTCGTAAATGCCAGCATTATTGACCAGTAGGTCAAGTTTCTGGAATGCCTTTTTCGTCTCCTCGAACAGGTGCTGGACGCCGGCTTCTTTCGAGACATTGGCTTGCACGGCCACCGCCGTGCCGCCAGCCTTTTGGATGCGCTCCACAACGGCGTCGGCGCCCGTCTTACTACTGGAGTAGTTGACGACGACCGAGGCGCCCTCCGCGGCCAGGTGTTCCGCGATGGAGGCTCCAATGCCTTTGGAGGCTCCGGTGACGACCGCGACTTTGCCTTTTAGTTTGTTCATGTTGTCTAGTCCTTTACAGTCCGAGGGCTTTCCGGAGGGTGCTCGCTGCAAGCTCGATGGCGCTGCGCGTCGCGGGCGTCGTAGCCAGGCCGTTCAGCATCATGAAGTCGTGCACCGTGGCCAGGTAGCGGACCGCGACCACCTCCACGCCCGCTTCGCTGAGCTTCATGGCGTACTCCTCCCCTTCGTCGCGCAGGACGTCGTTCTCATCGACGATCACCAGAGCCGGGGGCAGGCCGGCCAACTCCGCCTTCGTCGCCTTGGCCGGTGAAGCCGTGATCTTCTTCCGGTCCTGTTGGTTGGGGGCGAAGTTGTCCCAGAACCACTGCATGGCCGGCCGTGTCAGCCACGGTCCCTCGGCGAAGGTCAGGTAGGACTCGCGCGAGAAGTCGGAATCCGTCACGGGGTAGCACAGCACCTGATGGGTGATGCTGGGCGCGCCGCGCTCCTTCGCGAGCAGGGTAACGGCCGCGGTGAGCTGGCCGCCGACGCTGTCGCCCATCACCGCCAGACGGGTCGAGTCGATGTTGAAGTCGGGCCCATGCTCGGCGATGTAGCGGGCCGCCGCATAGCACTCCTCGACGGGCACCGGATACTGCGCCTCCGGCGAGGGCATGTAGCTGACGAAAACGAAGGCCGCCGGAGTCAGGTTCACCATGTCCCGCAGCAGGCGGTCATGCGTGTTCCTGCTGCCCAGAACCCAGCCGCCGCCGTGGAAGTACATCACCACCGGCAGCGGACCCTTCGCGCCAACCGGCCGGTAGATGCGGACCGCCACCTGGCCGGAAGGGCCAGTCGGCAGGATGAGGTCTTCGACGTCCGCGTCAAGTTTGGTAACCGGAATGGCCTGCGCATCTTCCAACACCTGGCGAGCATCTTCCTTGGTGAGGGTATACAGCGGCGGGCCGCCTTGGGCCGCAACGGCGTCGATAAACTGCTGAGTGCCTGGTTCGAGTGCGCGCTTCATCTTGGTTCCTGGCATTACGGATTCAGCTCCTATGGGTTTCGAGTCCGCCAAGGTGGCGGGGTTGGTACACAGCAATTGTGGTCGGGTAGGGCATCGGCGGGCTACCCCAATCCCTCACTGGCGGCAGATCACCCGATCTGGTGAGAAACTTCCTGACCATGCCACTCAGACGGTTGACATTTGGATAATGATTCTCGTTTAATAGTTATTATCAAATGCAGTCCGGTCAGGAACACACACTCAGCGAGTTTCGGCAGCAATGCCGGGCCGCGGGTCTGTCGTTGACGCACCAGAGGGAAGTGATCTTCCTGGCGGTGACAGCCTCGAAGGGGCATCCTTCGCCGGAATCGATCTACGACGAGGTGCGCCGGCAGATCCCTTCGATCTCGCTGGCGACGGTCTATAAGAACATCCGCACCTTCCTCGAAGCAGGCTTGCTGCGCGAGGTAAGCCCGCATCACGGGTCGCTGCGGCTGGAAGCGAATCTCATCGATCACCATCATTTGGTCTGCACGCGCTGCAAGGCAATCGTGGACCTGGCGGAGACCGACATCGAACCGGTGCATTTGAAACGGGAACTGCCGTCGGGCTTCCGGGTGCTGCGCTACAGCGTGGAGTTCCAGGGGTTGTGTCCCGATTGCGTTTCCGACATCAAAACGCCTTAATATCTCAAAAGGAGACCATAGCTCATGCTTGGAGTTGGACAGAAGTTCCCCGAATATAAAGTGACCGCCACGGTCAGCAACGACATCAAGACCGCCTTCCAGGAGATCGGCAGCGATTCTCATCCTGGCAAGTGGAAGGTCCTCTTCTTCTGGCCGAAGGATTTCACCTTCGTTTGCCCGACGGAGATTGTGGCCTTTGGCAAGCTGAACAAGGACTTCGCCGATCGTGACGCCGTCCTGATGGGCGCGAGCATCGACAGCGAGTTCGTGCACCTGGCCTGGCGCCAGAACCATGCTGATCTCAAGGATCTGCCCATCCCGATGCTGGCCGATGTGAAGCGCGAACTCAGCTCCGCGCTCGGCATCATCGACCCCGGCGCCGGTGTCAGCCAGCGCGCGGTTTACATCGTCGATCCGGAGAACGTGATCCGCTTCGTGATGGTGACCGACCTGTCCGTGGGCCGCAACAGCAGTGAAGTCCTGCGTGTCCTGGATGCGCTGCAGACCGACGAGCTGTGCCCCTGCAACTGGAACAAGGGCCAGGAAACGATTCACGTCTAAGCAGAAGCTATCCGCTGCCAGCTTTCAGCCTCCGGGCTGATCGCTGGCGGCTGCCCGCTGAAAACTCCCCTATGACAATCACCGAAATTCTCGACGCCTTCCCGGATTATGCCCGGGATATCAAGTTGAATGTGCAGAGCGTGCTGGCCCAGTCGGAGCTGACGGAACAGCAGACCTGGACCACCGCCGTGGCTTGCGCGCTGGCCAGCCGCAACGAGACGCTGAGCAAGGCCATACTGGCCGAAGCAGCGGCGAAGCTCTCGCCCGCCCAATTGAACTCCGCCAAGGCGGCCTTCGCGATCATGCAGATGAACAACATCTTCTATCGCTTCCGCCACATGGTAGGCAAGGACGATTACGCCAACATCCCGGCGCGGCTGCGGATGCAGTCGATCCGGACGCATGGCGGCGATCCGGTGGACTTTGAGCTCGCTTGCCTGGCCGTGTCGACCATCAACGGCTGCGAAGCCTGTGTACGGTCGCACGAAGCAGTGGTCCGGGAAAAGGGCATTGCGGCCGAAGCTGTCGTGGCCAGCGTGCGGATCGCCTCCACGCTGCATGCCGCGGCGTCCGTCATCGAAGCGCCCGCTTCCTAGGTGTGTGACCGCTCCGCCAGTGTGATATGCCTTTAGGCTATGCGGTACGCGGGTGGTCTGCTGTTGCTGGCTTTGCCGGGCTTGGTATTTGGTGAGGATGCGGGCAAAGACCTGTCTGAGTTGAGGCGCCAGGCGCGCGGCAACGCCGTCCACTACGACGCGGACCTGGCCGCCGCCCAGCGCCTGCTGCACGCCTGGCTCAAAAACGCCGACTCGAAGACGCTGCTGCTGCCCGATCGCATCAACCGGCCCGAGCGGGTGTACACTCCGCACAACTCGGGCGCCGATCTATATCCTTATCTCATCCTGACTGCGCGGCTGACCGATCCCGCCCTCTACAAGGGCCGGATGATGGAGATGCTGCGCAATGAGGTCCGCTTCACGAACGCCAGGGCGGGCGTGCCAGGCAACCTGGATCTGAATACCGGGAAGTTGGGCGCTCCCAGCCTGTTCGGGGCCGGGGAGTATGCGAAGGACGGGCTGATCACGGTAACGGAGTATCTGGGGCGAACGCCTTGGACCGACCGCATGATCGACCTGGTGGCCGACGCGATGGCGCAGGCGGCCGTGGCTTCGGATTTTGGGCTGCTGCCGGCCTCCGACAGTGAACTGAACGGCGACTATCTGCAGGTGATGCCGCGCCTCTATCTAATGACCGGCGATGCCCGGTTTCTGGAGTGGGGGCGGCGCATCGCCGATGCCTATATCCACGAGGTGCTCCCAGGCAACCACGGTTTGCCGAGCATGGACTGGAACTTCCAGAAGCACAGCGGCGACAGCAAGCTGAAGCTGCGGGACCACGGCAACGAGATGATCGTGGGCCTGCTGCTGCAGTTCGCGCTGGAGACGCAGTTGGGCTCGCCCCGCGCTGGGCGCTACCAGCCGGTGCTGGCCCGGATGCTGGATCGCGTGCTGGCTTCGGCGAACGAAGACGGCCTGCTGTACAACGCCATCGACACGCAGACGCTGGAGCCGACTGACCGCAAGCTGAGCGACAACTGGGGCTATGTGTACGGCGCGGTGTACGACTACTACCAGATCACCGGTGAAGTGAAGTACCGCGAGGCCGTGCGGCGCGTACTGTCGAACCTGGGCAAGTACCGCAACTGGTGCTGGGAGCCGTCGGGCGTGGCGAAGGACGCGAAGCTGGGCTCGTTTGACGGGTATGCGGACAGCATCGAAAGCGCCATCTACCTGGTGAATCGCGAGCCGGTGCCGGCGGCGCTGGAGTGGATCGATTCGGAGATCAAGGTGATGCTGGCGATGCAGCGGCCGGACGGGCATGTGGAGGATTGGTATGGGGAGGGGAACTTCAACCGTACGGCCCTGCTTCATGCGCTGATGAAGTCGAAGGGTGTCCGGGCGTCGCAGTGGACAGCGGGCCTGCTGGTGGGCGCGGCGGAAAGCGACGGGGTCCTGTGCCTGTACCTGAGCAAGCCGGCACGGGTGGAGTTCGACTTCGCGCGGCACCGGCGAGTCCTCAATTTCCAGAAGAACTATGTCCGGCTGAACGAGTTCCCGGAGTGGTTCACAGTGGACGAGAACCGGCTGTATACACTGGTTCCTGCGGGCGGCGGCGCGCAGTTGGTCCGTCTGGGCTCCGAAATGATCGCGGGCATCGAGCTGAGCGCCGGCGACTGGACGATCCGCGGGTATTCTGAATAAGAGGAAAGAGGCACATGCAGGATTGGATTGAGTATCTGAAGACCGTGGATACGCCCACGCTCTCGAATGCGATTGAGGTTCTGGACGTACGGCCGCGGGCGCAGGGATTCACGCCGCTGCAGATGCGCTGCCTGTTTCCGGAGTTTGGCCGGATGGTGGGCTACGCCGTGACGGCGCAGGTGGAGACGGTGACGCAGACCGGCCCGGGCGGACCGGAGGGGCACATCGAGCTCTACCGCCAACTGGAACAGATGCCGAAACCGGCAGTGATCGTGCTGCAGGAGATCGGTGGGTTCCCCGACTATGCCGCGCACTGCGGCGAGGTGATGGCGACCTTCTTCACAAAGCTGGGGGCCGTGGGGCTGGTATCGGACTCGGCGGTGCGCGACATTCCCGAAGTGCGGGCCATGCGGTTCCACTACTTCGCGCGAGGGGTGTGCGCGTCGCATGCCAATTTCCGGATCGTGCGCTGCGGTATGCCGGTGACGGTCTGCGGCATGCCGGTGACGCAAGGCGAACTGCTGCACGGCGATGAGAACGGCCTGATCACGGTGCCGTTTGTGGATCCGGCGCGGATCAAGGCGGCCGTGGATTCGGTGCGCGATCGCGAACGCAAGATCATGGACTACGTGCGCGGTCCGAACTTCACGATCGACGGCTTTGAAGGCAAGATCTACGAATAGGACGCCACGGCGTCATACATGGCGATGATACTGGCCGGCGGCACGTTGCCCAGGATGTTGTGCACCTGCTGGAAGACGAAGCCGCCGTCCGGCTCCAGCGCCTGGCACTGCTGGTGGACATGGGCGTGGATTTCCTCGGGCGTCCCCAACGGCAGCATGCGCTGAGTATCGCAGCCTCCGCCCCAGAAGACGAGGTCGCGGCCGAACTCGCGTTTGAGCGACTCGGCTTCCATGCCGCGGGCGCTGATCTGCACGGGATTGATGGCGTCGAGCCCGGCCTCGATGAGGAGGGGTAGCAGAGGCTTCACGCCACCACAGCAGTGCAGCATCACCTTCACCGGTGCGAGTTGGCGGGCGCGTGCCCACATGAGCTGGTGACGGGGCTGGAAGAACTCCTTGTACATGCGGGGCGAGATCTGCGGGCCGTTCTGGGCGCCGAGGTCGTCGCCGAAGCTGACGATGTCGATGTGGGGCCCGACGGCGCCGAGGAAGCGCTCCAGGTTCCGCAGGTGGATTTCGACTAGGGCGTCAAGGAAGCGGTGGACGCGGGCCGGGTCCTCGGCGAGCATCATGAGGAACTGGTCCATGCGGTAGTAGAACTGGCCCATCTCCAGCAGGTTGCCGCCGAACAGGCCGATGATGGCGCGCGGGGTGGAGGCGCGGAGACGGGCGGCGCCGGCGGCCAGTTCCGCGGGGGACTGGACGGAAGGGCCGGGCGGTGAGGCGATGCCGGTCCACATGTGTTCGGCATAGAGTTCCTCAATGCGGCTGAGGTCTTCGGGGCCATCAAGGAACGGCCACCAGGTCTGGTCGAAGTGTTCTGAGCCTTCGGGCATGCGGGCGATGATCCGGCCGGAAGGGGCGC
This sequence comes from Paludibaculum fermentans, assembly GCF_051172195.1. Classification (GTDB taxonomy): domain Bacteria; phylum Acidobacteriota; class Terriglobia; order Bryobacterales; family Bryobacteraceae; genus Paludibaculum; species Paludibaculum fermentans_A. The sequence goes on from NZ_JBPJAQ010000003.1 coordinate 643,346, forward strand.
GGATCACCCATTCAACGCCATGACGTTCGGGTAATGCCCAGGACGGCATTTTGCAGGGCTCGCCGCCGGGCAGGGTCCAGTCGGCCCACCAGCGCTCGTCTTCGCAGAAGCCGCGCCCGAGTTCGATGGTGTCGACATGGAAACGGTCGAGCACGTCGTCGTGAACGATGGCCAGTTGCTGGATGGGGTCATACACGTACGCGGGCCGGGGCGGCAGTCCAAGAGCAGCACGCAGGGCTGGATAGGCGCGGGCCGCAACGCCGGAGGAACGGTGGCCGGAGAAGTCGACGGGGATGCGATCCGGCGGGCGGTGCTGGAAGGCGGTCAGGACGCGTTCACGCGAGGTCATCGGATTCTACTATACAGGTCTGAAAACCCGTTGATGGCGGCGGGTTGCGGTGCAGCGGCATGAACTCTATGCTGGCGGTGTGAAGACACTAATTATCGGCGGTACTGGGACGGTCGGCAGCCTGGTGGTAAAGGAGTTGTTGCAGCGCGGCGCCGGCGTCCGGGTGATGACGCGTTCAGCGGAGAAGGCCGCATCGCTGCCCGAGGGTGTGGAGGTTGTTGTAGGCGACATGGCCGCTCCGGAGACACTGCCCGCGGCAATGGCCGGCGCAGAAGCGCTTTTCCTGGTGACCCCCGTGGCGCCAGATGAGATCAACCAGGGGTTGGCCGCAGTCGAGGCCGCGAGGCTGGCCGGCATCCGGTATCTCGTGTACCTGAGCATCCACAAACTGGAGACAGGTGCCCATATTCCCCATTTCGCCACCAAGTTCCCCATCGAATATGCGGTGAAGAATTCCGGTATCGAATGGACCCTGATCCGGCCCAACAACTTCTTTCAGAACGACTACTGGTTCAAGGATGTGATCACCCAATACGGAGTGTATCCGCAGCCCTTGAGTGAACTGGGTGTGAGCCGTGTGGATGTCCGGGATATCGCGGAGGCGGTGGCCTTCAGCCTGACGACGCCTGGTCATGCGGGGCAGACCTACGCACTGGTGGGTGCTGATGCGATGACGGGCGAACGGACAGCGGAGATCTATTCAGAAGTGCTGGGACGCCCTATTCAATATACCGGCGGCGACCTGGAGGCGTGGGCAGCGGCCGCGGCACGCACGATGCCGCCCTGGCTGGTGCTGGACCTGAAGATGATGTACGACCATTTCCTGCGGCACGGGCTGCGCGCGACGCAGGCGGAGGTGTCGACGCTGGCCGGGTTGCTGGGACGGGCGCCGCGGTCCTTTGAGGACTTTGCCCGCGAAATGTTCGCCGCCTAACGGGGTGTGCTCGAAACGGACAGGTGGGGCCTGTCTTTCGTCAAATCGGAGTTTCAGGTCTTACAAATCCGAAACAACCCCAGTACAATTGTGGGGATCGTTCCGGCGCTCCCCTGCTGCCTGCCGAAGGGTGGCGCGCTGGTTTGGACCAAGACGTCCCGGTCGAAGTTCCGACACGGAAGCGAGGGCCGCCTGTGCGCCGATACTCCACAACACTGGCTTTGCTGGCCACCGTTTTGCCGCTGGCCGGGCAGAAGTCCGAACGGCACCTCGAGTATGGGTTTGAACAGCGGGTCAGGAACGAGAACTGGAACAACATCTTCGACTTCAACGACGCCAGCGATGATGAGCGGGGGCAGGTGCGCTACCGGACGCGGCTGTGGTTGAAGGCTCCGGTGACGTCGAATATCGAGATCAGCCTGGGGCTGGCGCAGGAGACAAACCAGATCTTCCAGTTGCACGCGGCGACGCACATGGACGAAGGGATCTTCGAGACTGCTTATGTCGACGTGAAGAAGCTCTTCGTCAAGGGGCTGACCTTGCGCTTCGGCCGGCAGAATCTGATGAAGGGCGAGGGGTTGCTGATTCTGGAAGGGAATCCGTGGGACGGGTCGCGGTCGATCTATCACAATGCGGCTGTGCTGGGTTACGAGCACGGCAAGGCGAAGATCGAGTTGATTGGGATCTTCGATCCACGGACGGACAGGTTCCTGCCCAGATTCAACGACAAGACCCGTCAGTTGGTGGAGTGGAATGAATCGGCGCTGGGAGCGTACTACACGGACACGCGCTGGAAGAAGACCTCGGTGGAGGCGTACTACTTCTATAAACGGGAATTTGGTGATCCGCGACCGGCGTCGAACCTGCAGTTTCAGGCCGACCGGTATGTGTACACGGCCGGCGGACGTACGGTTCGGAAGCTGCCGAATTCCTTCAGCCTGACGGGCGAGTTTGCGTGGCAATGGGGGCATCAGCGTCCGAACAGGGACATCCGCGCCTGGGGCGGATATGGCTACCTGAAGCGGACATTTGGCGCGAAGCAGCGCCACTCAGCGAGTTTTGGATATTGGGGCATGTCGGGCAGCGATCCGGCGAACCCCGGCACGATTGGCAACTGGGATCCGCTGTTCTCCCGCTGGCCGAAGTGGAGTGAGGGCTACATCTACACGCAATTCAAAGAGAACGGCGTGGCGTATTGGACGAATACAGGGATGTGGCAGGGCGAGGGTGTCTACGTCCCCTGGAAGCCGTTGAGCCTGCGAGGAACGTTCTACGAAATGCGGGCCTACCATCCGTATCCGGGCAGCAAGGCGCTGTACTCGAACGGCACGGGCCGAGGGGAGGAGTACCAGTTGCGGGCGGACCTGACGGTGAACAAGAACTGGCGCGGGCATGTCCTCTATGAAGGCCATGTGCCGGGCTCTTTCTATGCGGGCAAGGATCCGGGCTACTTCTTCCGAATGGAAGTGTCTTACCTGTTTACGGGCCAGGTGCCGTTCTAGACGGATGCGGCGGCGACTGCCTGGAGGGCGGCGGCGAAGCCCGGGATCGACTTGCGGATCATCTCTTCCGGGACGGTGAGGGAGAGGCGGAGGTAGCCCGCACGGCCGAAGCCGGCGCCAGGTACGCCCAGCACACCCTCTTTCGCGAGTAGCCGGACGAAGGCGATGTCGTCCGCGATGGGCGTCTTCATGAAGACGTAGAACGTACCTTCCGGCTTGCGAACGTCATAGCCGGCTGCGGTGAGCGAGTCGCAGAGCAGGTCGCGTTTGCGTTCGTAGCCGGAGACGTCCACGGTGCTCTCCATGGCCTGGAGTTCCACCAGTTGCCAGAGGGCGGGCGCATTGATGAACCCGAGGATGCGGTTGGTGAAAGCGCAGGCGGCGCGCAGGGCGGTGCGATCCCTGACCAGGGGCGAGAGCGCCAGGTAGCCGATGCGTTCGCCGGGCAGGGCCTGCGACTTCGACCACGAGTTGCAGATGGCCGTATTGGCGATGAGCGACGCTACTTCGGGCTGTGACTTGCCATCGAAGACGAGGTGCTTGTAGGGCTCGTCGCTGATGACCAGGATCTCGTGGTCGCAACCGGCCAGCAGCGAGTTGAGATCGCGCAGGACGGAGGCCGGGTAGACGCGGCCGGTGGGGTTGTTGGGCGTGTTGAGGATGATGGCCCGGGTGCGCGGAGTAATGGCCGCGGCGATGCGGTCGATGTCGGGGAGGAAGTCCGCGCCGGTTTCGACGGGCACCATGCGGCCGGCATGATTGCTGATGTAGAAGCGGTACTCCGAGAAGCACGGCATCAGCACGATGACTTCGTCACCAGGATCGAGGATCGACTTCAGGATGACGTTGCAGGCGCCGGCAGAGCCGACGGTCATGAAGATGTCTTCGGCATCGAAGGGCAGGCCGGTTTCGCGGCGCAACTGCCGGGCCACGGCCTGGCGGACCAGCGGGAAGCCGGGATTCGGCATGTAGCCATGGGCGTTTGGGAGGCCGGCGGCCACGACGCGCTGGAGCGCCTGCAGGACCTGGGCCGGCGGCTCGACGTCAGGATTGCCCAGGGTAAAGTCATACACGTTTTCCGCGCCTCGTTCCTGCTTCATGCGCGCGCCTTCCTCGAACATGCGCCGGATCCAGGAGGAGTTTGCCAGTTGCGTGGTGATGGCTTGCGAGATGTTCATGCGGGCCGGTTACCTGTCATTGAGGGCAGCGGAGTCGAGCACATTCATGCCCCCGGCGCGGAGCTTCTCGATGGCGGCATCCGGGTGGTCGAAGCGGAAGATGAGCGCGGCCTTACCTGCATGAACGAAGGGGAAGGCGTACATGTACTCGATGTTGATGGTGGAGCCTTCAAAGAGGTCCAGCACGGAGGACAGGCCGCCCGGGCGATCGGGCACTTCGACAGCGACCACTTCCGTGACGCGGACGACGAAGCCTTCCGCTTCCAGCAGGCTTTTGGCGCGCTGCCAGTCGGAGACGACGACGCGGAGGATGCCGAATCGTTGCGAATCGGCCAGGGACATGGCCTGCATGTTGATGCCTTCGCGCGCCAGCAGGCGGCACGGGGCGATGAGGTGGCCTGGTTTATTTTCCGAAAAGATGGAGAGCTGTTGAATCTTCATGACGGCAGCCGCCTATCAATGACGCGTTTGGCCTTTCCTTCACTGCGCTGGATGGTGTGGGGTTCGACGAGGCGGACCTGGACGCGCAAGCCGAGCACGTGTTCCAGCGCGTCGGCGATCTTCGTGCTGAGTTCTTCGAGGGCGCCGATCCTGTCGCTGAAGGTCTCGGGTGTGACTTCCACCAGGACTTCCATCTGATCGAGGCCATGCATGCGGGTGAGGACGATCTGGTAGTGCGGCAGCGTGCCTTCGACATCGAGCAGCGCCGCTTCCACCTGGGAGGGAAATACATTGACGCCGCGGATGATCAGCATGTCGTCACTGCGGCGGCCGATGCGGCGCATGCGGCGGAGAGAGCGTCCACAGGGGCAGGGGCCGGGCAGCAGGGCGGTGATGTCGCGGGTGCGGTAGCGGATCATCGGCATCGCCTGTTTGCTGAGGGTGGTGAGGACGAGTTCGCCTTCCTCGCCTTCGGGCAGCACGGCGCCGGTTTCGGGGTCGATGATCTCCGGGTAGAAGTGATCCTCAAAAATATGGAGGCCGTTCTGCTCAGGGCACTCGATGGCGACGCCGGGCCCGATGATTTCGGAGAGGCCGTAGATGTCGATGGCGCGCACGCCGGAGAGCGTTTCGATGCGTTTTCGCATGGAGGGGGTCCAGGGCTCGGCTCCGAAGACGCCCACGCGGAGGGGGAGGTCGCGGATGTCGATGTCCATCTCAGCGGCGCGCTCGATCATGTGGAGGAAATAGCTGGGCGTGCAGCAGATGGCGGTGACGCCGAAATCCTTCATGACCATGATCTGCCGGTCGGTATTGCCGCCGGAGATGGGGATGACGGTGGCGCCCAGGCCTTCGGCTCCGTAGTGGGCTCCGAGGCCGCCCGTGAAGAGCCCGTAGCCGTAGGCGTTCTGGATGATGTCTCCATGGTGCAGGCCGCAGGCGGCAAAGCTGCGCATCATGACGGAGGTCCAGACATCGACATCCTGCTGGGTGTAGGCGACGACGATGGGTTTGCCGGTGGTGCCGCTGGAGGCGTGCAGGCGCACAATCTCCTCCATCGGGCTGGCAAACAAACCGAAGGGGTAGGTGTCGCGGAGGTCGGTCTTTGTGGTGAAAGGCAGCAGGGCGATGTCGGAGAGCGAGGCAATGGACTCAGGGGTGAGCGCCCGGTCATTCATGCGCGAGCGGAACAGCGGTACGCGGTCGAAGGCGCGTGTGACGATGTTCCTCAGGCGGCTGAACTGCAGTTCCGCCAGCAGGGCGGAGGGGACGTAATCCTGCGCGCTGTCCGGATGGAACGCCACGCAGGCTTCTTTGACAGCGATCATGCATTCCTCCCGGTTTCGAAGGCAGCGAAGTTCATTGAGTGCAATTTGGGGGCGAGGTGGCCGGTGATGGCGGTGAGCCAGGCGGATTCCGGAAAGTCGAGGTGGCGGCTGAGCACGCCCAGCAGGGCGACGTTGATGCTCTTGTCACTTTTCAGCTTGTGGCCGGCCAGGAGGGAAGGATCAATCAGGATGCCAGCCGGCTTCAGGACAGCCCGGTTGACCTCGATTTGAGTGGGATCGAGGACGACCAGGAAATCCGCCTCGCCGTCCGGGACCATGGGGCTGAAGACACGCGAGCCGAAGCGCACATCACTGGAGACAGAGCCGCCGCGCTGGCTCATGCCGTGGATCTCGCTCTTTTTGACGTCGAGGCCCGCGGCGAACGCGACGTCGGCGACTATGTCAGACGCTTTGAGGACCCCTTGTCCGCCCAGGCCGGCGATGACGATATTCCTGACGTTACTGCTCATGGGTGCTGCCCTCCGGGCACTTCTCGTACTGTTTGATGGCTCCGGCGGCCAGCAGGCAGTTGCGGCGCGCGATGATGACGGACAGCTGGCCGGAGTCGAGGCTGCTCTTCACAAGTTCGGTGAAGGCGGCGGGATCGCGGGTGGGGTCGACCACATGTACATCGGGGATACCCATGGCGCGAATCACATTTTCGAAGATGAACTTGCCGGTGCTGGCGTGGTCGAGCGTGCGGCCGGTGCCGGGGTGCTCCTGCAGCCCGGTCATGGCGGTGGTGCCGTTGTCGAGGATGAGCAGCAGGTGGCCGGTGGGCGGCGGGTTGTACACCATCTCGACCAGGCCCGTGATGCCGCTGTGAACGAAGGTGCTATCGCCGATAACGCTGACGACGCGGCGGGCTTCTTCAGCGGGCAGGGTATGGCGAAGCCCGAGTCCGACGCCGATGGACGCGCCCATGCAGACCAGGGTGTCCATGGCGAGGAAGGGTGGCAGGACTCCGAGAGAGTAGCAGCCGATATCGCCGGAGACGATGCAGCCGAGGTCCCTCAACGCGGTGAAGACGGTGCGGTGCGGGCAACCGTGACACAGTTCCGGGGGCTTGCCGGGCACCGGTTTCGGTTCAGGTGAGGTATCGCCGGCTTCCAGACGACGGACACGCGCCACGTTCAACTCTCCAAAGCGGAAGGCCTCCGCATTGGTCTGGACGCGGATGCCGGCGGCGCGGGCTGCGTCGGCGAGATAGGGGTCGCCTTCCTCAATGACGAGAGTGCGCGTGTGGGAGGCGGCAAAGGTCCTCATCAATTCCAGAGGCAGCGGGTAAGTCATGCCGAGCTTGAGGACACTGGCCTGCGGCAGGGCTTCGCGGACGTACTGGAAGGAGACTCCGGAGGTGATGACGCCCAGGGCCTCGTCGCCTGGAACCATCGCCAGCGGGCCTTCCTTCTCGTTCCACTGGGCCATCTCCGCCAGCTTGGCGCGTAGTTTGTGGTGAGCGGGCCGGGCGTAAGCCGGGATCATTACGCGTGCCGGGACGTCGCGCACATAGCCGGCGGATGGGGCGGGCGGCAGGGCATGCCCCGGAGTCTCGACGATGGTTTTCGAGTGGCAGACGCGGGTGGTCATGCGGAGCAGGACGGGGATGCTCCAGCGCTCGGATATTTCGATGGCGAGGAGGGTGAAGTTGTAGGCGTCCTGCGAGTCGGCGGGCTCGAGCATGGGGAGTCCGGCGGCCACGGCGTAGCGGCGGTTGTCCTGCTCGTTCTGGCTGGAGGCCATGCCGGGATCGTCGGCGGAGACGATGACGAGGGCTCCGCGGACTCCGGTGTAGGCCACCGTGAAGAGCGGGTCGGCGGCCACGTTGAGGCCCACGTGCTTCATGGTGACGAGCGCGCGTCCTCCCCCGAAGGCGACACCGATGCCGACCTCGAGGGCGACCTTCTCGTTGGGCGACCACTGGGCGCGTCCGCCGAGAGTGTGGAGGGATTCCAGGATTTCAGTGGACGGGGTGCCGGGATAGCCGGTGCCCAGGGTGAGCTGCGCATGGAAGGCGGCAAGCGCCACTGCTTCATCACCGCTGAGGATGCGCCGGGATGGTGCGGTTGGATGGTTCAAAACGAGCTGGCCTCGCACAAAGAGGAGTAAAAGAGAAGTTTATGTTAAATATGACGCGGGGAGCAAACGGGCGGCTGGGGGGCGGTGGAGAGTGGGGCGATCAGAGTTTCGACTTGAGGAGCTTGGCCGGTGCGCGGAGACGCCATGCTTCGAGTATGTGCTGCGCGAGGTCGTCGTCGCTGATGCGATCGAGTTCCACGCCGACCCAGCCGCTGACACCGACGTAGGGCGGGTAGTAGAAGGTCTCGGGCCAGGTGGCGAGCATGGTGGCCTGGGCGCCGGGTGGTACCGGAATGCAGACCGCGATGTGGCCATCGTTGTGATGGTTGTTGGAGAACATGGTGAAGACCTTCTTGTTGACGAAGAAGGTGGGTTCGCCGTGAGAGAGCTTCTCCATGGTGCCGGGCAGGCCCAGGCAGATGCGGCGGACGCGCTGCAGGTGGGCTTCCGAGTCGATGGGTTTAACGGATTTCGGCATGCGATGAGTGGGCCCCTCTGAGGTGATTGTCGCGCGAAACCGGGGTCGGGCAGGGGCAGGGTGGAACCCGGCGAGCGGGACTGGTGTCGAATGCAGCGTGATCAGGATTCGCGTGTCCAGTCCGGTGTTGGAAGATCCTGGGTTGCCGCTCAATTGGAAGCTGCAGGCGTGGATGCTGTCGACGCTTTTCTTCTGTCTGCCGTTCTGGGAATTCCCGGGCGGCGAGTTGTGGATGATGTGGCCGCTGCCGCAGTATGCGCTGATTCTCGCGCTGTGCACTGCCCTGATGACGGCGGTCTTCTTCCTGGGGCCGGCGCTGGCGGTTCAGGCTAGCGGTAAGTCCCTGACTGAGGCGGTGGCGTTGTCTGTTGGAACCGTTCCTGCGATGGGGATACGTGTCTGCTGCGTCGGGATGCTGGTCTTGTGGATTGCGGAGCTTCTGGGCCTCGCGCTCTACCTAGTGAACTACGGAAGAGAGCTGATAGATTCGCAGTGGGGTCTCGGTTGTCTGGCAGTGGGTGTGCTCGGTTTTCTCTTCCTGACTGCATGGCAGAGTCCGTTGATCAGCGGTCGGATGGCCTTTCTGTCTACGAAATTGGGCCTGGCGATTCTGCTCGCCGCGCTGTTTCGGGTGCGCGACGGGTGGCCGGCGATTCAGCATGGGTTTGTCAACCAGGGAGAGTACTGGGGCGGAAGCGTGCTGTGGCGCGGCTTCGCGCAGCTGGTCGCCTATTTGGCTCCGCTCGCACTGGTTGCCGCCGCATGGGGCGGCCGAAGCGCAGGACGCAAACAGGTTGTCTATACGGCCGCCTTGGGCTGGATGTTGCCGCTGTTCGTCGCGCTGCTGCTGATTGGTTTGACCAACGTGGCGGTTGGCAGTTCCGAGTTTTACCAGCCCAGCCTGCAGCCGAACGTCGCGATGGCACTCTGGGCGAAGAGCGCCCGGTCCGGTGTGACAGTCCGCGTCCTGATTGCGTCCGTGACCGTGTTTGGCGCCCTGCGATTCTGCATCCGGGGGCTCGCGGACATGACGGCGATCGGTAGCCGCAACGTGCGTATGAAGTGGCTGATGACCGCGGGCTCCATGCTGCTGATCACGGGGCTGACCCTGTACGTGTGGACCGATCAAGTTGACCGGCTCAGGACGGCGCCTTCGCACATCCTGGCGGTGACCGCTGTCGTTCTCACCGCCGACCTGCTAATGCGCCGCTGGAGGAACGCGACTGAGTGCAGGTTCGACTGGGCTGGCTGTCTGGCAGTGGCCGCCGGACTGGCTTCTCCCTGGTATCTTCCCTACTGGTTTGTGGGCTTCCGATATGAATTCTGTCCGCAACAGTCGATTTTGCCTGCTTGCGGAGTTGCGTTTGTGGCCTGCCTGCTGTGCCGGTGCTTCGAGCGGATTCTGGCCACCCGCCGGCCTGGGATTGCATCGCCCTCGCTGCCGTAATCACTTTTCAGCAGCGCCGTCACCTGTTCCAGGGATTCCCCCACAACACGAGCCGGGCGCAGAATATTGCATGGGCGGGGCGCAAGTCCTTCCCTGTTTCATGGCTCCACCGTATTTTCACGGAGCTGATCCGGCGAACACCACGTCGTCGCGGCTGCCGGATCTGAAGAAAGGAGACTATGAAGGAGATTACCCGCTACCTGATCGAGAACTGGCAATTGCTGGTGGTGCCCACCGCTGTTTTTGGCGTGGTGATGGCGGCCGGCATCTTCGTCCGGCGGTTGATCTTCAACCGGTTGCATGCCTGGGCCGGACGCACGAACAGCCATCTCGATGACACTACCCTGCAGTCGCTACACGGGCCATTCCTCTTCTGGATTGCGATTCTTGGATTGCACCTGGCCACACAGTCCGCTGAGGTGCCGCCGAAAGCCTCCGCGCTGCTGGCGAAGATCTTCCTGATCCTATGGATCCTGTCGTTGACCATCGTGTGCTCGCGGCTGGTTGTGCTGGTGATCAAACACAAGGGCAGCAAGCTGTACGGCGCCCTGCCGGTGACTACGCTGACGCAGACGCTGGCGCGCCTGTTCGTGATCAGTTGCGGCGCATTGATCCTGCTGAATACCCTGGGGATCTCCATTACCCCGATCCTGACGGCCCTGGGTGTCGGCGGCCTGGCGGTTGCCCTGGCATTGCAGGATACGCTCTCGAATCTCTTCGCGGGGTTCTACCTCAGCATCGCCGGGCAGGTGCGCGCTGGCGACTACATCAAGCTCAGCTCGGGCGAGGAGGGCTACGTGGCCGATATGGATTGGCGGAGCACGACGTTGCGGGCACTGGCCAACAACTACATCGTGGTGCCCAACGCCCACCTGGCGCGGGCTATCCTTACGAACTATCATTTGCCGGAGACGCGGATGTCGCTGTCGATCCCGGTGAGCGTCAGCTACGACTCCGACCCCGATGTGATCGAGCAGTTGCTGGTGGAGGAAGCCAAGGCAGCGGCCGGGGAGATTCCCGGTTTGCTGGCGGAGCCCTCGCCATTCGTGCGCTTCATTCCTGGGTTCGGACCTTCGTCCCTGGACTTTACCCTGATCTGCCAGGTTGCAGAGTTTGTCGACCAATACTTCGTCCAGCACGAACTGCGCAAGCGGATCTTCCGGCGCTTTCGCCGCGATGGGATTCTCATCCCCTTCCCAACGCGTACCTTGTACATGCAGGAACGGGAGCCGGTCCTGCCCACGCAGGGGGTGAATTCCCACCGCAACGCTGCTTCTGCGTAATCCGAGGGAGGGCGGGCAGTTTCAATAACCGCCCGAGTCGCGCGCGGCTTCGAGCATGGCTACGACGTTCTCGCGCGGCGTGCCGGGTTCCAGAAAGTCCGACGCGGCAAAGATGTACCGGCCGCCTGGTTTACCGATCGACATGACCTGGCGAGTGCGATCGGCGACCTCCGTGGGCGTGGCGGTCTTCAGAAAGTGGATCTGGTCAAGGTTGCCGAGCAGGCAGATTGTGTCCCCCAGTTCCGCCTTGGCCTGCGCCAGGTTGTTGTCGCCGGCTGGCGGTTCCGAGATGGTCTCCCAAAGGGTCATGCCGAGCTCGCGGTAGTTCGGATAGAGCCGCCTGGCGCGGCCGCAGTTGTGGAAGACGGTGAAGGCTCCGGCGGAGTGGATGGCGTCGATCAGGCGCTTTTCGTATTCCTGGATGTACTCACGGAAGAAGGCCGAGCTGACGGTGCCGGCATTGGCGATGTGGCCCTGGATGCCAACGCAGTCGGCACCAGCCTCGACGAGCGCCTGGCAGTATTCGGACTGGGCGTCCGCCATGCGGTCCATCAGGCCGCGATAGCTGGTCTCATCTTCGATTGGTTCCATGAAGAGGGTCTCGCTGCCGCGCAGGTCGGCGGCGAAGTTGAAGACTCCGGCAAAGCCCCAGGGCGCCAGGACTCCGCGATCGCCCAGCAACGCCTGCCAACCGGCGACGGTCTGGCGCATCACCCTGCGCTCTTCGTCGTCCAGGGGCGGCAGGTATTCGAGGAATGCCTCGACGTCTTCCCTCGTTTCGAGAAGGTGTTTCGTCGTCACGCGCATGGCGCCGATGGTGGCCGCACCGATCTCCTCCACGGCCTCTTCCTGAACCAGGGTCCGGTGGGGCGTGGCGATCGTGGTGCGGTAGCGGATGATGCGCCCATCGAATTCTCTGCTGCTGGCGAGCTGCCAGTTCGGATAGCTTCTGCGAAGAAAGTGCGGACGTTGAAACCGATTGTGCTTGGCCATCAGGTCGAAATCCAGCTCATTGGCCAATTCCACGGCATCGGTGACGCGGTCCACTGTGGGGCGGTCCGGATAATACCAGGACAGGTATTGCTCTTGAATGAAGGGGGAGACGGGGACACGGTCAGCGGTTTCGCCGTGCAGCGTGGCGAGCAGTCGCTCTCGCGGGGTCATGCGGTAATTCCTCTGTGGAGAGTATTGCAGAGGCGGGCGTAAGGTGGGTTATGGCAGACCCGGCGGGGCCCGATTATCTACAATCGCTCTGGTAGGGGAGTTCGTATGTTTCTATTTCTGCATGCCGCCGATTTGCACCTGGATAGTCCGCTCACCGGGCTGGCCCGCTATGAGGGATTGCCGGCGGAGGCGATCCGGAACGCTTCGCGGCAGGCGCTGGTGCGGCTGGTGGATTGTGCGGTGGCGCGGCGTGTCCAGTTCGTGATCCTCTCTGGAGACATCTACGACGGGTCGTGGCGCGATGCGGCGACGGGGCTGTTTTTTGCAGGGCAGATGGCCCGGTTGCGCCAGGATGGCATTCCCGTCTACCTGATCCAGGGCAACCACGATGCGGAAAGTGTGATGGCCAAATCCATCCGATTGCCTGACAATGTGTACGCCTTTTCCGGCCGGAAGGCGGGCAGTATGGAAGTGCCTGGTGTGCCGGCAGCCGTACACGGGCAGAGCTTTGTCACCCGCGCAACTGAGGCCAATCTGGCGGCGCAGTATCCGCCGCGGGTGGACGGCCGGTTCAACATTGGGGTGCTCCATACTTCGCTTTCAGGCTTTGAAGGGCACGCGCCCTATGCTCCCTGCTCGCTGGATGACCTGGCGGCGAAAGGGTACGACTACTGGGCACTGGGCCACGTACACAACACGCAGATCCTGTGCCGCGACCCGTATGTCGTGTATCCAGGCAATCTGCAGGGCCGCAACATCCGGGAGACCGGTGCCAAGGGCGCCTATCTGGTGAGTGTCGATGATGCGCTTCGTGTGGAAGAGTGCGCGTTCGTCCCCTTGGGTTCGTTCCAATGGCAGCGTTTGGAGGTGGGCCTGGCCGGATGTGGCGACCTCGCGGAGCTGCATCGTCGATTCGAGGCGTGCCTGCGTGCGGTGGTGGAGTCCGGGGCCGACGATCAGCAGGTGATTGTTCGTGTGCGATTCACAGGCGCCACGACGCTGTATGCGATGTTACCCGGGCAGTCCGACTGGAAGAACGATCTGCGAGCGTTGACTACGGATGTGGGCGCCGGTCGGATCTGGCTGGAAAAGATCGAATTGGACCTAGCCCCGGAGGCAAGGCCGGCGGAACCCACAGGACCCATGGCGGAGTTGGCTGAGGCGCTGCGGCGGGCAGCGGCGGATGAGGAGATCGCGGCCAAAGCCGAATTGCAGCCGCTGCTGCAGAAGCTGCCTGACGAAGTTCGAAACGAGGTTTCGGCCTGGTTGGATCCCACTGGAGCGCGGTATCGCAGCCTGCTGGCTGAGGTGGAGTCGATGCTGCTGTTGAAGCTGACTGGGCAGGGAGGCGGTCAATGAGATTCCAGGCGCTGAATATCCCGGCCTTTGGTCCGTTCACGGGCAAATATCTCGATCTCTCCACCGGCGCAGGCAGGCTGGAGATCATCTATGGGGCCAACGAGGCAGGGAAGTCGTCCCTGCTACGGGCGATCTCGACCCTGCTGTTCGGTTTCGGCCGCAGCACTACGGACGACTTCCTGCATCCGTACGGCGAGCTGCGTGTTGGCGCGACGATCGAGCATGAGGGCCGGATGTTGAGCTGCCTGCGCCGCAAGGGCAACAAGAATACCCTGCGCGACGAAGCTGATTCGGAGTTGGTGACCGAGGATGACCTGCTGGCGGTGGCGCCCATTGCGAGCCAGCAGGTGTTCGAGGTGATGTTCGGGCTCGACGCGGAACGGCTGAAGCGGGGTGGAGACGAACTGCTTGCCGGGCATGGGGAATTCGGGCAGCTTCTCTTCTCCGCCGCGGCTGGTATTGAGGGCTTGCACTCGATTCTCTCCGGGTTGGATGGAGAAGCGTCGGATCTGTTCAAGCCGCGGAGCACCACGGCGAAGATACCCAGGCTGCTGGCCGACTATAACGGGCAGCGGATACGGATGCGCGACGCGCAAGTGACGCCCCGTGAGTTGGACGAATTGCGCGAACGGAAAGAACAGGTTTTGCGGAAGCTCGGCGAGGTGCGCGGCAGCCTCTCGAGACTGTCCGTGGAGAAAGAACGCCTGAGCCGCATCCGGTCTTCCGTCGGCTTGCTGGACGAGCGGCGGCTGGTGCTGAGCCAGTTGGAGCCGCTGGCCTCAGTAGCGCCCCTCCGCGAGCGATTCGCGGCTGAGTATGCAGCCATCCGCCAGGCCCTGACGATGAACGAGGCAGGACGACAGGGTTTGCTGCAGAGGGTGGCGCGCCTGCAGGCGGAGCTCGCGGGGATCGAGTACTCCAAGCCGCTGTTGGCTCACGAGGCGTCGATTGAAGCGCTCTACCAGCGGCTGGGGGCGGAGCAGAAGGCGCAGGCGGATCTGCCAAAGCTGCGGGGCAACGCGAGCGCCATGGAGGCGGAGTTGTTGGCGCTGCTGGCCAATCTGGGCGAGCCGCCGAGCCTGGACGACCTGGCCCGCTTGCAGGTGCCTCCGGCGGAGGCGAAGCTGGCGGCCAGCCTGGCGACAGCGCAGGCCGCATTGAGTGCGAATCTGAGGAACGCGAGCACGCAGGCCGGCGAGCTTGCGGTGGACGTGGATCTCGATGCGGCGCGGCTGGCGGCGCTGGCTCCGCTGAGGCCGGTGGGGGGCCTGGAGCAGGCACTGCGGATCGAAACGCAGCCGGAGGCCAAGCGGCGCGACCAGGCCGCGAAAGTGACGGCACTGGAGGGCCGCATTGCGGAGGAGGCGCGGCTGTTGCCGTGGCCGGGCTCCGTCGATGAACTGCTGCGCGCGGCCTTGCCAGCGGAGGCGACAGTGACCGAGTGGCGGCGTCGTCTCGAAGCGGCTGCCCTGGACAGGCGCGAGGCGGAGAAGGCACACGAGGAAGCGGACCGGGAGCTGGCTCGACACGGGACGAATCTGCGCAGGCTGCAGGGACGCCGGGTGATCGCGACTCTGAACGATTTGACTATGAGCCGGGATCGCAGGCAGCAGGGATGGCAGGCGGTGCGGCAATCCTGGCTGGAAGGCTCCTCGCAGGCCGCGAGGGAGTTCCTGCCGGAGGCCGACGTGGATCCGGCGCTGCTGGCCCAAGCTTATGAAGGCACCGTGGCTAAGGCTGATGCGGTAGCGGATGAACTGCGCGTGAATGCGGACGATGTCGCCCTCATGGCGCAGGCCGAGCAGGAAGTGGGGTTTGCAAGGGAGAAGGTGGCCGCCTGTTCAGAAGAGCTCGCTCGAAAGGACGCGGTGACGCTGGCGCTGCAGGAGGAGTGGTCGGGGCTGTGGCTGCCGTGGGGCGTGCCGGCCTCCGAGCCGTCCCAGATGGCGGAATGGCTGCGCCGCCGGGCCCTGCTGGCAGATCGCGTCCGTGAATTGGACGTATTGCGGTCAGAGCTGGCGCAAGCCGCCGTGGAGGAGGAGGTGGCAACCAGTGAACTGCGCCAGGCGATTGGGCTGGTTTTGGGCGTTACGCCAGAGCCTGGCTCGACGCTGGCCGCACTGCGAAGTCAGGCGACTGCCCTGCTGGAGGAGCAGAAGAAGCTGGCTACCGCTCGCCAGAATCTGGAAGAGCAGCTAGCGGCCGCCCGGAGGCGTTTGGCCGTAGTCCAGCGGAAAGAGAGTGCAGCCCGGGAGGATCTGGCAGCATGGCACGAGCGCTGGAACCAACTCGTCGAACGGCTGAAGTTGCACCAGGACGCCGAGCCCGCGGCGGTTCAGGAATTGCTGCAATTGCGGAGCCAAGTCACGGCCAGGCACAACGAGTACGTCATCACCAGGACGCGCATTGACGGCATCCTGCGGGACAGCGCCAAGTTCGAATCCGACGCCCGGCTCGTGGTGGTGGAGCTTGCAGCGCCGGACACGCTGGGCATGGGCGCGATGGATGCGGTGCGCCACATGTACCAGCAGTTGGCGGCTCATCGCAAGGCCCGCGACCTGGCGGTTTCCAAGCATGGGGATCTAGCGGCGGAGACGGCGAAGTTGGACGATCTGGACAACGAACTGGTGCAGTCGCAGGCTGTACTGAAGTCCATGGTCGAGGAAGCCGGCTGCGCAGCCGACGCGGAGATACCCACGCGGATGGCGGAATGGAGCGCGAAGCAGGCAGCCCAGGCGAGGTTGGGGCAGATTCAGCAGTCCCTGGCCGCGATCGCCGCCGGCCGCACCTTGGAAGCCCTGGAAGAGGAGGCGCGCGGTGTCGAGACGGACGAGATTCCAGGCCGCCTGGAGAGTGTGGAACAGGCGCGTGGCGGGCTCGAGCAGGAGCGAGACGAGCTGATTCGCGAGGATTCCGCCCTCAGCCAGAAACTGGCTGGTTTCGAAGGGCGCACGGATGCACGGGATGCCGCGGCCGACCTGCAGGGTACGCGGGCGGCGTTGTTGGAAGAGTCGGAGAATTATGTGCGCCTCCGGTTGGCCGAACAGGTGCTGCGGAGCGCGATTGACGAGTTCCGCCGGAAGTCGACGGGTAAGCTGCTGGAGCGCTCGTCTCAGATCTTCGCGGCCCTGACCCTGAACTCGTTCGAGGGCCTGAAGCTGGAGTATGGTTCGGACGCCAGGGGGAGTGTGATTCTTGTGGGAGTGCGGCCTGACAGGCGCACGGTGACTGTGGACGGGATGAGCGAAGGCACCCGCGATCAGCTTTATCTGGCCCTGCGCATCGCCAGCCTGGAGGTCTATTTCGAGAAGCATCCGGCCATTCCCTTGATCGCCGACGACATTCTGGTGAATTTCGATGATGCGCGCGCCGCCGCCGCGCTGGGCGCACTCGCTGATCTTGCCCGGCACACGCAGGTGCTGTTGTTTACGCATCACCGGCATATGGTCGAACTGGCCGGGCAGCGCCTGGGGCCGGCGGAGTTCGTCACTTACCGGTTGGAGAGGCTGCAAGCGGCGGGTTGACCAACAGCAGTGAGCGTAGCGTCCCTACTGCCTCCTCGCGGAATCCGGCTGCCTGCTTCAGGGCCAGCACACGCCACAGGGACGAAGTGGCCCGCTGCGGCAGCCTCGTAGCAGTCGAGGACGTAGCGCCGCCAGGCGGGAGCGAGTTACTCGTCCCGCAGTGCGACCATCGGATCGATGCGCGTGGCGCGCCAAACGGGCACCGCAGTGGCGGTGAGCACAGCCAGGATCACCCCGCCGACGGCCGCCGCATAGGTGAATGCATCCGCGGGCTTCACCCCCACCAGCAGGCTCTGCATAACCTTGCCCGATGCCAGCGAGAGCGCGATGCCCACCGCTAAGCCGGCCGCGGCCAGCAGGAGCGCTTTGCCCAGCACCAGACCCGCGACGCTGGACACCGGGGCGCCCAGGGCCATGCGCAGGCCGAGTTCCGGGGTCCGCTGGGCCACCGCGTAGGACATCACTCCGTGAATCCCCGCCATGGCCAGCAGCAGCGCCAAGGCCGCAAAGATCCCAACCAGGAACGTCCGGAAGCGGGGTGCGGAGATCGACTCGGAGACCATTTCCCGCAATGTGGTGAACTTCATGGCAATGCCGGGATTGGTGCGTGACACGGTGGAACGGACGGCCTCAGTGAGCGAGGCAGGCGCAATCGCGGTGCGGATCGCCACCTGGAGCTCGTTGGCGAAATAGGGATGCTGCTGGAACGCCATATAGAGTTCCGGAGCCATTTTGGCGGCTGGAGATTCGCTGCGGATGTCGCCTACCACACCGACGACGGTCATCCACTCGTCGCGATCCAATCCGCACTTGATGCGTTTCCCGAGGGGATCTTCGTTGGGGAACGTTTCGCGCGCCAGGGCCTGGCTGATGATGGCCACCACGGGCGCACTGTATTGATCCCGTTCGCTGAAGTCGCGGCCACGCAGCAGCGGGATGCCGAGCGTGGCAAAGTAGCCGGGGCTGGCCAGGCGGAAACCGGCCTGCGGCATTTTGGCGCCCGGCGCGAAGACGTGTTTGCCTTCCACGGCGTACGATCCATTGGAGCCATACTGCCCGGCTGGCATGCCCATGGCGGCCGAGGCGGATTTCACGCCCGGCAGCACGCTGACTTCCCGCAGGATCTTCTCAAAGGTGCCGGTGGCGCGCTTGTACTCGGCCTCTTCGTTGGCCGGGACGTGGGCGTACATCACCAGGACTCCGTCGGGACGGAAGCCGAGATCAGCGGAGGTGAGCCCGAGGAAGCTCTTCATGAGCAGTCCGGCGCCCAGCGCCAGGACGAACGCGAGCGCGATTTCCGCCGAAGCGAGCGCTCCGCGCAGGCGGTGGGAGCCGCGATTGCCGACGCCCCGTCCACCGCTTCGTTTCAAGGCTTCATTGAGATCCACGCGCGACGCCTGCCAGGCCGGGGCCAGGCTGAACAGGACCGCCGAGAACATTGAGATCAGGGTGGCGAAGACCAGGGTGGTGGTGTCGACATGCACCTCGTTCAAGCGCGGCAGATTCTCCGGGGCCAGGCGTAGCATCGCCTCGGTGCCCAGATAGGCCAGGGCGCAGCCGGCGAGTCCGCCCAACAGGCCCAACACGAGGCTCTCTGTGAGCAACTGGCGGATGATGCGGCCGCGGCCCGCGCCCAGCGCCGCCCGCACCGCCATCTCCCGGACGCGCGTCGTGGCGCGCGCCAGCAGCAGATTGGCCACGTTCGCGCAGGCGATGAGGAGCACCAGGGCGACGGCGCCCATCAGCACCAGCAACATCGTACGCACAGGGCCCACTAATTGATCGCGCATCGGCGCCGTGGTGAAGGTCTTTTTCTTATTCTCGGGATAGGCTGCCGCCAGCCGGGCTCCGATCGCGCCGAGGTCGGCCCGCGCCTGTTCCACGCCCACCGCCGGTTTCAGCTTCGCGGCCACGCGGTAGTTGTAGGCGGTGCGGTTGAGGTTTTCAGGCCGGGCCGGCACGGTGAGCCACAGATTCGACTTGCTGGGGAACTGGTAGGTATACGGCATGACCGCCGCGATCTCGTACGACTTGCCCTCCACGCTGACCGCCCGCCCCAGGGCGTCCCCAGCCCGCCCGAAGTTGCGCTGCGCAAACGACTCGCTCACCGCCACCTGTCCTTCCGCCGGAGCATGTCCAGCGACGGGCGGCGTGCCAAACACGCGGTAAAACCCTTCCTCCACAAACGCGACGCCGGTGAACTCCGCCCGGCCGCTCACCTGAACTCCCATTTCGCCGCCGAAGTAGCGGCTGAGCGCCTCAAACGAACCGGCCTGTTTCCGCACATCCTCCAGATCGCCGCCGGTCATGCGCGGCGTCTCGCGGCCCGACTCCAGCGAGAGCGTGGAGATGCTGACGATGCGCTGCTCATCCGGGAAGGTCAGCGGGGCCAGCAGGACTCCGTGGACGACGCTGAAGATCGCTGTATTGAGTCCGATGCCCGCGCCCAGGGTGGCAACCGCCACCAGCGTGAACCCGGGGCTCTTGCGCAGCCAGCGGATAGCCTGTTTGAGGTCAGTGGAGATCATTCTGTATATTCTCTACGAATAAGTCCTGCCGGAGTTTCCACAAAATTGAGAGGAGGGGCTCCGATCCGCCCGGACGGGGAAAGGAATACAATATTTCAGCATGAGTTCCGAGCAGAACACCGCATTCTCCCGCCGGGGCGCACTGGGCGCGATCTTCGGCACCGCCCTGAGCGCGGAAGTCCTGAAGGCCGCCCCCATTCAGGCCAAAGACCCGATCAAGATTACGAAACTTGAGACCTTCCTGGTCAAGCCGCGCTGGCTTTTCCTGAAGATCCACACCAATGCCGGCATCACCGGTTTGGGCGAACCTATCACTGAAGGCCGTGCGCTCACCTGCCAGGAGGCAGTGAAGGAGATTGAACCTTACCTGATTGGTAAGGATCCGCGCGCCGTCGTGCAGCACTGGCAGGCAATCTACCGCCACGCTTTCTACCGCGGCGGACCGATTCTCACCTCCGCCCTCAGCGGCATCGACCAGGCGTTGTGGGACATCAAGGGCAAGGCCCTGGGCGTGCCGGTTTACGAACTGCTCGGCGGGCCCACCCGGAACCGGGTGCGGGTCTATGCCCACGCCAGCATCGCCAATCCGGCCCGTGTGAAAGAAGCGCTGGCCCAGGGATTCACCGCCTTCAAGACGGGACCACCCCGCCGCCGCAACTTCCCACGCTACATCGAGACCCCCTCTGAGGTCCATTACGCGGCCGAGCGCTTCGCGGAGTTCCGCAAGCTGGTCGGCGAGGACGTCGACATCGGGGTCGATTTCCACGGCGCGGTGAGTCCGGCGCACGCCAAGATGCTGATCAAGGCGCTGGAGCCGTATAATCCGATGTTCATTGAGGAGCCCTGCCAGGCCCAGAACCACGACGTGATGGCCGAGATCGCCCGTTCCACGCACCTGCCCATCGCCACGGGCGAGCGCGTCTTTACCAAGTGGGGCTTCCGCGAAGTGCTGGAAAAGAAGGCGGCTACCGTCCTGCAGCCGGATCTTTGCCACGCCGGCGGCATCACCGAAGTTCGCCTCATTGCAGGTATGGCGGAGGCTTATTACGCCTCCATCGCTCCGCATAACCCGCTGGGCCCTATCTCCCTGGCGGCTGGGGTGCAGATTGCTGCGTCCATTCCGAACTTCCTCATCCAGGAACAGGTGTCGCTCGGAGAGGGGTACATTAAGACACCCTTCAAGGTGCGGGCCGGCTATCTGGATCTGCCCACGGCTCCGGGCCTCGGTGTCGAACTGGATGAAAACGCGCTGGCCGACAAACTGGGCCACGACTGGAAGAATCAGGAAGCGTATGACGCCGACGACGGCAGTGTCGTCGACTGGTAGCGCTCTGCTTCTGAAACTACGCCCCTGGGTGCCTGTTGCGGCGCCTGGGGGCTTTTCTTTTTGGGTTCGCTACAGCTTGAAGAGTTCGCGAAGACGCTTGGTTTGGACCCGGCTCACCGGGATCTCCGTGCCTTTTTTGTCATTCATGCGGAGCTGATAGCTCGACTTGAACCAGGGGATGACCTCGCGGATGTGGTTGATGTTCACCACATAGCCGCGATGGGCGCGCCAGAAGGTAGCCGGATCGAGGCTGGATTGCAGTTCCTCAATCGTCTTGTAGTTCGTCTGGCCTTCGACGGCGGTGGTGACTACGGTGATCAGGCCATCCTCGATGGTGGCGTAAATCAGGTCCGAAGCGTCCACGATGAGGTTCCGGCCGCTGCTCTTGACAAGCAGTTTGGCGCGCGCCACCGGTCCCGGGCCAGAGGCTGTTCCGGCGTTGGCCGTGGTGGGCGCTGGCCCCTGTTCCGGCTCCAGCAGGCTGCGTTTGACGCGCTCGACGGTCTGGGCCAGGCGGTCGCGGTCGACTGGTTTCAGCAGGTAATCCAGAGCCTCCAGGCGGAAGGCTTCCAGCGCATATTGCTCGTAAGCCGTACACAGCACAAAGGCCGGCATGGGCGCCTTGTCCGCCTTCAGCTTGTGGATGACGCCCAGCCCGTCCAGGCCCGGCATCTGGACGTCGAGGAAGACCAGGTCAGGTTCGCACTCCTCGATGCACTGAACCGCCTCAATGCCGTTGCGGGCCGTGCCGACGATCTCGATGTCGGGGAATTCGCGCAGCAGGAACGCCAGTTCGTCCAGGGCGAGCGCTTCGTCGTCCGCCAGGACGGTGGGGATCGCCGGCCCGGATCGTCCGGCAGGCGGCTTGATTGGGACAGGACCGGCCATGAGTCTCCTACTGACAATTTGAACACGCCGCGCGGGCCGTGGTCACCGGGTTGCGGCTTTCAGCTTCTACAGGCGCCTGCGACCGCCAGATGTAGAGCCGTTGACGGCCTGTTTTCAAGGGGATCCGTTGCAGTGCGCGCTCGCCGTCGAGTCCGGCCGCGATGGGCCGGGCATCCACCGGCGGCGACCAGTGAAAGGCGAGTTCCAGATCGTCTTCCAGCAAGATGTGGGTGATGCCGTGAACGGCCGCAAGTTGATGAAATCGCGTGGCGTCCCAGGGCGCCCGGCCCCAACTGTAGACTTTCCTACGGAATCCGGACTGCGTTCCGAACAGCGGGTAATCGGGCGTGATTTGAGTGCCGATCAGCAGCACGGTGGCATCGTCCGGCAGCTTCTGGCAGACCTCTTGAAAGGGAGCGTTGTCGATGCTCATGGCGGGCGGCATCAGCCACCACATCCGTACGAACATGGCCGTTTCCCGCCAGGGATACCAGGCGCTGAAGACCGCCAGGGCGAGCATGGGCCACGCCATCCACTTCCGGCAATGCGTCAACCCCGCCGCCAGCAGCAGCGCCACGCCCGGCAGCAGGAACCGGTCAGGGATCTGGTCGGCCGTCACCCAGCGCAGCGTCAGGACGGGTCCGGCCAGCAGCATGGCTCCGCATAGCCAGGCCGGTTTCCCCGCTCCACGCCAGGCGAGCAGCAGTCCGGCCACAGCCAGCAAGCCCGCCATGGCGAAGCGAGACGGAGGCCAGGTGGGTGGCGGTTGATACAGTGCCGGCCAGCGGACCTCCGCCGTTTCGCTGCGTAGCGGTTGGGCGGCGCCTGTCGAACGAACCCAGGCCTTGGACACCCCGGCCGAACCTGGGAAGTCCATAACGATGCCCGGGGCGCGCTTGAGGATCGTGGTCCATTCCCGTGGTTGACTGCCGTAGAAGCCGCGCATGTCCGCGGGGCCCAGGGCGGAACCATACCAACTCCAGTTGGACAGAAAGAGGAACAGGAGCCCGCAGGCCGCCGCTCCGGAGAGGAACCCTCCGGCGGTTGCCAGCAGTCGCTTCCTTGCGAGAACCAGCACGGCTGGGACCATCGCCAGGGCATACAGCCGCGCATGAATGCACAGCGCCAGCGATACGCCGGTCCAGAAATATGCGGCTGCGGGACTGCCATCCTCCGGCTCCTCTTGCGCCTCCACCAGCCAGTAGGCCGCGGAACAGGCGAAGAGCACGGCCCAGTGATCCGCCTTCAGGTATCGAGCCAGAAATAATCCGACAGGGGCGGCGGCATAGAGCGCCGCTCCTGCTGCCGCGAGCGCGGGCGGCGTTTTCAGCCGCAGTGCCAGCAGCCAGACTGCACCGATCGCCAGGGGGAAGCCCAGGCCGAAGAGCACCCGGCCTGGTGCTTCCAAACGGGTGAAGAGCAGCGGCCAGAAGAAGAACAGTTCGCCCTCGAAGCTCAAGGCGGTCTGGCGCTCGTTCTGCGTCTCCCAGAAGGCGAGCGAATGGTGCTGCAGCCAGTAAGCTGCCCTCGACGCGTGGTACATCTTCTCGTCCCACGTGTGGATGGGCGCCAAGGCGGTAAGACAGAGATTCGAAACGACCAGGACGGCCATCAGGACCGCCGCGGCCAGCACCGCCCGGTTTGCTGTGCGGAACTCCAGCTTAGGCCTGGGCCAGTTTGGGAGGTCCGGGGTCAACCAGTAGAATAGCGCCGCGCAAAGCGCCAATTGCACGCCGAGCCATGCCCAGGGCGTGATCCAGGCTCCCGTTGAAAGCACTTGCGCGATGAGTCCGGGTTGCGCGCCGAATACTACCGCAAAAACGAAAAATCGCGGTGTGAAATCGCTGGCGAAATGTCGGGCGGCCCACACCGCGACAAGAAATGCAAGCAGCAATGAGGCCGTGAGAAGGATCCAGGACATGGGTTCTGAGGCGGGCCGATGAGGCGCAAACGCATCTACGGCTGTTACTATAGCAAGTGGATAGATACGCTTTTCTCAAGCGGTTCCAGCAAGGAGTGTACTCTGTTGTCAATTAATGAAAGTGTCAAGATCGCGCCGGCAGAGGGTAAGCTCGGTGTCCTCATCCCCGGTATTGGCGCGGTTTCTACAACCTTCATTGCAGGTGTGGAAGCCGTCAAGCGCGGTCTGGGACATCCCATTGGTTCGCTCACGCAGATGGCTACGGTTCGGTTGGGTAAGCGGACGGAAGGCCGTTCGCCGTACATCAAGGACTTTGTACCTCTGGCAAGTCTGGACGACCTCGTGTTCGGCGGCTGGGACATCTACGAAGACACAGCGTACGAAGCCGCCTCTAACGCTAAAGTATTGGAATCCTCGCTGCTGGAACAGGTGAAGGAGCCGCTGCAGGCGATCAAGCCGATGAAGGCCGTATTCGAACAGGAATACGTCAAGCTGATCCACGGGCCCAACGTCAAGACGGGCGGCACCAAGTACGACAAAGCTTTAGCCCTGATGGACGACATCAGGAACTTTCAAAAGGACAACAACGTGTCGCGCACCGTCATGATCTGGTGCGGCTCGACCGAAGTTTTCCACAGGCCCTCGGCAGTACACGAGACGCTGGCTTCGTTTGAAGAGGGGATGAAGAACAACGATCCCGAGATCGCACCCTCCCAGATCTATGCCTACGCTGCCCTGATGAGCGGCGTGCCGTTCGCCAATGGCGCCCCGAACCTTACCCACGACATTCCCGCACTTCTTGACCTGGCGAAGGAACGCAACCTGCCCGTCTGCGGCAAGGACTTCAAGACCGGCCAGACCTTCCTGAAGACGCTGCTGGCGCCGGGCTTCAAGGCTAGAATGCTGGGTATCTCCGGCTGGTTCTCGACGAACATCCTGGGCAACCGCGACGGTGAAGTGCTGCACGATCCCGGCAGCTTCAAGACGAAAGAAGAGACGAAGCTGAGCGTGCTGGATCACATCCTGCAGCCCGAGCTTTACCCGATCCTCTACAAGGATCTGTACCACGCGGTTCGCATCAACTACTACCCGCCGCGAGGTGACTCCAAGGAAGGCTGGGACAACATCGACATCTTCGGCTGGCTCGGTTATCCGATGCAGATCAAGGTGGATTTCCTCTGCCGCGACTCCATCCTGGCCGCTCCGCTGGTTCTCGACCTGGTACTGTTCCTCGATCTGGCCCAGCGCGCCGGCATGCGCGGCATCCAGGAATGGCTTTCCTTCTATTTCAAGGCGCCCATGCACGCGCCCGGGCTCTATCCGGAGCACGACATATTCATCCAGCTGATGAAGCTGAAAAACACACTTAGGTGGATGCGCGGAGAAGACCTCATCACGCACCTCGGCCTCGAGTATTACGACTAGGACGGGGATCTGGCAAGAACGATGAGAGTCTTAGTCATCGGTGGTACCCAATTTATCGGCAAGCACCTGGTAGCCGCACTCTGCAAAGAGGGCCACGAGGTAGCGATCCTGCACCGCAAGCCCACGCATGAACTGGGCAAGAAGATTATTAACTTACAGGCCGATCGCAACGACATCACGCAGGTGAAATCCGTGCTGTGCGGACAATCCTACGACGTTGTGTTCGATATGGTCTACGACTGGGAAAAAGGCACTCCGCCGACCGTGGTGGAGGAGACCGCCAAGCTGCTGACCGGGCATGTGGGGCGTTACATCTTCATGTCCAGCGTCTCGGCGTACGGCGACGGCCTGAATCACCACGAAGGCGACGCCCTGGCTCCGGACGATCATCGGGACCGCTATGTTCGTTGCAAGGCGCAAAGCGAACGCGCCTTGTTCCGCCTGCACCAGCGGCATGGCACGCCGGTGGTCACCTTGCGTCCTCCCTGCGTCTATGGCGCCTGCAATCCGTTCTACCGGGAACAGTTCTTCTGGGACCGTGTACGGGATAAGCGGCCCATCATCCTGCCCGGCGACGGCCGCCGCCTGATGCAGTTTGCCTACGTCAAGGACGTGGTCTGGTCCTGTCTGCGGGCCATGGACGCGCCCAATGTTGTTGGCCATGCCTTCAACATCGCCAACGCGCGCCCGCTGACCCAGGCTGAGGTTCTGGATGCTTTGTTTGCCGCTGCCGGCAAAGATACTCCGGTCATCCGCGTACCCCGGGAACGGATCGCCAGGGCCGGCGGACATCCGCTGGGGCCGAATCTCTACTTCGGTATGTATTTCGATCTGCCTCCGGTGACCATGGTGATCAGCAAGGCCCAACGCGTGCTCGGCTTCAAGCCGACCTCGTTCCAGGAAGGCCTGCAGGAAACCTACAAGTGGTACCTGCGCCACCACGCCAAGAAAGGCATCGACTACACTTTCGAAAACCAGTTACTGGCCAAGGAACGCGCCCAACTGGCGAGCTGAAAGCTTTCCAGTTCGAATGTCCGTAGCAGCCCATCCCCGCCGGATGGGCTGTTTCGCGTCAGGCCGCCGGTGTGCTTCGGCTGCCTGATAAGATCGCAGACAGCTATGAATCTGCGTTTCGTCTCCCTCGCCGCTGGCGTCCTGGCCGCGTCTTTATTCGGTTCCCCGGTTGCGTCCGCACAAATTGTGGACCAGTACAATCCGCCCAAAGCCGGCTGCTGCCTGCAGTTCACCGCCCAGGCACTGGCCGACCAGCTCCAGGATTGGAATCAGCTTGGGCGCTACTACGCGGACAACGAGCGGCTGAAGGCGCTGGCGCCCGAATCCGGACGCGTTGTCTTCATGGGCGATTCCATCACGGACGGCTGGAAACTACAGCAGCAGTTCCCCGGCAAACCCTACGTGAACCGCGGCATCAGCGGACAGACGACACAGCAGATGCTGGTCAGGATGTATCCCGATGTGATCGCCCTGAAGCCAGCTGCGATGATCGTGCTGGCAGGCACAAACGACATCGCGCGCAACACCGGTCCCGTCACCCTGGGCATGATCACCGACAATCTCCGCGCGATGACCGTGCTCGCCAAGGCCAGCGGGATCAAAGTGATTCTCTGTTCTGTCATGCCCGTCAGCGACTATACGCAGCGCAAGCAGACGGACAGACGGCCGCCGGCCGATGTCATGAAGCTGAACGCCTGGATGAAGCAGTATGCTGCTGCTGAAGGACTCACCTACGTCGACTACTTCGCGGCGCTGGTGGACGAAAAAGGGTGGCTGAAGGATGGCATCTCTGGCGACGGCCTGCACCCCAATCAGAATGGCTACGACATGATGGCGCCGCTGGCTGAGGCCGGCATCCAGGCGGCTCTCAAGTAAGCCGGAACCGCCACATCTCGCATGCACGAAAATGGGAGCGCTGTTCCTAGTTCCTGGCGGCTGCGGGCTTGACCCGTTCCGGCTGGTTCTCTCCACCCAGGATCTTTTCCAGCAGGTCAGCCTGGCGTTTCCGGATCAGGGTCGGCGGCTGGGGGAAGGCCGGGAAGTCCGCGCGCAGTTGAACCTCGACCTCGTCGAGCAGATTGAGGGCTTCCGTGAGTCGGCCGGCCGCCTCCAGTAGTTCCGCCTTCCTCACTTTCGCCGTATAGTGCGACGGCTGGGCGCTGAGCAGTTCCTCCACCCAGGCCATCGCCTGTGCCGTGTCGCCCAGGATCTCGCTCCAATTCGAGAGAACCAGCAGGCGCGAAGCCTGGTGCGCTGCCTTGTCCTGTGGCGGTTCCTGGCTGATCTCCAGCCGGGCTGCAGTGGCGGAGATCCTCTCGGCCCAGGCGCCCTCGGCCTGTTGCCCCTGCGGGTCGAAGGCAGCGCGCACGCGATAGGAACCCAGCGCCATCTGGCTGGTCTGCTCCGGGCTGAGCACGAACTCGACAGTGACCATGTCCAGGTCCTTCAGCTCCACGCTGTCCGGCTGAATTCGCGGTGATCGCGTCCATTCAGGCGAATGCCCATCGGGCGCATCCAGCGTAATACTCACCGCATCCTGCCACGATCCCTCCTTCAAGGCCAGCCTGGCCGGGTCATCTCCAGCGGCGATGGAGATCGAAACCACCACTGGCCAGCCCGGCTCGATGCGCGCCTGCGCGCCTCCATTCACCGTCAGCCCGATAACCGGGCGTGCAGCGGGCTGGGCCAGTGCGCTGGCCGCCAGGGCCGCGAACAAAATCAGGATCCTCATGTCCGTCTACCTTTCAGGGGCCTTCACGGCATCATTGACAAGAATCTGGCTACTGCAAGTGCCGCGTCCGGCGGCGGCGGGGCCGTATCTCGCTTGCGGAGTGCGGTTGGCATCGTTTACCCCCGTGCCCGCCGTGGACGAGCAGAGCTTCATGCCCGCCGCTTCCTTCACGCGGTAGCGCAGGCTGGCATCGGTGTCCGCGATGTAGCCGCCCGAGACGTCATACCTCATCACGCAATCGTCCTCGCCGCAATGCGGGCCGTCCTTCATGCCCAGCGTCACTTCCAGCGGAGTTTCCGGCATCAGCGAGTTGATCAGCGTGCCGTCCTCGCGCAGAATCGAGATCTGCTGCTCCCGGCCGCCCGCCTTCTCCAGGACCGTGTCGCTGCCGGGTATGCGGCGCCAGGTCACATCCCGGTCTCCGCCGTCTCCGTGATGGTAGACATTGCAGGCGTGGAACAGCTCGTGGGCCAGGGTCGAATTGAAGTAGGACGCAGTGCCCGGCTTCACCGGCGGCGTCAAAGCGGGTACGAAGACCCCCGTGATCTTCACCGGATTGCCCGGGCCGCCCGACGCGATGGCGTAGCCCGGGTTGTTGGCGAACAGGAAGATCACCACCCCGTGCTGGTCCACCCGGTGCGGACCCATCGTGCGGTTGAAGTTCACCACACGCCCCATGCTGAGTTCATCCGCCGTCATGTCGAAGTGGACCTCCAGGCCGCTCAACCGCCGGAAGAGGCGGATACCGGCGAGATAAACGCCGCCGGCACGGTTGTGAATGAAATAGTCTTTCCTGAACGGATTGCCTTCGATGTGGCGGCCGTTTTCGGTGAAGCCCCGGTACTCCTCATAGAGCGTCAAGCCGTCCCCCGCCGTCCCATCGCCCACCGGATCGGCTTCGTCATCGCTGGTGTCGGAGACCCCTCCAACACCTTTCTGCGCACGCCAAATCTCGGCGATCAGGTCTCCGTCGGCTCGCTTCGGCAGCCGCACATCCGTCTGGCCGGGGTCTCCTTCCAGGTGGCCCAGGATTCGACGCCCGTCCGGCAGGATCGCTGCCACCTGAATGCTGCCCCAGGCGCCCCAGTCGTGCGCTGAAATCGCCGCTGTCGATGTCTCCCACTGCCCCGGAGGGGTGTACCCCTTTTGGCCATCCTGGTCCGGCACGAGGAAGTTCGCAGCCGCCTCGAAGCGAAGGTCGGGATCCACATCGGCGTCCCGCAGCGGCGCATTCAGGGAAAAGCCGGGCTCGCGCGAGCATTGGCTGAAGTTCCACTCGAACAGCGTCGCCTTCGCCGAGGGCGCGCCGCCGCCCTTCTTCTGCAGCCGCGCCGTCAGCCGCAGCCCGCTGCCCGCTCCGCCTCCATCGGCAGCCTCGGGCCTGAACTGCTTGTACTCCTCCGTCAGCACGATGATCACTTCGTCCTCGACGGCGGTGCCCACCGGCCGCAGTTCCCAGTCGACATGCATCTCGACCGGCGGCTCCGCTTCCATGAATGATGGCCGTTCGAAGGGCGTGTTTCTCGTGAACACCGCACTGCCCCGCAGGATCGGCTCGGAAGTGGGCAGCGGCCCCTGCATCTGGGTGTCATCCGAGAAGTAGCCGTAGAGGTCATCGGAATCCTGCGGCGGTTTGGGCAGGATCGCGCACTGGGTCCGTTCCGACCAATGCGCCTGGATTACGTCGGCGCCCAGCATGAGGCGGTACTCTCCGGTCGAGGTCAGCTGCAGCTGCACCGGCTGTTTCACGTAAGGAACGGTCGGCTGGCCCGATCCTTTCAGCGTGTTGGTGGTGGTGCAGCCCACCAGGGTGTGCGACTGTGTCGCGTCGATCGTCGCCGTGCCCGACACGGTGCCGCTCCACAACGGTCCGTAAGGCGACTTCTGGTCCAGGCGCACATTCAGGTCTCCGGTATAGGTGACGTTCCAGTCATCCTGGCCCATCACAGCATGGGCATTGGACCCCGATGTGGTGCCTCGCACCCGGATGGTGCCTTCCCATGCCTTTACATTACCCGCGGGTCCAAAGATCTGTGCGGACAGGTCGCATGTCGAGAGGAGAATGACAGCGGCCGGCAGGAAGCGGGATTTGACGTGAAGGCCCATACCCTGAACGCGCGGGAATCCGCAGGGAGGGATCATAGGGCGATCCGCGCTGCGGGGCGCGCCTTTCCAGGCCGTGCGGACCACGCCGTTGCGGGCTGCCTCCGGTTCACGCTAAGCTATTGATTCCTTCATGGTTACGCCCTGCGACCGGCGGATGGACGGACGGCTGGTGGGGGATCGCTCATGACCCCCGACACCGCGGCCGTCACGCGTCTGTTGCGCCAATGGCAGAGCGGGGAAGCCAATGCCCTGGAGGAACTCACTCCGCTCGTCTATCACGAACTGCGGCGCATCGCTTCCGGGTTCCTGCGCCGTGAGCGCGAAGGCCACACCCTGCAACCCACGGCGCTGTTGCACGAAGCCTACCTGCGCCTGGTGGATCAACGCGACAAAGACTGGAAAAGCCGTGCCCACTTCTATGGGGTCGCGGCCCACCTCATGCGCCTCATCCTGGTGGACTACGCTCGTTCCAAGGCCAGGTTGAAACGCGGCGGCGAGGCGCAGCGCGTGGAGTGGAATGAAGCCGTCTCCGCCAGTGCCGCCCGGCCTGCATCGCTCACCGCGCTGGATGACGCCCTCAGCGAATTGGAGAAGCTGGACCCCCGCAAAGGACGCGTGGTGGAGCTCCGCTATTTCGGGGGACTCAGCGTGGAGGAGACGGCCGAGGTCCTGGGCGTTTCCACCGCCACCATCGGGCGGGAACAGCGCATGGCCGAGGCCTGGCTGCAGCGTCAGATGACCTCCACTCCGCCCGGCGCCTGAATTTCCCTGCCAGATGGAAAAAATACGTAGCGGGTGTGATCGATCCGCGGCTGGTTTGCCGCTTGTATCCACAGATGCCCCAAAATCGGAGGCGGCACCGGAGGGCAATCCGGTTGCCTGGATTGGACTGATTGAGAACTGAGGGAGGATGGCTACGCCGTTAGAATGGCAAGCATGCTCCCAGAGCGCTGGAACAAGCTGGAGGAGGTCTTTCAGACTGCGGCTGACCTGCCGGAGGAGCGGCGGCCGGTCTATCTGAAAGAGGCTTGTGGCGATGATCAGGAGTTGAGGCGCGAGGTGGAGGAGATGCTCGCCGCCTCAACTCTGGACCTGATCCGGGATGTCATCGAGAGTACTTCGGATTCGATGGCGGCGGAGGCGGATCAGGATCCGCTGGTTGGTTCTCTACTGGGCGCCTACCGTGTCATCTCGCTCATCGGGCGAGGTGGCATGGGCGTGGTCTACCGGGCCGTCCGCGACGACGACCAGTACCACAAGGAAGTCGCCATCAAGGTGATCCCGCGCATGCTGGCCGGGCCTGAGGCGGTCAGCCGCTTCCGCTCGGAACGCCAGATCCTCGCCGACCTCGACCACCCCAACATCGCCCGCCTGCTGGATGGCGGCACCAGTGATGGCGTTCCCTTCCTGGTGATGGAGTTCGTCGAAGGCGTACCCATTACC
The DNA here is from genome assembly GCF_051172195.1 of Paludibaculum fermentans. GTDB lineage: Bacteria > Acidobacteriota > Terriglobia > Bryobacterales > Bryobacteraceae > Paludibaculum > Paludibaculum fermentans_A. Next base: position 674,796 of record NZ_JBPJAQ010000003.1, read on the forward strand.
CAATACGTCAGGGAGCGCAATCTGTCCGTGCCGGATCGCCTGCGCCTGATGCGCAGCGTCTGCGCGGCCGTACAGTCAGCGCATCAGAAACTGGTGGTCCACCGCGACCTCAAGCCCGCCAACATCCTCGTCACCCCGGATGGCAGCGTCAAACTGCTGGACTTCGGTGTAGCCAAGATGATCGCGCCGTCCGAAACGGACCTGGTCCAGACCTCCTCGCACATGATGACGCCGGACTACGCCAGCCCGGAACAGATTCAGGGCGCCGCGGTCACCACCGCCAGCGATGTTTACTCGCTGGGTGTCGTGCTGTTCGAGCTTCTGGCCGGCGAACGGCCCTACAGGGTGACCGGCTCGGGGCTGCGTGAAGCTGAGCGAGTCGTCTGCCAGACAGAGCCGCGCAAGCTCAGCGAACTGCCCAGCCTTTCACCCCGTCTCCGCCGCCGGCTCTCCGGTGACCTCGACAACATCGTTCAAATGGCGATGCGGAAGCATGCCGATCGCCGCTATGGCTCGGTCGAACAGTTCAGCGAGGACCTGCGCCGCCACATGGAAGGCCAGCCCGTGCGGGCTCGCGCCGATACGCCGCTCTACAGTCTGGGTAAGTTCCTTTCGCGCAACCGCTGGTCGGTGACGGCCGGCCTGCTCGTAGCTGCTTCGCTCATCACGGGGACGGTGGTCGCGGTGCGCCAGGCGCGCCGGGCAGAACAGCGGTTCTCAGAGTTGCGCGGATTCGCGCGCACCGTGCTGGTAGACCTCCATAGCCAGTTGCGCGACATCCCCGGAACCGCTCCGGCACGCCGCGCCATCATCGCGCATGTCGAAAACTACCTGCGGAAGCTTGTGGCCCAGGGCGCCACGGATGACGCTTCGCTGGCCAACGAGTTTGCGACCACCTACCTGCGCCTGGGCGAGATTGCCGAATCCAGCGCCAAGGCATTGTCCGACTTCGAGAACGGCCGCCGGCTGCTGGAACGCAAGGGCGGAGGCGGCGGTCCGCAGCCGGAGGATGCCGTGCTGCTCGCCCGCCTCCACGAACGCATTGCCGGCGTCGAAGGGGAGCTGGGCAACCCGGCCCAGGTTCAGGAGCAGCTGCTGGCGGCCGCCGGACTCACTCAACGGCTCATTGACGGCCGGAGGCCGAATCCCGAGGCCGAACAGGTGAACGCCCTCGTGCAGTGGCGCCTGGCGCAGCTCTATCGAACCGAATACCGCCTGGCCGACGCTGAGAAGCACGCCCAACTGGCGCTCAATGGTTGTCAGTCGCTGCGGGCGCGCGGTGTCGCCAACCAGGAATTGGATGAGATCGAAACGGGCGTCCGGAACGGCCTGGCTGCCATCTTCCGCCGTCAGGGCCGTTGGCAGCTGAGCCTGGAGATGTACCAGGGCATCCTGGCCGACGCCGAGAAAAGCGCCGCCGCCAATCCCGGCAGCGTCGTAGGCCAGCGCAAACTGGCCCGTTCGCACCAGATCGTGGGGGATATGCTGCGCAGCACCACGGGCCGCGTGGCCGAGTCGGCCGCTCATCTCCGGGCTGCTGTGCAAATCGGCGAACGGCTCGCCGCGCAGGATTCGGGCGACTCGACATCGGAGCTCAACCTGGGGCAATATCTCAGCACCGCCGGAGAAGAACTCTCGGCGCCCGGGCAATGGGCGGAATCCGTGTCCTACCTGCGGCGTGCCATGGATATCTTTCAAGCCAGGCTGAAGCGGACCCCGGATAACGGCGTCGATCAGCTCTACATGGCCTTGTCCGAAGCGTCGCTGGGCGAGCGTCTCGGCGACCACGGACGGCGCGCGGAAGGCTTGCAGTACATGCGGCTAGGGCTGGAACGCATGCGCAGGCTGGTAGCCCGCGATCCCAAGAACACCACCAACCTGCTGGAGCTCTTCAAAGTGCAGCGCGCCACGGCGAAACAACTGGCCGCGCAGGGGCAGGCGGCCGAGGCGCTCGCGCTGGCTTCCGATGTGGTCGACCGCGCCCGCGTGGTCGCGGCCCAGGCCACCAGCGGTCAATCCTTCACCCGGCGCGAGGTTCCTTTGTCATTGTTGGAAATGGGAGCGGTCTGCCGGATCCTGGGGCGCCCGGAAGAGGCACGCTCCTGGTTCCAGCAGACCATCCAGGCCTGGGAAGATCTGAATCGCGCAGGCATTCATTTCCCTGAGTTGGAATCGGCGATGACGGAAGCCAGGGTCGGCGCCTCGCTGGCCACCGGCCGCCCCTAAAACAGACTCTTCTTCCCGTCCCAGGTGGATAAGGGAACTCTACCCAATTCAGGTGGTTACAAACGGACGGCCCGAGCCAGGAGGGTGCCTCGGAGCAGGCTTCTGATCCATCTCAATCGCTCCCGCCGAAGACTGGTTGTCTTTCGATTCCAGCGCTCTGAAATGCTCGGGCCAGTCGCTAAGATGACAACGTGGAGACCCTGTTGTGATGAGCACCCGTATGAACAAAGCGACCGTGCGAGCCTTCGTCGACGCGTTCAATCGTGGAGACTTTGAAGCGGTCGGGAAGCTCTGCACCGAGGATGTCAAGATCCAGGGGGTTCCCGGGCAGGCCGGGTTTGCGGCCGCCGCCAGTATCTGGCGCGAATTGCATGAGGCCTACAACCTCCAACTGGATGTGGAGGATATGGTGGGTGAGGGCTCCATCGTGGCGGTTCGACTGAATGAGCAGGGGACGTTTACCCGGCCCTTTCGCGGGCTTCAGCCTACCGGCAAATCCTATACCCTGGTGGCCATCGAATGGTTCCATTTGCGTGACGGGAAGATCGCGGCGCACTGGGGCGCGCGCGACTCCGCCTCCATGATGAAGCAACTCGGCGTAGCCTAGTTCACGAATAAGTTTACTTTGGCTCCCCTTGAAACCTGAGGGATCTTGACGCCATACTCCCCTTAGGTTCTTAAGGGAAGCATGCAGAAGCAATCGCTCGACGTCGTGCGTGGCACGCTGGACGTCATCATACTGAAAACATTGAGCTGGGGCGCCTTGCACGGCTACGCCATTGCGCAGTGGATCCGCCAGCAGACGGACGAAGCCATCCTGGTCGAGGAGGGTGCCCTGTATCCGGCCCTTTACCGGATGGAGGACAAAGGCTGGATCGAAGCTGAGTGGGGGCTGTCCGAGAACAATCGCCGCGCCAAGTACTACCGCCTCACCCCGGCCGGCCACGAACGGCTGGCGAGCGAAACACGGACCTGGGAACACTACGCCGCCGCCATCGCCAAGATCCTGGGCGCCACCCGAGGTGCGCAGGCGGTGGGCCACTGATGCGCGACGAGCCCATGTGGCGCCGCTATCTGCGGTTTTTCGGCGCCAACCCCACAGCCGATGTGGATGACGAGCTGCGCTTCCACCTTGAGGAAAAGACCAGCGAGCTCATGCAGCAGGGCCTGCCGCGCGATGCAGCCCGCGCCGAGGCTGTCCGCCAGTTCGGAGACCTGAAGGAATTCCGCCGCATGTGCCGGCAACAACGCACACAAAGGGAGCACCGCATGGATCGCAGGGAGTACTTCGCTGGCTGGATGCAGGATCTCCGGTATGCCGCGCGGCGACTCAGGAGCGACGTGGGCTTTACGGCCGTGGCCGTCTTGATCCTCGCCTTGGGCATCGCCGCCAGCACCACGGTTTTCACCATCGTCCATGCCTTGGTGATCAGGCCGCTGCCGTTCCATGAGCCCGACCGCCTGGTCTGGATCGCCAATGCCGGGAAAGGCCGGGACGCCTCAGACCCAAGTTCGATCACCAGCCGCATCGGCACGCTCATGTCCTGGCGCGAAACCACCACCTCCTTCGAAAAGCTGGCGGGTTACAACGCATTCTTCGGCTACTTCACCTACAACTTCTCTCGCTCGGGTGGCACCCCGGAGCGCCTGAACGGCATGGGCGTCACCGACAGCTTCTTTGAAACGCTGGGTGTCCAACCAGTTCTGGGGCGGCTGTTCACGACAGAGGAGTATGTCGCCAACGGCCGCAAGGCTGTCCTCCTCAGTGATGGGCTTTGGCGGCGGTTGTTCGCGGCCAATCCAGCGGTGATTGGCGCCACGGTATCGATCAACGACGCACCCGTTGTCGTAGCGGGGGTGATGCCTGCCTCGTTCGACTTTGCTTCCACATTTACCCCGGGTTCGAAGGTCGACATGTGGGAGCCGTTTCCCATGAACGACACCATCGATCGCAATTATGGAAATATTCTGGCAATCGTCGGACGCCTAAAGCCCGGGGTATCGCTCTCTGCCGCGCAAGCCGAGATCGACCAAGCCACAAAGACGATCAAGCAGCTTCATCCTGATCGGGGCAGTACCTATCAGGGATCTCTGTCAACCTTGCGTGAGCATGTCTCAGGAGAGGTCAAGCGGCCGTTGGCCGTGATGTCCGCGGCGGTCGGACTATTGTTGCTGCTGATGTGCGTGAACCTCGCCAATCTGATGCTGGCCCGCACCATGTCCCGCCAGCGGGAGATGTCGGTGCGAGTAGCCCTGGGGGCCGGCCGGCTGCGTGTCGTCCGCCAATTGCTGACGGAGAGTCTGCTGCTCTCGGCCGCCGGTGTACTGTTGAGCCTGCCGCTGGCTGTCGGCGCGACCGCCATGGTTGCCCGGCTGCAGGGAACCCGTGTTCCCCTGCTGAGCCAGGTGGAAGTGAACCTTTGGGCTCTACTCTTCAGTGCCGTGGTTGGAGTATTCTCCGGTATTCTGTTTGGCCTCGCGCCGGCGCTCAGCCTGTTTAACGGTTCGCTCTTCGAAACCCTGAAACAGGCGGGCCGCGGGACGGATGGGAACAATCGGCAGTGGACCCGCAAAGGGCTGGTCGCGACCGAAGTGGCATTGGCTTCCGTGCTCCTCATCGGAGCAGGTCTTCTCATGCGGAGCTTCGTCAAACTCATGGAAGCGGATCGCGGATTCCAGTCGGAGCATGTCCTCGCGGTGCGGGTGGATCCGGGAGGGCGTTACCCCGCGCCGGAAAAGCTGGACGCTTTCTTTCTCAGCGTCCGGGAGAAAATCGCCGCGGCGCCGGGCATCGAAGCAATCGGCCTCACAGACGCCCTGCCCTTCGACCGGGATCGCAGTTGGAACCTCGGTGCCCTGGGCAAAAGCTACGGCCCCGGTGAGATGCCCGGCGGTTTCGTCCGTATGGTCAGCCCCGGGTACTTCGAGGCGATGCGTATCCCCTTGATCGCAGGCCGCCGGTTCAATGGCGGTGACATTCGAGGCCGCGAGCCGGTCATCATCCTGAATCAATCTCTGGCGCGCACGCTCTTCGGCAAGGGCGACGCGGTGGGGCAAATGATCGCTATGGGCCCCCCAACGGGCACGCGTGTCGTAGGCGTCGTCAAGGACGTCCGCCACACTTCGCTGGAAGAAGAGGCAGGCGGGGAGTTCTACCTCGTCGCAAATCAGCGGTCGCTCACCTCGCTGGATGTGGTGGTGCGCACCTCGCTGCCTCCAGCCGCTGCCTCTGCGGCCATACGCCAGGCTGTCTGGACAGTCGACTCCACCCAGCCACTGGGTGAGTTCCGCCTGATGGACGATCTGGTGGCCCGCGCAGCCTCACCGCGCCGGTTCCTACTGCTGCTGCTCGGCGCCTTCGCCGGCCTGGCCCTCATCCTCGCTTCGCTGGGTATCTACGGCGTCATTTCGTATGGCGTTTCCCAGCGCGGCATCGAGATTGGCATCCGCATGGCCCTGGGTGCGCAGCCTGCCCATGTGCAATGGAACGTCCTGCGCGAAGCCCTGTCCCTCACCGCCGGGGGACTCCTGGTGGGCGTCTCCGCAGCGCTCATCCTCACTCGCCTCTTTGCCGCCCTGCTCTACGAGGTGAAGCCCGCCGACGCAGCCACCTACGGCGGCATTATCGGCCTGTTGCTGGCCGTCTCCGCCCTGGCCGGCTACCTCCCCTCGCGCCGGGCCGCCCGCATCGATCCGGTGGTCGCGCTCAGGGCCGATTGAGCCGCGCAATGTTAGCTTGAAAGAGTGCCTGGACTCACACTCGGAGAAGATCAGAAACAGCGCTGCTGGTGGTGCTGCTCCACCTCGGAATATGTCGCCTATCACGACAACGAATGGGGCATGCCGATGCTCGACGATCACCGGCTGTTCGAAAAACTCTGCCTCGAAGGCTTCCAGTCCGGCTTGAGCTGGCTCACCATCCTGCGCAAGCGCGAAGCCTTCCGCAAGGGCTTCGCAGGCTTCGATTTCCGCAAGGTGGCGCGCTTCGGGCCGCCAGACGTCGAAAGGCTCCTGGCCGATGCGGGCATCGTGCGCCATCGCGGCAAGATCGAGTCCACCATCAACAACGCCGCCCGTGCCTGCGAATTGGTCGACGAGTTTGGCTCGATTGCCAGCTATGTCTGGAAATACGAACCCAAACGCCGCGTGCCGGAGTCGATCCTGCCCACCTCACCCGAATCCATCGCCATGTCCAAGGATCTGAAAAAGCGCGGCTGGAGTTTCGTTGGGCCCACCACCGTCTACGCGTTCATGCAGGCCATGGGGCTGGTCAACGACCACCTGGAGGGCTGCCATGCCAGGAAACTCTGCGAAAGCGCCCGCCGCAAAGTGAAGCCCGGCGCTTAGCAAAAGTCCCGTGGGCGGCCATCCAGTTAGTCAACTTTTGGGCTTTCCTCTTGCGCTTCTACAGGGACGTCTGCTATGTTCCCTGTAGAAGCGCAAAGGGAGAACCCATGAACGATCGCATTGACCTGCCGCAGGGCACTCTGGACCTGCTGATCCTCCGGACTCTGGAGCTTGGCCCGCAGCACGGCTGGGGGATCTCTGAGCGCGTGCAGCAGATGTCCAGCGACGTGCTGCGGATTCAACAGGGGTCGTTGTATCCGGCGCTGCACCGGTTGGAGCGGCGCGGGTGGATCAAGGCGCACTGGGGCACCTCGGAAAACAATCGCAAGGCCAAGTATTACGAACTCAGCAAGAGCGGGCGGCAGCAGTTGGCGGCTGAAACCGAGTCGTGGCAGCGCCTGACGGCCGCGGTGGCGCAAGTGCTGGGGCCGGCCTAGGAGACTACTATGTGGGCTGACCTACGCCTTCGATTTTTCTCTCTCTTCCGCCGGAAGACTGTCGAATCCGAGATGGATGACGAGCTTCGATTTCACATGGACCGGCAGTTGGAGAAGTATCTGCAGTCGGGCATGGAACGCGAGGCGGCCTTGCGGCGGGTCCGGCTTGAGTTTGGTGGATGGGAACAGGTGCGCGAGGAGTGCCGGGACGCGCGTGGCGTGGCGCTGGTAGAGACCCTGGGGCAGGATCTGCGCTATGGCTGGCGGACCCTGCGGAGATCACCCGGCTTCACTGCTGCGGCGTTGTTCACCCTCGCCCTGGGAATCGGGGCAAACACCTCCATCTTTTCGGTTGTCTATGGCGTAGTCCTGCGCCCCTTGCCGTTCCGCGACCCGGCCCGCCTCATCTTGATGAACGAGACTACGCCACGCGTCGGCGATGTGAGCGTCTCGTATCCGAACTTTCAGGATTGGCGCGCACAGAGCCGCAGCTTCGCTGCAATGTCGCAGGTGGCCGGAGTTCACTTCAACATGAGCGGCAGCGGCCAGCCGGAGAACATCTCCGGGCTGGCGGTTTCCACCAACTTTCTTTCCATGCTGGGTGTCCGCCCCCTGGCTGGACGAGATTTCAGGCCTGAAGAAGAAAAGGCAGGCACGGCGCCGGTCCTGCTGCTGAGCTACTCCTTGTGGCAGTCGCATTTCGGCGCGGACCTGGGCGCGGTGGGCCGCACGATCCGGCTCGATAGCCGGGCCTATACGATCATTGGCGTCCTGCCGCCCGAATTCCGCTGGTCCGAGACCTGCGATGTGTTGGAGCCGGCGGGCGTCTGGGCCACCAACAACGACAGCGTCACCGAACGCGGCGAGCGCGGTGAGATGGTGGCGTTGGGCCGTCTGGCCGATGGCGTCAGCCCCATACAGGCGCGGGCGGAGATGACAGGGTTGGCCGCGCGGCTGGAGCGCGCATATCCGGAGGTAAACGCCCGGTTCGGGGTCCGGCTCCAGCCGCTGCGCGAGGTATTTTCCGGCGACGCGCGGCCTTCGATGATGCTGCTGCTCGGTGCGGCGCTCTTTGTGCTGTTGGTGGCCTGCGCGAATGTGGCGAACCTGTTCCTGATGCGGGGGGCGGTGCGCGCCCGGGAGATGGCGCTGCGGATTGCGATCGGCGCCAGCAGCGGCCGGATTGTGCGCCAGATGCTGACCGAAAGCGTTCTGGTTGCCGTGCTGGGTGGGCTGGCGGGTGTCAGTCTGGCCACGGCCGGGATTCCTGCGATCTTGCGGCTGATTCCGCCGGAGACCTTGGCTGGCGCCAACGTGGAAATGAATGGAGCGGTGCTTCTGTTCTCGTTTGGCCTGGTCGTGCTGTCGATGTTTGTCTTCGGACTGGCTCCGGCGTTGAGTTCGACCAGGGGCGATGTCCAATCGGAGTTGAAAGAAGGTGGCAGGACGGCGGGATCCGCCGGGCGGAACCGGTGGCGCGGTCTTTTGGCGGCCAGTGAGGTAGCGCTGGCACTGGTCCTGCTGGTCGGCGCGGGCCTGATGATGAAGAGCCTCTACCGGCTTCTCTCCGTGGATTCCGGCTTCCGCGGGGAGCATGTCGTCAAGTTCGAGATCAATCTGCGCACGGAGCGGTATCAGAAGGACCCGGCACTGATCGCCTTCTGGCAGCAGGTGATCGACCGTGTAGGCGAACTGCCTGGCGTGGAATCAGCTGCGCTGGGGACGGCGGTTCCTCTCACCGAAGACCATTGGCGCGCAGATATCACCGTTGAAGGCATGCCCTTGCCGGAGCCCGGCAGCTTTCCCCATCCGGACATGCACCTCGTTAGCCCCGCTTATGTCAGGACGCTCGGCATCCGCCTGCTGCGGGGCCGCGCCTTAGCTGACCAGGACCGGGAGAATGCGCAACGTGTGGCGATGGTGAATGCGAGTGTGGCGGAGCGCCTTTACCCCGGTGTGGACCCTGTGGGGAAACGGTTCGCCTTCGGCCGCCCCAGGCCAGGCCGTACGCAGAACTGGGTGACGATTGTCGGCGTCGTGGCCGACACCAGGCTGTATGGCCTGGCCAATCCATCCAGGCTGGAAGTGTATATCCCGTTCCGGCAGAGACCCAGCGATGCGATGACTCTGCTCGTAAAGACGAAGCAGGAGCCGGCGGCACTGGTGGCGGCGATTCGCAGCGCGGTGGCTTCCATCGACAAAGACCAGCCCATATTTGGGGTCGCCACGATGGAGGAAGTGGTGAACGCCTCCCTCTCCACAAGCCGGGTAACACTCACCCTGTTGGGGCTGTTCAGCGGGTTGGCGCTAGTCCTGGCGGCGATCGGCATCTATGGGGTGGTGTCCTACTCAATGGCGCAGCGGGCGAAAGAGATCGGAATCCGCCTGGCGCTCGGCGCCGAGCGTGGGACCGTGCTGCGCCTCGTATTCGCACAAGGTGCGCGGATTGCCGGCCTGGGCATCATCCTGGGCAGCGCGGCCTCGCTGTGGCTGACGCGCCTCATGACGAAGCTGCTGTTCGGTGTGAGCGCAGTGGATCCGTCCACATTTGCGGCAGTGGCTGTGGTCCTGGCGGCGATTACGATGTTGGCGTGTTATGTGCCGGCGCGGCGCGCGCTGCGGGTGGATCCTCTCATCGCGTTGCGCCATGAGTGAGGGCAGGGCACGGCGATTGGGCGGCTCTCCCTCTGATTCGCCGGTAGGTGCCGCTCTTCTAGACGCGAACCTCACCCCTTCGGCGCTTACCTCCGTCGCCAGTCGCGATATGATGCGGATGCCATGAAATCCGCGTTGTTGCTCGCACTGCTCGCCGCCGTCTGTTCCGGCCAGGATGTGAAACGGCCCAGGATCACCGGAGTCGCCCATATCGCCGTGTTTGCCAAGGATGTGGAGGCGTCGCGAGCCTTCTATCACGGGTTGCTGGGCTACGAAGAGGCCTTCTGGCTGACCCAGCCCGACGGATCGCTCTCCCTGACGTTCTTCAAGATCAACGAACGTCAGTACATCGAGCTCTTTCCGGAACGTGCCCCGAATACAGACCGGCTCAATCACATTGCCCTCGAAGTCGACAACGCCGAGGCGATGCGCGCCTATCTCGCTGCAAAGGGCGTCAAGGTGCCCCAGCGTGTCGCCAAGGGCCGCACCGGCAACTCGAATTTTATGATCCAGGATCCTGACGGCCACTCGGTCGAGATCGTCCAGTATGAATCGGACAGCGCCAGTTCCCGGGCCCGCGGCAAGTCACTGCCCGCCAACCGCATCTCGGACCGTGCCGCCCATGTCGGCATCCTTGTGGGTTCGCTCGACAAAGCCATGGACTTCTATGGCCGCATTCTGGGCTTCGAGGAGATCTGGCGCGGCAGCAGCAACGAGAAACTCCTCAGTTGGGTGAACGCCAAAGTGCCCGACGGCGACGACTACGTCGAGTTCATGCTCTATAACGGCCCCATCGCGGAGCCCACCAAGCGCGGCACCGCGCATCATCTCTGCCTGTTTGTGCCGGACATCGAAAAAGCGAAGGCGGCCCTGGAACTGATGCCAGGCAAGGCCGCCTACGCCAGGCCCATGGAGATTCGCACCGGCATCAACCGCAAGCGCCAGTTGAACCTCTATGACCCCGACGGTACGCGCGTCGAGCTCATGGAACCTCACACCGTCGACGGCAAGCCCACCCCTTCTTCGAAGGCGCCCGTGCCCGTCGGGCAACCCTGAGCCAGCGGCCGGAACCGGCACGAGAAATGACGCAGGAACTCCGGTTGCTGCGTGATCTCGTATCCGCGTAGCTCGTCCTTGCGTTCGTTGACTTCCAGAATCGCCTCCACGACATAGTCGATGTGGCTCTGCGTGTACACCCGGCGCGGGATCGCCAGGCGCAGCAATTCATAGCGTGCATGCTCGCCGAACATGACTGAGCCGATCTCCACACCTCGAATTCCGGCGTGCAGGTACAACGCCACGGCCAGCGACTGTGCCGGAAACTCGTGCTTCGGGATATGCGGCAGCATCCGTCCCGCATCAATGTAGATCGCATGGCCTCCTGGCGGCTCGACGATCGGCACACCGTGGTCGGCGATGTGCCGGCCCAGATAGCCGGTGGAGGCGATGCGGTACTCCAGGTAGTCCGGCTCCAGAATCTCCTGCAGGCCGACTGCGATTGCGTCCAGGTCCCGCCCGGCCAGCCCGCCATAGGTCGGGAACCCTTCCGTCAGAATCAGCAGGTCTTTCTCCTGCTGCGCCAGCGCCGGATCGTTGGTGCACAGCAGTCCGCCGATATTGGCGAATGCATCCTTCTTCGCGGAAAATGTGCAGCCGTCCGCCAGCGAGAACATCTTCTGCGCAATCTGCTTGGGAGTCCAGTCCGCATACCCCTCTTCCCGCAGCCGGATGAACCAGGCATTTTCCGCGAACCGGCACCCGTCCAGGTAGAAGCGGATGCCGTGCCGCCTGGCTATGCCGCTCACGGCTTCGATATTCGCCATCGAGACCGGTTGCCCGCCGCCCGAATTGTTCGTGACGGTCAACATGATCAGCGGGATGCGGTCCGGCCCGTACTCTTCAATCAGCCGCTCCAACGCCTCCACGTCCATGCCGCCCTTGAACGGCCCAGTCGACTGCGTGTCCGCACTGGCCGGCAGCGGCAGGTCACGCGCCTCTGCGCCTGTAAATTCGATGTTGGCGCGCGTCGTGTCGAAGTGCGTGTTGTTCGGTACAATGTGGCCCGGCTTACACAACACCGAGAACAGGATGCGTTCCGCCGCCCGCCCCTGGTGGGTAGGGATCACGTGCTGGAACCCGGTCAGGTCTTCCACGGCGCTCTTCAGGCGGAAATAGCTGGCGCTGCCCGCATACGACTCGTCGCCGCGCATCATGGCAGCCCACTGGGCTGTGGACATGGCGGAAGTGCCTGAATCCGTCAACAGGTCGATGAGGATGTCGTCGGCACGTAATAGAAACAGGTTATAGCCGGCCTGTTCCAGGTAGTTGGCGCGTTCCTCCGGAGTGGTTCTCCGCAAAGGTTCCACGCTCTTGATGCGAAATGGTTCGATGATGGTTTGCATTCGATTCCGCAATTAGTGTATCGCCGCGGAAGGGAAGGCAAAAAAAAGGGCGGTCGTCGGAGGAGGAGCGACCGCCCTAACGAGAGAACCGGCCAACGCGCCGCCGAGTGAGCAGCACGCCTTTTGGGGGGTGTGCCGGCTCTCTACACCCGGTTAGATTCCGCATCCCCACGGTTGGTTTCCAATCCGTTACAGTTGGCCCCCGGCCCTAAATGGCTACACTGGAGAAATACTCAGGTCTTCGATGCGTACCTTTATTTGTCTCTTCTTCGCCGCCCTCACCCTCTCGGCGCAGGGTCCGGCCTCCCTCCGCGAGTCGTACACCAAGTACGAATTCAAGGTCCCCATGCGGGATGGCAAGCGTCTTCACACCGCGGTCTACGTGCCCAAGGACTCCTCGCGCACTTACCCTTTCCTGATGCAGCGAACTCCTTATAGCTGTTCTCCTTACGGCATCGAGAACTATCCTGAACGCCTCGGCCCCAGTGAACAGTTCGTGAAGTCCGGCTACATCTTCGTGTGCCAGGATGTGCGCGGCCGTTACGAGAGCGAAGGAGTCTTCCTCGAAATGCGTCCGCACGGCGGCACGCTCAGCGAGAGCACCGACACGTATGACACTGTCGAGTGGCTGTTGAAAAATGTCAAAGGAAATAATGGGAAGGCAGGGATTCTTGGCATCTCCTACCCCGGTTTTTACGCCGCTGCCGCCATCCCCGGGGCCCACCCCGCGCTGGTAGCCGCCTCCCCGCAGGCCCCCATGATCGACCTCTTCCGCGGCGACGACTCCTTCCACAACGGCGCCTTCATGCTCGCCGCCAACTTCGGCTTCTACCGCTTCTTCTATGAGCACAAGCAGCCGCAGCGTCCCGCGGCCGAGCGCAATGCCGGGTTCCAGTTCGGCACCCCCGATCACTATGCCTATTACCTGGGCCTGGGGCCTCTCGCCAATAGCAACGAGAAGTACTTCCGCTTCGAGAACCCTTACTGGACCGCCAACCTGAAACACACGTCCTACGACGAGTTCTGGAAGCCGCGTAGCCTCGAGCCCCACATCCACGACACCACCCCCGCTATCCTGGCCGTGGGTGGCTGGTTCGATGCCGAGGATCTCCAGGGCCCCCTGCGCCTATTCCGTGCGGCCACCGGCCATCAGCCCAAGTCGCCCGTCACGCTCGTCATGGGACCCTGGGTGCACGGCGGCTGGGCCCGCGGCGACGGCTCGTCCCTGGGACCCGTTCGCTTCGATGTCAAGACCGGCGAGTTCTTCCGCGAGAAGATCCAGTTCCCCTTCTTCGAGCACTTCCTGAAAGACAAAGGCGAATGGAAACCCCCGGCCGCCTGGGTGTTTGCCACCGGCAGCAACGAATGGCACAGCTACGACGTCTGGCCGCCCCGCGGCGCCGAGAAGAAGACGCTCTACTTCCAGGTCGGCGGCAAACTCGGCTTTGAACCTCCGGCTGATTCCGCCGCCTTTGACGCCTACACCAGCGACCCCGCCAAGCCCGTGCCCTTCACCAGTTTCGTCGCCTCCGGCGTGCCCCAAACCTACATGGTGGACGACCAGCGCCACGCTTCCGCCCGTCCCGACGTGCTCACCTATCAGTCCGAACCGCTCGAAGAGGCCATCACCTTCGGCGGACCGCTCGATGTGCACCTCTTCGCCTCTACCTCCGGCACCGACTCCGACTATGTCGTGAAGTTGATCGACGTCTACCCGGCCGACGCTCCGGATCCTACCCCCAATCCCACGAACGTCCGCATGGGCGGATACCAGCAACTCATTCGCGGCGAGCCATTTCGCGGCCGCTTCTACAAGTCCATGGAAAAGCCCGAAGCGCTACCCGCCAACCAGTTCGTCAAGATTGAGTACGTGATGCCGGACATCCTGCACACCTTCAAGCGCGGCCACCGCATCATGGTCCAGGTGCAGAGCTCCTGGTTCCCCTTGGTCGATCGCAATCCTCAGAAGTTCGTGCCCAGCATCCCGGACGCACGCGCCGAGGATTTCATCAAGGCGACGCAGCGCATCGCCCGTCAGGCAGGCATGGCCAGCGGGTTGGATGTGATGGTGATTCGCTGAGCTCCCCTAGGAGTTCAACATGCGCTTCAGGTCTGCCTTGGCCGGCTCATAATCGGTCTGGATCCTGAGCGCGGCCCGCAATTCCCTGATCGCGTCGGCCTTGCGGCCCTCTTTGATGTACAGGTTCGCCAGCACCCAGCGCGCCTCGGCGTGCGACGGCTGGCGTCCCTCGGCCGGCTGGCTCAGGTACTTGGCGAGATACCGCTCAGCCCGCCGGAAGTCCTGTCCAATCTCCATCAGCGCCCGGGCTGCGGATTCGTACGCCCCAAGATCGTCCGGTACGGCCCGCTCGGCCCGCGCCAGCACGTTCTCCAGGTCGGCCCAGCGCTGCTGCGTGGCATACACATGCGCCAGCAGTTCATACGCGCCAGACGCCGAAGCGTCCACCGCAATCGCTTCGTTTGCCGCCTTTTCGGCCAAGTCCAGTTTCTTGTTCGTCGCGGTGCAGCAATAGAATCGTGCCAGCGACACACGCGCCCGGTAGAATGCCGGATCCGCCTGGACCGCCTTGCGCAGCCAGCCTTCCGTCACCGCATCCTGGCCCTGGTCCTGCAGCAGGCGGGCATGGGCAAGATAGCCCCAAACAGGTGAAATCGCCGTGATCTGATCCGCAATCCGCACCGCCAGCTTCCTGTCCCCGCCCGCGATGCTCGGCGCTTTCCAGCTGAACATCATCTCCACCAGCATGGTGTCGGTGTTCTTCGGGTCCAGCGACAACGAGGTCTCAATCGCTTTCTTCATGCGCCGGACATAGCCGTAACCCTTCAGCGGGTTCGATTTGTCGGCCATCATGGCGCACGCTTCCGCCAGTTGTCCCTGGAACGCAGCGCTCCTTGGATTCAGCGCCACGGCCCGTTCGGCCGCTGCCAGGGCGCCTTCCATGTCGTTGAAGTTGATCAGGATCTTCGCCATCCAGGCATGTGCCTGGGCGTCGCTGGCATTGGCCTTCAGCTGCGCGTCGACAATGGCCTTCGCGCGCTTGAAATGGCCCAGTTCCAGAAGCGATTCCACCTGCGCCGGCGTTTCAGCCCATGCGGGCAGCGCACTCAGGCACACGAGGAGCACGGTGATTGAACGGAAATTTAACCCCACCGTAGATTATTGTATCGCGGACTCCGGCCTTCACCACCACGTGCCGCTCCGGGGTGGAGCTGCTTCGGATGGCCGGCTATTTCTCGTCCGTCTCCGTCCAGCTCTGCCGGGCCGAGACCAGCGCATCCAGCACTTCGTCACCAACCCGGGCGCTCTCTTCCAGAAACCGCAACCCCTGCAGCAGCCAGGCCGCCAGGTCAGGGTCCTGGAGGCTGTAGTTCACATGCCGCCCGTCTCTGCGCTCCTTCACGATCCGGTGCGCCCTCAGCAACGCCAGATGCTGCGAAACGGCCGAGTGGCTGGTCCCCAGAATCGTCTGGAGCGAGTTCACATCCAGTTCCTTTTCACGGAGTTCCACCACGATCCGCACACGTTGTGGATGGGACAGCACACCCAGGAACTCAGCCATCTCTTTGGCGATCATCGACCTTGCCGGCATTGTGATCGGTCCCTCCAGCTACCTCTTCAGATGTACTACAGTTCCAATAGATCCATATATTCAAACATGCAAACATTTTGAAACTGGGATCTTTCGACAGGCATCTTTCTGTCGTAACCCCATGCACCAACTGCAAACCGCAACCCCGCCCTTTCAGCGGCTTCGCTCCATGCTTCGCCTGGAATCCCGGGAACTCTGGGTCACGGTCGTCTACTCCGCCTCGATTGGTCTGATTTCGCTCGCCGTGCCTATCGCTGTCCAGGCGGTCGTCAACACCGTCGCCTTCGGAACCCTGCTCCAACCCCTGGTCGTGCTCACCCTGCTGGCCTTCGCCGCCCTCTGCTTCTCGGTAGTGCTGCATGCCGGAAGGATGTGGGTGGTGGAGTTGATTCAACGGCGCGTCTTTGTGCGCCTGGCCGGAGAGGTCACCAGCAAGCTCGTCCACGTAGCTCCAGCCACGCTCCAGACCCACCACGGTCCGGAACTGGTCAACCGCTTCCTCGATGTAGTCACGGTACAAAAGGCCGGCGCCAGCCTCCTCATCGACGGTCTGTCCGTCCTGATGCAGTCCGTCATCGGCATGGTGCTGCTTGCGGTCTATCATCCCTGGCTGCTCGCCTTTGATGTCCTCCTGCTGGCGGCCATCGGGTTCATCCTGTTTCCCGTGGGTGCGGGTGCGGTGGCGACCAGCTTGAAGGAATCGAAAGCGAAGTACGCGCTGGTGGCCTGGATGGAGGAGGTGGCCCGCCACCCCCTTGGCTTCAAGACACGGGCCGGCGAGGCGCTTGCCATCGGCCGGACGAACGACCTGGTCGTCCAATACCTGGGCTACCGCGGCGCCCACTTCCGGATTCTCATGCGCCAGGTGACCGGCTCGTTCGTGTTGCAGGCCATTGCCAGTTCCGCCCTGCTCGGCGTCGGCGGTTGGCTGGTGATCCAGCGCCAGCTCACCCTGGGTCAGTTGGTCGCGGCCGAAATCGTCGTGGCCCTGGTCGTGAGCGGCTTCACCAAGTTCGGCAAGCACCTGGAGAGCTTCTACGACCTGATGGCGGCCGTGGACAAACTGGGCTACCTGACCGATCTGCCCGTGGAGCGTGCCGGCGGCGCGCTCCTTCCCAAGTCGGGGCAACCAGCCGAGTTGCGCATCGCCGGCATCCGGATTCCACCCGGCGAACGGGTCGCGCTGACAGGCCAGACCGGCTCCGGCAAGAGCACCCTCGTCGACACCTTCTACGGCATGGCCCCCGTGGATGCCCAGCGCGTTGAAATCGATGGACTGGACCTGCGGGAGATCCACCTCGGCGATCTGCGCTCGCAGGTCGCGCTGGTCCGGATGCCCGAGATCTTCGAAGGTACCATTCTCGAGAACCTGCGCTTGGGGAATGAGCAACTGTCGGTCCTGGACGCTCGACGTGCACTCGATGCGGTGGGCCTGCTGGAGCGAGTCACGGCCTTCTCCCAGGGACTGGAGACCACACTGTCCACGGGCGGGGCTCCACTCTCGCACGGGCAGCGCGTCCAATTGGAGCTCGCACGCGCCCTGTCCCAGCAGCCCAGGCTGCTGATCCTGGATGAGTGCCTCGATCGCCTGGACGACCTGCCCCAGAGGGGGCGCTTGCTCGACTTCCTCTTCAGGAGCGATGCCCCCTGGACGATCATTGCCGTGACTCAGAACCCGGAGATCATTCAGCGCTGCGGCCGCCAGCTGAATGTGCGCGAACACACTGTCTCGGAGGTGGCGTGATGAGCTCACTGGCTGCAATGGAACTGGTTACGACGCCTCGCATTGTCAGGACGCTCGCCGCGATCCTCGTGGTGATGTTCCTGTTCACGGCCCTGGCACTGGTGTTCACTCCCTGGCAGCAGAGCGTCTCCGGCCTGGGACAGGTTTCCGCCTTCAGTCCGCTGGAGCGCACTCAGGTTTTGAGCGCCCCGGTCGAGGGCCGCGTGCTGCGCTGGCACGTGAGCGAAGGCTCCCGCGTAAAGAAAGGCGCCGTCATCGTGGAACTCGCCGACAACGACAAGCAAATGCTCGACCGCATCCGCAATGAGCGGTCCGCCGTCGACGACCGGCGGGGCAATGCGGAAGGCCGCGTCTCGGCCCACCTGCTGCGCATCGGCAGGTTGGAGGAGTCTCGGACCAGTGCGATCTCGGCGGCGCAAAACCGCGTGACCATGGCGGAGGAACGCATCGGTCAGGCCCGGCAGGCCCTCACCATGGCACAGGAACGGTTGACGGCCGCCAGGCTCAATCTCGACCGGCACACCGGCCTGCTCAAGTCCGGCCTCGCTAGCCAGCGGTCGCTGGAACTCGCCCGGCAGGAGTCCGCTACGGCGCAGGCGGAAGTCCTCAGGGCCGAAGCCGCCCTGAGTGCCGCGCAAAGCGAGAAGCGTGCCCTGGATGATGATCTGCGCAAGGTACGCGCCGATGGCGATGCCGCTATCGAAGCAGAGCGGGCCAGCATACAATTGGCTCGCGGTGAGGTCGCCAATATCCGGGCCGAGCTGCAGCGCATCGATGTCCGCGTGGCCCGGCAACAGACACAGACGCTGGTGGCGCCCCGCGACGGAACCGTGCTCCGGCTCCTGGCGCAGCCCGAGAGCGTGGTCTTCAAAGCCGGAGAGCCCCTGGCTCAGTTCGTCCCCGATGTGGAGGAGCCCACCGTCGAGCTCTGGCTCAGCGGTGTCGATCTCCCGCTTGTCCAACCTGGAGATGCGGTCCGCCTGCAGTTCAATGGCTGGCCCGCCATCCAGTTTGTCGGCTGGCCGTCCGTGGCCGTGGGCACCTTCGGCGGACGTGTGCGCCTGGTGGATGCCACCGGCAACAAGGCTGGAAAGTTTCGCATTCTCGTCTCGCCCGACCCCGCGGACGAGCGCTGGCCGTCCGCCAACTACCTGCGTCAGGGCGTCCAGGCCAAAGGCTGGGTACTTCTGAGGCAAGTGCCGCTGGGGTGGGAATTCTGGCGCCGGCTCAACGGGTTCCCGCCTGTGATCGCCGAGAACGAACCCGGCGCCGCTACGTCTGAATCGAAGGAGAAAAAGCCGTGAAGCGTCCGGCTCTGTGCATGCTGTTGCTTTTATCCGCCAGTAGCGTCACCGCCCAATCCGGCTGGTTGAAGCTGGAAGACGTCCTGCAATCGGTGACAGACCAGTATCCGCCGCTGCTCGCAGCCTTGCGCGATCGGGTCATCGCCGACGGCGATCTCACCGTCGCTGAAGGCAAGTTCGATCTCACCGTAAAGGGCGGGTTCGAGGGCGATTACCTCACTTACTACCGCAACGATCTCTACCGCGTCGGCGTGGAGCAGCCGCTGGAGTTCCAGGGCATGAGCCTGCACGGTGGGTACAACCTGGGCCGCGGTTCGTTTGCCGCCTACGATGGGAAACTGCAGACCGATGCCGCCGGCGAGTACAAGGTGGGCATGAAACTGCCCCTACTGCGCGACCGCGCTCTTGACGCCCGCCGTGCCGATCTGCGCAAGGCGTGGCTGGGCCGCCGCATTGCCGACCTCGGCGTCGCTCAACAGCGTCTCGCCATCATCCAGCTGGCTACCCGGCGCTACTACGACTGGGTGGCCCTCGGCATCAGGCATCGCGTCTCGCGCGAGATTCTGCTTGCCGCCGAACAGCGTGACAAGCAGTTGAAAGAGGCCGCCGGTCTCGGCCAGATCCCGCAGATCGACGTCACCGACAATCAACGCGCCATTCTCACGCGCCGGGCCCTCTGGATTGAAGCCCAGAGAGGGCTCGAGGCGGCTGCCATCGAATTGTCCTTGTTCTGGCGCAACGCCCAGGGAGAGCCCGTGCTCCCTCAGCCTCATCATCTGCCACCCTCCTTCCCGGCCGCGGCCGAGGTCAGCGATAGCCGCCTGAGGGAGGATATTGAACTCGCACTGCTCCGCCGGCCCGATTTGCAGCGCTTTGAAGCTCAGAAGGGTCAACTGGATGTCGACCGCCGGCTCGCCCGCAATCAGAAGCTGCCAGGCCTCGACCTGAGCGTCAACTACACGCGCGAATCCGGAGAACGCCTCGTCCGGCGCGGGACCGATGAACTGGCGGCCAGCCTGACGTTCGATCTGCCTCTGCAGCGGCGCGCCGCCAAGGGCCGCGAATCGGTTGCTGCGGCGAAATGGGAACAACTCGCCCTGCGCGAGCGCTTCACCCGGGATCAGATCGTGGCCGAAGTGCGCGATGCCCACTCGGCCCTGCGCACCGCCTTCCAGAAAGCAAAAGTGCTGAGGGAGGAATTGGCGGTGGCGCGTGAGCTGGAAACGGCTGAGCGGGTGCGATTTGAACTCGGTGAAGGAACTCTCTTCCTGGTAAACCTGAGGGAGCAGTCCACCTTCGACACAGCCCTCCGTGAGGTAGCCGCCACAAATGAATACTTCCGTGCCCTGGCGCAGTACGAATTTGCGCTGGGCGCGCGCATGCAGGAGAACTGACGAAAATGTCTGGGATCCGCCCGGATTGAATCACCCGTTGTCCGGCCGGCAGTCTGCGGAGCCTTCTCCGCCTCGCCGGGATGGGGTTTCCCCCGGCTTGCAATAACTGTATACTTTTGCCGAGTACAAGACCCGGATAGGTGATTTTGGAGGTCATGAAGGACATGCAAGTGAGCAACTGGATGAAGGTCGGGATGGTCTGCGGAGTGGCGCTGTTCCTCGCGGGCTGCGCGGAAAATAAAGGGCCAGAGCCGCCTAAGCCCGGCAGCCCCGCCTTCAAGTGGAACACCGCGAAGGAGTCTTACAAGAAGGGCGAATACATCAAGGTCAGCGGCATCCTGGTTGAACTCGCCGAAAAGAAAGGCGAGTTTACGGAACAAGCACGCCCCTGGGCCATGATCATGACCGGCGGCATGTCCAACGCCTATATGGAATTGGCCGACAAGTTCGCCGAGGGGACCAAGAAAACCCGCGGCGATGCCGTGCCCTTCCGCCGCTACAACAACGAGTACAAGGGCAAAGCCTCCGCCGCCGCCATGCAATTCATCGAACTCGCCCGCGGCTATGTCGCCAGCGCGAAGGCGGCTGAAGCCAAGCTCGCTTTCGAAATTCCTGAAGCTTCCGCTGCCGAACCCGGCCAGTACAAGAAGATCGTCACTGGGCTGATGGTGCCCGCCGCCGAAATCGTCGGCGTCGAACAGGAAGTCGTTCGCCGGGAAATCGCCAACCAGGCCAGCCTCGCCCTCGGCTCGCCCAAGGATCCTGCCAAGGCCCGCGCTGCCTACAAGGACGGCACCGCCACCGCCGACGGCCAGGCCTTCCTCTTCATGACCGCCAAACAGCTCTGGAACGTGGGCGAGATGTTCGGGCAGAAGAAGCTGAACCAGCCCGCGCGCTTTACCCACGCCGCTTACGATGCCGCTACCCAGGCGCTGGGCCTCGTGAAGGGCAATAAGGACGCCGACGCGCTGCTCAAGAAAATCGCCGAGGCCGACAAGAAGCTCCCCAAGGAGTAACTGATCATCAGTAAAATAGCCGCATGAGTCACCTGGGGCCGAACTTCAAATTGGACCTTCGGGTGGCCATGCGGCGCATTCGCGCCTCGCCGGGTATCTCCTGTCTCATCGTCTTCCTGCTGGCTCTCGGTATCGCACTCAACAGCACGGTCTTTGCTCTCGTCCACGCCCTCATCCTGCGCCCCCTGCCCGTTCAGAACCCCTCAGGCCTCTACATCCTCACCCAGGACATCCTCAACCTCGGGTCGCGCAGTGAGCAGCCCTTTTCCGTACTGGAAGCCCTGCAGAAGCATGGCGCCAGCTTCGCCCAGGTAGCCGGATATGCGGAACTCGACACCGCCTGCCGGACGCCGGTCGGGCCGGCCCGCGTGCGGGCCCATGTGGTGACCGGCAACTTCTTCTCGATCCTTGGCACTACGCCCCTCTTGGGGCGCATGCTCACCCCACAGGACGACGTCGAAGGCTCCGCTGAACTGCCGGTTGTCCTCAGCTATCCCTTCTGGCGTAGCCACTTCGGCTCCGATCCCTCGGTCATCGGCCGCTCCGTCACCATCAGCCAGCATTCGTTCACAGTCGTCGGCGTGTTGCGCGAACATGACAACGGCATCCAGGTGGAGACTACGCCCGACCTGCGAGTCCCCCTGCGCGCTGTCCTATCGATGTCGACGGATCCGGAAGAAAACTCCTACCGCAAACTCGATTTCATTCCCTTCGTCCGGCTGAAACCCGGAGTCTCGCCTGCCGCCGCGCGCGACGAGGCGTTCAGTCTCCTCGACTCCACCCTCGCGGAAGAAACCCGCAAGAGCGGTGAACCTGCCTACTGGCGTGAGCGGCCCCTGCGCCCGGACTCCCTGGAAACCGGCCTCTCCCTGCTGCGGCCTAAACTGAAAAGTGGCCTGCTGCTGCTGATGTCCGGTGTAGCCGCGCTGCTGCTCATCATCTGCGCCAACGCCGGCGGCCTGCTGCTGGCTTCCAGCTACGCCCGCCGCGGCGAAATCGCCGTCCGTCTCGCCCTGGGCGCCACGGGCCGCCGCATCCTGGCGCAATTGCTCACAGAGAGCCTGCTGCTCACCGGATTGGGCTGCATAGCCGGACTCGCGCTCGCACTGTTCGCCACGCCGCTGCTCGCTCGGGCCCTGCCGCCCTTGCGCGACCTCACTGCCTCCACCCTCACCGTCTCACTGGATCTACGCCCGTCACCGCCAGTCCTCGCTCTTTCCATGCTGCTGTGCCTCCTGGCCGCACTCCTGGCCGCCCTGCCCGCCGCCATCCAGTCGGCCGGAGTCGATCTCCACACTGCACTGCGCTCCATCCGCACCACCCGCCGCCAGCACCTGCGCTGGGCCCTCGTTGTCTTCCAAGCCGCGCTCTGCACCCTGCTCCTCGGCGGCGCCGGCCTGCTCACAGCAACTCTCCGGAACCTGCGCACCCTCCAGCCCGGTTTCGACGCCGCACGCATCGTCACCTTCACCCTCGATCCCTCCATGGCCGGCTACTCCGACGACCAAAGCGGAGTGCTTCGCGCCCAACTGCTCCAGGCAGTGCGCCGCCTGCCCGGTGTCCGCGCCGCCGGCTTCTCCTCCCGCGGCCTCATGCGCGGCACTGGCATCAAGACCACTGTCGCCCCGGCCGGCAAGCGGGCGCCTCGCTCCGAATTCCTCAATACCAGCCTGAACAGCATCTCCGAAGGCTATTTCGACGCGCTCGGCCTGAAACTTCTCGCCGGCCGCGACTACCTCCCCTCCGACGTCAACGCGAAGTTACCCCAGCCTGTCGTGGTGAACCAGGTCTTCGCCCGGCGTTTCTTCCCCGGCGAGGATCCCATCGGTAAACTCTTCGGCACGGGAGTGGAGGTCGTGGCGAAACCAGAGAAACGCATCGTTGGCGTGGTCAGCGACGCCAAATACCGATCCTTACGCGAGCCCGTTCCCCCCACCCTTTACGGCTTCTCGCCTGTTGCCCTAAAGACCGGCGGTTCCTTCGTCCTCCACGTCCGAACCCACGGTGCGCCTGAGGAGATCATTGGACCCGTTCGCAGCACCCTCGCTCGCCTTGAGCCCAGGTTGCCCTTCTACGAGATCCACACCCTGCGCGCCGAAGTGGACGACTCCCTCTGGGCCGAGCGCGTCCTCGCCTGGCTCTCCTCCGCCTTCGGTATTGCGGCCATGGCCCTCGTCCTCATGGGCATCTACGCCACGTTGGCCTTCGCCGTGGCCCAGTCCCGCCGGGAAGTCGGCATCCGTATCGCCCTGGGCGCCCAGTCCCTCGACATCCTGTGGCTGCTCTCCGCCCGGCCGTTGCTCTTCGTCATCGCCGGCGCCATCCTGGGTGCTGCCTCATTCCTGGCGGCTTCTCCCTTCTTTCGCAGCCTCGTCTACGGGTTGCCTGCGGTGAACCCCACCGCCATCACAGTCTCGATCCTTCTCGTCTGCAACGCCTCAGCGGCCGCTACCTGGATCGCCGTCCGGGCCGCGCTCTCCACCGCGCCCGCGGCCGTGCTGCGCGAGGAGTAGTATCTATCGATACGCGTCCAGAATGCCAGCCGCTTCCATTGTTCAGTCATTTCATATACTTGGCCAGTTTGTAAGGTATTAGCTGTGATTATTGTGTCAGGTTCTTGACACTTCTTTGCAATCTACCCCCATTGCCACCTGCAATTCATGGTGATAATATCGCCGCAGCTGAATGCTTCACAGGGGTAAGCCCCGAACCAAAAAATGACCTAGGGCGTAGTGTGTGTGGGCCCGCTTACTCGTTGTGAAGCCTGCCGTCATTGGGAGTTAACAATGAAAAAATACAAACTTCCCGTATTTAACCGCTCCGGGATACTGGCTGCTGCGCTCTTTGTTCTAGCGGCCGCGATGCCCGCACCGCTCGTGGGTCAAGGACTCACGGGTCAATTGTCTGGAACCATCCTTGACACCAGCGGAGGCACCGTAGCCAATGCTGAAGTCACTATCGCCAACGCACTAACCGGCCAAACCCGCACGGCCCAGTCGACCGCGGAAGGCTATTACCTCTTTACTGAACTACTTCCTGGTACCTACTCACTTCGCATCAATGCGCAGGGCTTCAAAAAGTACGAACAGTCGAAGATCTCCATCACGGCGACCGAACGTGTGAACCTCCAGCCCATCTCTCTCGAAGTGGGTGCCCTCACCGACACTGTCACTGTCACCGCGGAAGCGGCCCGCCTCCAGACGGAGAGCGCTGAACGCTCTGGTCTCATCACTTCCCGGCAGATGGCGGAACTGCCCTTGAAGGGCCGCTCCTACATGGGTACGGCCAAGCTGTTGCCCGGTGTCATCGACACCGCGAACCGCGAGTCACCCGGCTGGAACGACCTCACCGGCATCAATATCAACGGCACCCGCGCAGGCTCCATCAACCTGACATTGGATGGCGTGTCGAGTTTGGATACCGGTTCACTCACCGGCCCCTACCTCGCGCCAAGCATCGACGCTGTCGGTGAGGTCAAAGTCCTGCTCAGCAATTACCAGGCGGAATATGGCCGCAGCTCCGGCGCCACGATTCTCACCGTAATCAAGAGCGGCACTCGCGATTTCCACGGCAGCGCCTACTATTTCCTCCGGAATGAAGCGCTGAACGCTAACGAGTGGCTCAATAACAAGAGCGGACTTCCTCGTCCGCGCTATCGCTACAACTACCCCGGCTACACCCTGGGTGGCCCTGTGCTCCTGCCCGGAACCAAGTTCAATCGCAATCGCGACAAACTCTTCTTCTTCTGGTCGCAGGAGTTCCTGCCCATTCAGGCGCCCTCCAGCACCCAGACCCAGACCTTCCCCACCACCCTTGAGCGCAACGGTGACTATTCGCAGTCCTTCGACGCAAACAATGCCCTCATCGCCATCAAGGATCCGTACAACGGTGGTGCGGCATTTCCGAACAACACCATCCCGTCCAGTCGCATCGACGCCAACGGGCAGAAGCTCCTCAGCCTCTTCCCACTACCGAATACCAAGGGGCCCAGCAACAACTACAATTGGACAGGCGTTAGCATTAACAAGCAGCCCCGGCGCGACTCCATTCTGCGCTCCGACTACAACATCACCTCCAACACCACCTTCTATGTCCGCCTGATTCAGGACTTCCAGGCCGTGCGCGGCGAGTATGGCCTCTCCGTCGGCCTCGGCGGCAACAACGGCTGGCCCCAACTGCCCATCTCTTACGAGATCCACAGCGCCGGCGCCGTCGCCACGTTGATCCACACCTTCAGCCCGACCATGGTCAACGAGTTTACCTTCGGCGTAAACCGCGCCAAGCAGACCGTCGACGCCCTCACCCAGGACCGCCTCAACGCCAACGTGCGCAGCAAACTCGGCATCACCTTGGGCCAGTTCTATCCCTCGGCCAACCCGCTGAACCTCATCCCCAATGCCACCTTCTCCGGCGTCACCGGCGCCGCCTCCCTCTCCATCGAGGGCCGCTATCCCTTCTTCGGCACCAACAACATCTGGAACTACTCCGATAACCTCTCGAAGATCTGGGGCAAACACAACTTCAAGATGGGCGTCTATCTGGAGAGAACCACGCGCAACGCCGCCCGCTCCACCACCTTCAACGGCTCTCTCGCGTTCAACCGCGATGTCAACAATCCCTACGACACAAACCACCCCTACGCCAACGCAATTCTAGGCGTCGTGGATTCATACTCCGAATCCAGCGGTCATCCTTCCGCGCACGGCCGCTTCTTCAACGCGGAATGGTACGTGCAGGACAGCTGGAAAATCAGCCGCCGCATCGCGATCGATGCCGGCGTTCGCTTCTACTCCATCCAGCCCAGCTACAGCGCCAACGATACTCTGGCCATCTTTGACGGCGGCGCCTACAGCCGCTCTGGCCAACCGCCGCTGCTGGCGCCATACAACGATCCAGTGTCAAAAACCCGCATGGCGCGAGACCCTTCCACCGGGACCCTCTACCCTGCGGTCAAGATCGGAGCCTTCTCCCCCTCCACCGGCACGCCCTATCAGGGCATGACCACCTACAAGGAAAAGGTCCTCAATTCGCCCTCAATCCAGACTGCGCCCCGCATCGGCATCGCCTGGGACGTCTTCGGCAATGGAAAGACTGCCATCCGTTCGGGTTTTGGCATCTTCTACGACCGCTTCAACGACGATCAGGTTCTCCAACTCGTCCAGATGCCCCCGCTCGTGACAACCGGCACGGCGAACTACACCACGCTCGCCAGCCTGACCTCCTCCACCACCGGCAGCACCATCGGGCCGGCCTCCGTCTATGGGTTCCAGCGCAGCTACAGCCCGCCTACCGTATACAACTGGAGTTTCGGCGTCCAGCAGAGCATCGGCTTCGGCGCCGTGCTCGACGTGGCTTATGTCGGCAATACGCAGAAGCATCTGCTGGTCTACCGCGATCTGAACGCCACGCAGTACGGAACCAACTTCCTCGCGTCCAGCATCGACTCCACCACCGGCACCGCGCTGCCTGCCAACTTCCTGCGGCCCTATCTCGGCTACTCCAACATCAACTATCTGGAGTTCTCCGGCTATGGGAACTACAACGCAATGCAGGTGCAGCTCACCAAGCGCTTCTCTGACCGCTTCACCTTCCACACCGCGTACTCCTGGTCGAAAGCCCTCGATCTTGTCGATGGCCAGGGTGGCGCCCTCAGCCCCACGCTCAACTACCGCATGCGCAACTATGGTCTGGCCGGCTTCGATCGCCGCCATACCCTGATGCTGAACTATACCTACAACCTGCCCGACTTTAGCAAGAGTTGGGACAACAAGTTCAGTCGCGTCGCTCTCGACGGATGGGAGATCTCCGGCGTTAGCCAGTTTAATACCGGCTCCCCCGCCGGCATCGGCTACAGCCTCTCCTATTCTGCGGATCTCACTGGAGCCTCCGGCAATGGCGTCGATAGCCGCCTCGTCACAGTGGGCGACCCGAATGGACCCGCGCCCGACGGTCAGGCCTTCAACGTGAACGCCTTCAAACCGCCTACGGCCGCCTACTCAGTCAACGGTATTGGAAATGCCGCCAAGACCAACGTCACGAATCCGGGCCTCAACAACTGGGACATCTCCCTCTTCAAGAACTTCAAACTCGGCGCCCGCGAAGGCCGCAGCATGCAGTTCCGCTTCGAGACCTATAACACCTTCAACCACACCCAGTACAGCAGCATGGACACCACAGCGCGCTTCAACGCAGCCGGTGACCAGATCAATGCCAATCTGGGACGCTACACCAACGCCGCCCTCTCGCGGCGCATCGTGCTCGGCCTGAAGTTCTACTTCTAGCCGACCCGGACCGGCCCCAATCGGCCCGGTCTCATCTCGAATATTCCAAGGCCGGCTCTCCTCGCAGTGCCGGCCTTGTTCTTTCCACCCTCTGGCCCGTTGCGGCCGGGGAATCCCGTCCGCCGGCCTCACCGCCATCGCCGCTTACGGGTGGGATTGCAGGCTTCGTCAACTCCTTCACCGCCTGTCTGTCGGCAGCGTGTAGTAGTCGTAGACGATCTTCCAGCTAAACTCACCGCCCGGCTGGATCTCCACGTTCACAAATGGCTCCACGGAAAGCGGCGCGCGAATCGACCACAGGAAGATCCGGCTCAGCGGCCGGTCGCCCGTAATGCGCACACCCGCGCCTGCCGCCTTGTTCTCGATCCGGATGTCGTAGTCCTTCGCCTCTGCGCCAAAGCCGCTCACCGCCATCTGCACACGATCTTCGCCGCTCAGGATCTTCGTATACCCCACCTGCTTGCCTCGAACTTCGGCCATCGGTGGCACCTCGGCGCCGCGAATCTCAAAGGGAAACCTGATGACAAAATCCGGACCGGGGGGCCTCCGGTCGAGATACAGAAAGTTGTGATTGTAGACCGTGCTCCGGATCGCAACCTTCCCCGTGTTCTTCAAGCTGTGGCTCAGCACCATCTGCGACTGGCCCTTCGTCAAAGCCACTGTCTTCTTGTACAAGTAGCCGTAGCCAGAGCCCGCATCACTCAGCTCCTGCACGAACTCGACAGCCGAACCCGTCTTGCGAACACTCCACCGGCCGCCATCCACTACCTCGTAAAGATGGAATGAATCATAAGCCGCCGCGTCCTTCTTCCGCAGCACCCCGACGCCGATCTTCACAAACGTTCCGCCCGGCTTCGCTTCGTCATACCCCAGCGGAGTCCGGAACTCCTCCGCCGGCCCCGTCACCGCCGTGCACGGGCTCGCCGCAATCGAGGCGCCTTCATACACGAAATCCCGAATCGTCGCATCGACCCTGTCAAACCACCGCGGATAGTAGTTGTGTCCGGAGTACTCCAAGTCGGATACTACGCCGGCCCAATCGAACCGCGTACCCCTGTAGAAGCCAGTCCGCCCATCCGGCAAGTGGACCTTTGCGCGGACTAGGCCATTCGAGATCTCCGCGATGGGCCCATCCGCAGCGAACCCCGCACCTACGGCCACTCCAAGGGCTAACACGCTCAACAGACTCTTCAGCATCCATCTCCTTTCACCGGGCCGCCAGGGCTCGTACCGGGAAGCTAACCGCCCTGTCCTGCGGCCCTCACTGCGCCCGCGGCCGGAACTCAGTCCCCAATCCTAGTTGCCCACGGCCGGCAAAAACAAGCCGCCGGCCGCCCGGCGCCCTTGCGGACGGCTCTATCCCTGTATGCTCCCGGTGGCCCCTCCTCCCCCTGCTGCTGCCCGTCTCCGTTCCAGCATCAGGTAAAGGGCCGGCAGCACCAGTAGCGTCAGCGCCGTCGAGGAGACCAGCCCTCCAATCACAACCGTCGCCAGCGGACGCTGTACTTCCGCACCCGCGCCGTGTGAGAACGCCATCGGGAAAAAGCCCAGGCTCGCCACCAGCGCTGTCATCAGCACCGGACGCAGCCTCGTCCTCGACCCCGCTTCCACTGCTTCAGCCAGCGCCGTTCCACCCTTGCGTGTCTCAATTACGTTCGTCAGCAGCACGATGCCGTTCAGCACCGCGATCCCAAACAATGCGATGAACCCCACGCCCGCCGAAATACTGAAGGGCATTTGCCGTAAATACAACGCGAGAACGCCGCCCACGGCCGCCAAAGGCACGTTCAACGAGATCAGCAGGGCCGGCGCCAGCGAGCCGAAGTTGAGATACAGCAGGACAACAATCAGCAGCAGCACCATCGGCACCGTAATCGCCAGCCGCCGCGTCGCGCTGTCCAGTTGCTCGAACTTGCCACCCCACTCGATGGAATAGCCCGCGGGCAGTTTCACTTTCTCCGCCACCAACCGGCTCGCCTCTGTGACAAACCCAGCCAGGTCCCGCCCTCGTACATTCAGCTCCACTGAGATCCGCCGCTGCGCATTCTCACGGCTGATCTGCGCGGGCCCGCTCTCTTCGAACACATCAGCCAGTTGCGCCAGCGGAATGAAGTGCCCCTCGTTGTCGCCCACCATCAGATTCCTGATCGCGTCGACACTGCCCCGGTGCGCCTCGTCAAATCGGATCTGCATGCCAAATCGCTTGTTCCCTTCCACCACCTGCCCCACCACTTTGCCGCCAATCGACTCCACCGTATTCAGCACATCAGCCGCATCCAGGTCGTGCCGCGCCAGCACATCCCGCTTGATCCGGATCCGTAGATACGGCAGCCCCGCCACCTGTTCCGCACGCACATCCGCCGCCCCCGGCACGCGCTGTACCACCGTCGCGATCTGGTCCGCCTTCTGCCGCAGGATCGTCAGGTCGTCGCCATACAGCTTCACCGCGATGTCTGAGCGCACGCCCGCTTCCATCAGCTCCTGCATACGCATCTGAATCGGCTGCGAGAAGCTGTATCCGGCCCCCGGCGCATGCTCCTCCAGCTTCGATTTCATACTGGAAATCAGATCCTCTTTCGTCCGCCAGCGCGGCCACTCCGCCGCCGGCTTCAGGAAGACATACACATCGCTCTGGTCGATCGCCATCGGATCCGTCGCCACCTCGGGCCGCCCGGTCCGGCAATACACCGTCTGCACCTCAGGGAACTCGCGCAGTACGTTCTCGATGATCTCGTTGCCGTGCAGCGACTCGGCCACCGAGATGCCGGGCACCCGATACATCATCACGACAATCGATCCCTCATCCAGCGTCGGGATGAACTCCGCGCCCAGCCGGGGCACAATAGCCAGCGTGGCCACGAAGGCGAGGGCCGCCAGTCCGGCGGTGACCAGCGGAAACCGCAGCGTGCGGCGCAACATCGGCGCGTAGACCGCTGCTGCCTTCCTCATCAGCCAGGTCTCCTTCTCCACCACCCGCTTCCTGAAGACATACGAGCTCAGCACCGGCATCACCGCCAGCGCGATCACCAGCGAGGCGGCCAGCGCGAAGAGCAGGGTAATCGCCATGGGCCGGAACATCTTCCCCTCCACACCCCGCAGCGTCAGAATCGGTATGTACACCAGCACGATGATGAGGATGCCGAAAAACGTGGGTTTGGCCACTTCCTGGGCCGCCTGGCGGATCACGCTCATCGATTCCTCCCCGGGCTTCCGGTGGCCCAGGCGCCGCAGGATGTTCTCCACCATCACGACCGATCCGTCCACCACCAGGCCGAAATCGATCGCGCCCAGGCTCATCAGGTTCCCCGAAATGTTGGCCTGCACCATGCCCGTAAAGGCCGCCAGCATCGATAGGGGAATCGCCAGGGCCACCATCACCCCTCCCTTGAAACTGCCCAGCAACAGCAGTAGCACCGCCACCACCAGCAGCCCGCCCTCCAGCAGATTTCTGCTCACAGTCCCAATCGTCCGGCGCACCAGTTCGGTCCTGTCGTAAAGCGGCTCCACCCGCACGCCCGGCGGCAGCGACTTCTGGATCGCGCTCAGCTTCTTCTTCACCCGGTCCACCACGACACGCGAGTTCTCACCGATCAGCATCATCGCGACCCCGATCACGATCTCGCCTTTGCCGTCTTGCGTTGCAAACCCCTGCCTCACGGCGGCTGCGAACCGCACCTCCCCCAGGTTCCTCACCAGGATCGGGGTGCCCGTCGGCGATACCCCCACC
Organism: Paludibaculum fermentans; assembly: GCF_051172195.1. Lineage (GTDB taxonomy): Bacteria > Acidobacteriota > Terriglobia > Bryobacterales > Bryobacteraceae > Paludibaculum > Paludibaculum fermentans_A. Next base: position 705,940 of record NZ_JBPJAQ010000003.1, read on the forward strand.
ACAATCTTCTCGATGTCCGCCAGGCTCGTGATCAACGCTTCGCCCCGCACCAAGGACTGCTGCTCCATCCGCTCCAGATAGGCGCCGCCCGCATTCGCATTGTTCTTCTCCAGCGAGGAGATCAGCTTCTCCAGCGAAACGTGATAGGCCACCAGCTTTTCGCTGTCCAACTGGATCTCGTAAGACTTCAACTCCCCGCCATGCGTGTTTACCTCGACAATGCCCGGCACCGAACGCAGCTTGGGCGCGATATCCCAATCCAGGATGCTCCGCAACTCCATCAGCGATCGCCCCGGGCCCGTCACCTTGAACTGATACACCTCGCCCAGCCCCGTCGCGATCGGTCCCATCTCCGGCGACCCCATCCCGGCCGGAATGCTCTCCCGCGCCTGCGGCAGCCGCTCCATCACCAGCCGCCGCGCAAAGTACGTCTCCACTTCCTCCTTGAAGTAGACGGCGACATACGAAAGTCCATTCTTCGAGACGGATTGAATCCGCTCCACCCCTGGCAACCCGGTCATCGCGTTCTCGATCGGAAATGTCAGGAACTGCTCCACCTCCACCGGCGACAGGCTGGGTGCTCGCGTCAGCACCAGCACCTGGTTCGGAGTGATGTCGGGAACGGCGTCAATCGGCAATTGCTGCAGTGAGTAGAGCCCGAAAACAACCGTCAATACGATGCCCAGCAGGACGATGGCCCGATACCTTAGCGACCAATCGATCAGGAAGTTCATCTATTCTTCTCCCAGTTCCTTGCCCACCAGGATCGATTTGAGATGAAACGCGCCGGCCTTCACCACCGGCTCCCCGGCCGTAAGCCCGCTGAGGATCTCCACCAGGCCCCGCACCGTCTTGCCCGCCGTCACCCCTCGCGGCTCGAACTCCGTCGCGGACTTCCTCACGAAGACCACCGTCTTATCGCCCACCTCCTGAATCGCGCCCGATGGCACGGCCAGTGTCTTGCGGCTGAAGGTCGTCGGCAGTTGTACCGTGGCATACATATCGAGCTTCAATTTCATTGCCCCATTCGGCACCTCGCAGCGAACCCGCGCCGTCCTTGTCTGCGGGTCCAGCACGTCGCTCACATACGTGACTCTGCCCGTGAAATTCTGGTCAGGATAGGTGTCCACCGTGATCTGCGCATCCTGCCCCACGCGCAGCCGCCCCAGGTCCTTCTCGTAGACTTCAGCCTGTACCCAGACCGTGCTCAGGTCAGCGATGGTGAACAGTGCGGTGGCCGGCTCCACCACCTCACCCGGCGATGCTTCCTGCTTCGTAATCACTCCGGCCAGTGGCGCCGCGATCGTGGTGATGGGCGTCGTCTGGATCTCCGCATTGTTGAACCCAAATCGCCGCAGCCGCGCCTGAATCCCGGCCAAAACGCTTTCCTGCGATTGCACGCTCTGCCCGGCGGCCTTGTGGTCCGCGGCGGCCTGCTCGTATTCCTTCTTCGGAACGGCCCCGATCTCGGCCAGCGCGCGAGCCCGCTCCGCCTGCCGGCCCAGTTGACGCTCCTGCCCCCGCAGTCGCTCCACATCGGCACGGGCGCCCGCCAGTTGCGCCGCCAACTCGCCCGCCTCCATGTTGTCGTAGGTCGCCAACGCCTGCCCCTTGCTCACCCGGTCGCCCACCTTCACCAGCACTTCGTGCAGCCGCCCTCGCGCCAGCGGCCTGATCGTGTTCACCCGGCTGTCGACAGGCTGCACCGTGCCAGGCACCTGCAGCAGTTCGTTCAATTCCTGCACCGCCGCCGGTTCCACCTGGATCCCAAAGTGCCTCTGCGCTTCAGGACTGATCTGGACAAAACCGCTCTCGCTCTTCTCCTCATTCGCCGCGGGCTCCTTCTTCGATCCGGAGCACGCCGCCAGCCCCACTGCGGCCGCCAGCAGCAGCATTTGTCTTTTCACTTGAGTTCTCCTCCCGCCGCCCGTTCCAGTTCCGCCGTGCTGCGCACCAGTTCAGCCTCAGCATCGATGAAGGTCAGCTGCGTCTCCAGCAGCCGCCGCTGCTCGTTCAGGACATCCAGCAACCGCAATTGGCCCAGTTCGTACGCCTGGCGTATCACGGACAGGTTCTTGCCCGACTCGTCCAACACCCCTCCCTGCAGGATCGCCACCGTCTTCCGCGCCGCCTCACACCGCGCCCACGCTGCTTCCACCTCCAGCCCGGCCGTGATCTCCAGGTGTTGGCTCCTCAGCTGCGCCGCGTTCCGCCGCGCCTCCGCTGCTTCCACATTGCCCTGGTTGCGCTTGTGGGTCATCAGCGGGATCGAAACCCCCAGCGTCAATACGTTGTCCCGATCCTGCAGTAGCAGTGGGCTGCCTCGCCCCGTCACGCGCACCGGGTCCTCAAACTGCGAATACCTCCGCGCGTATTGCGCGGACACCGTGACGTCGGGCCTTCCCTGCGCGTGGGCCAGGGCGAGTTCGGCTTCCGATTGAGACGAAAGCGTGCGCGCCGCCCGCAAATCGGGTCGCTGCGCCAGCGCGCGCTGCCGCAGTTCCTCCAGCGTCGAGGCCGTCATGCTCACCGCTGCCGGAGCTGTGGACAGGACCAGCGGCCGCTCCACCCCAATAGCCGCCGCTCGCCGCAGCTCCACCTCCGCCGCCTGCGCCTGCCCCACAAACACAGACCGCTGCGCCTCGGTCCGGTTCAGCTCCACCAGCAGCAACTGACGATCCAGCGGCGCCGCGTCGTCCCTCTGCACCCGCGCCTCCACCAACTGGTACGCCTTCCGGTTGACCTCGACAATCCGGTCAATCGCCTCCACCTTGCGTAAGCTCGCCACTGCGTCGACGTACCGCGCCTTGATCTCGTACGCCAGTTGCCGCCTTCGCTCCGTCAGCTCCGCCTCCGCCAGTTCCACTTCCTTCTGGGCAACCTCCAGCCTCTTTGGCCGCTTGCCCCCGGTTTCAATGGGCTGGAAGTACCCGACGCTGTACTCCTCTTCCCCCTGCGTCCCCAGTGGACGGCCGCTTCCGGCATTCGATTCCAACGTAGGCGCCGGCCGGTTCCCCGCTTGCCGCAGCAGGCCGCGCGCCTCCGCCAGTCGCTGCTGCACCGCCAGAATCTCGCGGTTCTGCGCAAACGACTGTTGAATCAACTGCTCGACGCTCACCCCTGATCCGGCCGTCTGCCCCACTGCCCAGTTCGCGCCAAACAACAGCACAAGCAGGGACGGGTAGCTTCGCAACATAGCATTCTCCCAATTGGTCTCTGTGTCCAAACAACGCGTTGCAGTGGTTGGTTCGGTGGCCTGTGGCCCTGCTTTCGCCCGGCCCACCGGCAACGGCGCAACACGCGGCCCAATGCGGCCATACCGAGCCTCAATTTTCTTCGCAGGGGTTCAGGGACAGGAATGTCTACAGTTGCGGAGGGTGTTCAATCGGCAGCGCCATCGTCATGGCATGCGCGGCGGGCGGGAGAGGAATCGCCTCAGACAGGTATTCGCTCGCGATCACTCTCAGAATCGTAGCCGGGACAATGTGCTGGCAGCAGCACATGCAGTTGTCGCCGGAAGGTTGGTCACATCCGCCGCTGCCCTCCGCGACGCTGCTGAAACACGGATCCATCAGGTCGCACGCAAAAGCCTCTGCCCCGACAACCATCAGCAGCAGTACGGCAATCAGCGGAATAAGGATTTTGCGCGACACAGGCAATCCTATTATCCCACCTAATGCGAGTCCCCCTCGGCCCTGCAATCCTGTTTTTCGATAAACTCCGGCCTGGGGACGTCAGCCATGATTCGGGAATTGACTCTATCGACGCGCGATGGACTCCGCCTCTACGGCTGGGTGCGCCACCCCTCGGGGCCCATCAGGGGAGTCATCACGCTCATTCACGGCATGGGTGAGCACAGCCGGCGCTACGATCACCTCACCGCCTTCTGGGCTGTGAATGGGTATGCCTCTGCGGGCTTCGATCATCGCGGCCACGGCCGCTCGCAGGGAACCCGAGGCCATACACCCTCGCTCGAGCACCTCCTCGATGACATCGCCGACTTCACCGCGCAAGTGGCCGACGAATGCCCCGCCTGCCCCCGCTACCTCTACGGCCACAGCATGGGCGGCAACCTCGCACTGAACTTCCTCATCCGGCGGCAACCTGGCTTTACAGCCGGCATCGCCTCCGCGCCTTATCTGGAGCTCGCCTTCCAGCCGTCAAAGGCCAAACTGCTGCTGGCACGGCTCCTCTATCGGATTCTTCCCGCGATGACATTCCCCACCGGCCTCGACGCGTCCTGCCTCTCGCGCGACCCCGCCGTGGTCCGCCGCTACCGCGAGGACCCGCTGGTCCACGATCGCATCAGCGTCTCGTTCTTTACCGAAATCCAGGCGGCCGGCCAGTCCGCCCTCCGCCGCGCCTCGGAACTCACCCTGCCCGTCCTTCTAATGCACGGCAACGCCGACCGCATCACCAGCCTGGCCGCCTCTGAGCGTTTTGTGTCCGGTTCCCACGGCAGGGCCGCCTTCAAATGCTGGGATGGCTACTTCCACGAGCTTCACAACGAGCCGCAATGGCAGCCCGTCGCGCAGTTTGCTCTGGATTGGCTCGAACGGGCCGCAAACCACCCTCTCCCGGCCTGGCCCAGCGAGTGAGTGCCCGGCAGCCAGCCCGCTCAACTCGACCGCAGCGCCACCATCGGATCGATCCGCGAGGCGCGCCAGGCCGGAATGTACCCCGCCGCGGCAGCCACCACAATCAGCAGCCCGCCCATGCCCGCATACGTGGCCGGATCGCCCGAGGTCACTCCAAACAGCAGGCTGCCCAGCATGCTCGATAACACCCGCGACGCGGCCAGCCCGACCCCGAGTCCCACCGCCGCCAGCCCGAAGGTGTGCAGCAGGATCCCCCCCTGCAGCGCGGCCGGCGTAGCCCCCAGCGCCATCCGGATCCCAAGCTCCTGCACGCGCTGGTTCACCGAATAGGAAATCACCGCATAGATGCCCAGCGAAGCCAGCAACAGCGCAAACCCGGCGAATCCACCCAGCAGCAGCACCAGAAATCTCCGCGGTGACACTGCCTGGTCCACCAGTGCCTGCAGGCTCTTCAATTCCCTCACCGGCAGATTCGCGTCCATCGGCAACAGTGCCGCCCGCAATCCCCCCGTCAGCGTCTCCGGCGGCAGCATCGTCCGCACCACCAGCTCCATCGCGCCGTAGTCCCTCGTCTGCCGCAGCGGGATATACATCTCAGAACCCCCCACCGTCTCCAGCACCTCGTGGCGGACATCCGCCACCACGCCGATCACCCGCCGCCCTCCATCCTGCGTCATCACCTGGCCCACCGCGTCCTGCCCTGGCCACAGGGTCCGCGCCAGCGTCTGGTTCACCATCACCACCAGTTCTCTCGAGTCGCGATCCCCTTCCGCGAACTCTCTGCCCGCCTGCAGGCGGATGCCGGCCGCCGCAAAATAGCCCTCGCTCACCACCCGGATGTACGCTTCGGGATGCTGCCCCTTCGGGTAAACCTGGCCTTTCCCGGAGACCTGCCAGGACCGGTCGCCCGCAAACGGCAGCACGTCGGAGACCCCGGCCGACCTCACCCCCGGCATCGCGCGTACTCTCTGTAAAACGTCATCCAGGAATGCGTTCTGCTGGACCAGGTTCGCGATTCGGGTCCCCGGATCCACCCGCAGCACCGCCGTATGCTCAGGCTCAAACCCCAGGTTGACGTCCAGCACCCGCACAAAACTGCGTACCACCAGCCCCGCGCCCACCAGCAGGATCGAAGCGAAGGCGATCTCCGAAACCACCAGTGCATCCCGCATCCAGGTGCGTCCCTGCCCTGCGCTCATGCCCCGGCCGCCCTCCCGCAGCGCCTGTTGCCCCTTCATCGCCGGACTGTTCAGCGCTGGCAGTAAGCCGAACAACACACCCGTCAACACCGCGGCCAGCACCGCGAAGGCCAGTACATACCCGTCCACCCGCACACTGCTCAACAACGGCAGGTGGAAGCCCTTCAACTGCGATACCGCCTGCGCCCCGGCTACGGCCAACCCCACACCCAGCACCGCCCCGCAACACGCCAGCGCAATGCTCTCCGTGAACATCTGCCGCAGCAATCGGAACCTTCCGGCCCCCAGCGCCACCCGCAACGCCAACTCCCTTTGCCGTGCGCCCAGCCGGGCCAGTTGCAGGTTCGAGAGGTTCGCACACACAATCAGCATCACCACGCCCACCGCGCACCCAAGCACGATCAGCGCCGGCCGCACCCGGCCGTTGATCCGCCGCTCCAGCGGAATCAGCCTCGGCTCCACCGGATTGCGCTCCGGATGCTGGCTCGCCATCTGTTTCGCCAGCCCCACGAACTCGGCCCGCGCACCCTCCAGCGTGGCGCCCGGCCTCAGCCGGCCCACCACCGCCATTGTGTTGCCGCGCCGGTTTGTCTCCTCGGTCAACGGCCAGGGTATGAACAGATCCACCGCCGTGCCAGGCGCGAACAGAGCGGCGAAATCGAAGGAGGCCGGCAGCACGCCCACCACGACAACAGGGCGGTTGTTCAGCATCACCTTCCGGCCCACCACGCCAGGGTCCGCGGCGAACCGCCTCTGCCAGAAGCCATGGTTCAGCATCACCACTGCAGGCGCACCCGCTCGCCCCTGGCACTCCTCCGCTGTGAACGCTCGGCCCAGCACCGGTTCCACCCCCAGCAGGGGGAAATAGTTCTGGGTCACCGGCACGCCCGTCACCCGCTCCGCTTCGCCGCTGCCGGTCAACTGCCAGTCGCCGCTTCCATACCCGCCGGACCCCGCCAGGTCCGTGAACGATCGGTTCTGTGCCCGCAGGTCCTTGAAGTTGTCCACCTGCGTCGCCCACTCCGCATTCGAGATCCACACCAGCCGCCCCGGATCGCGAAACGGCAGCGGCCGCAGCAACACCGCATTCACCACGCTGAAGACGGTTGCGCTCGCCCCAATACCCAGCCCCGCGATCAGCACCACAAAGGCCGTGAACCCGGCATCGCGCCGCATCCCTCGAAACGCATAGCGCAGGTCCTGCACCAGGTCACTCCACCAGCGCACCAGCCACACCCCGCGCGCATCTTCCGCCTGCTGTGTCATATTGCCAAACCTCCTCCGCGCCGCCGCCTGCGCCTCGTCTTCGCCCATACCCCCGGCCACGAACTCTTCCGCCATCGACTCGATGTGAAACTCCATCTCGTCCCGCAACCGCCGCTGCCGCTCGTCATCGGAGAGCAGGAACCGCCAACGTCGCCGCAACCGGCCCCAACTGAAACGTGCCACGTTACCTCCTCTTCACCCGCCTGCACCGCGCCCCACACCGCAAGCGCCGCAACTCTCTCACCCACGCATTCTCAGCACCAGCCGTCGAACGTCCGTCGCAATCGCTCAGCTCAATGGAGGTCCGCTCCCATAGACAGTCTGATTATGATACGGCCGGGTCGCCGCCCTGTTTGGGGCAATCTGCGTTTTTTTTCCAGCCAGTCTGCTCAAGCCGCCCATACGGTCGGGGCCAGCCCTTAGTGGGGCGACATTTATGTTGCGCGGGGCTTCAGCCCCGCCCAGTCGAAACTCCCGCGCAATTCTCCCGCAACTCCGCAGAACGCGAGACGTCCCCCCTCCTCAACGACTCACCACCCGCTCAGCAATTCGCTCACTCTCCAGAATGGCCGCCAGTTCCCTCAGTAACGCGCCGCCGTCGCCCCGGTAGGCGCTCCCGTGCTGGCACGCCAGCGTCGACGGCCGGAGGTCCGCCAGGCGGTGCAGGATCCCCGTCGTCGTAGGCGCCTGGGCGTAATAATCCATCTGCCCGCGCATCCCCTCGCTGGCGCTCAACACCTCCGACTCGGTGACAGGCGGCATGTTCGCGCCCGGTTGTGTGAACAGATCGCCGCACAGCAGCGTCCCCGTGGACAAATCAAAGAGGATGCCGCAATCCCAACCGTGCGGAACATGCGGAGTGTAGAGCCATTTCATCTTCCGCGCCCCAATCGAAAACTCCTCCCCGTCGCCCAACCCGCGCGGCGGCCTAATGGCGAAATCGTTCAACGACGTCATCACCCCCACCTCAGCGCCAAACGCAGTCGCCTCCGGCGCGGCCGCCAGGATATCGTTCAAAGCCCCGAATTCATCACTCTCGAAGTGCGATCCGCCCGCCCAGCGCAGCTTCGCCACCGGCATCACCGTCTCAATCGCCGCCAGGGTCATCGGGAACAACTTCCGGTAGCCTGTGTGGAACAGCAGCGGTTCCTCGTCCTCTATCAGGTAGGAATTGAAGGTGAATCCCCCGGGCACGACGTCCATGCGCGTCGAAATCCGATAGAGCCCCGCCGCGATCTCGTCAATGCGGGTTCCTGTTTGCTGATCAGTAATCATTTGACTGTCTCCTTTTCGCTCGATCGGGCCGCCGCGCGGCCTCGATCCGTTTTCGCTTCGGGATGTGTAACAATCTGGACTCTTCGTTACACATAAAATGGGATGAATGGTCACGGGGCTCACTGATGCTGAACTGGTGCCGCGAATCGCTTCCGGAGCCGACTGCGAAGCTGAGTCCGAGTTCGTCCGCCGCATGGCTCCGCGGATTCGGCTCTATGGTCTACGCCACTTGCGGGATGAGCATGCCGCCGAGGACCTGATGCAGCAGGTCTTAATCACCATCCTGCTGGCTCTTCGCGCGGGCCGCCTGCGGGAACCCGATAAGCTCGCCTCCTTTGTCCTCGGCACCTGCCGCATGACTGTGCTCGACTTGCGCCGTGGCGCCATCCGCAAAGAACGTCTCCTCGATCTCTACCGTGAGGATCTGCGCGCCTCGGTCCAGCCGGCCACTCCGCACCTCGATCAGGAACAGCTCGCTCGATGCGTCAGGAAACTCAAAGAGCGGGAACGCTCGGTGGTCGTGATGACCTTCTACGACGACCGCGACGGAGCGGAAGTCGCCCGGTCCCTCGGCCTCTCTGAGGCCAATGTCAGGGTGATTCGACATCGCGCGGTCCATCAACTCCGCCAATGCATGGGGGCGCCTCTATGAAACAGGCCAGCGGAACTGAACCCGGAAACTGCCCTAATCCCGTCGACGCGGCGGTCCTGGTCGACTACTGGCTCTCCGCACTCGCCGCCCTCGAAGAGGAAGCCGTCGAGGAGCACCTCCTCGGCTGCGACTCCTGTGGAGCCCGTTTGCGCGAGGTCATCGCACTGGCCGAGGGCGTTCGCAGCCTGGCCCGTGGCGGCTCGCTCCGCTTGGTCGTCACCCCCGAATTCGTGCAATGCGTCCAGCGCGATGGCCTCCACGTGCGGCAATATGCGCCACCCCCCGGCGGCAGCGTCCAATGCACGGTCACCGCCGCGGACGACATCCTCATCGGCCGTCTCGCTGCAAACCTGGTCGGCGCCAGCCGGGTCGACCTCTGCTTCTATGACGAACACGGAGTCGAACAGCATCGGATGCCGGACATCCCCATCAATCCCGGCGCCGGCGGCATTGTCTACCAGGAATCCATGACCTTCGCCAAAGCCGCACCCACCAGCACCCTGATTGCCCGCCTGGTCACCTTGGACGAAGCCGGAGCGGAGCGTCCGCTGGGCGAATACACCTTCCATCACACCCGCTCCTTGCCCGGTCCGGGAGCCTGGCTGTCCGTCTGAACCCGCTCCGGCGCTCAGCGTTTCTTCTCGGCAATCATCCGCACCAGCCGCACTTTGTCTGTGGTCCAATCCGGCGAGCCTAAGACATCTTCCAGCTTCTCAATCCGGAAGCCTTCAAATGCCCGGCGCAGCGCAGCCGGATCGATGTCGACAGGCCGCCGCCCGGCGCTGCCCGCCTCCGAGGCGAAGCTTTCAATCACCACCAGGCCCCCCGGCCTCAGCGCCCGCCGCAGCCGCTGCACATATTCCGCATTCTCCACCGCAAACGGCACATATGTGAACACCATCAGGTCCCACTCCGCCACCCCGTAGTCGAACTCCTTCTCGCTCTTCTGGATAGCGGTCAGCTGCACGCCTGCCTTCTCCGCGTTCTTGCGCGCAATCGCCAAACCGGTGTCGGAAACGTCGAATCCCGTCACCGTCCAACCCTTCAAGGCCAGAAATACGGAATTCCGGCCCTGGCCCATGCCCGCGTCCAGCGCCCGGCCCGTGGGCCTGCCTTCTATCGCCGACATCAACAGTGCGTTGGGACGTGTACTGAAGCCCGTACTGGCACTCGAGTAGATGTTATTGAAGATGACCTGCCAGCCATCCTGCCGCGTCTTCATCAACGACGTGATCGTGGCCACCCGGCGGCCCGCGTCTTCCGCCTCCACCCCGTCCGCAATCAGCTGCTTCCTGTACTCCAGCAGCAGAGTCCGCGGATTGTCGCTCGGAGCGGCCTTGGCCAGCCACCCCAGAAATTGCTGCCACACCGCTTCATCCGTTATCTGTGCGCCAGATGCATCGGCCGCAAAAGCCATGACACAAATTGTGGAAACTACAACCCAGAGAGTGAACTTGCCCATACCGGAGCATAGCAGTCCGAGGCAGAAGTCCAGCGGCTGCGCGACTGCTGCTAACGGCAGGGAGCAGGGCAACTTTCCCTGTCGCCCACCTCACCGCCCATCCGGACGTCGCCTGTCCTGGACGCCTCGACAACACCCGTCATTCCGTCGAATTGAGTTCCATCCCAATCCCATAGAATGGACTGCATGAAAATCTGCTGTGGCCTCGTGGTAGCGGCGCTCTGTTTCGCGTCGGATGCGCCATACGCGATGAAAGGGCCCTCCGTTCCGCTGTGGCCGGCCGGCGCCCCCGGCTCGGAAGGCAAAACAGCCCCTGAACGCTGGATCGAGGGCGGCACGCCCGACCGCTTCCATCGCGTCACCGACATCCACCAGCCGGGCATCACCCTCTACCTGCCGCCCGCGGAAAAAGCCACTGGCGCGGCCTTCATCGTCTGCCCGGGCGGCGGACATCGCTACCTCGTCGTCGACCTGGAAGGCGAGTTTGTGGCCAACAAGTTGAATGAGATGGGCCTCGCCGCCTTCGTCCTCAAGAGCCGGCTCGCCAACGCCGAAGGTTCAACCTACAAAGCCGACGTCGAATCGCTGGCCGATGTGCAGCGGGCCATTCGCCTCGTCCGGAGCCGCGCGGGCGATTGGCGTGTCGACCCCGGCCGCGTCGGGGTCATGGGCTTCTCGGCCGGCGGCCACCTGGCCGCTCTCGCCGAAAATCGCTTCGACCCCGGCCAGCCTCAGTCACCCGATCCCGTTCAACGTCTCAGCAGCCGGCCCGATTTCGCGGTGCTGGCCTATCCGGGCGGAATCTCCGCCGCTACTGCCTCTTCCGCCGACATCCCGCCCACCTTCCTCTTCGTCAACAACGACGACCGGCTCTCGGCCGCCTCCGGCGAATATTACCTGGCCCTCCAGAAAGCAAAGGTCGACGCCGAGCTGCACGTCTTCCGGCGCGGCGGCCACGGAGTGGGCATGACCGGCCGTACCCCCGAGTTCGAAAAAATGCCCGAGTCACAATGGCCTGGGCTGCTGCGCGAATGGATGAACGACCTCGGCTATCTGAAACGGCGC
>NZ_JBPJAQ010000004.1:0-431379 GCF_051172195.1 Paludibaculum fermentans
GGGGTTGCTGGCGGCGAAGGCGCCCTCCCCGGGCAGGGCCGGGGGTGTCTGGAGACGCGACCAATGGGCTCCGCCGTCGGTGGTGGAGAGGAGTTCGGCGCTACCGTCGAGCGGGTCGCCGAGGACGAGGCCGGTATGGCCGTCCCAGAAGGCGATGGTGTCGAAGAAGCCCTTGGCATTGGATTGGGTGTATTGGAGGGTCCAGTGGGCTCCAGCGTCTTCGGTTTTGTAGATGCGGGAGAGATCACCGGGTCCGGCGCTCATGAGGTAAGCGATGCGTTCGTCGACGGGCCAGATGCCGCGGAAGTCGAGCTTTTCGGCGCCGGGGACCTGAGCCGCGATCCAATGGTCGCCGCCGTCGACAGTGCGGAGGAAGGTGCCATGGGAGCCGCTGGCCCAGACGACACGATCGCTGACGGCTCGGACGCCGCGCAGGGAGGCGGTGGTGGGGCTGTTTTGCGGGGTCCAGGATTGGGCGTGGATGGCGGCGCCGCAGAGAATCGAACCCACCAGAAGCGTTGCTACTCTCATTGTTCTTCTTCGTAGTGTAACGGGGCGCATTCCTTCCGCGCCGTGCAATGAGAGAGAATGGCTGAAATCGCAATGAAAACCACGTTGTCCCGTTTGCTACTTCCGGCCCTGTTGTTCGCCGGCACCGCCCTGGCTGAGAAACCGTTTGTCGAAAAAGAGGACGTCTTTCCGCTGGAGGCGAAACACAATCACGCCTCGAGCATTCTGTATCTGCCCAATGGGGATCTCTTCGTCTGCTGGTACCGGGGCTCCGGAGAGCGCCAGGCGGATGACGTGCAGGTGATGGGGGCGCGCAAGCGGAAAGGGGCGAAGGGTTGGTCGGCTCCGTTTGTGCTGGCGGATGTGCCGGAGTTCCCGGATACGAATCCGACGCTGTTCCTGGACCGGGATAAGCGGTTGTGGCTGTTCTGGCAGACGATTGTGGCGAACACGTGGGAGTCGGCGATTACGAGCTACCGGGTGTCGTCGAACTATAACGGCGACGGGGTTCCGAAGTGGGACCGGGGCGACATCATGCTGCTGAAGCCGAACCACCTTGTGGAGCGGGTGCAGGAGTTCGGGTCGCGCTACACGTCGGGCCGCGAGGGCGATTACTGGAAGCGCGAGTTGGAGAAGGCCAAGGACAAGTACTTTTCGCGGATGGGCTGGATGAACCGGCCGCATCCGGTGCAACTGGCCTCGGGCCGGATTGTGGTGGGGTTGTATTCAGACGGTTACAGCATCAGCCTGGCGGCGATCAGCGACGACAACGGGCTGACGTGGCACGCGTCGGACCCGATTGTGGGCAACGGCAATATCCAACCGTCGTTCGCGATCAAGAAGGACGGGGGGCTGGTGGCGTATATGCGGGATAACGGTCCGCCGCCGAAGCGCCTGATGAGGAGTGAATCGAAGGACAACGGCGAGACGTGGACGTTCGCGGAGGATACGGATATTCCGAACTCCGGGACGGGCGTGGAGGTGTTGACGTTGAAGGACGGCCGCTGGCTGATGATCAACAATGACACGGAGCGGGGGCGGAATTCGTTGTGCCTGTCGATCTCAAATGACGAGGGGAAGACCTGGAAATGGAACCGGCATATTGAGTTGGACAAGCGGGCGGAGAAGCCGGGTTCGTTCCATTATCCGGCGATTGTGCAGGCTCCGGATGGGACGATCCACGCGAGTTATAGCGTGTTCCTGAATCATCTTGCACAGACGGAGCCGCACAAGACGATTCGTCATGCGCATTTTAGTCTGGAGTGGGTGATGGAAGGGGATCCGGCGGAAACGACCCATTGACACCACGGTTACCGGCGCTATATTGAAGGCGCAGTCAAGCCGCGGCCGGCAGGAGGCGGGCATCCGGTTCCTCCGGTACGGCTGGGAGGTAACCGTGAACAATTCCGTGGTCGTGATTTCCTACCTGGTCTCGATGGTTGTTGCTGTTTTCCTATTGTGGCGGTTCAGCCACATCCGCTGGTATTGGCATGCGTTGGCTGTGGCTGTGGCCTTGGGCCTGGGCCTGATGCCGCCGCTGGCCCAGGAGGCCGGGCGCAACTATGACGTAGCGCTGGGGAGTGCGTTCCTGTTCCTGCTGGTTTGGGGCGCAGGGGAGCCTCTGTTCAAGGTGCTGCATTTGCCGCGGCATTTCTAGGCGTGCAAGGATAGCCCGACCGAAGTAGGGAGGCCCTTGGGGCGCTGTGTGATTCCTCCGCTCCCTTACGGTCGCGGCTCAATTTGTCGCGGCTCGGTTTGCTGATGTGTCAGGCGTAGGCCCGGATTTCGAAGAGGCGCGCCAGCTCGCTGCCGTTGGTGGCCGTGATGTGGATGCGCAGTTTGTCTGTTGTGACTGCTTCGAACTGGTGACGGCGCAGGCGCTGATGATTTCCTGTGACTACGGCCAACTCCTTGCCGCCCGCCAGGATGCGGTAGTCCCTCACTGTCTCAGGCTGAGGAGCTCGCACGATGCCTTTGGTCACGCCATCGGAGGAAGACAGCGTCAATTCGCGCTGGAAGCCGGTGTCGAACGTGAGTTGGATACTCGAGAGTTTCACCGGGCGCGGCCACTGGAGTTCGATCCAGGCGCCATCGGAGGCGAGCCGGCCGGCCCACTGATGAACCTCTTTGCCGGGGATGTCGCGAACCCAGCCGTCGAGGATGTTCTGCGCTGGATAGTGTTCCTCGCTGCCGGAGGCCTGCACTTTCGCCTGTTTCGCGAAGTCGAGCGCGTCCTCGTTCCTGACGCCGCGGAGAGACTGATCCTGGCGGAGGAGGAGTTGCTGGAGGGCCTGGACGCGGGTGCGGTCCTGGGCTAGCTGACGCGGGAGGATTCCGGCGGAGACGCATTGGGCGGCGGCGGTACCGGCCGCCTGGCCAACGCAGGCGCAGGTGGCCATGACTCGGGTGGAGGTGAAGGCCGCGTGGGTGGCGCTGATGTTGCGGCCGGCCATCATGAGGTTTGGCACGTTTTTGCTATATAGGGAGCGGAGGGGGATGTTGTAGACCTCCGGTGTGCGGAGCACCGTGTTGGGCGGCAGTTCGGAGCGGTCGAAGCCTCCGGGCGGGTGATCGTCCATGGGCCAGCCTCCGATGGCGACAGCATCGTCGAACTCGCCTTTGAGAAGGTCGTGCTGGGTGAGGAGGTGGTCGCCGACCAGGCGGCGGCTGCCGCGTTTGCCGGGCATCATGCCGAGCCAGTCGAGGGCCCAATTGGCGGAATCGGGGTGGTTGTCGCTGTTCTTGATGTAATCCCAGACGCCGAGGGCGATGGCGAGCAATTCGTAGCGGATGCGTTCGTTGTCCCAGATGGTGTTCAGGTTGCCGCCCCACTCGATCCACCAGTAGCCGTACTCCCAGGTCTTGGTGGGCCGGAAGCGCAATTGCTCCTTGGTGACTTTACGGGCCCAACTGGGCGGGGTGAACGGCATGGGGCGGCCGAAATCGCGGGACGTGAAGAGGATGCTGGAGCCGAGCGTCTCTTCGTCGGGCTTCTCGGGCGCCAGGGACTCGTTGAACTCGGAACGGGCCTCACGGCCGGTGCGCATGAGGGCTCCGGACTCGAGGCCGAGGCGGGAGTCGCCCGTGCAGTCGAGGAAGATGGGGGCGTGGACGCGGTAGAGGTGTTCGCTCTTGTCGCAGCGAGCCATGACGTGGTCGATGGCGTCGCCTTTTTTGACCACGCTGTAGAGGGTGGTCTCCAGTAGGACGGTGATGTTCTTCTCGCTGACGACCTTGTCGTAGAGGAGGAGGTCCCACATCTCCCAACTGCGCTGCGGGTTGCCGGCGGCATCGTCGAGTCGGAGTTCTTCCACGAGGCCGCCTTCGCGCCAACCGGGGCGGCTGCGGTGGGAATTGGCGCCGACGACGTGCATTTTGACTTCGCTGGAGGAGTTGCCACCGAGGCGGGAGCGGTCCTGGACGAGGACCACCTTGGCTCCGTTGCGGGCAGCGCTGAGGGCGGCGCAGACTCCGGCGAGCCCGCCACCGGCAATGAAGATGTCAGCTTTGAGTTCGACGAGCGTCATATTGGGCTCGTGCTGGACGGACTTGGGACGATTTTTAGGCGGCGCGACGATGTCGAAGTCGGGCTTGGCGGGGGGCAGGGACTGGGCGTGGAGGTCCTGCGCGAGCACGGCCAGGGAGTAGCCCGTGAAGGGGAAGGCGGTAAAGAGGTCGCGGCGCTTCATACAGTTAACTATATAAAATTTCAGATGTCAGGCTGAGAAGATTGGGCGGGAGTTAGGGGACGAGGATGCAGAGATCCCTGAGATTGCGATAGCGCTGATTGAAGTCGAGGCCGTAGCCGATGACGAATTTGTCCTCGATGGTGAAGCCGATGTAGTCGCCCTCGACGGCGATGCGGCGACGGGAGGGCTTGTCGAGGAACGAGGCAATCTTGAGGGAACGTGGCGCACGTTGGGTCATGACCTGCTGGAGGTAGTTGAGGGTGAGGCCGGTGTCGATGATGTCCTCGACGAGCAGCACATCCTCATCCTGAATTGGTTTGTCGAGGTCTTTGGTCAACTGCACCTGGCCGGAGGTGGTGGTGCCTTCGTAACTTTTGGTGCCAATGAATTCGATGCGCAGGGGGAGGTTGATGTGGCGTACGAGGTCGGCCAGAAACATGAACGAGCCCTTCAGAACGCCCACTAGAACAATGGAGCGGCCCTCGTAATCGGCGGTAATCTGTGCGCCGAGGGCAGCGATGCGGGTCTGGATTTCGTCGTGGGAGATGAGGACTTCGATTTTAGGAGACGCCATGCGATCAGTCTGGCATAACGGGGCGCCGGGAGGAGAGACGGACTGTGGGGTAGTCTAGTCAGCGGCGCGCAGGCGATTGCTGGGCGGGCCGATGTGGATATGGGCAGCGGTGGCGCGACCGGGGATCGCTGTCCGGAAAGCGTAGTAAGGAATCTTCTTCGACTCGAGATATTGGCGGAGCCAGATGCCCTCGGGCGTATCGGGGCTGAGGCCGACATCGATGCGGCCGCGGTGGTCGTAGCCCATGGCCTTGTGGATGGCGGTTTCGCCATTGGCGCTGATGGGGAGGGCCTTGGCGAACTGCTTTTCGTAGGAGAGGACGACGTCGCGCATCAGGCTGGGGGTGAACAGGCCGTTGCCGTCGTAACGCTCCTGCACAGGCTTGGGGCCTTCCTCTTCGCGATTGGCCTCGAGTGCCTGTTCGGCTTTGGCCATATCGGCGATTTCGCGCAGGAAGCGGGCGCGGGACTCGGCGAGAGTGAGGGTGCGGCGGCGGTAGTCGAGTTCCTCGAGGATGGGCGTGAGTTCGTTGCGGGCGTAAATCCCCTGTTCGATGAGGGGTTTGACCTGCTCGACGAGGTCCTTGATGCGGTCGAAGCGGCGCTGGGAGGCGGCGACCATCTCGTCGGCCTGTTCGATGCTGATCTCGTCGGGGCGCAAGGTGCCGTAGAGCGTGCGTTTGAGGATCATATCGTCACCGATATCGGCAGCGCTGGTGAGAGCGCGGTCGAGGAGCTGATGACGCGAGTAGAGGTTCTGCGCCTGCAAGCTTCCTATGAGAAGGAACGCCAAACTAACAAAACACTTGCGCACTGTTCTTATTGTAGTACGATACGGCATAAGGAGTAGTTCCACTCAGAACGCTTGCGGAAACCTAAAGAAAATGGGGCAGTAGCTACTGCGGTCGTCACGGAAAGCCCCACGTGGCAGCTTGCATTGCGGGCAGCCGAAGCCAAAAAGGCAGATGGCATCCGCATTTTGGACCTCCGCGAGGTCACCTCCTTCGCCGATTATTTCCTCATTTGCACAGGTACGAACCAGCGCCAGAACCAGGCGATCTGGGACGAGATTGCCCTGCGCATGAAGAAAGAGGCCGGCGAGGCGCCGATCAACGTGGAAGGCTTCGAGAATGGCGAATGGATTCTCGGGGACTTCGGCGACCTGATTGTGCACATCTTCTCGGAAGAGAAGCGGGAGTACTATCAACTGGAGCGTCTGTGGCGTGATGCCAAGGACGTGCCGATTCCTCCGGAAGCCGCGGCCTAAGCAGGCCGATCAGCGGCAGACGGCGTCGACGGTGGTCGCCACGCCGCCCTGGGCGGCGAGGTCGCGAAGCATTTGCGCCGCGGCGTCCTCATTCAGGCTCTTCACCGCATCGGTGACGAGTTCCACGTACCTGCCTGTCCTCAGAAGCCCGAAGACTGCGTGTTTCACGCAGATTTCGGTGACTACGCCATAGACGACGCAGCGCTGCGCGCCCAGTTCGTCGAGCAGGGCGGGCAGGCCGGGTATCGTAAAACAATCCACAGACTGCTTGGTTAAAACGATCTGGCCGACGAGTGTGGGCGCCGGTTTGCGCTGGCCGAGTGTGCCGGTGACGCAGTGGTGCGGCCATGAGGCGAACTCGGGGTCGGTTTCGGTGTGTGCGTCGGCGGTAGAGATGAGCGGGATCGCATGGTCCGCGGCGTAGCGATTGAGACGCGCGACATTGGGAATGATGTGCTCGGAGCCGGGGACGTAGAGGGCTCCGGCGGGGTTGACGAAATCGAACTGCGTATCGATGTCGAAAAAGACGGTCTTCATCGTTCGCTCCGGCGGAACTCTTCAGTGAGTTGGATGAGTTCGGCGCTGTGTTCGATGCGGTAGGGCGGGTCGCACTCGAAGAGGCTGCGGTATTTCTTCGGCAGGCGGTCGAGGCTTTCGCGGGCGTACTGGCGGGCCTCGCTGGCGCTGGGCCGATGTCCGACGATCTCGCCGCCTAGCATGACGGGGCGCAGCATGGCTTCGCAGCCCTGCAGGAAGCACTCGGAAGCGCGGCCGACGATGTCGTGGCCTGGGTAGCGGAAGATCTGCTTGGCGCCGGGCACGGTGGACTTATCCGGGCTGATCTTGGCGGTGAAGCGGCGTGAGCCGTTGGCGTCGAGTTCCACCAGTTTGTAGACTGCGCCGTGGCTGGGCGCATCGGAGGAGGTCGCCAGTTCGGTGCCGACGCCATAGACGTCGATGGGCGCGCCGGTGGCGACGAGTTCGAGGATCTTGTATTCGTTCAGGTCGCCGGTGGCCATGATTTTGGCGTCGTTATGGCCGGCGTCGTCGAGGATTGTGCGGACGGCGCGGGCGAGTTCGACGAGGTTGCCGCTGTCGAGGCGGACGCCCCACATGGGCTTGCCGAGGGAGACGGCGCGGCGCGCGCCTTCCAGCGTGTCGTAGGTATCGATGAGATACGTGGTGGCGGGGCCCAGCAGGTCCTGCAGGCGCTGGTAAGCCTCCAACTCCGTGGGGAAGCTCTGGACCCAGGAGTGGGCGGCGGTGCCGAACACAGGGATGCCGTAGCGCATGCCGGTGAGGGTATTCGAGGTACCGGTGCAGCCTCCGATGAAGGCGGCACGTCCGGCATAGACCCCGGCATCGGGCGAATGGGCGCGCCGGGTGCCGAATTCGACGACGGAGCGGCCTCCTGCAGCGTCGACGATGCGCGCGGCCTTGGTGGCGATGAGGGTCTGGAAGCCGATGGTGGCGAGCAGGAAGGTTTCGGGGATCTGGGCTTCGAGCAGCGGTGCGCGCAGGGTGAGGATGGGCTCACCGGGGAACAGAGGCGTGCCTTCGCGAGCGGCGAAGACATCGCCGGTGAAGCGGAAGGCGCGGAGGGCATCGAAGAAGCCCTCCGGCACGCGGTGGAACTGCGGCAACCCTTTGAGGTAGAGGATCTCCTCCTCAGTGAAGCGGACGTTGAGGAGATACTCGAGCGCCTGGTCGAGGCCGGCGGCCAGGATGAAGTTGCGATTCGGCGGCAGGCGCCGGACGAAGAGTTCGAAGGTGGCTACTTCACTGGTTTTGCCGGCACACCAGTAACCGGCGGCCATGGTGAGTTGGTAAAGGTCGGTGAGTAGGGCGCTCACTTTCCGGCGCCCTTCGCCGGTGGCCGCTCCTTCACGTCGCTGGCTGCTTTTTGTAGATCGGACACGGCTTTGGCCTCCAACTCATAGAGTGACGGTTCTCCCTCGCGGCGCGCAATGTAGTGATCGCCGGCCTTGGAGATGGACACCTTCTCGGTGACCTTGCCGTCCTGCGAAGTGACGCCGATTTCGATCTCGGGCGTGGTGAAACCGGAATCAGGGAACTTAACGGCGGAGAGGTCGCGCAGGCGGTCGATGAGCGACTGGATGCCGACGGAATCCATGGTCTTCGTGTTTGCCACCCAACGGTCGCCAGCCTTACTGGCATTGAGCTGTTTGGCGGCGTCCTTATAATCGACGCGAGTGGGGTCGTTGAAGCCGAAGGAGAAGAGCTTCTTATTGCGGAAGTCCTCGGGCGTCTTGTCGAGGGCCTTGCCGATCTCATCGGTGATGAGATGGAAGCCGTCCACCACGCTGGACTTGGCGTAGAACTTGTTCTCCTTGTTTTTGCGCACTTCTAGTTTCTGGGTGTTGGCGGCGTCGGTGATAGCGATGGCGGCGACCGGCGCCGAAGCGGCGAACTGTTTTGCGATTTCGGCCTGCTGATCGGACGTCAGCAGCGGATCGAGCTTGGCGTCGGTGAGTTTACGCGCCAGCTCTTCCACCTGCCAGCCATCGGCTCGCATCGGTTTGGGGCTGACGATGGTCCACTCGTTCTGGCCATTCTTGGAGAATTCGAGAACGACGCCCTTCACGGTGAGTTGCAGGCGTGCGAGCTTCGTCACATCGAACTTGAGCAGGCGTTTATCGCGGAAGTCGACGGCGAGCTTGTCGAGGGTGGCGCGCGTGGCGGAAGCGATGGTGAAGACGCGAGCATCGCCGTCCACCTGGACAAACGTGGCTCCGCCGACGGGTGCTTCGTCGCCGATGCTGACGGTACGGGTCTTGCCGTTTTTTAGGGAGACGACAACCTGGACGGTGGGCGCCTTCAGGCCGAAACCAGAGAGGTCGGTGGGTTTCTCTTCGATCACCTTCTCGGAACTGAGGGAGGTGAGCCCGGTGAGCAGGTTGTTGATGGCGTCGCGATCGGTGTCGAAAGCCTGCGGCGCGGTGACGGTCCAGACATTGGACGAGCCGCGTTTGAGGGAGGTGGTCTCCCCTTCGCGCCGTTTGATGTCGACGGCGGTGATGTCCCCTTCGTTGAGGGTCAGGATCTTGGGAGGCGCGTCGGCGGGCGGTTTAGCCGCGTCCTCCTTCTGCTGTTTGTTGGACCAGTAGACAGCTCCGC
The DNA here is from genome assembly GCF_051172195.1 of Paludibaculum fermentans. Taxonomy (GTDB): domain Bacteria; phylum Acidobacteriota; class Terriglobia; order Bryobacterales; family Bryobacteraceae; genus Paludibaculum; species Paludibaculum fermentans_A. The sequence goes on from NZ_JBPJAQ010000004.1 coordinate 9,178, forward strand.
CGAGGGCCGCCAGCAGGACGACGGCGACGAGTAATCCTCTCGCTTTCATGGGCCGGTTACCTCCTGCGCCACCAGACCATGATCCCGAAGATGATGACAAAAATCGGGATGAGGAACTGGCTGACCATGCGGACCATGAGCATCTGCGATCCGGTGAGCTGGATGCGGCGGTCTTCCGGATCCTTGGGACGGATGGAGATGAGGTCTTCGTCATTAGTGAGCCAGTTGAGCATGTTCATGACGAGATCACGATTGCCGGCGAAGCCGAGCGCATAATTCGAGATCCAATCGGAAGAGCCGACGACGACGAAGCGGCCTTCGACGTTGTTGTTGTCCTTCTGTTTGCCGGTACGGTAGGTGCCGGCGGCGGCGACTGCATAGGACTGGGTGTCGCCCTTGGGCATGGTGATGGCGCCACCGGCCGCGTTGAGGTTGGTGGCGGCGATGGAGTTGGTGGAGGTGGACACCAGTTTCTCAGCCGTGGTCTTGTCGGTGGGTTTCACCTCAAGGGAGCGGACCAGCGGGAAGGCGGTGGCAGTGCGCTTCATTTCACGGACGATGGGATGGGTTTCGTAACGGGTCGCTAGGGCCACTTCGGGGCCCATGCCATAGAGGCTGCCGAGGCCGGATGTATCGAGGACGAGGTTGGCCTGAAGCGTGACGCCCCAACTGCCCAACAAATCGAGCAGCGCCTTGTTCTCGGCGACGGTTTCCTTGCCGGTTTTGAGCGGAGGATCGGAGAGGAAGAGGCCGCGGCCGCCATCCTCGATGTACTTCTTCAAAGCGTCGACGACCGGCTGCGGATAGTCAACTTTGGGTCCGCCGACCACGACGAGAGAGCAGGTCGCGGGCACTTCCGGCTTTTCCATCAGGTTGATGACCTGGGTTTTGTAGTTGTTCTTGGCGACCAAGTCCTTCACGCCGCCATAGGAACTGTTGGTGGTGTCTTCGAGGGAGTGCTCTCCCGCGCCGGTGGTGAAGCAAGCCGTGCGTTCGCCAGTCTTCTGCAGGCGGATGATGGCCGAGGTGAGCTCTTCCTCGCTGACGGAGCGGGCTTCCTGGCGCTTGTCGCCGGACTGCAGGACGATGGTTCCGGTCTGGGTAATGCCGTACTGCTTGGCGAGCTGCGGCTTCTTGAAGGGGTCGATGTAGGCGACGGAGAGCTTAGTGGAGAGGTTGTCGTAACGGTCGAGCAGGTCTTTTGCCTTGGCGAAGCCGGTGGTTTCGTCGAAGTAGGAGATGGTGACGTCCTGCTTCAGGCCGGAGACGAGTTTAATGGTCTGGTCGGAGAGGGAGTAGCGCTTGTTGGAGGTCGCGTCGAAGGATTTGTTGTAGCGGTTGGCCAGGAAGTTGACGGTGGCGAGGACCGCGATGATGACGACGATGTAGACGCCGGCATAGGCGGTGTACTTGGTCTGGCGGCTTTTCATCCAGGTGTTGCTCATTGTGGTGTCTCCTCGCGTTTACGCTCTCCAGCGGAGCGATTCCAGGCTGCGCGCCGTGAGGAACAGTCCCAGGAAGATCATGGACGCGAAGTAGACCGCGTCGCGTGTATCCATTACGCCCTTGGAGAAGGGCTCGAAGTGGCGGACGACCGACATGTAGCCCATGACGGAGGCCCAGGTAGAGGTCTCGTAGCCGGCGACCCATTCAAAGACCCAGAGCAGCAGGCAGACGGAGAAGGTGACGGCGCCGGCGATGATCTGATTGCGGGTGAGGGTGGAGACGAACGCTCCGATGGCCAGCAGCGCGCCGGCCTGGAGGATGAGGCCGAGGTAGCCGATGACCAGGGGTTTCCAGTCGGGCTTGCCGTAAGCGAACAGGAAGAAGAAGTTGAGTCCGCTGATGAGCAGGATGCAGCCATAGAGGGCGACCGCGGCCAGCCACTTGCCGATGATGATCTCGGCGTCGTGGATGGGCGAGGTGAGCAGCAGTTCGATGGTGCCGGAGCGCTTCTCTTCCGAGAACAGGCGCATGGAGATGAGCGGGATGAGAAACAGCCCGATGACGGAAACGTTCATCAGCAGGGGGCGGATGATCATCTCGTTCACATCCATTGGAAAGCTGCGGCCCATGGCCTGCGACTGGAAGCTGATGTTGACGAAGTAGCCGACGGCGTTCCAGAAGAAGAAGCCGAAGACGATGGCAAACATCGCCATGAGGAGGTATGCGATGGGCGAGGAGAAGTAGCTCTTCAGTTCCTTCTGGCAGATGGTGATGACGTTGGTCATTATTTTGCTCCTTCGCCGGGCTTCTCGGTGGCGGTGAGTTCCAGGAAGACGTCTTCCAGGCTCAGGGCCACGGCGCGCAGTTCACTGAGGTTCCAGCCGGATTCCACCACGGCGCGGGCCACTTCAGCGCGAACATTCTTGCCGGGCAGGGATTCGACCTCGAAGGAGTGGAGCCCGTTGTGGGTATCGCGGGCTACGACGCGGCTGACGCCGGCCACCTGCTCCAGGCGCTGGCGGATGACGGGTTCGTCGCCACCGGAGACCTGGACGGCGACAGCTTCCTGGCCGCGCAGGCGGGAAGTGAGGTTCTGCACAGAGTCGGTTGCGACGATGCGGCCGCGGGTGATGATCACGACGTGGTCGCAGGTCTGTTCGACTTCGGGCAGGATGTGGGTGGACAGGATGATGGTGTGCTCGCCGGCGAGGGAGCGGATGAGGTCGCGGGTCTCGTGGATCTGTTTGGGATCGAGGCCGGCGGTGGGTTCGTCGAGGATCAGCACGTCGGGATTGTGAATGATGGCCTGAGCCAGGCCGACGCGCTGCCGGTAACCTTTGGAAAGCTTGCCGATGAGCTTCTTGCGGACATCGGCGACGGCGCAGCGTTCGGCCACTTCGTCGACGCGTTTGGCCAGTTCAGCGCCGGGAATACCCTTCAACCGTCCAACGAAGTGAAGATACTCCTCAACTTCCATTTCCGGGTAAACTGGTGGGTTTTCAGGCAGATAGCCAATCCGCTTCTTGACCTGCATGGGCTCTTCGAGCACGTCGAAGCCCGCTACATGAGCTGTGCCTTGGGTGGGCGGCATGAAGCAGGTAAGGATGCGCATGGTGGTGGTCTTACCGGCGCCGTTCGGCCCCAGGAAACCCACAATCTGGCCCTTTTCCACTTCGAAGCTGATGCCCTGCACGGCGACATTGCGGCCGTAACGCTTGGTCAGTCCTTCGACCTTGATCATTTATTCATCCTTAACGGGGATGTGGGACGAGTTCCGTCCCAGGAGAAATAGACGGTCTTCGTCCTCATCTCGTGAGCTTGACGAATATGAGGATAAAAAAGAGCTTAAGGTACTGTCAATGCTGCAGCAAAGGGATTGACAACGTCCAAGAACGGTGGTGGTCACGCCAGTTGGGTGCGCAGATTGTGCACCAGCGAGCGGGCGGCATTGTTCAGGAGGACGGCGTCGGAGCCGGAGGCGATGAAATGGAAGCCCAGGGACCGGTAGTGTTCCAGATCGTCGGGCTTCGGGAGCAGGATGCCGAGTGCTTTGCCGTGGCGGCGGGCAGCCTCGACGGTTTTCGCAATGGCGGCGCTGAATTCCGGGTGGTCGAACTGGCCCAGAACCCCATAGGAATGAGATAGATCCGAGGGGCCGATGAACAGCACGTCGACTCCATCAACGGCGGCGATGGCATCGACATTCTCGACGGCCGTGCGGGTCTCAATCTGGACAATGGTGAGCAGGGCGGTGGCGGACGCTTCCAGATAGGGCCGGAAGTTCGCCCCGTATTCGCAAACACGATTGGAGAATGCGACTCCGCGCACGCCGAGCGGCGGATAGCGCATGGCGGCGGCGGCGGCGCGGGCATCCTCTTCGGTATCAATGCGAGGGAACATGACGCCGTGGGCGCCGCAATCCAGCACGCGGTGGGCGCGCTGCCGGGCATTCGATTCCACGCGAACAATGGCAGCTGATGAAGTGGCGGAGAGGGCCTGCATCTGGGCCAGGGCTTCGACTTCCCCGCCCGCGCCGTGCTCGAGGTCGATGAGCGACCAGTCGTAGCCGGCGAGGCCCATCAATTCAGCCGTCAGGGGAGAGCCGAGACTCAGAAAGCAGCCCAACACGGTCTCACCGGCCAGCAGGCGTTCCTTGAGTTGAGCGGCCTTAGTTTGCGTGTTCATGCGGACCTTGATTGTATCAACTGGGCCCGTGGCAACTGGACGGTTCAGGACTGGGACGGTTTGGCGAGGAGGAGCAGCGCGGACAGGGCAAGTGCCGACAGGGCCAGGGTCCCGGGCTCCGGCACCGGCGCACCACCGAGTGGATCCGCCTCCAATTGGAAGTAAAGATTGGCCGTCTGGAGGCCCGATAGCTGGGAGAAGGAGGCCGGACGGACGACTAGGAACGAGGCGTCGCTGGAGCCGATGGAGGGCGGATTGTAGAGGTCGAGGCCCAAATCCAGGGCCGCAGAGGTGTTCTGAATCTCCAAGGTGAAGATCAGGTTGTCGGGCGCTACGAATGCCGCCAAGGGGAAGACGAGGAGGAAGTCTGAGGAGGCAGGCGCGGTCTGGCCGAGCAGAGTGTAGTCCGGACTGATGGGGGCGCCCACCGGCGCACCCACCGCATAGAAGCGGAGGATGGCGTCGAACGTGCCAGCGGCGCCAGGGTTGTATAGCTGTACGGTGGCTTGGGTCGCGGAGCGGGCCGTCCCCGCCAACTGGATCTGGTCGCCGATTTCGATATAGGGGCCGACGCTGAAGAAGGCCGTTTCGGGGCTACCGACGGCTGGGTTGGAGTAGACGGTGGCGGCGTGGGCCGTGATTCCGCCAATCGCCAAGGCCAGCAGCAACTGAAGTCCTGGGGTTCTCAATTCAGTATCCTCCGCTCGACTATCTGGGCCCCGGTCCGAGCACTCTTGGCGTGTAAGTGATGGGAACTGCCCCGATCCTGGTGAATTCCAACCTCACCACAACAGCCGCGCCGGAGGTGATGGGGCCGGCCTCGACGAAGGGACTGCCGGCGGGCAGAGTGGCGGCCGTGAACCCTGAGGGCGCGAAGAGGGTGAGGCCGGCGCCCAGGCTGTCGAGCACCAGGGCAGAAGCAGTGAGATTAGGCCCGTTGTTCTGAATGGAGACGGACTGGACGAGGCGGCCCGTGACACGGTCGAGCACCGGAAGGCCTGGAGTCACAGTCACGTTAAGCGTCGTCTGCACGATGGAAGTGGCGTCAATTGAGGTGTTGTTGAGCGTGACGACTTCTCCGCCGCCGGAGACCTGGGCCTGATTCGTGAGGTTGGCAGGCGCGTTGGTGGCCACGTCCACCAATACGGTTACCGGCGGATAGACACTGCCTGAGGGCAGCGAGTCGTTTCGGGTGCAGGTGAGGGTGGCGAGGACGCAGGCCCAACCGGCTCCACCGATGGAGGTCGCGGCGAGGCCTGATGGCGGCAGCACGTCAGCTACGGTTACCGTGCCTGCCGTGGGACCGGTGCCGACGTTGATTACCGAGATCGTGTACGAAGCGCCGAGCTGCCCTTGCGTGAAGTTAGCGGCGTGGCTCTTGTTGACGATGAGATCGGGCACGGCCGGCTCAATGATGGTGAGATCCTGGGCGGTGTTGTTCGAGGTGTTGGGATCGCCGTCGGTGGCGACGGTGGCGGTGTTGGTCAAAACTCCCGCGGCGGTGCTGTCGATGCGCACCGTGACGTCGATGGGCGTGGCGAGGGTGGCTGCGGTGGTCGAACAGGTGAGATTGGCACAGACCCAGGCGGGGGAGCTCATACTCGCCACGGTCATTCCAGGCGGCGCGATTTCGGTCACCCGGATGGTTCCCGTGGGCGGCCCGTCACCATCGTTCACTACCTGGATTGTATAGTGAGCTGCCAGTTGCCCCTGGCGGAAGTTGCCGGTGTGCGTCTTGGTGATGCGGAGATCGGGGCCCGTCGTGCGCGTCGGGTCGGAAGCGGTGTTGTTGCCTGGCGTTGTGTCGCCGCCGCCGCTGACCGCAGCCTGATTCAGGAACTCGACCGGTGCGCTATAGTCGACGTTCGCCGTCACGGTGATGGGTTGGGCCGAAGAGCCGGGCGCGAGGATGAATTGCTGCAGGTTGGTGCAGGAGCGCGTGGCGACACTGCACGACCAGTTCTGGCCCGAGATCGCAGTGATGGTGAGACCGGCTGGAGGCGCCTCGGTTACCGTAATGGTTCCATAGGACGGTGCGTTGCCCACATTGGAGACCAGCAGGGTATAAGTCACGCCGGCCTGTCCTCGCGCGAAGGTGCCCGCATGCGATTTCGTCACGGTCAGGTCCGGGGCGGCCGGGTCGATGGACGTTGGGTCCTGTGCGGTGTTGTTTGACGTATCCACATCGCCGGGTGTGCTCACTGTCGCCGTGTTGGTCAACTGGGCCGGCGCAGTGGGATCGATGCGGACCGTGACGGTGATGGGTGCTGTATAGGTAGAGGGCGGAGCGGTACAACTGCCCGCATTGCATGTCCACACCAGAGAACTCATGCTCGCGACTGTCATGCCCTGCGGAGCGATGTCCCGCACCGTGATCGAGCCCGTGGGTTCGCTCTCGCCCACATTCGTGACGCTGAGAGTGTAAACCGCGTTGAGTTGCCCCTGAGAGAAGTTGCCGGTGTGCGTCTTGGTGATGCGGAGATTCGGACCCGTGGTGTGGGTTGGGTCGGAGCCCGTATTGTTCCCCAGCGAAGTGTCTCCTCCCCCGCTGACGACCGCCTGGTTGATGAAATCAGCAGGGGCCGAGGTGTTGACGTTCGCCGTCACGATGATGGGTTGCGCCGGGGACCCGGGAGGGATGATGAACTGTTGCAGATTGGTACACGAGAGCGTGGCGAGGCTGCAACTCCAGTTCTGGCCCGAGATCGCCGTAATGGTGAGTCCGGCCGGAGGCGCCTCGGTCACCGTGATAGTTCCATACGATGGCGCGTTGCCCACATTGGAAACCAGCAGGGTGTAGGTGACCCCATTCTGGCCACGGGCGAAGTTCCCGGTGTGGGTCTTGGTGATGGTCAAGTCCGGCGATGCCGGGTCGATGGTGGCCGGATCATCCGCTGTGTTGTTTGAAGGGTCGATGTCACCCGACGTGCTGACGGTCGCGCGATTGGTCAATTGGGCCGGCGCATTGGGATCGATGCGGGCGGTGACGGTGATGGGCGCTGTGTAGGTAGAGGGTGGAGCGGTACAACTACCCGCATTGCACGTCCACACCAGCGAACTCATGCTCGTGACCGTCATGCCCTGCGGCGCGATGTCCTGCACTGTAATCGAGCCGGTGGGTTCACTGTCTCCCACGTTTGTGACGCCGATGGTGTAAACCGCGTTGAGCTGCCCCTGATGGAAGTTGCCGTTGTGCGTCTTGGTGATGCGCAGGTTCGGTCCGGTGATGTGGGTTGGATCGGCGGCCGTATTGTTGCCCGGCGTCGCATCGCCCCCGCCGCTAACCGTTGCCTGGTTGATGAGATCGGAGGCGGCCGTGGTGCTGACGTTCGCTGTCACTGTGATAGATTGCGCCGGGGATCCGGGAGGAATGACGAACTGCTGCAGATTGGTACACGAGAGTGTCGCAAGGCTGCAGCTCCAGTTCTGGCCCGAAATCGACGTGATGGTCAGTCCAGCGGGCGGCGCCTCGGTGACCGTGATGGTTCCGTAGGAAGGCGCATTGCCGGTATTCGACACTGTCAGGCTATAGGTGACGTTGTTCTGGCCCCTTGCAAAATTGCCGGTGTGGGTCTTGGCGAGAGTGAGGTTTGGTGAGGCGGGATCGATGGTGGTGGGATCCTGTGCCGTATTGTTCGAGGTGTCGCTGTCTCCCACGGTGCTGACGGTTGCCGTGTTGGTTAACTGGGCCGGTGCGTTGGGGTCGATGCGGACCGTGACCGTGATGGGTGCTGTGTAGGTAGCAGGAGGAGCGGTACAACTGCCCGCATTGCACGTCCACACCAGCGAACTCATGCTTGTGACCGTCATGCCCTGCGGCGCGATGTCCTGCACCGTGATCGAGCCCGTGGGTTCGCTCTCGCCCACATTCGTGACGGCGATGGTGTAAACCGCGTTGAGCTGCCCCTGAGAGAAGTTGCCGTTGTGCGTCTTGGTGATGCGGAGATTCGGACCCGTGGTGTGGGTTGGGTCGGAGCCCGTATTGTTCCCCAGCGAAGTGTCTCCTCCCCCGCTGACGACCGCCTGATTGATGAAATCAGCAGGGGCCGAGGTGTTGACGTTCGCCGTCACGATGATGGGTTGTGCCGAGGATCCGGGAGGGATGATGAACTGCTGCAAATTGGTACACGAGAGCGTGGCGAGGCTGCAACTCCAGTTCTGGCCCGAGATCGCCGTAATGGTGAGTCCGGCCGGAGGCGCCTCGGTAACCGTGATAGTTCCATACGATGGCGCATTGCCCACATTGGAAACCAGCAGGGTGTAGGTGACCCCATTCTGGCCACGGGCGAAGTTCCCGGTGTGGGTCTTGGTGATGGTCAAGTCCGGCGATGCCGGGTCGATGGTGGCCGGATCATCCGCGGTGTTGTTTGAAGGGTCGATGTCACCCGACGTGCTGACGGTCGCGCGATTGGTCAATTGGGCCGGCGCGTTGGGATCGATGCGGGCGGTGACGGTGATGGGCGCTGTGTAGGTAGAGGGTGGAGCGGTACAACTGCCCGCATTGCACGTCCACACCAGCGAACTCATGCTCGTGACCGTCATGCCCTGCGGCGCGATGTCCTGTACCGTGATCGAGCCCGTGGGTTCACTGTCTCCCACGTTTGTGACGCCGATGGTGTAAACCGCGTTGAGCTGCCCCTGATGGAAGTTGCCGTTGTGCGTCTTGGTGATGCGCAGGTTCGGTCCGGTGATGTGGGTTGGATCGGCGGCCGTATTGTTGCCCGGCGTCGCATCGCCTCCGCCGCTAACCGTTGCCTGGTTGATGAGATCGGCGGCGGCCGTGGTGCTGACGTTCGCTGTCACTGTGATAGGTTGCGCCGGGGATCCGGGAGGAATGACGAACTGCTGCAGATTGGTACACGAGAGTGTCGCAAGGCTGCAGCTCCAGTTCTGGCCCGAAATCGACGTGATGGTCAGTCCAGCAGGCGGAGCTTCTGTGACCGTGATGGTTCCGTAGGAAGGCGCATTGCCGGTATTCGACACTGTCAGGCTATAGGTGACGTTGTTCTGGCCCCTTGCGAAATTGCCGACGTGGGTCTTGGCGAGGGTGAGGTTTGGTGAGGCGGGATCGATGGTGGTGGGATCCTGTGCCGTATTGTTCGAGGTGTCGCTGTCTCCCGCCGTGCTGACGGTTGCCGTATTGGTTAACTGGGCCGGTGCGTTGGGGTCGATGTGGACCGTGACCGTGATGGGTGCTGTGTAGGTAGCAGGAGGAGCGGTACAACTGCCCGCATTGCACGTCCAAACCAGCGAACTCATGCTCGAGACTGTCATGCCCTGTGGCGCGATGTCCTGCACTGTAATCGAGCCCGCGGGTTCGCTCTCGCCCACGTTGGTGACGCCGATGGTGTAAACCGCGTTGAGCTGCCCCTGATAGAAGTTGCCGTTGTGCGTCTTGGTGATTCGCAGGTTCGGACCCGTGGTGTGGGTTGGGTCGGAGGCCCCATTGTTCCCCGGAGTGGCATCCCCGCCTCCGCTTACGCTTGCCTGGTTCACCAGGTCGACCGCGGCGTTCAGGTCCACATTCGCAGTAACCGCAATCGGCTGAGCTGAGGATCCGGGAGGGATGATGAACTGCTGCAAATTCGTACACGAGAGCGTGGCGAGGCTGCAACTCCAGTTCTGGCCCGAGATCGCCGTAATGGTGAGTCCGGCCGGCGGCGCCTCGGTCACCGTGATAGTTCCATACGATGGCGCATTGCCCACATTGGAAACCAGCAGGGTGTAGGTGACCCCATTCTGGCCACGGGCGAAGTTCCCGGTGTGGGTCTTGGTGATGGTCAAGTCCGGCGATGCCGGGTCGATGGTAGCCGGATCATCCGCGGTATTGTTTGAAGGGTCGATGTCACCCGACGTGCTGACGGTCGCGCGATTGGTCAATTGGGCCGGCGCATTGGGATCGATGCGGGCGGTGACGGTGATGGGCGCTGTGTAGGTAGAGGGTGGAGCGGTACAACTGCCCGCATTGCAGGTCCAAACGAGTGAACTCATGCTTGTGACCGTCATGCCCTGCGGCGCGATGTCCTGTACCGTGATCGAGCCCGTGGGTTCACTGTCTCCCACGTTTGTGACGCCGATGGTGTAAACCGCGTTGAGCTGCCCCTGATAGAAGTTGCCATTGTGCGTCTTGGTGATGCGCAGGTTCGGTCCGGTGATGTGGGTTGGATCGGAAGCCGTATTGTTGCCCGGCGTCGCATCGCCCCCGCCGCTAACCGTTGCCTGGTTGATGAGATCGTCGGCCGTGGTGCTGACGTTCGCTGTCACAGTGATAGGTTGCGCCGGGGATCCCGGAGGAATGATGAACTGCTGCAGATTGGTACACGAGAGCGTGGCGAGGCTGCAGCTCCAGTTCTGGCCCGAGATCGCCGTAATGGTGAGTCCAGCGGGCGGCGCCTCGGTGACCGTGATGGTTCCATACGATGGCGCGTTGCCCACATTGGAAACCAGCAGTGTGTAGGTGACCCCATTCTGGCCACGGGCGAAGTCCCCGGTGTGCGACTTGGTGATGGTCAAGTCCGGCGATGCCGGCTCGATGACGGTGTCGTCCTGGGCGGTGTTGTTGGAGAGATCAACATCGCCGCTGGTGCTGACGCTCGCCTGGTTGGTGAGGAGGGCGGGCGCATTCGGATCAACATGCACGGTCACGTTGATTGGCGTGGTGTAGGTGGCCGGAGGCGCTGTGCAGGATCCCGTGTTGCAGGTCCAGAGCATGGAGCTCATGGACGTCACAACCATCCCGGCGGGCGGGTTTTCAGTCACCGTAACGTTGCCTGTGGGCTCGGCTGAACCGAGGTTGCTGACGTGAAGCGTGTAGTGCCCATCCAACTGGCCCTGCCGGAAGTTGCCGGTGTGCGACTTGCTGATGCGTAGATCTACACCGGCGGGTTGCGATTGAACGCTGGTGGGGTCGGAGTCCGAATTGTTGCCGGCGTAAACGTCTCCGCCGCCGCTCACTGCAGCCTGGTTGGTCAGCGTACCGGAGGCGTTGGCGTCGACCAGGACGGTGACGGTGATGGGACTGGCGGGGAGCACTCCCCCATTCACCGGCGCCGTGCAGAGCAGGGTGGCCGTATTGCAGTTCCACCCGCTGCCCGACATGCCAGTCACAGTCATACCCGCCGGCGGCGTCTCTGTCACGGTCACGATGCTGGTGATGGGATAGGCGGACAGGTTGGAGACGGTCAGCAGGTACTGGCCGCCCTGTCCCGCGGTGAAGGAGCCGGTGTGCGACTTGTCGAGGGTGAGATCCGGGCCCAATACGTCAATGGAGGTGGGGTCGGAGTATGTGTTGTTGGAGGGGTCGGCGTCGCTGGCATTTGAAACGGAGACGGCGTTTGCAAGCAGGGGCGGCGCGTTGGCGGAGACGTCCGCGGTGACGTTCACCTGGTTGTACGACGAGCCGGGTGCCAAGGTGGAAGCGATGGTGCAGGTGAGAAGCGCGAGGCTGCAGTTCCACCCGGCACCCGCAAGGCCAGTGATCGTCAGCCCGGCGGGCGGCTGCTCAGTGAGGGTCGTGGTGCCGGTGACATCCAACCCGCCTGTGTTTGTGACGAAGATGGTGTATTGGACGCCTTGCTGGCCGCGCTGGAACTGGCCGGAGTGGGTCTTGAAGACGCTGAGGTCGGGTTGCAGGACGCTGGTGTAGTCGAGGGCGATGTTGTTCGCGGGGTTGTAGTCGCCACCGCCGGACACGGTCGCCTCGTTGGTGACGAAGGTGGAAGCATTCGAGGCGACCGTGACCAGGAGGACGATTTTCGGATAACTGGCGCCTGCGGCCAGGACGTCGCCCCGGACGCAGCTCAGGGTCGCGAGAGTACAATTCCAACCGTTGCCGGTGAGGGAAGTGGCGGTCAGTCCGGCCGGGAGTGTGTCCTGGACTCCGACCGCGGAACCGTTGGTGGCGCTATTGCCGACATTTGAGACGGTGATCTCATATTGAGCATTCACTTGGCCTGGCGTGAAGGGGTCTGTATGTGTTTTCGATATTGTGAGATCTGCAACGCCAAATGATGGCAGGACGATGGTGTCGCTGGAAGTAGCACCATCGGTGACCGTGGCGGTGTTCGTCATCGTCAGTGGAGCATTCTGGTCAACGCTGACCTCTACCGTGAGCGGGGGGAAGTTCCCGTTCTGGTCCAACTCGCCATAGCCCCAGCAGTGCAGGGGGCCGCTATCGGTGATGCATTCCCAAGCGGGACCATAGGCGTTCAAAAGCGTCAGTCCCGCGGGCAATGTGTCGAAGACCTCGGGTGCCTGCCGCGGACCGTTCACAATGATCTGGAAGGTGGCGTAGGGCAGGCCGCGATAGAACTGCCCCTGATGGGTCTTGACGATGCTCCAGCGGCCGGCGGCCCGGATGTCACTGGCTGCGCGGCCCGTGGCATCGAGCACACGAATCTGATCCAAGGCACCATCGCCATTGAGGTCGGCGGACTGCACCGTTCCGCTGTTGAGAACCAAGCCTTCCACGGAAACTGGAGTGCGAAAGGCCATACCACCCTCGTTGGCCATGAGGCTGGCCTTGTCGCTGCCGCTGATTCGGAGCAGGAGGTGCGGACCGGAGCCGCCGGACGCTGAGAAGACACCCAGTTCGGCCACAGGACCGCCAGCATTGAGTTCGGCGGCCAGCGCAAATCCAAGGCCCGGCCGGCCGCGGAAGACAGCAACCCGGGGCGCACGGGCGGCAGACGCCGCGAGATCGAGGATTCCATCGCGGTCAAAATCCGCCGCGGCCAATGAAGTGAAATGCGTTACGGAATCGACAATGACGGGGCTGCCGAAGGTGAGGTTGCCTTTCCCGGGATAGACACGGAGGCCTACACCTGCGTCCGCCAAGTCGGGGATGCCATCCCCGGTGAAGTCGGCGACGACAAGCGCTTGAGGCAGCGATGATGCGAGAACGTCTCCGGCCTGGAAGCCGCCCTGTCCGTCACCTCGCAGAACCGCGATGCCGGCGGCTGCCGCCACAGCCAGATCGAGCGATCCGTCTCCATCAAAATCGCAAATAGCCACGGCGGACGCTGCCCGGCCGAATACATTTGAGCCACTGTCAAAGTCACCATTTCCGCGGCCGGCCAGCAGGTAGACGCCGGTGGAGGTGGCCACGACGGCATCGGCCAATCCATCGCGATTCAGATCCGCGACGGCGAGCGCCTGAGCCGGGTCAGCGAGCTGTAGTGGGTGTCGGGCTTGGAATTCAGGGCGGCCCGAAGTAGGCACGGCCAGCCGCTGGACCGGGCCCAGGCTGTTACCGGACGACCAGATGACGGCTCGGACTTCGTGGCGACCAGGCGCGAGTTTGGCGGGTATTGCGGCGATTCCGTCAGGCCCGACGGTGCCCACCCCCAATACCGAGGCGCCGTCCAGGAATGTGACACGAGACCCTGGACGCGCGTTCTCGAATTGAACTCGGACGGCATCCCCCGATCCCGCAAGACACACTCCGGCCCACAGCAAAAACAGTACTGCTGACCGCACACTCCTCCGAATCCCAAGATAGGATGATTAGATTGGCAATCAGACTAGCCCAATATTCTGGAACCTGTCAATTAGATTCAGCACGCAGGTTCGCAACTCGCTGAGGCGGCAGGATATCTAGACCAAGACCGAGGCGAAAGTAAGCGAGGCCACAGTCGAGGCCAGCCAGCCAACACGCCCGAACAGTGTTTAGTGAGTTACAGTCAGAATCCGGAAAGATTCCAGCTTGGTGGCTGCAATCCGCTCGCCTTCGGTTTCCACTTCGACCAGCGCCTCGAAATCTGAAGGCGATCCAGAACTCTGCCACGCACTCTCCAGCTCAGCAAGCGGACCAGGCTCAGTGAGGAAACTTACCAGAGCTTCCGGGTGGAAGCCGGCCAACGCTAATTGCCTGGTTCCAGTCTGGCTGGTCCGCTGCAGAATGACGCCATACTGGGCGGAGCGCCCTCCGGCGATGTCGCGTGGGCGATACTCTGGCCGTTCCCCGGGACGGGGTGCGTGGTTCAGGATCACGTCGGTGCTTTCCGCGGCGATCTGGAAATTCGCGCCGCCAACCAGGGCCTTTACGCCAGGGTTGTTCCAGGAAGTGCCGGTCAAAACGGCATTGCGGGCGGGTGGTTCACCGGAGGCAATTGAATCCGTCCCGGCCATCTGGACGTGGATGCCGCGTTTCTCGAGGAACTGAACCAGTTTCACGGCGGCGAAGGTGTCCCGGCCTACGGCGTAGTTGCGGGTGATCCGCGGCGGACCCAGTCGTTTCGCCAGTTCCGCGATCTCGGCCGACTCCAGCATCTGGCGGGCGTCGTTGATCCGCACATCGCGCATCCTGACCGGGCTGCCAGGCCAGGAGATGAAAACGGGCGTGGGCACGTAGAGGGAGGTAGGGTTCCCGCCCTGAAGGAATGCGGACCAGAATCGGGGCAGGACTGGACGCGGCTCTCCTGGGCGTGGCACCAGGATCCCGATGAACAGCCCGGCTGCCGCCGCAGTGAACACAACAGCAGAGGGGATCCAAGGGAAGGGCCGCCGAGGCGAAGGGGAAGGCGCTTCCGGCGCAGGCGCTTCCAGTACGGTCTCTGGTGCAAGGAACTCAACAACGAGCTGGTGCCCACCCAGGGGGACGCTGAGGCGGAGCGGGCAGTGTGTGCCTTCGGACAGATAGTAGTCCTTCAGCCTCTGGCGCAAACGTGCGACAACGACCCGGACTGTGGCATCGACACGCGGGTCAAAAGAGGCTGGACGTCCGAGGGCTTCGGTACCCAAGGTGTATTCGCTGATCGTGCCGTCGCGATGTTCCCAAAGGAAGGTGAGCAGTTGGCGGAGTGACGGGGCCTTCACGAATGCGGCGCTTTGCAGAATACCTGCAAACAGTTCACCGGCGTGGGCTTCGTGCGTGGAAGCACCATTTTGCGACGTGGCCGCCATCGTGGGGGATTGTATTACACGTCTGGAGTGGTCAGCAAGGCGGTGTTGCGCGGGATCACTCTGGCTGTAGCGCTATAGTGCTAGGGAGAGACCATCCGATATGCCTGACCGCCGTTCTTTTCTCCTGTCGCTGCCGGCTGCCGCCGGACTGACCCACATTTTGCGCGCCGCGCCCTCCGCCCCCGCTCCGTTTGGCGTTTTGCCATCGGCCCGGCAGTTGTTGTGGCACGAGATGGAGGTGTACAGCTTCCTGCACTTCACGACGAACACCTTCACCGACAAGGAGTGGGGGTTCGGCGATGAGAGCCCGACGATTTTCAATCCAACCGCCTTCGATGCCGATGCCATTGTTGCGGCGCTGAAGGCAGGCGGCATGAAAGGCGTAATTCTCACCTGCAAGCACCACGACGGATTCTGCCTCTGGCCGACGAAGACGACCGAGCATTCCGTGAAGGCCAGTCACTGGCGTGACGGCAAGGGTGATGTCGTGAAGGAGATTTCGCAGGCGGCGGCAAAGCACGGCCTGAAGTTTGGGGTTTATCTGTCGCCCTGGGACCGGAATACACCGAAGTACGCGTCGCCGGAATACATCGCGATGTACCGGGCTCAGCTGACGGAATTGCTCACGCAGTACGGCCCGATCTACGAGGTCTGGCACGACGGGGCCAATGGCGGCGACGGCTTCTATGGCGGCGCGCGCGAAAAACGGCGCATCGACAAGAAGACCTACTATGACTGGCCGACGACCTGGGCGCTGGTGCGCAAACTCCAACCGAACGCAGTGATCTTCAGCGACGTCGGCCCGGACATCCGGTGGGTGGGCAACGAGAAGGGCTACGCCGCCGAAACAAGCTGGGCTACGTTCGAGCCGGTGGGTGAAGATGGCGGCCCAGCATCGCCAGGCGATGTAAAGACCAAGGATTCGATGGGCGGAACCCGCGGTGGTTCGAAGTGGCTGCCGGCGGAGTGTGATGTGTCGATCCGGCCGGGCTGGTTCTGGCACGAGAAGGAAAACGCGAAGGTCAAGACGTCGCGGGACCTGATGGAGCTCTATTACAAATCAGTGGGTCGCGGCGGGAGCTTCCTGCTGAACATCCCGCCGGACCGTAGGGGCCTGCTGCACGAGACGGACGCAGCATCGATCAAGGGCTTCGGCGACATGCTGCGCGCGACTTTTGCCACGAACCTGGCGGCGAAGGCCAAGGTGACGGCATCGAACGTACGCGGCAAGAGTAAGACGTTCGGGCCGGAGCGACTGCTGGACGGCGACAGGTTCAGCTGCTGGAGCACGGATGACGCAGTGACCACCGCCGAAGTGGTCCTGGACCTGGGCCAGGAAGCCACGTTCAACGTGATCCGTCTCCGGGAGAATCTCAAACTGGGCCAGCGGGTGGAAGGTGTGGCCGTGGATCAATGGAAGAACGGGGCCTGGGTGACGATTGCGGAGGCGGGCAGCGTCGGATCGTGCAGGCTGATCAAAACTGCGGAAAAGGTAATGACCACGAAGGTGCGGTTGAGGGTGACGAAGTCGCCGGTGAGTCCGGCCTTGTCGGAATTCGGACTCTTCCTGGAAGCAGGCGCCTAAGGAAAAACGTCGGCGCGGAGCAGGTCGCTGTTGGAGGGGTCCAGCCGGACGGTCAGCAGCGATTTGCCATCCCGGGAGAGCGAAAACGGGCCGATCCCGATGGGCAGGATCGGTTCGGGGTAGTCGGCAACCAGCCGTGTTGCGTGGGTCTTGAAGTCCAGGAAATAGATGGACTGGAGGCTCGAGTTGTTGGTCCGAACACCCAGGAAATAGATGCCGCCGGGCTCGACAGCCCAGCAACTGGTGCAGTACGGGACGAGACCTTCCAACACCCGGCTGACTTTGCCCGATTGCAGATCACCGGTCCACAACTGCGTATCGGTGGGTTCCCGGACGAAGTAGAGCGCTTTGCCATCAGGGGCGATATCGAGAGACAATCCACGGGTTTGGAGAACGGTCTGGCCTTTGCCCCCGGCGGAGGGGAATTTGACGATGGAATCGTCCAGGCCGGCGTAGATCCATTGACCATCGGGTGAGTAGACGGGATGGACACCGATTCCGCCAAAGGGCCGAACGTGCCAGGCATCGCCGGCCTCGGTGGCAATGTACAAATCCTTCGTCTTGGAGTTATTGAAAACCAACGACTTGCCGTCTGGCGACCAGCGCGCGACGGAGGGCCTCAGCTTGCCTTGGGTCACTTCGACGGCCGAACTACCCCCGGCGAGTGCCACCCAAATCTGCTCATCTCCAGTGCGGTCTGTGCGGAACGCAACGCGGCTGCCATCGGGAGAGTACTGTGGCGACGCATCCTGGCCGGTAGAGGCGATGAGCCGGGTCCAGGTGCGCGGTGCGTTGACGTTCAGCCTCCAGATATTGGGATCGGACTGGACCACTGTATAGATGAGCGAGTGCGTTCTTGGGGAGAAGGTGAATTGGATTGGGAACTCGGCGTAGACCCCGGTAGGTGCAGGGGCATGACCGGGTTCGAAGCGCCAGATGCGGAACTCGCCGCCGCGATTGGAGGCAAAGAAAATGGAGCGGCTGTCGGACGACCAGCCCTGTGCCGAGATCTCGCGGATGTCGGAGGTCAGCTTGCGGGGTTCGCCGCCGGAGGTCGGCACGGCGAAAAGCTCCTGGTAGGTACGGTGGTAGGCGCGGACGAAGGATACGGTGGAACCGTCGGGCGAGAAGCGCGGGTCGATGTCGCCGATAATCAGATCTTCTGGTTTGGTAAGACGCGACTTCTGCCCGGTGCCGACGCTGACCAGGAAGATACCGAGCGGCTGGCTCTGGTTGACGGCGTCGTCCATGGCGATGATATCGCCTCGCGGCGACCAAGCAAGATGAGGATTCGACAGCCCGTAGCGGGTGGCCAGAACTTGCGTCACAACGCGTTCCGGGCCGCCGTTTACCGGCAGAACCACCAGTTCACCAGCCGACTCGCGGAAGCGAAGGCAGGCGATGGAGCGGCCATCGGGCGCCCAGGCCGGGCTCGAATAGGAGCCGGGTGCGTCGCTGAGCAGCCGAGGAGAACCACCGCCGGATTGGATCCAGACCTGAGCCGGTTGACCGACGCCCTGTTCCCAGAGGAACGCAACCGCAGACCCGTCTGGCGAGAAGGCGGGCTGGTACTCTTTACCAGCTAACCGCGTTACCGGAGTGATGTGCGGGGGTGCAGGCGGTGTCTCGGGCCAGAGGAGGATCCCCGCCAAGATGACGACACCGACCAGTGCGGGCCCGAGGGTCCACCAGAGCAGACGCCGATCTTTCGATGGAGCCTGAGGAGCGGGGGGGCCCGGTGCCGATTCAGGTTCCACGGGCGAAGCAGCGCGATGGTCGAACGAGCGCGCCGCCTCTTTCAGGCAGGTAACCGGACCGATAATCCGGTAACCCCGGCCTGGAAACGTCTCGATGTATCCGGCGGCGCCCTTCTCCACATTCAGGGCTTTCCGGACCACCGCTATGTTTTGGGCAAGATTTGCTTCGTCTACAACCCGATCCGGCCAGATGGCGGCTATTAACTCTTCCTTAGTAACTACCTGGGGCGACTGCTCTACCAAAATCAGTAGCGTTTCGGCGGCTTTTCTCGTGAGATGGAGCGGCTCGCCTTCGCGGAGAAGTACCTTCGCCGAGGCGTCGAGGCCGAATGCACCGAACTTATAGATCAGCCGTCTCTCCAACACGTTACCGCTCAAATTCAGGATCTTCTTAGAATCTTCTTAGCTTCGGATCGTTGAACCCACACCGTCAATAGCAGAACCTGATCACGAACAGTAGTGTAGCGCAACCGTTTTGGGCGCGGATTCGACTGATATATCTGTAGGGACGCTCGAAACGAAGTCATCCTCACGTGCGGTTCAGAGGACATTGAATGTACCATTGCCGCCTGGGCCAAGCAGCCCGTCTTCTCGCCTTGGCCGCGTCCGCCAGTCTCGCGCTATCCGCCTCGCCGATTGATCAAATTCGAGCTTCGTTCGCCGCGCCGCCACCGGACAGCAGGATCATGATGCGGTGGTGGTGGTTTGGACCGGCGGTGACGCAGCATGAGTTGCAGCGCGAGCTGGAGGTCATGAAGGCGGGCGGCATTGGCGGCGTCGAGATCCAACCGGTCTATCCCCTGGCCCTGGACGATCCCGAGAAAAAGATCCGCAATCTGCCCTTCCTGTCGGCGGACTTCCTGGATTCGTTGAAATTCGCGGCGGAAACCGGGCGTCGATTGGGCCTGCGGGTCGATTTGACGCTGGGCAGCGGCTGGCCATATGGTGGTCCGCACATTCCTTTGAGCATGGCGGCGGGCCGACTGCGCGTGGAGCGCTCCGCCACGGTTCCGGTGCTGAAAGAAGGCGAATCACTGGTAGCGGCATTCGCCGACCAGAAACTGTACTTTGTAGCCGGGCATACGGGCATGAAGGTAAAGCGGGCGTCAGCCGGCGCGGAAGGTTACGTCCTCGACCACTACAGCCGGGCGGCCCTGGACAAACACCTGCAGGTAGTGGGGGAACCATTATTGAAGGCGTTCGGCGGGCATCCACCGTATGCCATCTTCAATGACAGCCTGGAGGTTTTCGGATCGGACTGGACCACGGACTTTCTGGCGGAGTTCCAGAGGCGGCGCGGCTACGATCTGAAGCCGAAGCTGCCGGCCCTGGTTGGTGAGCTGACGGAGGAGAAGGGCGCCATTCGGAACGACTGGGCCCTGACGCTCACTGAACTGGTGGAAGAAAGGTTTCTCGCGCCGGCCCAGCAGTGGGCCAAAGCTCACGGAACGCTTTTCCGGTCGCAGACCTACGGGACCCCGCCCGTCACGCTGTCTAGCCAGCGACTGGTAGACCTGGCCGATGGCGAGCAGCCCCACTGGCGGCAATTCAGCGCCACGAGATGGGCCGCTTCGGCCAACCACATCCTGGGAAGGCCGGTGACGGCGACAGAAACCTGGACGTGGCTGCACTCGCCCACCTTTGCGGCTACTCCTTTGGATATCAAGGCGGAGGCGGACCGTCATTTCCTGCAGGGCGTGAACCAACTGATCGGCCATGGCTGGCCCTATTCGCCGGAGAGCGCCGGCAAGCCGGGTTGGGGGTTTTACGCCGCCGCCTCGTTTAGCGACAACAACCCGTGGTGGATTGTGATGCCGGACGTAGCCGCATACCTGCAGCGCCTGAGCTGGCTGATGAGGCAAGGCAAGGCGGTCAATGACGTTGCCTTGTATGTGCCGGTGGGCGACACGCGGGCGCGCTTCATGGCAGGTTCGGGCCGGGTTTCTATCGACCGCCAGATGAGTGAAGTGACCGGAACGGAAGTAATTCCCCAGATTCTGGACGCCGGCTTCGGGTTTGACGGCGTTGACGACGGCCTGTTGGAGCAGGCGCTGGCCGACGGCGGCTACCGCATCGTGGTGCTGCCGAACGTGGAACGGATCCCTCTGTCAAGCTACCGCCGGTTGGAACGGTTTGCGGCGGGTGGCGGACTCTTAGTGGCAGTAAGGCGCAAGCCTTCGCTAGGCCCGGGGTTGCTGGATGCGGAGAACGAAGCCAGGCAGATTCGGGAGATCTCGGCCCGGTTGTTCGACGCGCCTGGCGCTCCGGGCCGTTTTGTTGCAGATGACAAGACACTGGGGGCGGCGCTGGCTGCGGCGAGGACTCCGGATGTTGTGTGGGCGCCAGCCAACCCGCAACTGGGCTTCGCGCATCGCAAGCTGAACGACACCAACATTTACTTCGTGGCGAACACGAGCAACCAGAGCTATCAGGGCAAAGTCCGGTTCCGGGTAGAGGGTCTCCAACCTGAGTGGCTGGATCCGCTTTCGGGCAGGCCCGTCGCCCTCGGCGACGAAATCACGCTCCCCCCCTATTCCTCGCTGGTCGCAGTGTTTTCAAAGGGCGCAAAGCCGGCCGTGCCGGCGAAACCGGCGGCTGGCCAGCAGTTGGATTTGAGCACGGGATGGAACGTGAGTTTCGAAGGGCTCGACAAGTCCGTTTCGATGGACCAGTTGAAGTCGTGGACGGAGGACGCGGCGACGCGGAATTTCTCCGGCACAGCGGTATACGAGAAGGCGGTCACGGTTTCGAAAGAGCTGAGCGGCGGCCGCGTGGTGATGGATTTCGGGGCGTCCGCGCCGATTCCGGAGTCACCAAGCGCGAACGGCATGCGGGCCTGGCTGCAGGCGCCGGTGCGGGATGCCGCAGTGGTCTATGTGAATGGACAACGGGCCGGATCGGCATGGGCGCCGCCCTATCGGGTGGATGTAACGGGCCTGTTGAAGGAAGGCCGGAATGAGTTGCGGGTGGTGGTGGCCAATACGGCGATCAACCGCATGGCCCGCGAGGGTGAGCCGGACTACAGGGCAGTCGCGGCCAAGTACGGCGAACGGTTCCAAATGCAGGATATGCGCAACATGAAGCCGGAGCTTTCCGGGCTGCTGGGCCATATCCGCCTGGTGGCGGAATGAGGAGTCTCCCCTCAGTTGTGCCGGCCGCCACGGGTTTGGGTATTCAGGCATCGCGCGCCAGTCAACGCGCGGTGAGTTGGGTTAGTTTCAGCGGGTCAGGATCCCACGGCTGGGAACCGTGGTTGTCCGGGCCGGCGCAGAGAATCAGAAAGGAATGGAAATGAAGAGTCGCATTTTCTCGCTTATTGCGATATTCATCCTGTTGACGGGCCTACCGGCCTGGTCGCAGGATGCCAGAGGCACAATACTCGGCAAGATCACAGATCCGAGCGGCGCCATACTGCCGGGCGCCACTGTGGTTGTGGCCAACCCGGCGATGGGTTACAAGTTGACGCTGACCACGAACTCGGACGGCCTGTACACGGCTCCCCTGCTTTCGCCGGGCGTCTACCAGGTGGAAGTCACCGCGGCGGGCTTCAAGAAGGCCACCCGCAATGCGGTCGAAGTCCGCATCGCGGACCGCCTCGACATCAGCATCGCGCTCGAGATCGGCACGCAGGACCAATCGGTCACCATCACATCGGATCTGCCGCTATTGAACGCGGAGTCCGCATCGACAGGCACGGTTATCGACTCCAAGCGAGTCGCAAATCTTCCGTTGTCTTACGGCAACCCATTCCTTCTGATCGGCCTGACGGCCGGCGTTACGTTCAACGGCAGCGTCCGTCTGGACCGCCCGTTCGAACCTACGCACATCGTCAACTATTCAATGGGTGGAACGCGCGGCAACCTCAACGATCTGACCATTGACGGCGCGCCTTCGACGGCTACCGCCAACGCCAACGAAGTCACGGCATCCTATGTTCCGCCGACGGATATCGTGCAGGAATTCAAGGTGCAGACCGCCACGTTCGACGCCCAGTTCGGCCAGACCCAGGGCGGCGTAACGAACATCAGCATCAAGTCGGGCACGAACGATCTTCACGGCAGCGCAGGGTACTCCTTCTACCGTCCCAGCCTGCTGGCCAACGACTTTTTCAACAACAAGTCCGGCCTGCCCGTGCCAAACTTCAAGTTCAACCGCTGGGGCGGCTCCATCAGCGGCCCGGTTGTGATCCCGAAAATCTACAACGGCCACAACAAGACATTCTTCCTGTGGGGGTATGAAGGTATTACCGATTCGCGCCCCCGGCATGACGACACTACCAACACGGTGCCCACGGCAGCCATGCACGATGGTGATTTCTCGGCTCTGCTTGCCAGCGGCTCCACTTACACGATCTACGACCCTGCAACTCGCGTGAAGCTCTCCAGCGGGCGTTACCAGCAGACGCCATTCGCGGGCAACCTCATTCCAAAGACCCGATTCAGTCCCGTAGGAAAGTCGATCCTCGACTGGTATCCGACAACTCCGAAGTCGGCCGGTGATGCGGTGGGAATCGGCAACTTCCGTGATGCCAGCCTGGCGGAAACCGCCGATTACTACAACAATACCTTCAGGGTTGACCAGAATGTTGGCGACCGCCAGCGCTTCTTCGTGCGCGCCAGCCAGTACCGCCGTGACAGCCTCTACAATGACTACTTCGGCACGGCGTTCACCGGAACCCAGTTCCTCTTCGACTCCAAAGCGGCGATGATCGACCATGTCATCACTCTCTCGCCGACGATGGTGTTGAACACCCGCTACAGCTACAACCGATTCATCCGCGGCTCCGACGGGCCGGCTTCGGGCGAAGGCTTCGACATCTCCAAACTTGGCTTCTCTCCGCAGTATGTCAGCCAGGTTCCGAAGGACATCGCGCGGTTCCCGCGCATCAACCTGACCGGCTACATCAGCAACGGCTTTACGGGCGAACTGCGCCCCGTGAACAACCACACAGCCTCGGCAACCCTCACCAAGTCCGCCGGCAAGCACAACATCCGCACTGGCTTCGAATTCCGCGTGTACCAGGAAGCGGACAAATTCTTCAGCAACGCCCAGACCGGCCAGTTCTCCTTCGACGCCACATGGACCAAGGGCCCGCTGGACAACTCCGCCACGTCACCTGGAAGCATTGGCCAGTCGGTGGCCGCCCTGTTGCTCGGTCTGCCCGGTTCGGGCAGCATCGCCCGGTCAGCCGACTACATCGAAGCCTCCAAGAGTTGGGGCTTCTTCATTCAGGACGACTTCAAGATCAGCCGCAAGCTGACTATGAATATTGGACTTCGCTATGAGTTTGAGACGCCCTTGAAGGAGCGGTATAACCGTAGCACCCTCGGCTTCGATCCCACCTACACCCAGAGCATTTCTGCAGCGGCCCAGGCCAGCTACTCCACGATTTACCCAAGTATCTCTGGCGGCTTCGCTCAACTACCACCCAGCGCCTTCGCACTCAAGGGTGGTATGACCTTCGCCGGTGTCAATGGCAACGACGGGAGTCTGTATAACACGCCGAAAAATGTTTTCCTTCCGCGCATTGGCCTGGCCTACCAACTCGACAGCAAGACAGTGATCAGGTCGGGCTTCGGTATGTTCGGCGGTTTTCTTGGCGAGCGCCGCGGTGATGTGATTCAGAACGGCTTCAGCCAGAACACGAATATGGTTCTGACCAGGGACAGCGGACTTACTTGGGCCACGACATTAGCCAACCCGTTCCCGGACGGCATCAGCGAACCGAAGGGCAACGCCGACGGCTACGCCACTTACCTGGGTCAGGGTTTCTCGTTCTTCAACCAGAATCCGAAACTCCCCATGACCTCGCGCTGGGAACTCAGCGTCCAGCGTGAACTGAAGGGCTTCTCCCTTGAGGCCAGTTATATAGGCAGCAAGACCAACCACGTCGAGCTCTCGACGGTCACCAGCGGCTCGTCCACGACTTTGGGCCGGAACATCAACACGCTGCCTTACCAATACCTGAGCACATCGCGGTTGCGCGATGACACCAACAACAACTATCTGAGCGCCAATATCTCGAACCCTCTGCAAGGGCTGGTGCCCGGCAATACGCAGGGCACCTTCACCAGCGCCCAGATATCCCGGCAGACCCTGCTGTCACCATATCCGGCCTTTGGGTCGAATGCGATCTACACCAGCGACAACGGCGGCTACTCGTGGTACCACAGCATGCAGATCACGGCCCAGAAGCGCTTCTCGAAGGGCTACACGATCATGGGCAGCTATACGTTGTCCAAATGGATGCAGGCCACGAACCTGCTCAATCCCGCGGACGCCCTACCGGTCCGGGAAATCTCGGACGCCGACGCCCCGCACCGCATCAACATCAGCGGCATCTGGGAACTGCCTTTCGGCAAGGGCAAGCCCTGGCTGTCGAATTCCAACGGGTTCATCTCGCGGCTGGTGGGCGGCTGGCAGGCTTCCGGCATCTGGTCGCTGCAGAGCGGCTTCCCGCTGGCCTGGGGCAATTACATCTACTACAACGACCCAGCCAACATCCTGAAGCCGGCCGACCAGCGTACGCCGAACAGCTGGTTCAACGTGGATGGCTTTGAGACGGCCACTGCCAAGCAGTTGCTCGGCAACCAGGTCCGCACCTGGCCGCTGCGGTTCGCGCAACTCCGCCGTCAGCGCCAGAACAACGTGGATCTGGCCCTGATCAAGGACACGCGCATCCGGGAAGGCATGAACTTCCAGTTCCGCGCGGAAGCCCTGAACGCCTTCAATCACCCCTACTTCCCCTCGCCGAATATGACGGTGACCACGGCCCAGAGCGCCGGCGCCACCGGTTTCGGCCAGATCAACGCCTCCACCCAGGACAATTACGCACGGCGCCTGCAGTTGACTGCACGCTTCACGTTCTAGTTCGGGGTATCAACTAAGAAGGGCGGCCTCGCTATCGCAGCGGGGCCGCCCTTCTTCTTTTTACGGGGCCAAAACCGGATCGCCAGGCGAGCCTAGATGCCCATGATCTGATAGCCGGAGTCGACGTACATGATGTTGCCCGTTACGCCGCGGCCTAGATCAGACGCCAGAAAGACCGCCGCATCGGCCACTTCCGCCGGATCCGT
The DNA here is from genome assembly GCF_051172195.1 of Paludibaculum fermentans. GTDB lineage: Bacteria > Acidobacteriota > Terriglobia > Bryobacterales > Bryobacteraceae > Paludibaculum > Paludibaculum fermentans_A. The sequence goes on from NZ_JBPJAQ010000004.1 coordinate 34,629, forward strand.
CGTGCGCCGCAGCGGGGCAGTCTCCGTTACGTGGTCCAGGATTTTGGAGAAATCCTTGATTCCTCGGGCCGAGGCTGTCTTGATGGGGCCGGCCGAGATCGCATTCACCCGGATGTTGCGCGGGCCCAATTCGCTGGCCAGGTACCGCACACTGGCCTCCAGCGCCGCTTTGGCCACACCCATCACGTTGTAGTTGGTCATGACTCGCTGGCTGCCCAGATAGGAGAGCGTCATGATCGACCCGCCTTCCGTCATTACCGGCGCTACCGCCCGGGAGATGGCCACCAGGGAGTAGCAGGAGACTTCCTGGGCCAGCAGGAAGCCGTCCCGAGACGTTTCGTAGAACGGCCGCGCGAGATCTTCCTTATTGGCAAAGGCGATGGAGTGAACAACGGCATCGAGTTTGATGCCATCCGACTTCAGCATTTCGGTCAGATGCAGAATGTCGTCTTCGCGGGTGACATCGCAGCACAGCAGTTTTTGAGCATCCAGATCGCGGGCCAGCTCTTCCACGACATCCCTCTGCCTTTCCCCCTGGTAAGTGAGGAGGAGCCCGGCGCCTTCCCGGCGGTAGGCGCGCGCGATAGCGTAGGCGATGGACCAGCGGTTGGCCAGACCCAGGACGAGCGTAGTCTTGTCTTTGAGCAACTGAGACATGAATTTCTTATTGTAGCGTGCGGTTTCAGCTCGCCGCGCAGGGCGCCGAAAGTGGCCTCCGGAATATGCATCCAGTGACAAGGCCTGAAACGTAATCGCTTATGGTTGTAGTCTAGAGGACGAGAGGATATTGTTATGCGGCCTCGGTCTCTGTGTCTATTGGTCTTTTTGTGTCTACTCATGCTTCCGGTCCAGGCAGCCACGCAGTGCGCGCTGACCGCGACGCCCTTGCTTGTGGCGTCGGAAGGTTTGACTGAACAGATTGGCGACATTCTGCTCAGTTGTTATGGCGGCGTGCCACTGGGCACGATTAAGGGTTCACTGCAGATTTCCGTGAGCCGCCGAATCTCGAATGCTATCGACGATTCCGGCTATGTGCAGGGTGTTACGTTCGCGCTGCAGACACCCGGTGGGTATACAAACCTGCCGATTACGGTGCGCCCGCTCGACACCTCGATCCTCATCGAGAACTTCCAGTTCAATATGACGGTGCAGGGGACGTTCCTGGTCAAAGTGAGCGGCATCCGGACCGAAGCCGGCGGGACTACGCAGGCCTATGTGCAGTGGCTGACGAACGAGCAGTTGCCGATTCCTTCTCCCATTACCACGGTTGGCACGTCGCAGACGTCGCTCTATGCGACGACGCTGGCGGCCTCGGTTTACGGAACGGGCCCAGCGCTGCCACAGTACATGGACTTCGACAACATGATCGCCAGCGGCGCAGGGATGGCCACCACGCGCGTCACGGAGGGTTTTGGATCGGCATTTGTGCGCAGAGTCACCGCCGACACAACCAACGGGATGCGGGTGCTGATCCGGCTCGCAGGCGTACCCAACGGAGCGAAGATCATCGCACCAGACGCCATTGCAGGCAGTTCGGCAGCGATCCCCACGTCCAGCGGCCAATTCGGCACCAATCCCACAAGCGGTCTGTATAATCCGCTGGCGGGCAACACACTGCTGCTGGTGCGGGTGCGCGGCGCGCAGACGGACGGCAGCGGCGGCTTTGTCGTATGGACGCCCAGCACCGGCCCGCAGACGCTTTTTGGTGTAGGCGAGATCGACTACCAGGGCACGTCACCTTATGTTGTCTACGAAGTCCTGGACGCGAGTTCAACGACCCTGGAATCCGCGCAGATTCCGCTGTGGCTATTCCTGCCCACCGACCAGTTCGTTACGGAAGGTGTGATTACGCAGACTGTCAGCCTGGGACCGGTCTCCACGCTCACCGGTTCGGTGGCCGGCGCGCCGATCCCCCGTTACAGACCCACGGCCGTTACGAACGACTGCCACCTGCTGGGCGACTGCAATGCGAACTATTTCCCCAAGATGGAAATCACGCCCACGAGGACGCCTGAGGAGTTTACTGCCCCCTCCGGTTCGGCCGCCCAATCGGGCTACGTGCTGGTTCACAATATCGGCGGAGGCCTGCTGCAATGGCGCGTGCTGGCCCGCTTTGTCAATGGCGCGGGCTGGCTGGCGATCTCGAATCCCAGCGGCAGTAACAACGCCACGGTGCGTTTCGACGTGCTACCCAAATCGCTGCCAGAAGGTCTCTACGAGGCCGATCTGGTCTTCCAGAATGTGAACCCCTACTCAGGAAGCGTGGAGGAGCAATTCGTCCACGTCAAACTGACAGTGACCGCTCCGCTGCCGGAGCCACCGCCGCCGGCGCCCGCTCCGACGATCAGCAACGTCGTGACGCCGGGATCCCGCTGGGGCATGCCGTTTGCTCCGGGCGGCCTGGTCGTGCTGATTGGCACCAACTTCACAGACCAGACAACTGTCTCGATCCAGGGCCGTCCAGCGTCGATTGTCCTGATTTCGGCGACGGAGCTTACCGCGCAGGTCCCAGTGGACCTCACACCGGGCCCGGCTCCGGTAATTGCCACCAATTCCGGCAGCGCCAGCGCGGCCTATGGAATCGAGATCGTGGCGATCTCGCCAGACCTGCTGTTCATCCTCAACAACGACGATGAAATGAACAGCGTCGACAGACCGGCTGAAACTGGAAAGACACTGCAGCTCTTCATCACCGGCTTGGGGAGCGCAATGCACCCGGTGAAGGTGCGGATTCACGACCGCTGGATGGATGCAACCCCGGAGTCGACGCTCCAGGTGGGCGTGGAGCTCCTCAGAGTCACTATTCCGGCGGATTTGCCCACGATGCAATCGGACACCATGGTCTGTGCGCAGATCTCGGAGAGCGTCGACGGCGTGTGCAGTGTTGCAAAGAACATCTGGTTGAAAGGATCCGGCGAATAATCCTGATCACCGGCGGTACCGGCTATCTCGGGCGTGCCCTCTGCGAAGTACTGGTTGCTCGAGGCGCATCGGTCCGGGCGCTGGTACGGCCAGGTGGTGCGCAGCGCGCAGCGCGGGGCGTGGAGGTATGCCAGGGTGATGCCCTGAACCCGGTGAGCGTGGCGGCCGCCTGCGAAGGCTGCGACACCCTGGTCCATCTGGTGGGCACGCCGCATCCTGCCTCGTGGAAGCAGGCGGAGTTTGAGCGGGTGGATCGAGGATCCCTGTTTGCGAGTGTGGAAGCGGCCCAGTGGAGCGGCATCAGGCACTTTGTCTATGTCAGCGTGGCCCATCCGGCGCCCACCATGCATGGCTACATTGGGATCCGCATGGAATGTGAACGCCGCCTCGGTGAGGCCAGCCTGACAGCCACGATCCTGCGCCCGTGGTACGTGTTGGGCGAGGGCCATCGCTGGCCGCTGGCGCTGGTCCCCTTTTACTGGCTGGCCGAGAGATTTGGACCGACACGCGCCGGGGCTCTCCGACTAGGGCTTGTGACGCATGCGCAGATGCTGAGCGCGCTAGGATGGGCCGTAGAGAACCCGCCCCCGAACAGTGCCGGGAATCCGAGGATCCTGGATGTGGCTGCGATCCGCGCTATTGCTGCGGGGGGCGCTGGGGCATAGGCTGCCGCCCGCCACCCTGGCCATTCTGCCGCGGGCCGTTCTGGTTCCGCTTCTGGAGTTCGCGCATCAGGTTGCCAGGCTGCATGTTCGGCCGGCGGCGCATCAACTCGTGGTATTGATCATTCGTCAATATGGCCCGCAAGCGCAGGCTCATCTGCGAAAAGCTGCGCGTGATGTCGCCACGGGCAGAGATCAGGCGCTCAATCGCTTCATTCCCGCGCCGCTGATCGAAACTGTCTTCGTTGAAGATGTCCTGGAGTTCGACTTCGGCCTTCTCCACCGCGGCACGCTGATCGATCATCTTCGTGCGGTACTCTTTCACGATGTCGCGGATCTGCCGGTTCTGATCCTCGGACAGGTTCAGGTCTTTGGCGACGGGAGAATCCCACCAGGGGTAGAAGCCACGGGGCATCTGCGCCAATAGGGGCAGACCCAGGCAAAGCAACAGCAACATCAACCGCTTCATGGAACTATTGCGCCTCGATCGCGGCCGGCGCCGCATTGCTGTCGAAGAGACCCTGCAGGGGATCGGCCGCGCGGGGCGTCTCCTGATTGACTACACTCGCAATCTCGTTGAAAAACTGGGCGTCCGAGACCGTCGAAGCGGTCTGGACGGGTGGCACCGGCGGTTTCACCTGGTGCATCGCCACACCGGCGAAGATCATCAGCGCGGTTGCCGCGGCTGGGAGCATCCGCCAGAGGAAGGGGCGCCGCGGCTTTTCGATGCGGGCCCAGACGGCCTGGCGTTGCGCGCGCAACCGTTCTTCGAGTGCTTCGTCCGGCACGGGCGCCACGTTCACAACCGAACCCCTGCGCGCCTGCACCGACAACCACAGGGCACCACACTCCCGGCACTCCTCCAGATGGGCGGCCGAGCGGCCCTGCTCCGGATCCAAGCCGTAGAGGCGGCTGATGAGATCACTTTCCGTCCAGTGGGGCGAGTTGTATCTGTCCGAGTTCATTTTCCTCACTCCCATTCACTGCTTCCTGCGAGCCGAGTAGAGATCCTGCAGTTCCAGCCGCAGTTTGGCCAGCGCCCGGGCCATATGCGCCTTTACGGTCCCTACATCCAAGTCCAGAATCTCCGCAATCTCGTCCAACCCTCTGTCTTCATAGTGACGCAAAGTGAAGACGGCCCGCTGCCGGTCAGACAAATTCCCTAGAGCGGCCTGCAAACGCACTCCAATCTCTCCGGCGAATAGCTGAGCTTCGGCATCCGGGGATGACGAGGCCGCCATGTTCAGGATCAACTCTTCGTCTTCCTGGTTCGGGCGCTTCCGCCAGAACTGCCAACGGCGTGAGCGGAGCTTGTCGAGGCAGGTATTCACCGCGATCCGGGTCAGCCACTTGGCTGAGTCGTCGATGGGAACTTCCTGTTTCTGCAGGGCTTTGTAAGCTTTGAAGAAGACGTCCTGGGTGGCCGAATCCGCTTCGTCCGCCTCACCAAGCATGCGCTGGCACAGCAGGAACACGCGACGTTGCTCGGACAGCATCCATCCAGCAAAGTCGGAGCCTGCTTGCGTGGCGCCGGCTGAGGCGACGAGTTGGTCTGCCATCGAGCCCATCCTAACCCGAAAGACGAGGGTTTCTTGCGGAAGGTTTACATCTTCAATGAATTCCTTCAGATTCCTTCGGCGACTGGGCTGGAGATGGGGGCTGGCATGGTCAGGCGCGACGGCGTTTTGCTAGACTCCTGATCGATGAACTACTTGCTGCTTTTGGCCATTGGGCTGGTGGCCGGTGTCCTGGGAGGGATGTTCGGCATTGGTGGGGGCTTGGTGATTATCCCAGGCTTGATCTTCCTGTTGAAGATGGAACAGTTTGATGCGCTGGGCACCTGCCTGGCCGCGCTGATCCCACCAGTCGGGTTCCTGGGCGCGTACGAGTATTACCGCCAGGGACACATGAACATGAAGTATGCGGCACTGATCGCGGCCGGACTGTTTGTGGGCTTCTACTTCGGCGCCCGCATTACCCTGGGCCTTTCGCCGGTAATTGCGCGCCGCGGCTACGCGGTATTCCTGGTTCTGGTCGCCGCCCAGATGTTATTGACGGATAAGTAGTTCTAGGCCGTGCGAGCTTCTTTGGACTTCAGCAGGCGCGAGTTTTGCGACCGCTCGTCACCGGAGATAGAGCGCGTGCTGAAGATCGAGCATTGCTTGGCCAGACTCTTCATATCGCTGCCCTCTTCCACCACCATCTCGTGCTCAACCCAGTTGCTGAGGGGGATGTTCCTGAAGAACAACCGCTCCTGCAACACGAGGGCCTTACGGTTGACGAACATGGACTTGTTCTCGCGCATGTAATGGCGCTCTTCCACGCGGAAGTCGGCCAGAAACTGGTCGAACGCCTTGCGCATGGTGGACTCCTCAGCCGTTTTCACCTTTTCTTCGATGAGCTTTTCCTGATTCTTGATCACTGCACGGGCTTCGGCGAGGCTTTCCCGTTCCTTGGAAACGGCTACCTCGAGTTTGGCCTGCATGATGTAGAAGCTCAACAGCGCGCTGCCGGCGGCGATGAAGAGCGGAAGGAGGATCCAAAGCATGGCGGTCATAGTGACTCTCTTGCAATGTATCGGACGCGCCGCGCCCAGGCTTTATAGCCGCAATCTAAGTTATTTGCCTTACTGCGTTGGGTCGAGTTTCGAACCGGAGAGAATCGAGAAGGCCAAGCCCAGCTTCAGGGAACCCAAGGCGGAGAAGAAGCACTTTAATTTGAAAGAGATACCGGCCCCAAAGCCGCTGTGCTTAGCGATGAAGGCAGAAGCCCCTGACACGCGATCGGCCGTATAGAGCTGCTCATCTTCGACCGGTCTCGACGAGGGATTCAGCACGACGAAGGTCTGTTGCGAGACTAGAATCTGCTTGCCGGCGTTGCGGATCTGCCAGCAGACCTCCAGCAGGCTCCAGTGCTCGGAGAACCGCTTTTCGTCCAGATAGTTCATCCCGGCGAGGAACGATTTGCGGACGATCATGGCCTCTTCATCCACCGCTTCGGCCACGCCATTCTGTGGAACGACACGAGGCAAAGGCGTGCCTCGCAGGCTGGCCTCGGCCAAGGCTTCCGGAGTGGGCAGGCTGAACGAATTCACGATCGTGGTACCGGAGGCATCGCGGAGCTGTGGCGCGGCGGCGGTGACGGCATCGGTCGCCTCAAGGGCAGCGGCCAGGATACTCACCGTTTCGGGCTGCACTTCGACATTCGGGTCAAGAAAGAAAATGAGGTCCGATTGTGCGGTCCGCATTCCGATATTGCGGGCGCGGGTACGGCCAAAATTGCGCGGCAGACGCAGCATCTGGATGCCCGGGAAGTCGGCGTCGATGCGCGGACAGCCATCCCGGCTGCCAGCATCCACTACCAGAACTTCAATGTTTGCACGATCTTGTGACGCATCCAACGCAGTCAGGCAGCGACGCAGGGCCGCCTCGCACTCGTAAGCAACGATGACGACGGAGACTTTCGGCCGGGCTGGCGATTCTTGCTGTGAGACTACCTGGGACACCAGTGGAGATCATAGCGCACGCAGGGGTCCCAACGGACCACCTTATGCCTGAAACTAATCGATGAGCCCTTTGCGGACCGCGAAGCGTACCAGTTCACCGGTGGAATGGAGGTTGAGCTTCTCCATGATGCGGCCACGGTGAGCGTCGACTGTATAGACACTGAGCTTGAGAACGGTCGCGATCTCCTTGTTGGTCTTGCCCTCGGCGATCAACTGCAGCACTTCCCGCTCGCGCGAGGTGAGCAAGTCGATCGGATCCGTCACGTGCTGTCGGTAATCGGTCAGCACGGCATCGGCGATGGCCGGCGACAGGTAACCTTCCCCGCGGGCGATGGCCCTGACGGCTGCCAGCAAATCGGCATCAATGGCATCCTTCAGTAGATAGCCGCGTGCGCCGGCCCTCAGGATCTCGCGGACATAAACTGCGTCCTTGTGCATGGAGAGTGCCAGCACACGCGTCCTGGGAGAACTCTCCATGAGACGCCGGGTGGCTTCGATCCCGTTCAGTTCCGGCATGGCGACGTCCATGACGACGACGTCAGGAGAAAGAGTCGTGGCCCGCTCAATCGCTTCCCGGCCGTTGGAGGCTTCGCCCACAATTTCCATGTCGGCCTGGGATTCCAGGATGCGGCGAAAGCCTTGCCGGACCACACTGTGGTCGTCGGCCAGGAGAATACTGATCTTTTTCGAGGTCATAGGTACACCCAGGAACGCCGCAGGCTACTCCAACCGTTCAGCAAACGGGAAGCTGGCCAGGATCGCGACGCCCTGATTGGGTGCGGTCTCCACCTTCAATTCTCCCCCAGCGCTGCGTGCCCGCGCTCGCATGCCCACCAGTCCCAATCCCCGGCTGTGCTTTTCGCCATCCGAAACCACGCCGCGGCCGTTATCCGCGATGCGGAGTTCGATCTGCCCCCCCGGGTTCGCCAGCGAGACCTCGACCTTGGTGGCCTTGGAGTGCCGCGCCACATTGGTCAATGCCTCCTGCGCGATGCGGAAGATGTGGGTTTCGGTTTCGTCGGCCACGCGCCCATCAAAGGTGGAGCTGTATTCCACATTGACTCCGGTGCGCTGCTGGAAACGGTCGCAGAGCCAACGCAGCCCCGCATCCAGTCCGAAGTCGTCCAGGATGGTCGGCCTGAGGAGCTGTGACAATTCGCGGACATTCACGATGGCGGCATCGACCAAATGCAGACAGTCGTCCACTTGCGCGCGCCCGCCGTTGGCGTGGTCGAGGATCGTAACGAGATTTGCCTTAACGGCCGTCAGCGACTGCCCAAGTTCGTCGTGCAACTCATGCGAGAAGCGTCTTGCCGTCGTCTCCTGCTTCTCCAGGAGATTCCAGGACACCCGGCTCAACTCGCCGGTCTGCCACTCCAACTGCCGGATGAGGTTCACCGTCAGTTTCACCGTATAGATGGCGCAGGCCAAAGCCAGCAGGAGACCGGCGCCGAGGAGAATCGACGATTCCCTCAGCAGCCGTTCGGAGATGCTCTCCAACTGCTGTTTCAGTTCAACTGAGCGCCGGGACTGGACCTCGACGAGCTTATCGACCAGCGCCAGTACATTCTGATGGGCGGCCATCAATTGGCGCAGGGGACGCGCCTTGCCCGATTCGTCACTGAGGATGCCGCGCGCCTCCGTCGAGTAGTGAGTAACCGCCTTGTAAAGGTCCTGCCAAAGGGCCTGGGCCGGCTCGTCCGCGGCATCGGCGGCGATGCTCTCGATGTCACGGTCTGAGGCTTCCAACTGGCTGAGGAGTTGCTGGCGGTCCAAGTTCTCAGGCTGCTTGGCGAAGCCCGCGAAGATGGCATTGATTGCTCGCTGTTCGCGCAGCACGGCATCCAACAGATCCTGGATGCGAACCTGTTCTTCCAGCAGTTCGGCCGTGGTGGACCGGATACTACTAATGCTGCGGACACCCAGCAGCCCCGCCGCAAGCAGCAGCAGGATCACCAGAGCAAATCCGGCCAGGACCACCCGGCTGATGGCCTTCTGGGTGACCGGACGCACGAGGGCGGACGAGATGTTGTCCGGCTCCGATGCGCGCGCCAAGATTTTAGTTGCCCCCCTCACATTAAGCATGCGCGATTCCACGCTCAGGATATATCCCCTGTACGGGCTATATCTCGCAACGGATCGAAGGGGCACTGAATTGCATTCATCCGGTGCAGACCGATACCGCCCGTTCGGTATATCTTCCGGTCACGCTTCGATTTGGGGTTAAAAATCCCGAGACTTCGGGATAGGAGGCGGTATGCCAGCCACGGGATACTGGGGAAAAGTGAAAGCAACCATAGGCATTGTGTGCTGCGGCGCCTTTCTGGGATTAACCGCTCTGGCACAGGAACAAGCTCCTGCTGCGCCCGGCCAACCGGTACCCGCGGCGCTGACAATTGATCAGGCAGTGGATGAGGCCCTGCGGAACAACCTCGACCTGATGGCCGAGAAACAGAATGTACCGGTGGCCAAGGCGCGCGAGATCACGGCAGCCCTGCGCCCTAATCCCACAGTTTCCTTCACCTGGGATTACCTGGACTGGCTGCGCCGCGGACTCACGCCGCAGAACAGTGCCGGTCCTTCTGAATTCAGCCCGCAATTCAATTACATCTGGGAACGCGGAGGCAAGCGCGAGCGTCGCGTGGATCTGGCTACGGCGGTGACCTCTGTGGCCGAGCTCCGCCTGCTCGACACCATGCGTCAACTGGGCCTGGCCGTACGCCTCGCCTGTGTCGACTTCCTGCTGGCCCGCGAGAACGTCGACCTCGCCCAGCAGAATCTAAAGGTTTTCAACGACATAGTCCGTGTGAACGAGGCCAAGGTCAACGCCGGGGACCTGGCTGGCGTCGAACTGATTCGGACCCGTGTCGCACAACAACAGCTGGAGAACTCGGTCGCCCAGGCCAACCTCAAACTCCAGACAGCCCGCAACACGATCCAGCAACTGCTGGGGCGCAATGCCAACCGGGTTGGTTTCGAAGTCACGGGCGCGCTGCGCAGCGACGACATTGTCATGGCCCTCGAGGAGATGAAAAAGCAGGCGCTGGCACAGCGGCCCGACCTGCTGGCCACCCGCAAAGACACCGACCGTGCGAAAGCCGACGCCAACCTGCAGCACGCGATGGGCAAACCAGACCTCACCACGGGGCTGCTGTATCACAACCAGTACGGCTACTCGAACGGGCGCACCTTCGGGGTGTTCCTGAGCATGCCCCTACCCATTTATGACCGGAACCAGGGCGAGGTGGCCCGGGCACAACGGGAGATGACCCAGACCCAGTACCGGGCCAAAGCCCTGGAAAGCGCCATCTCGACCGAGGTGGAAAACACCTGGCAGCAGTACAACACGGCCAAGGGACTGCTCGATCGCATCCGCGGCGAGCTCTTGAACCAGGCCAGGCAGGTTCGCGACATCACCGAATTCAGTTACCGCCGGGGTGAAGCCTCGCTGCTGGAATTCCTCGATGCCGAGCGCACCTATAACGACACAATGCAAAGCTACAACGACGCAAGGGCCGACTACACACGCAGTCTGTTCCTCATCGACGCTGTCACCGGGAAGTCGGTAAATCCATGAGAATCATCGCAGCACTCCTGATGGCCGGACTGTTGGCCGCCTGCTCCAAGAAGCAGGAAGAGGCCCAGGCCGCGGCTCCAGCACCCCAGATCAGACCAGGCGAAGTAACACTGCCCGCCGACTCCCCGAAGCTGAAACAGATCAAAGTCGAATCTGTCCAGACAGCCCAGGTCCCGCTGGACGAGGTGGACGCGCCAGGTAAGTTGGAAGTCAATCCCAACCGCGTCTCACGCGTCGTCACGCCCGTGGCCGGCCGCATCACCCAGGTCTTCGTGAAACTGGGTGACGCCGTGAAAGAAGGCCAGCCCGTAGCCGCCATCGAGAGCCCCGACGCCGACGTCGCCATCTCCGCCTACCTGCAGGCCGATTCGAACCTCGGCCAGATGAAGGCCAACCTGCTGAAAGCGCAGGCCGATTTCGAACGCAATCGCGACCTCCTGGAACACCAGGCCGTCGCCCGCAAGGAACTGCTGAACGCCGAGAATGCCCTTGCTCAAGCCAAGTCGCAGGTGGAGCAGGCCGTCGCCGGCCGGGAACAGTCCCTCCGCCGCCTCGACATCCTGGGACTGAAGGCCGGCGAGTTCGGCCAGAAGATCACGCTGCGCGCACCGGTGTCCGGCAAAGTACTGGAGATGAATGTCGTGCAGGGTGAATTCCGCAACGACACGAATCAGCCGCTGCTGACTGTGGCTGATCTCAGTACGGTCTGGGTCGCGTCCGATGTGCCGGAAACCGCCATCCGCTTCATCAAGGTGGGCGAGATGCTGGATATTGAGCTCAGCGCCTATCCGAACGAGCATTTCCGCGCCGCGGTCCGCCGTATCGCCGATAGCGTCGACCCCACCACGCGCACCGTCAAGGTTCGCGCCGAACTGCAGAATCCGTCCGGCCGCCTGCTGCCCGAGATGTTCGGCCGCGTGCGCCATGTCGAGACCATGTCTTCCATGGCGGCCATCCCGGCTCCAGCCATCCTGCAGGGGCAGAACGGAAGCTTCGTGTATCGTGAGACGGCGCCCGGACGCTTCCAGCAGACCCCCATCCAGACCGGCAGTCGCGCCGGCGACCTCATTGGCGTACCCACAGGCCTCAAGATCGGCGACCGCATTGTCACCGACGGTGTGATGTTGCTCAAAGGCAACTAGAGGAGACGCCGCTTTGATCGCAAAACTTCTCCGTTTCGCCCTGAAGCAACGCTTCATCACCCTCGTGCTGGGCCTGATCCTGGTGGCCGCCGGCATCTGGGCCTACCAGCAGCTCAAGATCGAGGCCTATCCGGATATTTCCGACACGCAGGTCGTCGTCATCTCCCTCTATCCCGGCCGCGCGGCCGAGGAGGTGGAGCAGCAGGTCACCGTACCCCTGGAACGGGCGCTCAACAGCGTGCCCAACGTCATCGCGCGCCGTTCCCGCACCATCTTCGGCCTGTCTGTAGTCGAACTTACATTCGCCTACGGTGTGAACGACTATTTCGCCCGCCAGGTAGTGCTCGAAAAACTTCGCGACGCCAACCTTCCGCCCAATGTCTCGCCCTCTCTCGGGCCTCTCTCCACGCCGATTGGAGAGCTCTACCGTTACTCGCTCGAAGGCCCCGGCTATGACGCCATGCAGTTGCGCGAACTGCAGGACTGGGTGATTACGCCCCGCTTCCTGCAGGTGCAGGGCGTGGCCGACGTCACCCCCTTCGGCGGCCTGATCCGTCAATACCAGGTTGAGATCGACCCGCTGGCCCTGGCTAAATACGGCCTCACCGTCGCCCAGGTGGCCCAGGCCATCGACGCCAACAACCAAAACGCCGGCGGAGCCCTGCTCGACAACCATCAGCAGGCGATGGTGATCCGCGGTGTCGGCCAGGTCAAGGCCCTCTCCGACGTGGAGAGCATTGTAATCAGCGCCTCCAAAGGCGTGCCCATCTTCGTCCGCGACGTGGGCCATGTCCAGTTCGGCGCCCCCTTGCCCACCGGCATCTTCGGCGTGAACGATAAGACCAACGGCGTCGAAGGCATTGTGCTCATGCGCCGCGGTGAGAATCCAAGCGACGTGCTGAAAGGCATTGGCGATGCCGTGGACGAGCTGAACTCCACGCGGCTGCCACAGGGCGTCAGCATCAAGCCCATCTACGATCGCACGGACCTCGTCAACAATACGCTCGGCACCGTCACCCACACGCTGCTTGAAGGCCTCGTCATCGTCGTCACGGTGCTGTTCCTGTTCCTGGGCAGCGTGCGCGCCGCCCTGTTGACCGCCATCACCATCCCGCTGTCGCTGATGTTCGCGTTCGTGTGCATGCAGTTCTCGGGCATCCCCGCCAACCTGCTTTCTCTCGGCGCGCTCGACTTCGGCATCATCGTGGACGGCACCCTGGTCATGGTGGAGCACGTCGTCCACATGCTGGGCGAACGCAAGCGCGCCGGCCTGCTGGGCGAACGCGACGGGGTCGTTGGAGCGATCCGCGACGCGGCCCTGGAGATGGAGCGCCCCATCTTCTTCTCGCTGCTCATCATCATCTCCGCCTACATCCCCCTGTTCACGCTCGAGCGCGTGGAACGCCGCCTGTTCACACCGATGGCGTTCACCATCTGCTATGCGCTGTTCGGCTCCATGCTCATCGCGTTGACGCTCATCCCGGTGCTGGCCACCTATCTGTTCAAGAACGGCGCAAAAGACTGGGAGAACCCGGTGCTTACCTGGCTGGGCAAGGTGTACCGCCGCGCCCTCGAAGCCACGATGGCCCGCCCGAAGGCTACCGTCGGACTGTCGGTCCTGGTGGTGGCGGCCTCGTTTGTCCTCTCCCTGGCACTTGGCTCGGAGTTCCTGCCGCAGCTCGACGAAGGCGTCATCTGGGTCCGCGCCACACTGGCGCCCGGCATCTCGATCGAGAAATCGGCCCAGGTGGCAGGACAGTTGCGTACGATCCTTCACAGTTTCCCCGAGGTGAAGACCGTTAGCTCACAGAGCGGACGCAACGATTCGGGCACGGACCCCTATGGCGCCAATCGCAACGAGGTCTTCGTCGCTCTCCAGCCCTACGACTCCTGGACCACCGGCCGCAACAAAGCGTCGCTCATCGACGCCATGTCGCAACGCCTGCGCAACGAGGTCCCAGGTGCGTCTTTCAGCTTCACCCAGCCCATCATCGACAACGTGACCGAGGCCGTCACCGGCTCCGCCGCCGACCTCGCCGTCATCTTCACCGGCACCGACCTCGCGGAACTGCGTTCACTGGCCGGCGAAACCCTGGCCGTCATCCGCAAAGTGCCGGGTGCGGCCGATTCCGCCATTGAACAGGAAGAAGATCAGCCACAACTCCGTATTCAGATCGATCGCCAGGCTGTGGCGCGTTATGGCATCAATGTGCGCGACATCCAGGACATGATCGAAATGGCGATTGGGGGCCGCGCCGTGAGCACGGTTTTTGAAGGCGAGCGGGTCTTCGACGTCACCGTGCGCTTCATCCCGGAGGCGCGCAAGGACGCCCATGTGATCGGCGAAATCCTCATCCCCACGCGCGACGGCGGACGGGTACCGCTTTCGCAACTGGCCCGCATCGATGTCGTCAACGGCGCCAGCATCATCGCCCGCCGCGAGAACCGCCGCCAGATCACGGTCCGCACCAACATCCGGGGCCGGGACCAGGGCAGCTTTGTGGCCGACGCCCAGGCCCGCTTCAATAAGGCGATCCACCTGCCCCCCGGCTACGATGTCGACTGGGGCGGGCAGTTTGAAAATCTCACCCGCGCCAAGCGCCGGCTCACGTTCATCATGCCGGTGACCGTGGCCGTCATCTTCGCGCTGCTGTTCTGGACCTTCGGATCGCCCGTCTACGCGGGGCTGGTCCTGATGAATGTACCCTTCTCGCTGGTGGGCGGCATCATCTTTTTGTACATGCGCGGCATCAACCTCAGCGTCTCCAGCGCCGTTGGGTTTATCAGCCTGTTCGGCGTGGCCGTGATGAGCGGCGTGCTGGTAGTGGCGGAGATCAACCGCCGGCGCCGGTCCGATCCGGAACTGGGCGTGCGCGATGCCGTCGTCCAGGGCGCGCTGGCGCAGATGCGGCCGGTGCTCATGATGATCGTGGTAGCCTTGCTGGGCATGGTCCCCGCCGCTCGCGCCACCGGCATTGGAAGCGACATCCAAAGGCCGTTGGCCACGGTGGTTGTGGGTGGTTTGCTATCCACCCTGCTACTCACCTTGTTGGCTCTGCCCAGTCTGTATCTGCTCGTGTCGGGATCCGACAAACCAAAGGAAGTCGTGGAGGCTGAATGAAGCTGCTGGTCATCTTCCTAGCGGAGACCGAAACGTACGGTGATATTCCGCTCTATGAAGCGCTGGTGCGCAAACTCAACCAGAAGGGGATTCAGGGCGCCAGTGTCCTGCGCGGCGTGATGGGCTTCGGCAAAGACCATCACGTCCACCGCGGCCGGCTCTTCGGAGTCTCCGACGACCGGCCGGTCATGATCGTTTCCGCCGATTTGGAAGCAAATCTGCGAAGCGTCGTGCCCAGCCTGCGCAAACTGGCGCCCTCGGCGCCCATACTGCTGCTGGACGCCGAGCAATTGTAGACGGGCGGCCTATTCGGCCAGGATGTTGATCTCGCCAATTCCGCCCTTGACGCTCAAGCGGATGGTGGCCTTCGACTTCCCATTCGACTCGCTCACCCAACGGTCGCCGTCTTTGTGGAGGCCGCGCACATTGATGGAGCCGATGCCACCGTGCGCCTCGGCCACGACGCCCACATCCGGCGGCAGATGTACGGTCGCCTCGCCGACCCCGCCTTCAATGCGGACCTCATAGTCCCGCAGCGGCTTGCCGCGCAGGTCCATATCGACAGAACCCGCGCCCATTTGCACTTCTACGCTGCGCAGCGTCAGGTCGCGGAGGTTGAGCTTGTTCTCGCCAGCCCCGCAGTGTATGCGGAGGTCGAGTGGCACATCGTTCGCCAGCTTCAGGTCCCAGATGTTCTTGATGTCTCCGAAAGTGCCTTTGCCGCCGCCCTGCCGCACGGTCAGCCTGCCGCGGAAGCCCGAATCGTCATACACCACTTCCGGCTTCCAGGATGGGACGTTGTAAGTAAACTCGCCGTCGAAAAGCTCCCGGGAGCCGCCGCTCAGGTTGAGCTCTCCGGCGCCGATGTTGAGATCGGCCACCACGATTTCGGCCTTCGCCGCGCGGGACCGTTCGATGATCTTCGTGTCGCGGACCGTCTCTCCGGTACCCTTGCTGTTAATGTCGATGGAACAGCCTGCCGACGCCAGGACAGCGGCGAACAGGCCTACCCGGTATGCGGGCAATGTCATGGAATCCCTCCACTGCCAATCGGATACGAAAATCAACTTACGGTAGTTCCGTTATTCACTGCACCGGATGCAGCACCAGGCGCTCCAGATTGATGGTGCCGCCGGCCTTGGTATCCAGCTTCACACGCACTTCCGTCGCGCCCTGCTTCAGCTCCATCTCGCCCAGCGTCTGTGATTTGAAAACCCAGTCGCCGCCTGAGTTGATCGAGGCGCCCACAAGCTTCGCCGCGCCGGCTTCCACAGTGAACGGCGTCCCTGCCTTCCTCGACGCATAGAACGCTTCCACGCGGTAACGGCCCGCCTTGGGCGCTTCCAACTTCCAATACGGCACGTCCTTGTCGCGCGTCCACCGGGTCAAATACACATGCCCCAGCGCATTCTCCTTTTTCGCCCTCTGCTCGAACTCAGTCTCGATTTCGCACGACTCCACACCCAGGCTGATCAGCCCCTTCGCATCTGGCCGGTTGGCGAACGGCACCGTCACCGGAGCCCCATCGAGCGTCAACTCCACCACACTCGCAATCTCATCCGGAGCCGTGGCCGGTAAAGTCAGCAGGATATCATCCCCGTCGCGCTTCGACAGGACTTTGCGCGACGGATCGGCCAACATCCTTGCCGAGTGCACCAGATTCCGCAAACCCGCCACCCGCAGCAACCCGTCCTTGGGCCAGTCGAAGATGTGTAGATACAGCTTGTTGCCCTTGGTGGTCGCACGCCCGAAAAACGACATCCGCTCGAACGGGCTCGCCGTGGTGTCGTAGATCGACTCCTGGTTCACCTTCATCCAGCGGCCCATGGCATTCAGCCGAGTGACGAACTCGTCCTGAATCGTGCCATCCGGCTTCGGTCCCACATTGAGCAGCAAGTTGCCGCCCTTGCTGACCACCTCCACAAGCATGCGGATCAGGTCGCGATCGGTTTTGAACTCGGTCTCGTACTTGTTGTAGCCCCATGAGTCGTTGTTGATGGTGACGCACGCTTCCCACAGGATCGGCTTCCCGCTGGGGTCTTTGAAACCAGTGGCCGGGACATACTGCTCCGGCGTACCGAAGTCGGCCTTATTGCCAGGCTTGCGCTCGTACAGGCGGTCGTTGATGAGCGTATTCGGCTGCAGGCCGCGGATGAAGTCGTACACCTCGTCATCACGCTTCGCCTCGGCCAGTGTATGCTCCCACTCGCCGTCGAACCAGATCATCGCGACGTCGCCGTAGCCTGTCAGCAGTTCCTTGATCTGGGCCTTCATGAAGTCGATGTATCGGTTGTTGTCGCCACCCTCCTTGTAGTTCTTCGGGTACTCCCAGGAACGGCGCGGCCGGTAGTCAGGATGGTGCCAATCCATGATGGAGTGGTAGAAGCCCAGCCGCATGTCCTTTTTCTTCGCCGCCGCCGCCAGTTGCTTCAGCGGATCGCCCGCATAAGGAGTCATCTCCACGTCATAGCCGCTCACCTGGCTGCGGAAGATGCTGAAACCGTCGTGATGCTTCGAGGTAATCACCATGTACTTCGCCCCGGCGTTTTTGGCCAGGTCCACCCAGGTGTCCGCGTTGAACTTCACCGGATTGAATTGCCTGGCATATACGTCGTACTCCGCCTGCGGGATCTGCGCCATCGTCCGGATCCACTCGTGGCGGCCGATCACCGAGTAGGCCCCCCAGTGAATGAACATCCCGAACTTGGCTTCGCGGAACCAGCGCGTGCGTTCTTCCGCCGAAAGCGGCGGCTGGGAAGGTTGGGCGAAGGACACCAGGGTGGCGGCCAGAAGGGTGAGGGCGGCGGTGGAGGCAATCTTCATGCTGGAAGGTATTCTATCGCCCACTGCGATAGCATGGAATTTCCAGGTACATTGCATGCGGAACGTCATTATCATCGGCTCAGGCTGCGCGGGCAACACCGCGGCTATCTACACCGCCAGAGCGGGCTTGACGCCCCTGGTGATCTCCGGCCATGAGCCCGGCGGCCAGCTTTCCATTACCACCGAGGTGGAGAACTTCCCGGGCTTTCCGGAAGGCATCATGGGCCCGCAGCTCGTTGAAAACATGAAGCAGCAGGCCATCCGCTTCGGCGCCGAGTACATTTCCGGCAAAGTCGAAGAAGCCGACCTCTCCCAACGCCCCTTCCGCCTCAAGATCGACGAGGAGTGGCACGAGTGCCGCACGCTGATCGTCGCCTCGGGCGCTTCAGCCCGCTGGCTGGGCCTGCCCAATGAGCAGAAACTGATCGGACACGGTGTCAGCTCCTGCGCGACCTGCGACGGTTTCTTCTATAAGGGCAAGAAGATCATTGTGATCGGCGGTGGCGATTCCGCCATGGAGGAGGCCAACTTCCTCACCCGGTTCGGCGACGAAGTCACGCTCATCCACCGCCGCGAGGAGTTCCGCGCCTCGAAGATCATGCTCGACCGCTGCAAGGCCAACCCAAAGATCAAGTGGCTGACCAACACCATCGTCGAGGATGTGCTCGACGCCGAGAAGGGCTACGTCGACGCAGTCAAGCTGAAGAACACCAAAACCGGCGAATCCTGGACTCAGGAGGTCGACGGCTTCTTCCTCGCCATCGGCCATATCCCGAACACCCAGCCCTTCGTCGGCCAGCTCGATCTTGACGAGGACGGCTACATTATCAGCCATGGCGGCGCCCGCACCAACATCACCGGCGTCTTCCATGCCGGCGATGTGGAAGACCGCACTTACCGCCAGGCCATCACCGCCTCCGGTGCAGGCTGCAAAGCGGCTATCGAAGCTGAGCGATTCCTGGAAGCCGAAGGCCACTAAGCCCCTCAGCAATACGAAGGCGGTTCGTTCATGACGCGGTTGTCGCACCTGCGCTGGCTGGAAGCCGAGAGTATACACATCCTGAGGGAAACGGCCGCTGAGTTCCAGCGGCCCATCCTGCTCTACTCCATCGGCAAAGATTCGTCGGTGCTCGTCCGCCTCGCCCAGAAGGCCTTTCACCCCGCACCCGTCCCCTTCCCCCTGCTGCATGTAGACACCGGCTACAAGTTTGGCGAGATGATCGAATTCCGCGACCGGTTCTGCCGCGAGCAGGGCCTGGATCTTCGCGTGCACCGCGCCCAGGAGCACATTGACGCACCAGTCGATCCGTTCCGCCTGGGAACATCCCGCTGTTGTGCCCAGCTCAAAACGCGCGCTTTGCTCGAAGCGCTGCGAGCGCTCGATGCGGATGCGGCCATAGGAGGCGCGCGGCGCGAAGAGGAGAAATCCCGCGCCAAGGAGCGCATCTTCTCCCACCGCGATGCCGCCGGGCAATGGGATCCGCGCAACCAGCGTCCCGAGCTCTGGAACCTCTTCAACGGCCGTGTGGATAAAGGCCAGAGCATGCGCGTGTTCCCGCTCTCCAACTGGACCGAAATCGACGTCTGGGAATACATTGAAGCCGAGCAGATTCCCGTCGTCCCCCTCTACTTCGCCAAACCCCGGCCCGTCGTCGTGCGAAGCGGCGCGCTGATCCCGTCGGAGCATGACCTCGAACTGCTCCCCGGCGAGCAGGTGGAGTATCGGCAGTGCCGCATGCGATCTCTCGGGTGCACCTTTTGCACCGGCGCTGTGGAATCCGCGGCGACGACCGTCGGCGAGATCATTGCAGAACTTCGCGCCACCCGCCACTCCGAGCGCCAGAACCGCGCTATCGATCATGACCAGGAAGGCTCCATGGAATTGAAGAAGCGCGAGGGCTACTTCTAGCCATGGAATCCACACTGCTCCGTTTCACGGCCATCGGCAGCGTCGACGATGGCAAGTCCACGCTGATTGGCCGCCTGCTGCACGACCAGAGCGCTGTCTACGACGACCAGCTCGACTCCATACGGCGCGTATCCCGTGAAGGCCTCGACCTGTCGCTCATCACGGATGGGCTGCGCGCGGAGCGTGAGCAGGGCATCACCATCGACGTCGCCTACCGCTACTTCTCCACGCCGCGCCGCCGCTTCATCATTGCCGATACCCCGGGGCACGAACAGTACACCCGCAACATGGTTACGGGCTCCAGCACTGCGGACGTCGCGGTCGTCCTGATCGACGCCCGGTTGGGTGTTCTGCCCCAGACCCTCCGCCACACCTACCTGTCCTGGCTGCTCGGCATCCGCCGCATCTGTGTGGCCGTCAACAAGATGGATGCGGTCGATTTCCAGCAGGAAGTCTTCGAAGCCATTCGTGCCGCCCTGCTCGAAAAGGCCGCCGAACTTCCTTTGGTCGAACTCGTTTTTCTGCCGGTCTCCGCGCTGCAGGGCGACAATGTCGTTCGTCGCGGCGCCAGCATGCCATGGTTCGAGGGGCCAACGCTTCTGGAATATCTCGAAACCGTCCAGCCTGCCCCGGCCATCCTCTCCGGCCTGCGCTTGCCCCTGCAAACTGTCCTGCGCGGCGCCGATAGTGATCGCTTCTATGCCGGCCAGCTTTCAGGTGGGGCCGTCCAACCTGGCGACCAGGTCCTACTGTTACCCTCCGGCAAATCGGGACGCATCGCCGCAGTGAGGCTGCGTGATGAGGCGCTCTCCACCGCCGCCACGCCGATGTCGATCTCCGTCTCACTCGACGGCCACGTCGACCTGGCTCGCGGCGATATGATCGTCGACCCGCTGCACCCGCCAACCTCCACCCGCCACCTCAAGGCGATCCTGTTCTGGATGAGTTCAGACCCGCTAGACACGGGCAAGGCATACCTGCTGAAGCACACGACGCAGACCGTCTGCGCCGAAATTGCAGCCGTGGAGGCCTCCCTGGACGTGGCCACTCTGCGCTTTGAGCCGAGCTCCGTGCTTGGGTTGAACGACATCGCGCGAGTCAAGATAGAAACTCAACGCCCGCTCTTCTGCGACCCGTACGCCGCCAACCGCGCCACCGGCAGTTTCATCCTGGTCGATCCAGTCAGCAACGGCACCATCGCTGCCGGCATCATCGAGGCGGCCGAACAGCCCGCCGGCCCGTCCTCACTCAGCCGCCCCGGCGATCACGAGGGTGGCGTGCTGTGGCTGACCGGCCTGAGTTCGTCCGGCAAGAGTACCCTTGCTGTCGTCATACACCAGCGCCTGAAGGACCTCGGGTACCGCGTCGAGATGCTCGACGGCGATATCGTCCGGAAGCACCTTTCCAAAGGCCTCGGCTTCAGCAAAGAAGACCGCGACGAGAATATCCGCCGCATCGGCTTTGTTGCGGAACTGCTGGCCCGCAACGGCATCGTCGCTATTGTCTCGGCCATCTCGCCCTATCGCGCCATCCGCAACGAGGTGCGCGCCCGCATCTCAAACTTCGTCGAGATCTATGTGAATGCGCCGCTTGATGTGTGCGAGCAGCGGGACGTCAAAGGACTCTACCGCAGGGCCCGCACGGGAGAACTCAAAGGCATGACCGGGATCGACGACCCCTACGAGCCGCCGGCCGATCCTGAGGTGGAGTGCCGCACCGACCTCAATTCTGTGGAGTCCTGCGTCAGTCAGGTGTTCCGCTACGCCGTCAACCGTCTGGGCGGCCACTACGCCTGACCGCGTCTACTGGACGTACCCCAGCGATTTCAACCGGTCGACCGCTTCCTGGCCCATCCCCAACTCCTGGTCGCCTGGCTTGACGTAGTTCTGCTGCCACGTCCTGAGCAACCTCTCCAACTGTGCCGCCTGCTCCGGCTTGCTGGCGATCAAGTCCCGCGTCTCGTTGGGATCGGCGGCCAGGTCGTACAACTCCCGCCGGCCTCTCGTCGTCAGCACCATCTTGAGCCCGCCCAGGTAAACGGCCCGCTCTACGTCGGCAAACCGCTCCTCCACGCCCCACTTCTGCCACAGCGCATACGACTCCGAATACACCGGCCGCGCTCCCAACTGATCAGCCTTGCGCAACGTGATGCCCGCCAGGCGCCGCGGCGCCGGCGCACCAATCACGTCGAGAACGGTCGGGAACAGGTCCACCAGGCTCACTGTCACATCCACGTCCTTGCGTGTGTGCTGCCCCGGATACTTCACAATCAGTGGCACGTGCACCTGGTCCTGGTACACCGAGACCCCGTGCTCCATCAGCGACCGTTCGCCGAAGACCTCGCCGTGATCCGCCGTGACGATGATGAGCGAGTTGTCGAAGAGCCCGTTTTCGCGCAGCATGCCGAACAGGCGGCCCAGTTCGTGGTCCGCATACGCAATGCCCGAATCGTAAGCAGCCACCAGTTCCCGCCGTTCCTCGGGTGTCACCGTCCGTTTCTCTTCGTCCACCAGTTTGACCATCTCGTAGAATTCGGTACTGGTCCACGCCTTCTTCGGACTCACAAACCGGTTTCTGAAAGGCGGCGGCGGGTTGTACGGCCAGTGCGCGTCCATCAGGTTCATGAAGAGAAACGCCGGCTGCCCCAACTTCCACTTGCCGAGCAGTGTCGCGGCCTCGTCCACCATCTTCGTGCCAGACACATACGGGAGATCCGCGCCTGTAATCCCCATCAACCGCAACCGGGTGGAGCGCAGCACGGAGGGCATCCGGCTATTCTCCAGAGCCACCGGAGTCGCCGGGACCCGGTATAAATCGAACCCGCGCCCGAACCCGATCTCAGGAGCCAGATACGCCCGGTTCGCCACGAGGGCGGCCGTCCGGTAACCATAATGTTGCAGGGTCTCGGCCAGAGTCGGAGCCGATCGCGGGATGTGCCCCAGGCGCACATCCGGATAGTCATACCGAACCCCGTGCCGCAACGCGTACAATCCGGTCATCATCGTCGCGTGGCTCGGCGCTGTCCAATCAGCAGCCGAAACCGCGGCCCGGAACACCGTCGCCTGCCTCGCAAACTCCTCCAATTGTGGGGTGGTCTGCCGCGGGTATCCGTACAGGTGCAAGTGATCCGCCCGGACCGTGTCCAGGGTAATAAGGATGACGTTTGGGTGGTGCGGCCGCGCACCGTCCGCGGGCGTACCCGGCAACGGTATGCGTGCGCGCGACCCGAATCCGAGTATGAGCGCAGCCGTGACAATGCACCCCGCCGCGGCCAGGGGAAACCGGTCGCCCCAGCCCGCGGGTTTCCCCCGAAAGAAAAGCCAGGACAAGGCGAGCACAGACAGAAACGCCAGTGATGAGAACGAGATCTGCACCACCGCATCGCCCTTCGGCAAAACGTAGAAATACATCCACGGCCGCAGCAGCACGGCCACGGTCAGTGTCACCGGATTCATCACGAACCATGTCCAGCGCGCCCAGCGGGCGTTCCAGCCGGCTATGAGTGCCACGGCTGCCAGAGCCACAGGCACGGCCAAGGCCAACACGGTGGGCACCAACCCTTGCGACCGTCGCGCCAGCACTAACCCGAACGCCGCCAGTACCGTGATCACGGCACTGCCCGTCATTCGCGCATCCGCCTCTTCCGTGTTCCTGGGCGGCACTACGAAAAACCAGATTCGAGCGCATAGCGCAGCCATAGGCGGACCGCACAGCAGCCAGAACGCCAGCGCCGCCACACCCACCAGCCAGTACTCCGTGAAGGGCACAGTGCCTTCCGGCCGCAGCCACTCAGCCACTGTATCGGCGAGCGCATACTCTACGGCGCCATAGAACGCCCAATACACCACGCCCCACCACCACGCTTTGCGCCAGTCGAACACCCGTGGATTCACCGCCTGTTCCATGCTAGAAAACCACTCCGAAGCGGCGCTTCAGCAGCAAAGCCGCAGGCATCGAGAGCAGCATCAGCGCCCAGAGCCAGTGAAGCGACCAGCCGAACACCTGAACCTCAGCCGCCGGGTACGCAATCTCTGCCCAGGCCGCCCTCGAATCCACCAGCCTGCTCTCGCCAGGATGCAGCCAGAGACTCATCGCCTCGGCGACCCGGCGAGCATCCACGGGTCTCCGCCGTCCGCCCGCTTCAATCCGCTTTTCCACCCGGCCCCAGGGGAACTCCGCGCGCAAGACTCCTGCACTCTCGCCGGACGCACGGATCCGCCACACCACGCTTTGTTCCGACTCCACTCGGACTGCCGGCGTTTCCACCTCAATCCCCGCTGGAGCCATCAACCGCGGCACGCCGGTTCCGGAATTCACCGGACCATTCAAATGCACCGTGAACAGAGCCGGTTCGCCGACCCGCAACGGACCTTGCCCGTAATACCGCTCCATCTGCGCCAGCAACGGCCACAACGCCACACTCGCACAGGCGATGGGCACTGCCATCCAGAACAGATACCGCGCATTCGCCAGCAAAAGCCGCCCCTGCGCTCCAAACACCAGCGCGGGCTCGTCCGAAAACAGCCGCATCTCCATCAGGTAGGCGCGCAGCAGCTTCTTGGAGCGTTCGATCCGCTTAGGACTCGACGTATGCCGGAAGACGAACAGCATCACCAGCGCGGCCAGCAGGGCTAGCGGCGTCATGCTCGCCCATAGCGGCAGCACGCCCGTCCATGCCACATAGGCATCGAAGAGGCGGCTCAAGCCGAGATTGATCCACTCCACCGCCATGCCGCCTTGTTAATCCAGGTAACCCAGGCCCTTCAGCTTTTTCGCGATCTCCTCGTCGGAGTCCGAGGCCTCGATGCGAGCCAGTTCGCGCTCCAGCACGTGCTCCACAAACTCCTGCACCGACGAGTAACCGCCCGCCTCGGCGCAGCGCTTCACCCGCTCCGCCAGGTCCTTCTTCAGCTTGATCGAGGTTGAAAACATAACAATTTCCTCAGTGTCTCAGAACACCGGATGGCCCGTCATTGCCGCCGGCACGGCTACTCCGAACTGCTTCAGGATCGTCACCGGGACGTCACGCAAATGCGGCTTTTCCAGCACCGGTTTGCGATTGGTGAACAGAACGCCCGGCACAAACTCCGGATCGATGCAATGATCCGCCAGCCAGGCCTCTTCATTCGGCACGATGATCTGCTCCGGCACCGCACCCAGCGCGGTCTGCCAGCTTGCGCGGTAGCCCGGCTCGTAACCCACTACCAGGTCCGGCGCGTAGCCCGGCAGCTTGCCCGTGGCCACCTGTGCGGCCGTATACACCGCGCGCACCACCTGGTGCCCGTCTAGCGGATCCCGCAGCGCCAGCAGTTTCTCGCGGATCTTTCCCAGCACCGCCTCGCTGTGCGCCCCAGGAGCAACGGCGCCATTCGGCTCACGCCCCGCCAGGTTCAGGTAAATCTCGTTCAGCCCCAATGCGTAGGCCTGCGTCCTCGACCAGTCCACGTTCGCGAACAACTCATCGTCTCCGCGAGGGCTTCCTTCGATCAACTGCAGCAAGCCTTCCCGCGCGAGCCAGGAATTGAGGTGAACCGCGCGATCGAACGTCGAGAAGCCATGGTCCGACATCACCACCAGCGTCCCCTCGCTGCCCAACTTCGCCATCGCCAGCCCGACTGCCTCATCGACTCGCCGGTAAATGCGCGCCAGTTCTTCGTCATACCGGCCCCACAGCACGTGCGCATGCTGGTCGACGCTCGAGAAGTAGTAGAACATGAGCCCGTCTTCATAGCGATCCAGTTCGTGGCGAAACAGCGTCATGCTATCCTCCATCACCTGGCCGGCCTGCTGCAGGAACTCCGCGTGGCTCAAAGAATGGGCTCGTAGCGCGGAAGTATCTTCGGCAATCCCCTGTGTGTAGAAAGGCCCTACTGACTGGGCCAGGGTTGCGCTGAATTGCTTCGGCGTCGAGATGGGCAGGGCAGGCTCTCTGGGATCCATATTCACCGGACTCAGGTACACCTCCAACGAGGGCTTCACTCGTCGCAGCAGGAGCCTTGCGATGCCGCGCGCCTTGGCAGCCGGCCCCAGCAGGGGGAACTCCAACCGGAACCACGGCGACCACTCGCCCGCGCGCAGCGCGAACCTCTGGCCGCCCACGGAAATCAACGCCGTATCCGTACCCTCATCGACATCCGCGGTGAACTGCGCGGCAGACATTGGATGACCTCGCCGGAAGCCGTTGACTGGCCCTTCCACCGTCAACACCGTGTGCCGGCCCTGCATCCGCAGGGGCACAATCCGGCCGCCCGGCACTATTCGTTCCATCGCCCCGGGCTCGGCCGTAAACGTCGTAAACGTCCCGTAGCCACCCTGCAAGTCCGGCGTACCCATGCCAGCCAGGCTCTCGCCGGGAAACTCCACCGGCGGAAAATTCACCGGCATGCGCAGGATCCGCGCCGGCACGCCCTGCGCGCTCAACAGGGTCCAGAACGCCGCACCCTGCCGCAGGCTGCGCACCTGCCCCGATTCCAGGGGCAGGATCCACGGACCCAGGGAGAATGTCCGCCGCGCCTCCACCACTTCCGCCATCGAAGAGTAGGGCGTGATCGTCGCCGCGTCACGGTGCACAAAGTCGAAGATTCCGTGTCCGCCCGGATCCAGGCCCGTAATGACAGCCGACCACGCCACCGGGCTCTGCGGAGGATTCGTCGTCGCCAGGCGCTGGAATCCGCCCTGCCGGCGTAACCGGTCCAGGTTCGGCAGCATGGCCCAGTGCTTCTCGACGAACACGGGATCCATGCCGTCGACACCCAGCACAATCATCCGCGGATGCTTCGCGCGCACCTCGGTCCGGCCACAGCCCCAAAGGCACAACACCAACAACAGCAGCCAGCCCAGCTTCATCCCTGCGCCTCGGGCACCGCACCAAATACCGCCGAGCCTTCCATCCAGGCCGGCTTCGCCACCCCGAAAAGATGCAGCGCCGTTGGAGCCATGTCCTCGATCCCGGGATCCATCGAGTCCACCGGCCTGTTCGAGAACAACACACCCGGCACCAGCACCGGATCAATGCAGTGATCCCCGCTCCATGCTTTGGTATTGTCCGTGAAGATGGCTTCGCTGGTCTTGCCCAGCGCGGCATCCCACGAACTGCGGTAGCCGTCGCTGAAGCCAACAATCAGATCGGGAGCGGCATTCAGGTACGGCCCTTTGTAGATCTTGCCCGCCGTATAAACCTGCTGGATCGCCACCGTCCCATCGGCCGGATCGCAAAGCCCGCGCAACTTCTCCGTCAATTCCCGGCATAGCTCCGCCGTCTCTGAACCGCGTTCGACGATGCCATTCGACTCTCGCCCTTTCTGGTTCACATACACGCCGGCCAACCCAAACGTATAGGCCCGTGTCCTGCTCCAGTCAATGCCGCGCAGATACGCGCCATCACCCTCATAGCCCGGTTGCATCGCCAGGTAGCCGTTGTCGCGCAGCCAGGCATTCAGGTTCACCCCTCGGCGGAATGCCCGAAACCCGTGATCCGACAACACGAAGATGGCGGTCTTGTCATCGACATAGCGCATCGCCCGGCCCACAAGCGCGTCCATGCGCTGGTAGAGCTGTTCAATCACAGCGGTGTGGCGCCCGGCCGGCAGCCGGCCATCCAGATGGCGGAAGAACATGTGCTGCACTCGGTCGCTCGTGTCGAAGACGCAGGCGACGACGCCGCGCTTTGTGCGCTCCAGCGCATTAAAGAACATCGCTTCGCGCTCTTCCTGAATCGAGTACGCCTGCGAGAGAAACGCATCCTCATCGATCACGCCTTCATTCAGCGCCCACGTATCCTCGGCCATACCGACAGTCGCGTAGCTCCCCAGAAGCTTGGCAAGATAGGTCGCGTAGTAGCTGGGGTGCGAGATCGGCAATGCCGGATTCTCGGGATCGATGTTGATTGGAGTCACGTAAAGGCTGAACTCCGGCGCGGTCTCGGTGATCATGACGCGCGCAATGCCGCGAACCTTTACGCCCAGCGCCGCCGGAAACGCCAACTGCAACCAGGGCGAATACTCCTGCGGCTTCAGGACATGTTTCTGCCCGTCGATCTCCAACTCAAACACGCCGCCGCTGGGTCGCAGCTCGAAGGGCAATTGCATTGCTGCTCCACCCTCCACCAGCGAATTCTCCGGACCTCGCAGAATGCCGCGCCAACCTGTACCGGCGCGCTCCAGCGGATACCGCGTGCCGCTTTCGTATGTGGCGCTGGCCACCCGCGTCGTGAACTGCGTGAAACTCCCTTGGGTGCCCAGCAAGTCCGGGGTGCACATGGCGGACAGCAGGCGCCCGTTGAACTCCTCAGGCGGGAACGTGATGGGCACGCGCAGTATTGTCGACCCGATGCCGTGCTCGCCCAGGATCTTCCAGAAGGTCTGGCTCTTGCGGCGCATCTCCACCATTGGATTGGACAGCGGAATGCGAAACCGGCCCAATTTCAGGACCCTGGTTGCCCCGGACACCCGCGAACTCGACAGTTCCGGGAGGTAAGACTTCAGGTTGCGGTTCAGAAAATCGAAGATGTTGTGCCGCGCCGGATTCACGCCCGTCGCGAAGGTCGACCACGCCACAGGCGAAAGCGAAGGGAAGGTGGTCCGCAACCGCCGGTAGCTGCCCTTATCGCGCAAGGCCGCCAGGTTCGGCAGCTTGCCCTCGGCCATAAACCGCTCAGTCAGTACTGGATCCAGCCCATCCAAACCCAGGAAGATCAGCTTGCGGACCTGCGCCTTGCGATAGCCCTGTTTCCTGCGGATGAAGCTCCACACCAGTCGCACAGGCCAGGCCACCAGCGAGAGCGCCGTCAGGAAGAAGGCCGAGATCATCGCCAGCAACGAGCCCATGAAGGCAAAGCCCGCCCCCGGCCCTACATAGGAGAGTTGCAGTCCGTCCCGCCCGGCCGGGGGGACCAGCATCGCGGCCACGGCCACAGCCAACAGGGTCCAGGTTGCGACAGAACTTCCGAGCCTGCTGGCCGGCGCCGGGGTCTTCCCGCGCCGCCTCCTCATCTCAGCTTGCCCTCGACAAACGGCACTTCGAACACCTTCTCATGGCAGATCGGGCCGTGGCCAAAGTAGCCATCCTCACCAAACAACTCGCCATGATCCGCCGTGATCGTCACATAGGTGTTCTTCGGCAGCAGGTCGAACATCTCTTCCACGACGTTGTCGATATACTTTACGGTCTTGATCTGCCGCGCATGCAGTTCCGCCAGCTTCTTGTCATCGAAGAACTTATCCTTCTTCTTCAATAGCTTGCCGCCCACAACTTCGTCATCCAGGTGCTTGAAGACGCCATGGACGCCCGAGATGCGCGGCCACTCGTCCGGCGGTTCGTGCGGCAGCGCATAAGGATAGTGCGTCTCCCCGACGTTCAGGATGTAGAAAGTGGGCTGTTCTTCGCTGAACCGCAGCTCATGCACCATCGCGCGCATGTCGTTGTGCTTCTCCATCAGCCGGTAACTGTCGAAACCCGTATTCAGCGGGGTCTTCGGATTCAGCACCGGCAGCGACACCATCGCGTGTGTCTTGTAACCTAAGGAATCCTTCAGGAAGGTGGGCAGATTCAGCCGGGGCACCAGCGAACGAAAGGAAATGTCATCGGCGCCCAGCCGCTCGTTGTAGCGGAGAATATCGTGTTTGTAATACTCCGAAGCGTACACATGCTTCGGGTTCGTGTGTGGCAGCAACCCCATCAACAGGTTGTAGTGGGACGGCGACGTCCAGGAAGCATACGACCACCGCTTCTCCAGCTTGCCAAGGCTCCGCATTACCTTCGGCCGCGCGCGGACGAACGAGTCGTAGCGGCAGCTATCCAGAATAATCAGCAGGTAGTTATTGTGGGCCTTCCGGGCCGTGGGGGACTGCGCCATCTCAGGCAATGATAACATCCGCCCTGAACGCGGCCCGCCCGGGACGAACAGGACATGCTGATCCGATTGTGATATATACTCTCCAGCCCGCAATTGAGTTCCGTGTCGACCGGAGGTATCCGCCATGTCCAGTGCGGTTAAAGCTCTCACCCCACTCTTCCTCTCCCTCGTCGCCGCCAGCCTCGCCCAAGGTCCGGCCCCGTCCATCACCGATCCCCTGGAGCAGGGCTTCCAGACACCACCCGATTCCGCCAAGCCCCGCGTCTGGTGGCACTGGATGAACGGCAACATCACGAAACCAGGGATCCAGGCCGACCTCGAGTGGATGAAGCGCAGTGGCATCGGCGGCTTCCAGAACTTCGACGCTGCCTTCTCCACGCCTCAAATCGTCGACAAGCGCCTCGTCTACATGACTCCGGAATGGAAGGACGCCTTCCGCTTCACCACAAACCTGGCCGACAAACTCGGCCTCGAAATGGCCATCGCCGGATCCCCCGGCTGGAGCGAAAGCGGCGGACCCTGGGTCCAGCCCGCCCAGGCCATGAAGAAATACGTCTGGAGCGAAACCATCATCGAGGGCGGCCACGCCTTTACCGGAAAACTCCCCCACCCGCCGACGGTCTCCGGCCCTTACCAGAACATGCCCCGTGCCCTAGGTGGCGGCCTCCAGTTGAATACCGAAGCCCCCAAGCTGCCCGAGCACTATGCCGACAGCGCGGTCGTCGCCTTCCGCCTGCCGGCCTCCGATGTGCTGCTCGCCGAACTTCAGCCCAAGGTCACCTCCAGCGGCGGCCAGTTCGACCTCACCACCCTCACTGACGGCGACCTCGCCAAGGACGTCGAACTCCCGCTGGCCCCTGTCGGTGAACACGCCTGGGTCCAGTTCGAGTTCGCACAGCCCCAGGCCGTCCGCGCCCTCACTCTCGTCCTCCACTCCGCCGCCCGCAACCCGTTCGGCGAAATGGCCTCCGACACAGGCCTGAACCTCGAATCCAGTTCCGACGGCCGCCAGTTCACCCGCGTCGCCTCCATTCCGCTCAGCCGCTCCGTCGCCAATACCATCTCGTTCCAGCCCGCCACCGCGAAGTTCTTCCGCGTCACCTTCCTGACGCCGAAACCAGCGCCCCGCGGCCAGGGCATGAACATCCCCGGCATGCGGGCCCAGCGCGCACCCACCGCCCACCGCATCGCCGAACTCGTCCTCCACCCCGGAGCCCGCGTCAACCGCTTCCAGGAGAAGGCCGCCTTCTCCACCGTACCGACGCTCTACCAACTGGCGACCTCCGCCGTCGCCTCACAGGATGCCATCGCCAAGACCGATGTCGTCGACCTAACGTCCAAAATGAGCGCAGACGGCACCCTCACCTGGACCCCGCCCGCCGGCCGCTGGATGGTGGTCCGCCTCGGCTACTCCCTCCTCGGGGTCAACAACCACCCCGCCTCCCCTGAAGCCACCGGTCTCGAGGTCGACAAACTCAACCGCAACTTCGTCAAAGCCTACGCCGAGAACTACCTCGACCAGTACAAGGACGCCACCGGCGGCCTCATGGGTAAGCGCGGCCTGCAGTACGTCATTATTGACAGCTACGAAGCCGGCGCCCAGAACTGGACCGACGAGATCCTTGCCGAATTCGCCAAACGACGCGGCTACGACCCGCACCCCTGGCTCCCCGTCCTCACCGGTCGCATCGTGGAGAGCGCAGCCGCCTCGGACAGCTTCCTGTGGGACTTCCGCAAGACCATCGGCGACCTCATGGCCGACTACCACTACGACCAGTTCACCGCCTCCCTCAAAGCGCGCGGTATGGGCCGCTACACGGAAGCACACGAAAATGGCCGCGCGTTCATCGGAGACGGCATGGACATGAAACGCCATGCCGACGTCCCCATGAGCGCCATGTGGACACCCCGCCCGGGCCAGACAGGCGAGTCCTTCGGCTACAACGCCGACATCCGCGAGTCCGCCTCCGTAGCCCACATCTACGGCCAGAATTTGGCTGCGGCTGAGTCCCTGACGGCCATAGGCTCCGCCTGGGCCTGGTCGCCCGAGAAACTCAAGCCCACCGCCGACAAGGAACTCGCCAACGGCTTGAACCGCTTCGTCATCCACACCTCCGTCCATCAACCCGTCAATGACAAGATCCCCGGCCTCGGCCTCGGTCCCTTTGGCCAATGGTTCACGCGTCACGAAACCTGGGCCGAGATGGCCAAACCCTGGACCACCTATCTCGCCCGCAGTTCCTATATGCTGCAGCAGGGCAAGTTCGCCGCGGACGTGGCCTACTTCTACGGCGAGGACTCCAACATCACCGCACTGTTCAGCAACAAGGCTCCCGATATTCCCGGCGGCTTCAACTTCGACTACTTCAGCCCCAATGCCTTGCTCACCCAACTCTCCTTCACCAACGGTCGTCTGACCACCGCCAGCGGAATGAGCTATCGCGTTCTGGCGCTCGACCCCAACAGCACCCACATGTCCCTGCCCGTCCTGCGCAGAATCCGTGACCTGGTCAATGCCGGAGCCAGCGTCGTCGGCCCCAAGCCTGTCTCCAGCCCAAGCCTCAGCGACAATGCGGCCGAGTTCCAGAACCTGGTGGAACAGCTCTGGGGGCCGGGCTCAGGAGAACACGCAGTCGGGAAGGGCAAGGTCTACGGTGGCCAGTCCGTCGCCGCCGCCCTGGAAGCCCTGAAGGTTACCCCCGACTTCGAGTACACCAAGCCCCAGGCCGACACGAATCTGCTGTTCGTCCATCGCCGGATGGCGAGCGGCGAAATCTACTGGATAAACAACCGCAACAACCGTGTCGAAACCCTGGATGCCAGTTTCCGCGTGGAAGGCAAGGCCGCCGAGATCTGGAACCCCGTGACCGGCTCTATAACCCCGGCCTCCTACACCATCGCCGCCGGACGCACCACCGTCCCCCTCCGCCTGGAGCCCAACGACGCCGTCTTCATCGTCTTCCGCAAAGCCGCGGCCACCCCGGCCCGGACCTTGCCCAAGCTGGCCGAAACAAACCTCGCCGCCATCGAGGGCCCCTGGACCATCGCCTTCCAGCCCGGCCGCGGCGCCCCCGCCAACCTCACACTGGACCGCCTCGCCTCCTGGACTGAGAATTCCGATCCCGGCGTGAAGTACTTCTCCGGCACGGCTACCTACTCCCAGACTTTCCAGGCCCAGAACACCTGGCAACAGAAGGGTGCCCACCTCTGGCTTGACCTCGGCAACGTTCAGAATCTCGCCGAAGTCACCCTGAACGGGAAATCGCTTGGCATCGTCTGGAAGACACCCTTCCGTGTCGATATCACCACGGCACTCAAACCCGGAGCCAACATCCTCGAAGTGAAGGTCGCCAACCTGTGGGTCAATCGCCTCATCGGCGACCAGCAGGCCGGCGCACAGAAGATCACCTACACCACGCAGGTTTTCTATCCCGCCGACGCACCGCTGCTCCCCTCCGGACTGCTCGGCCCAGTCAGGATTGTGAGTCAGTCACCCGAGTAGCCGGCCCCGACCGGATGCTCCTGTTCACACATCTCTACAAACAGGACCACCCTGAGACTCCGCCTCTGACGTGAACCTCCATTCATGCCCGATAATACGTAGGATGGAGTACCGCACCGACCGCCGCCTGACCCCCGACGAGTACATTGAGTTGCTCAACGCCTCCACCTTAGGCGAGCGGCGTCCCGTCGCCAACCTCGACACCATCCGGCAGATGCTCGACCACGCCAACCTCCTCGTCACCGCCTGGGAGGGAGACACCCTGACGGGCGCCGCCCGCTGCTTCACTGATTTCGCCTACGTCACCTATTGCAGCGACCTGTGCGTTCGGGAGTCCCTCCAGCGCCAGGGCATCGGCAAGGAACTGCTCCGTAAGGTCCACGAGGCCGCTCCCTGCCGCATCGTCCTGCTGGCCGCGCCCAAGGCCGTCGAGTACTACCCCCACATCGGCTTCACCCAGCACAACTCCGCCTGGCTGCTTGATCCTGGGGGTCTCCGCTAACATGGGATTCGCTCTCTGGATCGAAGAGAATCAGGCGGTCGCCCAGGGCACGCACGAATACCGGCCCATGGGCGCCGCAGTCATCGCCGCCGGCTGCGTGTTCACTGCTCGCGACTTCAACCGCCGACGCCAGGCGCCCAATCGTTACGATCCGCGCTTCGCCGGACTCTTCGCCTCCCTGGGCGAAATGAACGACTGGCTCAAAAAACGCGCCCGCCGCCAAGGCCGGTCACAGCATTTCAAAATAAATCTGAAAAAGTCCGTAACTTCTTCTATCCCGCCGTTTTAGCTGCCAATCGGACGGCGCTCCAGGCTCTCCTAAGGGCCCGTTTCTTTGGGTCTCAGGGCGTAGACTCAAGACGGCTCAGCACAACGCGCCTCCCGCTCGCGAGGCGCAACCCCACCAGGAGAATCCCATGGAACCGAATACCACCCTTGCGCCTCAGGGCGCTGAAGGGGCCGCCCCCGCGTGCCCCACTCTCGCCAGCGCCGTCCTCAACGGCCAGATCGTCACCGTCCAGGCACCGGCGCCGCTCGCCCCCCACGCCTACCTGCGGCCCCTCAACCAGATCGCGGCCCCCGGCCAGTGCCCGCCCGGCGTGATCCTCACCACCACGTCCAGTATCAACCTGCAACTTCAGTCGCCGAGCCCCTTCGGATTCCACTTTCACTGGCTCCGCGAGGCGGTCCGGGGCGTTCTCCAGGGCACCACAGGACTCTGCCTGGACGCCACCGGCGACGCACTTCTCGCCGCCACCTTATCCGGCACCTATACGGCTACACTCACTCGCGACGACCATGGCACTGAACCCTGGCTTCGCCTGACCCTGGCCCAAGCCGCGGAATCCACCCTCCAGTGCTCTGCCAAAGCCAGCATTACCGCCAACATCGACACGGTCCTGCCCGCAACGAGCGACGAACTCCTGAAGGCCATCCTCGGCATCCATTCCCTGCAGTGGTTGCGCGGAACCCTGGCCCAAATTGGCAGCGTCCGCTGGAAAAGGATCGCCGAAGAGTGCGGAGCTGCCGGTTCCGCCCTGGAGGCCCTCTTCGAAGCATTCCAGCAGTTCGGCGCCCGAGCTGAATCAGTGCTCTGGAAAGCTGCCGCGGAACCAGCCAGCCTCTCGGAACTGCTCTCCTGGAGCTATTCCATCACCAACGACTGCCCGAACTTGGCCGCGTTTCGGGACCGCCTCCATCAATATCTCGATCGGGACCCCGCCTTTGCCAGCTCCATAGCCGCGCAGTGGATCGAGTCCGTTGCGGGCTGCAACCTGGTCCAGATCACCAATGACGACACCTGGGACCGCCTCCACAAAGCTGCTGCCCTGCTGGACCGGCTTACCAACACGGACAAGCTCATGCGGGATGCCCCGGCCATCCTCGCACTACTCCGCCGCCTGCCCGTGATGGCCGCGCAGGAACTCGATCCCCTTACCCCTGATTCCTGGGCCTTGCCGCGCCTGCAACAACTGCTCGGCGTCGGCCTCAGCCCCCAAACCCTGCTCGATCGCGCAGTGGACTGGCTCCCCCTTCGTAACCGCATCTACCAGGCCGCCAAGGAGGCTCTCCAAAAGCAGTTGCCGGCTGAGCTCTCACTGCTGCTCGAATCCTCAACCGGAGGCACCGCCCTGGTAGACGCCAGCTTTTCAATGACCACCTCTGGCCTCGAACAACTGCACCGGGTACTCAACGGTGACCTGGCCGCGCTCTACGGGACAGCCGCACCCGGTGTTCAATTGCGCCATGGACTGCTGACCCACCACGTCCGGCGCACCCGGCACATCGAGCTTCACCTGCCCTTCCTCGATGCCCGTTCCTGGCGCAGCGGCGTCAGCGCCTTGGCAACTGGCGAGGTCCTGTGCGACGCTGCCGGCCGCCTGATCACCTGGTACTCCACCGCCCGCGACTTCCATCAGCTGTCCAATGAACTCCACAGCAACATGGTCTTCGCGACAGCCTTCTCCTCCCGCGACTCCGGCCCCATCAACGACAACTTCAACCTGACGTTTGAGGACACCCGCAAGGTGAGCGCCGCGGGCCATCACGAAGCGTGGTTTCGTGTCCTTCAGGCTTATGGCATCAGCCGCCCCGAACTCCCAAACGAACCCACCCAGGCCACGCTCACCCTCACATTGCCCGGACGCTTCGCTGGCTTCTGGGCGACGGCCCCCCACTCCCGCGACGAGCAGTACATCCCAACCATGTGCCGCATCTCGCGAGCCATGCAGTCCGCCGTCCGCTATTGGCTGCCCACGCTCTACTTCGCCGACCTCCAGCGCTTCCGCACGCCCGCCGCGGCCTTTCCGCTGCTGGCTTACCAGTACTCCGCCCCCTACACGGACGTGAAGGCCCACCGCCTCTCCTACGACTTCATGAGCTCGGAGATGCTCATCAAGGCCCTGAATTCGGCCATCCCGGGCCTCAGGCAAGCCTTGCCGGAACTCCAGAACGCTCTGGCGGCCGCGGGCATGCAGGATCTGGCTTCCACCTACAACCCTAAGAACGTCGCGCGCATCATCGCCCAGGTACAGGTGCAGCGTCACAATTTCAACGCCCTGCTGGCGGCTGACACCTACTTCATCGAGGAGATGGTCCGCCTGGCGGATATGACCTGCGAGTTGCGAGCACTCTACACCTACAAACCCGCAGTGGCGATCCATAATCTCACTCGCTATAGCGGGGACCTGGTGAAAGCCCTGCACAGCCATTTGCGGCGCCTCTATGCGGGCAGTGACTTCGTAGCACTTGGTTCACTGCTGCTGATTGCCGCGACTTCGGCGTTAGCCGGAGGCAGCAAGGGCCCGATCCCCATCAGCGCAACCCTGAAACTGGAGCATCCGGAAGGCATTCGTGTCTATACCAACGAAGCCGTGCTGGTGCGCTCTGGCGAAGGGATAACTACCCCTGCGCCGAAATAGAGATGCTGAAATCTCCGGTTCGCCCGATCGGGGCGATGGGACCCCTCAATGCAACGGCGAGGGCGCTTTTGCATTGACCGGAGGGCTAATGCCCAACAGGTCGGCCACCAGCGGAGCGACCTGGATGGAGCGCAGTTGTGGCCAGGCGGTGGCCGGTTTGACACGCGGGCTTCGGAGGATACAGATGGCTTGCATGTCGGACCGGCCGGGGAAGAACCCATGTACGCCCCTGGGTTTGGTGTTGGCATCGAACAGGGCCGGATTCGGACGTCCCGAAGCAGCATAGCCGGGCGCCAGATCGAAGTAGAGGTCCCCTCCGGCAGGGCCGCCGATCCCGTATTTCGCTCCGTCACGCTCAGGCGTAAAGAACGCCGTGAAGACGGGCTTGCCGTTCTCCTGCACCGCGGCCATCGCCTGGCGGGCCTGCTCGACCACTTTGGCGCGCTCAGCCGGCGAAACGGTACCGTTCTTCCAGTCTGTCGTGTTCACCAGGATCGAATTGTAGAGATAGGATGCCTTGTCGCCGAGGCCGGCGCGGCGGAGGATTTCGTGGACCGAAACATAGCGGGTAACGGGAGCCATTCCGTGATCGGAGACCCACAGCAGGTGATCGGATTTACGGGCGAGTTTGGCGAATTCGGCGGCTCCGCGATTGACGGCCACATAGCCCCAGCGGCGAAACTCCTCCATCGACTTCTGGCCGTTGCGGGCATTGGCGAGCCACGAGTGTTCGAACTCATCCGGGAAAGGCAGATAACCCTGGAAGAACCGCGGCTGGTAATGGGCATGCAGCCAGGCCGCGTGGCGAGTCATCTGGCGGATGACGAGTTCAACCGCCTCCAGGTATTCGGGCTCACTCAGGGCGCCCTGTTGCATCAGCGCTTCGGGGCCGTTTCCGATGAAGCCACCAGCCTGCCGGAAGAGGGCCGGCAGCGGCTCTGTCATCGCCAATTCCTGCACCGGGGAAATGTAGAGGCGGAACGAGGCAGGCGTCAGCTCAAATAGGCGAAAGTAGAGAACGGCGGGGACGGGCTGGGTGATGGCAAGCCCGGCACTGAAGTAGCGGGCAAGCGGCCGTTGGCGGGGCAGTTCGGTCTCAACCGCAGCTGGGCGAACGTCCACAAACTCTTTGGATCCGGAAACCGAGATGCGAAGCGCGCCATTGCGCCGTTCGGCCCGCAGCGAGAGCGGGCCGTGCTTGATTTGGATTGTGCCGTCCGGTTGAGCACCCGTGTTCTTCACTGTGAAGAGGCCGTGCGGAGCCAGCAGGCGCGTCTGATAGCCGTTCAGGACGATCGCTCCATGACCCGAATTCATGGGCGTGAATGGGTAGCCCTGCGTCGGTTGATGCGCCACGGCGGAGCGGCCCTCTCGGGCGGCCGTGACCCAGATGGCCTCAGAATCGAGCTGGGTGGCCATGAAGCCGTTGCCTCTTTCGAGGATCGTATGCGCCGCGCGCGGCAGAAGCGGCGGATTGTTTGTGGTGATGTGGTTCACGTCACCGTAGCAGCCGGTCCAGAGCGCGGCGTGGGAATTGGCGGTCGTGGAGGGGAAAGCGGCCTGCATTCCGGTGGCGGAGGCCCCGCGCGCGATCGAGTCGCGAAGAACAGTGAGTTCCTGGGCAACCGGGTCGCTGGTGAGGGCCTGGTACCCGAGTCCGTCGAGAGAGACCATGACGACGCGCTGTGCGTTGAGGGCGAGCGAGGTCGTGAAGAATAGAGCGAAGGAAATCAGACTATGCCGTACGTAATAAACCATGCCAACAACCGTTCTGCGTTACCTCCCCTACGATAGCTGGGGAGGTGGGCGGCATGGAAGCGGCTTCACGGGAGGCCTAGCGGGCTTCGGGGGAGGACGCGTTCTCGAACAGCTCGCGCCACGAGGCATCAAGGGCTGTCCAGCGATCGGGTCCTGTGTTGTCGCGTTCGGAAAGCGAGAGGGAGCCGTGGCCTACGGCGCACAGCAATTCCGTAGTGGCGGGCTCGAAGACGCTGCCCCAGGAGCCGACGGAGACCGGCATGTCCAGCAGGCGCAGGCACACCGGGCAACGTCTTCGCTGGTCGCTGATGCACCAGCGTGTGGCCGCCCCGAATCCCGCAATGAACAGAATGGCGAGCACCAGGCCTCCGCCGAGGATGCGAAGCGCTTCGGACTGGATGACGGAACGCAGGGCGGAACCGCCTTCAAACCAGAGCACGATGACAGCCGCCTGGACGGCGAGGGTCTTGAGGACAAAGTGCACCCAGGTGCGCCAGCCGGACGCACGGACAGGCAGGCGGCTGATCACCAGGAGCATCACTGCGATCAGCAGCGCCAGGCCGAGCGGGGCAAGGTAGGCCGCGACAATATCGCCGCGCGGATCGTAATGGATGTGTGGACGCAGGTTCAACGGCAGGGGCGGTGCGTGCCGGATCAGGCCGGCCACGCGGCGAATCACCTGGAAGCCGTGGGAGAGCAGCCCGGCAGTGGCGACGGTAGAGACGGCACACAAGATGGGGAACCAGGGTCCGCGCAGTGCGTGGAGCAGTTGTTCCCGTCGAAAGCGCAGTTCGAGGGCGTCGGCCCAGGCTCCGCGGCAAAAACGAGCCGCGAGGGCGGAGGCCTCATTGGTAAGTTCGCCACGTTCAGCCAAAATCCACCAGTCACGCAGACCGGACTCCCACTGTTGACGCCAAGCGGCGCGGGCGTGGTCGGGACACACGAAGCTCGCCAGCCGAAGAAGGAAACGATAGGCCATCGGCGGCCCCTGCGGAGTCATGCGGCCTCCTCTCCGTTTTGATCACGAAGGTAGACGCCGGACGCTCACGCGAAGTTCCTGCCTCGACAGGTAGAGATAATTCGGCTGGCTGTGTTTTAGCCAACGCGGCGATAAATCGTCACGGATAACGGAGGCAGCGTGAGGCTGATGAAGTTCTCGCGCCCCTGGACTTTCCCGGAATTGGCCCGCAGATCACCCGGGTTGCTGACGCCGCTGCCGCCGAAGTGCTGCCAGTCGCTATTCATGATTTCCTGGTACACGCCGCCAGTGGGAACGCCCACGTTGTAGTTGTACCGAACCACCGGCGTGAAATTGCAGACGACAACCAGGAAGTTCTCGTGGTTCTTCGCGCGGCGGATAAAGCTGATGACGCTGTTGTCGACGTCCCTGAAGTCGATCCACTCAAAGCCCTGCCAGTGGTAGTCGACTTCGTACAGGCTGGGCTCATTCTGGTAAAGGAAGTTCAGCTCGCGCAGGAAGTCGCTGAGGCCGCGGTGCAACGGGTACTGCAGCAGGTCCCAACGGACCTGGCTCTGCCAGTTCCATTCCTCATACTGGCCCAGTTCGCAGCCCATGAAGAGCAGCTTCTTGCCAGGGTGGGCAAACATGTAGGCGAGGAAGACACGCACATTGGCGAAGCGCTGCCATTCGTCACCGGGCATCTTGCCGATCAGCGATGCTTTCCCGTGGACGACCTCGTCGTGCGAGATCGGCAGGACGAAGTTTTCCGTAAAGGCGTAGAGCAGGCTGAAGGTGATGTGATTGTGGTTGAAGCGGCGGTAGACCGGGTCGCTCTTGAAGTAAGCGAACATGTCGTGCATCCAGCCCATGTTCCACTTCATCGTGAAGCCCAGGCCGCCGGAGTAGACGGGATGGGAAACGCCGGCATAGGAGGTCGACTCCTCGGCGATGGTGACGGCTCCGGGTACGGTGTGCGCCTCTTCGTTGAACTTGCGGAGAAAGTCGATCGCCTCGAGATTCTCCCGCCCGCCGTATTTATTGGGGATCCACTCACCGGCTTCGCGGGAGTAGTCGAGATACAACATCGAAGCAACGGCGTCCACCCGCAGGCCATCGATGTGATACTGCTTCAGCCAGAACAGCGCGTTGGAGATGAGGAAGTTTCGGACCTCATTGCGGCCGAAGTTGAAGATCAGAGTGCCCCAGTCCTTGTGTTCGCCCAGGCGCGGGTCGTCATGCTCGTAACACGCGGTGCCGTCAAAGCGGGCGAGCCCGTGGGCATCTTTGGGGAAGTGGGCGGGCACCCAGTCGACGATGATCGCAATGCCGTTCTGGTGGCATTGGTCGACAAAGAAGCAAAAATCATCCGGATTGCCGAAGCGGGCCGTTGGAGCGAAATAACCGACGACTTGATAGCCCCAGGAGCCGGAATAAGGGTGTTCCGCAATGGGCATCAGCTCCAGGTGGGTAAAGCCCATACGCTTCACATAAGGAATCAGGTGCGCGGCCAACTCTCTATAAGACAGCGGCTCCCCGTCGGGATTGCGCATCCAGGATTCCAGGTGTAATTCGTACACGCTGATGGGGCGCTCCAGCCAATCGGTGCGCGAGCGCTGCTCCATCCACTGCTGGTCAGACCACTGATAGCGGTCCAGGTTCCAGACGATCGAAGCCTGCTTGGGCGGCTTCTCACTGGCGAAGCCGTAGGGATCGCACTTGAGCCCGGAGACGCCGTAGATACGCGAGCGGACGAAGTATTTGTACACCTCCCCTTCGCCAATGTTGGGCAGAAAGAGCTCCCAGATCCCGCTGTCACGCCGCCGCATCGGGTGGCGGGCCGTATCCCACTGGTTGAAATCGCCGGCAACACTGACCATCTCGGCGTTAGGCGCCCAGACGGCGAAGCGCACGCCGGGGATGCCGTCCACCGCGGTGAGGTGGGCGCCCATACTATGCCAGGACTGGTAGTTTGTCCCCTCGGCATGCAGGTGCAGATCGAAACTGCTCAGCAGCGGGGCGAACCGGTAAGGGTCTTCGATCTCGACGGAACCGCCGCGCTGCCGCTCGACGTGAATCTGGTAGGCGCCCGGGTCATCATTCATACTCGCGGCATACAGGCCACTGTCGTGGATGCGTTCCATCGGGATGATGGAATCGTCGGGCAGGCGTACGGAAGCACTGGCCGCCTGGGGCAGGAGAGCCCGGATAATCCAGCCGTCCTCTTCCTGATGAGGACCGAGAACGGAGAACGGATCACCGTGGTAGCCGCCGACGAGGGCATCCAACTCACCTGGCTTCATGCGGCTATTATGTCAGTTCATGGACCTTTCTTCACTGGATAAAGCCGAGCTGCACGTTCACCTCGAAGGATCGGTGACACCGGAGACTTTGCAGGAGATCGAACCCGCGCTTTCACTGGAAGAAATCCAGTCTCACTATCAGTACGAAAACTTCCTGGGATTCCTGCAGAGCTACAAGTGGGTGAATCTGCATCTGAAAGCCCCGGAACACTTCGGATTGATCACACGGCGCCTGTTGGAGGACTTGGCACGGCAGGGGGCACGCTATGCCGAGATAAACATCAGCGCCGGAGTGCTGCTGTGGCGCGGCATTGAACTGGGTCCGGTCTTCGACGCCATCGCCTCAGCGGCGCAGGCTGGCCCCATCCCAGTCCGGTTCATATTCGACGCAGTGCGGCAGTTTGGACTCGATCATGTGTGGTCGGTCGCGCGCGCCGCCGTCGAGTTGAAGGACAGGGGCGTCGTGGGCTTCGGAGTGGGTGGAGACGAGGCAGGCGGGCCGGTGGAGCAGTTCCGCGAAGTGTTCGAGTATGCGCGGGCCAGCGGACTGCATCTGGCTCCGCATGCGGGAGAGACCGTCGGACCGGCCAGCGTGTGGGCGGCGCTGGAATGCGGCGCGGAACGGATTGGACACGGCATCCGGTCCGTTGAGGATCCGGTACTGCTGGCGCATCTGCGCGACCATCGGATACCGCTCGAAGTCTCGATCTCCAGTAATGTCTGCACGGGCGCGGTGAGTTCCTTGAAGGAACATCCAGTCAGGCGGCTGTACGACGCGGGGGTCCCGATTATTTTGAATACCGATGATCCGCCCATGTTCCATACGACGCTGATTAGGGAGTATGAGATTGCTCGGGACGAGTTCGGGTTTGGAGAGGCGGATCTGCGGGCAGTGGCGGCGAACGGATTCCGGTTCGCGTTTGGCCCCGTGGCCGGCTTTCCATGCGATCAATAATCTGCGCTAATTTGAGTGAAATGCTGGCCAGAAAGAAACCGGGAGCGCTGATTCTAGGCGCGGTTCTGTGGGTACTCTGCGCTCAGGCAGGACCCAAGCCACCCGCCGTGATGGTGTGGGCGTGGGAGCAGCCGATGGACCTGCGGCGGCTGGATCAGTCTCGTGTCGGCGTGGCCTTCTACGCGGCGATGCTGGGGCCGGGCCAGGATGGGCACGTCCGTGTCGAGCTGCGGCGGCAGAGCCTGCGAACAGCGTTTGGCGCCTTTGAGATGCCGGTCGTTCGCCTCTCCTCCTACGGGCTGGGCGCGAGTCACATGGCCAGCGCGGCAGCGGCCGTCATGAAGATCGTCCAGACGACAAAGGCACGGGCGGTCCAAATCGACTACGACGCGCCCGCTTCGGAACTGAAGAACTACCGCGGACTGCTGCGGGATTTGCGGGCCCGCTTGGGACCGGAGGTGTTCCTGTCGATCACCGCGCTGGCGTCGTGGTGCGGCCAGGATTCGTGGCTGCAAGACCTGCCGGTAGACGAGGTAGTGCCCATGGCGTTCCGCATGGGCGCTGAGGATCCGGCGTGGCGCAACATGCTCGCGGCGGGCCGGGATTTCGCGGCCCCGGCCTGCCGAAACAGCCTGGGCGTGACACTGGACGAAAAACTGCCGGCGATCCCGCCGCGGCAGCGCATCTACATCTTCACGGGATGGCAGCAGCCGGACACCCGGCTGGACGAACTGACTCAGAAGCTGGAGCAGAAGCGATGAAAGCGGCGATCTGTACACTGGCCGGACTGCTGGCCGCGGCGGGCGTGGCGTGGAACTGCGGACCGTTTCTGCCCGTGGCGGTGTTTTCTTACGCACGGCATCCCGATCTGCCGCGAACCCGGTTTCTCGAGGGTGATCTGGGAGTCCTCCGTCCGACTTACGCGCAATCCTACCTTGTGGTGGCCTACCGGTATATCTCGGGCGTGGGCCTCACGGAGCGCGAGCGGGAAGGCGTCCGCGATTACTGGAGGGACCGGGCGACCGGCCGGGCAGACCACGACGAGACCGACTGGTATGCAAAGTGGACCGGCATGGCCGCGCAAGTAAACGGCGAGCAACCGGCGCCCAAAACCGCGGAGACGGCCGTGGAGGCTCCGCTGGCCTACCAACCCCGTCTGCATGCCTGGGTCATCAACTGCGCGGAGGATGCGTTCAAAACGGCGGTGCATACCTATGAAGCTCGCAGCAAACAGTTTGGGCCGCGGAATCCGGGCGTCCTTAGCTGGATGGTGGCGCAGCAGAAGGTATTCCAGAACTGCGAAATGAACGCCGCCGTGATGCCCGCGGAGCCGGAAGCGCACTTGCCGCCGGTACTCAGGCAGGATCGCGCTTACCAGATCGCCGCGGCGCACTTCTACGCCGGGCACACACAGGAGGCAATCCAGGGCTTCAAGTCGATTGCGGCCGATACGGCTTCGCCGTGGAGTGAAATTAGTGCTTACCTGGCGATACGGGCGCGGCTGCGCGGGGCCGGGAACGAGGACGAACTGGCCCAGGTGCGTGACGCGAGCCTCGCCATTCTGGGCGATCCGCGGCTGGCGCGGCTTCACGGAATGACTCGTACCCTCCTGCGCCGGGCCGATTTGGGTGCGAAGCGGCCCGAAACATTCCGTGAGATGGCGCGGTCGTTGGCGGGTCCGAATGAAGACGGCAGCATGCGGGAAGACCTGTGGGATTACACCGGCATGTTCGACACGCTGGCCGGCATGCCCGAGACAGCAGAGGAAGAGCTGACAGATTGGATCCATACGTTCCAACAGGACACACCGGAGGCGACACAGCACGCGTGGACGCGGTGGCGGGAGCGGAAATCGCTGCCGTGGCTGGTAGCCACACTGGAGAAGGCCAACTCTCGAGACGCAGGCATCAGCGAGTTGCTGCAGGACGCGCGTGAAGTGAGTCCGAAATCGCCTGCGTTTGTCACCGTGGCCTACCACCGGCTGCGGTTGAGTGTCGCGGCTGGCCGGAAGGCGCAGAGCAGGTCGGAGTTGGACGAGTTGCTGGCTGGACGGCCTGTGAAACTGCCGGCCAGCGCCAGGAACCTGTTTCAACCTCTCAGGATGACAGTGGCGCCAACCCTGGACGAGTTCCTCCGATTCCTACCGCGAGTCCCCGTACTGGAAACCGACAACATGGATGATGCGGAATGGCCGCGCGAAACTCCGCAACGCTGGAAACCGCTCATCGATCCCGACGGCGCCCTGGCACTGAACGAGGGTGTTCCTCTGCGCCATTGGGCAGCGGCCCTACAAGGACAGAGGCTGCCCAGGGATATGCGGAAGCGGCTGGTGCTGACAATGTTCGCCAGGGCCGCGTTCGCCTCGCAGTGGAAGGAACTGGAGGCCGCGGCCGCGCTTCTGGAGACCGTCCGGCCAGACCTGGGGGTTCTCGCTTCCGGCGTGAAGACCGCCCGGGATGAGGGGGAGAGGAGATTCGCGGCGGCATT
This sequence comes from Paludibaculum fermentans, assembly GCF_051172195.1. Taxonomy (GTDB): domain Bacteria; phylum Acidobacteriota; class Terriglobia; order Bryobacterales; family Bryobacteraceae; genus Paludibaculum; species Paludibaculum fermentans_A. The sequence continues at coordinate 79,529 of NZ_JBPJAQ010000004.1, forward strand.
TCTGCTGCTGCATGCTCCGGAGGCGAAGACCTATGCCCGGGCTGGATCTGAGCGTACGACGCGAGAGGGGCGGATCGATGATTACCGCGACAACTGGTGGTGCCCGGATACCAAGGACTACGGAGTGGACAGTTTCACGTTAAGGGACCGCTTCCTGGAGAATGCGGCGCCGGAACCACAGCAAGCCGCGGTGCAGCGCAGGTGGATCGCTCCGGCGTTCCTGACGGCGGCGGACCTGCAGCAGGCGGCCGAGGAACGCGCGCGTTTGCGAGCGGCCGGCAGCGCCTTGAAGGCGCTGGGCGGTACGGCGGTGGAGTGGGCCCGGAGCCACAAGGAAGACCCGCGGGTGCCCGAAGCACTGGCTCTCACCGTGCGGGCGGCGCGCTACGGCTGTGCGGACAACGATGACTGGAAGGTGACCAGGGCGGCGTTTCAGTTCCTTCATTTGAACTTTGCCCACAGCGAGTGGGCCCGCAAAACACCCATCTGGGTGCGGTACTAGCAGTCTGTGGCTGCTAGCCGCTACGGCTGCCGCCACCACTTGCCGGCCTCCGGCGGGATGAACCCGGCCATGCGGTCGAGCAGCTCGCCCGGATCCGTCCCGACGTGAATCATCTCGACATGGGCGGGGTGGATGAAGCCATCGTCAACAGCGCGGCGCGCGAAGGCGAGCAGGCCGTCGAAGTAGCCGTCGATGTTCAGCAGGCCCACCGGCTTGGAGTGGAACTGGAGTTGCGCCCAGGTGAGCGTCTCGAACAGCTCGTCCAGGGTGCCAAAGCCGCCGGGCAGCGCGAGGAAAGCATCCGACAGTTCGTTCATCAGCGCCTTCCGCACGTGCATGGATTCCACCACGTGCTGCTCAGTCAGTCCCTTGTGCGCGACCTCCTTGTCGACCAGGGACCGGGGGATCACGCCAACCACCCGCCCGTTGAGCGCGAGGGCGGTATCGGCCAGCGCGCCCATCAGCCCGACGTGGGCGCCTCCGTAGACAAGAGTGTGGCCGCGCTCGGCCAGCACACGCCCCGTGAGACGGGCAGCGTGGAAATAGGCCTCCGAAGCGCGGGCGCTGGAGCCGCAGTAGACACACACAGATTGAATCATTGCCTATGCCCAGGATGCCATGGCGCAGTGGGCCGAATCAGGGCAGGGTGTCCACCAGGGTGTTCAACGGAGGGAAACACGGAGAGGAGGACAGCCTAATTGGATTTCCCCTCCCGGGTTGCAATCTGCTTGGCGGCGCTATCCCAGAAGAGTTTATTGATGCTTTCGGAAACGTAGTCGGTGAGGCCTTTTGCTTTTAGGTAGGCCACGGCCTTGGTTTCGTCTAGCACCTGGACAGTTTTGCGAACTGCCCGGCTAACCGTGGCGTTCTGGAAGCGCTGGGATAACACACCAGCCACTTTCAGCTCCTCGGTTATTTGGGTCTGTAGAGCGTCCCGTTCCAGCTTCAGTGGAGCGACTGCCTTCTCATAGGCCTCATCGTACTCCGCTATCTGCCGGCGAACCTCTACAAGCCTCTGAACTTCAGCTTGCATTGTTGTGGATGTTGGTTTATAAAAGTGCGACCTTTATATATTTAGTTTGACACATCCACCAATTGCGTCAACCCGCCTGGAATCCTAAGCATCTGCGGTCTTCGGGCAAGTTATCCACAGGCATGTGGTAGGCTGTCGTTAGGAGCAAAAGATGGACTTGAACCTCGTCTATATCGCATCGGGAGCTTTGCTCAACGCCCTCATACTGGGAATCTGGAAGCCTTGGGGCAGTGGCTATGCAGGTGAGAAGGGTCGAAACTTCGCCCGCAAGGAGGATCTGAGTGAAATCCTGTCTGAGGTCCGTGCTGTGACCGCAGCCCAAAAGGCGGTTGAAGCTAAATTGTCCGGTGATCTATGGCACCACCAAATGCGCTGGAATCAGAAGAAGGAAATTTACGGAGCACTTATCCATTCTCTCCAGGAGCTTCTAATCTCGCTGAGCGAATTAAGTGCAGACACACAGACTTTAAACTACATGAACAATAGCCCCAATATTAATACCTTCACGCCAGAGCATAAGCGCAAAGCATTTGACAAGGTCACTACAGCTTTTCAGAAAACCACTCAATCTAAACTCTTGTTCATTAACGCCTTTTCCCTTTCAGTAATCTTCAATAGTGACGAATCCAACCAGCTTCTCAGTGATTATAAAGACTCTTGGGTAGAGTTTGACATACTGAACGAGAAATTGGATGCCTGGGCGGATTTTGAGAGGGACAAACTCCACAGGCTGTGGCCGCAACTGATACAATGTGCGAAGCGAGATTTGGGTGTCGCGCCACTAGGACAGGCTACTTGACAACTTTTGTGGGTCTGCTATTATACTAATGCTATTGTTATCCGGCAGTAGCCTGAAGACCGTTTGTGCGGTCTTACAAAGGCCGGATATCTTTGCAAGCCACATAAGCGGTTTTTGTTTGCCTTCCCAATCCAGCGTGCTATGATGCTTACGGCGATTCTTCGCCCGGAGGTGTCACCCATGACCAAGCTAACCACTTGGCTCGTGTGTAGCTTCCGTTGCCGATTGTGCAGGTAGTTACCACGGAACTATTCACGCCGCGCCAGGCTACGGCCGAGAGTGCTACTTGCCACCGTCCGTACGAACGGCGCATTCAAACCCCGGCAGGGGAATGAACTCAATTGGGTACCTGGCCGTCGGAACATTTCGCAAGTGGCCATAGCGAGATGGGCAGGTCATGCTGAATAGCGTGCTGGCTTCGCCGTTAAGTGGGTGGCTCAGAAAGCATTAGGTTGGCTTCCGCCGCTGGAGACAGCTCTGGCGAATAACAGCCCTGAGTCACCCTGAAATCAACTAATCCCCAACTCAATGACAGCCTCCAATCTCAACTGCATAGCGTATGCCCACACCATCACCCCCTCGGACATCGAGGCCGGTGTGTGTATGGCATGCGGTGCGAAGTTTTCCTTCAGCACGCGGCAAGAGGCGGAGCAGTTCGCAAGACAGTACCAAAACCAACTCAAGAGCCCCTTCACTCGCGCCGGCAAGTCCGGAGTGCGAGTGGATGCGCTTTTGTGTTTGTAAGTTCGCCAACACCTGGCTATCAGCAGATTCGGGCAAACAACTTCGGCTGAGACCGTCTTGGATGTAGATTCAGTCCCCGCTCTGTCCCGACCTGACAACGGGGGACCGTCATCTGCACCTAAGCCGGGAGAACGCGGCACAATTGAGCAGACAACAATTCAGGACACGGATAGGCACGCCCTGACTGCTTGCAACTAACCCGCTCGGCGGCGGGAAATACTGGTTTGCGTAGGCTACTACCCTGCAATCTGACGGGTTGTAAAGGTCTAGGGGTGTCTAGCGCGGCCAAATCGTAGTAGGTCATTCGCTCCGCTTAGGTGAAAGTAGGTATCAAAAATAAAACCCCCATCGGGCGTCATTTGCCCTTGGGGGTTGTCTCTTACTGTATATTGGCCTCAGCGTTTATCGCTGCAGGAGCTATAATTGCTAATTGTCGAATCCGAATGCAAAACAATGTAAATGTGAACTTCTGTTGATGGACTTGCTCTGGCAGGTGCCTGATGGAAGTAGTTCAATAGCGATATCGCCAATGAGCAGATGCCTATCGCTATTTGTACTCGATTTCGCTTTGCAGTCTCCCGCCATGACTTATCTTCTGCAAATTCTTTACCGGCGTTTGTCTTTCTTTCGATCGTTTTACTATGCCTAGCTGGCTGTTTTGTCCTGCTAGGTTTTATAGGCGGCGTTTTAGCCTGACTGGGCTTCCGGCTCGCCATGGTGTTCTCTTCTATAAAGAATCAATATTGAAAAATTTATAAAAGAGTCAACCAAAATCTCATCCAATTTCGTCTTGCCCGGCGGGCCTGCGCCTGTCTGTCTCATGATGCCCCTCCTTATAGGGCAATTTAGTATACCATGGTTCGATTTAGAAAGCAAGAGGTTCGCGGGAGGATATCGCTAAGTGGTATGTTGTGGATAACTTTGTTCTATTTGATAAAACTCCAACAGGAAAAGGGTCGCGGTAGGGACGGCCATCGCTGGTCGCCCCCCGCACAGATCCGTACTGGCGCTGCTCACGCATACGGCTCCTACCTTGGATATCTGGCGTCAAAGCGCACTGCTGGATGTGGATGCAGTAGCCGGGGGCGCGGCAGCCAGCGCTCGAAGAGTCGAGTTGCCCGCGCCGCGCTCACTCGGGCTTTCTGGCTGCGCCGTTTTAATACGCGCCACCAATAACGTCCGATGCGCTCGCGGAATCGGTCCAGGCTCGCCCAGTTGCCCGGCACTGCATGGTATTGGTAGAAACCGTTGAGCACACGCCCGAGCCACTCCCCCACTTTCGGCACCGGCTCGTGCATCCGCTCGCGAAGCGTCTGCTTAACTTGCTGCAGCTTTGCCTCCAAGCGTTTCCTCGCCGTGCGCCGCCAGATAGTGAATCGCCCGAGACTGTTGCTCCCGCACTGGTGCGTGAACCCCAGAAACGTGAAGCTCTCCGGTTCGCCTTCACCGCGCTGCTGCCGGTTGTTCTGAGCGAATCTGCCAAACTCGATCAGTCGCGTCTTTTCCGGGTGCAATTCCAGCCCGAATTTGGCCAGCCTTGTCTGGAAGTCCTCCAGAAATCGCTCGGCTTCCTCCCGACTCTGAAACCCCACCACAAGATCGTCCGCGTAGCGGACAACGACAACGTCGCCTTCCGCCTCCTTCTTGCGCCATGCCTCCACCCACAGATCGAACACGTAGTGCAGGTACACGTTCGCCAGCAGCGGCGAGATCACCGCCCCTTGCGGAGTGCCTACCTTCGTTTCCGACCACTCGCCGTCCTCGCTCACCCCAGCCTTCAACCATTTTTGGATCAGGCGTAGAATGCGCGTATCGGCGACTCGGTGTTGGATGAATTTGATCGTCCATTCGTGGCTCATTTGGTCGAAGAACCCGCGAATGTCCGCATCCAGAACCCAGTTCACCTTCTTCCGGCGGATGCCCACACTCAAGGCATCCAGCGCCTGGTGCGGACTCCGCCCGGGCCGAAACCCATAGCTGAATCCCCCAAAGTCCACCTCGTATATTTCATTGAGGATGGTCACCACGGACTGTTGAACAATCTTGTCCTCCAGCGCCGCAATTCCGATCGGGCGTTTCCGCCCGTCCGCCTTCGGTATGTAGATCCGTCTTGAAGGCTGCGCCCGGTACGCTCCCCGGTGAATCCGGTCTTTCAGATCGGCAAGCCGACCTTCCAGCCCTTCCTCGTACTGCTGCCACGTGACTCCGTCCACTCCCGGCGCCGCGTTCTTCTTTAACGCGTAAAAACTCGTCCGTAGCAGATCATGCGTCAGATGGTGCAGCAGCGTGGTGAACTGCTCCTGCTTCCTTTCCTTCGCTACTTTGCGCACACCGGCCAAACCCTGTGACACCCCTCTCCCGTCCTGTGCCGGTGGTGTGTGGGTCGGGTCAGTGTTCTCCTTGGTTCGCGCCCTTTTCTCCTCCCTCTCCGCGGCTTCGGCCTGTTGCTCCGTTGCTTTGTTCGAGGGGTTCATCGATACTACGGCGCAATCCGACTCCTCATCGCCATTCATGCCGGTCTTGCGGCTGCCGCCTTCACCGGCCGGACTGCTCCGTTTCCGTGCAGCCAGCGACGAGGTCTCCCGGTTCTCGTGCATGCAGTTTCTCAGCGTGCCTGGGGTCTACGACTACGTGGGATCACCGGAGGTCTCGCGCTATCGACTGCCGGCGTGTAGCCTTCCCCTAACGTCCACAGGGTCGGCATCCCAGAATTCATTCTCGAAGCTCAATACCCAGCCCACTGATACCTCTGTCTACGCTTCGACTCGCGCCTCACGACGCGCCCCGCAAGACTCGAGGCCAGGTGGTTCGCTATTCCTTTCCTGTGGGACTCTCTCATTCCCTACTGCATGCCGGTTTATCCCGGCGCACGGACGTCCTGGTCTGTCACTGTCGATTTGCCTACATTTATTTCCAGACCATACACTCCAGTATTCGGCTCGGTGCGACCACTTCCGATTACACTATCTCCGCCTCATTCACCCTCTGTCGCTCAGTACCTCAACCTCTCTCGCTGGAGCCAACTCTCCGGCCACCTCTGCCCAAACCTCAGCCCGTTGCGCGCACATTTCTTTCGTGAACGCCTGATCTCCAAACGGCTGACCCGAGTGTGTCGCACAGCGCAGCGCTTTAAGCCCGATTTCCACTTCCGGCTCATTCAACAGGCGCGCCCAAGCGGGAGCGGCACCCGCTGCGCGCCACAACGACATGTCCGCAATCCGCTCCCGATCTTCCCCCGATAGGTGAGCCTCAGCGCTGGACCATTCATAGCACCGAGGGTCTGTCACCAGTCCGGCCCGAACCGGGTTCCTTTCCCCAGAGCGCAACGCCGCCCAAAGATGCGATGCACCCAACAGAAATGCATTGAACCGGTTCTGCCAAAGACGCCCACAACGACCCCGGCGAGCGTTCAAATACTGCGCGTACCGGCCGTGCACCCGCTGCAACACTTCGGCTGTCAGTCTGTGGCGGAAGTCCCGCTAGCCGCGACTTCCGCCACAGGCTGACAGGACCGGCACCTCAAGCAGCACCGCAATCCGGCTGTTGTGATTGGCCATCAGGCAATAAGCCTGAATCGGAAGGTTGCTGACGGCCGCCTGTTCCCTTAACAAGCTCAGGTAGGTCAACCGGTCACGGCGGGAATGGAACACCGACTGGCGGTCAGTACCACGTTGGGTAATGTGATGCTCTACACCTGGCGCAATGAATCGAGCGGGTCGAGGCATTCTGCTCAATCAGTACGCTACAGGATGATTATTCGTCATCCAAATACGAGCGTGACATGCCAGGACGTCGACCTTTCCCTCTCGCCAAACATCCCCAACTGTCCGCACCGCCGCCCCAATCGGAATCCGGCCGCCACAATCACTCCCAAACCGCGAACCAGCGAACGACCGGCCCGGAACGTCTCCCAACGACTCCGAACAGCCTATCCGCTCACCAGCCCCCTCGCCCCACCCCACTTCTCCCCTAATTTCAACATTAAGCTTGCTCTATTCATACTAACCTTGTGAAGATTACGTGCCCTGCCACATAGTGTTTGCCTGGTCGTAAAACTATCTTCATCTTCTACTGGTTGGCTTGCATGCCCACCTTCGCGCCTGGATCGTTCTGGGCGTCCTGGCTCGCAAGCCGACGGGAAATCACAGTCCATTAAGTGCGTGTAATTATTCTTGCCGTGCCAGTTTATGCGGTAGCGCGACCACTGGATCGGTTACAGTAGACACAGGTTGACTCGCTGAGGTCCTATGAACGCTCGCATATCGGTAACATCTCTCCTCGTTTTCTTCCTTTCCTCCTTGCTCCCTGCCGCCGACTGGCGCCAAATTGATCCCAATGAACTGGCCCAGAAAACACCCAAAGTCGAGAGCGGTGCCGACGCGGAAGCCATTTTCTGGGACATCAAAATCGAGGATAGCCTCACTGGCTCCGACCTCCAGCTCACGATGAACCACTACATCCGGATCAAGATCTTCACGGATCGTGGCAAGGAAAAGTACGCCACCGTCGAGCTCGAACAGTCCGGCAAACGCCGCATCATGGATGTCGCCGGCCGCACCATCAAGGCCAACGGAACCATCATCGAGCTGAAAAAGGACTCCATCTTCGACCGCGATCTCGCCAAAACCAAGGGCCTCAAGGTCCGAGGCAAAGCCTTCACCATGCCCAACGTCGAGGTCGGCGACATCATCGAATACCGCTACCGCGAGATCCGCGACAACGAAATCGCTTCCCACTTGCGCCTCTACTTTCAGCGCGAATTGCCATTGTGGAGCGTCACCTACCACCTGAAACCCTTGAGCCTTCCCTGGCTCCCCTACGGCATGCGCACCTTGCCCATGAACTGCCAGGTGCCCCCCTTTAAGCAGGAACCAAACGGATTCTACGGCGTCAGCCTCAGCAATATGCCCGCCTTCCGCGATGAGCGCTACTCGCCCCCCGAAGATCAGCTCCGCGCCTGGATGCTCGTCTATTACGAGGAAGACAAGAAGATCGATGCCGAAAAATACTGGAAATCCGTCGGCCGCGAGGACCATAACCGCTTCAAACAGCGTATGAAGGCCGATGGGCTGGTCAAACGCACAGCCGCCGAACTCGTCACCGGCGTCGAGAAACCCGAAGAGAAAATCGCCGTCATCGAGAAGTTCTGCCGCACCCGGATCCGCAATCTCGACAGCCGCACCGTCCACCTCACCGCCGCTGAACGCAAAGCGCTCAAGGACAACAACGGCCCCGGAGACACCCTGGAACAGAAGGCCGGCAGCGGCATGGATATCAATCTGCTCTTCGCCACCCTCGCCAACGCCGCCGGCTTCGACGCGCGCATCACCCGGCTCAGTGACCGCGGCGACACGTTCTTCAACATGAGCTTGCCGCTCACCTACTTCCTCAACAACTTCAGCGTTGCCGTGAAAGTCAATGACCAATGGGCCTTCTTTGACCCCTCTACGCCTTACCTCGCCCACGGCATGCTTCGCTGGCAGGAAGAACTCGGCCACGCGCTCATCTCCGACCCCAAGGGCGGCTTCTTCGTCGACACTCCTTACTCCGAACCGGCCCTCTCCCTCCGTCAGCGCCACGGCGACTTCAAACTCCTCCCCGACGGTTCCCTCGAGGGCACTGTCCGCTACACCTACACCGGTCATGCCGCCCGAGGCCAGAAGTCATACTACGAGGACATGACGCCCTCGCAGCAGGAGGAGGACTGGAAGAAGGATATTCAGGACCGTTTCAGCACCGCGGAACTGGCCGACTTCAAAATGCCCGGCGTGTCTGACCCCTATACGCCCTTCGTCGTCGAACACAAAGTCACCGTCCCCGCCTACGCCATCCGCACCGGCAAACGCATCCTGCTCCAACCCGCCTACTTCCAACGCAACACCACTCCCGTCTTCAACGAGACCAACCGCAAATGGGATGTCTACTTCAGCTACGGCTGGACCGAGGACGATGAGATCAACATCGACCTGCCCGAAGGCTGGGAATTCGACCAGCCCGTGAAGCCCGTCAGTTCCAAAATCTCCGATGTCGGCAACTACTCCGTCGAAGTTAGGAAAACCGTGGACGGCCGCAAACTCATCTACCACCGCAAGTTCGAATGGGGTGCCAACAAGCACATCATCTTCCCGGTCGTGGCCTATCCGCAATTGAAGCAGATTTTCGATTTCGTGCAGGAGCAGGATGGCTACACAATTGCCCTCAAGGCGGCCGCCGATGCCAAATAGGGCACTACGCCTTGGCGCACTCGCGATCGTCGCTCCCTGGCTGCTCCTGGCGGCCGACGAAACTCCACCCTGGCTCAAGGAACTCAGCGCCGTCACGCTCCCCAGCTATCCGGCCAAGGTGAACAATGTCGTGCTCCTCAATGAGGAACACACCGTCATGGCCGAAACCGGCCGCCTCACCACCACCACGCGCACCGCCATCAAGATCCTCAACCCCCAGGGCGGCGATGTCGCGTTCTTCGATTCCTACGACTCAGTTTCCGGTAAGGTGCGTGACTTCCGCGCCTGGATGATGCCCCCCTCCGGTAAGGTCAAGAAGTACGGCAAAGAGGAGATCCTCGACGTCGCCTGCGCCGGCAACGACATCTACAATGAGTGCCGGCGCCGCTTCGTCTCCGGCAAACGCGACGCCGAACCGGGCGCCATCTTCGCCTACGAGTCCGTCATCGAATACCAGTCCTTCGCCAATCAGCTCGCCTTCCACTTTCAGGACGGCACCCCCGTCCGCCTGGCCCGCTTCCTCGTCACTCTCCCCGCGGGCTGGGAGGTCCGCTCCAAAGCCTTCAACGGTGCGCCGGCCGAGACCCTCTCCGACGGCACCTACACCTGGCAGATGGAGAATCTCCCCGCCGTGGAACCGGAACCCGCCGCCCCCAGCTTTCTCAGCGTCGCACCCTGGGTCGGCGCCAACCTCGTCGGCCCCGGCGGCAAACATCCCGTTCTCTCCTGGACCGATGCCGCCAGACTCCTGGCCGAGTTGAACGACTCCTCCTCCGACCCCGGCGAACTCATCGCCGCCAAGGCCCGCGGCCTGGTCGAGGGCGCCGCCACCGAAATGGACAAGATCCGCGCCATCGGCCGCTTCACCCAGCAGGTCAACTACGTCTCCGTCCAGACCAACCTCGCCAAGGGCGGCGGCTACCGTCCGCATGCGGCGGAGCAGGTCTTCCGCAAGCTCTACGGCGACTGCAAGGACAAAGCGAACCTCACCCGCGCCATGCTCAAGGCGGTCGGCATCACTGCCTACCCCGTCGCCATCTACTCCGGCGATCGCACCCACGTCACTCAGGAGTGGCCGTCCCTCGGCGCCTTCAATCACGCCATCTCCGCCATTCGCGTCGCCCCCGACACCCGCGAACCCGCCGTGCTCGATCACCCCAAACTCGGCCGCCTCCTCTTCTTCGATCCCACCAATCCCTACGTCAAACCAGGCTTCCTGCCCGATCACGAACAGGACAGCCTGGCCCTCGTCGGCGCGCCCGGCGATGGCGGCCTCGTCCGCGCGCCTTCCGCCCCACCCGTCGCCGCTGCCCACCATCGCCTGGTGGAGGCCGTCCTCTCCGCCGAGGGCGCCATCGACGGCAAGTTCACCGATAAACGCACCGGTGAGGCCCTCGCCGGAGCCGTCGGAGAATTCCGCGCCGTCGGCAAAACCGACTACGAGAAGCGCATGGAGCGCTGGATCGGCCGCAGCATCCAGGGCGCCACCTCCTCCAGCCTCGAAATCGAGGACACGGCCGACCAGTTCGTGGTCCGCGGCCACTTCACTTCGCCCCACTTCGCCCAGCGGCCCCAGCCCCGCATGCTGATCTTCAAGGCCGGCCTCCTTGAGTACGACGACTGGCGCCTGGTCTCGAAAACCCGCAAATACCCCGTCGTCGTCGATACCGACGCCCTCAACGAAACCGTGCGCGTCCAGATTCCGGCCGAGTTCAAGGTCGACGAACTTCCTTCGCCCGTCCACATCGACTCGCCCTACGGGAAGTACGAGGCCGCCTGGACCCAGGAAGGCCAGGTCATCCAGTTCCGCCGCACGCTGGAACTGCCCGCCCAAACCGTGCCCTCCGCCCAGTACACCGAACTCAAGAAGTTCCTCGACACCATCAGCGGCTCCGCCAACGCACCCGTCGTGCTGGTTCGATAACGCCTCTTCCGCTCCCCGCCTGGGATCGCTTTAGGGAGAGGGGGCAGCCTCTTTCAAAAAACGGGTCAGGATGTCTCCTTTCCCGTACGTGATGGTGATGCTCGCGGTGGTATGGCCGGTTTCGGGATTCCGTTCAGAAATCAGCGGGCCCAGCAGGGGTCGGAAGACCAGGCGTAGCGCTCACCTTCATTAATAATCGTCAGGCACATCTCTTGTGTCGTGGTATCCAACCGACACCACTATATCCACGCCTAAGCGAAGGTCACATTCATATCTACCATCCCTTTCCCGATCATCGCGAAACCCGATATCGCCTGGCTGTGGCGGATAGTATTCGTTCAACTGGTGGCCTAGCTGATTCAACCGCGTAACAATCTCATTCACTTTAGGGGCCACAACTTCTTGCAGCAGCTGTAGGGCCTCGGCCTGCAACTGATCCGAAACGTGGCGCGAACTCGGATTACTTTCGAACGCCATCCGAAACTGGTCTTTTGAGAATCGAGAATCAATGGTCATACAGGTTCCTGCCTCCATGATCACTCTTGTCCAAGATAAGTCCGCGAACCCCGAATCCGGCTCGGTTGGATGACTGAGAGGGGTGCCCTCTTACAACTAGGTATTTGCGCAGTTTCGTTTTCTCACCGGGACCGCGCCCGCACCACACCCAAGGAGGGCAAGACAATCCTACAAGCCGCTAGTCTCTTCAATCAACTGCTGCACCACTTCCCCCGTAACGAGTTCGCCGCTCTCGTCAAAAGCACGGCGCCGGGCGCTCCGCCAAGGGCTTCACCTGCTGGACCCAGTTCGTTTCCATGCTCTTTTGCCGGGAGCCCCGCAGCCTGACCCATCCCACCGCGAAACACCAAAACTACGCCCCCAATTGAGGGGTATTCACCCAGGAACTCAGCCAAACCATCCGGTTCTCGCCCCCTCTTCCGGCGCCAAGCCAGCCACGGTGCCCCGACCGCCACCTCCAACCCGCCCGGAAGGCCGAACTCTGCGCCATATCCCACAAAAAGTATGAATCAGTCTGCAATCAGCAAGGGGAAAACCCCGCTGTGACGGATGCGACTGTCCCCAGCTTTCCCTACTAAACCAGCAGATCCAAGAGATGCACCCGTACTGGGCACCTGCAACCAGAATCCCCTGGCAAAGGTCAACCCCGAGATTTCTGAGGAGATGCCAAGCCGCGCAAATCCCCTCACCCCGACCTCACTTCTCCCCCAATTCCCGGATTAAGCTTTCTTCAGTCACAGGCGCCGAAAATCTATATTTCCTTTCAATTCAACACCCACCTCTCCAAAACGGCCACTATCCCTTGACCCCACCAGCTACAGTGGAATCGCGCCGGCACCTACGCCGGCATTTTTCATTGACAAGGAGATTTTAGTTATGGCAACCGCAGCTCAGATCAACGCCAATCAGGCCAATGCGAAACGGTCCACCGGCCCCGTCACCATCGACGGCAAGGCCCGTTCATCCCAGAACGCCCGCAGCCACGGCTTCACCGCCCAGCACCTCAACATCACGCCCGAGGACCGTGCTCAATTCCAAACCCTCGAAGCCGCCCTTCGCCTCGACACCAGGCCCGCGAACTGCCTGGAAGAAGAGATCTTCCACCGCATCCTCACCCACACCTGGAACCTGCGCCGCATCGAATCGTTCGAATGCATCATTCTTGCCGAAACGGACCCATTGGCCGAAACCAACACCCACGCCGGCGAACTCGAACGCTACGCCTGCTACCGCCGAGACCTCGAACGTGGCCTCTATCGCGCCATCAAAGAGCTGAGCAGACTCCAAACCGAGCGCGCCGCCTTGGGCCAGCAGCACCCCGATGTCGTCAAAGGCATCCGCGAGAACGTCCCCTTGGCCGAAGTCACCCGCCTGACCAAGAACACCGAGGAGCTCTTCTTCTACGAAGGTTACGGCCGCCCTCGCCGGGCCCTCGAACACCTCACCACCGGCATCGATTCCAACCATCCGGACAACCAGGACCCCATCGCCGACCTCCAGCCGATCCGGGTTCCACGCAACGAAGCCAATCTGGTTGGCCCGGACGGCCTGCCCAACATGAACTACGACGTTGCCGGCCTCTGAACACCACGCCAACAGAAGTTCGGCAAGTGGACGAAACGAAGCCGCTGACGCGCGCCGCCGCCGTTCACCCCCAGCCGGAACCCCTCCGGCCACGCTCTTTGACAATCAAACCTGTACCCCGCCACCCCGGCGGAGCCTGGGCCACGGTCGCAAACGGAGCCGCAAACGTAAGTGCGCGGATACCCACCGTAAGCTCCCACTAGGTTCAGCAGCGCGCCCCGGAGCCCGGGCATCGGGCGCAAACGGAGCCGCAAACGTAAGTGCGCGGATACCCACCGTAAGCTCCCACTAGGTTCAGCAGCGCGCCCCGGAGCCCGGGCCACTCGCGCAAACGGAGCCGCAAACGTAAGTGTGCGGATACCCACCGTAAGCTCCCACTAGGTTCAGCAGCGCGACCCGCAGCCTGGGCCACGCGCGCAAACGGAGCCGCAAACGTAAGTGCGCGGATACCCACCGTAAGCCCCCACTCGGTTCAGCAGCGCGACCCGTAGCCTGAGCGACAGGCACCCCGGCGAAACGAAGCCGCCGTCCAACCCAAAGCCCAAGGCCTCCGGAAGGAGGGCGGAGGCCCTCGTCCGCAGTCGGCCCCCTGGCCGACTCTCTTCTCTCAATAGAAGAGCTCAGTGGAACCGACACCGCCCCAACCGTAGCCGCAACGTGACGAAACGAAGCCGCCAGCCACACCCCCCGTCCCTCGTGCTCTCGCAATAAACACGACAACCGCCGCTCACCGGTTATCCCCAGGGGTGGCATGTGATAAGATTCCGCTTCGTTCTGGCTACTCCCACCATGCAGACTTGGGTTCAAAATTATAATCCTCTCAATAACGAAGTGCTCTCCACGATCGTCTCGGCGCTTCCCGTCCTGGTGCTCTTTTATCTCCTCGCTATCAAAAAAATCGCCGGCCACTGGGCAGCCATCTCCGGCCTGGTGACCGCGATCCTGGTGGCTCTCGTAGTCTTCCGCATGCCGCCCACGATGGTCCTGGGCGCGACGGCGCATGGGGCTGTCTACGCCGCTTTCTGGATCGCTTGGGTGGTGGTGGGCGCTGTCTTCGTCTATGACCTCACCGTGGAAAGCGGCCATTTCGAGACCATCAAGGGCTCCATCGGCGGGCTCACCGACGACAGGCGTCTGCAACTCCTGCTGATCGCCTTCGCGTTCGGTGCGGTGCTGGAAGGCGCGGGCGGCGGCGGAGCTCCCGTGGCGGTAACAGCCTCCATGATGATTGGTCTGGGTTTCCGGCCTTTCGAAACGGCGGTCGTTTGCCTCATGGCGAACACAGCCCCCGTGGCCTGGGGCGGCATGGGCAATCCGGTACGCACCCTGGCCGCCGTAACCGGCCTCCCCGAATCCGACCTGAGCGCGACCATGGGCCGCATCCTGCCGCCCATTGCGCTGATCCTTCCCTTCTGGATGGTGAAGACGCAGGTGAGCTGGAAAGACACCTGGAAGGTCTGGCCGGGCTGCCTGGCCGCCGGCGTGGGCTTCGCCGGGCTCCAGTTCTTCTGGTCCAATTTCATCGACGCTTCCCTCGTCGATATCGTCAGCGGCATGGGCGCGCTGCTGATCTGCGCGGTCTTCTTCAAGATCTGGAAGCCGAAGGAAGTCTTCCGCTTTCCGGAGGAGCGGAACCAAGCCAAAACCGTCTGGAAGAAGTACACCACAGGCCAGGTCTTCCATGCGTGGTCGCCCTTCCTGCTCATCGCTGCATTCGTTGTACTTTGGGGCCTGCCGCCCGTGAAGAAAGCGATCAGTGGGACGAGCGTGCAGGTGCCGGTCCCAGGCTTGCACCTGCTGGTGACGCGGACGGCGCCTGTGGTGACGACGGACGTGCAGGAGAAGGCCATCTTCGATTTCGCCTGGCTGGCCTCGGTCGGGACGGCGACGTTTCTGGCAGGCGTAGTGGCCGGACCCGTACTCGGCCTGTCGATCCCCGTGACGTTCCGCGTCTTCCGCAAGACGTGCTATCGAATGCGCACCGGATTCCTGGCCATCATGGCCATGATCTGCCTGGCATATGTCGTGAGGTACTGCGGCATGGACGCCGTCATGGGACTGGCCATGACAAAGACAGGCGTGTTCTATCCAATATTCGGGACACTCATCGGCTGGATGGGCGTGGCGCTCAGCGGTACGGACGCGGGCTCGAATGCGCTCTTCGGCAATCTTCAGGTGGTGACGGCCAACAAGCTGGGATTGAGCCCCGTACTGATGGCCGCCGCCAACTCGACCGGGGGCGTGATGGGCAAAATGGTGGGCGCGCAGTCGCTGATCATCGCCTGTGTCGCCGCGGGCATCGAAGGCCGGGAGGGCGACCTCTTCCGGGCCGTCTTCAAACACGGTCTTGTCCTGGCGGCGCTAATCGGGCTCATCGTGACGTTGTACGCCTACGTCCTGCCCGGCATGGTCGCTCACAATCATCATTTCTGGTAATCGGCCGGACTCCGGCCTTGATTCTCTGATATAGAAAACAGGAGACAGGCAAGTATGAAACGACTCGCACCGCTTGCCGCAGCGCTTGCGGCTATGCTCGCATGCCCGCTATTCGCGCAGTTGGGCATGTTCAGCAAGGAACAACGCGTCGACCTGACGCGGGAATGGAAAGGGGAGCGCTTCCCCGACGGCCGGCCCAAGGTGCCGGATGCTGTTGTCCAGCGGCTGAAGACGACGAGCGCGGAAGAAGCCTGGGGCACCATGCGGGGAGCGGGCTATCATCTGCAGTTTGAGGGCGGCTGGAAGACACTCAACGTGACGCCCGGCAAGCGCCTGGTGGGGCGCGTGGTGACGGCCCAGTTCATGCCGTTGCGGCCGGACGTGAATAACTTCATCAACGATCACGGCAAGCAGGAAGGGCGTGTCGGACGGGGACAGAACTCCTGGGTAATCGACACGCTGGTGAAAGACGACGTAATGGTGGTCGACCTCTACGGCAAAATCAAGGACGGCACCATCATCGGCGACAACCTGGCCACCTCCATCATGACGAAGACCGGCACCGGTCTCGTCGTGAACGGCGCTGTCCGCGATCCAACCGGCATCCTGGACATTCCGGGATTCCAGGTCTACACGCGGGACTTCCATCCCAGTGCGATCGCCGAAGCCATGTTGACCGGCATCAACGTACCCATCCGGATCGGCGAAGTGACGGTGCTGCCCGGCGACATCGTGGTGAGCGATCCCGATGGCATCACGTTCATCCCCGCGCAGCTGGCCGAGAAGGTAGCGGATGAAAGCGAATTGACCCAACTGCGCGACACCTGGGGCCACCAGATGCTGCGCGAGCAGAAGTACACGCCAGGCGAAGTGGATGCCGGGTGGTCGCAGAAGATGGTTGACGAATTCAACAAATTCGCCGAGTCAAAGGGTTCGAAGATGCGGATGAAACCGCGAGGGAATTGAGATGACTCGAAAATGGTGGAAGAACCGGCGCGGCCTCAGCCGCCGCGGATTCCTGGGGAGCGCCGCCGGAACGGCCGCCCTGGGCACGTTTTGGGCGAATGACACGATCGAGGCCTATCAGAATAACGTCAAAACCGCTGGCAAGCCGTCGGATCTGAAGATCACGGACCTCCGTTTTGCCCACGTGATTGGCGCGCCCATGCGGGCGCCGATTATCCGGATCGACACGAACCAGGGCATCTCCGGCTATGGCGAGGTGCGTGACGGCGCAAGCGTCACCTACGCCCTGATGCTGAAATCGCGGCTGCTGGGCCGCAATCCCTGCAATGTGGACAAGATCTTCCGCGAGATCAAACAGTTCGGCTTCCACGCACGGCAGGCCGGCGGCGTCTGCGGCGTCGAGATGGCGCTGTGGGACTTGGCGGGCAAGGCCTACAACGTGCCCGCGTACCAGTTGCTGGGCGGCAAGTTCCGCGACAAGATCCGCCTGTACTGTGACACGACGGAATCCCACGACCCCAAAGTCTATGGCGAGCGCCTGAGGAAACGCCGCGACGAAGGGTTCACGTTCCTCAAAATGGACCTGGGCGTGGATCTGGTGGAGAACATCCCCGGCTGCGTCTCGGCTCCGCTGGGTACGAATCAGCGCTCTGCCACACTGGTGCCACACATGTTCACCGGCATGGAGATCACTGAGAAGGGCATCGGCCTGATGTGCGACTACGTCGGGCAGATCCGTGAAATGGTCGGGTGGGACATTCCTCTCGCTGCCGATCATTTCGGACATCTTGGTGTGAATTCATGCATCCGCCTGGGCAAGGGCCTCACCAAGTACAACATGGCCTGGCTGGAAGACATGGTTCCCTGGACGCAGACTGAGCTGCTCAAGCAGATCACCAATGCGGTGGATATCCCGATCCTGACCGGTGAGGACATCTACCTGAAGGAGCCGTTCATCGAACTCTGCCGGAATCACGCAGTGGATCTGATCCAGCCCGATCTGGCGACCTCCGGAGGCCTGCTGGAGACGAAGAAGATCGGCGACGTGGCGATGGAGCTGGGTCATGGCATGGCAATGCACTTCGCGGGCACGCCCATCTCCTTCATGGCCAACATCCATTGCGCGGCCGCGACCGAGAACTTCATCGCCCTGGAGAACCACTCGGTGGATGTGCCGTGGTGGAAGAATCTGGTCACCGGCAACGAACAGCCTATCTACGACAAGGGCTGGGCCGTGGTGCCGGACAAGCCTGGGCTGGGTGTCGAACCCAATCCGGATGAGGTAAAGAAGCACCTCGCGCCGGGGACGGGCTACTTCGAGCCCACTGAGAACTGGAACAACGAACGGAGCTGGGACCGCCTGTACAGCTAGACGGCCGCCAACCGGTGGAGCTCCCGCCCAGTCTGCGAAGGGCTCCACCGCCCGCTCCCGCCTTATCTTTCGCCCTGCTAGCACACCCCCGCATCTCTTCGCATTTCTTGCGCCCCAAGCCATGAGTAAGCTGGAAGTGTGAAATACGTCCTGCTGATTGTTCTTGTGGTTCTGCTGCTGGCCGCGCCAGCGACGTTGTTCTTCCTCTCGACGGCCCCCACGCTGGAGCTCACTCCGGCGCCCAAAGGCCTGGGGGTAGACAACCAGATAGCAGTAAAAGTGACGAGTCCGCACGGGGTTCGTTTTGTGACGATGGTCCTCACACAGGGCCAGGCGCGCAGCGTGGCCACACAGGAACAGCCGGCCGACCGCTGGATGTTCTGGAAGAAGCACCTGGCTCCCTCGACACAGACACTGCACCTGACCGCGAAGAAGGAGCAGGGCTTCCAGGGTGGGCCGGCGAAGCTCGTGGTGGAGGCGGCCGCCAACGACCTGCGATCGTCCAGTGACACGAAAAGCTACGACGTCTTCATCAGCATGGAACCGCCCAGGCTCAGCGTGGACGACCTGGAGCACATCATCAATCAGGGCGGTGCCGAACTGGTAACCTTCACGGTCTCCGGCTACTACACAGAGTCCGGTGTCATGGTGGGGAACTACCGGTTCCACAGCTTCCCCATGCCGGGTGCCAAGAGCGAAAACGACAGGTTCTGCCTGTTCGGCTTCCCCTGGGATGTGCCCGCGGATACGCGGCCGCTGGTGTATGCCAGCAACCCGGGCGGGCAGCAGGTGACCGCGCCGTTCCGGGTGAAAATGCACGCGAAGAAGTTTAGAAAGAGGGAGTTGGACCTGTCCGATGAGTTCCTGCAGAAGGCGGTCAGCGAGATCGATCCCAGCGGGACAGGCAGCATGCTGGACCGCTTCCTGCGTATCAACGGCGAGCTTCGTAAACAGAACAACAAAACACTCGCCGATCTGCGCAACCAGTCGGAAAAACGCATGCTCTGGACCCCGCCCTTCCAGCAGTTGTCGAACTCCAAGGTCGAGGCTTTCTTCGCCGACGTGCGGACGTACAAGTACAACGGGAAGAAGGTGGACGAGCAGGTTCACCTGGGCTTTGATCTGTCGAAGGTGAAGCAGGCGCCCGTGGTCGCTTCGAACTCCGGCAAAGTGGTTTGGGCCGACCGGTTGGGCATTTACGGCAATTGCGTGGTGGTGGACCACGGGTACGGCCTGCAGTCCATTTATGGGCATTTGAGCAAGATCGAGGTCACCAAAGGCCAGATGGTGGAGCGTGGTGGAGAACTGGGGCGCAGCGGCGCCACGGGTCTCGCGGGCGGTGACCATCTGCACTTCTCAATGCAAATCGACGGCGTACAGGTGAATCCCATTGAGTGGTGGGACGCCCACTGGATTAAAGACCGAGTAATGAGCAAGCTGAATCCCGCGCCATCCGGCAGTGCAAGCTCCGAGACGACAAAGGACACATCGGAAGCCGGGCCCAAGCAGGTGGGCCATACGCAGAAGAAGCAACGTAAGCGGCGGTGATAGACTGCCGGGTATGCAGCGCAGATTAGTCCTGATCTTCCTGGCCGCTTGTCTGTTCGGAGCCGAAGGTCCTTATGATCCGAAGGCGAATCCGGCGACAGACCTGAAACGAGCGATGGAGCGGGCCCGCCAGGAGAATAAGCACGTGTTGCTGGATGTCGGCGGCGAATGGTGCAGCTGGTGCCATCGTCTGGATCGCTTCTTCGCCGCAAATGCCGAGTTGCTCGCGTTCCGGGAGAGCCGTTTCGTATTCCTGAAGGTGAACTTCAGCCCCGAGAACGAGAACAAGGAGTTCCTCGCCCAGTACCCGAAGATCGAGGGCTATCCCCACTTGATTGTTCTGGATTGTAACGGGAAGCTGCTTCGGTCCCAGGAGACGGATGTCTTGGAAGAGGGGAAAGGTTACAACCTACAACGGTTTAACGATTTCCTGAAGAGTTGGGCGCCGAAACGGTAGTGCCGCTTCAAGCTGAACGACGATCCGCCGAGTGCCCGTCGACGGTCTCGGGATAGCGCTCCAGAAGCACATCCACTTCCGACACCTTGCTGCGGTTCTCCAGCAGCCAGACGGCCTGGCTGTCGCTCAATCCCGCGTGGCCAAGAAACCGGGATCCGTGCAAACCGCTCTTTGGAAACCACTTCTGCGTTTCCAGATTAAACTCCAGGTGGATGCGCGGGAATGCCGCCTGCAGCCGCTGACGCAGCGCTTCACGGTTGGGCTCTGGAGTTCCGTTTGCCGTATCCATCGAAAGGACCTATCCTCTGGACATGCTGAGCATAGCTAAATGTGGAGCAGATTCGCAAGCTTAATCCACCTGGGGATTCGACAATGGACGGCTCCGGCTCCTACTGTAAAGAGATGAGGATTGTGATCAGCGACCTGGATGGGACGCTGCTGGACCACGACACTTACGCCTGGAGTGAAGCGGAGCAGGCGCTGGAGCTGTTGAAAAGAAAGGGCATTCCCCTTATTCTCTGCACCAGCAAGACGGCGGCGGAAACGGACGAATGGCGGCAACAGATGGGGCTGCCTCACCCTTATGTCGTAGAGAATGGAGGAGCCGTCATCATCCCCCCCGGTCAATTGGGCACCCAGGGAGGCGGCCGGGAGATGATTCTCGGGACACCATACCCGGACCTGGTCGCGGCTCTACGCGCGGCGAGTGTGGAGAGCGGCTGCCGGGTGGAAGGCTTCGCCGACTGGAGCGTCGAGAGGATCGCGGAGATCTGTGAGATGCCCGTCGAAAGGGCCGCCTTGGCGAAGCAGCGGCAATATGACGAGCCTTTTATACTGCGGGATGCGTCGCGCGAACGGCAGCTCATCCAGGCGATCGGCGCGCAAGGTTACCGGACGACGCGCGGAGGCCGGTTCCACCATATCCTCGGCGAGAATGACAAGGCTGCTGCCGTACGCCGCCTGCTGGAGCTCTACCAGGCTCAAACCGGCCCCGTGGAAACCATCGGGCTGGGCGACGGCCTCAACGACGTGGAGTTCCTGAAGATGGTCGATCACCCGGTACTGATTCGCTCACCCCGCGTGGAAACGCTGCGGGCCGCCGTACCAGCAGGCCAGGTGACCGCAAAGAGCGGACCGGCCGGCTGGAACGAGGCCATTCTGGGGCTATTCGCGGACCGCAGTTAGAGATGACGCCACAGCGGCTCCTCCGGTTCGGCCGCATGGCGCGTGTCTTCTTCCATGAAGCGCTGCACCGTCTGGCGCCCACCCAGCCCAACGGCCAGGCTGGCCGCCAGCGCTGCTCCACCGACCACAATAATGAAAGCGGCCAGGAACACGTTGGGAGCGAAGCCCAGGGTGTCTGAGGCTGCCACGATGGCAATACAGACCACGAGGGCCCGGACACCGGCCGCAATCCGGCGCGCGTGCGGTAGTGACTCGTTGTGAGCCCAAACCAGGATGGCCCGGCCGAAGTAGCGGCCCAGCCAGATACCGGCGAGGACGATCACCCCGGCGGTGACCACCTTGGGGAAGAGGAAGACCGCGGTCTCGACGAATTGAGTGGTGAGCTTGGTGTCAAAGACACTCAGCGCGGAGAGCACTCCTCCGGCGAAGACAAGCCAGAATATGCATTCGGCCGCAATAGACACCCCATGGAGATGGCCGGAGTCGTCGACCACCGAACTGATGCCCGTCTCGCGAAGGAAACGGTCGAACGCGACGCCTTTGAACAGGCGAGTCAACAGCCACTGACAGAACTTCGCTAGTAGGAACGCGAGGACGAGGATGGCCGCGGCCACAATGAGGGGCGGCAGATAAGTGGTGATCTGGGTGTAGAAGCGGGCGATGACCCTTTCCAGCACTTCCTGTAGAGTACGGATCATGGGTTAAACCTCCAGTTCTTTCTGGCCGGCGGCAACGTGTTGCGGGAGCACTGTTTCCGGAACGGATTTCGGCGTCGGACCCGGTGCGCCGGACCACTGCGCGATCAGCCGCGGCTTCAAAGCTTCAAAGGTCAGGCACAGATTCTCGACACGCTGGTCCACCTCGGGCGCGGTCAGGTCGCGTGTTTCAATCACAAACGAGGCCACTCGACCCAGATACAGCGGGGTGAGGGACCGCAGCAGGGTACCCCGATCCAGGCGGCGCTTATGATGGGCGCAGGCGAACTCGAAGATCAGGCGAACCCACAACTCATCCTCGATATGGAAGGCAGCCGGGGTCGCAGTCGCCATGGCCAGCGCGTCTATCTGCTCAAGGGTTTCGGGGGACAGCGCCAATTGCCAGACTTCCTTCAGCTCCTCGCAGCCGCGGCGGAAGCTGACCAGCATCCGGTCGAGGTTGACCTCGATGGGATCCAGGCCGACGTCATAGCGGAAGCCGAACAGGTCGATGTCCTGGCTGCCGGAAATGCGGCTCCAGGCGGGCTCGTACTCCTGCATCAAGGTAAAGACACTACCGACCACCTGCTGGAGCATGGCGCTGAGATCGGAGCCGGGGTCCTTGGCATCGTGTAGCTTCGCGCCGAGGAAGCTCTGGCAGACGCGGAAGCCCTCGGCCACGGCCACGGTGGTCATCCAGATATCAATGCCGTAGCGGGCGACATCCGTCTCCCAGTCGTCGCGCTCGAGATAGCGGCGCAGCAGCCGGAGCGAAACCCCGAAATCGCCGCCAATGGGCTGGCGGAGGCGATGGCCATACAAGGCGCGGGTCAACGGGTAAACGATGCTGTTCGTGATGGTGCCGTCGTACTTGTGCCTGTGATAGTAAGGCGCGACGAAGTCGTACTCGGCATGGACGACAGGCCGCAGCAATAAGTCGATCCACTCCGGCGTAATGGAGCGCAAGTCGGAATCGACTACCGCACACGCCTTCGCGCCGAGATTGGAGGCAATCTGGAAGATCAGGCGAAACGCAGAGCCTTTCCCCGGAATGCCGTGATACGGCAAGGAGAGGCGGTTCACAGGTTTCACCGGGGTGGAGAGCATCAGCAGGCGGGCATCCTGCATGGAGGCGGAGAGAACCACGTCCCTGGTGCCATCGCTGGAACCACCGTCGGAATTCACAATGACAGCCGTATATTGTGGGAAATACTTGAGCAACCCGGCGTGGGCCGCCTGCACAACATGGCCGATGGTGCGCGCGTTGTTGTAACTGGGGATGCCCACGACGATGTCGGCGCTTTTGAGCTCCTTCAACGCGGCCTGCGCGGAATCGGGTATTACGATTTTGGCCATGGCTTCGTTTCGACCAGCACGAGGCCCAGGCATCCTCGCGAAGCAAGGACACGAGCCCAACTGGTCTATCTCCAGTTTTGGGGTTGGGGCCGGTGGCGGGAATACAGGGTAGGGAGTAGAAGATGACGGGAAATCCTGTATACCCCGTCTGACGGAGGGCGAGCAGTCCTGCCCGGTTCAGATCCTCCGCTAAAGCGAGCAAATGGCGAAACGCCTGATCGGCCGCGGCTTTGGCTGCCGGGTGAACCGCTGGACCAGCATCGCGGGAAACGCAACATTCCAGCTTTGTAGTAATGTTTCCACTGGATACATTGGAGGGCGACATGACCATTTTTATCGTTTTACTCTCCGTGACACTTCTACTGAGGGGTTTGGGCGCTCTAGGCGTGGACGCATTGGCCAATTGGGGCCTTTGCCTGCGGGGAGGACTGGCAGCAATGTTCCTGTTGACGGCTTCGGCGCATTGGGGCAGGCGGAGGCCGGACCTCATCCGCATGGTCCCCCCGGCGTTCCCGAGACCGGACGTGATCGTGACCTTGACGGGCTACCTGGAGATTCTGGGGGCTGTCGGACTCCTGCTCCCAACGACCGCGCGTTTGTCGGCCGCCTGCCTGGCCGTTCTCCTGCTGGCGATGTTCCCGGCCAACATCCGGGCGGCTCGGGAGCACTTGAGCATTGGCGGCCAAGCGGCAACAGCTTTGTGGCTGCGCACGGCACTTCAGGTGATATTTGTGGCTGCCCTGGCCGCAATCGCGTTGGATGCGTTTGCCTGAATCCCGCACGCGATCCCAGCCTCAAGAGTGGTCCGCTGAAAATGGCGCACAGATTGCCCCATAGTCGGCGGAGAGTCATGCATTATCAGGAAATGCTCTCTCGGTGAATCTAGTGCGATTGATATTTTATGGCCCAGTTGCGCTAGCTGGATTCCAGAATCTGGCTCAACCGGCGGCCCAAGTCGGTCTTGCGATAGGGCTTATTGAGGATCGACCAGCGGGTCATGTGCGGTACCCGGCTGTTCATTGTTTCCAACGGATAGCCCGACGTGAGCAGGATGCGGAGGCCCGGTTTCAATTCCTGCGCCCGCTCAGCCAGTTCCCAGCCGCTAATGCCGCCGGGCATCACCACATCGGAAAAGAGGATGTCGATCTCCGCGCCGTGGCTGGCGAGCTTGACCAAGGCCTCGCGGCCATCAGAAGCAACCACGACCCGGAAGCCAAGGCTCTCGAGGCTGCCGACGGCATAGCCACGAACGAACGGGTCGTCTTCCACCACCAGGACGGTACCGGAGCCGCGCGGGGTTTCCTGTTCCGTTTCTTCGGGCGCCACGGCGGGGGATTGGAGCTTTGCGATGGGCAGGTAGAGCTTGACGTTCGTTCCCAACGACGGTTCGCTATAGATGGCCACATGGCCGTTGGACTGCTTGATGAAGCCGTAGACCATGCTGAGCCCCAATCCGCTGCCCTTCCCAACCTCCTTGGTGGTGAAGAACGGCTCGAAGACCCGCTCGCGGACCTCGCGCGGCATGCCGGTGCCATCGTCGGTGACCTGAATCAGCACGTAACCGCCTGGCAACACCTCAGGATGCTCATCCTGGTAGCGCGGGTCGAGGGTGGCATTCGTGGCTGAAATGGTGAGGGTGCCTCCGTCCGGCATGGCATCCTGCGCGTTGAGCGCCAGATTCAGGATCGCGGATTCCAGTTGAGCCGGGTCGGCGAAAGCCTGCGCCAATTGGCGGTCGATGGTGGTCTCGATCTCGATGTCTTCGCGGAGGGTACGGCGCAGGATGACGCGCATCCCCTCGACGAGTTTCCCGCACTCGATGGTGACGGGCTGCAGCGCCTGGCGGCGGCTGAAGGCAAGCAGGCGGCGCGTCAGTTCGGCACCGCGCTCCCCGGCATTGATGACGGTCTCACAGAACTGGCGCAAATCAGGCCGGGCACGGAGCTTCTCGGCCAGCAGTTCCGCATTGCCGATCATCACAGTGAGCAGGTTGTTGAAATCGTGCGCGATGCCGCCGGATAGCTGGCCGACGGTCTCCATCTTCTGAGCCTGCACCAGTTGTTCCTCAGTGCGCTTGCGGTCTGTGAGGTCGTGAATGATCCCGACGAAGATGGGTTCCCCGTGCTGCTCCGCCTCGCCAACGGAAAGGTCCATGGGGAAGGTGGTACCGTCCTTGCGGCGGCCCACCACCTCGCGGCCGATGCCGATGATCTTAGGATCGCGAGTGCGGTGATAGTTTTCGAGGTAGTGATCGTGCTCGTCGTGGAATGGTGCCGGCATCAGGATCTTAACGTTCTGGCCGATGACCTCCTCGCGGCTGTAGCCGAACAGACGCTCGCACGCGGGGTTGAACATCTGGATGTCGCCCCTGGACCCGATGAGGATTACACCATCCACGGCAGTGTCGACCACTGCCCGCAGGCGCGCCGCAGCCTCAGCCACCTTACGTTCATTGCGCTCCCGCTCAGTCAGGTCGTGAATGATTCCAACGAAAATCGAAGCCCCTTCCTGGATTGCTTCACCCACGGAAAGGTCCATCGGAAAGGTGGAGCCATCCTTACGGCGCCCCACGACTTTGCGTCCGATACCGATGATCTTGCGCTCGCCGGTACGGTTGTAGTTCTCCAGGTAGGCGTCGTGCTCCTCGTGAAACGGTGAGGGCATTAACACCTTCACGTTCTGCCCAATCACCTCATCCCTGCTGTATCCAAACAATCGCTCGCAGGCGGGGTTGAACATGAGGACGTCGCCGCGGGCGCCGATGAGAATCACCCCATCGACGGCAGTGTCGACAACCGCGCGGAGACGCGTCTCTTCTTTATGATCGTCAGGCATTGGCAGAGAACAGACGAAGTATACTTTACGCTTTGGTAAAGTCAAGAAATAAGTCCGATTGAGCAACGGGACTGGCAAAGTCGCCACGTATCGAGAGAAATGCAATTGGAATCCAGGTGGACACGAGTCGCGTATGCCTCAGGTCCGATCACAGTGTGTAAACGAATGGCCCCTGTGAGCCATCCGGACGGTGAATTGCGCGTGCTGGGCAGTTCAGCCACCTTCGGAACAACGTTCGGGCGGGTCGATGCATCTAACCAAGCATGGGATGTATTCGTTTATCGAGGAATCAGGGGCAGCGCGCCCGGTGAGCGGGCCATTGATCGGCGCTGATACCAAGGCCGAGCCTGTCAATTCAAGCACATCCGCCGTCCTGCCACCCTTCCTTGCGAGGCTCGCATTATCGGCTTTCCTGTGTTACCTCACTGTCGGCATACCGCTGCCTGTGCTGTCCTTGTACGTGCACGACACGCTGGGGTTTGGCGATTTCGCCGTCGGCACGGTGGTGGGGATTCAGTTCGCCGCGACGGTACTGACGCGCAAGTACGCCGGGACGCGATCGGATCTACACGGTGCGCGTGGCGCAGTCATGCGCGGGTTGGCGATCTCCAGCTTAGCTGGCGTATGCTACCTGGCCGCGGTCATCGTGCCGGGCTCCAACTGGACGAAACTGCTCGTACTCATCGCGGGCCGGCTCATTCTGGGCGCCGGCGAGAGCCTGATGATCACTGGCACCCTGACATGGGGCATTGGCCTGGCGGGACAGTCGCGAGCAGGACGCGTAATGTCTTGGACCGGCATGGCGGTTTACGGAGCGCTGGCCCTCGGCTCCCCTATCGGCCTAGCTGTTCATTCGCGCTTCGGATTTGGCGCGGTGGCCTGCACGGTCACCCTGCTGCCGCTGCTGGCGATGGCGGTGATCCGCAATGTCGAACGTGCTCCCACCCGAGCGGTGCGGCAACCCGTGCCCTTCCGGCAGGTGGTGGTGAGCGTCCTGCGTCCCGGCGGCATTCTGGCGCTGCAGGGCGCTGGTTTTGGATCCATTGGAGCCTTCATTTCGCTCTACTTCATTTCGCGGAACTGGTGGGGCGCCGGGCTGGCATTGAGCGCATTTGGCGGCGCCTTTGTCCTGGTGCGTCTGTTGTTCGGGCATCTGCCGGACCGCTTGGGCGGCTACCGCGTGGCGTGGGTGTCGCTGGCGGTGGAAACCGTCGGGCAGTTGTTGCTATGGCAGGCGCAGGGACCCCTGATGGCACTTACGGGCGCAGCGGTGACGGGGCTTGGCTGCTCGCTGATGTTCCCGGCGCTGGGGACGGAGGTGGTCCGCATGGCGAAGGAGGAAAGCCGCGGCGCGGCACTGGGTGCATTCGCTGCGTTCCAGGACGTCTCGTACGCCGTCACCGGCCCAATCATGGGCATCGTTGCGACACACGCGGGCTACGCGGCCATCTTCCTGGGCGGCGCGGCCATGGCTGTGGCCGGCGCCGTGCTGGCTTACCCCAGGGAAGGAACGCAGTCCGCGCAATCGGCGGTCGCGGAAGAAATTGCGGGATGATTTCTACCCCAGGGCGTCGTCCCGTCGAGTAAGACGGCGGGAGGGAGAAAGCAGGGCTCACGAGAATGGAACCTGGACAAAGACCTGAGCAGGCATTCCAGCAGCGGCTGGAGGCTCTTGCCAGAGTGTCGCGAGCCATCCACTTCTATCGCGACCCAAAGGAGTTATTCCGCGTTCTTGCGGACGAACTCAGAACGGCCGTCAATTTCAGCATTTTCGGGCTGTACCTTTACGACGAGCTGAGTAACCGGGTCCACAATCCGGTGCTCGAGACGCTGCGGGGACCTGGCTTCGCCCTCCCTCCTGACTTCCCGGCTGAGGAAACTATTACCCGGCACGTCTACCGGTGCGGCGAACCAGTGGTGATTCCATCCCGGGATCGGGAGACACGCTTCCCCCGAATGATGGAGGTCTATCGGACCTATGGGGTCCAGTCCGCCTGCCTGCTTCCGCTGGCCACCGCCCACCGCAGGCTGGGCGCGCTTCTGTTTGCGGTTGAGGAGGAGAACGGATACTCCGAAGACGAGGTTCGTTACCTGTCCCTGGTTGCCGATCATGTGGCGCTGGCCGTGGACAATGCGCTGCGGGACGAGGAACAGCGCCAGTCCGAGACGGAGCTGCGCAAGCAAAAGGCGCATCTCGAGCGGCTGTTCGAACTGGCGCCGGAAGCCATCGTGCTGCGCGATATCGAGAATCGGATCCTGCGCGTGAACAAAGAGTTCTCTACGCTCTTCGGATTCGCACCGGAAGAAGCGATTGGGCGAAGCATCATGGAGCTGATCGTACCGGCAGACCGGTGGGCTGAGTCCGAAGCCATGCGCGCGTCGCTGAAGCGTGGCGAACGAGTACACGCGGAACTGGTGCGTCAGCGGAAAGACGGCACCCTGCTGGACGTTTCGCTGATCGCCGCGCCAGTGTCGGTGGGCGATGAGGTGGCAGCCATCTACGCCATCTACCGCGATATCAGCGAACGCAAACGCGCGGAAGCCGCCCTGCGGCGCAGTGAGGCTTACCTGGCCGAAGGACAGCGGCTGAGCCACACCGGCAGTTGGGCACGGAATGTGGCAACCGGCGAGGTCTTTCTCAGCCAGGAGAGTATCCGGATCTTCGGCCTCGATCCTAATGGGAGCGGATCCCGCCTGGAAGACATTCTCAACCGCCTCCACCCAGAGGATCAGGACTTGATGCGGCACACAGTGCACCGTTCACTCGAAAGCCGCAGCGACTTCGAATGCGGGTACCGGATTGTTCTCGATGACGGGTCGATCCGGCAAGTTCAGGCGACCGGCCATCCAGTGGTCAATGCCGCTGGAGAAGTTGTCGAGTTTGTCGGAACCCACATGGACGTGACCGAACAGTGCCGCTCGAGAGCTGCCCTGGAAAAGGCACTGGAAGAGATCAAGGAACTGCGGGACCAGCTCTACGAAGAGAACGTGGCCTTACGGCGGGAAATCGACGAGACCGCCATGTTCGAAGAGATCGTCGGCAAGAGCGAAGCGCTGCGCAGCGTCCTGCGGCAGATAGAGGCCATCGCCCCGACGGACTCCACCGTGCTCATCCAGGGAGAGACCGGCACGGGCAAGGAACTGATCGCCCGCGCCATCCACAACCTGAGCGCCCGTCGCCCCAATGCGTTCGCGAAGCTGAACTGCGCCTCGATTCCGACGGGCTTGCTGGAGAGCGAACTCTTCGGTCACGAGAAGGGTGCGTTTACCGGGGCGATTGCGCAAAGGATCGGACGCTTCGAACTCGCGAACCGCGGCACGATCTTCCTGGATGAGGTGGGCGAGATCCCGCTCGAGCTGCAACCGAAGCTGCTGCGGGTTCTTCAGGAACGGGAATTCGAGCGCCTGGGCAGTTCGCGCACGCTGCGCACGGACGTGCGGTTGATAGCGGCCACGAATCGCGACCTGGCCATTATGGTGGGAGAGCAGCGATTCCGACCTGATCTCTATTACCGATTGAACGTGATTCCGATCCGCGTGCCTGCGCTGAGGGAGCGGCCGGAGGACGTGCCGCTGCTGGTCCGCCATTTTGCCGAGTTGTTCAGCCGTCGAATGAACAAGCCGATCCGGACGATTCCCGCCGAAACGATGGCGGCCCTGGTTCGTTATCAGTGGCCGGGCAATGTGCGTGAACTGCAGAACGTGATCGAGCGCGCAGTCATCCTGTCGAACGGCGGGGTGCTGCGAGTTCCGCTGACGGACCTCGACGACGGCGGGCGAACGCGCAAGCCGCGCAAACCAGGCGGCGCGGCCGCCTCATCCCCATCTCCCCGCGACGGCACCACGGCTCCGGACCGCGACCAGATAGTGCAGGCTCTCAAAGAGGCCCGCGGACAGGTGGGCGGAGCCAACGGAGCAGCCGCTCGTCTCGGGATGAAGCGCACCACGCTGATTGCCTATATGCGGCGCCTGGATATCACGCCGAGAACTGTCATCAACCATTTCTGACAGTGTCATGACAGCCCGTGACACTGTCATTTCGTGTCACGGCGCCTGCCCCATGCGGCAAACCTCCATCTTCCCCACTATTTAGCAGCACCCCGCAAGAGCCCCGCTTTGGCCCCGGCTGTGCATTAAGCATGGGCAGAGTGAGTGCCCGATGCTACGAACAATCGTCTTGGATGCGCGGCTTCAACAGAAGTGGACACTTCAGGGGCGGCTCTGCGGCGTGTGGGCCGCCGATCTGAGAAGGCGCTGGGAACAGGCTCGCCCGACGCGCGCGGGGCGCGTCTGTGTGGTGGACCTGGAAGACGTCATCTCGGTGGATGCAGAGGGTGAGAATGTCCTGCGCCGCATGGCCGCCGAAGGAGCGCGCATGCTGGCCCGCCGCGCATACATGAAGTCCATTCTCTCCGCGCTCAAAAGGGAACTGAAGTGAGGCTGGTTTCCGCGCGGCCCGCCCGCAGGCCGGAAATCCGCCAGTTTCGCAGGAAGGAAAGACTGAACCCGTGTGGATCATCAATGTTGCTCTGAATCGCCCGTACACCTTTATCGTGCTCGCTTTGCTGATTCTGATCATTGCTCCGGTGGTGCTGCTTCGTACACCGACGGACATCTTCCCGAGTATCGATATACCCGTCATCTCGGTGGCCTGGACCTATACGGGACTGAATCCCGAAGAACTGGAAGGACGCCTGACCTCTCCCTATGAGAAGGCGCTGACCGCGCTGGTCGACAACGTAGAACACCTGGAATCGACCACCTACAACGGCATCGTGGTGGTCAAGCTGTTCTTGCAGCCCCATGCCAGCCTGGACACTGCAAACTCACAGGTATCGTCTGCGTCCCAGTTCCTGCTGCGCCAGTTGCCGCCCGGCACCCAGCCGCCGATGATCCTCGACCTCAATGCATCGAGTGTCCCCATCCTCCAATTGGGCGTCTCCGGGGAGGGTCTTTCCGAGGATCAGCTCAACGACCTGAGCATGAACCTGCTGCGCACCCAACTGGTGACAATTCCGGGCGCGGTGGTCCCCTACCCCTTCGGCGGCAAGCAGCGCCAGGTGATGATCAACATGAATGCCGGGCTGCTGCAGTCGAAGGGCCTGTCGCCGCAGGACCTGCTCTCCGCCGTCAGCCTGCAGAACCTGGTGCTGCCCTCCGGCACCGCGAAAATCGGCCCGACGGAGTATGACGTCCGCCTGAATACGAGTCCGCGCAAGGTCCATGAACTGGAAACCATCCCGATCAGGCAGGTGGGCGGCTCGACTGTCTATCTGAGGGATGTCGCCAACGTGGCGGATGGTTTCGCGCCGCAATCGAATGTCGTCCGCCAGGACGGAAAGCGCGGCGTGCTGGTCACCATCGTGAAATCGGGCAAGTCGTCGACCCTCGATGTTGTATCTGGTGTGAGGAAGATGCTGCCGCAGGTGGCGACCACCCTACCCCCTCAGTTCCGGACGCAACTGCTCAACGACCAATCGATCTTCGTGCACGGCGCCGTCACGGGCGTGATCCGGGAAGCTGTCATTGCGGCAGCGCTGACGGGCCTGATGATTCTGCTCTTCCTGGGCAGTTGGCGCAGCACATTGATCATTGCGATTTCGATTCCGCTGTCGATCCTGACCTCTGTCATAGCGTTGGGTTTACTTGGCGAAACGATCAACATCATGACGCTGGGCGGGCTAGCCCTGGCGGTCGGGATCCTGGTGGACGATGCCACCGTCACGATCGAGAATATCGAGCATTTTCTCGAAGACGGTCACGACCTGAACACCGCAATACGGGAAGGCGCGGGACAAATCGCCTTGCCCGCGCTGGTCGCGACGCTGTGCATCTGCATCGTGTTCCTACCCATGTTCTTCCTGGGTGGCGTGGCGCGCTATCTGTTCGTCCCCCTGGCTGAGGCCGTCGTCTTTGCGATGCTGGCTTCCTATCTCCTTTCGAGAACCCTGGTACCGACCCTGGCGATGTATCTGCTGAAGCGGAAACAGCACGGCGCCGCCTCCCGCAATCCACTGGTACAGTTCCAGCGGGCCTTCGAGCGCGCCTTCGAGCGGCTGCGGAGCTTCCATGGGGCGATCCTGGCGCAACTCGTGGCGGCTCGGAAATGGTTCGTCCCAACGTTCCTGGCCGCGTGTCTGGCGGCCTTCGCGCTGATTCCCTTCCTGGGGCAGGACTTCTTCCCCAATACGGACAGCGGCCAGTTCATTCTGCATGTGCGAGCACAGAGCGGGCTGCGCATTGAGGAGACGGCGCGCCTGTGCGACCTGGTGGAAAATCGGATCCGCGGCGTCATTCCGGCCGATGAGTTGGGCACCATCCTCGACAACATCGGTTTGCCTTACAGTCAGCTCAACCTGCAACGGATGGTGTCGGGCACCATCGGGGCGGGCGATGCCGATGTGATGGTCTCGCTGAAGGAGAACCACCATCCCACGGCAGATTACGTGCGGCAGCTGCGTACCCAGCTGAGGGACGAGTTTCCCGGCGCCACGTTTTCCTTCCTGCCGGCGGACATCGTCACACAAATCCTGAACTTCGGGCTACCCGCGCCCATCGACATTCAGATCGAAGGCGCTGATGGTCCAGGCAATCGCAAGGTGGCCAATCGAATCCTGCAGCAACTGCACCAGGTACCAGGCTTGACGGATCTCCGTATCCAGCAGCCGGAGGATTACCCGGTGTTCGACGTGACGGTGGATCGCACGAAGGCGTTGCAGGGCGGCTATACCCAGCGCGACGTCGCAGTGAGCCTCCTCAATACGCTGAGCGGCAGCTTCCAGACGCAGCCGATGTTCTTCCTCAACTACCAGAACGGCGTGAACTACAGCATGGTGGCCCAGACACCGCAATATCAGATGCAGTCACTGCAGGCGTTGAAGGGCATTCCGATCACCGCCGCGGGGATGACACGACCCGAGATCCTGGCCGATGTCGCCTCGATCACGCGCAACAAAGAGAAGGCCGTGGTCTCGCACTACAACATCCGCCGGGTGCTGGATATCTACGGCGCAGTGCAGGACCGCGATCTGGGCGCCACCGGCCGCGACGTGCAGCGCATTGTGCAGCAGAACGCGCCGCTGCTGCCTCGCGGCAGCTTCATCCATGTCCGGGGCCAATTGCAGACGATGCGCGCTTCCTACATCGGCTTGCTGGCCGGTCTTGGATTCGCCATCGTACTGGTCTACCTGCTGATCGTGGTGAACTTTCAGTCCTGGCTCGACCCGTTCATCATCATCACCGCACTGCCCGCGGCCCTGGCCGGCATTGTGCTCTTCCTGTTCTTCACGCACACAACCCTCAGCGTGCCGGCTCTGATGGGGGCCATTATGTGCATGGGTGTGGCCACCGCCAACAGCATCCTGGTCGTGTCGTTCGCGAAGGATCAGCTTGCCATTCATGGGAATTCGGTCCGGGCCGCGATCGAAGCCGGGTCAGCACGCTTCCGGCCTGTGCTGATGACGGCCGCCGCCATGATCATCGGCATGGTGCCGATGGCCCTGGGCGCCGGTGACGGCGGTGAGCAGAACGCCCCGCTTGGCCGCGCAGTCATCGGCGGTTTGCTGCTGGCCACCCTGGCCACTCTGGCCTTCGTACCCGCGGTCTTTGCCTGGCTGCACGGCGGCGAAAACACCCCGGATCAAAACAACGCCGCGGAAATCGATCGGAAGCCCGCGGAGGCTTAAATGAGGAGAACTCAAATGACTTCAGAAGTGGAAACACCTCCAACTGACAGCGCCCCTACCACCGGCGCGCGACCCACAAAAACGGCTCTGCACACGCTAGGCGTCATCTCGCTGGTTGTCCTGGCCGGACTCGCAGGCCTTGTCGTCACAGGCGTGCGCGCACGCAGCGCGGCGGTGGAGACCCTGGCGCGCTCAGCGCAGGATGGCGCGGCCCTGCGCGTATCGGTGGTCCACCCCATGCTTGCCGGTGACCAGGAGGATCTGGTGTTGCCGGCCAACATCCAGGCCTACGCGGAAACGCCCATCTACGCCCGTACCCATGGCTACCTGAAGCGCTGGTACTTCGACATCGGATCGCACGTGGGCAAAGGTGACCTGTTGGCGGAGATCGAAACACCCGAGGTGGATCAGCAACTCGCCCAGGCTCGCGCCGATCTGAAAAGCCTGCAAGCCAACCTCGAACTGGCACGCACCACTGCGGACCGCTGGAACGGACTGCTCGCCCGGCACGCGGTGTCGAAACAGGAGACGGACCAGGCGGTGAGCGATTTCTCGGCCAAACAAGCCGCCGTCGACGCGAGCATGGCGAATGTGAGGCGCCTGGAGGAGTTGCAGGGGTACGAGAAGGTCTACGCTCCGTTCGAGGGTGTCATCACGGCGCGGCAGACCGATGTCGGCGCGCTGATTGATGCCGGATCCTCACCGCGCGAACTGTTCCACCTGGCAACCACCAGGAAACTGCGCGTCTTTGTGGCCGTGCCGGAAGTCTCGGCCGGCTCCGTTCGAAATGGCGCGCCGGTCAAGCTGACTTCCGACCAGTTTCCGAACAAGACCTTTCAGGGTGTGCTGGTGAGGAACTCAAACTCGATCGATCCGGCTTCGCGCACGTTGAACGTCGAAGTGGACATCGACAACTCCGCGGGCGAACTGCTGCCGGGCTCCTATGCGTTTGTACACCTGCGTGTGCCAGGTTCGACCAAGGCTTGGGAGATTCCGTCGAGCGCGCTGCTGTTCCGAGCTGAAGGGCTGCGGGTCGCGGTCGTTCGAGGAGCCCAGGCCGAACTGGTTCCCATCTCCATCGGCCGGGACTTCGGAGCCAGGGTGGAGGTCAACTCGGGTTTGCGCCCGGACGATGAAGTCATCCTGTCACCCTCCGATTCACTCGTCACGGGCACTCCTGTGCAGATCGCAAAGGCGGCCCGGAAATGAGACGCGCACCATTCGCACTGTTATTCACGGCGCTGTCGCTGCTGACGGGTTGCATGGTCGGTCCGCGATATGTAAAACCGGACGTGCCCGCCACACCCCAGTTCAAGGAGGCTGGCGCGGACTCGTTCAAAGAGATGGACGGCTGGAAAACGGCGCAACCCGGAGACGGGCTGCTGCGGGGCAAATGGTGGGAGTTGTTCAATGACGCCCAACTCAATGAACTGGAGGAGCAGGTTGACGGCGCGAATCAGACATTGAAAGAGGCCGAGGCAACCTTCCAGGGCGCCCGAGCCGCCATCCGTGCGCGCAGGTCGGAAATGGCTCCAACCGTCTCTGTCGGCGCATCCACAGGAGCCGAGCGCCTGTCAGCGAATCAACCGTATTTCAATAGATCGCAGGCCAACAATGGCGTGGGTGCGTTCTCACTGCCCTTCGACCTGAACTATGAAATCGATCTCTGGGGCCGGATCCGGAGGCAAATCACCAGCGCCGCTGAACTGGCGCAGGCAAGCGCCGCGGATTTGGAAACCGCCCGCCTGAGCCTGCACGCCGAGCTCGCCGTCGACTACTTTGAGCTTCGCAGCGCGGACGCGCAAAAGCGACTGTTGTCGGATACCGTCCAG
Source organism: Paludibaculum fermentans (assembly GCF_051172195.1). Taxonomy (GTDB): domain Bacteria; phylum Acidobacteriota; class Terriglobia; order Bryobacterales; family Bryobacteraceae; genus Paludibaculum; species Paludibaculum fermentans_A. Next base: position 115,222 of record NZ_JBPJAQ010000004.1, read on the forward strand.
GCGTACCAGGAGGCGTTGCAACTGACGCAGGACCGCTATGACGGCGGGGCCTCTCCGCTCTCTGACGTGACTCAGGCGCAGACTCAACTCCAGACGGCCAAGGTGGCCGAGATCGATGTGGCGGTGGATCGCGCTCGCTATGAACACGCCATCGCAATCCTGGTGGGGAAACCTCCAGCCGCCCTCAGTCTCACCCCTATGCCGCTCACCATACAGCAGCCCAGCCTGCCCGGCATCCCGGGGATTCTTCCTGCGCAGCTTCTGGAACGCAGGCCGGATATTGCAGCCGCTGAGCGCCGCATGGCCGCGGCAAATGAGCAGATCGGCATTGCGCGCACAGCTTACTTCCCGACGATCAGCCTCTCCGCCATAGCCGGTTTCGCAGGCACATCCGCAGTGAACTGGTTCAGCTGGCCAAGCCGGATGTGGGCCGTGGGACCGGCGGTGTCCCAGACGTTGTTCGATCATGGCTTGCGCCGGGCAAACTCAGAGTCGGCCAAGGCCGGCTACGAGGCGACCGTGGCGAACTACCGCCAGTCGGCGCTGACGGCGTTTCAACAAGTGGAGGACAACCTCGCCGCCCTGCGCGAATTGGAGAAGGAGGCGCGGCAGCAGACCGCCGCCACGGAATCCGCCCTGAAGTCCCTGGATATATTCAAAGTCCGCTACGAAGGAGGCGTCGATACCTACCTGCAGGTGATCACTTCACAGACGGCCGCATTGCAGAACCAGCGCAACGAGATCGACATTTTCAGGCGGCGGATTGAAGCACACATCCTGCTGGTGAAGGCGCTGGGCGGAGGCTGGGAGGCGTCGCGGCTTCCACAGTTGACGAAGGTGCACTAGGCGCCTGCAGGACCAGTGAAGCGCGGGAAGAGGGTTTCTGCACCTGGCTGTGGAATTGCTCCCGTGGATGTCATAGAGTAAGCCCGTGTGAGCGCTGGAACCACGGGAGCGGAAACTCAATGCGGCTGGATCAGGATGCGTGCAGAATTCAGGGAGAGCGGACACAGCAGCGCCGCCAACGGTCGCCGCGGGCCCGGTTTTGGACTTTGGCCGCCGTTCTCGCTCTGGCAGGGATCCAAGCTCTGCCTGCCCAGCCGCCGGCCGCGCCGCTGGTGGACAACTTCAGCGGACATCCGCGCGTCATTGTTCTGAGTGACATTGGCAACGAGCCGGACGATCAGATGTCGCTGATCCGGTTCCTGCTCTATTCCAATGAGCTCGATGTGGAGGGCATTGTCGCAACCACCTCCACCTGGCAGAAGCAGGTGGTGCATCCGGAAACCATGCACACGCTGGTGCAGGCCTATGGCACGGTGCGGTCCAACCTGCAGAAGCACGCTGGCGGATGGCCGGCCGCGGAGGAGCTCGACAAGCTCGTCTCCTCTGGCCAAACCGCTTATGGCATGGCAGCAACCGGCGCCGGCAAAACGTCAGAGGGCGCACAGGCGATCATCCGTGCGGCCGACCGCGACGATCCGCGACCGCTGTGGATCAGCGTGTGGGGTGGAGCGAATACGCTGGCGCAGGCACTGATTCAGGTGCGGTCGACCCGCGAACCGGCCGCTGTTCAGAAGTTTGTCGAGAAGCTGCGAGTCTACTCGATCTCCGACCAGGACGACGCGGGCCCATGGATCCGGCGCGAATTCCCCGCCCTGGCCTACGTCGTCATGCCATCCACGCCTACCAGCGGCGAGTACTACTACGCCACCTGGACCGGCATCAGCGGCGATGTGTACTACCGCAACTGCGCCGGCGCCGACGGAGCCCTCGTCACCAACGAATGGCTGGATGCCAACATCCGCAGCAAGGGCCCGCTGGGTAAGCTCTATCCGAAGTTCATGTTCATCATGGAAGGCGATACTCCGTCCTTCCTGGGACTCATCAACAACGGGCTCAACGCCTACCGCCGGCCCGATTGGGGCGGCTGGGGCGGGCGCTATGTATACAGGCAACCCTATGGTGAGAAACACGCCATCTGGACACAGGGCGGCGACATGTTCTCCCGCGTGACTTCGCAGGACACTGTGAAGGGCGTGGACGGCAAGGAGTACATCTCGGACCACGCGACCATCTGGCGCTGGCGTGACGCCTACCAGAACGACTTCGCGGCGCGCATGGATTGGACCTCGGCCGACTTCGCGCATGCCAACCACAACCCGCGGCTCACAGTGAACGGACAGTCAGGTACGGCGCCAGTGGTGCTGGATACCGTGGTGGGCCAACCACTGGAACTCGATGCCGCGGGCAGTACGGACCCCGACGGGCAGAAGCTGCATTTCGCCTGGTTCCACTATGGGGAAGCGGGCGGGACCGGAACCAGCCTGGCCGCTGTGGCGATCACCGGAGCGGATACCGCCAAGGCCGTCGTCACGCCAACGGCAGCCTGCCGGCCGCAGTGGTTCGCGGGCAGGGCGAGGTGCGCGGGCGCCGGCGTCGCTCATATCATCCTGGCCGTGACGGATGAAGGCTCGCCCAGGCTGACCTCCTACCGGCGCGTGATTCTCAATGTGCGTCCGGCCAACAACCGGTAAGGAGCGGCCGGGCAGAGCTATGCTGGAGTCCAAGGCTCTCCGCGTGGAGCCAGGCCCCGTTCCGCCACCCTGTTTGGATTCCAACACTCATTGCTGATGACCGGAGGTCCTGCCCATGCTTTCGCGCCGCGGTTTCTTCCAGAGTTCGGGAGCGGTTGCGCTCGGCTCCGCCGCCACCATTCCCTCGCTGCCCGACAAAGCCAATTTCCGTGTACAGGAGTTCCAGACCTGCCTGAACGCCGGACGCTGGCACCCGTTGAGCAATGGCGCCCGCGCGGCGGCCGACCTGTATCAGGAGTACAAGCAGCGCGGCATCTGGGATCGCGACGGCCTGCGCTCAGGCACGAACCCCAATGCCCACGGTGGCTCCCAGGTCGAGGCGAAGCAGCTATTCGCCCAACTGGTCAACGCCTCACCGGAAGAGATTGCCTTTGTCCAGAGCACCACGGCGGCGGAGAACCTGGTGGTGCAGTCCCTGGGATTGCCCTCCAGTGGGGCTAATATCGTGACGGACGGCCTGCATTTTGAAGGCTCGCTCTACCTCTACGATGCACTCCGGAAGCAGGGCATGGACGTGCGCATCGTGAAGCCGAGAAATTGGCGCATCGAGATGAGGGAACTCGAACAGGCCATCAACAAGCAGACACGACTCGTCGCTGTCTCGCTGGTCTCCTACATCAACGGCTTCCAGCACGATCTGAAACGGATCTGTGACATCGCCCACGCCAACGGAGCCCTGGTCTACGCCGACATCGTGCAAGCGGCCGGCGCCATGCCCCTGGATGTCAAAGCATCCGGGGTCGACTTCTGCGCCACGGCCAGCTACAAGTGGCTGATGGGGGACTTCGGGCTCGGGTTCCTCTATGCCCGCAAGGACGTCCTGGGCGAACGGTTGAAGCGAACGGTTTACAGCTACCGCCAACTGCGCGGCTTCTCAAACCACATGTTTCCCTACGACAGCCCGGATCCCGCACCGGTGACCTGGCAGCAGGATAATTCAGCGGCTGGCTACTTTGAACAGGGCACCCTCGCCAGCGCCGTTTCAGAAACACTGGCCTATTCGCTGAAGTACATCCAGACGCTCGGGGTGGAGAACATCCACAAACACAGCCAGTCGCTGATCGCTCATCTCCGGCAGGAGGTGCCCAAGCTGGGCCACCAGCTCATCACACCGCGCGGCTCGACGGGCCCGCTCATCGCCTTCCAGCTGGAGAACCCTGAACTCATCGCGAAAAAGCTGAAGCAAGCCAAGGTGGACGTGGCCATAACAGACCACCGTATGCGCGTTTCGCCTTCCGTCTATAACGATCAGGAAGACATCGAGCGGCTGCTGCGAGCCTTGGCTTAATCGGGATAGCTTCCGGATCAATCCTGGCGCAGGGCGCCGACGGGATCGGTGCGGCTGGCCCTCCGGGCAGGTAGATAGGTGGCCAGCACAGCGGCCGCGACGAGGAGCGCAGTCATCGCCGCCAGGGTGGCTGGCTCAGCCCTCTGCACACCGTCCACCAGATGCTGCAGGAGCCGGACGGCGCCCCACGCGGCGCCAAGACCGAGCAGGACCCCGCCAAGGATCATCGCCAGGCCCTGCCTGAGAACAAGCCGCATCAGGTCGCCCGCCGTGGCTCCCATTGCGATGCGAACACCGAACTCCGGAATGCGGCGGCCCGTGAGGTAAGCCATCACCCCGTAGATGCCGATGCACGCCAGCAGCAAGGCCGCGCCGGCGAAGAGCCCGAACAGGAATACCAGGAAACGCTGCCGCCCAAGCATGCTGGCGGCCAACTGCTCCATCGTGCGGACCTCGTACAGCACCTGGTCTCCCGTAGAACCGCGCACGGCGTTGGTCAGCGGCTCCACCACGCTCATGGGAGGACGGTTGGTCCGCACCGCAACCGACATCAGTTCCGACCATCGCCGCACAAACCGGTCAGGAACCTGGGCAAAGGGATAGTAAAACTGAGCCCGGACGCCAGCCTGATCGTCGATCGCCGGCCCCCAATGCCGGACGTGGCTCACCACTCCAATCACCAGCAGGGCGCCCTCAGCCATGTCAGGTATCCAGAGGTGCTTGCCCACCGCCTGCTGGCGCGGAAATGCCCGTGCGGACATCACCTCGTCGATCACAATCACCGGAGCGCTGGTGAGCTGGTCCTGCTCAGTAAAGAAGCGGCCCTGACGCAACGCGATACCCATCACCTTCAAGTACTCAGGGGTGACGCTCGTTGCCAGGGCAATGTTCTGGTCGTTGGGCGCGGTGACACCAGGAGTGGCGGAATACCCAAGCTGATTGTTGCCCTCACGCATCGGCACCGTGTCGACCAGCGAGACCGCCTCCACGCCGGGCACCTGGCTGGCGCGGTCGAGCACGTCGCGCCAGTTGGCTCGCATCTTCGCTGGATCCGTCGTGGCCGTGGGCGATAACGCCATTCGCGTCACAAGCACATTCCTGATATTCAGGCCGGGGTCCAAAGCTGAGAGCCGCAACAGTGTGCGTCCGAGGATTCCGGCGGAGACCAGCAGCACTACCGCCAGTGCGAGTTGAACAATCACAAAACTGCCATGAACCCGGCGCGAGCCTCCGGTCATGCTGCGCCCGCCGGCGCGCAAGGTGCGGTCCAGTCCGCGGACCGGTGCGCGCAATGCAGGCAGCATGCCAAAGAGGAAGCCGCACGCCAGCGAGACTCCGACGGCTACCAACACCACACGCCAGTCCAGACGGATCTCGTCGACGCGCGGCATGCTGCCGGGCCAGAAATGCAGGAACGGACGAACTCCAAAAGCCGCCAGCACCACACCGGATAAGCCCCCGGCGAGCCCCAGCACCGCGCTCTCCGTCAGGCACTGCCGGATCAGTCGCGCGCGGCCTGCGCCCAGCGCCACACGCATCGCCAGCTCCCGCTCGCGGGCCACGGCCCGAACCAGCAGCAGGCTCGCCACATTCGCGCAGGCGATCAGCAGCAGGATGCCGGCCGCACCCAGCAGCAGCCACAACGTGGATCGAACATCGTCCACTTGCGGTTTCAGCGGTGCGCCCACGAAACTGCGCCCCTTGTTCGAATCCGGATATTGGCGGGCCAGTTGGCTACCGAGTAACGACAGCTCCGCCCGCGCTTGAGCAATACTCGAACCTTCACGCAGGCGCGCCACTACGTTAATACCGGGATGCGCTTTGCGGATCGTCATCACAGGCTCAGTATTCTGTCCGAGTGGGGTGAACACCTCCACCTCCTCGTCGTCGAGCCTGAACCCCCCGGGCGCGATACCCACCACGGTATGCGGCTTGCCTTCGTAGAGGATCGCCGTGCCCAGCACACCCGGGTTGCCGGCGAACCGGCGGTGCCAGAATCCCTGGCCCAGAATCAACACAGGCGCGGAGCCGCGCTGATCATCCTTCGACTCAAACTCCCGGCCCAATGCGGGAGGCAGGCGCAAAACCGCGAACAGGCCGGCCGAAATCTGACGGGCGGACACATACTCGGCGTCGCCACGGCTGCCAAACGTCCCTCCGCTGAATCGCCACGCCGCCATCTGCAGTGACTGGCTGGCTCGCTGCACGTCCTGGAAATTCGGGTAGGCGAAGGCCCACTGATTCCCGAAACGCGTGGAAAACTCCGTCTGCTCGTGGAGCGAAACCAGACTGTCAGCCTGCGGGTAAGCCAACGGCTTCAGCAGCACTCCATGCACGATGGTGAACATCACCGTAGCCGCCCCAATGCCCAGCGCCAGGGTCAACAGCGCCACCGTGGAGAAGCCCGGCTGGCGTCGCAGCCCCCGCACGGCGTATCGGACATCCAGTACGAAATCCTCAACCCACCGCGTACCCCTGGCATCGCGGCACGCTTCCTTCACCTGCTCTGGACCGCCCAGTTCCAGCCGCGCCAACCGCCGAGCCTCACCGGGCTCCTGCCCCTGTGCGATGAGCTCATCCGCATACAGGGCCATGTGGAACTGGAGCTCCTTTTCCAGCTGTTGCTCTGATCGGGACCGGAACCACAGATGCCGCCAGCGGCTCATTCGGCCGCTCCTTCCGGCACCTGCAGGATCAGGCCGACGGCCTCCGCTAGGCGCTTCCAACTCTCGGCTTCCGCATCCAACTGGACGCGCCCTTTGCGGGTGAGTTGATAGAACTTCGCCTCCCGGCCGGTGTCAGTCAGTTTCCAGTCCGCGGCCAGGTAGCCGCGCGTCTCCAACCGGTGCAGGGCCGGATAGAGAGAGCCCTGCGGGACCTGCACCACATCCCGGGAAACCTGCTGCAGCCGCTGCCCGATGGCGTAGCCGTGCACAGGCCCCATGGCCACAGTCTTCAGGATCAGCAGGTCGAGCGTGCCTTGTGGGAGATCGGATTTTGGCGGCATGGTGGATACTTTGCGCTTCTACATATTACACAGGCACGTGTAGAAGTACAAGGTATCCTTGCGGAAGTTGACGGCTGCAACAAACTTGCCGGCGCCGGGTAGAGGCTGGCTCGGACCACCAATACAAAAGAGGGCGCCTCCACCAGGGAAACGCCCTCTTTCACTAACCGATCGAACTCGCGAAAGCCTTACTCGTGTTCCTTCATGTTCTGGGCGAGGTAGTTCTCATAGCCCATTTCCTTGATCATGTGGAGCTGCGCTTCCAGATAGTCGACATGGTGCTCTTCGTCCTTCAGGATCGACTCGAAGAGGTCACGTGAACCATTGTCGCCGGCGGCCACAGCCGCATTGATGGCTTTGTTCAGGCGCGGCACCGCATCGTACTCCACCGCGAGGTCGTTCTCGATCTGCTCCTTCACCGTCTGTCCGATGCGCAGCGGGAACAGCTCGCTCATATTCGGCGAAGCATCGAGATAGAGCATGCGGTGCAGCAGCTTCTCCGCGTGCACCATCTCCTCGATCGATTCCTTGCGGGTGATCTTGGCCAACCGCTCATAGCCCCAGTTCTCCATCATTTCCGCATGAAGAAAGTACTGATTGATGGCCGTCAACTCGGCCGTCAGGACTTCCTGCAGATACTCGATAACCTTTGCGTCACCCTTCATGAATCCTTCTCCTTATGCCCCTGGCAATGCCGATGGTGTAACCCAGACATCCCGAATTGTAGCCTCTTCCCGCCCCGGGCAACAACACCAGCCCCCTCCGGAGGACGTCGCGGATCCACTGGGCCCCTCCGCCTCAGCGCCCGCCGGGGGTCCAGCCGGAAGTCCTCCACTCCAATCTGACCCAAAAACCGCTACATGAATTCTCATTTATCTTTCCTGTGGTCATCATTTGCGATGATATACTGCCAGCCAGGCAGGGTAATTCTTGACATTATTGCCCTCTATTGAGGATAGTGGCGGCGGCCTGCCTCGGGATTGCCGCCAGGAAAGGTCTCGGTCCCGGTCGCCCGGCATAGTCATCCACCGCTCGTCCGCCCGTGCTGTATGCGTTTCTTGCGTCTGGTCTTATCAATTTGTCTAGCTTCTGCCCTACTGTTCGCGGCTGATCCGGCGGCCTTGCTCACGGACTACCGGGCTGCGCGCGAAGCGGCCCTGGACGCCAGCCGGGTTGTCACCTGCGAGAAGATTGAGCTCCGCCGGCCGGCAGCCACCATCACGCTCGACTCCGGCAAGCTTGCCTTCCTCCCACCCATGGCGGGCCGCACCTACGGAGCGATTTTCCAGGGACAGGGCACCTTCCGATTTGCCGCACAAACTCCTTCAGAACGGGCGGAGACTCGTCGCCGCTCCCGCAAATCAGAGGAGCTTGAAGATTCATTCACTGAATTGCTTCTCCTGTTTTCCGACGCCACCGAAGCCGAACTACTCAAGCAGGGCAAGGCCGCGCCGGGCGCAACCGATAGTCTGGGTTCAACCCTGAAATCGGCTCGGGAACTGTTTCGCGAGCAGCTTCATTTCAACGCCGAGGCCAGCGTCCTGCGCTATCTCACCAGGCCGGCCGGCGCCTACTGCCTGGCTCTGGTCAAGACGAAGCAGTTCGGCTACATGCTGTATGAATTCGCACCTGCCGATGCGGAAGAGATCTCGCTGCTTCGTGTGAAAAGTGCCGACTCGAGCGAGATCTGGAATTCGTTCCCACTCAGCGACCTGGGCAAAAAGACGGAGGTGGCTCCAATCCCCAAGACTATCCTCGACTCCAAACAGATTGATGTGGATACAGCTATTGCCGGCAACGCCAGTCTGGCGGCCACCGCCGTTGTTAGCTTCGACGCAAAACTGGCCGGCGATCAGCTGATTCGGATCAATCTCGCCTCCACCCTGCGCGTCAAGGAGATCAAGGATCAGTCCGGTGCCGCGCTCGGATTCATCCAGGAGAATGAGAAGCGCGATGGAGCACTGTGGGTCATCGCTCCGGCTCCGCTCGAAGCGGGCAGAGCTTACCAATGGACCTTCTCCTACGCAGGCAAGGACGTCATCCAAAAGGCCGGCGAGGGCAATTTCTTCGTTGGCGCCCGCTCGTCCTGGTTTCCCCGCCCCTCCACTGCCGGTGAGGATTTCGCTGACCGCGCCATCTTCCACACGAAGTTCCGCATCCCCAAGAGCTTCTCGCTGGTCGGAACGGGCAAAGAGGTGCGCCGCGCCATCGAAGGCAAAGAGGAAGTCACTGAGTGGGATAGCCAGCGGCCCGCCACCGTCGCCGGCTTCAATTACGGCAAGTTCTCCATAAAGTCGATGGAGGCCAATGGCTTTCAGGTCAGCGTCTATGCGAATTCCGGCCTCGCCGACGAGCTCAACGAGTTGAGAATGCTGCTGGAAAGCAATCCGGCCGCGGCCGCCCAGATCGGTATCTCCTCGGGCGCCCTCAACACGACCGGCATGTCGACCAAGGCAGCCGCGGAAGCCCTGCAGGCGCTCAATCTCTACACCCGCCTGTTCGGCGAATTGCCGGATAAGTTCCTTCGCGTCACCCAGCAGCCTGACGGCTTTTTCGGGCAATCCTGGCCTGGCCTGCTCTTCCTCCCCTATACTTCGTTCCTGGACGGCACGGCCCGCAACCAGTTGAAACTCGACAGGGGCAGCATGCGGTCGTTCCTGGAAGAAGTGGGGCCGCACGAGATCGCGCACCAGTGGTGGGGTCACGCCGTGGTCTGGCGCGACTACCGCGACCAGTGGCTTTCCGAGGGCTTTGCCGACTACTCTTCCGCTCTGTACCTCCAGGCCACCAAAGGCATGAAGCCCTTTCTTCAGTACTTGAAGCACCAGCAGGAACACATCCTGGTTCCAGTGGGCACCGCCATCTCGGCCAACGACGCCGGGCCGCTCTCCCTGGGCTACCGCCTCGGCGGCACCGACTGCCCCCAGGCAGGACAGCTCATCTACACCAAAGGGGCTTACGTGCTGCACATGATCCGCATGTCGCTGCACGACTACAACACGGGCAGTGATGCCCGTTTCCTCAACCTCATGCGCGAATTCGTCACAGCCTACTCCGACAAACCTGCATCCACCGCGGATTTCGCCGCACTTGTCTCGAAACACGCGGGCGAAGACATGTCCTACTTTTTCAATCAGTGGGTTTATGCATCCGCGGTGCCAAAGGTGAAGGGCCAGTACAGCTTCACGCAGGAAGAGGGAAAGACGATGCTCGTCCTCGATTCGCAGATCACCGGTGTACCGGCCGGCTTCCGCCTGGAGATCCCTGTCGCCCTGAAGTTTAAGAGCGGTACGCGCGTAGGCCGCTTCCGCATGGTCGCGCCCGGCGGACAGTTGAAGGCCGCCTTGCCCGAGATCCCCGAATCCGTCGAGTTCAATCCCACCCTCGAACTGCTGGGTGAAGTGGACCTGAAGAAGAAGTAGCCGCGTCTATCGGTTGCTGGAGTGGGCGCCCCGCAAGGCTGCGGCCGCCCTCTCCCACCTCTGCAGAGCCCCGCTTAGCAAATTGCGCCCCGCCCTTTACCTACCTTTACAATCCCCACAGCAACGCATCGTCGGATGGCCGCGTTCTACCGACAGAAGCACTTTGTGATGCGCTCTACATTTCTCGTAACGTTTCTGCTTTTGTCAGGAATCACGACCCTCTCGGCGGATCAGGCGGCGTCCTTCTTCGACTCCACCCAGGTCAAGGAAATTCGGCTCTATTTCGACAATCCCGACTGGTACAACACCCTTTACAAAGGCCATTCCACCAATGTGGAAGATCCCTACTTCCCCGCACGGTTTCAGTACGGCGACACCGTCATCCCCAGCATCGGAGCACGTTTCAAAGGCAACGCTTCCTTCCGCCGTTCTTCCAGCGTCAAGAAATCATTCAAACTGGACTTCAATGAATATGATTCCGAAGCCAAATTCCTCGGCCTCAAAAAGTTAAATCTGAACAACGGCGACCTGCAGCCCGATTTCCTGCGCGAGAAACTCTTCCTCGATTTCGCCGCCCGCTACATCCCGGCCATGCGCGCCGTCCACACCCGTGTCTATGTGAACGACGAGTACTGGGGCCTCTATATCGCCGTCGAGGAGCCGGACAAGACCATGATGCAGAGCCGCTTCGGCGACGACGAAGACGGCAATCTCTTCGAGGCCGGAGAGTCCAACGCCACACTCTCCTACCTCGGCGCCAATCCCACCAGCTATCAATCGCTCTACGAGCTCAAAACCAACGAGGAGGCCAACGACTACTCCGATCTCATTCAATTCCTCGACATCCTCAACAACACCCCCACGGCGGAACTGCCCGCCAAGCTCGAGGCCATCTGCGACGTCAACAACATGCTGTATGGCATCGCGCTCAATATCCTCTTTGTGAACCTCGACTCCTATGCCGGCTCTGCCTCCGAGTTCATGCTCTACCACCGCCAGGACACCGGACAGTTCATCCACATCCACTGGGATCTGAATGAGTCGTTCGGAACCACCGGTGACGGCTCGCCGCGCATCTCGAATCCGCCCACGCTCGACCCCTTCTGGCTGCCGACCACTACCTCCGGGCCAGCAGGGGGCGGCATGGGCGGCAATAACGCCCGGCCGCTGATGACCAAACTCTGGGCCGACGCCACCTACAAGCGCGTCTACCTCCGCCAGTTGGCCCGCATGCTGCGCGAAGGCTTCGACACCGCCACCATGCAGGCGCGTATCCAGGAACTGGCCGACATCATCCGGCCCGACGTCTACTCCGACCCCAACAAGTTCTACTCGAACACCGACTTTGAGAACGCACTCAGCAAGTCAGTCAACACGGGCCAGACCACCGTCCTCGGCCTCACCGATTTCGTCACCCGCCGTGTTGCCTATCTGCGCCCCGTGCTCGACACCTATGCCCGCCCGGCCGACCTGCGCATCAACGAGGTGATGACCGTCAATCCGTCCACCATCAAGGACGCCGCCGGCAACTATAAACCGTGGATCGAGATCCACAACCTGGGCCCGGGCACGGTCGACCTCGCCAGCCTCTACCTCACCGACTCCTCGGCTAACCCCACGAAATGGGCGCTGCCGGCGGGCAAACTGGCCGATGGGCAACACCTGCTTCTCTGGCTCGATGGAGACACGGCCCAGGGCGACACGCATGCGCCCTTCACCCTCCAGGCCGCGGGCGGCACGCTGTACCTGTACTACACCACCGACAGCTCCTCCGGCAGCACCATCATCGACAGCGTCGACTACCCGGAACTCACCGCCGGTCACTCCTACATCCGCATCGGCGATTCCGGCCTGAACTGGGAGCTCACCAACCAGCCCACACCCGGCGCGGACAACCCGGCCGCCGGCACAACCGAGCCCGCCACCGGCTCGTTCGTCATCTACATCAACGAGATCATGGCCGACAATAAGACGACTCTCGCCAACGCCGACCATGCCGGCGCCTACGACGACTGGTTCGAGCTCTACAACCCCGGTGACACCGAAGTAAACCTCAGCGGTCTCTATCTCACCGACAACCTGGCCAATCCCACGAAATACAAGATCCCCGAGGGCGTCATTGTTCCGGCGGGCGGCTACCTGGTGTTCTGGGCTGACGACCAGGCTGCTCTCGGGGCCCTCCACGCCGCCTTCAAACTCAGCGCCGACGGCGAAGAATTGGGCCTCTTCGCCGCCGATGGGGTGACCGCCATCGACACCGTCACCTTCGGCAAACAGACTTCCGACATCTCCTACGGCCGCGTACCGTCCGACCTCCAGGTGTGGTCTATCCTGTCCTCCCCCACCCCTGGCCTGGCCAACGCCTCCGCGGCCCCGTAGACCGGCGCGGCCCTTCTCCTTACCCCCCGCGCGGAGCGTGACCCTGCGCGGGGGTGCGCCGGGCTCAACTCGCTACGAAGCCCTCGTTCCATCAGGCACGGGGGCTTCCGGCGTCGCCAGCACCGGCCGCAGCCCGTCGCCAAAGCCGATATCGAACAGCATCCCCTCGCTCACCACCCCCCTCATCTTGCGCGGCTCCAGATTCACAACAAACAGGCATTGCCGGCCCACAATCTCCTCCGGCGTCTCCCGCTCGCCGCGGATGCCGGCCACAATCGTCCGCTGGTGGTCGCCAAATGAGACCCGCAACTGCATCAGCTTGTCCGATCCCGGCACCTCCTCAATCGACAGAATCGTCCCCACTCGGACGTCCACCTGGTCCAGTACGGACATGGCAATCAATGGCTTGATAGGTGCGGGTGTCATGCTTCCAGTTTCGGCAATTTAGGTGACCTTCCGCCGGACCTGCCGTCTCAGTCTGTGATAGTGGACTCATGCGGCTGATCCTTCTGCTCGCCTTCCTCCGTGCGCTGCCCGCCCTTGCCCAGACCCCGGACTTCTCGATCCTGGATGGGCTTGCCCAACGCGCCATGCAGGACTCCGGTACCCCCGGCGCAGCCATCGCCGTCATCCATCATGGCCAGGTGGTCTACGAAAAGGCCTTCGGCGTCTCCGATGTCGAAACCCAGGCCCGAGTCACACCACAGACCCTCTTCCGCATCGGCTCCACCACCAAGATGTTCACCGCCGCTGCGGTGCTCACGCTGGTGGAGGAAGGCCGCGTCGACCTCGACAAGCCCATCGCCACCTACGTGCCAGCCCTGCCGGCGAAAATCGGCACTCTGACCCTCCGCCAACTCCTTTCCCACACCGCCGGCCTGGGGGACCGCGGTTCCGGCCACGGCCGCCACGACGACTCCGCCCTCGGCGACGCCATCCGCGCCTTGCCGCCCGAAATCGTCGAACTCGACCCCGGCGCCGTCTACTCCTACTCCAGCCTCGGTTATTGGATCGCTGGCCTCGTGCTCGAATCGGTCTCCGGTAAGCCCTTCGCCGACGCCGTCGCGGAGCGCGTCTTCCAGCCTCTCGGCATGACTCGCACAACCTTCCGCCCCCTCACGGCCATGACTTACCCCTTCGCCCAGCAACACGAAGGCAGCGCCAAACAAGTGCCTCGGCTCCTGCGCCCCTTCGCCGACGACTCCTCCACCTGGCCCGGCGGCAGCCTCTTCTCCAGTGCGCATGAGCTGTCGCGCTTCGCCCTCGCCTTCCTGCAACAGGGGAAACTCGATGGCAAACAGGTGCTGCCCGCCGCTGTCATCGCCGCCATGACGCAGCCCCATGCCGCCATACCCGGAGGCAGCGAGCACTACACTTACGGCCTCGTCGCCTCCGACGATCGCGGCGTCTTCACCCTCTCCCACGGCGGAGCCCGCGTCGGCTTCGGTTCCCTCATCGTCCTGGCGCCCCAGCAGCAGGCCGCCGTCCTCGTGGTCACCAACCGCAGCGGCTCCACCCTGTCATCCGTCGTCCAGAAAGCCCTGGAACTGGCCCTACCCCTCGGTCCCGAGGAACCCCAGCCGCCGGCGCCCTCAGCCATTCCCGAGGAGACCCTCAAAAGCTATACAGGCACCTATGCCGGAGGCGGTTGGCGCATTGCCATCACCCAGGAGGCCGGCCACCTCGTGCTCACCTTTGAAGGCAAATCGTATCCCGCTCAACCAGCCCCCGGCGTCCGCTTCACCACCGAGGGCCCCCTCAGCGACTTCGTCTTCGTCCCCGGGCCCGACGGCGCCATCCGCTATCTGCACGTCGAACTCAGGACTTTGCGCAAAATCCTGTAACCAGGTGTCCGCTTCTGGGACGGCCCGGCGCGCCTTCCGGACACTTGTCTCACCGCCTTGGTTGAAACAATAGTTAAAAATCAATCACTTACCCTCTGGCACAGTCCGTGCCCTTCCAAACGCGATCATGAACGGCATTCGCTACTCCCTCCGAGCACTCGCCAGGACCCCGGTGGTCAGCCTGGTCGTCGTCCTTTCCCTTGCCCTCGGCATTGGCGCCAACACCGCCATCTTCTCGCTGCTGCACCAGATCCTCCTCCGCTCCCTGCCGGTGGATAAGCCCCAGGAACTCGTCGTTCTCACCTCCCCCGGTGATTTCAAGGGCGGCCGTAACTCCACCAACAACTCGGGCGGCATGGACTACATCTTCAGCTACCCGATGTTCCGCGGCTTGGAACGCAACCACAACGGGTTAAAGGACATGGCCGGCTACCGTCTGCTGGGCGCCAACATCGCCTTCCAGGGCAAAACCCTCGACGGCGGCGTCGAGGTGGTCTCCGGAGGCTTCTTCCCCACCCTGAACGTCCAGCCGCTGATGGGCCGCATGATCTCTTATGACGACGACAAAGGGGCCGGCCAGCCCGTCGCCGTGCTCAGCTACGGCTACTGGCAGGACCGCCTTGGCTCACGCCCCGACGTCCTCAACCAGCCCATGCGCGTCAACGGCCAGGTCTTCACCATTGTCGGCGTCGCCCCCAAAGGCTTCACCGGGGTGACCCTCGGCGACGAACCCGATGTCTTCGTCCCCCTCGTCTTCAAGCCCGCCATGACCCCCGGCTGGGACGGCCGCGACAAATGGACCGACTTCTGGATCTACTCCTTTGCCCGCCTCGCGCCCGGCACCTCCCGCGAACAGGCTCAAAGCGCGCTCAACGGCACCTTCAGCGCCCTCGTTGAGGAGCAACTCAAGGCGGATCCGGGCCGCAACGAGAACTTCCGGAAGCGGTACCGCAATGCCCGCATGAAACTGGAGCCCGGCGCCCTGGGCCAGAGCGAAACGCGCGAATTCATGAAGACCCCGCTCCTCGTGCTCATCGTCTGCACGGCGCTGGTCCTGCTCATCGCCGCCGCCAATGCCGCCAACCTCCTGTTGGCCCGCGCGGCCCAGCGCAATCGCGAGCTTTCCATCCGCTCAGCCCTCGGCGCCGGAAAAATGCAGATCATGGGCCAGCTCCTCACCGAAGCCATGCTGCTCTCCGTCGCCGGCGGCGTCGTCGGCATCATCCTCGGCAGTTGGGTGCTCGATGCCCTCATCAGCGGCATCAACGATCCGGAGACAAATTCGTATTCCATCACCGCCCGCCTCGACCCCATGGTCCTCCTCTTCTCCGTGGTCGCCGCCCTGCTCACCGGCCTCCTCTTCGGCCTCTACCCCGCCTGGGCCGCGGCTCGCAATTCCGTCTCCGGCGTTCTCAAGGAGGATTCCAACAACTCCTCCGCCAGCCGCGGCGGCGTCCGCGTGCGCAAAGGCCTGGTAGCGGCGCAGGTCGCCATCTCCCTGCTCCTGCTCATCCCCATGGGCCTGTTCCTGAAGAGCCTGGTCAATCTGATGCACGAGAATCTGGGCATCAGGACGGAAAACGTCGTCACCTTCCGCCTGTCGCCCGACCTCAACGGCTACAAGCCCGACCGCTCTCGCCAACTCTTTGAGCGCGTGGAGCAGGAAGTCGCCGCCATCCCCGGCGTCGTCAACGTCGCCGCCTCCATGGTCCCCCTCATCTCGGGCAGCAACTGGGGCAACAACATCACTGTCGAAGGCTTCGGCAAGGAGGTGGATGACAATACCCACTCCATGTACAACGCCGTCGGCCCCGGCTTCTTCGGCAAAATGGGAGTCGCCCTCGTCAGCGGCCGTGAATTCAGCGACAGCGACACCTTGTCCAGCCCCCAGGTCGCCATCGTGAATGAAACCTGGGCGCGCCACTTCTTCAAGGACGCCAGCCCCATCGGCCGCCGCTTCAAGCTGGGCAGCGGAGGCAAGGATCCCCTCAACATCGAAGTTGTCGGCGTCGTGAAGGACTCGAAATACTCCGGTGTCCGCCAGGTGGTGCCGCGCATCTACTACATCCCCTACCGGCAGGATAAGGAGCCCGGCTCTGTATCCTTCTATGTGCGCTCACCCTTGCCCACCGACCAGGTCGCCAGCCAGATCCGCCGCGTCATCTCCGGCCTCGATCCTGACCTCCCCATCGAAAGCCTGCGTACGCTCGACGACCAGGTGCAGCGCAACATCCGCTCCGACAAGCTCGTCATGCAGCTCGCCTCGGCCTTCGCCATTCTCGCCACCCTGCTCGCCATGCTCGGCCTCTACGGCGTCATGGCCTTCAATGTGGCCCGCCGTACCCGCGAAATCGGCATCCGCATGGCCCTCGGCGCCGGCTCCAGCCGCATCCGCTCCATGGTCCTGCACGAAGTCACCATCGTGCTCGCCATCGGTACTGTCCTCGGAGTGCCCTGCGCCCTCGGCCTCGCCCGCTTCGCCGAAAGCCAGTTGTTCGGCGTGAAGGCGAACGACCCCATCGTCGTCCTGCTGGCCATCATCGCCCTGGCCATCGCAGCCATGACCGCCGGCTACCTGCCCGCCCGCCGCGCCACCCGCATCAACCCCGTCGAAGCACTGCGTTACGAATAACCCAAAGCCTCACGCGGGGCGGATCCCACCGGAACCGCCCCGCGTTGCCCCTCACTTGCCAAATCGCTCGTAAGCGCCCGGCTGCTTCCACCAATACCCCTCCGCTTCCCGCACCGGATCGTAGTTCGGATTCGGCACAGGGAACTTCGCATCCACCTCTTTCAGCCACGCATCCAGCAGCCGTGTCAGCTCCTGCACCCTGGCCTTCTGCGTTTCTGCAAGATCCGCCTGCTCCCCGATGTCCGTGGTCACCCGGTACAGTTCGACGTGATTGTCTTCGTGGAAGCGGATCAGCTTGTATTCGCCCAACCGCACCGCGCTAGCCGGCCGCCCCAGCTGGTTGCTGTAGTGCGGATAGTGCCAGTACAGCGGCCTCTGCGGCAGACGGCGTCCCGCCGGTAAAAGCGCGGCGAAACTCCGCCCATCCACACCCTCCGGCGCAGGCACCCCGGCCAACTCGGCGAATGTCGGCAGGTAGTCGATACTCGAGATCGGCGTGTCGTCCAACGCGCCCTTCCGCACACCCGGACCCCGGATGATCAGCGGCACCCGAATGCCGCCTTCGTACACGTGGCCCTTCCCCTCTCGCAGCGGCCAGTTCGAGGTGGTCGGCTTCAACAGCCACTCCGGCGCGCTCAACCCGCCATTGTCCGAATTGAAGACAACAATCGTGTTTTCCGCCAAGCCATTCTCCTCCACCGCCTTCACCACCCGGCCCACGCTGTCATCCAGGCTCTGGATCATGCCCGCATAGACGGGATCGTAATGCCGCGCTCCGCTGCGAATTTTCGCGCTGTACTTCCGGATGTACTCCTTCTTCGACTCCAGCGGCACGTGCGGAGCAAAATGCGGCAGATACACGAAGAACGGATTCGCCCGGTTCGCCTGAATGAACGCCGCCGCCTCGTCGCCCAGCCGGTCCGTGATGTACTCGCCCGGCTTGCCCTCAATCACCGGACTCTTGCCGCGCCACCCGGGATAGAAGTAGCTGCCCACCCCGCCCTGCGCGGCAAAGGTGGCGTCGAACCCCTGGCGGTCCGGCCCGAAGCCCTCCCCGCCCAGGTGCCATTTGCCGAACTGCCCGGTGCGGTAACCGGCCGGCTTCAACACCTCGGCGATCGTCTTCTCTTCCAGCGGCAATTGCTGCACGCAATCCACGCCGATCAGCTTTGAATAGGGCGTCGGATGCTTGCCCGGCAGGTAGTTCGTAATGCCCAGCCGCGCCGGATATTTCCCGGTCATGATGCTCGCCCGCGTAGGCGAACACACCGGACAGGCGGCGTATGCATTGGTGAACCTCGTACCCTGCTGCGCGAGACGATCGATGTTCGGCGTCTCGTAAAACTGGCTCCCAAACGAGGACAGGTCGGTCCAGCCCAAATCGTCAGCCAGTATGAACACGAAGTTCAGCGGCTTCTTCCTCGCCTGGAAGGCCGCAGCCGGCAAGGCCGCGGCCGCACCAGCCAGCTGTCTTAGAAATTGACGGCGCTCCATCGGCATCTAGAACTCCACCTTCAAACCCAACTGCATCACACGCGCCGGCAGCGCCGAACTGATCGCACCGAAATTCGCCGCGCCCAACGACCGCCCGGGCGCCTGGAAGTTCGTGTGGTTGGCCACGTTCAACGACTCCGCCCGGAACTGCACATTGCCCGTCTCCTTAAACCTGAAGTTCTTCAGCAGAGAAATGTCCAGGTTCAGCAGACCCGGCCCCGTCAACAGCGCCCGGGACGAGTTGCCGAACGTGTACGCCGCCGGAGCCGCCACCGCCGTCGTATCAAACCAACGCGCCACCGACCGTTGCTCGGCCGGGAGCGAAGGATCCTTCAGGACGTTCACCCGCTGCGGCCCCGGGTTGAACGAGTTGCTTGTGTTCGTCTGCGTCACCAGCCCGAACGGACTGCCCGCCTGCGCAATCAGGATCGCACCCAGGTTCCAGCCACCCACCAGGTTCGACAACAACCCCCGATTCAGCAGCTTCCGTCCGCGGCCCCACGGCAGTTCATACACCGAACTCACCGCCAGCCGGTTCCGTACATCGTTCCCCGCCAGCGACTTGTCCGCCCGGCGATTGTAGAAGTCCTGGTAGCCCGACGGCACCGCGCCCACTTCGAAGCTCGACGCTACATCGTCAATGAACTTCGACCAGGTGTAGTTCGTCAGGAAGTTCAGCCCGTTCGAGAACCGCTTCTCCACCTTCACATTCAGCCCGTGATAACTGGAGTTGCCCCACATCGGCGTCAGCAGTGTGACATTGCCGAACTGCGGGAACGGCCGCCGCGTCTGCGCCGAACCCGCGCCCAACAACAACTCCGGCCGCACCTGGTTAATGCTCGTGTCCGGAGCAGGCAGCTTGTGCCCCACGTTGCCCAGGTACGACACCTCCGCCACGATGTTCCCCTTCAGCTCCTGCTGCACCGAGAAATTCCACTGCTGCGAGTACCCCAGTGCCCGGTCCTGCCCGATATACACCGGAGCCAGACGGACAGCCGACCCCACCGCCACCGCCCCAAACCCGCTGTTCAGCACCTGCGGCACCGTCGCCGGGAAGCCGTTGCTCAGCAGGAACGCAGCCGTATTCCCGCTATCCGGCGAACTGTAGTCGCCGCTGGTCTCAAACCCGGCACTGGCCGTATTCGACCCCGGAACCGGCGGTCCGAAGTACACTCCATACCCGGAGCGCACCACCAGGCTCCGCCGCTCAGAAGGCTTCCACGCAAACCCGATGCGCGGACCGAAGTTCACGTAATCCGAGTTGTAGACCTTCGAGCCCAAGCCGTCCCGCCCGGCGAACGTCACCACCCCCGGCGTCCCCGAGACCGGATTGATCTTCGCCGTATCAAATGAGTTCTGACGGTTGTTCTCATCCACGCGCGGCGTGTGCGTCTCCCAGCGCACACCCAGGTTCAACGTGAAACTGCGCGTCACTTTCCAGTCGTCCTGTACGAAGGCCGCATAGTACGCCGCCCGCCGGTCGAGAATGTCGGTGTCCTGGATCTTTCCCGAGAGCGCCGCACCCAGCAGCAGGCTCGCAATCGCGTTGCCGCCGCTGGTCGTGCCCGATAGCGCCGTCAACTGCGGGCCGAACCCGATCGAACCCGACGTCAGGCTGTTTAGGTCGTCCTGGTTCTGGCCGAACCGCGCCTCTCCGCCAATCTTGATCGAGTGCTTGCCCAGCAGCAGGCTGTACACATCCACAATGTCCGTATCCCGGATCGGAGTTTGGATGCGCTGCTGCGTCCCCGCCCCCAAATTGACATAGCCCGACGCCGTCACCTGCGGGAAGGCCGACCCCGTCACGCCCTTCAAGCCCAGTTGCGCCGGCCAGTTGCCGCCGATGCTCAAGGTGTCCTGGCGGAACCGCCGCGGCTGATAGTTGAACCGGAAGTCGTTCACCGCCCGGCTGCCGAAATTGCGCGTGTACGTCCCCAGGAAGCTGTATGCCCGCCGCGTCGTGATCGAGCCGTCCGGATCCGCCGCCGGGTTGTCGAACGTCGCCGCCGTATCCGTCGGGAAGTTGTGCAGCACCATCCGGAATCCCAGCCGCGAATTGTCGTTCAGAATGTGATCCACCTTCGTCGTCCACGTCGTCAGATTGAGGTTCGTCGACCCGTTCCGCGCGAAATTGTTCGCCCCCGCCAGGTTCGCCGCCGCCCGCGTCGCCGCCGGATAGTAGCCCGCAATCTTCGCGCCCACGGGGTCCAGCCGGTTCGACGGAATGATGTTGCCCACGAACGGGTCCCGAATCGTCCGCGTCGGATTCGCCGGATCCACACGCGTCGTCGCCGGATCGTAGATCGGCACCAGCGCGCCCGCCGCCGTCAGCGTCTGCGAGAAGTCCCCCGCCTTCTGCGCCGCCGTCGGCACTGTGTAAACACGGGTCAGCCCGATGCGCTGGATCTGCCACTCGTTCGAACTGAAGAAGAACGTCTTGTTCTTGATAATCGGCCCGCCCGCCGTCAATCCGAAAATGTTGTACCGCAGCGGAGCCTTCTGCGCCGAGAAGAAATTCCTCGCGTCCATAGCATCGTTGCGGAAAAACTCATACGCGCTGCCGTGGAACTGATTCGTGCCTGAACGCGTGATGACGCTCACCACCCCGCCCGCCGTGTTCCCGAACTCCGCCGAGTAGTTGTTCTGCTGGACCCGCACCTCCTGCACCGACTCCACAGGCGGATTGAACAACGCCTGCGGAATCTCCAGGGCCACGTTCGAGGCATTTACACCGTCCAGCAGCCACTGCTGCTGATCACCCCTGCTGCCCGCCACCGTTACACGCGGCCGGATCACGTCGCCCGTGATATACACCGCATTCCCCATCAGCTTGAGCAGGTCACCCACCCGCCGCCCATTGATCGGCATATCCCGAACCGTTTTGTTCTCAATGAACTGCCCCACCGTCGCCGTCTCGGACTCAATCAGCTGGTTCTCCGCCACGACATCCACCGACTCGCTGACGTGCCCCACCTGCAGCGTGATGTCGATCCTCGCCACACGCCCCAGTTCCAGCGTGATGCCCTTCTGGCTGTAACGCTGGAAGCCCGGCAGTTCCGCCGAGATCTCATAGCGGCCCGGCTGGAGCGGCGCCACGCTATACTCGCCCTCCGCATTCGTCAGCAGCGAGCGCGTATCGCCCGTGTCCAGAGCCTGGACAGTGACCTTTACATTCGCCAACCGCAAAGCGCTGGGATCCAGCACTACGCCGGTCAGCCCGCTGGCCGATTGCGCCCGTGCAATGTGGGCAAACAGAAGAGAGAGGGAAACGGCCAGAGCGGCCCGTCCCAGAAGTGTAAACACACCTCGGGTATTGAGTGGAAAACTGCGTTCGGACATAGGCTCCCTTTTGGATTTCCGGCGACTTTGCGGCTTCTTATACCGGGGGAGCCATCGCGCGGGCGGTGCAGGTCAACAGAGACGAGCGAGTCTGAATTCTGAAGCTATCACTGGCATGATAGGCCGCTCCGCCCACGCGTGTCAATAGGAAAGTAGTATTTGTCTACCGACTTACTCTGCTATCTCTAACTAACAGGTTTGTAACGGGATATGTCCCGGTGTCCGCCAGCCACCAGGCTCCGGTCAATCCACAGACGCGTGAGTTTCTCCTGCACGCCGTTCTGCGCCAACCGCGCCCGCAGGTTCCCGAAATCAACAGAATCCAGCGATTGGTCCTGGTTGAAACACGAGAACACCACCGTCTCTTCACCCGTCAGCGGGTTCTTGTGCTGCTGCAGGCACTGCGCGCAGATCTCCTTCATCATGCACTGCATCGGCGAGTTGATACTCCCGATCGCATGGTGGTCCTTCTTCAAATACGGAGCCAGCACGCCGTGCCTCGACTCCGCCACCGCCCGCATCATGCCATCGGACCCGATCGCCACCACGCGGTCCACTTCCGTCAACGGGATCTGCGCTTCGCCCAGCGACCCGCGCGCATAGGCCAGCATCGCCTCGACGATATTGCCGACGAACGTGTGGTCGCCCGGCCGGCCCGGCGCAAACCCCGGAGCCTCGTCGCAGCACCACACAATCACATCCGCCGCCTGCTCGATCTCTTCCACTTTGTAGCGGTCCGCCAGCTTCTTATAGCCGGCGAAATACACCACTCGCGAGCCCTTCCGCCGCAGCGCCTGGCCAATCGAGAACAGCACCGCATTGCCCAGTCCGCCGCCTACCAGCAGCGCCGTCTCGCTCTCCGGAGTCTCGGTCGGCGTGCCCGTCGGTCCCATCAGGATCACAGGCTCGCCTGGTTTCAACAACGCGCACAGGTCCGACGATCCGCCCATCTCCAGCACAATCGTCGATAGCAGGCCCTTCTCCACATCCACTGAGGCGCCCGTCAGCGCAAGCCCTTCCATGGCCAGCGTCGTATCCTCCACCCGCGCCGCCAGCGTCTCGTAGTTCTGCAGCCGGTAGAACTGCCCGGGCAGGAACGCGCGCGCCGCCAGGGGCGCCCGCACCACCACCTCGACAATGTTCGGCGTCAGCCGGATCACCTCGTCCACCGTGGCCCTTAGCTCATCGTTCAGCCGCGCGAACAGAGCCTCCGGCGTGGGCCCGTTCGACACACGCCGCGACAGGATCTTCGTCACCACGGGGTAGCCCTGCTTCGCTCCGCCCATCGCCTTCACCACATTGCCCGCATAGGACGGATGCAGGTCGCCGAAGAAGCTGATCGCCCGCCCGTCCGCGCGGATCGAGGTCAGCACGCGGGACACCGCCGGCTTCGACACGATCTCCGGCTTCACCGGATGCCCGTCCTCGTCCACGGCCTGGAAGTTCCGCCCCTGGATCGTCACGTTCACCGGATCCTCGCGGCCCAGCACCGTATTCGGCTGCGTGCCCGCCGCCACCAGGATCGTCTTGGCCGGCAATACCACGGTTTGCCCGTCGCGCTTCAGATGCAGCGCGGAGCAGTGGCCGAACTGGTCGACCCCCACCTCAGTGGGCGTCAACAGCTCAGCGAACCGGATGCCTTCCTGCAGGGCCAGCGCCACCTCTTCGTGATTCAGCGTGTAGCTCGGCGCATCGATCAGCCGCCGCCGGTAAGCAATCGTCACCCCGCCCCACTCATTCAGCAGCGGAATGAAGTTCGGCTCGCGGCCCTCCTGCTCGGCCAGCGCCCGCTCCTGGCGCAGCGCCCGCGCATGCTGCAGGAACTCCTCGCCAGTGAGCCGCTCTTCCTCGTTCCAACCCGCGCGAACCGCCGCTTCGCCGCGTTCCGCCACCAGCGTCTCGTACCGTTGCAGGAACTTCTCCACCTGCACCGGGTAGTACGCCAACGACTCCGTCGCCGTATCGACCGCCGTCAATCCGCCGCCAATCACCACCACCGGCAACTGCACCTGCAGGTTGGCTACGGAGTCTCTCTTGGCCGCTCCAGTCAACTGCAGCGCCATCAGGAAATCCGACGCCTGCCGCACACCGCGCGCCAGCCCGTTCTTCATCGGGATCACCGTCGGCTTGCCCGCGCCCATGCACAGCGCGATGTGATCGAAGCCCATGGCAAACGCGCTCTCAATGGTCAGCGTCCCGCCAAACCGCACCCCGCCGAACATGCTAAACTCCGCCCGCCGCTCCAACAGGAGCCTCACAATTTTGAGGAAGTTCTTGTCCCAGCGGACCGTGATGCCATACTCCGCAACACCGCCAAACCCGGCCATCGCTCTCTCGCCCAGGCCTTCGTACAGCTCGCGGATGTCGCGGATCGGATGAAACCGGTGCCGCTGCCCCAGTGCGTCCACGCCGCTCACCGGCGCCGGCAGCGGTTCGATCTTCAGCCCGTCCACCGCCACCACGCTGTGGCCGTCGTTCATCAGGTGGTGCGCCAGCCCGAAACCGGCCGGCCCCAGCCCCACCACCAGCACCTTGTACCCCGTAGCCGTCCGCGGTAGCGGCCGGTCGAAGTTCAGCGGATTCCAGCGCGTCAGCAGGCTGTAGATCTCAAAGCCCCAAGGCAGGTCGAGCACGTCCTTCAACGTCCGCGTCTCCACCTGCGGGATGTCCACCGGCTCCTGCTTCTGGTAAATGCACGACTTCATGCAGTCGTTGCAGATGCGGTGCCCCGTGGCCGCCGTGAGAGGGTTGTCGATCGCCACCGTCGCCAGCGCGCCGATGGGACAGCCCTGCTCCTTCAACACGTTCATCTCGGAGATCTTCTCCTCCAGCGGGCAGCCCGCCAGGGTCACTCCGAATACAGTCTTCTTGAACTCGCCAGACTTCTCGCGCAGCCCGGTCGAACAGCTGTCTTTACCCTGGTTGTGGCATTTGATGCAGTAGTGAGCCTGGCCCACCGCCCGCGGCAGATCCATCCCGGCATCGGTCAGCGCGAATCCGTCGCGGTGCCTCAACTCCTCGTCCGGCAGCCGGAACCTGGGAATGCCGTCCTTCTCCTCGATTTCGACGTCGACGAGATGCTCCATCACCAGCTTGTGCGGTGTACGGAACAGGACGCCCTTGTAGTTCTGCTTCCGACCCTCCGTCGACAGCGCGGCCCACGCCGCATATTGGGCAGCCAGCGCCAGTTCCGGCACGTGCTGCTCCTCGGCCGCCAGCCACCCGCTCACATGCTTCGTGAACGAGTCATCCGTCGCAGGCTCGCCAAACAGAGCCGCCAGCTCAGCCGCCAGCGCGGGGCCGTCAATCGCCTCAGCCATCTCCGGCGAAACACCCGAGATCGCCTTCTTGACGACAAACTGCCGCTTCAGCGCCAGCATCGGCGCCAGCCGGTGATGCCGCTGCCGCAAGGCCTGCAACTCCGGTCCGATGCCGAACAGCTCACCTAGAAAATCTTCGAAATGCGGGGCGATGGCCAGAATGAGAGCTGATTGTTCCTTGGGCGTCAGCGACGTGGGCATGGCCCGCGCCGTCTCGAACCGGGCACACAACTCACTGTCTCCGCTCCGCAGGTACTGCGTGAAACGTTCGTCCAGCTTGCCCAGTCCATCCCGCCCGTAAAGCTCTTCAAAGACCACGCCGAATCCGAGGTCGAGGGACCCCTCCACTAAGCTCATGCGCGCTCCGTTGCTTTTTGTTGATCTACTTTGAGGATACGATGCCCGCGCCGCTTGCGTTGCATCGGACCTTCATTGCATCGTCCCTGGCCCGCGATATCATCAGATTAACTGTGCTGGTTTCCATCGAGACTAAACCCAAACGGCCGCAGTGGCTCAAAGCGCCCGCGCCCGTCGGGGATAACTACCGCGATTTGAAGGGTTTGGTGGACCGCCTCAAGCTCCACACCGTCTGCGACAGCGCGGCCTGCCCCAACATCGGCGAGTGCTGGAACCACCGCACCGCTACCTTCATGATTCTGGGCAACTTCTGCACCCGCCGCTGCGGCTTCTGCGCTGTCCAGAAGGGTCAACCTCTGGAGGTCGACTACGGCGAGCCCGATCGCGTCGCCGAAGCCTGTGAGATCCTCGGCCTGAAGTACGCCGTCATCACCAGCGTCAATCGCGACGACCGCAAGGACGGCGGAGCCGAGCTCTTCGCCCTCACCATCCGCGCCATCCGCCAGCGCATTCCGGGCTGCAAAGTCGAGGTCCTGGTCCCCGACTTCCAGGGCAATAAGGACGCCATGGCCATCGTCATGGATGCCGCACCCGACGTCCTCAACCACAACATCGAAACCGTGCCCCGCCTCTACCAGCAGGTGCGCATCGGCGCCCGCTACGAACGTTCGCTCGAGATGCTGGCCTGGGCGAAAGCCCTACGGCCGGAGATCCCCACGAAATCGGGCCTCATGGTGGGCTTGGGAGAGACCAACGAGGAAGTGGTCGCCACCCTGCGCGACCTGCGGACCCATCACGTCGACTTCGCCACTATCGGCCAGTATCTGCGTCCTACCCCCCAGCATTTGCCCGTGTTACGCTATGTCACCCCGGCGGAATTCGCTGAGTACAAGCAGGCTGGCCGGGACCTGGGCTTCTCGCACATCGAATCCGGTCCACTGGTTCGCAGCAGTTATCACGCAGCGGAGGCTCTCTAAACTGTCACTCCCATCTGAGTTGCTAGACGGCGGCATCTGGCGCATCCCGCTGCCCCTGCCCTTCGGCCCGCCCCATGTGAATGTCTATCTGCTGCCCTGCCCCGACGGCTGGATGCTCATCGACACCGGCATGGATACACCCGAGTGCTGGAACGCCCTCACGGCGGCCATGAACGATGCCGGAGTCGCCCCCGGACAGCTTCGCCAGATCGTCGTCACCCATCTACACCCGGATCACTGCGGCCTGGCCGCGCGGCTCCGCGACGCCAGCGGCGCCACCGTCTGGATGCACCGCGCCGACGCCGAACTGCTCATGCGGCTCACCGGCACACGCCGCCCCCAGGAACTCCTGGAAGAGGCCATGAAGCACGCCGGCACGCCCGACTCCTTCCGGCCCGCCGTGCTCTCCAGCTACGACCGCCTGCTGCGCACCTTCCCCGCCCTCAGCCCGGATTCCTACCTGGAGGACGGCGATACCCTGGAGAGCTGGCTCGGCCCGCTGCAGGTCATCTGGACACCCGGCCATGCCCCCGGCCTCTGCTGCCTCTACTCGCAGGAGTTTGGCTACCTCTTCTCCAGTGACCATGTCATCGAAGACATCACCCCGCACATCGGCTGGCTGCCGGAGCCTGACGGCTCAATCGAGGACCACCTCGGCCACTACCTCAACAGCCTGAACCGCCTCGACGAACTGGAAGTGCAGAAGGTGCTGCCGGCCCACGGCGCCCCGTTCTCCGACCTCCGCGACTGGACCGCCCGCACGCGCGAACACCACGCCGCCCGCGGCCGCGACATCGCCCAGTTCCAAAGTGATGGCGCGGACGTGGCCGACGACCTCATCAAACGACTCTGGCCGCGCGAACTGCGGCCCATGGAATACCAGTTGGCGCTCACCTCGGTGCTCGCTTACCTGGAACACGGCCGCCGCGTGGCCTAGACAGTTAAACGGTGGCAGGCCGCAGCTTGCGCCGCCGTTCAATCCACTCCTCGCGCTTGAACAGCCGCGGACTCGAGTCGATCAGCCGCGGCAGCAGCTCAAACACGCCCGACTGCGTCCACGCCTCGTCCGTCCGCATCCGGAACCCGCGCCTGTTCAGCTCATCCGCGATGCGGGACATCGAACGATCCTCGACAATCCCTTCCAGGATGCCGAGCATGATCTCGACCTCCTCCGGGTTCTCTTCCAGATGTTTGTTGTCGGCGGCGACCCTCCAGCCATAGGGCACCTCCTGTACCGGCGGCCGCCACTCGTCGGCTGAATCCACCAGCCGTTCCCACTCCACCGCCACCGGTTGCCACCCTTCGGCGGCCCTCCGGTCCAGCTCACCGGCCGTCAACGGGCCTGTCAGCACTTCGCGCACGCGCTCCGACTTTCCCATTTGGAAGCCTCCCTGCGCGCCATTGCGCACGCCGCTGGCCAGCGTATCTCCAGCATTTCATTGACTGGGCCAGGCTTGTGAGTGTCCGCTAGCGCAACGCCACCGTCCACGAACGGGACGCCATCTCCGAGAGAAGATTTACACCTTTCCGGCACTAACGAAATGGAGAGACCCGGGCGCCCATGCATGCTTCCACCAAGCCGGCCGCGTATGCCACCGGCCACTGCCGTCCGCCCCGCATCTATTACGCTATCCCCAGCTCGCCCGCACCCTCGCGGGCAGCCCTGCTCACCACCGCCATCGTCCTGTTCCTGCTGGTCGCCATGCCCAAGGGCGGCATCAAGTTCGAGCGCATCCCCATCACGTTCAGCTACCTGGCCCTGGGCCTGGCCGCCGTCCCCTGCCTCGCCGCCAGTGTGCGCACCTCCACCTGGAACCGCCCCACCGTCGTCTGCATTCTCATGACGCTCCCCCTCACCGTCATGACCATCCTCAAGGTGACGCGCTGGGGCTACTACGAGCAGGGTTTCGCCCTCGCCCTCATCACGAATGTCTGTGTCCTGCCCTTCGTCTTCCTCGTCTGTTTCCGCGCCCTCGGCCCCGCCCTGGTGCACCGCCGCACCCAGCGCCTGCTCGTCCTCTGCATCGCCCTGGTCACTCTGTTTGGCCTGGTCGAGTTCGTCTCCCGCAACTTCCTCGGCTCGCCCATCGAGGTGCCCTACATCACGGTGAACTCCGATGACGTCGGCCGCATCTGGGAGAAGCACAACCAACGGACCAACCTCGTCAAGCTGGTCTCCACCTACAACAACGGCAACATATTCGGCATCTGCATGCTGATCCTGGGCCCCATCTTCTGGGCCTTGCGGCCGGCCCGCGCCTGGCGCCTGGTCTTCGTCGCCGCCCTCTTCCTCACCCTCTCGCGCACCGTCTGGGCCGGTATGCTCATCTGGCTGGTGCTGTGGGAACCCATCTTCCGCCGCCGCCCCGTGTCCATGCTGCTGCGGTCGCCCATCCATCTGCTAACGGCGGTCGCCCTGGGTGCGGCCGGCATCTTCGTGCTCAGCACCGGCACCGGCTTCCTCTTCGATCAGAACCTGGGCGGACGCCTGCAGGCGCTGCCCGACGTGGAGTTCACCCTCTTCGGGCCCGACATGCCGTTCCTGGGTATTGGCGAACTCACCTACACCAGCTTTCTGCAGAACTTCGGCCTAGCCGGCCTGCTCGCCTTTGTGGCCTGGCTCGGCGCACCGGTGGCCGCCTGCCTCACCGCGGAAGGCCTGAACGCACTGGGGCCGCTGCGCCGGGCGGCGCTCATCTCGCTCACTATCTACATGGTGGTGTGTGCGGTTGACGGGGCCTTTATGCTCATCCCCGTCATCGCGCTTTACTGGCTGGTCGCGTCTTACCTGCTCAACCCCGCCTGCGAACGGCAGGGCGGCTACACGCTCGAACTGGCGAAACTCTAGCGAACGGCCTGGAAGCGCGCCCAGGGATGCGAAGGCAGATCCTTCAGCAGCGGCTTCATCCAGGCGAATTCCGGGTTCTTCTTCAGGTGCTCGGCCGCCTTGAACCCGACACCGCAGGGGTGGCCCATCGCCGCTTCCATTGTCATCTGCCGGGCCATCGTGGCATCAGTGATCTTGGCCTGCACCGCGCCGGCCGGACCGTGCTCGTTCTGCCACGGCTTCAACCCGCGCGCCGACAGGTCGACGTGCCCGCACAGCGTCCGCTCGTTCGGCGAATTCGCCTGCTTGGCATAGGCATCGTAGTGGTCCGACAGGAACGACTTGCCGCTCGCCACATCCACCTTGCCCTTGTACTCCGCCATCAGTTGCTCCCACCGCATGCGCCGCGCATTCGCGCTGACAGACTGGTTCTGCGCCGGGAAGTCCGTCTCTTCCGCGGTCAGCGCCGGATCGATGGGGAAGTTGGCGCCCACGAAGTAGCCGTCCTTCTTGCGGTCCAGCGTCACGTGCTTGAGGCCCAGTTCCAGCCGCCCAATCTCGTTCTTGTTCAGGTCCGCCACCAGCCACGTGTTGGCGTAGCCGCCGTTGTTGCCTTCGCGCATGATGCGGTTGAAGTCGTCGATGCTCGACGAGTACTGCATCGCCTTGCGGCCGCGTACAAACTCGGGGATCCCGTTCGTATCGAACCCGTGGAACTGCGTGATGGTCGTCTCCGTGATCACGATGCCGGCCGAGTTGATGCCAAAGTCGTCGCCGCTGTGGATGAAGCCCGGGAAGCCATCCATCAGGATCCGGTGGCCCTGCGATGGCCGGATGTCGAACATGATGTTCCAGCGCGCGCCTTCCAGGTAGCCCGACCAGTTGTTGTGGCCGATCACGATCTGGCCATCCCTGGTCATCGAACCCGTCGCCACAAACGCGCTGCAGCGGTCCGGAGCGTTCGACTCCTTCTTCCGGTCCAGCACGCCCGTGTAGTAGCTCATCTCGATGTTGGCGTTCAGCACCACCACATCGTACAGATCCGCCTTCACACCCTTCGCCTTCAAGCCATCGGCAATGCCCTGCAGCTCCTGCCGGTATTCGGTCTCGATGTGCGGCCAGAAGACCTTCTCCGCCGCCGTCCGGTAGAAGTTCCAGTCGTGGCCCGAGTCGTGGGTCAACGACAGCTTCGTCACCTTCAGCGCATCGTCGATCTCGGAAGAGAGCAGGTAGCCGTGCTGGAACCCGATCTCGGAAGGCGTCCCCTGGAGACGGACGGGGATCCACCCCTCCTTCTCCGGTCCCCGGAACGCACCGGCCAACCGCGGGTCCGCCTTGGGCTGCCAGGACATCAGACTGGCCGCCGAGGCGATGAGCAGAGCGACGGAAAGGCAAGCTCGAATCTTCATGGGAATGGCCAATTATAGCCGCATTTCCCTCCGGCCGTTCGGCCTCAGCGCACCGCCTTCACGGCGTTCCCATCCCCCAGCAGCACAACCTGGGGGCGGTGGACCCGCGCTTCCTCTTCGTCCATCCAGCCGAAGGCCGCAATGATCACCAGGTCTCCGACCTGCCCTTTCCGGGCGGCTGAACCATACAGACAGACCGCGCCCGAACCCGCCGGAGCCGGCACGACGTACGTCTGCAGCCGCGCTCCGTTGTTCACATTCCAGACATGAACGGCCTCATTCGGCTGCAGCCCAGCCGCCTTCATCAGGTCTTCGTCCACGCCCAGGCTGCCTTCGTAGTGCAGTTCCGCACCAGTCAGCGTCGCCCGGTGCAGCTTCGACTTCAGTAGCTTCCGCAGCATCTCAAGCCTGCCCTTTCGACAGTTCGACTGCTCTCCGCAAGCCCAGCAGGGGCAGTTCCGGCACGGTAGCGTCGAACAAACCCTCGCCCTTGAACAGCGCGCCAAAGCCGCCGGTCGAGATCACCAGCGGCCGCTCCTGGGCGAAGTAGTTCGCCGTCACGGCCTCGGCCAGAAACCGCACCGTCGCCGCGGTGCCGTAGAACAGGCCCGCCTGGATGCTCTCCACGGTCGACCGTCCCAGCACCTCGGCCGGCTTGACGATCTCCACCGCCGGCAGCCGCGCCGTCTTCGACTCCAGCATCTCCATCGACGTGTAGATGCCCGGCGTGATGATCCCGCCGAGGTACTCCTTGTCTTTGCTCACCGCGCAAAGCGTGGTTGCCGTCCCGAAGTCGACGATCAAAAGATTGCGGCCTGGGAAGCGCAGCAGCGCGCCGATGGAGTTCGCGATCTTGTCGGCGCCCACTTCCAGCGGATTGCGGTAGCGGATCTTAAGACCCGTCTTGACACCCGGACCCAGCACGAACGGCTCCAACTGGAAGTACTTGCGGAAGCAGTTGCGCAGCGAGTGCACGATGTCGGGCACCACGGCGCACACGGCGGCCATCTCCACCCGTGCCGGATCGATGCCGTTCTCGCGGAGCATGCTGCGGAAGAAGAGGCCGAACTCATCGGAGGACGACCGGATGTTGGAGGTCCGCCGGAACGTCACTTTCAGCTCCTCACCGTCATATACCCCGGCGAAGATCTGTGTATTGCCCACGTCCACGCAAAGCAGCATCTTACTTCTCCTCCCCCACTGGGACGTTGTCGATCAGGCGTACACCTTCCAATACGGCCGCCGCGAAGCGCCGGCCCCAGCGCTCTTCCACGTAGTCCACCGCGAAGCCTTCAGCGTCCAACATGCGCCGGGCTTCTTCGGCGGTCGCGGCCGTAGTCAGGGAACGGTAGACGCTCGCCGCCCCTTCCCTGCCCGCATCGGATAGCAGGGTATTGCGCGAGCTCAAGGCCAAGCCAGACGCGGCACGAACGGTCTCGCAGGGGATGACCTCAGTGGGGACGAAGAAGTCCCTCACCATCTCCCGGATCACCTGGAGCTGCTGGTAGTCTTTCTCGCCGAAGTAGGCACGGTCCGCCCGCACCAGGTTCAGCAGCTTCAGCACGATGGTCATCACACCCTGAAAGTGGCCGGGGCGGTGTGCGCCCTCCATGCCCTCCACGGCGGAGCCGCCCTCGATCCGCAGCCGGTAGCCGTCAGGGTAAAGCTCCCCCGCCGCCGGCATCAGCACGTCGTCAGTGCCGAGCGATGCCAGCAGCTTCAGGTCCTGCTCCACGGTGCGCGGGTAGCGCTCCAGGTCGCTGGGGTTGTTGAACTGCGTGGGGTTCACGAAGATGCTGACCACCACGATGTCGTTCTCGCGGCGGCAGCGTTCCACCAGCGCGCCGTGGCCGGCATGCAACGCGCCCATGGTCGGCACGAGGCCGATGCTGCCTTTCAGTTCCGTGCGGCGAGCCTGCCACTCGCGCACGGTCGTCCAGGTCTTCATGTGTAGCTCTCCTCGATGCTGGGGAAGTCTCCGCTCTTCACCGCCTGGTCATAGCCGTCCAGCGCCTCCACGATGGCGTTAGCGCCTTCCAGGAAGTGCCGCACGAAGCGCGGGTGGAAGTCAGTGTTCATGCCGAGCAGATCCTGCAGGACGAGGATCTGCCCGTCGCACCCGGCGCCCGCGCCGATACCGATTGTCGGAACCTTCAGCGCGGCGGTGACCTCAGAGGCGAGCGGAGCCGGGATGCACTCCAGCACGATGGAGAACGCGCCCAACTGTTCGAGCATGACGGCTTGCCGCAGGATCCTCTGCGCTGCTTCATCGCCCCGTCCCTGCACCTTGTAGCCGCCGAAGGCGTGGATGGATTGCGGCTGGAGGCCGAGGTGGCCCATCACCGGGATACCGCTCTCGACCAGGCGCTGCACGACGTCCTCGTGACCATCGACGCCTTCCAGCTTCACGGCCTGGGCGCCCGCACTCATCAGCACATGGGCCGCATCCAGGGCCGCCGTCCAGCCCATGCGGTAGGACAGGAAGGGCATGTCCGCCACGATCAGCTTGTCGCCGGCGCCGCGGGCCACCGCCTCCGTATGGAGCTTCATCATCTCCACCCGGGCCGCAATGGTCGAGGGGTGGCCGTGCATCACCATGGCGGCGCTGTCGCCCACCAGGATGCCGTCAATGGAACTGCGGGCCAGCAGACGGGCGAACGTGTAGTCGTAGCACGTCACCATCGAGAGCCGCCGTTGTTCCTGTTTTGCGTTGAGAAAGTGTCCAGCCTGCATCGTTCACTGCCCCCATGGGACAGGTGGACGCGGGCTCGACGCGAGGGAAGGAATGGATTGTCTCAGCATCGCCTTGGTACCTGTCGGATTCGATCAAGTCCCCGGACTTACATGCGCCCCGAAGGGCGTCATCGTACGGTGGTCGCTGCCAGTTGGTCAGCGCACTTTGAGTTTATCAGAGGGCGGGCCGCTCGACCCGCCCTTCAAACGGGATCAGTACTGCGGCACAGGCAGCGGGTTGCGCGAGGCGAATTGGACCTGGTGCCAGTAGGGATAGGTCTTCTGGGTCTGGCTGGCCTTGTCCAGCTTCTCCACCTGCTGCGGCGTCAGGTTCCAGCCGGCGGCGGCCAGGTTCTGTTTGAGCTGCTCTTCGTTGCGGGCACCGATGATCACGGTGGCAACCGAGGGCCGCTGCAGCAGCCAGTTCAAGGCGATCTGCGCGACAGTCTTGCCCGTCTCCTTTGCCACTTCATCCAGCGCGTCCACCACGTTGTAGACGTGCTCATCCGGCACGGGCGGTCCCTTTTCCGCAGTCGAATGCAGGCGGCTGACTTCGGGCAGCGGCTGGCCGCGCCGAATCTTGCCGGTCAAACGGCCCCAGCCCAGCGGGCTCCACACCAGCGCGGAGACCTTCTGGTCCAACGCCAGCGGCATCAGTTCCCATTCGTAGTCGCGGCCGATCAGCGAGTAGTAGACCTGATGGCCCACATAGCGCGCCCAGCCGTAGCGTTCCGAGGCCGAGAGCGACTTCATGAGGTGCCAGCCCGAGAAGTTCGAGCAGGCGATGTAGCGGACTTTGCCGCTCTTGACGAAGCCGTCGAGCGTGGCCAGCGTCTCTTCGACGGGCGTCGTGGCGTCGAAGGCATGCATGTGATAGATGTCCACGTAGTCCGTGCCCAGGCGGCGCAGACTGCCCTCCAGCGACTCGGTGAGATGATGGCGGGAGGAGCCCAGGTCATTCGGTCCCTTGCCCATCGCAAAGGTGGCCTTGGTGGAGATGAGGACCTGGTTGCGTTTGCCCTCAAGGGCCTTGCCCAGGATGTCTTCCGAGTGGCCATCAGAATAGACATCGGCCGTATCGAAAAGATTGAGGCCGGCGTCGAGGCAGAGGTCCACAATCCGCTTGGCTTCAGGTACGCCTGTATCGCCCCAGGCTTTGAAGAAGTCGTTGGTACCACCGAAGGTGCCCGCACCGAAACTGAGGGCTGGGACTTTGAGGCCGGAATGGCCTAGCTGTCTGTATTCCATTCCCCTGAATAGATGCGGCAGGCGCGGACGACGCTTCGGGAACGGTCTGTCTTAATGCGCGGCCAACACGGCGTCTGCCGCCTTCAGTGAGAGCTGTGCCGCGTCGAGATCGGTCCGGTTACAGAGGAGGATGACTGTCAGCTTGTGCTGGGAGAAACGCTGGATGACGGTCCGAAAGCCGGTGGTACTGCCGGTGTGCCACATGCGCTTCTGGTCTTTGTAGGGATCGAGAAACCACCCGAATCCGTAGGAGACCGGCTTGCCGGGGTTCAGGTTGTCCTCGTTCTTCTCCCGCGGCCAGCGAGTGGGTGCGCCGTTAGCCAGCTTGGCCGGGGTCCAGGCCTCCTTCATCGCCGACGCGTCCAACAGGGTGTTGCGGGCGAGCGCCTCATCCCATTTGGCTAGGTCAGTCAGGTTGGAGTAGATGCCGCCGTCGCCAAGCGTGGCGGAGGTGGAGCTTTGGTCGCGCTCGACGAAGTGGTCCTGCTGCTTCGAATGACCGTAAGCGCGGTGGACGATGTTGTTGCTGCCGGCGCGGTAGGCGAGGGTGTGATCCATACGCAGCGGGGCGAAGATGCGCTTCTGCAGGAACTCGCCGAAGGGCATGCGGGACACCTTGGCGACTACCAGGCCAAGGACAACGTAGCCGGAGTTGCTGTACGACCAACTGGTTCCGGCGGCGAACCGGGCCTTGGTTTGCGCTTTGAGGAGCTTTAGAACTTCGTCATCCCGGATCTGGTCCTGCGCCGTCCAGCGCTGCGCACCGGCCTCCATCACTTCCTCGTAGTCCGGCAGGCCCGAGGTGTGTGTCAGCAGATGGCGAATGGTGATGGCCTGTCCATAGGCCGGAAAGTCGGGGAAGACCTTGGTGAGCGGGTCGTCGTAGCGGAGCTTGCCGTCCTTCACCAGCAGCATGACGGACATGGCCGTGAACTGCTTGGTGAAGGACGCCAGGCGAAAGTTGGTCTCAGGGTCGATGGGCGTAGCGGAACGGAGATCCGTCACACCGTACCCTCGCTGAAACAGGGTCCGGCCGTCCTGGCGCACCAGCACGGCCAGGCCGGGAGAGCGGCCCTGCACGAGTGGAGCGAAGACGGCGTCGAGGCGGGCGGCAACCGGATCATCGGCAGCCATGGCCAGGACGGGCACGAGCAACAGCCAGGGTAGGTGTTTGAGCATTTGGGTTACTGGCTGACCTTGATGACCCAGGCGGGCTGCTGCATCAGGTCTTCCGGAACGTCGGGCAGGGTGATGGCCAGGCCGGCGGGGGTGGGCTGCCATTTGAGGGCGCCGCCGCCGAGCAGTTCCACGGCCTTGGGCTTCAGTGCCGCCTTCGATTGCAGCACGAAGCGGCGGCCGGGCCAGCGGGGCATGATGGCATAGACGTTGTTGCCCTTGACCGTGAAGAAGGCATCGATGGAAGCCTTACCGGCAGCGGGCTTGGCCACCAGCTTCGACAGGTCATAGGCGGTCTCGTACTCCTTGTTGTACTCGACCTTGGGCACTTCACCGGCGCTCCACTGGCGCGACGTGGTCCAGGGCTTCGTGCCGTAGATGGCATCACCGTTGACGCGCAGGAAGTCGCCGATCTGGATGAGACGCTCTTCCATCACGACGGGGATGGTGCCGTCGGCATCGGGGCCGATGTCGAGAAGCAGGTTTCCGCCGCGGCTGACGAGGTCGACCAGCATGATGACCAGCTCCTTGCCGGAGTGGTAATGGGACAGGTTCTCGGCGCGGTTGTAGCCGTAGGAGAAGCCCATGCCGCGGCTCTCTTCCCAGGGATGGTCCATGCCGCTCATGCCGGGCGTGTACTCAGTGGTCCAATACCCGCCGTGCTTGTGGCGGCTGTCCTTGCCCCAGCGGTCGTTGATGACCACCTCTTCCTTGACGGGCGATTCGTTCAACAGCCAGGCCATGAGCTCCGGTGTATGCCACTCAGAGGAGGGCAGGTCCCACTCGCCGTCGCTGAAGATGATGGCGGGGTGGTAACGGTTCACCAGGTCTTTGAACTGGGGGAACATGTGTTCGCGAATGTAGCGCGGCTTGTCGGTGAGCCACAGGGGGTTGTACCACTCGTAGAGCGAATAGTAGAAGCCCATCTTGAGGCCCTTGCGGCGGACGGCTTCGGTGAGGTCGCCCAGCACGTCGCGTTTGGGCCCGATCTCGGCGGCGTTCCAGGGCCGGCCCCAGGTGGCGGAGGCCTCCTTGTTGGGCCAGAGCGTGAAGCCCTCATGGTGCTTGGAAGTGAGGGCGACATACTTCGCGCCGGAGCGATGGAAGACGTCGGCCCAATGGTCGGGGTCGAACAGCTCAGCCCGGAACTGGGGCGCGAAGTTCTGGTAGGGGTAGTCCGCGCCATACATCTTCTTGTGGTATTCCCAGGTGCCGGATTGAATGGCGTTGGCGCCGGGCTTCTGGCCATTGGTCATGGCGTTCCAATACCACTCGGCGTAAGCGAGTTTGCCGGGAATCACCGGAGCGTAGGCAGGCACGGAGTAGACGCCCCAGTGGATGAAGATGCCGAACTTGGCGTCCTGAAACCAGGCCGGGGTGGGCCGTTTGTCGATGGATTCCCAATTGGGTTGATAGGTCTGTGCAAAGACAGTGGAGGATGCAAACAGAAAGAGAGCCAACTTCTGCATGTGTCCATTATTCCCTCTCTCGGCTCGCGGCGCTGAGGGATTAACGGGCCGGTGCAATGTCGCCGGGGGCGATGACGTTGTTGCGGGTGCAGCACTCGGCGTAGAGGAAGTCGAGCATCTCCTTCAGCCCTTCGGTGTTGGCGGTATAGCGGAGGAAGGTGCTTTCGCGGCGGACCTTCACGAGTTCCTCATTCTTGAGCTTCTCGAGATGGTGGGAGAGGGTGGAGGGAGGGATGCCGAGTTCAGCCTGGATGTCGCCGACGACGAGGCCGCCGGGGTGCGCGGTGAGCAGCAGGCGCAGGATGCGGAGGCGGGGCTCGGCGCCGAGGGCGGCGAGCATGTCAGCGAAGCGGGCTGTCGGATCGTTCTGTGGAGCGGCCACTAATTCGATGATATCAGTAGCATGGAATCCGCTCGGCGCGCTGCCGTTCGCGCCAGTGGGCGGGCGGGGTGCCTTCCCAGCAGCGGAAGGCGCGCACGAAGGAGTTGGCGTCCTCGTAGCCCAGCAGGTAGGCCGTTTCGTTCAATTCCAGGGAGGAGTGGACCAGGTAGTGGCGGGCCAGTTCGCGGCGGGCATCCTCGAGGACCTGCTGGAAGCTAGAGCCGTCGGTGGTGAGGCGGCGCTGCAGGGAGCGGACGCTCATGTTGAGGGCCCGGGCCAGGATGTGGACGGTGGGGCGCTGGCCGGCGAGTTGCTGTTTGAGTGTCGTACGGACCCGTTCCAGGAAGCTGATTTCGGCATCACGCTGGTTCAGCTCCTGTTCGAGCTGGGGCGCGATCATGGAGAACAATTCGGCATTGTGGGTGAGGAAGGGGCGGGCCAGGTCTTCGTTATGGAAGAAAATGGCGTTCTCTCCGGCCTCGTACTCGATGGGGCAATTGAAGTATTGCTCCAGGTGAG
Organism: Paludibaculum fermentans; assembly: GCF_051172195.1. Taxonomy (GTDB): domain Bacteria; phylum Acidobacteriota; class Terriglobia; order Bryobacterales; family Bryobacteraceae; genus Paludibaculum; species Paludibaculum fermentans_A. Next base: position 153,641 of record NZ_JBPJAQ010000004.1, read on the forward strand.
TCTGGCCATCGCGGGCGCGGGCGAGGCGGAGGCGGGCCGGTGACAACTGCGCTCCGGTGCCGCGGCTGCCGATGGTGACGACCCAGGCGAAGCAGAGGTCGACCAGAAGGGAGGGCTCGGCGGCAGTGGCGAGCAACCAGAGGAATTGCACGCTGGTTTCCCGGGCATCGGTAACGATGCGGATCTCTTCCGGGCAGGTGAGCTGCTTGTAGCGGGCCATGCGCTGCAGGGCCTCGGCGAAGTTGGGGGCGTAGAGGGCGGCGATGGCGATGGGGTCGTAGCGCTCGATGCGCTGCTCAGTGCCGATCCTGAGCCCGATGGCGGGATCCTGGCTGACGGCCCCGATCGCCTGCCAGAAGGCAAAGAACTCCTCGGTGCTGACCGATGGCTTGGGGTGTTCCAGAAGGCCGGAGGGCAGGCCCGCCTGCCTGAGGACGGCGGCGGGCGGCACTCCGAGTTCTTCCAGTTTGCCTGCAAGGAGCGAATTGACACGAAAGCGTTTGGCCATAGCTCAGGCGGAGGTCTCCTGTTTCAGGCTAGCCATATCGATGACGAAACGGTACTTCACGTCCTGCTTGAGCAGGCGGTCGTAGGCATCGTTGATCTTCTGAATGGGGATGATCTCGATGTCGGAGGTGATGCCGTGTTCGCCGCAGAAGTCGAGCATCTCCTGGGTCTCCGGGATGCTGCCGATGGGCGAACCGGAGAGGCTGCGGCGGCCGAGGATGAGATTGAAGCTGGCAATGGGGAGCGGCTTTTCGGGTACACCGACAAGGGTGAGAGTGCCGTCGCGCTTGAGCAACTGGAGGTAGGCGTTCAGGTCGTGATCGGCTGAGACGCAATCGAGGATGAAGTCGAAGCTGCCGGCGTGGGCGGCCATCTCTTCAGGATTGCGGGAGAGAACCACTTCGTGGGCGCCGAGGCGGAGGGCATCGTCCTTCTTATTAGGAGAGGTGGTGAAGAGGACGACATGGGCGCCGAAGGCGCTGGCGAACTTGACGGCCATATGGCCGAGGCCGCCGAGACCGACGACGCCGACCTTTTTGCCGGGACCCGCCTTCCAGTGGCGAAGGGGCGAGTAAGTAGTGATACCGGCGCAGAGGAGCGGAGCGACGCCGGCGAGGTCGAGATTGGCCGGCACCCGAAGGGCAAAGCCCTGGTCCACGACGATGCTTTCGGAGTAGCCGCCAAACGTCTGGTTTCCGGTGTATTTGTCGGTGCCGTTATAGGTCCAGGTGGCTCCTTTTTCGCAGAACTGTTCGAGGTGCTGTTGGCATTCGGGGCAGACGCCGCAGGAGTCGACCATGCAACCGACGGCGGCGAGGTCGCCGACCTTGAACTTTGTGACATCGGAACCGACGTTCTTCACGCGGCCGACGATTTCATGGCCGGGGACGCAAGGGTAGAGGGTGCTGTGCCATTCGTTGCGAGCCTGGTGGAGGTCCGAGTGGCAGACACCGCAGTAGAGGATTTCGATTTCAATGTCGTTAGTGGTGGGTTCGCGGCGCGGGATGGAAGCAGCGGCAAGAGGAGAGGTTTGGTTGACTGCGGAGTAAGCTTTGACGTCGTGCATGTATCCAAGGTAAAGGGTAAGGCGCGATTTGCCGCATGCAGAACGCGCCAAGCTCTATGCAAAGTGCGCCAGTGTAGAGATTAGGGGTTGAGGACGTGGAAGAGGCGGATGAGGTCGGGCAGGCTGAGCTGTTCGGCGCGGAGGCCGGCTTCGGGCAGGCTGGCAACGAGGTCAGGCGGGTAATGGGAGGAGAGGTTGTTGCGTAAGGTCTTGCGTTTCTGCCGGAAGCAGGCGGAAGCGAAGCGCAGGAAGGCCTTGGTGTCGGCGACGGGAAGAGACGGCCGGGGGGTGAGGCGGACGACGGCGCTATCGACCTTGGGAGGCGGCCTAAAGGAGGCAGGCTTGACGAGGAAGAGGCGTTCGACGGTGCAGAAGAGTTGGGTGGCCACGGAGAGGTAGCCGTAGTCGCGATTGCCGTGGGGGGCGGCGAGGCGGTCGGCCACTTCCTTCTGGACGAGGAAGACAGCGCGTTCGAGGGCAGGACCCATGGCGAGGACCTGTTCGACGATGGGAGAGGTGATGTAGTAGGGCAGGTTGCCGCAGACGGTGGCGGGTCCCCATTGGGCGAGATTGGTGGAAAGGACGTCGGCCTGGACGATTTCGACGGTGGGGTTTTCCGTGTAGCGTTCGCGAAGCTTGGCGGCGAGGGTGGAGTCGAGTTCGACGGCGATGAGGCGTTTAGCGCGGGGGTGAAGGAACTCGGTGAGGCCGCCGGGCCCGGGGCCGATCTCGATGCAGAGGCCGACCTGCTGGGGGCAGGCGGCCTCGGCGATGCGAGCGAGGATCGAGTGCTGAAAGAGAAAATGCTGACCTAGAGGGCGGCCCAAGAGTGGAGACTAACCCTTGACGTCGATCTGGCTGCGGCCGGTAAATTTCACGCGGACCCACCCGGAAGTGGGCATGCCGAACGTGGTGGCTGGATTGAATTCCATGAACAGCAGGGAATTCTCCAGTTTGCGGCGCTGGCTGGCGGTATTGGCGGAGCCGTAGCCGTCAGGGAAGGAGTAGTCGATGACGCGGCCCTGTTCGTCGACGAAGACATCGACGGTGATCTCAGCTTCGGACATATCCAGCAAAGTGGCCCGGACGGAGGGCATGGTGGCGATGGCGATGGATACGTCGTTCGGGTGGCTGACGATGATGCCCTGGAAGTTCGTCATGACCATGGAGAACAGGAAGACGGCGGAAGCCAGGCCACCGAAGGCAGGCAGGGCGATGGGCCGCATCAGGTTATTGATGGATAGGGCGGCGTGTTCTCCGAAGTGGCGGACCCAGGTACGGAGATCGACATAGCGGCGGCGGCGGGACGCTTCGCGGGAAGCCAGGGCGCGCAGGGACAGGGCTACATGGGACGGCATGGGCCGGGGTTTGACCGAGCGCACGGACTGCCGGACCATATCCAATTCCGCCTGGAGCAGGGAGCACCCAGCGCAGTGTTTGAGATGCGAGAGGAGCAGTCGCCGCTCAGATTCGACTACACAGCCGTCCTGGAGCGCGGAGAGCATCAACCTTGTTTGTTGGCAGTCCATAACGATCCAGACCTCTTAGTCGGCGGCCGTCTGAGGGGTGAAGTGCAACCCCCTGGACGGTTCCAACTGTTCAACCAGAGCCTTGCGGAGCGATTCGCGACCGCGCAGGATCCGGGACTTTACCGTGCCGAGCGAGACATCAAGGACGTCGGCAATCTCTTCGTAGCTCAGATCCTCGAGGTCCCGTAGCACAACAGCCGACCGGAACACAGGATTCAAGCCTTCCAAGGCTTTTTCGATCGCCGATCTCCACTCCTCATTGAGGGCGAGATCGTAGGGCGAGCGAGCGGCATCGCTCAGGTGATCGAGGTAGCCCAGGCCATCACCTTCGGCTTCCAGACCTACTTCGGCGCGTTTATGGCGACCGAACCAACGGCGGCGATTGTGCGCCTCGTTGACCGCAATGCGGTAGATCCAGGTCTTCAGTGAACTTTGGCCGCGGAAGGCAGTGACGTTACGAAAGACTTTCAGGAATACATCCTGAGTGACGTCGCCCGCTTCGCTGGAGTCGTCAATAAGGCGTTGAACCAGATTAAAGACCGGCAACTGGAAGCGTTCCAGGAGAGCCTCGTAAGCTGATTCAGAACCAGACCGAAGACTCTCGAGAAGACACCCCTCGTCGGGCCACCCCGGCCATTCCGGGGGAGCCACTTCATTACCGAGCTCTGGCATGTTTGGAGCCGGTTCCATGGGTGCCTCCGCAGAGCCATTGTAGCGCCGTTCACATCAGCGCCGTTGTATATAGAGACACCCCGGCGAAGAAAAAAGTTCCTGACGGGTTTAGGGGTACTAGTGGAGGGTTCCAGCGGGCGGAGCTGAGTACGGAGCGATCGGACGGATAGAAGTAAGGGGGGATCGGAGGGCCGACGGGCCCGGTCGTTTTTCCATTGTGGCTTATGTTGCAGATTTTGTTGGTCTTAGTTGTCTTCCTCAAGGTGCGGTGAGGCTCGGAAGAGGTAGACGCGCGGTTGAGCGGGGTGAGTTTACGGGGATCACAATCGGATTCCTATGGTGGGTTTGTTCAGCCACGGAGAGTGGAAAGGGACTGAGAAGGCTGGGGTAGAAGAGCTTCCGGACCGTGGTGGCTTTGATCACTCACGGAGAGAGGAATGGGGTGCGGGAGGGCCCGTGGCGGACGGGCTTCCGGACTGTGGTGGGTTTGATCCCTCACGGAGAGCGGAATGGGTTGCGGTTGGGTCCGTGGCGGGCGGGCTTCCGAACTGTGGTGGCTTTGATCACTCACAGAGAGAGGAATGGGTTGCAGGAGGGGTCGGGGCGGACGGGCTTCCGGACTGTGGTGGCTTTGATCACTCACGGAGAGTTGAATAGGTTGCGGTCGGGTCTGGGGCGGAGAGGCTTCCGGAGCGTAGTGGGTTTGTTCGACCACGGAGAGGGGAAGCTGCCAGGAAGGACCTCCGGGGCCGCAGTGGGTTTGTTCACTCAAATTCCGTCTTCGCTGACAAGGTCCGGCCGGGCGGGCGTTCGCGGCAAGAGATTCCATGCGGATTTTTGGAGAGTCCATTGGCGTGGATGAGAGAGAGGAACGCCCGCGATCGAGGTGCGGCCGGTGGGGGCGGCGGTTTGGATTTCAAAGACCCGGCCGAATCGCGAGAGAGCCCGAGATTCGTGCGCCCGCATCGTACGGATGGATAGTCCATGTTTTGGAGCATGCGTCGGCAACACGATGAAAACAGGCAGCGAATATACTTGATTGGGCGCGGACCGCATCTGGCCTCATGGGCAAAATGGGGGAGAACTGCCGCGGCCGGGTGGGGTGTGCGTGGATTTGTGCGGCTGCGGGCGTCCTCAGGAGCGTCGGGATTGGCCTTGGTTGGGCGATTCCGGGCGAGTCGTGCGGAGGGGAGGGGCGTGGGCGCTGTTGGGAACGGCTGGGGTGGGCGAGAAATCGGGGACAGTGGTACCCGTCCCGGCGAGGTTTTTGCCTTCTTGATTGCAGACTATTTTGTACTTTTGTGGGATTTGGCGCAGAGATAGGTCTGCTCGTAGGGTGGGCGCCTCCGTTTTGGGCTCGGGGTATGGCGGACCGATGGAATTGGAGAGAGGGCCGGGCGGGTTTGGCTGTGTTCCTGGGGCATTACGCCCAATTGGAGGGTCAGTTCTGGTGATTCGCGGTGGGACGGGTCAGGCTGAAGGGCATCTAATTCAGACCTTCGACGGTCCGGCCATTCAAGAGGGCACAACGCCCACCGCATCGAACTGCAGGGCGAATCGATGCGCCAGAAGCGCGGCCCGAAGGCCGGGAGGGAGTGTGCGTGAAGAGGCGCCGTCCAGTAGGTTTCTCCATTGTTGAGCGGGGCAAGGGGCTCAAACGCCGCCCCTCGCCCCGCACCCCTACTCCCGCTCAAAACCAAATTGATTGACTGAACGCGATGAGTTCACGATGATATGAACAACCCAGCGTCGCTTCGCTCCGAAAGTGATCGGCATGCCTTGGAATCCTGATCGCCATCAGATTGGAATCGGTGATCGGCTTCGTCGGAATGCGCATAGGATGGGAAGCTGAGACGCATACGCGTCACCGGACCCCACACGAACTGACGCGGAGCGGATCGCCACCCCGGATTTGCAGGATACACTCCCAGTCCTCTACAATTGCCCCAGGCTCAAGTCGGTTGGACTCTTGAGTCGGGTCGTAACCCTCTTGCTCTCGACCCCGGCCACAGATTGCTTCCGGACAAGCTATGCGCCCGAGGATGAAGGACGCCACACCTGCACGCCTCCGAAGTGGCGCACAAATACTATCCAGCTGAATGTTTCGTCGAACAGTTCTATATCATCCGCGCTCGGGTACCACACATCATAAAAATGCTTAATTAGGTCTTCCGTTTGGAAGCGGTCGATCTCCCGAAGCGGCCCCCATTCCACATAAATCGTTGGCCTCGGGACAACGCCACATTTTTCAAATACCTGACTCAAGTCGATTTCCTGTTTGTCAAGGTCCACGCCGGCTAGCGGTTTGGATTGTTGCAGGATATGCGTAAGGACCACTTGAGGCGGCCCTTCTGGACGGCCAGCGCTGGAGAGTAATCTATCTATTACCTCTCGCTCCTGGTCTTCAGTCAACGACGCGAACTGAGGCGGCAAGGCGCCAGGATTCTTTCGTAAAAGACTTTCGATCTTAAAGAACTCCATCTATTGACTCCCCTCAGGTTTGCCAACAGGGACAGCGCCTTTGTTCCTTTTCCCTTTTGTAAAGTCCCACCAGTTGAAGTGTGTCTGAGTCTCGGGAGTACCTTGTTTGGCATTAGGATGTGCAGGATCAAGCCGATACCCTGTTTTTTTGTTGCCGGCCTGTGGACCCCCAAACTTGACCGGTTCACCCTTCGGCTGCTTTCCAACTTCAGCATGAACTTTGCCCAGCGCTTCCTTGTGATCGCTCAGGCTTGGCTTTGAACTTGAAAACGCTGCATTTGCAAGGTGCCCACCCGCAACGGTTGCTGTCACGGTTCCATGGGCTGCGACTGCCGCACCCGAGGCTGGGACAAGGACACCGACGCCCGTTGCCGCGGCTGGTGATGTTACGATGGTCTCAGCCCCGCCGCCCAGAGCTTCGAGTGTGCCGGTAATAGTTGCGACGGCATCGCCGATTGCCTGGCCTCTCTGAAAATCTCCATTTCCCCCATCAATGCGACCTCCGCCAGCGGTGTCGTCGCTCGTGAATGCGTTTATCGCGCGCTTAACGTAGTCCCAAAAGTCATGCCCATCCGGATCGATGTAGCGAAGCGGGTTGTTCCGAACGTAAACATACTTGTTCAAAGTCTGCGGGTCGGTGATGTCCGCGTACGGCAAGGGGCCAGGTTGGCCGACCTGCTGGCCGGTGAATGGATCTACGATGCCGCCGGTAAACTCGTCTGACGACGTGAACCTCCCCTGCGCCCCACTGTAGTACCTCGCCCCAAAGGAATCCAACCCCGTCTCCGCATCCCGTTCTTTGCCGGTGGAATGCGGCGTGGACGGTGTACCCTCCGGCCGAAGTTCGCGGGACGGGTACGTCATAGCCGTGGATTGGACGGCCACGCGCAGCACTTGCGCGTTTTCGACACCGCGCCAAGCTGTCCTACCCATGCAGCTTCAATCATGAACGCGTCTGTCACCTTTTCCCCTGTGCCCTGGAAGCCAGCAGTTCCACTACTTTCGATAGCTCCGCCATGTGCCGATTAGCGGTGAGAGAAGATCCGTCCGTGAATCGCACATCCACTTTCTGGTGACTTTGGACCGCGGTGGCAATATCCGCATAGCTGTGCCGGACCGTGCGGAACGGACCGCGGCAGAGGATGCCGTCCTTCGTGAAGCAGATTCGGGTCCTCCAGATCACCAGTAGCAATCCACCGACTAGAAGCGAGAACAGAACAGCTGTGATGGTGAACATAGGTTCAGCGTCAGCAGGTCCGCTCAAGTCTGTGAGGGCAGCGCCAGCCACAATAGCAGTTGCCGCGGCAGCAAGCGCAGAGAGCGCAAGCCTGAATGGAGTGCCGTACCGAGCATCAAAGGACTCGGGGGCGGGACCGGAGCCAGGTAATCCCTTCACGGTTGCTGCTCTTCCTTCGGCTTCAGGACTGCACCGACAGGAGACTTCACGACGGTTCGCTGTACGGCAGCAGCGGCCGTAGCTTGATTATTGATGCTTTGCTGCGCGGCCCCAGCCTGGGCTTCGCGCTTCGCGATCTTGGCAGGATCACCGGATTCAACAGCTTGTTTCAAGAGGCTCTCAGCTCTGGTTGTCGCCTGCTTTGATGTGGCAGCTATACTGTCCTTGGCCAACTCTTTCGCGGCCCCTCCCACTAACCCAGTCGCCACCCCAGTGAGCACATCGACCGTTACGGCCTTCTTATCGAGCACCTTCGTCCTAGAATCCCCGTCTATCGCCCTCTCCGTCGCTCCGCCCACAACACTGGCGGCGGTGTAGGCTCCAGCGGTCCCCAACAGCCCTAACCCACCGGTGGCCGCGACCGTACCGCCGAAGATCGCGCCATTCACGCCCTTTGCATTGACCTTTTGAAGGTCAATGTTTTCTCCCTTGATCCACTGCCTACCCAATTCAAAGCCTGCACCTGCCAAGTATCCACCTCCGGACCCTGCCACAATGTGCCAGAAGTGCCCATCAGGATCGTTTCTCGCAAGGGGATTATTGCGAACGTAACCGTACAAATTGAGCGTCTGGGGATCGCCCAAGTCAGCATACGGTATCGGCTCGGGATCCTCCGACCAGTCCGGTGATGTGAATCTCCCCTGCGCCGCACTGAAGTAGCGAGCCCCGAAGTAATCGAGTCCGGTCTCGGCATCCCGTTCTTTGCCGGTGAACCGCACCCTCTGCCAGTCCGCGTCCGCGGCCGCCTTGGTTTGGTAGCCCAGTGCTGCCGTGCGATTCGTGGTGTCCGCCTCTATTTCCTGTCCAAAGGGGAAGTCATCGGTTCTCGATCGCACTGTACCACTGTTGGACCTCATCAGGCGCGTGCTGCCCAGATGATCCGGGATCAGATACTGACGGCCGCTCGCGGTTGAACCTGCGCCATATTCCTGCGCCAAGCCGCCCTGTGCGTCATACACGTACACTATGGTCGCACCGCTCACAGTCCGCTTGACCCGGTACCCCTCTCCGTCGTACTCGGCGGACCTTGTTCCGCTTGCGCTGGTCCTGCCGCTCAGCATCCGATTCTCTCCATCGTACGCCAAGTCGACAGGATCGCCACTCGATGCGGGGAGGGATCCGTTGCCGGCAGCATCGACACCAGAAGCGGCCCATTGGTTCTTCCCCGCAGTTTGCAGGCTCACAGGATCCGGGTACTTCGTCAGCAACCCCGTCACCAGTGAAGTGATGTCCTGCGCCACCTGCGGAACTCCTGTGGCGGGAGATGGACTACTGCTCGGTTCCCAAATTGGTCTTGCGGATAAACCATCTCCTTGGTGTTGATCTGGAATTCTCCATGATTCAGTGGATTGATCCAGCGGATGGCGTGGTTGCCATTGGGTTCGCGGAGGGGTGATGCCTCGGGCAGGTCAGGCTTATGAGGCCAATTCCTTCTGATGTTCCCGTTGATGGGAAACTGGGGGGCGGAAGGCCGGCACGACTGCCGGCCCGCAAGCCTGGGGGCATACCCCACGGAGGAGGGGCTCTGATTGGGTTTGGGGGCTTTGGGTGGACTGGGGTTGTGGTTTCGGAGAAGATGGCCGGCACGATTGCCGGCCCGCAAGCGTGGGCGCTTGCCCCACGGAAGAGGGCGGTTGCCCCACGGATGAGGGCGGTTGCCCCACGGATGAGGGGATTTCGGCTGGTTGGCGGTGATCTGGAATACTCCGCGATGCGGGGGATTGCTCCGGGGGATAGCCGCGAGACCGGTACAGACGTTGAGCCGGTCTCCTGTCTAGAGCAAGCCGGCCTCGCGCCGGTAGTATTGGCGGGCCTTATTGCGGTTGCCACAGTCCGCCATGCTGCACCACCGCCTCTTGCGGGCGTTGGAACGGTCCAAGAAGAGCCAGCCGCAGCCTGCATCTTCGCATTGACGGACCAAACCGTGGGCATCCGAGGTAAGAAGATCGGTTGCTGCCACTAGGACGGGATGGAGGAGATAGTCTGTACACCGCGCAGCAGGCCGCCAAGTCCAGCGAACATCCGCTCCCTGCAGGGCCAAACAGCGCTTGGCGCAACAATCGTGCAACGCATTCCCAACCTGGGCCAGTGTGTCTGCCGGGATCGGGTCATCGATTGCGATTGCATGGAAAACCGCAAACAGTTGTTCGCGGACTGCGCGGATGCGCCGCAGTGCCGCGGTCCCCATCAGGGGACAAGAGTGGATTGCAGCCCGATCCGGCAACTGAGCCTCGCTCGCCCACTGGCGCACCTCCGCGGCACATTGCAGATGGTCGATCTTCTTCCCGGGATCCGCTCGATATGCGACCGTGTTCACGAAATCGAGGGCAAGGTTTCCGGCGACAAATTGATATGTGTAATGGCCGGTGTCCATGACGGCCGTCACATCTAACCGCATGATCCGATTTTACACGGTTATGTTAGTCTAACCGTATAATGGCCGAGTATACGGTTAGGACGCCAGCGACCTCAAGCGATGCAACACAACGCAAACTGATCGCCGGCATTGTGATCACGACGCTGATGGCAGTGGCCATCGTGACCGCCGACCTGGCGAGCGGCGGCCGCCCTGATCCGCCGGCGCTGCGCGCCGCGGCTGTGCTCCTCGATGGTTCCTGGCGATTCCAGACCGGCGATGACCCACACTGGGCAGACGTCCATGCGGATGATCGCAGTTGGGAGACGGTCGATCTGACCGCCTTGCCGGGTAGCCACGATGGCGACGTGGGCCTGCCCGACTACGTAGGCGGGTGGATGGCGCACGGTCATCCCGGCTATCACGGCTACGCCTGGTACCGGCGCGCGGTGATGGTGCCGGCCGGACGCGCGGCGTGGGAGATCCTGGGGCCGACCCTCGTCGAGGACGGCTACGAGCTTTATTGGAACGGCCGCTTGTTGGGCGGGTCGGGCCGGCTGGGCCCAGCTCCGCGCCTCACCGGCACTCGGCCGCTGCGGTTCGCCCTTCCCGCGGATGCGGCGGGCACCCGTGGCGTGATCGCTGTCCGCGCGTACATGCGGCCCGGGTCTGGTGGCAGCGCGGACGGCGGCGGCCTGCACAGCGCGCCGATACTGGCTCCGCGGCCGGTAAGCGAAGCGCTCCACCGCGTGCAATGGGCTCGCACCATCGCCGGTTATATCGTTGACGTGATAGAGCCGGCCGTTATGTTCGCGGTCATTGGCTTGGCACTCTGGTGCTGGTCCCGCAGCAGCCACAAGAGTTTCCTGATCCTTGCCTGCATTGCGCTGGCGCTCATGGCCGAGAGGCGGCTCAACAATGCGCTCGTAGCCTGGACCGATCTGTTGGACCTGGCTACCTATGCGTGGCTGGCCTCCGTGATGTGGGTGCCGATGGTGGCGGCCTGGACGCTGGCCTGGAACCGTTGGGGCCTGCGTCCGTGGCGCAGCATCGATGTGTTGGCTGTCGTGCTGGCGGTCGCAGGGGCCCTCGGCGCCGTGACTCATGCGGCGAGTGTCAGCAGCGGCAGCCGGCTGGGGTCGATCGCGGTGCTGGTCGTGATCGGCGCGCGCATTGCCCGCACGGGACCAAGGCGGATCCTGGCGCTTGGCACGTTGGCCTCGATTATGGCTGCGTTATTCGGCGGCGAGCTGCTCGATCCGATGGGTGTACCGGGCATCTGGTTTCCGTTCGGCATCGGTGTGTCGCGGACACAGTATGTTTACGCGATGGCTGTCCCGTTGCTAGCCTTTCTGATCGTACGAACCTTGCCTTCCGAAGAGAATGCATAGATGGGCGACGGGGCGGTGTTTCGCAGTTGATGTCGCGATATCGTCGTGCGACAGACGCTGACCTCCGGGGCCGGATCGAATACACAGTTCAGAATCGCGATGGACAAACCGGATAGCGAAGTGCGTTTCATCAGGTGCTCCATGAAAGCGATTGCACTGACAGGCGCCCCGTTCCACTCTCGACCACCGGGCCCTGCATGGCTGTAGAAAGCTCAAAATGCGACTTATGGATGCCGCCGGAACTACACCGGAGTGGATACCCATCATGCAATCGCTTTCATCAATTTTCTAGTAGAATAGGCCCAATATGAACACGCTTCGGAAAATGGCGCTGTGCGCCCTGTGCTGTTTTGCGTTTCACGTCGCCGCTCAGGTACCCGCCCCTACCAAGACAGGCTCCCCCGCCGCGCCAGGCACTGCCCCGCGCACCACCATCGCGCCCTACTTCCAGCCGGCATCGTCTTCGCCCTCGGCGCCGGACGCCGACGGATTCCTTCGACGCTGGCTCCTGCTCGAGCCGATCAAGAAACCAAACCGCACCAACACCGTGTTCACCGACAGCTACGTGCGGAACGCCTTCGCTACCGAGTACTTTCCCAACCAGTTCACCGTCGTTCCGCGCGACGGCGACAAGGTGACGGTTGCCGGAGAGGAACTCGCCTGGCACGCACTGGATTCCACAAACTTCAACGTCAAGCTGTTTCGCTTCGCCCATGGCCTCAACAAGCCCACTTATGGCGTCATCTTCTGGGCCGTCACGGTCGTCAATAGTCCGCGTGAGATTCAGAACGCCCGCCTGGCCGCGGGGTCCAATGCAGCCTCAATCTGGTGGTTCAACGGGAAGGAAACGGTCGACCTCTTTACCGACCGTCGCATGGTGATGGATGATGTCGTTTCCAAACGCCTCACCATCCACAAGGGCCGGAACATCCTCCGCGGCGCCGTCATCAACGGTCCAGGCATGAGCGATTTCTGCGTTCGCTTTGTCGACGCGAATGGCCAGCCCATCAAGGGCCTCACGATCACCCTTGCTGGAGAATGATCATCGTGCCGCTTTCGTCATCCTTGTTTCATCACGGAGCTCTTGTGAAATCTCTTCTTCGCGCAGCAGCTATCCTCCTCACGGCAGCGGTTCCCGCGTTGCTCTCCCAGGCCCCGTCGAATCCGGGTCCAGGGCCGGCGCTGAATGGCGAGCCCTACATACACGATCCCTCCACTGTCGCGTTCTGCGAGGGCAAGTATTACACCTACGGCACCGGCGGCGGCGGTCTGATCTCGGAAGACGGCTGGACCTGGCATGGCGGGGCCCAGCGCCCGGGAGGTGGAGTGGCGCCCGACGTCATTCACATCGGCGATCGCTACTATATGACCTACGCCAAAGGCGGCGGCGGAATGTCGGGAGGGCACGCGAGCAACGTCTACGTGATGTGGACCAAGACGCTCGACCCCAAATCACCCGACTTCGGATTCAAAGACGAGACCCTGGTCGCCTCCTCTGACGGCGTCGAGGATTGCGACGCCATCGATTCGTCTTTCCTGCTCGATCCCACCACCGGGCGGCTGTGGCTCACCTACGGGACTTACTTCGGCTACATCCGTCTGATCGAACTGGATCCCAAGACGGGACATCGCGTTGCGGGCAACAAAGCCCTGAACATTGGGATCGACATGGAAGCCACCGTCCTGATCTACCGCGATGGCTGGTACTACCTGCTCGGCACACACGGCACCTGCTGCGACGGCGCTAACTCCACCTACAACATCCGCGTGGCGCGCTCCAGAAAAGTCACCGGCCCCTACCTCGACAACATGGGCATCGACGCGCTGCGGGGCGGCGGGAAACTCGTCGTCGGGGCAAGCGGCCGATTCGTCGGGCCCGGCCACTTCGGCCGCATGGAGTTAGGCGACGGCGTCGAGAAGTTCTCCTGCCATTACGAAGCCGACCTCGACCGGAGCGGCCGCAGCGTCCTCGACATCCGCCCGCTGCTGTGGAGAGACGGATGGCCCGTAGGCGGCGACAATTTCCAGGAGGGCACCTACCAGATACAGGCCGAGCGCAGCGGTTTCGCACTGGAATTGGGCGTGGAGTTCGTGCGCATGGCACGCACCGGCGGCTTCGGCCCTCCCGGTGGAGCACGCGGCGCAACGCCCCCTCCACCGGTGAAACCCGTGCCGGCCCAGCAGCTTGCCGATGTTTCGGGTAACTGGCCCGCCGGTGAGCTTGAGATTCGCCTCGGCGACTTTATGATGCGGCCCCATCAGATCTGGACCATCACACCGGTGGCCGGCTCCGGCGGCTATCCCGGCTCGCCCTACTTCAAGATCGTGATCGCCGGCACCGATCGCGCGCTCGCGGCCACCGCCGATGCTGAGGTGGTTGTGGTTCCCAAGTTTACCGGCGCTCCCGAACAGCTATGGCGCATCGACCAGTTGACCGACGGCACCTTCCGTATCATGCCAAAAGCGGTGCCCAATTCCACCGAACCGCTGGCATTGACCGCGGTGGGCCACAGTACGCCGACATTGACCAAGTTCGATCCCAAGAGCGATAAGGCGCGCTGGAACTTTAGGAGACCGTGAGACTGCCGGCTACTTGGGCGCCCGCATTGTCTACATAGGACGAATGCGGATCCTGGCGATCGGCACGTTAGCGTCGATTGTGGCCGCATGGTTCGGCGGCGAGGTGTTCGATTCGATTGTTATACCGGGCATCTGGTTTCCCTTCGGCATCGGCGTGTCGCGGACGCAGTATCTTTACGCGATGGCTGTCCGGCTGCTGGGTTTTCCGGGCGTACGAACCTTGGGTTCCCAAGAGAAGGCGTAGATGGGCGATGGGGCGGTGTTTGGCAGCTACAGGTCTCGCGGGACTTCTGCCGACGGACTGCTGCACGTCAAAGAGAGAATGGCGCCTAATTTGACGTGCGCTTGGCTCGGATTTCGTCAATTGCGCGTCGATGGGCTACCTCGAGCGCCGCCGCACTCTGGACCTGGACATCCGGGATGACGCCCGTGCCCTCCCAATTTGTTTTCGTGGCGAGATTGATCGAACGCGCAAAGGGCACCGCGACACTAAAATGGGCGTCGACGGGTTGAAGCATCGTGGGATGAGCGCCGCCTCCAGTGGTTTCGCCGATGACGGTCACCCTTTGGATGGCCTGCAGGTTATAGGCAAAATCCTCGGCCCCTGAGAAAGTGCGGCTGGAGGTCAAGACAAAGGTAGGCGTTGACGGCAGCCGCTTTCCGGGGACAGATGGCAGGGTCCAGTATTGGGTAGTCGAGTTCTCCCGGCGGTTATAGATGTCGCTGAGATGAACCGGGTGATCAAAGAGGTAAGTCGCGATGAGCGCAACCATGCGCGGATCACCGCCGCGGTTGTCACGCAGATCAAAAACGAGGGCATCGACGTGCGCCAGGAAACTCATCGCCGCTGCGACAGTCGGACCGCAGATTGCGGGCGCAGCGAACGCGTTGAATTTGAGGTAGCCCACGTTGTTTGGGAGAATCTCAAGCTTCTCGAAGGTGCAATTGTTGCGCTCAAGTTCCCGCTTGATTCGGGCTTCATCAGCGGGATCGGGACCTGGCCGTTGCTGAGGTCGCTGGAAGGGACTCCACTCGACGCGCAGATGGCGATCATGACTGACGGCGTTGAGATCCTCGCCAATCTGGTTCGCCAGCAGCCCACCATCCGTGATGGTGTCGTACCTGCCTTTTTCCTGATGGCTGTTGATGGCTGCGGCCATCTTCTCGGCGGTCTCCGGATAGACGTAGTTCCGCTTCAAAGCCGAAAGAACGGCCTCGATGACGCGCTTCCGCCCGGCCGCATCCAACGGAAGGTCTTCGATCACGCCGCCGGGCGGGATGAGGCGAAAGCCCAGCCAGTTGACCCGAGGTGGCGCGGTGGTGGCGAGGAGGATCCGGCCATAAGCCTCGAGGTTGTCACCGTTCCCCCTGACGCGGATCCTGATGGCATCGGCGGCGCTTTGCTCAATCGAAAGAAGCGTGAACCCGCCAGTCAGCTTCCGAAGAGAGAGAAGGCCTTCAGCTGTATCTGGCGGCTGGTAGCTGCTGACGAATGTCTCGAGAGAAGAACGGTCGCCGCTATTGAAGGCCTTCAGAAACGCCTGCAGGACTTCGCCGGCCGGCCCTGCCGGAGTCGCCGGCTGGGCAAACCCGGGGGCGATGCTCGCAGCGAAGAGAGCTAGCCCAAAGAGAGCCGGTGCCAGACGTCGCAAGATGATTGGGTTGCGCATTGGATCGGGCATAGAACAAGGAGTCTCCGTTTCACCGAGGTCGGGAATGAATCACACGCCATGTTTTCGTAGCGGGCGGGCCTTCTTCTTTGCGCAAGAGTGGAACGGAATGGAAGTCGCCCGAGCCCATTCAGTTCCAGTTGGCCGACAGTCGCTCCACATGATCGATCACGAGCACTTCGACCTTCCCCTGGGTCGATTCCAGTCGCAGTCCCAGTTGTTGGACCGCGTTGAAAACCGTCTCGTCGGCCCGGAAACGCAGATCGACATCGAATGCGCCGGAAAACGACGTTCGATCTGTCACCGTGCGCCCGAGTTGCCCTGAGAGCATGCGCACGAACTCGGCCATCGGGACTTTGCCGCCCCGGATATGCCAGCCTCCGGCTTCCCGCAGCATGTCCATCCCGCCACATCTCGGCGCAGATTCATACACTACGTAATCCGGGTGTTTTTCCACTATTTGCGCGGGTGTGGGCCCCTGGCGCGGAGGCTGCACCCGGGCGGCCGGGCCGGCATTCTCCTCAAGGCAGGTTCCCTCCCGCGGAGGCGGTAGCTTGAGCCCGCCGCGGGCGGGCTCCAAGGTGAAGACCGGCATTTCGCGCAACTCGCGATGGATGCGCAATTGGAACCGATCCGCCAGCAGAGATTGCAGCATCAGCATCATCTGCGCATGGCCTGGATTGCCGGTTGCTCTCGCGTCGAGCTCGAATTGGTCCGACTTCATCCATTGGGGGCCGCCCTCGATCTGGAAAGGCGGCACATGATACGCAGCCTGCATCAGCACTTGCAGCGGAGCACTCGCCGTGAGCCGTCCGGGGAAGGGCCGCATGTTTCCGCCTCCCTGCCGGCCATTGGGCCTGATCGAAGCGACTTCGAATCTCGGCGTAAAGGCGAGCGCACTTTGGGTACGGATTGCAGGCGCGTTCAGCGCGCCGATCAGGATAGGAACGGCGAGAGCCGACAGGCCGATCGACGCCAGAATCGCCTTCTTTCCGCCGCTCAGCTCGCGGGCAGTGGCGCCTGCGAGAATCGCCTGCAGACGCTTCCTGATATCCGCGCCTGTCACACCTGAAATGCAGGGTGACGGGGATTCAGTGTAGAAACGGCAGACTGTCAATATCCCCTGCATATAGTCTGCCGGCTCGCAGCCCATTCGCAGGACTTCCTCATCGCACGCCAATTCCCGTTCTTCCACAAGCCGAGAGCCGATCCACCACACCAGCGGATGGAACCAGAAGATCGACTCCACTATCATGTGAACCGCGGCGAAGAGATTGTCCTGGCGGCGGACGTGACACATCTCGTGCGTGAGAATAGCGCTGAGCTGTCGAGGCGTGAGGTGCTCCAAGAGCTGAGCCGGTAGAACCAAGACAGGGCGCAGAAAGCCAACAACACCCGGCTCCTCCGCACCAGGCGTGATGAGCGCCGGTATGGGGATTGGCAGTTCGATGGGCGTGCCGCCGCGCAGGGCTGCCCGGACACCCAACCAACTGCGGGTACGCGCCACCGTGATTGCCAAGAACCCGAGGGCCCAGACAACGCCGATGGCGACAGGCACCCAATCCAGTGGGGTGCCCTGTGGCGCGGTGGTCCTGGAGGCCGTCGAGAACGGTTGTGCGATTTGAACGATTGTGTCCGGGAGTATCGGAGCCGCCACGAATGCCGGGTATCGGGCTGGACGCGGCACCACACTTCCGACGCTCACCAGCAATGCGAAGGGTATGAGGAATTTTAGCGACGCGCTGAGCCAAACCCAGTAGCGGATCTTCGGCGCATTCTGGCGAAGCGCGAAGGCCAGCAATCCGGCAAAGAGGACAAAGAACGATGATTGCCAGAGATGGTTGATGATGGACGAAGTACTCATTTCGAATTCCGTCGCCTGTCCGCTGTGCGTTTTCTGTCTGCTTCCACAGCGGCTTTCTCCAGCTCGCGAATATCGTCCAGTGTGAGCTTTCCGGACTCAATGAGTTGCGCCATCATGGGTTGCGCCCGTCCGCCGAAGAAGCCCAGAATCTCGTCCAGCAGATTCTCGCGAGCCGCGTCCCTGGCGATGAGCGGTTCAAAAATATCGGCGGTGCCGACCTTGCGAGCGCGCAGCACGACTTTCTTGATTTCCATCCGGTAGATGGTGTTCGTAATGGTCGTGTAGGCGGGGCGGGGATCTGGAAACGCCTGTTGAATCTCTCTCATGGAGGCACTCCCCTTGGCCCACAGAACTTCCAGAATCCGAACTTCCAGTTTCGCGAGCTTAGGACGTTTCATGCGTGCTGACGATGTTGCGATGATCTTACTATCGAATAGTAAGATCCGTCAATGGCGAATATGGGTCTCACCTCACCATTTGCCCAATAGTTGCGCCATTGAGTTCACGAAGCTGCGATCCATCATGGCTGGTCGGCCCTTTGACACCAATTGCTTCCGGTATCTCCGTGGATGGCACCCGCGGGGCGGAAGGCTGGCACGAATGCCGGCCGCAAGCCTGGAGGCGTACCCCACGGATGAGAGGCTCAGGGCGTGCTCGGGGGGGGTTGGGTGTACGGAGGTTGTGGTTTCGGAGAGGATGGCCGGCACGATTGCCGGCCCGCAAGCGTGGGCGCTTGCCCCACCGAAGAGGGGCTCTGCGCGTGTTCGGGGGCTTTGGGTGAGAGCGCCGGGCTATTTCCCTGTACGGCGGAGATGGCCGGAGTTCAGGTCGAGTTCCAACGGGACGCTCGCCGCCTCCAGGACCACAACGCCCCCGCCAGACGTGATGGCGGGCGGAGCAGAGAGCCAGGTCGCGACTCGCGCTGATTTAGCCAGCGCTACGATCGTGACTCCGGCCAGCTTGGCGATTTCGGCAGTGGAGTACCGGGCTGTCTCCCGGCCATCCCGCGCGATGATTACAGCAGCCAGAGGGCCGGGTGTCCTCACGCCTTCATCGATGAGCAGGACAACGCCTTGGTCGGAGACTACGGCGAGGGCGGGTCCATAGCGATGGGGCAGAGTCTTTGTCCAGACACTGCGCCGCCCACCGGGCCGGGCCGCGAACAGTTCTGCTTGCGCCTGGGGCCGTTTCCAGCCCTCCGGCCCGCGCAACTCAAGAACGTAGGCGCCGGCCGGCGATGAGAAGGTGCGTAACTCCGGCGGGAGCGTCTTCCCATCCCGTTGTGACGAGGCGTCCATGCCGGAAGGGACTATGAAGAACGGCACGCCCAGGAGGAGGAGGCTGCGCCTGCTACGCACGGGACTGGTTCCGGCGGCGCGCCAGAGCCAGACCGCCCAGCCCGAAGAGAACCAGCGCGGCAGTCGCCGGTTCGGGCACCGCACTGATCTTCGGATCGGCGAGGGCCGTCTGGATTTGGGCGGTGGTCAGCTTGTCGAGACCGGCGCCATCGGGCGTGATGTCGCCAATCACGCTGGGCGTGAGGCGATCGGAGCCGCTGCGCATGAGGAAGTCCATATCGACGCCTGGGTCGTTGTGCAGCAGGCCGAGCAGGTGTCCGACTTCATGAGCGATGGTGTCCAAACGGTTGACACCAAAGATCACCGAATCAATGACGATTTTGTTGCCGCCGATCGTATTTACTTCGCCGTACGCATCGAAGTGGTTAGCCACAAACCACATGCTGATCACGAGGGGGTTTACTGCCGCGCCTGGCGCGGTGGCGAACAACGAAGTCACCTCGCCCTGGTCGTCGAGACTGAGGAAGGTAGTAGAATTCGTGGTCGTGAAGGGAAGATAGCTGAAAGTGATTCCGGCCTGAGCCCAGATTTTGTTGGTCTCAGCCAGGAAAGTCTGTTCGGTATCGTTCGCACAATTCAGCCCGCCGTCGTCGCAGATCTTAATCGGCTGAATGGTAAGGATTGCCGCGCTGGCTGTGGCCGCGAAAGAAGCCACAAGGACAAAAGCGGTCAGCAGGGCGCGTGAAGCCAGCCGGTTCATCAGATATGCAGGTCTGTTTTGTGTAGTCATTTCCCCTCCGTCAAAGTGAAGCTGTGGGTGAGTAAAGGCGCTAGGACTGCCCCAGAATTTGCCTTAACACCCCAGTAAGAGCACTTGACAGTGTAGCACGCAACTGCTCACGAACAATGGCTTTTTGGGTTTCGGTTCCATTCATCAGAGGGGGACCTTCACTATGAAAGACAGGGCGAGTACGGAAGCGATCCTACGGCACTCGATCTCCCCCCGGCACTACCAGGACGACTGCCCTAGCAGAGCTATCCAGCCGTCGCGGGTTCGCACTTCGTTGCAATAGACACCGAGGTGGCGGTAGGCCTGGCGGACCTCGGCTTCGAGCGAGGTGGGGATTCCCGAGAGAATGAGGCGGCCGCGGTGTCCGAGGCGGCGCACCAGCATGGGCGCCATGTCAATGAGGGGCGCGGCCAGGATGTTGGCCACCACCAGAGGCCAGGTTCCTTCGGCCGCCTCGGGTCCGCCGGTGAGGAGGCGAAGGCGGTGGTGCAACTGATTCAGGCGGGCATTGGCGGCGGCGGACTGGACGGCGGCTGAGTCGATGTCGATGCCGGTCGCCTTCTCCACTCCCAGCAGCAGTGCCGCCAGGGCGAGGATGCCCGATCCCGTACCGACGTCCAGGATGGATGGCGGGTGTTCGCCGGCGATGATTTCGGCGAGTGCGTCGAGACAGAGTGCGGTGGTGGGGTGATGTCCGGTGCCGAAGGCGCCAGAGTCGGCGAGGCGGAGCGCCCCTGGCGGGGCATCGACACCGGGGGGCACGACGAGAATTCCGCCGGATTGCAGGGTGCGGGGGGACAGGAGCCAAACCGATTCGCTGTCACGGCCGTGGGCGGGGGCGACGGTGAGGGGGGCTCCGCGCAAGGCGTGAGCGACGGAATCCGGGGGGACGGAGTCGGGGAGGATGGCGGCGAGGCCGCGGGGGCTGGACTCCACGTCGAGAGCACCGAGGCCGATGAGGATATCGAGGGCGTCTTCCGGGGGGCCGGCGATGTCAATGCGATAGGGCACCTTGCAGGGTAGCGCACTGCAGGGACTGGCTGCGGATGAAGGTTCGGCGTGGCTAGTGTGTGATCTTTCCGGCCCCGTTCATAGCGGCCGTTTGAGAGGCGCTTCGCGGCCTTCCCCGTGGAAGGATGGTCAACAACGGGAGGAGGACACCTTCGGCGTCCCCCTCACATGAGGCTGGCTGCAGCGTGATTATTTCGACCAGGGCGGGACCACGCCGTTGGAGCGGGCATATGCGATGGATTGGCCGAGGTGCTCGTGCTGATCGCCGAAGAGGAACCGGATGGCGCCTTCTTTTGTCATGTCCATGCCGAAGAGCTTCACAGGCGCCTTGAGATCGGCATTCGACAGGCTGGTGATGGTCTTTTGGAGGTTGGCGTAGGAGGAGCGGAGGGCTTCCTGCAACTTCTCGGGATCGGTCACCGGGGCTGGCCGGGCGCCGCCCGCCGTGCCTGTCAGGGTGGAGGCGAGCAGTCCGTTCTCCATCACGATCAGGTTGAATACATCACCCGCCGAGCGGACGCCCTGGCCGGGTTTCCAATCGTATTTTCCGGCCATGACGCGCGCCAGTCCGGTGAATTTATCGGACAATGTCCCAGCCTCCCTGGCCAGAGCCGCCTGTACGGCCTGCTCCGCGGGCTGAGCCTGCGCGCACGGAGTGAGGTTGGCGGCCATGATGGCCAGCGCGCACGCGATGGTTCCGATTCGGATCTTCATCATGTTCTTGTTCCTTTCCTGTCTGTTGATGCGTTCTCTAGACGACGGCGGTCAGTGGGGTGTGAAAAGGCAGAATCCCGTTTCAGGCACCCGGCTTCAGGAACAGGCCCGCGCCGATTTTCGCCGCTTCCGATCCGGCCACAGGATGCAGGTAGTTGCGCTTCGTCTGGTCGCGCTCGATGACGACGGGCTGGTCTGTGACCTTGGTGCTGACCATTTCGAGGAAGGACGGATCCATATCCTGGTATTCGAGGCGAGCCCCCGTACCGGAACCGGCCACCCTGCGGTTTGCGGCGAAATAGCTATCGATCACCTTGTAGTGCACCAGTTCCCGGGGCGCGGACGGCGCCGGCGGTCCGCCCTGCCTGCCGGCACGGCCTCCGGCATCGGCCAGAGCCGAGGCTCCACCCTGATAGGTCCAGGCGTAGTTGCCGTTTGCGATTACGTTGTTGCGGTAGTCGAAGTCGTCTTTAATGCCGGCGGTCCAAACCCCGCTACCGTAGACACCGTCGCAGAAGCAGTTGCGCATGGCATGTCCGCTGCTGCCACCAGTCCAATAGACCACCGAGATCTTCAGGCCGCGGAAGATGCAGTGATGCACATTGACGCCGTTTCCGTTGGCGATGATGGTGACGTGATTGGGGTTGGTGAGGTCGTCACCCAGGAACGCGCACTGGGCGATCTCCAGGTCTTCCAGGTCCCTGCGGAGCCGGCTGATGGCGTAGAGGCGTTGAATCAGGCCGGGTTTTGGCGTCTCGACTACGGGCAGGCCCAGGATCTTCAAGCCCTGAATGGTGACGTGGCTGGTCTCGATCATCATGCCGTCGGCCGCGCCGCCCAGCGGATCGGGCCGCCCGTTCCAGGTCTTGGGCAGCGGCATGGTGTGGATGAGGGTTGGCATGCGGCCCGTGTGCCATTCGGGGTCGTCCGGCAGCACCTCGGCGCGAAGGGTCAAGCGGCCCGCCCTGGAGAACGTGCGCCGTTCCGGCTTGAGCAGGGTGGTCTCGCCGACGGTGTAGATGCCTTCGGAGAGCACCACCGTGAGGGGGCCCGATCCGTTATGGCTGTTGACCCGGCGCGCTGCCTCTGCGAGGGTGCGGAGGGGGCTGGTTTTTGTGCCAGGGTTCGAGTCGGCGCCCACGGCCGGATTCAGATAGAGCGCATCTCCTGATGCCGTTGGGACGGAGGAGCTCGCCTGGTGGGCCGCCAGCGGCGCTGAGCGAAACACGGAGGCGAGTCCGGCGGCACCGAGGCCGGATTGCATGAGCTGACGTCTGTTCATGAAGTGGTATCTCCGTCCATTGGACGAGGGGCGGAGCGGGTTTGTGAAAGCGCAGGGATCAGGAGTCGAGAGCCGGATGGCCGCCGGCGTCGAGGGCATCGATCAACCGGCGCGCGAAATCGACGGAAGAGCAGCGCGGGTGGCTGGTGCGGTGCACTTCCAAGGCCCAGCCGGCCTGATCGACCTGACGGACCAGGGTGCGGGTTTGCTGGAAAGAAGAGGGGGTCCCTGCAAAGTCACAGGAATCCGCGCGAACCTTGCCGGCGCGCAGCGCGGCGGGCAACTGGCGATTGCAGGTGCACGGCGCGTCGTCCGACGCGAGACCGCAATAGCGGCGCGTGAACTGGAGGATCGCTTCGCGCGCGTGCTGGAGGTGTTTGCGGAAGAGAGCGGGGGCGATGTCGAGGGCCTCGGCGGCGTCGGATCCCGGCAACTCCAGGATCTCACCCAGGACATACGCCAGGCGATGGGGGCGGTCGAGGCATTGCAGCATGCCAAGAGTGCAGCCCACCTTCACTTCTTCGAGCAGAAGCGATTGCTCGGCGTCGCTCGGCGCGGCCAGGTTGAGCGCCCCACTGAGATCCTCCGCGAAACTCTCGAAGCTCAAGTGCAGGCGTTCGACGGTGCTTTTCCGGACGTCCAGGATGTAATTGACCGCCACGCGGTAAGCCCAGGTCTTCAATTTGCTGCGGAAGTCGAACTGCGAGAGGCGGGTGATGATGCGGACGAGGATTTCCTGTGTGGCATCTTCGGCGTCCTCGCGGTTGCATAACATGCGCAGAGACAGGCCGTAGATGTCGCCTTGCAGGGCGCGGACCAGGCGTTCGAGGGCGTCACGGTGTCCGGCGACGGCGAGCCGGGCTTCGTCCTCGAGGGGGAGAGGGCTTTCCTGTTTTTGCTGGTGTTGCATGAAGTGCACCGCTGCCGGCCTGACCGTAGAGTAGCGCTGCGGATTGCTCGCGGGTGGAAGAGATAGTGTAGCCGCCAGGGCACGGATGCCCGAAGCCGTACCGACGTCCAGGATGGAGTGGGCATACCCCAATCTGGGACTTACGCTGTTTCTCTGGCGCTCACCAATTCAGGGCGAAAGAATCGGGCAGCCTTTGTCCCATTTGGCGCGAACGGCTGTAAATCGGGGCGTCTCGAAGAGCTTTTTATCCTGGCGAAAAAACAGCAACTGCCCTCGAACCCCGGATTCAAATGAGATCGCGCGGGCTTGTCCTGTCATTTTTGATCGGCTAAACTCGCAAAGATATGAGGGCTATCTATCGATTATTGGTCTTCTCCGCTATCGCCTCCTGGCTGAGCGGAGCAACCCTGTATTCGAGCGCAACCGTGAGTGTTTTTGTGGATCCCGCCTGGGGTTCAAGTTGCACTCCCGGGACTTCGCAAGGCACGACCGCGGCTTCGTATTCAATGGCACCGTGCGACCTGCGGCCGGACGTTCCCTTCTCGGACTCTCTGGCGTGGGGGGAGGCGAGCGTGGTAAATGCTTTGCCTTTCGGCCTGACTATGATGGTTTTCGCCGGGGGCACGAGCCACCCAGATGCCATGGCCAGTGCGTGGTTTTCGATGCTGTACCCAGGATTGGACATCGGGAAACTCTACGCGCTCGACCTCACCTATCTGGTTGATTCCGACTGGGACAGCGCATTCTCCTCCGGCCAAGTCTATGTGGAGGGCGTGCCTATTCTGGAAGTTGACCCGAACAAACGCTTTCAACACCATGTAGTGCGTGTGCGAACCGGCCCATTTCTAGGTGCAGCCGGCGGCGCGGTTACGCCTCCAGTGCACTTCGGTGCAGAGATATCTCCTCTGCTGCCGATTGGCGGAAGGATAACGGCAACATTCACTCTCAAGAGCTTGGACCTACTCACCGTGCCGGAGCCGGGGAGTGGAATCGTCTGCGGAGGAGGAATGTTATTCCTGGCAATCCTGAGGCTCCTCAAGCTCCGGCAATCTGAACGGCAACAGACGAACTGAATTGAGACGGATGAAAGTGTGTTGACCAGGACTGCAGGATCCGGTATCAGCCGAGATACCCGTATCCAGCGGTCATACGGATGGTGGTTCCAGGGCCACCTGCTATCGTGCTGGAGGGCCGGCCGGGTGGCTACCGGCCCTTCAGCAACTCAATGCCGCCATTGTTATTGGTGACCTGGAGACTGCAGCCGCCCTGGCCGAGTTTGCCCCGGACGGAGGACTGGTTGAGTTCCCCTTGGATACTGAGGGGGAAGTCGGAGCGGATGCCTCCGAAGCTGGTGCTGGCCACTACATCGTAATTGGCGGATTCCGGCAGGGTGAGGCGGACCTGGGCGAAGGAAGTCCGGATGTCGGCGGGTTGGCAACCACGGCCGGCGAGTTGGGCGGAGACGGCTCCGTTTTGGGATTGGACGGAGACTGGACCTTTGGCGCCTCTCAGGTTGACCGAGCCGAAGGAGTTCTTAACTGTGATCTTGCCTCCGGCGTTGTCCACGGTCACGCCTCCATTGTTGTCTGTCACGGTGACCTCGCCGGTTACGGATTGGAGATCGACCTGCCCAAAGGAGGTCTGGACGGCGGCCGAACCGCCGATGGAGGAAGCGTTGACGGCTCCATTGCCGGAGCTGACTTTCAGGAAGCCCTTGACCTGACGGACGACCACGGGGGCAAAGGTGGTGGTGAGATCGGCCGAGGCGGCGTCTTCCACGTCGATTTCGCCGTTCTGGTTTACCAGGTAGGCATGGCGGGCCACGTGACGGAGGGTGATCTTCCCAAAGGTGGTGCGCAGGTTGGCGGCACCCGCGACGGAACTGGCATCGATGGCGGCATTGGTGGAGTTGACGGTGAGGTCCCCCTTCACCTGGCGGGCGGTGACCTGGGCGAAAGAGTTCGACAGGTTAGCCGGGCCGCTGTCGTCGAGGACGATCTCGCCGTTCTTGTTGACGACGGTGGTGGTTTTGCCGATGCGGGTGAGGCGGACGGCGCCGAAGCCGTTGGTGACATTGGCGAGCCCGGCGGCATCGGTGATGGTGACGGCACCGTTGGTGCTGCGGACGGTGACATCGCCTTTGTGGCGGGTGACGTCGACGGCACCAAACCGGTTTTCGATGCCGGCATTGCCGCCGCTGTCGTCGAGGCGGACGGCTCCGTTGGCGCCGGAGATCTGGACACCAGCGTTCATGCCGGAGGCGGCGATGGAGCCGAAGGCATTCGAGACATCGAGGGAGGCCGATTGCGGCATCTCGATGTCATAACTGACGGAGTATGAGATATTGTTGCGGCGCAGGCGGCGGAAGAGGCCGCCCTGGGCGGAGTCGTCCGGGTAGACGGTGGCGACACGGGCGCCGTCGGCGGTGGCTCCGGCCTCGATGCGGATCTCGTTGAGGAGGGCGTCAGCCTGCGCGCGATCCTCGGCGGCGACACGGATGGTGGCGCGGACCGAGACGTCTCCGCGGGCGGCGCCGCGCACATTCACCGGGCCGAATTTGTTTTCGACGCGAAGCCGTTGACCGGGCTTGAGAACGAGGGTCTTGCTGACTTCCCGGGAGACCTCCTGCTGGGCTCCGAAGGCAAATGCGCAAGCGACAAAGGCGGCGCTAAAGACTATTCTGTTTCGAACCGGCATAATTCAGAACCTCTTGAAGGGTGCGCTGCTTCTCGTGAAGCAGGGCTGCGAGCTGGTTTTGGACCTGGGCGTTCAGACGGTTTCCGGCGGCGGCGGCGCGTGTTTCGGCGATGGCCTGATCGAGCAGGAGGAGTTTGTCGCGGTAAGCAGACATGGCCTGCAGGCGATCGTCATTGAGGGCGGGTTGGGCCAACTGATTGAGCTTCTCGATGGACTGGACATAAGCGGAGCGGGAGGTCTCGACCTGCTGAAGGGTCTGGGCGGTGATGAAGTCCCTGCTGAGCCCGGGCTGTGCGCCACCACGGCGGACGTACCAGAGGACCGGGAGCGCGAGGAGCAGCAGCGCGGCGATGGCGGCCCAGACGCGATAGGAGGGGCGAAGGCTGCGCACGGGCCGGGCGGGTTCGGACTGGATGGCGGATTCGACACGGGTCCAGAGATCCGGGGCGTCCCACTGGCGGCGGCGGGCGGCGGCCCATTGGGCGACCTGTTCAAAGGCTTCGAGTTCGCGGCGGCAGGGGTCGCAGTGTTCCGCGTGGCGGCGGGCGGCGGCGAGGTCATCGGGCGACGCAGTGTCGAGAGCGAGTTGGAAGCGGGCGCAATCGATGTCGTGCATGGGTTAGTAGTCCTCCCGCCGGGTGAGAAGCGCCTGGCGGAGCTGGCGCCGGGCTTCGCAGAGGCGGCTGCGCGAAGTTCCGGAATCGATGTCGAGGATGGAGGCGATCTCGGGGTGGGAGAAGCCTTCGCTTTCGGCGAGGAGAAAGACCTCGCGCAGGATGGGGCTGAGACAGGTGAGGGCCTGTTCGAGGACGAGGGTGAGCGTGGGATCGACGCCCGGAGAGGAGTGGACATCGAGCTCGTCGGAAGAGTGTTCGAAGCGGCGGCTATGGCGGCTGGCCATATCGCGGCAGGTATTGATAAGAATGCGGCAGAGCCAGGTGGCGAGCGTGCAGTTGCCGTGAAAGGTACCGATGTGGCGATAGGCTTTCAGGAAGGTTTCCTGGACGGCATCCTCGGCGTCCTGACGGCGCCGGAGGAGGTTCCAGGCGACCGATTTGAGGCGAGGGCTATGCAGACGGAAGAGCTCCTCGAAGGCGGAGACTTCGCGCAGGCGGCAGCGCTGAGCCAGCGGGGCGTCCTCAGGAGGGCCGGATTGGGGTGGTCCTGACAATCGATTGGCTGCCGTCACCGGCATGGCTAAAGTGACCATGCTCATTTCGTTCCGCCCTACAGACGGTTGAGGGGGCGGAAGTGTTCGACGGGTGAGTGTACTTTTCTATTAGCGCATGGCGGGCGGGGGATTCCACAGCAGTGTTCCGGGTGGGGAGATTCGCCGGCTGAGGTGGGGGGTGGATTCAGTGCTATTCCGGCGGGCGGTGCGCGTCACGCTCCAGGTGGAACCAGTGGAGGAGTCCTCCGATGATGGCCATATTGCTGAGCAGGCTGGCGATGGGACTGCCTCCCGCATCGGGCGTAAAGAAGCGGGGGAGGATGCCGAAGATGCTGCCTAACGCGAGGTAGGCAATGAGCGCGGCCAAGGCCCAGTGCGTTTTGTGGCCGAAGACGATCATGGCGGCAGCGGACATCTGGACGACGCCGCCCAGCGCCAAGGTGTGGATGTCGGTGTCCCAGTTGGCCCTGGGGGAGACCTCGATGACGAAGCCGGTGGCGCTGAGGGTTTCCGCCAGGCCGGAGAGGAAGAACGACATGGCGATGAGAATTCTGGCGAAGGCGCGAAGGGTCATGGCCGGGCCGGAATTCGGGGATCCAGGGCCTGGGCGGTGCGGTGGGGAGTCGGTTGGGTGGGAGGTCGGGTGCCCGGAGGCAGCGGAGGCCGGCCGTGGATCCGTAGAGATGTAGTCGCCGTCGTGATGTCCGCCTCCTTTCCCTGTAAAACTCGTTCGCGCGGCCGAACAAGCGGCCTGGCGGTGGTTGTGATGGCCCTGCCGGCTAGTAGAAGAACCGGCCGATGCTGATGAAGATCTTGCGCTCGCCACGTTCACCCACGCTGCCACCCAGGAAGACGACCCCGATGGGGGTCTCGCGAATGAGTCCGGCCACGCCATCGTTGAAGGGCCGCAGAGGGTCGCCCGCATTGAAGGCATTGCCTGTTTCGTAACCTACGACGGCGCGAAAGCCTTTCAGGAACGAGACCCGCTCCTTGGCGAGCGAGTGCATCACATAGAACCCGTTGTAGTAGTAGTGATTGCCGATGAGCTGGTAGTGGGCGAGCGCGGCAAGGCGATTTGGACCTCCCAAAGTGAAGGGCGGCCAGCCCTGGCCATTGCTGACGGTGGTGCCGCCGCTGGCCGATTCGACAATCGAGTAGGATTCGCTGAGCTGCCGGGCATAGGCGATGCGCGTTTCGAGGATGGGGAACTGCTTCCGTGCACCGGGCCAGCGATCGACCCACTGCCCATCGAAGGTAAAGCTGAGCCCGCGAGTGGGCACGATGTGGTCCATGCGGTCATAGGCGAAGCGCACGCGCGCGGCCCTGGCCTGGCCGCTGAGCGGTTGGGCGCCGGAGGTCCCGCTGGTGACATAGGTGTGGAGCCTGCTGACCTTGTAGCCCACGCGAACTTCCCCGAACCGGCCGGCGGAGTAGCCAAGGTCGAAGGTGCCGCCGGTCTCCCTGACCTTGTACGAGTAGAGGGAGGTGCTGCCATGGTTGTAGAAATCCTGCGATCGCTGGGTGAGGAACCAGCCTGGGGCCATGAAGAAGCGGGATTGCCTGAGGCGAGCGTAGTATTCGGTGGCGGCGCGGTTGTCGGTGCCGAGGCTGAAATCGGTGCGCCATTCAGAATTTGGAATCAGCAGGTCCATGATGGTGAGGCGGCCCGCGATGCCTAGTTTCAGGCCTTCCGAGTTGGAGCCGGAGACGAATACGCCGGTGTTGAGAAACGGCGGGCCGTAGTGTTTGGGGTGAACCCTGACCTGAATGCCCTGGCGACCGTCCCGCTGCAGGAAGCCGTAGTCGGCCGATTTGTAGCGACCTAGGCCGCTGATCTGCGTGAGCTGATCCTCGAGGTCCGGCTGGGTGAGGGGCACGCCGAGTTTGCCGCTGAGGCTATCGGGGAGACGTTCGTCGCGGATACCGACCATGCCGCGCACCTCAAGAAACTCGGGCTGGATCCATTCCGGCCGGCGGCGGCTGGCGCGAACGGCCTGGAGAGCGGCCCATTCCGGCTCGCTGACGGCGAGGGTTTGGAGGAAGCGCCGCTTGCGGTCGGCCTCTTCGTAGCCGCGATCGGCCAGTTCGGTGCTTTGGCTGTAGCTGCTGCCTGAGAAACCGGCGAGATCTGGAAGGAGAATGAGATCGGCCTTGCCCAGGTTCTTCATATTGCGTTTTTCGTTGGCGGAAACCATGATGCCGAGGGAGCGCCGTACGGCCGAGAGCAGGTTGTCGTAGCCGCCATCGGTTTCGGAGGTGTCGAGGCCAACGGCGATTACCACGTCAGCACCCATCCCGCGCACGACATCCACGGGCAGGTTGTTGACCACCCCGCCGTCGACCAACACCTGGCTGCCCAGCCGAAGCGGGGCGAACACGCCGGGGATCGACATGGTGGCGCGGAGGGCATCGAACAAGGAACCGGAGGAGAAGATGACCTCCTGGCCGCGGACGAGATCGGTGGCCACGGAACGGAAGGGGATGGGCAGAAGATCAAAGCTCTTCATTTGCTCGTAGGGCGAGGTGGCGCGGCTGATGACCAACCCCACGCCATGCCCCGGGGAGAGGCCCATGGGCAACTTGAAGCCACCCTTCAAGCCAACTTCGATGGCGGTGGGAAATTGGCGGCGGTCCTCTTTGCGGCGGAAGGAGAGGCTTTGAAAGGGAGTATTGACGCGGAGGGTAGCGGGCCAATCGATGGCGTCGACGAAGGCGGTGATCTCTTCGGGCGAACGGCCAGTAGCGTAGAGGGCTCCCATGAGTGCGCCCATGCTCGTGCCGGCGATGTAGTCTACCGGGATGTGGTGCTCATCGAGCCAGCGGATGACGCCGACATGGACCAGCCCATTGGCGGAGCCGCCGGCAAGGACGAGGCCCACCCTGGGCCGGGGCGTCGACTGGGGCGACGCCTGCGGCAGGGCGGGGCTGGCCGATGTCAATACGGCCACGGTCAGGATGAATATTGACGCTCTCACCTATCTCCTCAGTGGATTGGGCTCCGCGCCATTTGAGACGGGAGAGTCCGAAGCAGGACCGGCCAGACTCTGGCGGCCTGGTCGCGAGTATCCGAAGACAAGGAAGCATGCCGAGGGCCGAAGCTGGCGGTCTGGCTTCCCGCGGCGAAAGGAACCGGGCTTAGCTGGTCCGGAGCAGTGAGTTGGGCCGGTGCGTGCAAGGAACAGGTGCAGCAGAGAGGCGCTGCCTGGAGATCAGTATGGAAATGGCTACGAGCATGGCGATTGAACTGAAGGCGGTCCTGGAGCGCAAAGAAGCGGCGCTGCTGGGCGACCTGAAGATCCGTGACGGGATTGCGATTGAAAAGAGTGCGGACCAGATGGACGAGATCCAATACGCCTCGGAGCGCGATCTTGCGATACAGAACGCGCACCGCGAGTCCCTGGTGCTGCGCGAGGTGAGGGCGGCCCTGCGGCGAGTGCAGGCGGGCACGATTGGGATTTGCCTGGAATGCGACGAAGAGATCAGCGCGAAGCGACTGGCGGTAGTGCCGTGGGCCTCGTGCTGTGTCCACTGCCAGGATGCGTTGGATCGTGCGGCGCGCGAGGGTACGGCGACGGAGGCGGACAGTTTCACGCTGGCCGATTGAGTGATGCAAGCGGTGGGAAGAGCCCGGCCCAGATTGGTCGATGGCAGACCCGAGAGGGATGGGCGGCAGGGAGCGGAAGGGTTCCGAAATCGGGCCTGTGGCTCTGCGGTGTGCACCGGCCTGGCGCATGCAGCGCGAGTTTCCGCAGCTGACGAATCGGTGTCACCTGACCAAATACGGTCGGGAGGGCGCCAAGCAGTAGTCCTGGGGATGCAAGTCCAGCCCAGGCTCCACGGCCTCTTTGAGTGACTAAGGGTTCTTCTTCCGGCCGAAAGGATTGGGGCGGCGCCGATCCTGCGGATTGGGCTGATTGGGATTGCGGATGCTTTCGAGCACCTGGTCCAACTGTTGCCTAACGGCGGGAGAGGGTTTGGAGTTGACCGCCTGGTTGTAGTAGTCCAAGGCAGTTCGCATATCCCTGGAGGCAGCGGCAAGGCGAGCCATTTCGAGATAGGCCTCGGCGATGGCTCCGGTGGCGACGCCGTTGTTGAAGTCACGCTCCAGCTCGGCGGGGGAAGAGATACCGGCGGAGCGCGGGATATCGACACCGGCGGGCTGGCCCCAGAGAAGAGCTTGGTCGAACTCGGCGCGAGCCGCGGTTGCGTCGCCGGAGGCGGCAAGAGCGCGTCCATAGGCGACATGCGCGGCGGCTGCGACAGTGGCTGCATTGGGAGCCCAGCGGTAGAGGCCGGCACGGTCGCGACCGGGCGTGGATTCAATGGCGGGATCCGGCAGGAGATAGCGCCAGACAAGCATGGACCGGTCACCGATCTGGATGCGCTGGGCGTACAAGGCCGCGCCTTTCGCCAGGTCCAGGATAGCGGCGGGATCGTTCACCGCGCCGATGGCGCGATGGCGGAGAGCGAGTACGAGCCCCAGGGAAGTAGGTGAGCGGGAGACGCCGATGGAGACGGAGGAATCGTCGTAGGAGAGGCGGGCCTCTTCGAGCGCGAGAGCTGTAAACCAGGCGAAGACGGCATCGGCCCGGCGGCCCTGGCGCTCGAGTGCGACGGCGCGATAGGCGGGTATGCGGGCGTCGGTGGGATCGAGGCGGACGGCGTCGTTGAGCGCGGCGTCGGTGGCTGCCCAATCTGAGCGAAGGATGGCCCGCCAGGCTTTGTGGAGCTTGGGTCCGGCTGTCGATTCGAAGAGATTGAAGGCGGAGGATTGAGCGTCGTCCTCGAGGTCGAGATCGGCGGTGCGTTTCGCAAGCCGAACGAGGGCTTCGTAGATTGCGAGGGAACGCGGGAAGCGGGCGAGTCCCTGTTGCAGAGCGGCCCGGGCCTCCTGGAAGCGCTTGTTGGCGGAGTGAGCTTCGGCCTGGAGTGCGAAGCCCTCGGGCGTACCGGCGGAGGCCCGGATGGCCGCCTCAAGGGCAGCACGCGCGCCTGTGCGGAGTTCGCGAGCGGAGGCTTCGAGGGCGGCGGCGCGACCCTGGTCGTAGGAGGAAGGATTGCGGTAGGTGGTTTCGGTGACCCGGGTATCGCCCTCATCGTAGGTGCGAATGCCTTCGATGGTGGGTGTGCGGAGGGCGGTGGCCCTGTCGAGCGCATCGAAATTGGCGCTCCAGAGGTATTCGCTACGGAGGCGGAGCGCCTCGGGGTTGGCGGGAGCGAGCCGAAGGGCACGGTCGACGAACGGGCTACCTTCTTCGAAGCGGCCGAGGCGGTCGAGGATGATGGCCTTCATGAGAAGGGCGCGGACATGGTTTGGGTTCGCGGCGAGGGCCTGATCGACGACAGTGAGGGCGCGGGCCAGTTCCCGCTTGGGGTTCATGCCAATGCGCAAGGCCTCAATGACGGGGCGGGGCTCGACAGAGTAGGCGCGGCGGTTGAGATCGGCTTCCGTGACGAGAAAGCGGGCGTAATTGGCTCGGGTGTCGGCGGAAGCTGACTGGGTGCGTAGAGCGGCCTCGAACGCGGCACGGTCCGATGTGTATTTTTCTTCGTAGACGAGGCGTTGAGCTGTGAAGGCGGCGTGTACCATGCGGGCCCGTTGGATCAATTGGCCGAGGGGCTGGCCGGAGCGGACCGCGGTATCGAGGGTGGTGAGGTAGCTTTCGACGGAGCCGGAGGCGCGGTTGGCGGCCAAGTCGGCCTCTATGCGGGGGCGCAGTTGGGCGGTGGCCGTGGCGTCGGAGCGGGCGGCAGACTCAAGATCGGCCGCAGTGCGGGCCGCATCGCCCATGCGAGCGGCGCACCAGGCGCGGCGGAGGAGGGCGGGTGCGCTGGCGGGCTGATCGTTGAGCAGGAGCGTGGAGTAGCGCCGGGCAGAGATATAGCGGCCGATGGTGAGGTTGAGTTTACCGAACTCGTTGAGCCAGGCAGGGTCGGAGAACTGGCCGGCCTGAAGCATGCGGACCATGCGCTGGGGGAAGTCGGTTTCCTGATCGAGGGCGGGGCGAGCTTGGCTGACAACGCGGGCGAGATCCGGTTCGGCGAAGCGCAACGCGGCGAAGCGGCGGGCGGCCTCGCGTTTGAGCGCGTTGATTTCCGTGGTGTCGGTGAGCTGTTGATGCAGGCGCGCGGAGATATAGCGGCTGGCCATGGAGTCGTAGACAAACGAGGCGTAGTTGCTGGGGTATTCGGAGGACTGGTAGCGGGGACTGCCTTCCAGGCGAAGAGGCATACCGGGCCGGCGGATGCCGTAGGCGTGCCCCTCTGTGACGATGCCGGACATGCGTTCGCAAGCGTAAAGCCAGAGGGTGGCCTCATCCAGGCGCTTGAGTTGGATGGCGCGCTGGAGCGGATCGATGGCCTCTTCGAAGCGGCCGGAGAGAGTCAAGGCCACTCCGAGGGTGAGGAGGACACGGGCGTCGGACCCGGCGCGGGCTCCAGACTGCTCGAGAATGCGGGCGGATTCCGCGAAATTGCCGGAATCGAGCCGATTCAGGCTATCGACCAGAGGGTTATTTTGACCTGCCAGTGGAAAAGCGAGACACACTACGAGCCCGAGGAGAAGGTGCCGCATTATTGAGTATTACCATAGGGCGCGAACGGCACCGGTTTGGGAGCGAAGGCGGCAACCTGGCGAGCATCCCAGATGACAGGTGAGGCGTGGGCGATGCGGAATGCCTAATTGGATAGGCGGTTATCGATAGCGATGGTGCGAATTACGGTGTCTCCTTCATAGGGAATCTCGAGAAGCACGGTACTTTTGCGCGAGAAGGGCGGCCGGTCCAGGAAGACGCCGGAATCGAAGACGAGCCGTGTATTCGGACCGTGCGGATAGTCGAGATTGGGGTGGGCGCAGGGGCCGGCTGGGACATGTTCCGTGACGATGATGAATGGATAGTGGGCGCATTGCTGGAGAACACTGGCAATCTCCCGGTTAGAAAGGTGCTGGAAGACCTGGCGGATAAGGGCCGCTCCGGCTGGGGGCAGCGGATCCGTGGTGAGGTCGCGGCAATGGAAGGATATGCCCTCGCGGGCCTCGGTTTGAGAGAGGTGGGCGATGAGTTCAGGTACGCAATCGACGCCATTGTAGTGATCGACGAGGGTAGACAGGCGGCGCCCGATGCGGAAGTCGCCGCAACCGAGGTCAGCTACGCTACGGATCCCGTGCTGCCTGAGGAAGCCCTGGATCGCGGCGGTATAGGGAACTGCAAGTTCATCCTCGGATCCTTCGCCTGAGTAGAAGCCCTGTCCCGCGGCCTGTCCCCAGATCCCTTCGCGATAGACGATTGAGAAGGTTTCGAGGAGAGAGAGGTTCTCGAAGCGCTCCTGCCCGTTCGGGTGACCGGTTCGACGCTGATACCACCGAATGAAGGGCTCTGGCAGGAAGGGGGATAGGGCGGAGCTTAGGCTTTGTCGCAGATTCATGCGGAATACCACACAGGATAGCTGCGTCTCTACTAGTAGAACAAGTGGTGAAGGTGCGACATCTCCAAAGTCGGTCGCCCGACCGGGCATGGCCGGAATGAGTGAACGGTTCGATACACTGGGAATTCGCGGTGGATTGCGTGATCGCGGGCCTGGCCCGGGAGTCGGCCGGCCCGGATTTCCGTCGATGTCCATCCCCGGGGGAGGCACCTGGGAGGCTGCCCGCGGCCAGGCGACGAGGCTGTTCCGGTAAGCCACAGGCCTTGTTTCCGTTCAAGTGGGGGGGGGGTGAGATCTGCCTGGCAGTTCCAATTCACTGGGGGGAGCAATTGAAGAAGATTGAGGCAGTAATCCAACCATTTAAGCTGGACGAAGTGAGGCAGAGCCTGGTGGATGCAGGTGTGAGCGGCATGACCGTCCTCGAAGTAAGGGGCCGGGGCTCACAGCATGAGACGGGCCTGTTATACCGGGGCGTCGAAAGCGAGACGTGGCCCACGGCGAAACTGAAGATCGAAGTTGTCGTCGGAGACCGTGACCTGGCGGAAGTGCTCGCGGCCATCCGGCAGGCGGCGTGGACCGGCCGGTCTGGCGACGGGAAGATCTTCGTTTCGGATGTTGTGGAAGCGATCCGAATTCGAAACGACCAGCGAGACGAGGCGGCAGTTTAGGCGAGCGGCCACGGCGCGAGCCGGATAGTCGGACGCGAGTCGCCCCTTTGAGCGTGTCAGCTCAAGTTCACACGAGGTTTCAAGCCAGCTCAGGTACAACGAACGGGGCTCGATACTGGCGCCGGAAGAGCGCGGTCGCTTCCTTGTCTCCCGGACAGGTCCAGGACTGGGGGTCGAACGTAATGGAGCGATTGACGCGATAGGCAATATTGGCCAGATGAACCAGGGTGGTGGAGATGGCGCCTTCTTCAATGGGGGCGTTGAGGTCGGATTGTTTGCCACTGTGTACGGCGTCGATGAAGTTGCTCCAGTTGTTACCCGTGTCGCGGCCGGAGGGGCCGGGCGCACGCTCTTTCCCGAGGTGTGATTCGTAGCGGCCGTGGTCTTCATCCCACACGGAGAGATTGCCCTTGCTGCCATAGAAGACGGCGCCCACAGTATTGGTGGAGCCAGGCTCATCTTCCCCAATACCGGATTCGTGATTGCTGATCCAATGCCGGACTTCGAAGACCAACAGTTTCTTCCTGCCACCGTCGTTGAATTCGAAAGTGGCATTGAGGGTGTTGGGCGTTTCCTGATCATCGTCGAACATAAAGTGGCCGCCGGCGGCGGTGACCCGGGTTGGATATTTAACCCCGAGACCCCAGCGGGCGACGTCGAGCTGATGGATGCCCTGGTTGCCGAGATCGCCATTGCCGTAGTCCCAGAACCAGTGCCAGTTGTAATGGAAGCGATTGCGCGTGAACTCGTGCTGAGGAGCGGGCCCCTGCCAGAGGTCGTAATGAACACCGGGAGGCACGGGCTCCACGGGTGCATGTCCGATGGTGTCGCGACGCTTGAAGCACAGCCCGCGGGCCATATAGACATCGCCGATGAGCCCGCTATGCAAATGGCTCACGGCTTCACGGGCGATGCTGGAACGGCTGTTGGTGCCGTGCTGAACCAGGCGCCCGTACTTCCTGGCGGCAGCAGTGATCTGGCGGGCTTCGAACATGTCGTGGGAACAAGGCTTCTCGACGTAGACATGCTTGCCCGCCTGGCAGCCCCAGATTGTCTGGAGGGTG
The DNA here is from genome assembly GCF_051172195.1 of Paludibaculum fermentans. Taxonomy (GTDB): domain Bacteria; phylum Acidobacteriota; class Terriglobia; order Bryobacterales; family Bryobacteraceae; genus Paludibaculum; species Paludibaculum fermentans_A. Next base: position 190,243 of record NZ_JBPJAQ010000004.1, read on the forward strand.
TGGTGGTGGTTGGGGGTGGCGATGGAGATGGCGTCGATACTCTTGTCCTCGAGGAGTTTGCGGACGTCGCTGAAGGCCTGGGGGCGTTTGCGTCCCATCTTTTCGACTTCAGCCAGGCGGCCATTGAGGATGGAGTCGTCGACATCGCACAAGCCGACGATTTCGACATCCTGCCGCTGGGCGTATTTGCGGACATGCACCCAGCCCTGGCTGCGCACACCGACACAGGCGACGCGCACTTTGTCGCTGGGCGCGGCGGCGAGCCGGCGACACGCGGCGGCGGCCAGTGGAGCCATGAAGAAATAGCGACGATTCATTGATCCCACTTTCGGTCGATTACGCGCTGAAATGCGAGAAGAGCGTGAGAACTGGAAAGGCGGCCAAGCCGGGTGCGCCGAGCCTGGCGCCCGTTATCGAGGCGACGGGGTCTACAGCCAGGAATCCTACACAGCCAGTGGCCCGCGGCGGGCAGGGTGTAATCCACGTAGATGGAATTCTGCGATGGCACTCGAGGTTGCTGGTTCCTCCTCATCTTATCCTGCAGACCGCTGCAGCAGATCAGGGAGACGGGGGGCTAAGCGGGCTGTAGCCGCCGCGGCTATCTGATATTTTCGAAGTGCCCAGCGGAGGCGCCGAGCGGCCCGCGGCCGAGAGAGAGGGAGTTGTCATGTCATCCAGCAGACGCGAATTCCTGGCAGGCGCCATTAGCGCCGCACCCATGATTGTGCCCGCGAGCGCGTGGGGCGCCAATGACCGGCCAGCCTATGGACTGATCGGGACAGGCAACCGGGGCGGTGGAATGAACCGCGCCTTCCAGAAGATCGGCGCGCAGTGCGCCGCGCTGTGCGATGTGTACCAACCGTATCTGGAAAAGGCGCGGAGTGAATCGCCGGCGGGCGTGAAGACTTATCGCGACTATGAGGAGTTGCTGGCGCAGCCCGGGCTGGATTTCATTGTTGTGGCCACGCCCGATCACCAACACTGCCCAATGTTGAAGAAGGCATTGGCGGCGCGAAAGGACGTCTACCTCGAGAAGCCGTTGTCGCTCTCCCTGAGCCAAAGCGATGAGATGATTGCGGCGGTCCGCAAGACGAAGCAGGTGGTGCAGATCGGCATGCAGCGGCGGAGCATGGGCTTTGTGCGTCAAGCCAAGAAGATGATCGAAGATGGCGTCATCGGCCGGATCTCGCTGGTGCAGGCGCGATGGAACTGGCATTTCGACCTGCCGTTGGACAAGTCCCCGCTGCCTGGTGAATTGGACTGGACGCGATTTCTCGGTTCGGCGCCGAAGCGGCCGCTGGACCCAATGAGATTCCGCTGGTGGCGCGGCTTCTGGGATTACTCCGGCGGGAACATGACAGATCAGGGAACGCACCTGATGGACGTGGTGCAGTGGATGACGAACTCCGGCGCACCTCTTTCCGCGGTGTGCCAGGGCCGGATCACTGAGGCCACCGGCGTCGAAGTCCCCAATATTTTCAATGCCAGCTTCGAGTATCCGGAGTTCCTGGCGACCTGGACGCTGGATTACCGGAGCACCTATGACTTCGACTGGTCTATCCGGTTCCAGGGCGAAGCGGCGACGCTGATGCTCGACCGGAAGGGGCTGAGGGTATATAAGGACGCGGGCGCGTCCGGGACACCCTGGACCCAAAAGGTACCCACGGAGCCGAGCCAGGAGCTGAGCGACACGGACCAGGCCGAGGCGCACCAGCAGAACTTCCTGGATTGCATTCGCACCCGGCAGGAACCGAACTGCCCGATTGAGATTGCGGCAGCGGCGGTGGCGGGCCCGCATATGGCGAATCTGGCGTTCCGGGAGGAACGCAGGGTGAAGCGAACGGCGGACGGGAAGATCGTCTAGCCCGCCGGTTTCGCTGGGAAGTACATAGTTCCCGATCAGAACGCCGCCCCGAGGCCCCGGGATTGGCTTCAAACCGCAAGGCGGTGAGGGCGTCTCACCGCCTTGCGGCGGAACCCGTCACTTCGAAACAGTCCGCGTCCGGGGCGTGCTCTTGCCGCCTGGGCCTTTCACCGCAGCGGGTTGTACCCCAGTGGGCAAATCGTCCGGACTGAACCCAGTGGGCAACAGGGAATCCAAATACTGAAGCCTCATTTCGCGGCGGAAAGAAGGCACGTCGGCGATCGAGGGCAGGACGACGCCGAGGAATGCCACGGCCATCTCATTCCTGGTCTCCTCTCCCCAGGTGACGCGCACGGGAGGATCAGCTGAATTGTGAGGATTATTCTTTGAGTTGTCGTAGACGTATTCCAACGCAAGGCGCGTCCCTTTCGGCAGATGGAGAGGCTGTTTGTATCGATACTGCCCTTGCCAGTTGAAGTCCCAGTCCCTGATCCAGATGAGCGGTGTGATGGTTCCATCGGGCAGGTGGGCATCCACCTTCATCTGGGTGGCGAGATAGTGCGCATGCGGGGCAATGCCGAACAGTTCCACGTCGCGCGGCACAACAACGGAAGCGCGCACCACATAGTGCGGGTCCCCCGGGAGAATATCGATGCGGCGGTTGAAGAGGGTGATCGCCGCTCTCCCCTTCGTGGGCGGGGTGGAGTATGTAAGGCCGAGCGAAGACTGATCCAATTCCCGTTTCCCGGTCGGGTGGTAGTGGACCTGCAGAACCACGTCAGTACCTTCTGGAATTGCCTGAGCCCAATCCGGGGGATCGAGGACAGGCGTAGCCCCGGGGGCCCATCCGGCCAACATGCCGGCAGGCCGGAAGCCCGGTCCGCCGAAGCAGGCGTAGCTCCCGTCCTGCGAACCAGCAGCAAGCTTCCGTGCAGTTCCGGAAGAATCGAGAAACACAAGTGCGTGATGGACGAGACGGCGATTGCCCGGCCTGAACTCCACGCCGCGGACGAAGATATCGCTGACTGCATTCCGCGGCAGGACCAAGCAACGGAACTGGTCTGGGCCATCAGGTGGTAGTTGAACGGCCGACGCCATGGTCAACACCTCGTCTGGCTGGCCGAGTTGCCACCCGTCGGGGAATGCCGGCAGAGGGAGCCGATGTTGGGGGTCGCCTTCCGGCGCTCCCGCCCTGGCCCACTTCTGGATCCGCTCGATCTCAACGGGCGTCAGGCGGCGTTCGCCAGCGAAATCGCCGTGCCCGGGTTCGGCCTTCCAGGGCGGCATAATCCGGGCCTGCGTTACCGATGCAATCAACCGCGCCCGCTTAGCGGCATCCCTGTGAGTGAGCAAGGGAAAGGGCGCAACCTCACCGGGCCGGTGACAGGCAGTGCAGTGGCGGTAGAGAATCGGGGCAATGTCGCGATTGAACGTCGGCGGCGCGGAAAAGGCTGAAGGACTGAGCGCAGAGATGAGCAGAAACGGAGCGAAGCGTCTCACAGTGTCTAGTTCCCTTTCCGGGCATAGGTGATGGCACAGCCAAAGGCGGTGGTGCGTGGGTGGACAACAGGCCGGCCAGCGAGCACGGAATCGAGGGCATCACGCAGATCGAGGCGGGATGGCTTGAAGCGCCTGGTTCCAAAGCGCTCCACGGAATTGTCGATGCGCCCCAAGTAGAGCAGAGTGCCGGCGCCATTGAGGACCGCAACTTCCGGGGTGACGGTGGCTCCGGTGTACTGAGCCAGATTCTGATCCGGATCGAGGAGTACCGGGAAGCGATACTCGAAATCGCGGACGTGCCGAGTTGCGTCGGCAGGGTGGACCGTTGCGTCGCCGAGTACGCCGTAGAGCAGCACGCCCCTGGATGCATACTCCCGGGCGATCCGGTTCATCTCCGGCACGTAGCCGTTGCTGAGAGGGCAATCGGTGGTGAGGAAGAAGAGGACCACGGCTTTCGCTGAAGACCAGCCACTTGCCGCATGAGGAGCACCCTCTGTGTCGTAGAAAACAAAGGGGAGGGGCTTATGCGCCGCGGCGAGAGTGGACGGACACCAACCGGGCATCACGATGGTGAGCCAGGCGGCAATGCCGCTTGATACGTATGATTTCCGCCCAATTGGAAGATACACCCGGGCAACCCTCCCATCTCGAGATTGAACCGGGATAGACGGCGCTGATGAATGATTCTGTCCGCCAATTGTCAGAATTTGTCGCCGCTGAGAAGGTTCGCGGCCCTACCCGGGGGCCTCCAGAGGCTCGAGGACTGAGCGCCGCCGGTCGCATTGCCTAAGGTTTGACAGGTAATTGATGGGCTACCCGGGGTGAAAGCAACTCCTCGCCGTATGCCTCTCGACGAGCTTAATTGGCCAACAACAGCCTTTGGCATTAATCACAAATTACAAAAATGCACCATTAAGACCTACATCTTTGCGCTCGCTAATGGCTCTTTTGGCATGCCAGTCTGGATACCTACGAATTTCCACCATCCCTACTTCTTGACTAGATAATCAAATTGCGCTTCTCTTCCCTTTGACGGAAACAACAGCCGCGCTGACTCACACAGCGACTGCGGCGGGCCTTAGCGCCTTCGAACCATACAGGCAGAGCGCCGACAACTGCCCGTCGTCCACAGAGACGGCGCTCTATCAACTTGACGTTTCTGAAACGCCTGGAATCATATAACAGCGATACAGTAACGGCCCGCATAGGAACTTACCTAACTTTGTTTCATAGATTCGAAGGAGACTCATCCTTCCACTTTCATCTCTTACAAACTTGTACCGCTAAAGTTAAAACCCAATCATCCCGATAACTCTGCAGCGAGGAAAGCGTGTCGTGCTATCTCAATAATGCTGCTGAAGGCTGGCCTAAGGCTCCTGGCGTCATTGAAGCCATTGCAGACTCGCTCGCCGCCCCATGCCGCGAGTCAGAAAGAGACGCGGGACATACCCCAGGGCTGGTGGGCACATGCAGACAGCGGGTCGCTGCCCTGCTGGGCACCACGGACGCCACCAGGGTTTTGTTCACCTTGAATGCGACCCACGCGCTGAATATCGCGATTCTTGGGTTGCCCCTGCGTGAGGGATCGCTGGTTGTAACGAGTTCGGCCGCCCACAATGCGGTGCTGCGGCCCCTGGAGCGACTGCGGCGTGGAACCGGCATCTCCCTGCGCATTGTGAGAACCAACCCAGCAGGCGGAGTGGACGCAGACGACTATGCCGAGGCGTTGCAGTGCGAGCCGAGCCTGGTGGTTCTTGGCCATCGATCGAATGTAACTGGACATGTCGAAGACATTCCTGTTCTCTTCGAGCAGGCCCGCGCCGCAGGGGCGCGAACCCTACTGGACGCAGCCCAATCCGTGGGCCATCTGGATTGCAGGGCCGGCGAGTTGCACGCCGATATGATCGCTTTCAGTGGACACAAGGGATTGCACGGACCTCCGGGGGTTGGCGTGCTGTATGTCGCACCCGGACTGGAACTGGACCAGACGATTGTCGGGGGCACAGGCTCTCGGAGTGACTTGCCTGCCCATCCCCCTGAGATGCCGACACGCCTCGAAGCGGGCACTCCGAACCTAACGGGATTGGCGGGATTGGAGGCGGCACTCGCCTGGCATGAGCAGCGGGGCGCAGAGCATCGCCAGAGGGAGAGAGCAATTGCCCTCGCGCTCAGAGACGGGTTAAGAGGGGTCCCGGGATTAGCCCTGATCCCAGACGATGATCGCGGCGGCGGAATAGTTTCGTTCCGCCTGGAAGGGTGGAGGCCGGAAGAACTGGGCCACTGCCTGCAGGAGAGCTTCGGCCTCATCTGCAGGAGCGGCCTGCACTGCGCGCCGCTGATCCACCAGGCCATGGGAACAGCGCCGGAGGGAACGGTTCGATTCAGTGTTTCCGGCTTCACTACCGAACGGGAGATTGGTGAAACCATTGACGCCGTAGCACGGGTATCGCGATGCACATCATTGAGCGCCTGAAGCTGGAGGACTGCTTTGATGGCAGCGCCGTTTATCGATACCGGTTTGATTCCGAGTGGACCAGGGAGAAGATCCTGGCTCTACGTTCAATGGGGGAAGTCCAATACTTCCCCAGTTTTCCGCGTCCCTACTTCAGGCTGCGATCCCCACGCGGGCTGATCGTGCAGGGAGTGGAGAGCGAAGCGAATTGCCGGGTGACGTTTCCACGCCGCGATCAAGAAGAGATCCGGCGGACCTGGGATAGAGCACTTGAGGCAACAGTGGAGGAGTGCTTGTGGCACAAAAGCTAGTAAAACTTTACGAATTCATTAACGAGCATGGGGGCGCCACCGCGAAGATGCGCGTCGCCATGAAGACATTGGTCCCGTCCGCGAAGGCGGAACAGACTCCGGATACACCGGAAATCATTGAGAAATTCCGGGTTGCCATTCGAGAGGTCACGGGCCAGGAAGCCCCCAATGTGTGAGGAGGAGAAGTAATGCCTATCAACAAAAAGACTGAGCTCGTGATTGAACGGACCTTCGATCCAGTCCGTTCGCGGCACAGCGTTAATGGTGTGACGCATGTGCTGCACTGCCATCACTATGTGACGCTCTACACGCAACTGGCAGAGGACTGCGCGTTCCTGGATGGAAAGAAACTCCTGCGGGAAGTGAGCGAAGACGCGTTCTTCCACATTCTGTCGGACTACTATCGCAAGAACGGCATCGAGACGATTGCCGATCGCATCACAATCGGCGAGCAATACTATGCCTTCAGTGGATTGGGGCAAATGAAAGTGGTGTGCGCGGGCGCAGGCGGTGGAGAAGTGGAACTGCTGACCTCGCACGTGGATGCTGGCTGGGTCAAGAAATTCGGCCAGCGGGACCATGCCGTGAACCATGTGACGTGCGGCTACGTCTCGGCGCTATTTGCCGCGGTGTTCGGAGTGGAACGGCGGTCGTTCAAGGTGAATGAAGTCGCCAGCATTGTGGCCGGTGCGGAACGTTCGCGGTTTGAGGTGGTTGTGAGCTAAGGGAGGCAGACTATGTCAATCAACCGCAAGAAAGTCATCGAGAACCTGTCGAAGATCGACATTGGGGGCAACGACGAGGGTCTGATTCCCGCGTTTGGGGTGTTTGTGAATCAACTCCCCGCCGTCTTCTGGAATTCATTCGCGGAGAGGCTTACCAGGCAGGTGGGGGTGGACCTGACCGAAGCGGCGGAGTTCCTGCTGGTGAATGCCGCGCATGAGTGTGGTTACCACACCGGCTATGGCATTATCACGTCGGAAGAGTGGAAGGCGGTGATCGCGCCGATGGTGGAGCAAGTGCCGGAGGACATCCTGCACGGCGCTTTTGCCGTACTCACCGCATGGGGTTGGGCGAAGTGCGAGATTACGGAACTGGTGCCGGGCGAGAGGATGGTAGTGCGGGCTTACGACTATTACGAGGCCGATGTTGTCGAATATGGAGCAGCCAGCAAGCCCGGCGCCTATATGCTGCAAGGGATCTCGGCCGCGTTCATGGACCTGGCCTACGGCGGCCCGTACGACGTGACCGGTAAAAAGGGCATCAGGACGTTCCGCACTGTGCAAACCAAAGGCATCGAATGCGGAAACGAGTATGGCGAGTTCGTCGTCAGCAAGAACTGACCGGAGCCCGCTGGGGCGGCCGCTAGACCCGGTCGCGCCGGTTCGGGGTTGAAGAGCCGCACGGCCTTCCGGGTCCGCGATACAGCGCGGGCCCGGCAGGCCAGGCGGACAACTCCGCGTTCGTTACGCCGTCCAGGGAGGTAGAAGGTGCTTCTGGATCTTGCCCAGCGCCGTCCGGGGCAACTTCTCGACCATGACAAAATCACGCGGCACCTTGAACGAGGCGAGCTTCTCGCGGCAGCGGGTGTCAAGCGCGGCGGCATCGATCGGCGTCCGGACCACGATGTAGGCGACGGGGATTTCCCCTCTCAGTTTGTCGGGCACCCCAACCACCGCGGCTTCCGCTATTTCTGCCTGCTCCAGCAGAAACTCCTCGATCTCCCGTGGATAGATATTGAAGCCGCCGGAGATGATGAGGTCGCTCTTGCGGCCCAGCAGGGTGTAGTAACCATCCTCTGAACGTTCCGCGATATCCCCGGTCCTGAACCAGCCATCCTCGAAGGCAGCCGCTGTCGCCTCTTCCCGCCGCCAGTATCCGGCACACACATTGGGGCCGCGCAACTGCAGTTCTCCATTCACGATGCGAACCGAGATCCCGGGTAGAGGGAGGCCTACCGTCCCGGGCCGGCGTTCACCCGAATAGGGATTGGAGACATTCATCAGGGTCTCGGTCATGCCATAGCGTTCCAGGATTGCATGGCCAAATCGCGAGTGGAACTCCTCAAACACCTGGGGTGAGAGAGGGGCTGAGCCGGACACAAATAACCGCATGAAGCCGCCTACCTCACGTGCTACAGCGGGAGGGAAATCAAGAAGACGTACATAGATTGTCGGCACTCCGAAAAACAGGGTGGGCCGGAAATCCAGAAACTCCGCGGAGGCTTTCTGATGCTCGAAACGCTCCAGCAGACGCATGCGGCAGCCGCTGGTGAGCCAGCAATGCAAACCGTTGCCGAGCGCGTGCACGTGGAACAGCGGCAGGGCCAGCAGGAAGCGATCTGACTTGGAGATATCCCAGCAGGCATTCAGGTTGATCGCATTGACCGCGAAGTTATTGTGGGTCAGGATGGCGCCCTTGGACACGCCAGTGGTCCCCGAAGTGTAGACCAACGCGGCCGGAGAATCGCCGTCGAGCGAACTGGAGGGCCTGGCGGCTTCCACTGGCGGAATCAACTCGTGGGCGAGCCACAGCGGCACGGTGCCCGGCATCGGCTGGGCTGCGATGACGGCTTTGGGGTCCGAATCGGCCAGAATGTGAAGAATCTCGCGCTCGCGGTAGAGGATGTTGATGGGGACGAAGATTACACCGAGTTTGAGGCAGGCAAGGTAGATGTCGATGAGTTCCACGCAATTGGAAAGGTAGACGCACAGGCGGTCGCCCATGCGGAGACCGCGGGCCTGGAAGAGCGCGGCCATGCGGTTGCTGCGCGCATCGATCTCACCGAAGGGATAGGAGCTGCCGCCAAATTCCAGCGCAACGTGGTCGCGGCGGCCCTGCAAGGAGAGATCGAACAGTTGGATGAGATTCATTGCTTCTCCGAAATTGCCGTAGCCGCGAGGGCAGCCACGATGGAAAATCCACCCAGCGCAAGAAAGCTGGATCGGAACTGGCCGCTCCAATCGGCCAGGTAACCTACCGCTGGAGCGCCGGCCAGAATCATGAGAATGCCCACCATGTTGACGAGACCCATTGCTGCACCCGCGCGGCCCGGGAAGAGTGCGGCCGCACGATTGAACAGGCCCGCATAGGGTAATCCGCAGCCTATCCCGAGGACGATGATGGCCGCAAGGGTCAGTTCGAGCCACTGCCCCCAAGCGAGGGCACAACAGGCGGCCGCATTGGCCAGGAGGGCACATTGCACGAGAATGCGGATGCGCGTTCGATGCAGCAGCCAGCCCCCCAGGGGCCGGGAGACAATGCCGAGCAACAGCACCGCGGATCCCATCAGGCCGGCCTGCCTGAGCGGCATCTGGAAGGCCGTCTTCAACAGTGTGGTGATCCAGGTGCCCACGACGATGACCAAGCCGAACGAGGCCATCTGGATGAGGCCCAAGAGCCACAACTGGCGGCTGCGCAGCATTTCGATGAGACTGCCCGTTGCAATGGATTTCGCTGCAACTGGTGGCGCCGAGAGGATCCAGCCCAGCCACACAAGGGACGCCACAATGGCCGAGCCGACAAAACCGCCCCGCCATCCAAAGGCGCCCAGCAACTGGGGAATGGCGAAGAGGACGAAGCCGGATCCCAGAACAACAGAGCCGCCAAAGAAGCCCTGCGCGACATGGAGTGCGCGTCCTTCGAAGGACGAGACGATGTAGCGTGCCCCGGCGGTGAAGCAGGCGCCTGTACCAATGCCGGCAAAGGCCTTCCAGAACAGCAACAACCAATAGGAACTGGCGAAGGCGATGGCCAGGTTGGCCGCTGCAACCCAGGCGAGGGCGAGGGTGAGGACGCGAACGGGTCCAAAGCGGTCAGCCAGGCGTCCACCCGGGATCTGCATAAGCGCATGAGTCAGGAAGATCCCGGTGGTCAGCAATCCCGCGCTGGTATTGTCGAAGCCGAACTCTCCGCGGAGGGCAGGAACCATTGGCGCATGATTCGTATAGTTCGCGGAGAAGGCAAAGCCGACAGCACAACCAGCAGCCAGGGCGCGTTTGTTCATAAGATCGTCGCAACAGTCTACCACTGCGCGGCAGGCCTTCCCTGTGGGTTGCCAGCGACTGGTTTGCGAGGCTTGCCGGCAGTTCGCGGGGTGAGCAAGCGACGGCCGGGAGGGTATACCGTTACGAGTGAACATTTCAACCTGAGGTGACCAATTGTGCGATCGCTCCTGCTGATTGCCTTCCTGCCTGCCCTGTTCGCGCAACAGGCAAATGTGAATCTCGATTACAACCCGCAGAAGAACACTGAGAACCTACTCCCGTTCGGAGCGTCTGTTCTTTCACCGGAAGTGCGGGACGACCGCACCGTCACGTTTCGCCTGAAGGCTCCGCAGGCGCACGAAGTACAGCTGTCCGGTTCAGCGCTGCTGATCGCCCTGGGTGCGACCAATAAGCCAGTGCCTTTCGTGCGCGGCGAAGGCGGGCTGTGGACCCTGACGGTGGGCCCCTTGAAACCGGACATGTATGTGTACTCGCTCACGGTGGACGGCGTACGGATGGCTGATCCGAACAATACGATCGCGGGTACGGCGGCCCAACCAGCCTTCAGCCAACTGGTAGTGCCCGGCGACGGCCCGTCCTACTATGACGCGCGCAACGTGCCCCATGGCAATGTGACCAGGCATGTGTACCACTCCGGAGTCACGAACGGTGAACGAGAAATGTATGTCTACACTCCGCCTGGGTATGACCGTGGAAAGCGGTATCCGGTGCTGTATCTGCTGGGCGGCAGCGGTGAGATGGCTCACAATTGGATCTACGACGGCCGCGTGAATTTCATCATGGACAACCTGCTGGCTGAAGGGAAAGCGCTGCCCATGATCATCGCTATCCCGAACAACCAGATGGTCCACCGGAACCACCCCAAGCACACCGAACTGACGTTTCCGCTGTTCGAGGCGGAGCTGCGGCAGAACATCATTCCGCTGGTGGACAGCCAATACAGTACGCGCAAGGAACCTCGGGGCCGGGCGCTTTCGGGCCTCTCGATGGGTGGACGGCACACCCAGTTCGCCGGCTTCAACAGCCTGGATCTTTTCGCTTCCTTCGGAGTGCTGAGCGCCGGCGACACGGAGAGTGAGAAGACCAGCAGCAAGTTTCTGAACGATCCGGACGTCAACCGGAAGGTGTCTTATCTGTTCGTGGGCCAGGGCACGGGTGAGGCATCCGAGCGGATTGGGGAACGATGCGTAGCGCTGCACCAGGCCCTGCTCAACCACAAAATCGTCCACGAATACTATGTCGGCGGCAATGGAGGGCACGACTGGGCCACCTGGCGGCATCTGCTCTACTACCGCTTTCTGCCAAAGCTGTGGCGGAATGAATAGAGGAATCGCTCCGGAATCCCTCCGATGGGCCGGCTGGCGTTAGCGCCTATTTTCCGGCGGCGAATTCTGAGACGAGGGTGACAACGGAACGGCCGGGCAACTGGAACGGCTCGCCGGCCTTGAGGGGCGGATAGGGTTTCAGTTCATCGCCCTCACGATCGGAAGTCACCCAGGGCGTCGTTTGCCGCAGCCGCCATCCTCGATTCGCCAGGTCGATCCTGGTTGAAATGCCCTGGGGCGTTTGCGCCATATTTACATAGACCACAACGACGCGGCGTGCCTGCGCGTCAACATAGGCAGTCCGCATGAGCCCCCGGATATCATCGGGCTCGCCGGTCACGCCAACGCGCTGCATCCCCGGGCGCACAAATCGGCTGTAATTGCCCAGGGCCCAAAGCAGCCTCGACGGCAGAATGGACTCAGGATCCCCCGGCTTTTTGTAGTCGGTATAGATGAGGCCGTCCTTGTAGTCTTCCGGCGACATGGCTGTCCACCACTGCCAGGCAGAGGCATTCGCCACCGCCAGGTCCAAGTGGATGATGCGGGCCACGTCGAGCGCCGTCGTCATGGTCAAGTCGCGCTTATTCCCCCCCTTGCCCTCTGGTCCCACCAGGATGCAGTATTCCGTTTGCCAGAGCCGTGTTTCCGGAAATTTCTTCATCCGTTCGGCCAGCGCGACCCGATCGGAAACAATGGCGCCATTCAAGCGATCGGAGCCGTAGGCGTGGTACCCGAACATCGGGGCGAGCAGCGAAGCCATGGTGCTGTCGCCCAGAAACTCGCCGATGTAGTCACCATAGGTGGATCCGTATTGTCTGGTCATTTCCGGATTCGGCCGGACCATATCCGGCAGGCTGCCGCTCTCGATGAGCGCTATGCGGGTGTCCAGCTTCCTGCTGCGGAGTTCGGCGGCCAAAGCACGCGTGATGGCCTTGATGTCGGCATTGCTGGCCCGCGTTCCTTCCTGGGAAGTGCCGTCCCACTGCCACTGCGGTTCGTTGATCGGGCTGATGTACTGGAAATCTATGCGCTCCTTTGCATCGGGGTTGGTGCGAAAGTGGCTGAGGATATCGGACAGGTAGCGCGCATACTGCGGCTCGAAGCCCGGCTTCAGATTCGAACTGCCTTCGCCCTTGGTGGTGAATGTGAGGCCGTTGCGGGTCATCCGTCCGGGCGGGCTGTTCACGAAAGCCAGGAATTGGGGGACTCCGTGGGCCTTGGCCGCCCCCAGGAACCAGCGCTCGCCTGCCTGGCGCGTCCAGTCATACCTGCCTTCTGACACTTCGAAAGTCTCCGGGCTACGCCAGGGGTGAGTGATTTTCTGGTTGACACCCCCACCGATATTGAAACGCCAGCAACTGAGCCCGATACCCTTGGCCTGAGAGAAGAGCAGTTCGGCCACCCGCTGGCGGGACGGCAGGCTCCACTGGGCGAGTTTCTGCATGGTCCAGCAGTCGGAGGCACCGAAACTATCTATCCGCTGATAGGTGGTATCCAGCGTGACGGTGTCGATGCGCTGGGCCAGCGCGGAGAGCGGAAGGGCTAGCAGCAGAAGCGTACTGAGTGCTCGGTACATGGCGTCCTCAAAGCAGTCTGAATCGGCTATTAAGAACTCTAACACCGTGTATGACGCATTGCTTCCAAGGGTCGCCGGGTGAACCACTTGCCGCCGACGGCCCTGGGCAGTCCCACGAAATGGCGGAATCTTTACCTACTGGGCTCACGGCCAGATACGTCGCAAATCGCATTCTTTTTCATGAAGTCCAAGCCGAATCCGATATGCGTATCTGGAATCAGATTGATTCAGTCCGGCCTTCCCGGTTGACGTGATGGCTGGCAGGCCGGCGGCACAGCCGGTCGGCAACCATTTGAACGAGCAGGGCCCATGGAAGACCAGGAAGTAATCAAAGAGTTTTTGATCGAGAGCAGTGAGAACCTCAGCCGCCTGGACCAGGAACTGGTTGAACTGGAGCGGAATCCCTGTGAGCCGGAGCTTCTGGCTGGCGTCTTTCGCACATTCCATACGATAAAGGGAACCTGCGGGTTTCTGGGTTTTGGCAGGCTGGAGCGAGTTGCGCATCAGGCGGAGAGTATCCTCTGCCGCCTGCGCGCATTCGAGTTGGAACTCACCCCTGAGCTGATTTCGCTGATCCTGCGGGCGGTCGATGCCATGCGGGTCCATCTGGCGGCAATTGAAGCAACAGCGAAAGAGGCCGAAACAAGCGACGACGAACTCTGCGGCGCGCTGAGAGCGGCCACGGAGGCTGGCAAGCCGGCGGCGGCCCGACCCATTGCGGATTTGGAAACCGCCCCGCCGCGTGGACAGAATGGCGTGGCCGACTCCGCCATCCGGGTGGATGTGCACCTGCTGGATAAGCTGATGAACCTGGTGGGCGAATTGGTGCTCACCAGAAACCAAATCCTTCAGTTCACCTCCAGCCAGGAAGGCGCGGCATTGATCTCGTCTTCGCAGCGCCTGAACCTGATCACCTCGGAGTTGCAGGAAAGCGTCATGAAGACGCGGATGCAGCCCATTGGCGTGGTCTGGAACAAGATGCCGCGACTGGTGCGCGATGTAGCCATGGCTTGTGGGAAGCGGATTGCCCTCGACATGGATGGCGCCGGCACTGAACTCGACAAGACGATCATTGAGGCGATCAAGGATCCCATCACCCATATCGTGCGGAACTGCTGTGACCACGGCATTGAGAAGCCGCAACTCAGGAAGACGCGAGGCAAGCCGATTGAGGGGCGACTTTCCTTGCGGGCCTTCCACGAAGGCGGCCAGGTGATCATCGAGATCGCCGACGACGGGGGAGGAGTTGACATTGCTGCGGTGAAGGCAAAGGCGATAGCGGCAGGCCTTCTGCGGGCGGCACAGGCCGAGTCGCTGTCAGAACGGGACGCGCTGAACCTGCTCTTCGAACCCGGATTGTCCACCGCCCGGATGGTCACCAGCGTCTCCGGCCGCGGGGTCGGCATGGATGTGGTTCGCACCAATATTGAAAGGATTGGCGGCGCTGTCGAGGTCGCGAGCCAGTCGGGCACGGGGACGACGATCCGCCTGAAGATCCCTCTCACGCTGGCCATCATCCCGGGCCTGGTGGTTGCGCTGGGAGAACGGCGATCCGCGCCAAGGCCCACGCGGGCCGGCCGCGAGAGCGGCACGATGCACTTCATTATTCCGCAGGTGAACCTGATCGAACTGGTCAGGCTGGAAGGGGATACTGCGCGTCACTCCATTGAGAGAATTCGCGACACGGCGGTCTACCGTCTGCGAGGCAATTTACTACCAATTGTCTACCTGCACGCCGTGCTGGGCAGTGAAGGGCAGAGGGAAGACTCCGAAGTTGTGAACATTGCGGTGCTGCAAGCGGGGGATCGCCAATTCGGCCTGGTAGTGGACGGGATCCGCGACACCCAGGAGATTGTAGTCAAGCCGTTGGGCAAGCACCTGAAGGGACTGACTTGCTATGCAGGGGCCACCATTATGGGGGACGGACGCGTAGCACTCATCCTCGACGTTCTGGGCATTGCCCAGCGATGCGGTGAGGTGGTGAACGGCAGCCGCGACCGGGAGCAGAGCGGGCAGGCCGAACAGTCGGACCAGGCGATTCCCGGGAAGCAGGCCTTCCTGCTCTTCCGCTCGGGGCGATTCGAGCGGCTGGCGGTTCCATTGTCCACGGTCTCGAGACTCGAGGAGTTCCCTCAAACACAACTGGAGCGGGCGGGCGGACGGCTTGCCGTACAGTATCGCGGCCGCATTCTTCCACTGATTCCGCTGGCGCAGATCCTCGATCCGGGCAGTGCCGACACAGCGTCGCAAAAGGACCCAGTACAAGCCGTGGTTTTCCAATCGGGCGAGCGTACGCTGGGGCTGGTAATTGACGGCCTGGCTGACATTGTGGATGACACAGCGAGCATGACCCAGGCCAGCGGACGCCGCGGCCTGCTGGGTTCCGCGGTCATCGACCAGCGGTTTACCGATCTGCTCGACCTGGAAACAGTTCTGAAAGTTGGCTGGGACGACTGGATCAACGGCACCCCTGTTTCTTCCAACGCAGGCCTGGGTAGTCTAGTCGCCGCCATCGATCCGGCCACCCGGATCAACGAACTCGCAAAGGAGAACGCCTGATTCCATGACGTCAGCATGCAAACTCACCGACAGCACGGCTGCTATCCGCTACGCCACGTTCGTGGTGGCGGGCCACTACTTCGGCACCGATGTGACGCAGGTCCAGGAGGTGCTGCGTCATCAGGCGATGACACCGGTACCGCTGGCTCCGCCTGTCATCCAGGGGCTCATCAACCTCAGGGGGCAGATTGTCACCGCCATCGAGATGCGCCAGCGCCTGGGATTGCCCGAAAGGGCAGACCAGGAGGAATCGATGAATGTCGTCGTCAGGACAGAGGACGGAGTCGTCAGCCTGCTGGTTGACGAGATTGGTGACGTGGTGGAAGGCGAACCGCAACTGTTTGAAGCGCCTCCAGAAAGCCTGGACCCGGTGCTGCGGAGCCTGGTGAGCGGCATTTACAAACTCAAGGGCCGGCTGCTGCTGGTGCTGGATATTCGTCAGACGCTGAATCTCGACGCAATGGTTGGGCAATTGGCCGGCTAGGCCGGACACAGGATCGAAAAGGGAACATTCATGAAATGGTTCAATGACTTGAAAATCGGCGCCAAGCTCCAGGCCGGGTTTGCCTTGGTGGCGTGTATTGCCGGGCTCATCGGTTGGGTTGGGCTGTCCGGTCTCAGCGAAATCAATCAGAGGTCTTCCTCGCTTTATGCAGAGCGACTGGTGCCCATCCGGGATCTCGGCTACTCAAACGCAGCGGTGCTCAACATCAGGACAGAGGTCCGGAACCTGCTGCTTAGCAATGGCCCGGAAGAGCGGCAGCGTGCCGTGGCCGCAATCCAGGAAGACAACGACAAGCTCGAGAACCTCATGGAAAGCTATTCGAAACTGGCGTTGACAGACGAGGAGAAGGCTATCCTTGCGAAGTTCAAGCAGAACTGGGCGCCCTATAAACGTGGGCGTGATCAGATGGTTGCCCTGGTTCTAGCCGGGCGTGACGCCCAGGCCAAGGACCTCATGTTCGGCCAACTGCGCCAGTTGCAGTCGGACGTGCGGACCGGACTGCAAAACCTGATTGACCTGAATGCGAAGCTGGCGGAGAAGGACAGCAAGACCAATGAGGCCGCCGCGGCCACGGCGAGAGTCAAGATACTCGGATTCCTGGCGCTGGGCGTATTGAGTTCCATCGGGCTAGGGATGGTGTTCGCGGTCATGATCGGCCGGCCGCTCCGCGCCATGCAGAGCGCCGCCGCGCAATTGGCCGAGGGTGATGCCAGCGTCAACGTGGAGCTTGATAGCAAGGACGAACTGGGGTCGCTGGCCCGTGCATTCCGGACCATGACCGCTGTGACCCGGGAGAGAGCCGACCAGGCACAGCGCATCGCCGCCGGCGACTTCGCGGTCAAGATCACCGCCAGTTCCGAAAGAGATGTTCTCGGCAAGAGCTTTACGCAAGTTGTGGACGCAGTGCGGCGCCTTTCCACTGAGACAGAGACGCTCACCCAAGCCGCGGTCGAAGGCAAGCTCTCCACTCGTGGCGACTCTGCGCGATTCGAGGGCGGCTACCGGTTGATCGTCGAGGGCGTAAACAAGACTCTCGACGCGGTACTGGCGCCAGTGAATGAAGCAGCAGTGGTACTGGAACGCATTGCGCGCAAGGACATGACAGCGCGCGTCACCGGACAGTACAAGGGCGACCACGCCAGCATCAAGGACAACATCAACAAAATGGCGGACGATCTGCGCAGCAGCCTGCATCAGATTGCGCAGAACGCCAACTCGCTCTCGACAGCCTCGGAACAGCTGAGTTCGATCAGCCAGCAACTGGCCGGCAATGCCGAGGAAACGGCCACACAGGCGAATGTGGTGTCGGCGGCCAGCGAGCAGGTGTCCAAGAACGTCTCGGTTGTCGCGTCGGGCAGCGAACAGATGCAGTCCTCGATTCGCGAGATTGCCAAAAACGCGAATGAAGCAGCGCGTGTAGCCCGCAATGCCGTCAGCACCGCGGAAACCACGAATCAGACAATTACCAAACTGGGCGAGTCGAGCATCGAGATCGGCCAAGTGATCAAGGTGATCACCTCCATTGCACAGCAGACCAACCTGTTGGCCCTCAACGCGACCATTGAAGCGGCGCGGGCAGGGGAAGCGGGCAAGGGGTTCGCGGTGGTTGCCAACGAAGTGAAGGAGCTCGCGAAGGAGACCGCCAAGGCGACAGAAGAGATCGGCCAGAAGATCGAGGCCATTCAGGGCGACACGGTGGGCGCAGTCAAGGCGATCGGCGAGATCACAGCCATCATTGCGCAGATCAACGACATCTCGAACACAATTGCGTCCGCTGTGGAAGAGCAGACGGTGACCACGAACGAGATCGGCCGCAATGTAATGGAGGCGTCGAAGGGGACGAACGAGATCGCCAAGAACAATGCCGGAGTGGCGGAAGCGGCCCGCAGCACGACTGCCGGTACGGCCGATTCAGAGAAGGCCGCACGCTCGTTGAGCCAGATGGCCGCCCACCTCCAGAAGCTGGTTGGCGAATTCACGATCTGAACAGGAGCTGGCGATGCACGCAATGGTGGTCGATGACTCACGCGCAATGAGAATGATTCTGTCCAGGGAACTGGCCGCGCTAGGGTTCGAGGTAACCCAGGCGGCCAGCGGCACTGAAGCGTTGAAGCTACTGGAGCCGCCTCTTATGTGTCCAAGTCTCGTCCTGGTCGACTGGAACATGCCGGGCATCACAGGATTGGAGTTCGTGGAGGCGGTGAGGACGAAGCCCGAAGCCGCCGCCACGGCCCTTCTCATGGTCACGACGGAGACGGGCATGGGGCAGATGGTTCGAGCCATGGAGGCTGGGGCGAACGAATACCTCATGAAGCCGTTCACCCGCGAGATGATCGCGGATAAGCTGCGCATCCTCGGGTTGCTGGAGTAGAGCCCATGCATGCGTCCCGTGCGCGAAAGGAACTGGCACCCGGCGCAAGAATCCGAGTGCTTGTGGTGGATAGATCTGTCGTCGTGCGCCGACTGCTGACGCACGCCCTGGAGAATGACCCGTTCATCGAGGTAGTGGGCGCAGCGTCCACGGGCGCTGTCGCCCTGGAGAGGATTCCGCAGGTGAATCCAGACGTACTGACGCTGGACCTGGAAGTCAGGGATACGGAGGGAATGGAGACACTGCGGAGGGTCCGTTGCCTATATCCGGAGATGCGCGTGATTCTGATTAGTACCTCCCTGGAACGTGGCGCTCCAGCGACACTCGAAGCGCTGGCGCAGGGAGTGGATGACTATGTTTCGAAACCGCAGCAGGAGGCGCAGCCAGGCCAGGACGCGGCCCGGCTTCGAGGGGAACTGGTCCCGAAGATCCGGCAATTTTTTCGTATGGCGCCGGCGGCCCCGAGCATTGCGCAGGGCGGGGCGCCGCGGGCTTCGGTCCAGGTAGAGCGCACGCTGGGACAGGCCGTGGTCATCGGGGTCTCGACGGGTGGGCCGGCCGCGCTGGCCAGCATTCTGCCGAGTTTCCCCCCTAACTTTGCGTTGCCAATCCTGATCGTCCAGCACATGCCGGCGCAATTCACCAAGCTGCTGGCGAACAGGCTGTCCGGGCTGTGCGCGTTGCCGGTCGTCGAGGCGGTAGAAGGCGAACCTGTTAGAAAAGGAGCCGTGGTGCTGGCGCCCGGCGACTTTCACATGCGCGTGAAGCGGGAGAACGGGCGCGCTACGGTGCGGCTGGATCAAGCGCCGCCGGAGAACTCCTGCAGGCCCTCGGTGGATGTGCTCTTCCGGTCGGCTGGCGAGGTATACGGCGCCGGCGTGCTGGCCGCTGTACTCACCGGGATGGGCCTGGACGGGCTTCGCGGGGCCGCCACTTTGAAAGCCCTGGGCGCCACGGTCCTGGCACAGGACGAAGCGAGCAGTGTCGTCTGGGGCATGCCGGGCGCCGTGGCCCAGGCCGGTCTGGCAAATGCCATCGTTCCCCTGGATTCGGTGGTGCCGGAGATCATCCGGCGAACTCGGAAGGCCTAAGGACCAATTACAACATGAGCACGACGCTGACTGGGCCGGAACGGGCCTCCATCCGGCTGGATCCCGAGAACTACCAATTCCTGCAGGAGTTTGTTTATCGGGAATCCGGCATCGTCCTGGACCGCGACAAACACTACCTGATGGAGGCCCGGCTGAGCCCGATTGTGGCCCAACAGCGCCTGGGCTCGTTGAACGAGCTCTGCCGGGCCCTGAAGGCAGCCGGTCCTTCCGGCTTGCGTCAACAGGTGGTGGACTCAATGACCACGAACGAGACGATGTTTTTCCGGGAACCCGTACAGTACGACGCCCTGCGCAAAGTCGTTCTACCCCGACTGATGGAGCAGAGGCGGGATCGCCGGAGACTGAACTTCTGGTCAGCAGCGGCTTCCAGCGGCCAGGAAGCGTACAGCCTCGCCATGATGCTGCGTGAAATGGGGCTCGAGGACTGGTACATCCAGATCAACGCAACGGATCTTTCCACGCAGATCCTGGAAAGGGCCAGGCAAGGCCGGTTTCTCCAGATTGAGGTCAACCGCGGGTTGCCCGTACAGTACCTGGTGAAGTATTTCCGGCGTGACGGAATGGACTGGATCATCCGGGATGAGATCCGCAATATGGTCCGGTTCGAGCGCTTTGATCTGCGGCAGGGCATGGGCGCCATGGGTCCTTTCGACGTTGTCTTCTGCCGGAACGTCCTGATCTACTTCGACGTCTGCACGAAGAAACGAATCCTGGGTGAGATCCGGAGTACTCTCTTCCGTGGCGGGCATCTGCTATTGGGAGGCAGTGAGACGACGCTCGGCCTGGATGACGGCTACGAATTGGTGCCTGCCTGCGGGACCGTGCTCTATCGCGTTCCGTAGCTGCTGATTGGGCGAGAATCCACCGGCCGAAAAGGCGGGATTCGCCTGATGCAGTGGAAGTGAAAGGGAAGGGTGGTGGGCCTGACAGAACTCGAATCTGTGACCTCTACCGTGTCAAGGTAGCGCTCTAACCAACTGAGCTACAGGCCCGTCTTGCGCGGACGTTTCTATGTTACCACGACCGCCACGAGATGCATCTCCAGGAGCGGAATTCCGACTGTCCAATGCCCGTCCTTCAGGACTGGCTCCATCACTTGCCCCGCCGGCTCCAGCCGCACAGACTTGGGTTTGTTCGCTCCAAACGACAGTTGCACAGCGGTGAGCGGCGGGACAAAGTCGATTGTGGAATAATCGCCTGCCACCTGCATGCCGGTCGCATTCAGCAGGTGCACCAGAAGCTGCCCGTTCTTGCGGCGCAGGACAACCTCAACCGACGGCGGGGCGTCCACCCTCACCAACGGCTGGAACAAGGGAGCAACGAGTGCCTGCGCGAACTTCCGCACGGGCGTGGCGTGGGTGGCCGCGTAGACAGCGCCGATGGGTCCGGCACACACCACCAGCGTGCCCTTCCCCAACCGCACGGAGACCGCTGCCGGAGCACCCTGGGAACGAGTATCGAGTTCGGGGAAACGACGGGCCACCACACGAGCGGATCCGGCGTCAAAATCCAACCACCGGCCGGTCACATTGCCCAGGATCTCGCCCGGCACGAAGGCGGGCACGTCTGCCGCGGGCCCCAAAGGCTGCAGGCCGGCTTCCGGCCCGAAAAGCTGTGCGTTTGCCGCGCCGGAGACTACCAGCCTCCCGCCGTCCCGTACATACTGAACCAACAAATCCTTCACCTGCTGCCCTGGCGCCGCCCAGTCCGGAAGGACGATGCACGGGTAGCGGGCCGCCAACCGGTCCAACTTCCAGTCCGGCAGGACGTCCACGGACCACTGGCACCCCAGCAACAGATCGAGCCAACCCCGCGCCGGGTCGGACGCCTTCCCCCAACCGCCGAAGAGCTTGTTCGAAGTCTGGTAGAGAGTCTCCTTCGAGAACACCACGCCGATCTGCGGCACCGTCTCAGTATGCTGCGAGACGGATTGTACAGAACGGCAGTACTTACCCACCTGCGACATCGTTTTGACGTGGCTTTCCTCGAAGTACCCGGCGCGCGTGGGGACGTAGTAGATCTGGAAGCCGCCGCTTTGCGCGAGCACCACGGACGCTTCCTGCTGCAACTGCGCGGCCGGTTTATGGACGTGGCCGATGGTGTTGGACTGCGCCTGTTGGAAGCCCCACGCCATCAGGTCCCAGGGGCGCCCGGTCTGTCCCATATAGCGCGCCTCCAGCCGCGCCGTTGAGATGCTGGCATTGCCCAGGTAGTCGCCGGAGAGGAAATCGACGGGCAGATCGGGCTCTTCCGGAACAAACGTGGAGTACAGCCAGTTGCTGGCGATCTGAAAACCAGGATTCGTCTTGTGTACCTCGTCGATGTAATGGCGCACGTACTTGCGGAATTGCCCGCGCTGGAATTCGAGCCACTCGTTCCACCCGGGTTCGCGGGCAGACCGGGGCGCCGGCTTGCCATAGGCCTTCAGTGCCGCCTCGCAGTAGTCGGGATTCGTCGCCCAGCACTCGCCATCCACCCAGGCCCCATCGAGTTCATACTTGCTGGCCGCTTCCCGCAACTCAGGGATCAACAACTGGTCGACATAAGGGCCGAAGGTGGATGTCTGATTCGGTTCGGGCTCACCTTTGGGACCGACGCGCGCCCACTCCGGATGGCGCTTCACCGCCTCGCTGTCCCAGACGCCCGAAAAATGGATATAGAGCGCCACGCCACGGCGTGCCGTCACTTTCCGCCAGACGGCCAGCGAATCCTGCACGATGCCAGGCGCCGAGGGCCCGACCTTCGAGGGCCACCCGAGCCAGCCGGGATGCCCCTTGGAATCGTACTGGACGAAGTCGGGCCGGGCATGGACCAATAGATTTTCCACCATCGCCTCTGTCACATCGCGCCCCAGGACGGTATCCTTTTCATTCGGATGAAGATCGAAGTGGAGACCGAAATAGCTTTCCGAGCGGCGCAGGCGCGTGGGAGCAGCGTCGGCGGTGGAAACGGCCGAAGCGGCCAGCAAGGCCCCAAACTGGCGGCGGGTGATGGCGGTAGACTGCATAGCACATACAATATAGGTTTCCGATGCCATTCGAAATAGAACGCAGAGAGCGCGACGGAGTCGTAATCCTGGCCCCGCACGGCCGGCTGATGATCGGCGAATCGGTGGAGAAGTTCCGCAACACGCTCGACGCGTTGTATGCGCAGGGGCAAACGCAGGTGGTGCTCGACTTCAACGACGTCGACTACATCGACTCCAGCGCCCTGGGCTGCCTGGTCGTAGCCCACACCAAGTTCCACAAGGCCGGCGGAGCGATGCCCATGTTCGGGCTGAACCGGCGCACGATCGAACTGCTGGTGATCACGAAACTGGCGACCGTCTTCCGCATCGCCGAGAGCGAGATCGAAGCGGTGAACCTCTGCTTCCCCGATCGCGATTCCAAGCCTTTCGACATCCTCAATTTCGTCGAGGAGCAGCGCGCCCGCAAGAAGGGCGGCGCCCGCGAATGAGACTGGTGGTGGTGGGCGGTGTGGCGGCGGGCCTCAGCGCGGCGTCACGAGCCCGGCGGCTGGACAGATCCCTCGAAATCGTCGTCCTCGAGAAGGGCAATCGCATCTCTTACGGAGCCTGCGGCATGCCGTACTGGGTGGAGGGTCAGGTGCGCTCGATGGAAGAGCTCACCGTCTACAAACCCGAGTTCTTCGAGCGTGAGCGCGATATCCGGATCCGCACTGGTTGCGAAGTGACCGCCGTGCAGCATTCGCGCCGCGAAGTGGCCCTGCGCAGTGGCGAACGCATCCGGTACGACCGCCTGGTCTGGGCTGCTGGCGCGCGGCCGGCCGAGAGAATCCAGAATGAGCGCGTCTTCACCCTGCACACCGATGTCGACGCTGAACGGCTGCAGGAGTTCCTGCGAACCCGCCAACCGCGGACGGCTGCCGTGATCGGCGGCGGCTACATCGGGCTGGAGATGGCGACGGCCCTGAGAGCGCGAGGACTGGCGGTCACGCTGTTCCACGAAGGCACGCAGTTGCTGCACCGGGAAGAGGACTGGCTGACCAAGAAGCTTGTCGAGCGGCTGGAGCGCTGCCGGGTTGAGGTGAAGCTGAACACCCGGGCCGGAACGCCGGCCGGACTCCCCTACGATCTGGTGTTGTGCGCCACGGGCCTTAAGCCCAATGTGGAAGTGATGGCCGAAGCCGGCGCGGAACTGGGCCGCACGGGCGCCCTGCGGGTCACGGAGCAGCAGGAGACGACGCTGAGCGGAGTGTATGCAGCCGGCGATTGCTGCGAGACCACACACGTCGTCAGCGGCCGCCCTGTCTGGGTGCCGCTGGGGACGACGGCGAACAAAATGGGACGAGTCGCCGGCTCAAACACGGCCGGCCAGCGGGAACGCTTCAGCGGCATCGCGGGCACCTCCGTCGTGAGGGTGGGCGGCATGGCGGTAGCGATGACCGGCCTCTCGACGCAGCAGGCCCGGCGAGACGGCTTCTCCCCCGTGGATACCCTGATCGAATCGCGGGCGCGGCCTAAGTACTTTCGCGGAAAGATGCTGCAGGTGCAGCTTGTCGCCGATCGCAATTCCCGGCGCCTGCTGGGTGCGGCCATCGCGGGCGACGAAGACGCTGCCGGCCGCATCAACGTCGTGGCAGCAGCCCTGACTGCGAAGATGCGGGTCGAAGACTTCGCCGATCTCGATTTGGCATACGCGCCGCCTTACGCGACAGTGAACGATCCGCTCCTGGTAGCCGCCCATCAGCTGCGCAAGGCGTTGGATTGAAGAGGCCATGCTCCTGTTTCGCAAGTTGTTAGACTGGAAGCGTATGGGGAAGGGGCCTGAACGCACCCTGGAGACTGGCGAGACTGCACCGGATTTCCAACTGGAACTCGCGGGCGGAGGTAGTCGCTCCCTGGAGCAGATCCTGGCTGAAGGTCCTGTCCTGCTCACCTTTTACAAGGTGTCCTGCCCCACGTGCCAGTTGACGCTGCCATTTCTGCAGCGTTTGCAGGACAGCACGTTCCGGGTGGTGGCGGTCTGCCAGGACGAAGCGGACCGAGCGCGAGAGTTTAATGAGGCGTTCGAAGTGGATCTACCGAATTTGCTCGACCGGGCGGATGACGGTTATCCGGTGAGCAACGCCTACGGCATTACGCATGTGCCGACCATGTTCCTGATTGAGCCGGACCGGCGGATCTCCTGGACATGGACCGGGTTTCACAAGCGCCAGTTGGAGACGCTCGCCGAGCGGGCGGGCAGGGCGATTTTCCGGCCAACGGACAAGGTGCCGGAATCGAAGTTTGGTTGAGGATCGAAGAATTAGGCTCCCGGGTGGAGCCGAACGGAAGCAGAAGAGACCGACAGTAGCTGGGAATATATGCCGACGATCAACGACATTCTCTCCGGTGCCGCGGCCATCGCCAAGGGCATGGGCATCACTCTCAAAGAGATGATGAATCCCGTCATCACCGACGATTATCCCGACGCCCCGCCAAAGTTCCAGGAACGGTATCGCGGGCTGCATGTGCTGCAGCGCGACGAAAACGGCCTGGAAAAGTGCGTTGCCTGTTTTCTGTGCTCGGCCGCCTGCCCTACGCAGTGCATCTACATTGAGGCGGCTGATAACACGGAAAAGGTCCGCATCAGCGGCGGCGAGCGCTACGCCGAGGTCTACAATATCGACTACAGCCGCTGCATCTTCTGCGGCTACTGTGTGGAAGCCTGCCCCACCGACGCCATCACCCACGGGCATGGCTTCGAACTGGCCAGCTACAACACCTCGACCCTCGTCTACCGGAAAGAGAAGCTGCTTGCCGCCCCGCCCGCGGGCACGGACGGCAAGCTGAAGCTCGACCACCCCGTCAACGTTTCTGAAGGCGGGCATTAGGGCCCGCCGCCGCTCTACGCCTGGGCAGTGAGTGTCCGGTAGGCGCGGCGAGCCACCACGAGTTCTTCATTTGCGGCCAGGGCCAGCACTTTCACCCGCGATGCATCGCTGGAGAGAAGGCGGTCGCCCTGGCCCTTTTCATTCCGCTCCGGATCCAGTTCGATGCCCAGGTGCTGCAACCCTTCACAGGACTTCCGCCGCAGCTCGGGGGAGTTTTCCCCGATGCCACCGGTGAAAGCAACAACATCGACACCCGCCATGGCCGCCGCGTAGGCACCAATCGTCTTGCGGACCTGATAGGTAAAGACATCCAGGGCCAGGGCCGCATCGTGGCTGCCGGCCTCGGCGGCCGCGGAGATATCCCTCACGTCCCCACAGGCGATGCCCGAAAGACCGGCCAGTCCGCTGGTACGCGCCAACTGGCCGCGTACCTCTTCCGTGGACCAGTGGTTGCGGTCCATCATGTACAACACGGCAAAGACATCCAGATCGCCGTGCCGTGTGGCATTCTCCAGGCCCGATTGGGGCGAGAAGCCCATGGTGGTATCGACTGAGACGCCGCGATCGATGGCACAAATGGAGGAACTGCCGCCCAGGTGGCAGCTGATCACGCGCAGATCCTCCTTCGCGCGCCCGAGAAACTCCGGCACCCGCCCGCTGATGAATTCGTGAGAGGCGCCGTGAAAACCGTAGCGCTCGATGCCGAACTGAGTACGCCAGTCGGCGGGCACACCGTACCAGCGCGCGAATTCCGGCATGGTCCGGTGGAATTCTGTTTCGAAGGCGCCCACCAGGGGCACTCCGGGCATCGCTTCCCGGAAGGCTTCGACGGCCGTGAGATAGATCGCGTTATGTACTGGAGCAGCCAGCAGGAACTCCCGCATGGCCGCCTCGACACCCTCATCAATCACGAAGGTGCCGCGGTAGTGGGGCCCGGCGTGGACCGACTTAAAGGCGACGGCATCAACCGTAGTGTCGCCCGACCGGATGTCGCTGATGGCGGAACGATAGTCCGTGACGCGCTCAAAGCGCCCGCAGGCGAGCACGTGCTCGCCCGGCATGTCCAGGATCTGGTACTTGAGTGAAGTGGAACCGAGGTTTGGAACTAGGATGTGCATAGACTGTCTGCCGGCCGCGCTGGCGCCACGCCCGTTCCTGACCGAAATCCGGAACCGGCCGGGTGTCGCGGCATATCCATAGAAGTATTTCACGGTGGGACCCCGCCGTTGTGGGCTGGCCGGACTTGCCTCTGGCCGCGCTGGCCGGCCGGCCGAAAGACGCCTCCTCTCTACCCTACGGATTGGCGTCTCCCCAACTTCTTTCCCGTGCCTGCGCGCTTCCGATAAAGATCAGCTTTTCCCCGCCTCCATTAAGCGCAATAATATGTTGGGTCAGTCGTATGCGAGGAGGCATCGCGGCTGCACCCCTGTGGGGCTCCCGCGATCACTCCCGGGACCACGTCTTGGTTTCGGACCGGCGAATCCGGCTAAGTCTTAGCACGCCGGATCGGTGTGCCGGAGCGGCCGGCGGCGGAAGCGGCATTCGGTAATATCGGGGTTCTGGGGATTACCTCGAAAGCTCGCGGGTATCGCCACGAAATGGCGGCAGCGGGCGGGAGATATAGAAGAGGGCTCGGGCAGTCCTGGGCGTCCTGTGCCTGGACGGCGGTGTCCGCCCCCATTCGGGCGCCGTCAAAAGAGAGGCGTAATTCGGAGTTGGAGCTTCGGACGCGGCCATCCCGGATTCGCTGTTATATAGTACAGAGTTTGAGGCAGTCGTCGAGACGAACTAAATCCATATGATGATTCCTTCCACCTACACGGTCGCGCTGTTGCTGGCCGTACTTTCCATGGTCTGCTGGGGTTCGTGGGCGAATACCCTGAAGGCCGCCGGCAAATGGCGTTTTGAGCTGTATTACTTCGACTATTCAATCGGAGTGTTGATTGCCGCCACGGTCGCGGCCTTCACGTTTGGATCGATAGACGGCGTCACCGTCGACTCCAGCGGTCCGGCCTTTTCCTTTGTAGACAATCTCACTGTCGCTTCCAAGCTGATGATGCTCTACGCGATAGCGGCAGGCGTCATCTTCAATCTCGCCAACCTCCTGCTGGTGGCGGCCATCTCGGTGGCAGGGCTCTCAGTTGCATTCCCGGTTGGAATAGGGTTGGCGCTCATCGTTGGAACCGTCCTAAACCACATCCTGCGGCCGACCGGCAACCCGGTTTATCTCTTCAGCGGCATGGCTCTCATCCTGCTTGCCATCGTTGCCACCGCAATGGCTCACGCCGCATACAACGCGAACAGAAACCCTGTGGCCGCCGTCGAGGAATTAAAGACCGTACCAGGAGCGAGGGCCATTCACCGGCCGACGGCCAAGGCGCGGAAAGCGGGGCCGCTCAAGGGCATCATGCTCAGCCTGTTCGCCGGCATCCTGATGGGCCTGTTTTATCCGCTGGTGGAACTGAGCAAGAAGGGTGATCTGGGGCTCGGACCATACACAGCCGCGTTCATGTTCGCGCTCGGTGTCCTGTTCTCCACCCCTGTGTTCAACATTTTCTTCATGAACATGCCGGTGGAAGGCGCGCCGCTCAGCATTCGCGACTACTTCCAGGGGACTGGCCGGCAGCATCTGCTGGGCCTGCTGGGCGGCATCATCTGGACCATCGGCTGTATCGCCAATTTCGTCGCCTCGAGCACTCCGAAATCGGTAAACGTTGGGCCCGCTACCAGCTATGCGATGGGCCAAGGAGCTACCCTGGTGAGCACGCTGTGGGGCCTGCTGATCTGGAAGGAGTTCGCCGGAGCCCAGGGCGGAGTCAAGGCGCGCCTGCTCCTCATGCTTGTGCTATTCGTGGCCGGACTAGGGCTGCTCTCGCTCGCCCCGCTCCGTTAGAAACCCAATTGAGCCAGCAAGGCAGCCAGCGCCTCAGCCGAGGGGAGGCTGCCTTGGGCTACCTGAGCGTTGCCGCCACCCCGCCCACCAGCCGCGGCCAGCGCCTGTTTCAATACATTCCCTGCATGCACACCTGAATCCGTGGAAGCCACCACCAGTACGGCCGGAGGCTGTGAGGATGTGGCCGCGAAAATTGCATGCGGTTGGGAACAGAAGCTCTGGGCTACGGCGCGGACTTCGTCATCCAGGGTTCCGGTCGCCCGCTGATCCAGAAACTTCCTGAGGCCGTCCGGCCCAGCAATGGCCTGCGTGTAAAGTTCCCGTCCACGGTAAGAGGCGACTTCCAGGGCCAGTTTGCGGCGAGCCTTCTCGGTCTCCTTCGCCGACTCCAACTGCGCGGCCACCAGCGGGGCCGTGTCATCCAGCGGCGATGAAAATAGCCGGGAGATCTGCGAGAGGGCATCGAAATCGAGCCGGGCACGCCGCACGGCGCGGTGCCCGCACAGAAACTCCACCCGCACATTGCCGCGGATCTTCTCGAGTTTACGCAGCAGAATCGGGCCGATCTCCCCGGTCCGGCAAACGTGAGTTCCGCCGCAGGCCGAACGGTCGATGCCTTCGATCGATACGATGCGCAGCACGCCCTCGCGTTTGCTCTCCTTGCGCAAGCCCTCCACCTGGCCGGCCTCTTCAAAGGCCACAGACAGCGGCCTGTTCTCGAAGACGATCTCGTTGGCACGGCGTTCCGCGGCCTGGCACTGCCCGGAATCCAACGCCTGGGCGGACAGTTCGATAGTGCTGGATTCGGCGCCCATGTGGAAGCTGAGCGTGGCAAAGCCGAAGAGAGAATCAAAGACGGCAGAGAGCAGGTGCTGGCCGCTATGCTGCTGCATGTGATCGAAGCGGCGAACCATGTCCACGCTGCCCTGGACTGCGTCACCTGGAGGAAGTGCAGAGGCCAGGACGTGCACCAGGTCGCCTTCTTCCTCGACGAGATCGATGACCTCGACACCGTTCAGCCGACCGTGGTCCTTCGGTTGGCCGCCGGAGTCCGGGTAGAAAGCGGTCCTGTCGAGGACGACGCGCGTGCGGCTCCCGTCGACACTCACAATGCTGGCGGCAAAGTCAGCGATCGACGAATCCACGTAATACAGCCGTTCGGTCATTGAATTGCGACTTGGACTCGATTGCTGCCAGCGCCGCCGGCGTACACGACAAGGTTGACGCTGTCGCCGGGGGTGACGCCCTCCGGCACAATCACTTTCACATTGTAGTGGCCGGGCAGGCCGGGGATCAGTTCCGCACTCACCGCAGTGGCCACCACACCCTCGCTGAAGAGGTTGCTGCCAAACGATACGAGAATCGTCTCCGGCACACGGTTCGCCGGCTCGGGCGCCTGTCCGGTCGCGGTTTCCGGATCGGTGCGACCCAGGCCGGTGACGGCAATATTCAAGGTTTCACCACTCACCGCGGGCCGTCCACCCAGGCTGGCGGGCACTGCCAGGCTGCCGTCGTCGAACATCGCCTTGGCATAAGAACCGGATCCGGCCAGTTCGACACGCGGCGCCCTGGGAATGATCGTCAATTCCACCTGATTGCCCAATTGCCCATCGCGTTCCACCTGCAGCAGTGCTTCCCCGGCCTCGATTCCATAGGGGAGCTGGAACAGGATCTCGTCCTGGGCCACAGAGAACAGGGCCGAAGGCAGGCCGTTGACCAGTACGCGAACACCGCCCAGCGTATCCGGTAGCGGAACTCCTTCGTTGATCGCTTTTGGCTGCGCTGAGAGCTGCGTGCCCTGCAGTCGGGCCAGGGATCCGGGAGCCATGGCGGCGCCGGATTCCAGTGTCGTGACGTCCAGAACGGTCGCCGGCGCGACAGCCGGCGATTCAGTCGCCATCACATCCACGAGGATGGGCAACTGATGCACCGGTTTCGATGCATTGGAAGTGATTTCGAGGAAACCCGTGTAGAGGCCCGGCTCCAAACCAGCCTGTTTGACGGAATAGGCAATCGCCCTGCCGTCGCTGGCCAGTTCAGCAGTCAGCCAATCGCCGCCGCTGGCGGTTGTCCAGGTCACAGCGGAGGCCTGCAGATCGCCGCCGCCCCGATTGCCGAGGGCGAGCAGTCCCGTCATAGCGGGTCCGCCGGCAGCCAGCCGGAACATCAACTGATCCGGAACTACGAGGATGGGGCCGCTCGTCACAGTGAGGGCAACCGGAACGACCTTATTCTCCTCGTTCACAACCGAATTGAATACGTTCAAACTGCCCGTGTAGCGGCCTTCCGCCATGCCTTCCAGATGCCGGGCCAGAACGCGGTAGTTGAAGTTGAACCGGAAACTGCCGCCACCGTCGGACGGGAGGCTCAGCCAACTGCCACCGGAATCGGTGGCGGGGATCATCCCAAGCAAATTGTTGGCCTGGATGAGATACTCCTGCGAACCGCCGGGCGCAACATGGAAGTCGAGGGAATCGGGCACTGAGCCGCCCACCTGCACAGTCACAGTGACAGTCTGCGGCGCATCGACCGCATTCGGGTCGGAAACCGTGATCAGGCCTGTATACCGGCCCTTTGCCAGGGAAGCGGTGGATAAAGCGATGTTGATGGGCGTGCACAAACCGGCACGGAGCGTACAATTAGCCGCCTCACCCAGATACCCGGCCAGCCAGGGCGCATTGGAGGTGAGTTGCAGGGCGAGTTCACCATCGCCGATGTTGTAGGCTTCCACCATCTGGGCCGGCGCATCGGCGGCGCTCGCCGTATTCACCGGACCCACCGCCGCGCTACTCAGGCGCAGCCTTGGGGCCGCGGAGACACTTCCAGCCATTCCCAGCGCAAGACAGACTGCGGGGACCCACCCAGTTCTGATTAGACCCACTCAAGAGCTCCCTTTTTGAATGCCCAGATGTATCCGACCACCAGGATCGCCAGGAAAAGGGTCACTTCCCCTACTCCGAACCAGCCGAGTTGCTTGAACTGGACCGCCCAGGGGAATAGGAAAATTGTTTCCACGTCGAAGACCACAAAGAGGATGGCCACGATGTAGAAACGGACCGTGTACCTGCCGCGCGAGTTCGACGCCGCCTTGATTCCGCACTCATATGCCTCCAGCTTGGCCAGCGATGGCAACTGGGGGCGGACGAAGCGAGCGAGGAGCAGAAGAATGAAAGGAAACAGCGTCGCAACGATCAGGAAAATGAAGATTGGCAGATACCCTTCGGGCATGACACCAATATATCACCGACTGCCTGCAAAAGGACCTGAAGGTCCGTATTCAGCAGGCCTGCTAGAATTCAAGTTTGAGCACCGCAGCCATTCCGTCTCCCCGTCTGCGTCTGCCCGGCGCGATGTTCCTGCGCGTCCTGGTCGAGCGCAGGGCCCTGATCTATCAGATGGTCCGGCGCGATTTCGGCCAGCGCTTCGTCGGCAGCGCCGCCGGCTGGCTGTGGACCCTCATCCACCCGCTGGTCACGCTGGCCAGTTGGGTATTCGTCTTCCAATACTGCATGAAGGCGCCCGCCCCCAGCGCGGCCTGCGGCGGCAACTACACGCTTTGTCTCTTCTGCGGCTATCTGCCCTGGCTGCTGTTCAGCGACACCGTCCAGCGCTCGGCCACGGCGCTGCTCGATCAGTCGAACCTGATTACGAAGACAGTCTTTCCCTCTGAGATCGTGCCGGTCACCCTGTTCCTTTCCTCGCTGGGCAGCCACCTCTTCGCCGTAGCCATCGCCATCGGGGTAGTGCGCTACACCACCGGCCATTTCAGCGTACTGATCCTGCTGCTGCCCATCTATACGATCTTCCTGGGGCTGTTCGCCATCGGCGTCGGCTGGATCGCCGCCAGCCTGCAGGTCTACCTGCGGGATACGGCACAGGTCGTCATCGTGATGCTCACCGCCTGGTTCTGGATCACACCCATCTTCATCGACGAAACGGCCTTTCCCGTCCGGGCCCGCTTCCTCATCCGCTGGAATCCGCTGGCTTATGTCGTGAAGGGCTATCGGGAGCGGCTGCTGACCGCTACCATCCCCTCCCTGGAAGATTTCCTCTACCTGGCCGCCGTTTCCATCGCCGTCTTCGCTATCGGCGGCATGTTCTTCCGCCACTTGAAGCGCGGCTTTGCCGATGTCCTGTAGGCTAAATAGTTTGGAGTTGCTCGCAAGATGAACTGGACCCGACGAACATTCCTGACCAGCGCCTCCGCCGCGCCCCTCTTCGCCCAACGGCGCGGAAAGAAGGGCGATGCGCCCGGCCCCAAACCCAACATCCTGCTCATCATGGCGGATGAGGTGCCCTCCTGGGTCCTGGGCTGCTACGGCAATCAGGAGATGCCCACGCCGAACATCGACCGGATGGCGGCCGGTGGATCGCGCTTCGTCCGGAGCTTCGCCTGCACGCCGGTCGCAACGCCCAACCGGATCACTATCATGAGCGGACGGACTCCGCGGCAGCACGGCGTGCACGACGCCGCGGCGGCAATCCCCGGCTCGTTTGGCAGCGAGAAACTGCTCTCCGACGTACTTTCCCAGAATGGCTACCACTGCGGGTACGCCGGCTTGTGGGATGCCGGTTCCGGTGCGCCCGGCCATGGCTTCAGCTCCGCCGCGACCGCCATCTCGGGTAAGGGCTCGGCGGCGGAAACCGTCACCAGCGAAGCGCTGTCGTTCCTCGACCAGCAGAAAAAGGACGCTCCATTTTTCCTGGCCCTCTCCTACCCCAGCCCGATGGTCTTGCAGGAAAGCAGCGCCAGGCAGTTCCACGCCCGCTTCGCCTCCGCCAAGTTCGAAAGCTATGGGACGATGCCTGTCGCGGCGCATGCCGCACGCGGTAAGGAGCATCTGTCCGATACCCTCGGCAGCCTGCGGAAATATGCGGCAGGCTTGACCGAACTGGACGGCCAACTCGCTGCCTTGCCCGGCAGGCTACTGGCCAAGAGCCTCTTCGACAACACCCTCATCGTCTTCGCCGGCACCTCGGGCCACCTGCTGGGCCGCCACGGGCTTTGGGGTGACGGGCGTTCTTCCAATCCGGCCAATATGTACGACGAAGCCGTCGGCGTCCCCATGATCTGGCAATGGCCGGGCTTGATCCCTGTGCAGGCCGCGCGGCCCGAGGTCGTCAGCTCCTACGACGTCTTCCCTACCCTGTGCTCAGCCGCCGGCCTGAAGTCCGACGCCAAATCCCTGTGCGGCCGCGACTTCCTGCAAGTGGTCATGAATCGCGTTCCGGCCCAGAAGAA
The DNA here is from genome assembly GCF_051172195.1 of Paludibaculum fermentans. Lineage (GTDB taxonomy): Bacteria > Acidobacteriota > Terriglobia > Bryobacterales > Bryobacteraceae > Paludibaculum > Paludibaculum fermentans_A. Next base: position 223,795 of record NZ_JBPJAQ010000004.1, read on the forward strand.
GGCTTGGTCCGACCTGATTTTTGCTGACCTCGGCGACACGGAGATGGCACGCGACAACTACTACAAGGTGGTCATGCGCGACGGCGGCCAAGGCGCCAACGAATTCTACGACCTTCGCCAGGATTCGCTGGAGAAGAACAACCGCTTCGATAACCCGGGCTATGTCACGGTCCGCGACAACATGGCCAAGAGCCTCGCCGATTGGCGTCAGACCTACGCCTGAACCTATTTCCCGAAGACCGCTTTGACGCCGGCCGGACCGGCAAAGACACAGACAGCGGAATGTCCACAGCCCGGGGCGATCTCCAGGCTGTGCGCCGCGTTGAACTGCGTTTTCATGTAGTTGAAGAAAATGAGGCCGCGCTCCTTGCGGTTCGGTCCCTGGGCGATGGCGCGGCACGAGCGATCGAGGCTGGAGTCGTCGGTACGGGTATCCAATGCGCCGAGGATGTAGGTAACGTTGCGGCGCGGATACTGCTCCAGGATGTTCTCCTCAGAGCTCCCTGCCGCATAACCCGTCCTCTTTTCCATACCGTAGCGGTACTGATTGTAGGTCGTGCAGTTGGCCGCGTCCCAATACTTGACGAACTTGCCGGAGCACCGGCCGTTCTCCGAACAGGTGGCGCCCAGTTGCATCCGCATCTCGTTCAGGTAGAAATAGCTGGATGGGTTGGCCGCCACATACCGCACCGGAACGTGCATGCGAGCTTCCATGCGGTTGACCGCGGCGTAACGCTGGACGAACTGGCCACCGGCCGAGTGTCCCGCCACCACCACTTCCTTCAAATCGGGAAACCGTTCCGAAGAGTTCAGGCTCTCCAGGATCTGATCAATCACGTCGTAGGACGTTGTCCGGCCGACAACGGCCGGTTCTCCGGAGGTCCAGCCGCCGCCGTTCCACTCCAGTTCTCCCACCTCGATGGAATCACCGCCGGCCCTCGACTTGAAGTGTGGTGCAATGACGACGGTCTTTTCGATCTCGCCCGCGGCCATGGTCGACGCCAGGGCCCAGCGGTAGTACTCCTCGGCATTCCGTCCGGCGCCGTGGATCAGCAGGAAGGCGCGCTCAACACCGGGATGGGCGGCACCGGATAGGGAATGACTGCGCCAGAGGGTGACAAATCCGTAGGCGGACCCAATATGTTCGGTCTGGGCTGGCGGATTGACCATCAGGAGCGCCAGAATCGGCAGCAGCATGGCTCCTTCCCAACATAGCTCACCCACCGGGCTAACGGCCGAAGATGAATCTCGACCGGCGCGGGTCCGCACCGCCGTCCAACACCCCATTGTCGATGCGGATGACGGTTGGCGCTGAACCGTTGGACCACGGCCCCAGAATCGCCAAGCGGTGCCCCTTTTCGAGCAGCTTCTTAGCGGTGGCTTCCGGTATCCGGGATTCGATGTTGACCCGCCCCGGGCTGAACTCGTGGTTCCCAAACGAGGCGTAGAAGTGTTCCGTCTGCAGTCGCGGCACTTCCACCGCCTCCTGCGGACTCATGCCGAAATCGATGAGGTTCAGCAGCACCTGCAGCATCGCCTGATCCTGGTTATCTCCACCAGGCGTCGACATCGCCAGCCACGGCTTGCCGTCTTTGAGCACAATGGTGGGACTCAGCGTCACGCGCGGCCGCTTTCCCGGCTCCAGCAGGTTGGCATGGCCCGCGGTGAGGACGAACGACTCCAGCCGCATACTGTAGGGGATGCCGGTATCTCCGGCGATCACCGATGGCAGCCAGGCGCCGCTGGGTGTCGCCGAAAAGACATTGCCGAACCGGTCGACCACGTTGATGCAGGTCGTGTCGTGATCGATCGGCTCACCGTGGGTATTTGAAGCCAGCGCCATGGGACCGCCCAGGTTGCCGGGACGGTGCTCGATCGAGGCGTGCTCGGGATCGATCAGCTTGGCGCGGTCAGCGGCGTACTCCTTCGAGAGCAGCGCCTCGGCTGGGATCTTCGAGAACTTGGGGTCACCGTAGTACCGGTCCCGGTCGGCAAAGGCGAGCTTCAAAGCCTCGATCACCGTGTGTAGATACTCCGGCGAGTTGTGCCGCATCGCTTTCAGGTCGAAGCGCTCCAGGATGTTCAGCGCCTGGATCATCACCGGCCCCTGCGTCCAAAAACCCGGCTTGATAATGCCGTAACCGCGGTAGGTGCCAACAGCCGGCTGATCCGTCTCGGCGTGGAACTTCGCCAGGTCCTCATACCGCAGCAGCCCGTCGTTCGCCTGCGAAAACTCGGCCAGCTTGTGTCCAATGGAGCCCTGGTAGAACTCGTCGCGCACCGCCTTGAGCTTGGCGGCCCGATCCCCCTTGGCATTCTTTTCCACCGTGCAGAGCGACTCCAGCGTGGCGGCAAGAGTGGGCGATCGGAAGATCTCACCCCGCTTGGGCGGCTCACCGCCGGGCAGGAAGAACTGCTCGGAGGCCGGCCACAGATGCAGGAAGTTGCGCAGTTCCCCAATAAACCGCGCATACTCGTCAGGAATGGGGAAGCCGTGCGCAGCCTCAATCGCAGGCTGGACCACCTCACAGTACGACTTCGAGCCGTGCTGCGAGAGCGCCAGAATCAGTCCATCGAACATGCCGGGGACGACGGCCGCCTTCAGCCCGATGGAAGGGATCGGCGCCATGCGGCTGGGTTCCTCCCACGCCTCCGGCTTGCGGACCCGGTAGAACTCCGGCGTAGCCAAGGCGGGTGCTGTACCCACTCCGCTGATGGCGATGGCAGGCTTGCCGGCCATCAGGATCAGCATCGGCACCTCACCGCCCAATCCAATGCGCGATTGCTCAGTCACCGTGGCTGTGAGGATCCCCGCGACACCAGCGTCCACAGCGTTGCCGCCCGTCGTCAGCATCCGCCATCCGGCTTCAACCTGGAAGTTGTTCCCGGCGCCCACCATCTCCCGCGTCCCGCGTACCGGCGGAAACATGGTGGCCGGCTGGGCTTCGGCAAGCATCACGAAAAGTGGGCACAGCAGAAAAAGTCGGTTCATCGTCTCTCCCGGAATTTGCGCAGCAGTTCGTACACCACGACGCCGCCCGCGGTGGCGACGTTCAATGAGTTTTTGACACCGTTCATCGGAAGGCGGATGTGGGCATCGCAGGAAGCGAGCACGCCCTCGCCCAGCCCGTCCACCTCATTGCCGAACACAACACACACCGGCCAGGCCGGTTGCCAGTCGAAAATGTCCGTCGCAGTGTCGCCGGTTTCGATAGCGGCCACATGGTAACCCCGGGCTCGCATCATGCGCAGCGGCACCAGCGCGTCGGTGTGATACTCCCAGGGCACTGTCTCCTCGGCGCCCAGCGCGGTCTTGCCGATGCCCTCCTGCGGCGGGTGCGCGGTGATGCCGCACAGCACTAGGCGCTCGAGCCTCACGGCGTCCGCTGTTCGGAAAAATGCTCCGACGTTGTACATGCTGCGTACATGATCGAGCACGACCACGACTGGCAATCGGCTATCCACGATGAAAGGACTAGGATAGCGTGAAGGTATGGTTAGTCTGAACGGATCCGTGTTGACCCTGGAAGATGTCGCCCGGGTAGCCCGCCAGGGCGCTGAGGTGGAGTTGGACCCGCATGCCGTCAAACGCATGCGGGCCGCGCGCGAAGTAATCGACCGCCTGGCCGCCGGCGACGCCCCCGTCTACGCCGTGAATACCGGCGTCGGCCTGCTGGCGGACACCCGCGTCGCGCCCGAGGAACTCGAGCAGTTGCAGCGCAATGTCGTGCGCTCGCATGCCTGCGGCGTCGGCGAACCCTTGCCGCTGGAGGTGGTTCGGGCCATCATGCTGATCCGGGCCAACGTCCTGGCCAAAGGCGTCTCCGGCATCCGGCCCGTCGTGGCGCGGCGCATTTGCGGCCTGTTGAACAAAGGCGTCACGCCGCTGGTTCCTTCCCGCGGCAGCGTCGGCGCCAGCGGCGATCTCGCGCCCCTGGCCCACATCGCCCTCGTGCTGATCGGCGAAGGCGAGGCAATCTACCAGGGCCAGCGGATGAGTGGCGCAGCCGCGCTCTCGGCGGCCCTGCTGGAGCCGCTGCGATTGCATTCCAAAGAGGGCATCTCGCTGGTCAATGGGACCCAGGCCATGCTCGCGCTGGGCACGCTCGCGCTGCTCGACTCAGAAGACCTGGCGCAAGCCGCCGATGTCGCCTGCGCGCTCTCCCTGGACGCCCTGCGCGGTACGCCCAAAGCATTCGATCCCCGCATCCACGAGGTCCGGCCGCATCCGGGCCAGGTGGCCAGCGCGAAGTTGCTGCGGCAGTTGCTGGAAGGCAGCGAGATCCGCGCCTCGCACCAGGCCTGCCGGCGCGTCCAGGACGCATACTCCCTGCGTTGCGCTCCGCAGGTGCACGGCGCCGTCCGCGACACGCTCACTGAGGCGCGGCGCGTCTTCAGCATCGAACTGAACTCAGCCACGGACAACCCGTTGGTCTTCGGCGAGGAGACGCTCTCCGGCGGGAATTTCCACGGCCAGCACCTTGCCTTTGCCATGGACTTCCTGGCAATCGCCCTCACCGCCCTGGCCGGCATCAGCGAGCGCCGCATCGACCGCCTGGTGAATCCAGCCCTGAACGAGGGCCTGCCGCCCTTCCTGGCCCACCACCCGGGCCTCGAATCCGGCTACATGATGCTGCAGGTGACCGCCGCCGCCCTCGTGGCCGAGTGCCGCGTGCTGGCCACACCGGCCTCGCCAGGCAGCATCACCACCAGCGGCAACAAGGAGGATTTCGTCAGCATGGGCATGACTTCGGCTTTGAAACTCAGCCAGATGGCGGAGCTTGTCCGGCAAGTGCTGGCGATCGAGCTCATGACCGCCACCCAGGCTCTCGAATGCCTCAGCCCGTTGAAGACCAGTCCGCTGTTGGAAGAGATTCGCACCGCGTTCACCGCCGTATGTCCGCCGCGCAAGGACGACCAACCCTTCTCCGCCGGCATGGCCGCCGCCGCCGAATGGCTGAAACGCTGGCAAGCCGTGCGGCCTCCCGCCGTGGCCGCGATTGACGCACAATAGTCCCAATGCGTCTCGCAACCGCCCTCCTCACACTCGCCTTCGCACTACCTTCGTTCGGCTTGGCCCAGCCCAATCTCGACTCCGCCGTAGAGCGAGCCTTGAAGGAATTCAACATCCCCGGCATCGCCGTGGGCGTCATCAAGGACGGCCAGTTGGTACTGGCGAAGGGCTACGGCGTGCGGAAGCTGGGCGACCCTGCTCCGGTAACTCCGGATACGCTCTTCGGAGTCGCGTCGAACACCAAGGCCTTCACCGCCGCATCCCTGGCCATCCTGGTGGACGAGGGCAAGCTGCGGTGGGACGATCCCGTGATCCAGTACCTGCCCGCCTTCCAGATGTACGATCCCTACGTCACACGGGAGATGACCATTCGCGACCTGCTGGTCCATCGCAGCGGCCTGGGCCTGGGTGCGGGCGACCTGATGTTCTTCCCCACCAGCACACTGAGTTCGGCTGAGATCGTGAAGCGGCTGCGCTGGGTACGACCGGCGACCAGCTTCCGCAGCCGCTATGCCTACGACAATGTCCTGTACTTGGTGGCCGGCCAGGTGATCGAAGCGGTCAGCGGCAAACCGTGGGATGCCTTTGTCCGCGAGCGCTTCTTCAAGCCGCTGGGCATGACGCGCTCCACCACCAGTTCCACGGTCTTGAAGCCCGGCATGGACTACGCTACCCCACATGCCGCCGCGGAAGGGAAACTGGAGCCCATCGCCCTGACAAATCTCGACAACAATGCGCCGGCCGGAGCCATTCAGTCCAGCGTCAACGATATGGCCCATTGGGTGGTCGCCCAACTGAACGGCGGCGAGTACAACGGCACCCGGCTCTTCAGCGCCAAACAGAACCAGGAGATGTGGTCGGCCAACACCGTGATGCCCGTCGGCAATCCGCCCGGCGAACTCTCCGAGGCCAAGCCGAACTTCCAGGCGTACGGCCTGGGCTGGGTGGTGTCCGACTATCGCGGCACGAAGATGATCCATCACACCGGCGGCCTGGCCGGCATGGTCACCCGTGTCACCATGCTTCCGTCCCTGAAGCTGGGCGTGCTCGTCTTCACGAATCAGGAAGTGGGCGCGGCTTTCAACGCGATCACCTACACCGTGCTGGACCACTACCTCAATGCCCCGGCCAAGGATTGGGTGGGTGCTTACGCCACCTACCAGGCCGGGCGTGTGGCCGAAGCCGGCGAAACCGTCAGCAAAGCAGCAGCCGGCCGCAATACGAATTCGAAGCCCTCCCTGCCGCTGGCCAGCTATGCCGGACGCTTCCGCGATGCCTGGTATGGCGATGTGCTGATCGAAGAAAAAGACGGTAAGCTGCTGATCCGCTTCTCGCACTCCCCGTCATTGACCGGTGAGCTGGTCCACTGGCAGTACGATACCTTCGTGGCGCGCTGGAACGACCGCACGCTGCTGGCGGACGCCTACATGACCTTCACGTTGAAGCCCGACGGCAAGCTCGACTCCGCCAAGATGGTCGCCGTCTCGCCGCTCACCGACTTCAGCTTCGACTTCCACGACCTCTTCCTGCGGCCAGTCGCCGCCGACGCCAAGCCCTATTGACCCGAACGCCGCATCGGCACCCGGATCAGGATCCAGGCGATCGCCGCCATCGGCAGCCACGACAGCCACCCGCCCCAGGCCGGGAACCACGAGAACTGGTCCGTCCCTGTAAAGACGTGGGTGATCGACGAGACCCCCGTCAGGAACAGCACAGCCAGCAGGATACCCACCACGGCCTCCCCGGCTATTAGCCCGGACGCCAGCAGCGTGCCCGCCTCCTCCGCCTTCAATTTGAGCTCCGGTCCGTAGGAGGTCATCACCTTGTCCGCCACCCACTTGATCAGCCCGCCCAGAAAGATGGCGGAGCTTGTGTCGAACGGCAGATACATGCCCACCGCGATCAGCATCATGGCCCGGGCACCGCACAACAGCAGGGCTACACCGAAAGCCGCGCCGATAGCGAGCAGGCCCCAGGCCATGTCGCCGCTGACGATCCCTTTGGCAAGCTGTGCCATCAGTCCGGCCTGCGGCGCCGGCAACGCGCGTCCACCAATTCCGCCGGTGGAGAGATTCGCTTCGTGCAGCGCAATGATCGGCCCCATCAGGAAGACGGAGAGCAGGATCACCGCCAGGATCTCGACCACCTGCATCTTCCACGGAGTACCGCCCAGCAGGTGCCCCGCCTTCAGGTCCTGAATGAGCGAGCCCGACACCGAGACAGCCACGGCGACCACCGCCGCCACGCCCAGCACGGCGGCCACACCCGCCGCCCCTTTTACGCCCATGGCCTGCATCAGCAATGCCGAGAGGATCAGCGCGGAAAGTGTCAGCCCGCTCAGCGGCTGATTCGAGCTACCCACCAGGCCCACCAGGTAGCCGCCGACGGCCGACAGCAGGAAACCTGCGGCGCCCATCACCAGCGCGGTCCCCACCGCGGTGCCGAGCCCACCAGTGAACCCGTAATAGATCGCGGTAACCGGCACCAACAGGGCCAGGATGCAGAGCAGCACCCATTTCGTGGGAATATCGCGCTCCGTGCGCGGCACTTCACCCCCGGCATGGGTCGACTTCGCAGATGCCCGGAACGCGCCCAGCAGAGACTCCGCAATGGACTTCCGCATCGAGAACATCGTGTTCGCCGCGCCCACCAGCATCATGCCGACCGCAATCGGACGCACGATGTTGTACCAGAGCGTGTAAGCGGCCACGTCATGGCCGGCTCCGCCGATGCGCGTCGCCAGGTCCGGATCGAAGAACAACAGCAGCGGGATCAATACCCACCAGGCCAGGAATCCGCCCGCCACGTTGATCGAAGCCAGTTCCGGCCCGATGATGTACCCAATACCAATCAGCGCCGGCGACAGGGCGGGCGTCGACCAGGGGATGCCGCCCTGGTGCGTCACCGAACCAATCGGAGTCTTGGAAAAGTCGAAGTGCCGCACCACGCTGCGCGGGAATGCGATGAAGCCTTCCGTATACTCCCGGAAGAGTTGCAGCCCTTTGTCGCTCTTGAGAATCTGAATCAGCCCGCCGAACGCCATGCCGCCAAACACCAGCCGCGGAGCATCGCCGGACTCCTGCCCGGCCTTCACAATCTCATAGCTGGCCACGCTCTCGGGAAACGGCAAGCCGGCATCCACGCACAGTGCGCGCCGCAGCAGAATGATGAAGAAGATGCCGGCCAGCCCTCCGGCCAGCAGGATCACAACACCCTGCCAATAGTGCCCCCGCAGGTCGGCCCACAGCTTCTGCCCGTCGATCTCCACCAGCAGGAAGGCGGGCAGCGTGAAGATGGCGCCCGCAACCAGGGCCTCACCAACACTGGCCGCCGTACGCGCAATGTTTTGCTCCAGCAGGCCGCCTCGAAACGCGGGGATCCGGAACAATGCCATGGCGATCACCGCCGCTGGGATGGTGGCGGCCACGGTCTGTCCGGCCTTCATGCCGAGATAGGCGTTGGCGGCGCCGAATACAAAGGCCAGGAAAAGTCCGAGGAAAACCGACTTGACGGTCAGCTCGCGCAGTTGAGGGTCCGGCTGAGGCACTCTCTGATATTAGAAGATCCGGCCCGGGGTTCAGTCGATAGGTGAATTCAGGCGCGCCCCGGATGGCCCGCCGCTTTCCCATGGGCAAAGCGCGCCACAACCCGCTGCAGTTCAGCCGGATCCACAGGCTTCGGAATGTAGTCGTCCATCCCCGCCTCGCGGCAGCGCTGGCGGTCTTCCTCCAGCAGCGACGCGGTCATGGCGACCACCGGTGTCCGCCGGCCGCAAGCGCTCTCCACCGCCCGGATGCTGCGCGTAGCCACGAAGCCGTCCATCACCGGCATGAAGCAGTCCATCAGGATGAGATCGAAGCGCGCCTCGCCCGCCAGCACACGCACGCAGTCCAGGGCGATCAAACCGTTCTCGGCGAGTTCCACTTCACAGCCCAGCCGCTGCAGAAAGCGCGTGGCCACACGCTGATTCACCTTGTTATCTTCCACCAGCAGGACCTTTAAGCCATGCACAGTCGCGGCAGCAGGCTCTGCCGAAAACACTGGATCCTGCGCCAGTTCGTCCTGCCACACGCCGGAGATGCGCCTCAGCTTCAACTCCACCCGGAAGGTGGAACCGGCGCCCGGTTGGCTCTCCACCTGAATCGTGCCGCCCATCAACTGGATCAACTGGTGGCTGATCGACAACCCCAGCCCCGTGCCGCCAAAGCGCCTCGAGGCCGAGGAATCCGCCTGGTAGAACTTCTCGAACAGATGCGGCAGATTCTCAGCCGCTACTCCGATCCCGGTATCGCACACCGCAATCCGCACAGGCACCAGCTCGCCGGCAGCCTCGCCGGCCTCCACTTCCACCCTCACCTCACCGTGCTCCGTGAACTTCACGGCGTTCCCCACCAGGTTGAGCAGCACCTGCCGAATGCGGCCAGGATCCCCTTCCAGCATCACCGGCAGCTCACCCGCCAGCCTGACGTGAACCTTCAGCCCCTTGGCTTCCGCGCTCGGCAGCACCAGCGCGGCCACCTGCTGCACCAACTGGCGCAGATTGAAGGCCTCCTGTTCGATCTTGAGCTTACCGGCCTCGATCTTCGAGAAGTCCAGCACATCGTTGATCAGGCGCAGCAGCGACTGGCCGGAGCTCTCGATAATCTGAACCTGCTCGCGCTGCTCGCGCGGCAGCGGCGTCTCCAGCAGGATGTGCGACATCCCGAGAATCCCGTTCATCGGCGTGCGGATCTCGTGGCTGATGGACGCCAGGAATTCACTCTTCGCCCGGGTGGCGACCCCGGCCAGGCGGTTGGCATGCCGCAGCCGGCCGTTCTGCACCACCAACACCACCCCCATGATCGCCAGCAGCACCGTCCCGTAGAACGAGATGCGCGACTGGCGGGCCTTCGACTCCAACTCCGAAACGATCCGCATCTCGTTCCCCATGAACGAGGACCAGAAATCCAGGATGTGCGTGAACGAACCGTCGCGGCTCATCTCCGTGATCCCCTTGCGCAACAGGATCGCCGCCGCGGCGCTTTGCTCATTCGCCAGCACGGACAACATTCGGTCGGCGCTGGGCACATTCATCACCACCAGGGAGACGCCCTCGCAGTCAGGAGGGCGGATGAGTAGTTTCTGCTCCAGGAATCGTTGCTCGATGATGCTCGCATCCACCTCGCCGCGGCAGAGCGCTAGCAACCCTTCGGCCCGCCCGGCAATCTGGCGCGCGACCATGCCGGGTGGAGGCGGAGTCCCGCCAATCTCACGCACAATTCGCAGATAGACCGCCCCTACCCGCTTATCCTTCAAATCGCTGATGGCGTGAACGGGGCTGCCGCTCCGCGAGACGATGCAGAGCCGGTTCATCAGCCAGGGATCGGAGACATGCAGCCACTTGCGGCGCTCCGGCGTATCGGTGGCTGCCGGCCACAGGTCCACGAGATTGCGGCGAAACGCCTCGTCCACACCCACCTGCGTCTCCACGAAGGTCAGTTGGATCCCCTTACGCCGCGCTGCTTCTCGCAGCACCTCCACCGCCAGCCCGGTGGGCGGCTGGCCCGGGCTCAATACGCTGTACGGTGGAGCGTTGTCCGCGCCCACGCGGAATGCCTGCTGGCTGAGCGTCCGGTACATGCCCAGATGCCAGATCAGCAGCGCGACCGCACCGCAGGCCACCACGGCCACCGCGACCAGCAGCACGCGGAGAGTGTTCCAGAATTTGAAGGCGGGGAGTTTCCCTGCGTCTTTCATCAAGATCCTAATGCCTGTCAGCCGAGCCGCTCCAGGGCCGGTGGCGATGCAGGCACCTTGATTGATTAGAGAACGGAGCGCACAATCTTGTCGAGCGGGAAACTCGTCCCAGCGCCGGAAGCGGGTGTCGGCTACCCTGTTAGAAGCGCATATGCCGGGCAACAAAAGGAAAATCGTAAAAACAGTTCCGGCCGCGACTTCGAAAAGCAGCCCCAGGAAAGAGAAATCGGAGCCGGCGCCTGTCGACCTCAACGCGCCCTCGCTCTACCTGAACCGGGAACTCAGCCTGCTGGCGTTCCAATCCAGGGTGCTGGAAGAGGCGCGGGATCCCAGCAATCCCCTGCTCGAGCGGGTCAAGTTCCTCTCCATCCTGGGCTCCAACCTGGACGAGTTCTTTATGGTGCGCGTCGCGGGCGTCGCTAACCAGATCGAATCCGGCATCCTCGACGCTGGCCCGGACGGCATGTCCCCGGCACGCCAGTTGGAGGCAATCCGGACCTATTGCCAGTCTCTGTTTGCCGAGGCCCAGGCTTGCCGGAAACTGCTCTTTGACGAGCTGCGCACCCACGGCATCCATGTGCTCGAATACAAGGAGCTCAGCGAGCACCAGAAGGAGCACGCCCGGCGCTACTTCGACGACACGATCTATCCGGTCCTCACTCCGCTCGCCTTCGATCCCGGGCGCCCCTTTCCGCACATCTCGAACCTCAGCCTGAACCTGTCCGTGCTGATCCGCGATCCCAACGGCGTCGAACACTTCGCCCGCGTCAAGGTGCCCGATACCCTGCCCCAGCTGGTGCCGCTGCAGCGTACGGCCCACAAGCGCAACGGCAAAGGCGTGTCCTTCGCCTGGATCGAGCAGGTCATCCAGGCCAACCTGGGCGCGCTCTTTCCGGGCATGGAGATCGTCGAGTCCCATCCCTTCCACGTCACCCGCGATGCCGAAATGGCCATCCAGGAACTGGAAGCGGAAGACCTGCTGGAAACCATCGAGGAGGGTGTCCGCCAGCGCCGCTTCGGCGCCATCGTGCGCCTCCAGGTACCTAAGCAGATGCCGGAGCGCCTGCTCGAAATCCTCAAAACCAACCTCGAAATCGACGATACCGACGTCTACAAGACCGAGGGCCCGCTCTCCCTCGTCCGCCTGCGCCACCTGGCCTCGCTCGACCGGCCGGAGCTGAAAGACGCTCCCTTCACGCCCGCCACATTGAAGCAGAGCGCCGAAGACGAAGATATCTTCAGCATGGTCCGCCGCGGCGACATCCTGCTGCACCAGCCCTTCGACAGCTTCCAGCCCGTGGTGGACTTCCTTCGAGCTGCCGCGCGCGATCCGCAGGTGCTGGCCATCAAAATGACCCTCTACCGCGTGGGCCGCAACGCGCCGGTCGTCGAGGCCCTGCTCGAAGCCAACGAGAACGGCAAACAGGTGGCCGTGCTGGTGGAACTCAAAGCCCGCTTCGACGAGGAGTCGAATATTGAATGGGCGAGGGCGCTGGAAAAAGAGGGCGTCCACGTCGTCTACGGCCTGGTCGGCATGAAAGTCCACTGCAAGGTCGCCATGGTGGTCCGCCGCGAAGCCAATCTCATGCGCCGCTACGTCCACCTGTCCACCGGCAACTACAACGCAGTCACCGCGCATCTCTATACCGATCTCGGCCTGTTTACCTGTGACGAGGACTTCGGCGCCGACAGCACCGACCTGTTCAACTACCTCACCGGCTATTCCGCCAAATCGGACTACCGCAAACTACTGGTCGCCCCCATCAATCTCCGCCAGCGGCTGGAAGGCCTCATCCAGCGCGAGATCGCCCACGCCAAGGCCGGCAAAGACGCCCGCATCATCATGAAGATGAATGCCCTGGTGGATCCCCGCGTCATCCGGCTGCTCTACAAGGCATCGCAGGCCGGGGTCCAGGTCGATCTCCTCTGCCGCGGCATCTGCTGCCTGCGGCCCGGCGTGCCCGGCGTCAGCGACAACATCCGCGTCATCAGCGTCGTCGGCCGCTTCCTGGAGCACAGCCGCATCCTCTACTTCCGCAACGACGGCGACGAAGAGATCTACATCGGCTCCGCCGACATCATGCCGCGCAATATCAACCGGCGCGTGGAAACCCTGTTCCCCATCCAGAAAGCCTCGCTCGTGCGGCAGATCCGCGATAGAATCCTGTCAGTCTATCTGGCCGATAACGTGAAGGCGCGCCGCATGAAGCCGGACGGTACTTACGAGAAGATGCCCCGCAAGGACACCGAGAAACCGCACAGCGCGCAGGCGATCCTCCTCAAAAGCCGATGCTAGAAAACGTAAACCTGAAACGGAAACTGGCGCGCGCCGAATACAAACAAGAGATGCCGGCCCTCCAGCGGCGGCTCTACACGCTGGAGAAAGCCTGCTGGGACCACCGCATCCCCTCCATGGTCATCTTCGAGGGCTGGGATGCCTCCGGCAAAGGCAGTTCCATCTCCACCCTCACCCAGCGCCTGGATCCGCGCGGCTTCAAACTCTATTCCATCCAGCCGCCCCGCACCTACGAACAGAACCATCCCTGGCTCTGGCGCTTCTGGCTCAAGGCCCCCAATCGCGGGGAGATGACCATCTTCGACCACTCCTGGTACCACCGCGTCCTGGATGAGCGCGTCGAAAAACTGGTGCCCGAAAAGACCTGGCGCAAGGCCTACAAAGACATCATCGAATTCGAGCGGATGCTGGCCGACGACGGCACGGTCATCCTCAAGTTCTGGTTCCACATCAGCAAAAAGGAACAGAAACGGCGCTTCGAGAATATCGAGGCCGATCCGCTGGAATCCTGGCGTGTCACCTCGCAGGATTGGGCACGCCAGAAACTCTACGACCAATACCTCGAAGCGGCCGAGGAGATGCTGGAGCTCACCGAAAGCGAGTTCGCCCCCTGGACCATCGTGGAGGGCACCTCCCGCTGGTACGCCCGCCGCAAGGTCTTTCTCACCATCATCGCCGCCCTCGAAAAGGCGCTCGGCCCCGACGTCCCGCCCGTCGAGGAGGCCAGCGCGGAAATCCGGCACGATGCCGAACTGCGCCGCATCATGGACACCCTGGAAAACGAGGGCAACGGAGAAGCCTGATGCTGGAAACCCTCGACCTCAAGCAGAAACTCGATCGCGCCGACTACGCCAAACGGCTCACCCGGGGCCAGATCCAGCTCAGGGAGCTTGGTTGGCAGGTCTACCAGCAGAAACGCCCCGTCGTCCTCGCCTTCGAAGGCTGGGATGCCGCCGGCAAGGGTGGCGCCATCAAACGCATCACCGAAAAGCTCGACCCGCGCGGCTATGCCGTCTATCCCATCAGCGCTCCGCAAGGGGAAGACAAGACTCGCCACTACCTCTACCGATTCTGGCGCCGCCTGCCGGAAAAGGGCCAGATCGCCATCTTCGACCGCTCCTGGTACGGCCGCGTCCTGGTCGAACGCGTCGAAGGCTTCTGCACCGAGGCCGAATGGAAACGCGCCTACAAGGAGATCAACTCCTTTGAACGGCAGCTCCGCGACTCCGGCTGCATCCTCGCCAAGTTCTGGGTCCAGATCTCGCAGGAAGAGCAGTTGAAACGCTTTGAGGAACGCCAGCGGATCGGCTACAAAGCGTGGAAACTCACCGACGAGGACTGGCGCAACCGCGCCAAGTGGAGCGACTACGAAGAAGCCGTCGAGGAGATGCTGCTGAGGACCAGCACCCGCACCGCCCCCTGGACCGTCGTCGAAGGTAACGACAAACACTGGGCCCGGGTCAAAGTGCTGGAACGGCTGGTGGAAGTGCTCACGCGCGAACTCGGCTACAAACCGCGTGATCCGTTGAAATAGAAGCGCCTACAACCGGACCTTGGGACGGCTCCGGAAGGCCTCCAACTGCCGCATGCTCCGCTTGTCCCGCTTCATCTGGCGCTTGCGCTCTTTCATGCCCTGCTGGATCGTGGGCGGTTTGGAGGCAGCACGCCGCTGCGCGGGCGTCTTTTCCTTGGCAACGGAAAGCGGCGCGAAAACCAGCGCGGCGAAGACGGCCAGCGTCAGGCACCAGGTCGTCTTCACGGATGCACCTCAGGCGCAAGTCGGCTCATGGCCCTACCATCGGCTCCACGGGCTGGTAACTTTAGTTCTTGGCGGCTTTGGCGCCCGGCGCCGCCGCATTGCTCCGCGTTTGCGGCTTTCGGAGTCCATCTGCAAGACTGGAGTGGACATGCGCTTGTGGAATCCGCCAGGCGGCGCGATTGTAGTTCTGGTTCTCTTGCTGGCGGGGCACTGCCTTGCGCAGACGGCCACGCCCAATCAGCCCGAAACCCTCACCTACGGAGTCGAATGGCGCTTCGTGCGCGCCGGAGAAGTCCAGCTGAAGTGGGCTGAAGGCGACCGGCAACTGGACATGCTCATGAAGAGCGTCGGCCTCGTGGCCACCCTGTTCACCGTCAACGACACCTACCGAGCCATGTTCGACCCCGGCCTGTGCGCCACGTCCATCACCTGGGATGTCCACGAAGGCCGCCGCAATCGCGAAGTCAAAGCTAGCTTCGACCGGACCAAAAAACGCTCCTCGTTTCTGGAAAAGGACCTGAACACCAATACCGTCGCCCTCACGAAAGAGATCGACATACCCGCCTGTGTCCACGATGTCACCGGCGGTCTCCACAAACTGCGCCAACAGCACCCAGCCCCCGGTTCCGTCCTGGAACTGCCCATCAGCGACGGCAAAAAGGTCGTCATGGCGCGCGTCGAGGCCCAGCAGAAAGAGACCATCAAAACCCCGCTGGGCCAGTTCCCGTCCACCCGATATGAGGCGTTTCTGTTCAATGGAGTTTTGTACGGCCGGAAGGGCCGCCTGTTCATCTGGATCAGCGATGACGAAAAACGGCTCCCGGTGCAGATTAGAATCCAGCTTCCGTTCTACGTGGGCACACTCACCCTGCAGCTCGAAAAGGCCCAGTAGCCCGGAGAAGAGGGAGAATTATTCATGCTGAGGATTGCCATGTGTACATTCCTGGCAGCGGTTCTGCCACTTTCCGCCCAGCCGCAAAACGCGGCCTCCGCGGTGCCCGACGACCAGCAGGTGCTCGCCCTGTATGAACGCAGCCTGCAGTTGATTGAAGCCAGCGGCATCGCCAGTCCCGAACTCGGCCGAGCCGGCGTCCCCCTGGCCGAAAATATGCGCCAGGCCATGGAGAGCCTGAAGTTCCTCGGGATCCGGAACCCGCAGCTCCACTACCGGTTCATGACCAACCTGCACGCCTTCGTCCTCATCTCGGATACCGTTCCTAAACCAGTGCCCTTCCCCGAGATCGGCCGCCTGCAACTGGCCGAACTGCGCGACAACCTGGGCAAAATCGAGCTGTACTTCCAGCAGCAGATTGCCGGCCTGCAGGCCGAACTCCGCTCGCCCGATCGCGACGAAACCGCCCGCTACCGCGACGCCAACACCTCCCTGCCTGCCCCCGACCCCAGGAATCCCCGCGTCGTCTTCCTCGGCGACTCCATCACCGACATGTGGCGGCTGAACGAGTACTTCTCCGGCAAGGACTATGTCAATCGCGGCATCAACGGCCAGATCACCAGCCAGATGCTGGCCCGCTTCCAGGCCGACGTGGTCCTGCTGAAACCCGCGGCCGTCGTGATCCTGGCCGGCACCAATGACATCGGCCGCGGCGTCAATCCGTCCGTCATCCAGAACAACCTGACCATGATCTGCGACCTCGCCGACCTCCACAAGATCAAGGTGGTCCTGGCCAGCATCCTGCCCGTCTCCGATCACCACAAGAACGTCAACCCCATGTGGGAGCGCACCAAACTCCGCCCGCCGGCCGCCATCCTGGAAATGAACAAGTGGCTGCAGGCGCTGTGCGAGAAACGCGGCTATACCTACCTCGACTACTACCCCGCCATGGCCGCCGCCGATGGCCAAATGGCCTCGAATCTGGCGGATGACGGCCTCCACCCGAACCCGGGCGGCTACCGCATCATGGCCCCCATCGCCACTGCGGCTATCGAAAAAGCGCTGGGTCCCGCAAATGGAACACAACCCGCGGGCCGCAAGAGGCGTCTATTCTAGTGGCATGAGCCTGCGCTCTCTACTTGTGTTGTGTCTGGCGGCCACCCTGTCGTTCGGTCAGGGCATGCGGCTGACCGTGGGCCAGTTGAAGTCGTTCCTTCGCTCGTCCATTCAGCTGAAACACCCGGACAAACAGGTAGCTGACTATCTGAAGAACGTAAAGCTCACTGAACAGTTCACCGCCCGGGATCTCGAAGAAATGCAGGGCGAAGGCATCGGCGCCCGTACTTCCGAAGCCCTGCAGACCCTGGTCACGTCCACCGCGAACCTCTCAAAGCCGGCTCGCGACCCCGTGGTAGCCAAAGCGCCCCCGCCTCCGCCCATGCCCCCACCCAGCTCGGAAGAACAGGCGAAGGTGATCGAGGAGGCACGCGAGGTCGCGCTCAATTACACCAAGCGCCTGCCCGACTTCATCTGCACCCAGGTCACCCAGCGCTATGTCGACCCCTCCGGCCTCGAGATGTTCCACATGGTCGACCGCGTGATCGAGCGCCTCAGCTACTTCGAACAGAAGGAAAACTACAAGCTCATCTCCGTCAACGGCAACCTCACCGAGATGGATCGCGACAAACTGGGCGGCGCCACCTCCAGCGGCGAATTCGGCAGCATGCTGCGCGAAATCTTCGAGCCCTCCACCGAGGCCGAATTCCACTGGGAACGCTGGGCCAAGCTGCGCGGCAACCTCGTCCACGTCTACTCCTACCGCGTCAATCAATCGCGCTCGAAGTGGCACGTCTCCTGGCAGCGCCAGATGGAAATCGTACCCGGCTACAAGGGCCTCATCTACGTCGACAAGACCACCCCCATCGTGCTGCGCGTCACCCTGGAAGCCGAGAACATGCCGGCCTCGTTCCCCATCCAGGTCGCCACCACCATGCTCGACTACGACTTCACCTCCATCTCCAACAATCAGTTCCTCCTGCCCCTGCGCTCCGAAATGCAGATGCGCGAGGGCAAAATCCTGGTGAAGAACGAAGTCCAGTTCCGCAACTACCGCAAGTTCGGCGCCGAATCGTCCATTACCTTCGACACCAGCGCGGAGCCCATCCCCGAAGACAAGCTCAAGGAAAAGCCGCCCCAACAGTAGCAGCTTGTCCTGCTTCGGAACTTGATATCGTGGATGGAAGTGAAACTGAAAGGCGTGTTCACCCCGACTCTCGTCCCGGTGGATGAGAAGGGGCAAATCAACGAAGCCGAGATGCGGCGCTTCCTGTCGTGGCTCATCGACAAGGGCGTCCATGGTCTCTATCCCAACGGCTCCACCGGAGAGTTCACCCGCTTCACCGCGGAAGAGCGCCAGCGCATCGCCCGCATCACCTGCGAAGTCGCCAAGGGACGAGTCCCGGTTCTCGCCGGCGCCGCCGAAGCCAACATCCGCGAAACGCTAAAGGCCTGCGAGACTTACGCCGGGTACGGCGCCCGCGCGGTGGCCATCGTCTCGCCGTTCTACTACAAACTCGGGCCCGAGTCCCTCTACGCCCACTTCGCCGAAATCGCCAAAAACTCGCCCATCGATGTCACGCTCTACAACATCCCCATGTTCGCCAGCCCCATCGATGTGCCCACCATCCAGCGGCTGTCCGAGTTCGAACGCATTATCGGCATCAAGGACTCCACCGGCGACGTCGCCTTCATGCTCCGCATGATCGCCGCGGTCCGTCCCAACCGCCCCGACTTCACCTTCCTCACCGGCTGGGATGTTGTCCTCGCCCCCATGCTCATGATCGGCGCCGACGGCGGCACCAACGCCACCAGCAACGTCGCGCCGGAGCTCATGCGGAAACTCTACGACCTCACCACCTCCGGCCAGTGGAACGACGCCCTGAAGCTTCAGACCACCATCCTCGAACTGTTCGACCTCATGCTCTACCCGTTCGAGTTCCCCGACGGCTTCCGCGCCGGCGCCGCCCTCCGTGGCTTCGACTTCGGCCAGGGCCGGCAGCCCTCCACCCCGAAGCAGGATGAAAACAAAGCCGCCCTCGCCCGTACCCTGCGCTGCATGCTGGCCGATTCCGGCATCGTCGAACCGCCCGCCGGCGGCTGCGCCCCGCGCACTGGCAACATCGAGAAGGATCGCATCACCCAGATCGCGCTCGAAATCGTCGGGCAGCTCGAAGAACGGGGTCTGATCTGCCGGAAGCCGTAGCATTCATTGAGGTGGGCGGCTGGTCGCCGGCCATGCTCATCCTGGACGCCATGGAAAAGACCGGCTCGGTCCGCATCCTGCAGGCGGAACTGAACGATCAGCCCGGCGTCTGCCTGAAAGTCATCGGCCCGCTCGGCGATGTCCAGTCGGCCGCCGCCGCCGCCCGCCAAATCGCTGAAAAGATGATGGTGCAGATCGTGGCGGACGTCATTGCGGCGCCGCACGAAGGAGCCCCGGCAGCCTATGAAGCCCTGCCGGACTTCAACCCGCTATTCTCGCAGGCCACCGTCCAAGTGCCGGATAATGTGAAAGATAAGGAGAAAGTCGTGGATCAACAGGCAGGTTTCGCCGTCGGATTGATTGAGACCCAGGGCTTTACGGCAGTCTTCGAAGCCATCGACACCGCTCTCAAGACCGCTTCCGTCGAGGTACTGGCCCGCGAGAAACTGGGCGGCGGCTATATCACCGTCATCATCAAGGGCGACGTCGCGGCCGTTTCCGCCGCCGTGGAAGCCGGGAAAAGGAAGGTCGAAGGCCTCGGCAAGCTCATTGCGGCCCATGTCATCGCCAGTCCCTCCCAAGGTGTCATCGCTCTCCTGCCAAAGCTCTGAAACAAAACCGTCACGCAACGCATCCAATCAGAATAAGCTGGTATAAACCCGCAGTTCGCGTGACCAATCATGAACAAATCACTGGCCATTCTATTGGCCTTTTATTCTCCGTCCGAGGCCGAGTGAGTCTGTCCGATTGCTTTCCTGGACAAAAGTGTTGAAGGAGTGAAGCCGGGTGCAGACGAAACACGTAGTGCAAGCCTGGGGCATGATTCTAAAGGGAAATCGCCCCACCCTGTCCATCGAGATTACCCGTGAGTGCCCCCTGCGCTGTCCCGGTTGTTACGCCTATGACGAGTCTCACCTCGGCGGCGGAGTTACCCTTCGGGAACTCGCTGACCGTAAAGGCCAGGCCTTGGTCGACGGCGTTATGGGCGTCGTGGACCGCTTAAAACCGTTACATCTGTCAATTGTGGGTGGAGATCCGCTCGTTCGTTACCGCGAACTCGAGCAAATGGTCCCCATGCTGCTCGATCGTGGCATCCACGTCCAGATCGTCACCAGCGCCTTCCGTACGCTGCCAGCCGGCTGGGTCGACCTGCCGCGCCTCAATGTCGTCGTCTCCATCGACGGCCTGCGCGAAGAACACGACGTCCGCCGCACCCCGGCCACATACGACCGTATTCTCAAGAACATCCAGGGCCAGCGCATCACCGTCCACTGCACCGTCACCGGCCAGATGATGAAGCGCCCCGGTTACCTCAAGGAGTTCCTGGACTTCTGGGCTCCGCGCGACGAGATCCGCAAGATCTGGTTCAGCCTCTTTACACCCCAGATCGGCGACGACCTGCCCGAGATGCTCACCAAGGCCGAACGCGCCCAGGTCATCACTGATCTACTACAACTGAGGAAGCACTACCCCAAGCTCGACATGCCGGAACGGCTGATCAAACAGTTCGCCACTCCGCCCTCCAGCCCGTCCGACTGCGTCTTCGCCCAGACCACCCAAACCGTCTCGGCCGATCTCAAAACCGAGATCACGCCCTGCCAGTTCGGCGGCAATCCGGACTGCTCCGCCTGCGGCTGCATCGCCTCCATGGTACTCGGCGCCGTAGCCGACTTTAAGCTCGGTGGCATCATTCCGGTCGGCGCCATATTCCGCGCCTCCGCCAAAATCGGCCAGATGAATGCCCGTGGCAACCGCCCGCAAGAGGTCCAGCAACCCTTCCGGGTGCTCCCCTAGCCGCCGCTTATTGCGGGTATTGATCCCAGTGGCCGTTCGTCATCCGGCCGCTCGTCTTCTTCGCATACTCCGGATCGCTGGCCGGATTCACGTTCACAATCAACAGGTTAGCTGGACCGCCTACACGCAGCGGCGCGCTCGGATCCGCTGGAAATATGAACTTCCCCTGCACGTGGAACAGCACGCCATCAGACGGGATCTGCGTCTGCGACTTCTCACCCAACGCCGTGACCACGCCATTGTGCACCACCACCACCGATCCCGACACCGGCGGCCGCCCCGATCCGTCCATGAGAATCGCGTCCAACAGCACCTTGGGCTGATCGCCCGCATTCCGCCGGCAACCGCCCAGGCAGGCCGCGGCCACAAGCACCATCACTAATCCGCGCAAATCAGTTGCTCCAGTTTCAGCGCGCGCAAATCGGGAACAAGAATGTCCGGACGGTGCTGCGCGAGCTCATCCTATGGTACGACACCCGTTCCCACCGCCACGCTGCGCAACCCGTTCGCCCGCGCCGCCAGAATGTCGTTCGGATGATCCCCAATCAGCGTTGCCACCGTTGGCGCCTCCAGCCACTCGCGCCGCCGCGCTTCCGCCAGCGCCAAGCCCGCCAGTTCGGCCCGGGTCGCCCCCTGCTCCGCAAACGCCCCATACCGGATATGCGGCCGCAATCCCGCCTGCGTCATCTTCCGCCACCCGATCCTCGACAGGTTCCCCGTCACCAGCCCCACCACCACCCCTTCCGCCGCCAGCCGCTCCAGCAATTGCGGAGCCCCGGGGCAAACCTTCTCCCGCAGGTCCGGACAACGCCGCACATAAAGGGCCTGCGCTTTCTTCATAATCGCCAGCATCAGCTCCGGAGCCGCCTCCGCCGCGCCCGCCTGCCGCAACATGCATTGCAGGATGTCGCCGTCCAGCATCCCCTGTACCGGAATCCCGTCCGTCGTACTCCGCACCCCGGCCACCTGCCAGATCGCCTCCTCCAGCACTTGCCGGTGATGAGGTCCAGACCGGCTCAACAGCGTCCCATCGATATCGAACAGAACCAGCACTCGAGACTTGGCGTAGCGGGGCATCTCCTCAGGTTAGAATGATAGGGAATGCAATTGCTTCAGGCAGGAACGCACCAGGTTGTCGTCTTGGAACTCGACGCGGACCTGCTTCGCCAGGGAGCCGAGGAAACCGGCTTCGTCTGCGAGGTCACCGACACCCCCCGCAGCTCGCTGCTCGAGCTCAGCGCACTCGATCGCGACGGCCCGCTGCTGCTGTTCGATGCTTCCGATCCCACCAACACCGGCTGGTTCTCCCGTTGCCAGTTCTATGTGGATGGCCGTACCGGCGGCGTCCTCCAAACCCCCTTCGTCGTCGCCAACAAACGCGATGCCGGGGGACGGCCCCACTCCCGCGCACTTTCCGTCCAGGTCTTCAAGGAACTTCCCTCTCATTTCCGTCTCCCCGGCCGCCAGCCATTAAATGAGAAGGTCCTCTACGCCGTGCTGTTCAACTTCCTCTCGGCTCTGCAGAAAGTGGGCGTAGGAATCTGCGGCCCCACCACCGTGGTCCGGCCCGTAGCCGGCCGCGTCGACGCACCACCCCGTTAACGCTCGGCCGCCAGCTCTCGCGCCAGCCAGGGGTAGAACCGCCCAACTTCCGATTCCCGCATCAGGACAAGCTGCCCTACCGGCGCACCAGCCTGCCCCAACCCCAGCGCCATCAGCAGACGCCCGCCCGGCAGCCTCCGCACCCGCATCCGGTAACCTGCCGCACCCGGCACCACATACCCGCGCGTCGCATCGCCAGGGAACAGCGCGTCCACGTTTCGCTCCGGCTCGTAGTTCCGTGTCACGCTCAGCAGCTTCCGGTCCGCCGCCCGGAACACCAGCACATGCGAGAAATCGTGGTGGTCGATCTCGCCCAGTTGGAACTGCCACGACACCAACCCGCCGCCGGACTCCGCCACCAGCGCCGGCCGCCCCAGGGCCCGCACCACCTCCTCCATCGACTCGTCCAACGTCAACCACACCACCCCGTCTGCCTTCACCTGGGGATCCGCCAGAGCCGGCAATCGCGTCGGCGCATCAGCCCCTGATAACAGCGCTGGGGGCGCCGCGGTCAGCAGCGCCCCCAGCAGTACAATCAGTCTGTTCATCGTCGCCCCGTGCTCACTTCCCGACCGTCTTGGGATACTTGCCGTTCACCAGCAGGTCCAGCAGCTTGTCCGCTTCCGTCGTATCGCCGGCAATCGCGTCGGCAATCTTGAAGAAGATATCCGTCTGGTCCATATACCCCGTGAACAGGAACGCACCCGGACCTTCCGCCGTCACCGGCACGCTGGAACCCGTATGGTCGCCCGTCCGGAAACCCACCGCCAGACGCCGCAGCCCGGCGCCCGAATTCACCGGATAACCCGTGGCCGCATCCAGCTTGTAAGCCGTCAAACCGGAGTAGGCCGAATAGGTGCTTGACGCTGGATCGCTCGCGCTGTCAGTCGAAGCGAAGCTGCCCGGCATTGCCGCCGCGCCTCCATTGTTCGACGCCGTCGTGCTGGTGTTGATGAACGGCAGCCCGGCGCGAGCATTCGAGTACGAATCGCCCCACACCGTGAAATTCTGATCGCCGCGCGAGGTCGTATACGAGATCTTCTCGCTCTTCGTCCGGTCGAAGTACTC
Organism: Paludibaculum fermentans; assembly: GCF_051172195.1. GTDB lineage: Bacteria > Acidobacteriota > Terriglobia > Bryobacterales > Bryobacteraceae > Paludibaculum > Paludibaculum fermentans_A. The sequence continues at coordinate 247,218 of NZ_JBPJAQ010000004.1, forward strand.
CGAATCCGGCGTATTGCTGACGCCGATGATGTGCATCGACTGGTCGTGATCGGCCGTCACCACAATCAGCGTATCCTTCAACGACCGCTTCGCCGCCCACGCCCGCGCCACGCCAATCGATTTATCGAACTCGATCGTGTCCCAGAACACGCCTGCCGCCTGGTTCGGGTGCGACTGCTTATCGATCGACGCCGCTTCCACCATCAGAATGAACGGAGCCTGCGTGAAGCTCCCGGCCAGAACATCGATCGCCTTCTGCGTCATCACATCCAGCATCGGCTGGTCGGGATACGCGCCCAGGTTGGCCGTAGGCTCCGACGCCGGCCGCGTCAAGCGCAGCTTGTCGTAAGCGACATCCATGTTCACATCCGAAGCCGTCGCAATCCCGTTGCTCGCCGGAGCCGGACTGGCCGAGCCCTTGAACAATCCCAGCACCGAAGGACCGTAGACATTCTTCAGTTGCGACGCCGTCGTCACGTAGTTGTACCCCAGCGCCTGGAACTCGCCAATCAGGTCGCGCTTGTCCGTCCGGCCCGCCGCCGTGAAAGGATCCGCGCCGCCGCCCAGGATCACATCGAACGCCGGACGCCCGCTCAGCATCGGATTCTCGCGGTACTGCCGTGCAATCTCCAACCGCATCTGCCGGTACGCCACATACGAACCTTCCACCGCCGGGGTAGCATCGGTGATCGCCGCCGTCGAGACAATCCCGGCCCGGTAGCTGTAGCGGCGCTTCAGATACTGCCACAGGTTCTCCACCCGCGGATTGTCCGTCATATACGGCAGCGTCGCCACGTTGGTCAAACCCGTAGTACGCCACGCGCAGTCGGTGCCGTCGCCCAGCGAATTCACCGCGTTCAGGAAGCTCTTGTTCCCCGTAGCCCACGCCGTCCCCGTATTGGCCGAATCCGGCACAATCGAGTCCGTCCCATAGGTCATCGACATGCCGCTCACCGGCATCTTGTCCATCTGCAACAGATCGTCGAAGAAGCCGTCGCGGAACGAGTTCTTTCCGTTCCCGTCGACGATCGCCCGCGACACCAGCCGCGCCGCGTCCCGATACGCCGTGCCCATTGCGTCGCCGATAAACAAGATGATGTTCCGAGCCTGCCCGTCCGGCAGCTTGAACTCCCGCACTTCCACGGTGCGGGTGTCCGTCACGGTGGTCCCATCCGCCGCAATCGACACCTCCAGCTTTACCTGGCCCGGCGTCGGGAACGACTGCAGGTCCGCCCGCACCACCCAGTCACTCGAGGTATCGCAATCCAGCGCCGCCTTCACCGGAGCCTGGAACTTCGACGTCCAATCCACGCCCCCGGCCAGCACCTTCAAACCGCTCACCGCGGCCGCGTTCCGCACTTCCAGCACAATATCCACCCGCTGCTTCTCCAGCAGCCGCGCATGTTCCGGCAACAGAATTCGCACACTGGGAGCGCTGCTTTGCGCGAACGCAGGCGCGCACGCCAGCACCATCAGGACGCCCGGCAGGGCTCGTTTCAGGTTCACAGGGTTCTCCATTTCCAAAGTGAGGCTGGCGCGGTTGGCGCCGCCGCCAATTGGCCATGGTAGAGACCCGTTATCTCGACTTAACGACTGTGGAGTGAATAAGCGGTGAATGCGGAGGCCGCCTCTGGCGCCTACGCCCCGACGGCCCGCTTGGCCTCTTCCACAACAGCCTCCACCGTCTTCCGGTACTCATTCAGCTTCTCTTGCGTGGTCGCCTCAAACCGCAACACCAGAATCGGCTGCGTATTCGACCCGCGCACCAGCCCCCAGCCTTCGTCGAACAGGATTCTTACCCCGTCCACGTCCACCGTCGGCAGGATCGCCTGGAAATGCGCCTTTACCCGATCGACAACTTTGAACTTCAGCTCGTCCGCGCAATCCACCCGCAGCTCCGGAGTAAACACCATCTTCGGCAGCCCGTCCGTCTGCGCCGACAGCGGCTTGCCGGAATCCGCCACAATCTCGATCAACCGGCAGGCCGCGTACAACGCATCGTCGTACCCGTATTAGCGGTCCGCAAAGAACATGTGGCCCGACATCTCGCCCGCCAGTTCCGCATGCTCTTCCTTCATTTTGGCTTTGATCAGCGAGTGGCCGGTCTTGTACATGATCGCGTTCGCGCCCAGCCGGTTCAGCTCGTCGTACATCACCTGCGAGCACTTCACTTCGCCGATGAACGTCGCCCCCGGCTTCCGCGTCAGGATCTCGCGCCCGTAGATCAGCATCAGCATGTCGCCCCAAATGACGTTGCCCTTCTCGTCGACGGCCCCAATGCGATCGGAATCCCCGTCGAAGGCAATGCCCAACTCAGCGCCCTGCCGCGCCACTTCCGCCTTCAACATCTCCAGATTGTGTTCCACTGTCGGATCCGGGTGATGGTTCGGAAACGCCCCGTCCGGCTCGAAGAACATCTCGGTCGCCTCGACGTCCAGCTTCTCCAGCAACCGGTGCATCGTGGGCCCGGCCACGCCGTTGCCCGCGTCGAACACCACCTTCACCCGCCGCGAGAACTGGAACTGCCGCGGAATCTCCTCCACATACGGAGTGATCACGTCGGCCATGCCCAGCGTGCCCTGCCCGATGATGAAATCCTCGTCCTTCAGAATCCGGTAGACCTCCTGGATCTGGGCGCCATAGATCGTGCCCTTCCCCAGCATCGTCTTGAACCCATTGTATTCAGAAGGGTTATGCGAGCCCGTGATCATCACCCCGGCCTCCGAGCCAAGATAATGCACCGAATAGTAAAGAACCGGCGTCGGCACCTGGCCCAAGTCCGTCACCTGGCAACCCGTGCTCAGCAGTCCCTCCACCAACGCGTCCTTCAACCGCTGGCCGCTCAGGCGGACATCCCGGCCGACATTGATCCTGGTCGCTCCATTGCGGAGCAGAAAAGTCCCCAGGGCGCGGCCCAGGCCGATCACATCCGGACTCAGCATCTCCACATCGGCGATGCCGCGAATGTCGTACTCACGAAAAATGGTCTGTTTCAGCATGAAGGAGAACTCTTGTGTTTTTATTTTACTTAAACGCTAACTTCGAGCAACTTCAGCGTGGATACGGATGACCCCGCAACATGGTCAGCGCCCTGTAAATCTGTTCGGCCAGAACGGCCCGGGCCAGTTCGTGCGGCATCGTCATCTGCGATAGTGACAGCAGCAGGTCCGCCTTGGGTTTCCACTCCGGCGGCAACCCGTCGTGCCCGCCTATCAGAAATACCACGTCCCGCGCCTCCAGCTCCGCTTTCCCCACCAGCATGGAAAATGCATGGGAGTCCATCGGCTTGCCCGCCGGGTCCAGAAACACCTTCCGGGCCGTCGTGTGACGCCCGAAAAGATCGAACCGCCCCGGCTGGATCTCTCTCATTTCACAAGCCATATACCGCGACGCCCGCTTCACGAACTCCTGCGCCATACCGTTCGAGTGCACGTCCCGGGGCTTGCCGATGAAATACAAATACAGCTTCAAGGGGACAGTATCGCCGAGAATCGCAGTTGAGTACACCCGCCCCGACTTGTTACGGTGGTTTAAGGCGGACTCCGCCCACCCATGGACTGGTTCAAACTCCAGAAGAAAGTCACCGCCGTCAAAAGCGAGGAAGAGCGCCATATCCGCACCGAAGGGTTGTGGATCAAGTGCGATAGCTGCCGCCAGATCATCTGGCGCAAAGACCTCGAAGAGACCCTGCAGTGCTGCTCGAAATGCGGCCATCATTTCCGCATCGATGCCCGGACACGCCTCAACTACCTCATGGACAACGGCGTGTGGCAGGAACACGATGCCGGCATGACGTCCTCCGACCCGCTGGAATTCGTCGATTCCAAGCCCTACAAAGACCGTCTCGCCGGCATGCAGAAAAGCACCGGCATGAAGGACGCCGTCATCTCGGCCACCGGTAAAATCCAGGGCCGCCAGGTGCACGTCTGCGCCATGGAATTGAAATTCATCGGCGGCTCGATGGGCTCGGTGGTTGGTGAGAAGATCACCCGCATGGTCGAGCGCTCCATCGCCGACAAATCGCCCTGCATGATCGTCTCGGCCTCCGGCGGAGCTCGCATGCAGGAAGGCGCCATCAGCCTCATGCAGCTCGCCAAGATCAGCGCCGCGCTCATGAAGCTCGACGAGGCCAAGGTTCCTTACATCAGCCTGCTGACCGATCCCACCACCGGTGGCGTCACCGCCAGCTTCGCCATGCTCGGCGACCTCAACATCGCCGAACCCGGCGCCCTGATCGGCTTTGCCGGTCCGCGCGTCATCGAGCAAACCATTCGCCAGAAGCTGCCCCAGGGCTTCCAGCGCGCCGAATTCGTCCTTCAGCACGGCTTCCTTGACGCAGTCGTGAAGCGCAGCGAACTCCGTGCCTTCATAGCCCGTTCGCTCGACTTCTTCTGCGGTCCGCTGGCCGCCTGAGATTCGATCCATGAACCCATCCTGGAGACTGCCCGCGCTCCTCCTGCTCAGCGCAGCGCTGACGCACGCCCAGCAGTTCGACACAATTATCCGCAACGGCCGCCTGCTCGACGGCGCCGGCAACCCCTGGTTCCGCTCCGATATCGCCATCAAGGACGGCCGCATCGCCGCCATCGGAGCCCTGCCCGGCGCCACCGCCACCCGCGTCATCGACGCCCGCAACCGCCTCGTCAGCCCCGGCTTCATCGACGTCCATACGCATGTCGAGGGCGCCGTCGAAAAGGTCCCGCGCGGCGACAACTACCTGCTGGACGGCGTCACCACCATCGTCACCGGCAACTGCGGCGGCTCCGTCGTCAATATGGCCGAGTGGTTCCAGTCCCTCGAAGCCAAAGGCCTCGGCCTGAACCTCGCCTCCCTCATCGGACACAACACCGTCCGCCGCCAGGTGATGGGCACCGAGAACCGCCCCGCTACGCCCGACGAGATCGCCAGAATGAAGGCCCTCATCCACGAGGCCATGCAGGAAGGCGCCGTCGGCTTCTCCACCGGGCTCATCTACATCCCCGGCACTTACTCCAACAGCGACGAAGTCGTCGACCTCGCCCGCGCCGCCGCCAGCTACCAGGGCGTCTACGCTTCCCACATGCGCGACGAAGGGGCAAAAATCCTCGATGCCATCAACGAAGCCGCCCGCGTCGGCCAGGAAGCCGGCATGCGCGTCGAGCTCTCCCACTTCAAGATCGATACCCCGCGCCTCTGGGGCATGAGCGACAAGTCCCTCGCCTTGGTCGAGGACTACCGTCGCAAAGGCGTCGATGTCGTCGTCGACCAGTATCCGTACGACCACTCCTCCACCAACCTCGGCATCACCCTGCCCTCCTGGGCCCTCGCCGACGGCCAGGCCAAGATCAGGGAACGCCTCACCACCCCCGGCTCCCGCAAGGAGATCGCCGAGCAGATGGAGCGCATGATCAAGGACCTCGGCCACCCCGACTACAGCTACGCCATCGTCGCCCGCTACACCCCCAACCCCGAGTTCGAAGGCAAGAATATCGTCGACGTCACCAAACTGCGCGGCCAGGAGCCCACAGTCGCCAACCAGATCGACACCATCCTCGAAATGATCGCCGCCGGCGGCGCCCAGATGATCTACCACTCCATGGGCGATGACGACATGCTGCGCATCATGCGCTACCCCAACACCGGCATCGCCAGCGACGGCGGAATCCGCATCTTCGGCGAAGGCATGCCCCACCCCCGCGCCTATGGCACCAACGCCCGCGTCCTCGCCGAATACGTCCGCAAACGCGGAGTCCTCACCTGGGAAGACGCCATCCGCCGCATGACCTCCCTCCCGGCCCGCACCTTCAACTTCCAGGATCGCGGCGTTCTTCGCGAAGGCGCCGCCGCCGATATCCTCGTCTTCGACCCCGAACGCGTCCAGGACAAAGCTACCTACACCCAACCCCACCAGTACACCGAAGGCTTCGACTTCGTCCTCGTCAACGGCGTCGTCATGGTGGAAGACGGAAAATTGACCGACGCCCGCGGAGGCCGCATCCTGCGCCACGCCGCGCGCTGACAAGAGAGTTCCCGAATTAATGATTTCGCTCGTAAATGCCAGTAAACGCTTCGGTCCGAAGCTCCTCTTCGATGGGGTCAACTGGCTCATCACTCCGCAGGACCGCGTCGGCCTCGTCGGCGCCAACGGTACAGGCAAGTCCACCGTCATGAAGATCCTCGCCGGTTTCGAAACCATCGACTCCGGCGACGTCACTACCCAGAAAGGCATCACCGCCGGCTACCTGCCCCAGGATGGCCTCAGCCTCTCCGGCCGCACCGTCTTCGAAGAGTGCCTCTCCGTCTTCGACCACATCCGCGACATGGAACGCGAGATGGAACAGCTCGCCCATGCCATGAGCGAACTCGACCCGCTCAGCGAAGAATACGCCATCACCACCGACCGCTTCGGCCACCTCGACTCCCAGTTCCGGAATCGCGACGGCTACGCCCTCGAAGCCAAGGTCGGCTCCGTCCTCAGCGGCCTCGGCTTCCCCAAGGAAGAGTGGACCAAGCGTACCGAATACTTCTCCGGCGGCTGGCAGATGCGCATCGCGCTCGCCAAGCTCCTGCTCGAACAGCCCGACCTCCTCCTGCTCGACGAACCCACCAACCACCTCGACCTCGAGGCCCGCAACTGGCTGGAAGAGTACCTCGCCAACTACCCCAACGCCTTCGTCCTCATCTCCCACGACCGCTACTTCCTCGATGTCGCCGTCTCCAAGATCGTCGAACTCTGGAACAAAAATCTCCACTTCTACACCGGCGGCTACGAGCGCTATCTCTCCCAGAAAGCCGAACGCCTCACCCTGCTCGAATCCGCTTACCGCAATCAGCAGGAGCGCATTGAACAGCTCGAGTCCTTCATCAACCGCTTCCGCTACCAGGCCACCAAAGCCAAGCAGGTGCAGTCGCGCATTAAGGAACTCGAGAAGATCGAGCGCATCGAGATCCCGCCCGAAGAGAAGGCCATTCACTTCTCCTTCCCCCAGCCCAAAGCCTCCGGCCGCGTCGTGGCCGAGTTCACCAACGTCTGCAAGGCCTACGGCGATCGCGTCATCATCGACAAAGTGAACTTCGCCATCGAGCGCGGCGAACGCGTCGCCCTCGTCGGCGTCAACGGCGCCGGTAAGTCCACCCTCATCAAACTCCTGGCCGGCACCGAATCCCTCACCCGCGGCGATTACAAGATCGGCCACAACGTCCAGCCCGACTATTTCGCCCAGGATCAGTACAAGGAACTCGACACCGACTCACGCCTCCTCGACGACCTGATGAGCGTCGCCAACGGCAAGACTGTCACCGAGCTCCGCAGCCTGCTGGGCTGCTTCCTGTTCAGCGAAGACGATGTCTTCAAGCAGATCGGCGTCCTCAGCGGCGGCGAACGCAATCGCTACGCCCTGGCCCGCATGCTGCTCAATCCGTCAAACTTCCTGCTGCTCGACGAACCCACCAACCACCTGGACCTGCGCGCCAAGGACGTCCTGCTAGAGTCCCTCCAGGCCTTCACCGGCACCGTGGTCTTCGTCTCGCATGACCGCTACTTCATCGACAAACTCGCCACCAAGGTCTTCGAAATCGCCAACGGCGAAGTGGAAGTCTTCCCCGGCAACTACGAGGACTACCAATACCGCAAAGCCGGCGGCTCCCCCGTGGTCTCGGCCCCCGTCGCCGCGGCCGTTGTCGAAGACCCGTCCATCCCCAAGGCCGAAGCGCGCAAGCAACGCCTCAACCCGCTGAAAGTGAAGCAGTTGGAAGACAAGGCCGCCAAACTCGAAGCAAAATCCATGGAGCTCGAAGCCGAAATCGGACAGCTCGAACAGGCCCTCCAGGATTTCGTCAATGCCGAAGAGACCCGCCGCCAGATGGAACTCCTAGACCAGCGCCGCAAGCAGCTCGACGAGGTCCTGGCCGAGTGGGAATCGGTTTCCCTCGAGATCGAGGAAGTTCGCTAAACCGCCAGGCGGATTTACAATGGAATTAATGGGTGATCCCCTCTACCTCTCTCTCTGGCTGAAGAACTATTCCACCTTGGCCCTCCCCCTCTACATGAAGAAGGCCATGGGCGTGCTCCCAGTCTCCCGCCTCGCCCCCGGAGGCGTTTTCCGCGTCTGCGCCCTGAACTTCCAGGAAGCGCCCTTGTGGGAAGAGTACATCGAAGGCGATCTCGACCCGCAAAGCCTCGCCACCCGAGCCCAGGACTTCCTTCACGACGACTGTGCTTTACAGATCGAAACCCGCTGGGAACTCTACCAATGGGATGGAGATTGGGAATTGAAGCCCTCGCCCATCACCTTGGAAGTCTACGGCCCGGAATTCGACAGCGGCCGCGGCGAGCACGCAAGGGTCTACTTCGGCCCCGAGGCCCTTTACCTGCCCCAGCCCCAAAGCGACCAGCTCCGCCCGGTCCAATCCAACATCCGCAGCATGCTCCACCTCGCCCAGGACATCGAAAACGAGCTCATCATCGACCGCCGCATCCTGTGGTCAGAAGACGAAGAGAACTTCGTCGACAAGCTGATGCTGATGCTCGACTAGGTGCGCGAAAAACAGAGCCGTGAGCGTCAGCGAGCGGAGGAGTCAGCCGGAGTCCCCAGCCAACAAACGCGGCTCTGTGCGAGCCAAGCCACCTACCCGCCGTTCCCCGCCGCCTTCACCGCCGGCGCCAATGCCGCAATCGCCTCCAGCAGCTGCTTCGGCACAAACGGCTTCAACAACGACCCCACCCGGGGCCGCAACGCCGCCGGCACCGCTTCATTGCTGAACGGCGTCCCGCTGGAAATCAACACGCGCACTGTGTCCGATTCGCGCAACAGCACACCCATCACCGCTTCCCCCGGCATATCCGGCAGCTTCAAATCCAACACAACAATTTGAAAGGGACAGGGGGTCTCGCGGCATTTCTCGATAGCAGCCTGGCCGGTTTCACACACGTCGACCGTATAGCCCTGCCGCTCCAAATACTTGCGGAGCAGGTTCAGCAGCGGCCGTTCGTCGTCCACCAGGAGTAGCGAGAGGTTCGCCATGGGTGCGCCCTCTGAACATACCATCTAAGAAGGAGAGGCGTCATGAAACAAGCACTCGCCGTAATGCTCTCAGCCAGCCTGATCCAGGCGGCCGATTTGCCGGTGACCAAGGTCATCCTATACAAGAATGGAGTCGCCTACTATGAGCGATCGGGGGAAGTAAAAGCGGGAGAACCGGGCCGCCTCGACTTCCAGGCCTCTGAGATGGACGACGTCCTCAAGTCGCTCGTCGTCGATGCCAAAGGCGGAGTCTCCCGCATCCGCTATGAACTCAGCGAACCGCTGCAGCGCAAACTGGCCGGCCAGGGCATCCAGATCCGCGAGGAGATGCCACTCGTCCAGCTCCTCGACCGCTGGCGCGGCGCTCACATCGAGCTCAAGTACGGAGGCAACCCCGTCTCCGGAGTCATCATCAGCGGCCGCCTCGCCCCCCTGCCCCAGCAGGGCCAGCGCCAGGAACTGTCCATCCTCACCGACTCCGGCGAAATGCGCCTCATCGATCTCGAGGCCACCCAGGGCCTGAAACTCACCGACGCCAAACTCCAGCAGCAGTTCGTCGACGCCCTCACCGCCATCGCCCAGTCCCGCTCCAAGGACAAACGCGCCGTCTTCATCGACACCACTTCGGCCGGCAAGCTCACCGCCCGCTACCTCATCCCCGCCGCCGTCTGGAAGTCCAGCTACCGCCTCGCCCTGGCCGACACCGGCGACTCCACCCTCGAAGGCTGGGCCATCGTCGACAACGCCTCCGGCGAAGACTGGACCAACGTCGACCTCACCGTCGTCAGCGGCCGCCCCGTCTCCTTCATCAGCCGCCTCTACGAACCCAAATTCCTCACCCGGCCCGAAGTCTCCCTGCCCGACGATCAGCCCGTCGCCCCCGTCCTTTACGAAAGCGCCATGATGAAGAACGCCGACGCCCGCATGGAAGGCGTAGCCGTCGGCGGAGTCAGAGCCGACCGCGCCGCCAAGTCCAATCGCGCCTTCGCCCCCGCCATGGCCATGGCCCCCGCACCTGCCCCCGCGTCCGAGGCGATGATGCTCTCCGCCGGCTCCGGCATGCTCAACATCAACACCGAAGCCCGCGAGGCCGGTGAACTCTTCGAATACCGCTTCTCCACCCCCGTCACCGCCAAGAAGGGCGAGTCCATGCTCCTGCCCTTCCTCCAGCAGAAGATCGGCGCCCGCAAACTCCTGGTCTACTCAGACCGTTCGCAGCTCAACCCGCGCAACGCCGCCGAAATCACCAACATCACCGGCAAGACCCTCGACGGCGGCCCCATCACCGTCTACCAGGGCGGCGGCTACTCCGGCGAGGCTCTGATGGAAACCCTCAAGGCCGGAGAAAAGCGACTCATCAGCTACTCCGTCGACCAGGGCACCCGCGTCACCACCAACATTGAAACCACCAGCGACGTCATCCGCTCGTTCAAAGCCAATCGCGGCATCCTGATCACGCACAGCGCCATCGTCACCACGACCACCTACACCATCGACAACGCCGACGCCAAGGAGAAGACCCTCGTCATCGAGCACCCCGTCGACTCCACCCAGAAGCTGCTCAGCCCCAAAGCCGACGAGACCAGCGCCAACAAATACCGCTTCAACGTGAAGCTCGCCGCCAAGGGCAACGCCAAACTCGCCGTCGTCCAGGAACGCGAACTCCAGCAGACCATCATGCTCAGCTCGCTCACCCCCGACGTTCTCGCCGAATACATCCAGAACAAGCAGCTCACCCCCGCCGCCCGCAAACAACTCGAAGCCATTGCCGCCAAAAAAGCCGAAATCGCCGCCGCCGACAATGAGCTCCGCCAGATCGAAACCCAGACCGCCGAGATCAGCCGCGACCAGGACCGCATCCGTCAGAACATCAACTCCCTCAGCCGCATCGCCGGCCAGGAAGCTCAGGTGAATCGCTACGCCGCCGAACTCGCCCGGCTCGACACCACCCTCGCCCAACTCCGCGACCGCCAGAGCGAGTTGCGCAAACGCCACATAACCCTCGACACTGAACTCAACGCCCTCATTGAGAAGCTAGAGTTTTGAGAGTCGCAATCATCGGTTATGGCAATGTGGGGCGCGCCTTTGCGCGCCTCCTCGAACAGAAACGTTCCGCCTATCCTTTCCGAATCGTGGCGGTCCACACCGCCCGCCACGGTTCGGCCTACGATCTGAAGGGTCTGCCGGCTGAGCCCGCCTTCGGCCCCGCCGCCCCGTCCATCGACGAATTTCTCGCCACGGCCCGCGCTGAAATCGCCATCGAGCTCACCCCGCTGAACCCCGAATCCGGCGAGCCCGCCATCACCCACATCCGCACCGCCCTCGCGCGCGGCATGCATGTGATCACCGCCAATAAAGGGCCCGTCGCCTTCGCTTACGCCGCCCTCCACGAAGAGGCCCGCCGCGCCGGGCTCGAGTTCCGCTACGAGGCCACCACCATGGACGGCACCCCCGTCTACAACCTCGTCCGCAACAATCTGCCCGGTGTCAAAATCGAAGGCTTCGCTGGAGTCTTCAACTCCACCACCAAAGTGATCCTCGCCGCCATGAGCCGCGGCCTCACCCTCGACGAAGGCATCGCCGAAGCCCGCGCCCTCGGTATCGCCGAAGCCGATCCCGTCTTCGATATCGATGGCTGGGACTCCGCCTGCAAAGCCGCCGCCCTCGCCAACGTCATCATGGACGCCCGCGTCACCCCCCAACAGGTCGACCGCCGCGGCATCGGCAAACTCACCCCCGAAAAACTGGCCGAAATCCAGGCCACCGGCAAAACCGTTGCCCTCGTCGCCCGCGCGAAACGCACCGCTGGAGCCGTCAAACTCCGCGTCCGCGCCGAGGTCCTCGACAAGGACGACATCCTCGCCTCCATGCGCGGCACTTCCAACCTCCTCGTCCTCGAAACCGACCTCATGGGCAAGCTCGGTGTCTTCACCCTCAAGCCCGGCCTCGAACAAACCGCCTACGGCCTCTTTTCCGACCTGGTCGACATCGCGAGAAGCTTATGAAACTGATGAACACCCAGCACGGTCCGGCCGTGCTCCACGACGGCGCCGCCGTCCTCTTCAAGGAGATCAACGCCAAGCGCGGCGCGGCCCTGCCCGCTGATCTGCTCAGCCTCATCCAGTCCGGCGACCTCACCCCGCTGCACGACCTGCGCGGCGTCGAAGGCGAACCGCTCTCCGGCATCACACCCCAACTGCCCTTCACCCCGCCCAAGATCTGGTGCATCGGCCTCAACTACAAGAGCCACGCGGAGGACATCAACGCCGTCCAGCCCGAGGAGCCCGGCAGCTTCATGAAGCCCGCCTCCTGCCTCTTCCCGCCCGGCGGCGACATCGTCCTGCCCCCGGCCGAAGTCTCCAATGACGTCGACGCCGAAGGCGAACTCGGAGTCATCATCGGACGCCGCTGCCGCTTCGTACCAGCCGAGCACGTCCCCGGCGTGATCTTCGGCTACACCACCACCCTCGACCTCACCGCCCTCGACGTCCTCGCCCGAAACACCCGCTACCTCACCCGCTCCAAATCCATCGATACCTTCTTCAGCTTCGGACCCATCATCGTCACCGCCGACGAAGTCCCCGACGTCGCCGCCCTCGAAGTCATCACCGGCCACAACAGCGGCATCTGCTCCCGCGACTTCGTCCACCACATGCGGCACCTGCCCTACGAGCTCGTTCGCTTCCACAGCGACTTCTTCACGCTGGAGCCCGGCGACCTCATCTCCACCGGCTGTCCCAAAGGCGCCCGCATCAAAGCCGGCGATGTCGTCGAATCCCGCATCGACGGCGTAGGTCGCCTCACCGCCACCGTCACACAGGGCGCACGAGTACCGCTTTACTAAGCGCGCTCAGCCCAAAGCCGAACAGCACGCAAGCGGCCGCGCGGTTGATCCACACAAACGCCACCGGCGTCACTCTCTGCCGCAGCAGTGACGCCCCTGTCGACAGAATTGCCCACCACGCCATCGACCCCGCGAACACGCCGCCAATGAACCAGCCCGGCGCCGCAGCGCCCACGCCCGCCACCATCGCCGCAAACGCCAGAATCGTCATCGGATTGGTAATCGTCAACAGGAACGTCGACCAGAACCCCGACCCCTGCGCCGCCTGCTCGCCCGGCTCGCTGCGCAACGTCTGCCACGCCAGCCAGCACAGCAGCAAGCCCCCGATCAAGGCCGCCGGCCGCTGCCACGACGCCAGCAGCGTCACCCCAAACACTGCCAGCGCGCCGTAGCAGAGATCCGCCGCGGCAGCCCCCAATCCGCACACGAAACCAGCCCGCATCCCACCGGCCAGCGAGCGCCGCAACACCAGCAGTCCAATCGGGCCCACCGGAGCCGCAATCGAGAAACCCAGCACAATTCCCTTGAAAAATGCGTCCATGGCAGTATGTTAGAAACTTAGGGCGGTTTTGAACAGACGGGATCGTAAGCCGAATGGAGGAAACACCATGGAATCGATGGACGCGAGGGACTGGCAGCTTTTGAAACTATTGCAGGAGGATGCGCGCATGCCCTTTGCCGAGCTCGGCCGGCGTGTGCAGCTCACCCCGCCCGCCGTGGCGGAACGCGTCCGCCGCATGGAGGATCAGGGCATCATTCAGGGCTACACCGCGCGCATCAACCGCGCCGCCATCGGCCGGCCCCTACGGGTTTTCCTGCGCGTCCACGTCCCGCCCAAGGAGTATCCGAAGTTCCTGCGCATCGTGCCGCTCGAGCCATGTCTAGAGGAATGCCACCACGTCACCGGCGCGGAAGCCTTCGTCCTGAAAGCCTCGGTGCGCGACGTAGCCGAGCTGGAACAGCTCATTCAGAAGTTCAGCCTGTTCGGGCCCACCGTGACGTCCATCGTGCTGTCAACCCCAATGGATCGCCCCAATCCCCAACTCTGACGGAGCCGCAAACGTCAGTGAGCGGATAGCTACCGAAAGCCTCCACTCAGTTCCCCAGCGCGACCCTTTACCTGCACGCCGCCACCTCGGTGGATCACCAGCCGGGCATCCACAACCCGCCCTACGGCGCCATCAAGCTCGGAGGAATAAACAACGACGCCGAAAGCCACCGGGTCAGCCAGCCCTTCTGCTCCCGAAAATCCGCCCATTCAATCGCGCTCGAATCGCCGTCATCCGAGAAGAATCCCACGCCGCCTGACCGCAGCCGCGAATCCGACCACTCATCCACCACATGCCCGTCAATCAGCGTCGTGAACCGGCTGCCCCGCACCATCGCCGTGATGTTATACCGACGGTCCTTCTGCAACGCGATCGGCAGCGGCAGCTCCGCCCGGTCGAACGTCCAGGAATTCATCACACCATAACGCACAATGCTCGCCCCGGAGACTTCGCCCGGCCTCGACAGCAGGATCTTCGTCGCGTAGTAGTTGTCCGTGTCGCGCGCCCGGAAAGCCCAGCCCATCCCCTTGCGCTCGATGGAGGCCCGGAACTGCAGCTCATAGTCCTTGCTGTTCAACGTGGGCCGCCACAACCTCAGTTTGCCCGGTGTCACCGCATTGCCGTTCCACGCCCAGCCGGTCGTCCCGCCCGTCCATTCCGAAATCCGGCTGCGGAAATCCGACTTCACGCGCAACGGTTGTTCGCCGGGCATATGGCTCTGCAGCCAGCTCGCCCAACTATTGGAAAAACTGGAACGCCGCGCCAAGTCGCGGTCATCGCCCGAGCTCGGCAAAGTAGTGGGCGCGGAGGTAGCCAGGGGGCTCGGCCCACCCGTATTGCTGTCCGGAAACAATAACCGGAGTCCCAACATGGCGGCCAGAACCCCGAACACAGCTCCGGCTAAGGCAGTGTTGGACGACTTGCTCTGTTGCTGTGGCTTGCTGGCACCGGAACGATTCGACTCCCAGAAAGGATCTTCCTCGAACTCCAGGTCCCTCATCATCGAAGCAGAGGCTCTCGCCCCACGCTTCCGGCAGCCCTCACAACAGAACTCGCGGTCCGTCAATTGCCTCAGCGGGCTGATCGGTTTCCCGCACCTTTGACAACGCATCCGCTTTCTCCGCTAACTAGCGAATAGTACCAGTGACCTTGCAGGTTCATACCCCACTAGGTGCAAATGTTCCTTCGCCTCAGGGTTGGCTACCCCATCAGGGATCCTAAAATCCCCTAACCAACCTGCCTGCTCATCGAAATCGGTACGCTCGGCCCACACCCAGCGCCGACAAATTAATCCCATAGAGGCAGACATGGTCGAAGGCCCAAAGACTCGTGCAGTCCATCTTGAGGTCCTTCGCATATGCAACCTCCCGGAACCATGGGTACGAGCCTCTGAACACGGGGATCATGGCTCGAACGGCGCCCGGCGGCCAGCCAAGCTCAATCGGAAGCCGCATACATTTTCGAGCCAAGTCCAGGTCTCTGGACCACGCACCACAGTCCAATGCTTCAATCTTGAATCGGTCGAAGCCGGATGAAACTTTAGTACCCCATTCCGACGGCAGGTTCACCCCACGGTTCAGCCGTCCCCCTAACTGATGGATTCCGATCGGCTTAGGATGATTGACGTCATTTGGGAAGAGTATCTCTAATTTGACCGAGGGATAGGCTGTTCTCACCGCACGTCCGATCGCCGCCGCAAAGTCCCGTAACCTGTTCCGTAGAAACAGCGCATCGGCTCCTCCGTTCACCTCCGGATCGTCGTCGGGCCCCCCAAATGGATGCAATGGACGGCCCAGCACCGCCTTCGCCGCCGAATTCGTCTGAGCGTCGTAGTAAGCCATCCCCCCTAAGGGATTTTCCTGGGTGCGGTTGCTGAAGTACCACCACGTAAATTCGCCCATCTGGAGGTCCGGCGTCGCCCCCGCCGCCGACATCAGCCCCGCAATCTCCGTAAACACCCGGATCTGAAAAGCTTGCATCTCAGGTGAAAACGAACAGTGCGACGACTTCAAGCCCCCGAACCCCATGGCGGTCAGCACCGGCCGCCCGTCCAGGTACTGAGCCGCAAAGCCCGGCGGTGGATTCACCAGTTCCATCGAGACCGCCGTCGTCACCGCCCGCCCCGACGCCGCACACAGCCGGTAGAAGTCGGAATGCCAGGCCCGCGCCCCCTCGTTCACGGCATGCTCCGCCTCCACATCCACCACCCAGTCCCCCATCGACCCGCCCGTCAACTGCCCCGGCACCCCTGTCACCGTACCCGTCGATTCCGCCGCCCGCTCCACCCACGCCTTCACCGGAAACTCGTACGCCGCCGCCGCCGATCGCGCCCGGATCCACAACTTCGCCTCGTCCGCCGCCGCCCACACGCCCACGTAATTGGCGTTAATCAGATACGCAAAATGCCGCGCGATCGAGTCCGGAACCTCCGCCGCCAGCACTGTCTTTCCACACCGTTGCCCGCCGATGTCGACGAACACCTGGTCCCCCGGCGTGAAGGCGCCGCCAAACTCCAGGCACAACCCGGGCATCACCCCACCCACCCGCTTGCGCTCGTTCCACCAGAAGATTCCGATGTACTCGTTCAACGGCCCCACGGCCCCTAACTTGTCCAGAATCCATAGGATCCGCGCCGGTGGCAGCTTGTACGCATGGTCCGTCGAATAGTCCAGCGCCGGGGTCAGGAACGCGTCCGCCAGCGCCGCCTCCGGCACATCTCCGGCGACCACCGCCTGCAGGTAGTCGAAGTAAAACGGCGAGCTCGACAACGACGTCAATCGCACCACGTGATGCCCGGGCGCCACCCCCTGTGCCGCAGGCCGTCGCGTCACCACCGCCGGTTCCGCCCCCAGCAGCGCGTTTACCTCGCCCGCCTTCACCCCGTCTACCTCTACACTCACCCCACCCCTGTCCCCGTAGAGCGAGGTGCCCAGCCACAAATCATGCGTTTTCTGGCAGTGGTATCGCACCGTCACCGACGCCCCCGCCACGCGCGTCACGCGCGCCGAATTGTCCAGGAAGAAACCATCCTCCGGCTGCCAAGCCCCTTCGAATGAGCACCTTCCGTCCAGCGACCCGATGCGCACACTGTCCCTACCGGCCACACTCAGCCGCCGCACCTCCTCAGGCCCCGTCAACGTCCAGTTCTCGAAGGTTGCCGACCACGGCGAGCCCTCGTACTCCTGGCTGTCCGCCAACCGCGGAGCCAGCGTCAGCCACATCTGCCGGATCTCTTTCAACCCCAGTGCCCCGAAGTCCAGTGAAATGTGTAGCTTGGCGGTCGAAGTGCCGCCCCCGAACTGCACGTGATCCGGTCCGGCCGACAGCCGTCCGTTCTTCGATGTCGTATACATGCGCAGGAAATTCGTGTCGTATCCGCCCTCCGTGGTACGGATTTTCAGCGTCGTGCCGTCCAACTCCGCCTGCAGCGCGTAAGTCGAGGCCGTATCGTAACTTGCAGCGTTGATCTGGTCCCGCAGCGCACGGCACACAGTCGACTCCTTCACGTGATACAGGTGCTCCACGAAGCTGCCGTCCACATTCACCGGAACACTCGTCCCATCGTCCAGCCGCCGCTCCAGTTGGATCATCCACGGATGCTCGCCCTCGAAGGCCTTGATCTCCGGATCCGCTTCGTAGCCCGGAGCCACCCCGTTGATCCGGTCCCTCAGCTCCTGGGCCACCTCGGCCGAGCTGTCGCCGTGCAACTCTTCATACCCATAGCCGCGGTCCCGGATCACCACCGAATGGAAGTGGCCCTCGCCCTCGGCATAGATCTCGTACTCGGTCCGCACCTTGCCCGGCACCACATAGTCGAACGCATAGTTCTGATACCAAAGGGTGACCCGGTCCCAGGCGTCCAGGTCCTCGCCTGCAATCTTGAACTCGGCGCGAGCCGGCTCGTCGGGCGTGGCCACCACGCTCGCGTGGTCCGACAAACGCACCTTCGTCCGCCCGCCGCTCGCCAGCTCCACGTCCAGGAATGGCCAGTCGATGGTCGGATACTTCTTCGACGTCAAGGGCATCAGCCCGGAATAAGTCACGTAGAAATCCAGCTTGAGCCCGTCGAACCGGAAGTCCGGCAGGTACTTCAAGTCGTGGTGCTCGTAGAAGTTATCCGCGTCGTACAACACCACCACCGCGAAATCCGCGGCATCCCGGAACTGGCCCGACACCGAGAACCCGTTCGCCGTCGCATGGTGCACCGCCGCCGATGCTCCCAGATGATCAAAACCCCGCAACTGGACCGTACGATCCGGCTGCAATTTGTAAATCCGCTCAGCCATATACCAACCTCCGGGGCAGAAGATACACAGCTGGTCAACGACCCGCGCCCGGACTGCCCCTCAGTTTCCTGCTATCTTCTTCAAAAGACGAGATGAGAAAAAATACGCTACCCTTGTGACGGCCCTCCGCGAATGCCGCCGATCTCTGAAAAACCTCCGATTCGGGACCAGTTCCCCCGGCATGCCCGTTGGGCGGCCTGGCCGGAGGCTTCGGCTTCGGCAACGGTTACACTCGAAGTAGCCATCGTGGGCAAGGCCGGGCGACCAGTCCGGCTTCGACCCTGGTTCAGGAACTGCTACGCCCCGGCATGGAGATCACGTACTTCTCCGTCCATCCGGCCGACCAGCCCGCTGAACGCGTCTACCGGCGCTGGGTTTTCGAAGACACTGCGGCTTGTATGAAAGCCGCGCCATTCTGTAGGTGAACCATGCCCACTCCTGATTCCGCCGCCCTGTTTGCGGCCCGCTTTGGCGAAGGCGCCCCCGCCTCGCTCTCTGTGCCCGGCCGCGTCAACCTGATCGGCGAACACATCGACTACCACCTGCTACCGGTGCTGCCCATCGCCATCGACCGCCATATCCACATCGCCTTCCGCCGCCGCGAAGACCGCCGCATCCGCGCCGCTTCAGACGTCTTTGGCGACCGCGAGTTCGAGTGGACCGCCCGGCTCCAGCCCTCCGCCCCCGGCGACTGGGAGAACTACATCAAGGCCGCCGCCCAGGCTGTCCAGCACAAGTGGGAATTGAACTACGGCATCGACCTCGCCGTGGTCTCGGACCTCCCCCCAGCTGCGGGCCTGTCCTCCTCCTCAGCCTTGCTGACGGGCATCACCCTGGCCCTGCTCCGCGCCAATGGCCTGGACGCCAACTTCGAGGAGTTGATGGAGATCCTGCCCGAGGGCGAGTACTTCGTCGGTACGCGCGGCGGAGGCATGGACCACGCCGCTGTCCTGGCCTGCCGCCAGGGCGCCGCACTGCTCATCCACTTCGCGCCGCTGTCCGTGGCGCCCGTCCCGATTCCCGCGGAACTCTCGTTCCTCGTTGCACATAGCCTCACCACCGCCGAGAAATCCGGCGAGGTCCGCGCCGAGTACAACGCCCGCCGCACCGCCGGCTCCAGCGGCCTGCGCCAGCTTGGCTTCGATTCGTTCGGCGAGGCCCTGGCCCAGCACTCCGTGGGCAACCTCAAGTCCATGGCCGCCAGCCGCCTGCGCGATCCCGAACAGCGCTGCTTCCGGCACGTCATCACCGAAGCCAGCCGCGTCACCCGCGCCGTCGAGGCCCTGAAGGAGGGCGACGGCCAGTCCCTGGGCTGTATCCTGAACGCCTCCCACGTCAGCCTGCGCGACGACCTGCGCATCAGCAACAACGATCTGGACGAACTCGTCCTGGCGGCCGGCGCCTCCGGAGCGTTAGGCGCCCGTCTCACCGGAGCCGGTTTCGGCGGCTGCGCCGTCATCCTCTGCCGCACCCCCGAACTCGAGAAGGTGCGCGCCGGGGTGATCGAGCGATATTACTCAAAACGGTCAGGATTCGTACCTGAGGTACACCTGCTGGCCGCTACCCCCTGCGCTGGTGCATTGTATCTGTAGGAGTCTGCACATGATTCGAAAAGCGGTGATCCTCGCCGCGGGCCGCGGCACCCGAAT
This sequence comes from Paludibaculum fermentans, assembly GCF_051172195.1. Lineage (GTDB taxonomy): Bacteria > Acidobacteriota > Terriglobia > Bryobacterales > Bryobacteraceae > Paludibaculum > Paludibaculum fermentans_A. The sequence continues at coordinate 267,048 of NZ_JBPJAQ010000004.1, forward strand.
GGGCGAGTACACGGTCGATACCCCCAAGGCCATGCTGCCCGTGCGCGGGCGTCCCATGCTGGAACATGTCCTGGATGGGCTGGCCTCGGTTGGAGTAGAACGGTTCCTGGTCGTCACCGGCTACCGCCGTGAGATGGTCGAGGACTACTTCGGTAAGTGGCGCCTGCCCGTCGAATTCCGCGTCCAGGAAGCGCTGGACGGCACCGGTTCAGCCACCCGCCTGGCTCGCGAGTTCGCCGCGGCCGACCCGTTCCTGCTGACCTTCGCCGACATCCTCTGCCCGCCTGCCGCTTACACCCTTTGCGCCAACACCCTGACGGACAATCCGGCGACGTTGGCCGTGATGGGTGTCAAGGACGTCGATGACCCCTGGCAGGGCGCGGCTGTCTACGAAGAGCAGGGCGTGGTCACACGGGTCGTGGAGAAGCCCCCCCAGGGCACGTCCACAACCCGGTGGAATAGCGCTGGGCTCTACTCCATGAGTCCCCAGGTCTTCCCCTATCTGGACCGTCTCGAGAAGTCGCCACGAGGCGAATATGAACTCACGTCCATCTTCACGATGATGCTCGACGAGGGGCGCGAAGTGCGTATCTCCGCGATCGAAGGCGCCTGGCGTGATGTGGGCCGGCCTGAAGACCTGGCTGCCGCCGAAACTCTATAGGAACGTAATGATCGACGGCGTGCCCACCGGCGTGTACTGCCCCGTGAAGGCCGGCATGCCCGTTTGGGCGTTGATTTTAAAGCATGTGACGGCATCGCCGTGCTGGTTGCAGACGTACAGGAACCGGCCGCTGGGATCGATGCTGAAGCTGCGTGGATAGTCGCCGCGCGTCCACTCTTCGCCCACCCAGGAGAGCGTGCCGTTCGCTCCAATCCCGAAGACGGCAATGGAGTCGTGCACCCGGTTGGCGGCATACAGGAAACGGCCGTCCGCCGACACAGCTACCTCGGATGTGTAGTTCGTCCCGGCAAAGCCTTTCGGCAGCGAACTGATGGTCTGCTTGGCCGCGAGCCTGCCCGTGGCCGGGTCATAGTCGAAGGCGATCAGGGTGGAGCCCTCTTCCTGGATGCTGTAGAGCCACTTGCCCTTAGGATGCGAGGCAAAGTGGCGCGGCCCGTCGCCGGATGGGGCCTGGAAGTAAGGCATCGCCGCAGGCACGAGCTTTCCGTTGTTGAGAGTCCAGACGTAGATCCGGTCGAGGCCCAGGTCGGTCGAGACAATGAACTTACCCGACGGGTCGGACTGGATCATGTGACCGTGCGTACGTTCGTGACCGCTGATGGCAAAGCTGCCTGGAGGCGCGCTGGCGGCCGGCAGATTTCCGAGCTTGCCCTGTCCCTCTTTCACATCAGTGGCAGCCCCCAGCGAGCCATTGGCCTGAACTGGCAGCACCGCCACCGTGCCGCCGTGGTAGTTGGCGACAAAAACATACTTGCCGGAAGGGTGCACGCTGAGGTGGCACGGACCGGCGCCGCGCGAGCTAACCGTGTTCAGGACAGTGAGATGGCCGGTTGCCCGGTCTACCGACAGGGCGCTGACCGAACCCGAGCCCTTCTCTTCCTTCGAGGTGCCTGTTTCGTTGGCCGAGTAGAGGTGTTTGCCATCCGGATGGAGAGCAAGCGAGGAGGGATTCGGAACCGAAGTCAGAACCTCGCCTGGCGTGAGGGCGCCGGTGGTGGGATCCATCCGAAACAGGTGGATGCCCTTACCGTTGCCACGGGTGCCTTCCGGCCCATCGACCTGGTTGTAGGTCCCGACGTAGAGCAGGTTCGATTTAGGGGTCTGGATGGCAGCGGCGGCGAGTTGGAGAAATGTCCGGCGCGAAGGGGAGGAGTTCGGATTGGGCATGGGCTTGAGCCTAGTATGCCCAATCCGGAACCTTCAGTATGGTCTATCCTTCGAGCCGCCTTACTCCCACAGCCGGCGGATGACCAGGACCAGGATAGTGCCGCTGACAGCCAGCGTGGCGGTGAGCATCGCGACATAGTCCATGCGGCCATACAGGAAGTTGCCGACCAGGAATAGGCCGGACCAGATCACAGAAACGCCGGTGACCCAACCGACCATAGCCAGCGGGATATTGTCCTGGCGGGCATAGGCGGCGGCTTCGACCGGATCGACCCCGGCCAGACGGCGGATTTCGGTCCAGCCGGGCCCGATGGGGTGCACCAGGCGATAGAAGCTGATGAGCTTGTCGTGGTCGGTCTGGGGTCCGAACAGGGCCGTGATCACCCAGCACAGGGTCGTGAAGCCGATGGTGAGCAGCAGTTCCTTGTACGTGCCCAGGACGATGCCGTTCTTGTGCAGGATGAGGAACCCGATGGAGGCCGCGAAGGAGCTCACCATGGCGACGATCTCGCACCAGGCCGTGATGCGCCACCAGAACCAGCGCAACAGGTAGAGCAGGCCGGTGCCGGCGCCCACCTGCAACATGATGTTGAAGTTATCCTGCGCGGTCTGCAGCACGAACACCATGGCCGAGGAGACAACGAAGAGCAGGACCGTTGCCCAGCGGCCGGCCTTCACATAGTGCTTTTCGGTTTCGCCTGGCTTCAGGAAGCGGCGGTAGAAGTCGTGGACGAGGTAAGACGCGCCCCAGTTGAGGTGGGTCAGGATCGTGGAGGAGTTGGCCGCCACCAGGCCGCCCACCATGAGGCCGATGAAGCCGGTGGGCAGGAACTTGAGCATGGCCGGATAAGCGATGTCGTGGCCGACGAGGGACGGGTCGACGTGGGGGAAGGCCTTCTGGATGTCGGAGAGTTCGGGGTAGATGATGATCGAGGCCAGGCCGACGATGATCCAGGGCCAGGGGCGCAGGACGTAGTGGGCAAGATTGAAGAACAGCGAGCTGCCCAGGGCGTCCTTCTCGGATTTCGAAGCCAGCATGCGCTGGGCGATGTAGCTGCCGCCGCCGGGTTCGGCTCCGGGGTACCAGACCGCCCACCATTGCACGGTAAGGGGGATGATGAACACCGCCAGGGCCAAGTCCCAACTACTGGTGAAGTCGGGCAGCACGTTCAGATAGTTCAGGCCGCCGGGCCCGACTTTGTGGGAGAGCTTCTCCACCAGGCCGGCCATGCCGCCCACCTGGGGCAGCTTGACGGCGAAGTAGGCCGCGGCGATGACGGCGGTCATCTTGATGAAGAACTGAATCATGTCGATGACCAGCACGCCCCACAGGCCGGAGTGGGCGGCGAAGACGACGTTGAGCAGGCCGACGGCCAGCAGCGTCTGCCAGCGGCTCATGCCGAACAGCACGCTGGCGATCTTGCAGGCCGCCAGGTTGACCGAAGCCATGATGATGCAGTTGAAGAACAGGCCGAGGTAGACGGCGCGGAAGCCGCGTACGGCCGATGCAGCTTTGCCGGAGTAGCGGACCTCGTAGAACTCGAGATCGGTCAGGACGCCGGAGCGGCGCCACAGGCGAGCGTAGAAGAAGACGGTAGAAACACCCGTGAGGGTGAAGGCCCACCATTGCCAGTTGCCGGCGACGCCCTGGGTTCGAACGAAGTTGGCGACGAGGTTGGGGGTATCGGAAGAGAAGGTGGTGGCGACCATCGACAGGCCGGCCAGCCACCAGGGAACGGAGCGGCCTGAGGCGAAGAACTCCGCCGTGCTCTTGCCTGATCGTTTACCGAAAAAGAGGGCCGGAATAAAGCAAATCAGGATCGACGCAAGGGCAATCACCCAATCCAGAGGACCTAGAATCATAAGAACTCCCTGAACGGCTGAGAATAGCGCATGGGCGGGGTAAAAGCCAATGCGCTCCCGGGGCTTGGGCTAAGGCGTTTCCTAGGTGATCAGGGCAAAGGCCTTCTTCATGGAAGTGACGGTGGTTTGGAGTGCCTGGTCTGGCGGCATGGCGCGCAGGGCGGCATTGAACGGCTCGCAGCGGGCGGGCGCATCACAGCCGATCTTATTCAGGGCGTTCAGGAAGTCGGCCACGGCGATTACGCCGGTGGCGCAGGGGACCTCGCGCTTGCTGTCCACCTGCTGATCGAGGGGCACGCCGGACGGGGCGTCGTTGAGGTCGATGGAGACGACGTCCTTGTTCGCCAGGGAGAGGATGTCGGCCACGGTGTCGCCGGCGGTGTACCAGTGCCAGCTATCCATGACGAAGCCAATATTGGATTCGCCGGTGGCCGCGATGAGCTCCTTCATCTCCTTCATGGTGTGAATGAAGGCGTAGCGGCGCGCGGTCCAGAGTGTTTTCGGGCCGACATATTCGAGGCCCAGGCGCAGGCCGTCGGCCTTGAGGATGCGGGCGCACTCGCGGAGGCGGCGCGCATGGATGTCAAAGTTCTCGCGGTAGGTGAGGGTGTCGCTATTGGGCGAGAGCCAGGTGGTGATACGGGTGACGCCTGCCTTGCGCAGGGCGGTGCTGCGGACGGGCAGATCCTTGAGCCCCTTGGCGAACTCCTCGTCGGTCTTGCGGAACTCGACGGGCAGGCCGGCGTTGGCCCAGACGATTTTCTTGTCCTTCATGTCGTCCAGCAGGCGTTTGACGGTGCTTTCATCCTGGGCGGCCAGCCAGCCGGAATCGGGCGTGACGGATTCAAAGCCGAAGCGGGCAGCGTAGGCCAAAGCCTCGGGTTGCGATGCTTTTACGCCGATTGAGCCGCAATCGAGCTGGATGGTCATGCGGGTACGGCCGGACGCCATCGCCGCGGGCACCAGGGCGGTGGTTGCCGCCAACATTTCGCGCCGGGTCATGGGATTTCCTCCAAAGTATGTTCCTGTCGGGAAAGTCTATCGCATATGCTGGAAGACTATAAGTACTCCGCCATGAGTTTATCCCTCGGTCAGATAATCTTGCGGGTGGAGGATCCGGGCACGCCGGTAGTGTGGCTGGATCCAAGTGTCCCGGAACAACTCTGGGCGGGCCTGCCCGCGGCCCTGCATCGCGCCGGATATTCGGTGCTGAATCTCGATGGAGACACGCCGATCGCGGACCTGGCGTCGCTGCTGGAGCGATTCTCGGCAAATGCGTCCGCACCCGCGCCAGTGAGCGCGGATCTGTCAGGTTTACGACAGTACCTGCTGCGGCTGCCCAACGATTCGCACATGGGGTGGGTGGTGCTGTTCCGGAATCCTGAGCAACTGCGCCAGAACGACGAAGCGACCTTTGAAGAGCTGCTGGAGATACTGGAGTTCGTCCACGAATCCCGCTATGAGATTCACCAGCGGCTGTTCAAGCTGATTGTGCGGGACTGATCGCCACCGTCACAAAGACGGGGCCGCTCCACTCCTCACCGGCGTTGAGCCGGATTTCGACGCTACCTTCGGGTGCATCCACGGGCATGGTGTAGTCCAGGCGGAACACGCCTGGCAGCGCCGTGGGCTGGGGGATCACAGGCAGGAGACTGCAGGCCATGGCGAGGGCTGCCGGGGCGGCGTGCCTGTCGCCGGCCATCACACCGAGGCCGGTGGCCAGAAGACTGGAAGAGGCCCCGGGCGCGAGCACGAGGTTCGGATCGGGTGGAAAGAGGGCCGGCGCCAACGGGGCGATGGCGGCTTCCATTTCCGCCAGGCCGTTGGGCGTCTCCACCTGGATGCGCACCACGCTGGAGGCGGTGTAAGGGATCTGGAACTGAGCGGTAACCGCGCTGGAATCGATCACGTCCTGCGGTTGACCATCGCAGCGCAGGCGGACCGGGCGGCCCGGCAGGAGATGGAAGCCGCGCAGGACGGCGAGGGAACCAGGGGCGAGGGCAGGCCGCTGGTCGGCCGCATTCACGACGTCGCGGAGGGCCGGGGCGGGCGCGATTTCGACACTATCCAGTTCGACGCGATTCTGGTCGTAGGCCTTGACTACCATGCGCAGCCCATCGATGTGCACCTTCAAGTATTCGAAGGCGGAAGCGCCGTAGGCCGTCAGCGGGTGGACATAGAACGGGTAGAGCGGGGCTCCGCCGCCGCCGGTGATGATGTAGGTGGTGCCGGCACCGTCCTTCGCCGACTGTCCGTCTTTCACGGGGCAGGTGCGCTGGTAGAAGTGCTCGTGGCCGTTGAGGACGAGGGGCACGGCGTAGCGCTCGCAAAGGGAGGCGAGGCGTTCGCGGGCAATGGCGACAAAGGGATCGTCGCGGTGCAGGCCGGCGGTATAGGCCGGATGGTGAAAGAGCACGACGCGCCAGAAGGACGTGCTGTCGCGCAACTGCTGCTCGAGCCAGGGCAGCATGCGATTGACCTCGGGGTCGGGCAATACGGGATCGTTCGAATCAACGGAAATGATGTGGACCGGGCCATGCTGGACGGAGTAGTAGCTCCACTGGTCTTCCGGCCCCAGGCGGAGCTTCATGTAAGGCCGCAGGACGTCGGTGTAGTACTCGTGATTGCCGGGGCAAGAGTAGAAGGGAATGCGCGCCATCTGGGCGGCATAGGGTTTCAGGTAGGCCTCGCGGAGGTCAGTGAAGCTGCCCGCGGGGTAGCCCATATCTCCAACGTGGAGGACGAAATCGGCGTCGGTTTCCTGCTCCATCGCGGCGGCAATGGCGAACTGCACGGGCAGTTGCGAGCCGGAGTCGCCGAGAGCGAGGAAGGTGGCGGTGGGGCCATGCGGGCCGGGCGTGCGAAACGTGCCGGAGCCGGCGGGGGCTCCATTCCACTCGAGACGGTACTGGATGTTAGCTTCGGGCGGCAGGTCTGGCAGGCGGGCGATGAGCAGTTCCAGTTCGGAGTCGAGCCCGGTGACCTGGGGCGGCAGGGGGCGTACGCCGATTTCGAATTGGGCCCATTCGCCATCGCCGGCCTGCCACGAGAGGAGCCCGGAGCCGGGCTCAGTGAGGACCCACAGGAGGGAGGCTCCGCCGCCCGGCAGGAACTGGAGTCGAGCGGTGGAAGGAGCGGGGGCGGAACGGAGGAGACGGGCGCCGGCGACCCCGGCCAGCAGGGCCTTGAAGAACAGGCGGCGCCCGTGGTGTGTCATCGGGTGAGGGTCCGGGCGGTTGTGGCCGACACGGGCGAATCAGCCGGTTCATTCTTGAGGCCCTCGGCGGCGAGCGCCTCCTGGAGGAAGGTGAAGCGGTTGCGGATGGTGTACAGCGTCCAATCCAAGGCCTCATCATACTCCGCCTGGGTGGTGGGTTTGAACTGATCGGCGGCGGCGGAGGTCCGGGTGAGGGCAATGGCTTTGGCCGCCAGGCGGTCGAGCCAGCCGTCCTTGCCGCCGGCCAGGCGATTCACTTCACTGAGATGGAACAGGTAGCGCTGTTTCAGCTCCGGCACCTGGAGGGCGGTGTGCAGGATGACGTTCTCATCCAGGCGCTCCCAGATGCCTTCGTCCCAGTAGTTGAGCGCGGCGCTTTTGTCCCAGGGAATGAATTCGAAGGGAGCACCGGCGCCGGCCTGGTAAAGATAGAAGTTATTGGATCCGACGACGCCGGCGATGCCGTCGATCTCACCGAGATAGGTCTCCACGGCGAGGTGGCGCAGCAGGCGGTTGATATCGAGGTGGCCGGCGATCTCGTCGACGAAGGTCTCGGGCGTGGTGGAGTTGACAGCCTTGATGAAGCTGATCAGCTCGGCGGTATTGGGCGTCTTCTTATTGGTTTTGAGCTCGAAGGGATCGGGCGAGTAGGCGGCCGGATCGTCTCCGAGATCCTCGAAGTGATAGATGTTGTTCAGATTGTATTCGTACAACCAGCCCGTATTGGTGTAGAAATTCCGAGCCAGGAAGGGCGTGTCGATGTCCTCGACGAGGAGGTACAGCCCCTGGAATTCTCCGTTGACATTGACCCGGGCATAGGCGCTGCGAGGTGCGGGTACGCCGGCCCGGCGGAACATCTGCATGCTGAGGTAGTCGCGCAGCATGGGCGGGTCCTGGATCATGTTGAGCAGCACCAGGGATTTCTGGAGAAGAAACCTGGCGCCATCCACATATTTATCGATTGAGATCTTCAGCGACGGCTTCACACCGGAACGGCTGGTGGCGCCGCGGCTGCGGACAGCGACATCAGGAACGGTGATGCCGCTCCAGCTCATGCTGGCCCTGTAGTTGGTGTCTTCGGTGTAGTTCTGCTTGAGGAGCGCCCAATCCTCCGGACTCATGGTCAGGTCGAATTGATGGAGAACACTGGAGTCATAGAGCTTTGACGAGCTATCGATGACGGAATCCGGCACCTGCGCAAGGAGGATTGCGGAGGGGAGCGAGGCAAGCAATCCAATCAGTATTAACTTATCTATTTTCATACGCTTACCATAATAGGGGAGACGGGAAAATACGGAAAAAGGTTGCGCTGCTGATGAAGTGATCTTTGTCGCGTTGCCTGACCAAGCTAGCGCCTGCTATCTTAGTAGTCGCTATGTTAGCGGACGCTAATTTCGAAACTCCAGTAGCCGGGAAGCAGCGATTGCGCAGCGGCGAGCGGCGGGCCGCCATTTTGCGGACGGCCGTGGAACTGTTTGCGCAGCGCGGATTCCGGGGCACGACGACGCGCGAGCTGGCATCGGCCGTTGGGGTAAGTGAGCCGGTGCTCTATCAGCATTTCGCGACGAAGCGGGAGTTATACACGGCGATTGTGGACCATATGGTGGCGGAAGCGTCGAAGACTTTCGATCTCAGTGTGCGGAAGGTGGATGACGAGCAGGACGATGTGGGCCTGCTGCAGTCGCTGGGCGAGATGATTCTGGGATGGTACCTGGACGACCCGGCGCAGATCCGGCTGCTGCTGTTCAGCGGGTTGGAGGGTCATGAACTGGCGGAATTGTGGCACGAGCGGGCCACGACGCAGTTCAAGGCCTTTGTTGCGTCCTACATGGAGCGGCGCATCAAGGATGGCGCCTTCCGGGGCTTTGATCCGCAGACTCTTGCGTTCGCGTTTGTGGGACCGATTGCCCACTATGGGTTGGTTTCGACGGTATTTCGCTGCCCGCTGCCGGATCGTCCGCGGAACGAAATCGTTCGTGAGTTCGTTGATCTTTTTTTAAATGGCATCCGCCCCCGTGCGGAAGGAGACCTGTAGTATATGTCGCGTGCCTTTTCCCTGGCCGTTCTCTTCCTTTCAGTCCTGTTAGCCGCCGGCTGCGGCAAGAAAGAACCGCAAGCAGCCCAAGCTACGACGGCACCTGATCCGATTTCGATCAAGACCGCCACAGCCGTGGCCCAGACCGTGGAGCGCGCCATCATGGCGACGGGTTCCCTGCAGCCGGATGAGACGACGACGGTGAGCTCAGAGGTACCGGGACGGATTACGAAGCTGAACTATGATTTCGGCCAATCGGTGAAGAAAGGCCAGATCCTAGCTGAGCTGGACACGCAGGAGTTGGCATTGCAGGTGGAGCGCGCGCGCGGTTCGCTGGCGCAGGCGATGGCGCGGGTGGGCATCGATCCGACGAAGGACGAGATTCCAGACACGACGCCGCAGACCCGGCAGGCGAAGGCGCAGATGGAAGACGCGAAATCGAAGTATGAGAACGCGGCCAAGCTGGTGAAGACGGGCGACATCAGCACAGAGCGTTTTACTGAGCTGGAAAAGGCGTATCGGGCCCGATGGGCTGCTTTGGAAGCGACGCAGGACGAGCTGCGGACCCAGTTGGCGGCGATCCGCTCGCTACGGGCCGATGTAAAGCTGGCCGAGAAGCGCCTGCGGGACGCGACGGTGGTGGCTCCGTTTGACGGCATTGTGCAGATGAAGCATGTGTCGCCGGGGCAGTACATCAAGGAAAATGTGGCGATTTACACGGTGGTGAAGGCGACGCCGCTGCGGCTGCGGGCGGAGATCCCGGAGTCGGCGGTCTCGGAGATCCGTGTCGGGACGACGCTGGAGTTCACGACGGAGGCGGTGCCGAACGCGACGTTCAAGGCGGTGGTGCGGGAGCTGAATCCGGCGCTGGACAACCGTTCGAGGACGTTGACGGCGGAGGCGCGGCTGCTGAACGGCGATGCGCGGCTGAAGCCGGGCTCGTTCGTGCAGGTGCGGCTGGTGACGAACAAGGCATTTCCGGTGGTGGCGGTGCCGAAGGAAGCGGTCTACACCGTGGCGGGGCTGAACAAGTTCTTCGCGGTGGAGAACGGCAAGGCGGTGGAGCACAAGATTCCGCAGATCCTGGGCACGAACGGAATGGTGGAGATGCCGGAAGGCACGATCGCGGCGGGTGCGACGGTGGCCGTTTCGAATGTGCCGATGTTGACGAACGGCGCCCCGGTACGGGTAACCGGACAGAACTAGCCGGAGGCGCACGAGCATGCAAAGACTAGCAGAGATCTGCATCAAGCGCCCGGTGTTTGCCACCATGCTGATTCTGGCATTGATGGTGGTGGGCATGGCCAGCTACCGGCAGTTGGGCGTGGACTATTTCCCCAAGGTGGAGTTTCCGTTCGTCAACATCACGACGACGCTGGCCGGCGCTTCGCCGGAAGAGGTGGAAACCCAGGTCACGAAGCCGATGGAAGAGGTGGTGAACACCATCAGCGGCATCGACGAATTGAACTCGACGTCCGCGGAAGGTGTATCGATCATTTCGATCGCGTTCCTGCTGGAGAAGGATCCGGAGATCGCGGCGCAGGAAGTGCGCGACAAGATCAACACGGTGCTGGGCCAGTTGCCGAAGGACGCGAAGCCTCCGGTGGTGGAGAAGATCGCGACGGACGCGGCACCGGTATTGAACGTAGTGGTATCGGCCAACCGCGACCTGCGGGAGATCACGAAGCTGGCGGACGATGGGCTGAAGAAGAACATCGAATCGATCAGCGGCGTGGGCCAGGTGCGTTTCGTGGGCGAGCGCAAGCGGCAGATCCAGGTGGTGGTGGACGGCGAGAAGCTGTACTCGTACAACCTGAACATCGAGCAGGTGCGGGCGGCGCTGGCGGCGCAGAATATTGAAATCCCGGGTGGACGCATCGACGAAGGAAACCGGGAGCTTTCGCTGCGCACGATGGGCCGCGTGGAGCGGCCGGTGGATTTTGAGCGGATCGTCGTGGGCAATCTCAACGGCGCGCCGATTCGGGTCGCCGATATCGCGCAGGTGGTGGATGGGTTTGAAGAGCCGCGGTCGTTGGCGCGGCTGAATGGCGAGAGCGCGGTGGTGCTGGCGGTACGCAAGCAGTCGGGCACGAACTCGTTGGACGTGATTGCGGCGGTGAAGACGCGCATCGAGCAGTTGAAGAAGTCGCTGCCACCGGACTTCAAGATCACTTACGCCCGAGACCAGTCGGGGTTCATTGAAGCCGCGTTTGAAGCGGTGCAGGAGCACCTGGTGTTGGGCGGCGTATTCGCCGGAATCATTGTGATGCTGTTCATCCGCAACTGGCGTTCGACGCTGATCGCGGCCATCTCGATTCCGACCTCGATTATTTCCACGTTTTCGCTGTTGAACTACATGGGCTTCACGCTGAACCAGATCACGATGCTGGCGTTGACGCTGGTGGTGGGTATCGTGATCGATGACGCCATTGTGGTGCTGGAGAATATCTTCCGCCACATGGAAGAGAAGAACATGACGGCGATGGAGGCTGCGGTCCACGGCACGCGGGAGATTGGCCTGGCGGTGATGGCCACGACGTTGAGCCTGATCATCATCTTCATCCCCATCGCGCTGATGCCGGGCATTGTCGGCCGGTTCATGTCGAGCTTCGGGTATACGGCGGCATTCGCCATCGGCATTTCGCTGCTGGTGAGCTTTACGCTGACGCCGATGTTGTGTTCGCGCTTCCTGCGGCTGGGCAAGAAAGCCCACGACACGAAGGCGGGCTTCTTCCACAAGTACATGTCGGTGCCGTACCACACGCTGCTGGCGTGGTCACTGAACCACCGCTGGGTGATTGTGATCGTTTCGGTTCTGGTGGTGATTTCGACGGGCCCGATGATGAGCCGCATGGGTGTCGACTTCCTGCCGGTTGAGGACCAGAGCGAGTTTGAAGTTTCGGTGCGCATGCCGGTGGGCAGTTCGCTGGAAGGCACCACGCAGGTGATGGCGCAGATCGAGAAAGACATCCGGACGCTGCCGGGCGTGCGGGACCTGCTGACGACGGTGGGCGCGGATCAGCGCCGGCAGGTGGACCGCGGATCCATCATTGTCGAACTGGTGGACACGAGCAAGCGCAAGGAAAGCCAGCGGATGCTGATGGACACCACGCGCGAGAAGCTGAAGAAGTACAAAGACCTGATTGTGGGCGTGCAGTTGCCGTCGCTGATTTCGGGCGGCGCGGACCGCGATTTCATGTACTCGATCCAGGGTCCGGACCTGAACAAGCTGGAGCAGTATGCCAAGCGGCTGATGACGAAGCTGAACACGATTCAGGGCATGGCCGATTTGGAGCTCACTTACGAATCGGGCAAGCCGGAAGTACGGGTGCAGATTAATCGTGACAAGGCTGCCGACCTGAATGTGAACGTGGCCCAGGTGGCGAACGCGATGCGCGTGCTGGTGGGCGGCGACGACCAGGTGACGACGTATCGCGAAGGGGACGACCGTTACGACGTGCTGTTGCGCGTCTCGAAGCCGTTCCGCAACTCGCAACAGGCGCTGGAGCGGCTGTTCGTGCCGTCGGCGACGCTGGGCAATGTTCCGATCTCGAACGTGGCGTCGATGGAGCTGGGCACGGGCCCGACGTCGATCGACCGCTGGAACCGCCAGCGGCGCGTGCTGATCCAGGGCAGTTTGAACAAGGGCCTGGCGTTGAGCGACCTGCTGAACACGGTGAGTGAGGAGATGGTGAAGATGAACCTGCCGCCGGAGTACCGGCACGGAGCGGTGGGCCGGTCGAAGGAATTGGGCAAGGCGGTGACGAACTTCCTGTTCGCCTTCCTGCTGTCCATCGTGTTCATGTACATGATTCTGGCGGCGAACTACGAGAGCTTTGTGGATCCGATTACGATTCTGCTCAGCCTGCCGCTGTCCATTCCGTTCGCGCTGTTGAGCCTGTTCCTGGCGGGCGAGAACTTCTCGGTGGTGTATACATCGCTGGGCATCCTGGTGCTGTTCGGCATTGTGAAGAAGAACTCGATTCTGCAGGTGGACCACATCAAGGGGCTGCGGCGAGAGGGTGTACCGAGGCTGGAAGCGGTGTTCCGCGGTTGCGACGACCGGTTGCGGCCGATTCTGATGACCACTGCGGCGCTGATTGCGGGCATGCTGCCGCTGGCGTTCGGTTCGGGCGCCGGCGCCGGTACGCGCCGGACGGTGGCGATCGTCGTGATCGGCGGCCAGGCCATGGCGCTGATCCTGACACTGGTGGTGACGCCGGTGGCGTACACGCTGTTTGACGACCTGGGCGAATTCTTCAAACGCCGCTCGCGGCGCAAGGAAGTGATCCAGCCGGTGACGGCGATGCTGTTGGTCCTGCTGCTGGTGGGCGCGGCTCCGCTGGTGGCGCAGCAGAAGGCGCAGGATCTGACATTCCCGCAAAACGCAGAGATGACGAAGATCCTGGAGGAAGTTTCGAAGGCTGAGCGTGTCGGCGTCAGCGGCAACCAGCATGGTTTGTCCTTGCAGGATGCGGTGCAGCTGGCATTGAAGAACAACCTGGAAATCGAGCTGGAGCGCACCACGGTAGCGACTTCGGTCTCGGGTTTGAAGGGCGCTCGCGGGGCGTTTGACTCCGTGGTGCTATTCTCGCCGTCACTGCAGGCGAATAACTCGCCGGCCGCCAGCAGCCTGGCCGCGGCGAACGGCAAGGTGAGTGAACACTACCTGACCAATAACCTGTCGGTGAAGCAGAAGACTCCGTGGCAGGGCCTGTCGTTCCATGTGGATTTCGACAACCAGCGGCAGAGCACGAACAACCCGTTCGTTTCGCTGAATCCGAACTTCACGTCGCGGCTGACGGCCGGATTCTCGATGCCGCTGTGGCGGTACCGGGACCTGGACAACGACCGGGCGGTGCTGAAGATCCGGACGAAGCAGAAGCTGCAGTCGGAGACGGACTTTGAGACGCGGGTGATCGACGTGATCGCGCGGACGCAGGCGGCGTACTGGGATCTGGCGGCTTCGATAGAAGATGCCGTGGTGGCGGCCGATGGCGTCAGGTTGGCGCGCGACCAGCATGAGCGCAATCAGCGGCAGATTTCGGCGGGCACGCTGGCTCCGGTGGAACTGGCGGCGTCGGAGGCGGAACTGCAACGGCGCATCGACAACTACGTCACGGCGATCGGCATGGTGACGGCGACGGAGAACGATCTCAAGACGATCGTCACGCCGGACCGCAACGATCCGTTGTGGAACGAGCGGTTGATGCCGTCGGAGCGCACGACGCTGGAGATGCCTATTGACGATCTCAAGCAGGCCATGACCATTGCGCTGGAGAAGCGGACGGAGTTGCGGTCGCTGGAACTGCGTACGCAGCAGAACGACGTCCAGAAGGATCTGGCTCGCAGTGGTACGAAGCCGCAGGTGAACCTGAACGCGAATTACATCAATTCGGGTTTAGCGGGTACGGTGCCGGCGACGTCGAGTGGTGGATTCGCGGCGGCATTCGGACCCCTCTTTGGGCGGGTGAACGATCTTTCGACCATTGCGGGATTGCCGGCCTTGCCTGCCATCAATGTGGGCGGGTCGGTGCCACCGTCGTTTGTGGGCGGCTATGGCCAGGGGTTGTCGAATCTGTTCAGCGGCAATTACCAGTCGGTACAGGCCGGGCTAACGATCGAATGGTCGCCCCGCAATCGGACGGCGGAGGCGCAGTTCGAGCAGACGGCGATCACGGAGAAGCGGCTGAAGCTGACGCGGATGCAGCTGGAACAGGGCATTACGGCCCAGGTTCGCAATTCGCTGCAGGCGCTGGAGACGGCCCGACAGCGGATGGAAGCGGCGCGCGCCGCGGAAAAGGCCGCAGCGGAGAAGATGGATAGCGAGATCCGGCTGTTCCAGACAGGTGAGAGTACGAACTTCCTGGTGCTGACCAGGCAGAACGAACTGCTGGATACGAGGCGCCGGCTGGTGGGCTCGTTCCTATTGAGGAATAAGGCAGTTGCGCGGCTGCAGCAGGTGCTGGGCACGACGCTGGAAGCCAACAAGGTGGAGCTGCACTAAGGCAGAAACGAAAACGGGACCGGCGCCGTTCCAGGAACACCGGTCCCGTTCGATCCCACTGAGCGGTACGTACCTTTTAGTAACGAAGGAACCGAAGGTGAGACCCCTTGCCCGGATTAGACCTGCGTGCCCGGGCAAGGGAACACTCCAGTCAGAATTTATTTGCGGGCGGCAAGCCGCGCGCAATCTTCACAGCGTGTCCACAGGCTGAGCCGTTGGAACATAAGGGCGCCTGAAATACTAGTTGAAAGCGCGGCTGCGGATTGCGACATTGGGAAAGTTCCACGATGTCACAGCCTTCGAAAACCGACCAGTCCTTCGAGCGGGGCCTACCGTCCAATGTGTACGCCGAACGAATGGTTCTGGGCTCGATCCTGATCAACAGCAACACGTTCATCACGGCGGCGGCCAGCCTGTCGCCGGACGACTTCTCGCTGGATAAACACCGCCGCATCTTCCAGCGAATGATGGACTTGAACAATCGGGAAGAGCGCATTGACCGCGTCACGGTGGCGAATGAGCTGATGCGGCACGCCGAACTGGAAGCGGTGGACGGCCTCACTTACCTTTCGTCGCTGGACGAGGGCCTGCCGGAAATCTTCCACATTGAGAGCTACATCGCGATTGTCCGCGACAAGAGCCTGTTGCGGCAGATGATCTATTCAGCGCAGGAGACGATCCAGCGCTGCATGCTGGCGGAGGACGATCCGGCGCTGATCCTTTCCCACGCCGAGGAAGGGCTGCTGAAGCTGGGCGAAGCGCGGGCGAAGGATTCGCTGCTGAGCGCTCAACAGGTGTTCGACAGCGAAGAGGGCGGCGTCAACGCGTTCTTGGACCCCGGCCGGCGGGTGCAGGGTGTCAGCACAGGCTTCATCAAATTCGATGAAATGACCGGGGGGATGCGCCCGGGTGAGTTGATCATCCTGGCGGCGCGGCCTGCGATGGGCAAGACGGCACTGGCTTTGAATGTGGCGCTGCACGTGGCCACGAACAAGAAGAATCCGAAGGCGGTGGCCGTCTTCTCGATGGAAATGTCGAAGCAGTCGCTGCTGACCCGACTCATCTGTTCGCTGGGCCGGGTGGACCAGCAGCGGTTCCGGTCGGGCTATCTCGATCGTGAAGAGCGCGCCCGGCTGGGCATGGCGGCGGCTGATCTTTACGAAGCGCCGATCTTCATCGACGATACGTCGAGCACCACGCTGATGGACATCAACGCCAAGCTGCGCAAGCTGCGGGCGTCAAATGACCTGGGCCTGGTGGTGGTGGACTACCTGCAGCTGATGCCGGCTCCGTCGCTGGGCCGCAACTCAAACCGTGTGCAGGAAGTGGGCGCATTGTCGCGCGGCATGAAGCTGATGTCGAAGGACCTGGAAGTGCCGTTCCTGGTGCTGTCGCAGTTGAGCCGCGCTCCGGAACAGCGCATCGGCGATCACCGCCCGCAGCTGGCCGACCTGCGTGAATCGGGTTCGATTGAGCAGGACGCGGACATGGTGGCGTTCATTTTCCGGCCGGAAGTCTACCAGAAAGACCGCGAAGACCTGCGCGGCGTAGCGGAGCTGATCCTGGCCAAGCAACGTAACGGCCCGACAGGCAAGGTGCCGCTGGTGTTCCTGCACAACTACACGAAGTTTGAGAACGCGGCCGATTCGTTCGATGACGAGCCTGGAGAGTAAGCCTTACTCTTCACACGCCTGTTTCGTGACCGCGTGGCGGTAAGTGAAGAGGCGGCGGAGTTGCTGGCGGGCGAGGGCGGCTCCGATGAGATCCGCCAGGCGGCCCCCGGGCAGGGAGAATTCCACGCGGTCGGTGAGGCGGGCGGCGGAACCTTCCTGAGAAAACTCGTGGCGATGGCTCCAGCGGCGGAACGGCCCCTGCTCCTGTATGTCCGCGAAGAGGTGGTTGCGCACGTACTCTACATGGCGCGCCACCCAGCGGAGACGGAACGGCCCCAGTTTCATTCGCAGTTCGACGCGCGCGCCGACGGAGAGTCCCCCTTCGCGCGAAACCACCTCGGCCGGCGGCCAGGGCGGCATGAGGCGCTGCAGGGCATCGGGCGCCTCGTGAAAGGCGAAGAGCCGTTCGACGGAGGTTTGGATGAGGGACGTGTGAACGAATTCGGGCATGGCTGATAAGCTGTGTAGTTCGCGTGAGCGGCACTACCGAGATGGTTCTCCAGGTCAGAGGGATGCAAAAGAGGTTTGGGGGCGTCGTGGCCCTGAGGGACGGGCACCTCGAGGTGCGGCGCGGCGAAGTGCATCTGCTGCTGGGGGAGAACGGCGCGGGCAAATCCACGCTGATGAAGATTCTGGCCGGCATGCAACGGCCGGATGCCGGGACGCTGGAGTGGCAGGGCCGGCTGGTGGACTTTGCGAGTCCGGCGGAGTCGCAGCGGGCCGGGGTGGCGATGGTTCATCAGGAGTGCCTGCTGGCGCCGCACCTGACGGTCGCCGAAAACATCTACCTGGGCCGGGAACGGCCGGCGGCGTTCGGCTTGATCCACCGGCGGAAGGCGCTGGAGGATGCGCGGCGGCTGATCGAGGAGCATCACTTTCCGCTGCAGGCCGAGTGGCTGGTGCAGCGGTTGAGCCCGGCGGGCCGGCAACTGGTGGAGATCCTGCGGGCCATCGCGCACGGGTCCTCGCTGCTGATTTTCGATGAGCCGACATCGTCGCTGCCGAACTCGGAGTCGAAGGAAGTATTCCGCATTGTGCGCGGGCTGCGCGCCCGCGGCACCAGCATCATCTACATCACGCACCGCATGGATGAGTTGAGGGAGTTGGGCGATCGCGTCACCGTGCTGCGGGACGGGGCGACCGTGTTCACGGGCGAGATGCAGGAGACGACCACGGCGGAGCTGATCCGGCACATGGTGGGGCGGCCGCTGGAGGCGGTGTATCAGCGGCAGCCGGTGGCCGCGGGCCGGGAGATGCTGCGGGTGGAGGGCCTGTCGCGGCGCGGGGTGCTGTACGACGTTTCGCTGCAGGTGCGGGCCGGTGAGGTGGTGGGCTTGGCTGGGTTGATCGGCGCAGGCCGGACGGAACTGTGCCGGGCGATCTTTGGCGTAGATCCCCTCGATGCCGGGACAGTGAGTGTGCAGGGGCAGGTGGTGCGGATCCGCTCGCCGCGCGATGCCGTGCGGGCGGGCATGGCCCTGATTCCGGAGGATCGCCAGAAGTACGGCTTAGCGGTAGGGTTGCCGGTGGCGCAGAACATGCTGATGGCTTCGCTGGAGCGGGTATCGACATTCGGGTTCCTGAATCGGGCGCGGGCGCAGGCTCTCGTGGATGGGCAGTCGGCCCGGTTGAATCTGAAGTCCGCAGCCTCCAGCCAGCCGGCAGGCAAACTGAGCGGCGGCAACCAGCAGAAAGTCGTAATTGCGCGCTGGATGACGCGGGGCGCGAACATCATTCTCTTTGACGAGCCGACGCGCGGCATCGACATCGGGGCCAAGATCGAGGTCTTCCGGCTGATCGACGAACTGGCGCGCGGCGGAGCGGCGGTGCTGATGGTGAGCTCGGAGCTGCCGGAGCTGTTGCAGGTGGCGGACCGCATCCTGGTGATGCGGCAGGGCCGGATCGCAGCCGAACTGCCCGGCCAGACGACCCAGGAGGAGATTCTGCGCCATGCCGCGCTGGGTGGCGGCGAGCCGGAGCGTGTTGCATGATCCAACGCTTGTTGCCGTTCATTTCGCTGATTCTGCTGTTTGCCGGGCTGTCGGCGGCGACTCCGCATTTCCTGACGGCTGTGAATCTGGCAGCGGTGATCCGCCAGACCGCGGTGATCAACATCATGGCGCTGGGGATGACGATGATCATTGTCGCGGGCGGCATTGATCTCAGCGTGGGTTCGATTATGGCCCTGTGCGGGCTGCTGGGCGCGATGACGATGGCGCAGGGCCTGCCGATCCTGGTGGGGATCGCGGTGGGGGTGCTGGCGGGGCTGGCCTGCGGCACGGTGAACGGCCTGCTGGTGACCAAACTGAAGATCAACCCGTTCATTGTCACGCTGGGCACGCTGGGGATCTACCGGGGGTTGGGCCTGATCATCTCGGGCGGCCTGCCCATCCAGAATATGCCGAAAGAGTTTGCGTTCCTGGGTGAGGGAGCGATCCTGCACATTCCATTTGTGTTGTATGTGCTGTTCGGGTGCGCGGCCGGCGTACACGTGCTGCTGGAGCACACGCGGATGGGCCGGTATGGATTCGCGATCGGGTCGAATCCGGATGCTGCGTTTTACGCCGGGATCCCGGTTGCCTTCCATGTGACGGCCATTTATGCGGCGGGCGGGCTGCTGACGGGCCTGGCGGGCATGATCGAGACTTCGCGGCTGATGACAGGGCAGCCGACGGCGGGGCAAGGCTATGAGCTGCAGGCGATTGCGGCGGTGGTGATTGGCGGCGGCTCGCTGAGGGGTGGCGAGGGGTCAGTGGTCGGCACGCTGATCGGCGCCTATATCATGGGACTGTTGTCGAACGGCAGCGACCTGCTGGGGATCTCGCCCTACCTGCAACAGGCGATTATCGGGGCGGTGATCATCCTGGCGGTGGTGCTGGATGAGCTGCGCAAGCGGAAAATGGCCGCCTAGCACGGCTATCCGATAGAATTTAAAGTGACAAATGGCAAAGCACGGTGAGAACCCGCCGCCTTTGGAGGCGCGCGGGCTGGGCAAGCGGTACCACAGCGGTCCGGCGGAACTGACGGTGTTCGCGGGACTGGATTTGCGGCTGGAGGTGGGCGAGCGGGTGGCGCTGACGGGCGAGAGCGGGACGGGTAAGTCCACGCTGCTGCACCTGTTAGGGCTGTTGGACGCGCCCAGCGAGGGCACCATCCTGGTGGGTGGGCAGGCTACGGAAGGCCTGGATGAAGGCGGGCTGGCGAACCTGCGGAACCGGGCAATTGGGTTCGTATGGCAGATGAATACGCTGCTGCCGGAGTTCACGGCGCTGGAAAACGTGATGATGCCGCTGTTGATTAGGGGCGAGCGGAAGGGTGCGGCGGAGCAGGCGCAGGGGCTGTTGGGCGAGGTGGGACTGGCGGCGCGGGGCCATCACCTGGCTGGCGAGCTCTCGGGCGGAGAGCAGCAGAGAGTAGTTTTGGCGCGGGCGCTGGTGGCGGGTCCGAGGCTGCTTTTGGCCGATGAACCGACGGGCAACCTGGACGAGCGGACGGGTAAGATGATCATGGAATTGATCGAGGAGGTACACGAGAGGCGCAGATTAACGACTCTTTATGTAACTCACAATCCGGCGTATGCGGAGCGGGCAAGCAAGGTTCTGGAACTCCGGGGAGGGAAAATACGGAATCTGGGTGCGCAGGGGACCCCTCCGGCATCTTAGAATTAGGACAGGGCGCGCTGCAGACCGGCGCGCCGGAATGATGCATCGGCTCTGGTCGCGCCGGTGCTGGGAAGCCAGGGGCATCTCCGTCCGAGTCCCGGGCTCCACGAGAGGCGCAAACCTATGTTTGAACGCTATACAGAAAAGGCGCGGAGAGTAATCTTCTTCGCGCGCTATGAGGCCAGCCAGTTCGGCAGCCCGTACATTGAGACGGAACATCTGCTGCTCGGGCTGCTGCGGGAAGACAAGCCGCTGGCGAACCGCTTTTTGCGGTCGCAGGCGAACATCGAGTCGATCCGCAAGCAGATCGAGGCGCAGACGACTGTCCGGGAGAAGGTATCGACGTCGGTCGACCTTCCGCTGAGCACTGAATGCAAACACGTCCTGGCGTATGCGGCAGAAGAGGCCGAGCGCCTGGGGCACAAGCATATCGGCACGGAGCATCTTCTACTGGGGTTGTTGCGGGAGGAGAAGTGCTTCGCGGCCGAAATCCTCCACGAGCGTGGCCTGCGGCTCAACCAGGTGCGCGATGAGATCGCGCGGGCGAGTTCCGAGAAGACCACCGCATCGCGACCGAAGGAGTCTTCGCTGCTGAGCGAATTCAGCCGCGACCTGACGCAATCGGCTTCCGACAGTGCATTGGATCCACTGATCGGCCGCGACTATGAACTGGAGCGTGTGATCCAGATTCTTTGCCGCCGCACGAAGAACAATCCGGTATTGATTGGCGAGCCTGGCGTGGGCAAGACGGCCATCGTGGAAGGGTTGGCGCAGAAGATCAGCGAAGGCGATGTCCCCAGCTTTCTGGCGGACAAACGCATCCTGGCGCTGGACCTGTCGCTGATCGTGGCCGGCACGAAGTATCGCGGCCAGTTTGAAGAGCGGCTCAAAACGATCATGAAGGAGTTGATGGAGAACCAGAACGCCATCATCTTCATCGACGAGTTGCATACGCTGGTGGGCGCCGGTTCGGCCGAAGGGTCGCTGGACGCCGCCAACATCCTGAAGCCCGCGCTTTCGCGGGGCGAGATTCAGTGCATCGGCGCCACGACGCCGGCGGAATATCGCAAGTCGATTGAGAAAGACCGCTCGCTGGAACGCCGTTTCCAGGCGGTGAAGGTGCCGCCTCCGAGTGAAGCGGACGCCTGCCGGATTCTGTTCGGCATCAAGGAACGCTACGAGAAGTTCCACGCTGTCGCCTATACGGACGATGCGATTGAAACCTCGGTGTTCGCCTCCAGCCGGTTTATCCCCGACCGGTTCCTGCCCGACAAGGCGATCGACCTGATCGACGAGGCTGGGGCGCGGGTGAAGCTGCGGCAGACCACGTTGCCGCCGGACATCAGCGACATCCAGAAGCGGGTGAAGTTCATTGTCCATCGCATGGAGACGGCCATCGCGAACCACGAGTTCGAGAAGGCGCGGTTCTATAGCGATGAAGAGCGCAAGGAACGCGAAAACCTGCGGCTGCTGCGCGAGAAGTACAACCTGGACGATACGTCGACGGGCGTGGTCACGAAGGACGACATTGAAGAAGTCGTCGCCAAGTGGACCGGCGTGCCGATGACGGCGATCAAGGAAGAAGAAGTCAGCAAGCTCATCCGGATCGAGGAAGAGCTGCACAAGAGGGTGATCAGCCAGGAGAAGGCGATCAGCGCCCTGGCGCGCGCCATCCGGCGTTCCCGTGCGGGTTTGAAGTCACCCAAGCGGCCGTCGGGCTGCTTCCTGTTCCTGGGCCCCACAGGCGTCGGCAAGACCGAAGCTGCGCGGGCCTTGGCCGAGTTCCTGTTCGGCAGTGAGAAATCGCTGATCCGCTTCGACATGTCGGAGTTCATGGAAAAGCATTCAGTGTCGAAGCTGATTGGTTCGCCTCCCGGCTATGTCGGCTATGAGGAGGGCGGGCAGCTCACCGAGCGGGTGAAGCGGAATCCTTACTCGATCATCCTGCTGGATGAAATCGAGAAGGCTCATCCGGACATCTACAACATCCTGCTGCAGGTTTTTGAAGACGGCCAGTTGACCGATGGGATCGGCAACCAGGTGGACTTCAAAAATACGATCATCATCATGACCTCGAACCTGGGGGCGCGGTTCCTCGACAAAAAGGGGCAACTGGGCTTCGCGGCGCAGACGGCCTCTGGCGTGCCGTCCAAGATCGAGGACATGGTTCAGGCGGAAGTGAAGCGCGCCTTCAATCCTGAATTCCTGAACCGCCTGGATGAGGTGATTCTGTTCACCTCGCTGGCGGAAGAGGATCTGGTCCAGATCATCGACCTGATGGTGGCCCAGATCAACATCAACCTGGTGGCGAAGCAGATCAAGCTGAAGCTGGCGCCGGATGCCGCAAAGTACATTCTGGAAAAGACCTGCACGGACCGCAGCTACGGCGCGCGGCCGCTGCGCAGGGCACTGCAGAAGTACATCGAGGATCCGCTGTCGGAGGCCCTGATCCAAGGGTCGCTGCTGCGTCCGGCCGAGTATGAAGTCTATCTCGGCGAGACGGGCATCTTCTGCCGGGTGATCAACCCGGAAGGCGATGTCGCCACGGTGGGCGCTGGCGGACCTTCGTCCGGCGAAGCCATCTCGTTGTATCCGTTCTAAGCAACACCAAACCCGCAAGCAAAAGGGCCGCCCTCAAACGGGGCGGCCCTTTTTGTATCTTCCGGGTGATCCGGGTGGACCGCGCTAGTCGCCTTTCATCTGGCGGAAGGCGCGCAGGGCGAGGACGATGGAGCCCATCAGCAGGGCCATCTTGACCCAGGTATCTGATTTGTCGAGGTCGATTTCCTGGAAGCCGAATACTGGTTCTTCAGGCGGCGGAGGCGGCGGGGCCGGCTCCTTGGGCCGGGCGACGATGGGCGGGTCGTAATTGGTGCCCTGAGGCGCAGGACTCGGGCTTTGCCCGAGCATGAGATCCGAGACGCCTCCCCCTGCCAGCACCAACACCGCGATGAGCAATACTCGCTTCAAACCACAATCGTATCCGAGATGAAAGGCAACCGCATCATCCGGGTAGAGATTTGGAGTACTTTTCTTCGTGAAGTCCTATCCATGGAAGGAGTAACGGCCGCCCTAGGGAAGCTTCGCGGCAGCCCTTTTCGGAGGTACGCCTTTCGGGTGGCAATCCTGACACTTCACGAAATGAACATTGTGTGCGCTGCCAGTCTTGGCGAAGGTTGTGTCCATCTTTTCGACGTCGAGTCCGCAATTGGAGAGACGCGGGTGGCAGGTGGAGCAACTGGCATGCGTGGTCTGGCGGTGCTTGTCGTGGCAGGCGAGGCATGACAAACCTTCGTGTACGCCGATGGGGGTGCGGTCGTCGCCGGAGCGCACCTGCATGGTGGAGAGCGGGGCGTGGCACTGGTAGCAGAGCGCTCCGCGTGGGTCCGGGCTCATTTTGACCGGGCGGTCGCCGTCCAACACCGCGGGGACGGGCAGCATGGCGGCAGGAACGGACGCCTGTTCGCGGCGGTCGTAGAAGGCCAGGGAGGGGCGGAAGCGCTCCTGCCGGTTTCCGACGGTACGCGATTCCAGACGGCGGTTTTCCAGGGGCATGCCGGCGCTATGCAGGGCGTGGCAGCTGAGGCAGGGGATGGCCGGGCTGTCAGAGAGTTCAGAACGCAGCAGGGTCCAGGGGCCTTTGCGGTTCATGGGCTGAACGAGATCGCGTACGCCGCCGTCCAGGTGGGCGCCATGACAACGCAGGCAGTCGTCCATGAGGTGGCGGGTGCTGTTGTGCTTCTGGTCGAGGAAGATGCGTTTGTACGGGGTAGCGTGCGGGCCGTTGGCCCAGGCGGCAAACTCCTGCTGATGGCAGCGCTGGCAGCGGGGCAGCATGTTGAAGATGTCGACGGGGCGCAGATGAGCGCGGTCCGGCGCTTGGCCCTGGGCGTGTTCGAGGACGCGGCGGGCGTTGGTGATGTGGAAGCTTGGATCGGCGGTCATGGCGTCGCCGTGGCAATCGGCGCAGGGCACTTTGCGGTGGGTGGAGCCCATCCACTGCCCGACAGGGGTGCCCATTTCGTGACAGCGGGCGCAGGCGGCAGGGCCTCCTGATTCATAGACGAAGCTGGCGGCCGGCACAATGAGGATGAGGGCGGCCGCGAGGAGTGCGACGACAAGGGCGATCTTCACCGCGCACCGCCCACGAGATGACCGGCCACGCGATAGGCGTTCGCCATGATGGTGAGGACGGGGTTGAAGCCGCCATTGGTGACGTGGACGGAACCGTCGACGACGTGGACGTTTTCCACTTCGTGGATGCGGCACCAGCGATCGACGACGGAAGTGCGGGGGTCGTTGCCCATGCGGCAGGTGCCGGCCTGGTGCTGGCCGCCGCTGGTGCCCTGCCCTGCCTTCTTGGGCCAGGTCTGAATGGCGCCGGAGGCCTTGAGCCAAGCCTCGGCTTTGGCCGTCATGGCGTCTCCGATCTCGATGGTGTGGGGGTGCTTGTTGCCGCTGAGCCGGGCGACGGGAATCCCGAACTTGTCACGGACCTGGGGATCGACGGAGACGCGCGAGTCGAAGAACGGCATCTCCTGCGTGGGTCCCTGGACGGCGATGGAGCGGCGGTAGAAGCGGCGGACGAATTCCTTATGGGCGAGACCCCAGCGAGGGATGCCGGGCGCGCGGAGTCCGGTGACGAACTGGTAGGGGAGGCGAATGAACTCATTGGCGAGCATGGCTCCGCCGGCGAGATCGGGGTTGCCGTGGTTGTAATCACAGATGGCGATGCCGGCTCCGGGGCCCACGTCGTCATAGGTATCCTCGTCGAAGAGGCCGAAGGCTCCGGTATAGGTGTGGCCTTGGAGGTTGCGGCCCACCCAGTCGTGGCGATTGCCGAGGCCGTTGGGGAAGAGGCGGGACTTGCTGTTGAGCAGCAGGCGCGCGGATTCGATGGCGGAGCCGGCGACGATGACCTGGTCAGCGGGCTGTTCCCACAACTGGCCTTCGCGGTCGAAGTAGGCGACACCGGTGGCCTTGCCGTGCTCGTCGACGAGGATCTCCTTGACCATGCATTGCAGGCGCAGTTCGAGCAGTCCGGTCTTGAGCGCGGTGGGCAATACGGTGTTCTGGGTGCCGCACTTGGCATCCACTTCGCAGGCGAAGCCGACGCACCAGCGGCAGCGCATGCAGGCGGGGCGGCCGTTGTAGGGCACGGAGTTCCGCAGCATGGGGATGTGGAAGGGATGCAGGCCCAGCGCCTTGGCGCCTTTTTCGAGGATGAGGTGCTCGCGGGTGGGCGGCAGCGGCGGCATGGGCAGCGGCTTGTTGCGGGGCCCATGGAACGGGTCGGTGGAGACGTCGCCGGAGACGCCGATCTCCCATTCGGCCTTTTCGTAGAAGGGCTCGAGCTCGTCGTAGGTGATGGGCCAGTCTGCCAGGGTGGAACCTTCGACGGCGCGCGGGATTTTGGCGCCATAGACGGTCTTCATCTGGAAATCGTTGGGGTGGAAGCGCCAGGCCATGGCGCCGTAGGAGAGAGTGCCGCCGCCGACGCAGGCCGCGTTGTTGGAGTAGCCGGGACCGGAAGGCTCCGCGAGGCGCTGCTGGCCTTTGGCGTTCACGACGACGCGCGGATTGCCGTCGTCATCGGGTCCAAAGGGATGGCCGAGGGTGGAATTGCGCTGATTGCGGAGGTCGTCTTTGCGGCAGTCGTAACCGGTATACCATTGCCCACGTTCGAGCAAGACGACGGGCCAGCCGGCCTGGGTCAATTCCTTGGCGGCAATGGGGCCGCCGGCGCCGGCGCCGATGACAACGGCTTTGACGCGCGGCAGGATGCTCACGATTGCACCTCGTACTGCTGCCGGCCGCGGACGGGGAGGGGTGCGACGCCGATCATCTTCCAGGAGGCGTAATCCTTGTTGCCGCCGTGGCGCGGGCTGCCATAGAAGCCTTGCAGCGTGTGGGCCAGCACCATTTCGAAGGCTGCCTTGCCGCCATCGGGAAACAGGCCTTGCGGCGCTTCTCCGCGTTCCATGGCTGCGAGAAATTCAGAACGTTCCGCGAGGGGAATTTGGGCGAATTGGCCCTCCGCCAGGCGATCGACCGCGGAAAGTGCCTCGCGATAAGCCGGCTGCTGGCGTTTGAACTTGCGGGCGAGCTGGCGGTCGATGTAGAGCACTACACGGGCATCGCGCGCCCCAGGGTCCTGATCGGCA
Organism: Paludibaculum fermentans; assembly: GCF_051172195.1. Taxonomy (GTDB): domain Bacteria; phylum Acidobacteriota; class Terriglobia; order Bryobacterales; family Bryobacteraceae; genus Paludibaculum; species Paludibaculum fermentans_A. Next base: position 293,518 of record NZ_JBPJAQ010000004.1, read on the forward strand.
GGAATGAGAGCGTCCACCCAGGCTTCCAGCACGACGGCCTGTTCCGGGGATAAGACGCGGAGGGACGAAGGGACCAGCGGCACGCGCGAGCAGGCGGCGGTTGCCGCGGCTGCAGCGGCGATAAATATTCGGCGTTTCAGAGCTATACCTCCGAAAATAAATCCACCGTGATCATATCGTGCGGCTGTGCGAGGCAGCAAGCAGGCAACTATGCGGCACGGGGCCGCGGGGTGCAAACCCGAGCCACGGATCCGTTCACCGGTATGCGATTGGAGATCGGGCTATGGCTTGGTCCATGTCCCTTTTAGCTGCCAGTCGGTGTCGCGGGACAAGGCGTCGAACATCCGCAAATAGGTGTTCCTCTGGCCCGTCATCGGGGCCTTCAAGGTGAGGGGAACGGTGAGAATGAAGTCTCCCTTGAAGTTCTGCCTGGTGACCAGGCCCGTCTTTACCGCACAGGCCGAACTGCTGAGCGCGCTGGAGATCACGCCCGGCGCCACCGGTCCGACAAAGTACCCGACGTCGGAGGAGTACATCCACAGGCCATTCCCAGCCCGATCGTAGTGGACGAAACAGAACGGTTGTCCACCGCCCGTCGGATCGGCTGCGACGAGGAACTCAACCCAGCCGAAGGGGTAACCCGTGAACCCGGGCGGGTCGGCGAAGTTCAAGGTAAACGTGGGGGCAGCGCCGCTGCCGGCGGCGGGCGAGACGGACAAGACCGGCTGAGCGGAGGCCATCTGTGTCCAGGTGCCCAACTGACTCCAGCCGGTATCGAATTCGTCGATGTCGAGGGCTCGCATATAGATGTTGCGAGCGCCGGCCGCTTTGAAGAAGACAGTAAAGTCGACTTCCAGGATAGAGCCGCTGCCGGCGGCGCTGGAGGCGGCAGTGTTCAGGGCGCAATTAGAGGACTGCAGTGTATTGGAGGCCACGCCGGGGTGGATGGGTCCCTGGAAGAAGCCGGCCTGATCGGAGTAGAGCCACAGGCCATTGCCCTGGACGTCGTAGTGGAGGAAGCAGAAAGGCTGTCCGCCGCCATTTGGATCTGTGGCCAGCAGCAACTGGACCCAGCGAATCCGTTGGTATCCCTTGCTGTGCGAGTACTGAGCTTGGAAGAGTTGCTGGGTGCCTTTGCCGTTGGAGGGTGTCACCCCTACGGTGGTGGTGTTGACGCTGAAGTTTGCTACCACGCTGCGTGGGGCGGACATGGTGACGGAACCCGGATTCGCGGTCCCGGTGAGAGAGCCAGTGAAGTTTACGAAGCTGAACCCGGTGCTGGGCAAGGCAGTGAGGGTCACACTGGTGCCCGCGTCATAGAAGCCATCCGCAGAAGCGGGCATGGCCGTCAGGAGGCCGCCGCCGGCTGGCACGGAGGTTCGCGTCAATTGGTGTTGGGTCTTGAAGCTGGCGGTGTAGGTTTGTGCGGTGGCCGGCACTGTGACGGAATGAGAGGCCGATCCGCCGTCGCTCCACGAAGTGAAGACATAACGGGTGGCGCCGGCCGATTGGGGTGAAGCCACAGCGATCGTGTGGGAGGAGCCCGGAGTCCAGTTGAACGATTTCGGCGCAGTGTAGGTGGTGCCGTCCGCGGTGAACTGCAGGCCCGCCGGTTGTGTGTCGACGGTGTAGGGTGAGCCTGCGCACGACGTGCCGACGGTGAGCAGCGGCACTGCAGTGGGGTTCGCCTGGAAGCGGGGCAGAGGTGCGCTGGAACTGGCTGTAGATATTGTCGAGACGGGCGCGAAGTGCAGGGAGACACTGGCGGTGCCGAGCCCCACTGTGTTGGCGGGGTAGGAGATCCAAAGGAGGAAGTCGCTGCTGGAGATAGTGGACACATCCGCCTGCAGCACTTCCCACACCACCGAAGCCGCTCCACCGGAGAAGGGAATAGCGGCGGCCGGGATTCCTTCCAGAGTCGTGGTGGGCGTCGTGGCGGCGAAGGGGCCCTGGGCCGCACTGATCATCCTGGCGCGCAACTGGCTGCCGCTGTTCGCGGTGGGAATGCCATGAAGGAAGGTGACAGGAACGGTACTGGCATAGAGCGTAACGCCGGCCGGCATGTTCGTGAAGGACGCCTGCAATCTGGTCCCGCTGTCGGCCAGCCCGACGATGTTCAGGCCGTTGGTGGCCGGGAATAGCGGGTTGTAGAAGCCGGTCTCGGAGGCATAGGGGAGCCCGGGTACGCTCTGCGGCAGCGGGCTGGGGGAAGTGTCGGCGTTTACGAAGGGGGCCGATGACCTGGGCAGAAATGCGCTGGGAAGCAGTTCCTGAAACCGGAGAGTGGAGAAGCGCTGCTGGACAGCGGCAGCGCATTTCTGGAACTCGACGCCGGTGGTGGCGTTCACCTGGGCGTCATTCGAGGAGTTCCTCACTGCCGGGTTCAGCGAATTCTGGATATAGGCGACCGTCGTTATTGAGTTGGACAAGGTGATGGAGGAGGTGCCCGAAATACTGAGGTAGGCCTGAATCTCAGTCGGGATAGGACCGGGAACGCCCATCTGAGCGGGATTTGCGCGAAGGTTCGAGATCCTGAACACGCGCTGGCCGCCGAGGGTGGGTGGGTCGACAGGCACGCTCATGAAGGCAATACTGTTGCTGCCGACGACAGTGCCCTGAAACACGTTTGGTGTGTGGGCGCCGCCTCCGGTCCAGCCGCAGGTACTCTGAGCGGTGATGCAGACGGCTTGGGACGCAGGAGCCGGTTCATCGATGAGAAGCAAAGCCTCAGCCAGCGTACCGATGGTGCGCGAAGTGATGTTGGTATTCAGGAACACCTGGAAATTGGCGGTGGGTACAGGTTGGGTCGCGGTGGTAGGAGTGCCCCCCGTGCAGACGAGAACCATGTCGGCTGTCTTCGCGGCGAGTTCGTCGGACCGCACGGTTACAGGAGTTCCAGCCCCGAGGGTACAGTTCATGGGCGATTGCCCGGCGGCGGTCGGCATCCAGCCGGCAAGGATCAGGGCGGCCAGCCACAGGGCCGGGGCGGCCGGTGAGGGCCTGCATGTGTATGAGCAAATTGCGGGCAACATCAGAAACCTCCTCCAGGTAGCCGGGAGCATTGCGGCTCCCGGCCGCGGCATTCCCACTATAGTCTTCTGCCGGTCTTTTGCACATAGTATTTCAGGTCCCTTTATCTTTATAAAATCATAGAGGCAACATTGAACCGTGTCCGGAGCGACGGACGGCCTAACCAATTCAGGCTTATGGCGCGCTGCTGCTAAACATTAATTTTCGAGGAGAAGTTGAAAAACGGCGTGGCCGGTGTATACTCGCTCCAAAATCCGTACACCGCAATCATGATTCGTGGACTGTGAGGAGCAACCCACGGACAATCACGGTTGGGGTATGTCACCTGGCCGCATCACGCGGCCTGTATCCAGGTTCGAACAGCGCGATCGCTCTCAAAGGGGGTGCCTATGCTCGCGTTTGCTCGTATCCGTCCACTCTGCGTTTTGGGTCTGTTGCTGATAACGGCAACGGTCGCCAGTGCGCAGAAAAAAATCAAAGTCAATTTTGACTCTACAGACAAGTTCACCGAGAGCGATAAGGTGGAGGGAACCGCTACCAAGAGCGCCCTCACTGCCGCCCAGAAGGCGATTGTCATCAAGAAGATTCAGGAGGAGTATGACACCGCGCTGGGCGCGGGCAAGGTCAAAGTGGAGGAGGGGTCCGGCGGAGATCTCGACATTATTATCAACGGCGGCAAGGCGCCGGGAGTGAATCAGGGCAAGGAGTATGGCGACGCCGGGGTGGAAGGAAAGCCTGGGGTCGTGCACGAGGGGGAATTCACCGCTGACGGATTCACGGGGGACGAACTGGCAACGTCGATCGGTGAAAGCGCGGCTCATGAGGCGGGGCACAAGTTAGGGTTGAAGCACAACGAAGACAGTCCGCCCAGCAAGATGACCGACGGCGGCAAGATCACGACGGCACAGCGCAAGGCGGACAGCCGAGAGTTCACCCCCAGCGACATTGAGACGTTGAAGAAGTCCCTGGGGCTGGCCAGTGCGGAGCAGAAGGGCGGTTCCATGTTCGCCGACCTCGGCGTTTATGTGGGCGATCCGAACGGATTCCTGTGGAAGCCGGACGACACCTACCTGAACGCCTCGGCGACATTCTTCAGTTCCAGTCCAAACGCGCAATGGGGCTACATTACGACAGCGGGTGATTTCGTGCCGGAAGGCGGCAACGGGTTCAGTGATGCGGCCATGACGTTCATTTACACCGCGGGTGTGGATCTGGCGGTGCAGGACGGCCCGAACCTCTATCGCCTGGAGCTGGGGCAGGGCAACTATGTGCTGACGAACCCCAATCCGCACAATTCGAGTGTCTTTCTGGTGGCGGACGCCTTTCTGGGCGGAGGGTTGTACCATCTGCACCTGGACACGACCAACCCGTTCAACGACCCCAACTACTACTCCACCGGGGGGTTCTTTGCAATCCCCGAGCCTGGGTCGCTGGTGTTGCTGGCATCGGGCCTGGTATTGATCCTGGGTGCCCGGTTGCGTAGACGATGATCCCCGGGCCGCGAGAGCCGGCAAGGCTGGCGCGGCCCATCCCCATAGAAGTTTGCACGGCGCGGGACTACCATGGCCGAGTGACCTGAGATAGCATAGATCTAATTGTTCCCAGGAGTAACAAAATGTCCGAGCGCGAATTCTCAAGACGTCATTTCTTCTATGGATCCCTACTCGCTGGCGCCGTGCCCGCCGCTGGCTTCGGCAGCACTGCCTCCCTGTCGAGGGCTGGTTTCAAGTCTCCCAACGAGAAGTTGAACATTGCCGCGATCGGCGCGGGCGGCAAGGGCCGCAGCGACATTGCAGGCTGCAATACCGAGAACATCGTGGCCTTTGCCGATCCCGACGACAAACGTGCCGCGCAGACCTTCCAGCAGTATCCGAACGTGCCGAAGTACAAAGATTTCCGGCGCATGTTCGACAAGGAAGAGAAGAACATCGATGCGGTCCTGGTGTCGTGCCCGGACCACGTGCATGCCAGCGCGTCGATGTGGGCGATGACGCGGGGCAAGCATGTGTACTGCCAGAAGCCGCTGGTGCGCACGGTATGGGAAGCGCAGCAGGTGACGGCGGCGGCGGCGAAGTATGGCGTCGCGACGCAGATGGGTAACCAGGGGTACTCCAACCTGGGCGCGCGGCAGTGCGCGGAGATCATCTGGAACGGCGACATCGGCGGCGTGACGGAAGTTCACGCGTTCACCGACCGGCCGGGCCACTACTGGCCGCAGGGTCCGGAGGTGGCGCCGAAGGAAGAGGCGGTTCCCTCCACGCTCGATTGGGATGCCTGGCTGGCGGATGCCGAGCCCCGGCCCTACAGCCCCGCGTATGTCCCGCACAACTGGCGCGCATTCCCGGACTTCGGCTGCGGCGCTATCGGCGACATGGCCTGCCACATCCTGGGCACTCCGAACATGGCTCTGTTGCTGACTGCGCCCACCAGCGTCGAGTGCATCAAGAAGGAAGGCGCGAACCAGTACACGTTCCCGCACCAGGCCGTCATCCGCTTTGACTTCCCGGCCCGCGGCACGATGCCGGCCCTGAAGTTGTTCTGGTACGACAGCCTGAAGGAGCAGCCTAAGATTCCGGGCGTGCCCGAAGGCGAATTGCTGGGGGACAAGGACATCAACGGCAGCGTGTTTATCGGCGAGAAGGGCATTGTCACCACTGGCTGCTACGGCGAGCGTACGCGGCTGTTGCCCGATGCGAAGATGAAGGACTACACGATGCCGCCTCCGCTGCTGACGCGGTCGCCCGGCCACTATCGCGACTGGCTGCGCGCCTGCAAGGGCGGGGCTCCAGCGTGCTCCAACTTCAGCGTCGCCGGCCCGTTCGTGGAATGGATGCTGCTGGGCACCATCGCCATGCGCGTGGAAGGCAAGCTGGAGTGGGACGCCAACAAAGGCCGTATCACGAGCCACCCCGAAGCGAACCAGTACTTGAAACCGAAATTCCGCAAGGGTTGGAAGTTCGCTTAAGACTGTAGTCTTTCCGTTGACACGAGACGGCCCGTTCCATAGTCACCCAGCCAGGGTGATTCTGGGACGGGCCGTTTTCGTTGTGTCTTCCGGCGGCTTACCGATTTTGGAAACGCGTTCGCTTCCGCACACATCTTTCGGGATGTCCGGTAAGGAGGCTCATATGAAATCGGCAAAGTGGTTGGCTCCCGCAATAATGGCGGTGGTGGCCCTACCGGGTTGGGGCCGATTTGAAGAGACCAGACGCGCCTCTATCCGTGGGGGTGGGGATCATGGCAAGTGCACGATTGAAGTGGAAGTAGACCAGGCGGCGGAAATCGCTGTTTCCGGCGATATGGGCACGATCCGCACGCTTTCCGGATCGCCAGCGCATTGGCGCAGGCTGGAATGCAACGCGCCCCTGCCCAGTAATCCGTACGATTTCCGGTTCCGGGGCATTGACGGCAGAGGCGATGTCAACCTGGTGCAGCAACCGGGTCGCGGACGGCCGGCTGTTGTCCGCATCGTCGACCGCAAGGGCGGCCGGGAAGGCTACACCTTTGATCTGGAGTGGCGCGGCGGCGACTATGACAACCGGGGCCGGGGCCGCGGATTCTGGGACGGCAATGATCGCGGCTACGATCGCCGTAACGACCGGGACGACTTCTCGTGGAACAACGACCTGCGGTATCGCGGCCGGGGCGACGGCTACTTCGCCGACGCGGGTGGCGGACGGAACCGTGTGTATAACTGCGATGTGAATATCGCACGGGGCGGAAATGTCTTCGTGTCGTTCGATTCTGACCGGCGCGGGCGCTTGGCCCTGAACGGCCGTATCGTGCGAATGGAAGGCGACCGCGTGGTGGCTCGTATGACGGGCAACGGCCTCTCGGGCCTGATGTATCTCGAGACGAATCACCGCGATCATGTCAAAGAGATCCGCATGGACCTCGACGGCCGTGGAGAATTGCGCTGGCGCGATTAGACTGAAGGCATGTCCGTTGTTTCATTGATCGAATACGCGGATGCGTCCGCCGAAGTCAGGGCCGTCTTTGATGACATCATGACCACTCGCAAGGTGGACCGCGTCAACAATTTCTGGAAGGCCCTGGCGAATCATCCGGCCACGCTCCGGCAGGTGTGGGAGGAAGTGAAGGCCGTGATGGCGCCCGGCGCGCTGGATCCTCTGGTGAAGGAGATGATCTATGTCGCTGTCAGCGCGACCAATGGCTGCGAATACTGCACTTACTCCCATACCGCTGGAGCGCGGGCCAAGGGTATGACCGAAGAGATGCTGGGCGAGGTGCTGGCCGTAGCGTCGCTCGCCAATAAGACGAACCGGTTGGCAAACGGATACAGGGTTCCGGTGGATGAGCAGTTCCGGCGAACGTAGAATGCGCGTTGTGCTCCTGGGCCGCTCAGTATTTGGGCGCTAGCCGGCGGTGTGCTGCTCGCCCAGGCTCCGGCTGGATCCATTGAAGAAAGGGCCCGTGCCCGGCAGACGGCGATGGGCCGGGAGTACGCCCGGCAGCTACGCAGTGAGACGGTCGTGCTGGAGAACTCGGCCGTGCGGGGGTATGTGGACCGCATGGGCAGGATGCTGGCGGCGCAGATGCCGGGCCCGCCGCCTTCGTTCGAGTTCACGGTGGCGGAATTTGTCGCGTGTCCAGCGATTCGGGAACCGGCGACCCTGCCTGGCGGATTTGTGTTCTTCCCTGCCCGCCTGCTGGCAGCCGCTCGGAACGAAAGTGAGTTCGCGGCGGTGGTGGCGCATGCAGTCGCACATGAGGTGCTGCACCGGGTTCCCGTGCCGAATCCACGAAAGAACGGGGCCACGATCCCACTGATGATGCTTGGAAGTTGGACGAGCGATTGCCAGGGCCGGCGGAGTGTTCCTCTCGGATATGCCGCGGCGCTGAAGCAGCAGGAACTGGAAGCCGATGCACTGGCCTGGAAGGCACTGGATGCCGCCGGGTTTGACGCACGGGCGCTCGGAACGTATGTGCGGCGTGCGGCCGGCGCAACGGCGACGGATCTCCAGCACGTGGAGATTGAAGAGCGGCTCGCGGCGCTGAGGTCATTGGACACCGTGGTGGGTCAGACGCGGCAGGACAGTGTGGACTTCGAGACCTGTCGCGCGGAGCTCCAACGATTCGTCGAGGCGCTGAGTCCGGCAAGGCGGGCACCTTCGCTAGTGCGCGCAAAGCAGCCGTAACGATGGAGTGCATGAAGCTCAAGGTTCCAGGTAGACGCCTGGGCCCGAGCATGCGACATCTTCCAATCTGGTGGGCCTTGCCCGAAAGCGATTCCCATTGCTATCGAGATACCTTGCGATGGCCGCAATGGCGCGGTTCCTATCAGCCTCAGACCAGTCGAGCCTGAAGCCTGGAGTTCCCGCCACTGAAGAGATCTGCGTGGCAAGGAAGTCGTTTATGCGAAGCGGATGGCTTTTACCGGGTGGCAGCTGTCCCAAGGTCTCCTCAAGACCGACTTCCAGCCAGCCGCCACCTCCAGCTCCCCCTTCAACCGCGCCGGTCGTCCAGCTATATCCCAAAGACCCGTCCAAACTTCTGGTCACCACGCCGAATGCTGTTGCATCGGAAAGCAGGCGGATCGCAGCCCGGCGGAATGCTGGAACTGCCAACACCGATGCGTTGGACGCAAAGAGGCTGAGTGTCGAAGGCTGCAACCTCGACGCGAGCCACTCAGCGGCCTGAGCGAGGACGGGGTTATCCGGGTACAACCAGAGCGGCAGTAGTGCCTCGCCTCCAGCGAATGGACTCGAAGCAGGTTCTCTGACCATTTCGGACCACTCGCTGGCAGCCGGCAGATCCCGCAGAGCTAATCGTGCTGCCGTTACGAGATGGTAGTCGCGACACGACTTGTCGCCGGCTGCTGCCTGAAGCGACGGAAGGGCGGAGGCAGGTTCCCATAAGTATGCGAGGAATGCCATGCGGCACGCCTCATCCGAACGATGAGCAGCGGCCAATGTCAGTGTGCGCCGGTGCAGCAACCCGGTCACTTCAGCGCCGTGGCCAGCACGCAGGTCCTCACCCAGCATGGGAGGAACCGGCTGATCCGGATTGCACCCGCCCATCGCGCGCCGGGACACTCCGGTCGTCGAGACAATGATGTCTGAACGCCGGGTGAGATACTCCGCGCTACTTATCCAGGTCTCTGGCGGACTATTCTCAGCGGCCAAGAGTTCAAATTGCCGGCCGAGCCGGGCAGTCGTTCTATTCCCGGCCCACCACAGCCGCAATTCTCCAGGGGTCGAACTGGCAATCAAGGCCGGAGAATCGAGGAGATTGCCGAGGAGTTCCTTTGCGACGTCCTTCACCCAAACAGGCTTCTGCTCGATGGACCAAGGCCGATCGAACTCCAGCGTGCGGGTGAGCCTCCGATCGTTCTCCAGGACATCCAGCAATGGCTCCACCGCGGCGTCGCCCCATTGAGACAGTTCCAGGCAGATTGGCTCGACGGAGAAAATGAGTATGCCGGGCCACATGATTTTTTCTGTCTTGATGCTCTCCAGCCGGTCGATCAACTCGACGATTGAGTGGCGAGACGGGCTATTCGGACGGGCGGCTGGGTCATGGGCCGGAACTGCTCTCTTCTCGATTACGGTGTTTGGCCAGGGCGATCTTAGCGGCGCGCCGAGACGGCGCCGCGCGTCGGAAAGGAACACCGGGGCAGGATGCAGAAAATCAAGTACGGTGAGGTTCGCAACCCGATCAGGGCGGTCCTTCCGCAGGGCGGCGCGCACGTGGTCGCCCCATGCGATCAGGGACTCTCCGACTTCGACGGCATCCAGATCATCTGCATTTGAGAAATGGCCGGTCAAGCGGTGGAAGGCCGTAATGAGCCATTCCACCGAGGCCGCGCGAAACCACTCCGGTGTGCTCTGGGCCGTACCACGCACCCCGCCTCTCACATCGGGCACCTGATAGGCCTGCCAGAGGGCCGTCGCGAGGTCAGGCCGGTTGAGCCGCAGGAGCAGGGCTATCGACGCCGGCACCATGGATCCTCGGAGTTCGAGGTCGAACCAGAACGCGACCGCAGGTGGAGTCTCCTCGTTCCTGGTGAACCTGGTGAAGTCCCCATTCTTCCTGGGATCCGACGCGATGATCTTCTTGACGTCGTCGTCGAGGTCACCCGGCTCGCCCACGCTCAGAGTTCGGTAGACCATTCCGTTCCAGCAGACCGCGAAGCCCTCCGGGAACACCCAGCCGCGGGTCTTCAAGCGGCGGTTCTCCCAGTTGCCGCTCAGTACTTCAATCTCCCGATACACTCCGCCCCTCGGGTCGGCCAGGCCGGCCTCAAACAGGGCCGCGACTGCAGCGGACAGGTACTCCGGAATCTGATTGCTCTCGGCAGGAGTCCAGGGCTTGTGCTGATTGGGCGGTTCAGGCAGCGCGGCCTGGGCATAGGGCGCCGCGGCCAATCCCAGAATTACTACAGAAGGCCACACGCCAATTCGCACAATATTGCTCCGAAGGAAGTGTAACTTAGCCAGACGCGGAGCATCCGCCCTGCGTTTCAGCGGTACTGCCAGGTGCGACCGAGCCGCATGCCACCTCTCGAGCTTCAATTATTCATTAGAGAGTACAAATTGCGGAATCCAGCGTAGCCGAGTCCCCATCCTAAATGAGAATCAATCAGTCCGCCCTTTGAAAAGGAGCAGCAATGTCACAGTTAGCCGGCAAGGTCGCCCTCGTGACGGGAGCCTCACGAGGGATTGGGGCGGCCATCGCAAAGCGATTGGCCCAGGATGGCGCGACTGTCGCCATTACGTACGCCACTTCACCGGAGAAGGCGGAAGAGGTGGTGAAGTCCATCGAAGCGGCCGGTGGCCAAGCGCTGGCGATCCAGGCGGATAGCGGCGACCCGGCAGCGGTGAAAGGGGCAGTGGCGTTCACTGCCGCGAAGTTTGGACGGCTGGATATCCTGGTGAACAATGCCGGGGTGGCATTTATGGCTCCGATTGGCGAATTCCCGGAAGAGCAGTTTGAGCGACTGCTGGCTGTGAATGTGCGCGGCGTCTTCAGTGCGACCAAAGAGGCGGTCCGGCACATGGGGGATGGCGGCCGGATCATCATGATCGGCAGCATCAATGGCGATTTCGTGCCATTCACTGGCGGGTCTGTCTACGCGCTGACCAAGGCGGCGATCTCGGGATTCACGCGCGGCCTGGCACGCGATCTCGGTCCGCGCGGCATCACGGTGAACAACCTGCAGCCTGGACCAGTGGACACGGATCTGAACCCGGCTGGGGGGCCGAACGCTGCTGGACTGAAGGCCATGATGGCGCTGCAGCGGTTCGGACAGGTAAGCGAAATCGCCGCGTTGGTTTCGCTGCTGGCAGGGCCCGAGGGCGGCTACATCACAGGCGCGAGCCTGAACATCGACGGGGGCTTCAGCGCCTGAGCCCCCGGCGCGGGCGGGGCTTCCCGCTCAATTCTTTTAATAGTTACAGGCCTTAATCCACCCCTCATGAGACAATGTGGGGCGGGAGATCCGAAGTATGACTGGCAATGCCGAGGCGGCGCCGCAGGCTCCTCGTACCAGCAATCCACTGCGAGGCGCGCTGGTAAAGTACTGCGCCATGGCGCTCGTCCTGTTTTCCGTGTTGCGATTCGTGTCGGGCAGGGGCGACTGGTACCGGGCGTGGGTGTATGTGGACCTGATGCTGGGCGCCCAGATTGTTGTCGGCGTGATCCTGATGCGGGTGAATCCGGACCTGCTGGTCGAACGGTCGCGCCTTCAGAAGGGCACGAAGGCGTGGGACCAGTGGCTGGCTCCGATCGTGGCGTTGGCCGGTCCGCTGGCGATGTGGATTACAGCCGCGCTGGAGGCTCGCTGGTTCTGGCCGCCGAGGATCGACCTCTCCTACAGCGTGGCCGCCCTCGCCGTCTGCCTGTTGGGCATTCTCCTGACGGCCTGGGCGATGGTCTCGAACCCGTTCTTTGCAGCCACGGTGCGCATCCAGGACGATCGCGGGCAAGTGGTGGTCGATGCGGGTCCGTACCGGGTGATCCGCCATCCCGGCTATACCGGTGCGCTGGCCTTCACACTGGCGACGCCTGCCGCGCTGGGCTCATGGTACGCGCTGGTTCCCGCCGTGCTGACCGCCGCGGTCCTGGCGCTACGCACCGCACTGGAAGATCGCACCTTGCAGGCGGAACTGCCTGGCTATGCGGAGTACGCGGCCCGCGTCAAAGACCGGCTGCTTCCGGCTGTCTGGTAGCCGGCTAGCCCACCAGGCGCAGGACGTGCTCCGCCGCCTTGACTCCGCGGTATTGCGCCTCCTCGAACAACGACAATCCGCTCAAGTCGCAATTCGCGTAAACGAGCGATCCGGCGGGGTGGGCGCGACGCTGCCGTTCCGGATGGAAGATCGTTCCGGGCAGAGGCCGTGGCATGGCATGTCCGATGCGGAAGATGTCGAGACGCTTTACGCATTGGCGAATGTCGGGATGGGCCCGTTCCAGGTCGGCCAGAATCTTCTCTTTCCACCAGTTCCAGTCACCGCCTAGCAGGATGCGGCGTTGGTCGGCTGCGTTGCCGTCGGCGAGTGCCCAGTAGAAGGTCCAGACAGTCTCGGGTTGATGAATCGCCACACTCTGGTGGGTAGCGATGACATAGCCCAGCGCGGGCGAATTGTAGATCACGTTGTCCCAGGCATACTCCAGACCCTTGTTGGCGGGCCAGCGATCGAGTGTGAGATTCGCGGTCAACCAGGGTGCGGAGTCGATGGGCCAGCGCGGCGGAGCCGGATCGATCAGCCACGACGCCAGGAACGTCGGCGCTGCGTAGATCACGAAGTCCGCTTCGTAGAGCGTCTTTTCGGTGAGGATCTCCCACCGGCGGCCTAACGGCTGGATGCGGTAGACCATCGAACCTGTGCGGACATACTTACCGAGCTTCGCCAACAGCTTCTTAACGATCCACCCATTGCCCTCGGGCCAGGTAAGCGGCCCTTTGTCTTCGGGCGCCCGGGCGGCGAAGTAGTGTAGTCCGGCCCAGGCGGAGATCTCCTCGGCGTGGGTCCCATAGTCGTCGCGCGTGGAGTAGTCGATGAACCATTTCAGGTAGGGCGAGTAGAGGCCCTCGCGCCGCATCCATTCGCCCATGGTGACGCGGTCCAACTGGCGCTCGCGATCCGTCGACTTGACCAGTCCCTCTTCCATGGGAATGCGGAAGGCGCCGGAGGCATGGAACTCGGCGATGCGCTCTTCGAAGTGTTTGAACTGGCGCGCATCGTCCTTGGTCAGCCCGATAGCCGGCTCGATGCTATCCTGCCAGCGGCCGTGCAGGAACAGACGCTCCTGCGGAGAGTGGCAGAGCCAGCGTTCACTCCAGACCCCATCCTGCAGGAGCCCGATCTCTTCGCCAAGTTCGCGGACCAGTGTCTCGTTCTTGTCGGGGACGGGCAGGTAATGAGCAGCCCAGGGATAGGCGGAGATCTCGTTCTGGCCGGAACGTGCATTGCCGCCGGCCTGTTGTTCCATCTCGAGCAGGATGAAGTTGTGGAAGCCGCGCTTGTCCATGCGCCAGGCCGCCGACAGGCCCGCGATTCCGCCGCCGACTATGACCACGGGCACCTTCACCCGTTCACGAGGCGCCGCGATGCGGGCATGATCCCGCAACAGGTGGCCGCGTTCCTGCGATTCGAAGACGAAGCCGCCTTCGGTTTTGCGGTCGGTCTTGGGCGCGAGACCAACCAGGGCGGACGCACCGAATTCGCGCCGCGTCGGCTTCATCGCACGATTTCGCGCCACTCGCGATCGTAGTAGCGCACCAGGCTCTGATCGTTCAAACGGTTGGGCTCCACCGGCACGGGCGCGAGGTCTGGTGGGAAATCGAACAGGCCTGCCACGTTTTTCAACGTGAGGAACTTCAACCCGGACGGCAGTTGCGTGGGCGGCCGCCAGTCGCCCTGCGTCCCGATGACGTAGCCCCATTCGCCGAAGGACGGCACGTAGACGTGATAGGCGTGAACATTGAAGCCGGCCTGTTTCATCGTCTCGTTGATGCACCAGAACGATTGACGCGCAAACATCGGTGATGTGGACTGCACCACCGCCACGCCATTCTGCGAGAGGTGGTGCTTCAGCAGGCGGTAGAACGCAGTGGTGTAGAGCTTCCCGAGAGAGTAATTATTGGGATCGGGGAAGTCGACTGCGATGAAGTCGTAGAGCGCCTCATTCTTCTCCAACCACGGGAACGCGTCGGCGTTCACAATGTGGACCTTGGGGTTCTTGAACGAGCCGCCATTCAATTGCACCAGCAGGGGATGAGTGGAAAACTGGCGCGTCATCTCGGGATCCAGATCCACCAGCGTGATGGATTCCAGGCCCGGGTACTTTAACATCTCGCGGACGGCCAACCCATCGCCTCCGCCCAACACCAGCGCGTGTTTCGCTCCGGGAATCGAAGCCAGGCCGGGGTGGACCAGGCACTCGTGGTAGCGGTACTCATCGCGCGAGCTGAATTGCAGATGCGAGTTCAGGTAGAGCCGGTAATCCTGCTTCCACTTTGTCAGCACCATGCGCTGGTAGGGGGTGGTCTTCGAGAAGATCACGTCGTCGGCATAGAGTGCGGCATCGGCGGTATCGGTGATGCGGTCGGCGACGGCCATGCCACCACCCAGGATCAGCACGACCACGGCACAGACGGCTCGCTGCATAAGCGGCGACGGAAGGTGCTCCTTGAACAGGAACGTTGACCAGAGAGCGACACCGGCGTTCACCAGTCCGAACAACACAGCGCTGCGGACCATGCCCAGCTTCGGCACCAGGAACAGCGGGAACAGCAGCGACGCGCCGAGAGCCCCCATGTAGTCGAAGGTGAGGACGTTGGCCACCAGTTCCTTGAACTGAAAGCGCTCGCGCAGGATGCGCATCAGCAGGGGGATTTCGAGGCCCACCAGGATCCCGATGCCGATGACCAGGGCGTACAGCAGGAACCGGAACCCCGTCGTGTAAGTGAAGGAGAGAAACAGGATGGTGGAAGAGAATCCGCCCAACAGGCCCACCATGAGTTCAATCGTGATAAAACGCGACACCAGGGCGCGGTCGATGAATCTCGACAGCCAGCTGCCGATGCCCATCGCAAACAGATAACTGCCGATAATTGTGCTGAACTGAAGCACGCTGTCGCCCAGCAGGTAACTGGCGAGGGTGCCGGCGATCAGTTCATAGATCAGGCCGCAGGCGGCAATCAGAAAGACGGAAAGGAAGAGAACCAGCGCCATGAGGAGACGTGTGCCCGGCCCGCAGGCACGGGCCTCCGATTAGTGGACGGCTGAGGCAACGATGATCGCTATGCCCAGCGCCATCAGCCCCGCGAAGATAGCCAGGGCCATGTTCTGTTTCTCCACGATCTCCTTCCAGAGATCGTAAGGCGTGATCTTATCCCACGTGATGAAGCTCGCCACGAGAATCACCACGCCGACCACGGCATAGATGAGCGCGTTGATCAACGAACCGAGATGGAATTCAATGCCCATGTGTTTCCTTTCCTCATTTTCAGCGATGCGCTACTTGCCGCCAAACCAGTGTGGCAGATAGCCGTAGTGCGAGCGGTAGACCCCGGGATTCTCGCGAACGGACTTGGGGATGTTTTTCACTTCGTTGATGGAGGACAGGCTGAAGCCGGTCCACTGCCCCACTGAGACCATCCCCAGCAGGACCATGCCATAGAGTGTGTAAAGTGGGCTTTTCATCAGTCGTCGTCTCCGCTGCTGGAGGATGCCGGGGCGTAGTCGCTCTCAGACCAGCGCCGTCCCTCGAAAGTCATCGACCGGATGCTTGTCAGTATCGGCGGAATCAGCAGCAATGGCAGCACCAGCCAGAACAGCCAGGTGGTGGGCACGTCGCGCCGCACGGTCACCTCGTAGTTCATTGTCATCCCCGACGCCGCCGTGGCGGATGCTTGTGCATCCATTTCGGGTTCGATCCGCAAATAGTATCGGCCGGCCGGGACCTTCGGCAAAATCACGCTGTCCTTCGCTTTGCCTTCCGACCAGGAGCCGTCGCTGTCCCGTCCGCTGTAGTAGCTGACCTCGCGGCCGAAATCAAACCCCTGGGCTCCGTCCTCGCGCAGCAACGCCAGGCTGAAGTAGGCCCAATTGTTCCTCAGGTCCGTACTCAACTCCACCTCGACATTGCCGCGGCCCGGCACGTCGAACGGCTGCGTGACGAAGGAATGCTCGCCGGGCACTGCCTGTGCAAAGTGGAAATTCTGGTCAAAAATCACGCGGTTGCTGGCGCTGAACGTGAAGAAGGCAACCAGCACCGCCCAAACCAGGCACAACATCAGAAAAGTACGCCACGAGGCCCGCACCTTGCCTTGGAACGGCGACGGCTGGTTGGCGTAGACGCCATTGGGCGCCGGCAGCTTGGTCTTGAGCTGGAAGGCCTGCTCGACTTCGCTGCCCGCAATGTAGGTTCCGAACGACCAGTTCACCTCACCGTCGGTCTGCTCCGACGACATCATGTAGGGCGGAGCAACATAGTCGTCGACCGTATTGGTCTCCCCGACGCGGACGGCCCAGGGGAATTCGCCCATCACGAATGCCGTGCGGGCCACCGCATTCTGAAAGTGCTTGTAAGGGACGTTGTTGTAGGTGACCGCTTTCCGGCCGCCCAGTGTGGTGAAGGCGGGCAGTCCGTGCACGGTCAGCACATCGTTCCAGTGCCCGTCGTACTGCGTCAGGTAGCGGAACCCCTTGAAAGGGTTGAACAGCAGGTACTCGTGCCATGAGTACTCCACGCCGTCCGCATTGATCGACCGCACCTGGAAGCCGATCACTTCGTAAGGCACTCCGCGATACTTGCCGCGGCTGCCCAGCGGGATCAGCGGCCGCACGCGCAGGCGCTCGTCGAACTGCTGCAGGATCTGGAGTTCCGGTGTCGTCGGATCGATGATGCTGCAGCACTGGACGCACACTGCGCTCCGCGTGTGCGCAAAGCCGCGCAGTTCGATGTTGCCGCCGCAATTGGGGCAATTGATCGCTTTGGGTTTCGGGACGCGGGACGGTGCTACCATCCTTCAAACTCCCTGAGGCCGGTCAACTTCAGCGCTTCGATGTCCACATACCGGCCCATGAACAACAGCGGCGGCGTCTCGGAATAGTCGATGGTCGCAAAGCGCGCATCCATGGTGCGCAGGTCCGCCGTCATGAACTCACTACGGTCCGTTGTAGTAAAGGGCAGTTCGCCTTCAAAGCCGACATAGCGGACCTTGGTCAGGTGAGTCACCATGAACTGCCCGCCCTGCAATTGAAAGACCTGCCCCTTTTTCAGCTCCAGCGGCGTCGGGAACGCAATGGGAGGGGCCACGGCGAACGACACGGCGTAATCCGCCTGGGCATCGCTCAACCAGCCGTTGGTGCCGTCATTGAACAGCAGGTGCCACTCGTTCCAGTTGCCTTGTTCCCACTCATAGCGGATGCGGCCGATCACGATGAAGTGCTTGTTGTCGAAGAAGCCCTCCGACATCAGCTGAATCGCAGAGGCGTCCGGTGGCAGGTCGGCGACGACGCCCACCGCTTCCAGATTCACATCCCGGCGGACAATGATCGCCTGGCAATAAGGACAGGCAGCCTGCACCGCGCTGGACCAGGCAAATTTGATGGGGGCGCCGCAATTGGGGCAGTTTGAGGAGGGTCCACTCATGAAAGAGCGCGCTCCAATCTTCTGACATCCACCCGGCGCGCCTCGAACCGGCGGGTCAGTTCATTCTCGAAGGCCCAGTTCTCACGAGGCTTGCAACAGAAGAGGTTCAGGGACAAAGCGCCGTGCTCCGGAAAAGTATGCACGGCCAGATGAGATTCCGCCAACAGCGACAACCCCGTGATTCCTCCGGGGGCTGCCGGAGTCAGTCCGGGAAACTGGTGCCACACCGTAGGCGCGACTGGATGTAGCTGCAGACCGGCAACCATGTCGTCGAATAGGGCCTCAAGCGCCGGCAGAGAGGCCAGGGTGGCCGGATCGCATCCTGCGGCGTCGACCACCCATTCACAGCCGGAAGTCATTGGAGTGATGGTAACTCGATTTGCAAGTTACTGCTGAGGCTTACCGCACTCCGGGCAGAACTTCGACGCCCGTGGGATTTTCTGCCCGCATTCGGAGCAGAACTTCGTATCCGGCGCCGCTGCCGCGCCAGCCACTGGCACCACCGGCACAACCGGGGGAGCTCCCATTGGAGCAACAGGAGGAGGAGCCTGCGGCGGCTGCTGCGCCTGCGGGTTCATCGCCTGGGAAAACACCTGCCCCAGCCCAACGCCCGCACCCAGGCCGACACCCAGTCCAGCCAGTCCGCCACCCTCGTTCGCAGCCGCGATCGGCAGCGAGTTGGCCGCTTGGAACTGCGTGTACTGCTGCATATTGCCGATCATATTCATGCCCACGCGCGTGTCGAGGAACTTCTGCAGTTCTTCCGGCAGCGAGAGGTTTTCCACCACGAACTGGTCGATGGCGATGCCCAGCTCCGCAAATACGGGCGTAATCGACGCCTTGATGCGCTCGCCCACTTCCACCAGGTTGGCGGCCATGTCCAGGAACGGAATCTGGCTTTCGGCGAAGGCATCCGACATGCGGCCGACAATCGTCTGGCGCAGCTGCGGTTCCACTTCGCTCACCCGGTAGACTTCACCGAAGCCGCTCACCTTCGTCAGGAAGAGCTTGGGATTGTCGATATGCCACGAATAAACACCGAAACCACGCAGACGGATCGCGCCAAAGTCCTTGTCGCGAATCGTCACCGGCTGGGCCGTGCCCCAGCGCTGGGCAATCTGCTGCCTGGTCGAGAAGTAGAAGACGTCGCTCTTGAAGGGCGACGCGAACATCTTGTCCCAGTTCTGCAGGTTCGTCATCAACGGCAGGGTACGCGTGTTTAGCGTGTACAGCCCGGGGCTGAAGATATCCGCGCAACGTCCTTCGTTGACGAACATCGCTGCCTGCGATTCACGCACCGTAAGTTGCGCACCATTCTGGATTTCCATGTCCTGCATGGGATACCGGTACGCAAGGACGCCATCTTCCTGGTCGGTCCACTGGATAACGTCAATGAACTGTTTCTTGAGAAAGGATTTGATCTGATCACCAAGGGCCATGTTGACTCTCCGCGTCAACTGAGTATACGGCAACCCGTTGACAGTTGTTCCCGGAATCGGACAATCCGGGAGCGGCCCGCTCGCGCATTCCTGTCGATCTTGTGATCGAAATCGTGCTGCCACCGCGCTAGTTACGGTTGAGCGCGGAATTGGCCAGTCGCCGCCCGCGCCGCTAATTGACTCTGGAGCTGTACATTGAACTGGCTGCTGACCATTCTCATTGGCTTGATTACTGCCGCTGCCTGTGGCGCCGCGGCCTGTTACCTGGGCACCCTGTGCGTCGAGTGGTACAGCATCTCGAGCTTCGAAGGGGGCTCCGGCTACTTCGTTGCCTTCCTCACACTGTTCGGCATTGTCATCGGCCTGATCCTGGGCATCGTCACCTCCCGCGTCGTCGCCGGAGGGACCTCGCCCGGGTTCCTTCGGGCGCAGGGCATCTCCCTCGCTGAAGTTGCCATCCTCTTCTGCGTGATTGCCCTGTTCTGCCGCCTGGGCGGCACCATCGCGCCCACGATTGATGGCGAGCAACTTGATCTGGAAGTGGAGCTCAAATGTCCTCGCGGCATGGTTCCGACAGAACGGCCCGACCGCAACTACCTGAGTTGCACGCTGACGCCTCTCGGCTCGGGCAACAAACGCCTCGATTCCAAGGGTGGAGTAATACTCTGGAAGCAGGCCAGCGAATCCGGCGGCCAGTGGACGGTCCCTTGCCGCGTCTGGTTGTTCAGCGACTCGTCGATGCGTACGGTGCGTATGCTCATGAACACTTCGACTGACATCGAGTTCATGCTGCCCTTGCCCGGGAAACCAGGCAAAGAACACTTCGAATGGAGCACCTGGCGCAGCGACCGGTTTCTGGAAGAGAAAGACAAGCCAATCAGAGACTACTCGTACCGTTTCCGCGTGCGCCGCGTCTCCGAGGCCCGGAGTGAGGCCCAGCAAGCTGCCCAGGCGGAACACGAAAAGAAGATGCAGGCTTTCGCAGCCCTCACGCCAGACTCACCGCTCGATCTGTGGGTCGGCTTCGGCGTCGACGATACTACGGATAAGCACCGCATCGCAAGGGTGCTGGTCGATCGTATCGCCGAACTCCCTGCCCTGCTTCGGTCTTCCGACCCGGAGCACCTGCGCGGCCTGACCATCGTCCTGTCCACGGTCCAGACGCTGCCCCCGTCGGCGGCCGAAGCACTGCGCCAGTCTGCCGGGGTTCTGGCCGAACGCCTGCGCGCCATCCCGTCACCAGTCAAGGACGAGGACAACAACTTGGTGGGGCAGTTGCGAGGTGTCTACTGGACCTGGCATCAGCTCGCGGGCTTCGTCCAGGATCACAAGATGACCGATTTCCACGACTCCATGATGGCCCTGCAGTCAGTGGTCGAAGCACGTTCGAACGACAGTTACGAATTCGCAGCCTTGGCCGACACCCTCCGTACCGACCTGCAGGTACAGCACCAGTAACGAACCCGTCTATATCTCAACTCGAAAGCCCATCGCCCATGTCCAATTCATTTGGTTTTACCATCTACACGTTTCCGGCCCGGTTGGCGGACCTCGGTTTCGAGATCTCTGTCCCCAGCGACTGGACCGTCCACGACCTGCCTCTGGAGGACGTCGACTTCAGCAACCCCATCGCATTCGCGCCGCTGATGGTCGCCACTTCACCTGTGGCCGTGGTCGCGCTCACAGTCTCCGCCCGTCCGGCCTACGACAACGGGTCAGTGCGCGACTGGGTTACCTATTTGCTCGAGAACAACGAGATCCAGATGACCGCCGGCGGCCCGCGCGAAGTAGGACCGCTTGAGGGCATCATGGCCCTGGGCCGGCAAAACCAGGAGGGCACATGGCTGGATCACCGCTTCTTCATCTTTGAAGACGGCGGCCGGCTGGTAAACGTCAACCTGATGGCGCCCGAGTCCATCGCCGGTTCCTTCGAACCTGTCTGGCAGGCGGTGATGGAATACTTCAAGCTCTCTGCGCCAAAGGGCCAGACCACGCCTGTTTCCTACGTCCCGCCGCCAGCCGAGGAGCCGCAGGCAGCGCCGGAAGTGGAGGCGACCACGCAGACTCCGGCGGAGAAGCCGGCAGGTTTCGCCCGGTACGCCCTGGCGGAAGACACGGCTTCGCTGGACCCGGACAACTCCGTGAATACCAACCTCCGCGAGAGCGGCCAGGGTTTGACGCCGCGCATCAAAGCTGAGGACTCGGAGGCGCGCAAGGTGACTATCGCCGCCGGCGCCATTGCCGCGCTGGTGGACGTGCCCATGGGCTGGTACGTCATGGACGATGGCAAGCGAACGCTTGTGTTTGAGCCCACGGGTGAGGTCCAGATCAACCTGAATGTCATCCCCCGCTTCCTCCGCAGTGCCGATGAGATTCTGGATAACCTGCAGCGCGAGGCAGACGATTCTTACGACGATCCCAAGGTCCTGCGGGTGTCCGAGGGGGGGCTCTACGGTCTAAGCATTCGCAACATCTTCGACAACGGCGTCGAGATCGAGCAACTCCACCTGCTGCGCGATGGACGCAATGGGTCCACCATGGTCCGTGCCAGGGTGACGGCGACTCCGGGGCGCATGGTGGACGCCGCAAACCTGGGCGAGTTGATCCTGAAGAGCGTCTCATTCCCCGGTTTCGAACGCGACCCCAGCCTGCCCGAATGGTGGCACAAGGCTGTGGCGCTCGAGCACGCCGACCGGTTGGAGGAGGCCGAGAAGATGATCGTCGACTCCGTGCCCCACATCGCCTTCGCGATCGCCACCGCCGATATGTACCGCCAGCGCATGATCCGCCTGCGGGAACAGCACGACGACCAGGGAGCACACCATGCGTGGAAGAAGGCCGCCGACTGGGCGTGCGCCTACGCAGGGTTCGCCACCAGCGGCGGTGAAGGCGCAGCCTTGTCGCTCGAGCGGGATCAATTCCTCAAGGAGCTTGGGCCCGATCCCGGGGGCCGGGATTGAACTACGAGCTCATCTACGACATCGCCCAGGATTCGCAGGCGCCGAAGGTGGCCTTCCTCTTCGGTGCCGCCCTGGCGGTGGCGACTGGCCTCTGGGTGCTCTACCTTCGGGTGCGCGCCCTGCGACTACATGCCGGGGTCAAGCTCCTGGGCTCCATCACGCTGATCGTATTCCTCCTGGGCGGCGGTTATGTCGTCGAGCAGCGCTACCTTGCCGGCAACCGGTCCGCCCGGCAGGTGGAAGGACCAATCACCGGTTACTGGACCCGGATGGAGACCCGCTCCGACGACCAGGGTACATATGAATGGGAAGGGTTCATCGTTGATGGGGTCTCCTTTGTGTACGCCCGAAACGTGGAGCAGAACGCCTTCCACAACGCCGGTGAGAATTCCGTCGTACTGGCCGATAGCATGCATGCCCGCATCCGCTACGTGCCATTGATGCGCGACGGCCGGGCAGACAACCAGATCATCGTATTCGAGCTTGCCAGGCCCTGATCGCAGCCGCGTTGGAGCTTTCAGGTTTTTTGCTAATGTGGGATAAATACCCCGCACAGTGGGCTCCGCAGCCCATTCACCAACCGGCGGCGGGACCTACTGGGCTATGCGACTACTCCTAACCATCCTTCTGTCGGTCCTCTCTTTCCAGTCGCTATCCCGCGCTCAGGAGAACTACGAGATTCAGGTCTACGGCAGTGAAACCATGCCGCCCCACAAGACCATGCTCGAGTTCCATACGAATTTCACGGTCCAGGGGACCAAGACGGAAACCGACGGGATGCGCCCCACGAATCACGCCTGGCACGAGACTCTCGAACTGACTCACGGCTTCAACGACTGGTTCGAAACCGGATTCTACGTCTTCATGACGAATAGCCGCGGCTACGGCTGGCAATGGGTGGGCGACCACATCCGGCCCCGCGTACGGGTCCCACCGTCCTGGAACTGGCCGGTCGGCGTCAGCCTCTCCACTGAGGTCGGCTACCAGCGTGCCGCCTACGCCGGAGACACCTGGAATATGGAGATTCGTCCCATCGTCGACAAGGAGCTCGGCCGCTGGTACATGAGTTTCAACCCGACCGTCGACCGCGCCTTCCACGGCCCCGGCGTGGCCTCAGGAGTCGTCTTCTCGCCCAACTTCAAGGCGAGTTACGCCGTCACGAAGAAGGTGAACTTCGGCGCTGAGTATTATGGCTCGCTCGGCCCCCTGCACTCTTTCGCCCTGCTGCGCGAACAGGAACATCAGATCTTCCCCACGGTCGATATCGACTTCGGCCCTGACTGGGAGTTCAACTTCGGAGTCGGGCTCGGCTTCACCGGCTCGACCGATCACATGATCATGAAGATGATCATCGGCCGCCGCTTCGGATCCCTCAACTGGAAGCATCACAGCCGGGAAAGCCATTAGCAGGCGGCGTGGATGCGCCATCCCCAGCGTGGCGCTATACTACGCCCAAGCTGGGAACGTGATCCTGGGGAAAAACTATGGTCCAACTGAGTGTGAATGGCGTCGCCCACAAATATGACGGCGATCCGGAGATGCCCCTGCTGTGGTATCTGCGCGATCTGCTCGATCTGGCAGGAACAAAGTACGGGTGCGGAGCCGGCCTCTGCGGCGCTTGCACCGTCCATCTGAACGGACAACCGGTGCGCAGTTGCATCACGGCGATGAAGGATACCGCCGGCAAGAAAATCACCACCATCGAAGGGCTGAGCCCCGACGGCAAACACCCGCTGCAATTGGCCTGGCAGGAGCTGAACGTCATGCAGTGCGGCTACTGCCAGAGCGGCCAGATCATGCAGGCCGCCGGCCTGTTGAAAGAAAAACCGAAACCGACCGACGCCGACATCGATGCCTACATGACCGGCAACATCTGCCGCTGCGGCACCTACCAGCGCATCCGGTCCGCCATCAAGAAGGCCGCGGGGGTGAAGGCATGAACGCCGTATACCGCCTCGATCGCCGCGAATTCCTGGGCGGGCTCTTCTCCGCCGGAGCCCTGGTCCTGGCCGCTCCCATGGCCGTGGAAGGCGCTGTCCCCTCCTTCATGCCGACCGTCTATCTGGGCCTGGAACCCGATGGCACCGTGGTCATCGTGGCCCACCGTTCCGAAATGGGCACCGGCATCCGTACCTCCCTCCCGATGGTGGCCGCCGACGAACTTGGTGCCGACTGGAAACGCGTCCGCATCGAGCAGGCGCTCGGCGACGAGAAGTACGGCTCGCAGAATACCGACGGCTCGTGCTCCATCCGCGACTTCTACGGAGCCCTGCGCGAAGCCGGCGCCACCGCCCGCATGATGCTCGAGCGCGCCGCCGCCGCCCAATGGCAAGTGCCTTTGAATGAATGCGCCGCTGTCGACCACGAGATTGTTCATCGCAACTCCGGCAAAAAGGCCGGCTTCGGCTCACTGGTGGCCGCCGCAGCCAAGCAGCCCGTGCCGGCCAAGGCCGACCTGAAGCTCAAGCCGGCATCCGAGTTCAAGTACATCGGCAAGGGCGTGCCGATGGCCGACCAGAACGACATCGTGCGCGGCAAAGGCACTTTCGGCTACGACGCCAAAATGCCCGGCATGCTCTACGCCTCTATCGAGCGCCCGCCGGTGGTGGGCGGCAGCGTGAAGAACTTCGACGGAACGGCAGCCAAAGCAGTCAAAGGTGTGAAGGACGCCGTCGTCCTCCCCACGTTCCAGAAGCCGTACGGCTACAAGCAATTGGGCGGAGTCGCTGTGCTGGCCGACAACACCTGGGCCGCCATGGAAGGCCGCAAGAAGCTGCAGGTGGAATGGGTCGGCGGGGAGAACGAATCGTTCGATTCCGACGCCTTCCGCAAGAAGATGAGCGAGACAGTCCGGTCTCCGCAGAAGTCGGCCCGCAACAAAGGCGACGTCGACAAAGCCTTCGCCTCGGCCGCGAAGACGCACGAGGCCGAGTACTACTCACCGCTGCTCTCCCACGCTCCCATGGAGCCGCCGGCCGCGGTTGCCGAATTCAAGGACGGCAAGGTGACGGCGTGGGCCGCCACCCAAAATCCGCAGGCGGTCCAGGAAGCCGTGTCGGAAGCTCTCGGCATCCCAAAGACCGATGTCTTTTGCCACGTAACTCTCCTGGGTGGAGGCTTCGGACGCAAATCCAAGCCCGATTACGTGGTCGAGGCCGCATTGCTCTCCAAGCAGACCGGCCGCCCCGTCAAGGTGAGCTGGACTCGCCAGGACGACATCAAATTCGACTACTACCACGCCTGCGCCTCCGTCTACATGAAGGCAGGCCTGAACGCGCAGGGACGCCCGGAGGCCTGGCTCCAACGCGTAGCCGCCCCCTCGCTGATGAACCTCTATCAGAAGGACACGATGGAGCTCAGCCCGCTGGAACTCGGCTTGGGTTTCATCGACGTTCCCTTTGATATCGCCAATCTGCGGGTGGAGAACGGACCCGCCGCCGCCCATGTCCGCATCGGCTGGCTACGCTCCGTAAACAACATCCAGCACGCTTTCGCCATCCACTCCTTCGTCGACGAACTGGCCCACCTGGCCGGCCGCGACACCGTGGACTACGCGATGGACCTAATCGGCCCATCACGCCACGTCGACTTCTCCGGCCAGGGCTTCGAGCACGCCAACTACGGCCAGAAGGAAGACAAATTTCCCTTCGACACAGCCCGTCTGCGCCGCGTGATCGAGGTGGCCGCCGAGAAGTCGGGTTGGAGCAAAAACAAGTCAACCCCCGGCCATGCCTGGGGCTTCGCGGCGCATCGCAGCTTCCTCTGCTACGTCGCCTCAGTCGTCGAAGTGAAGGTGGACAAGGCTGGCAAGCTCACCATTCCCACCGTTCACTACGCCATCGACCCGGGTCAGGTGATTCACCCCGACCGTGTCATGTCCCAGTTCCAGGGCGCCGCGGTCTTCGCCACCAGTGGAGCCCTCCTGGGCGAAATCACCGCCACGGGCGGCAAGGTGAAGCAAGCCAACTTCAACAACTATCCGGTAGCCCGCATGAACGACTCGCCCCAGCAGGTGCATGTTCACATCGTGCCCAGCAACGAACCCCCCGGAGGCGTGGGCGAACCCGGCGTACCCACCATCGCCCCGGCCCTGGCCAACGCAATCTTCGCGGCGACCGGCAAGCGCATCCGTGAATTGCCGCTGAAGAAGACCAAGCTGGTATAGGAGCCGCGACCGTAAGGAAGCGGAGGACCTTCGACAGAAACCTGCAGTTCTGATCGCAGACCTAGTCCGGGAGCAATCCATCGAAGAACAAACGGCGGCGGCTGGAGCGATCCGGCCGCCCTTCGCCTTTTACGGCCAATTGAGCTGCCTCATGGTAGTGCCAATACTAGGATAACGACTCACTGGTACTGTTTTCCGAACCACCACACACCGTAACTGAAAGGAAGTCAGAAAACCTATGAACCTTCAATTGGAAGGCAAATCCGCCATCGTCACCGGCGGGACCGCGGGCATCGGCCAGGCCATCGCCGCCCAACTCGCGCAGGAAGGCGTCCGGGTGTTCATTACCGGCCGCACCCAGGCCAGCCTCGATCGTGGAATTGCGGAAATCACCCCGAAGATCACGGGCCGGGGCAGCGTAACTAGCATCCTGGCCGACCTCGGCACCCGCGAAGGCGCCGACACCCTCATCCGGCAATTGCCCTCGGTCGACATCCTCGTCAATAACCTCGGCATCTACGAACCCAAGCCCTTCGTCGACATCCCCGACGAGGACTGGCTCCGCCTCTTCGAAGTCAACGTGCTGAGCGGCGTGAGAGCATCCCGTGCTTACCTCCCCGGCATGCTGGCACGCAAGACCGGCCGCATCATCTTCATCGCCAGTGAATCCGCCATCGCCGTGCCCGCTGAGATGATGCACTATGGCATGACGAAGACGGCCCAACTCTCGATCTCACGAGGCTTAGCCGAAATGACCACCGGCACCGGGGTCACCGTCAACACCGTCATGCCCGGACCGACGATGTCCGCCGGCGTCGTCGATTTCATCAAATCGCTCTCCGATGACCCCACCGCGGACTTCGCCCAACTGGAAGCGGCCTTCTTCAAGAAGCACCGCTCCGCTTCCCTGCTCCAGCGCCTGATCCAGCCCGAAGAGATCGCCAGTCTCGTCGCCTATCTGGCCAGCCCGCTCGCGGCAGCCACCAACGGCGCGGCTGTGCGGGCCGAAGGCGGACTCATCCACTCCATAGTCTAGATTCTGAATCCCTCCGGGCGGCCGGGGCTCACTCCGGCCGCACCGCAACGGTTACGCATTCCCCTGCTTCACTGATCTCAAAGCGCACAGGCAGGAACCGCCGGATCACCTCCATGTTGGTCAGCGAGTGCTGGTTCAGCTTCACTGCCGTAAACGAACCCGCACCCGCCAGCGCCATCGGCAACAACAACTGATCCGCCAGATGCTCGCCCACTGCCGCCTTCGACACCAGGTACTCCTGCGCCTCCTGCACCGCCCGCTTCGCCACCCGTTCCGCGCTCACCCCCACCTTCCCGAACGCCGTGAAGATCTCCGTCACTCCACGGCTCTGCACCTCCACCATCACGACGTTGCCAGGGCCCGCCGACTCGCGTGACGACTCGATCACCTGAGTTTCGGGCCCCCACTCGAGAAGCCGCGCCGCCGTCCTGGCTTCCCGCTCGGCAATGTCGCTTGGCAAGTTCGCGATGATCGCAATCACACGGCGGCCCGTGATCTCCGCCCGCTCCCCAGTGTGCAGCGGCTTCAGCCGGACCGCAGGCAGGATCTCCGCCGTGAACCGTCCGCCGCCCGCCGGGTAGAACCCAGGCCGCTCCAGGACAACTTGAACCCGCGGTCCCATCCGCTCCACCAGCGGCAGGAATGCCCGTTCCAGGAATGGAAACGGCGGAGCCGCATCATTGTGCGTTCCACCTTCGATCACCAACTTACTGGGACCCTCGGCCAGCATCAGCGCCGGCAGTATGGTCTGGAACACCAGCGTTCCACTGCCAGCCGACCCAACCGCAAACCGGTATTCGCCCGCCTTGACAGACCCCGGCACGAAGCCGATGGAAGTCGATCCCATCACTGCTCCTTCCACCTGCGCCTGTCCGATCTCCGCCGCCGCCAGCACCGCCGTCAAATGCTGGCGCAGCAGGCCAGGCCGCTCGCGGCCCGCGCGGATATTGTCGATTCGGATGGGCCGGCCGGTCACCAGCGAAAGGCTCAGCGCGGTCCGCAGAATCTGCCCGCCGCCTTCCCCAAACGACCCGTCAATTTGAATCAACACTGGATCCCCTTCCGAAGGGGGGCGGATCGACTCCGCACCCCCTCATCCCTTCACGCAAACTAGCTGCCGCAAGGTATGCACGATCTCGACAAGATCCGCCTGCGCCGCCATCACCGCATCAATTGGCTTGTACGCCGCCGGCGTCTCATCGATCACCGCCTCATCCTTCCGGCACTCCACACCCTCGGTCATGCGGATGTGGTCGTCCACTGTGAAGCGCCGCCGCGCCTCGTTGCGCGACATCGCCCGCCCGGCCCCGTGGCTGCAGCTATGGAAGCTCTCCACGTTGCCTTTGCCGCGGACGATATACGACCGCGCGCCCATGCTGCCGGGGATGATCCCCATATCGCCCTCGCGCGCCCGCACCGCGCCCTTACGGGTCACCAGCACGTTTTCGCCAAAATGCGATTCCCGCGCCACGTAGTTGTGGTGACAGTTGATCACCTCCAACTCAGTGGTGAACGGGGGCAGCTTACCGGAAGCCTGAACCGCGCCGATCATCTGCTCCATCATCAGGTCCCTGTTCCGGCGCGCATAGTCCTGGGCCCACTCGACCGCCTCGACATAGTCGTCGAAGTGTTCCGTGTGCTCCGGAAAGTACGCCAAGTCGATATCCGGCAGGTTGATGTAGAACCTCCGCATCTCCTTACGGGCCAGCTCAATGAAGTAGCTGCCCATCCGGTTGCCGACGCCGCGCGATCCGCTGTGCAGCATGAACCACACATGATCCGCTTCGTCCAGGCAGACCTCGATGAAGTGGTTGCCCGTGCCCAGCGTCCCCAGGTGGTTCGCGTGGTTGCCACGATCCAGCTTCGGATGCTTCCGGAGGATGGTGTCATACCGCTGCTTCAGCTCATCCCGCCAGACCTCCTGGTTGCGCCCTGGGATCGAGCCCCACGCGCCGCGGTCGCCCGCTCCGCCGTGGTTCGTCCGCCCGTGCGGAACGGCAGCCTCAATCGCTGACCGAATTGCCTTCAGGTTGTCCGGCAGATGGTTGGCATTCAGGTCGGTCTGCACCGCCATCATGCCGCACCCAATGTCGACGCCAACAGCGGCCGGAATGATCGCACCCTTGGTAGGAATCACGCTGCCCACGGTCGCGCCCACGCCCCAATGGACGTCCGGCATGGCCGCGATCCACTTGTAGATGAAGGGCAGCTGCGCCGCGTTGATCAACTGCTGGCGCGCCTGGTCCTCCACCTGGACACCCTTCGTCCAGGCCTTGATGGGGACCCCCTTCTCCGTTGTGATGACGTTGTATCCAGTAAATTCAGGCATTTCGTATTCCTTCCCAAGCCTAGCGATTCCGCTTCCGGCTCTCATCAACCGGCCGTCCGGAGCCCCTTTGCGTGAAGCGCAACCTGGCTCGGCTGGCCGGCGTTTTCCATCGAATCGTAGAAGTAGCCCTGCGTCGTCTCCGTCTCGCGCTCTACCTTCCAAAGCCGGATATTCGTCGCATAATCCGACCTCTCCTCGAAAGTCATGATTTCCATCTTTCGAAAGATCTGCGGAATCTGCGCAGCCAATCATAATTAGTGGAGCGGGCCCGCAGAATTAAACTCCGTTGGGCACACGCAGAGTGTCCGAAACCAGGCTTCAGCAGCCGGGACAGTTATTTAATCGTGATCGCACGCAAGAAGGGGCGGCCACTCGGTGGCCGCCCCTTCTTGAAATCCAATTATTCCAAGCCGGTTAAGTCACCTCGCGGGCGTCATGATTGACGCGCGCCAGCGAGCCACTGAGGCATCCGCCGAATTGGAATGTATAGGTCATGCAGTTCAATCCTAAATCACCATCGTCCAACAATGCAAGTACTAATTAACCTAAATTTGAGCGACTCTTCGACCCTGATGGACTCGCCCCAACATCAAAGTCCCAACTGCCATCGTCCCACCACGCGTCAGACAGTACGCAGCCCACCGAATATTCGTCATCATCGTCCTTCGGCTCGTAGACGGGCAGACCCAATGCCGCGGCAAAGGCGTAGTCGTATTGACGAAATAGAGCCTTGGACTCGCGCCCCGTGGAACTTGGATACACAGGGAAGCAGACCAGCCGGTCGTCGTCGGAGATGGCAATCAACTGCCGGGCGATCACCCTGCGCCGTTCATCCCGTAGGTACAGAACCTGCTTGTTCACATCCACCAATGCCGCCACCGCCGATTCAGAGCACAGGCCGCCCACGGCCAGGCACGAGCCCACATACGTGCCCAACTTCAACACCTCAAACGGATCCTGCTCCAGTTCGATGCGATAACGTTCGGACTCGAATGGAATCCCACGCTCCCACAGGTCTCTCGCAACTCTGTGATGCTTCCGGTACCACTCCCTGGTCTCCCGGTGCTGCGCCAGATACGCCGTATCGCCAGCCCAGTAAGCCCGCAGGAACTTTCGCAATCCCCGGCGATTCCAACCAATCGAGCCCAGGAGCCGCAACGCATGCTCGCCTTCCCTCGTGACTCCCACCGCCGGCAACCCACGCTGCAAAGCCGCCAAAACCGCAGCCTCCACCACGCTCAAACGAGTCAGCACAAGGTTATCCACCAGCACGCGTTGATACCGCTCCAACTGCGCCGGTGTCAGCGTGACTTCCCCTTGCAGCCACGACTTCAGCCGGGCCGGCACGGGATTCGCATAACCATCCCGCAAGTGCTCTGCAATCTCGGCGCACAGCTCCCTCACCGGCATACCCGTTGGGTCCAGCCGGAAGAGCGGGTGCTCTCGAGCCTCCTTGACCACTTGCGCCCCTAGCGGAGCGCTCAAGCTCCCCACTATCTTCGCGGTCCTGCAGAACCGCTTCGGCTCGGCCAGGAAGGAACCAACCGCAAACTCGGTCTGGAACTTTGCCAGTGCTCCAAGCCCACGGGTCACCAGGACGGAGTCGCCGTCGCGCACGCAAGCCTTCTCCAACGCCTGCAGGCAGCGATCCGGAGCGGCCAGAAGCCGTGCAAGCTCCGTGTCCTTCTCCACCTCCAGCAACGTCATCAAAGCACGCGCACCGTTGCACCCCACCCCGAACGGAATGACGCAGACCCTCGACAGCAGGGCAACCCCCATGGGGAAGCAGCGGCGTATCGTCGCGGGGTCGTCCCAACACCACCACCAATCCGCTATGTGCTCAACCCACTTCTCCTGATACTCAGGCGCGGTCCCAAGCACTGCCGCCTCCAGGCGCGGCAGTAGCTCCGCAATGGCACTCCATTTCCGCCGGGCGACACGCGCGGGCATCTCATACTGCTGCAGGCTGGCCAGCATCTCGAAATACCGCAAGGCCGCTGGTGCTGTAAACTCCCTCCACCGCGACCGGGCAATTGCCTCCGCCAGCCCAGGCATCCGGCCGCACAGCTCCCACAAGGCCGGCACCAACCAGGAAGAAGAATCCGACCTGGTTCCAACCTCCATCACCACCTGCTCGGGAAAATCGAAGCACTGCCCAATCTCATCAAATCGACGCTCTGGATTGAATTGCGCCGTCAATCGAAGCCCGGCCATCACGTAGTCGAGCGGCGCTCCGCGCACGGCCGCCGACAGCAACTGCTCCAGCCAATAGGCCAGATGCTCATCGGCTACCACCAGAAAGGCCTCTTTGATGGCGCACAAGAACTCCATGGAAGGCTTTGCACTGTAGGCGCCGGTTTCCAGTACCAGTTGAAAGAACAGGGCGCGCTGCTCAGCCGGAACCTGCTCACTCGCCTCGCCCCATGCGTACGCGCCCTCGACATCTCCTAAGGAAACCAGTCGTGCGAAGACGACCAAGGCCTTCTCGTCACTGGCCAGGCTCAACCGCGAAGACAGCGCCAGCAGCCGCGACTGCTGCCGCACCGGCTTCGTCCGCACGGCCGGCCACACAAGACGCACTAAAGGACCCGGCATTCGCCATGGCGCTTTCGAAAATGAACCCGGCTGCAGTTCCAGTTCCAGCGCATCCAGATCAGCAGCGCCGTATCCCGCTTCCAGCAGTCGTGAACGGACCTCGCCCAGGAACCGCATAAGCGGCGCCACCAACACCGGCAGTGCTCGCGCGTGGCACAAATGCGGCCGCACGTCCGTCTCTGGCAGCCGGCGCCGTTTCGGAGGCTGGTACTTCGTACCCCGATACGCTCTCGGGTTTGCTGCTGTGGCCCGCACCGCAACTTCCGTCTCACCCCATCCGGCGGGCAGCGGATCAACAACCCCGGCGCCCGGCAACTCCGGCACCGTCTCCAGCAACACAACCAGCACATGGAAGAGCGTCTCCGCATCGGCCGCCTTCACCACGCTCAGCTTCTGCCACGACGCCAACAGGCGATCCCGCGCCGGATAAAGCGATCGCTTCACACGCGAGAGCTCGACAGGAACAACCCGAAACGGCCCGTCCGACCCGCCGGCACGGGTCCGCCTGCAAATCTGCGCGGAGAGACCCTTCGCGCTACGGACGACGGACAGCACCCGCTCCGCGCCGTCATCCTTCCATCCGGCTTTTCCCGACTGACTCATGCCATTTCGAAGCCTACCCGATAGCCCCGGCCGTTCGCATCACAGCAACTTCCGGATATCGCCCCCACCCACTCATCCCCTACCTTCAAACCATGCACAGAACTGTCGACCCCACCGTGCTCTACTTCGGAACCCCCGTCGCCCTCATCAGCACCTTGAACCCCGACGGCTCCCCCAACCTCGCGCCTATGTCCTCTGCCTGGTGGCTGGGCTGGACCTGCATGCTCGGCCTCGGCCAGTTGAGCCAAACCTCCGGGAACCTCATCCGCACGGGCGAATGCGTCATCAATCTGCCCTCCCAGAATCAGGTCTCCGAAATCGACTGCCTCGCCCTCACCACCGGCCGCAATCCCGTACCCGAACTCAAGCTCGGCTGGGGCTATCGTCACGAGCCCGACAAGTTCGGAGCCGCCGGCCTCACTGCCCTCGACTCCGTATCCGTAGCTCCACCGCGCGTCGCCGAATGCCCGGTCCAGATGGAAGGCATCGTCCACCACCACCGCCCCTTCGGCAAAAACGTCAATGCCAATGTCTTCGAGATCCACATCGTGAAACTGCACGTCGAGGAGAGCCTGCTCACTGACAACGGACCGCGTGCCCACATCGATCCCCTGCGCTGGCAGCCCCTCATCATGAGCTTCTGCCGCTTCTTCGGGCTGGGAGGCGAAGTCCATCCCTCACGCCTCGCCGAGTCGGACTTCATGAAGTTCATGCAGCAGGGCGGAGGCGCGCCTGCCTTGCGGCGCTGACTACCGCTCGCTCTTGCCATCCAGCAGGTGCGTCGAAGTCGCCGGGCCCAACACGCTCCAGTCCCGCAGCGCCCATACGACCTTCTTCTTCGCGTCCACTTCAATCAACTGCACCGTCTGCGGCCATTCCGCCTGCGGCCGGCTGCCGCACCAGTTGTTGATCAACGTGTGACCATTCGCCAGGCGTGAAACCTCCTGTACGGTGAGCAACGGGATCCCCGGCAGGTCGTCTTTCTCCACGGCCCACACCGTCTCGCCCTTCGGGTTCACCTCGCGCACATAGCCGTGCTGATTCCCGCTGATCAATGTATTGCCGTTCTTCAGCCGCACCGCCGCCCAAGCCGACGGAGCCTCCACGCTCCACACCGGCTGGCCCGCCGCATCGTACTCCACCACCTTGCCCAGATCCATGTGCGCCACCAGGAAGTGCCCGTCCGCCGTCATCCGGATGTGCCGGAACTGCCCGTGGACCCCATCCGGATTCTTCGTCGGCAGCACGATCTCCTTCTCCACCACACCCGTCGATTTACGCAGGATCATCGCCTTCGCCGGGTTCCCATTCTGCATCACCAGCACACGATCCCCGTCCACCGGCCAAGCCGTGTGCATCTCGGTCTTCGGAGCCGCATCGTAGTTCCAGACGATCTTCTTGTCCGGAGTAATCTCACTCGCCCCAAACTGCCGCGAAAATAGAATGTTCCCGTTGGGCAGCATGGAACAATCGCCCAACTCGCCCCGCAACGGATTCGTGTACGACCAAACCACCTGCCCACCGCGAATCACATGGATCACCTGCTCCGTCAGGCTGCGGTTCTGCCATTCCCCGCAATAAAGAAAGGAGTGCTGCGCCATGCCCTTGCCCGGCAGCCGCGGCCCGGCCGTCTGCGCACCAGCCATCAGCGGCAGCGCCGCCAGCAACAACCTCACTGCAGTCGAAGCAGCCATGGAACCCTACCTTTCTCAAAGAGGCAAACCGC
Organism: Paludibaculum fermentans; assembly: GCF_051172195.1. Taxonomy (GTDB): domain Bacteria; phylum Acidobacteriota; class Terriglobia; order Bryobacterales; family Bryobacteraceae; genus Paludibaculum; species Paludibaculum fermentans_A. The sequence continues at coordinate 328,026 of NZ_JBPJAQ010000004.1, forward strand.
CGCTATTGTATAGCGTCCCGATCTCAGTCACTTTTCGATTGACAGCTGCCGTCAGGCATATGCATACTACCCCTAACGATATTATGCCTAAAAAAGAAATGCCTGCCGGAGCCCTGGTCCTCCTCATCCTCCGCGTCCTGCGCTCCGGACCCCTCCATGGCTACGCCATCGCCCAGCGCATTCACACCCTGTCCTCGGAGGTCCTTCACGTCGAAGAAGGCGCGCTCTACCCCGCCCTCCAACGCATCCTGCTCCAGGGCTGGGTCACGTCCAACTGGGGTATCTCCGAGACCAATCGCAAAGTCCGCTTCTACGAACTCACCCCCTCTGGCCTCCAGCAGCTCGAAGCCGAGCTGTCCGGCTACGACCGTCTCCATGAAGCCATCCAGGCCGTCCTGCGCACCGCCTAGCAACCTAAGAAAATGGACAAGCTCCTCCGCCGGCTACGCTACCTCCTGAACCGCCGTCGCTTCGACGACGAGCTCGCCAACGACCTCGAATTCCATCGCGAAATGGCCGCGCTGGCAGGCGGCAAGCCGGTGGGCGATCCGCTGCGCCTTCGAGAAGAAGCCCGCGACGCCTGGGGCTGGACCTGGATCGACCGCCTGGGCCAGGACCTCCGCTACGCCACGCGCCTCCTCCGCAAGTCGCCCGGCTTCACCCTCTCCGCCATCCTCATCCTCGCTGTCGGCATCGGTGCGAACGTGGCCGCCTTCGGCTTCTTCAACCTGATGGTTCTCCGTCCACTACCGGTCCGCGATCCGGCCACCCTACTCCACTTTCAACGCCAGGCGCCCGCCGGCTACGCCTCGGTCCTGCCTTACCCCGAGTTCGACTTCTTCCGCCGGCACACGACGACGCTCTCCGCCCTCATCGCCCGCAGCCGCGCTTCCGTCCAGATGGCAGGTGACGACAAGCCGCTCAAAGCGCACTTCGTCTCCGCTAACTTCTTCACAGAACTCGGAGCCTCCGCCTCACTCGGCCGCCTCCTCGACCCCACTCGCGACGAAGCCGCCGGAGCGGATCCAGTGGTCGTGCTCAGCCGTGGCTTCTGGCAGCGCCGCTTTGGCGCCGATGCTTCCCTGCCCGGCCGCATCATCCACCTCAACGGCAAGCCAGTCACCGTCATCGGAGTCGCCTCGGACGAATCCAGCAGCCTAGCCCTCGAAACACCCGACCTCTGGATCCCGGTCACTCAACATCCCCACCTCGTCAGCGGCAGCAAACTCCTCACCGACTTCTCCGTCGAAACGGCCGGTGAAGAGGTCTGGGGCCGCCTGAAACAGGGCCTCACCCCAAAAGCCGCTGAGGACGAGTTGCGTGCCCTCGCCGCCACCCTCCGCGCCGAACACCCCGAGGGGATCTGGGAGAACGAAACCCTGCCCAGCGAGCCCGGCGGCTACGTCACCAGCATCCTCGGCCGCGCCCATCACGGCACCGGAGCCAAGGACCCCAGCGAGATCCTCCCCGTGGCGAGCCTCATTGCGGCACTGGTCCTGCTCATCCTCGCCGTGGCCTGCGGCAACCTGGGCAGCCTCCTGCTCGCCCGCGGCGTCGCCCGCGAGCGCGAAATCTCCATCCGCGTCTCCGTCGGCGCCGGCAGCGCCCGGCTCATTCGCCAGCTCCTCACCGAAAGCGCCCTGCTCGGCCTCCTTGGCTCCGCCGCCGGTCTCGGAGTCGGCTACCTCATCATGCGCGGACTCATGTCTGTCACCAGCACTCCACTTTGGCTAGACCCTTCCCCCGACTGGCGCGTCCTGCTCTTCTGCGCCTCCATGGGCCTCTTCTCAGCCCTGCTATTCGGCGTGACACCCGCCTTCCAGGTCGTCCGCCAGCGCCACCGTGCTACCCGTACCCGCCAGATCCTCATCTCGGCCCAGGTCGCGGCCAGTTGCGTACTCCTGATCGTCGCCGGACTTCTCGTCCGAGCCCTCACCCATGCTTCATCGGATCCCGGCTTCGAATACCGGCAGGTCGTCACCATCAATCCGGAACTCGGCAACCACAACTACTCCGCCGCCCAGGCCCGCACCTATCTCGACACCCTCCAGGGCCGCCTCCGCAATCTGCCCGGAATCGATGCCATCTCCACTTCGTCGGCGCCTCCCTTCGGCAATAAGACGATTTCGATTCGGGCCGAATTCGACGGACGCGCCGTCAGCATCCGGGCCAACAACATCGACCCGCAGTACTTCGAGACCCTGCGCATCCCCCTCCACCGAGGCCGCAACCTCACCGCCGGCGACACCCACTCCCTGGTCATCAGCCAGTCCTTGGCCGAACTCGCCTGGCCCGGCGCGGATCCGCTCGGCAAGCCGCTCGACCTCGCGGGCAATCGCTACACCATCGTCGGCATCGCGGCGAATGCCCATGTCACTTCCCAGCAGGACAAAGCCGCCGCCGAAGCCTACTTCCTGGCCGTCGAGGCCGATCTGCCCTCCATGGTCCTCCTGGTCCGGACCTCCGCCAGCCCCGAATCCCTGGTGCCCACGCTTTCTTCCCTCGCCAAGGCCGTCGATCCCAATGTCATGCCCGACGTCCAGTTGATGAAGAACTCCTTCCAGCGCCGGCTGCAGGGCACGCAATACGGGGTCCTTTCCGTCAGTATCCTGGCAGCCATCGCCCTGTTCCTCGCTTGCCTCGGCATCGCCGGCCTCATCGCTTACGCCGTCTCGCAGCGCACCAAGGAGATCGGCATCCGCATGGCCCTGGGCGCCAAACCGGCCGACGTCGTACTGATCGTGATGCGCCAGTTTGCTCGGCCTCTCGGCATTGGACTCGTCATCGGAGCCGCCGCGGCCGCCGCCCTCGCCCAGGTCCTGCGCAAAGTCCTCTTCGGGCTCGGCCCGCTCGATCCCGTCGCCTACTTCAGCGCCATCGGTCTCTTCACCCTCACCGTCGCCCTCGCGTCCCTGTTCCCGGCCCGCAAAGCGCTCCGGATCGACCCCATGCAGGCGCTGCGCAACGACTAGCCCGGCCTGTCGCAAAATAGACGCACATTTCGTGGCGCAGATCGCCGGGGCCCAACTTCCCGTTGTGCGATCATCGAGTCTGATGCGCCGAGTCGTCACCATGGAGGATGTACCCCGCGAGGGCGTGCTCCACGTCCCCCCCGGCTCCATCTTCACTCCTTCGGCCCGCGATCTCGCCGCGGAACGCGGCATCCAGATCGTCGAACTCGCCTCCGAGGAGATCGCCCGTCTGGTCCAACCTGACAAAAAGATCGCCATCGGCTCCGATCATGGCGGCTTTCAGATGAAAGAGCACCTGAAACCGGTGCTCGACGACCTCGGCTGGACCTTAATCGACGTCGGTGTCTTCGAAGAAAAGGCCGCCGATTACCCCGATATCGCCCACGCGGTGGCCAAACTCGTGGCGCAAGGCAAGGCGGCTCTCGGCATCCTCGTCGATGGTGCCGGAATCGGTAGCTCCATGGCCGCCAACAAGGTGCCCGGAATCCGCGCAGCCCTATGTTATGATAGGGCTTCCGCTCGGAACAGCCGCGAGCACAACCACGCCAACGTGCTCACTTTAGGAGGGCGAATGCTCACCGAAAGCCAAGCCGAGGACGTGCTCCGTACCTGGCTCGCCACACCCTTCGGCGGCGGCCGGCATCAGGGCCGAATCGACAAGATTACTGAAATCGAACGGGCGTATTCAACGTGGAACGCGCAGAACTCGAAAGCATAGCGGCGGCCATCGCCGAACAGATCCTCGCCGGCGCCGGCGGTACCCCGGCCGCGGCCGCCCTGCCTTCACTCAAGCCCGGCAACCCGGTCAAGGGCCGCGAAGGCCTGAACGAGTCGGAGGACGTCTGCCCCGGCTGCGTCCAGCGCTGCGCCCAGATGTGCGCGTTGAAAACAAAGAACATCATCTCCGCCGGAGCCGATCGCGTCTCCTCCAGCGAAAAGCTCACCAAGATCGATCCCAAAATCGCCGCCCTCATCGACCACACCATCCTCAAACCCGAGGCCACCCGAGCCGAGGTCCTCAAGGTCTGCTCGGAAGCCAAGCAGTACAATTTCGCCAGCGTCTGCGTGAACCCCCACTGGGTCCCGCTGGTGGCCGCCGAACTCAAAGGCACGCCTGTTAAAGTCTGTACTGTCATCGGATTCCCGCTCGGCGCGACCTCCACCGCCTCCAAAGTGGCCGAAACCGAAATCGCCGTCCGCACCGGAGCCCAGGAGATCGACATGGTCCTCAATATCGGGGCCCTGAAGAGCGGCGACCACATTACTGTGAAGACCGACGTCCAGCTCGTGGCCGAAGCCTGCCATCGTCACGGCGCCATCCTCAAGGTGATCCTCGAAACCGCCCTCCTCACCGACGAGGAAAAGGCCATCGCCTGCGCCCTCTGTAAGGTCGCCGGAGCCGACTTCGTGAAAACCTCCACCGGCTTCTCCAAACACGGCGCCACCGCCAACGACGTCGCCCTCATGCGCAAGGTCGTCGGCCCCGAGATGGGCGTCAAAGCCTCCGGCGGCATCCGCACGCTCGAAGACCTCGAAACCATGTACACCGCCGGCGCCAGCCGCATCGGTGCCAGCGCCAGCGTCAAAATCGTAGAGGCCACGGCTCGATAGCCCCATGGCCGTCACACGCAAAACCCGGGTTCGCTTCCGGGAGCGGGCGGAATTGCTCGACTTCCTGCTGGAGGTGTCTGCCGCCACCGGCGAGACCCTCGACCTCGAACGCCTCATGGAGAACGTCTCCAATATCGTTCGCCAGGTCATCCCGCACGACCTCTTCGCCATCCTGCTCTATAGCGAACGCCGCCGCGGCCTGCGCATCCGCTACTCCCTCGGCCATCGCCACGAGGTCGCCCACAACCTACTCATTCCATTGGGGGAAGGCCTCACCGGCACAGCTGCCGCCACGCGCCAGCCCGTCATGACCGGCAATGTCGAGGAAGATAAGAACTACCTCAACGCCCTCGACGCCGTCCGCAGCGAGCTCGCCGTCCCCATGCTCGCCCGCCACAAGCTCGTCGGAGTCATCGACCTCGAATCCACCACACCCGACGCCTTCTCCGCCCAGGACCGCGCCCTGCTCCAGCTCATCGCCTCCCGCGTCGGCGCCGCCATCGACAACGCCCGCCTCTACCGCCGCGTCGAACGCCAGAACAAAACCCAGCGTGCCCTCGGCCACATGGCCCACGAGTTCTCGTCCATTCTCAAACTCGACCAGCTCCTCGTCAAAATCGCCAAAAGCGTCCGGACCCTCATCAACTTCGACGCCTTCATAGTCCTGCAGGTCGACGAAGACCGCAAAGAGCTCGTCAGCCTCTTCAGCCAGCGCTACGACAAGCGCGTCCAGATGGAAAGCCTGCCGCTGGGCAAAGGCATCACCGGAGCCGCCGCCGAGTCGCGCCAGCCCGTCCTCTCCCGCGACACCTCCACCGACCCGCGCTACATCGACTCCCACGCCGGCATCCGCAGTGAAGTCGCCGTCCCGCTCATCGTTAAGGACCGCGTCGTCGGCGTCATGGACCTCGAAAGCGAACGCGTCGGCTACTTCAATGAGGACCACGTCCGCACCCTGTCCCTGATCGCGCCCTCTGTCGCCATCGCCATTGAAAACGCCCGGCTCTACCAGGAACTGGAGCAGCGCGAAAAGGCCATTCAGGAAGACCTCGAAGCCGCCCACGAGGTTCAGTCCATCATGATGCCGCAGGCCGCGCCGGACCTCCCGGGCCTCCACGTCGGCGTCCGCATGAAGCCCGCCCGCCTCATCAGCGGCGACGTCTTCGACTTCTTCGAATACACAGACGACCACACCATGCTCGCCTTCGGCGACTCCAGCGGCAAGGGCGCTGCCGCCGCCCTCTACGGAGCCCTCTTCAGCGGCATGCTCCGGGGCGCCGCACCGCGACGCCGCAGTCCGGCCCAACTCCTGAAGTCGCTCAACGACACCCTCATGGAGCGCCAGGTGCCGGCGCGCTACGTCACCCTGCTCGTCATGCTCTGGCGCGCCGCCGAGAAGAAATTCATCATGGCCAACGCCGGCTCCACTACTCCGCTGGTCTGCCGTGGAGGTCAAATCCTGCAGCCGCACGCTGCCGGCGTGCCCGTCGGCCTGCTGGAAAATGTCGAGTACGACGAGACCGAGTTTCAGGCCAAGAGCGGCGACGTCTTCGTCCTCTTCAGCGACGGTGTCCAGGACCAGGGCAACCCCACCGGCGAGGAGTACGGCCGCCGCCGGCTGCGGCGCTTCCTCGAAGCCCATTGCGCCGACTCCGCTCAGGACCTGGCCGATGGCCTCCTGGCCGACATTGAGGAGTACCGCGAAACCACTCCCGTCCACGACGATCAGACCGTCATCGTCCTCAAAGTAATCTGACGTCACAGGGGGCTCTACACAGTTATGTTTCAACCGTTCGAATACCGGGAAGGCTTCCTCTACTGCGAGGGCGTGGAGCTGTCCAAAATCGCCGATCACGCCGGCACACCCTGCTACGTCTACTCCGCGCGCGGCATTCTCGATCGCTTCCACGCCTACGACCAGGGCCTCTACGGCATCCCCCACCGCGTTTGCTACGCCGTCAAGGCCAACAGCAACCTCAGCCTGCTCAACTTGCTAGCCCAGGCCGGTGCGGGCTTCGACATCGTCTCCGGCGGGGAACTCCACCGCGTCCTCAAAGCCGGCGGAGACCCGGGCAAGGTCGTCTTCTCCGGCGTCGGCAAGACCCGCGAAGAGATCGACTCAGCCCTCCAACAAGGCATCCACAGCTTCAACTGCGAGAGTGAAGCCGAAATCGCCCTCATCAGCTCCCTCGCTTCCCGCCTCGGCAAGACGGCGTCCATTGCCCTGCGCGTCAATCCCGACGTCGACGCCTCCACCCATCCCTACATCTCGACTGGCCTGAAAGAACACAAGTTCGGCATCGACATCGCCGAAGTCGAAGGCGTCTATCAGCGCGCCGCCGCCCTGCCCGGCATCTCACTCGATGGCGTAAGCTGCCACATCGGCTCCCAGTTGCTCGATCCCGCCCCCCTGCTCGAAGCGGCCACGAAGATGCTCGCCCTGGTCGGCCGCCTGCGCGCCAAAGGCATTGCCATCAAAGAGTTGGATCTCGGCGGCGGCCTCGGCGTGCCCTATCACGCAGGCGATCCGCGCCCCGATGTCGACACGTTCCTGCGCAAAATCCGCCAGCTCGTCGACGGCCACAATCTCTTCCTGATGTTCGAGCCCGGCCGCTCCGTCGTCGCCGAATCCGGAGCCCTGCTCTCCCGGGTTCTCTACCGGAAGAAGAACGGAGAGAAAGAGTTCGTCATCATCGACGCCTCCATGACCGAACTCATCCGGCCCGCCCTCTACGAGGCCCACCACGAAATCCTGCCGCTGCGGAAGTCCAAGTTCGGCACCGTCGTCGCCAACATTGTAGGACCCGTCTGCGAAAGCGGCGACTTCCTGGCCGAGAATCGCGAAGTCGCCAATGTCCTCCCCGGCGACCTGCTCGCCATCATGACCGCCGGAGCCTACGGCTTCGTCATGGCGTCGAACTACAATTCGCGCGTACGGCCTCCTGAGATTCTGGTCGAGGGAGACACCTGGCGCGTCATCCGCCAACGCGAGACGCTGGATGACTTGATTCGCGGGGAAGAACTCTAGAGCAGCTTCTTGATCGCCGCTTCCAGTTCGGTGAGGTTCACCTCGCCGAAGAACGACCGGACCTTCTTGCCAGTCTTGTCGTAGAGGAACGACGCGGGCAGCGCGCCCGACCACTTCGGATCCAGGCCCGCCGCGAACTTGTCGTCGTCCTTGGCCCGCCGGATGTACACCGGAGCCGGCACCTTGGTCTTATCCAGGTATGCGCCGGCATCCTTCGCCTGTTCGGGCTCATCGGCCGAGATCGTCGCCAGTTCGAAGCCCTGAGCCTTCAGCCGCGCAGCCAACGCCACCAATTGCGGCATCTCCTTGCGGCACGGCACGCAATAGGTGGCCCAGAAGTTCACCAGCAGCACCTTGCCCTTCGCTGGGGCGATCACCTTGGCGGTGTAGGTCGCCTCGTCGACAGGCTTCAGGTCGGCGGCCGTCACGGAAGCGGCAGCCAGCAGCAGGGTCAGCAGGATTCGTTGCATGGCGCCGGTCTCACTTTTTGTCGTCGGACTTCTTCTCTTCAGCCTTCTTCGGCTCCAGTTTCAGGTTCACCACCGCGTCCAACCGGGTGTCGAAGATCGTCAGCGACCGCGTCGGACTCGCAAACTCCTTGTAGTCCGCCTTCAGCTCATAGTCGGTGTGCGTCGACAGGTTCTGGAACTGATACTTGCCGCCGTCCTGCGTAATGAACGACTTCACCTGCAGGCTCTTCAGGTTCTTCAGTTGCACCACCGCGCCCACCGCCGGAGCCCCATCCTCCAGGGAAACGACGCCTTCCACGTTCCTCACGTTCGGGTCGCGTGACTTCGACTTCTTCTGGTTCGTGAACTGGAAGGCAAACAGCGAAGCGGCCAGCAGCGGCATCAGGACAAACAAGCGGCGATTCATGGTGAACTCCTATTTGGACTCCGGCGCAGCCTCGGCCTTCAACTGGAAGTACACATCCAGCCGGTCCGGACTGTCGTTCACGTCAACAACCTTCTCTTGTTGGACGTGGCCGCGGGCCTTCACGGTGACAAGATACTGCGCCTTCCGGGGTGGAACATAGAAGGCAAACTCCCCCCGCGCATCAGAACTCTTCTTCTGCAGCTTGGGTGTTTTCGCCCCCGTGGGCTTGGTTTTAACGGTTAGGGTGACTTCGGCGCCGGGCAGCGCAAAACCAGGCTCCCGGAACACGGTTCCAGCAACCACAGCCGATTCAGAGGGTTTGTCTCCGGCTGCGAGCAGACCAGCAGGCAGAACCGGAGAGAGTACCAGCAACAGGAGAAGGACAACCAGCTTAACGCCAATCGTCGTCTTCTTCCTCCTCTTCCTCTTCCTCGTCTTCCTCATCGTCTTCCTCGTCGAACTCCTCGTCGAACTCTTCGTCGTCGAAGCCTTCGCCGTCAGTTTCCAGTTCGAGGGGATCGACGGACGAGACTACGAAGTTTTTCCCACACTCCTCACACAGGACGGATTCGCCTTCGTCCAGTTCGTCCTCTTCAACGTCGATGGCAGCGCCACATTCTGGGCAGTCGATCATGGCTGATTCTCCTCAAGGGAAGGCAAGCGCTTCAAGCGTCAGAGTGAATTGTCGCCAAAGTGCTTGTCCTAATGCAACGGGGAACTTAGTGGGCGTACAGGAGTCGCTCGCGCTCCTTGTTCTCCGCCTCTTCAATCGTCTTGCTATGGGCGTCGAGAGAGGCGGATGACACGGTCGCAATCGCAGTTTCCATGTCCTCCCAGGTCGAAATCATGTGCTCGAGATGAAGGCTCGCCAGACGCCCGCACCATGCGTCGGTCAGCGCCCTTCCTCTACGTGCGGAGGCGGCCAGAAGGTCGGTGTGCATCAACGCCACCACCACCTCACGCTTCTCCTCGCCGTCGGTGATGTAATACTTGCAGTCCACGGCATCGCAGTGGCGGATCGAGATGGCATTCTGCTGCCACCGGAACTCGGCCTGCCACACACGGCCAAACGGATCGGTCACTTCGAATCGGCGGAAGTTCTCTGGCATTCAGTTTTTATCCTAACGCAACGGCCGCCATCGGCAAGCATGCCATGGCGGCCGGAACAAAACTTTAAAAAACTTACGTGTGGATCGAAGACTTACAACAGCGAGTTGTGCCGCACCAGCGCCAGGAACTCGTCCCGCGAGTCCTTCCGCTGCCGGAACGCGCCGCGCATCGCCGAAGACGTCGTCGAGGAGTGCTGCTTCTCCACCCCGCGCATCATCATGCAGAAGTGCCGCGCTTCGGTGATCACCCCTACGCCTACCGGATCCAGCACCTCCTGCAGACACTCGGCAATCTGCTGCGTCAACCGCTCCTGCACCTGCAGGCGCCGCGCAAAGACATCCACCAGGCGAGGGATCTTACTGAGCCCAATGATCTTATTCTTCGGAATGTAGGCCACGTGGACCTTCCCGTAGAAGGGCAGCATGTGGTGCTCGCACATCGAGAAGAACTCGATGTCCTTGACCACCACCATCTCATCGCACTTTTCGGTGAAGATTGCGCCGTTGACGATCTTCTCGATGTCCGCCGTGTAGCCGCTGGTCAGGAACTTGAGCGCCTTCTCGGCCCGCATCGGGGTCGACAGCAGCCCTTCCCGCTGCGGATCTTCCCCCAGCGCGCGCAGTACTTCCTTCATATTGGCCGCAATGGCCCCCTCATTGCCCGCGGCCTCGAGCCGCTTCGGTTCAAGAACCTTGACTACAGCTTTCGATGATTTCATCCCGAGTACTTTCCTGAGGCGCCGGGACCGGCGCGACCACTTCAAAGATGTTGCGTTTGGTTTCCCAGATTCTAAGCTTTTCGAACCGCGCCGGATGCCCCGCAAAGGCAATCGGCCAGGCTGCCGCCAGACGCCGCGCCAGCACTTCCGCCAGCACTTCTGTCGTCGGCACAAGCGTCGCAAATTCAGCCACTTCCACGTTCAGGTTGCGCCGGTCGAACTGCTTCAGGACCACGCTCTCCACAAACTGGTCCAGCGCGTCGACCGATATCGCACGCCCTCGTGCAGGATCGATCTCCTCCCGCACACAGACGTCCAGCGTGTAGTCGTGCCCGTGGCCGTAGGGATTATTACATTTTCCGTATACTTCCCGGTTCTGCTCGTCGCTCAGCAGCGGCGTGTGCAGGCGGTGCGCGGCTGAGAAGCGGTAACGGCGGACCAGGCGTACTTCAGGCATGTCGAGGCTCAGCTCAGCGCCCCTCATACTCGACGAAAAGGTCGTCGGTCTCATACAGCCGGATGGCATGCAGCCGTCCGGGTCCTGCCGCGAAGTGCGGCTCCAGCCGCCGCCAGATCTCCACCGCCAGGTTCTCTGTCGTCGGCACCACGGCATCAAAGGGAGGAACCTCGTGATTGAGGTGGCGATGATCCATCGGATCCACCACCTCTCGCTCGAGAATCTGCTTAACTACCTTTAGATCCACCACCATGCCCGTAACCGGGTCGGGCGCGCCTTCCAGCGTCACTTCCAGCGAGTAATTGTGGCCATGACCATGCGGATTCGCGTCAGCGCCATACAGCGCCGCGTTTTCAGCCTCGGACAAACCCTGGTTGTAACAGGTGTGGGAGGCGGAGAATTCGACCTTGCGGGTGATCCACATGACAAAATGCTGCCTGTAGGCCAGATGCTGCCTGTAGGAATGATGCGCGGGTCGCACCTGACGATACAATTATAGGGGTAGGGATCTGGAACGTCAGATCCGGAAAGTCGGCGCTATGGACAAGAACAAGTTGGCATTCAGGATTCAGATGGTGGCCGTTGTGCTGTTGGCCGGTCTGGCTCTCGTCATGGGCAATTCACTGCGCGAGCGGGTTGTGGCGGTGGGCGACAAGGCGCCCAAGTTTACAGTCCGCACGGACCGCGGCCGCGATCTCTCCACCTCTGAGTTCGGCGGCAAGGTGCTGGTCGTTAACTTCTGGGCCACCTGGTGCCCGCCCTGCATCGAGGAAATGCCCTCGCTGCAAGCCATGGCCCAGCAGTTGGGCCCCAAGGGCGTCGTCGTCCTGGGCGTCAGCGTCGACAAGAACGACGTCTCCTACAAGCGCTTCCTGCAGCAGGCCCGCGTAACCTTCGAAACCTCCCGCGACCCTGAAGCCAACATCAGCGCCGACTACGGCACGTTCAAATACCCCGAAACCTACATCATCGACCGCGAAGGCAAGGTTCGCCAGAAGATCATCGGGCCCCAGGACTGGACCGCGCCCGAGGTCATCCGCAGCATCGAGTCCCTCCTGTAGTTGTAGTAGAGTGAGGGGCAACCATGGGCGCTTGGAAGGACGAACTGATCCGCATCGTTGGTCCGCGAGGGTACCTGAACCGCCCCGAGGACCTGCGGCTCTATGAGTACGACGGCGGTGTCGACAAGGCCCGCCCCGAGATTGTCGTTTTCCCGCGTACCACCGACGAAGTCAGCGCCATAGTCCGTGTCGCCCACCGCAACGGCGTGCCCATCGTCGGCCGCGGAGCCGGCACCGGCCTCAGCGGCGGCGCCATCCCGGAAAAAGGCGGAATCATGGTGGGCTTTGCCCGCATGAACCGCATTCTCGAGATCGACCTGGCCAACGAACGCGCCGTCGTCCAACCGGGCGTCGTCAACCTCGATATCAGCCTCGCCGTCGACGCCGACGGCTATTTCTACGCACCGGACCCTTCCAGCCAGCGCGCCTGCACCATCGGCGGCAACGTCGCTGAGAACGCCGGCGGCCCGCACACCCTGGCCTATGGCGTCACCACCAACCATGTGCTCGGCCTCGAAGTCGTGCTGCCCGACGGCACGGTCGTCCAGACCGGAGCGTGGTGGCCCGACACCCCCGGCTACGACCTCACAGGCTTGCTCACCGGCAGCGAAGGCACCATGGGGCTGGTCACGAAGATCGTCATCCGGCTGATGAAGAAGCCGGAATGCGTCAAGACGATCCTCGCCATCTTCGATACCGCCGACGACTGCGCCTTGACGGTCAGCGAAATCACGGCCCGCGCCATTACGCCCGCCGCCGTCGAAATGCTGGACGGCTGCATGCTCAAGATGGTGGAGGCGGCGGTGCATGCCGGCTATCCGCTCGACGCCGATGGCGTCCTTCTCATTGAACTCGAGGGCGTACGCGAAGCCGTCGAGGAACAGGCGGAGCAGGTCCGCCAGGCCTGCGAATACTGCCATGCCCGCGAGTTCCGCGTCGCCCGCAGCGAGACCGAGCGGCAGTTGCTGTGGAAGGGCCGCAAAAACGCCTTTGGCGCCATCGGCCGCGTCAGTCCCTTCTACTACGTCCACGACGGCGTCGTGCCGCGCACCCAGATCGCGCCCACCCTGCGCCGCATCGGCGAAATCTCCAGCCAGTACGGCCTGACCATCGGCAACATCTTCCATGCCGGCGACGGCAACATGCACCCCATCATCCTGTTCGATGCCCGCAAGCCGGGCGATCTCGACCGCGCCCAGGGCGCCGGTTTCGACATCCTGGAGTACTGCATCCAGGTGGGCGGCTCCATCACCGGCGAACACGGCATCGGCATGGAGAAGGTGCATCTCATGGACAAGCAGTTCTCCGCCGAATCCCTGGACATGATGCGCCGCATCCGCGAGCTGTTCGACCCGGCCCGGCTGTTCAATCCCGGCAAACTGCTGCCCGCGGCCAGGGGCTGCGCCGAGATCCGCCAGCCGCCGCTCATCGCCGGAAACCCGGTCTACTGATCCCTTGGGAGGTAAACGGTCATGATCAACCGACGAGAATTCTCGCTGGGCGCGATGGCGTTCTTCGCGCCCGCCCAGAAAGAGCGCATGACCCCGACGGAACGGGTCACCGCGGTCCTCAAAGGCCGTATGCCCGATCGTCCGCCCTTCTCGTTCTGGCATCACTTCCACGACGAGGCCCAGCCGCCCGAAAAACATGCCGCGTTCACCATGGATTACCAGCGCCGCTACCATGTCGACTTCGTCAAGGTGATGAGCGACTATCCCTACCCGAAACCGGCCGGCGCCGCGTGGTATGAGCTGAAGCCGCTGGATTCCCCGTTTCCCCGGCAGTTGCGGGCCCTGGAATTGATCCGCGATGGCCTGGCCGGCCAGAAGTACTTCGTCGAGACGCAGTTCAATCCCTGGAATGTGGCCGAGAAGCTGTCCTCAAAAGAGGCCGTCCTGCGGTTGATGCATGACAAACCCCAGTCGCTGCTCGACGCCCTGGAAGCCATCGCGAAATCCGAAGCGAACCATGTCAAAGCGGCCCTGGAGGCAGGCGCGTCCGGCGTCTTCCTCTCCATCGCCAATGCGCAGCAGACCGTCATGACGGTGCCCGAGTACCGCAAGTTCAGCGAGCCATTCGACCGCATGGTGCTCGCCGCCGCGCAGGATGCACCCATGAACACCCTGCACCTGCATGGCGATCGCGTGTTCCTCGACTATTTCTGGAAGGGCTGGGGCGCGCCCATCATTCAATACTCGGTGGCCGGCACAAAGTTCCCGATGTCCGAGGCCCGGCGCCGCTTCAACGGCGTGCTGATGGGCGGCCTCGACGAGAACAAGTCCGTCACCTCGACCGCCGCCGATATCTCCGCCCTCGTCCAGAAGGCCCGCGTCGCGGCGCCGAAGTGGATCTGCGCCCCCGGTTGCTCGATCCCGGACGACGCCACCGACGCCAATCAACTCAAGCTCAGCCGCGTCCTGCACGGCCAATGATGAGCTGGAAAACGCGCCGCTGGGACCTCTACGCACCCCACTACGACAAGCTGATCGGCTTTGAGCCTTCGCGGCGGCGGTCATTGGAGCTGGCGGCTTTGCAGCCCGGGGAACGATTGCTGGTGGACGGCTGCGGCACGGGGCTCGACCTGCCCTTGATCCCGGCGGGCGTCGAGGTGGACGCCGTCGATCTCAGCCCCGGCATGGTGGAGCAGGCCCGCCGCAAGAGCGCCGCCGCCCGCATCCAGGTGATGGATGCGCAGCAACTCGCCTTTCCCGATGCGACGTTCGATTGCGTGCTGCTGCACCTGATCGTGGCCATTGTGCCGGAGCCGCTGCGCTGCCTGCGGGAAGCGGCCCGCGTCCTGAAGCCGGGCGGCCGCGTGATGCTGTTCGACAAGTATTTCCACGGGCCGGGCCAACCGCGGCTCATCCGGCGGCTGTTGAACCCGCTCATGAAGTTCCTGGCGACCGACCTGAACCTGCGCACGCTCGACCTCGCCGCCCAGGCCGGCTTCCGCGTAGTCCATGAGGAAGCCGCGATGCTCAACGGCATGTTCCGCATCGCCCGCCTCGAGAAGCGCTAGATCGTCTCGAATTCGATGGTCTTCCTGAGAGGCGTCAGGCCGCACAGGTAGACGCTGGACCCCGGCAGCTTGGCTTCGGCCCCGCGCACCTGGGTGTAGGTGTGCTGCGAGAAGCCCGGCCCGAACCGGACGGCGTCACCGCCGGCGCGCGCCACGGCATAGCCATCCTTCAGGAGAAAGCCGCCGGCCACCTTCGGCGCCGCGCTCACCCCCTCCAACACGGCTGTCTCCCGCAGGTTCACCTCAACGGCGAGAGGCACGCCCGCCGTGCCCTGCGCTTCGATTTCGATCACGAAGCCCTTCGCCTTCTCCCTCACGGTGACCGTATACCGCAGGCGTTCGATGTTGCTCTTCTTCCGCTGCGGGCGCAGCGCCGACCACTCTGACGCCTCAACATGGCGCGGCGGATCGAAGGGCTGATAGTACGGACCCTCCAGCTCCTGCGTCATGCGGTAGCCGTCCTTCGTCTTCTCGTAAGACGAGGCGCGGAACTGGCCTTTGCCGAAGAACGCCGAGGCAAAACGCACCGCCTGCACCACGCAGCCGCCCATGCGCATGGTGAAGAAACGGCTGTTGCCATTCAGCAGGACGCTGGCGCTCATCGCTCCACGCCGGAACCGCGCAATCTTTACGGCCGGCATGAGCTTTTCGAAGTTATCAGGCAACGGTTTCGAGGCCGGCAACGGCTTCTGCAGCTCGGGATAGCGCAGGTAGAACGAGAGCGAACCGGCACGCTGCTCGATGCTGCGGACCACCGTCGCGAACTGCCCGTTGTTCTCCTGGATGGCGAAGTAGCGTAGCGGGAACCAGTAACGGTCCATGCCGGCGCGGTCGTACTGATCCTGCCGGTTGGAGATCTCGGTCACCACTTCCCCGCCCGGATGGATGAGGTAAAGCATGGCCTCGAGGTTGCGGCGAACCGGATCCAGCAACTCCGGCCGGCCGGTCTTGAGCCCGGTCACCAGCAGGGCCTTGTCGCTGACGGTGTTGTAGACCGTCGTGGAACGCTCGTCGAACTGGCCGTCGGAATCGATATCGATCCCCTCGGCGAGCCACTGCGAGATGCGCAGCGGATAGCTGGGATCGGGCAGCAGTTCGTGGATCTGCGAGAGCGCCTCGCACACCACCCAGCGGTGATTCGGAGTGTGGACGCCTCCAGTAGCCAGGGCTTTGCCGGCCTTGCGCAGAAACGGCTCCAGGGCCGCGAACAGGGCCGGCTCGTTGAAGTGTTTCGCAATCCAGGCCGCCCCGGCGGCGCCATGAATGACGAAGCCCAGGTCCGGTGTGGAGTGAAAGTTGGTGACGAGCAGATCGATGGTGCCATCGTCATTCTGCATGCGCGTCAGATAGCCGGCGGCCAGGTGGAAGCGCCTGGCCACTTCCGCCGATTTGTGGTGCCGCGAGCCAGGGCAGGCATAGGCCGCGATCAGCGTGTCGCACAGGCCCGCGCCGGTGCCGGCGCTGAACAGCCCGAACTCGTCGGCATAACCGCCGCGATGGGGGTCGGCCGGATCGGTGATCTGCTGGCGCAGAATCTGGTCGACGGAGTCATCATGGCGGCGAATCAATCCGGCGTCCAGCGGAGAAACAGCGGGAGCGGCGGAGGCAGTGGCGGCCAGGGCGGCGGTGAAGTGTCGGCGGCTGATGGGCATGAGCGGGTTCCCTGCGATTATAATGCCCGTGGAGTTTCTACATATGTTGCCCAGATGTTTCGCCGGCCTGCTGCTGCTTTCCAGCCTGGTCTTCGCCGCTCCTCCGGCGCCCGATGCGGGCAAAGCGGGACTGGATGCCGCCCAGATGCAGAAAGTCGGGCCCCGCATGAAGGCCCTTGTCGACGCCCAGATGGTGGCCGGCACGGTGACGCTGGTGCAGCATAACGGAGTGCTGGCGCACCTGGAGGCGGCCGGGTGGGCGGACATCGAGGCGAAGAAACCCATGCGAACGGACTCGATCTTCCAGATCATGTCGATGACCAAGCAGTTCACGGGCGCGGCCATCATGATGCTGGTGGAAGAGGGCAAGGTGCGGCTCAACGATCCAGTGGAGAAGCACTTGCCGGAGTTCCGCGGGCTGTGGGTGATCGCTTCCGAGACGGATGGCGTGCGGACCCTGCGGCGTCCGGCGCGGCCCATCACAGTGCGCGACCTGATGTCGCACACCTCGGGCATGGGCCAGGCGGCGCCCGGCATCGGCGACATCATGGTGAAGATGGACCGCACGCTGGCCGAAGCGTGCCTCATTTATTCGCAGCAACCGCTCGACTTTGAGCCCGGCACCAGGTGGCAGTACTCCAACGCCGGACTGGCGACGCTGGGCCGCATCGTGGAAGTGGAGAGCGGCCTGTCCTATGAGAAGTTCCTGGAAACCAGGATCTTCCAGCCACTGGGCATGGTGGACACCTACGTCTTCCTGCCCGCCGAGAAGCAGGCCCGCCTGGCCGCGCTCTACGACCGGAAAGACGGCAAGTTGGTGAAGGCCGGAGCGAATGTCCTGGGCGGCGACGCACTCCAGTACCGCAAAGGGGCGAAGTATTCCGGCCCGGAGCACAGCCTGTACTCCACCGCCTTGGACCTCGCGCAGTGGTACCAGATGATGCTGAACAAGGGCTCATTGAATGGCAAGAAGCTGCTTTCGCCCTCGTCGGTGGAAGTGATGACGAGGGTCCACACGGGCGACCTCAAGGCCGGCCACGATCCGGGCGTAGGGTTCGGGCTCACGTGGGCGGTAGTGAAAGAGCCGATCGGGACCCTCACCGGGCACAGCATCGGCACGTTCAACCACGGCGGAGCGTTTGGCACCTATGGGTGGGTGGATCCGAAGAAGGAACTGGTGGGCGTGTTTCTGGTCCAGTGCGACGACGATGCAAAGCCGGTGCGCGACGCGTTCATCAACATGACCAACGCCGCGGTGCTCGAGGCCTCCAAACAGTAGACGGGTGCAGCGATGAGCATCACGCTCGAAACCGAGGCCTTCGTCGCCTTGCAGCGCGCGGCGAACGGCCTGATGGAAGACATTGCCAGATTACTGAAGGGCTATGGCCTGTCTCCGGTGCAATTCAATGCGCTGAGGATCCTGCGCGGCGCCCGTCCGGACGCGCTGACGTGCGGGGAAGTGGGGGAACGGCTCATCACGCGCGATCCGGATGTAACAAGATTGCTGGACCGCATGGAGAAGCTGGGCTGGGTGTCGCGCTACCGTGGTGTAAACGACCGCCGGGTGGTGCGGGTGGTGATCAGCGAGCGCGGCTTAGCCCTGCTGGCTCAACTCGATGAGCCTGTGACAGAACTGCACCGGAAGCAGTTCGCCGGCCTGCGGGAGCGGCGCACGGCCAGCCTGGTGAAACTGCTGGACGCGCTACTTGCATCCCGGACCGGCCCGGATGCTTCTAAGATGTAGGGATCTATTTGGCGCCTTCGGCACGGGTCTTTCCTCAACTGGGGTTCTTCCAAAATGCATGGGGTTTGGGAATTCGTTCTGCACCACGGGTACGGCCTGATGTTCGCCGCCGTGTTTGTGGAGCAACTGGGTGCGCCGGTTCCGGCCGTACCGGTGTTGCTGGCGATGGGCGCGATGGCGGGACTGGGCTACTATTCCCTCCCGCTGAGCCTGTTGCTCGCCATAGTTGCCACCCTGGCTCCGGATACCCTGTGGTACTACCTGGGCCGCAGGCGAGGCGACTCGATCCTAGCCCTGCTCTGTAAGCTTTCACTGGAACCCGATACCTGTGTCAGAACGACGACGAATGCCTTTGACCGCTGGGGGCCCGCCACACTGCTGGTGGCCAAATTCGTCCCCGGCTTGAGCACGGTGGCGCCGCCACTGGCCGGCAGCGCCCGGCTGCCCGTGGGACGCTTCCTGGCCTTTGACGCGGCCGGGTCGTTGCTGTGGGCCGGTTCGGCCTTGGCGGTGGGCTTCCTGCTGCGGCGCAAAGTGGAACAGTTCGCCGAGGCACTCTCCAATTTCGGCCTGGGACTGCTGGTGGTCGTCGGATCTCCGCTGGCCGCCTGGATCTTCTGGAAGCTGTGGCAGAGGGAGCGGGCGATGCGGCTTTACCGGATCGCGCGTTTGCAGCCGACTGACCTAAAGGCCCTGCTGGATTCCGGCGAGCCCACCTATATCATCGACTTACGCGGGCCCAAGGCCATCAAGCGGTCGGGCTTCAAGCTGCCTGGCGCGTTGATGCTGCCGCAGGAGGAGATCGACGTCCACCTGCGCGACCTGCCCTCCGGCGCGCACCTGGTTTTCTACTGCAGTTGACCCAACGAGGCATCCAGCGCCGGTCTGGCGCTACGACTCCAAAAGATGGGTTTTGCGAATGTCCGGCCGCTGCAGGGCGGCTATGACGAGTGGGTCGCTCAGGGCTATCCTGTTGATAGCCTGTGAGGGGCTTTCATGCGGACTCTCGTCCTGGTTCTACTTTGTTCCACCAGTATCTTTGGCGGTAGTGTCACCGTCGCGTTCAATCCGACCGATCCGGCAATCGGGCCGTTTCCTTCGGATTTCATGACGGTGCCGGACGATACCCAGAAGACAGGGCGGCGGGTCAACCTGCCGCTGCCCGGCTGCGATCAGCGTTCAGGCGATTGCCAGGAGTTGACGCTCATCAACGAACTGGACGGCTTCAACGTCCAGGCGCGGTTGACGGTGCGGTTCAACGGCTCCATCGACCCGGCGACGCTGCGCGGCGGCGTGGTGCTGGTATGGCTGGACGGCTCGAACCGGGTGACAGGAGTCAACCGGGTGAGCTGGGATCCGGCGACAAACACGATGCTCGCCAAACCGAACGACCCGCTGCGGCAGGGGCTGCGCTACGCGCTGCTGGTGACGGATGCGGTGAAGGATCCGGAAGGCGCCCCGGTGCTGCGCGATGAGGGCTTTCAGGCGTGTGTGGACCAACTGATTGGTGGCGTCTACTGCACCGACATCAGCCAGGCGGTCACGCTGGCCGGTGAGTTGCTGCCGGGCGTAGTGGTGACTGGCGGATCCGTCTTCACGACCATGACCGGCACGACCCTGCTGGAAGCGGCGCGGCAGATGATCGACCTGACCGCCCCTGCGTTTGAGCGGGTGGCGACCGTACCCGTGCGGGACATCCGTACCCTGACAATACATGGGCAGGTTCGCACGGAGGGAGAGAAGTTTGAGGATGTTCCGTTCCCTGCCCCGCCCGCCATCCTGGCTGTGCTGGGGATTGACCGGATCGCGTTCGGGACGCTGCAGTCACCCCAACTGCTGAATGACCAGCAGGTGATCCCGAATACGCCGACGCTGGACCCGCTGCCCAAAGAGATCAGCATGGGGCAGGTCGCCTTCCATGTCCTGCTGCCGAACACGCCGATGCCGCCGGGCGGATATCCCGTGCTGCTGGCGGCGCATGGACTGGGCGACAACCGGCTGGCCGGCCCATCGGTGATGGCGCAGTCGTTCATGCCGAAGGGCTACGCCATCGTGGCGTTGAACGCCGTGGGGCATGGCTATGGTCCGGAATCGACGATCCTGGTCGGCAAGGACGCCGGAGTGCAAGAGATCCCGGCCGCCGGCCGGGGTGTCGACCTGGATGGGGACGGCGCCATTGGACCGACTGAAGGCTGCGTGGTGTTGTTGCCCGGGGCCCCGGTCGCGATTCGCGACTGCCTGCGCCAGACGGCGATCGACTGGCTGTCGATGGCGCGGGCGATCAAGCTCGGCCTGGATGTGGACGGGGATGGGCGGCCTGACCTGGATGGCTCGCAGATGGCGTTCTGGGGGCAATCCCTGGGCGCATTTGTGGGGACGCTGGTGACGGCAACGAGTCCGGATATCTCCACTGCGGTCCTGAACGTGGGCGGGGCCAGCGGAGTGGAGACGGCCCGGGTGAGCCCGGCCTTGCGTCCGCTCGTGCAGAGCTATATGGGCTTGCGGACACCGGCGCTGTTGAATGCCTTCCCTGACTTCGACGAACAGTATGTAGGGCGCGATGAGCCGGTGAAGATCCTGAGCGTGCCGGGCGCGGCCGATTTGAAGGATGTGTTCGAGCGGCTGGAGTGGATTGAGGCGGCTGGCGCGCCTTCGACGTATGCTCCGCACCTGATGACGGCTCCGCTGGACGGAGTCGCCGCCAAGCGGGTGTTGTTCCAGTTCGCTACCGGCGACCAGACGGTGCCGAATCCGTCCAACTCACTGCTGGTGCGGTGCGCGGATGGCCAGGCCATGACGTCGATTTACCGGCACGACCTGGCGCGCGCGCTGCGTCCGGACCTGCCGGCCAATCCGCACACGTACTTCGCCTTCCTTTTGGACGCCAATGGTGCGCCGATCTCCCTGGCCGTGCTGGCGCAGGCCGCGACGTTCGTGCAATCGGGCGAAAACGCGATCCCGGACGCGAACTACCTGGTCAAGCCGTTCTTCGGCATCAACCTGTTCGAGGCGCCGGACGTGCTGCCGGAGACCACGGGCTTCCTGCAGTAGAGCCGTTCATCCGCTGTTGACGACCGTTCGCCGGATTGGTGATGCGCCCTGTGTGCGGCCGGGCCTACGATCACATTGGGAGAAGTACCAATGACGACCCGATGGTGGATGCAGGTCCTAAAGTGGATGGCCCGGGTGACGGGTATATTGGTGGCCGGCGGCTTTCTATTCCTGGTGAGTGCCGAGTTCTTTTCGCCGCACTCCGGCGCGCCGACGCAGTGGCGGGAGTGGCTGGGGATTGCCTTGATCACGATTGCCTGCCTGGCGCCGCTGCTGGCGTGGAAGTGGGAGATGGAAGCGGCGGTGCTTTCGCTGGCCGCGCTGGCTGCCTGGGTTTCGATTGTCCAGTTCCGGCTGGACCGCGGAGGCAAAGTGGTGGCGGTGATGGCGGTGCCGGCCTGCCTGTTCCTGTTGGACTGGGCGGTCAGGAAAACGTTGGGCAAGCCCATGCAGACCAATTAGGCACGGTGCGCTACCCTGGAAAACATTCCCGGCTGACGCTGGGGATCCAGGGTGGAGATGAAGACGCTGCGACTGATTGCCTGCCTGCTGATGGCTGCTGGAGTGTGGGCGGCCCAACCGCTGCGCTATGCGCTGGAGCTGACGGTGCGGCCGGAACGGCCGGAGTTCAGCGGGGTGGTGCGCATCGCGGTCCGGCTGGATGCCGCCACGCAGCAACTCACCCTGAACGCCAAGGATCTCACCGTGACGGAGGCGGAGGTGCGTTTGAGCGGCCGGCGGGTGGCGGCGCACGCCTCAGTCCTGAATCCGGAGGAGATGCGGCTAGAGTGGCCTGAACCGCTGGGCCCGGGCGAGGCCGAAGTGGAGATCCGCTACCAGGGGCGCATCGATGAAAAGGCGATGGAGGGCCCATACCGGAGGCAAGTGGATGGCCAATGGTATGTCTTCACGACATTCACGGCGATAGAAGCACGACGGGCGATACCGTGTTTCGATGAACCGCGATTCAAGACCCCCTGGCAGGTGACGCTGCATGTGCGGCGCGAGCACCGGGCGTTCAGCAACGCTCCGCTGGAGTCGGAAGTGGAAGAAGCGGAGGGCATGAAGGCGGTGCGCTTCGTGGAGACCGCTCCGCTGCCCAGCGAGATTGTGGCATTTGCGGTGGGCCCCTTCGATACGGTGAACGGTCCGGACGCCGGCCAACAGAAGGTTCCGGTGCGGGTGGTGACGCCGCAGGGGCGAGCCGAGCAGGGGCGTTATGCGGCGGATGTCACGGACCGTGTCATGACGGGGCTGGAGCGCTACACCGGCATCCCCTATCCGTTCCGCAAATTGGACCACCTGGCGCGGGCGGAGGGCGCCTTTGGCGCGGTGGAGAATCCGGGACTGATCAACTACCAGCAGAGCACGCTGCTGGCGGAACCAGGCAAGGATTCGGAGCAGTGGCGCGAGAGGCTGCGGCAGATCATGACGCACGAACTGGCGCACCAGTGGTTCGGCAACCTGGTGACGCAGGCGGGCTGGGAGGACGTGTGGCTGAGCGAGGGTTTCGCGACCTGGCTGGCGGGCGTAACGATGGATGCCGAGCATCCGGCGCCGGAGAAGAACCTGGCGGCGGTAGCGGCCCGCGAGCGGATCATGGGAGCAGATGCGGGCCCAAAGGCGCGGCCGGTGCGCGTGCCGATGCGGAGCCGGGCGGAGTTGAACGACGTTTACAGCCGCGTGGTTTACCAGAAGGGCGCGGCCGTGCTGTTGATGCTGGAGGGGTGGCACGGGGCGGAGCGGTTCCAGCGTGAGCTGCAGACTTATCTGAAGCGGCGGCCGTATGGCACCGCCACGACAGACGACCTGGCTCAAGTCCTCGATGCCGGGCAGACGCTGCATTCCTTCCTGGACCAGCCTGGTGTGCCGGCCATCCAGGTGAAGCGGAAGTGCGCGGGCGGCCGGGGCGGACTGGTGGTGGAACAGGCGGCGGGTGAGGCGAAGTGGGCCGTGCCGGTGTGCTGGAAGTCGAACTCGGGGAAGGCCTGTACGTTGTTGACCGGGGCGACCCGCGAGGTGGAACTGGAAGCGTGTCCGGCATGGGTGTTTGCGAACGCAGGCGGGACGGGCTACTACCGTACGGTGTGGACGGACGAGGAGTTGGCGGCACTTGCGGAGGGCGGCCTGGCGGAATTGAGCGCGGCGGAACGGTTGACGCTGGTATACGACCTGAAGGCGGGCGGCCAGGGCCGGGCGCTGCTGGCCTTGCTGGCCCGGGATGCGCAGCCGCGCGTGGCACAGGCGGCCACGGAAGCGCTGAAGGCGGTAAAGGAACCCAAGCAGGAGAAGCCTTGACGCCGGGCCGGCTGCCGGGCCAGAGCCTGCTGCGATCCCTGCGGACGCGGGACCTGACGGCTGTGGTCCTGAATGGAGTCATCGGGGCAGGAATCTTCGGCTTGCCTTCGCGGGTGTTTGCCCTGAGCGGCAATTACAGCCTGTTTGCCTTTCTGGCCTGCGCCGTGTGCGTGGCGATCATCGTGTTGTCGTTCGCAGAGGTGGCGAGCCGGTTTTCGGAGACGGGCGGACCGTATCTCTACGCACGGGAGGCGTTCGGGCCGAGCACCGCCTTCGCCGTGGGCTGGCTGCTGTGGGTGGCGCGGGTGTCGGCCTTTGCGGCGAACTGTTCGCTGCTGGCTGAGTACCTGGCTTTGTTTGTTCCGGCGTTGTCGGGCGGGCCGGCGCGGGCGGCTCTGCTGGCCGTGGTGGTGGCGGCCCTGACGTGGCTGAATATCCGCGGCATCCGGCCCGTGGCGACGGCGAGCAATGTGCTGGCGGTGGGCAAACTGATCCCGCTGGCCGGCTTCGCCCTAGTGGGTTTGTTCTTCCTGCAGCCAGCGCAATTCAACTTCCAGCAGCCGCCCAGCTACCGCTCGTTCTCACTCTCGGTGCTGCTGCTGGTGTTTGCGTTCACCGGGTTTGAAATGGGCATGGTGCCGGCGGGGGAGTCGAAGAACCCGAAGAAAGACCTGCCGAGGGCGCTGCTTTCCGGGATGGCGGTGGTGATTGCCCTATATATGGTGATCCAAGTGGTGTGTATCGGGACACTGCCCGGACTGGCGGGCTCGAAGCGGCCGCTGGCGGATGCGGCGGCGGCGTTTGGCGGTCCGGTGGGCGCGATGGTGATGGCGGCCGGATTGGTCGTGTCCCTGGCGGGGAATCTGAACGTGCTGGTGTTGTCGGCGTCGAGGATTCTATTTGCGATGGGCGAGCAGGGCGACCTGCCGGCTCCGCTGGCGCGGTTGCATCCCGGGTTCCGGACTCCGGTGGCGGCGGTGGTGTGGACGGCCGCGGCGATGCTGGCCCTGACGTTGTCGGGGACCTATGTCTATCTGGTCACGGTGAGTACGTTGTCGAGGCTGGTCGCGTACCTGGCGACGTGCGGAGCGGTGCCCCGATTGCGGCGGCAGGCGGCGGTTCCGGTGGCTTTGTTCCAGACTCCTGGAGGGATTCCGATGGCGTTGCTGGGGGTTGTGGTCTGCCTTTGGCTGTTTTCGAGCAGCACCTGGATTGAGGCGCGGGACACGCTGCTGGCGACGGCATTCGGGTTCGTTTTGTACGCGATGACGAGGTGGCGGGCGGCGCGGGCAGGCGGGTGAGCGGGGGCCGCCCGGACTACGACTCGCGATTTGCGGTGTAGGTTTGGATGTCAAAGAGCTGGCCGGGCACCGGATCAGATTGACCCGTGAGCCGATGTGCAACGGCAAAATGGGTTTGTTCCCTCAAATAACTCAAATAGGCCGACCGGCGGCGGTGAAACGCCGAAGTGGGTTTGTTCCCTCAAAAAATCCCAATAACCTGACCGGCGGCGGTGAAGCGCCGAAGTGGGTTTGTTCCCTCAAAAACGTGGGCGGCTGGTGCTTGGGTTTGCCTGCCGGCTGCGTTGAGGCAGGCGGGCGGCCTGCGGCGAAGTGGCTTTGCTCAGCCAAAATCAAACGCCCAGCCGGCGCCGCCTTCGATTTGTTCGACATCTTCATCACATTCGTTGCTCCTGAGCGCATGATACGGAGCAGAAGAAGAGGCAGGCCAGCTAATGATCTGCAACTGACTGAGCCCATTGGGTTGAGAATATTTTGAACTGGCAGGACCGTTGGAGCGGACGGGATGGAAGGCCCCTGATACTTTTGTCAGGATTGCCCATTTCGGGCAACTGCCTGGGGCCCTCACCTACCCGGGCGGTCAGGGCCGTTTGTGGAGAAAGAAGAGCGCGAATTCGACCAGCGCCAGGATGATGTCGACCACGAACAGCCAGATGATGTACCACTCCAGGCGTTCCATCCGGCGATGATCCTCGGCGGCTTTGAGACGGTCTGTGATCGTTTCCAGGCGGGACAGCTTTTCCCGGATGTCGCGGGTCTTCTTCTCGAAACGGAAGCGGGCGGCGACGGTATCGAACGCGCGTTCGAGGAAGTCGTTGTCGAACGCCTCGAGGCTGCTTTGCACTTCGCTGAAGAGTTGGGTGTAGGCGATGGCGAGCGCGTCCAGTTTCTGCTGGCCGCGCTTGGCGGGCAGGCCGCTGGTGAGCGAGACCTCGAGACTGGATAACTGGCTTTCCAGGGCGAGTTGCATGCCTTTGAAGTTCAGCAACTGCACATTGGCGTATTCGAGCATGCGCAGCACGCGGTCGATGATGAGGTTGACGGCTTTGTCCCCGTCGCTGATCAGGATGGCGGCATGCCAGTCGATCACGGTCAGGTCGGCGTTGCGGGACCAGCGATGGTGTCCGGAGAGTGCTTCGTGGACGAGCTGGCTGGAGGGATCGGAGGGGAAGGACTTGACGATCTGGGCGATTTCCCTTTGTGAGTCGTTTAGCAGTGAGTCGATGCCGGAGCCAGGTTCCAATTGCAGACGGAAGATGGAATAGTCCTCGACCGCGGTAGTGAGGCGAGGCGGAGTGATCGCCGAGGGAGCGCGGCTTTCGAGGCGCTGTAGCAGTTGTGCGACCAGAGCGGCCGCACTTTGGCGAATGGCTGGGTTGTCGGCGAGCAGCAGGCTGAGCTCGACGAGTTGCGGCAACTGTACGCCGGCAGGCAGATCGAGACGATAGCGAATGGAGATGCTGCCGATGTCATAAATGGTGGCGGCGACGGCGCAATCGGTGGCGAATTCACCCAGGATGACCGGAGCACACTCCTGGCGCAGGACCAGTGGCGCGCGTTGGGGATCGCGATAGCCGAACTCCGACTCCACCTCGCCCAGGTGTTCGCGGCAGAGCGTTAAGTTGATGGCCCAGGCCACATCGAAGGCGACGCAGACGTAGGCGCGTCCGCCCATGAAGGCTACCTTCATGCAGAACCTCCCAGTTTCCGAGTGTCTCCAGGATTGCAGCAGTCGAGCCAGAAAGAAATGGCCAGGACCATCCAGGGCGGGTCAGGCTGGCGTTTTCCTGGGCAGAGAAATCGACCAAGGGATGGGTTGGCAGCAGGGCTAACGTTCTTCGTGGCAGGTGCCGCAATCGTTGCGGGCCTTCGACTTGGCATGGCAGGCCATGCAGGTACGCATATTGTGGGACACCTCAGGGGTGATCTGGTCGCGCTCGCGAACGGGTCCGTGACAGGTGTCGCAGGTGGCGCCCGCCTGCGTATGGACGCGGTGGCTGAAGTAGACGTAAGGAGAGAGCTGATAGACGCGGACCCAGGGCAGCGGTTTCCGCTCTTTCGCGGCGGCGGCCAACTTCTGGATATGCGGGCTATCGGCCTTGACCGACCGGTGGCAGCTCATGCAGAAGGTCTCCGCCGGAAACCCCATGTATTCGCCCGGGTCAGCATTTTTGTGGCATGAGCTGCACTGCAGCCCCAAAGCCAGATGCGTCTTGTGACTGTAAGGAACCGGCTGCTGCTGGCCGCACAACTCCGCAGCCAGCAGCAGCATTCCGGACAATCCAAAAATCGCGTGCTTCATCAGGTCAGCAAGATTCCGGCAGTGCCAGGAGCGACGGAAGCCGGCGTGCTACCGACTGTTTGGTTCCTGTTCGCATGACTGGCTGGAGTCACTTGGGCGTTACGTGGATGAGAGCGCCGGGATTGGCGTCTTCCAACAACCACAGGGTACCATCCGGAGCCTCCTCCGCATCGCGGAGGCGTTTGCCCAGGTCCCAACGCTCAGCGGTCTTGGCTCCGCCTTTGCCGTCGAAGATGAGGCGAGTGAGGGTATGGCTGCCCAAACCGGTGACGAAGCCGCTGCCGTCCCATTGCGGAAACGCTTTGGCGCCGCGATAGAACATCAGGTTGCCGGGCGCGATCACCGGGACCCAGTAGAGCACCGGTTTCGTGAATTCGGGGTGCGTGTCGTGGCTGGGGATGGGCACCTCGTCATAGTTCATGCCGTAGGAGACGACGGGCCAGCCGTAATTCTTACCCTTCTCAATGAGGTTCAACTCATCGCCGCCGCGCGGACCATGCTCGACCTCCCACAATTCGCCTTTCGGGGAGAAGGCCAAACCATAGGGGGCGCGGAAGCCACTGGCCCAGGTTTCGGAGGGTGTCTGGTTGGGTCCGGGGAAGGTGTAGCTGCTGACCACGGGCGCGTTTTTGGCTGCCTCGGTGTCGCGGGGTGGATCGATCAAGGGAATGGTGGAGGCACCGGTTTTGCCGTAGTTGGGGTTGCCAGGGAACGGTTTGCCGTCCAGGGTGAGGTGCAGGATCTTGCCTACGGGCTGATTCGGATCCTGAGCCGGGGTCATGCGCTGGCGGTCGCCGACGGTCATGAAGAGAGATTGGCCATCGGGCGCGAAGGCGACCTGCCCGCCGGCCTGACCACCCTTCCCCCTGGGCATCTGGCGCCACAGCACCTCGAGTTTCTCGAGCCTGGGGACGCGGCCAGCGTCCAGACGGGCACGAGCCAAAGCCTGGCCCCCGCCGTAGTCACCGGGCTCCACATAGGTGATATAGATGCTCTGGTCGGTGGCGAAGTTGGGCGAAACGTAGACGCCCAGCATTCCGCTCTGCCCCTGCCAGTACACAGGCGGCGTATTGCCTAAAGGCGCGATCTTCTCTCCCTGCGCGGAGACCAGCCAGATGGGCCCGATCTTCTCGGTCACAAGCATGCGGCCATCCGGCAGGAAAGCGATCCTCCAGGGCAGGCCGAAGGTGGACACGGTGGTCATCTTGAAGGGGAGCGTGGGTTCGGGTTTTTGTTCGCCCACGTTGACCTGGGCCCAAACCGGGGCAGACACCAAGGTGAGCAGCAGCGATGCTGTCGCCAGTTTCATCATCTTTCTCCTTGCTTCATTCTGAGGGACGTAGTCCAGAATAACAGCCGACCGGCATCACCAATCGGACAGGGGTGCAGCACGCGAAGGCGGCGTATCTTTTCCAGTCATTCATCTGGATGAAGGACCGAGTGGATTGGGGTGTAAAGACGAGCCTGCTCGCGTACGGAGCTATGCAGTGGGGCGGAGCGTCACAGGCTCCCCCGCATTTAGGATAGCAGCCGGCCCATGCGGAAATCTAACTAATTGATACTAAACAAGATATAGTCCGGCACTCGAGCTTCAAAAGAGTCGACTTCGCGGTACGAATTCGCATAACCTGAGGGCGTACCAGCGGCACAGGCTATTGGGCAGCCCTGCGCCAGATGAAACCGGCCGAAGCCAGCAATTGACGGCAGTGTTCCGCCTTCCGGCCCGGAACCTGAACAATTCGAACAGCGCGAACAGGAGACAAGTGTGCCAGAACTCACCTACGAATTCGATTTGTCTATCAACTCAGGGAACGCGGCCGAAACTGGGGATGCGACGGGCGCCCTGGCGGCGGGGGTGCGGGCGTGAGCGGACATACGGTGGTCATCGCCGGGGGCGGCCCGACGGGGCAGATGCTGGCGGGCGAACTGGCGTTGGCGGGGATCGACGTGGCGATTGTCGAGCGGCGTAGCAGCCAGGCGTTGACCGGCTCGCGGGCGGGCGGCCTGCATTCGCGGACCCTGGAGATTCTCGATCAGCGAGGGATTGCGGGCCGGTTCCTGGCGGAGGGCCAGGTGGCGCAGGTGGCGGGGTTCGCGGGGGTCCGGTTGGACATCAGCGAGTTTCCGACCCGGCACCCTTACGGACTGGGGCTGTGGCAGAACCACATTGAGCGGATTCTGGCCGGCTGGGTGGAAGAGTTGGCTGTGCCGATCTACCGCGGGCGCGAGGTGACGGGTTTTGCGCAGGACGACACGGGGGTAGACGTTCAGATCTCCGATGGCCAGACGTTGCGGGCGGAGTATCTCGCCGGGTGCGATGGAGGACGCAGCCTGGTGCGGAAAGCAGCGGGCATTGAGTTCCCGGGCTGGGACCCGACGACCAGCTGCCTGATTGCCGAGGTCGAACTGGCCGAGGCGCCGGAACTGGGGGTCCGGCACGACGCCATCGGGGTCCACGGCTTCGGGCGGTTGGAGTACGAAATCCGCGACGGCAAGGTGGTGTACAAGGATTCCGGGCCGATCCGGGTGATGGTGACGGAGCGGCAGGTTGGACGTTCGGCGGAACCGACGCTGAGCGAGCTGAGTGAGGCGCTGGTTGCGGTGTATGGGACCGACTACGGGGTGCACAGTCCTACGTACCTCTCGCGGTTCACTGATATGACGCGGCAGGCCGCGGCCTATCGGAACAGGCGGGTGCTGCTGGCCGGCGATGCCGCGCACATACATGCTCCGGACGGTGGACACGGCCTGAATACGGGGGTGCAGGATGCAGTGAATCTGGGATGGAAGCTGGCGCAAGTGGTGAAGGGGACTTCGCCGGACAGCCTGCTGGATACTTATCATGCGGAGCGCCACCCTGTAGCGGCCCGCGTGCTGCGCCACACGATGGCGTCGGTGTTGCTGCGCCGCGCGGACGAACGGACGAAGGCCGTGCAGGACACCCTGGCCGAACTGCTGGGGATGGACGAGCCGCGCAAGCGATTCGCGGCCGAGATGAGCGGCCTGGGGATTCGCTACGACCTGGGGGAAGGACACCCGCTGCTGGGGCGCCGCATGCCTGACCTTGAGGTAACCGGGAAGCAGGGGACCTTTCGCGTCTTCACGCTACTGCACAAGGCGGGCCCGGTGTTGCTCAACTTTGGCGAGCCTGGCCGCTTCGACATTGCTCCATGCGGTGACCGGGTTCAGGTGGTGGACGCCAACTATGCCGGGGGCTGGGAACTGCCAGCGATCGGGCCGGTGGTTGCGCCGGACGCTGTGATGGTGCGGCCTGATGGATATGTGGCGTGGGTGGGGGAGGCGGACCAGGAGGGACTGGCCGAGTCGCTTACCAAATGGTTCGGAGCGCCGGTTGCCGCGTAGACACGGGAGAGAGGCGCGGATGGGGAGTTGATGGCCATGGCCGGCGGGTTGTACCTGGCCCGCCGGCTTTCAGCGATGACCTGCCCTGAGCGCTTGCAGGCAGGGCGTGAGGATTATTCAGCGCGGAGCGCCGACATGGGTTCCACGCAGGCTGCGCGCCAGGCCGGGATGGCGGAGGCGAGCAGAGCTGCCAAGCCGAGCAGGAGTGTGGCGACGGTCAACATGGCGGGATCGCCGGGCTGCACTCCGAAGAGATGAACGGTCATTAGCCTGCCCGCCCCGATCGCCAGGGGGATCCCGATGGCGAGACCGACGCACACCTGCCTGAGGGCGCCGGCCAATACCATGGCGACGACGCAGGCGCGATCCGCCCCCAAGGCCATGCGCACTCCGATTTCTCCGGTGCGGCGCTCCACCATGTAAGACAGCACGCCGAAGAGTCCCACGACCGCCAGCACGAGTCCGAGCAAGCCGAAGAGGGTCGTCAGGGAGGCGATGAGCCTTTGCTGCTGGAAGTCCGCGCTCACGATCCTGCTGTATGGTTCAACTTCATAGAGAACGAGATTCGGATCGACGCCGGCGATGGCATTGCGCACCTGTTTCTCCAGCTCCGGCTGGCTGCCCGGCGCCCATAGCACGATGTTGTAGAGGTAGTGGGACCAGATTTCGCCGCTTTGGTATGCCGGATTGTCAAAGTGGACGGTCTGGGCTTCCGGCAGCCAGTACATGGGCCGGACGGGTTTCTTGTATTCGTAGGTCATGTACCGGACATCGTTGACGACACCGACGATTTCGTACGTGCCCGAGTATTTGATATTGCCGGCACCGAAGTGCTGCCCGATTGGGTTCTGGTCCTTGAAGAATCGCTTCACGAACGCCTGGTTGACGACGGCGATGGGGCGCGTAGTCGATGTATCGTTCTCCGAAATGGACCGGCCCAACACGGTCCTGGCGCCGATGGCGTCGAAGAAGCCCGGCATGACGCGGACGAAGCCGGCTCCGGTATCTTCCTTGGCGCCCGGCTCCGGCTGGCCCGCTACACGAATGCTGTTGTTCCAACTGTCGCCCGTCATGGGTGCATAGAGGGCAGGCGCGACCATGCGCATGCCCGGGATCTGGAGCAGGCGCTCGTTGATCTGGCGGAACATGGGCTCGAGCTGTTCCGGCCTATAGTTGCCGAGCATGGGATTGATCGAGGCGATATAGCGGTCTTTCGTTTCGAAGCCGAAGTCCTGATGCTCCAGGTTGCGGAGGCTCTTGCCCAACAGGGCGGCCACGGATAGCAACACGACCGAGACAGCGATCTGTGCAATGACCAGTGTCTTCTGGGTCCAGGCGCGCCCGGCGCCGACGGAACGGCCCAGGCCGCGCAGTGCATCGGCGGGATCGGCATGAGAGGTGATCCACGCCGGTGCGATGCCGAACAGGATGCCAGTGAGCATGGAGACGGCGAGGGCGAACAGCAGGATGGGCCAGGACGGGGCCGCCTGGAGTGGGACGTAGTTGCTTTGGCTGCCGCCCGAAAAGGCGAGGGAAACCATGACCTTTGTGCCGGCGTAGGCCACGGCGATGCCCAGGAGTCCTCCGATGACGGATAGCAGTATGGATTCGACCAGGACACCGCGCATGAGGCGTGCGCGGGACGCACCCAAGGCGACACGGATGGAGGTTTGGACGCGATCCTTCAAGCCGCGTGTGAGCATGAGATTCGCGAGGTTGGCGCAGGCCACCAGCAACACGCAACCGGCGGCAATCAGGAGCAGGTTGAGCCCGTCTTCGTACTGATCGCGCATGACCTCGATGCCCGATCCGCCCGGAACGAAGCGCACGGTCTGCTGGGTCCACAGTTGTTTCTCGCCCGGCTCCATATCGGGCACGTGGCCGGCCAGCCAGTCGTGAAATTCCACCTTGAGCTTGGCTTCGAGGGTTTTCGGGTTAACGCCAGGACGCACTCTACCAATCAGATCGAGGAAGTTCGCGTTGGGCCGTTTCAGGCGGGCTGTCTCGCCATCGATGACGAGTTCCGCGGTCAGCGGCAGCCAGAAATCGGGCATGCCCCAGCCGGCGAGTTTCGCACCGTAGAAGCCCGGCGCAGCGACACCAATGATGGTAAAGGAATGGCCGTTGATTTGATAGGCCGCGCCGACTACGGAGGGATCGGAGGCGTATTTTTCGCTCCAGATGCGGTAGCTCATGACGGCGACCGGCGGCGCGCCTTCGACGTCATCCTCGTCGGTCATCAGGCGGCCGATCCACGGCTGCACGCCGAAGGTACGGAAGAAGTTGCCGGAGACGAACTCCCCGTTGCGGGTTTCGGCTGGTGCACCCGAGCCGGACTTGCGGACGCCCAGTGGCGCGTTGCCCGCCTGAAGTGCGGCGAGATCAACGAATTCTGGCGTCTGGGAGCGGAAGTGCCGGTAGGCTTCCCAGGAGAAGAGAGAGAAATCGCCGTCATCGCCCTGGGTGTATCCACCCCAATTGCAGCAGCGGACTTTGTCACCTATCTTCCAGAGCTCTTCGGGCTTTGTGACCGGGAGCGATTTCAGCATCACCTGATGAACCAGGGTGAAGATGGAGGTGGTTGCCCCGATGCCCAGCATGAGTGTCATCACCGCGGTGGCGGTGACACCGGGCGCCTTTCGCAATTGCCGCACTGCATCGCGCAGATCTGCCAGCACTGGTCCCTCCGTCACTTTCAGTGAGAATTGAAGCTTTGCAGCACTCCCTATATACGGTTGAGGCGGGCGAATGTGTGCGGACTCTGGCGGAAAAACTGCACAAGGCTAAGGGGGGGACCGCCGCGCGACCTACCTGCCCTGTCCGGCTGCCTTCAAAGCGTGCGCCAGTTTCGTGACAGCAGAACGAAGGCGGGCCGGAGAAAAGCCGGCAAAGCCCAACAGAAGGCCGGGGCGGCCCCCTGGCATGGACCGGCAGGGGCTCAACGGGCGGACATCGATGCCGGATCGCACGGCGTGTTCGCAGGCGGCCTCTTCGGTGAGGCCGTCGGCCAGCCAGCCGATGAGTTGGAGGCCCGCCTCGCCGGGCTGCAGTTCCAGGAGTCCCTTGAGTTGGCTGGATGCGGCCTCCAGCAGTGCGTCGCGGCGCTCGGCATAGATGATTCTCATGCGGCGCAGGTGACGGTCAAAGTGCCCTTCGAGAAGGAAAGCGGCGGCCGCGGCCTGTGTCAATTGCGGCGGAGCATCGTCAATGAGCGCGCGCATCGCGGTAAACGCGTCGACCAGGGCGGGCGGGAGCACGAGGTAGCCGAGTCGAAGCGAGGGCAACATGGTCCGGCTGAAGGTGCCTACATAGATCACGCGGCCAGCCTGGTCGAGAGCCTGCATGGCGAGCAGAGGGCGCCCGCTGTAGCGGAAATCGCCATCATAGTCGTCCTCGAGAACCCAGGTCTTGCGCCGGGCGGCCCAAGCCAGAAGCGAGAGGCGCCGCTGGAGGCTCAAGGTGACGCCCAGCGGGTATTGATGGGAAGGGGTGACGCAGGTCAGCCGTGGGGCTCCACGGAGGGACGCGAGGTGCTGTACCTGGATGCCCTCGGCGTCCACGGGGATGGGGAGGGGGCGGGCGCCGGCCGCGAGGAGGGCCGCGCGCATCCCGGAATAGCAGGGCTCTTCCAGCGCTACGCGGTCGCCGGGGTCGAGCAAGACGCGAAAAGTGAGGTCGAGAGCCTGCTGGGCACCGGAGACGATCATCACCTGCGATGCGGTGCAACGGATGCCACGGGATTCGAGCAGGTGGCGGGCAATGGCGTCGCGCAAGGGCGGGTAGCCGGCGAGTTCGCCATAGCCGAGGTCGCGTGGTTTGGCGGTGCGGAAATGGCGTGCGCAAAGGCGAGCCCACAGCTCCAATGGAAACCGGTCAGCGGCGATGGGTTCAGTGGCGAACGGGATGTAGGAGCCACGGTGGATGGTGGGCTTCCAGCCCGACCGGACGAGTTCTGCGCGGCGTGAGACCGTGCCATCGCCTGGCAGAGCCGGCGGGCGTAGCTGAGTTGCCGCCATGGCGCGGAGGAGCGTCTCCGGCAGCAGCCGGGAAACGAAAATGCCCGAGCCTGGACGCGATTCGATGTAGCCCTCGGCCTGTAACTGATCGAAGGCGTAGAGGACGGTGTTGCGGGCGACCCCAAGATCCCGCCCTAAGGCACGCGTGGAAGGGAGGCGGGTACCCGGCGCGAGGCGTCCCTGGAGGATCGCGGCCCGCACCTGATTGAAGACCTGGCGCTGCAGGGGCAGAGGCAACGAGGGGTCGAGCCCAGAGGGGAAGAGGCCCAGCGCTGCAACGACTGGTTCCATGAGTCTGGCAAGAATTGGACCTACTGAATATACCAGTCATCCGTTAGCGTGTAGTGGTGAGCGATGCGTTCCTGAACGTCTATGCCGACCGCCGGCGTGCTGAATCGTACGCCCGGTTGGAGTTTCCCGGCACCTATGCGTTGGCATTCCGCGACCTGCCAGGCATTCTGGCGGCGCATGTCGAAGGCCGACGGGCACTGGATTTTGGCTGCGGGGCGGGCCGCTCGACACGGTTCCTGCGGGCCTGCGGATTTGAGGTGACCGGAGTGGACATCTCACCGGAGATGATCAGCGAGGCGAGGGTCCGAGATCCGCATGGCGACTACCGATTGATGGCAAATGGTGATTTCGGCGAGTTTGCAGCAGGCAGCTACGACGTGGCCACCGCCGTGTTCACTTTTGACAACATTCCGATGGTGGAGAAGACGCCGCTGCTGGCTGGACTGGGCCGGTTGACGACGCCTGGCGCGCGGATTGTGCTGATTGTGTCGTCGCCGGAGTTGTACATCCACGAATGGGCTTCCTTCTCCACGGCTGATTTTCCCGAGAACTGGCGAGCCGGTCCGGGCGATACGGTGCAAACGGTGATGAAGGACGTGGAAGATCGCCGCCCGGTGGACGATGTGTACTGCCCGGACGACTCGTATCGCGCGATTTTCGAGGCGGCCGGGCTTGCGGCGGAAGAGGTGTACCGCCCGTTGGCCGGCCCGGATGAACCAGGCGACTGGGTACATGAGACCGAGATTGCTCCCTGGGTGATCTACGTGCTGGCACAGAGGGGACAGCAACCGGGCGCGTGAGGGCGGGGGAGTTTATTGCGGGGTCCGGATTGGGCGATGCTGGAGAGGCGATGATTACCCGTATTACCGAGCGCGACGAGATCCGGCGCCTGTTGGACAGGGATCGTGTGTGGGCGCTGTATGCGTTGGCCGACCTGGATGACGGTCTGTTCGAGCAGTGCGAATGGTGGGCGTGCGGCGAGGCGCTGGCCCTGGTGTTTGGCGGCATTTCGATCCGGCCGATCTTCGTGATGGGCGAAGGGGCGGAACTGTGCGAGCTATTGGGGACCATCCCGGCGGACTGGGGTTATTTGAACCTGCGTCTGCCGCAATGGGCAGCCGTTGCCGGGGTATGGAGCTATAGCGAGGAGCATCAGATGCATCGCATGGTGGTGCAGGAGTGGCGGCCGCGCCACGGCGAATGTGTGGTGCTGGGTCCTGAGGATGAGGACGAGATCCGGAGCTTGTACGACACGGGCGACGGAGGGGGCGTGGCATTCGCGCCGTATCAAGTGGCGACTGGTTTCTTCCGCGGCGTGCGGCGCGGTGGCGCATTGGTGGCGGTGGGTGGGGTGCATGTGGTGTCACGCGCGGAGAGTGTCGCCGGAGTCGGCAATATCTTCACGCGGCCCGACTGCCGGGGTCAGGGGCTGGCGCAGGTGGTGACGTCGGCCGTGGTGGAAGCGCTGCGCGCAGAGAGCATCCGGACGATCGGGCTGAACGTGGAGTCGACGAATGCTCCGGCGATCGCGGCGTATCAACGGCTGGGTTTTGTGGAGCGGTTCACGTATGTGGAGGGACCGGCGCAGCGCGGCGGAACCCCTCCAGCGCGGTTGGTGTCGAAAGCAGAGTGATCCGGCTTCCTTTCTCGAGGCCCGTGGCGGCGGACCCCGCGTCACCACTGGATTGGCGGCTGCAGGCGTGGATGCTGTCGGCTCTCTTCTTCAACCTGCCGTTCTACTTCCTGTATGGCGGGCGATTTTGGATGGAATGGCCGCTGCCGGTGTATGTGGTCATTCTGGCCGTGGTTGCGCTGTTCCTGGCCGTGGTGTTTTTCCTGCTGCCTGCGCTGGCGGTGCACACTTCGCGGAAACCGCTATTCGAAACCCTGGCGGATTCCGTGGGCAGTGGGCCGGCACAGGTCGTTCGGGCATGCGGTGTAGTGCTGCTGATCCTGTGGATCTCGGAGTTGCTGAGGATCCAGCGCTGGGCGCTCTCCCAAGCCCTGAGACAGGAGGACGGAAGCCTGGTGTTCGAGGGCCTGATCGTGTGTACTCTTGGGTTCCTTTGCTTCACCGGTCTGCAACGCGAGACGACGGCGGCAAGGCTGGCAAACTTCTCGACGAAGCTGGGCCTGGCGATTCTCATCGCGGGATTGGTCCGCGTGCATGTGGGGTGGCCGGAGATCCCGCATGGCTTTCCGGCGGATAAGAGCAGGCCAGCGGGTATGCTCATCTGGCAAGGCCTGTCGGTAGTGGCCCTGTATGTAGCGCCGTTCGGCTACTTTGCTGCTGGTTGGGGCCGCCGGACCGCAGGCCGCCGACAGATCGTGGCGGCGACTGCCTGGGGGCTGGCCCTACCGCTGTTCGCTGCGCTCCTACTGGTGGGCATATCCAATGCGGCCACTCATTCGTCTCCCTACGCCGAGCAGGGCATGAACCCGAACATCGCCATGGCGATGTGGGGTGGTGCCGCACGGGGCGCGGCGGCCGGGTACATGATGATTGCCGGGGTGACCGGCTTTGGCGCCATACGGCTGTGCTTTCGGGCTTTGGCGGATTCCGCTTCGTTGTTTTCCAGAACGCGTTTGGCCCAGTGGTTGATGGCAGCAATGGCCATTGCCGTGGCTGCTGGGTTGTCACAGTATCTGCCGGATGATCGGGTGACGCAGATGCGGGGCGCCGCCACCTATGTGGTGGTGGTTGTGTCGGCGATCCTGACGGGAGATTGGATTCTGCAGCGGCCACGGGCTGGAGGCAGTCGCTGGCTGGATTGGGTGGGCTGTGCGGCTCTTGTGGCGGGCGTGACGGCTCCCTGGTATCTGCCGGTGTTGCTGGTGGGAGCTTGGGATGATGCGTGGTGGTCCCGGTCGCTGCTTCCGTCGTATGGAATGGCCTTGCTGATCTGCGTGCTGGGGCGGCTGACGGAACGGGCCCGCCGAGGCGGACTTCGCGACACACGTGCCATTGAGTAGCCGTGGGTGTGAGTCTGCTGGGGCCGCCAGAGGTTGCACTTTTCCTCTTGCGCCATGGTGTAACACGTGACATAGTACACCTGTGATGCGAACCGGCACCGGAGACAAAGCATGATTCCGTTCCGGGTGACGCTGCAATCGGGGATTCCGGTCCACGAACAGGTGGCGTTTGAGGCGAAGAAGGCCATGATTTCCGGCCGGTTGCGGCCGGGCGATCCCTTCCCTTCTGTGCGCACGTTGAGCAAAGCGATGAAGATCCACCCAAACACCGCGCAGAAGGTGGTGGCTCAGTTGACGGCGGAGGGATTGCTGGAGGTGCGGCCCGGAATCGGCACGGTGGTGCTGGCACCGCCGCCCGGCACGCGCACGGAACGCGGCCAACTGCTAGGCCGCGAAGTGGAACAACTGACGGTCGAGGCCAAGAAGCTGGGCCTGTCACGGCAGGAGCTGCACGACGCGATCGATGAACACTGGCTCAAGCTGGAGCCGGCCCTGAAGGAGAGGCCATGAGCAGCCCGCTGCGTACCGAGGAGTTGACCAAGCGGTTCCGTTCTGTGGAAGTCTTGCGCCAAGTGACCCTGGAGGTGCCCGAAGGGGCCGTTTTTGCGTTGCTGGGTGCGAACGGCGCCGGCAAGACTACGTTCCTCAAGACGCTGCTCAACATTGAGCAGCCGACTTCCGGGCGGGCGGAGGTGCTGGGGGTGGATTCCCGGGCAATGGGGGCAGAGCAACTGGCCGGGATCGGCTACATCTCGGAGAACCAACGCCTGCCGGGCTGGATGAAGACCGGTTGCTTCCTCTCCTATTGCCGCCGGTTCTACCCGACGTGGCGGGACGACGAATTAGCAGAACTGGTGCGGCTGTACCAGCTTCCGCTGGACCGCAAATTGAGCGAACTGTCGCGGGGCATGCGGTTGAAGGCCGTGCTGGCGTCGGCGCTGGCGCACCGGCCGAAGCTGATCCTGCTGGACG
This sequence comes from Paludibaculum fermentans, assembly GCF_051172195.1. GTDB lineage: Bacteria > Acidobacteriota > Terriglobia > Bryobacterales > Bryobacteraceae > Paludibaculum > Paludibaculum fermentans_A. The sequence continues at coordinate 366,841 of NZ_JBPJAQ010000004.1, forward strand.
AGCCCTTCAGTGGCCTGGACGTGCTGGTGCGCGAGCAACTGATCGAGAGCCTCCTGGAGCGCACTCCGGAATCCACGGTGCTGCTGGCATCGCACGACCTGCCGGAGATCGAGAGCTTTGCGAGTCATGTTGCGTATTTGGACGAGGGCCGGCTGGCGTTCGCGGAGGAGATGGGCAGCCTGACGGAGCGCTTCCGGGAGGTGGAGGTGACGCTGGAGGAGCCGGCGATGCTGCCGGGGGACCTGCCGCGGAGTTGGCTGAATCCGGAGCAGTCGTCCGTGGTCATACGGTTCACGGATTGCAGGTTCGACCGTCAGCAGACAGAGGCCGAGGTCCAGCGGCGGCTGCGCGGCGTAAGGGATGTGACGGCACGGTCGATGACGCTGCGAGCGATTGGGGTGGCGCTGGCGAAGTCGACGGAAACCGGAGTGGGGGCGAGGTGACGCCATGCCGATGATGCTGCATATCTTCCTGAAAGACGCCCGCCGGCTGTGGTGGGCGGTGCTGGCGACGTGGGTACCGCTAGCGGCTCTCTCGTGGCTGGACAGTTGGCGCACGGACTGGCTGATCGACGCACCGGAGGGTTGGCTGAATCTGCTGCTGCCCCTGGCTTGGGCGTGCCTGACCGCGATGGTGGTGCAGGAGGAGCCGCTGGCCGATCCAGATCATTTCTGGATCACGTGGCCTTACCGCTGGCCGGCGCTGCTGGGGTCGAAAGTACTGTTTGTGATCGTGTTCCTCCACGTACCGGCGCTAGTCGCGGATTGCGCGGTTGTGTCGGCTCATGGGTTCCCACTGGGGCATTCGATGCCGGCGCTGCTGGGGAAACAGGCTGTGCTGGCGGCGGTGGTGACGGGTCCGGCGATGGCGATGGCTGCGGTCTGCCGACGGATCCCGCACTTCCTGGTAGCGGCGATCCTGCTCTTTGGAGGGGCAGCGTATCTGGCAGCCTTCTCGGGTACCGTACCGCCCTGGACTGTTCCAGACGAGATGAGGAGGAGACTGCCCGCCGGCGTGGTGGCGCTGGCCGCGGCACTGGTGATCGTGCTGCAATACAGCCGGCGGCGCACCACTTCTTCGCGGGTAGTGGGCGCGGTTTCGGTAGCCGCGGCGGCCGTGCTCTTCGCGGGGCTGACGCCGGCGCTGACGGCCCGGTTGCGGGTGGCCTTGAACCCGAAACAGGCCGTACTCGCCCTGCGGTTGTCTGACGCACGGCCGGAAGCGCCCCGAACCTTCCGGGCTGGGCGGACGGAGGCGACGTTCGTTTCCATAGCGCTGCCGGTGACCATTACTCCGGCGCCCGGCGCAGCCGAGTACCTCATCGACAGACCGCAGGTGGAGATTACTGGCGCGGAAGGCCAGCGACTGCGGAGCGTCGTGCCCACCCCGGGTCACCGTCCCGGGCCGTCCGACGTGCTTGCCAATTTCGTGTTGAACGATCACGGTCAAGACTGGCTGGGCCTGCGGATCCCGCGCCGGGCAATGGACCAAATCCAGGCTGGCCGGGTGACGATTGTGGGTCGATCGACAGTGAATTTCGTAAGCCGTGGCGAGACGACCTGGATCGCGGCGGGCAGCGGTGCCGCAGTACCGGGTTTGGGTCGATGCATGACCGAGGAGTTGACAGGCCAGGACGCTTACCGGGAGGGCCTGCTGAAGGTAGTTTGTGAAGCGCTGACGCCGATTTCCCCGCTCACGGAGGTGCGGTTGTGGAATGAGGGGATGGGCCGCTCGTGGCGGCGGCATCTGGGTGACAGCGCTCCGGTGGTGTACGGGCCCCGGACAGCGTGGCTGTCGCCGTTGCATCGATTGCAGACGCATTTTCAGCTGGCGGCCGGCGCGAGGCGGCCACTGCCGGGCAATGGCTGGCTGGTGCCGCCGGAAGCGTTGACGGGCGGTCGGGTGGCGATCACGCCGGGCGCGATGGGGGAATCGGCTGCGCTGGCGATTGAGCTGCGGGGTGTGGCGTTGGGTGCGTTCGTGGTGACTTCGGGGGAGTGAGCTGGCGCGGGGTGACTAGGGGCTTGACCACAGCGAGTCAGGAAACCTGCATAGGCACAGCGGCTTTGCGTGGTTTGCTTTCGGCGGTCGTCGTTGGGTATGTGGAACGGCTGGGGCTGCTTGTATTTTGGGGTGGGGCGTTTCGGGGACTCCTCCGCTCACTTACGATCGCGGCTCCGTTTGTTCGCTTGCGGCAGGGTGACTGGTTCGCCTCGGGTCGAATCCTGACATTCTGGTATGTGATAAGCTGGCCGCCAAACTGGGAACAGATCAGATTCTGGGCCTCTCCCTGTTTGCAGAAGTATTGCGCCAAAAAAGCCCAGGCCAGCCGCATGGCTCACCGGCACTCTCTGCCGGCCGGAGTTCACGGGTGAACGACTTTAGTTTCTTCTCCAGGAGGTCCGTCCGATGCCGCCGCCCACACAAGAGCTGTTAGACGCGAGAGTCGCGATTACAGACATCATTGCCGAGAACAAGACCATGTCCGAGGAAGCCGCTCAACGGATCGTCTACTGGCACCAGCAGATCAAGATCTGGCAGGATTCGGACAGTCTATCTGATGCGTTTGCGGATGGCCGATTGACTTTTCGACAGATGAGCCATCCGGAAAAGAAGTACAACTACGCAAAGGAAAATCCAACCAAAGACCCAACACGGGAAAAGATCCTGGGCATTATCAACAACGACAGCCATCAAAAGGAGGTCACCAATACGGCCGTCAAGAACGATGATGATGTCTGGGTGCTGGGCGGAGCAAGGCGGACCCGCATCCGGCTCGACGCTGGCGGTGCGGGCATTGTGAGGCGCATGGATCCGCAGAATTTCATGCGGACCACGGAAGCGCCCCAATCCAGCAAGTTCCGGTTGGGACTGCACGCGCTGAGCGCTTCGTTGCTCGACCCGGCTGGCTATGTCCTCAAGCGCTATGAGGAATCGGTGCTGGTTGTCCTGATGCCGCTGCCGTTCCCCGATGACGTCCGGCTGTTCTATGAACTGCGGGAGTTGTCCAAGACGGGCGGGTGCCCCAGCTTCCAGAACGCGGTTGTGGTGATGGCGAGCGAGTTCACGAGACCGCAGTTTGCGTCCAGCCTGGACATGGGCGCCCAATATGTAGTCGTCAAATCCACGAGAACCGGGCAGGACAGCGTCAAGTACGTCAGAGGGACGAAGAACAATACGGTGCAGGGGCAATCGCCGACAGACTGCAGAAACCATGCCCGGAACAACTACAAAGCGATCCTGGGGAATCAGACGGCCAACGAGATCACGATTGCCTACCGGCGTTGCGGCAATCTCAGCCGATTTCCCGTTTTCGCGGTGAGCGTTCCGAAGGCGACTGATTTGAACGAGGTATCCATTGCCCTGCCCGGGCCGCCACGGGTGCAGAAGTACGGGACGCCCCCGCCGGTCGGGAATCCAAATTACGCGTCGACCGGCTTCGTCATCAGTGGAACCGATTTTTCGAAGCGGCCTGGGTAGGCAACGGAGCCAGCCTCAGGCCACGGCTGGATTAACGGAAGACCGACGGTTGGCGCCGAGGGCGAGGGTAGCAGCGGCGACCATGAGCATCGCCGCTACGCCGAAGGTGATTTTCATACCGGCGGCTATCGCCTCAGGGCTGGCCGCGGTGATGGCGGTCGTCGATGAAGCCAGTGCGAAGATTGCCCCCATGGCAGACGCCCCCGTGATCAGGCCGAGGTTACGGGACAGGCTGAGCAGGCCAGAGACGAGACCGCGCTGCGCAGGTTGGACGCCGGTGACGACCGCCGTGTTGTTGGCTGCCTGGAAGAGTGCGTAGCTGGCTGTGATGCAGACTATGGGGGCCAGGTATCCAGCGATGCCGAGGGTCGCGGGCAGTAACGACAGGGTGAGGCTACCGGCGCCGATTCCGATGAGGCCGGCGAGGGTCATGCGCGGCGCGCCCCAGCGGTCGACAATGCGACCGGCCGGCACTCCGGCGAGTGCCGCGACGAGCGGTCCCACCGAGAGGACGAAGCCTACCGAGGCAGCGTCGAGGCCGAGGGCGCGAGCGAGATAGAACGGTCCGACTACCAGTGTGGACATCAGTACGGTGGAGACGATCGCGCTCATCGCGAGGCCCGCGCTGAGCAGCGGGTTGCGGAACAGCTCCAACCGGATCAGCGGAGACACGGCCTTGGCTTCGACCCGCACGAACAAAGCGGCGCCAGCGACGGCGGCGGCGAGTAGTGTCAGGTTGATTGATCCGAAGCGGCCATGGCCCAGGGTCATGGACAACGCATAGGCGGCGAGCGTCCCGGTCAGGAGCAACGTCCCAGGTATGTCGAAGGCGGGAGCGGCCTTCGGTTCACAGTGAGCCGGCACAGGACTCGCAGTAGGCGGATGACTGGCGGGCAGGAAGCGATGTGCGAGGAAGAGGTTGGCGAGCCCCAGTGGCAGATTGATGAGGAAGATCCAGCGCCAGCCGGGTCCGGCGATGAAGAGGCCGCCGAGCGAGGGTCCCAGGGTTGTGCCGATGGCGGACATGGTGCCCAACAGGCCCATGGTGCGGCCAGTCTGTTCCTTGGGTACAGTCTCACCGACCGAGGCCAGGGTAAGGGCCAGCATGACGGCGGCCCCGAGGCCCTGCGCGGCGCGGGCGGCGATGAGGAACGAGAGCGTAGGCGCGGCGCCGCACAGCACCGAAGCCACTGTGAAGACCGAGATGCCAGCCAGCAGGACGCGGCGGCGGCCCAGCATGTCGCCCAGCCGTCCGACACCGACGATCATGGTAGTGATGGCCAGCAGGTAAGACAGTACGATCCACTGGACCGCCTGGAAGGAAGCTCCGAATGCCTGGGCCAGCGCAGGCAGGCCTGCGTTCGCGATGCTGGTGTCGAGCGACGGCATCAACATCGAGAGGGAGAGGCTCGCCTGGACCCAGAGGAGCGGGGGGCTGTGCCGCGCTGTTCCGGCCGTCCTGAATTCCTGTTCCGCAGTGGTTGTCATCATGGGGTTCTTCGCCTTCTGTCAGTTGGTTTCCTTGCTCTGTCCCAACCATACCTTTCTATGTGAGATAGCGGAAGACGCACCGGTTGCACTGTATTCGTGCACCAGACGCCATACCAAAACGAGATTGAGTTAAGATCAAGGCACGTTGACTCCGGACTTCAACCTGCTGCTGACGCTCGACGCGGTGCTCGCGGAGGGCAGTGTGGCGCGCGCGGCGCGGCGGCTGCGGCTGAGTCCTTCGGCCATGAGCCGGGCGCTGGCACGGCTGAGGGAGACGACCGGGGATCCGCTGCTGGTGAGGGCAGGTCGCGGGCTGGTACCGACACCAAGGGCGCTGGAGTTGCGCGAGCAGGTGGGCGGGTTGGTGCAGCAGGTGGAGGCGGTGCTGCGGCCGGCCGAGCAGCTCGACCTCAAACGTCTGGCCAGGACGTTCACGATCCGTGCGCGCGAGGGTTTTGTGGAAAACTTCGGAGCGCAGCTGATTGCACGCGCGAGCAAGCAGGCTCCGGGGGTGCGGCTGTGTTTCGTGCAGAAGCCGGACAAGGAGAGTGCCGGGCTGCGGGATGGAGAGGTGGATCTGGAGACGGGCGTGGTGGGGGCGGCGACGGGCTCGGAGATTCGGGTGCAGAAGCTATTCCGGGACCGGTTTGTGGGTGTGGTGCAGAAGGGGCATGCGCTGAGCAAGGGCAAGGTGACGGCTGCGAGGTATGCGGCGGGCCGGCATGTCGGTGTGTCGAGGCGGGGCCGGGATCAGGGTCCGGTGGATGAGGCGTTGCGGGCGATCGGTTTGGAGCGCAGGACGGTGGCGATTGTTGGCGAATTTGCGAGCGCGCTGGCCTTGGCCCGGGCATCTGAACTGATCGCGACGGTGCCGGAGAGGCAGACGGGGATTCTGCGTTCGGGCCTGTTTACGTTTCCCCTGCCGTTTGACGCTCCGGAATTGACGATTTCGTTGATGTGGCACCCGAGGATGGAAGCGGATGCGGGGCACGGGTGGATGCGGGGTGTTGTGCTGGAGGTCTGCGGCGGGGATCAGGCGACGGGGTAGCTTGGCCCGGCCTCTCTACACAGGCAGTGAACAGCCATTCGAGCGGAGTCACCCGTCGCAGCGAATACGGCGGGGCGTGTGGTCACTGCCCCATGAACCAGCCGGCGTGGCCGTGCACATAGGCTCCGAAGCGCCGCAGGTAGGCCATTTCGTCTTCGGGCAGCGGGCCGCGTTCTACCTCGCGGAGATTCTCCAGCAGTTGGCGTTCATTGCTGGGTGCGGTTAAGACTACGTCGACATTGGGATTGGATAGTACAAACCGGTAGCACTGTCCGGCGGTGGCGACTGGTTCGTTGGCGGGCCAGCCTCGCGGCCGGGCGAGCAAGCGGCGCCAGCGGGTGGCCGTATAGCTGATGACGCCGGTCTTATGCTCCGCCACATGCGGAAAGATATCGGTCTCGGCGCCGGGATGGGCGGCGTTGTAGCGGACCATCAGCGCATCCACGGCTCCGCGAGCGGCCAGTTCTCCGGCAAACTTCCGATGATGGCAGGAGATGGCGGTGGCGCGTACCCGGCCGTCCGCGCGCAAGGCACTGAGTTCGTCCTGAATGCGAGGTGGAAACTCCTTCGGCCTCAGAACGCCCAGGAAGTGGAACACGTCGATGTAGTCGGTCTTGTATCTTCGCAAGGCGTTTTCCAGCGATTTCCTAAGCGAAGTGTGGCCAAGGATCCAGTTGTAGCTGCCGGTGGCGAGGAGCACCTTTTCGCGCTGATCCGCATTCATGCCACGAACAACGCCGGTCACGTTGGAATCGATGGCATAGGCGAACAGATAGTTCACGCCGTGATCGAGCGCGCAGCGGACCGTTCGTTCACCCGGCCTGTAAGTGGCTGAGAGGCCCAAGCGATAGACGGGCCAGTTTTTGGCACCAAAATGATGGCGGAGAAAATCGGAGTCTGGCATCTGGAACCCTATCCGCCTGTAGGGTAGCGCGAATGCTGGCGGGTTTCGATGCCGGGTTAATTTCCGGGTTGTGCCAGCGCGGCCAGCAGGCTCTCCAAGGTCGCCTCGACGGGCTGGAGGCGGAGGTCAGCGGCGCGGGCCTTGCCCACGACGTCACCAGGGACGATGGTCCAGTATCCGTCCAGAACAGGCCGGAGTGCCCGGAACAGGCGCAGGATGCTGGGGTCGCGGAGGGAGGTTCCGGCCACGAGCAGCGGCGCATCCTTGAGGAGGGCGATCAACGCGGCCTCCAGTCCGGTGCCTGGGGCTTCAAAGCGGGCCAGGTCTTTTTCGCTCATGACCAGGACGTCGGGGAAGTCCACGGCGCCGTGGATCTTCCAGATGTACTTTTGCGGCGGAGGTGAGGGGAGGCTGGGGCCGACGACGAGCGTGTGCCCTGTTCCTTCTGTCGCGGCGGCCGCCTCGAGCAGTTGGTCGTAGTTGGTGGTGATGATGCGGGGAAAGAGACGGACGGCGTGGAGATGCGCCTCGCCCGGGGTGACGCCGCCGGGCAGGTCGAGGAGTTCGCGGAGCTTCACGAGCAGCAGGTCTCGGCTATGGAGGAGTTCGAAGTCGCTGGTGACGGAGGCGATGCCGCTGCCGACGGGCGGAGGCGCATAGCCGGCGGCTTTTTCGCGAATGGACCGGACAAGCTCGGAGGTCAGGACATCGGTGGAGGGCATGCCGGCACGCAGGGAGATGCCGGAACCGACCCAGAGAATCGCTTTGCCCTCGGCCACGGAACGGGCGAGGTGGACCGGAGGCTCGACCTTGGCGGGCGGAGGCGGCGGGGGGGGCGGCGCGCTTTCCATCTGGGTGCGGCGCTTGGCGATGAGGTCCCGCTGGTAATGATCGGAGAGCATCGTCACCACGGCCGCGGCCACCTTCTCAGAGAGGTCGACCACGTTGGTGAAGTTGCTGCGAAACTGACCGCCTTCCCACTCCTCGATCTCGCTGCGGAAATTGTCACGGCGCTTGGCATCCTCACTGATGCGGTCAGCCTTGTAGCTCAGATTCTTGAAGAAGGGCAGGACAGCCAGACCGTGGGCGCGCGCCGCGAGATACTCACCGTGCGTGACGGACACGTTCTGCTGCGAGAGCGGACCGGAGGTGGGGATCCAGCCGTAGCGGACTCCGCCGAGCAGGATCATGGCATGGCAGCTTTCGATCTCCTCGGAAATACGGTCCCAGGAGGTGGCGCCATTGGGCAGGATGCCTTCCGCGTTGACCGGCTCGAAGTTCATGGATTGGAGCTGCCTGACGATGAAGGCGCGCTCGTTCTCGAGGTCCTCCATGGTGCTTGAGATGAAGATGCGTAGTTTTCCCGGCATGAGCGCCCTCGATTGGTTTGCAGGGTATCACAGGTGCGCGGGCAGGCCGGGAGCGGCGTGGTGCTCGAATCAATCGAAGCGGACCAGCTTCACTTTCAACATGCCGATCTTCGGGCCGGGTAGGGCGGGCGTATAGATCTCATCGCCGTTGATGCGGCGGCCCGGCACCCATTTGCCCTTTTCGTAGCGGCCCTCGTCCTTGGCTGAGATGCCGACGCGCGCCGGGCCGGGGGAGTCCACCGCAAAGGCCGGGTCGCCGTTGGCGCCGATGAAGAGGAACTCTTCGGGCGCGGTGTTGACAACGAGGGCGAAGGGCCGGGTGTCGTTTGACAGGGCGCGGGTTGACAACGAGACCGCTCCGGGGAGTTCGCCGGACGGGGTGCTGGCGCCTGCGGCGGTTCCGCCTGTCCCGCCACGGCGGAGCGTGATCCGGTAGCCGCCGAGGGAGAGGGGTTCCGGTTTCTCGCCCTCGGCCACCAGAATGGCCTTCACCTTGCCCGCGGCCTGCCACGCGGCGAGTTGGGGCAGCATTTCAGTGAGCAGCATGTAGGCCTGCGAGACCTGCCCCTCGGGATTGAGATCCTCGACACCAAACGGCGCCCAGGCCCAGGCGGCGTGATGGCCGAAGGCCCAGAACAGGTTGCCCACCTGGTCACGCGCCTCGGGGATGAAGAGCGGGTTGCCGGACCTGGCGTAGAGCGCGCAGGTGCCCTTGAAATCGGGTACGTAGATATCGGGCGCGAGGAAGTCGAGGGAGGGGGCGGCGGCGCGGTAGACATCCATCACTCGGGCGACGGGTCCGCCGCTGGGGTACTTGCCCGGGGTTTCCTGGTTGGGCTGGGGCCCGAGCCAGGCGTTGGCGTACATGGGGAGGTTGAGCTCGGCTTTGCCGGCTTTGGCAACTTCGCCGATGTAGCGGCCGACGTGATAGGCCATGAAGATCTCATCCGCCCATTCGTCGGTGCCGAACACCTCGGCCCAGGTGCCGCTCGTCTTATACCCGTTGCGCTTCCAGAGGTCCTGCATTTCCGGCAACAGTGCGGCCTTGTGCTGGGTGAAGTAGTTCATCAAGGCAGCGGGCACGGGCTGGGCCCAGGCTGCTTCCGCGAGGGGCGAACGATCGCGGCTGTCGCCGAGCGAACCGGCTTCGTTCTCGACCTGCATCATGATGACTGTGTGCTGGGGGTCGACCTCGCGGATGTGGCGCATGAGAGCGCGGAAGGCTTTGGCATCCGCCTTGAGGGTTTCCTCTCCCAGGGGGCTCAGCGGCCCGGTGCCCTTCTGCTCCATGTCGGCGGCGAGGAAGGAGGCGAGGCCCGAGTTGGGGCGGATCTTCAGTAGCATGGGCGGGAAGCGTTTGGGATTGGACTTCACCCAATGCGGCACATAGCTGGAGCCGGCGTTCTTCCAGGTGGCGAGCCAGATGAGGACGAGCCGCATGTTTCGCTGGCGGGCCTGTTTGATCTGAGCATCGACGAGGGCGAAATCGAACTGTCCTTCGACGGGCTCGACCAGTTCCCAACTGGCGGTGCCGATGACCGTGTTGAGGTGCATGGCGGCGAGTTTGTCCCAAATCGGTTTCATGTACTCGGCGCTGGAGGCGCTGGAGTTGTGGAGCTCGCCCGCGAGCATCAGGAAGGGTTTGTTGTCGACGAAGAAGTGCTGGACGGCACCGTTCTGACGGATCTGGGGCAGGGGCGCCGTCTGCGCCGAGCAGATTGCAGCCGCGAGGAGGAGCGCCGGAAGGAGGAGGCGGATGGACTTCATAGGGTTCACGGATCGAAGGAGGGTGAGAGATCGGGATCGAAGCGTCCAGCGGAGCGTAGCATGCCGGCTCACTTTCGCGGTTTGCGGGCAGCGCCGGATTTCGACGGGCTCCCTGTTGCGGCTTCGGGGTTCGGATTCAACAGCGGGCCGAGTTTGTCGAAGACCTGATCGACTGCTGCCGAGATGTCGGACTGTCCGTGCTCGAACCACCATCGGACGGCGAGCCCGGCCACGTGCAAGGTAAGCCCCGCGAGCAAACTCGCCGTCAGGTCGTCCTCACCGCACAGCTCACAGCGCTGGGCGTATGCCGCGGCGACCTGGTTCTGCACTTCGGCCAGTCTCGACATCTCGGCAGCCTGCGCGGCGGGATGTTCCGCCAGGATGGCCATGATCTTCGGGGTACGAGGGTGTGCGGCTGACGCCTGGACGATCTGGACGACTGTCGAGCGGAACACCTGGTGCAGTGAGTAGTCCGGCGGACAAGACTGGATGGCCGCGGTGAGCAGAGTTCCGTAGCTCAGCATCGCGTGCGCCATCAGATCGTTCTTCGAGGCAAAGTAGCGGAAGAAGGAGCGGCGGGATACGCCTGCAGCCCGTGCGATGTCGTCGACGGTGGTCTCGTCGAAGCCCTTCTCAGCGAACAGGTCGATGGCCGCATCCCAGATGGCGTCCCGCACGAACTGTTGTTTGCGGGCCTGCAAAGTGGGCAGCGCGTCGGGCGATTCCTGTACCAGGTCCTTTGAATGCGGCGATGCCTGAGAGGTCATAGAGCTACTGCGAACCTAGCACGACTTGTCGCTTAGTGGCAATCCAGGCATTTCATGTTGATGACGGCATATAGTGCCGCTCTTGCGCGCAGTGGAAGAATTGGGTGGGAAGCTTCGATGAGATTATACCTTGACACTCTGCATATGTCGTGATTCTATGCATGTAGACACTCTAGGCATGGAACCCAAGAAATCAGACCTATTGCAGGGCACACTCGACCTGCTGGTGCTCAAGACGCTGGCGGCCGGGCCGCTGCATGGATATGCGATTGCGCAACGCATCCTGATTGCCTCGAAGGAGACCCTGGATGTGCAGCAGGGATCGCTGTATCCGGCGCTGCACCGTCTGGAACGCAAGCGGCTGGTGGAGGCCGAGTGGCGCGAGTCAGAAAACGGGCGGATGGCGAAGTTCTACACCTTGACGAAACTAGGGCGGACGCAACTGGAGGCGGAGCTCGACCAGTGGAAGCTCTATGCGCAGTCGATTCGCTGGGTTCTGGAGGCTTAACGTCATGAAGCTGCCATGGAACAGAAAAGAGTCGGAACTCGAACGCGAGGTGAGGTATCACCTGGAGTCGCTGGCCGAGGGCTTTGAGCGGCAGGGGCTGACTCCGAATGAGGCGATGCTGCGCGCGCGGCGTGAGTTCGGCGGGGTGGAGTTGTATAAGGAGCAGTGCCGGGACGAACGGCGCTGGCAGCCCCTGGCGCAGCTCTGGCAGGACCTGACCTTTGGAGCGCGCATGATGCGCAAGGCGCCAGCCGTGACCGCGGCGGCAGTGCTCTCACTGGCCCTGGGCATTGGGGCGACCACGGCGATTCTGTCGCTGATGGATGCAGTCTTGTGGCGGACGCTGGCGGTGCCGCATCCCGAACAGCTGACGGAAGTGCTGTGGCAGTCGAAGGGGCGACCGGAGGGGCTCTACCAGAGCTCCAGCGGGAGCATGCATCTGGACGGGGCGACGCACGTGGCTGACTTCTTCAGCCGGTCGGCCTTTGACACGTTCCGGACAAAGATGGAAAGGGCCAACGTGGCGGCGCATCTGAATCCTGACGACGTCAGCACCAGCTATGCGGGCATCAACTCAGTGGCGCGGCTGCGGGCGGTTACCGGCAATTTCTTCGCAATGCTGCAAGTGCAGCCCCTGGCGGGCAGGCTGCTGCTGCCTGGAGACGACCGCGCGGATGCCCCGCTGGCGGTTGTGGTGGCGCATTCGTTCTGGGAATCGAACCTGCGGAGCGATGCCAAAGCGGTGGGGCGTGTGTTGAGGATCAACAACCGCTCGTACACGATCGCGGGTGTGCTGCCGGCCGAGTTTGGCGGGATCGCCACCGGCGACACGACCGACTTGTACACGACGATCGAGCACGCGCCTTCGGTGCTCGAGACAGACAGCCAGGAGCGGAAAGCAGCCACGGATCCGATGACGTGGTATCTGCAGATATTGGCGCGGCGGGCTCCGGAGGTGACGGCCGAAGCATTGGCTCCGGAGATGACCGCGCTGTTCCGCTCCAGTTGGGGCGCTGCCCCCGAGAACCCGGAGGATGCGCCGGCGATCCGGCTGCAGCAGGCCAGCGGCGGCATTGGGAGCCTGCGGCGCGAGTTCGGCAATCCGCTGAGGATGTTACTGGTGTTGGTGGGCTTTGTACTGTTGATAGCGTGCGCGAACATCATGAACCTGATGCTGGCGCGGGCCGACAGCCGTCGCCGCGAAGTGGCGTTGCGAGTGTCCCTGGGCTGCAGCCGGGCGCGGCTGATGCGCCAGTTCTTCACGGAAAGCGCCCTGCTGGCGACCTGCGGCGGCGTGCTGAGCATCGCGGTTGCTTACGCCACGGCCAACTTCGCGGTGACGCTGATGCCTGGAGATTTGCGTCTGAACTTTGCCGTGGACCTGCGAGTGATCCTGGCGACACTGGCGGTAACGGCCGTCACTACCCTGGCATTTGGACTGTACCCGGCATGGCGCGCAGCCCAAATGGATGCGGCGCCGGCTCTGAAGGAAGGCAGCGGGGCGAGCGGCGGCGTGCGGCACACGTGGCTTGCTCCGGGCAAGCTGATGGTGCTCGCGCAGGTGGCGTTCAGTGTCCTGCTGGTGGCGGCGGGTGCGGCCTTCACCGCCCATTTAAGGAAGATCGTTACACGCGATACAGGTTTTGAGAGGACGCGTATCCTGATGTTCGATCTTCGTCCCGGCCAATCCGGATACCACGAAGAGAAGCTGCGGCAGTTCTATGTTCAACTGGAGCAGCGACTGCGGGAGATACCCGGGGTGGAGTCGGCCGGCCTGGCGCGGATCCGGCCGATGAGGGGCGGCGGGTATTGGGATGACATCCGGATTCCGGGCCATGCGAAGGTGATCTCCACGGCAGTCAATTTCGTGACGTCGGGCTATCTCGATGCCCTGGGTGTCAGGATTGTTGCCGGCCGGCCATTCACGCGGCAGGATGTGCTGTCGCAGGCCCGGGTGGCCATTGTGAGCGAGGACTTCGGCAAGGAACTGGGCCGGTCGCCGCTGGGCCTGAGCTTCCCGATGGACGGCAAATCGATCGAGATCGTGGGGGTCGCGGCCCGGGCGCGTTACTCACGATTGACTGAGCAGCCGAGCGTACTCTATCTGCCCAATACACTCAATAGCGACACGACGACCGTATTGGTGCGCACCTCGATTCCACCCCTGCAGGTGATGGGCGGAGTGCGCAGGATGGTGTCCGACCTCGACGCGAATCTGCCGATTGTGAAGGCGGTGACCATGCAGGAGCAGATCGCGGCCACCCTGCGACGGGAGCGGCTGTTTGCGTGGCTGTGCGGCGCGTTTGGAGTCCTGGCGCTCGTGTTGTGCATGGTGGGTCTTTACGGTGTGATGGCCTATGCCACCTCCCGGCGCAGCCAGGAGATTGGGATTCGCATGGCTTTGGGGGCCTCCCCGTCGAACCTGCTGCGCCAGGTGATTGGGGAGGGCGTTGGCGTGGCGCTGGCCGGGTGTGTGCTGGGGACGCCGGTGGCCTGGTGGGCGGCGCAGCGGTATGTCGATTACAAGAATCTGGGCATGGAACCGCTCGACCCGGTGATTGTGGCCTGGGCCGCGGCCGCACTGGCGCTGGCGGCGCTGCTGGCGGTGCTGGGGCCAGCGATCCGGGCGGCTTCGGCGGATCCGATCCAGGCGCTCAGGGAGGGGTGAGCCTCGCTCTCCGGGAAGCTCGAGTCCTGCTTCTATTTCACCGGATACCAGCCGCGGTCCCAGGGGAACGCGAACGTGGGCCTGTTGGTATAGCGGGTCATTTGGAACTCCAGGCGAGCGCCGGCGCCCGGATCAAGGCGCACGGTGATGACCGGCCCCTGAAACTGGGTCCTGCGGCCCGCGATGGTGATCGCTTCGAAGCGATGCTCCCCATAGCCACCGGCCTGTATCACTACTTCGCGGGGCTGAATCGGATTCGTATTCACGAGGGTAACGGTCGCTGAGGCAGCGTCCAGTTTCTCGACGAGAGCACCCACATCTTCGGGCAGACCAGCGCGGCGGCGCACGGGATCGAAGTACCGGAAGCGGCTGTGCAGCACCCAGATGCGGCCGGTGGAGAAGTACCCGCCTAGCGTGAGGTTGGTGAGCGCATTGGTGGTGGCTGGGTTGAAATCGAGCAGATAGTCGGCCAGCCTTGAATCGGGCGACGTCTGGTCGTTGTGAATCATGTCCACGCGCAGGCGGACGCGAGCCAGGTCGCTTTGCAGCGACTTCTCGGGGAAGTCGGGGATTTTGCCTTCGAGGAAGCCCAGCCAGGCAGAGGTTCGATCCTGCTCGCCATAGCCGCCACGGCCGGAACGGACTTCAAAAGAAGATGCGATGGGGATCCGTTCGAGGTCCTTGCGATTCATCGACCAGAAGTAGATCTCAGCCAGGCGGTCGATGTAGAGCTTGTTGGTGTAGTGATACCACTGAGGCGGCCCATCGAACTTGTAGCCTCGCGGATCTCCGTACATCTGCGGCAGCAGCGTTTCGCCCTTCTCGACCTTCTTCTGTGCGTACAGGTTATCCAGTTGCTTGCGGAGCGTATCGACGAAGGACTGGTCGCCGCTGAGCAGCAGCGCGGTGCCAAAACCGGGCCAAGAGCCGTCAGTGAAGTAGTTGCGATGCGCAATCTGTTCCAGTTCACCGTCAAAGATGGTGAAGTTCCAACCATAGGTACCCTTCCACCATTGGCCTTTGTATTCGCCGCCAAGTTTGCCGTCGAGCCCGATATTGCTGGGGATGTTGCCACCCGCCTCCGCAGCGCGCTGCTTCCAGGCGCCTACGTATTCGAGTACCCACTGGCGGTATTTCTCATCGCCGGTGAGGGCATAGGCATTCAGCCCAAGGATGGTGGACGCGAGGTTGAGGGAGTTGTCGCCCGTGCTGTCGAGGTACTCGGCGCAATGGGCCAGCATCTTCTGGTAGTGCGACTCGAGGTCGAGCATTTTGCCGCGCCCGGCCGGATTGTGAAGGAGATGGAAAGTGCCGGGGACCGGGTCGCCCACCCAATCGTAGGTGGTCGCCTTGCGGAGCATGGGCCCTTTGCTGCCGGTCCAGATGCTCTTGAGAATCTTTTTGTCCTTGTCGTAGTTGGGCGCCTCTGGATCCTCACCGTCGTACATGGCGGCGAAACGTTTGACGCGTTCACGGTAAAGGGAGTTATTGGGATCGGAGAGACCTTGCAGCAGGAAGGCCCGCATCCCTTCGCCGGTGTGAAACCAGTCCGACTGGGTGATGAACTCCTTGGAATAAGCGCCATTCGCGGCCAGCGGAGTGAGCTTGGTGCGCAATTCCCCATATTGCCGCCAATGGCCCTCCTGGCCTTTTCTATAGAGGTCAAGCACCGCATCGGAGCCGCCGAGGGCGTGCAGGAGAGTCCAGTTCCAGTAAGTCTCGATGGCGTCGTCAGGCCCGTCGAGGGTGCCCCAGCGCGGCGTGTGCAGCAGGTAACCGCGATCGTCGATGAACTTCCGGGCAAACTCCTGCACGGCGAGCGAGTTGTACTTGAGCAGGTCGCGTTCCAGCAGGGCCCAGGCGGGTGGAACCATGGGCGTGTCGATGTGAACTGTGAGCTCGGCGCGGGGTTGCTGGCCCGACAAGAGGGCCGCCGTGAACAGGAGGAGCAGGTTTCTGAGGCGCATCGGGATGGACCTCACGATATCAACTCGATCAGATGAGTGCGACGGGTGCCCGCCGGGGCTAAGCGCCCGCCGGCGTAGTATTGGCATTCCTGCCGGAGAGCAATGCCCGCACGATCCTAAGGAGCGTGTCAGGAGTATACGGTTTGGGCACAAAGTGGGCGCCTGCGCCCAGCAACTCCTCCTTGTGGATGCCGTCGCCCGCATAGCCGGAGACATAGAGAACCTTCAAGTGCGGGTCTGCCAGCCGCAACTGCTGGACGAGCTCCGTCCCGCTCATGCCGGGCATCATGAGATCGCTGATGACCATGTCGATGTGGCCCTGGAATGCCTCTTTCATTGCCAGAGCCTCGCTCCCGCTGGCCGCTGCGAGAACCTGATAGCCGTAGTGCCCGAGGATGTCGACAGCCGTGCGGCGGACATTCTCATCGTCTTCCACCACCAACACGGTTTCGGTTCCGGCGAGTTCTTCGCTGGTCATCACCGTAGTCTTCGATGCGCCTTGCGGTTGCGGGATGGAGGGCAGGAAGACGTGGAATGAGGAGCCGTGTCCAGGTTCGCTTTCCACTTCGATGAAGCCGCCACTGCGTTCGACGATTCCATAGACGGTGGAGAGCCCGAGGCCAGTGCCATGTGTCCGGTCCTTGGTGGTGAAGAACGGCTCGAAGATGCGCTGTAGAATTTCCGGGGGCATGCCGGAGCCGTCATCGGCGACTGTCAACCGCACGTGCGGGCCGCGGCGATGGGGCCAGGAGTCATCGGCCTGCAACTCCGCCCTCGTGGTGCGGATGATGACATGCCCGGAGCGGGCAATGGCGTCACGGGCGTTGATCGCCAGATTCATGAGGATCTGCTCCAGGTGAGTCGCATCGGCCATCACAGAACCGGCATCGGGGTCCAGTTCCAGATGAAGGGTGACATTTTCGCCCATCAGGCGCCCGATCATCTTTTCGAGGTCCGAGATGACCGTATTGGGATCCAGCGCCTCGCAATGTTCAATCTCCTTGCGGCTGAAGGCCAGCAATTGCCGCGTGAGCGCGGCCGCCCGCTCGCCTGCGTCGTGGATCTGATCGAGGGAATCAGCCAGCAGGCTGCCAGGGGCGACCTCCCTTTGCAGCAGGCTGGCATAGCCGTTGATGACGGTCAGGTGGTTGTTGAAGTCGTGGGCCACACTGCCGGCGAGGCGTCCGACAGATTCCAGCTTCTGGGCCTGGAGCACCTGTTGCTCAAGGAACTTGCGGTGTGTGATGTCGACCCGGGCGCCGACGATGCGCCGCGGCAAACCCGCGCTGTCGCGTTCCACGACTTTGGCCGAACCAAGAATCCACAGGTAATGCCCGTCTTTGTGGCGGACGCGGAACTCGACGTGTGCGCTGGAATTGAGCCCGCTGGTCATAGCCGCCTGCGCGCTTTCGAGTCTCTGCCGGTCGTCGGGGTGCGTCAGCTCCCACCACATCGGATGGATGACGCTGAGTTCGCCCGGCTGGTACCCGAGGATGGTGCAGAATCGGGGACTCAGGAAACGCTCTCCGGTTTCGAGGTTCCAGTCCCAATAGCCCTCGTTGGCTGCGTCCAGGGCGAGTTCCAGCCGTTCCTGGGCCAGGATGCGGTCCCGTTCAGCGCGCTCCCGCTCGCGCTCCAGGTCCATGCGTTCCAGGGCCAGCGACAGACTCTCCGCAACCTCTTCCGCCAGTCCGACCTCCTCGGTGCAAAAGAAACCCGGCTCAGTAGAGTACATGCCGATGACATAGTCGGTCCTGCCGCGACGAGAAACAGGAAGACAGATGGAAGATCGCAATCCATGTTTGGAAGCCGCTTCGCGCCAGGGCGCCATGTTGGGATCGGTATCGAAATCAAATGAGGCGACGGCGTGGCCGTCCCGGATGCAGGCGCCCGTAGGCCCGATACTGAGCGGCCCCGTACCCGCCTCGATGCGGACTTCATCCAAATAGGCCGCACCCGGCCCCCCTTTGGCGACCGGTGAGACGAGCAGGGTTTGGGGATCCACACGGCCGACCCAACTAACTTCGAAGCCGCCGGACTCCACGGCGATGCGGCAGACTTCGTGGAAGAGATCCTCCTCTGAGCGAGCGCGGGCGATAGCCGCATTGCAGCGGCTGAGCACGGCGTAGAGTCGATTGAGCCGCTGAATCTGCTGCTCGGCCTGCTTGCGCTCAGAAATGTCCCTGAGAATGCTCTGATAGATGCGGCGGCCGTCCACCAACATCTCGGATGAACTGACTTCAGTAGGGAATGAGCGGCCGTCTTTCCGGCGGTTGGCGGTCTCAAAGACGACACTCTTCTTCTCGTCCACCACTTTCATGACGCGCTCAAAGTCGTCGACACTCGCCTCCGGCTTCAACTGCGGAACACGCATGCACAGCAGCTCTTCACGCGAATAGCCGAACATTTCCACCGCCCGGTCGTTGACTTCAATGATGCGGCCGTCACGCTCAAAAACCAGGATGGTGTCATTCGCGTTCCGGGAGAGCGAATTGTAGAGGCTGAGCAGGCGGTTTCTTTCTATCTCGTTACGGTAATTTTCCTGGTAGAAGAGGGCGCTTTGACGGCGCATGAGCAAGTGAAAGAGGGCCCCGCTGAGAAGCAGAAGTGCAGCCATGAGGGCGGCGAACTGGAGTGTGGATTGGAGTTCCGGCGCCAGCGCCTCACTGCGGTCGATCTTTGCGACGATATACCAATCCGATCCGGCCACTGGACGTCCCGCGGCGATGACAGACCGTCCACGGTAGTCGGTTCCTTCCAACGGGCCGGTCTCCCCGGTGACCGCCCGGACGGAGGGCAGGGACGACAGGGAGAGCGGCTCACGCAGCGCCAGGGCGGAATTGGGAGTCAGCCGCGTATTGTTCAGGATCAGCACTGAGCCGCCCGTCCGGCGCACCAGCAGAAGTTCACCGGTCTCTCCCGCTCCCAGCCAATCGCGTAGCGTCGGGAACAGGTAGACTTCCGGGTCGATGCCCAGAAGCAGATAGCCCAAGCGGTCTCCTTGCGGCGATTTGAGGGCCATGTGGACGCTAAGGAGAGGTGCGCGGCCACGGCTTGCGGGCGCAACTTCGCAAAAGGAGATCTCTGCCACATCACCCAGGCGGGTGGTCCAATCCTGAATCTGATGCGAGGCTGGGAAGGCACGGCCGGTCACAAGTTTGACCTCACCGTGCGGCCCAATCAGCGTCACGCTGGCGTAGCGGTATTGAGTGCGAATCAGTTCGAGCCACCCGCGGGCCTGCTCGAGGTCTGGTGGCCCAGCCTCATCGCGGAGGATTCGGGCCATGGCCGGCATGTGCCCGATTCCCGCGGCCAGCACATGGGCGTCGGCGAGGCGCTCCGCTCGCCAAGCGGCGACATCCGAGGCCTTCATGTTGGCCGCCGCGGCCACCCTGAGTTGCACCTCGGCGTCAAAACCACGATGTTGACGGAGAAGGTAGAGAGAGCCCATCAAGGCGATGACGATGATGAGCACGACCAGGAAGGCGACAGCAAAAGGCGACTTTCGGGACTCTTGCTCCGCTTCCTTCATCTCGACCTAAGTCTATGCCAAATAGTCAAAAACGCAATGGACCGGAAGTCACAGGGAGCGTTTGAGTTCGCGGCTCAGCGAATTGCAGCCGCGTGGGCGAGGACAGAAACGGCCTGCAGTGAGGGGGCATCGGGCAGCTCCGGATGCCGGTTACCCCGCACCAATTCATGGAAAACGTCCTGGGTGAGGCACAGCTAAGTTGAAGCCTAAGCCAAGGCGTGCTTTCCTAATTGCATGCCTAAACGCCGTGAGTTTCTGGGCGCCTTGTCTTCTCTCGGCTTGGGCGCTGCCATGGAAGAAGCAGATAAAAGCACCATCTACATTCCGGACCGCCAGCGTGAATCGGATCGCGCGGTGATCCTCGACTTCCTGGAAGAGTACTCCTTCGCCATGCTGGTCACGGCCGCCGGGGGTGTTCAAATCACAAATGTGCCCACGTTGTTCGACCGCTCGACGGAAGGTTGGGGCAGGGTCTGGTGGCATCTTGCGAAGAGCAACGGGCAGAATCAGGTCTTCGACGGCAACACGCAGTGCACCGTTGTCTTCCACGGGCCTCACGGCTATATTTCACCGAACTGGTACACCACAAAGAACGCGGTGCCGACCTGGAATTTTGCAGTAGTCCATGCGACGGGAAAGCCCAAACGGGTGGACGACGACGCGGCGTTCGCGAAATCGCTGGAGCGATTGGTGGCCCGCAACGAAGGCGACTATGGCGGCGGCGACCACTGGGATCTTGCGAAGTTGCCGGAGTCGTACCTGAAAGGGATGCGGCAGGGCATCGTGGCCTATGAGATGGTGATCGACCAGGTGGAAGCAAAATTCAAACTGGGGCAGGATCGTTCCGCCGCCGACCGTGCGGGCATCCTGAAGGGCCTGGAGAACGGGCGCAAGGAGCGCAACCTGACCGAACTCACGAAGGCGCATTACGGGCGGATCAAGGAGTAATCGGCGGCGCGTGCCCCTGAGCCAGGAGAGCCCGCGGCCGCAATGACCGGGCACAACAGCCGATCGCCCGTCTCCCCGGCGTTCGGCCCATCGCCGGAACATTCGCGAGCCAGGCAGTGAAGCCTGCTGGATGACCGGGCGCCAGATATAGCTCGAAACGTCCAGTCTCCATCGGTCAGAGGCAGTCGCAGTCCGGAAGGGCGGTGAGCCCAATGAGGGCCGCGACCGCGATACCGGCATTGCGCGGCAATGGACCGCGAACCTCGAACACAGAGCCCTGGGCAGTCCCCTCACCCGCAGATTCCGGCGGAGTCCGCAGCCAGGGTATTGACATCTCCACAATCCCGCTACATAATGCGTTAGTTATATAACAAACGAGCGATGAACCAATCACAACGTCTGGATGCCACCTTTGCGGCCCTCGCCGATCCGACGCGGCGGGCGATTCTGGCCCGGCTCGCGGCCGGGGAGGCCTCGGTGATGGAACTGGCCGAACCGTTCGCGATCTCGCAACCGGCGATCTCCAGGCATCTGCAGGTACTGGAGCGGGCCGGGCTGATTTCGCGGGGGCGCGACGCACAACGCAGGCCGCGACGCCTGGAAGCAAAGCCGCTGGCGGACATTGCCGGCTGGTTGGAAGACTACCGGCAGTTCTGGGAGGGCAGTTTCGAGCGCCTGGACGAACTATTGGATGAGATGAAAGCCGCCGGAAAGCAGCACAAACGCAAGCAGAAATGACAGAGGAGCCACGATGAAAAACACAGGGACCTTGAAGGTCACCACACCCACTGAGCGGGAGATTGTCCTGACGCGGGTTTTCGACGCGCCGCGCCGCATGGTCTTCGACGCCTTCACAAAACCGGAATTATTGAAGCGCTGGTTTGGCCCGCGCGGCTGGGAACTGGTGGTCTGCGACATCGACCTGCGAGTGGGCGGCACGTTCCGGTTTTTGTTGCGAGGCCCGGACGGCCGCGACATGGGAATGCGCGGGGTATACCGCGAGGTCACGCCGCCGGAACGCTCGGTCCACATGGAATCGTTTGACGACTACCCGGGCGAATCGCAGGTCACGACGCTGCTGGTGGAGCAGGGCGGCCGAACCACGATGACGGCCACCGTACTCTACCCGTCGCAGGAGATCCGGGACATCGTCATCCGGATGGGCATGGAGCACGGTGCCGCGGAGAGCTACGACAAACTGGCAGAGCTGTTGAACTCCGCAGCAGCGCCCCTCTCCGGACAGGAAGCGGCACGAACGTGAGCAGCGGAAGCCGCCGTCCGCGGCGGATCCTTCGCTGGGCCGGCGGACTCCTGGCGATCCTCGTGACCCTTCTGGCCGGGCTGTGGATCGCAGCCAGCATGGCACTGAACACAGACCGGATTCCGGCCGGCGCGGTGGAGAAGCGGGTGACGTCCAAGGACGGTACGGTGATTGCGTACGAGCAGACGGGCCAAGGGCCCGTAGTTGTCATCGTTGCCGCGGCCCTGGCCGATCGCGGTGGAGCGAGGCGGTTCGCTGAGCAACTCTCTGACCGCTTCACCGCGCTGAACTATGACCGGCGAGGCAGGGGCGGGAGCACCGACACTCAACCGTACTCACCGGGGCGGGAGGTCGAAGATATAGAGGCGCTGATCGACGCGTCGGGTGGACCGGTTTATCTGTTCGGCAGCTCCTCGGGGGCGGCACTGGCCCTGGACGCCGCCAGCCGCCTGGGTCCGAAGGTCAGGCGCCTGGTCCTATTCGAGCCGCCCTTCATCGTGGACGAAAGCCGGCCGCCGATGGCGGAAGGACTCAGCCAGGAAGCCGCTGCGCTCACCGCGGCCGGCCGCCGCAACGAAGCCGTCCAGCTCTTCTTCTCGAAGGGCATGGGGATTCCGGCGCCCGCGGTCAGCGCGATGCGATATCTGATGCCCGGGTGGTCGAAGATGACGGCGATTGCGCAGACGATCCCTTACGACCTGGCGATCCTGGCCGGTACACAGACAGGGCAGCCGCTGCCGCGCGATCGCTGGAGCACTGAGACTGCGCCGGCGCTGATCGCGGTGGGCGGCCGGAGCGAATTGTTCTTTCACCACGGCGCGCAGGCATTGGCCGGACTGCTGCCGAAGGCCCGATACCTCTCTCTGGAGGGACAGGATCACTCCGCTGTTCTCCTGGCGCCCAAGGAACTGGCAGCCGCGGCCGGACAGTTTTTCGGCGCACCCGGCCAACCTTAATTAGTCCGGAAGAGAACCGCCCGGCTACCATGGTTGACATGGACAATGGGTGGCAGAAGTCCGCGGCAGCCTGGATCGCGGACATGGGCAACACGGGCGATTTTGGACGACGGTACGTCCTGGACCCCGTCATGCTGCCGCGTGCCCTGGCACAATCACCGAAGACCGCCCTGGATGTAGGGTGTGGGGAGGGCCGCTTCTGCCGCATGCTCAAACGCCACGGAGTCGAGGTGACGGGCATCGATCCGACCCCGGCGCTGCTGGCCGCGGCCCGCAAACGCGACACCACCGGCGCCTACCTGGAAGCCACGGCGGAGCGGTTGCCCTTTGAGGACGCATCCTTTGACCTGGTTGTCAGCTATCTGACCCTGATCGACATCCCCGACATCCGGGCGGCCATCCTGGAGATGGCGCGCGTATTGAAGCCCGGGGGCTCCCTACTGATCGCCAACCTGACCAGCTTCAACACGGCCTGTGCCGGCGAAGGCTGGATCAAAGGCAGCACCGGCCGCCGCCTGCATTTCCCAATCGACGACTACCTGAAGGAACGTTCGGTGTGGATCGACTACCGGGACATCCGGGTCGTGAACCACCACCGCCCGCTGAGCACCTACATGCGGCTGCTGCTGGAGGCGGGCCTGCAACTCACCCACTTCGATGAACCGGCGCCCATCGCCGAAACTCCGCCGGCCAAAGCGGCCAGTTACCGGCGCGTGCCCTGGTTCCTCGTCATGGAGTGGGCGAAGCCGGCGTGATCCCGAGCGCATTCGAGAGGACTGGATTCAGCTCCAGTAGCTGCGGTCCAGCGACCGGTACTGTACCGCCTCGGCGACATGCTTGGCCTGGATCTGTTCGCAGGCGGATAGATCCGCAATGGTGCGCGCCACTTTCAGAATCCGGTCGTGAGCCCGCGCGGAGAGCCCCATGCGGCGGACCGCCATCTCCATGGTGCGTTCACTGGCATCGTCCAGCGGACAGATGCCGCGCAACCGACCGGGCGGGATCATCGCATTCACATAGCCCCGCTGCTGCTGGATCGCCCGGGCAGCCAGCACGCGCTGCCGCATCTCCGCCGATGACAATCCGGTATCGCGGCTGCGTAGTTCCTGATAGGGCACGGCCGGAATCTCGATGTGCAAATCGATGCGATCGAGCAGGGGACCGCTGATCTTGCCCATGTACATCTGGATCTGGGCGCCCGTGCAACGGCATTCCCGGGTGGGATCGCCATGATAACCGCAGCGGCAGGGATTCATGGCCGCGACCAACATGAACGAGGAGGGAAAGTTCAGCGTAATCTGTGAACGTGCAATCGTCACGGAGCCTTCCTCCAGCGGCTGGCGTAACATTTCCAGGACATTGCGGGGAAATTCGGGCAGTTCGTCCAGGAACAGCACGCCATTGTGGGCCAGGCTCACTTCACCCGGCCGCGGCATGCCGACGCCTCCACCGACCAGCGCAGCGTCAGAAATCGTGTGATGTGGCGCCCGAAATGGCCTGGCCGCGAGCAGTCCCGTCCCTTTCGGCAGTGCGTCAGCGACGCTGTGAACCTGCGTCGCGACCAGTGCTTCGGCCAGGGACATGGGCGGCAGTATCCCGGACAACCGCCGGGCCAGCATGGTCTTGCCGGAGCCGGGCGGCCCCACCAGCAATAGATTGTGCGCCCCGGCGGCAGCCACCTCCATCGCCCGTTTGCCTGTAGCCTGCCCACGCACATCCCGGAAGTCCATGGCATCCAGTGCGGGGTCAATCGCCGCGGGGACGCTCGGCTTCTGTGGCGTAAACCGTTCAGGATTCGAAAGCAGGCCCACCACCTCACTGAGATGGGAAACTCCATAGACCTTCAGGCCTTCCACCACGGCGGCCTCGGGCGCATTCTCACGCGGCACCACCAGGCTGTGCGCCCCTTCGTCGCGGGCACAGGCTGCCATCGAGATGGCGCCGCGCACTGGGCGCAGTCCTCCATCCAGCGACAACTCGCCCACCATCATCAGCCGGTCGCACTTCCGCACCGTACCCATCGCGCCAAGAATCGCCGTCGCCATGGGCAGGTCGAAACCGGCGCCTTCCTTGCGCACGTTGGCCGGCGCCAGATTGATGGTGACGGCCCGGTTGGGATACCCGAAACCGGAGTTGTGGATGGCTGAGCGAATCCGCTCGCGGCTTTCGCGGACCGCCGTGTCGGGCATACCGACGACGACAAAGTCCCGCTGCGATCCGCCCTGGGACAGATCGACTTCTATGTCGATGGGACGCGCTTCAATCCCGAATATGGCAGCGCTGCGCGTATGAAAGAGCGGCATGGACCGTCAGAGACCTGACAAAACAGAGTGTCCCGCCGCCGGCGATGTTCTCAGGCAATGCCGTTAATTCGGAGGGGGAGCCACAGTAAACTTGGCGGTCGACTCGGTCTCAACCCCAGCCACATGGTCTTTCACTTTCACCAGCAACGCGTACTCAGCGGCGAGGACCCCGGCGTTCAGGTTCAAGGTCAACTCCCCATTCAGCAGGCGCTGCGGATAGTAGGGCGAGTTCGTCTCCGATGCAGCTTGGGGTTGCGAAAACAGTACCTTCCCTGCAGCATTCAACACCGAGAGGCTGTAATCCACCTGAAAGCGGTTCTTTTCCCCTAACTGGAAGCCGGCCAGCTCGAACCGCGCGATCAAGGTCTCGCCCGCGTGATAGATAGCGTTTTCCATGGCCTGCCGGTCTGTGGGGTTCCGCAAGAATCGGAGATTGAGAATCGACAATCCCTGGACGACGGGCAATGGCCGGCCCGAAACGTTGAAACCGGTTTCGGTGTCGATACTGGTTTTGGCAAACTCATCGGCCACGTGGAGCTTCAATTTGTAGGCGCCGGGCGGAAGCTGCGCCGGCAAAGGGAGGGTTTGGGCGACTTTCGGCAGCCAGTTCTTGTCGTTATCGCTGAGCTCTTCCTGGATCGTTCCGTTCAGGGGCGCCATCAGGAGGAGCCCGTCCGGATCGACGGCGACCAACTGCCAGCGTAGGTCCACCTTATCCTTCTGAACGGTGAAGCCGCCGATGCGGAAGCTGAAGTAGAGCAATTCGCCGGCGGTGTATTTGTAGGTATCGGCAATGGCGGCCCCTTCCTCCTGCTTGTAGTGGAGGGTGGGCCTGACAACGGAAAGTCCACGTGTGGAGGCAGCAGGCGGCTGGGCGAAACCAGCCGCCGCTGTTAAGAATAAGGGCGCGAAGAACAGAAGCTTCACGCTTCCATTGTGCGCCTTACTTGGGGTTCGCAGGGGTGGCCAGGGAATCGACGCCCTTCACCGGCGGTGCTTCCACATGCAGGGGCAGGTCCACCAGGGCGGTGGTCTCAGACTCCGCATCGCCGCCGCTGGAGATGCGCAATTTGTAGCCGCCCAGCGGAACATCGAACAGGATGTGGCCATTCAAGGTCTGCGCCGGAGGAATCGGACGCAAAATGCCCAGCCATTGGTTTACGCCCTCACCTTTGTCCTTCTCGCGGTATTCCTTGCCCTCCGCATCGATCAACGCCAACAGCGGCACATTGATGTCACCACCACTGCCGTTCATGATCGAGACGTTCACCACCAGGAACCGGTGCTCGGGCAACTGGGCGCCCAAAGATCCCTCCAGGGATTCCTTCCACTCCGTGTCCAGCACTGTGTAGGTCAAAGGGCCCGCAACGGCCGGGGAACCCATCTGATATACCCTGGTACTGTTTGAACCGCTCTTGAAACGTGAACATCCGGGCAGGATAAAGGCGAGCCCCAGGCAAACCAGCAGCAGGCTCAGGGTTGGTAGTTTGATGAATTTCACAATCATTCCGAGGTCACTCCGAATCACTCCACTGTAGAACCTTATCGAAATGCGGACCATGTTGCAATCATCTGGAATAATGGCTTTCGCCCTTCTTTTGGCCGGAAGTGGGGTGGCCCCGGCACAGCAGGAGAAGCACCCTGTCACCGGCCGCGCCTATGCGGGCGTCATGGGCATGGGCGGAGCGTCCTGGCTCGACCGCAGTGATCGGGAACGTGAAGAAAATCCGCAGCTTGCCGTGAAATTACTGGAAGTGCCAGCCGGCGCGGTCGTCGGCGATGTGGGCGCCGGCTCAGGCTACTACACAGAATTGCTGTCCGGCCGGGTGGGTCTCTCCGGTAAGGTTTATGCGTCCGACCTCCAACCCGGCATGCTCCGTCTCATCCGCGAGCGCATTGAAAAAAAAGGCCTGCGCAATGTCGAGGTGGTCCAGGCGTCAGAGGATAGTCCAAAACTGCCGCCCGCCACGCTCGACCTGGTCCTGCTGGTGGACGTCTACCACGAGTTCTCCAAACCCCAGGAGATGCTGCGGGCGATACGCGCCAGTCTCAAACCAGGCGGCCGGCTGGTGCTGCTGGAGTTCCGCAAGGAGGATCCCTCCGTTCCCATCCGCGAGGAGCACAAAATGAGCGTGGCCGGCGTGCGCGCCGAACTGGAACCGGAAGGCTTCCGGTTTGAGAAGGTGTTGCCTGATCTGCCCTGGCAGCATATCCTTATCTTTCGCAAGTGAAATCAACAATCTACCCTTCCGAGCACGCCCTGGAACGGGATCCCTCCACAGGCGCCGCCGTTCACCGGCTCACTTCCGCCGCCTGCATCAACCACGCAACCTACTTTCTGCAGAGTTCGCTTACCCCGGACGGCAGCACCCTCATCTTCACCAGCTACCGGACCGGCTCGGCCCAGCTATTCTCGATTGAGGACTTTCCGTCCGGCCCCATCCGGCAGTGGACCGACGGGGACGCAATCCATCCCTTCTCGCCAGCCATCGACCTGTCCGGGCAGCAAGTCTACTTCGTTCGCTCCGGTTCGGTCTGGTCGATCCAGAGGCAGAACCTGGAAGAACGCCTGATCGCCCGCTTCGAAGGCACCCAACTCGGCGAAGTATCCCTTTCGGCCGATGGCGAGTGGCTGACGGCAGCGGCCAAGCAGGGCCCGCAAAGCGGTCTCGTCGTGGGCCGCACCGACGGTACGGGCTGGCACCTGATTCCCTTCCCCCGAACCGTCATCCATCCCCAGTTCCATCCGCTCGACCCCGAGTGGATCGAGTTCGCCGGCGACCCCGCCCCGCGCATGCACCGTGTACGCCGCGATGGCAGCGCCATGGAGTGTCTCTACGAACACGGCAACGACGAGTTCGTAGTGCACGAAACCTTTCTCGGCCGCACCGGCGACCTCGTGTACACCGTCTGGCCCTTTGGCCTCTGGCGCATGAATTGGGAGACCCGCGAACGCCACCGCATCTGTGAATTCAACGCCTGGCACATCACACCCAACCGCGCAGGAACTCGCGTGCTGTGCGACACCAATCATCCCGACCTGGGCCTGTTCCTGATCGACTCCGCCAGCGGAGCCCGCCAGCCCATCTGCCAGTCGCAGGCCTCCAGCGGCGGCACACAGTGGCTCACCTCCCGCTATGCCCTCGCTGAGGACTTTGCCGCTGCCCGCAGCGCCGCCAAATCGGGCGCCTTGAGCTGGATGGAGGTCTCTACCGATACCGTTTACGGCCCGCAGTGGACCCATCCACACCCTTCCTTCTCACCCGACGAGCAACTGGTGATCTTCACCAGCGACCGCACAGGTCACCCGCAGGTCTATGCCGCGGAAGTGCCCGCCCCATGAATCCGGTAAGTCGCCATGGATAACCTCACCCACTCGCTCACCGGAGTCCTGCTGGCGCGCGCCGGCCTGAACAAACTGGTGCCGCGGGCCACCGTCCTGGCCGTGATCGCCGCCAATCTGCCCGACCTCGACATCGTCACCGGGCTCCGCGGATCGCTTTGCTACCTGGCCAATCATCGAGGCTTCTCGCATGCTCTCTTCTGGCTGCCATTGGTGGCGCTGGCGCCCTTGCCCATCTGGTGGCTGCTGGCGCGCCGCCAGGGCGTCCGGCCGCTCGACTGGTTGAAGGCCTACCTCATCTCGGCCGTCGCCCTCCTCAGCCACCTCGTGCTCGATTGGATGAACGTCTACGGCATCCGCCTGAAGCTGCCATTCTCCGGCGAGTGGCTGCATCTCGATCTCCTGAACATCGTGGATGTCTGGGTCTGGGCGATTCTGCTGCTCTGCGTGCTGGGCCCCATGCTGGGCCGGTTGGTGGAAAGCGAGATGGGCGCCCGGCGCGGAGCAGGACGCGGTATGGCCGTCGCTGGACTAGTGCTCGTCGCGCTCTACATCGGCGGACGGGCCCAACTTCACGACCAGGCCGTGAAGACCCTGGAAGCCCGCATGTACCGACGCGAAATGCCGCGCCGCGTCCTGGCCCTCCCCGGCGCTTTCCAGCCCTGGCAGTGGACTGGAGTCGTGGAAACCCCCAGCGCCTGGCATGTGGTCCCGCTCGATCTGCACCACGAGTTTGATCCGGATTCGGGACGGACGTTCCCCAAACCCGATGTGAGTGCCGTGCGCAAGGCCGTCCTGGCCACGGAAACGGCCCGCGTCTTTCTCGACTTCTCCCAGGCCGCGCTTTGGCGCATCACCCCCGCTTCGTCGCAGGAAGGCGCGGTGAGCCTCACCGTCCACGACCTGCGCTTCGGCCTGCCCGAAGAAGGAGCGTTCTCAGCCGAGTGGATCGTCGATCCGCAGGGCCGCGTCGTGCACGAGGGGTTCGTGTTTGGCAGGATGGGATCAGGAAAGAAGCCCTAGGAGGGCGCCCACCTGTGACGACAGCCAAAACGCACAATCCGGAGTACCCCATGTGGATCGCCGACAGGGAGATCCGCACCGCCGCTCCACTCTCGGTTCGCGTTCCCTACGACAGCTCTCCGTTCGCCACCGTGTATGCGGCCGGCCCCACGGAACTTCAGCAAGCGGTCGACGCAGCCGTAGCCGCGGCGCCGGTCATGCGGGCCCTGACGCTGGACGAACGCAGCGCCATCCTGCGCACGGCGCACTATCGCCTACTGGAACAGAAAGAGGACTTCGCGCGCACCATCAGCTCAGAGAGCGGCAAGCCCCTGCGCGAAGGCCGTGTGGAGGTCGAACGGGCCGCCGGAACCCTTCTCTTCTCCTCGGAAGAAGCCCATCGCCTGGCCGGCGAAGTGGTCCCCATGGAGGCGCTGGCCTCCGGCAAAGGCCGCATGGCTATGACCGTCCGCGAACCGGTCGGTGTCATCGCCGCCATCACGCCCTTCAATTTCCCGCTCAACCTCAGCGTGCATAAGATTGGACCCGCCCTGGCCGGCGGCAATGCCGTCATCCACAAACCCGCCTCCGCCACGCCCGTGTGTGCGTTGAAGCTGGCACGGCTGCTGCACGAATGCGGTCTCCCGGCTGGAGCGCTCAACGTCGTCACCGGGCCCGGCGGCGCCATCGGCGACTTCCTGGTGGAGCACCCATCCATCCGCATGATCACGTTCACAGGCAGCGCCGAGGTGGGCCTGCGGATCCGTGCCCGCGCGGGCCTGAAGCGCGTCACCCTGGAACTGGGCAACAACTCGGCGCTCCTGGTGGAACCGGACGCCGACCTGGCCGACTGCCTCGAGCGCGCCGTGCCGGGCGCCTATGCGCATTCCGGCCAAGTCTGCATTTCCGTACAGCGGATCTTCGTTCATCGGCGCATCCACGACGAATTCGTTCAGCGCTTCACCGCCGCCGCCCGCGCCCTGCGCGTCGGCCCTCCGCTGGACCCGGAGACTCAGGTGAGTTCACTCATCACGGAAACTGAGGCGCAGCGCGTGGAGCAATGGGTGGAAGAAGCGGTAGCCGCTGGAGCTGCCCGCCACAGTGGTGGCCCGCGTTCCGCCGCGACCCTGCAACCCGTGGTCCTGACGGAGGTGCCCGAGCAGTCGCGCGTCTTCCGGCAGGAGGCCTTCGGGCCGGTTGCCGCCATCAACGCCTACGACGAGTTGGACGATGCCATTGCGCGAGTGAACGACTCCGACTACGGCCTGCAGGCCGGCATCTTCACCAACGATCTGGACAAGGCGTTCCACGCCGCGCACCGGGTGGAAGTGGGCGGCTTCCTGATTAACGATGTCCCGCAATTCCGGCTCGACCAGATGCCCTATGGCGGCGTGAAACTCAGCGGCACCGGCCGCGAAGGTCCGCGCTACGCGATTGAGGAGATGACGGAGCCCAAGCTGATCAGTTGGCGCATCCGGCGCGGGTAGCCGCGGGTCCGGCTACTCCGATCGCAAGGTCACCGCCGGATCAATGCTGGTCGAGCGCCGCGCCGGGACATAGCAGGCAAGCAAAGCCAGCCCGGCCAGCAAGGCCGGCGCTCCAATCAGCAGCATCGGGTCGTAGCCCTGCACGCTGGCCACTGTGAAGAAGACGCCGGAGAGCCCGCGAATCCCAGCGATCGAGAGCGCCAACCCCACAGCCGTGCCGAGCAGCACCATCAGCGCGCCCTCCTTCATCACCAGCGCCAGCACATCGCGTTTCTGCGCGCCCAGCGCCAGGCGGATCCCGATCTCGCGGGACCGTTTCGCCACCGAGTATGCCGTGACACCCGCCAGCCCGACGGCCGCCAGCACCAGCCCGAAGAGCCCAATCAGGCCATAGGTCCACGAA
Organism: Paludibaculum fermentans; assembly: GCF_051172195.1. Lineage (GTDB taxonomy): Bacteria > Acidobacteriota > Terriglobia > Bryobacterales > Bryobacteraceae > Paludibaculum > Paludibaculum fermentans_A. The sequence continues at coordinate 398,046 of NZ_JBPJAQ010000004.1, forward strand.
GCGGCTTTCAGCATCGACATGAACTGTGAGATGTGTTCCATCATGCTGCTGGCGTGGAAGGGCGTCACTCGGGTGTCGAGGCTCGCAATCTCGCGTTCCACCGCACTGATGACGTCCACACCCGGAGCGCCGCGCACCAGCAACGTCACACCGCGCAGTGAGGGCTGGGCATGGTCCGCCGGGCGCAACGGAAAGTAGACCGCCGAATGTTTCTTACTCGCCACCAGGTCCTCCGAAACGTCCCCGGCCACACCCACGACTTCATAGGTGACCGGCGCCGCCGACAGCGCGCTGGCCCGGAAATCGATCGTCCCGGGCATCGCTCCGAAGCCGCCTTGCGCGGCCGCATTCCCCAGTTCAATCCGCCGGCCCACCGGATCGGCTCCATTCCAGATGCGGCGCACCGCCTCCTGGCTGACGATCACCGCCGAGGCTCCGGCCCGCTCATCCTGCCGCTGAAAGCCGCGTCCAGAAAGGATGCGAATCCCCACCGTCTCAAAGTAGCCGCGGCCCACTGTGTGCTTCCGGGCCCAATTCGCGGCGCGCCGCCCGTCTTCGCTGGAATCCGCATTTAGGAACCGGATCCCGGCGTTGCCATCCAGCGAAACAGGCAGCGTGTCTGTCAGGCTGGCCGAGATCACCCCGCGCTTCGACTTCACACGCTCCAGTAGCTTTTCCAGAAAGTCAGCTGCGCGCTCCGGAGCGTACCCGTCACGCACGGGATCCAGCGAAACCATGTACAGGTTCCTGGGATCGAACCCTTCCTGTACGCCCAGTGTGCTCTGGATTCCGATGCCCAGGTAGCCCGTCATCAACAGCAGTGTCAACGAGGCCGCCATCTGCAGCAGCATCAACCCGTTCTTCAATCGGGGCACCCTGCGCATCTCGGCTCGCAGCCCACCGCTTCCTTTGAGCGCCTGCACCAGATCCGTGCGGGTCGCCTGGAAGGCCGGCGCCAGCCCGAACGCCAATCCGGCCAGCCCCGTCGCGGCAAAGGTGAACAGCAGGGCGTGCCAGTCGGGAGTCAGGTCAAAGCCGACGGGGATCGGCAGAGGCATCTTCAACTGCGACAGGGCATGCATCAGCCAGTAGCTCAGCAGCAGGGCCGGCGGAGCCGACGCCACCGAGAGCAGCACGCTCTCCGTGAGCAATTGCCGGATGAGCCGTGCCCGGCTCGCCCCAAGGGACAGCCGCACCGAAATCTCCTTCCGGCGGTCCACGGCGCGCGCCAGCATCATATTCGCGACATTGGCGCAGGCGATCAGCAGCAGCAGCCCGCCCAGCACCATCAGGAACTCCTTGAAGAACGGCACGTCCTGTTTGCGTAGAGGCAGGATCTTCCCGCCCCCCATCAACTGCACCCGGAGCCCCTTCTGGTGGCGATCCGCATCGCCGTAGCTATCTGCCCAACGTTGTGCGGCCGCATTCAACTCTGCCTGTGCGCTCGCCTCCGAAGTGCCCTGCTTGAGCCGGCCTACCATCTGGAACATGCTGAGATCGCGACGCTCCAGGGCGTCCTTCCCCATCTCCGGAGCCAGCCGCGCATCGACGGTGACCGGCAGCCACACATCAGCCGGAAAGATGGTGGGCGAGGCGCCCAGGAACTCCTCAGCGGCCACGCCGACAATGGTGCAGGTGCCGCCATTCACGCGCAGCCTGCGGCCTACTACCGATGGATCCGATCCCAGATGCAGCTTCCAATACCGGAAGCTGACCACGGCCACCGGAGCCAGGCCAGGCTGTGCATCGGACTCATCCAGGAACCGGCCAAACATCGGGCGCGCCCCCAGGGTCGAGAAGTAACCGGCCGTGACCAGGTGCCCCCACACGCGCTCAGTCCGCGCCCCGCTCTGGACCCCGAACGGCACCGGAGCCACATAGGCGAAGGAGCCCGCGAACAGGTTCGGCAATTCGCGGTACCGCCGGTAGGCGGGATAGGAGACCGGTGCCTGCAGCGAGACCAGTTGCTCCGGAGCCGGCACGCCGGGCAGGTCGCGCAGCAGCCCGTTCATCTCGGAATAGGCGCACGTCGCAATGCAGACGCCTAAGGTGATGGAGGTGAGCGCAACCGCCGTGAACCCCGGAGAACCAGCCAGCTTGCGCACCCCATGGCGGGCGTCGTAGCGCAATTCCGCCGCATACTCCACCGGCACGCGCCACGCCAGATCCAGCAGCAGCCTCAGCAGTCCGGCTACGCCATGCCGCCGCCAAACGGGCTCGACCAGGTCCTCGGCCGCCTGCAGTAACTCATCCCCATAAACGTTGCGGAACTCATGCGGGAATGCCCGCTCCAAAGCGCGGTACAGCCGCAAAGTCATCGCCACTGGCCGCTGTGAATCCGTGGAAACCGGCCTCATGCGTCCGCCTCTTTCTTCGTCAACCCGCGTTTCCCGCGAATCACGCGCACGAGATCCTCCAGCCGTTCGCTTTCGGCCTTAAGTACGCTTCGACCCAGCGGAGTCAGGCGGTAGTACCGGCGGCGCGCATCGTCGAGCTCGACGGAGGGTCGTGTCTCGGACTCTTCGAGGAGATTCTCCTCCATGAGCCGCCTGATCGTGCCGTAGAGCGTCGCGGGCCAGAGCCGCACCTTCCCATCAGTACGATCGAGCACCTCCTGCATGATGCCGTAGCCGTGCTGTTCCCCATCGGCCAGCGAGAGGAGTACGTGAAACCAGTTGGGCTTCAGCGGAACGAAGCTCTCCGGACGGCGCGCTTTGGTCATAGCTCCTGCTCCATATAGATATCGATTGATATATATATGGAGCGGAACTGAATGTCAACGGAAAAGTGCAGTGGCGCCGACTCGCGTCCAGTCTGCCAATGTGGCCTTGAGCCGGCTACCGGTTTAGCCTATTATGTAGTTCAAATGCAGAGCCCAGCCCCGCTCGGCGAGTTTGAGCAGGTTGTCCTGCTGGCGATTCTGCGGCTGCAACAGAATGCCTATGGTGTGACGATCCGGGCGGAAATAGCCGCCTGCACTGGCCGTGAACCCAGTCCGGGTGCCATCTATATCACTCTGGACCGCCTGGAAGAGAAGGGGCTGGCGACATCCCGGTTTGGAGAACCCACACCCCAGCGCGGCGGACGGTCCAAGCGCTATTTCACTGTGACGGCAGTGGGCGTCGAGGCCGTGACATCCGCACAAAGGGCCTATCAACGGCTATTGAAAGGACTGAAACTGTCGGAGGTGTGCGATGGATAGTACTGTGGCGGCGCAGTGGCTGCTTTCACTCGTGTCCGAGCCCAAAAACGCCACCTCGATGGTGGGCGATCTCGAAGAGGAAGCCTCCACGCGGGGCCGAGGCTGGTTCTGGTGGAATGTTTTCCGCACAGCCGCCGCACATCTGGGCAGGGATCTCCATGATGCTCCGCTACGCATGCTCGGCTTTGCCTTCTGGGGTTGGAGCACAAGCTGGGTGGTGGCCTTTCTCCTGTCCATGGTCGTCGCGCTTTTGCGCAACCGCCTGATCGGCATCATCCCTTCGTGGGAACCATCAGTGCACCTGACGATCTACCTTGCCATCGCTCCGCTGCTGTGCGGCTGGGCTCGGGCGCGGCAATACCGGCACCGGGCTGTGGCTGCCGCCTTCGCCACGGTCATACTGATGGCTGTGGTCCAACTGGCGTCGGTGTATTTATCAAACCTCCAGTTTCAGCGCATGGGGCAGCTCTGGCCAGGAATGGAGCGGCCGTTCCAACAAACCTTGATCAGATCCACTTGCTTTCTCGCCGGCACCTTCTTATTCCGGACCCGTGCCGCAACCGGCTGCCACGCCGCGCGATAGACCCGAACCCATAATCCTCGCCCACGGGCCATCAAGGGGAACCTGCCGCCCCCCAGCCTGTACATAACACCCCGACGTCGGATCCGGCTTCCGCGGCTCTACCCCATGTAGTCGAAAAGGCTGGTCTTCCCCATCTTCGATCGCACCTCCAGCGCGGCCTGCTGGCTGTACTTCAACTGCGTGAAATCCAGAATCGCCTGGGTTTGATCCGCATCTTCCAGACGCCCACGGTCCTCCTTCAGCCGCACCTGCTCCTTCGAAGAAGTGTTCACCGCATCCTCCAACCGGCTCTGCACATTTCCATAGAAACTCAGTGAGGAATTGAGGTGGTCGGACACTCCAGGCAATGGCGCCAACGAGGCCTGAATCGCATCCGCGTCGTTGGCGAGCAGCGCCTGGCGCAGATTCTCCATTGCCTGGAACACGTTTTTTGCGGGATCGGAATTGTCGAGAATCATCCGCGCATCCCTCGCAACGGGGATCATTCCACCATTCGGATGCGCCACCTGGCGGCTCGAATCGGACCCCTGGTAGCTGGTCCATGGCGGGTTTTGCTGCAGATCGAGGCCGTACGCGGCGCCCTGATCGTTATCGCCAGAGAAAATGAACCGCCCCCCGACCTGCGTATTCGCCAGCGCCACCATACGCTGCATCAGGGTGCCCACCTGCTCCGCCACGCTGGCCCGCGACACCGCGGTCTGTTCGCTGTTAGCAGCACTCAATCCCAAAGTGCGGACTTCGTCGAAAACCCTGACCGCATTCTGCATGGCGCCTTCAGCGGAGTCCACCTCGGACTGTACACGGTCGAGGTTCGTGCTGACCTGATTAAGCCGTGCCAGGTCGGTCCGCACTTGCATCAGGTTCGCAATCACCGCCGGGTCGTCCGAGGCCGACTCCACCCGCTTTCCCCCGCTCACCTCGCTTTGCGCCTTCGCCATCCGGGCATTGATCTGCCGCAGCCTCTCCAGGTACAGATCCGTGCTGCCATCAATCGATCGAATCATAGAATCAATAGTCCTCGCCGCATGCGCTCAGGCGGCCGCTGGTCATCGCAGCAGGCCCAGCGCGATCTCCGTCATCTCATTCAGCGTCTTCACCAGTTGCGCCGAGGCCTGATAACCACGCTGGTATTGAATGATCAGGATCGCCTCCTCATTCAAATCCACCTGCTGCACTTCGTCTCTCAACTCCCGCGCCTGTGCCACCAGTTGCGACTTTGTCGCGACACTCTCCTCCGCACTCTGCAACTGCAGTCCAACTGACGCCGCCCGGTTGCCATAAAACTCGCTGAAGGTCAGCCCGTCGATGCTCTTGGCCTGGGAAAGATCCGCCAGTTTCAACGCCACCCCGTTGCCGCCGGGAGCCGTGCTGTCCGCCAGCGCCAAATCACCAGGCTGGAGGGCATTCGTCCGCAAAGTTCGCGCGGCGCCAAGCGTCGAGTCGTACTCGAACAGATTCTGCGTGGGCGGCTGGCCGGTACTATCCACCCCTCCGCCAAGCGTCGTATTGACGGTGTCCGCCACAACCTGCGCCAGCCTGTCAATCTCTGACTGATGCTGGGGAATGATCGAATTGCGCAATGTCAGCAGACTGCTCACGCGCCCGCTGGAGACCTTGTCCGTTACGTCGCGCCCCTGCGAATCCAGCAGCAGCGCCTGCCCGCCGCTGGCGTCGACCGAAAGCGGATAAGCCTTGTCGCCCCCCGCGACCATCACCTGCCCGCCCAGGAAGATGGTTGAACTGCCATCCTCGGCCGTCAGGATCGTGAAGTCGCCACTCTCTGAGAGATCCTCCTGCAGGGTCGCCAGCTGCGCCTGCAAGCCGGCATCGCTCACTGCTCGGACATCGGACCGGAATTCGCGATTGATCTCGACAATCTTCGCGACCGTCGAATTGATGCTGCTCACCTGATCCTGTAGTGAGCGCTCCACCGTATGCGAAGCCTCGGCCAATCCATTCGATAGTGCGTGGAAGCTGTCAGCCAACTGCGTCGCTCGATCAATGGCAGTCTGCCGCATCGCATTGTCGTTCGGTGAGACCGTCAACGCTGAGAACGACTCCACAAGATCCGTCAGCGCGCCCGGCACGCCCGAATCTCCGCTGATGTCGAATAACGGCTCCACCCGCTTCAACTGCGCCGACATCTCATCGGCAGCCCCGAACTCAGCGGCCCGCCGCCTCACGTTCGATTCGGCGAACGAACTCCGCGAATCCAGAGTCCCGCTCCACGTCACACCACCCGACAAACCCAATTCTGGCTGGATCCGTTCGGATTGAAACTCCACTCGCTGCCGCGCATAGCCCGGTGTTGAGGCGTTGGTGACGTTCGATTGCACGACGCCCATCGCTCGTTCGAATGCGCCCATCGATCCGGCTGCATTGCGCAGCGAGACCATCAAGCTGCCCATCGCGTGCTCCTGTACCGGCTTCCCGCCGGCCGGACAATCTTTAGCCCCGGTGATCTAGCAGCCCGGAAGCCGGCGGAGCCGCATTCCAGGCCCCGGCCGGGTTGTATCCCGCTTGCGTCCCTAAGAACGATTGCCAACCATCACAAAACGAGAGCGCCTGCTCCAGAAGCGCCGACAACCGTCGCAGGCGCGTCTGCATGGGACGGAACGTGTGCTCCAGGATACCCGGCGGCATCACCGGTACCGAAAATGAACGCACCAGCGTTATCACCAGTTCAAGCTCGTTCTGGATCTCCTGAATCTCATCCACACTGGGTCGCGCCAACAATCGGCGTTCGACCGAATCAAGGTGGGCACACACGACAGCCGCCATCGGGCCGCTCGACGAAGAAGCAATGCTCATGAAACACCACTATCCCGCTTGTCAGTTCTGGAGAATCGGCAGCAGCGTGCCTGAGACGCGGACGGGCTGGTTGCATCGAACCACGGCCGCATGGGTATTGGGCGCTCGCCTTCAGCGAGCCCGTTCGCTAGCCTGGACCCACGCTGCCAGTGGATTCACCACTCGCCATCGTGGCATCGTCGATCATCGCTTCACTCACCGCCGCCGGGTCGGGGTTGTACGTGCCTGCCTGGTAGGCCGCCGCCAGTTGCTCCAGGCGGGCTTGCCGCTCCGGCGACTGCGGCTCCATCGCTTGCAGCCGCTCCGCCAAAACAGAGAGATTGACCTGATCGGCAGCGCCGCCGGCGCCACGCTTGGCAACCGCCTGCCCAGCCTGCTGTTCGACCGCGTCCGCACTTTGCGTACGATCTAGCCCTGAGGCTCCGATTCCGGCCATATTATTCGTGTCTATGCGCATCCGGTTCTGCTAGCTTACCCCAGATGGGTTCACCAGCTCCTTCACTCAACTTATCGGCCCGGATCCGCCGCCTTTAGAATATTTTGATTTGGATGTGATCCACTGTGCTTATCGAATGCCAACGAGAGTTTTCGAGAAACTCTCTCACAATCCGCAAATTAGCCCAGTGACAGGAATCGATACCACTTCGTCGCACCAGCAGCAGCCTCACTGCCCGGCTCACGCCGCTCCGGCTGCTTCTCTCCAAGACTCGCCTGGCAGTCCGCCAGAATCTCGTCCGCCTCAAACCCAATCGCCGCCGCATACTGGCGAATGTAACTAGTAGTAAACACTCCACCTGGCAGCTTGCCGTACTCACCCATCTCAATCGCCTCTAGAAACCGGCGGCTGATTTTCGTGGCTTCGGCGATGTCTTCCAAGCGGACTTTGTGCTTGATCCGGTGCTCTCGCAGAAGCAAGGGCTTCCCGCCCTGCTGCCCACCCGTGGTGGCCACCCGTTTTGGTGTCTCTTGCCGTCTATTACCTTTAGGCACTGAGTACCCCGGAACAACACTCAGGATACCACCGTCCGAATCCCTGGCGCCCCCCCGGAAATCCAGTATCAACTCGCTCCCGTATACTGTAATCAGAAGAGAGGCGATTCCGACTTGTCCACCCGATTTCTGTTTCTGGGCCTGATGTGTGCCCCCATTTGGGCCGCACCCGCGGCCGCCGTCACCTTCTACAAGGACGTCCTGCCGGTCCTGCAGAAGAACTGCCAGTCGTGCCACCGCCCGGGCGAAGCCGCGCCCATGTCCTTCCTCACCTACGACACCACCCGCCCCTGGGCTAAGTCGATCAAACAGGCCGTCCAAACCCGCAAAATGCCGCCGTGGTTCGCCGATCCGCACACCGGCAAATTCTCGAACGACCGGTCTCTCTCCCAAACCGACATCGACCTCCTCACCCGTTGGTCCGACACCGGAGCGCCGGCCGGCGACCCCCATCAGGCGCCCGCGCCCGTTCACTTCTCCGAAGGCTGGCAAATGGGCAAGCCCGATCGCACCTATGAGATGCCGGTCGACTTCCAAGTCCCTGCCTCCGGCACGCTCGAGTACACCTACTTCGTCATCCCTACCGGCTTCACCGAGGATCGCTGGATCACCGCTTCCGAAGCCCGCCCCGGCAACCGGGCCATCGTCCACCACATGATCGCCTTCGTCCGCGCCCCCGGGTCGAAGTGGCTGGCCGAGGCTAAGCCGGGCATCCCATTCATTCCAAAGGATGAACGCGGCTCCGGCGGAGAGGGTCGCGACGGCATGGCCGACGAGTGGCTGGCCGGCTACGCGCCCGGAACGCCGCCCATGGAACTGAAGCCAGGCCAGGCCCGCCTCGTGCCGGCCGGCAGCGACATCATCTTCCAGGTCCACTACACTGCTAACGGCAAGGCGCAATCTGACCGTTCCCGTCTGGGTTTGAAATTCGCCGCGGGACCGGTCTCCGAACGCGTCACCATGGCCGCCGCCTCCACCAGCAAGTTCGCCATTCCTCCAGGCAACGCCAACTACCAGGTGAAGGCAGTCACCACCCTGGCCGCTCCGGCAAAGCTAGTCAACCTCCAACCGCACATGCACTTACGGGGCAAGGCGTTCTCCTATAAGCTCATCTACCCCGACGGCCGCACGCGGGAGTTGCTCAACGTGCCGCGTTACGACTTCAACTGGCAACTCGTCTATGAACCGTCCGGCGACCTCACCCTGCCGGCCGGCACCCAGATGGAGTGCATTGCCACCTACGACAACTCCGCCAATAATCCGTTCAACCCCGATCCCAAAAAGGAAGTCCACTGGGGCGACCAGAGCTGGGAAGAGATGATGATTGGTTTCTTCGATATCTCCATCGATCCCAAAATGGACCGGCGAGAACTCTACCCACGCAAAAAGACAGCGAAGAAGCCTGCGTCCTCAGGGGATTAATCCGGCCGCTGCGGAACGAAAATGAAACCAGGCTGCGCCATCGGCTGGCTGCTGCTCTCCGCCACCAGGCTGTTGGCGCACGACCCCATAACCACTCCGCTCACCTGGTCCAGGGAGATTTCACGAATCCTCGAGAAGCGATGCCTGGGCTGCCACCAGGCCGGCGGCAAAGCCCCTTTCTCTCTCACAACTTACGAGCAGGCCCGTCCGTGGGCCGTGGCGATTCGCGAAGAGATCTCCAACCGCACCATGCCGCCCTGGAATGCGGTCAAGGGCTTCGGTGCCTTCCGCAATGAGATGGCCCTCACCCAGGAAGAAATCCAGACGATTGCAGATTGGGTGAACGGTGGCGCGCCTGAGGGCGATCCAAAATTCGCCAGCGGGGCAATCCCACATTCCTACCATCCCGAGGAACTCCCGGCCGGCGCCGTCGAGTCGGATGCCGGCGCTTTCCTCCGGTCCGCGACCATCTTGGGCCTGCGCATCGCCTCCATGCCGAAAGGCGGTGAAGCCCACCTGTACCTCCAGCAGCCCGGAGGAGCCCACATCCCGCTGATCTGGATCCGTCAATTCCAACCCGCTGCCCCCCGCCTCTATCTTCTGGCGGAGCCCATTACCGCACAACCGGGCGCCCGCATTGTCATCTCGACGGCGGGCCGGCCGGGCTCGAAGGTGCGCTTCCGGGCGGTGCTGGCTCAATCACCGGCCGCCCAGGCACTCGCCCGAACTCCTGTGCCAGTTGCCGAGTGATCTTGTCAGCCACATCCGCGCTCGCCGACCGGAACTTCGCCCCCTGGCTCTCCTGGGTCGTTGACCAAATCACATCGCCATCTTTATTCACAATCCGTACCGAAGCAGACGCTTCGTGCTTTCGTTCCTGGATCCTCGACTGCTCGTTATCGCCCACCCCGCCACCCAGGCTGAGGTAATCCCTGCTCTTCGACGACGATCCCTTCCCTGCCCCAAGGTTCGTGCGTGCATTGATCCCCTCGGAGGACTGGAATACATCGGTGAAGACCAAGTCCTCGCCCGATCCGCGCAGTACGGCATCTGCTCGTTCCGGGTTCTCCGTGATGACGAAGAGCCGGGCGCCCTGCATGCTGGCGATGAGCATGTCCCGGATCTGTGCCGCGCCTTCGCCGCCTCCGAACTTATCGACGTATACCCGTTTCAGCGTTCGCAACTGGAGTGAAAGCGCATCCGGCGCCTGAGCCCTAGCCAGCGCCAGAAAACATATGGCGAAAATTGACGAAGCCCGCCGGATCATCCCTTTCCTGCTTTCCGCGCCTCTTCATCCATGAAGGTCACCTTGCGTCCCGTTCGCGCCTCCAGGCTCACCAGCATCGCCCGCACCGCGTTCTTCTCCACGCGGAACAACATCGCCTGCTGCTTACCATCTTCAGCCTCAAACCCCACCGTCAGATAGTGCGATCGCTTCTTACTCAAGACCATCAGCGGCGAGATGACAATGGCTTCCCACAGCCGCCGGTCCACCTTCTGGCCATACTCCAATAAGTTGATTCGCTCGTACGGCACGCGCACTACCGACCCTTTTGATAGGAAAATAAAGGAAATAGGATCCGTCGCACTCAGCTTGCCGTTCTGCCCGGTCTCCAGCGCCGCCAAAGTCCCGCCCAGATACTCGGCCGGCGCCCCATTGTCCCGGGCGACGGCGAATCCACAGGCGAATGCGAGCATCAGTACTAGATAGAGTCTGATTCGTGATCTCATAGGGCTGCTGCTGCCGGAATTAGTGGCTCGTGACGGCGAATCTTCTCAGGCGAGGTGAAAGAATGTTCGATCTCGAGTCGAAGAAACTGCAGTCGGCGAAGCCCCCTACCCCCGAGGGCCTGCCGGAAGACATCATCGTCAGTCCAGACACCCACCGCGCCAATCGCATCCCGCCCGGCCAGAGCCGTACCCTGAAATGGCCCATTCTGGACGCCGGCGGCCCGCCGCGCATCGACCTGGCCAAATGGCGGCTCGAAATCCACGGCCTGGTCGAAAAAGAGGCCTCCTTCAGTTGGGATGAATTTCAGCAACTCCCTCGAACTAAAGTCTTTAGCGACTTCCATTGCGTCACCCGCTGGAGCCGCCTGGGCAACATCTGGGAAGGCGTCTCCACGCGCGACCTCATGCAGTCCGTTGGAACCATTTCTCCCCAGGCGCGGTATGTATTAGTGCATGGGTACGATTTCGGCTGGACCACCAATCTCCCCCTGGACCAGTTCCTGGCGGAAGACGCGCTGATCGCCACGCACCATGACGGCGAACCCCTCTCTGTCGAACACGGCGCCCCGGCCCGCCTCATCGTGCCGCAACTCTACGCCTGGAAGAGCGCCAAGTGGATCGGCGGCATCGAACTCATCGAGAATGACAAAGCCGGGTTCTGGGAACGCAATGGCTACCATATGAATGGAGACCCCTGGCAGGAGGAACGCTTTGGCTACTGACCTCGTGGCGCCGGCCAAACGGCGCATTGGACGCCGCGCCTGGCTTGGTGGAATTGGCGTGGGCGCGGCAGGTGTCGGAGCAGGCCTGGTCTACAGGGCCGCGCCCTTCTTCTGGAAACAGTTCGCCAAGGACCTGGGCAGCAGCATTGCTCCGGCGCCCAGGCATCCCGATCCGGCCAAATGGCCCGATCAGGGAATCCACGCCGCCTGGTTGGGGCACTCCACCGTCCTGATGAAGATTGATGGGTTCACTATCATCACCGACCCTGTGTTCAGCTCCTGGATCGGCCTGGGCATCGGCCCGTTCACCCTCGGCATGAAACGCCTCATCGAACCGGCGCTGGAGTTGGAAAAGCTCCCCAAAGTCGACCTGATCCTGCTCTCGCACGCCCACATGGACCACTTCGACCTGCCCAGCCTGCGCGCCCTGGAGGCGGATAAGCCCGAAGTCGTCACGGCCCATGCAACGTCCGATCTACTCCGGATCCAGAACTACCGCCGCGTGCAGGAGGTGGGTTGGGGCCAGCAGGTCCGCGTTGGTCCGGCCACCATTCGCGCTTTCGAAGTCCGCCATTGGGGCGCGCGCCTGCGCAGCGACACTTACCGCGGCTATAACGCCTACATCATCCAGACCGGCCGCTATCGCGTCGTCTTCGGCGGCGACACAGCCATCACCGACACCTTCCGCCAGGTGGGCGGCGCCAACCTCGCCATCATGCCCGTCGGCGCTTACAATCCCTGGATCCGCGTGCACTGCAACCCTGAACAGGCGTGGCAAATGGCCAATGACGCCCGCGCCGACCTCGTCCTCCCCATCCACCACCAGACCTTCCACTTGAGCCAGGAATCGTCCAACGAGCCGCTGGAACGCATCCTCAGCGCCGCCGGCAACGCCTGCGACAGCCGCATCCCCGCCCGCGTCATCGGCGACGAACTGCGCCTGGTATAAACTACCTCATCCCTCAGACCTATAAAATTGATACACGCGCTATTCGTCGCAAATAAATAGTGCGTGTAACTTCATATTCATCATTGGCCTGATTTCCGCAACTTCAGCCGATCTCATAGCGTCTTACATACAAGAGGAATGCCTATGAGAAATAACCCCACTATTCACCGCATCTTCGCCATATCCGCATGCACTCTCGCTTTTGCATGCGCGGTAAATGCGCAGACAGAAGAACGCCCAATTTCAGTGGGCGTAATCGGCGGAGTCGGCTTGAATGATCCCTTCGATTCTCGTAACGTCGATATCCTGACACCATCGAATATTCGATATTCGTTCTCCAACCACCGCTACATCGTCGGCCCCATGGTCCAGTTCAATCTGCCGCTGCACCTGGGTCTGGAGGTGGATGCGCTCTACCGTCGTTACAGCTACACATCCGATGCGGCTCCCGTCAACACTCTGGTGACCACTAAAACCAGCTCCAACACCTGGGAATTCCCCATTCTGTTGAAGTATCGGGTCTTCAAAGGCCCGCTGAGTCCCTTTGTGGTGGCAGGTCCCAACTTCCGGTATGTGTCCGAAGGGGAACGCAACACCACCGTCCTGAGCGGCAATCCGCAGAACGGCTCCGACATCGTGCCGCGTGAGTTGAAGAATAGCTTCGCACCCGGCTTTTCCGTCGGGGGCGGCGTCAGCCTGGGGGCCAAATCACTGAAGATCGAACCCCAGTTTCGCTACACCCGGTGGGGCTGGGAAAACTTTGCCTCCAATCCCACGGGCTTCTTCAAATCCAATCAGAATCAGGTCGACTTCCTGCTCAACGTCCGGTTCTAGCCGGCGGCCGGTAAATTCGACTAGATTCCAACAGATCGGGCTCTATGCGAAGGGAAGATTATTCTCTTCCCGTCGCGTAGAGCCCGAGTGATCTATTAGGATGTTCGAGCCGGACTTCTAACTGATCACTATCAGAAGATCTTTCGGCTGCACGGTCTGCCCGACAGCAACATGCCGCGCACTAATGCGGCCCGCCACCGGAGCATATACCGTCGTCTGCATCTTCATCGCTTCCATCACCAGCAACTTCTCGCCCTTCTTCACTTCCTGGTTGAGTTCCACCGCGATACTCGTCACCGCCCCCGGAATTGGCGCGCCCACCTGGCCAGGCACCGCTACATCCGCCACCGGATGCGCCTTCGTCTCCGCCTTCAGCTTCCGGTCCCGGATCGTCACCTCGCGCGGCTGGCCGTTCAGTTCAAAGAATACGGTCCGCGTCCCGTCGGGATGCGGGTCGCCCACCGCCACGAACTTGATCACCAGCGACTTGCCAGCCTCAATCTCGACCGTGATCTCTTCCCCAGTCTTCATCCCATAGAAGAACGTCGGGGACGGCAGCACCGTCAGGTCCCCATAAGCGGCTCGCGCCCTGTCGAACTTCGTGAAGACATCCGGGTACATCACATAGCTCATCAGATCGGTCTCCGATGGCTTGTGGCCCGTCTTCTTCTCCACCACCACGCGCGTTTCGTCGAACTGGATCGGCGCCAACTTTGCGCCCGGCCGGCCCTTGCCCGCCTTCTTGCCCTTCAAAATCACGTTCGAGATCTTCTTTGGCCAGCCGCCCTCCGGCTCGCCCAGCGTCCCCTCGAACATCTCCACAACCGAGTTCGGAATGTTCAGGCTGTGCCCGGCGCCCAGGTTCTCGAACTCCTTCACCGTCATGCCGTGCTGGATCAGGAACAGCGCCATGTCGCCCACCACTTTGCTCGAGGGCGTCACCTTCACGATGTCCCCGAACGCCTGGTTTACGTCCGCGTACATCCGCGCGATCTCGGGCCATCTCGGACCCAGGCCCAGGTTCTCGGCCTGCTCCCTCAGATTCGTATACTGCCCACCCGGCATCTCGTGGATATACACGTCTGCCGTCCCCGACCGCGGAGCCGTATCAAACGGAGCATAGTTCGCCCGCACCACTTCCCAGTAGTCCGACGCCCGGTTCAGCGCCTCGAAATCGAGCCCCGTCCCGCGCGTCCGGTCGTGCTGCAGCGCCGCCACAATCGAGTTCAGGTTGGGCTGCGAAGTCGAACCGCTCATCGACGACAGCGCCGCGTCCACCGCATCTACCCCCGCCTCGCTGGCCTTCAGGATCGAAGCCGCGTTCAGCCCGCTGGTGTCGTGCGTGTGGAAGTGCAGCGGCAGTCCGATCTCTTCCTTCAGCGCCTTCACAAGCTTGTGCGCCGCATAGGGCTTCAACAACCCGGCCATGTCCTTGATCGCCAGGACGTGCGCGCCCATCTTCTCCAGTTCCTTGGCCATCTTCACGTAGTAGGCCAGCGGATACTTGTCGCGCTTCGGGTCCAGGATGTCGCCCGTGTAGCAGATCGCCGCCTCACACACCTTGGGCGTCCGCCGCACGGCTTCCATCGCCACCTTCATGTTCGGCAGCCAGTTCAACGAGTCGAAGATGCGGAAGATGTCCATGCCTTCCGCCGCCGCCACTTCCACGAAGCGCCGCACGGCGTTGTCCGGATACGCGGTGTAGCCCACTGCATTCGACGCCCGGAACAGCATCTGGAAACAGATGTTCGGCACCAGCTCCCGCAGCCGCCTCAGCCGCATCCAGGGATCCTCGTGCAGGAATCGCATGGTGACGTCGAAGGTCGCCCCGCCCCACATCTCCAGGCTGTACAGCCCGCTCAACCGGTGGGAGTAATAGTTGGCGATCTGCAGCATGTCGTAGGTCCGCATGCGCGTCGCCATCAGACTCTGGTGCGCGTCGCGCATCGTCGTATCCGTGACCAGCAGCCGCTTCTGGTTGCGGGTCCACTCCGCAAACCCGGCCGCGCCCAACTCGTCCAGCAGTTGCCGCGTACCCTTGGGCGGTTCGGCCGCGTTGTGCTCCGGTGCCGGAGCCGTCCGCGTCGTCGCCGGCGCCACCCGGTTCGCCATCTCCGGATTCCCGTTCACCATCACGTCGCCCAGGTAGGTTAGCAGCCGTGTCGCCCGGTCCTGCCGGGCCTTGAACCGGAACAGCTCCGGTGTCTGCTCCAGAAAGGTCGTCGTCGCCTCGCCCGCCTGGAACTTCGCGTTGTGGATCACGTTCTCCAGGAACGGGATGTTCGTCTTCACGCCGCGAATGCGGAACTCGCGCAAGACGCGGTCCATGCGCTGGCAGGCCTGCACGAAGTTGTTGCCGCGCGTCGTCACCTTCACCAGCAGCGAGTCGTAATAGGGCGTGATCACCGCTCCGCCATAGGCCGACGCTCCGTCCAGGCGCACACCGAAGCCGGCGGGCGAACGGTAGGTCTGAATCTTGCCGTAATCGGGTAGAAAGTTCTTGGCCGGATCCTCGGTCGTCACGCGGCACTGCAGCGCCGCTCCGGTCACCCGGATCTCGTCCTGCGGTGGAATGCCCATCTCGGCGCCATGCAGCTCCAGTCCATGCGCCACCTGGATCTGGGCCCGCACGATGTCGATGCCCGTCACTTCCTCGGTCACCGTGTGCTCCACCTGCACGCGCGGGTTCACTTCAATGAAGAACCACTCGCCGGAGTCCACGTCCACCAGGAACTCCACCGTGCCGGCGCTGTAATACTTGGCGTGCGAGCACAGTTTGACGGCCGCCGCGCACAGTTCCTGGCGAATCCTGAGATCCAGCCCGAACGCCGGAGCCACCTCCACCACCTTCTGGTGACGCCGCTGCACGCTGCAGTCACGCTCCCACAGGTGGACCATGTTGCCGCGTGTATCTCCCAGAATCTGTACTTCCACGTGTTTGGCGCGCCGGATGTAGCGCTCCATGAACACCGCGCCGTTGCCAAACGCCGCCTGCGCTTCGGCCGTCGCTTCGTGGAACCGCGCCTCCAGTTCCTCGGGCTTGGTCACCACCCGCATACCACGCCCGCCGCCGCCGAAAGCAGCCTTAAGAATCAACGGGAAACCGATCTTCGGAGCCAGCTTTTTGGCCTGCTCGAAGCTTGCGGCGGGCTTCTCGGTTCCAGGCAGGGTCGGTACACCGGCCTCGTGCGCCAGGCGCCGCGCCGCGGTCTTATCGCCCAGCATCTCCAGGATTCGTTCGCTCGGCCCGACGAAGGTGATCCCTGCCGCGGCGCACGCCTTGGGCAGGGCTGGATTCTCGCTCAGGAATCCATACCCGGGGTGGATGAAATCAACACCCTTCTCCTTGGCCAGCGAAACGATGCCCTCGACGTCCAGATAGGCCTGGACCGGCCCCATGCCTTCCCCAATCAGGTAGGCTTCGTCGGCCTTGAAGCGATGCAGGCTCAACCGGTCTTCCTGGCTGTAAATAGCCACCGTTCCGAGCCCTAACTCGTTGGCGGCACGGAAGATCCGAATCGCAATTTCCCCTCTGTTCAGCGCCAGTAACTTCTTCATTAAGTTCAGGCTAACATGACGCCCAAGCCCTCACCGTCAAACCGTACGACAGTTTCCAGCCCCTTGGCCGTTTCCACCAGCCCCGGCCTGCGACCAGCTTTTTTGGCACAAAGGGCGAAGTTTCGGAACATTGCCGCCGCTTGGTCCGTAGTAAAGACGACGAGGTCTCTATGCAACGAAACTGGCTCGCACTCTCTCTAGTCTTTGGAACCCTCTCGCTCACCGGCTGCGACATCGATCCGTCGGACTGGGGCAACTCAGACCGGTATAAGGAGGAGTTCTCCTATCAGCACAAGCTCAATCCCGGCGGCCGGGTCGTGCTGGAGACCTTCAACGGTTCCGTTGAAGTCCTCGGCTGGGATGGAGACAGGGTCGATATCAGCGGCACCAAGTATGCCTCGCGTGAAGAGGTCATGAAGGATCTCAAGATCGACGTCATTTCCGATCCCGGCTCCCTCCGTATTCGCGCGCTGCGGCCCATGGAGCGCAACTGCAACTGCGGAGCCCGCTTCGTCATCAAGGTTCCGAAGAAGGCCATTCTGGACAACATCCAGACCTCGAACGGCAGCATGCGGGTCGAATCCATCCAGGGCAATGCCCGGCTGAAGACCTCCAATGGCTCCATCCGAGTCTGGAATGTCGAGGGTTCCCTGGAAGCAACCACCTCGAACGCCAGCGTCGAGCTGGATAAGTTCAAGGGCGCCGCCACCATCATTACCTCCAACGGCCGCATCAAGGCCGACGGCGTGGAAGGCGCGTTCAGCGCGCACACCTCCAACTCCTCCATCGACGTCCAGATCGTTTCGCTGGAAACCGGCCGGTCGATGGACCTGGAGAGCTCCAACGGCAGCATCAATGCTACGCTCGACTCGTGGAACAACAATGCGGTCCGCGCCAGCACCTCGAACTCGTCCATCAACCTGCGCGTGCCCGAGAACATCCATGCCGACCTGCGCGCCTCCACCTCGAACGGCAGCATCACCTCGGACATCTCCATCAACACCAATCAGTTCAGCAAGACCCGCGTCAGCGGCCAACTGAACGGTGGTGGCGCCCTGCTGGACCTCACCAGTTCCAATGGCAACATCCGGCTTCTGAAGAAGTAACTGTCCCATCTCCTGCGGGAACTACTGCCCGGCGCGCCCTGACCCGGCGCTCCGGGCTTTTTCACGTCCAGACGCACGTACGGGGCGGATCGGCTCCGCCCCGTACGTTTGAACTGGTTGTTGGCAGCGCTACTTGTGGCGCGCAACCTGCAGATTGGATTCGATCTTGCCCGCGCCGTAGCCCATGCGGAAGGCCATCGGCTTGACGTCCTTGCGCTGCGCTTCGTAGGCGGCCCGCAGGTCTTTCTGGGTGCGGAACTGGAAGTCCGCGCCGAACGGTGACACATAATCGCCATACAGCTGGACCTGCCAATGCTCCGGGGTGAAGTACTTCCACGGCACACCGGAGTCGTCCTGGATGATCAGGGCGCTGTCGTCCAGCACCATCTGGCGGATCTGCTTGAAGCCGTCGCTGTGCATCATATAGGATGTCGACTTCAGCAGCGTGCAGCTCTTGCCCAACCCGGCCACGTAAGTCTTGAAGGCCGCATTGTCCTTCATATGGGCGTCGTCCAGATTCAGTGAGATGTAGACCAGGGTGGCCGGCTTCTCGCCCGCCCGCTCGATCTCCAAAGACAGTCCGCGGTTCCGGCCGAAGGCGGCGCGCTGGGTATCGACCGCGCGAGGAACCAGCTTCCCGTTCTCGTCCAACTGGACATACTGGTAGCCATTGATCTGGTAGCCCAGCCGGGCCAGCAGAATCAGCATCGGCTCGGCCACCCCGTCCGTTACCTGGCCGCGCAACTGGCGGTCCATCTCGCGTGTGACGAAGAAGCTCTTACCCAGCAGCGAGGACAGCGTGCTGGCGATCTGCGGCAGCTCCTTGCCCAAGTCGAGCTTCTCGAACTGAGCGGCGGTGGGTATGCGGCCCGGCGGCTCCAGCGCAGCCATTGAGTAAGTGGTGTGCCCGGGGAAAAACACCAGCATCGTCAGGGCGTCACCGCCGGAGAAGGGATACCAGATCGGGCTGCCGTCGACCGGAGCACCCACCAGCTCGGATCGCTGGAACTTGGTCATGCCCGCCTTGCGGCGCTTCTCGAAGCCGGCCCACGCTTCATCCATCTGGCGAGCATGGTCGATCCAGGCCTTCTGGCTTTCCAGAGCCTTATAGGCACTGCCTTCCAGGCCGGGCATACCGGCGAGGAATCGGGCGGCATCGTCCGCTTCCCGGTTGGCGGGTTTCGGCGGAGTGGCCGCAGCCTTTTCAGGAGCGGATTTCGTGGAGGAGGTCGCCGGACCCTCCGAAGCATGACAAGCGGCGAGTGCAAGGGAGCTGATCAGGCACAGCAGGAGCCCGGTACGGTTCATGGGTCATCCCTAGTGTAGCGTCCCAACAGGCTATCGAATGGGCAGATTCTGCCCCGAATGCATTGAAAATTTGAATCTTCGCGATAGGCTGCGGCGTCTGCCAGCGGCTAGTCGCCGTGGCCGGACCTACCGCCAACGCCCGCTTGCGCCTTTTTGACCACGGTAATGCCGCGCAGCGACAACTGGCCCTTCCGGATGGTGTCCAGTGCCTGGGTGAGTACCCGCAGCGACTCGCCCGGCGCATGGAATCCGCCCGAGTTCTCAGCCTCCACCAGGTCGATGAAGAACTGGGCCTTGCGCTGGGCCGCCCAGGCATCCTTCAGCTGATCGTCGGTCGCGCCGGCCTCGCGCAGCTTCTTCGTGTCCTCGATCAAGGCCATCAGAGCGTCCATGGCGACGTCGCGCGACTCGTGGAAGCGCGCCTGGATCTGCTCCACACGGGCCTTCATCTCCTCCTCGGGGAAGTGGTGGCAACCCTGGCAGGCGCGGTTGATGTTCAACAGCGGGCTGCGCACCCAATGGTCTGAGACCTTGGTGCCGCCCTCGCGCTTATACGGCATGTGACAGTCGGCGCAGGCGACGCCGGACCGCGCGTGAATCCCCTGATTCCAGAATTCGAACTCCGGATGCTGGGCCTTCAGCACCGGAGCGCCGGTCTCCTTGTGGGTCCAATCTTTAAACTTGATCTCTTCGTAGTAGGCATACATGTTCTCCGCCTTCAGCCCGTTCTTCCATGGGAAGGTGAGGCGCTTTTCGTCACCCTTGAAGTGGTATTCCACGTGGCACTGCCCGCACACGAAACTGCGCATCTCCTGGGCCGTGGCCATCGTATTCACGTCATAGTTCTGGACACCCTGCGAGGCTTTGTAGGCCCGGATGCCTTCGATAAACGCCGGCCGCGTGATGCGCAACTGCATCGTCTTGGGCTCGTGGCAGTCGATGCAGCTGACGGGGTGCTTGGCGAGCTTGGCCGCTTCCAGGTAGGGCGTGTGGTTCAGTTTGTCGAAGCCCTTGAAGATGTCGCCATCGCCGAGCTTCTTGTAGATGTTGTAGGTCGACGCATGGCAATTAAGGCAGGTGCCGGGTTGCTTGAACTCGGTCACGCGCTTTGTATAGCGCTGGTCGTCGAGCATGTAGGAGTGGCCGCGCTCCTCGCGGAAGTCGACTGAGAAGGCGTAGCCGGCCCACATGGTTCTGAGTCGTTTGTCCTCATCGATCTTGCTCTGCGCGACGACGGAACGCGGGTCGGCCTGGGTGGGGGCATGCGGCAAGGCCTCGCTGCCGCCGTAGCGCGTCCGGGTCTGGTCCACCGTCCGCTTGTAGTCGTCGTACTGCAGCGGGAAGTTCTTGCCCCATACGGCCGGGTCGTCCGTCTCATCGGTCAGTTCCACGACCCGGAAGAAGGCATTCTTCGACTCCTGCTTGTGCTCGAGGATATTCACCAGCAAAGCAGTGATGCCCACCGTCACGACGGCGGTGAAAAGGATGGCAAGAATGAGTAGCTTTTTCGAATTGTTGGCTGGCATGGTGAAATGAAACCCCGATTAGTGCTGATGGCCTACGTTGCGGTGGCAGGTGGTGCAGGCGATATCGTCTTTTTTGTGGCGCGTGGACCGGATGCCATCGGTGATGTCTTCATGGCATTTCATGCAGGCCTCTTCGGCCACCTTGTGGTTGCGCGCGGTGATCTGGATGTCGTCTGGAAATCTTCCGGAGGTGAAGGCCAGGGAGTGATGGAAGCCATTCAGGGCCTTGGTGAAGTACTTCGGCAGGAAGCCGTGCGGCGTGTGGCAGTCGTTGCAGACCGCGGCTTTGCGGTGGCTCGACTTCATCCAGCCCTCATATTGGTCCCGCATGACGTGGCAGTTAGCGCAAGCCTTGGGGTCGTCGGTCAGATAGGAGGCGCCGCGGGCATAGCCGAACGTGTAAACACCGACGCCCATCAGGACACCCAGGGGGATCCCGAGCAGCAGCGATGTGATGGCGCCCTTTTCTTTCATTGCCTCGAATTTATATCATGGATGAAACCTTCACAGTGACTCAGGTCACATTTCTGAAATTCAGGACTCGATAGCCTTAAATTAATGCGCACCACAGTACTTCTCTCGCTCTCTCTCTACGGTTTGGCCGCCTTCGGCCAGGACCCGATCAAGGTCGGAAGTGTAACTATTAGCGGGAGTTTGCGCTCCAGGACTGAGATCTGGGATTACTTCCAGGGCGCCGCGAACAACGACTATGCCTTCAGCGGGAACATCTTCAAGCTGAGCTTTGCGCAGACCACCAAGAAGGTGGACTGGCAGTTCGAGCTGGCGGCGCCGTTCCTGTTGAGCCTGCCGGATGACGCGATTTCGGTCGCACCGCAGCTCCAGCTCGGATTGGGCGGGAATTACTATGGGGCGAACAAAGCGCACCGGTTTGCCGGAATGATCTTCCCGAAGCAGGGCTATCTGCGCTTCAAAGGCCTGTTCGGCGACAAGGACCAGAGCCTGCGTGTGGGCCGTTTCGAGTGGATGGACGGCGGAGAAGTTACGCCAAAGGATGCGACCCTGGCGGCGCTCAAACGCGACCGCGTTAACCAGCGCCTGATCGGACCATTTGGCTGGTCGCATGTGGGCCGCAGCTTCGACGGTTTCGAGTACAAGGCGTCGAAGGGGGCGATCACCTATTCAGTGGTCAGTGCCCTAACGACCCGCGGTGCATTCCAGGTGGATGGGTGGGGCAACCTCAAGACCGGATTCTCGTACGGTTCCGCCACCGGACAGGTGGGCAAGGGCAGGAACGTGGGTGAATGGCGGGCGCTGGCGGTCTACTACCAGGATTGGCGCCACGTGCTGAAGACGGACAACCGGGCGGCGGCTGTGCGGCTGGCGGATATGAACAACATCCGGATCGGGACCTACGGCGGCCACTACATCCACAGGACCGAGACGTCGGCCGGCATCTTCGACTTCATGCTGTGGGGGATGCTGCAGAGCGGCAAGTGGGGCCGGCAGGATCACAGGTCGAACGCCTTTGACCTCGAAGCCGGGTGGCAGCCCAAGGCGATGCCGAAGCTGAAGCCGTGGCTGATGGGGGGCATTACGCGGACGGGCGGCGACAACGACCCGACGGACAACAGGCATGGGTCCTACTTCCAGATGCTGCCGACGCCGCGCCCGTATGCGCGCATCCCGTTCTACAACATGATGAACAACCGGGACATCTACGGGATTCTGGCGCTGCGGCCGCACAAGGCAGTAACGATCCGGTCGGAGTTCCATTCCCTGGCGCTGACCAATCGCAACGATCTCTGGTATGTGGGTGGCGGCGCGTTCCAACCCTGGAGTTTCGGCTTCATCGGGCGCAACACCGGCAAGGCGAAGAGCCTGGCAAATCAGTGGGATACAAGCATCGACTGGACTGTGAACAAGAACTGGAGCATCACCGGCTTCTATGCGTATGTGGACGGCAAGGCGGCGATGCGGGCGATCTATCCGAACGACCAGAACGCCCAGTTCGCCTACATTGAGCTGAACTACAAGTTCTAGCGGCTACTCACTGCGCAGGGCCACCACCGGATCAACGGCGGCGGCCCGGCCGGCGGGGAAGGCTCCGGCCAGCAGGGCGACCAGCGCGAAGATGGCGGTGGCTGAGCCGATGACCAGCGGGTCTACGGTGCGGATGCCGAACAGCAGGGAGCGCACCAGGGTGATGAGGCCCAGCGACGCCAAGAGTCCGGTGAGCAAGCCCCCGCCGACCATGCCAGCTAAGTCCTTACCCACCAACATGACGATTTCGCCGCGCTGGGCGCCGAGGGCGGAACGGATGCCGATCTCACGGGTCCGGCGGGCGACGGAGTAGTTGAGCAGGCCGAACAGGCCGATGGCGGCCAGGACCAGACCCAGCAGGGCGAAGGTACCGCCGATGACGGCCAGCAGGCGCTCGCGCAGGAGGGTGTTGCCGATGAGGGTTTCGAGCGTGGAGATTTCGCGGAGGCGGGAGCCTGAGCCGACGGCCGCGGCTTCCCTTTCGACCAGCCTGGAGAGGGAAGGCAGATCGAGGCCGGAACGAACATGCAGGCTGAAGTAGCGATCTCCATTCAGCGGCATGTAGACCATCGGGGCGGGCGCCCTCCGCAGACTGTAGTAGTGGGAGTCGTTGACCACGCCGACGATCCGGTGGTTCACCATCCTGGGCTGGCTCGAGCGTTGAAATGGTTTGTCGATCGCGGCCGCCGGGTCTTCTGACTGGAAATACTGGCGAACGAAGGCCATGTTGACCACAGTGGCGATGACTGGATCCTCCTGGGTTTCGCGCGGCATGAAGTCGCGGCCAGCCAACATCCGGGTCCGCATCGTCTGGAAGTAGCCGGACGAAACGGGGTAAAAGATCTCTTCCCGTTCACTGGGCGGTTTGCCGGGCAGGAAGATCTGGTCGGTCCAGGTGCTGCCTTCCAGGACTGCCCAGGGAGCGACAGCCGCTGCCTGTACGCCGGGCAGTGCCGCCACGCGGTCACGCACCTGGAGCAACAGGCCCAGGCGCCGCGGATCCTTATCTCCCAACTCGTTACTGATGGAGAAGAGGGCGAGTTGGTGGGGGTCGAAGCCGGCGTCGACGGCCCGCAGGTTTCTTAAGCTGAAGAGGAAACAGGCTCCGGCCATGACGAGGCAGAAGGCAAAGGCGACCTGGATGCTGACGAAGAGGCGTCCCAGGCGCAGGCGGCCGCCGTGGCTGGCCACGCCTCGGAGCACCTGCATGGGCTGAGTCCCGGAAGCCTGCCAGGCCGGCAGCATGCCGAACAGCAGGGTGGCCACGGCGGAGGTAACGGCACAGAAGAGGAGGACGCGGGAGTCCAGGGCTAGGACGAACCGGTAGGGGTCTCCGGAGGTAGCCAGCATGGCGACGACCGCTGGGGCCGCCAACCGGGCGATGAGCCAGCCCGCGATTCCAGCCAGGCCGGCCAGCATGAGGCTCTCCGTCAATAATTGGCGGACCAGGCGCAAGCGGGCGGCGCCCAGGGAGATGCGCATCGCCATCTCGGCGGCGCGGGCTGACGCCCGGGCCAGCAGCAGGCTGGCGACATTCGCGCAGGCGATGAGCAGGATGGCGGCCGCGACGCAGAGCACAATCCAGAGAGGACGGGCAAAGGTGGTGCGGAAGCTGGATACGCCGCGCGCTCCGGATTGCACGAAGATCTTCATTGCCAGGATCTGTTTGACGAGCACGGCGGGCGCCGTCGCAAACTGCTTCAGCCTGTTCGTGTTGAACTGGCTGAGCACCGGCTGCAAGCGGGCAGCCAACTGTTCGCGAGTCGCGCCGGGGTTGAGGCGTCCGGCGATGCGCATCCATTGCCAGCCTTCGTTGGTGAAGGCCTGCTTTTGATACATCATCGCTGGCATCCAGACGTCGACGAAGCGGCTGGGCTCATTGCCGAAGAAGCCCTCACGCGCCACGCCGATGATCGTATGGAGCACCTTTTCGTGGACCAGTGTACGGCCGAGGACACCGGGATCGCCGTGGAAGCGGCGTTGCCAGTAGTCATAGCTGAGGACCATCACAGGGTGCCCGCCGGGGACCTTGTCTTCGGCGGCCGTGAACAGGCGGCCCAGTGCCGGCGTGACGGCAAATACCTGGAAGAATTCTCCGGAAACATAGGCCCGGGTGACCTTCTCGAGGGGCGCGCCAGGCGCCGATTCATGCACCTCGCCGCGGCCGGGATAGCCGGCGACCACCAACCGGGCAGAGTCGCCAGCCGCCTCCCGAAAGCGGGAGAGCAGAGGATAGCTAAAGGAGACGTTCTCGTCGCGTGGTTCGGAACCGGGTTGCTGGACGGGGGTTGTGGCCAGGTAGATCAGGCGGTCCGGGTCCGGGACGGGCAGTTTGCGCAGGATGGCGGCGTCGACGACGGAGTAGATGGCCGTGTTGGCGCCGATGGCGAGGCTGAGGGAGAGGATGGCGGTGATGGCGAAGACGGGGTTGCGGCGGAGGGCGCGCCAGCCGTAGCGGAGGTCCTGGAGGCCGGTTTCGAGGCCGAACCAGAGGCGGATGTCGCGGCTGCGTTCGCGGATGAGGGTGGAGTTGCCGAAACGGAGGGCGGCCTGGCGGCGGGCCTCCTCGGGCGAGAGACCTTTGGCCTCCAGGCGTTTGGCGCGCTGCTCGAGGTGTTCCTGGAACTCGTCGTCGAGTTCGGACTCCAGCGGTTCCGGCCGAAGGGCATTCCTGAAGCGGGATAGCCAGCTCATGGGGACTCCTTACGCCTGCTGCAGAACCCGGGCGACGCCCATGGAGAAGCCAGCCCAGCGCTGGGCTTCGGCGGACAACTGGCCCTGGCCCTGGGCGGTGATGCTGTATTGGCGGGCCCGGCGTTTGCTGCCGGTGATGGTCCACTCGGCGGCGACCCAACCTTTCTCCTCCATGCGGTGGAGCGCGGGGTAGAGGGAACCTTCCTCGACCTTGAGGGCCTCGTCGGAGAGGTCCTCGATGAAGTTGGCGATGGCGTAGCCGTGGAGGGGTCCGCGGCGGTCGAGCAGGGTCAGGACCAGGAGGTCGAGGGCGGTTTGGGCGGAGTTCTGTGGAGGCATACCTATTATGCTAGGGGTATCGTTCTAGGGATAGTGAACCATGGGTGAGGGCGGGGGTCAAGTAAACAAAGTGAGCAGATGGGCCTTCCGGCCTGGAGAACACCCGGGGAATAAATGGCTTTGATCACTCAGAACTGGTGGATTGAAGGGGGGGTGCTCGTTGGTGGGGCTCGATCGGCCAGCAGGTTTCAGGACTGAATGGCTTTGATCGCTCAGAGCTGGTGGATTGGGGGCATGCGCAGGTTGCGGGATTCTACCAGACCGCCAGGGTCAACATTGAATGGCTTTGATCCCTCAGAGCTGGCGGATTGGGGGGGCGGGTGCTCGTTGTAGCAACTCTATCAGACCGCCGGGGTCGAGATTGAATGGCTTTGGTCCCTCAAATCTGATGGATTCGGGTTCGCGTGCTGGTTGCGGGATTCGATCTGACCGCCGACGCCGGGGCGGAATGGCTTTGATCGCTCAGAGCTGGTGGATTGGGACGAGCGTCGATTTGCCGGGGCATTGGGGTTCGCCTAGCTCGGCGCGGCGGTCTCATCGGGAGAAGCGGAGGTGAGGATTTCAAAGATCAGGCAGGATACTTGTCCGTCGACCAGCATCCTGCGCTGCCGGTACGCGCTTGCGCGGCCCGGACGGTGCTGAGCATAGCAGGCGATGCAAGGCCTTTCCTGTATCAGGAGTACGTAAGTGCCTGAGAGCAAAAGAACAGATTTTTCCAGTTCGCCAGTGACCGCATGGGGTGGGCTGGGGGTTTGCGGTGACTCCACCGACTCACTTACGTTCGCGGCTCAATGATGCTGTGCGCGCAGGTGCGGGCCGAGTTTCGGTTGAGCGGGGATTAGGACTTGCGGGCCAACTGCTTGAACGATCCGTCCAGATTGAGGTTGAAGGAAGTGTCCCGCGGGCTCTCGTTGTGCGGAGCGGAGGGAGTGGGTGTTTCGATCGCCGGTTCCGGTTGAGGTGGCGGCTGGGGTAATTGGTCTGTGACGAGCGGCGGGGCAGTGTGGGGGGCCGGGCAGGAATTCTCCTCGGCGGGCAAGTTCAGGATGGCGCGGCGGGCGGCGTCGCGGACGGTACTGTTCCGGTCTCCGAGCACCCGCAGGAGGGGTTCGCGGTAGCGGCGTTCTCCGGTTTTGCCCACGACCCAGGCGGCCGTGGCGCGGAAGGAGGGATGTTCGTGCGCCAGCATGGACTGCAGATGGTGGGCGACGCGGTGATCCTTGAGCAAGTGCAACCCGTAGAGGGCGTTACCGGCGACGCGGTTGTTGGAGTCTTCGATGGCTTTGGTCAAGCGCGCGCGGACATGGGGTGTATCGACACCCCAAAGGGATTCCACGATATTCGCCCTCAAGCGCGGATTGCCGGAGGAGAGCTGGCTGTCGACCCAAGTTGGGTTGGAGACGCGGCGGGCGAGGAGCATGGCCACTTTGGAAGCCACGGCGGGCGAGCAGTCCCGCAGAAGGCGGGCCAGGGTCAGGGTAAGGCGGCCACCGGGCGAGATTTCGTCCAAGGCACCGAGGACATGGAGGAGCGATTGAGTTTGGGGTGGGTCCTGCGTGAAGAGGACATTGGCCAGTTTTGCGTCGAAGCGAGAGTCCACGAGGAGCATTGCGCGGCCGATGAGCACGAAGGCCGCGCGGCTGAAAGAGTCTGGGCTGGAGAGGAAGGGGAGGAACTCCGGAACACTGATGAGGTAGTCGCAGAGGGCGCGATGCTCCAGCGTCACAGGCGGCACTTGGATGAGAGAGAGTACGACTGCGAAGAGCGGGGCCGGCGCCGGGAGACCTAGATCCCGCCAAAGATCGCGCGGAGCTTTCCTGGGACTTGCGAGGCAATCCCGGACGGGTTCCAGGATAGCCTGTTCGCCGGAGGTGAGAGTCCGGCCCAGGAGTGTTGCCATCAGAGGCCACCGATCCGAGGTGGGGGGGACCCAGGGCGGGCCGGTTGGTCCGGGCTGGTGCGGAGGGAGCCGGCCGGGGCGCGGAAGGACGAAACCCAAACGGCACCACGCTCGCGTTCACCGGGGATTGGTAGACGGCTGACGACTGCTTCCACTGTTGGTCCAGATACACGTTCGCTTTGGCACAGCCGGAAGGCTGGGCCGATCAACGATGGACTTATCGGCTGAAAGCGGAGGGTGTCTCTCAATTCTTGCGGTTCCGAGTGATGGCTGAGTGAGCAGGCCGTCGTTCAGGTTCCGGTGCGCCGCGCCGCAAGGTGCCGAGCCTTGGCGCAGGGGGATTGACCAGTGGCGGAGTTCCGGGAGGCGCGCGGGCACTTGGGGTCCAGTTCGACGAAGCTCACGAATAATCCGGGCAGCATGACGGTTTCGCGCAGATTTCCGCGCAATGCGCGGTGAGGACCAGACGGCGCCGGATTGGCGGCCTCTGCCGGAGGGAGCGGGGCGATTCAGAGGTCATCCGCTCACGGACGTTATCGGCTGTTTGGGCACACGCAGAAGGATGGGCGGCCGTCGTGTTGGTCACAGGCGCGCAGTGTTCAGCCAAGCATGGGGTCAGCCGTCAGATGGGCGGGCAGGCAGAGCCGAGAGGGGATGCGTTGTGGGCATTGCACCTGGTTGGCACGTTGGTCTTCGAAGCGGGGGAACGGATGAGGCGGAGGAGGTTCGAGTCAGATGCTGTCCAGACAGGCCGGAATTGCGCTTTTGCCGCAGCGAACAGGAAAGGCCATGAGTACTAGGCCGGAGGATCCTGTCCAGAAAATGTCAGAAAAGATCTTCAACCCAAAGAGCCGATGGCCTTATACTGTCGCCACCCGGGAAGCTAGCGCGAAGATGCCACCGATGGGGTGGCGGCGCATGCAGAGGAGCAATGGAGGGATCATGCAGCCAAAGACGACTCAGGTCACAGGTGTGTCTCGCGATCGCGTGTTGAACGCGCACCGCCTTATTCAAGGGTTCCTGCGGGCGGTTGCCCTGCTGGCGGTGGCGCTGGCGCTGCCGGGCGGTCTTCTGGCACAGCAGTTCGCGCACATTGATCCGCTGCACTTCACCAAGGCATTTGGCGCTGACGATCCCCTGCCGCAAGTGCTGGCGGTGGCGAGCACCACGGCCGCGAATTTCGGTTTCTCAGTTTCGGCTTCGACGTCATCGGGCGGCAACTGGCTGACGGCTTCGCCTTCGGGGAACTGTTGCGTAACTCCGCGAGGAGTGAGAGTGGTGGTGACTACGAGTGCGGCGATGGCGGTGGGCACCTACACGGGCCAGGTTGTTTTTACGTCCGGCGCCCTTGTGCAGACAGTGCCGGTGACGCTGGTTGTGGCTCCGGTGGCGGGGACGTTTTTTGACAACACCCCGGGGCAGGTGAGTTTCTCGATGAAGCCGGGTGGCCATCCGCCATCGCAGGTAGTGCAGGTGCGTAACGCCGGCGTGGGGAGTTTGAACTGGACGTTAACCACAGCAACTTCCAATGGAGGCAACTGGCTGACGGTGTCGTCGTCCTCGGGCACGGCGCCATCCCTGATCACGGTGGGCATCAATACCGCGAACCTGCCCAATGGCGGCAGTACGGCAGGCACGTACAGCGGCCAACTCCTATTCCAGACAGCGGGGGGAGCGAGTATCATCACGGTTCCGATCGGCTTAACCATCGCAACGAACGCGATGTCGCAGGTGAATGCATTGAGTTTCACAAAGCCGTATGCGGGTATCGATCCACTGGACCAGACCATCACCATTGCCAGCCAGGGGGCAGAGTTCGGATTCAGCACATCGGCCACATCCGGTTCGCTGGGGGGGACGTGGCTGAGCGTCAGCCCTTCGGGCAACTGCTGCGTTTCGCCGCGAGCGATTACGATCAGTGCGAATCCCATCGTTTCGCTGGCAGCGGGGAGTTATTTCGGCCAGATCCTGGCGGACAATGGGTCCCAGTTGATGGTGATCCCCATCACGCTGACGATCGCGCCACTGAACAATCCCTTCTTCGATAACACGGCCGGCCAATTGAGCTTTTCGCTGCCAACCGCCGCAACCAACCCACCGCCCGATCAACTGTTGCAGATCCGCAATGCGGGGCCAGGCACGCTGAACTGGACGCTGACGCCGGTGACACATGATGGCGGCAACTGGCTGACGGTTTCGAGCACGAGCGGCACGGCTCCGTCCCAAATCTCCATCGGAATCGTGCCCGCGAACCTGCCAAACGGGGCACTGACCGGAGGAGTCTACACCGCCAACCTGTTGTTTCTCACCTCGGGCAGCAGCATTACGGTGCCAATTACGGTAGCGGTGGGACAGGGCTTTCAGCAGGTGAACGGAATCAGCTTCACGATGCAGCAGGCAGGCCCGAACCCGCTGCCGCAGAACGTCACGATCGCGAGCCTGGGAGCGGCTATGAACTTCAGCGTGGCCTACTCCAGTGCGACGGGAGGGAACTGGCTGAGTGTTACGCCCTCAGGGAACTGCTGTGTGACACCGAGAGCCCTGGTGGCAAGCGTAAATGCTCCGGCCGCCATGCCGGCAGGCACCTACACGGCCCAGATCATTGCGTACAGCGGCGCGACGTCGGTGACCGTCCCGGTGACGTTGACAGTCGCCGCGGCGGCTACGACATTTTTCGATAACGTGCCCGGCCAGTTGAGCTTCACGATGACGCTGGCGGGCGCGGCACCCTCGCCGCAGGTGCTGCCGATCAGAAATCGCGGGACCGGAACCCTGAACTGGAGTGTCAAGGCCACGACATTCGACGGAGGCAGCTGGTTGACGGTGGCGGGCACAAGCGGAACCGCGCCCTCGCTGGTGACGGTGGGCATCGTTCCCGCCAACCTGCCCAATGGGGGTCTTGTGGCCGGTGTCTTCACGGGGCAGCTGCTCTTCGACATGGGTGGCGGCAGTACGGTGACGGTGCCTGTGAGTATGCAGGTGGGAGCGAATGTTTTTGGCCAGATCAACGGGATCCATTTCAGCATGCAGCAGGGTGGCGCGAATCCCCTGCCGCAAGTCATCACTGCCACCCACACGGCTTCGCCGATGAACTTCAGCGTGGCCGCTTCGACCGGCAATGGAGGGGCGTGGCTGAGTGTGACGCCGACCGGCAACTGCTGTACCACCACGAGGCCGATCAAGCTGAGTGTCGCCGCGCCGGTGGGCATGCTGCCCGGGACGTACACGGCGCAAGTCTCTCTGTACACCGGAGCGACCTCGCAGACGGTTCCGGTCACGCTGACCGTATCCCCGACGAACCAGCCGTTTTTCGATAACGTGCCGGGGCAGTTGAGCTACTCGCTGGCCACGCATGCGGGCAATCCGGCTCCGCAGACGGTGCAGCTTCGCAATCGAGGAACAGGAACGCTGAACTGGACGGCGCAGACGAGCACGTTCGACGGCAACAACTGGCTGACCGTTTCGGCAGTCAATGGAACCGCGCCGTCCAATGTGAGTATCGGCATCGTCACTCAAAACCTGCCGAACCAGGGGTTGGTGGCCGGCGTCTTCACCGGTCAGGTGCTCTTCCTTTCCGGGCTAAGCAGTGTCACCGTGCCGATCAGCGTGGTGGTGGGCGGGAACGGCTACGCCCAGGTGAACGGGCTGCAGTTCACGATGCCGCAGGCGGGCGCGAATCCCCTGCCGCAGATTGTCACGGCGACGACTATTGGCGCGGGCGTGAACTTTTCGGTGGCGGGTGCGACCGGCAACGGCGGCAATTGGATGACGGTTTCGCCGACCGGGAATTGTTGTTCGACGCCGCGCGTGCTGACGATTACGGTGGCCGCTCCGGTGGGCATGGCGGCCGGAACGTATACAGCAGAGGTGATCCTGGACAACGGGTCCACCGCAATGGTGGTGCCGGTGACGCTGACGGTAGCACCCGGCAGCCAGTCCTTCT
The DNA here is from genome assembly GCF_051172195.1 of Paludibaculum fermentans. Classification (GTDB taxonomy): domain Bacteria; phylum Acidobacteriota; class Terriglobia; order Bryobacterales; family Bryobacteraceae; genus Paludibaculum; species Paludibaculum fermentans_A. Next base: position 429,665 of record NZ_JBPJAQ010000004.1, read on the forward strand.
TCGATAACGTGCAGGGGCAGATGTACTTTGGCGCCGCGACGGGGGGCAGCCCAGCGAGTCAATCGTTGACGCTGCGGAGGATGGGTACGGGGCCCTTGAACTGGACAGTCACGCCGATGACGTTCGACAACGGCGCGTGGCTGCAGGTGTCGACCGCAAGCGGCTCGGCGCCATCGACGGTGACGGTGAGCATCGTGCCGGGCAATCTACCCAGCCTGGGCTTGGTGGCCGGCCAGTATACAGGCCAACTCCTGTTTGAAAGCGGCAGCAGCAGTGTGACGGTGCCCGTGAGTGTTCAACTGGGAACGAACATCTTCACTCAGATGAGCGGGCTCAACTTCAGCATGCCATTTGGAGGAGCCAACCCCTTATCGCAGACGGCGACAGTGAACAGCAACGGTTCGGCCCTGAACTTCACGGCAACGGCCTCGGCGGGCAACGGCGGCTCGTGGTTGTCGATCACACCATCGGGCAACTGTTGTGCGACGTCGAGGGTGATCACGTTCAACGTGGCCGGCTCTCCTGGCGGCGTGCCGGTGACGGCCGGGGTTCATACCGGACAGGCGGTGTTCAACGGAGGGACCTCCGCGGTGACAGTCCCGGTTACCTTGACGGTGCAGAGTGCCACCTGGGGCATCACCAAAACCCATGCCGGGAATTTCTCGCAAGGGCAGCAGAACGCGACTTACACGGTGACGGTGACCAATCCGGGTGGTGGCGGGGCGACCAGCGGGACGGTGACGGTAGCCGAGGCGGTGCCGGCGGGCATGACGCTGGTATCGATGGCGGGCAGCGGATGGTCGTGTCCGGCCGGAGGGAGTACGTGTACGCGGAGCAACTCGCTGGCGGCCGGCGCCAGTTACCCGGCCATCACCGTGACGGTGAATGTTTCGTCGGGGGCTCCGGCGCTGGTGACGAACCAGGTGAGCGTGACGGGCGGCGGGCTACTGGATGGGCAGGCGAGCAATCCGACGATCATCATCTCCGGACCCACTCCGGTTTCGGTGGTACCTGGTAGCGGCAGCGGCACGACGCAGACCTTCACCGGAGTGTTTGCGGTGGCCGACGATTATCACAATCTGGCGTGGATCCAAATGCTGTTCGGCGTGAGCCCGGACGGAGGCGGCCAGTCGTTCTGCTTTGTGCACTATGACGTGGCGGGGAACGGGTTGTGGTTCTACGGGGATGGTGGATTCTTCGTGGGCCCGGTGACTCCGGGTACCTTGTCGAACGGGCTGCAGAACTCGCTATGCGCGCTGAACACTTCGGCTTCGAGTGTAGTTGGCGCCGGAACAACGCTGACATTGAACGCGAACCTGGTGTTCAAGCAGGCGAGTGTGCGCAACATCTACATGCGCACGCTGGACCGGTCGGGCATCGACTCGGGCTGGGTGCAGAGGGGTACCTGGACGTCGTTGGCCGCAACGCTGGGGACGATGACGGTTGGGCCGAACGCCGGCAGTGGTTCCAGCCAGACGTTTACGTTGACGTATCCGGACCCGCCCGGGTTTGCGGGCAGCGCATTCGGCTGGGTGCAGTTCCTGATCGCGGCGGCAGCCAATGGGGGCGGGCAGCCCTTCTGCTTCCTGCACTATGACCGCGGGGGCAACGGGCTGTGGATGTACTCGAGCGACGTCGGATTCTTCCTGGGTCCGGTGTCACCGGGCGCCGCCTCGAACGCGCTGGACAGCAGCGCGTGCTCGATCAACACAGGG
>NZ_JBPJAQ010000005.1:0-264803 GCF_051172195.1 Paludibaculum fermentans
AATGCCATGCGGGTCCTTTCGTCCCTGATCATACAGCGCCGGCGATGAGGGGGATTCCGCCGGGAGCCGGAGCGTCGAACGTCGTACTCCGACGCCCATCCGTCAACCTGACCAAAGCGCGAGATGCCTGGATGAGATTGCTCCGTCCTATGATCGCGAGCAGGCCCCTCCGCTCGCTTTCCCACTAAAACTGCAGAGCAGTCTGTACAAGAGGAACGGCAAAGTGCTTGCTGTTTAGTGCCACCTGTTCAAGTGGCGGCGAAGGCATCGACTGAGAAACTGGTCTCGGTCACAATGCGCCAGATGTCCTAGAAGTGCCGCGCTATCGGGCTTGGCTGAGCGCGCAACGTGTATTTGGGCATCTGCTGGCAGACTGCCCGGAGTTATTCGATCACGATCATCTCGGTGCTGTAGACGTAGACCGTGTAGGAGTCCAACTCGCGCTCGACCTTGCCTTCACCGTACTCGAACCTGCTCATGTCCACAGAGAAGTTGCGCCGCTGCTCGGGACCAGTCACCAGGGCGTTTCCGCGGACAGCCTCCAGGCTCTTGCCCAGGCTGCGGTATTTGGCCTCCTCGATCAGGTTGAACTTCAGCGAGTGGCGGCCCCGCGGCTTCGCAGAACGATCCACATCCCACCGAGCGGCGCCGGATCGCCGTGCGCAGAATACTGCAGCTGATGCAGTTTTGAACGTGTTCATATTTCTCTTGACTCGAGCGAGCGTGAGGAGTACCTTTTAATTTGAACGCGTTCAACATTTGTGCTGTCTACGAAAAGAGGGAGCGAATGTACATTGTCGTTTGTTACGTCACCTATCTGGCTATTAGCCTTGCCGTGACGGTCTGGGTGGCCCGGACGCTGCGGCGGAATGGCGGTAGTTTCCTGATCGATGCTTTCCACGGCAACCGCGAGTTGGCCGATTCCGTGAACCATTTGCTGGTTGTTGGGTTCTATCTCATCAACGTGGGTTACGTTGCACTGGCTCTGCGCACGAGTGTCCAAGTGGCGGATGCGAGGGCTGCGATGGAGCTCGTGTGCGAGAAACTCGGCCTGGTGCTGATCGTGCTGGGCGCCATGCACTTTCTCAATATCTACGTCTTTAGCCGGCTGAGACGGCGAGGGCAGGCCGAGCTGCGGCCGCCGATGCCGCCCGACGCCCGGATACCCATTCCTTCGGAGTCGTGATGCCGCCTGTCACAAGCATCACGATCCTCTACGACGCGGCCTGCGGTCTCTGCACGTTTGCGAAGGATTGGATCAGAGGGCAAGTTCCCCTGGTTGGACTTAGGTTCGTGGCGGCCGGATCCGCGGAAGCGCAGCGTGCGTTCCCGCAGCTCCCGCCGGGCGAGCTGTCGGTGGTGGCGGATACCGGTGAAGTGTGGTTAGGAGATCACGGCTGGATCGTTTGTCTTTGGGCGTTGAGAGACTACCGCGATCTTGCTTTCCGGTTGACCAGCCCGGCGCTATTGCTGATGGCCCGGGAGGCTTTTGCCGCCGTTTCCGGAAACCGTCTCGCGCTCTCCAGCCTGCTGCGTCTCAGAAGCGAGCGGGACTTTGAGCAACAGCTCAGGAAGGTGGCGGCTCCGCGATGCCAGACCGGGTCGAAGTAAAAACCGCGCCGAAGAGCGAGGAGACGCGCCAGCGGATTCTGAGCGCCGCCCTGAAGCTGTTCCATGACCGCGGGTTCGAGGCGGCCACGATGCGAGACATAGCGGACGAGGCGGGCGTAGCCACCGGCGCTGCGTACTACTACTTCCCGTCCAAGGACGCGATCGTCATGGAGTTTTACCGGCGTTCCTCGGACGAAATGCAGCGCAAGATCGAAGCGGCCCTGGATGGCGTCAGCGGACTGGAGGATCGTTTACTGGCACTGATTCGAGTGAAGTGGGCTCACTTTGCGCCTCACAGACGAATCATGCGCGCGCTGCTGCGAAACGGCGCCGATCCCGGATATCCGCTGTCGCCCTTTAGCGCGCAGACCAGGGAGATCCGGGCCATCGACATCGACTGGTTTCGCCGCATCGTGATCGATTGCGGCCTGCGGATCCCGAAGGACCTCGAACCGCACTTGCCCGACGTTCTCTGGTTCTTTCAGATGGGCGCCATCTACTTCTGGGTCATCGATGAGTCACCCAACCAGGAGAACAGCTATCGGCTTCTCGCGATCGCGGCCAGGAGCATTGCCTTGCTGATTCGAGTTTCAGCACTGCCTCTGATGCGGCCCGTACGCAAAGCCGCGCTGGAGATAGTCCAGATCGTGAAGGGCACTGAGGTATAGGTGCGGTTATGGTCACGCTGAGAGAACTTACTGTCATCCGGGCGCCCATTGCACGCTGCTTCGACCTAGCGCGCAGCGTCGAGGCACACCTCACCGGAAATGTTCATTGGGGTGAAGCGGCCGTGGCCGAGGGCGGCATCCATTCCGGGCTGGTCGACCTTGGACAACGTGTCACCTGGCGCGCGAAGCATTTTGCCGTCTGGCAGCGGCTCACGAGCGAGATCACCGCGATGGATGGGCCCGTGTACTTTCAGGACACGATGGTCGAAGGCCCCTTTCAGTCCATGCAGCACGATCATATTTTCCGTGCGACCTCTCCGGACATAACGGAGATGGAGGACATATTTCGCTTTGCCGCCCCGCTGCCGGTCATCGGGCGCGTGGCCGAGATCCTGGTGCTTCGCAGGTACATGCGGCGCCTGCTGCGCGAGAGAAATGCCGTTTTGAAGGAACTCGCGGAATCCGGCGCCTGGGAAAGGCTGCTGCCTGCATGAGAATCGTCATACCGGGCGGCAGCGGCCAGGTTGGCCGGATGCTGGCCCATCATTTCCACGCGCGCGGGCACATCGTCACGGTGTTGAGCCGGAATCCTGGTCCAGCTCCGTGGCGCGTTCGCGCGTGGGACGGCGTCACCCCTGGCGACTGGATAGCCGACCTCGAACAGAGCGATGTGTGCGTCAACCTCGCCGGAAGGAGCGTAAACTGCCGATACACCGCTCGCAATCGACTTGATATTTATGAGTCGCGGATCCTCAGCACCCGGTTGTTGAATCAGATCGTCTCTTCTCTGACCGAGCCGCCCCGGCTGTGGATCAACGCGAGCACTGCGACCATTTACCGGCACGCCCTGGATCGCGCGATGACGGAAGCAGACGGCGAGTTGGGCGGTAACGAGCCGGGCGCTCCCGATACGTGGAACTTTTCGATTCAAGTTGCGAAAGGATGGGAAGAGGCGTTCTTCTCGACGCCGACTCCGCTCACGCGCAAGATCGCTATCCGCAGCGCCCTGACTCTCAGCCCGGACCGCGGAGGAGTGTTCGATACTCTGCTGGGCCTGGTCCGCCATGGTGTGGGCGGCAGACACGGCGCGGGGACGCAGTTTGTTTCCTGGATTCACGAAGCAGACTTCGTCCGGGCGATCGAGTTCCTGATCGCACGCGAAGAGTTGAGCGGCGTTGTGAACGTCTCCTCTCCGGGACCGCTCCCTAATTCTGATTTCCTGCGAGCCTTGCGCGCGGCGTGGGGCGCCCGGTTTGCCTTGCCCAATCCGCAGTGGCTGATTGAGGTTGGCACTTTCCTGATGCGCACGGAATCGGAGCTCGTCCTCAAAAGCCGCCGTGTTGTGCCGGGCCGCCTGCTGGCCGCCGGGTTTCCGTTCGCTTTTCCCGAGTGGCCCTCGGCAGCCCGAGAGCTGGTTGCCCGCTGGCGCCGGAATTCCGGATGACACGCGCGGCGTGCTGGGCCACGGGCGTCCATCTGTCTTGCGGCAATGCCTGAGTGGGGCTTGCAGTGCGTGGACGTTCTGGGTGTGCGCCGTCCTGTCGGCGAAGGTGGCGATGCCACGGTTCGTGACTCCAGGCTCTTGCCCAGGGTGCGATATTTGGACTCCTCGATCAGCTTGAACTTCAGCTCGTAGCGGCCCCACCACGGCTGCTGGTGAGGGGCAAGCACCTGAGGCTTCGACTCGAAGGCCTCGTCGAAGACGACAAAGCGCGCGGAGGCAAAGCGCTGTTTGACCGCCCTGAAGATCCGACGCTTCGTGTCGTCAAGGTCCGCGAAATCCTTGTCGATTGAGAAGTCCAGGTCGAGCGATGTCCGCGGACTGAGTCCATAGACCAGGCTCAGCGCATTTCCGCCCTTGAGCACGAGTTGCTCAAAGAGCTCGTCATCGGAGAACAGGGCGACAATCGTTAGCCTTCGGACCTGGGCAAAATCCATGGATCATCGACCTCAGGAAGCGTAAGTGTTGCGCTTAGCAATGCCGCCAAACGAGAGTGGCGCCGGGGTGACGATGAAATGAGGATCGAATTCCCGATGACTCCGGTGTCGTTGAGCGCACGAGCGCTCCAGGAAGCGCCCTGGCTGGTCGAGCCATGGAGCGAGTATTTCACTACAGGCGCGAAATTCAAAATGCGTAAACAGCGCCGATGCACCCAGGACGAGACGGCCGGCCGTCTGGATGATGTTATCGCCTGCAGCTGAACGTTCAGAAAACTGCGTTGGATAATGCTCTTATTGACTCGCACTGCCATTGGAGCTATGCTCCATTTCAGTGGATTTTCGTGAGAACTATCATGCGAAGCAATGTAGTACCAGTTAAATTGATGCTCTGTTTGGGTGCTGGTTGTCTGCTCTGGAGCCAGTCGGTCAATCCACCACAGACGGGATGCCTGTCAGTTTCGATGCAAGAGTGGGACTCCGCCAGGGGTCTTGAAAAGGCTTTAGTCGAGAGTCGATGTGCCAGCCAGGTAACCGCGTATGCACTTCGTGCGATGTGCAGAATGCCAGACGGATCCATGAAGAACTGTGGAGGTGTTTCCGTTGATTTTTGGCCTTCTATTGGAATGGAGAACCTCGTCCCGAAGAGTCGCGTGGACGAAACCGGCGGCATTCGGCAAGGCAAGTCCCATATGACCTCGATTGGCATTCCACGCGACGAATCAGCCGCGCTCATAGCTTCAGCTCCGGTTTTGAGCGTCATTGCATATGTCTTCGAGGACCTGCGTTCCGTCGGTGACCCCGAGGCGATCGACGAGATACTAAAAAAGCGCGTGGCCAGTCTCAGCGAGTTGAACCGTTGGAAAGCCATCGTGAGCGCTGAACTCGACAAAGCTAAGGCTCACGGTGTAGATCAAATCGATGTCAGTTCGCTGAAGGGGCGGGGCCACGTTGACGACTATCGGCCTGGGGCCGCTCGCCTTGCAGCACAGATGGTTGAGAAGGAGGTGTTTTCTTTGATCAAGGCAGTTCGGGCGACAGATGGACAAAGGGACCTAGCAGATCGCGAGAGCTTGGAGGCGTGCCTACGTTTCCTGCAGTTGCGTATCCAGAATGGTTCGGGGCATGTACCGAGGGAGATCCGACAATGAGGATTCCACAGCATCAGAAATGGCTGGCCACTCTGGCGTTGCTGCTCTTATCGATATCGGCCTGTTCGGGACAGACACTATGCAGTGAGTTTTTGGTCGATGAAACCAGTTCACCGACCTTCTCGTGTAATTTACCTTGGACTTCTCTGACGGAGACAAAGAAGTACAAAGTGAGCAGGATTGTCCAGTACTCAACTTCGTGCCCATCACACATCTCTGACAGGACGGACATTGAAATTCCGGCGACTGGAACATGCGGCGGCGGTGGAAGTGTTGCCGGCCCAGATTGCCCACCTCTTTTCTATTCTCGGGTCGATCTCCAAGGCACGGGATCTGACTACGACCAGTACACCCAGGTATTTACGGCCATAGGCCAGAATCGACTATACACGCTTCTACTCTTCTGTATTACGACTAGTGAAGCCACCCAATCGTGGTCACGGGCAGCATGGAATTGCAAACAGTTGTACCCAGGAGAGGAGTGTCCTCCAGCACCTGAGGCCCTGTTGGGCAGCATCGTCGGCCTATCGGAGCCGTGGCGCCCGCGAACCAACAATGCATCTGCGTCCAGTCCGAAATCACGACGGAGCATCGAGCGTGGCAAATCTGGTCCCTCGTGTGGTGCGAGACCCGCCAGCGCGTTGAACGCGGATGTAAACGGCGGAGCGGGTCAGACGTTGCTTGCACCTTGGGGCTTGACCTACTGAGTGATTGGGCCAGAACGGACGAGAAGTCGGGCGAGGAAGGCGGGCCTGGTGGATCACGGTGTGGATTCCCCGCGGTGGTCTATGCCACATCGAGGGATACCCACAATCCGCCAAGGAGGAACGGCGGAAACCGGCGGGAACTGAGGCAGGACATTGACCGCGATGGAGGATACCCTCCGTCGCCGTGAGCAATGTCTCGAACGAAGAAGAACATCATCAGGTCATCGCGTTGGGGCGGCTCGACTGGCCAAGCGCTGCACGTTCCTTAGCCGGCCAAGCGCCTATGCCAAGGCGAGCGCTTCCAGGCGCCGGAGCACGATGTCGATTCGCGCCTGACTCGCCGCGTCCGGAAGGAGATAGCCAGGCAATGCGTCGAGGAATCCGGGTGTCTTCAGTAGGCCAGTGATCTCGCCGCGCAAGTATGCGCGGAGGTCAGCGACACCCGCCTGCACCTCCGCGACCAGTTCTGCACGACCATCCACGACCGAGATGAGGTCCTCCAGATCGTGGCTTCCGAAGAAGTCACCCTGGCCACGGCCCTTGAACGCTTCGAGCTTCGTGGCAAGAAAATCCGGACCTGTGACAATGCGGATCTCGAGGTCGACCGTAAGCCGTTCAATGACCGAGAATTCCATCGCAGCCCGATACCAGCGGTTGGAGAACCCAAGAATATTCGCGTCAAGGGGCATCACATCGAGCGTCGTGTCGTGTTGGACCCATCTGCACAGCGGCGCCCCTTCCCGGGCGTCTTCGTGGAATTGCAGCGCTCGCAGCCGCTCGCCGAACGCTTCCTATTCCGCATACGATGTGATCCCGGCGATCGCACCCACATCGAATGTGCTTCGCGGTCCGGCCGCGGCCTCGTCCGTAATCAGAAGGCCCGTGACGGTCCCGCCAACAAACACGAGTTCCCCCAGCAGCGGGCGCAGGAGCCGTGCAGCGACAACTAACTGCTCACGATTTGAGTCGTTCATTTGCTTCCCTGAAGCGCCTGCCCAGTTCCGTCTCGACCGCCTTCCGCTCACGGGCGCGGCCGTCCCGCAAGGCGTCGGCGAGGGCCAGATACTCGTAGAAACAGGAGTCGCGCAGAGCGGCGATAGGGGCCGTCTTGTACAGCGGCTCAAAGGCGATGCCCCGCTGCTTGCCCTCCGCGTACGGCCAGACGCATCCCCTGGCTGGACTTCACCCTCGCGCAATTAGAGAGAAGCGGCGTTTCCTTTAATACCGCCACCTGCAATTAAAGGACGCCGGCGGTCGAACGTTCGGGCGATCCGTCGCGTGGGGTGTACGGGGTTAGGTGGCGCGGGCAGCCCGCTGATCGGGCTATCGGATTATTCGGGATGTCGTGATGAAGTAGGAGGAGAGCCACTGCTGGCAGTTTGGACAAACCTGTGGCCGACAGTAGAGTTTGTTTGGAGAAGCTAACGGCCGGAGCCAGTTCCTGTCGCGAACGCCTTGGAACTGGCGGTGAGGGTGGGATTCGAACCCACGGAACCCTTACGAGTTCAACGGTTTTCGAGACCGCCCGATTCAACCACTCTCGCACCTCACCACACACTAGACTAGCTGAATCCAGGGGGGTTCCGCAACGATGGGGGCCTCGATTGGGGCGAGAAGGCGATCGGGGGATCGCCTGCGGACCTGGGGGTCCGCCCTCCTACACAGGTCTGATTAGCTGAAGGACCGCTAGTCCTTCTTTAATCCGAACTTCTCCATACGGTAGATCAGGACTTTGCGGCTGATGTCCAGGTAGTCCGCCGCCTTGGTCTGATTCCAGTTGCACTTCTGGAGGGCCCGCAAAACCAGTTCCTTCTCTACCGCTTCCAGGCTGATGCCTTGCGGGGGGAGTTCGAGTTGGATCGCTTCCAGGGGGTCGCGCTGGCGGCGGAGGTCTTCCGGCAGGTCTCCGATCGTGATTTCAGGACCGGGGGAGAGGACTACCAGACGTTCGACTACGTTCTCCAATTCGCGGACGTTGCCGGGCCAGCGGTAGGCGGAGAAGTGGGGGAGCAGGGCCTGGGGCAGGATGAGATCGGGGCGCTCCAGACGCTGTTTGAACTTGTGGAAGAACATGGCGACGAGTTCGGGGACGTCGTCGGGGCGCTCGCGGAGGGGCGGGAGTTCCAGGGGGATGACGGCGAGGCGGTAGTAGAGGTCTTCGCGGAAGGTGCCGTTTTCGACCATGGCCTGGAGGTTGCGGTGCGTGGCGGCGATGATGCGGACATCGACCTTCACGGGTTGGTTGGCGCCGATTTTCTCGATCTCGCGCTCCTGGATGAGGCGCAGCAGTTTCACCTGAAGCTCCAGCGGCATTTCCCCGATTTCGTCGAGGAAGAGGGTCCCCTGGTCGGCCATCTCGATTTTGCCTTGTTTGGCGGCGATGGCTCCGGTGAAGGAGCCGCGGGTGTGGCCGAAGAGTTCGGATTCGAGGAGTTCCCTGGGGATGGCGCCGCAGTTGATGACGATCATGGGGCGGTCGCGGCGCGGGCTGTTGAAGTGGATCGCCTTGGCGAGGAGTTCCTTACCGGTGCCGGTCTCGCCACGGACGAGGACAGTGGAGGCGCTTTGGGCGGCGCGGGCGGCGTTCTCGAGGGTGGAGAGCAGCGCCTTGGAGCGGCCGATGATGCTTTCGAAGCCGAATTTACGGTCGATGGCGGTGCGCAGGGACTGAACTTCGCGGCGGAGTTGGTGGTGTTCGAGCGCGCGGGCGAGGATGATGCGGAGTGCGTCGGAATTGACGGGTTTGATGATGTAGTCGAAGGCGCCCTGCTTCATGGCTTCGACGGCGGATTCGATGGTGCCGAAGGCGGTGACGACGATGACGATGATCTCGGGGAAGTCCTGGCGGATGCGCTTAAGCAGGTCGAGGCCGGACATGCCGGGCATGCGGAGGTCGGTCAGGACGAGGTCCTGAGGGTGGCGCTGTAGGAAGGCGAGGGCTTCGTCGCCATCGGCGGCGGTGGCTGCTTCATAGCCGGCCTGCTGCAGGCGGAGCTGGGTGACGCGGCGCAGGCTCTCTTCATCATCGACGATCAGGATGCGTTTGCCGGTCACAGCTGCACGGCCTGTTTCTGCGGGAACGAAAGGGTAAACATCAGTCCTCTATCAGCATTGCGGGCGACAGCCACTTTGCCGCCGTGTTGGGAGACGATCTGGTGGACGACGGACAGGCCGAGGCCGGTGCCGGTGTCCTTGGTGGTGAAGAAGGGATCGAAGATGCGGTCGAGCAGTTCCTCGGAGACGCCTTCGCCCTGATCCTTGACCCGGATTTCGAGGCTCTCCGCGCTGGACTCGACATCGACGCGCACTTCCCCGCCCCGCGGCATGGCCTGGGTGGCGTTCAGGATGAGGTTGAGGAGGACCTGGGCCAACTGTTCCTCGTCGCAGACCAGGCGCGGCGGTCCGCCATGAAACTCCTTGGCAAACCGGATGCCGCTCCTGGCGGAATGGGCGACGAGGTCGAGGACTTTGTCGAGGACTCCGGCGACGTTGACTTCGCGCCATTCCGGACGGCGGGGGCGGGCGAAGTCGAGGAGGCTGGAGAGCAGGCGATTGAGGCGGGCGCATTCCTTGCGGATGATGCCGAGGGTTTCCTGGCGAACCTCTTCGGGCTCGCCGCCTACCAGGAGGACCTCGGCGGCACCGTCGATGCTGGCGAGGGGGTTGCGGATTTCGTGGGCCAGGCCGGCGGCGAGTTGACCGATGGCGGAGAGGCGGTCGGCGCGTTTCACCTGTTCGAAAGTGCTTTGGAGCTCCTGGTAAACGTGGCTGAGTTGTTGAGCCGTTTGTTGGAGTTGCAGGCGGCGATGGCGTTCTTTGTCGGAGAGGATGCCGGTGACGGCGCCGACGGCGAAGAACATGATGATCTCGACGTATTGCTCGAGCTCATAGTGGCGCATGCCGGTCCAGGCGGTCATGATGTGCGGGAGGTAAGCGAGTCCGGCGGTGGCGGCGGCGGCGAGCCCGCCGATCCAGCCGAAAGTGATGGCCGCGAAGACAACCGGCAGGTAGTAAGCGCGCTGGAAGAAGCCGTGCCACATCAACTGACTGGGCGGGGTGAAGTAGTGGCCGGCGCTGATGGCGGCAATGGCGGCCGCGACCAGGGCTATGGCGACCCAATTGGTTTTCTGGCGTTCTGGCTCCACAGGGGTCCCGATGTAGGGAGTGTAACGTAGATGGGCGCGCCGGGCGGGCCTTCGGGGGTGCCTCATTTTGGACAATCGTCGTCTGAAAGTCTCCAAACCGAGTGGCGGCGACGGGCCTGGTCGCAGGTCAAAGCATTGACCCGGAAAGAGATAGACAACTCCGAGAGGATGGGCACAGAACTGCCCTTGTGTGGGCAGTGATGGATACGCGCGCACCAATCGTCGCAATCCGGCTTGGCCTGATGATGCTGATGGCCTTGGGGTGGCTGCGGGCCGCCGAACCGCCCGGCAGCCTGAAGGCCCTGCTGGCTGAAGCCCTGAACAACAATCCGGAGATTCTGGCGTCGCAGAAGCGGTATGAAGCGGCACGGCAGCGGCCGAGCCAGGTGAGCAGCCTGCCGGACCCGATGTTTTCGCCGGGGTTCGCCAGCAACGGGCGGCCGTGGCCCGGGGCCGGACTCGGGAAGGAACCGACGTCCAATATCGGCTTCATGGTGTCGCAGGAAGTGCCTTGGCCGGGCAAGCGGAAGCTGCAGGGCGATATGGCGGTGAAGGAGTATGAGGCCGAGTTCCAGAACTACACGCAGGCGCAGTTGAGCGTGGTGTCGAGGATCAAGCAGGCGTACTACCGGCGGGCGTATGCGTTTGAGGTGGTGGAGGTGCTGGACCGGAACATCGACCTGCTGCGGCGGCTGCTGAAGATCACCGAGGCGCGGTACTCCGTGGGCAAGGCGGCGCAGCAGGACGTGTTCAAGGCGCAGACTCAGATCTCGATTCTGGCGACGAAGCGGATCCAGCTGGAACGGGAGAAGCGGGCGCGGGAGGCGGAGATCGTGAGCCTGTTGAACCGGGCTCCGGGGTCGTCGCTGGAGAAGCCGGATGGGCTGCTGCCGCAGGAGATGAAGGTGGGGCTGGAGGAGTTGTACGAGGCGGCGAAGCAGAACTCGCCGATGCTGTTGAAGGACGAGAAGATGATCCAGCGCGCGGAGCTGGCGGTGAACATGGCGCGCAAGGAGTATTATCCCGACTACACGATCAAGGCGGGCTACTTCAACATGGGCTCAATGCCGCCCATGTACCAGCTGAGCGCCGACTTCAAGATCCCGCTGTACTTCTTCCGCAAGCAGAGGCCGGCGGTGACGGAGCAGTCGCAGACACTGGCGGCTTCCCGGCGCGACTACGAGGCGAGCAACCAGTCGCTGCATTTCCGGATCAAGGATGACCAGTTGATGGCGGAGACGTCGAACCAACTGATCAAGCTGTACAGCCAGACAGTGATCCCGCAGTCGAGCCTGGCACTGGAGTCGTCGCTGTCGTCCTACGAGACGGGTTCAGTGGACTTTCTGACGGTGCTGATGAATTACGTGACGGTGGTCGAGTACGAGATGAACTACTACGAGGAGCTGCAGAACTACTACCTCGCCGTGAGCCGGCTGGAAGAGATGACAGGGAGGAACCTGCTGCCATGAAGGCCTTGAAAGTAGTGCTGGGCCTGGTGCTGCTGGCGGCGGCGTTTCTGGGCGGATTCGGGTATGGCCGGTGGTATGGTCCGCGCGAGGCGAAGGGGCTGCACCAGGCGGAGAAGCCGCACGGGTATCACTGCCCGATGCATCCGAACTTCCGGTCGGACAAGCCGGGCGAGTGTGGGATCTGCGGGATGCGGCTGGTGCCGGACGAGGCGGATTCGGCGGCTCCGAAGGGGGCGGGCGAGGATCTGGCGAGCATGCCGGCGGGTACGATCCACGTGTCGGCGGAGAAGCAGCAGTTGATTGGCGTGCGGTATGGGGTGGCGGAAGAAGCGGCGGGGTCGCACAGTTTCCGGGCGGTGGGTAAGGTGGCGATTGACGAGACGCGCCAGGCGAGGGTGCAGTCGAAGACAGAAGGCTGGATTGACGAAGTGTTCGTCAACTTCACCGGCAAGCTGGTGGTGAAGGGCCAGCCACTGTTGACGCTATACAGCCCTGAATTGCTGGCGAGCCAGCACGAGTACCTGCTGGCGTTGAAGAGCCGCGAGATTCTGAAGAACAGCACGCTGGCAGGGACCGGGGCGCAGGGCGAGTCGCTGATCAACGCGGCCCGCAAGCGCCTGGAGTTGTGGGACCTGACCGCGGAGCAGATTGCGGGTATCGAGAAGTCGCGGCTGCCGGTGACGAACATCACGTTGCATGCGCCGATCAGCGGCTATGTGATGACGCGCAATGCGTTTCCGAAGCAGCGTGTGATGCCGGATACGGAACTCTATTCCATTGTGGACCTGAGCCGGGTGTGGATCATGGCCGACGTATTCGAGAACGAGATGAGCATGATCCGCGAAGGCATGGGCGCCACGCTGACGCTGAGTTACGCCGGCGGGCGCAAGATCGCGGCGCGGGTGAATTACATCCAGCCCCAGGTGGATCCGATGACGCGCACATTGAAGGTGCGGCTGGAGGCCGAGAATTCGGGCCTGCTGCTGAAGCCGGACATGTTCGTGGATGTCGATTTCACGGTGTCGTCGCCGCGGCGCGTGAGTGTTCCGGCGGATGCCGTGCTGGACGCGGGTTTGCGGAAGACGGTGTTTGTGGATCGCGGAGATGGGTACCTGGAACCGCGCGCGGTGGAGACGGGCGACCGGATCGGCAACCGCATTGAGATCCTGAAGGGGTTGGCGGCAGGCGAGAAGGTGGTGACCTCGGGCAACTTCCTGATCGACAGCGAGAGCCAGATGCGGTCACCGGGCACGAGTGCGGCGGCGCATGACCACGGGCAGGGCGGGAAGCAATGATCGACCGGATTATTGAGTTCTCGGCCGCGAACAAGTTCCTGGTGTTCATCCTGGTGGGGTTCGCGGTGCTGGGCGGCCTGTACTCGATGCGGACGGTGCCGCTGGACGCGATTCCCGATTTGAGCGACACGCAGGTGATCGTGTATTCGCGTTGGGACCGCAGTCCGGACATCATGGAGGACCAGGTCACTTACCCGATCGTCACGACGATGCTGGGCGCGCCGAAGGTGAAAGATGTGCGCGGGTTTTCGGACTTCGGGTATTCGTTCGTCTACATCATCTTTGAAGAAGGAACGGACATTTACTGGGCGCGATCGCGCACGTTGGAATATCTATCGTCTGTGCTGCCGCGGCTGCCGCAGGGCGTAAAGACGGAACTGGGTCCGGATGCGACGGGCGTGGGCTGGGTGTTCCAGTATGCGCTGGTGGATACGACGGGCAAGCGGTCGCTGGCGGAGTTGCGGTCCTTACAGGACTGGTTCCTGAACTACCAGTTCAAGTCGGTGCCGGGCGTGGCGGAGGTGGCGCCGATCGGCGGGTTTGTCCGGCAGTATCAGGTGAACGTGGATCCGAACCGGCTGCAGGCTTACAACATCCCGATCATGCGGGTGGTGGAGGCGGTGCGGAAGGGCAATGACGACGTAGGCGGGCGGTTGATCGAGATGGCCGGGGCGGAGTATATGGTGCGCGGGCGGGGGTACGCCAAAAGCGAGGAAGACATCGGCAAGATCGCCCTGGGCGCAAGTGAGAACGGGGTGCCGATCCGAGTCAGCGATGTGGGTACGGTGACACTGGGGCCGGACATGCGGCGCGGCGTGGCGGATTATAACGGCACGGGCGACGTGGTGTCGGGGATCATTGTGATGCGGCAGGGCGAGAACGCGCTGAACGTGATTGAGCGGGTGAAGGCCAAGATCAAGGAAGTGGAGCCGGGGCTGCCGGCCGGGCTCAAGATTGTGAGCACGTACGACCGGTCGGAGCTGATTCTGCGCTCGGTGGAGAACCTGAAGGGCACGCTGACCGAGGAGATGATTATCGTCTCGCTAGTGATCCTGGTGTTCCTGTGGCATGTGCCGAGCGCGATCATCCCGGTGTTCACGATCCCCATCGCGATCATCATCTCGTTCATCCCGATGAAGATGATGGGGCTGACGTCGAACATCATGTCGCTGGGCGGCATTGCCATCGCGATTGGGGCGATGGTGGATGCGGCGATTGTGGTGGTGGAGCAGACCCACAAGAAGCTGGAAGAGTGGGAGCGGACGGGCCGCAAAGAAGATTACCACCGGGTGGTGGTGAACGCGGTGAAGGAGGTGGGCGGGCCCAGTTTCTTCGCGCTGCTGGTGATTGCGGTGTCGTTCCTGCCGGTGCTGACACTGGAGGCCCAGGAAGGGCGGCTGTTCAAGCCGCTGGCGTATACGAAGAACTTCTCGATGATCGTGGCGGCGCTGCTGGCGATCACGCTGGACCCGGCCATGCGGCTGCTGTTCACGCACATGCAGAAGTTCCAATTTCGCCCGGCCTGGCTGGCGCGTGTGGCGAATGCGGTGTTGGTGGGGACGATTCACTCGGAAGAGAAGCACCCGATCAGCCGGATCCTGATTCGAGTTTATGATCCCGTGTGCCGCTGGGCTCTGCGCTGGAAGTATGCGGTGATTACGGCGGCCGTGGCGATGGTGGTTGTCACGATCCCGATCTTCCAGAGGTTGGGGTCGGAGTTCATGCCGCCGTTGAATGAGGGCTCGCTGCTGTATATGCCGTCGACATTGCCTGGCATTTCGGTGAACGATGCGCAGCGGCTGATGCAGGTGCAGGACCGGATCATCAAGAAGTTTCCGGAAGTGGAGTCGGTGATGGGTAAGGCGGGGCGGGCGGAGACGTCGACGGATCCGGCTCCGCTGTCGATGATGGAGACGGTGATCGTGCTGAAGCCTGAAGCCGAGTGGCGGAAGGTGAGCACGTGGTATTCGGATTGGGCTCCGGAGTGGTCGAAGGGCGTGTTCCGACGATTGACACCCGATCACATCAGCCAGGAGCAGTTGGTGGAAGAGATGAACGCGGCTTTGAAGCTGCCGGGGGCGTCGAATGCGTGGACGATGCCGATCAAGGGCCGTATCGACATGCTGACGACGGGTGTGCGGACACCGGTGGGGATCAAGATCTACGGGTCGGACCTGCGGCAGATCGAGCGGTTGGGCGGCGAGGTGGAAGCGCTGCTGCCGCGGATCGAGGGGACCCGGAACGTCTTCGCGGAGCGGACGGGCGGAGGGTATTTCCTGGACTTCGACTGGAAGCGGGACGAGCTGGCGCGGTATGGGCTGACGATCGCAGACGCACAGGATGTGCTGATGAGCGCGATCGGCGGCGAGAACGTGACGACGACGATCGAGGGCCGTGAGCGGTATCCGGTGAACGTGCGGTATTTCCGCGATTTCCGCAGCGATGTGAACATGCTGGGCCGGGTGCTGGTGCCGACGATGGACTCGACGAAGCAGGTGCCGATTTCGGAGCTGGCGACTATTAAGACGGTGACGGGCCCCGGCATGCTGCGCGATGAGAACGGGCTGCTGAACGGGTATGTGTATGTCGACGTGGCGGGCCGGGATGTGGGCAGTTACGTGGAAGAGGCGAAGAAGCTGGTCCGCGACCACATCAAGCTGCCGCCGGGGTACACGATCGCGTGGAGCGGGCAGTATGAGGCCATGCAACGGGTGAAGGAGCGGCTGACGGTGATCCTGCCGGTGACGTTGTTCCTGGTGCTGATGCTGCTGTACCTGAATACGAAATCGCTGACGAAGACGCTGATCATCATCCTGGCCGTGCCGTTCTCGGCGGTGGGTGCGATCTGGTTCCTGTATGCCCTGGGCTACAACATGAGCATCGGCGTGTGGGTGGGGCTGATTGCGCTGATGGGCGTCGATGCGGAAACCGCGGTCTTCATGCTGCTGTACCTGGACCTGGCCTATGAGAAGGCCAAGAAGGAGGGGCGCATGTCGACGCTGGGCGAACTGCAGGAGGCGATTCACGACGGCGCGGTGAAGCGCATCCGGCCCAAGTTCATGACGGTCGCCTGCATGTTCCTGGGGCTGGTGCCGATCATGTGGTCGGCTGGAGCGGGCGGCGATGTGATGAAGCGTATCGCGGCGCCGATGATCGGCGGCATCTTTACATCGTTCCTGTTGGAGCTGGTGGTGTATCCCGCAATTTACGAGGTTTGGAAATGGAACAGCGAAGTCAAAAAGCAATCACCCGCGCAGGCCTAGCCGCATTCGCGCTGGCGGCGGTATCGCTGCAGGCAGCCGAGTTCCGGTTCCAGGCGCTGCACGACCATCTGCTGGTGCGGAAAGATCAGCCGGCGACGCTGGTGGTGGATGAACACGGCATCACGTTCCAGGAGCAGAGCCGGAAGAAGAAGACTCCGGATGCGCTGCACCACGGACACTGGAGGTACCAGGATATTGAGCAGTTGTACCTCTCATCGGAGAAGATCCGGATCGTGACGTATCAGGACCGGAAGTGGGCGTTGGGGCTCGACCAGGAGTACGAGTTCAAGCTGCTGCCGGGCCAGGATGTTCGGCCGGTTTACGAAATGCTGAAGGTCCAACTGGACCGCAGGTTCATTGCCGCAGTGGCGGATGAGCAGGTGCAGGCGCTGTGGGAACTGCCGGTGAAACTACTGGGCAAGCTGAGCGGATCGCAGGGGACACTGCGGTTTGCGAGCGACCGGGTGGTGTATGCCGCCGACCGCAAGGAAGCATCCCGCACCTGGCGCTATCAGGACATCGAGAACATCAGCAGTTCCGATCCCTATCAACTGACGATCACGTCCTTCGAGCGCGCCACGACGCATTACGGCAGCCGCAAGGGCTTCAACTTTCAACTCAAGCAGCCGCTGGACGAGAAGCGGTTCAACATCGTCTGGCGCAAGCTCAACACCGTTCACGGCCTTGAGCTGCTGACTTCTATCCCTGAGAAAGGCAATTGATCATGAAGAAACTGATTCCCCTCACCCTGGTGTATGCCGGGCTGCTGATGAGCGCGAGTGCCGCGCAGGTATTCACTGGCGTGATTACGGACACGATGTGCGGCGGCGACCACAAGGCCATGGGCGCCGCGAACGATGCCAAGTGCGTGCGCGACTGCGTGAAGATGGACAAGCGGTATAAGTACGCGTTGTATGACGGGAAGAACGTGTACACGCTGAGCGACCAGGCGGCTCCGGAGAAGTTTGCGGCGGCGAAGGTGAAGGTGACGGGCACGCTGAGCGGCAAGACGATCCAGGTGGAGAAGATCGAGGCGGCGAAGTAGGGCTAGCGGGCCAGGCTCGCGAAATCGATGACCTGGCCGCCGTGCTGGCGAGCGAAGGCTTCGGCAGCGGGTTTGCCGGCGAAGGCGAGTTCACCGGGGCTGCAGCGATCGTAGGTCGTCTGCATGGGCCGCTTATCCGGACCCGGAGCGTGGGTGTGTTCGGTGCAGGGATTCACGTCGCTGTTGCGGACCACGTAGGCCCCGGCGGTCGCGAGGGGCTGGCCGGTGTTGAAGTCGGTGAGTTCGACGATTTGGACGGTTTTGGTGGACTGCAGGTGCTCGGACCGCGCGCAGGCGGGGCAGCAGAACACGGCTCGTTTGCCGTCGAGCAGGGCTACGGTCCGGGAGTTCTTATGGACAGGGCGCTGGCACGCCTTGCAGAGTTCGCCCGCCTGCCAACCCACGGCATGGCAGCCACCCAGGATCGCGGCCGGCAGTAGAGACACGGAGAGCCAGGCTCTTCTGGACAGAGTTCGATTCATTTGCGCCCGCTCCTTACCTCTATGCTAGCGGGAATTGAGGCTAAGGTAGGGCGAGCAGGCTCTCCAGATAGCCGGGCGCCGCGGGATCGCCTTCCGCGGGGGCCCAGGCCGCGAATTCCTTGTCGGTGGCGGGATCCCACGGTCCGGGCTTCACCTCGTAGACGGCGGCCCAGTCGCTGGTGACAGCGATGGTGTGCCAGATGCCGGGGATGACGTCGATGCCTCTGGCCGGTCCATTGGCGGAGAGCAGCCAACTGCCGGTGGCGATGCCCTGATCGTCGAAGGTAAAGAGGCGCGCGCTGCCATCGAGCAGCACCCAACTCTCGGCTTTGGCGGGTGATTTGTGGCGATGGGGCTGGACGTAGGTGCCGCGCAGCATGACGTTCAGGAAGCGGTGAGGGTTGTCCTGGGGACCGCTGTGGAAGTTGTGATTGATACGCAGGCGCGGGGTGCCGGCGGCGCGGACGCGCAGTGATTCAATCAGCTCAGTAGTGACCAGTTGGACGTCAGCCACGGCGGGCATACTCCTCTATGAGTTTCTCGGCATGGCGCAGGGCCTCGGCACTGAGGTGCTGGCCGGAGAGCATACGGCCGATCTCGCGGACCCGCTCGTCGCCGAGCATCTCGTCGACCTTGGCCGAGGTGCGGCCGGCGGACTCCCGCTTGGAGACGACGTAGTGATGATCGGCGAAGCCGGCGATCTGGGCGAGGTGCGTGACGCACAGCACCTGATTCGATTCGGAGATCTTCTTCAGGCGGCGGCCGATGGTTTCAGCGGCGGCGCCACCGACGCCTGAGTCGACTTCGTCGAAGACGAGCGTACGGGCGATGCGGCCGTTGGTTTTGGGCACGATGCAGGTCTTGAGGGCCAGGGCGACCCGGGAGAGTTCACCGCCGCTGGCCACCTTGTCGAGGGGCTTGAGTTCCTCACCGACGTTGGCCGAGACCAGGAATTCCACGGCGTCGATGCCGTGCGGAGCGGGGTCAGCCGGCTTCAGGGCGATGCGGAACGAGGTGCCCTTCATGGCCAGACCGCCGAGTTCGTTCTCCACCGCCTTTTCCAATTTCTTTGCCGCCTTGGTCCGCAACGCCCGCAAGCGTTCGGCTTTCACTTTGTATTCAGTTTCGCGGGTGGCGATGGCGGCCTCGAGTTCCGCGCGGCGTTCACCGGCCGACTCCACCGCGTTCAACTGGTCGCGGACCTGGGCGTGGAAGGCGAGGATCTCGTCGATGGAGGAGCCGTACTTGCGCTTCAGTTTCTCGATTTGGGCGAGGCGGTTCTCGAGGTCCTCCAACCGTTTGGGGTCGGCTTCCAGATGGCTCAGATAGTGGCTGAGCTCCATGGCGGCTTCCTTGACCGCGATCTGGGCGGGGCGGAGGGTTTCGAGCAGGCCGGAGAGACTTTCGTCAATCTTCGCCAATTCTTCAACTTTTTTTAGTGCCAAGCCCAAGCCGTTGGCGACCGCATGTTCCGATTCCGAGAGGGCATCGTGGGCGACGGTGGCGGCTTCGCTGAGGCGGGCGACGTTCTTGAGGACTCGCTTTTCGTTTTCGAGCAGGGCGTCTTCGCCGGCGCTGAGCTCGAGAGCCTCGATCTCCTTGCTCTGCATGTTCCAGAGGTCGGCCATGCGGAGCTTTTCCTGTTCCGTGCGGTTGAGTTCCTGCAGGGTACGGACCAGGGAGTGCCATTCCTGGTAAGCGCTTTCGACCTCGGCCAAGGGCTCAGAGACGCCGGCGGCTTCGTCCAGCAGTTCGCGCTGGGAGTCGCCGGAGAAGAGTTTCTGCTGATCGTGCTGGCCGTGAATGTCGCCCAGGAAGGGCGCTATCTCCTTGAGAAATGAGGCAGCTACGGGACGGCTGGCGACGAAGGCGCGGGATTTTCCGGAGGCGAGGATCTCACGCTCCAGCAGGATTTCTCCATCCTCGGCCTCGAGTCCAGCGCCTTCCAGGACGCGGCTGAAGTCAGGGTCGGCCGGCACTTCAAAGCGCCCCGAGACGAAGGCCCGAGCGGAGCCTGTACGGACCATATCAGCCGAGGCGCGCCCTCCCAACAGCAGACTTAAGGCGTCCACCATCAAGCTCTTACCGCTGCCTGTCTCGCCCGTCAGGGCGTTTAGCCCTGCGTGCAGGGGCAACCGGAGCCGCTCCACTACGGCGAAGTTCTCGACGACGAGTTCCACCAGCATTCAGACCAAGTATAAATTCATCGGCCCAGCCGGTTGTTGGCAACTTTTCCGGAGCCGGGGAGCATCCTACATAAAGAGCTTAAATTGTTCCGGGCGCCTGCTCATCCGGCGATCCTTGGATATCATGGAATTTGAAGGACATTGAAGGAGTCAATCGTTGACCATGCCATTCGTTGGCGCGTTCCTGCAGCTTTCCATTGTTGAACTGGTTCTGGGCGCCTCCCTCATTTCGAAGTTCGTCCTGGCCCTCCTGCTGATTGGTTCGTTGCTGAGCTGGACGATCATCTTCGCGAAGTGGAGCCAATTCAAGACCGCTGCCGAAGCGAACGCCACTTTCCTGCGCGCTTTCCGTAAGGCTCCGAACCTGGATGCCGTGGCGGTGGCCGCGGAGCAGTTTAACAAAGCGCCGCTGACCGGAGTATTCGACTTCGGGTATGAGGAAGTGGTGCGGCAGATGAAGTCGAGGGGCCAGATCGTCAACAAGATTGCGCTGGAGCGGACCCTGCAACTGGGCATCAGCGAGGAAGTCACGCGTTTGGAGCGCAGCATGAGCTGGCTGGCCACGACGGCGACGGTATCGCCGTTCATTGGGTTGTTCGGCACCGTGCTCGGCATCATCAATGCGTTCCAGGGCCTGGGCTCAGCCGGAAATGCCAGCTTGCGGGCCGTCGCGCCGGGCATCGCGGACGCGCTGGTGGCCACCGCTGCAGGCTTGGCGGCGGCGATCCCGGCGGCCATTGCGTACAACGTGATGGGCCATTCGATCAAAGAGATTGGCGCGCGGATGGAAGACTTCGCGCTGGAATTCCTGAACCTGACTGAACGCCACTTCGAGGAGTAAACGCTGATGGCCTTCTCGATGAACAACGGTGGATTCGGACGCCGCAACGGCAGGAGCAGCGGCGCACTGGCCGAGATCAACATCGTCCCGCTGGTGGACGTCGTGCTGGTGCTGCTGGTGATTTTCATGTTGACGGCGCACGTAGTGGAGTTCGGGCTGGAAGTGGAGGTACCGAAGGTGAAGCAGGTGAAGGACAGCTCGCAGGAACTGCCCACGGCCTCGCTCGACCGCTCGGGCAACCTGTTTCTGAACGAGAAGCAGGTGAACATCCACGAACTGGGCGCGGAGTTCAAGCGGCGGTTCCCGAACGCCAAAGCGGTGTATCTGCGCGCGGACCGCCAGACCATTTACGATCCGATCGCCCAGGTGGTGAGCGCCCTGGGCCAGGCAGGCCTGGATGTGCGGCTGGTAACGCAACCCGACGATTCAGGACCCGCTAAGTAACCGGCACATGGACCAACACGTCGACGTCCTGGCAGAACGAGACTCGCTGAAGAGACCACTCATCGGCTCGCTCGTGTTGCATGGTGCCCTGTTTGGGACCATCGGGCTGCTGACCGTGTTCAATATCGGTAAGACCATCACCTGGGGCGACCCGAACTCCATGGGCGGCGGAGCGGTCTCAGTGACACCGGTGCAGAAGATTCCCCTGCCCGGGCGGACAGGACCGAAGAATCAGGTGGCCGAGGATACGAAGTCGGAGATCCCCGAGGAAGTAAAGCCCAAGCCAAAAACGAAGCAGGCGGTCAAGGACGATCCGGACGCGATTCCGATGAAGTCGAAGAAGCGGCCGAAGGCGGAGCGGACGGAACGGGCATCCAACCGGAAGGACAAGCCGGAGTACGAGAACAATCAGGTTTACAGCAACGCCGGGCAGGCGGCCACTTCGCCGATTTACGGGATGGCCCCCGGGTCGGGCGGGGTTGGTGTTGGGACTAACTCTCCGTTTGGAACCCACTGCGGCGCATTTGCCACGCTGTTGCGTGACCGGGTAGGCCAGCGGTGGCGGACTGATCAGGTGGATGCCCGCATTCATACGCTGCCGCCGGCGATCATTAACTTTGACCTGGCCCGATCGGGCCAGGTGACGGCTATTAGTGTTTCCCAGTCGAGCGGCAATCGGACGCTCGATTATTCGGCGCAACGCGCCATCACCGAAGCCGCGCCCTTCCCGCCCATTCCCCGGGAGTGCGAAGGGAACCCGGCGCACATTGAATTCTGGTTCCAACTGAAGCGATGAAAAAAACAATCTCACTCAGCCTGCTCGCCGTCGGGTTTCTGGCAGCACTGGCCTACAGCCAGTCGCAGGACCGGATCAAGATCATCATCGACAGCAAGGGTAAGCAGAAAATCGCCTTGCCGGACTTCCGCGGTGCCGGTGGTGCCGCGCCCCTGGTGGATGCGTTCAACCAGACAGTCTTTGAGGACATCCAGCGCTCGGGTCTATTCGACATGACCTCGAAGAGCTTCTATCCGCTGAATCCGCCTCAGCAGGAATCAGACTTGCGGCCCACCCCGGCGCCAACACCCGGACGGCGGGGTGAGCCGCCAACTCCGGCCAACTGCGGCGGACGGTGTCTGACGGATTGGAGCGGATCGCCGGTGAACACCGGCCTGCTGGGCTTCGGTTACGCGGCGGAACAGGGCGGGCAGTTGGTGGTGTTCGGACACCTGTACAACGTGGCCGTGCAGGATTTGTCGGGCGCGAAGCTGTTCCGGAAGCTGTACAACGCTCCGCTGACGGCAGACGGCGCGCGCAAGCTGGGGCATGATTACGCGGCGGACATCCTGGCCCAGTTTGGAGCCCCTTCGCTGGCGGGGTCGAAGATCTACTTCATCTCGACCCGATCGGGCTCGAAGGAGATCTGGTCGATGGATTTCGACGGGTCGAACCAGCAACAGATCACATCGTTCCGGTCGATCACAACATTCCCGGCTATTTCTCCGGACGGCCGGCGGCTGGCCTTTACGACCTATGCCAAGGGGCAGCCCCGGATCATGGTGTACTCGACGGAGACGAAGCGATTCATTCCCTTCCTCAATCCGGAAGCGCCCATGAACGCGACGCCATCGTTTTCGCCGGACGGGCAGCAGATCCTGTTCTCGTCGAGCATCAGCGGTTTCGCGCAGATCTACATTGCGGACCAGGATGGCCGGAACCTGCGGCGGCTCTCCAACTCGCGGGCCATCGAGGTGGAAGCCAAAGTGAATCCAAAGACCGGGACGGACATGGTCTTCGTATCGGGGCGCGGCGGACTGCAGCAAATATATAGAATGAATATGGACGGTGCGGACCCGATGCGCCTGACAACGGGGGAAGGTGAAGCTTCCAATCCAGCCTGGCACCCCGATGGAAAGGCCATTGCGTTCGCCTGGACCCGCGGCTTTGCTCCCGGTAACTGGAACATCTTCCTGATGGATGTGGCCTCCCGGGAGACCGTACAGCTGACTCATGGCCAGGGCAGGAATGAGAATCCGGGTTGGGCGCCAGACGGGCGTCACCTGGTGTTCTCTTCAAACCGAGCCGGAGGAAGTCAGATTTTCACGATGTTGGCTGATGGAACTGAAGTGAAACAGCTCACCACACAGGGCCAGAACGATAAGCCGGTGTGGACCAAGTAGGCCACTATGGAGTTCCGAGCCGGATTGAGTAATCGAGCACAGGAGGCTCATCGGTCGTCATGAAACAACGTCACATCGCTGGCACGATGCTGGCCCTGTCTTTCTTTCTTTTCGCGGCAGGCTGTAAGAAGAAACAGCCGGTCGTCACCCCACCACCGCCTCCGGCAGTGAAGGAAGCACCGAAGGTGGAGAGGGGCCCGGCTGCGGTCGTCAGCAGCTTCACGGCCGAACCTTCCACCATCGTGCGGGGCGAGTCGTCCACTTTGCGGTGGAATGTGGCCAACTCCACAGAAGTCACCATCGACAACGGGATCGGCGTTGTGGCGGGCTCGGGCAGCCGTCAGGTGTTCCCATCCGCCACCACGACATACAGGATGACCGCGAAGGGCGATGGAGGCGATGCCGTCTCCGCCGTCACTGTGACGGTTACTACCCCTCCGCCGCCTCCGCCGCCGGAACCGAAGCAGACGGCCTCGCTGTCTGATCGGCTTGCGAAGGACGTCCAGGACGTGTTCTTCGACTACGACAAGAGCGAAGTCCGGGAAGACGGCCGAGCGATCCTGCAGCGCGACGCGGATGCCCTGAAGGCCATCCTCAACGACTTCCCGTCGGCCGTGCTTTCGTTGGAAGGCCATTGCGACGAGCGCGGTTCAGCCGAATACAACATCGGGCTGGGCGATCGCCGCGCGGCCGGCGTCAAGGAGTTCCTGACGCAGATGGGTGTTCCAGCGGATCGTCTGAAGACCGTCAGCTATGGCAAGGAAAAGCCGTTCTGCACGGATTCGAATGAAGCTTGCTGGCAGAAAAACCGCCGGGCTCATTTCGTCGGTGTCCAGTAAGTAGCCTGTTTATCAATCCAGGGGGTGCGTTGTCCGGACGCACCCCCGTTTTGCCCCTGCCGCCGGGCGGGGTGTCAAATGAGAAAGGATCGTCCATGAGAATCACCGCAATTGCTTCCGTGCTTGTTCTAGCGTTGCCGTTCGCTTCGTTTGCCCAGAAGAAGGAAATTGTCGAACTGGGACGCGACCTGGCTCTTCTGCAGGAAGAGGTCCGCACCAATGCGAAGTCGCAGAGCGACCGGCTGTCCGGTATTGAAGCGACCTTGAAGGCAATCCAGGATCAGCTCGCCGGTACGAGCCGCGCGCTTACGGTCCTCGACAGCGGATTGAAAGACCGGCTGGAGAAGCAGATGAATGGTCCGCTGTCGGGTGTCAGCGGCAAGGTTGACAGCCTTGCGAACGACTTCGGCTACATCCGGGAAACCGTGGCGGAGATCAATACCCGCATCGGGAAACTGGACCAGCGGATGGTGGATCTCGAGAATACGATCAAGACGATGCAGGCCCCGCCTCCGCCTCCCGCGGCTGGAGGCACGATGGCGCCGTCCTCGTCCGGGCCGCCGCCCGGCATGTCCGCCCAGAGCTTGTACCAGGACGCATTCCGGGACAAGTCGGGCGGCAACTATGACCTGGCGCTCAAGGAATTCAACGACTACCTGGCGTGGTATGGCGATACGGATTTTGCCTCCAGCGCGCAGTTCCACATCGGCGAGATCCTGTACAACCAGAAGAAGTATGAAGAAGCCCTGCCGGCGTTCGACAAAGTGCTGGTGGCGTACACGAAGAACACCAAGACGAACGATGCGCACCTGATGAAGGGCCGCACGTTGCTGCGGCTGGGCAGCCGGTCCGACGCCGAGAAGGAGTTCCGGGCGATCATTGCGGCCAACCCGAATTCTGACGCAGCCACCCGGGCCCGCGCCGAGCTGAAGGATCTGGGCCTGAGTTCGACTCCGCGGAGTTCGACCCGGAAGAAGTGATGAGTCTCCGCCCGAGTCGTTGCACCGGGAGATCCAAATGAATCCAGCTACCGAGCCTGCGGTCGAGTTCAAGACATATGAAGACTTGGCGCAGCGCCTGGAGTACGCAGTATTGCGCCCCGAGTTTACGGATGAAGAAGTAGCCGACGGAATCCAGCGGGGCCAGTCGGCGGGCGTGGCCTGCGTGACTGTCCGGCCTTCCGATTTGGATTTCGCGGTGCGGATGCTGGCGGGCTCTCCGATTCTGCCCGCGTCCACGGCAGGCTATCCCGAGGGCGGCCAGACGACGGGCGTCAAGCTGTACGAAGCGCGCGACCTGATCCGGCGCGGAGCGAAAGAGATTGAGACCGTCCCCAACCTGGGCAAGCTGCTTTCCCGGCAGTTCCAGCACGTGGAGACCGAACTGCTGCAGATGGGCCGGTCGTGCCTGGAAGCGGGCGTGCTGCTGAAAGTGATCGTGGACCACGAGCGTTTGACGGAAGATCTCAAGGTGATTGCCATGAAGATCTGCAAGCGCTGCGAGGTCACATTTGTGAGCCTGGCGGCAGCCGACCTACCGTTGGGGAAGCGGATCCTGAAGGACGTCTGCCGGATGAAGGTTTCGAGCGGTGTCGCAACGGTCGACGAAGCGCTGGCAGCCTGTGCCGCCGGCGCGGATCGCCTGCATGTTGCGGATCCAATTGCGCTTCTGGCGGAATGGCGCGCACGGCTCGAGGCGCAGCAGGCGGCCGGTAACGGCGAGCCTCCCCCCACGAACTAACCCACGGCGGGGGCGGGTCAAATGATATCCTCACTTCAATCGAAGTAAATCGTAACAATGCCTTCTCCTTCTTCTCTTCCGCGCATCTGCATTGCCCTGGGTCTGGCCGACCCCGAAAAGCTGCTGGAGCATGCGCGCAAGGAAGCCGATGCCGGCGAACGCTTCCTTGAATTCAGGCTCGATTACCTGCACCGCCCGCAGGACGGCATGGCCGTGATCCGGCAGTTCATGAACCTCTATCCCGATGCCTTCCTGCTGGCCACCTGCCGCAGGCACCAGAACCACGGGCGGTTCAACGGCAGCATCGAGGAGGAGTTCCGGATTCTGGCCGCGGCGGTGGATGCCGGCGCCCGCGCGGTGGATGTTGAGATCGAGAGCGCCGAGACTCCGATGGCGCACATGAGCCTGCTGGAAGGCCGTGCCCAGGTGATCGTCAGTTATCACAACTTCGAAGGCACCCCGGCCATGGATCCCGTCATGCGGCGGATGTTGAAGGTGCCGGCCGCGGCCTACAAGATTGTCACCACGGCCAGGAAACCGTCCGACAACCTGCGAGTGTTGTCGTTGGCGAAATCGTACCCCAAAGTACCGGTGATCCTGCTGGCGATGAGCGAGACAGGCTTTCCGACGCGCGTTCTCTCGCCGTTTATGGGCGGGGTTTATACCTATGCGGCGCCGTCGGCGGTGGAGGGTACGGCAGCGGGACAGGTCTCCGCACGGACGCTGCGCAATCTGTACCGAGTGGACAAGACACTCAAGGCGCCGAAGCTGTTTGGCGTGATTGCGGATCCGGTACGGCACAGTATTTCGCCGGCGGTCCACAACCGTGCGCTGCAGGCTCGGCGGATTGCCGGGCTATACCTCCCCTTCCTGGTTTCCCCGCTCCAGTTGAAAGACTTCTTCGTCCTGGCCGATAAGCTCCCGCTGACCGGTTTCAGTGTGACGATCCCGCACAAGCAGCGGGTGCTGCGGTATCTGGACGCCGTGGATCCGCTTTCGAAGCGGATTGGCGCAATCAACACGGTCTACAAGAAGGCCGGCAAGTGGCGGGGTACGAACACGGACGCCGAGGGGATCCGCGTGCCGCTGGAGAAGCGGATCCGTGTGGCCAAGTCGTCGGTGTTGGTGGTGGGCAATGGCGGAACAGCCCGGTCGGCCGCGTTTACGCTGTCAGACGCTGGAGCGAAGCTGGCAATTACGGGGCGGAATCCGGACCGGGTCCGGGCGCTGGCCAAAATCTGCGATGCCGAGGCGCTGCTGCCGGAGCAGGCCAAGCAAAGGCACTTTGACGCTCTGATCCACGCGACGCCACTCGGAATGTGGCCGCATACGGAGACCTGTTTCTTCGAGGACACGATCCCGGCGGATCTGGTATTCGACCTGGTCTATACGCCGCATGAGACGGAACTACTGCGGCGTGCCGCGAGCCAGGGCAAGGCAGTCATTCACGGGCTCGAGATGTTCCTGGAGCAAGCGGCCCGGCAGTTCACGCTGTTTACGGGCGAAAGCGCCCCAAAGGCTGTAATGGAACGCGCCGCCATCGAAGCGCTGGCCGAGCAGCAGGCGATTACGAACCATCAGAATCACAAGGCGGCGCACTGATGCGCAAGGATTTGAAGCTGTCCCGGCGCTCACTGGCCCTGATCCTCGGGCTGCCGGCCCTGCCCTTGAACTCGGCCGCGCAACAGCCGGCCCGTGCCGACCGCAGGCAGATTCTGCGCCAGGACGCCGAGGAACTGGCGAAAGTGAAACTTCCGCGCGACTGCGCGCCGGCCTTCCGCTTTCAACCCTGATGCCATGGCTTCGATTCCACCTGAAGTTTTCTTCGCAACCGCCGTCGAATTGAATCAGCGGCTCATCAGGAAGGACTTCACGGCCGTCGAACTGGCGCGCGCCTTCAGTGAACGCATGGAATCGAAGGGCCCGCCCACTCTGGCGCTGTCACTGAAAGATGCGGCGCACCGCCAGGCCCGGGATGTGGACCGGGAACTGAAGCGCGGCCGGACCCGCGGCGCGTTGCAGGGCGTGCCATTCAGCGTGGAAGACTCTCTCAGCGTCGCTGGACAGCCTACTACGTGGGGCTCCTCCATTTTTGCCAAGCAGGTGTTCAAAGAGAACGCGGCCGTGGTGGACAAGTTGGGCAAAACGGGCGCCATCCTGGCCGCCAAGACCACGGCGCTGGAACTGGGCGGAGCGGGGAGCCTGACTCCAGGAACGGCCAGCCCCGCTGCCGAGGCGGTGGCCAGCGGATTGACGCCCTATGCGCTGGGGGTCGAGGCCGGCGGGGCACTGCTGCTACCGGCGAGCGCCAGCCGGTTAACATTTATCAAGCCGACCTACGGGCTGGTGAGCCGTTTTGGAGCCATGCCAGTCTCGTGGACGCTCGACCGGATCGCGATTATGGCTCGCTCGGCCGAAGATTGCGGTCACGTTCTGCACGCCGTGGCGGGCGGCGACGATCGGGACGCAGGATCCAGCGGGCAGTCGTTCCACTTCGCGCTGCAGTACGAGAAGCCGGTATCGGATATGAAGATCGGATTCGCGCCGGCTGAATTCGAGGGACCTTCCGCGGCGCCCCTGCGCGCTGTGCTTGACGTACTGAAACAAGCGGGTGCAACGCTGGTGGAGATTCGATGGCCGGACCTGCCCTTCGATTCCGCTGCACGCACGATCCTGGCGGCAGAAAGTTCGGCCACCTTCGCGGACCTCATTGCCGCAGGTACGGTCGACCGACTTTCCGATCATGGCCAGGCGGAAGGACTGCGGGCCGGAATGGAATTGAGCGCGGTCCAATACCTGACAGCCGCCCGGGTGCGGCGGCAAATTCAGTCGGCCATGAACGAGTTGATTGCGCCATTGGATCTGCTGGTTGCAGCCACCGGGCGGGCGCAGCGGGACGAATTGCCGGGAGGCGGGGGTCCTAGTACGCCTGGACGACGGGATGGTTTGTCTGGTCATATGGCGGCGGCCGATCTCGCCGGGCTACCGGTACTTGTGTTGCCGGGACCATCCGGCGAGGGCAGTTCCGAGTCTATGTGCTTGATTGCAAAGGCAAATTGCGAGAATTCCCTATTGCAGGCAGCGCATCATACGCAGTCCCGGACGGACTGGCACAGGCAGAAGCCACCCGCCTAGTCCGGATAGGAAAAGTGGGACAATTGTCAGTCATTTAGCTGCATTTTTCCGTAGGAAAACTACCCGAATTGGCTAAGAATAGTCCCATGCCCGCTAACGCAGCAACAAAGCAGGTGCAGGAACGCAACCCTGTGGAGATAGATACATTGACAGGGTTGGTCCGGGGCGGAGCCCTGGAGGAAGTCCTGGAACGAAGGATCCATGAGCGGCCGGAACAGGCAGTGGGCGTCTGTGTCCTGGGTATCGACCGCTTCCGGCACATCAACGACCTGCTCGGCTATGATGCCGGCGATCGAATTCTAAGAGAAGTGGCGGACCGGCTGTCGCGATGGTTGCCAGCCAACGGATCGCTGGCGCGGTTGGGTGGCGACGAGTTTGCCATCGTGCTGCCAGGACTGGAAGAGCGGGCGGCCATGCTGAGCGGCGCAGCGATCCTCAATATTCTCGAACCACCCATCGCGCTCGACCAGCGCGAGATCTTCGCCTCCGCGAGCCTGGGCCTGAGTCTGTATCCGGAAGATGGCGGGTCGGCGGCCATGCTGTTGCGGAGGGCTTCCCTGGCGGTAGCGCGGGCGAAGGCACGCGGCGGCGGGGTATTGGAACGGGCGACCAATCCGAACGGCCTGCGCCCCGAGGAGCGATATCAGATGGAGGGGGCGCTGCGGCGGGCGCTGGAGAACAACGAGCTCTCGCTGCGATATCAGCCGCAGGTCGACCGCGACGGAAAGCTGCGCGGCCTGGAGGCGCTGCTGGTCTGGAATCATCCGGAGTTGGGGCGCGTACAGACGGAAACATTTATTCGCCTGGCGGAAGAGATTGGGGTGATCGCGCCGATCGGCGCCTGGGTGCTGGAATCGTCATGCCGCCAGATGATGGCGTGGCGGCAGGCTGGATTGGCCGTTCCGCGGGTGGCGGTGAATGTCTCTCCACTTCAATTTGCCTGTCCGGGGTTTGTCGATATGGTGCGGGGCGTCCTGCGCGACACCGGCCTGAACGGAGATGCGCTGGAACTTGAGATCACGGAAGGCACCATCCTGCGGGACATTGAAGAATCGGCCGCACGTATGCGGGAATTGCGCGCCGAGGGTGTGCGTATCGCAATTGACGACTTCGGCGTAGGATATTCGCCTCTGACCTATCTTCACCGGCTGCCGCTGGATGTAGTCAAAGTCGACCGCACATTTGTCAGCGAGATTACGAAACCGTCGGGCAGCCTGCCGGTGGTGCATACCATCACGGTGCTGGCGCACCATCGCGGACTGGAAGTGGTGGCCGAAGGGGTGGAGACGGAAGGGGAACTGGAACTGGTGCGGGCCGCGCGCTGTGACATGGTACAGGGTTACCTCATCGGCAACCCATTGCCCTCAGCGGGCATAGCGGAACTGATGTTGCAGCCCGAACTTCTGACCACGCATTTTCACGTACCGTGGCCGGGCGGCTACTGAGCGCCGGTTTCCCGAAATGATCGTGGCCGGCCTTCGGAGGAGGTTGAAGGCCGGCCAAGGTTTGGAGGAGAAATTGTATTCTCTGTTGAATTGAGTATGCCTGCCTGATTTGCCGGAGTATCCCGTACCAGCGAATCAAACCGCACCGTCCCGATACTGGAACTCCGCAAGGCCGCCAGATAGGACTGGAGACCTACATCTCCACACCCACCGATTGCGGCGGGAAGACCCGTTCGACCCAGGCGCGTACAGGCGCCGACGCCTTCAGCGGAAATCGATGGCGGCCGGGCTCCATGTGGAAAGTGACATCAGCGGCGCGCCTGCGCAACCGGGCTTCCACAGCGGGCGCTTCGGCGGCGGGGAAGAACTCGTCTTCGGTCCTGGCCAGATGGAAGATGGCGGATTCAACCGGCTCAGCTCCATCGGCATCCCAGTTTCCTGGAATTCCACCGCACAGGGCGACCACGCCTTGGAAGACTGCCGGATTCCGGGCGACAAACCGGTAGTTCAAGCCAACCGATTGGGAGTAGCCGAGCAGCAGGCGCCTCGGCCGGGTGGCCGGGAACTGGTTGGCGAGCTGGTCGATCATGCCCTGGACCATTTGATGATGAACGTCGATGTGAAAATCGACCGTCTCCCGCGTACCCCAGTGAAAACCGGAGCGTGTTGCGCGCGGATCCTTACCGAGAAATATGGAATTCGGCCCTTCCAACGCGGCGATCACTGGGGATGGCCCAAGTAAACTCCGGGTGAATCCCAACATTTCCGTAGGGTTCATCGCGTAGCCGTGCAGGGCTACGACCAGAACGGGGTTCGCATGACCGTCCAGCTCCGGAACGTCCAGCAGAAACCGGGCAGGACGACGAATCGAAAATGCCCCACTTACCGACGAAGAGAACATGATAGGTGTTGTAACATGGCCCATACCTGAAGTTCTGAGCGTGGCGGACGTGGCGAATTGGGGGAGGCATTCGATTGAGATTTGAAGGTCCCGCGATCTTCTTAATTGTGACAGCCGGCATTGTGCTGGCCTGCGGCATCGGCTGGATGCTGCGGCGGCGATGGCTGCGCGACCAGCGTGAGCGCACGGAACTGGCGGTCCGGACGGAACTCCAGCGGTTCCTGGATGCGCTGCCGCTTTGGGTATTCGTCAAGGACAATGCATCGCGATTTGTCTTTGCAAATGCGCTGGTGAGGCGTGGCGTGAATCGAACCCTGGAGGGAATTGTCGGGCGGACAGATATCGATTTCGTACCAGGAGACAAGGCTTCCGCCATCCAGACGGAGGACCGGCGGGTGTTCGAGGGTGCGATCGAATCGCTGCAGGTTGAGACGGAAGTGGACGGAGACGGACCGCCGCCTGGGCGCACCCTGCTGCTGACGAAGACGTTGATGGACTCGCCATACTGGGGCCGGGTTCTGCTGGGCGTCGGGCAGGATATTTCCAGCCAGAAGCGGATCGAACTCGCGCTGGCGCGGGAGCGTGACTTTACTCGCGTGGTCCTCGACTCCACCAGCGCACTCATCGCCGTGCTGGACATGCAGGGCGGCCTGGTGCGGTGGAACAGGGCCTGCGAGCGGCTGACGGGCTACCACGAGTCGGAACTGAGGGCACCGGAAGCCGTGGCCAACCTGATCGCGCCGGGGAACCGGGCCAGCGCGAAGGCCTGCCTTGGTCGACTGGCGGCGGGAGGCAGTCCGCAATTCGGCCTGGCCACGCTACGCCACAAGACGTCTGGAACGGTGCAGATCTCGTGGTCCGCGTCACTTTTGCGCAACGAGGAGGGCGTTCCGGAGTTTGTGGTCGTCACGGCCACCGACCTGACCCTGCAACTGGAGGCGGAACGGCGGCGGCACGAGGCGGCGCTGGAATTCCAGCTTATCTGGGACAGCGCGGGGGATGCCATGGTGTTCGTGGAGGAATCGGGCGCGATTTTTGCAGCGAATCCGGCGTTCAGCCGCCTGGCGGAGCGGTCGAGAGAGGAACTGGAGGGCCGGCTCTTCACTCATGCCTGGCGGGAATGGCCGGGTCACGAGGACGAGGAACTACTGCGCTTCCAGGAGGCATTCCGGGCGCGTTCGCTGGAATCCGCGGTGGTGAGGGAGTTTGAGCTTTCCTCTGGACGGCGCCTGTGGCTGGAGATTACGAACTCCTTTCTCGACCGGCCGGGGCAGCCCACGCTGTTGCTGATGGTGCTGCGGGATATCTCCGGACGAGTGCGGGTGGAACAGGAACTGCGCGCCGCGAATGAATTTCTGGAGAGCACCACCCAGTGGGCCAAGGAAGTGGCGCTGAGCGCGGAGACGGCAAGCGCGGCCAAGACCACGTTTCTGGCGAACGTCAGCCACGAAATCCGTACTCCAATGAACGGAATCCTTGGTATGACGGAACTGGCACTGGCCACCAACCTGACAGAGGAGCAAAGGGAGTATCTGCAACTGGTCAGGCTCTCGACTGAGTCGCTGCTGAGCCTGGTGGACGACCTGCTTGACCTGTCCAAGGCCGAGTCGGGCCGCATTGAGTTGCGGCCGGATGTGTTCGAGCTGCGGCGCCTGGTGGAGAACCTGATGCGGCCGCTGGTGCACCGCGGGGCGTCGCGCGGCTTGGATGTCGCCTGGCAGATTACCGAGGATGTCCCGGAGCGGCTGATCGGCGACAGCGGGCGGCTGCGGCAGGTGCTGATCAACCTGGTGGGCAACGCCCTCAAGTTCACCGACGGCGGCACGGTGCGGCTGCGAGTTGAGCGGTTGGCCGCCCCAGGCGCCGTGGCGCTATTGCGTTTCGTGGTCGAAGACACGGGCATCGGAATCGACGAGGGGAGCCGCTCCGCAATATTTGACGCTTTCGTACAGAGTGACCATTCGAGTACGAGGCTGCGCGGCGGCACCGGTTTGGGCCTGTCGATTTCCGATCAGTTGGTCAGCCTGATGGGCGGGCGTATTTTTGTCACCGGAATCAAGGGGGCTGGCAGCACCTTCGCCTTCACGGTCGGTTTTCCGTTGGTGGCCGATGCGCCGCATCCTGCACAGCATCCGCCAGCACCAGTTTCGGACCTCATACTGCCGAAAGGCAGCCGGGCCTTCCGGATTCTGGTTGCTGAGGACAATGCGGTGAATCAGCGGCTGGTGGTGAGGATGCTGGAGCAGGCGGGATACCGGACAGAGCTGGTAGGTACAGGAAGAGAGGCGGTGGAGGCGGCCCGCACGGGCCATTTCGATATAGTCCTGATGGACGTGCAAATGCCTGATTTGGATGGACTTGAAGCAACGCGGCGAATCCGCGAGGAGGAGGCCCTGACCAGCGTCCATCTACCGATTATCGCTATGACAGCACATGCCATGCCCGGCTACGACGAGCTTTGCCTGGAGGTTGGCATGGATGCATATCTGAGCAAGCCGATTCGAATGCTGGAGCTCATTCGCAAGATAGAGGCGCTTGCACTTGGCAATCCGCCCTCAAAGCGCGAAAGTGAAAGAGAGCCCCCCACAGTGGAACGGGAATCACAAATGAAAGAACTAGATCAGGAATCAGCATTGGATCGCGTCGGAGGCGACGCGGAGCTTCTGGCCGAGTTAGCCGGCCTCTTTCTGGAGGAGTACCCATTGCTTATGGGTACTGTGCAATCAGGATTTGATCAGTCGAAAGTAGATATCATCCTCGGCGCGGCCCATCAATTGAAGGGCTTGCTGGCGCAGTTTGGGGCCGAGCGTGCGAGGGCCTGCGCCCTGCGTGTAGAACAACTCGCGAAGGCGGGCGACCTGACTGCCGCGGCCGCAGCAAACCAGGAACTTGTGCAACTGATGCAACTGGTCCACCCGGAGCTCAAAGCATTGGCCGGACAGTAATGCCGGTGTTTTTGATCTGACTGAGAACTGCCAGGGGGGACCCCGTCTGGTATATTTAAGGTTTCTCCCTCTATGCAGCCTTCTTCTCCGCTGGAAATCGTTTGCGCGCACAGCCCGGACTCTGACGACGCGTTCATGTTCTACGCGCTGGCAACGCGCAAAATCCGCTCGCGTCTGGTTCAGTTCCGCCACGTGCTGGAAGATATCGAGTCGCTCAACAGGAAGGCGATGGAGGGGGTGTACGACCTGACGGCGATCTCTTATCACGCCTATCCCTACGTTGCCGATAAGTACATGCTGCTGGCCAGTGGCTCGTCCATTGGTGACGGTTACGGCCCGATGCTCGTCTCCAATGCGCCGATGAGCATCGACGAGATCAAGGGGAAGCGGGTCGCAATCCCCGGCAAACTGACCACGGCGTATCTGACGCTGAAGATCATGGAGCCCGATTTTGAAGCGGTGGTCGTGCCGTTCGACAAGGTGCTGGACGCGCTGCGCGAGCGGACTGTCGATGTAGCCCTGGTGATCCACGAAGCCCAGCTGACCTACTCCAAGGGCGGCTTCCACCACATCACCGATCTCGGGAAATGGTTCAAGTCCACCTATGGCCTGCCGCTGCCCCTGGGCGCCAATGCCTTGCTGCGGAAGCTGCCGGACGACATCAGGACCGAGTGCAGCCGCCTGATGCGGGACAGCATCACTTACGCGCTGGACAATCACGAAGAGTCTTTGAACTACGCGATGCAGTTCGCCCGTGACATGGAGCCGGCCCTGGCAGAGAAGTTCGTCGGCATGTACGTCAACCACTACACGGTGGATGCCGGCGAGATTATTCCCAAGGCGGCACAGAAGCTGCTGGACCTGGGGTTCGAGGCGGGCCTGATTCCGAACCGGGTCCAAGTGGAGTTCGTTCGTTAACTGCTTTATTTCCAATGCAATTTCCCGTCAGTTTGTCAGTGAAGCTGCTCGGCGCGGGGCTGCTTGTGATCTGCGCTCCTTCCTTCGCCTGGCAGGACAAGGACGCGAATAAGCTGAAGATCAAGGGGCTTCGCGAATACGCCAAGCAGGGCTCCACCGCCATCCCGAAGATCACGCCCTATTTCAAGGACATCGATGCAGAGGTGCGTCGCGAGGCGGTGAAGGCGGTTGTCGAGATTGGCACGCAGCGGAGCCTGGAGCCGCTGGCGGAAGTATGTGGGGATAATGACCCGGAAGTGCAGATTCGAGCCACGGACGGGCTGGTGAACTTCTACCTGCCCGGCTATGTGGATCACGGCATTTCCGCCACTTTGCGGCGCGCTGGTGACATGGTGGCGGGCAAGTGGGTCGACGGCAACGACGAAGCGATCGCCCCGGACACGCCGATCCGCAGCGAGATCACGGATGCTCTTTCGCGGCTCGTGTCGGGTGGGTCGTCCATGGATTCGCGAGCCAATGCAGCCCGGGCTATGGGGATTCTGAGGGCTAAGGCGGGCCTGCCGGCGCTGACCGGTGCCTTGCGCTCGAAGGACAGCCGGCTGATGTATGAGTCGTTGATCGCAATCCAGAAGATTCGCGACCAGTCGGCGGGGCGGTCCGTGGTTTTCCTGATTCGAGATCTGGACGAGAAAGTTCAACTGGCGGCGATTGAGACGGCGGGTATCCTGGGGCCGCGGGAGGCTATCCCGGAGCTGAAGCGTGTCCTGGACAACACGAAGAGCAAGAAAGTGCGGCGCGCGGCCGTAGTCGCGCTGGCACAGATCCCGGAACCGGCCAATCATCCCCTGTTCGTTGAATTGTTGGGCGACAAGGACGATGACGTGCGTGGTGGCGCGGCGGAAGGCCTGGGCCGGTTGATGACTCCGGAAGACAAGCCGCTGCTTGTGAAGGCGTGGTCCGGTGAGAAGAAAGCCTCGCCCCGGTTGAGCCAGGCGTTCGCGCTGGCGATGCTGGGCGATACCGAGACGGGGAGCCTGGAGCCGCTCGGGTTCCTGATCAATAACCTCAATCAGCGCGCCTGGCGCAATGTGGCGCTGCCTTTTCTCAGCGAACTGGCACTGAAACAGGTGGCCGCTCGCAAAGCGATCATCGCCGCGATTCAGCCCACATCCACGCAGGAAGAGAAGATCGGCATCGCGGAAGTGTTGTCGGGTACCAAGACGCCAGACGCCATTGCGCCGCTGGAAGCGCTCACGAAGGACGAAGATCCAGCAGTCGCGCGCGAAGCTTTGCGTAGCCTGCGCATTCTGAAGGCCAACATCCAGTAACTGCCCCGCAGCAGGGCCGGTCAGGAGACTTTGCGCCTGGCGGCGCCACGTCCCGCGGGACCGGTGGAGCCTCTTAGGACGAGTTCCGGTTCTATCACCACTTCCCGTCCGCTGGCCACCGCCGGCTCCTCATTCTGCATTAGAGCCGTGAAGGCCAATTCGCCGATCCTCGCTCGCGGAATATGTGCCGTGGTCAACGGCGGCGCGCTGTATTCAGAGAGCTTAATGTTGTCGAAACCGGTGACTGACACGTCGCCGGGCACAGCGAGCCCGCGTTCGCGCAATTCCCGCAGGACTCCGACAGCCATGAAGTCGTTGACGCAGATGATGGCGCTGGGCTGAAAGCCGCCATCCAACAGTTCGCGGGTTGCATTGCGCCCGCCATCCAAACCGTCGCGGTCGACCACAGTACGCCATTCGACATCGTTGCCGTGGCGGGAAACCGAAGCGACGAAAGCCTTTTCGCGTTCGCTGGTGGGCCCCAGACCCGAGTGGTGGCCGACGAAGGCCAGGCTTCGATGGCCCAAATCGTACAAGTACTCGACGATGCGTTCGACGCCTTTGCGGTAGTCCACTCGAATGTTGGTGATGTTGCGGCGCGCGGAACCAACGTCATAGAACACGCAGGGAATCTGCGACTGGGCCAATTCCTGAATCAGTTCCTGATCCATTTCGGAGACGATGACGGCGAGGCCCGCCACGCGGCGGCCGATCATCAGGCGAATACTGCTCACGAGGTGCTCGGGATCGTAATCGGTATTGGCCACCACGACTTCATATCCACTGGCTTGAGCGCTCGCTTCCAACGCCTTGAACACGTCGAAGAAAAAGGGATTCTCCATGTTGGAGGCGATCATGCCGATGGTGCGGCTTTTGCCGCCGGCCAGCGTGCGGGCATGGAGATTCGGATGATAGTTGAGCTGCGCCACCGCCTTCAGGACGCGCGTGCGGGTGGATGTTTTCACCACACTGACGTTGTTCAGCACTCGGGAGACGGTGGAGGTGGAGACCCCTGCCAGTTTGGCAACTTCTTCAAGGTTTCTCGGCATTCGCTGTGCTCAATTCGGGGAGGGCGGCGCGTGTCTCGATTGGAGGCGCATCGCCTTATTCCAACAATACAGCAATCCGGACCCGGGACGCCCGAACGGAATGGCCTAAGTGCGTCCAAAGGAGGCCATCTGTTGACAGGTGTACCCCTGAAAACAGGGACGAAGAACAGCGTTCAGGAGGAGTACCAGCCAGTACTGGACATCGTTAAATTTGACTAAGGGGAGCGAAAAACTACCCCATTGGGGCATGCGCTCTGATAGAGTACGCTGAATAGTCTGTTCCCCAACCTCGTAACGGGTTAAGGGCTGTTGAGCATGGGCAAGAGCCAAGCAGTTCGGCGATGCAACCAGAAATTGGGATGAACGAGGCCGGCCGGCGCAGCCTCTCAGAATCGGGCGGAGCTAACGCCGCTCCAGGCATCTGGAGCGACATGCTTGCGTCCATTCGTCCCACGGAATGGCTGCTAGTCCTGTTCTTCCTCTACACCGCGGTGCTCGCCACCCGTTTCGAATTGACTCCGGCCCGGCGGTTCGTTTCGTATGCGGCGCCTGTCATCGTGCTGGCATTGGGTTACGCAGCCGCTTCGAGCGGGCGAAAAGCGGCCGATATCGCCCGGGATTGGGCCCCGGCTCCGTTGGTCCTGCTGGCTTACTGGCAGATGGACTGGTTCACCTCGTCCCACACTTTGCGTGGCTTGGAATCCAGTTGGCTGACGTGGGACAGAACAGTATTGTATGGCTGGTCACTGCGAAGCCTGATCGAGAGCCAGGGACGGGTGATTCCCTCCTTGTTGGAGCTCGCATACTCCCTGCTCTACTCAATTCCTCCATTGTCGATCGCCGCGCTCTACCTATATCGCCAGCGGCGGCGTGTGGACGAATTCCTCTTCCCCTATCTGCTCAGCACGCTGCTGGTCTACGCCCTGCTGCCATTCTTCCCGTCGGCTTCTCCTCGCATTGAATTCCCAAACATGGACTTGCCCGCCGTCGATACGGTTTTCCGGCGGTTCAATCTATGGGTCCTTTCCTGGGGCGACATTCGCACCGGCGTTTTCCCCAGCGGCCATGTGGCGACGGCCTTTTCGTGCGCCTTGAGCATGCGCTATGCGCTGCCGGAAAAGCCCTGGCTGAGCCGGTTTCTATTGATCCTGGCGGTCCTCATTACTACCGCCACCGTGTACGGGCGCTACCACTACGCGGTGGACGGCGCCGCCAGCATTGTCCTGACAATGATTGCGATTGGCATCAGCCGGAGAATCAGCCGTGATTAGTATATTCACGTTCCTGGCCTGTAGGGCCGCCGCTGTTCTGGTCTGGGTGTTGCTGCTGACGCCGGAACTGGCGACTGCGGGCGCATTCAATACCCTTCCTACAAATTCGGGTACTGTGGTGACAGTCCGGCTTCTTTCGCCCCTGTCCAGTTTCTCTTCCAAACCGGGAGATGAGTTCCAGGCCATCGTGGTGGCTCCGGTAGAGCAGGACGGGCGGATGCTGATGCCTCGCAACAGTATCGTGTTTGGGCGTGTTGCGAAGACGACGAAGGTGGGGCGCGGCTTCATCCATGAGCGGGCGTCCATGCAACTGGAATTTCTACAGTGGCAGCCGCCAGGCGGGGAGAAGCAGGCCTTCTCCGCGCGCCTGACTGAGGTGGACAACGCCCGTGAGCAGGTTTTGGAAAACGGCCGCATCAAGGGGATTCTGGCGACCAGCGGGCCGCCCGGCCTGCTGCTGGGCATGTGGCGCCGCCCGGACCTGACGATGTTCGGCCGGGCCTCCATCGGGTTTTCTGGAATCGCCCATTTCACTTGGCTCCAATCCAACTTTCACCCCGCCATGGCGCCCGGCATCGCGGCCCTGCGGATGCTGCTGGTGCGTTTTCCGGAGCCGGAAATCCACCTGCCGGCGGGCTCCGACCTGGTCTTGACGACAAGGAATAGATTCCAGCCCATGCCCGCGGTTCCGGCGTCGCTGTTGCCGAGGCCTCCGGCTGAACTGGTCTCCCTGGCGGCAGCGCAGCCGTTGCTGACGACGCGGGGGACCAGCGGCAAGTCGGCGGATATTACGAATCTGCTGTTTATCGGATCTCGCGAGGACCTGGAGCAGGCTTTTGAGAAGTCAGGCTGGCATACCGCCGACACGATGGCTCCGCAAACGGTGCTGCGGGCCTATAAGGCAATGACCACGCAGGACAAGTACCCCACAGCACCTGTATCGCTGTTGCAGTTGCAGGGGCGTCCGCCGGACCTCGTTTTCCAGCGGTCGCTCAATACCATCGCCAAGCGCCATCATATCCGGGTGTGGAAGCAGCCGGAACCCTTTGAGGGCCGCGAAGTGTGGGTGGCCGCCGCCACGCACGATACGGGAATCCAGGTGCGGGCCGCCGGCATGTCCTACACTCACCGCATCGACCCCTATATTGACAAAGAGCGGCGCAAAGTGGTGGAGGATCTGAACTTCGCCGGCTGCGTGGAGGACGAAGACCTGGTGGAGCGGCCGGACTTCTCGGACGAACCATATGGCCGGATTTCCACGGACGGGCGGATGGCGGTTGTGCGGCTTAAAACCTGCACCCCCACGGTGGGCCTGACGGCCGCATCCCAGGTTCCGGCTGAGCGAATCCGGCCCTCAGCACGGCTGTTGCGCCGGTTCATCCTGGAGAATCGCCACGCCATCATCCGCGGCAATCTGTACTATCTCGCTTACCAGGGATTCAGCTCCCACTGGAAGCGGAGGCAGCGACCAGTGCTGGCGGCAAGCGCCAGCGAAGAGCTGGACAGCCCGCTGGAATAGAAGCCACTCGACCCACCAAAGCCCACTGGTTCGATAGAGAATGCCCGTCTGACGATTCGCAGACGAATTGCAACGTCCCTGAAGGTGAACGCGTCTAAATCTGTAAGCCATGGAAGCGCTGACGATCTATCAACACGACGAACGCGCCTGTTTTCGATTCCAATTACGAGGCCATCTGGATGAACGGTCGGCCCGCCAGTTGGAGTGTAGCTGGCTGACAGCGCAGTCGATACTGGGCAAGA
The DNA here is from genome assembly GCF_051172195.1 of Paludibaculum fermentans. Lineage (GTDB taxonomy): Bacteria > Acidobacteriota > Terriglobia > Bryobacterales > Bryobacteraceae > Paludibaculum > Paludibaculum fermentans_A. Next base: position 40,756 of record NZ_JBPJAQ010000005.1, read on the forward strand.
AAGATCTGGTTGTGGACATCAGCGGAATCACGGAAGTGGATGACGTGGGCCGCAAGTTATTGAACCGGATGAGAGAGAGCGGCGCACAGATCCAGGACAGCGAGACACGGGCCCGAGCCGGGAAGGCCAGGCGGATGCCCGTGGCCCGGCGCCTGCTTTGCCTGATCTTCCCTGCGTCGTGCGGCACCGACTGAGCGACTACTCAGCGGGCCTTGGTGACCATGGTGAATTTCTTCACCGCATATTCGTCATGACCGGGGATGAGACTCTCCGGCACGTAGAATCCAAACTTACCCGCCGCCAGGTCAGACGCTTTGTCATTATAAGAGTCCACCACCACCCAGCGATCGCCGTTCTTTAGCTCGTGGACAATGCGGTCGGAATCGACCGTAATGCGAACTTCAAAGATCCCTGTGTCCTGAATGTGATGCTCGATCCGGGTTTGATCGGTGGATTTGCCGTTCGCCACAAGGACGCGCGAGAAGCTGGTTTTGTCCAGGCGGAAGAGGACGTGGTTGCGGGCGTCGGTGTAGTGCAGGAACCATTGCAGACGCTTGCCCTTGCGCTGCTGGATCTGGAACTGGAACACTCCAGCCGTGTTCGGGAGACGGTAAGTTACATTCTTGCCGCCTTTGCGGACATTCCACTCCCCGTCATTGGACCAGCCATTGGGATCGTCGAAGTCACCCAATCCATGGGTTTCGGCCGGTTTCTTGGGTTGGCGGTCTTCCAGCGTACGCAGGGCTAGGGTCAGCGTCTGGCTCACGCCGTTCTGTACGTTGAGGTTCACAACCGAGGACGTGTGCCTGGGTGAAGATGCGAAAACGATGTAGGAGCCTTCCGGCAGCGACAGGGGATTCTGGGTCACGGGACGAGCCTGCGATTCGGGTTCGTTCGCGCGGCGGATGGTCAGCGCGGCGTCGGAGGGGGTGATGTCGAAACGGACGGTTCCATTGACCTGCTGTGCAGGCAGTTCCACGGTAACCTGTACAGTTTCACCAGATTTGAAATCCCGGCTGACGGGTTTGGACTTGGCAGCGCCACGGTGCAATTCAAAGCTATGGTTGCCCGGCGCCACGTCCACGGAAAAACTGCCATCCGGGGCCAGGGAACCGGCGGCTTGGCCATCAATGAAAAGCTGGGCGCCCGGGGATCCCTGAATCTTGACTGTGGCCAGGCGGGCGATCTGCTTCATCTTGAATTCGACGACGGCCTCTTCGCCCTTCTTGACCTCCACATTCTGAGGGGGCGGCACTTCGAATCCGTCTTTCGAGATGGCCAGTTTGTAACTTCCGGGTTTGATACTGACCAGGCGAACCTGCCCCTGGCGGGTCTTCAGGTAGTGCGGGTAGCCGTTGATGGTGACATTGACGTTATCTTCGCCCGCCTTCACCAGAATCGTACCCATGTCTGCCTCGGCCTTGCCGAGAACAAAGGCCTGAACGATTGGGGTTTGCGCCATCGTGAACGTCAGAGTTCGAGTGGTGGCTCCGACTTCGACGTTGACCGTGTGGGCTCCGGGCTTAACGCCAGTGATCGAAAGTCCATCCACCGGCACCGGTTGAGCCGGTTGACCATCCAGGCTGACCTTGCTGGTGGCATCGCTGTAGTAGATGACGACTCGGTCAAGGTACTGATTCACCAGCATCAGACCCAGATCCTTCACCTGAATGGGCCCAGCCAGGGTGGCCACGGAGCGAGGCGAGAGCTGGATGCCTGCGCTGACTTCGCCCTTAGGCGATACGATTCGCAACTGATAAGAGCCTTCTCCCAGAGAATCGACCGCAAACTCGCCGGGTGCGCCGGGGTTCATGGTCTGCCCGGAAAGAGTGGCCTGGGTGACCTCCGCTTCACTCACAACGCGGACAGCGGGTTTCCATGGCTGCAGTGTCAAGTCAACGACGATTGGCGCGCCAGGACGGACGGTAAAAGTACTGAATGTGGGCTGGTAGCCTTCCAGTTCAGCGGCTGCGCGGTATTCGCCGGGCGACAGATCCAGCTTGAGGTTGGAGACCCCGCGATCCTTGTCACTGATGGCGATTCTGGCGCCCTGCGGCGTGGTACGGACTTCCACCTTCACCAACACGGGCCCCACGGGCTGCGCTTTCTTGAAGATGGCAAAAACGCTGGCGATGAGAATGAGGGCGGCGGCGCCAACCAAGCCGTAGCGTATGGCCTTTGAACCATTGACGAGGGTCGCTAGTGAGGACGGCTTAGCTGGCGGTGGCGGCGGAGCCTGGGATACGAGTACAGGCGGGGGCGATGCGGGGGGCATGGCAGCCGGCGGCGCCATGCCGGGCACGCCCGGGACAATGGGCTTACTGGCGGAGGGGCGCTCCGTTACAGGGACAACCGGGGGAACCCCCGGCACGGGGGAAGGTGCGGGCGGCGGCGGTACCTTGACTGAGGTTTGAGGCGGTACGGGTAGCGGTGCAGGGGGCTGTGGCACGACGAGGGGAGGAGGCTGCACCGGCTGATGCGGGGGCACGTTGCCAATGGGGCCGGGTGGCGGCGGTATGACCGGGGGCGCCACGGTGGGCACGCGGGTGGGCGGCTGGGGAACAATTGGCGGCTGCGCCGGTTTGGGCGGCACGATGGACGGCGGCGGGCCCGGGGTTGAGGCGGCCGGAGGCGGCGGTGCGGGCAGCGGCGGCGGTTGGGGTACTTTGCGGACGCCGCTTTGTGTGCGGTCGAGCGTGGTGTAGAGCTGATTCAGGCGGGCGTCATTCGGATACTTCGACAAGCCCTCCTGCACGATAACAATGGCGCCTTCGAGGTCGCCCGCCGCCTGGAGCTTGCGAGCCTGGGCGGTGCACCAACCGATGAACTCTTCCTTCTTCTTGTCGGCGCGTAACGCGCGCAGGTTCAGTCCGATCGTGTGGCCGGGATCGATCTGCAGAATCTGCCCGACGAGTTCGTCGGCGCTGCCGGGGTCCGTGTCGGCCACGTTCTTGGCTCGCAAAGCCAGGGAATTGACTAATGCGGACCGGATCATGGGGTTGTCACGATCGGTCTGGTACGCCCGCCGCAGCAGATCCAGCGCTGCTTCCGGCTGCCCTTCGGCGGCCGCTGCCCTGCCCTGTTCCAGCAATGAGACCGCGAGGCCGACCTGGGCATGTTTCTCATCCGCCATTTTGCGGAGTTCAATGAGTTCCTGATCGCCCGGGAACTCGGCGAGCGCCTGGGAGGCGGAGGCGGCCGCTTTGGGGAAGTCCCGCGCCTCGATGTGGCGGTCGATCTGTCGAATCCAGCCGGAGCGGGCATCGACCAGGGCCTGCGAGTCGCGGCGCTTCTGAACGCGGTCAATCTCATACTCCAGACCGGGGAACGAGGCATGGATTGCCCGCAATACCTCCCACTGGTCGAGAGCTTCGCCGAATCTTCCTTCGTCCTCATGGAGGCGGGCCCGCGAGGCGACGCTGGAAACGAGGTCACGCTTGTCCCGGGTCAGTTTGAGGGCGCGTTCAAAGTGGCTTTCGCCGGGATGCTGGCGGAGGGCTTCTTCGAGAACGGCGACGCGGCGGTCGAGATCGGCCTCATTGTCGACGCGGCGATCGGTCTCCGCGATGTAGGCGGAGAGATTCTGCCTCTGGCGCTCTTCCACGTCGAACTTGAGAGCCTGAAACAGGGCGTGGCCGGGATACTTGGCCAGGTACTGGTTGCAGATGGCGAGCGATCCGGCATGGTCGCCTTCCGAGAGCAGATGGCGGGCTTTATCGTAGGAGTTCTTGAGTGCTTCGTGCTCGCCTCGCACCTGTTTGTAGAAGTTCTGCAGGGCGAGCATGCGCTCGGCGTCGGTTTCGGGCGCCTGGCCGTCGAGGTTGACCCACTTCTCCAGGTTTGTCAGGGCGCTGGTGACTTCGCCGCGCTGCCAAGCGTCGCGTGCGCTGGCGACCAACCTGCTCTTTTCCTGGCGGACTTTCTCAAACTCCTGCTCCTTGCGCTGGATCTCGGCCAGCAGGGCCAGGGCGTTGGGTTCGTTTGGTCGAAGTTCCAGCAGGCTTTGGAGGGCGGTGCGGGCGTGGGTGAAGGCATTGTTCTCGAGGTGCTTCTTGGCCAGCGCGGCCCATTCTTCAATCTTCCGGGCGCGGCGCTGCTTCTCGACCTCATTGCGGAGCGCCTGAGCGTCCGTGTTTTCGGGATCGAGGTCAAGCGCCTCCTGCACTTTCCGCAGAGAAAGGGCGAACTCTTCCTCCTCGGCGAAGCGGCGGGCACTTTCCAGGAAGCCCCGGACGGTCAATTGGCGTTGGGTTTGTTCCACCTGCCGGCGCAGGAGGAGGATCTCCTGCTCGATGTGACCTTCGCACTCCAGTTCGTTGAGGATTTCGGTGGCGACCTGGTATTCGCCGCGTTCGAAGGCGCGGGAAGCGCGCTCGACGCGCGGCAGGACCTTGGCTGAATCGAAGAAATCGATGGGCTCCCCGCGCTGGGCCTTGGTGAGCGTCTCGCCGAATTCGCGGGCACTGGCATAGCGGTGCCAGGGCTGTTTGGCCATCGCTTTGTGGATGGTGCGGGAGACGTTCAGCGGCACACCCTGGACGAGTTCCGAGATGGGTGGCGGACTACTGTAAAGAATGGCGCGGGAGAGTTCCGCGTCGCTGTTGCCTTCAAACGGGCGGCGGCGGGTGAGCGATTCGTAACTGAGAACACCGAGGGCGAAGATGTCGCTGGCGACGCTGGCGGGCTTCATCTGGAGCAATTCCGGCGCCATGTAGGCCAGGGTTCCGCGTACGCTGGTCTGGGCGGAAGTCTCAACGTGAGCGATGCCGAAGTCGATGATCCGCACCGAATCATCCTCGAGGACGAAGACGTTGCTGGGCTTAAGGTCGCGGTGGATCAGGCCACGGTCGTGGGCAGCCTGGAGGCCGCGGCAGACCTGAGTGAGGATGCCGAGGGCACGATCGATGGTGAGCCGGGCGCTGGAAGTCCGGATGAGCTCCGTGAGGGTGGTGCCGGGCAGGAGCGGCATGACGAAGTAGGGCCGCACCGCGCCCTCATGCTGCATCTCACCGATGTCGTAGATCTCGGCAATGTTCGGATGCGTAATGGAGGCCTGGAGGCCCCACTCGCGGTAGAACAGGTCCAGAGCCGCTTTGCTCTGAACGTCGAGAATGGTTTTTAGGGCCACCTCGCGGTGCATGAGCGTGTCGTACGCTTTGTAGACAACGCCCATGCCGCCACGTCCGAGGACTTCCCGCAGCTCGTAGCGGGAGCGGCCGGACACCGGGGGATGCATTGCATCTCTCCTTCAGATTACGAATTCAGTCAGAGTACTATATCAATCTACAGCGTAAAATCTAGGGTTTCCACCTCGCAAACGTGGCGCGGAGCCGCAATCCCGGCGGCTGGAGATGCCAAATTGTCGGACGAACGGCCTGCGGTTCGGGTTGCGCACGATTGGCAAATCACCAGGCCGTCATCGAAGGGTCTTTATCGCGGCGGCTCTTCGTCCTCCTTGGAGGCGGCTCGCGGCCTGGGGTCCGGGCGAGCGACGGGTTGTTCCACCGCGGGCAGGAAGACTTCACCACCGCTGATGGATGTGGCCGGGGGAGCGGGTGGGCCGGCCGGGGCGGTCGACCCAGGAGAAGACAGACCGGCCGCCTGTCCCGCGGCACTGCCGGCGGCAGCACCACCTGAAGGCGGGGGTTTTTCCGAAGACAGCCCGGCCGCGGGGGCGGCCTGACCAATGGCTTGCCCCAACGCCTGTTGGGCCTGCCCTGCAAGCTGGGACACGGCCTGCCGGGCCTGGTCAACAAACTGTCCGAGCCCATGCTGGACCGGGCCGGAAATTTCCGCAAATGCTCTCTGAGCCTCACCGGCGAGTTGCCCAGCCACCTGCTGGGCCTGGCCGGCTACCTGCCCCACGGCTTCCTGCGCTTTTGCGGCTAAGCCGCCTAAGGAAGTGAAGCCTGCCGCCGGTTGCCCCAACTGGCCGGCAACCGATTGTGATACCCCCTCGGCGAGGCCAGCCGTGGCTGGTCCGAGCGAGACTCCCGCCTGTGCGGCAGCTCCGGCGAGAATGCCGGAGGCACTGCCAGCGACGGCGGCTGGTCCAAGCGAAGAGGTGAGACCGCCAGCTACGCCTGCCATCGCGCCACCGAGGGAGGCACCCACTTGCGAGGCTGCCGACGCGAGTGCCCCTGAAGCTCCGGCGGCAACGCCACCCAGCGGGCCACCGAGGGCTCCGGAGGCAGCGCCGGCGAGGGGACCGGTGAGTCCAGTGAGGCCTCCCTGCAGGAGGTCGCCGGGCTTGATGGGCAGTTCGGGCAGGGAGGGGATGCCCATGCCGGCGTTCGGCAAACCGCAATTCAAGTAGACCATGGGACCCTGGATGACGATGCCCGCGGCGGTGACATCGATGTAGGAGGAGCCGCCCTGGCCCAGGAAGGTGATCCCGGCGCCTGCGTCGAGAACGATGCGGCCTTTGGCCTTCAGATGGATTTCGCCGCCGGATTCGAGGGTATACAACAGGGCAGCCTTCTGATGTGCCTGTCCGCCCACGTTGAGCGAGAGGTTCTTGCCCACCTGCTCCCGCCGTTCACCCTCCACATCGGAGTGGAGATCCTTTTTGACCTGCTCGCTTTGAATGCCATCCACGGTGAGATAGCGATTGTGTTCGACGTGCTCGTTGGTATCGTGTTCGACGGTGATGGTCATGTCGCGTTCGGCGTGTAGCAGGAACTCTTCCTTGCCTTTTGTGTCGTCGAATCGCAGCTCGTTATAGTTGTCGGCCGAGCCTTCGCGCGTAGAGCGGGTTTTGATGCCGCTCCAGTTCTTGTTCTTGGGCAGTTCCCACGGCGGCTTCTGGGTCGCATTGTAGACCCGGCCAACGACGATGGGCCGGTCGGGGTCGCCCTCGAGGAAATCGACAAGCACTTCCTGGCCAACACGAGGCAGGAACATCGCGCCCCAGTTCTTGCCGGCCCAGGGCTGGGCGACGCGCATGAAACACGAGCGGTCTTCGTCCTTCTTGTTCTTCTCCCGATCCCAATGGAACTGGACTTTGACCTGCCCATGGTCGTCCGTGTGGATCTCTTCGGGCTTGGGGCCCACGACGATGGCGGTCTGGACGCCACGCATGATGTGCTTGGGGGTCTTCCGCTTCGGACGGTACTGCACGGTGGCCGGGATGCATTTGAAAGAATTGGTATAGCGGCCCGGACCGCTCAAGTCACCGGCGAAGAAGCTGCCTTCCTCGGCGGTGTGCTTGATTTCCGTGACAACGTACTGCCGGTTCTGATCTTTGCGATCGTGCCCGTACAGATCGAACTTGAAGCCGGGAGAAAGCGCCCGGCTGTCGCCGGAGCCTCGGCAAAACTCGTCGTCAAGCTCCTGCTCTTCCATGCGCGTCGTGGCCCAACTGTCGCCCTCGGGACGTTCCTCGTACTCGCCCGGGTAGTCGTAAATTTCGTACTGTTTGACCGCTGCCTTCTTGGTTTTGGCGGGGACCTCGGAAGTCAGCCTGATCTCCGGGGTGAGAAAATTCCATTCCGCATGCGAGTACTTTCCGGACTCGAACTGACTGTGAAACTCCCAATGGTAGATGGAGTCTTCGGCATGGAAAGTACCGGGTCCGCGGTTCGTCTGGAACTTCATCCGCGCCTGATGGGGACAAGGCTGGTGCACACCGTTGTCGTCGGTGAACACCAGGGTATGTTTGCCCTTCTCATGCTGGAAGAAGTAGTAGATTCCTTCTTCCTCCATGAGGCGGCTGAGAAAGGAAAAATGAGTCTCGCGATATTGAGTGAGATAGGGCCACGGCGTGTGCGGCCGTTTGACCTGGTCAGAATACTGATTGAACCCAAAGCGGCGGAAGACATCCTTGAGGACCTCTTTCACCTCGATCTTTTGGCGGATGAAGCAGTCGGTGGAACGGGTGAGGAACCACAACCAGGGCACGACTTCCGCGCCGTAGTGCACCAACCGGTCCTCATCCGGATGATGCCAAGCCTTGCTGACAACCCCATTCCACCAACGGAATTCCTTCTTTTCCCGAAGACGCACACCGAAGCTGACCGGCTTGCCGACAAGTTGATCGAGATCGAGGTCATTTTCCTCGGAAACCATCTCGAGCTGATAGCGAAACAGCCCGGACATTTCCTCGGTCCCCTCGAACGACTTGAGCAGCAGCCGGTCTTCCCCGAGAGGCGTTTCCAGTTGAAGAAACCGATTCGCCTGCTTCAGATCCCCCATACACAGTGCCTCCGCGCACCCGGCTTGGTTTAACCGGGCGTTGAAGTGTAAACGAACTGCCCACCTTCGCCCACGGCGATCTGGAAGGCAGCGGGCCGGCGGCCTTCCGCAAACTCAGTCAGCAGGACCCGCGAGATCTCGGGCAATACAGTATTGCCGAGAATGTTGTCGATGTTGCGGGCGCCGCTTTCGACTTCAGTACAGCGATTGGCGATCTCGTCCACCACGGCTTCGTCGTAGGAGAGCGGGATGCGATGATTCTCGAGGATGCGCTTCTGCACCTTGCCGACCTTGAGCCGGATGATGGACTTCAGCGCTTCGTCGCGAACCGGGAAGTAAGGGATGAGGCCCATGCGGCCCAGGAACGCCGGTTTGAAGATCTTGTCGAGTTCCGGCTTCATGGCCTTGATGAGCCCGGTGGGCGAAGGCGCGGTTTCCGGATCGGCGACAAGCTTCATCAGCGTATCGGTGCAGGCGTTGGAGGTGAGCAGGATGATGGTGTTCTTGAAGTCGATTTCGCGACCTTCGCCATCTTCCATGTGCCCCTTGTCGAACACCTGGTAGAAGAGTTCGAGCACATCGGGGTGCGCCTTCTCCACTTCGTCCAGCAGGACGACGGAGTAAGGCCGGCGGCGGACAGCTTCCGTGAGCACGCCGCCCTCGCCGTAGCCCACGTAGCCGGGCGGCGAGCCCTTCAGGGTGGACACTGTATGCGATTCCTGGAACTCCGACATGTTGATGGTGATGAGGCTCTTCTCACCGCCATAGAACAGGTCGGCCAGGGCGAGCGCGGTTTCGGTCTTGCCGACGCCGCTGGGCCCAATGAGCATGAAGACGCCGATGGGGCGGTTGGGGTCGTCCATGGACGCCTTGGAAGTCAGCAGGCGCTGGGCGATGACATCGAGGGCGGTGTCCTGGCCGATGACCCGCTGGCCCATGAGGCTGGCAAGGTTCAAAGTGGTCTGGATCTCGTCCTTGAGCATCTTGCCCACGGGGATGCCAGTCCAGGCGGCCAGCACTTCGCTGACGATCTGGGCATCGACGCAGGCGCGGGTGAGCGGAGTCTCGCCCTGGAGTGCGGCTACTTCGGCGGACAGTTTGTCGAGTTCGGCACGCTGGGCGGAGACATCGGCCCCGGGCGTGGCGGTTTCGATGGCCTGGCGGAGTTCGCGGACCTTGAGAACGAGGCCGCTCTCCTTGGTCCAGCGCTCCTGCAGGGTGGCCAGTTCCGCTTCGACCTTCTGTTTGCGTTCGGCAATCTTAGCGAGGCGTTCGGAGTGATCGGCGCCAACAGCCACTTCACGGTCGAGGACACGCTGCTGTACGGCGAGATCGTCGAGTTCGCGAGTAGCGTCCTCGATGGCCGGAGGGGTGGAGTTCTGCCCCAGGGCCAGGCGGGCGCAGGCGGTATCGAGAATGCTGACGGCCTTGTCGGGCAACTGGCGGCCAGCCAGATAACGATGGGAGAGGCGAACCGCCGAATTCACCGCTTCGTCGAGGATGCGTACATTGTGGTGCCTCTCGAGCGAGGTGACGATGCCGCGCAGCATGGTGCAGCAGACATCTTCAGTGGGCTCTTCCACCTTGACGACCTGGAAGCGGCGGGCCAGGGCCGGGTCCTTTTCGAAGTACTTCTTGTACTCCGACCAGGTGGTGGCGGCGATGGTGCGCAGTTCACCGCGGGCGAGGGCGGGCTTCAGCAGGTTGGCGGCGTCGTTCTGGCCAGCCTGGCCGCCGGCGCCGATCATGGTGTGGGCTTCGTCGATGAACAGGATGATGGGCGTCGCGGAGGACTTCACCTCTTCGATGAGGCCCTTCAAGCGGTTCTCAAACTCACCTTTGACGCCCGCGCCGGCCTGAAGCAAAGCCAAGTCGAGCGTGCGGACCGTAACATTGCGGAGCGCCGGGGGCACATCCCCATTGGCCACGCGGGTGGCAAAGCCTTCGACGACGGCCGTCTTGCCGACGCCGGCTTCACCGGTAAGGATGGGGTTGTTCTGCCGGCGGCGCATCAGGATATCGACCAACTGGCGGATCTCGGTGTCGCGGCCGAGAACGGAGTCGATCTTGCCAGCCTTGGCGTGCTCCGTCAGGTTGACGGTGAATTGATCGAGGTTCGGAGTTTTGCCGCCGGTCTTGCGCGCCGGGGCTGGTGTTGCTCCTTCTTCGAGCGCCTCATCCCCTTCGCCGTCCTCGATGGAACCGGCGATGATGCCCATGAGTTCGCTTTTCAGCTGCTCGGGCTGGATGCGGCCCAACTCGCGGCTGGATTCACGGGCCATCCGCCACAGGGCATCGTTCTGCGTGAGCGCAAGGACCGTGAAGCCGGTGCGGATCGATGACGCGTTGTATTCCAGGGAGCCGAGCGTCCAACCGTCGCTGAACATCTGAATCAGCGACTCGCTGAAGGCAGGCGTGCGTCCGTTGCCGCGCTTAAAGCGGTCGAGGGCCTTATTCAGTTCCGCGTCGAGGCGGGATGGGTCGAGCCCGAAGTGGTGAAAGATGCGGCTGCTGTCGCCGTCTGAGTTTTCGAGAAGCCGAAGCAGGAAGTGCTCGATTTCGACGTTGTAGTGAGTACGCGCCACGCAGAGTCCGGCGGCGGATTCCAGGGTCTGTCGGGCGGTGTCATTTAGCTTGCTGACAAGCGACTTGAGATTAGCGGCCATCTGTTAAGCAACCTCCCATAACCGGTAGACCGTGTCGTCAGGGTCCCGATCCATTGGCTTTGATTTGATCCAGCTCAACCAACTGAGCTGGGGCGCGTCCTCTCCCTCGGCTCCTAACAGGCAGCCAGGGGCCTCTTCGCGCTTTAAAACGAGCTGCACTTCGAAATCATACTCATCCCGGCTGATAAAACGGGCGAGGGCCCGGAGCGCGGGGAAGGCGACACCATCGGGCAGGAACTCACGATAGCGGTCGAGCGTGAGCGGGCCGATGCGGAGCCGCATGGTGGACTGCTGATCCCAGACCTCGTCACCGGCAACGGCGCCCTGTCCAAGGCGGGCGGCGGGTACAGCGTCAGGGTCGTCGTCGAGGAGGCACAGGCTGCCCGGATCCAGCTTGCGCCACGAACCGACGAATTGAACCACTTCGACGGGGACGTCGAAATAGTCTGTCAGGATCTGCTGCATGGCGATGGCGGAGCGAGGCTGCTGGGACAGCAGGCCGGCATAGAACTTGAGGGCTTCGTCGGGGATGTCCTGGCGGTTTTGTAGTTTTGGGGTTCCAAGGCCGACGAAGTGGAGCAGGGTGTCGCTGAGGCCGGAATCTTCCCCTCGCTCATAGGGCACCTGGAAGTGGTACTTCTCCCAGCTGCGGTAGAAGAGCGACGTGAGCCGGTGGTTGAACAGGTCGAAGAACTCGGCCGCGGTCTTGTCACCAGCGCGGAGGCGTTCAGTGACGTAAGCCGTGTAGGTGACGGGCAACTCGCCCACGGGTCCGGTGACCCCCAGGAAGTTGACGCTCATTTTGGGCGTACCGGAATCAGGGACCTCAAGCGACTGGATCTCACTCGCCGGGTAGCCGAGCGTCTGATGAGCGGAGAACCGAACGGCTTCCCGTGACGGGTCTTCAAACCGGCCGATGGATGCACGCTCGGGCTGGAGCAGTTGCAGCAGCCGGGCAGCCTGGAAAAACCGGTAGTCCTGGGGGCGATCGAGGAGGTGTTGAGGCAGCACAGTCTTGGGCTCGGCGGGACCAGGGGAAACATTGGTCTGCGACTGGACGTGCGGGGTCGGCGGCACATCCGGCGCGCCCCCAGCCGCCCGCTGCTTTAGAGCAGGATTCCGTAGCCTGACCTTGCGGGCCATTGCTTCAGGATCTCCTTACGCTGCCGGCTCCACACTTCGAGCTGGCTGAACCCATTCATGTTGACATAAAGTCCGAGGAAACGATCGAGGACACTGGAAAAAAGATAAGCACTGGCTCCGACGAAGCACTCTTCGTCGAGTTCGACCTGGACTTTCATGCCCCGTACAAACGAGATGCCATAGTCGCCCATCACGCGGGCGAAGTGCCGGCGGCTGGTGAGGGTGGAGAGCCCCTCCACCTGGCGCTCTCCGAATCCGGCCGGTGGAGTGTAGAGACGCAGGATCTCCTGGAGGGCGTCCCGGCCCTCTTCGATCAGCGAAAGATAGTTCAAGGAAAGCTGGGAAAGGAGCCGCCAGAGCACCGCTCCGCCCAGCGAAGGACGGATGGTGGGGGTGGGTTTGCGCAGCGCGATCACACGGGTGACCGTGGATGCGACGTCGAGTTCGAAGTCACCAGTATCCTCACCAAACGGCATGCGGGAAGGCAGCTCGCGGTTCGTGCACAAGCAGCGGACGGTGAGCGTGTCAATATCGGGGCGGCGTGGTTGACCGGCGAGATCGACGGTGGACAGCCACAGATCAGTGTTGTCGTCCATGCGTACGCTGGAGTCGCGGCGAGTGGCGTGCCAGAAGAGCTCGCCCTGCCGTCCGGTTGGGCTGTGGCGGACGGAGTAGAAAGGATCGAAGTTGAACACTTCGCTGGTAATGGGGTTGGTGCCGACAACGGATTCGATGGAGAAGACCTCGTAGGAATCGGGCCGGCGGGCATCCGGCACCACGGGATATTCAAAGCGTGTGCCGTCGAGGGTGACCGGGTCGGCTGTGTGCGGGAAGAGATTAACGAGGGTGCAACAACCAAGCCGCAATGTTCGTTCGCTGACACCGAGTTGCAGCATGGGCAGCCAATCTGGCCGCTCGCAGTCGCCGCAGAGGAAGACCAGTTCGACATTCTCACCAAATCCGGCCTCGCGCAGAACCTCCAGCCCCTTCAACTCCAAGAAGAGGAACTTCTCGGGAAATGCGAAGTACTCCTGCAACAGGCGGTACCCATCGAATGAGCGCCGCGGGTAAGGGATCAGCGACTCTTCCTGAGAGAACCCACAAGGCTGCAAGCAGGATGCAGGGAGCACGACCGGCGCTTTGTGCGAGCGCGGATTGAGATCGCGGGCGATGATGCGCAGGCAGCGCCCGGCGAGCATCTCGTAGAGCGGGTAGACAATGCTCGCTTCGGCATTGAGAAAGAACCGGAGCGAGTTAATCGGCAGGGTGGAGAACGAGGCGCCATGGCCGCAGGCGAGTTCGATGCGGAGCGCGCCGGGGGCATCGGTGCTGCGAATGGGCTGAGCCAATCGCTCGGGTGTCACCCATTGGGCGGCGGCGAGGCGAATGGGCCAGAGCTCGAGGTCGAATCCGGTGCGGAACTGGAGCCGGACTCCGCCAGTGGCGCGGGAAAACAGAGCGGAACCGCGCGGCAGGACCGTGCGCGTGGTTAATCCGGAGCGTTCGGAGTCGAGGGAGAACTCGGCCACTGTCATCGACGGCAGCGGCCGGATGTAATGCGGAAAGAGGATACCGAGCAGGGCCTGGGTGAGCTCAGGAAATTCGTCGTCGAGTTTGAGGTGGAGGCGGGCGGCCAGGAATGAGAAGGCCTCGATGAGGCGCTCGACGTGGGGATCCTCACAACGGTTTGGCTCCAGTAGCAGGCGCGAGGCGACCTTCGGATACTTGGAGGCAAACTCCGCGCCAAGTTGACGGACGTAGGCTAGTTCGCGTTCGTAATAGTTCAGCAGATCACTGCGCACCGGGCCCCCCCTCCACTTTGTAGGTTCCGCTGGTCAGTTCCAGTAGGGTATCGAATTGTATGCGCTCAGGGCCAGGCTCTACACGCAGAATCCCCTCAATCTGGAAGCGGATGATGCGGGCGGCGGCGGTGATGGGTTGCATGGAAACGATGACGGTGCGGAGCCGGGGTTCAAATGTGGCGATGACCTGCTCGATGAGGCTGACCAGTTCGGACTGGTCGCGCTCAGTATTCAGTGCGTATCCGGTGAGATCGGGCAGTCCGTAGTTGAAGAGCGATTCGGGCAGTTGGACCGAACCCGCAGGGATCTCCGTGATGCGGCGGCGGGAGTTCAGCAGCCACTCGATGTCGCGGCGCAGGCTGGCCTTCAGGTCGCGCAACGCCTGGCCGCGCGACACCTCGCCCTCAGACCGGTTGCGAGGTTCCTCGTCAGTAAGCCGGTCGAGGAGCGAGGGAAGTATTTCTTGACGAGTCCGCCGTTCCGCCATGGTCCCCAAGCTCCGCGTCAGGACAACTCAAATGCTTTGACAGGATCCAGCCGGCAGATGAGGGTGTAAACGGACTTGCGCTCGTCCGCCGCCTCCGGTTCGTGCTCGAGACAGCGATGCAACAGCACCAGCGGTTCCACTACGATCGCCGGCATCTCCCAATCGAACAACCCGCGCTGACTGATTTCCGCCGACAATTCGCGCAGGAGCGGCAAGGAGACCGTATGTCGTCCGGACGCCACCAGAATCCTCGCCAGTTGTATTCTTCTCTGGAAACGGCCGCGGCCGCTGTTTTCCAGGGCCATACGGCGGGACACGAGCTCGAGCGCCACCTCAATTCGTCCCCGACGGATGGCGTCCTCGATCATCGTGTCGTCGTTGCGGTCGGGTATCGCCGGCGCCGGCCGCGCAGATCCCTTGGCTGTGGGCAGGCAGCCCTTGGCCAGAAGCATTTGGCGGGTGGCGGCGTTGGCGGTGGGCGTATCGTCAGTAAGGGTCGATTCCAGCAGGTCTGGGTATTCCTGCAGCAACGAGCTCAAGGCCCCCACGATCGAGTGGCTTACCAAACCGTACTCCTCGCCCAGTTCGTCGCAGGCCAGGAGGGAGTATCGCTGCAGGTCGAGCCAGGCGCGCCCATAGGGCTGGGCCATGGCCTCCTCGCCGGCTTCCAGCAATTGGATCCAGTCTTCTTCCTGGGCGAGGCGGCGCATCTGCTGCCGGATATCGGTGGGCGGCGCCTCCAGCCACTCGGGATCGAGCGTGGGGCCCAGGGCTCGCAGTTCACCCCAGCGAAAGCCGCGCAGCAGCAAGTAGGCCGCAGGACTGCGCGGGTTGGCCTTGCGCAGCCATTGCGCGATGGAATTCAGACGCGCGGCGCAATCCACGGCATCGGCGGGCTCACGGGCCTGGAAGCCGCCGGAGTGGCCGTTGTCCTGGCCCCAAAGCTGCTGCTGCGGGGTCTCTTCGAAGACATGAGCAGGCTCCGGCGTAGTCTCTACCGAGGATTGCCAGAGCGGCGTTTCTTCCTGAAACTCTGTTTGCTGCGTTTCTCCGGAAGAAGTTGAGTCGGTGGTCTGCCAAAGCGGCGTATCGTCGTCCGCCGGCGACTGCGACCACAGGGGTTTGTCGTCCTCAACCCAGGCCTGCGGCTGGCGCTCGGCACGCTGGACTGGTTGTGCGGTCGCAGTGGGCCCGGCGCGGCGTTGGGACAGGATGCGAGTCGCGTTGATGAGCTGATCGAGACAGTCTTTCAGGCCGCCGAAGCTGGGCGAGAATTCGCCGAAGCGCTCGTCCGAGATCAAATTTAACTGATCGATCGTCTCGCGGGCTGCTTCCAGTACCGCGGTGTTCTGTTCGAAGAAGGCCGACTGGGTGGCGCGCAGAGCGTCGTCGACCGCCTCCGGAGTAGTCTTCCCCTCGTTAATGGCCTCGCGCCGGGTGTCCGCTTTGTTCGAGCTCCCACCGGCTTCCTCTTCGGTGGGGACCTGGAGGGAATCGGTGAACTGCAGGGCGCTGATCCCGTGCGGAGTGAGCGGAACCTGACGCAGCGGGGTATCGAGCTTCGAGGAGAGCCAGGCCAGCGGCACTGAACGCAGTTCGGAGTCCCCATCCTCCAACTCCGGATAGAGGGTATCCCAGAATTCAGCGAGGAGGGAATTGCACAGGTTCACGCCCTCCTGTAGTCCGGTGAAGCCATCGCGCCGGACCAGCGCTTCTGTCAGCCAGACCGCAAGCTGGAGGTCTTTGGATTTCTTTGCCAGCGCTTCCGAGATCAGCCGGATGACGAGAGGCCAGTCGGCGGTTTTGAGCACCCGCTGCCAGACGCCCAGGGCCAGTGCCTCTTCTTCGCGGCGGGCCTCCTTGATCTGTTCAAAGAGCGGGGTGTAGCGGATATCCTGACCACTTGGGTTGTCACCCGGGATGGGACTTAGGATGTCCTCACGTAACGGCATCTGCTTCTCCGGAAGGCGCGGCGATCTTGAGCGAACGGATCTCCAGGAACGGGAATTCCTCGCCATCCACGAGCAGCAGTTTCTGGCCGAACAGCATTTCCGTCGAGCCATCCGACTCCCATGAGGAGACGCGGCCCAGGCGAACGAGATCATCCGAGTGACGGCTGGAGAGCGGTGAGAGTGCGGGAAGCATCACATCGCCCAAATCCTGGCCGCCGCCGAAATTGGCGCCGCAGCGCAGATGCGCGGGCGCCCAAAGCAGGTCTCTGAGCCGTTTGGGCGGCTCCATGTCGAGTTCAGCGAGATGCGCCATGGGCAGCATCAGGTAATTGCCGGCCGCGAAGACCTCGATGCGGGGTCCGACCCGCGGATCGGCATCCGAGATGGAATGGAATGGTTTGCCATTGAGGACACCGGAAACCGGCGGAGCTTCGGCGGCGGGTGCAACCTCACCGTTGGCAAACATGTCGTCGCGGGTGCGAGCCGTCTGGACGGCGGCGCGCATCAGCATCGCACCCATCTGACGGTCGTGCGTGCCTCCGGCGAGCAGATCCAGGTGTTTGTCCGCGCGATCATACTCTCCGGCAAAGCACAGCATTTCGAACAGAAATGTCCGCTGCTGTGCATTGCCGGGGTTGTCGCGAAGCAGGCTGACCACGGCGTTGATCGCGTCGGTCAGCCTGCCTTCATTGAACAGTTGATGGGGGTTCATAGCGAGCTTGTCGCATTATCACCCATAAACCCTATGTGCCTACGCTCTCGGTGATCTTGCGGATGTCGTAGCCCGCCATCACACCGCCGGTGCGCTGGCCGTTCTTCATCACAAAGTAGTTCATTGAGACCGAGGCAGCGCTAAACGAGATGCTTTCACTAGCCGAAGCCTGGTCAGACCCGCCGTTCTGATAGCTGCTGACCATCACGTCGCCAAAGGTCCATTCGAAAAACTCATCGAGAGAGGAGGGTTGGCCGGCCGTGACCGCTTTGCCCATGCGCCGGAAGACGACTTTCGCCGATTTGAAGTGTTGACCGCTGGAGCAGGCGAGGAAGAGCTTAGGGCTAGCCTTGTCAGTTGGTTTGGTGACAGTGAATGAGGCGAAGTCGGGGACACCGGCGCTGCGCGCGGTACCCTTCGTCGTCACTTCGTTCGAAATGCCCCAGGAGAACGACTCGATGTTGATCCAGGTGAGGTACTTCGTTTCCCTGCACTCGCCCTTGATGCCTTCAACCTGAAGTAGATGAGGAGTATCAGCCATGACTCATGCCCCCTATTGCGCCACATTCTGCTGGATGTCCCAGCCACCCAAGACCTGGTCGGTCTTCTTGCCGCCCTCGATCTGGAAGTACTGGACGTTAATACTGCCGAAATTGAAGCTGATGCTTTCCGAGGGCTGGTCCGATCCAGCCGACCAGTTTATGGAAGAGATGATCAGGTCAGAGAAGTTGTACTTGATGTACTCTTCGCGGCCACCGGTTGTCCCGGACCGTGTGCCCGTGAGCACCGCTTCCTTGATGTGCTTGCCGCTGGCGCAGTGAGCAAACAGCTTCGGGCTGCCCGAGTCCACTTTTTTCGTGAACTGAAATTCCTGAATCTGGCTGCCGCCATGGCTGCTGCCCGATCCATAGACCCCCGCCGTGTTGCTGGCGCCCCAGCTAAAGCTAAGAACCTGGATTTGGTTTTGGTAACCCTGGATCTCGCTTTCGCCATCGATATTTGGAATCTTGAGATGCCAAATCGCAGACATAGTTCATTCCTCCTGTTCGATTCCCCTGTGTGCCCAGCGCGCCGTCTACTTGCGCGCCGATTGAGGCAGATCAGCCACCAGCCGGAGCGAAACGCTTAGCTCGTCCAGCTGGAAGTGCGGCCTCAGGAACGCTACTGCCTTGTACGCACCCGCCTTGCCGGGCACCTCCGCCACTTCCACCCGCGCCTCACGGAGCGGATACTTGGACTTAACCGCTGCCGAGGCAGAATCGTCCGAAGTGACATAGTTCGCGATCCAGTTGCCCAGGAACATCTCGCACTCGGCCCGCGAAGTGAAGCTTCCAATCTTGTCCCGCATCATCGACTTCAGATAATGCGCAAAGCGGCTGACCGCCATAAGGTACGGCAGCTGCGCGGAAAGCCGTGCATTGGCGTTGGCTTCCGGCTTGTCGTATAACTTCGGCTTCTGGCAGGTCTGGACGCTGAAGTAGGCCGCGTAGTCCGTGCCCTTGCAGTGAACCAGCGGAGCAAACCCCAGGTCGGCCAATTCCTTCTCGCGCCGATCGGTGATGATCGTCTCAGTGGGACACTTCATGACGGTGTCGCCGTCATCGGTGGAGAACGTGTGAACCGGCAGTCCTTCCACCAGTCCGCCACCTTCCACGCCGCGAATCGCCGCGCACCAGCCGTAGCGCGCGAACGCCTGCGTCATCTTGGAGCCCAGCGCGTAGGCCGCATTGCCCCAGAGGTAACGCTCGTGTGTCAGCCCGTCGACATTCTCTTCGTACGCGAACTCATCCACCGGCCTGGTCTCGCGGCCGTAGGGCACGCGCATCAGCACTCGCGGCATGGTGAGGCAGATGTAGCGCGAGTCCTCGTTCATCCGGAAGCCCTTCCAGCGCGCATAGTCAGTGGTGTCGAACACCTTGGCCAAATCGCGCGGGTTGTCGAGCTGAGTGAAGTCCTCGAGGTTCAGGAGTTCAGGCGAAGCCGCCGAGATGAACGGCGCATGCGCCGCGGCGGCAACCTGCGACATCCGTTCCAGCAGTTCGATATCTTCAGGGCCGCGGCCGAAGTAGTAATCGCCGATCAGGGCGCCAAACGGCTCACCGCCGAAGACTCCGAATTCCTGCTCGTACACCTTCTTGAACGCCTGACTCTGGTCGAACTCGGGGACGCGCTGCAGATCGCGCAGCAGTTCCTTTTTGCCGACATTGAGAACCTTGATCTTCAGCTGGGTCCCGGTCTCTGATTGATCGAGCAGGTACCGCAATCCGCGCCAGGTCGACTCCAGTTGCTGGAATTTCTCGTGATGGAGGATCTCGTTCAGCTGGAGCGACAGCAGGTGGTCGATCTGAGAGATGCGCTGGTTGATCATCGCCTCCAGATCATGCGAAACAGTCATTTCGCCCTGTAGGATCTGGTTGACGAACTCGCTCACCAGGGACTTCCCCCACTGGCGTTGCGCGGGATCGCGGGCCATGCGCCCCTGGTCCACAATCTGGTCGAGAAGGCCTGGTTGCCTGGTCTTTTCCACCGTGACATTCTGCGCAGCGGCTGCCGCTGCCGGTTTCGACTTAGCCATTAGATTCGCCTCCCTCAGCGCCGTCCATCTCATCCTTTATCTGCTGCATCTTCTCCGAGTTGCCGAGCACATCCTGGAGCAGTTTCTCCAGTTTCTCGTTGCCCTGGAGGGTTCCTCGCAGATCGCTGAGTTTGGTCCGGAGTTCGAGCAACTCACGGAGGGGATTCACCTGGCGGGCGACCTTCTCCGGCTCGAAGTCTTCAATGCTGGAGAACCTGAGGTCCACGCCAATCTTGCCGGCATTCGGGTCGTCGCTGAGTTTGTTCTCAACGGTGAAGGCCACCCGCGGTTTCATGCTGGCCAGGACGCCGTCGAAGTTGTCGGGAGTGACCTCGACGAAGCGTCTTTCCCGGATCCGAGGCAGCGGTTCTTCCGGCTGGCCGCTGAAGTCACCGAGCACCCCCATCACGAAGGGGATCTCTTTAATTTCGACAGCGTCACCAACCTCTACGTTGTAAGTCACATGGACACGCGGCGGGCGCACGCGTTCCAGCTTTGCATGGACACTCTCTCTTGCCATTTGTCTCCTCCGTCTCCGCGAGCCCTCCCTAGTAGGCTCGCTTCAGACTGTCGCCTAATCTAAAACCATCCATGACCGGAGTCAAGGACCCACTCTGTGACGCTTCATCTGATCAAGCGCAATTACTGGGCGGCTTGACTCACACATTGGAAGCCTGACAAATAATTCTTTTGGAAGATGGGCGCAGTCGTCCCCATATCCAGGAAGTACCGCACAGTCAATGGCTTACCGGTGGACAGTGTCATGGGCTGGCCGGATTGACCCTGTCGCGGCACCCATTCGAAGTTGTATCCGCTGCCCGAAGCCTGCCACCTGTCCGCATCTCCAAAGAAGCGGAAGACCGCCCACAAACCGTTGTAGTTGAGGAAGCCCAACTCAGTCCCGCCAAGGCTGCCGGCCAGGCGAGCCTCCCGGGTTCTCAGTGCCGGCCACTGGAACGACGCCTGTTGCCCGCCTGCACCGGTGGACTTGAGCGTCTGTCCGTCGAGGGTCAGAGTGAGTCCTTGAATCCCTTCCGCCGGCAGTGCCTTGAGTGTGTAGCTGAGTTGTGGATCCTGGGAACCGCCGCTGCGATACAGGGCGTCGCTGAAAGCCGCCGCCCGATTGAAGAATCGCAGGAATTGCGGGGTCATGCGAATGCTGGTGTCGTTGCCGCCGGAGACATACTGGGATCCCTGGCGAACTAGATGGTTCTTCAGCGTCTGCTCGTAGAACGTCCAGAGCGATCCGCTGCCCGGTTTGAACACGGCATTGATCTCCTCCAGTGAAGCGTCGGTCTGGGAAGAGGTATTGAAGGGATACTTGTTGACCACTCCCTGAAAATCGACACAGAAGCGGCGCGCCTCGCCATTGATCTGTGCCGGCCCCAGACGGCCCAACAGCGCCTCCACATAAGTAATGGGGTCTTCCATCAGCTTCTGAACCATCTGCTCGACATGGCCTTCCTTGTCGATGCGGAAGCTCTGCGCCACCTGGCGGGCCGCCGTCTTTGCCCGGGACGCTTCCTGCAGGGTGGCGTTGACGGAGGGATCGCCGGGATTCCTGGCTCGAACGACCTGTTCCAGTGAGGACTGCAATGCCACCAGACTGTTCATGTAGTTCTGGTTCGCGGCCTCAATGTAGCGGTCGGGGCAGGCTGGGGGTGTCACGTACTGCACAGGCTGGAAGGCGGATTTGATGTCCGGATTCGTCGACGCCGAAGTGTGGACACTCGCCAGGCAAAACAGCGCCAGCAGGTAGGACGTGTTGTTCGACATCATGCCCAGCTTGCGCGCGGCGTCTTCCACGCTGGCATAGCGTAGGACTGTCGAGTTTTTGAGGTACTCTCGCCAGTTGCCCGTGAAATCAGCCTGGTAGCGAGCCAGCAACTCCGGTTCGATCTTAGCCCGGTCGAGGGCCGCCGAGGCTTGCGAACCCAGCACCCATTCTTCTCCTGCAAAGAAGCGCTCGAAGTTTTTGATGGCGTCCTGCATGAACACCCAGCCATCTTTGGTGAATGCCCCCGCAACGTCCTTCCCGTTCAAAATCACCTGGGCGGAGCCGGCAAACTGGCGGTTGTAATTGACAGCCGGGTTCCTGCGGCTCGCTTCGGCCAGCATGAACTGATAGATCCGCTCGGTGGCCGCGAACTGAGCTAGAAACTTGCGAGCCCTTTCGATGGCCAGCGTGTCGTTCTCTGAAGAGAACGGATTCGCGAACTTAAGCTCCTCGCTGTAGAAATCAAATTGCTTCTGTGCCAGCAGGCGGCGGTCCGCATCAACGGTCCGCTGGCCAGACCAACGCTTCACGAGCAAGGGGGAGAGGAACAACTTCGTGCTCTTCTCATGGTGCGACGTCGTGATCAGGTACGCCTTCAGCGTGTCGTAAGTAAATGAGTACTCATCGGTGGGCCCCGGACTGGACGGCAGTTTCCGCAGGTGATCCAGCAGATCGGCCTGGGTGGCGCCGAACATCAACTGATTGAACCGGCTGAAATATAAACGGCGGACCGTCGGCAGCAGATCGTCGCCGGTGTACAGGCCCCAGCGCAAACTCCATGGGGCATCCTCCCGGCTGTACCGGGAGAGCATCTCCGCGTGCTCACGCAGCGAGTCGAGCCGCTTCAATGCATCCAGGGGTGCCAGATCCTGGCCTCCGCCGGAGACCGAACCGATGCCTGCGACCGCCTCAGAAACCTGCTTCTGCAGGTTCCTATTCGCGAAGTAAGATGTCGTCCAACCGATTCCGAGCACCAGCGCCAACCCGGCCGCGGCGCCAAGGATCAGGCGGCGCGCATTGTCCTTGCCGACTCCGGCGGCACTGGCCTGGAATGCTGCCTGGTCGCGCAGAATGACTTCGTTGAACAACCGGCTGAGGAAGACCCATTGCGGTACCCGCCGCATTTGAACGCTCTGGCGAGGCTGCTCTGCCACCTCGCCTTTGTCGCCATGCAGGGAGAAAATGCCCGTGGCGCCACTGGATCTGGAGGACCCCTCCTGCAGCCGCGGAGCTTGGACCACCTCCCGGACCTCCACCGGCCGGACACCGGAGAAGTAGAATCCGCGTAGATACGGGCTGGTCTGCAGCTGGCTGGGCCGGCATAGATCGACCATGAACTGTACGGCAAGCGCGCGAATCTTGCGGAACTCACGGGGGAATTCGTAGACGCCTGGCAGCTTCTGTGCGTGCGCCTCACGCGCCAGTTGAACCGGCCGCTGGTCAGCCATCCCCAGGAAAATGTCGTGGAAGGCGGAGGTCAGGCGCCGGATCTCTTCCTCGGCATAGACGCCCACGCGGGCATTGAATGCCATCGGTACAGTCGCGCCCACCACCTGCCGCGCTTCGTCCTCTGAGAAGTTGCCAACGAACTCAGAGAAAAACGGGATCCTGTCGCAGCGAGTGAAGATTACGTATACGGGTAACTGGACTCCGAGCGTCCGGCTCACTTCGCCCAGCCGGGCGTTCAGGCGGCGCGCGACGACGGTGGCATTCTCCTGGGCGCCGGGCTTGAGAAAAGCCTCAGCATCGAAGAATACGACGGCCGATCGCGGCGCCTGTTGTTTCTTGGAGAACAGCGAACGCAGCCGGGCGGCGCGCAGCCGTTGCAGGAGGGCGTTCCAACGGTTCCCATCGGAGAAGACCTGTCCACCTGCTTCCACCATGACCGCATTCCGGGCAAACCACAGGTTCACCGAACGCGTGGGGATAATATAGCCCTCTTGATAGACATGGCCGCCGATCAGTTCCGGCTCGGCTCCACAATTCACAAAGGTGGAGGTCTTGGCGGACCCGGGATCGCCGATACCGAGAATGACAGGGAGCGTGCCGACCTTCGCGTCATGCCCGAGCGTAGAGGCGGCCAGCCGTGCCTCTGCGTCCCGGAACAGCGGATCCATCTCTTCGGATTCGGAAGGAAGCGGCGAGGCGGCGCCATCACCCCGTCCCACACCACGTTTGGCCTTCCACCAGAGGAACAGTCCTCCGGCGAGGAGTCCAAACGCCGAGATCAATATGCGGGCGATCCAGACCGTGGAGTAAGGCAGTTTGAGAAGATCGACCAGGAACCAGGTCAGGATCAGGTACGAAACCATGCCGAACGCGGCAATTAAGTAATAAGAGGTCGGAAGCATGATTGCCTCAGCGCACCAGTCCCTGGAGTGAAGTGAGCCCGGAGCCGAGCAGAACCTTATAGGTCACGAAGAGCAGCAGAGCGAGAATCCCGGAGCCCAGAGCCACCCACTGCAACCGCTTCGCCCAGGGGTCTCCGCCGCCCTGCGAGAATTTCTGTTCCGGTACCTGCCAGGCAGGGGAGATCTCACCGCAGGGCTTGCGGATGCGCCGGATTTTGTCGCTCAAAGCCTCGATGATGGCCCGCAAGTCGCCACGGCCGCTGATCGAATAACGGCCGACAAATCCCAGGAGCAGACAGAGCTGGTAAACCTCCAGCAGGTCGGCCAGTTCTGTGGTCTCGCGCCGTCCCATCAGGTGCTGGAGCTGCTCAAAGAAAATCTCACCGGCCGTATGGCGGCCGAACAGCTCTTCCTGCAGCGGCTTGCGCACCCAATCAGAGAAGACGGGATTCTGCAGGTTGAGGACGGACTCATCCAGAAATGCCACAACGGCGAAGACTCCCAGCCGGATGTCGTCCTCGGTGTATCCGAGCTTGCGTCCCTCCTGATCGGCCAGGCGTATGGCCTGCCGCACCTGATTGCGAAACGATTCCGCATCGTTGACCGCCTGGCGGTTCGAGCGAAGCCTCACGACGGCCGTAATCATCTCCTGGAAGATTAACGCGAGGTTCTCGGTGCGCCGTTGGGCCGGGGCTTCCGGTGAGGGGACTGCCGTGGGCGATGCATTCATAGAATTCTGACGGTGCTCCGGCTCCTTATCTTTATGACTCCAGTACGACCAGCAGCTCAATTTCAGGATCGGGCAATTCGCCGGGCACGTAAACGCCCACCTGACGGGAGTGGACGATGTGCTCCCAGCAAGGTCCTGCTTTATCAACACTAAAGTACTGGTAGTCGACGCGGGGGTTGATCGCGGGCGGCGGCACTGGGATGTGCTTTAGCGTCATCCCCGGCAGGGCACGTGCAACGAGCTTGGGAACAAACTCCTTCGAACAGACCTTCACGAGACGGGGACTGGCTGAGATCAGTTCGGCCTCCCCGATTTTTGATCGGATCGAGAAGATCCAGCGGGAGTGCACCAGCGTCCTCGAATCAGCAATTGGGCCGTCCCAGAAATAATTCGCAGACTTCGTGAGCGGGATGCTGACGCAATTGCTCGGCACCACCAGTTCGAGGTGGGTCCGGATGTGATGATCGAGTGTATCGAAGCACTCGGCCAGTTTGGCGTGGTTGTAGAGCGGCAGGTTCGCTGGATGCGAGTCGAGCCCGAAAGTGCACAAGGATCCCGCCAGACGGGCCATCTCGGTGTACAGCTCTTCCGGGTGCCCCGACTTGCTGAAGCAGAGGTGACGCAGGGGGGTAAGCGAAGCGTTCACACAGTGCAGGAACCAGGCATTGCTGATTCCCTGCGCGGAGAAGCCGGCGGCTGTACCTGCCGAAAGATCTTTGGGTTTCGCCACTGCGCGGCTCTTCTCATCAAGAATCTCCACCAGTCGGCGCAGCAGCACCATCAGCCGCTCGCTGCCCTGGATGCGCAACACCGGAGGAACAAAGGTCGCGTCGTAGACATACTGTCCGGCGGCATCGCGCCGTACCCGCGCAATGGGGATGGCGAGCTCTCCGTGCAGTTCCGATTCCACCAGAATCCGGAGGTTCTTCCGCGCCAACCGCAGTTGCTTCGAATCCATGCCCGTGAGTTCGTCGGGCATATCCACGGTCTGCGGAGCGTACCTCAATCCCGGTTCAACTTGCTCGCCGGCTGAGCAGTTGGCGCTGATCTCCTGAAATGGCGAGATGGCGAGGAACACATCCACTGACTCGCGCATTGGCGGGAATACTTCGGCGATTGCGCGTGACGCCGGCGCGAAGTCAGGGTCGGGGACGGCGAAGACCAGCCCGTCAGGAAAGATCCCGCTGGCGTGGATCACCGTCACGAGCCCATTGCGGATGGCGTCCTTGTCCAATTGAAACGCGGCGAAACCCCATGGCTCGTACGCCAGGTTCGCGGCCGTGAAGTGGACTAGGTTCTCGAAATAGCGATTTTGAGCCTGGAAATGCTGTGGTCCGAGGTGCATTCCCTCCGACCAGACTACACGGCTCAACGTCTTCATATGCACTCCATTTTCTGGCGAGCCGTCTCCTCCGCGAGACTTATAATAGTACTCGATCGAGGCGGCGGGAACCATGAGCTTCTATAGCAGATACGAGTTGGTGAAGCTGGTCCGGAACGGAGAACCCAAGTCGTTCCAAGCCCGGGAGATCCAAACGGGCCGGAGCGTTCTGCTCCACCTCTGGGGGATGGGGGACGACAGCAGGCGGTCACCGCTCCTCCTCCACCTGAGAGACCAGATGCGAATGGACCCCACAATCCTGATGGGTGTGGTTGTTGAAGTTCAGGAGGGCGCCGAGCCTCCCTACGTGGTCACTACGTTCGATGAGAAGTTCACGAATCTCGAACAGTGGATCAATACGAAGCTCCATGGAGCCGTTGACGAACCGCCGCCAATGCAGGCCATCCCGCAACCGCCCCCTCTCCCCCCCGCTCCACCGCCAATGGCCAGCGCCCCCATGCCGCAGCCTCCGAAGGCGGAGCCAGGCGAATTCACACGGATGTTCGTCGGGTCGCCCGCGCAGGCTCCAGTGCCCCCACCAGCACCCAAAGCGGAGCCCGGTGAGTTCACTCGGCTTTTCGACGCTGCCCAACCGGCCGCACCGCCTCCCGATGTCCCGGGTGCGGGCTTCCCGCCTCCGGCGCCCGTGACGCCAGCCCAGCCCGTCGCCCCGCCTGCGAGCGTACACACGCCAGGAGAGTTTACCCGGATGTTCGGCGGCCCCGTAGCCCAGCCGGCGTCCCCGGCCGCACAACCGCCCTTCCAGCCTGAGCCGTCGACGCCGCAGGCCCAGCCTCAACCTCAATATCGCCCGCTGGTGAATGAGGTACCCAGGGCTCCCGTTCAGCAGCCCCCTGCCTATCGCGCGCCCGATGGGCGCTCCCCCCTGCAGCAGCCGCCGCCCCCGCCGAGGACGGATGAAGGAGATTTCGCCAAGTTCTTCGGCTCGCCCCTCGGAGCCAACGCATTGCCGGTCGAGGACATTGAGCGCGGAGTTGTCGCGCCGCCCCCGTCCGACCCCGCCAGCCGTCCATTCAGCGGCCCCAGCGATTTCACCATCCAGTTCGGCAAGGATCAGCAGGGCTTGCCCGCTCAAGGCCATGCGCCCGCCCCGCCGGCTCATTCGCCGCTGCCGGCAGGCGCGACCGGCCTGTTTTCCGGATCGGACCGGCCCGGATCCATGCCGTTGGCGCAAACCACCCGGCCGGCCGGCCCGAGCGAATTTACACGGGTCCTGCAAGGTCCTCATCTCCAGCAATCAGGAGACATGGCTCCCGCCCCGCCGTTCAATTCGGCGCCCATGCCGGGGGCCGTACCGCTGCCCGCTCCACCCAAGAAGAGCAATCTGCTTGGAATCCTGGTGGCCGTACTCAGCTTCCTGCTCATTCTCCTGTTAATCACTGTAGTGGTGCTGGTGTTTAAGAAGTAGGCAGCAAAACGATCAATTCCAGCTTCGGATTCGGGAAGTCGCCCGGCACATACACGGCCAGGTTCCGCGCCCGCTCAATGGCTTCCCATGCCAGACCTGACTGGCTCAAGCTGAAATACTGATAATTCAGCTTCACCGGAATCGAGCTCGGCGGAGCCACCTGGTGAGTGATCGGAACCCCGGGCAGGGCCTGCCGTACCAGGTGCTCGATGTGCGTGGCGGAGCACACCTTGATTAGCTGCGGCCCCTTTACCATCAACTCGGCCTCTCCAATATCCGCCGCAACCGCCAGGTACAATTTCGTGTTTTGGAGATACTTTTCTTCACTCAGGGTTGCCCCGTAGATCGAGGGGCGGACCAGCCGTAATGGCAGCGATACGAAGTTGCTGGGCACCACCGTCTCAAGCAAATGCATGAGCACGGATTCGAGCTCCGCCATCCGGTCACCCAATTCCTCGTGATCGTAAGAAGGCAGATCCCTCGATTGGACCTCCAGGGAAAAGGTGGTCAGGACCGAAGCCAGGGACTGCATGAGCGCGAACAACTCTTCCGGATGGCCACCGCGTGTCTCGTATAGATGCCTCAGTCCGGGCAGGTGAGAGTTGACGGAATACAGCAACCAGAAGTTGGCAATGTCGCCGACAGTGAACTCGGCCAGGCTCTGGTTCTTCTGCCGTCGCAGCGCGCTGAGCATCGAACTTTTCGCGGAGAGGATCTCCAGCAGTCGCCGTGCCGTACCCACCACAGTCTCGCTGGCACGGATATCCAGCAGCGGCGGGACAAAGCGGGGGTCGAACTCCAGGGTATCGGCGGCGGTCCGCCGGATACGGGCCAACTTCAGCAGGGAATGACCCTGCCGGTTCTCTCCCTCCACGAGGATGCGGAAGTTCTTTCGGGCGACCTGTACCGGCCGCTCAGTCTGGCCGTTGTTCTCGTCCCGAAATACCGCCACCTCAGCCAGATAGCGGGTATCCAGCCCACGCCCCGCCACTGAGACGTTGACAGTGTTCTCACGGTATTCGGGGATAGCCAGGTAGATATCCAGTGATTCCTGGCCGGGCCGGAAATACTCTGCCAGATGCTTGGCCGGCGGCGGCGTATCCGCTCCGGGGATCTCGAATGGAGAGCCGTCAGGAAAGAGACCGCTAGCCTCCCGGAGGCCGGCTGCGCCCCCGTTCAGCGCCTCGTGATCGAGCTTCAACCGCGAAAAACCCCAAGGCCTGTAGTGCAGCGCCTCCGCTCGAAAGTGAAGCAGACTCTCAATGAACCGGTCCTGCGCCTGCAGATGCTGAGGCGTCAGAAATGTCCCTTTGGACCACAGTACCGATTGAAGGATCCGCATCGAATCACACGTTAGCACAGCGCCCGCATCGGCAATAGGTATAGGTCCATCTCCCCACACGAAGGAGCGGGCAGCCGAATCTGCCCGCAAGCCGGCGATCCGGCCAGCGCCGGCCACCGAGTGACCGCCTTCATCCAGGTAAGCGTGGAAACACACCAGGCCCCCTCACCCCACCACGACGATTCCGATCCCTGTTATGCTCATACCCTAGTAGGGGTTCCTCGGCTCCTCAAAATCATGTCCTCTCCTGGGTCTACTCCGGACGATACGGTTCAATTGCTCAGGCGCTGGAGTGACGGCGACCTGAGTGCTCGCGATGTGCTGATGTCGCAGGTGTACGACGAACTGCGCGCCTTGGCACGACGCGCGCTTTCCAGGGAACAGAATGCGAACACCCTGCAACCGACGGCATTGGTCCATGAGCTCTATGTCCGCCTGATCGGGCAGAGCGCCGTGGATATCCGGGATCGGGGCCACTTTTTCGCCGTCTCCGCTACCGTGATGCGCCACATCCTGGTGGACCATGCGCGCGCCCGCCAGGCCCAACGGCGCGGCGGTGGAGCGATCCAGGTGGAGATGAAAGACGCTATCGCCTCCACAAATCCAGACATGGACATCCTGGCGATCGACCAGGCCTTGGCGCGGCTCGAGGCACTGGATGCCCGCAAGGCGCGCGTGGTCGAAATGAAGTTCTTTGCAGGCCTGACCGAGCACGAGATCGCCGGTGTGCTCAACGTGGGGCGTGCCACAGTCGAGCGCGATTGGGCTTTTGCAAAGAGTTGGCTACAAATTCAGATGGAATCGCACCGCTCCGGTCCGCTATAGAGAATATGACCGATTCGCGCTGGCAACGCGTCGAGCAACTGTTTCACGAAGCCAGGGCTTTGCCCAAGGACGAGCGGGCCCAATTCCTCAGCCAGGTTTGCGCCGGCGATGATGTCATGTTGAACGCCGTGCTCCGGATGGTCGACGCCACTTCCGCGGCCGACGCCCTGTTCGAGAATCCAGCCGCGCTGGCGGCACTCATCGACCCGCCGCAGCAAACCGTCGCCGACCCCGTGCTGGGCACCATGCTGGGCGTCTGGCGCATCGATCACGCCCTGGCAGCGGGAGGCATGGGCGACGTTTACCTGGCGCATCGGGCTGACGACCAGTTTCAAAAGAAGGCCGCCGCGAAGCTGCTGCGGCGTGGATTCCACTCCGAACACTTGCGGCGCCGCTTTCTCGCCGAGCGCCAGATTCTGGCGGGCCTGGAACACCCCAACATCGCGCGCCTGCTCGACGGTGGGTTGTCGGCCGACGGGATGCCCTTCCTCATCATGGAGTTTGTTGAGGGACAGCCGCTGGACGCCTACTGCAACAGCCGTAATCTTGGAATTCGAGCGCGGCTGGAGATCTTCCGCCATGTGCAGGCGGCCGTCAGCTATGCCCACCACAATATGGTGATCCACCGGGACCTGAAGCCATCGAATGTGATGGTGGCGACCAGCGGCGAGGTGAAACTGCTCGACTTCGGCATCGCCAAACTACTGGACGAGCCGGACGACGGGGAAATGACCTCCACAACTTCGGTCATGATGACACCGCGCTACGCCAGTCCGGAGCAGGCCATGGGCAAGCTGGTCAACGCCCAGTCCGACGTCTACTCTCTGGGCGTAATGCTCTTCGAGTTGCTCTGCGGCCGCAGCCCCTACACCACAACTCAACGCACAGTGGCTGAGTGGTTTATTGCGATCCAGAACGAAGAGTGCCCACCGCCGAGCCATGCGGTCCAATCCCCCGCCCTGCGCAAGGAACTCAGCGGTGACCTGGACCTGATCGTCGCGAAGGCGCTGCGCAAAGACCCGCAGGAGCGCTATGCGAGCGTCGAGCAGTTCGACGCCGACCTGCAGGCCTACCTAGAAGGGCGGCCCATCATGGCCCGGCCCCAAACCACGGCGTATCGCATTGGGAAGTTCGTCCGCCGCCACAGGGTGGGTGTCATGACGACCACAGCCGCAATCCTCCTGCTCATCACCGGCCTCGTCACCACACTTTGGGAAGCGCACATCGCCAATACGGAACGGCTCAGGGCCGAAAAGCGATTCGTCCAGGTGCGCGATCTTGCTCGCCTGAGTCTCTTCGATCTCTTCGACATCGTCAAGGACATGCCGGGCTCCACAACAGCCCAGCAACTACTCATCACCAAATCGCTGGCGCACTATGAGAATCTGGCGAAGGAAGCGACGGGCGATCCCGAGATGCTGGGAGAACTGGCAGAGGCCTATTCTCGCCTGGGGAACCTATACGGCAACCCGTATTCCACCAACATCGGCGAGACCAGGAAGGCGCTCGAGACTTACCGGCGCGGCCTGGAGTTGCTGAAAGGAATCCCTGAAGGGACCGGCCCGATCCCGCTGGAGAAGTCCCGCGCCCTGCTCTATTCCAGCCTTGGTGAAGTGACCGCCTATTCAGGAGAAACACCCAAAGGGGTGGAGTACATGCGGCACTGCATCCGGTTGCTGGAAGCCCTGGATGCCCGCGTGCCAAATTCGGCGGAGATCCTGGTCGAACTTTCCGGCGCGCGCGGCACGCTGGGCGATCATCTGGCCGGCATCGGCACCGGCATCGTGCTGGACAAAGAGGGCTCCATCGCGGCGTTCAAGAGCCAGTTGGCAACCGTCGAGGCGCTCTCCAAACGAACAGACATCGCTCCTGAGGTGCTCACCCGTGCGAGGCGCGGCGTCAGTATCGCCTGCATGAAACTGGGGCAATGTATGCAGGACTATGGCCGAAATGAGGAAGCCTTGCCCTGGTATCGCCGTTCCATCGAGGCCTTGGATCGCATGGATGCCGTGGAGAATTCCTCATTAGCCAATATGCGGATCCGCACCACACTGGTGCGAGGACAGGCCGCAACGCTGCTGAACCTGGGGCGCCCTAAAGAAGCCGTCGCTGTGCTGAATCCGGCCATCGAGACCCTGAGGAGCCTCTACCAGCGCGATCCGCAAAATCGGCAGTTCGGCTACGGTCTCGTCACCTTCCTGAAATCGCGCGGCGACATCTACCAGCAGGCTGGCGACACCACCGCGGCGCTGGACGATTACCGGGAAGCGGAACGCCGGGCCACGCTGCAGGTGCAGGAGGACCCGGCGAATGCGGTGATCAAGGGACGCCTCGATGACCTGCGCAAGCTGATCGCCGAGGCAGCAGCGGTCAGGAAGTAGCCTGCGGCGCTAAGGCAGTTCCCGAACAGCGATGTTGCGGAATTTCTGCTTGCCGCCTTCCTTCCAAATCTGGGTACCGCCGTGCACCTGGACCGCAATCATGCCGTCCAGCGCGGCATCGGCCGAATGGTTCGCCACATCGGACCACTGCGTGACCAGCGTGCCGTTGATCCATACGGAGATTCGCGGGATTTCACCTTCGATCCGGGCCCGGATCACATTCCACTCCCCGCGCTTGTAGTACTTCTCCCAGTCCTGGATGCTGAGTGCGGTGACATCCTTCAGCCGCTCGCCGTAGACTCCACCCAGCGTGCCGCCCTCCCGGTAGTCGAGCATCACCTGGTACGCCTCGCCGCGCTCGCTGGAGCGCAGGAACAACCCACCGTCGCAGCCCCAGTCCGGATTCAGCTCCAGGTAGACTTCGAAGTTCCTGTACTTCTTGTCCGTCAACAGGATGCCGCCCTTGCCGGCCGGCTTCTGCATGCCCACCAGGACGCCATTCTCGACGTGCCAGTCGGGCGTTGTACCGTGGTGATTCGTGGTGCTGATGTGCCAGCCGGTTGTGTCTTTACCATTGAAGATCGGAGTGAAGCCGGCAGGAATGCGCGCCTCGTCGGCCGTGACTGGCATCAGTTCGTACTTGCGGCTTACCGGGACCGCGGCGGCCCGCTGCTTCGCGTCCAGCTCACTATCCAGGGCATCCAGCGCGTCCATGACCGCCTTTGCACCGGCCAGGTGATCCGCCTCCAGCGGCACCTCAATTGTCCGCCAGCGAGTATTGTGGATACCGGTGCGCTTCAGCGTCAGGGCGTGTACGTCATTCGCCTGCTTCATCATCGGAGTAGGCCAGGCGGCCAGATTCAACCCCTCCCCCAATTGCTCCGCGGAGAAGACCGCCACCTGCAGTCCATCGATTCGCAGCGCGTAATGACCGGCCTTCAAACCGCTAACTTTCAGCGTCTCTTTGTCCAGCTTCTCCAGGAAATCAGCTGACTTGACCGCCAGGGCCGTCGCCGGGTCGTTGAGATCAACTGGCATCGGCAGCGAGGAATCCAACTGGCTCCAACTCAACCCGTTCGTCCCCACCAGTCCGCTGACCACCGTGTTCTTCCCTGCCGTCAGTTTCGTCCCTTTGGCATCGATCTCCACTTCGCTGACAATTCCCGGAGCCCCCCAGGAATCCAGCAGCGCAGCTGCCATGATCAGGTGGCCGGCAGCACCGGGATGCACCCGGTCAGGAATGATGCGCGCTGCCAATTCTGCATTGGTGGCCTGCGCCCGCTCCAGCATTCTGACAACTGGTCCGTTCAGATCCGCCACATGCATGCTCTGCTTCGTGGCCATCTCCTGCAACAGGTCTCCGAACTTCACCAGCACGGGATTGTAGCCGCCTCCGGCCATCGCGGGACGCGTGACTTCATCGTAAGGAGATGGACGGATGAGCGTGATTCGCGAACCTGGCGCCAGCGACTTCAGGTCCTGCACCATCGACTCGAAGCCTGTCTTGTACCAGTCGAAGACCATCTGGTCGTACGGCCTGTAGCGGCCGTCATTCATCCCAAGCATGATGGTGACTACTGTTGGCTTGTAGACCGCAACATCCCGTCGCAAACGCAGCCCAATGGGCCCTCCGCCTCCGCCCGTGACACGGTCGCCACCCCATCCGGAATGCACGAAACTGACGTCGAGTCCAGGGAACCGCGTCCGGACAAACGTCTCGACAAATGTGGTGTACAACCGTTGGTCCGTGATGCTGTCGCCGTAGAAGACGACGCGGTCGCCGGATTTCAGATAGAACGCCGGCTGCGCCATGACGGCACAGGCCAGCATCGTCAGGACAACCAGCACCCGGCCGGGAGTTCGGATCGAAAGCATGAATTGGGCTCCTGTCAGATCTTCGACTTGAAATGAACATCGCTCACTTCGCGTAAGCGCAATGCAGCGGCTTCAGGCGTAATATCACGCTGGGGGAATGCCAGCAACTCGTACCCTACCAGGAACTTGCGCACAGTGGCGGACCGCAGCAGGGGCGGATAATAGTGCGCGTGAAAATGCCAGGCGTCCCTGCTGCCGGCGGCAGGACGTTGATGGAATCCGCCCGAATAGGGGAAGGACACCTCGAACAGGTTGTCATAACGAGTCGTAAGTTGCTTAAGGATGTCCGCCAAGCCGCCGCGTTCGTCCCAAGTCAACTCGTCCAGGCCGGCGACAGCGCGCCGGCTCACAACCATGGTTTCGAAGGGCCACACGGCCCACCACGGAACCAGGGCAGCAAAGTGCTCGTTGACGCTGACCAGACGTTCGCCGGCGGAGAGTTCGAATTCCAGATAGTCGGCCAGCAACGTCCGTCCGTTCTTCTGGAAATAGGCCTCCTGTGCGGCTGCTTCCTTGGCGATTTCGTTCGGAATGGCGGAGCTTGCCCAGATCTGGCAATGTGGGTGCGGGTTTGAACACCCCATCATCTCGCCGCGGTTTTCGAAGATCTGCACATAGCCGATGTCCGGATTCGCGTTCAGCTCCATGTACTGCTCAGTCCACGTATCGACAACCCCGCGAATCTCCTCGACGGACAGTTCGGCCATCGTCAGGTCGTGCCGCGGGGAGAAGCAAATCACCCGGCAAAGCCCGGATACGCCGTCGGCCTGCAGCAGCGGATGAGGAGCCACGTGACCGGAAGGTGTTCCGGGAATGAGGGCGGCAAAGTCGTTGTCAAACGCAAACGTCCCGGAATAGGCGGGGTTCCGGTGTCCCCCCGCGCGTTCATTGCCCGGGCATAGATAGCACTTTGGATCGTAGGCCTCCCTTGTCTCGCGCGGCACCTTTTCCATCTGCCCCTGCCAGGGGCGCTTGGTTCGGTGCGGAGAGACCAGAACCCATTCTCCGGTCAGCGGGTTCAGTCGGCGGTGGGGATGTTCCTTGAGATCAATCATTCAGACACAGCTCTCCCGAATATCCTATCGCGATACGGCGGGCTGCTAGACTCTCCTATTCGGAGCTGCCCAATCAGTGAACACCATTGCCCTCAGCCGCCTCATGGTCCTGGGAGCCGCACTGCTCTTCTCCACCGGAGGCGCGGCGATCAAGTCGACGGCATTGGGCGGCTGGGAGACGGCGGGACTCCGCAGCATCGTGGCCGCTCTCGCGCTGCTGGCACTTGTGCCCGAGGCGCGGAAAGGCTGGACATGGCGGGTCTGGCCTGTAGGTCTCACATACGCGGCCACACTGGTCACCTACGTCCTCGCCATCAAACTGACCACCTCGGCCAATGCCATCTTCCTCCAGTCCACCGCGCCTGCCTACCTGCTGCTCATCGGCCCGGTTTTCCTCAAGGAGAGAATTCACAGGCGCGACATTGTCTTTACTGGCGCGCTGATCGCAGGGATGACCCTGTTCTTCACCGGAGTCGAGAACCCCATGGCCTCGGCACCCAATCCAGCCCTGGGCAATATTTACGGAGCTCTGTCGGGCGCAGCGTACGCCTTCACCCTCGCCGGCCTCCGCTGGCTGGCTCACACTCCGGGGAATCAAGGCGGAGCACTCGCGACGGTTGTCGCCGGCAATGCCCTGGCTTTCGCGATTTCCATGCCGGTGGCCTGGCCGATTCATTCCATCTCGGGCTCGGACACGGCCGTGTTGCTCTACCTCGGCATCCTTCAGATCGGCCTGGCCTATGTGCTGCTCACCCGCGGCATGAAACACGTGCCGGCGTTCGAGGCATCCACCTTGCTGCTGCTCGAGCCTGT
Source organism: Paludibaculum fermentans (assembly GCF_051172195.1). Lineage (GTDB taxonomy): Bacteria > Acidobacteriota > Terriglobia > Bryobacterales > Bryobacteraceae > Paludibaculum > Paludibaculum fermentans_A. Next base: position 76,245 of record NZ_JBPJAQ010000005.1, read on the forward strand.
GTGCAATCCCATCTTCACCTGGTTCTTCCATGGTGAACGGCCAGCTTCCCGAGCGCTGGCAGGCGGGGCCGTGATCCTGTTGAGCACGTTCGCAAAACTCTGGCACGAACGGCGCGATGCCTGAGCCGCTACTCCAGGCCCATCTGCGATAGCCGGTAGCGTAGGGCGTTCCGCGACAGGCCCAATAGCCGTGCCGCCTGGCTCTTGTTGCCCGCCGCCCTGCGCAGGGCTTCCCGGATCAATTGCTGCTCGTGCTCCTCCAGCGAAATGCCTTCCGGGAGGAAATCATTCACTACCGCGCCGCCGTTTCCGTTGCCGCCATTTCCGGGCACCGCTCGCCTCGGCGCATGATCCAGCCGTATGTCTTCCGGCTGCAGCAGAGTCCCGGTGGCGTAGAGGAGGCTGCGCTCAATCGCGTTCTCCAATTCACGCACGTTGCCCGGCCAGTGGTAGGCCATCAGTTTCTGGCAAGCGGCCTCGGAAATGCCCTCCACCTGCGAGCCCAGTTCCCTGGCGAACTTCCGCAGGAAGTTCTCTGCCAGGACCGGAATGTCCTCCGCGCGCTCGCGGAGTGCCGGGATCGTCAGCGGAAATACATTCAGCCGGTAGTACAGATCCTCGCGGAAGTTTCCTTCCTCCAGTGCCCGGCGCAGATCCACATTGGTCGCCGCGATGACCCGCACGTCGATCTGACGGGTCTTGTTGCTGCCAAGGCGCTCAAATTCGCGCTCCTGCAGAATCCGCAGCAGCTTCACCTGAACCGCCGTCGGCACATCGCCGATCTCGTCCAGAAACACCGTTCCGCCCTCGGCCTGCTCAAACTTGCCTGGCTTGCTGGTGGCCGCTCCTGTGAATGCGCCCTTCTCATAGCCGAAAAGTTCGCTCTCCATCAGGTTCTCGGGGATGGCGGTGCAATTGATCTTCACAAACTGGTGGGCGCTGCGCGGGGAATGGTGATGGATGGCGCGGGCAATGAGGTCCTTGCCTACTCCGCTCTCACCGCATAGCAACACGGTGGTACGCATAGGCCCCACACGCAACACAGAAGCTAAAATCTCCTGCATCTTCGGGCCGGACCCGATGATGTTCTCAAAGCGGTAGCGATGCCCCAGTTCCTCTTTGAGCCGCGTATTCTCTTCACGCAGGGATTGGACTTCCAGCGCCTTCCGCACCACCGCCATCAGGTGATCCATCGAGAACGGCTTCGGCAGGAAGTCCGCCGCACCCTTCTTCATGGCTTCGACGGCAATCTCCACTGTGCCAAACGCAGTCATCACGACTACAGGTAGCCGCGCGTTCTGCCTCTGAATCGCCTCCAGCAGGGAAAGTCCGTCCATGGCAGGCAGGCGCAGATCGGTCAACACGAGGTTTGCCCGATCGCTCATGCGCAAGGCCGCCTCGGCTGAGCCCGCAGTCTCGACCTCATAACCAGCCGATTCAAGCTGCAGGCTCAGCACGCGGCGTAGTTTTTCTTCGTCTTCAACAATTAGGATGCGCGCCATCATGCCCGCCCTTATCATCTCTCAAGCGAATCGTCTCGACAATTGAGACGTCGCCGGGCGGGTGCGCGGTTCCGCAGGATCGCGGGGAAGGTGTTACCAGACTGGCGTCGGACGGCTGATTACTTCGGGTTCAGGAAACCAGCAGTAGCCCAGGCGAACAATGGTTTTGATGGCTGCGGCTTCGCGCCCCAGCTTCCGCCTCAGTCGCTGTACGTGCACGTCTACAGTTCGTGTCCGTGCCCCGTCCGAATATTTCCAGACCGTTCGAAGCAACGTCTCCCGGCTGATACACCGGCCCGGATTCTGCATCAGAGTGGTGAGCAGTTCGCGCTCCTTTCGGGTCAGCCGGGTGGAGGACACGGCCGTAGGTGCCGCAACGGCCACTGCCGTCGCGCCGATTGTCAGCCCATTCATAGTTGCAAGCGAACTCATGGTCATTCGACTCCTCTAGTGAGGTTCCTAGGGCTCCCGTCCTTGGTCAGTGCCAAAGGCGTCATGGCCCTATGCTTTCAATAGACGGACCGCGTCGAAAATTGTTCGCAGAAAGTTTCGGGTCACTGAAGAAATATCTTCCTCGCCGGCCGAGTTTACATACATTAAAACGTGGATTCAGCGGACGCCTTGCGGTCCTTCGGAGGGACCTGCGGCAAGGTCACCAGAAACAGCGATCCGCGCTCCGGTTGACTCTCTACCGTAATGCGCCCTCCGTGCTCATCCACGATCTTGGCGCTGATCGCCAAACCAAGCCCAACCCCAGTGGGCTTGGTGGTAAAGAAGGGGTTGAAGATTTGCTCGCGGTGTTCCGGCTGGATTCCGTGGCCCCGGTCGATCACTGCGATTTCGACAATCCCCGGTCCGCCACGGGTCTTTACCGTCACGGTCAGGCCCGGTGCGGATGCCTGCACTGCGTTCCGAATCAGATTAAGGATCACCCGCTCAAGAAGCTCGGCGTCGGCTTCGATGAGGGGAATTCCAGGGTCATAGTTCTTGTGGATTAGGGGTGGCGAATCGGGGGTCATTCGGCCCAGTTGGTCGATCACCATGTCGATCAGCGCATTCAGGTCCGTGGGCGCCAGCCTTAGCTTCACAGGACGCGCAAACTCAAGAAACCGGGTGATGAGCGAGTTGGTACGGTCTACTTCGGTGGAAATATAGCCCGCCAGCTCGTGGCCCAGTTCATTCCCGGGCTCGATTTTCTCCAGCAGGATCTCGGCGGACGCCTTCATCGTGCCGAGCGGATTGCGCAGCTCATGGGCCAATCCGGCCGTCAACTGCCCCAGTGCCGCCAGCCGCTCACTCCGCCGGACCGATGCCTCTGCCTCTCGGAGCCGTCGATTGGCTTCTTCTAGCTCAGCCGCCGCCCCCTGCGCCCGCCGGGCTTCGTTGCGGTTCGCCTCCACCAATCCGTATGTAAGGTACGCCACCACGGGCAGGAAAATGACGCGAAGGCTCAAATCCCGCAGGTATACCCAATCCATCATGTAGTCCAGGCTATAAGCCAAGGGAATGAAGGCGAGATAAGCGATGCAGGCCACTGCGGTTACAGCCGTAGTACCGAGCGCCCCGAGGGTAGTTGCAGCCGAGACCACCGGCAGCAAGAGAATCAGGTAGTAACTGGATGCGATCCCGCCGGTGACGCCTATAAGGAGAAAGCCCAGAACCAGCTTGACCGCAGTAACCGTCAGGTTGCCCTTCCGGGAGCTGAGGGCCTCAAGTCGCGGCGCGACCACTTGGAGTATGGCCAGCGCCGTCAACATCTCCAGCTCCGCCGTACCCCGCGTGGGGCTCACCCACGCCAGCGCGGAGAACAACAGCAGCCAAACCAGATCCTGGGGGTACAGAATCCGTTTCCACCTGGGAGTGGGCGATTCGTCCTGCAAGCCGCCATCTTAGCGCAGCCTTAGCGCAGCTGGCTGTGAACGTCTCACGCCAACCTATTGCCGTGTTGTGGCACAATAGGTATCGTCTCGCGAGTTTGTCCATGAATTCCCTCGAATCCCCACAGAACATCGACGCCACTAATCCGGTTGAACCGTCGGCCGCTACACCCGAAGAAACCAGCTTCGGGGACGTGTTACGGCAGTTCGAAGCCGAGCATCACGGCGCAGAAGGCCACGACGCGGCTATGGAAGGCACCATCGTATCGGTGTCGGAAGAAGCCATCGTCGTCAATGTCGGCCGTAAGATGGAGGGGATCCTTAAGCCCGATACCCCCGGCCTGCCCGCGAATCTGGCCCCCGGCGACGTCCTCCTGGTAAATATCAGCGGCCGTACGGATGACGGGTACTACACCCTCTCTACGATTCGCGTGGAACAGCCCAGGGACTTCACCGGTCTCCAGGCGGCCTACGAAGCCAAAGACGTCATCGCCGCCATGGTGAGCGAACTGGTGAAGGGCGGCCTGCGGGTACAGGTGGCGGACGGTGTACACGCATTCCTGCCTGCCTCGCGTAGTGGAATCCGTGAAATGAGCGACTTGGCCCGCCTCGTGGGCCAGCAGATCGAGTGCCGCATCACAAAGCTGGACGTCGCCAACCCCGATCGTCCGGACGTGGTGGTGGACCGCCGGTCTGTCCTCGAAGAGCAGTCGGCCGTGGCGAAGCAGGCCGCGCTTTCCGGCCTGAAGGAAGGGATGGTCGTCCAGGGCCGCATCCGCAGCCTGACCGACTTCGGCGCGTTCGTGGAAATCGCGCCCGGCATTGATGGGTTGCTGCATGTTACCGACATGAGCTGGCATCGCGTGGAGAAGCCGTCTTCGCTGTTTACTCCCGGCCAGTCCATCGAGACCAAGATTCTTAAGATCAATCGGGAGGCCAAGAAGATCTCCCTCGGCCTCAAGCAGTTGACGCCTGACCCCTGGTCGCAGACAATCGCCACGCTGAAGGCTGGCGACCGCGTGAAGGGCAAGGTTGTCCGCCTGGCTGATTTTGGCGCTTTCATCGAAATCGCGCCCGGCGTCGACGGTCTCATCCATCTCTCTGAGATGTCCTGGACCAAGCGCATACGCAAGCCCAGCGATGTCCTGCAAATCGGCGAAGAAGTTGAAGCCGTGGTGATTGAGATCAAGGCTGCCGACAAGCGCATTTCGCTCGGCCTCAAGCAGGCTCTCGGTAATCCCTGGGATCAGGTGGAAACCAAGTTCCCGGCGGGCACCGTGGTGGAAGCGGCGGTCACCAACTTGGCCCAGTTTGGAGCGTTTGTCGACCTCGGCGATGGAATCGAAGGCATGATCCATGTCGGCGACATCACTCGCGAAAAGCGCATTCAGCACCCTAAGGAGATGCTGAACGCAGGCCAGAAGGTTAAGGCCGTAGTGCTCGAAGTCGACAAGGAAAAGAAGCGGATCCGGCTGGGCATGAAGCAGCTGGAACCCACCTCCGCCGACACCTTTATCTCAGAACACCAGATTGCGGAACTGCTCACCGGCCGCGTGGTCGAAGTGCACAGTTCGCACGCCAAAATCGAACTCGGGGAAGGCGTCCACGCTCGCTGCAAGACGCGCGAGGACGTTGCCGCCGCTCAAGCGGCCGGTCCTTCGGCCGCCGATGTGGACGATCTCGCCGCCATGTTGGCCTCTCGCTGGAAGGGTGGAGCCTCCTCGGCAGCCGCCACCTCCAAGGACACTTTGCGCATCGGCCAGATTCGCCGCTTCCGCATTACGGCGATGGAGTCGGCCCACCGCCGGATTGAGGTCGAACTGGCGGATTGACGGAACTTAACGAGACCTTTTCTCGTCTACCTCGTCTAGACTCTTCGGGGAACGCCCCGCAAGAGGTAACGGTGAAAAGTGGAGCTTCTTTGGCGATCGAGGTCGGCATGGCCCGAACCGCCGAGTCGACATCAAGGATGGACGAGGCCGCGCTGATCCGTGCCGCTCAGGCGGGTGACCAGGATGCATTTGAGCATTTGGTCCGGAACTACGATCAGAACGTGCTACGCCTCGCAATGAATCTGTTGCGGTCCCCGGAAGACGCCTACGACGTCTATCAGGAGGCGTTTCTCCGGGTCTACCGCAACCTGCAGAGTTTCCGCTTCGATTGCAGTTTTCACACCTGGCTGTACCGCATCGTTACCAACCTCTGCCTGGATCATCTCCGCAAGAAGAAAGTACGCAAGACCGAATCCACCATCATGGAGACCGAGGACGGCCCCCTCGATCGTCTGGATTCCCTCCCCGAACAGCGTGCTCATGGCGACCCCCAACGTTCACTCCTAAGTAGAGAATTGCGCGGCAAGATTGAAGAAGCGCTCACGGGCATGACGGCCCGGGAACGCATGGTCTTCGAGATGCGGCACTATCAGGGCATGCGGTTGCGTGCCATCGGCGAAGCCTTGGGCACAACCGAGGAAGCCGCCAAGAATTGCCTGTTCCGCGCCACCCAAAAGATGCGTTCGGCATTGGGAGAATTCGTATGACCTGCGAGACTGCCCGGCAGCAACTTGTGCTCTTCGTCTACGGCGAACTGTCCTTCGATGAAGAGGAATTGGTCGAACAGCACCTTGAGTCCTGTACAGAGTGCCAGATTGAGCGTGTCCGACTGGAAGCCATGAACGCAATGTTGGAACCGGGGGAAGCCGAGATTCCCGCCGGCCTTCTGGCCCGCTGCCGCCGTGATCTGGCCGCGAAGGTTCAGGACGAACGCACGGCGCCCCGCAGGCGGATCGCCCTGGCAAGCATCTGGCGAAACTGGGTGGTCGCTCCGCCGATGTGGCTTCGACCAATTGGCGCCGTCCTTATGCTGGCACTCGGCTTTTTTGCAGCCCGCCTGGTTCCCTCCGACTCCCCCGTCCTTTCCCATATGGGTTCTTCCAGTGACACCGCTCCGATGGTAAGCCGTGTGCGCTATGTGGATCCGGGCGAATCCGGGCGAGTTCGGGTCATGTTCGATGAAACCCACCAGCGTGAAGTCAGCGGTGATGTCAAGGATGCGAATATCCGGCGACTCCTGTTGGCGGCTGCGGTGGACCCCGGCGATCCCGGCCTGCGCGTCGAATCCATCGATATACTGAAGCGTCAATGTTCTGACGACGAGGTCCGGCGCGCGTTGCTCAACGCGTTGCGGGGCGATCCCAACGCTGGGGTCCGGTTGAAAGCGCTTGAAGGCCTCAAAGCCTACGCACAGGATCCGGAGACCCGCAAGGTTCTGTCCCAGGTTCTGCTTTCGGACGACAACCCGGGCGTGCGCACCCAGGCCATCGATCTGTTGGTTCAGAACAAAGAGCCGGAAGTGGCCGGAGTATTGCAGGAACTCCTTCGCCGTGAAGAGAATAGCTACGTCCGATCAAGAAGCCAGAAGGCTCTGACCGAGATGAGGGCTTCTGTCGGTACCTTCTAGTCATGCGGCATCTGCTTCCGATCCTGGTGCTAACCGGCCTCTCCGGTCATGCACAGGAATCGGCCTGGAGTTCTGATCCTTCCGGCTGGAGCCGCACGAGCGTCGGATCTGCCTGCCGGCAAACCTCAAAGCTCAAGGTCGTCACCCAGGGGCGCTTGACCGTCCTCACGGACGATCGCCGCGACGTGGGCTTCAAATGGACCTGCAAGACGGCCGGCGGGTCCCAACCGGAAGCTGAACGTAAGATTCAGGTGGCTCGCCTCCGGGCGCATGAACAGGGCGGCGTTTGCGTCTTGGTGGCCACCGCGCCGGATGGACCGGTAATCACCTCCGAACTGGTCGTCACCATACCGCGCACCATGCGCCAGGTATACATGGAGAGTCGTAACGGCTCGATGAGCGGCAAATACCTGAAAGGTGAGATTGAGGCGGTCACCGCAGCCGGAAACGTCGACATGGATGACATCGATGGCAACGTCATTGCCCGCACTGGTGGTGGATGCCTTACTTTTTCGTCTGTCACCGGTAGCATTCGTGGCCTGTCCGGCGGGGGCTGCATCAAAGTCGGCAAAGTAGGCAAAGAAGCGGTGCTGGAGTCTGCCGGTGGCGAGATTCTGGTGGAGGAAGCGGCAAGTTGGCTGCGGCTGTCCACAGCTGGCAATATTCATGTCGGCAAGGTAGCCGAATCGGTATTCGCACACACTTCCGCAGGCCTGATCGAGGTCGAACAGGCCGGAGGCGTCGTCACAGCCGAGACCGGCGGCGGCACTATCCAGATCGGCAGTGCCCGCGGCGTCCGTTGTGAATCCGGCGGCGGCACCATTCGCTTGAAAAGCGTTTCCGGAGCTCTCCGGGCCGCTACAGCAAGCGGCAATATCTACGCCACACTCGCTCCCGGCCTGATGATCGAAAACTCTTTTCTTGCAACCTCCAGGGGTGACATTACGGTTTCGGTTCCGTCTAAAATGCCAGTGACGGTCAAAGCGCTGAATGAGTCATCGACCTGGCTTGGTCGTGTGGTTTCCGACTTTCCGGAGATCCAGATCCAGCCCTCCCAGGTTGGACGCAGCCGCACAGTACTGGCGCAAGGCTCGCTGAACGGTGGCGGCCCGGTATTGATGCTCTCCGCGACAAACGGGGCGATTTTTCTTCGGCGTATGAAGTAGCAGGATTTGGCGGTAGCCGGCGCGCCGCTGATTCCACTTGAACCGCGCACTTGCCGTCCCGGCTTCGACCGGGACGAAGCGCTCCGGGATCGCCCGGAAGCAAGAAGGGAATAGTGACATGCAGTGGGATTTTCAAATTGCCTCGAAGCTCACCCGGATCGTTCTTCTATCAACCTCCGCGGTGATTCTCTCCGCTCAGACGCCCGCGCCGGCGGCCTCGAACGGACCTGAAATAGTCAAGATCTACGGAATGGGCGGTAGTTTCCTGGGTGTTGGTGTCCAGGAGATCAAAACGGAGCGCAGCAAGTCCTTGAAGTTGAAGGACGAGTACGGGGTTGAGATCACTCGCGTCGACGACGAGAGCCCCGCCGCCAAGGCTGGTTTGAGAGTCCACGATGTGGTGCTCGAGTACAACGGACAACGCGTGGAAGGCACTGAACAGTTCGTCCGGTTCGTCCGCGAAACACCGGCGGGCCGGACCGTGAAACTGACCATCAACCGCGCGGGCTCGAATCAGACTCTGGCCGCTACAATCGGCTCCCGGAAATCATCCATCTCCAGCGTGGCTCCCTTGGAGAGCTTTCGCGTTGAACTGCCCAGGGAAATGTCGATGCCAGATATTCCGAAGGCCATGATGTCCTGGCGCAGCACCATGTTGGGCGTCGAGGCGGAGTCTCTCGGTGAATCGCAACTGGCGACGTACTTCGGGGTCAAGGAAGGCGTCCTCGTGCGATCGGTCATGAAGAGTACCGCCGCCGAGAAGGCAGGAATCAAGGCGGGCGACGTGCTGATGAAGGTCAACGAAACCCGGGTAACCTCCCCGCGCGACGTCACGAATGCCATCCGGGCCGCCCGGACGAATTCGCGCCAATCCTACCCTGTCCTGCTAATGCGGGAAAAGAAGGAGCTTACGCTGACGGTCGCCGTGGATGAGGAGAGCAGCGATCGGACTGGACCTCGCGGCCAGGCAATCAGCGTCCGCTAATTGGATCCGCCTGGTTGGGTAGCCGGGCGGCTCACTTCTCTTCTATTGGCTCAATCCCCGGTTCAGGCTTGATCGATGACGGCGCGGTGCACTTTCAGCAGGAGTTCCACTTCACTGCGCGGAACCTGCAACGTGGCGGCGATCTGCTCGATCGTCTCTCCCCGGCGGTGCATGCGCAGGGCTTGCCCCCGTTTGTTGATATTCATCGATGCGGTGGGCAACGGGGGTAGCATCAAAGGCGCTTCAGCGGCTTCTCCGGCTTCCTGGAGAGCGACTTCCAGACGGCTGAGTGAGGATTGAAATGCGATCATGGCCGCATCCCTCTGGCGCCGCTCCGCGGCCAGTTCATGGCGCAAGTCCGCATTCTCCTTCTTCACGGACACGAAGAGAAAGAGAGAGAGCGACAAGCCCACAGCGAGTAGAAAGTAGTAGCTAATCGGGTGAATGATCCAGTCCATGGCCAACCCCATCCGTATAACGGCTGCTGAAGTTCAAATCTTTAGCCTTGGCATCGACAATCCGCTAGAACAAAGTGCGAAGACGCTCATCCCGACTGATGATCTCCTTGATGCGGACACCGTAGTTCCCTTCGACGACAACGACCTCTCCACGCGCGATAACACAATTATTTACAATAATTTCCACAGGCTCCGCGACCGACCGGTTCAATTCAACAATGCTGCCAGTGGTAAGTTTAATCGCATCCTTCAACCTCATCTGGGCGCGGCCGAACGACACGCCCACAGGGAGTTCCACTTCCATTAACAGATCGAGGGTTCGCGACGGCCGACCGGTGCCTGGTCTCGCCGGGAGTTTTGGCGCAGGCTCCGGCTCCGGTTCGGACGATCCCGCAGCAGCAGTCAGGCACTGAACCAGATCATGGTTCGCGGTGATCCAGCCGCACCCCAATTCGCCCAGATCCGTACGGACGGTCACGGCCTGCCATTCCAAGCCTGCCGGAATCGCATCCCGCTGATCTCCGGCCAGCAGGGAGATTTCCCGGCTCAAACGGCCGCCCACACTTCTGCCGATTGGGGCCAGCGACTGCTGCAGTACCTCCAGGAAGGTGCTGCGTGCCTCCGACACGTCCGCGGCTGCCCCATCCTCGCCCGAGAGTCCAGCCGATTCAAGGACCTGCCGGCCAACCGCCAGCCAGATTGACTCCGGCAGCCAGACCCAAACCGCGGATTCATCGCTAGCGTCCAGCAGTTGCCGCCAGATTAGGGCGGAGGCCGGCAATTCCTGCGGATGATCACGCTTCACCCCAAAGGCCTGGGCCGATGATCCGGTCATTGCGCCAATCGCCGGACCAATACCCTGTGCCCATTCTCTAGCCAGCCACTCTGAAATCTCAGCCATAGCGGCCCTTCTCAGATCCCTCTCTCAGTCGGCCACTTCTTTCGGAGAAACGTGCGGAGCCGGATGATGGCCTGTGTCTTCAGCTGCGAAACCCGGGACTCATGCAGATTCACCACGCGCGAGATCTCCCGCAGTGTGAGTTCCTCGTGATAGTAGAGGCTGATCACGGTTCGCTCAATGTACGGCATCCGCGATATTGCCTGCGTCAGGATCTTCCGCAACTCGCTTCGTTCGAGTACCCGCGAGGGCCAGTCTGCTTCCTTGTCGGAGACAAAGCGCAGCAGATCGCGGCCTTCTTCCTCCCCCGGATGGCCCTCCAGGCTGCCGATATTCAGTCCCCGGATCTCTACCAACCACTCGTGGTACTCCTCCAGTTCAACGCCCATCGCCGCAGCGATCTCTTCCTCACTGGGCGCTCGCTGCAACTCCTGTTCCAACTCCGCGATGGCCAACTCGATCTGCTTGCTACGGCGCCTCTGCTGGCGCGGTGCCCAATCCAGCCCCCGCAGACTGTCCAGAATCGCACCCCGAATCTTATACTCGGCGTAGGTTTTCAGCTTGACGTTGTGATTGGGATCAAAGCGATCGATAGCGGAGATCAGGCCGACTATGCCGGTCGAGATGAGGTCGTCGAGGCTAACGCTTTCCGGAAGCCGCTCGTGGATCCTGCGGGCAATCAGCCGTACCTGAGGCAGGTGCTCCAGAATCATTTGCTCACGATCTTCGCCGCAGATGACGGCAGACTTGGTATAGGGGTTCATCTCTGATTACCTCGTAACATCAGGCGTTTGCAGCTCTGGCCGTGCTCCCGAAGAGCATCCGCATCAGGAGGGGCTTCGACGCCACCTCCAGATCCTCAGGCACCCGCTGTCCGAAGCTCAGGCAGGAGATGGGCAATCCCGCCGATATGGCAAATCCCATCCAGCCACCATGGAAGGTGGTCTCGTCCGTATGCGTGAAGATCAGTTTGACTGGCTGGAGCTGGCTCCAACGGCGCCAAGCCCGCATCAGGTCTTCGTAACGGGCTGTGGCTGGGAGGACGAGGTGAATCTCAACTTCCGGATGTCCGGCGAAAGCCCGGCTCCACTCCTCGAAGCAATCCTGGTCGTTCGGCCCGCAGCCCGGCGTATCGATGAAAACAACCTCCTTGTGCCGTTGCTCCACCAATAATCTCGAAAGAGAACCCGGGGTCTCCGCTAAAGCGAATGGAAGCCCGAGGATAGCGGCATAGGCGCGCAATTGCTCAGCAGCGGCGACACGGTAGCAGTCCGTGCTGAGAATTACCGAGGGGGCGCGGCTCGACACGCCGTATCGCATCGCCAGCTTCGCCAGGGTGGTGGTCTTGCCGGCCCCGGGTGGGCCGACCAAGGCAATAACGCGGCGTCCACCGGCTGCCCCCCCAGGACCAGGGCTGACCGCCAACATGCTCTCCAGTTCGGCGGCAATACCGCGGCGAACTCGCACCTCACCCGCCTGATCCTGACTCTGGCGCAGTCCCAGCCGCCGCTCGACGCGTTCCAGTACCTCGCCCACCAGCGCCTGCGGGAATCCGGACGCTTCGAGTTGGGCCGCCGCCATTTGCAGCTCCGGCATGTATGAGAAGCTCGGCAGATGGGAGGCCAGGCTGCGCACCAGCACAGACAGCCGGCCAATCTCCGACTGGAGCGCCTCCAATCCGGCCTGCTCTGGCTCCAAGCGTGGCGCCTGCACCAGGCCGGGCGCTTCCGGCGCCGGACCGGCACTGATGGACTCTGACTCCACGGTGACCGCGTACGGGCCCAGTTGGCGGTTTCCACCGGTATTTAGGCCCGCCTCCACCAGAAGGGTTTCCTCCCCGAGTTCCTGACGCGCCTGCGCAACAGCAGACTCAACGCTATTTCCGTAGTATGTTCTGCGGCTTGACATCATTTGGCGCCTCTCAGTACGCCCAGTGAAACGACCTTCGTCCCCGGCGGAACCTCACCATGCGAAAGGACCGTGATCTGCGGATGGTTGGCCTCCAGCATCTGCCTCACGAACGAACGTGAACCGGCACTGGCCAACATTGCCCACCCCGACTGGCCAGAGTTCACAGCTGAGCGGGCAGCCTCCAACAGTTCGCCCACCTTCTGCGGCGGAAGGTTCAGGTGTGACGTGCTCTCCCCGTGCTCCACCGCCTGCTCGATCGTGCGCTCCAGGTCAGGGTCCAGGAAAAACACGGGCAATTCGCCGTTGGCATTCAGGTGCGGCTTAACCAGGGAACGCCGCAGCGACTGCCGTACGAACTCCGTCAGAAGCAGCGGATTGCGCGTCACTGCGGCGGCTTCGCCGAGGCTCTCGAGGACAGTATTGGCGTCCTTAACTGAAACCCGCTCCCGCAGGAGGTTCTGGAACACCCGCTGCACGGTGGGCAGTGGCAGGAGCTTCGGAACGAGGTCATCTACCACTCTCGGGTTCTCCTCGGAAACGCGGTCCAGCACTTTCTTCGCATCCTGCCGGGAGAAGATCTCATGACAGTGGCGCCGCACAAGCTCGGAGAGATGTGTGGTCATTACGCTCAGTGGATCCACCACCGTGCAGCCGGCCGACCGCGCCCTGTCGGACTGTTCAGAGCTGATCCAGACCGCTGGAATCCCAAAGGCAGGATCCTTCGTGGGCATCCCCTGCACCGGCACTGATCCCGTCGGAGGGGGTATCGCCAGGTCGCAGCCTTGCGGCAGCTCGCATCTGGCGATCTCCGCGCCCTTCAGCAGGACGACGTACTCGCGCACCTTGAGCGTGAGGTTGTCCGTGACGCGCACAGGAGGCAGGATGTATCCGAGTTCGGACGCGAGTTGACGCCGCAACCCCGCGATGCGGCGCAGCAGCGGCGAATTCTCAGCGCCCTCCACCATCTTCACCAGCCCGAGTCCCACCTCCACCGAAAGCGGTTCCACCTTCATCAGCGATTCAATGCTGTCCTTCGCGGCCTGCGGCTGCGGCACCGGATTGACGGAAACAGCTGTCAATTGCTTCAGCCTGATCCGATAGCCCGTATAGCCCACCCCGCTCGCCAACAGGACGAATGGAATCTTCGGCAGCCCTGGGAAGAGAGCCATTGCGAAAAGGACACCAGCGGCGAGCAGCAACGGCTGGTACGCCCCGAACATCTGTTTCTTGAAGTCCGCGCCCATCTCCTGTTCGGAACTCGCCCGGGTGACGATCAGGCCGCCGGAGATCGAGATCATGAGCGCCGGAATCACCGTGACCAGGCCGTCGCCGATCGTCAGCACGGTGTAGGTTTCCAAGGCCTGCGCCATACGCATGTTGTGCTGCAACACGCCGATCAGAAAGCCGGCAATGATGTTGATGCTCGTGATGAGGATACTGGCAACAGCATCGCGCTGCGTGAAGCGGGTGGCGCCGTCCATTGCCCCGTAGAACTCTGCCTCCGCGGAGAGCGATTTCCTGCGCGCCTTGGCTTCTGCTTCATTGATCAGTCCGCCGTTGAGATCGGCATCGATGGACATCTGCTTCCCGGGCAGAGCATCAAGCGTGAACCGTGCCGTCACCTCCGAAATGCGGACCGCACCATGATTGATCACAACGTACTGGATCGCGATCAGCACGAGAAAAATGACAATGCCGATCACGAAGTTGCCGCCCACCACAAAGTTGCCGAACGATTCGATCACCTCACCGGCGGCCGAGGTCCCCTTGCTGCCATTCAGCAGGATCAGCCGGGAGCTCGACACGTTCAGGGCCAGGCGGAACAATGTCATCAGCAGCAAGGTGGTGGGAAAAACGCTGAAGTCCGCTGGTCGGCGGATGTACATCGATACGAGCAGAACAATGGTTGAGAGTGTGATGTTGGCGCTGATCAGGATATCCAGCAGAAATGCCGGAAGCGGCGTGATCATGGCCATCAGGATGCCAAGCACCGCGATGGGCACGGCCACCTCGGCTCTGACCATCTCGCGCCAGTTCAGGCCCAGCCCGGATTGAGAACCCGGCGCGCTTGCGGGCTGATTGCCCGGTTGCCTCTGTCGCCCGGGCAGAGACGGGGGTGGGTGGGCAACACTGCTGGCGGATGTCGGCAATACCGGTGCGGTCATTGTTTTGCGTTACTCTCTCGCCGGGGATTCCGGCCGTGCAGGCGTCTACGCGCCGGGTCGTCGTCCGCCCATCAGCCGGAAGACGTAAGCCAGTACTTCTGCCACCGCACGGTACAGGTGCGCCGGAATCTCCTGGCCAACCTCCACGTGCTTATACAGTGCTTGCGCCAGCGGAGGATTCTCAATCACAGGCACCTTGCAGGCCAGGGCTTTGTCCCTGATGCGGAGCGCCAGGAAGTTTTTGCCCTTCGCAACCACCTTCGGGGTTGCCATGCTCTGCAATTCGTACCGCAGCGCCACAGCGAAATGAGTCGGGTTGACGATTACTGCCGTGGCCGTCGGCACCTCCGACATCATCCGCCGGCGAAGCAACTCGCGCCGCATCCGGCGAATCTTCATCTTGACTTCGGGATTGCCCTCATTCTGTTTGAACTCCTCCTTAATCTCCTGTTTGGTCATCCTGAGATCGCGCTGAAAACGCTGGCGCTGGCGGAATAGGTCGACGGTGCCCCACACGAGAAAGACGCCGGATGCCTTCCACAGCAGATCGGACAGCGAACTGCCTACAACTCTGATTCCACTGGTTAAGCTCATCAGCGGCAATCGCAGAAACTCTTCCAGGCAGCCGGCCACAACGAGCCATAGAATGGTCAGCATCACCGGCAGCAGGACAATGGCCTCGACCATTGCGCGTTGATTGCGGCCCGGCAATTCCCGCAGATTATTGATGGGATTCAGCCGGCTCAGGTCGGGCGCCAGCTTGGACGGAGCGAACCCGAAGCTGGTGCTGGCCAATTGGGTCATCAGACTGGCGCCCATCAACGCCCCGCCCATCGCTAGCACCAGAAACCCCAGGGGAGCGATGTGATTCTGAACGGCCGCAATCACTACTTGCCGGTTGAGCTCCCAATCGCACGTGCTGCTCAACACAGACCGCATGCCTGTCTGCACAGAAGGCCACCACGATTCAACGAGCCCCGTGAGCAGCGCTGTGAACACCGCGAACTGCACTGCGGCCACAAACTCGCGGCTCACCGGGAACCGGCCCTCGGTGCGCGATTTCTTCAGGCGCTGCTCAGTCGGCTTCTCTGTACGCTGGTCACGATCGGACATCAAGCCTCCTTACCGGATCAGCGCTCCAAGCAGGGCGCGCACCTGATCCAGTCCTGACTGGAACAGCAGCGGAGCCAGCGAGACAAGCGTGGCCAGCGCGGCCAGCGACCCTAGCATCTTCACCGGAAAAGCGAGCGACAGCAGCTGCAACTGAGACTGGATCCGGCCCAACAGAGCCAGAGTGACATCGGCCAACAGCAGGAGGGCCGCGATCGGAAGCGCCAGCCGCAAGCCGAGTTCCATCATCATCGATCCTGCGGTCACCACAACCCTGGCCGCGGACCAGGTCAGGTCAACATGGCCTGGCGGCCACTCGCGCAAGCTATTCGCAAACGCCATTAGGACCAACCTGTCCCCGCCTGCGGTGAAGAACAGCAGATTCGACATCAACTGCGCGACAATCTGGAGCACGCTGCTGTCGGCCTCGCTGTTTGGGTCAATCGTAGAGGCGTAGGAGAAGCCGGCCTGCACCGACACGGCTTGGACCGTGAAGACGAGCATGTCGGAGAGGAACGCCACCAGCAGACCGACGGCCAGCCCGAAGATCATCTCTCCCACAAGCCAGAGAATGTAGACGGCAGGGCCGAACTCCGAAGCGTTGTAGCGAGGCCACATCGGGAAGAGCGATACGCAGATTGCACAAATCAGGAATGCTCTTGTAAGTTCCGGTGCAGCCTTGACGCCCGGGATCGGAACGAATAGCAAAGCGGAGCCCAGACGCGCCACCACCAGCAGGAAGCCCAGGACAGTCGAAATTTCGAAGTGGAATTCAGCGGGCATACCGGCTAAAGTCACTGAACAGGCCGACGGTATAGCTGCAGAGGCGCATCAGCATCCAGGGCAGGAAAAGCACTATGCCGGCCAGGAAGGCGACCAGGCGCGGCACACTGCCAAAGGCGGGATCCTGTACAGAAGTCACGATCTGGAGCAGGCTGATGACAATCCCGGCCACGAATCCGATGGCGAGCAAAGGCAGGCTCAGCCAAAACGCCGCCATCAACGCCTGGCGAATAACATCCACCACTACTTGGGAGTTCATACATCCTCAACTGAAGCTACGCATCAGGGAACCAACGACGAGGTTCCAGCCATCCACCAGGACGAAGAGCAGGATCTTGAATGGAGCCGAGACCATCACAGGTGGCAACTGCACCATCCCAATGGATAAGGTCACGGAAGCAATGACAATGTCGATGATAAGGAAGGGCAGGAACAGCACGGCGCCAATCTGGAACCCGGTTTTCAGCTCCGAGAGAACATAGGCCGGCGCCAGGACACCCAGGTCCAGCTCGCTGGCCGAGCGAGGGGGCGGCGTCTTCGTGATCTCGAGCAGCAGGGCGATGTCTTTCTCCCGCACAAACCGGATGAGGAACTTCTTCAGAGGCTTCGACCCGTTCTCCCACGCCTCTGCCCGCGTAACCTGGCCCTGCTCCAGTGGCAGCCAGCCAGTCTGATACACCTCCACTAGCACAGGCCGCATGAGAAGCAGAGACAGGAAAAGGGCCAGGCCTACGACCACTTGGTTCGAAGGAATCGTCTGCGTACCGAGTGCCTGCCTCAGGAAATGCAGCACCACTGTGATCCGCAGGAACGGAGTGACTGACACGAGCAGAGCCGGTAGCACAGTCAGTGCCGTCATCATGACGAGGATCTGCAGGGGAACCGTCAATGCCTCCCCGCTTTTCAGGCCGCCAGGAAATGCGCCCGCGGACCCCGATGGCGCGGCGCTGAGCGGAACGGCCAGCATACCGATGAGACAGGCCTTCATTCCGCTCCTCCCTGCGCCAACTGCTCGCGCGTAGCCCGGACGAGAACATCCTGGAAATTTGCCGCCACTGCCCCTTCGAAGGCCACCCCCATCGGATGCGTCCCGACCAGGATGGTGTTACTTCCAACCCTGACCAGGTGCAACGTGTGTTGCCCAGTCAACGGGAGTCTCTCCAGGACGGTGAGTTGGCGTTGGTCGTCCTTCCTGGACGCCGGCCATCGAAATGGCCGCCCCTGCTTCCGGCGGATCGCCCACGCGGCAGCCAGCGCAATACACAGAACAAATCCGACAGCCAGCAACTGATCAGCGAGTGGCACGTCTACTCCTCCACATTGAAATCCGTGATTCGGACGCCCATCGTGTCCTCGATGATGACGATCTCTCCGAAACCAACGAGGGCGCCGCAGATCACAATGTCGATGTTCTCGCCGGCGGAACGAGGCATCCTGATCACACTTCCGACCTCGAGATCCAATACCTCTCGCAGGGTCATCATCCGCCGGGCGAGCTCCACCTCGACATCCAGGGGAACGTTGGACAACGGCTTGATCTGTTGAAGGCTGGTCATTGGCAAAGGCCGGAGAGAGGCCTATCGCTTCAAGTTGATGGTGTCCTGGCTGATTTCGTCAACTGCGGTCACAACCTTCGCATTCGCCTGGTAACCACGCTGCAGAACAATCAGATTCGTGAACTCCTTGGCAATGTCCACGGTGGAATACTCAACGGCGCCGCCCATGATCTTGCCGCGGCCGCCCGTGTCAGGCAGTCCCACGGCCGGAAGCGCCGTCCGGGCGCTGAGCTGATAGTTGTTGTTGCCAACCGCGATCATCGATTCAGGATTCCGGATCGAAGCCATGGCCAGTTGGCCCACGGCCACTTGCTGCCCGTTGGAATATTGCGCCAGAACACGTCCACCGTCTCCAATGCCAACCCGCACCAGCTGCGCGGCAGCGAATCCATCCTGCGAGTTTGCCGAAACCGCGGAAGCCTCGGAAAACTGAGTGAGCCGCGGCGCAGCCCCACTGTAGAGGCTCCAGGAAATGGACAGATCCGCGGCGCCATTACTCAGCCCCGTCACCACCAACCCGGGCTTGGGGTCGGTCACCAGAGGAGCGCTCATCTTACCCAGAGAGTCAAATTGAACCGTCCCCGTCACAGCGGTGAAAGGAGGAGTCGTCAGATCAGCGTCAGGCACTGACATCCCATAAGTCCACTCCCCTGGATTGGCTGTCTTGGTGAAGGTGGTGGAGACTGTGTGCGATTCACCCAGTGAGTCGAACACCTCAATCGATGTGGAGAACGTCGTCGCCGGCGGACCCGCGGTGGCGGATGCATCCAGGTTCAAGTCGAACGAGATGCCAGTGGTCGCCACGGGCGCTCGCAAGGTGCCTACCGGAACGCTTACATCCGTCGGAGGCTGCGTCGTGTCCAGTACGCCGTTCACCTCGTTCCAGCCCTGCAGCCGGAATCCTGTCGCCGTCACCAGGCTGCCTGCCTTATTGACCTGAAGATTCCCGCCCCTCGTGTACAGGACGCTGTCCGAGTTCGGATCACGTACGACCAGAAAACCGTCACCCTGAATGGCCACATCCAGCGGTCCAGAACTGGCCTGGATAGCGCCCTGCGAGAACTGGCGGATGGTGGTGGGCCGGGCCACGCCAAAGCCGACTTGGGTCTCACCCAATCCCGCCCCCAGCGACTGTGTGACCAGATCACTGAATGCGACCACACTGGCTTTGTAGCCCGGCGTGTTCAGATTCGCCAGGTTATTGCCAACCACGTCGATCGCCGTGGTATGCGCGCCTAAAGCGCTGAGCGCCGTCGAAAATGAAGTAAACATCTTTCTCCTCTGTGGTACGTCCGCGGCCTAAGGCTGATCTGTGTCCTGCCCGGCGGCGTCAACGGCCGGAATCAGTGCGTCGCGAATTGCCGCCAGATCCTGACTCATCGACAGCGACTGTTCAAGCTCTGTGAACTGCGCCAACTGCGCAACGAACTCAACGCCGTCGGCGGGGCTCATCGGGTTCTGATTTTTCAGCTGAGCGACCAGCAACTGCAGGAAAACATCCTTGCTGGCCAGGTCATCCTGCCCGGCCGCGGCCGTCTTGGCCGGTGAATCGCTTTTGTCTGTCGCGTTGATGTCAGCCCACAGCTGCGGGCCGTAAATGTTGGTAACCGTGCTCATCTCAATGCTCCTTTGTTCGCCAGCCGTCTCAGCGCGATGGCGTTCAAGAGATCCTCATTCCGATCAGCCCAGGTGGAAGACCGCTCACCGGATGAATCGCCGGTGCCCGCGCCGAACTCCATTTGTGCCCCTCGCACCTGGGACGTCGCCGCCTCGCTTCGGGGGCTGATCTCCTGCCCGGTTCGCGTATCGGGTGCAATGCGATCCAGCGGCCCGGAAAGCCGCTCCGCCACCGGATGAAATTCACTACTCCACCCGGCTGCCTGCAGCCGCCCCTCGAGGGCGTGGCTGTTCGCGTTCAGTGAGTCGGCAAGGGAGGCATCCAGGGTACGTATGGAAACCCGCACCCCGCCGCCCGACTCCACAAAGCGCAAGTTGATTCCGCTTCCGGACTCGTCGTCCATCTGGATCTGAACGCTCTGCACAAGAGGCGTTTCGATATCGCTTGAGGTGGTTCGATCCGGTGCGGAGGCGCCGCTCGCGGTGTTGCTTCGTGGTGCGCGGATCTCGCGCTCAACGGGGAGCTTCTGCTCTGCGCCTGGTGTACCCGGAAGACCGCTACTCCCACCTGGCTGGAATTCAGGACGCGTGTGGCTCAGTTCGCTCAAAGGCACAGGTTCGGTCGTTTTGCGAACCGTTTGCCGAGCTTCCGCCTCCCCAGCCCCAGATTCGTCGGGGCGATCCGCCCCCCGATCCCAGTTCTGGCTCGGATAGTCACCTCTCTCCACAGGCCCGACGATACTCGCAGATGTCTGCTTGAGATTGCGCGCCTCTGGAAGAAAGCTCTTGGTATCCAGGATCGACGGCTCGCGCTGGGCGCTCCCTGCGATGGACTGATCCTTTTGGTGAGCCGCCGCCACACGCGGCAGGGCAAGTGCCGGCGCCGGGTCCTGGACCGTCCCTGCGATGCGATATGGGAATTGCGAGAGAGGTGCGACGGGCTTCTCAGGCCGGGCAGGATGAGCCCGCATTTCTCCTCTCATGACCTCAGGGGGGAGAGCGGCGCGCTCGATCCCCATTGGAAGGTGTTTCTGCACCGGAACGCCGGAATCCTCTAAGCCATCGCTCCCCGCCATGGCGGAGGGGATGCCACTCGCTGCCTGCGCCAGACGCTCCGATTGGGATTCAAGCGAATCGGGCGGCGAACTCAACGGCGCATCCGGCTTGATCGAATCGGTGAACGGTAGCACCAGTTGAGGGCTGACTGCCCCTGCCTGCGAGGCCATTGGAGGACAGGCATCCTGCTCATCCTGGCGTTCCGTTTCGGACAGGGAGCCATTCGAAGCTGCGATTGGATCCTCCGGCAATTCCGCACTGGGCGGCAAAGCGAAAGTCAGGGGATGCTCTGCTGGTGTCGCGAAGGCGGCTGGAGGATACAGGTTGAGTCCTGCTAGGGGATCTGACTCTCGAGAAGCCCCCTGCTCCGCCGCCGGGTCAGGCCGATCCTGATTCTCTTCACCGCACTTCCGCGCAAATGAGGGGGCGCCCTCCAAAGCACCGGTGGCAGGCTGTTGACTTGAGCAACCAGTGTTGTCTACCCCGAAACTTTCAATCAAAGCCGAAATGAATGCCCCAAGTTCCTCAGTCGTTTGCGAGGGCAACGCAGATGCCCCCGGAGCATTCCTGGCGTCATGGATCGAGATGGGGTTGATCAGAGGGGCTGCAGAGCTGAAGGCGATCGCATTCACGCAAGTCAATCATGCATTCTGAAGGCCATCCGCAAGAGCCCTCCACATCAATAGGTTGCATTTTCCCTAATTGAAACGGTGTGCCGAATTGGCATCTCGCGGAGTACAGGTTTGTTCCGCTTTGGATTCCTCATCGGCATTTCCAGACGAAATTCCCGGTTTTTTCTGGACCTGCAATTGCTCAGGTATTCATCGAGTCTCCAATGGACCCACTCACCACAACTGCAGCAGCGGGGATGCGTTCTCGCCTCGAAACGCTCGACCTCCTGTCCAATAATCTCGCCAACGTCTCGACTCCCGGATTCAAGGCGGATCGCGAAGCGTATTCCCTCTATATGGCGGAGGAAAGCCTGCTCGCGGCAGAGGCTGGCGGAATTCCCCAGGTCAGCGCTCCCGTGATTGAGACGAATCGCACCGACTATTCACAAGGACTCTTGACCTCTACAGGCAACAGCACTGACCTCGCCCTTTCGGGACCCGGCTTCTTCCAGGTGGATGGGCCCAATGGTACGCTGCTGACACGCAACGGCCGGCTGCAGGTGGCTCGCAACGGCCAACTGACAACTGTGGACGGGTACGAACTCTCCACACTGGAACCACGCCGCATCCGGTTGAACCCGGACGCGCCGTTCTCGGTCGATCCCGACGGCACTGTCCGTCAGGACGGCGCAGCCATGGGCCGTCTCAAGCTCGTAAATCTCCATCCTCAGACTCAGGCCGCACGCCGGGAGGGTCTCTACTTTTCGCTGGATGGCGGTGGATCGCAGGGCCTCACCCCGGCCAGCGCCGAAGTCCGGCAAGGCAGCCTCGAGGCATCCAACTACTCCGCTGCCGAGGCGGCCGTCAAGCTCGTCGGAGTACTCAGGCAATTCGAGGCGCTGCAACGTGCCAGCCAGCTCGGTGCTGAGATGAGCCGCCGCGCCGTAGAAGAGGTCGCCCGCGTCACCGCTTAGCTAATAAGGAGTGAACTTTTGATACGAGCATTATTCAGCGCCGCCAGCGGTATGGAGGCGCAGCAAACGAATGTTGACAACATCGCGCACAATCTCGCGAATGCCAATACCGTCGGCTATAAGATGCGCCGCGCCCAATTCCAGGACTTGCTCTATCAGACGATGGTGCAGCCCGGCGCGGCGGCAGGCTCCCAGACCGTTGTACCCAGCGGCCTTCAAATCGGCCTCGGCACTCGTGTCTCCGCCAACGAGATTTCCTTCGCACAGGGCAGCTTCTCGTCCACCGGAAATCCGCTGGACCTCGTGATTCAAGGTCGAGGATTCTTCCAAATCCGGCGCGCGAACGGAGAGATCGCTTACTCTCGTGCCGGACAATTTCAGATGGACAGCGATGGAAACATCGTTACCGGTGATGGTGATGCGCTGGAGCCTCAAATCACGGTACCGCCCGAGGCACAGAGCATCACTATCGGATCGGATGGGACCGTCAGTTACACCCTACCAGGGCAGACTGCCACGCAACTGGGCGGGCAGATCCAACTCGCCAACTTCACCAATCCAGCAGGCCTGAACAGCATCGGGAAGAACCTCTACGCTCCAACAGATGCGTCCGGTGAGCCGACCATCGGCACACCCGGAGGCCAGGAGGGAATCGGCGCGCTCCTCCAGGGCTACGTTGAACAGTCCAACGTTTCCGTTGTGGAGGCCTTTGTCGACCTGATCGTCAGCCAGCGCGCCTACGAAGCCAACTCCAAGGTCGTGAAGGCGGCCGACGAGATGTACCAGCAAGTGAACAACATGACCCGATGAAGATACCTCTCCTACTCGCACTCGGCTGCAACATTGCTACCGCCTCGGACTGCCTCCAGGTCGATCGCCTGCAGGTGCAGGCAGGCGACCTCGCCGCAAAACTGCCAGCCTTCGCCGGCTTGCCTGCCGGCGCGGTTCTGGGCTACACGCCAGCCCCTGGCCTGAGGCGCTTCTGGTCGGCCAGTCAGCTGAATGCAATGCTGGCTCGTCATGGGGCGCCTGTCCTGCCGCTTACCGCACAGCCGCCGGTAACTGTCTGCGTGGAACGTCCGTCCCGAACCTACACTGCCCAGGAAGTCGTCCAGGCCCTGCGGGCAGCACTCCCGCCGGAAGCCCGCTTTGAACTCATCGACTTCTGCCGCCTGCCTATGCCCACGGGAGAGCTCCACTTTGAGTTGAAGTCTCTAGCCCGGCCCGCGGTTCAATCAACCCGGGAATCGCTCCTTTGGAAAGGACACGTCAGGTACGACGCCCACCGTAGCGCGCCATTCTGGGCCAATGTCCGCGTCTCCGTTCCTCACGAAGGCTTCTACGCCGCGGCCGATCTCCCGCAAGGCCACGTGATCACACCGGCTGACATCAGGCATGACACTCGGCTCGCGTCGCCGCACGACCCTAAACCCGCCACTGAGGAAGCCGACCTTATCGGCCTGGTGTGCCGCCGGACTATCCGTTCGGGGATTCCCTTGCGGGGGGATCTCCTGGCCCGTCCTTCCGCAGTGGCAATCGGAGACGACCTGCAGGTGATTGTGGAGTCAGGATCCGCGCAAGTGAAATTCCAGGGTCGCGCCTTGGCCACGGGCCGGCAGGGCGAATCTATCCTCGTCGAGAACACGCAAACCGGTAAACGGCTCAAGGCGTTCATTGAAGCGCCGGGACAAGCCATCATTCGGATCTCCGACAACAATGACAATCAGAACCCCGATCGTACTGGCATTCATGCTGGCAGTCTCCGCCGTCCCGCTGTGGCCCGCGGCGCGAAAGCCAAAGAAACAGGAACTGAGCTCGCTCGACAGATACCTTCAGGACGCTGAGCGGCAGGCTCCGCCGCCAGTCACATCGCCCGGTTCGCTCTACGATCAATCAGGCCGCCTGGCTGACCTCGCCCGCGATTCCCGGGCTGCCCAACTCAACGACCTCGTCACGATCGTCATCCTGGATAAAGCCTCCGCCATTTCGAAGGGCACTACCAGTACGAGCCGGAAGTCCAACGCGTCAGCATCCATCTCCGCGATGGGCGGTCCCGTGAAAACGCCCGGTCCGCTCTCTTCCCTGGCCGGTCTCGGCGGCAGTAACAAACTGGAAGGCTCGGGACAGACCTCCCGGGAAACTGAGCTCAGAACTACGCTGTCGGCCCGAGTCATCTACGTGCTCCCCAACGGCAACATGGTCGTGGAGGGCATCAAGGACGTCATGATCAACTCAGAACGGCAAAAGGTATCGATCCGAGGAATCCTCAAGGGCAAGGATCTCTCAACGGACAACACTGTTTCCTCCGACCGGCTGGCCGATCTGGAGGTGCGCGTGGATGGCAGGGGCGTCGTCAATGACGCCATTCGGCGGCCCAACTTCCTCTACAGGCTGTTTCTTGGCCTTCTTCCCTTCTAAGTGGACCTCATGATGCTCATTCTCACTGCAGCCGTTCTTATCCCTATGTTGGCCATTGCCCCTGCCACGAGGACCGGCACGCGCATTAAGGAAATCGCCTCCATCGAGGGCGTTCGGGACAACCAGCTTCTCGGCTATGGGCTTGTCGTCGGACTCAACGGAACCGGCGACAAGCGACAAACGTTCTTCTCGGCGCAATCACTGGCCAACATGCTGGACCGCATGGGCATCCAGGTCGCACCATCTGCCATACAAGTCCGGAACATGGCCGCCGTCATGCTCACTGCTAACCTACCCCCGTATGCGCAACCCGGCACCCGCATCGACGTGCAAGCCTCTGCCATCGGGGACTCTTCCAACCTGCAGGGCGGAACTCTAATCCTGACACCCCTCAAAGCGGCCAACGGCGAGGTCTTCGCAGTTGCACAGGGTGCGGTCGTCACCGGAGGGTTTGTGGCAGGAAAGGGCGGCAACTCCACCACCGTCAACCACCCAACCGCCGGACGCATCCCGAACGGCGCCATCGTCGAAAAGGCCCCGCCCTCCGTCTTGAAGCCGGGCGCGCGGATTAACCTGCAGCTTCGTATGGCTGACTTCACCACCTCCGCCCGACTCGCCTCCGTCGTCAATCAGAGATTCGGAGATGGTACCGCCCGCTGCGAGAGCGCCGGACTCGTCTCTGTAGCGATCCCGCCCGACTGGACGCAGAAACCCGTGGAGTTCGTGGCCGAGATCGAGGGGCTCACTCTCGAGGCGGATCGCCCCGCCCGTATTATCATCAACGAGCGGACTGGCACAATCACCGCCGGTTCCGGCATCCGCATTCGTCCCGCCGCCATCCTGCACGGCAACCTCAATATTGCTGTGGAAACTACGCTCGACGTCACGCAACCAGCCCCGCTTTCCGCAGGCCAAACCGCCACTACGCCTACCGTGAACGTTGTCGCCAAGGAGGATCCGGCGAAGAGCATTCATCTCAAACAAGGCGCCACAGTCGAAGATCTCGTTCGCGCCCTCACGGCCGTAGGCTCTACACCACGCGATATCATCGCGATCCTCCAGAATCTGAAAGCAGCCGGCGCGCTCGACGCGGAAATTGAGGTCTTATGATCAGTTCACTCAGGCAAGCCCCCCAACCATCAACAGCGGATCCAATCCAAATCTCCAGGGGAGAATCCATGGACAACCGCCATGTGAAGCAAACCGCCGAGCAATTTGAATCCCTGCTCATCGGGCAAATCATGCACTCCATGCGGGCATCCTCGGGTGGAGGCTGGATGGGCACAGGCGAGGATCAGGCCGGTTCGACCATGGGAGACTTCGCGGAACAGCATCTTGCGCAGGTTATGGCGCAGCAGGGCGGCTTTGGCCTCGCCTCCCTGATTCAACAGGGACTCACTCGTGCCAGCGATCCGGCTCCCGCCATCTCGACAGGTGAGTCGACGCGGACACTGGCGCTTCCCAGCACCCTGGCACTCAAATGACGTACGCAGCTACCCGCCCAAGTCTTCCGCCAACCGCAGTACGTACTCCGGTGGCACCTGGCGGATCACCTCTTTGGTCTCCTTGTCTACGATCCGCATCACCGGTCCCTTGGTGTACCGGTCGAACGCAAAGGTCAGTTCGGTGCCTTCGCCAAAGATCTGCGCTCCGTTTACGGCCTGCACCGCCTTCACCAACTGCCGCTGCTCAGACCGTTGCTGAGGTGTCATTGGGAAGGTCGTCGAGACGGTCGGCAACTCGCCAATTGCGTCCATTCGTCCAATTTCCATAGCCTGCCTCCATCCGGGAAGTGTCTTCCCAACAGGCGTATCGGTCGGCAATCCATGGACATGAGCAAAAGAAAACGCCGGCGTTGTAGCCGGCGCTTTCATAGTCTGGATTGAACCTGGATTACACTACGACAGATTCAGAACATCCTTCACCACACCGGTCTGCTTCTGGATCTTCTCCTGCAGCATCATAATCGCGTAGATCAACTGCTCCGGACGCGGCGGACAACCCGGCACATACACGTCCACCGGAATCACCTGATTCACCGGGATCAGTGCATAGTTACTGAATACGCCTGTCGAGGTGGCGCAAGCCCCCATCGAAATCACCCAGCGTGGCTCAGGCATCTGTTGGTACAACTGCCGGATCACAGGAGCCATCTTGTTCGATACCCGCCCGGCAATGATCATCAAATCCGACTGGCGCGGACTGCCCCGGAACACCTCGGCGCCAAATCGCGCGATGTCAAACCGCGAGGCGCTCATCGCCATCATTTCAATCGCGCAGCAGGCCAATCCAAACGTCATTGGCCAGATAGAGTTCTTCCGCCCCCAGTTGATGACGCTGTCTACCGTCGTCATCAGGATCCCATCGCTCGGGCTGACCACGGCATCCGTGTCAATCCGGCTGAAGAGGTCGGCCGGCGGCTCTCCCAGCGTGATCTGGTTCTCGCGGATCTTGTTTTCCATATCCCCTCTGTTTAGATTATCCCATGGCGGGCCGGCTGGATAGAATGGTAGAAGTCCATGCCTTCCCCCTTCGCGGAACTCATCCATGCCCTCTGCCAGGACTTCGGAGTCGACACGGAGTATTGGGATATCTGGGGTCGCCACCATGTTGTGGAGGAACCCACCCTGCTCTCGATCCTTGGCTCATTCGGCCTCGACACCAGTTCGCCCGAAAGCCTGGCCAAATCCGCTCGCCTGCGAGCGGAACGTATCGCCGGACGTCCGCTGGACCCGGTGACCGTCCTCAATGTGGCCGAACCCTCTGCGGCCGTGCCCATTCGCGTGCCATCGGCCTATCAGGCGGCCGGCAAGGGCGCCCTGGCCCTCACCTGGGAGGACGGCTGGACCGAGCGGCGCGACTTTGATATTTCTTCACTGGCCGCCGGAGATTCCGGCCTGTTCTCGTTAGCCCTGCCATCACCCCTCCGCCTCGGTTACCACGACCTCGAGGTGGTCTTTAAGGCGCCCGGCCAGCCAGACCTTCGCTCAACCCAACGCATCATCGTCGCTCCGGAAACCGCGTGGCTGCCCGAACAACTCAAGCATGGCGGTCGCGCCGCAGGCCTCGCCGTCAGCCTCTACGGGCTTCGCTCCGCCCGCAACTGGGGTGCCGGTGACTTCACTGATCTCGCCACCCTCACCGAATGGGTCGCCCACGCCCTGGGTGCCGGATTCGTAGCCCTGAATCCGCTGCACGCCCTGCACAACCGGCAGCCCTACAATACGAGCCCCTATCTTCCGCTGTCCTCCTTCCACCGCAACTACCTCTATCTGGATGTAGAACAAGTCCCCGACTTCCAACTCTGCCCCGCCGCCCTGGCCATCTTCCAGGGAGCAAAATTCCAGTCGGAACTCACCGCGGTCCGCGATTCCGAGTTCGTTGAGTACGAGCGCGTAGCCCGCCTCAAGCTGGGCCTCCTCCGCCTCCTCTTCCGCCGCTTCCTGCGATCGGAATGGGCCAAAAACACCGCCCGCGCCCAGGCCTTCCGTAAGTGGATCGCCGCGCAGGGCGATCTGCTCGACCGTTTCTCCACCTACTGCTCCCTCGACGAATCGCTACACAAACAGAACCGGGATCTCTGGATTTGGCCGGACTGGCCCGCGGCCTATCGCAACCCGGAGTCGCCCGAAGTTCGCGAATATGCCCAGGCCCACTGGCGCCGCATCCTCTTCCACAAGTACGTGCAGTGGCAGATCGACCAGCAGCTCGATGCCGTCCAGAACCGTGCCCGCGGCCTGGGCATGCCCATCGGCCTCTATCACGACGTGGCTCTCGCTACCGACCGCTGCGGTTGCGACCTCTGGGCTTACCGCCCGTTCTTTGTCACCGGCGCCCGCGTCGGCTCCCCGCCCGATGACTTCGCCCCGGATGGCCAGGACTGGGCCTTCCCGCCGCCCAATGCCGAGACGCACCGCGAGAACGGCTACCGCTTGTTCGTCGATTCCATTCGCCGCAATGCCCGCCACGGCGGCGCCCTGCGCATCGATCACGTGATGCGCTTCTTCCGTCTCTTCTGGATTCCCGACGGCGCCACCGCCGCCCATGGAACCTATGTGAACGAGCGCTGGCGCGACCTGCTCCGCATTCTCGCCCTCGAGAGCGTCCGCGGCCGCTTCCTCGTCGTCGGTGAAGATCTCGGCACCGTACCGCCCGTCCTGCGCGAAGCCATGGAGCAGTTTTCCATGCTGCGCTACAAGCTCTTCTATTTCGAAAAGGGTAGCGACGGATTGCCCCTGCCGCCCCGCGATTACCCTCGCAACGCCCTGGTCTCCTCCACCACCCACGATCTGCCCACGATCGCAGGCTTCTGGGCCGGAAGGGACATCGAGGCACGCCACACTTCCGGCATCCTGAACGACGAGGAACTGTATACCCGCCAGAAGCGTGAGAGGCGCGAGGAAAAGCACCGCATGATCGAGGCCCTCGTGCGCGAGGGCTTTCTGCCCGGCCATTTTCCACGCGAGGCAGCCGACTGGCCGGAACTCACCGGCGAACTCCACAATGCAGTCATCGGCTATCTCGTCAGCACTCCCTCACGGCTCATGCTCCTCAACCAGGAGGATTTGACCAAGGAGCCCGACCAGCAGAATCTGCCAGGCACCACCTGGC
This sequence comes from Paludibaculum fermentans, assembly GCF_051172195.1. GTDB lineage: Bacteria > Acidobacteriota > Terriglobia > Bryobacterales > Bryobacteraceae > Paludibaculum > Paludibaculum fermentans_A. The sequence goes on from NZ_JBPJAQ010000005.1 coordinate 105,402, forward strand.
AGTACCCCAACTGGCGCCGCAAGACGCTCTTCAGCGTGGAGGACCTCGCGGGCTCCCAAAAAGCCGCTGACTACGCCCTCATGTTCCGTTCCTGGCTCGAGCGCAGCGGCCGCATCAGCGTGCCTGCCGTGGAATCGCCTCGAAGTTGACGTTCGCCACGCGGTACCGGCGCCAGTCTTTGTAGTCGAAGTGCCACCACTCATACTCGTAGACCTGGAAGCCCTCTTTTTCCATGGCGTCCCGCAGCAGGCCGCGCAACCTCCGCTGCTCAGCCGTGCCGCCCGGGTAGTCCGGGTAGGCCCGCTCCGACATTTCGTCATACAGGCTCGGCATCTCCACCGCCGCCCCCGTTTTCAAGTCATATAACGTGATGTCTGCCGCGCACCCGCGGTTGTGCCGCGACCCCTTGGCTGGATCGGCCACGAAATCATGCTGCGCCGCCGGCGTCGCCTCCCAGAACACCCACGTCACCCACCAGGGCCGGTACCCATCGTGCACGAGAATCCCATACCCCGCCTGGTTCAGCCGCCGGTGCGCCCGCACCAGTCCCTCCGCGGCCGGCCGCTGCAGGAACGCCCGCGCCTGCGTGTAAATGGGGGTCGCCAGAAAGTTCCTGTTGCTCGCATACCGGATGTCCAGGTGGACCGTCGAGTCCAGTGCCGTCAACTCCGCCAGATCCGTCTCGAGAAACTGGCCGGCTTCCGCGGGAGGCTTCAATCCTTGCGCCTGCGCCCGCAGCTCCGCCACCGGACGCACCGGTTCAATTCGAAAGAAGGCTGCCGCCTGCAGCAGGGCCACCCAGATCAGCGCGCTGTTCATAAACTGAATGTTACGACGCCTAACCCGCCGCCCGTTTACAATCGACCATTGGAGGCCACCACCTTGAGATCGACCGCCCTTCTTCTCGCGCTCCTGTCCTGCTCTGCCTGGGCTCAGCAACCACTGCTGCTCCAGAAGCCGGCCATGAATAAGACCCACATCGTCTTTACCTATGCCGGCGACCTCTGGAAAATAGCTCGCTCCGGCGGCGAGGCAACCCGCCTCACCACCGCACCCGGCTTCGAGTCCAACGCGGTCCTCTCCCCCGATGGCCAGACCGTTGCCTTCTCCGGCCAGTACGACGGCAATACCGACATCTTCCTCGTCTCTATCAACGGTGGCGTGCCCCGCCGTCTCACGTGGCACCCCGGAGTAGATGTGCCGCTCGCCTTCGATAGCGGCGGCAAGCGCCTGCTGTTCCGGTCCGACCGCTCCACCGCCATCGTCGCCAATCACTTCTACACCATGAGTCTCGACGGCGGCCCGGCTGAAATCGAACCCCTCCCCATGGGCTACCAGGCTGCCTACTCGCCCGACGGTAAGCGCCTCGCCTACACCCCGCTGGCGCCGGCCTTCGTCTCCTGGAAGCGCTATGCCGGCGGACGCACCAGCCCCATCTGGCTCGCCGATCTCTCGGATTCGAAAATCGAGAAGATCCCCCGCGAAAACTCAAACGACTTCTACCCCATGTGGGCTGGCGACAAGGTGTACTTCCTCTCCGACCGCTTCGGCCCGATGACCCTCTGCGTCTTCGATACCAAATCCAGGAAGGTGACCGAAGCCATCAAAAACACGGGCTACGAGTACAAAAGCGCCTCGCTCGGCCCCGACGCCATCGTCCTCGAACACTTCGGTGCCATCGAACTCTTCGATCTGAAGAGCGGCAAACTCACCCCCGTCAACGTCGCCTTAAACGGCGATCTACCCGAGGTCCGGCCCTACTACGCAAAGGCCGCCTCGACCATCGAGTCCGCGGCCCTTTCACCCACCGGCGCCCGTGCCATCTTCGGAGCGCGCGGCGAAGTCCTCACCGTACCTGCCGAGAAGGGCGACATCCGCAACATCACGAACACGCCCGGTGCGGCCGAACGCTACCCCGCCTGGTCGCCCGATGGCCAGAGCATCGCCTACTTCTCCGATGAGAGCGGCGAATACCAGCTCCACATCGCCCCACAGAACGGTCGCGGTGAAGTCAAAAAGTACGATATCGGCTGGAAGTCGTTCTTCTACGACCCCACCTGGTCGCCCGACGGCAAGAAGATCCTCTTCCGCGATGCCGCCGTCACCACCTGCTTCCTCGATCTCGAATCGAAGAAGGTGACCAAAGTCGACACCGATTACTACGACGTGCCTGACCGCGAGGAAATGGGCCCCCGATGGTCGCCCGATTCCAAGTGGATCGTCTACAACAAACTGCAGCGCAACTTCCTCCGCGCCGTCCATGTCTACTCGCTGGAAACCGCGAAAGCCACCCAGGTCTCCGACGGCCTCAGCGACCAGCGCCACGCCGCCTTCGACGCCAATGGACGCTTCATCTACTTCACAGCCAGCACCAATACCGGCCTCTCCACCGGTTGGCTCGACATGTCCTCCATCGACCGCATCTCGAATCGCAGCGTCTACATCGCCGTGCTGCGCAAAGAGGACCCTTCGCCACTCGCACCCGAGAGCGACGAGGAGAAGACCGAGGCCGCCAAAAAGGACGAGGCCAAGAAGGATGAGGCGAAGAAGGACGACGCCAAGAAAGAGGACCCCAAGAAGGAGGAAAAAGTCGAAGTTCGTATCGATTTCGATGGCATCTCCCAGCGAATCCTCTCCCTCCCCATTCCGGCCCGCAATTACTCCAAGCTGGTCGCGGGCAAGACAGGCCTGGTCTTCCTTCGCGAAGACCCGCCCGTGGCCCCGCAAGGGCCGCCCGCGCGTACCCTCCACAAGTTCGACCTCAAAACCCGCAAGACCGATCAGTTCCTCGCCGGCGCCTCCGACTTTGAGTTGAGCTTCAACGGCGAGAAGATCCTCTACTCGCAGCCCGGCAACAAGTGGTTCATCACCGCCACCGCCGCAGCACCGAAACCCGGCGACGGCGCCCTCAAGATCGACCAGATGGAAGTCCGTGTCGAACCTGCCGCCGAATGGGCCCAGATCTACAACGAAGTCTGGCGCATCGAACGCGACTTCTTCTACGACCCCAATCTGCACGGCGTCAATCTCGCCGACTACAAGACGAAGTACCAGAAATTCCTGCCCGGCATCGCCCACCGCGAGGATCTCAACTACCTGTTCCGCGACATGCTAGGCGAGCTGTCGGTCGGGCATCTCTACGTCAACGGCGGGGAAACCCAGAACAACCCCAAGAACGTCCCCGGCGGGCTTCTGGGCGCCGACTATAGCGTCGAAAACGGCCGCTACAAGTTCGCGAGGGTCTTCAGCGGGGAAAACTGGAATCCCAGCTTGCGTGCCCCGCTCACCGCGCCCGGCGTCAACGTCAAAGCCGGTGATTTCCTGCTGGCGGTCAATGGCCGCGACGTCAAAGCCACCGACGATGTCTACAGTTTCTTCGAAGCCACCTCGGGCAAGAGCGTAATCCTAAAGGTCGGCCCCAACGCCAACGGCGAGGGCAGTCGCGAAGTCACCGTCGTTCCCACCGCGAACGAGACGGGCCTGCGCTACATGGATTGGATCGAAGGCAATCGCCGTAAGGTCGAACAACTCTCCGGCGGGCGCCTAGGCTATGTGCACTTGCCCAACACCTCCAACCAGGGCTATACCAACTTCAATCGCTGGTTCTTCTCGCAGGTCGGAAAGGAAGGCATGGTGCTGGATGAACGCTTCAACGGCGGCGGCTATGTTGCCGACTACATCATCGACTACCTGCGCCGGCCCCTCCTCAACTTCTTCACCACTCGCGCCGGACACGAATTCACAACACCCATGAACGGCATCTATGGCCCGAAAGCCATGATCGTGAACGAATACGCCGGCTCCGGCGGCGACGCCATGCCCTGGATGTTCCACAAGCTCAAGATTGGACCGCTCGTCGGCAAGCGTACCTGGGGCGGCCTGGTGGGGATCTTCAGCTTCCCCCCGCTCATCGACAACGGCGGAGTCACCGCGCCCAACCTGGCCTTCTACAACACCGAGAAACAGTGGGATGTGGAGAACCATGGCGTGGATCCCGATGTCGAAGTGGAGAACGATCCCGCACTCGTTCGCCAGGGCCACGATCCGCAACTGGAGAAGGCCGTCGAGATATTGATGGACAGCCTGAAGAAGAGTCCTTTGCCCAAGTACGAGAAGCCGGAATACCCCAACTACCACAAAGCGAAGTAGGAGCAAAGTAAACTCTACACAGGATGCCTGAAAATTAGCTACAGATCCGATACTCTGTAGTTTCAGCTACTCGTCATGTCCTCTGTGCTCTCGCCACTACCCAAACCTCAGCCGCCGCTGGAACCGGAGGCGCCGCCCTCTCCTGGACGGTCCTGGTCCTGGCTTCTGTTGTTGATTCTCACCATCGGCGGGGTCAGTGGGTACAACTACTTTACCGCCCGCCAGGCCGACGCCCGGCGGGCCGACGCCAGCCGGTTTCAGCACTTTGCCCGTATCCGGCGTGGTGACCTGCTCATGCGGGTCCGCGTCAGCGGCGCCACCTCCGCCCGCGAGTTTTCGAACATCGTGGTGCCCAAACTCACCATGCCGGAATCGGACCAACCCCTGACCCTGATGACCCTCATGCCCTCCGGGTCCCTCGTCCATAAGGGCCAGATTGTCGCCGCTTTCGATCCCCAGGGCGCTCGCGACCACCTCGACGACACAGTGGACGGCCTCCATGCCCGCGAGAACTCCCTGAAACGCTTCCGCTCCCTCCTCGAAGTGGAGAGCGAAGCCTGGGTCCAGGATCTGCGCAAAGCCAAAGCCAAACTCGACCGCGCCCGGCTCGACCTCAAAACACTGGAGGTCCGCTCCGCCATCCAACAGCAGTTGTTCCAAATCGCCGTGGAAGAGGCCCAGGCCGGTTACGAAGCGGCCGAGAACGACTTCGCCATTAAACTGCAATCCCAAGCCGCGGCATTGAGAATCAATGAGATAACCCGCGATATCGAGGTCCTGCACGTCTCGCGCCATCGCCGCGACATCGAACGCATGACCATCGAAGCGCCCGCTGAAGGCATGGTGGTCATCCAGGACATCGTCCGGCCCGGAGGCGACCGCGTCGCCCTGGCCGTCGGAGACCGCGTCACTCCTGGCACCCTGATGATGCGCGTCATCGACCGCAACAGCATGCAGGTGGAAGGCTACATCAACCAGTCGCAGAACGCCCAGTTCCGCATCGGCCAGGAAGCGACAGTCCGCCTGGAGGCCTATCCCGAGGCGGTCTATAAGGCCAAGGTCTACGCCATCGGCGCGCTCGCCACCACCCCGGGCCGTGCCCAATACTACCTGCGAAACATCCCTATCCGCCTGGAGATCCTCGACGCTGACGAAAAAGTGCTGCCCGACCTCTCCGCCTCGGCCGATGTCGTCATCGATCGGGAGAAGGATGTCCTGCTCGCCCCCGCGGAAGCCATCCAGCGCGAAAACGGTGAGACTTTCGTCTATGTCCGCAAGGGCGATTCGCTGGAAAAGCGATCCGTCACCCGTGGCCGCGTCTACGGCCCCGATGCCGTCCTTACCGGCGGCGTCCAGGAAGGCGAGGAAATCGTCGTCCAGTAGCCCTACCGGCGACCCGGGCTCTTCGGTATCACTTTGATTTCAAATACCTTGGGCCAGTACTTACCGGTGACGAAGAGCCTGTCGCCCATCGCATCGTAGGCAATCCCGTTCATCACGTCCACGCGGTTCAATTCGGCCGCCGGCAGAATCCCGGACAGGTCCACCCAGCCCAGCACCCTTCCGTCCTTCGGTGAGATCCGGACAATCTTCTCGGTCCTCCAGATATTGGCCCAGAGTTCCCCCCGGACAAACTCCAACTCATTGATGTATGGGATCTTCTCCGCCCCATCGTGGACCTGGAACCGCCTCTGCTCCTTCAACGTCAGCGGGTTCAGGCACCGGATCTCGCTGGTCCCGTCCGTCATGTAGATCGTGCTGCCGTCGTTCGTCAGCCCCCAGCCCTCCCCCTCATACCGGAACGTGCGCTGCAGGCGGAAATCAGGCTGCGAATACACAAACCCCAATCCGCCGCGATAAGTTAACTGCACAATCTGCCCGTTCAGGACCGTCAGGCCCTCTCCGAACAGGCTCGGAGACAACGCCAATCGCTGCACAACCCGCCCCGTTTCCACCTCCACCTTGCGCAGGCTCGAGCTTCCATACTCGCCCGTACTCTCGTAGAAATGGCCACTCCGGAACTCCAACCCCTCCGTAAACGCGGAAATATCGTGTGGAAATGTTCTGACGATCCGGTATCCGTACTCCGGCGCGGCAGCCGCCGCCAAAATCGGTAGCAGCGTGAAAACAAGCGGCATCCACGCCGCGGTCCCAATGCGTCTCATCCGCCCCATCATAGCGGACCCTCAAGTCTGGTAAGATGCTTGCCGTGCGGCGGTTGAATCCGATACCTGAGTCTTATATAGTGATTCTTGGGTCTTTTACAAGTTCTCATTTAAGGTCTGATACTCCTCAACGAGTCGACCCAACTCATACGGGGACCAAAAATCCGACGGACCGGGAGGATTGATCGATGTTATCCACTGAAGCCGTGTCCGCCCAAGGGCGGAAGGCATCCTCAAGTCAAACAGGAGGCGCCGCGCGGGGTTTCTCTCGAACTTCCCTGCGGGCGATCCTACCATTGCTCCTCATGGCCATCCTGGCCATGGCGGGCTCGATGCCATTGCTGGCCCAGCCTGCTGAACACCACGGCGGAGAAGCCAATCTCGTCCTGCCCGATCTGAATTCCGCAACCTTCCTCGGCGGCATCGGCGGCCGTACGCTCCTCATGGGCGGCCTCGTTGTCTGCGTGTTCGGTCTCCTCTTCGGCCTGATTTTCTACACCAAGCTGAAGAACCTGCCGGTGCACAAGTCCATGCTGGAAGTCTCTGAGTTGATCTACGAAACCTGCAAGACCTACCTCACCACGCAGGGCAAGTTCCTCATGATCCTCGAGTGCTTCATCGGCGTGATCATTCTCTTTTACTTTGGTTACCTGCAGGCGATGCCCCTCTACAAGGTCATCATCATCCTGCTGTTCTCCCTGGTCGGCATCGGCGGCAGCTACGGCGTAGCGGCGTTCGGCATCCGCGTCAACACCTTCGCCAACTCGCGCACTTCCTTTGCCAGCCTTCGCGGCAAGCCCTTCCCCTGCTACGACATTCCCTTGCAGGCCGGCATGAGCATCGGCATGATGCTGATCTCTGTCGAACTGCTCCTGATGCTCTTCATCCTGCTGTTTGTCCCTGGTGAACTGGCCGGTTCCTGCTTTATCGGCTTCGCCATCGGCGAATCGCTCGGCGCGGCCGCCCTGCGCGTGGCCGGCGGCATCTTCACCAAGATCGCCGACATCGGCGCCGACCTGATGAAGATCGTCTTCAAGATTAAGGAAGACGACGTCCGCAACCCCGGCGTCATCGCCGATTGCACGGGCGACAATGCTGGCGACTCGGTTGGACCTTCGGCCGATGGTTTCGAAACCTACGGCGTCACCGGCGTCGCGCTCATCAGCTTCATCCTCCTCGGCATCAACGAAAAGGTCGCGGGCCCCACTTACGCCACCATCCAGGTTCAGCTGCTGGTCTGGATCTTCGTCATGCGCGTCATGATGATGATCGCTTCCGGCGTCAGCTACTTCATCAACCACGGCATCGCCAAGGCGCGGTACGAAAACGTCGACAAGATGAACTACGAGACCCCCCTCACCACTCTGGTGTGGCTCACCTCCATCCTGTCCATCGTTCTCACCTACATCGTCAGCTACATGATGGTGCCCGAACTCAAGGGCGACACGTCACTGTGGTGGAAACTTGCCACCGTTATCAGCTGCGGTACGCTCGCCGGCGCCCTCATCCCCGAGTTTGTGAAGGTCTTCACCTCCACCGAATCCCGCCACGTCCGGGAAGTCGTCATCTCCTCCAAGGAAGGCGGCGCTTCGCTGAACATCCTCTCCGGCCTCATTGCCGGTAACTTCTCGGCTTATTGGCTCGGTTTCGCCATGCTCGGCCTGATGGGTATCGCCTATGGCGTTTCCCTGCTCGGCCTGGCCAGCCTGATGATGGCTCCGGCCGTCTTCGCCCTCGGCCTGGTCGCCTTCGGCTTCCTCGGCATGGGCCCGGTCACCATCGCCGTCGACTCCTACGGCCCCGTCACCGACAATGCCCAGTCCGTCTACGAACTCTCCATGATCGAATCCATCCCCGGAATCGAGAAGGAAATCGAGAAGGACTTCGGCTTCAAACCCAATTTTGAAGTCGCCAAGGACAACCTGGAAGAGAACGACGGCGCCGGCAACACGTTCAAGGCAACCGCCAAGCCCGTGCTCATCGGCACCGCTGTCGTCGGCGCCACCACCATGATCTTCTCCATCATCGTGGCGCTCACCAACGGCCTCGACCCCAGCCTCGTCGGCAACCTGTCCATCCTGCACACCCCGTTCTTCTTCGGTCTGATCGCGGGCGGCGCGGTGATCTACTGGTTCACCGGCGCATCCTGCCAGGCCGTCTCCACCGGCGCTTACCGCGCGGTCGAGTTCATCAAGGACAACATCAAACTGGAAAGCACGGAAAAGGCTTCCGTGGAAGACTCCAAGAAGGTCGTCGAGATCTGTACGAAGTATGCCCAAAAGGGCATGTTCAACATCTTCCTCGTCGTCTTCTTCTCCACCCTCGCCTTCGCGTTCATCGAAGAGTACTTCTTCATCGGCTACCTGATCTCAATCGCCATCTTCGGCTTGTATCAGGCCATCTTCATGGCCAACGCCGGCGGCGCCTGGGACAATGCCAAGAAGATCGTTGAAACCGAGATGAAAGCCAAGGGCACCGAGCTCCACGCCGCCTGCGTCGTGGGCGATACCGTCGGCGACCCCTTCAAGGACACCTCTTCGGTGGCCCTCAACCCCATCATCAAGTTCACCACCCTCTTCGGCCTGCTGGCCGTCGAACTGGCCGTCTCCATGCGGAAGTCTGATCCCTCCTCCCCGCTGTCGCACATCCTGGCGGTGATCTTCTTCCTCATCTCGACTGTCTTCGTCTACCGCTCCTTCTACGGGATGCGCATCGAAGGCAAATAACCCAATCCACCCTCCGACAAAAAGAGCGCCGGCCACTCGCCGGCGCTCTTTTCTTTTGCCTGCCGCACCCGCCCTACCACCACGCCGGCACAATCGACAACGCTGTCGCCTGCATCCGCTCTCCAGCCGACATCCCTACCACGCTCAGCCGGCGGTCCTGGCCGGCAATCACCTGATACAGGGGCAGGTCCGTAGCCTTCACGACATACTCCCCATGCTGCGCCGCCGCTGCGTCCCGCGGCTCGTGCATCACGATTCCATTCGGCCCGGTCGACCGGATGCGGAACTGGAAGGAACCCGGCTCATAATTCTGGTAGCTGTAGCAGCGGCCGATGCAGGGACGGTCGATCGCGTGATTCCACAGGAGCCCTCGCGTCGTGGGATCGTTCAGCGCCGACACTAAGCGCGAGCCCCGGGGCAACGCCGCAATCGCTCTCACCACCTCGTCTTCCCACCAGTTCAGCGCCCGCGCATCCGCGTACAGGAAGGAGAACTGCAGCACCGCCACCGCCGCCAGCCCCCACGGCAGCCAGCGGGCCGGACGCACCTGGCTCAACATCACGCAGATCAGCACCGCCAACGGCAATGTCATTCTCTCCGTGATCATCGTCAGCGGCATCCGGTACCCCGGCAGCTCAATCCGCGTCGGAGCCGCCACCACTCCAATCGCCATCACTACACAGAACTGCAGCGGCACGTTCACCGCCAGCAGCCGCCCAGGCAGCTTTTTCATCAGCCTGATCATCTGCGCCCCCCATAGGAAGCCAACCAGGACCACCGGCAGCGCGTACTTTGCCCCATATACCCAGAACTGGTCGATGCCCCACATCTCCAGCGCCTGGTGCGCCGAGGATGCGGTCCTATAGTGCGTGACCACGAACATTCGTCCCGCCAGGATGGCGGCAATCGCCGGCAGTGGCAGCCACACCTTCCAGGCGCCCGGCAGCCGTCGAGCCGTCCACACATAAGCCAGCAACGCGCAGCCCCAAAGAACTGGCAGCGCATGCGCCGTATACCCGAGGGCCAGCACACACCCGGCCGCTGTCAGCCGTGGACGCTCCTGCGGCCATGCCAGCGCCAGCGCCCAGAAGACCAGCCCGCAGGAAAGATAGAAGTTGAAAAGCCCGACGTGGAACACCCACCCGTACGACAGCATCACCAGGCAAGGCATCGCGAAACGGGAATCCTTGCCCGTCACCGCCCGCAGCCAGGCCATCGCCCCCCAGAAAAGGATCAGCACCGCCCCCGCGACACTCACCCGTTCCGCCACGCCCGGCCCGCCCAGCCGCATCAACCCCAGCAGCACATAGTCGAATAGGACATTGGTGGCAGGGGCGGACACCGTCAGGCTTCCACCACGCCCGGCCTGGATCTCCGTGCCCAGCCAGGCGTTATACAGGTGGCTGGAGAGATCCCCAGCCTGGATCCGGCTCTGCCAGAAGCAGGGGATCAGCAACACTGCCGAGATGACCAAAGCCCGAAGCCGCTTCCCGATCACCAGCCTATCTTAGCCAGTTTGTCCGGATCGCGCCCCTACCAAAATGCGGGTAATAGCATCAATTCCGACGACGGCACCCGCTCGCCCGCCGCCATGCTCCTGACGCACAGCCGCCCTTCCGGACAGGGCGCCAGCAGGTACAACGGCAGATCCGCGGCACGCACCACGTACGCCCCGTTGTCCACCTGCTTGGAATCCGCCGGATCGTGCATCACGATTCCATTCGGCCTGACAGACCGGATCCGGAACTGCAGGGAACCCGGCTCGTAGTTCTGATAACTGTAGCAGCGGCCGATACACGCACGGTCAAGAGCATGACTCCACAGCAGCGACCGGCTCGTCCAGTCGTGCAGCGAACTCACCACCCTCGAGCCTGGCGGCAGCGGCCGGATCGCCGCGATCACCTGCTCCTCCCACCCGTTCAACGCCCGGGTGTCGACATACAGGAACGAGAACTGCAACGCGGCCGCCACGCCCAGCACCACCTTCTGCCACGGCAGCGCCTCCATCTGGTTCAGCATGACGCAGATCAGCACCGCGAACGGCAGCGTCAGCCGCTCGGTAATAAACGACAGCGCCATCCGGTAACCGCCCAGTTCCACCCGCGTCGGCGCCACGAGAATTACCACCACCATCACCGCGCACAACTGCACCAGCACATTCCCTAGAAACTCCTGGATCGGCCGCGAATACAACAGCCGCAACAGCAGGAACCCCCACACCATCCCCAACACCACGGCCGGTGCAATGTACTTCGGCCCGAATACCCACACCTGGTCAATACTCGACATCTCCAGCACCTGGTGGAACGTCGAAAGCGTCTGGTAGCGCATCTCGATCAGCACGCGCCCCGCCCCTACCACCACCATCGCCGCAACAGGCAGCCAAAGCACGAACCGTGCCGGCACCCTCCGCGCCACCCACACATAGACCAGCACGCCGCAGCACCACGCGACGGGAATCGCATGCGCCGCATAAGCCAGCACCAGCAATCCCGCTGCGGCCGCAAGCCGGCCCCGCTTCGGCTGCCAAGCCAGAGCCAGCACCCAGAAACAGAGCCCGCACGACACGTAGTAATTGAAAAGGCCGTTGTGAAAAACCCAGCCGTAGGCCAGCATGGCAAGGCAGGGCAGAAACGCCCGGGACTCTCTGCCCGTCGCCGCCCTCAGCCAGGCCACAGCGCCCCAGAACAGAATCAGTACCACCAGCGCCACACTCACATGCTCGGCCGCCCAGGGGCCGCCCGCCTTCATCAGCCCCAGCAGCAGCCCGTCGAACAGCACGTTCGTCGCCGGAGTCACCACCTCCAGCCCGGCCCCCCGCCCTGCGGCAATCTCAGTCCCCAGCCAGGCGTTATACAGATGACTCGAGAGGTCGCCCGCCTGAATGCTCTTGTGCCAGAAACACGGGATCAGCAACACCACGGAGATCAACAGCGCCTGGATTCGTTTACTGAGCACCTGTTCATCTTAGCCACTTTGCCCGCTGCCTCCGTTGACTCCCTCCCACTCATTTCCGATACTCATCAGCAGCGGGCTCAACAGCTCGCTTCACTTCCCGGAGGAGGCTCAATGAAGAAGCAGGAAGGCGCCCGGATCGACGGTTCCATCGACAGGATGATCGTCCCGCCCGGCCGCAAAAGACTGTCGATCACCAAAGACTTCGATGCCGCCTGGAAACCGAAATCCATGGACAAGAAACAGGCCACGGCCGCCCTGGAGGAGGGCATCCATCTGCTGGCCGAGTTCCAGGACAAACTCTACGCCCAGGACAATTACGCGCTCCTCGTCATCTTCCAGGCCATGGACGCCGCCGGCAAGGACGGAACCATCAAGCACGTCATGGGCGGCCTCAATCCGCAAGGCTGCCAGGTGTACAGCTTCAAAGCGCCCTCCAGTGAGGAGCTCGATCACGACTACCTCTGGCGCTGCTACAAGGCCCTGCCCGAACGCGGCCGCATCGGCATCTTCAACCGCTCCTATTACGAGGAAGTCCTCATCACCAGGGTCCACCCCGCCATCATCGAGGGCCAGAAACTTCCGCCCCATCTCAAGGACAAGAAGATCTTTCAACGCCGCTACCGCGAGATCAACAACTTCGAGGAGTACCTCCTCAACAACGGCATAGTCGTGCTCAAGTTCTTCCTGAACGTCTCGCGCGACGAGCAGAAGCGCCGCTTCCTCGATCGCATCGACCAGGAAGAGAAAAACTGGAAGTTCTCCACCGCCGACGCCAAGGAACGCGGCCACTGGGACGAATACATGCAGGCCTACGAAGAGTGTCTGCGTGCCACCAGCACGAAAGAAGCGCCCTGGTACGTCATCCCGGCCGACAACAAATGGGTAACCCGGCTCGCCGTGTCCCGCATCATCTACCAAACCCTGAGAGGCCTGAAACTGCACTACCCCACCGTCTCCGAACCGCAAAAACAGGCGCTGGCCGAAGCCAAACGCCTGCTCGAAGCCGAAAAGTAGCGCCCTACTTCAGCCGGTCGTTCAGCTCTTTCAGCTTCTTCACGTCGAACTTGGGCTTGCGATCGTAGCTCATCAGGCCATTGATCTCCTGCTCCACATCGGTGATCTGCGTGTAGCAGATCCCCATGATGGGGCTCTGTGCGATGGCGTCATACTGCCCGCTCAGACGGCCCAGCGCCGCCTCCGGCGTCTTCTCGACACCCGAGTAGCCCCACGCCTCCGCCGGCACTTTGGACCCCGGCAGGATATACGCAATCCCGCCAAACTCGCTCAGGTACAGCGGCGACCCGTTATACACATTCCCCGGAGCCAGATAGTTCATCCCATGCGACGGCAGCGCCGCCCCCGGCTTAACTTCCACCTTCGCCCAGCGCGCCTTCAACCCGTCGTAGTTCGCCGTATAATCGTGCACCGCGAACAGATCCGTAGCCTCCGTATGCTGCCACCCCTCGTTGTCGATCACCAGCCGCGACGGGTCCATCGACTTCGTCATGTGGTACAACGCCCGCAGGTGGCTCTGCTGCCGCGGGTCTGTCACGTCCGGCACGCCCCAACTCTCGTTCAGCGGAGCCCAGATGATGATCGACGGGTGATTGATGTCCCGCTCCACCGCCTCCATCCACTCCTTCTGGAATCGCTGAACATACTGCTCATCGAACAGATAGGCGTTGGCCATCTCGTCCGACACCAGGAAACCCATCTTGTCGGCCCAGTACAGAAACCGCGGATCTTCCAGCTTCTGGTGCTTTCGCGCTCCGTTGAATCCCATCTCCTTCGTCATCCGGATGTCGTATTGGATCGCCTCGTCCGACGGCGGCGTCAGCAGGCTCTCCGGCCAGTAGCCCTGGTCCAGCACGAACTTCAGATAAACTGGCCGGCCGTTGATTGTCACCCGCCCGTTCTCCAGCCCGATCTTGCGGAAGCCGAAGTAGCTTTGCACCATATCGATCACGGTCTCGCCTTTCTTCAGCTGCAAGGTCACGTCATAGAGATTCGGCCGCTCCACCGACCACAACCGCGGGCTCCGCACAAAAGCCCCCGCCGCGGCATACTTCCCGTCCGACACAGCGCCCGTCCCCGTCGCCACCACCGTTTCGCCACTCTTCACCGTATACGCCAGCGTCAAACCCGCTTCCGGATTCGCGATCCGCGTCTGGAAATCCACCGCGCCCGTAGTCGACGCATCGATCTTCAGCGAATCGATCCGGCTCGCGCCCGTCGCCTCCAGCCACACGCTCTGCCAGATGCCCGACGTGCGCGTATAGAAGATGCTGCGCGACTTCGGCTCCCAATACTGCTTGCCGCGCGGGATCGCCCGGTCCGTCGGCGGATCCCAGGCCCGTACCGTTACCGTATTCGCACCCGCCTTCAACATCGGCGTGACATCGAACTTGAACGGTGTGTTCCCGCCCTCGTGCGAACCCGCGCTCCGCCCATTCACCCAGACTTCCGCCTGGTAGTCCACGGCGCCGAAGTTCAGCAGCACACTGCGCCCCTTCCATTCCGCGGGCACCGTGAAACTCCGCTGGTACCAGACAACCGGGTGGAACGACGTGTCGCCAATCCCGCTCCGGCTGCTCTCAAAACAGAACGGCACCACAATCGACTTCGAGAACTTCCGGCCCGCCGCCGCCCAGTCCTCCTGCAGCCCCTTGCCCGCATCGTCGAACTCGAACGCCCACGGGCCGTTCAGGCTCACCCACGCATTGCGCATAAACTGGGGTTGAGGGTGTTCGGGCCGGGGGATCTGCTGAGCAAAAGCGAACGAGACGATAGAGACTAAGATTAGAGCCAAACGCATCCCATGATTCTATTTCTAATCGTGTTCCTGTGCCTGCCTCTCGCCGCGCAGGATGCCCCCAAGCGCAGCGTCGCCTTCACCTACGACGACCTGCCCAACTGCGGAGCGCAACTGCCCCTCGACCAGCTCACGGCCATGACCACCAAATTGGTCGATGGACTCAAGCAGGCCAAAGTCCCGGCGATTGGCTTCGTCAACGAAAACAAGCTCGACGTCGAAGGAGAGCGCCCCCAGCGCATCGCCCTCCTCCAGCAATGGCTCAATGCCGGCTTCCCCCTGGGCAATCACACCTACTCCCACCCCGATATCAACAAGGTGCCCATGCTCAGCTACCAGGAAGACATTCTCAAGGGCGAGCAGGTGATCAGCGGGCTCATGAAGGAACATGGCCAGACACTCTCCTGGTTCCGCCACCCGTTCACTCACACCGGCAACACGGAACAGGCCCGCGAAACCCTCGAAGGCTTCCTCCAGCGCAAGGGCTACCGCATCGCGCCCTTCACTGTCGAGACCTCCGACTACATGTTTGCGCTCATCTATCACAATGCCCTGAAGAAAGGCGACCAGGCCGCCGCCACCCGCATCCGTACCGGCTATGTCGACTACTCAGAGCGCATGTTCTCCTGGTTTGAACGCCTCTCCCAGGACACCCTCGGCTACGAACTGCCCCAGATTCTCCTCATCCACGCCAACCAGCTCAACGCCGATGCCCTGCCCGCTCTCACCGCCATGCTCACCCGCCGCGGCTACTCGTTCATCAGTCTGGAAAAAGCCATGAAGGATGAAGCCTACCGCCGCCGCGATGGGTATGTCGGGGAAAGCGGCCCCTCGTGGCTCCACCGCTGGGCCGTGGCCGCCAATAAACCCAGCCGCCTGCGCGATGAACCGGACCCACCCTCCTGGGTCGTCGACCTTTACCGCGAGCAGTCCAAGTGACCGCTCCCCTACCCCGCCCCTCACGGAGTATCCTGCCTCAGGGAGCGTCCTGCCCCGGATGAACCTGTCGTCCCATCCCGCAAAAACCGCTGCCTGGCTCACGCTGATCCTCAGCGTCGTCTACCTGCTCGCCGCCCTCGTGCTCGTCCCTACCTTCAGCGCGACACCCCAGCGCATCGCCATGAACGCCTCCCTGGCCGATCATGTCGCGCCGCCTTCGCTCACCCCTGCCTACCTCACCTGGGGCGTCTGGCAGCGCTTTGACACCCTCTGGTACCGCCATGTAGCGGAATATGGCTACGACCTGCCCGCCTCCACCGTCTTCTACCCCGTCTACCCCGCCGCCATCCGGCTGCTCGCCTCCCTGGGCCTGCCAACTGATGCCGCAGCCGTTCTCTCCGCCCGCATCGCCACCTTCTTCCTCCTCTGGGGCCTCGTCCTGCTCCTCAAATCGGACCTTGGCGATCAGGATGTGAAGCGCGCCTTGGCGCTCATGCTCGTCTGGCCCATGAGCTTCGTCCTCTTCGGAGGCTATGCCGAGCCGCTGCTCATTTGCTTCACTGTCTGGTCCCTCTGGTTTGCCCGCAACGATCGCTGGTGGCTGGCAGCGCTGTTCGCCCTGCTTGCCTGCCTCTCCCGCGCCGTCGGCATGGTCGTCCTGGCCCCGCTCTTCTGGATCGCATGGCGCCAGCGGCCGTTCCGCTTTGCGCCCTTGCTGCTGGCTCTCACCGGACCCCTACTCTTTCCCGTGTGGCTGCGCTGGCAGGGTCTCGGCCTCTCCGCCGCCGCTTACCCCCGGTACTGGCACACCACCATGGCGTGGCCGTGGACCACAATCGCTGACGCGTTCACCTACACCACCGGCGACATCACCTGGTTTGTATGGATGAATGCCGTGGCCCTGCTGCTGGTGTTCGGTACGGCGCTCTCGCGACCCGTCCGCTGGGAATACTTCTGGTACGCTCTCGGCACCCTGTGCTTCCTGCTCACCGCCAACGCGCGGCCGCCGTTGCACAGCTTCGTCCGCTACGCCCTACCCGTCTTTCCAGCCTTCGCCTCCGCGGGCAAGTTGCTGCGCAACACCGCGGCCATGGCGCTCGTATGGAGCATCCTCCTCCTGGCCAACGCCCTGCTCCTCTACGCCTTCTGGGACTGGTTCTTCCTGGTCTGACCCATCCGCCTATCGCGCCATCACCACCAGCGGAGCCCGCGAGTAAGAGAACTTCTGCCCCGCCTGGTCCACCAGGTTGAGCTGCGCCGTATACTCCCCGGGCGCCAGGCTCGCCAGTGATACCTCCAACAAAACGCCCGCCGTATTCATCCGGTTCGCCCGCAGCACCGACACCTGCACCGGCTGCGATTGCATCACCAGCTTCTTCTCCTGGTAAATTGTCACCGCCGCCGTCACCGCCGGCTTGTTGGCCGGCTCCGGAGCCGCCGGGTCGTACATCTCCGCGTACACATACATGCTCTGACCCTTGCGGAAGACATGCGTCACGCTCGGCAGCAGCTTCTGGTTATTCTCCACCAGCGGATGCGTGTCCTGCTTCTTCAGCTTCTTATCCGCCAGGCCCACCGCCTCGGTCACCGGAATCCGCTGGCCGCTCCACACCACGGTCGACATCTTCATCCCGCTCTTCACCGCCGAGAGATCCGGAATCTGGAACTTCGTCTCGAACGTGCCCATCTTGCCCGTCTGGTTCTCGCGCACCAGCATCTTGATGGTGTAGTCCCCCGGCAGCAGCGTGAACCCCGTGTCGTACATCAGGCTTCGATTCGCCAGTTGCCCCGTGTTCTGATCCCTCAACTGGATCTTGATCGCGTCGCGCACATTGCCCATGATCGAGCCCTTGGCGTTCGTGATCTGCCCGATGAAGTCAAACGTCGTCGTCTCCGCGCTGCCCTGCTTCTTCAACGGGATTGCCGATCCGGGAATCTTCACCGCCACCGGTACAAAGTAGCGCTCCTTCCCAATCCGGAACCAGTTCACCTCCAGCGCCAGCCGCAGCTCCGTCACCGGATCGCCCAGCAGCAGGGCATCGGAAAGCTGCTTCTCTTTGTCGTAGGTGCCGAAGTTCTTGAACTCCTTCTCGGCGAAGTAGCCCTTGCGGTAGTCCAGCTTGGCCTGCTGCCGCATGGCGGAAGTGGGCGCAATCTTGACGTCGACTTTCCGGAACTGGCCGTCCTTCCGATCGTCACTCGAGTAGTAGCCCAGGATGTAGTAGCTCTGCAGGTCTTCCTGCGCCTGCTGGATGCCCATCACCAGCTCGTTGTTATCCAGCAGCGCCTTGCCGCCCGTGTCCGAGGCCAGCATCGTCAGCGTGTCCTGCGAATCGTACATCGACTGCCGTTGGTTGCTTTGCGTCTGTCCTGTATACAGCCCCGTGCCGCGCGCGCCTCCGCCACTCGAAGCCGAGCCGCCGGGAGGGTCCGCCGTCAACCCGCGCACGTCGATCGGGTAGAAGCTCACATTCGAACGCACCGCCGAGTTCACCGTCGCCCGCAGTTGCGCCTGGTTGTCATCGCCCGTCCGGCTGATGCCGCTCGAAAAGTAAATCACCGCCTTCTTCTCCGGCAGCGCCGAAAGCGTCCGCGCCAAGTCGTCCAGCGCGGCTAGTTTGCGGTCCGTGTTGAAGATGTTGAACTCGGTGTCGTCCGCCGTATAAGACGCCGTATCGTCGCTGTTGTCGACGTCCGTGGCGCCCACGGCGGCCAACTCGCTCATCGAGCCCGTCTGGAACCGCTTGATCACCCGCATCAGGTCGTCTTTATCGTCGGTGAACTCCTGCTCCACTTTTAACTTGGAGCCAAAGCTCACGATTTCGACAAGATCCGCCGGCGTCATCTGCTCCCGCAGGAACTTCTCCGCCGCCGCTTTGGCCCGCACCTGGTCCGCCTCGGGCAGCGAACTCCAGTCAAAGAACAGGATCAGCAGACGGCGGTCGCGAAAGCGCTGGCTGCCCGTCGGCGCCGCTGCCGGCGCGGCCGCTTTCACGGGCCCCTCCGGCCTGGCCTCCACCACGGTTTGCACCTCGCGCGGCGGCCCGCTCAACTCCTGGAAATCGAAGACGCTCACCGTCTGCGGCTTGCCGTTCTCCGTGACGACAAAGTCCTCCCGCTTCATGTTCTTCAGCGGCTTGCCGTCCTTGTCCCGTACAAAGACCGTCACAATGACGAGGTTCGACGAGGTCCGGAAGACCGGCGTCTCGTCCTGTTTCTGCGCCAGCAGCGCGGTACAGGTGAGCAGGCTGAGTAGTGTGCGCTTCATGGCTAGAACCGGAGCCTCACTGTGAACTGAATACTGCGCATCGCGCCGGACGCCGTGGCCAGGCCGTAGTTCGCGGCATTCACCGTCGTTCCATAACTGGTGATATTGACGTGGTTGAACAGATTCGTCGTCTCAATCCGGCCTTCCAGCCGGTGGCGTGAGTTCTCACCCACCTGCCACGACCGTCCAAACGAGGCGTTCAGGCTGAACGAACCCGGCCCCGGAATCGTGTTCCTGGCCGCATTGCCATACCGGTCACCTGGAGGCGTCGTGAAGGCCGCTGTATTGAAATACCCCGTGCCCGAATCAATCGCCGCACCCGTCGCGTCGGCCCGCGCACTGCCCGTCGCCCCGCTGCCAGCCGCATCCGCCACCGAACCAGAAACCCTCGCGGTCAACGGACTGCCTGAACTCACGGCCACATTGGAGCTCAGCGTCCAGTCCTTCAGGATGTTCGACAGCACGTTGCGCTGCTTCATCCACATGGCATTCGGTCCAAACGGAGAAGATGCCTGCAGGTTGAACGAGAGCTGGTGCCGCTTGTCGAAGGAGGACAAGCCGCGCTCCGCCCCCAGGTTGTTCTCGTCCTGCACCGTCGTGCTGCCCGACCCGCCGATCGTCGACGCATTATCAATCGACTTCGAGAACGTGTACATCGCCGTCCAGCCGATGCTGTGGCGCATCCTCCGCACCACCCGCAGCTGCCCCGAGTGGAAGATCGAACTCCCCTCCGGGCTGTCGTAGGTGAAGCCCACGGCATATGGAATCGGACGCCGGTCTTCCGAGGTCAACGGCGACCCGGGCGCCGCCCGGTTCGGCAGGCGCGAAATCACCAGCCCATTGCCCTTGGTCCCCACATAGCCCAACTCCACGACGAAGCCGTGAACATCGTGCTGCACTGAGCCGCTCCAGGTCTGCGCATACGGCAGGTTGAAGTTCGGGTTCACCGCGTACGAGTTCTTGATCGTCGTATCGGCCGGGCCGACAAACGGGTTCGTGATCAGCAGGGGATTGTCCGTGCTGGTGTTGAACGTCGAACTCACCGCATAAGGCGGCTGGGCCACCAGCCGGGACGAGATGCGGCTGATCACTGAGCTGTCGTAGAACAGACTGTATCCGGCGCGGATGATGGTCCGCTTCTTCTTGAATGGCCGGTAGGAGAGGCCGACGCGCGGAGCGAAGTTGTTGCGGTCTGGCCGCACCATGCCCGTCGGAATCGTCCCGTTGCCGAACGTGCTGCTGCTGCCCGGCGTCACCACCGCCGCCGCCGTATACCCGGCCGCGAGGTCGAGGTTCGAAAGGCGATTGTACTTCTCCGTGTTGGGCTCCCAATCTTCCCAGCGCAGCCCCAGGTTCAGCGTGAAGTTCGGCTTCGCCCGCCACTCATCCTGCACATACACGCCGTATTGGGACGACCGCAGGTAGGTGTCCGGAGTGCCATAGCGGATCGTGCTCTGCTGCGCATACCCCAGCAGGAAATCGGCAAAGTCGTTGCCCGTGTTCGAAACCGGCAGGCCGGCCGAAGTCAGGGCGCTGGTCGCCAGGCCGCCGAAGAACAACGTGCCCCGGGCATTCGAATCGGCCAGGCTGTTCTGCTGTGTCCGTGTGAAGTCGAACCCGGCCGAAAGAGTATGGCTCTTGCGGACGAACGTCCAACCATCGCCAAACACAAAGGTATTCACCGACCGCCGCGACCGGCTGCCGTCCGTCAAATCCCCGTAATTCGTGAAGCTCAGGTTCGGCGGCCCATAGTTGGCCGGATCCCTGGAGGTGCCCGCAATCCCCAGCTGCGACGCCACATCCGTGCCATTGGCGAAATAAGGGATCACTTCGTTGTAGTTGCGGTTGTACCGCATGTGCAGGTTCTGGATGAGCGTCGGAGAGAACGACCGCGACCAGCTCAGGTTGTTGTTGATGCCGCGGCCGCTCGATGGGTCCCGCCACCCGAACAGCTGGACGTTCTCACCGGAACGCCGCTGCCAGTTCGTGTCGAAGGCCAGCCTGTCTTTCTTCGTCAGGGTCCGGTTCAGCCGGAAGCTGAGCGTGTCGCTGGACTGCGGCTGTGTCGTCGTGTAGTGGTAGTTCTGCAGCGAGCCGCTATCGGTCGGCGCCGGAATGTAGGAAAGCAGGCCGTTGGCCACGGAACTGATTCGCGTCACCGGGATCTTGTTGTCCGGGAACGGCGAGCCGGTCAAAGGATCGTAGATCGTCGACGCCAGGCTGCTGAAATCGCCCGTACGGTAAGCCGTCAGCGGCTGCACCGAGTAAGAATTGTAGGCGTTGTCGCCACGCGAAGCGGAGTAGTTCAGGAAGAAGAAGGTCTTATCATCATTGAGGAGCTTGCCCAGCTTCAGCGGACCGCCCAGGGAGACGCCAAAGCGTTCCTGCGAGTAGCCCGGCTTCTCCACCGTCCGCCCGTTCAGGGCATAGGGCGAAGCATCCAGGGACGCGTTGCGGAAGGTGAAGAAGGCGCCGCCGCGGATCTGGTCCCTTACCCGGCGCGACCGGTTGCCGAACCCCTCGGCACTCGCCTGTCGCATGCGGTCCTGAAACTGCTTGCGCATCTTCTCCCGTTCTTCCTGGGTCATGTTCGCGAAGTCGGGACGTCCGCCGCCCATCATGCCGGGGCCGCCCTGCCCGCCGGGGCCTCCACGGCCGCCGCCCATGCCACCGGGACCACCGCCGCCACCGGGGAACCCGCCTCCGCCGCCGCGGCCGCCAAAGCCGCCGCCACCGCCCATTCCTCCACCCATGGCCGCGCCACCGCCGCCCATTCCGCCTTCCCCTCCCGGCATCGCGCCGCCGGCGCCGCCCATCATCCCGCCCGGGCCGCCTTCGCCCATCATGCCGCCGGGTCCAAAGGCCATCATGTTCGGGTTGTCCTGCTGCTGCAATCCACGGCTCAGCGAGCCCTGCACCAGGAACGACTCGGACACCTCGCCGCCTTCGCCGCCGGCCGCCGGAACGGCAGCCACCGAGCTCTGCTCCATTGCTTGTGCAACCTGTGTTTCCGCCGTGTTCTCAGTAGCTTGTGTGCGCTGGCCAGCGGCCATCGTTCCGCGGCCGAGGCCCGCCGGCCGGTATGGCCGCAGCGACATCGCCAGGTCCAGCGGCGCTGCCCGTTCCTCCACCTTCACCTCGCGGCGCAGCGGCTGGAATCCAAACTGCTGGACTTCGACATTCAGCGTGCCCGCGGGCAGGTTCTCGAGCGTGAAGTGGCCCGACTCGTCCGTCACCGTGCTCCACGATTGCGTACCCTGCTTCGCCGTGATCACCGCCCCGGGCAGCGGCGCACCGCCGGACACGACGCGGCCGCTCCAGGACGTTTGCGCAGTGGCACAGCAGCCGATGCCGAGCAGCATGGCGCAGAAAATCAACCTGGAAATGGCGTGCACGTTAGTGAAGACGCCATGTGCGGAGACGAAGATTACATTTCGGGCTGGAAGGTATGTAAATGAATGTAAACCGTAATGTTCTTGCAGCAGTAGCCGATATTCTCGATGTGAGGCGACTACTTGCCACTTGCGCGTTCGTGTGTCTGGCGGCCGTGCCGGGCTGCGCGCAATCCGCGCAGGAGGCCGCCATCGCACGCCAGCGGGCCGCCATCGAGAAGCAGAAGGATGCGCTCTCCGGCACTTCCGGCGCCCTCACAAACCAGCGAACCTCCGTCGAGAAACAGAAGGCCTCGGTTGCTAAACAGCCTGCCGGAAAATGGGAGCCGACAACGGCCCCATCGCCCGATAGCTCACCAGTCGCGTCCACGGATTGCGCCCCGATGGAAGAGAGTCAATTGGGGCCAATTGTCACCAAGGCGGCCGAACAAAACTCGATCATGCCCGCCCTGTTACGGGCCGTAATTTCCCAGGAATCCGGCTACAAACCGTGTGCCGTCAGCAGTGCCGGGGCGCAAGGGCTGATGCAGCTCATGCCCGACACCGCGGCCGGCCTCAATGTCGGCAACCCGTTCGATCCGCAGGAGAATGTCTTCGCCGGCAGCAAGTTCCTGCGCGTGCTGCTCGACAAGTACAAAGGCGACGTGCCCATGGCCTTGGGCGCCTACAATGCCGGTCCGGCGCGGGTAGACGCGGCAGGCGGAATCCCGCCCATTCGCGAGACCCAGAACTACGTCAACAGCATCATGCGCAAGATCCAGTAGACAGGGTAAACTCGCCCTGAATGCTGATTCCGATCCTTGCCTTCCAGCTCGTCCAGGCGCCCTCGCCGATGGTGGAGAACACCCGGGCCCACGAACGCATCCTACGCCTTAACCTCGCCGGCGAGCGAATCCAGACAAAGTTGGGCTCAATCCTACTGCCGGAGCGTGCCGGTGGGCGGAAGCTCCCGCTGGTCATCCACTTCCACGGCGAACCGTGGCTGGCCGAACAATCGGTGCGGAAGGCAATGCCGAAGGCAGCGGTCCTGGCGGTCCAGCTCGGTTCCGGTTCGCGCGTCTACGGCGAAGGGGTACGTGATCCGGAAATGCTTGCATCCGTGCTGAATGCAGCCGGCGGCCGCCAATTCGGGCCCATCTATCTTTCGGGCTTCAGCGCGGGCTATGGGGCGATCCGGCAGCTCCTGCGCCAGCCCCGGAATGCCGCGCTGGTCGACGGGGTGATCCTGCTGGACGGGTTGCACTCCGACTACGAACCGCCGGCCGAAGCACGGCGCCCGCTCGCGGCGGACCTGGATGTGTTTCTCGAGTATGCGAGGCTGGCCACGGCGGGGCAGAAGCGGATGCTGGTGCTCCACTCCGAGGTCTTCCCAGGTACTTTCGCCAGCACCACGGAGACGACGGATTGGATGCTGGCCCAGCTGGGCCTCAAGCAGAAGGCGATTCTCAAGTGGGGCCCGCTGGGGATGCAGATGCTCAGCGAAACACGCGCCGGCCGTCTCCGCGTGCTGGGCTTTGCCGGCAACTCGGCGCCGGATCATGTGGACTATCTGCACGCCCTCGGCTGGGCTCTCAAACAATTGAAATAAAAGGGCTACTTCTTCGGAAAACCGGGGCTCGCCAGGACTTCCTTCATCTGATTGACGTGGCGTTCCGTGTGGGCGGCGATCAGAATGTACCACTGCAATCCATCCAGGTCGCCCAAGGCTGGATGGGTGCTGAAGTGATTGCGCAGATCGTCTTTGGTTTCACGAATGTAGGTGATATCGCGGTCGCGCGCGGCGCGGAACGCCTTCTCGAGATCGGCGATCTTCGTGAAGCGGCCTTTGGGCTGGATGTTCTCGGGCGCCTGGAGTTTCTTGTCGCGCAACGGCACGTTCTTCATGAGGGCGTAGTCCGTCTGGCGGGGATCCGCCTGCTTCTTCTCGGGGGTAGCGGGCGACTTCATCGCCGCGGCTACCAGCTGCGGCAGCGTCTCTTCAGTGATTTCAATGTGTTCCGCGATCTCCATGATGGACCAAGAGTTCGGGGCGGGCTTCCATTTGAGCTGGGCCTCGCTGAGACCGGAAACCGTGTCGAGCATGAGTTTGCGGGAGGCGTGCAGGGCGCTGAGCGCGTAGTCCCTCTCACCCTGGGCGAGCGACTGGGCAACCACCGGGGTAACGGCAAGAGTGAGCAGGCTGAGCAGATAGCGACTCATGTTATTGAAGGTAGCATTCCTCCTGGCCATATACACCTAAAGCGGCCTACGCATTCGGCCGATGAATCACTTGGATGTATTTGGGATGGACCCGCACGACAGCGCAGTACCGCCGGTAGAAGTCGAGGCCCCGGCCGCGACGCCAGAAGCGCCGCGCCTGTTTCTGCCCGCCAACGCGCTGGTGAGCGAAACGCTGGGCCGCGCGACGATTCTGCTGGTCGACAGTGTGGACATCAACCGGCAGCTGATCAAGGGGATCCTCAAGGCAGGTCCTTACCGGCTGCTGGATGCCCGCAACCCGGGGGACGCCTTCCACATCCTGCAACGGGAACCGGTCGACCTGATCATCGCCGACATGATGATGCCGGCCCAGGGACATCCGATGTACGGCGGCTTTGAGTTCTGCCGCCAGGTGAAGGCGGACCGCCGCACCCGGCTGATTCCCATCCTGATCCTGACCAGCGTCCAAGGTATTGATAACGAAGTGGCGGGGCTGGAGTCGGGCGCCGACGAATTCCTGATCAAGCCGCTGCAGCCGGCCGTGGTGCGCACGCGCATCCGGACGATGCTCCGCAACAAACGGACCATCGACTCGCTGGAAGAGGCCGAAACGATCCTCTTCGCCCTGGCGCAGACCGTGGAGCAGCGGGACAAAGAGACGGGGAATCACTGCCAGCGATTGGCCGCCTTAAGCGTTGCCCTGGGCACGGCGATGGGCTTGCCGGAAGAGGACTTGGTCGCGCTCTATCGCGGCGGCTTCCTGCACGATATTGGCAAGATCGCGATTCCGGACTCCATCCTCTTCAAACGAGGGGTATTGACGGAAGCAGAATGGACCATCATGCGGTCCCACACATGGAAGGGCGAGGAGATCTGCCGGCGCATGAGGTCGTTGTCGCCGGTGCTGCCCATCATCCGCAATCACCATGAGAAGTGGGATGGCACAGGGTATCCGGATGGGCTGGGCGGAGAACAGATTCCGCTGCTGGCGCGGATCCTGCAATTGGCGGACATTTACGACGCGCTCACTTCGCGCCGCAGCTATAAGTCGGCCTTTGCGCCGGACGAGGCGATGAAGATCCTGGGCAAGGAGTCGGAGATGGGGTGGCGCGATCCGGAACTCGTCTCCGTCTTTGTCGAGATGGTGCGGGAGCCCAATTTCGTAGCCCGGTCGGCGGCGCTGTTTGCACCCGAGACCGACAGCTCAGAAGAGGGTCTCGAGTTGCAGTCCATGCGCGACTCATTGGCCCGCATGTCGCGGGAAGTCCTCAAATAGAGGCAGTTAGCCCCAGATTCGATTCACCGCGAAACCACAGATATAGGCCAGGACACCCATGTAGGTGAACTGGATGATGGGCCACTTCCAGCCACCGGTTTCGCGACGCACGACAGCCAGGGTCGACATGCACTGCATGGAGAAGGCGAAGAAGACCAGAAGAGCCAAGGCACCCCCGAACGTGAGGTCGCGGTGCAGGGCGGCCTGGAGACCCGCGGCGTCACGGTCCGGCTCCATACCGTAGATTGTCCCCAGGGTGCCGACGATCACTTCCCGGGCGGCCAACGAAGTGATCAGGCCGATACCGATTTTCCAGTTGAAGCCCAGGGGCTTGATGAGGGGTTCGATGGTGCGGCCCAGGGTTCCGGCCAGGCTCTGTTCGATAGGCGGGGCTTTGCCGTCGATCATGGGGACGCTGCACAGGATCCAGAGGACTACCGTGACGGCGAGAATGACGGTGCCGGCGCGTTTGAGGAACGCCTTGGTGCGGTCCAGCAGGCGCAGGCCGATGGAGTTCCAGGTGGGCATGCGGTAGGCAGGCATCTCGAGGACGAAGGGCGTCCGTTCGCTCTTGAGAATGGAGGACTTGAGGACGCGGGCAGTAAAGACGGCAGCGGCGAACCCAAGAACATACAAGCCCATCATGGCGGCGGCACGGGTGTAGATAAACGGGCCGATGAAGGGTTTGTCGGGCACAAAGGCGGCGATGATCAGGGTGTAGACGGGCAGGCGCGCCGAGCAGGTCATGAACGGGGCGACGAGGATGGTGGCGATGCGGTCGCGTTTGCTCTCGATGGTGCGCGTGGCCATGATGGCGGGCACGGCGCAGGCATAGGCCGATAGCAGCGGAATGAAGCTCTTGCCCTGCAGGCCGGCGCGGGCCATGGTGCGGTCGGCAATCAGCGCGGCGCGGGCCAGATAGCCGGAGTCTTCCAGGACGGCGATGAACAGGAAGAGCAGCAGGATTTGGGGGAGGAAGACGAGCACGGCGCCGACGCCGCTCCAGATGCCATCGATGAGGAGGGACCGGATGATATTGTCCGGCATCACGCCGCGCAGCCACTGGCCGGAGTGGCCGATGGCGGCCTGAACGCCTTCCATCAGGGGGCGGGCTCCGGTGAAGATGGTCTGGAATACAGCACCGACGACGAGGATGAAGACCAGCGGACCCCAGACGGGGTGAAGGAAGACGCTATCGAGGCGGCGCGTCCACAAGGGAGGCGCAGGCCTGTTGTAGCCGGAGTCGTCCGAAACGCGGCGCGCCCACTGGCGGCAGGCCGGCAGGTCGTTCAAAACCGGCAGTTGCACTGGCTTGGGGATGGCGATGCCGCCGGTGAGGAAGCGCAGAACGGAGCTGACGCCTTCGCCGGTATTGGCGCTGATGAGAGCCACGGGTACGCCGAGTTCGTTGGCGAGCGACTCGACATCGACGCTGCCGCCGCGCTGGCGGAGGTCGTCGGCCATATTCAGGACAACGAAGGTGGGCAGTCGCAGGCCAAGGATGGAGGCGACCAGAGGCAGGTGCCGTCCGAGGTTGGTGGAGTCCAACACGACCACGACGGCGTCGGGGGCCCGCAGGCCATCCTTCTTCCCGTTCAGCACATCGAAGGTGACGCGTTCATCTTCGGAGCGGGGCTGGAGGCTATAGACACCGGGCAGGTCGATGAGGTCGACGTCGTGGTGGCCAGGCAGGTGGGCCTTGCCGAGGTGGTGCTCGACGGTGACCCCAGGGAAGTTGGCGACTTTCTGGCGGAGCCCGGTAAGTCTATTAAAAAGTGTTGATTTACCCGAATTGGGTGGGCCGACGATGGCGACCAGGCGCTGGATCGCGGCTTTGGGCGGAGGTACTACACCGAGAGCAGGAACGGTTTTCGCGATCCCACAATCGTGGCAGTCGCTCATGGAATCAGTGCTTTCTCAGGAAGATGTGCTGGGCAGTTTCGCGGCGCAGAGCGATCTCGCCACCATCGACCCGGAAGACCCGCGGATCCCCGCCGGGGGCGGAGTGCGCGGCGGATACCGGATGCCCGGGGAGGAAGCCTAATTCCATCAGGCGGAGAGCGAAGTCAGTGGGCAGCTCGATATGGTCGAGCATGGCTTCTTCGTTATCCCGGAGGTCGGCCAGCGTCCAGGGGCTTATTCCTGCAGCGCCATCTTTGACACTGAGTTGCATTTCGATTCCAGTATACTCCCGTTCGGTACGCTGCGCCTAGTGATCGTTGCGCCGATGCTACAATGGCGCTCGTGTCCGATCCAGCTCCTAAACGCACGTACTCCCGGGACGAGGTTTGCCGTCTGCTGGGCGTACAGGAGCGGGTCTTGGCCGATTGGGAGTCGCACGGATTTGTGCAACCGCTGGATCCGTATCAGTTTCAAGACCTTGTCGCATTGAAGACGCTGCGCCAGTTGCGCAGCAAGCGGCTGCGTCCGGAGCGCATCCGGCTGATCCTGGATTCGCTGCGGGAGAAGCTGGCGCACATCCGCGATCCGCTGAGCGAATTAAAAATCTTTACTGATGGGAAGCGATTGTCGGTGCAGGTGGACGGACGCCGGATGGAGCCACTGACCGGGCAACTGCTGCTGGATTTCGACCAGGCTGAAATTCGCCGGCTTCTGCAATTCCCTGGCAACAGGGCGGAGCAGACGCTGGCGGACAACCTGGCCTCGAAGCAACGTGAGGCGGAGAAGTGGTTTGAAAAGGCGATCGACCTGGAGCAGACGGGGGGTCCGCCGGAGCACATCGTAGCGGCGTATCTTAAGGCGATTGAGTACAATCCGGAGGCTCCGGGTCCGCATGCGAACCTGGGTACGGTGTATTTCCATTTGAAGAAGTGGCAGGAGGCGGAGCGGGAATACCGGGCGGCCATTGAGTTGCAGCCCCAGTACGCGCTGGCGCACTTCAATTTAGGCAATCTGCACGATGAGTTGAACCAGTGGCCGGCGGCGCTGGAGTGCTACAAAAAGGCGCTGGAGATTCAACCGGACTATGCCGACGCCCACTACAACATCGCGTTGCTGTACCAGGGTCGTGGGGACCTGTTGCAGGCTGTTCGCCACTGGCGCACCTATTTAAAGATTGACCCGGCCGGATACTGGGCCGGCATCGCCCGGCGCGAACTGACCCGTCTGAGGCAGGAAGCGGTTGTGGGCGGCGTGCAGGCCTGAGCCCAGGCCGGGAACCTTTTCAGACAAAGTCTACTGATATGATGGCAGCGCCATGCCCGGCCCCATCCTACGGCCAGTCTCCGTCCCCACCCGACCCATCCAAGTGAACCTGGTTTACGTCTACCTGGCGTCGTTGGTAGCGGCTACGTCCGGGCTACTGTTCGGGTTCGACATCGCGGTAATCAATGGCGCGTTGTTATTCCTGAAGCAGCAGTTCGCGCTGTCCGAGCTGCAGACGGAATTTGCCGCATCGAGCCTGCTGGTGGGGTGTGTATTCGGCGCGGCGTGCGGCGGGGGTTGGAGCGACCGGCTGGGCCGGAAGAAGGTACTGATCTTCTGTGCAGTGCTGTTCGCGTTTTCTTCGATTGGGGCAGCACTGCCGCGAAACCTGACCGAGTTCGTTGTGGCGCGGGTGGCGGGCGGAATCGCGATCGGGATGGCGTCGCTGCTGGCTCCTTTGTATATCGCGGAAGTGGCTCCAGCCCATATGCGCGGCCGGCTGGTTTCGCTGAACCAGATGGCGATTGTGACGGGGATCCTGCTGGCCTACCTGGTGAACTGGTCGCTGTCTTCGATGGGTGCGGAGGCGTGGCGCTGGATGTTCGCGGTGGCGGCGATTCCCTCCCTGTTCTTCCTGTTGGCGTTGTTTTTCGTGCCGGAGAGCCCGCGGTGGCTGGTGGAGAAGGGCCGGGACGAGGAGGCTCACACCGTGCTGGCGAAGGTGAGTGGGCGGGCGCAGGCCGATATCGAACTGGCGGCGATCCGGGAGGCGATCCAGGAAGAGAGCGGGACCCTGGCGGAGCTGTTTGCTCCGGGATACCGGCGGGCGCTGATTCTGGCGGTCGGGCTGGCGATTCTGCAGCAGTGGACGGGCGTGAACACGGTGTTGTTCTACGGATCGGTGATTCTAAAGGAGCAGGTGGGCGGGCATTCGCAGTCGGCGGCGATCGGGGCGAATGTGTTCATCGGGCTGGTGAATTGCCTGTCGACGATTGTGGCTCTGTGGCTGATCGACAAACTGGGCCGGCGGCCGCTGCTGATGTACTCGGCCGGGGGGATGGTGGTGGCCCATGCCGGGTTGGCGTTCGCGTTCCTGCAGAGTCCGCCGAACGCCATGCTGGTGATGGGGTTGATGATCCTGTGCACGGCTTCGTTTGCGGTGGGCCTGGGACCGGGGGTCTGGGTGGTGCTGAGTGAGATTTTCCCGACGCGGATCCGGGGCCGGGCGATGTCGATTGCAACGGTTGCGCTTTGGATCGCCTGCGTGATTCTCACCTTCACTTACCTGTCGATTGCTTCGGCGCTGGGACCGACGGGCGCGTTCCTGATCTATGGCGGCATGTGCATATTGACGATCTGGGTTGTGGCGAAGTTCACTCCGGAGACGAAGGGGCACACGTTGGAGGAGATTGAGAAGCTGTGGCGGCCGTGATCCGGAAACGGCTTCGTTCCGTGAAGTAGTTGATGCATTCGGAAAGCTGACCGGGCTGGATTGGGTTGGTTTCGGCGGTTCGGTTTGGCGTTCTGCCGGCCAGGGGGGACTCCGTTGAAGATGCGACTGTGCGGGGGCCGGCTTACTGCCGTGCTCGGTTCGTAGCGCGGTGGGGACCCCTCCCTGACGGTCGGGGTTCGCAGCGGCTTCGTTCCCTTTGGCGGCTCGCAGGGCCGTGCGGGACTCCCTGACAGTCGCGGCTCCGTTTGCTCCTGTTGTCCAGGATGCGGGACTGGCGTTTCCGGAGTGGCGGGGTACAGGTTTGATTGTCAAAGAGCTTGGCCGGCGGACGTTCCGGCTTTGGGTGCGACCTGTGGTGAAGTTCGCAGGCGGCTTCGTTTCGTGAGGGCGCGGCCACCCTGCCTGGTTGTGGTGTTTAGATGCTGGACACGTTGTGGAGCATGAGGGGCACTCCGTCCAGGACGGGGCTGTTGGGTTCATTTCGCGGAACGAGAACCGGTTGGAGATCGGCGATCGGATCCTGGTTGTCGGGGTGGTTCGTGTCGGTGCCGGTGGTGAGGTATTCGAGGGCTCTGCGGGGGCGGCCATACCCCTCATAGAAGAAGAGTTCTTCGGTGTTCTTGGTCAGCCGGGTGACTTCGGCCAGGGGGACGTTTTCGCGGATGCCCTGGACGACGTCGGGATGCTGCTGGCCGAGGGCGGCGCGTTCGGTTTGGAGTTTGCTGATTTCCTTGATGGCGCGGTAGAGGCCGCGTTCGAGGTCGCGGCGGTAGCGGGCGTAGCGGTCGAGTTTGGCGGCGTGAGGGTCGGTTTCCGCCAATGGGTCCGTTTCGGCGAGGATGAGGGATTCGAAGTATTCGATGCGGCGGAGGTTCCAGGTGTGGGAGAGGATGCGGTGGAAGATCTCCTCTTCGAGGCAGCCAAACGGGCGGGTGTCGAGGCGCAAGGTGGCCTGGAGGGCATTGAATTCGGCGCGGTCCTCGGGTGTGATGTCGAGGTTGCGGGCGGTGAAGCCGTGGCTGCGGGCGTTCTGGGAGGCGCGGGCCTTGCCGACGGGGGACACGGGTCCGGTGGAATGTTTCGCGTTCGCCTGGTTGGCGGTGATCTGAGCTGCGGTCGCCATGATGTCAATCTCCTTGTAAATGAAAATGGCCGGCTTGGTGGCCGGCGCGATTTCAGGATAAGGGGCGGGTCAAGGGGAAAGGGGTGGTTTTGGGAGGGTGGTGATGATAATAAAGGATAAAAAGATCTTGAAGTCCTGTGAATGAAAAGGGTTTAATGGGGGAAATGGGGGAGAAGTGGGTTGATCGGGTAAGTCCTGGTGGCGGGCCGGGCTGTCCGGAGCCGTCGGAAGAGGTTGCGGAGAGGCGGGTCCAGGCGCGCGTCCCTACGGTGTTTTGCTGCTGCTGATTGCCGAACATTCCGTATTCGCGGTGGGAGTTAGCGGAGATTCGGGCGATCCGGGCGGGCTGATGAGATCGTTTCGGGCAGGACGGCTGGAGATGGTTCGCGAAGGGGTGGACGACTGGAGCCTGGTCGACGTTCTTCTGAATGAGGAGCCGCGGTTGGGGATGGGCGCATACCCCACGGAGGAGGGCCTTGGGTTGGATCGACACTGTCGGATACTCCGGAGTCCCCTCGAATACGCCGGAGTTCCCTTTCCGACTGTTAGCTATGTGCTTGGAGTGTTTTGTTGCCTGTGTGCTTGGAATGTACCGCCGAGGCCCGCTCCTTCCCAGTCGCGGTTCGCAGCGCGGTGGGGGCTCTTGGGTGGGATGGCTGGGGATTTATGGCGTGCTATCCACTCCCTGACGGTCGTGGCTCCGTTTGCGGTCGTGGCTCCGTTTGCGGTCGCGGCTCTCTTGGAGTCGCGGTCCGTGGGAGTCGCGGCTCAATTCGGTCGCGCCTTCGACTGAACCACCTAAGGGTTACTTGTTGGCGGAGAGGAGAGCATCCGTCCACTTTTCGAGGTCCTTGCTGAGGTCGCGGACCGTTTCGGGCGACTCGTACTTCTTGTAGAAGTAAGCGAAGAGCAGCTTCTGTTTCACACGCAGGATGGCCAGGGTCGTCGCCATGGTGACTGTCCGTTCGCCCTGCTTGAACGCCACCAACATGGCGAAGCCGGACACGTCGGTCTTTTTGAAGATGCCGCCTAACATTTCGGGGCGATTGATCTCGATTGATTTCGAGCCCAGGCTCTTCAGGCGCATGTTCATTTCATCGCCGAGATCGCCGACGATCTTCGCGTCGAGGTTGCCCATCGAGGACTCGACACCCTGCAGCACCTGGGTGAAGGTTTCGGGGGTGCATTCGACGTATTCCGCCTGACGAGGCACCTGCAGCATGGCGTAATGGCGCAGCCCGTCGCCGACTTTGCCGGTGGTCAATTCGGTGAGGGTTGCCTGGGGGACATAGGCGGACAAGAGGCGGTTGGTACTGGGGGTGAGCACCTCGAAGAGGGTCGTGCGGAGACGGTCGCCGACCTCTGGGAAGTTGCCGGGACCGGGCACGGCCAGTTCGACTCCACCGGCTTTCACGCGAGGGGTTTCGGTGGAACTGGCGGGAGTGCTCTTGGACAAGGCCTCGATTGCACTTTGGCCAAGGGCTGGGCGGTGGACCAACGCAACCCAAATCAACAGCAAGCCCAAGATTCGCATTGTGTCAGTGTACAAGGTGATCCAGGGGAATGCTGACGAGATCGGCGGGCCGCAGGAAACGGGGTGCGGGTCCTGGCGTTTGCGCCGCCGCCGAAGCAGGCCCTCATTCTGGCGGCCTGGGCTATACTTATCGGCACTGGGCCCCATGATGGACAACTTCGTTCCGAGATTTTCGTTAGAGGGACCGCTCAGCTTCGCGCATCATCGAAGCGGCTGGGGCTATGCCATGGAGGCGTTGAGCCCCCTGCTGACCACGAACGGAGTGCTGCTGGACAGTTTTGTGGAAGATACTTTCTGTTGGAACCTGTCCCGGCACAAGGACTCAGAATTTCTGCCCTACCGTCGTCCGTGGACGGGCTTTGTGCACAATCCGCCGGGGATTCCGGAGTGGCACGAGACGACGTCGGCTCCGCAGTACATTCTGTCCCTGCCGGCGTGGCAGGACAGCCTGCCGCAATGCCGCGGGCTGTTCACCTTTTCCACCGCGATGCGGGATTGGCTGATGGCACGACTGAAGGTCCCGGTTGAGGCGTTGATCCATCCTACCGAGTGTCCGTCGCGCGTATTCGACAGTGCGCGATTTTTCGCCCTGGAGCGGCCGAGGATTGTGCAGGTGGGCGCGTGGCTGCGGCGCATTCATTCCATCGCCCGGCTGGATGTCACGCGGTTGAGGAAGTCGTGCCTGATTCCCCGGCAGGACGGCGCTGAGTATTTGCAGGCGCTGGTGCAGAAGGAACGGGCACACGAGCCGGGGGTTTACGACGCGGACTGGTCTACGGTCGAGGTGTTGCCCTACCACGATGCCGAGGCATTCGACGGCCTGCTGAGCGAGAGCGTGGTGTTCCTGGATCTGTACGACACGGTGGTGAACAATACGGTGGTTGAGTGCATCGTGCGGGGTACTCCGTTGGTGTGCAACCGCCTGCCGGCGCTGGTGGAGTTACTAGGCGAGGAGTATCCTCTGTTCTACTCGAACCTGGAGGAAGCCGCGAGGAAGGCGGAGGATTTCGAGTTGATCCGGGCCGCGGCCGAGCATCTGCAGACGATTCCGAAGGACCAGTTCACGGGGGCGTCGTTTGCGCGCTCAGTGGCGGACAGCGCGATCTATCGCAGCCTGGCCTAGAGCTCCGGGCTGCGTGTCGAGCAGTCACCTAATTGGGCAGGAGAGTGGGAATGTATTGGCCGGCGGCGTCGCCCAGCATGTCACGGTGCATGCGCAGGGCCTCACCAAAGAAGGCTTCCCCTACACTACCGTCGAGGACGTGAGTGGCGAGGAGGTCGAGGGCCTTGGGTTCGTCCCAGAGGGCTTCGGCATAGACGACGCGGCCACCTTCCGCGGGCTCATGCAGCAGGCGCAGGAAGTACTGAGTAACGGTGAGATTCTCACGCGGCATATGAGGGCCGACGATCACCACGTGAAGCCGGCTGAATTCGTGCGGGCCGAGGTCGCGGCGCCAGGCCGACACGAGAGCATGAATGGCATCCAATTGTGCGCGCGCGGCCTCACTGGAGTTTTCCAGGACGGGCTGGGCCATGGCATGAGTGAAGGCAAGCAGGTGGGCGCGCTGGAACGTATGGCTGGCGGCAACCTCATCCAGAAATGATAGAGACGCGGCCAGGATCTTCTTCTGACGGGCGAGTGTTGCGGCGGAGAGGACCAGGCTGTCGAGGCTGGCTTCGGCTGGTGGGATGAGTGCGCGCAAGGCCGCGAGAGACTTGAGGCGAGCATCGTCGATGGCTCCGTCGCCCGGGGTGAGGGTGACATAGATGGCGAGAGGGATGTGGGCGATGGACTTAACGGGGTCATAGATGGGAACGGCGGTGTTTGCCTCGACACGCCGGCCGTCGCGAAGCAAAGAGAAATTGTCGCCGTTGACTAGAATTGTTGGACCCGCGTTGGAGAGAATGCGGACTTTCGCCTCGGAGTAGGCAGCGCGAAACGCGTTGTTGAGGGCGGTGAGGGCTGGCGGTTGCGCCGGACCGGCGGGCCTGGCCATTGTTTGGGAGAAGATGCCCGTGGCGGAGAGCAGGCAGACGAGGGCGGCCCGGATGGCGATTCGCAGAGGCATGGTTGATTATGGACCATAACGTCTGGATTTAGATTCCGAGTCGTTCGCAAGATGGGGCGATTGTTAAAATATGGCATGCAAGCCTCACCGCGCCTGGAGACGCGGCGTTTGGAACTGCGCCCTTTGGAGCTGGCGGATGCCGGGCCAGTGCAGGTGTTATTCCCGCACTGGGCGATTGTCCGCCATCTGGCAAACGTTGTGCCCTGGCCGTACCCCGCCGACGGAGCCTTGAGTTACTACCGCGATCACGCACTGCCGGCCATCGAGCGGGGCGAGGAGTGGCATTGGACCTTGCGGCTGAAAACGGAGCCCGAGCAACTTATCGGGTGCATCTGTCTCATGCGCGGCGAGAACAACAATCGGGGGTTCTGGCTGGGCCTGCCGTGGCAGGGACAGGGTCTGATGACGGAGGCTGTCGAGGCAGTGACGGACTACTGGTTCGGCGAACTGGGGTTCCCGGTACTGCGGGCGCCGAAGGCGATAGAGAATGCGGCCTCGCGAAGGATTTCGGAGAAGAGCGGGATGCGGGTGGTTGCCGTGGAGGAACGGGATTTCGTCAGTGGGCGGCTGCCGAGTGAGATCTGGGAGATCCGGGCGGAGGAGTGGTGTGCGCGGCGGACACGGGGCGGGTAGCCGGAATGGTCCGGATCGCGAAGGAGGGCGAGTAACCGATGGAGTACGACCAGGAGAAAGTTGACGAGGCTGTGCTGGCGTTGTTGTACCTGACCATTTGCGAGTTGGATGAGGGGGAGGCCAGAGCGTGGAAGTCGCACGACTGGGCGGCCCTGGACCGGCTGCACGCCAAGGGGTACATCTCGGACCCAAAGAGCAAGGCCAAATCGGTGGTCTTGAGTCCGGAGGGCTTGCAGCGGGCGCGCGTGCTCTTCGAGCGGCATTTCGGGAAAGCCCCGCGGCCGAAATAGGCTGCGCGAGGTTCCGCACGTGGGTTGGGGGCGCAGACGAGCTACCGGGGATCGAGTCTGCTCGCGGCGGGATGGAAGATGGCGACCCGCCATGTCGGAGGAAACGGCGGTTATTTGGCCTGCTTGGGAGAGCCAAGCGCTGAGATGCGCTGGTGGAAAGAATGTTGCTTGACATCCCAGCGCAAGCTCATTATTATCCATCGATAGACGATGGGAGCACCAAAGAAAACACCTGAACTGCTGCCCGGAACCCTCGACCTGCTGATTCTGAGGGCGCTGGTAGCGGGCGAAATGCATGGGTACGGCATCGCTTCGCGATTGAAGCGTGTCTCTGATGATGTGCTGCAAGTGGGCGAGAGCTCCCTCTATCCGGCGTTACAGCGGCTGCTGCTGAATGGCTGGGTGAAGGCGGAATGGGGGGCGTCGGAGAACAATCGCAGGGCGCGATTCTACTCGTTGACGGCCGCAGGAAAGAAGCAGCTCGCGGCGGAGCGCGAGGAGTTCTCGCGTGTGATCGAGGCGATTCAAAAGGTCCTGAACATGGCATGAACCGCTCATTTGAGACGTTGCTCACCCGAGCCTGGAACCGGTTGTTGTTTCGATGGCGGCGTGACCGGCTTGAGCAGGAGTTGCAGGAAGAGATCTCGTTTCACCTAGACCAGATAGAGACAGAACTGCACGGCGAAGGACTGGAGCCGGGATTGGTGTGGGCGCAGAGCCGCCAGCGGATAGGAAATTTCACACTGGCCAGGGAGGAATGCCGCGGCATGTGGAGCTTCATGAGTATTGAGCGATTGCTGCAGGATCTGCGGTACGCGCTCCGCATGTATGCGCGCACCCCGGTGTTCACTGCGATTTCGGTGGTTTCGCTGGCGCTGGGCATTGGCGGGAATGCGGCCATGTTCAGCCTGGTGAATGCACTACTGGTTCGCCCGTTGCCTTATGCCCAACCGGAAAATCTGATTCGGATCACAGGGACATATCCGCGTGCGGCGGTGCCGCTGTTTCGAGAGCGATCGCGAGCGATGCAGATTGCCGCGGTGAGCGTCGGGTCTGAGCTGAACCTGGCGGGCCAGGGGCCGGCGATCCGCGTGACCGGAAGCAGCGCGTCTCCGAATTTTCTATCCGTGCTGGGCGTATCGGTGGAGAGGGGCAGGCAGTTCAGGCCGGAAGACGAGTCGCCCGGGCGGGGCAACGTGGTCATCCTGAGCCACTCCTTATGGAAAGGCCTATTCGGAGGCGACCCGTTGGTGGTGGGCCGGATGATTCGATTGAACGGGGTCGACCGCGAGATTGTGGGCATTCTGCCGGCAGGATTCAGTTATCCATCGGCCAGCGTCCAGCTATGGATTCCGATGCGGCTGGATCCAACGAACTTCGTGGAGTACTGGGGCACAGAGTACATGCCCCTGGTGGCACGCCTGCGCCAGGGGGCCACGATGAGCGAGGCGCAAGGGGAAGTGAGGAGGCTGGTCACTGAGCTGAGAGGCATTTTCCCGTTCGCCATGGCGCGTGACTGGAATGCCGATTCCACGGTCATTCCGCTGCAGCAGGACATTGTCGGCGATGTGCGGGGCAAGCTGATCATTCTGCTTTCGGCCGTGGGGCTGGTATTGCTGATCGCCTGCGCCAATGTAGCGAGTTTGCTGCTGGCGCGGGCCACGACACGGCGTAAGGAACTGGCGCTGCGTGCAGCTTTGGGCGCCAGCCGCGGGCGGATCGTGCGGCAATTGCTGACCGAGAGTGTCGGCCTTGCCTTCACGGGCGCCGGGTTGGGGATCCTGGTGGGAGCGGGCGGACTCACCGTCTTCAAGGCAATGTTGCCAGCGTCGCTGCCGGGGTTGACGGAGGCTGTGATCGATTGGCAGATCGTGGCGGCGATCAGTGGGCTGGCTCTGCTGACTGGCCTGGCGGCGGGGATTGCGCCCGCGTTGAGCGCGTATCAGGTCAACGTGACGGAGACGATCAAGACGGGCAGCCAGCGCTCGACCTCAGGCTTCTGGACGCGGATGAGAGGGGTGATCATCGCCGGTGAAGTCGCGCTGACGCTGGTGCTGCTGGTGAGCGCCGGACTGCTGATGAGGAGCCTGTACAAGCTGACGGATGTGAAACCGGGGTTCGATGCGGAGCGTGTAGTGACGGTGCAGGTGAGCCCCAATGGGTCGTTATGCGCGCAACGGGCATTGTGCATTGCGCTGTACGATCAACTGCTGCAACGCTCGAGGGCCGTTGCCGGGGTAAGAGAAACGGCCGTTGCCAATTCGGTCCCGCTGGATGGCCAACTGCCCACGATTCCGGTGGTCGTGGACGGACGAGCGAACACGAACGATCATCCCGCCGACATGCTGCTGCTGGGCGCTGTGAGTGCGGGTTATCTGGAGATGATGCGTATCCCACTTGTGGCCGGGCGTTACCTGACGCAGTCCGATGGAGCGAACTCCGGTAGTGTGGCGGTGCTTTCGGCGGCCGCGGCGAAACATCTCTGGCCGATGGAGTACGCCATTGGGAAGCATATCCGGCCGGCGGGCAGCAAGCAGTGGCGCACCGTGGTTGGTGTTGTGGGTGATGTGCGTCATGCAACGCTGAGCAAAGGGCTTCCGGATTGGATCCAGGGGGCGATTTACCTGCCCTACCCACAGGCGGAGACAGAGGACGGCAAGCTGCCGGCGGCGATGACGCTGGTGGCAAAAGTGGACACGTACGACGGGCCGACGCGAGCCCACCTGCGGCAACTGGCAGTGGACCTCGACCCCAACGTGCCGGTGGGTCAAATCCACATCCTGAAGGAGATGGTCTCGGAGTCGATCTCGGATTTCCGTTCGATGATGCAGGTGTTCCTCAGTTTTGCGGGCGCGGCCATTGTGCTGGCGGCCGTGGGGATCTATGGCTTGATGTCCTATTGGGTGAGCCAGCGGATGTACGAGATCGGTTTGCGGGTGGCGATTGGAGCAACACGCGGGCAGATTGTTTCGATGATCCTGGCCCAGGGGCTGAGGGTCTCCTTATACGGAGTTGCCGGCGGCATCCTGACCGCAATGGCCCTCACACGCTTTCTGGGCGCGCTGCTGTATGGCGTGGCGGCAACCGACTCGCTGACATTCGCGTTAGTCACGGCCTTGGTGCTGGGCGTGGCGATGTTGGCCGCGGCGTTTCCGGCGTGGAGAGCGGCGCGGATCGATCCGGTGAAATCGCTGCGAGCAGATTGACGGCTCAGCGCCGCGGGCCGTTTTTCTGGTGGCTGGCGCAATAAACGGGCTTTGGATCCGTTCTCCTGACTTAGCGGGAGCGACGCCATGACTTTGCCTGAAACAGTGATCCACGACCTGCGGTATGGCCTGCGGATGCTGCGCCGCTCACCGGGCACCACGATTGTCACAGTTCTGGTGCTGGCGGCGGGTATCGGAGTGAGCACAGCCGTGTTCACAGGCTACAAGGCTATGGTCGCGCGCCCCCTGGATGCCCGTGCGCCAGAAGAGATGGCAAATATCGCCCTGAAGCGAGATTCTTCCGCGCCGCAGTATACCTTCAGTTACCCCGATTACGAGGTGCTGCGGGACTCGCTGCACTGCTTCAGCGGGCTGGTGGCCGTGCGTCCGGCGCACCTGGTGTATTCCGCGGTGAGCGGTGCGCGGAAAGAGCGGACTACGAGTCCGGGCGGTGCGCTGGGGCAACTCGGGCTGCTGCGGCAAGGCGTAGGCAGCGCGGAGACCGCAACCGTCTTCATGGTCTCGGAGAACTACTTCCGAGTTCTTGGCGTTAGCCTTCTGCAGGGCCGAGGGTTCGAGACGATGGGGCCCACCGAACTGGCGGCCACTCCACCTGTGCTGCTGAGTGAGAACTACTGGCAGCGGCGGTTTGGAGGAGACCTGTCGGCGATCGGCAGGACGGTCTATCTCAACGGCGCGGCCTTCACCATCACCGGGATCACGCCGCGCGATTTCGTGGGTACGAACATTGGGGCGCCGGCCTTCTGGCTGCCATTGAGCGCCGAACCATTGGTACATGGCGACCCGCAATGGCTGCTCAATCGGGAGGAGCAGCCCTACAGGCTCTTCGGCCGCCTGGCGCCGGGCGTCACAGTAGCGGGGGCGGAGGCCGAGGTTACAGCGGCAGCGGAACATCTTCGCTCGCTTCATCCCGTGCGATCGGCCTGGGGGAAGCCAGCCAAGGCGCTCGTATGGCCGGGTTCTCCGTTCCCTCTTCCGCTGCGGGAATTTGGTGGGCTGATGCTGGCCACGATTCTCGTGCTGGCCGCGGCGGGGATGGTCCTGGTGGTGGCCAGCGCGAACGTGGGGAGCCTGCAACTGGCGCGGTCGCGAGCGCGGGAGAACGAGATGCGAACGCGGCTGTCACTGGGGGCGAGCCGGTCGCGCCTGGTCCGGCAGATGATCACGGAAAGCGCCTTGATCGGCGTGCTGGCCGGCGCGCTGGCGCTGGTGCTGACCCAGGTGATGTTGCGGCAGGCGGCCGCGGTGATGGCCAACGCAGTGCCTGGGGAATACGGGGGCCTGGTGTTCCACGTCACTCCCGACCTGCAGATTTTTGCTTTTGTTTGTGCGGTTTCACTGGCGGCCGGGATGCTGTCCGGATTGGCACCGGCGATGGAAGGTTCGCGGTTCGGACTCAGCTCCGGCACTCGGGGAGGAACATCCTCGTCGCGCAGCCGACGCCTGCAGGATTCGCTGGTCGTCGCGCAGGTCGCGCTATCGCTGGTGCTGGTCGCCGCCGCCAACATGGCCATTCGGAGCTCTGTGCGCTCTGTCACCATCGACACAGGTTATGAGAGCGAGCAGGTTCTCGCACTGACCGTGCAGTACCCGGAGACATTGAAATACTCGGCTCCGCAGAAACACCTTATTACTGAGGAGTTGCGCAGACGGCTGGCCAGTCTGCCAGGAGTCGCGAGCATCACCAGCGCGAAGACGCCAGTGGATGCGGGCTACCGGACCGTCGCGGCCACGCTGGAGCCCAGTTCGAACCAGTCGATTCTGCACTACACCCGAGTGGAGCCGAACTACTTCGAGACTCTCTCCATTCCTTTCCAACGGGGCAGCAGCCTGGCGAAGCAAGGGTCACGCGGGGTGATTCTCAGCGAGTCGGCCGCCGAAGCACTGTGGCCTGGCCAGAATCCGGTGGGCCGAAGCCTGCGCCCGGGGCCAGTTGACGACCGCCGCCACAATGCGGACGACCTGGTGGCGAACGGTCCGGCCTACACGGTGTTGGGTGTGGTTCGCGACACGCGCGCGGTGGAGTTCCGTCCGAGCGATTCACAACGGATCTACATCGCCCTGCCAGAGGAGGAGATCAGGAACTACCCGATTCTGGTGCGCACCCGAATCGCGCCGGCACAGTTGATCCGCGCCATAGACTCGCTGTTCGCTTCAGTGGACCCGAACCTGATGGCGGACTGCTCCACGCTGGCGGAGATGCAACACCAGACGGCGCCGTTCATAGTGGCTGCCCTGACCGCGCTGGTCGCCTCTTCGATTGGGCTGGTGGCCCTGCTGCTGGCACTGCTGGGGATCTGGAGCACGGTGAGTTATATCGTTGTCTTGCGCACGCGGGAAGTGGGCATTCGCATGGCGATGGGGGCGCAGCGGAAGGATGTGCTGCAACTGATCCTGAAGGAGAGCGTCCGGCCGATTGTAGGCGGGCTGGCGGCTGGTTTATTGCTGGCAGCGGCCGGTTCTTACTCGGCGCGCGGGCTGCTGTATGGAATGAACGGCATCGACTGGGTAGCCCTGGCGGTGGATTCGATGGGGTTCCTGACCATCGGGCTGCTGGCGTGCTACCCACCGGCGTGGCGGGCGACGCGCGTGGATCCGCAGGTGGCGCTGCGGCATGAGTGAGTGCCGCCCGGTTTGGATCAATAGTGCGGGCGGCCGAGAAGAGCGCGTTCCATTGAACCGGTAGCCGGTTCGCAGGTGACGTCCTTCTGACGGTCAGGGTGGATGCGAAAGGGCCCGTAACATAAGCGCCCCAACACGGCTCCGGGCCGGAGGTACCAACTCGCCCAGGACAGCGGCGAGTCACCGTTGGCATCCAGGGCATCAGTCTTGGCGCCGGCGGCCAGCAGGTTGCGGATGTCTTCCTCGTTGCCGAAAGCGGCCGCACGATGCAGGGCGGTTTCCCCTTTGGTCCGGCAATCCCGCATGAAGCCACCAGTTTCGCGGCCCGGGATCGTTGTGCGATTCGGGTCGGCGCCGCGAGAGAGGAGGAGCTTGACCACGGTGGAGTATTTCCAACGGTTGGTCTTGGACAGGGCGGCATGCAGCGGGGTTTCGCCTGTCTCCGGCAGTGCCTGATTGACGTCGGCTCCGTTCTCGATGAGGTATTCGCAGAGCCGCCAGTGCCCGTGAAAGCAGGCGCCATTCAGATCGAGATTATCGCCGAGGGAGGCTAGCGACGCACCGCTGGCGACAAGGAACCGGATGGCGCTGACG
This sequence comes from Paludibaculum fermentans, assembly GCF_051172195.1. GTDB lineage: Bacteria > Acidobacteriota > Terriglobia > Bryobacterales > Bryobacteraceae > Paludibaculum > Paludibaculum fermentans_A. The sequence goes on from NZ_JBPJAQ010000005.1 coordinate 147,996, forward strand.
TCGCCGTAGTAGGCACACCATTGCAGCAAGGAGTGGCCATCCGCAATGGCTGTTGGCGGATTGCCCTGCGCGACATATTCAAACACCAGATCAGTGCGGCCGTCGGCGATTCGCTGCAGCATGGGGACAGGATAGCTGACGGCGGTGGTGTGCCGGAATTGGGATGGCTGGCGAACGGGTTTAACTCCAGCAAAATGCGCGCCCCGGTGCAGGTTGCGAGGCTGCGCTACAATTTCGGGCAAATGCTTCACAACTGGTTGTTCGCACTCGGGCATGCGGCACTTCTCCTGTTTGGTGAGTGCGTGTACATTGAGACCCGCTACAGCGATGTGGAGATTATCGCGACAGACCTGGAGGGTGTGCGGCTGTCCAATGTCGAGGTTGAGTTTTATGAACCCGAGTCCGGCGCCCTGCGACAGAAGTCGAACTCCGTCGTGACGCGGGTGCTGTATGGCAAGTACCACCTGCGCATCTACTCTGGCGGGTTTCACTCCGCGTGGCGCGAAGTGAATATCGACCAGCAGACCCTGAGGGTGCGGGTAGATCTCGAGTTTCGAGACCAGGGCTGTCTGACCACGCACGCGGACATCGGCGGCCGGGTAGTTCGCGACGGCAGGCAGGGAGAGCTCTGGGTGAAAGTTGTACCATTGCGCGGGGTCGGCGGGGGTGAGGCGCGAGTCGCTGAGACGGGTCATTTCCTGATTTCAGGCCTGAATCACACGACGTACCTGCTGACCGTGATGCAGGACGAAACGGTGTTGCACCAGCAGGTGGTGAAGACATTTCCGGACGAAGGGAAGCGCGCGGCCAAGCTGGTGATTGCGCTGGACAACGCGGCGCGCCGCCAGTAGCCGGCCCAGAAACCGTACAATTGTACTTGGATTAAAGCTCATCCCTTCGCTTGCATATTGGCAGGAACCGCCGCATAATCGGGCCAGCGCATAGGGCCTCAGTACTATTCGGGCCATTCCAAATGGCGCACAATTCCGCGATTTTGCGGACGTGTGCCGCTCCGGGTTCTTACAGATATCAATCAGGTTGAAAGCCGCCAGACCTATGGGTGACCCTTGCCGGGCCCCGACGCTGGGCTTTCGGGGAGGCGACCATGTCAAGCTCCGCAAGAATGGCTCTTGTCTCTAATGCCGTACGTGAACCCGTCCCGCCGGCCAGGCGGGAGGGGCCGACAGAAAGTGAAATCGCCGCGCTGGCTTATCAGCTTTGGGTGGCCAAGGGGTGTCCCCTCGGAACCAACCGGGAAGACTGGCTGCAGGCGGAGGCCCTGCTGAATGCGGTATTTGCGGCAATCAGCCAGGATTCACCGAATGATCCGATGACCGTCCAGTTCGACAGCCGAGGCGAAGCAGAGATACTGGCCGAGCTCCTATTGGATGGACACTGGGAGGTCTGGGAGCGGGAATGGGGCGGTGCACGATGGATCCCTGACTCGCGACACTTCGCTGGTTGAGGCGGCAGGCCGCAGGGCGTGCCTGTCCCTGAACGGATATGCTCGCCTGAGCGGGTGGTCTTGCCAGACCAGTTTGTCCCAAAGGCCATTTCCACCCGAAGGGATAGTGCGAATTGGATCAGCGGCAAAGCTGCGCGTCATTCCTGGACGCGATTGGTGGCGGCTACCCGCCCATACCAACAGCCCGAGTCCTTGATGGTGCGCCGCTGGGTCGCGAAGTCCACATAGGTGAGCCCCATTCGATTGGCGTAGCCGTGCTGCCACTCGAAGTTATCGAGCAGGGTCCAGGCATGGTAGGCGCGCACCTTGGCGCCATCCGCCATCGCCCTGGCCAACTGCTTCAGGTGATCGCGATAGAAGGCGATGCGGCGCTGGTCGGCAATGCGTCCGCCGGCATCGGGCGCATCGTTGTAGGCGCACCCGGTCTCGGTGATCTCGAGAACCGGGCTGCTGTAGCCGCGGGTGAACTGCATGAGCAGATCGTAGAAGGCCGCCGGCCAGACCTCGAGGCCGCCATCCGTCCTGGGCCCTTCATTGGCTAATTCGATCCTGATGCCAGCCAGTGGATCAATACTCGCGCCGGCAGGGGCCTTTGCGGTTGGGACCGCCGACACGAGGAGGCGCAGGTAGTAGTGGATCCCGATCCAGTCGAGTGGGACCTTCATAGTGCTGCCGTCGCCCTCGCGGAAGCCCATCGCCTCGTATGGGATTTCACCAGGGAAGGCGGCCTTTGAATAGTCGCCGTGCATGGCGGTGTTGAGGAAGTAGAGATTCCGGAACGCGTGGCAGCGCGCGGCGGCAGCGCGGTCGGCTTCGCTATTGGTTTTGGGATACATCGGCTCAGTGCCATAGGCGCTGCCAACCGTGGCTTTGGGGGAGGCCGCCTTGATGGCCCGGAAGGCATTGCCCTGCGCCAGATTCACGGTATGGGCCGCCTTGAGCGCCAACCCGAGGTCGTTCCGGCCAGGCGGCAGGCTTGTGCCGCCGTAACCGTTGCGGGTGAAGGTCCAGGGCATGTTGAAAGGCGCCCAGACGGTGAGGCGGTCGCCCAGGCGCCGGGCGAGGACTGCGGCGAAGTCGGCGAAGTAGTCAGCGAGGTCGCGGTTCGGCCAGCCGCCGAGGTCCTCAAGAGCCTGGGGCAAGTCCCAGTGGTAGAGGGTGCAAAACGGGCGGATGCCGGCCTCCAACAGTGCATCGACGAGACGGCTGTAGTAGTCCAGGCCCTTCGCGTTGACGGCTCCGCGCCCGCTTGGCTGGACGCGCGGCCAGGAGGTGGAAAAGCGGTAACTCTTCAGGTTGAGCCGCTTCATGATGGAGATGTCTTCGTGGAAGCGGCGGTATTGATCGCAGGCCACGTCGCCGGTGGAACCGTCGCGGATCTTCCCGGGTGTATGCGCGAAGCGGTCCCAGATAGATTCGCCCTTGCCATCGGCGTTCCAGGCTCCTTCCACCTGGTAAGAGGCCGTGGCGGCGCCCCAGAGGAAGCCCTTCGGGAATTGAGGTGAAGCTTTCGCGGCGGGCGCGGAGAGCGCTGTTGGCGTATCGAGAAGTGCTCCGCTGCCCAGGAGAGAGCTCTTTAGAAAGCTTCGGCGCCTCATCATGAAGGTTCACCAGCCTTTCCCGAATACGGTGGCGACCCCAAGAGCCGCGCCGCGCTGGGCTGGCTGCCTGCACTTGAAGACCGTGTTAGAGATTATTGCACCTGTAACTATTTTTTAAGCGGCCAACTGGCAGCGGGCCGTCACAGGGTCTCGTAGGCCACGAGTTCCTCGAGCTTCTTCTTGGCCTTGGGCTCGGGCCAGGACTCAGGCATGCCGATGGGCGTGATGCAGACGCGCTGGTAGCGATCGGGGATTGCCAGCACCTCGCGGGTCACCTTCTCAGGGATGGCATCGGTGATGTAGACGGTGCCATAGCCGAGCGCACGCGCCGCGAGCATCAGGTAACCGGCGGCCAGGGGTCCATCGTGATGGTTATAGGACGGGTATTCCGACTGAGAGTCGGTCAACACGACAACATACACAGGCGCCGAGAAGTAGCCGCCGGCGCTCTTCTCGATCTCACGCCTTCTGGCCACCCGTTTGTCTTCGGGCAATTCCAGCAGGCGGCTTTCGTACGACTGCAGGCAGCGCGCCTTCATGGCGGCGATTTTGGCAGGGTCGCGAACGACCAGAAACTTCCAGGGCTGTTGATTCCCCGAGGTGGGCGCGCGACGGGCCGCATCCAGGATGCGAGTCAGGTGCTCCTGCGGAACCGGGTCCGGCTTGTAGCGTCGCACTGATTGACGCTTCGCAAAGAGCGAGAGGAGGTCCGGCGATTCCGCGGCCGTTGAGGCTGCCGCCTCCATGAACATACCCGCGCAGGCCATTCCAGCGCCGCGCACATAGCCTCTCCGTGTGGTGCTCATCACATCCTTTCCCTGATTGTGAAAGGTCCGTCGAACGGGATCCTTTCAATGGGATCGTAGCGGGAAGCAGGCTATTGGCGAAGTAAATTCTCGAGGGCCGGGTTGTGAGGGTCCGCGCCTGGGTAATCGCACCTGATTGTCATAAAAGGCTTATGCAGGGACCCAGCTGAGGCGGCCCCAGTTGTTCGGAGCCGCCGCGCGGGATGGACGACACCGGGGCTAGACCTGGGCCGTACCGCCGTCGACGAAGAGTTCGATACCGTTGACGAAGCTCGAGTCGCTGGAGGCAAGGAATAGGGCCACGGTGGCGATCTCTTCCGGGCGTCCCATTTCGCCGCGAGGGATCTGGGTTTTGAAGAACGCCTTGGCGTCGGGTCCCAGTGGATCCAGCGCTGGCGTGTCGATGGTGCCGGGACTGAGGATGTTCACGCGGATTCCGCGCTCCTTCAGTTCCAGGAGCCAGGTGCGGGCGAAGGAACGGACGGCGGCCTTGCTGGCACTGTAGACGCCGAATGACGGGAAGCCCTTGATGCTGGCGATGGAGCCGTTGAGGATGATGGAGCCGTTGTCGTTGAAGAGCGGCAGGGCCTTCTGGACAGTAAAGAGAGTTCCCCGCACATTGAGGTTGAAGGTCTTGTCGAAGTGCTCTTCGGTCACCTCTTCGAGCTTGGCGAACTCACCCTGCCCGGCGCTGGCGAAGAGGATGTCGATCTTACCCTTTTCGCGCTTGACGGTCTCGTAGAGCCTGTCCAGGTCTGCCAGGTTCGCAGCGTCGCCCTGGACGCCAGTGACATTCCTGCCAATTGTTTTCACGGCCTCATCGAGTTTGGCCTGGTTGCGGCCCGTGATGAAGACGTAGGCGCCCTCCTGGACGAAGTGCTTCGCCGTGGCGAGAGCCATGCCGGAGGTGGCGGCGGTGATGACCGCTACTTTTCCTTCGAGTTTTCCCATGTTGATTCCTCTTTCCTTGATCGCGGGTGGATGGTTGAGGCCCGCCGCCGGATTGGCCTAGGCGGCGGGCTGTTCCGGATAGCGCTTAGCGGATGCCACCGCTGACGCGAATGAGTTCGCCGGTGATCCACTTGGAGTCGCTGGAGGCCAGGAAGGTAGCGACAGTGGCGATGTCGTCCCCCTGGCCGATGCGGCCGAGCGGAGTCTGCTTGACGAGGTCCTTCTCAAAATCGCTACCCAAAAAGCCCGCGGAGTGGACTCCTTCTGTTTCGACCATGCCGGGATTGATGGAATTGACGCGGATCTTACGCGGTCCGAGTTCCTTGGCCAGGACACCTGTGATGGCGTCCACCGCGCCTTTGGTGCCGGAGTAGACGCTTGTGTTCGGCGGAGTCAGGCTGGTGACGGCCGAGCCGATGTTGATGATGCTGGCCCCTTCGCCCAGATGGGGGACCGCGGCCTGGGTGGTCAGGAGTAGACCGAGCACGTTGATGTTGAAGGTTCTATGGAAGAGCTCTTCAGTCAATCCTTCGACCGGCGCGAACTCATAGACGCCGGAGTTGTTCACGAGGATATCGAGACGGCCGAAGTGCTGAATGGCTGCGTCGATGATGCCCTTGGCCTCCGCGGCCTTGGATACGTCGCCACCCACGGCGACAGCTTTCCCGCCGCCAGCGGTAATCGCTTTGACGACAGTCTCGGCGCCGGTCTTGCTGGACGCGTAGTTGACGACGACAGAGGCGCCTTCAGCGGCGAGTGACTTGGCGATGGCGGCGCCGATGCCTTTGGAGGCTCCCGTGACGACCGCGACTTTTCCTGCGAGCTTGCTCATTGGTTTGTCCTTATCCGGTACCGCTGGTGAAATCTGAAACCGTTTTGGGTCTGCCTCTACGGGGCCTGCCCTCTGGTTCAGCTGGATAGATGGGCGAGACGCCCCGCAAGATTCAATTGTTCCGTACTTATGAACTATGAAACTATATGGAGGGTGCGGATGCTCTTATAGGTGTGCGACCCCTCTTCCATCCGTTGATCGGTGAAATCACGGTGGAGGGCATTCTGCATGCGCTGTCGGACCCGGTCCGGGCGGCGCTCTTCGTCGAGATTCTCGAGCAGGCGTGTCCGCGCAACAGTTCGGGTTTTCTGACGGTTAGAAAGCGGAAGATCCCGAAGTCCACGCTTTCGCAGCACCTGAAAGTGTTGCGGGCGGCGGGTCTCATCCGGAGTGAGCGCGGTGGAGTGGAGATGTTCAACACCGCGCGCTGCGCGGAGATTGAGCAGCGGTTCCCGGGCCTGTTGCCGGCGATTGTGAGATCGCACTCGATTCAGTGGAAAGGCGAAGCACAGGCGAAAGTGCAGCCAGAGGCGGAGATCAGGCCGGACGGCAGCGGGCCACGATGAGGGTGACATCATCCTGTTGTTCCGGCCCGCCGAACTCGCTCACCGCGGTGACGATTTCCTCGAGGATTTCGGCGGCGCTCCGTTCGCGAGTTCCCTGAAGGAGGGCCATCAGGCGTTCCATGCCGAACTCGACGCCATTGGGATCGAAGCACTCCGTCACGCCGTCGGTATAGAGCAGCAGCGTGTCACCCGGGCTCAGTTGGGTGACGGCGGCCGGGCATTCAGAGACAGCGAAGAGCCCAACCACGGTGGTGGTCGCTCCCAGCAGTTCGACAGTTCCGTTGGCGCGGAGCAGCAGGGCCGGCGGGTGACCACAATTCACATATCGAAAACGTCCGGACCCTTCGTTGTACACGCCGAAGAACATCGTGGCATAGGCATTGGGCACCGTGTTGTCGAACAGGTGCCCGTTCACGGATTGCATGAAACGCGGCGGATCTTCGACGGCGAGCGCTAACTGGCTGCGAACGACGGCCTGCAGGTTTGCCATGACCAGGGCGGCGGCGATGCCCTTGCCGGAGATATCGCCGATGACGAATCCGACAGCGTCACCGCCCAGGGAGAGGCAATCGAAGTAGTCGCCGCCGATCTGCCGCGCCTGGATGCAGCGGCCTGCGAAGTCGACGCTATGCAAGGCCGGCAACTCCTGGGGCAACAGGCGAGCCTGGAACTCGCGGGCAATCGCCATCTCGCGAAGGGAGCGGCGTTCCTCTTCCGCACGGTCAGCGAGGGCGCGGCGCTCATCCTCCAGGCGGCGGCTCAGTTCGTTGTGGCTCATGAGGGCGAATGAGTTGCCATCCGGATCCGTCAAGGTGGCGAAGACTCCGCCCCAGTCGGTCTCCGCCGGGCCGGAGCGGAAGATGACGCCGCGTTTGATCCACTCCTCGTATTTGGCCTGAATGTCGTCTGTGACGAAAACAGTGTGGCCGGAGCGGCCAATCAAGTCATGCTCAGGCGTGCCCGGCCGCGGGGTGAGCAGGCCGAGGATGGCGGTGCCGTCCCGCGGGGCCACGGCGATGAAGCGGCCAACCGTCTCAGCCTCGTAGTCAAAAATCAACCGGAGGCCCAGGAGTTGCGTGAAGAAGTGGAGACTGCGATCCAGATCGCCGACGTAGAGGTGGACGTGGTGGATGGAGAGGTGTGGATCCAGGGCGAGGTTCATTACCGGGACACTTCCTGCATCGACGCCCGGAACAGGCAGAGGCCGGCGGGAAGGCTACCGGGCTGAGCTACGGCCGGCGCCAGCATGGGTATCGATGGGTGCGATGGATTCCAGGCCATTTGTGATTCAGCGCCCTTCTCTTCGGAAGCATTGGGCATCCGGGCGGGCCGTTGAGCCCCAGCCTTTCAGCCATTATGGACGCATGCGGCTGATGCGGACAACCTTTTGAGTGCCTGGCATCAGCCCCTCGCTGGGCAGCCGGGCAGCCCAGTTCCGGATCACGGCGATCCATGGCAGCGCGATGAAAGGAGATTCCGCAGGCCAGGCGGAAACCGTCTCCTTCCCACGGCTGTCATCCGAATTAGTTGGGCGAGGGTACCCGAGGCAGAGCCGGAGCGGGCGGCGCCATCTTCGGGAACAGAGGCCGCTCCTGGCCATCTGACTTCGGCAATTCCTGGGGCGGCTTCGGGAAGATGATCTTCCAACGGCGGCGCAGTTCGGCCCCGTACGGCGTGCCCTCCAGGTCGAATGCTTCACCGCCTTGCGTGAGCTTGTCGCGGGACCCGAGGTAGAGGTAGGCATCGCCGGTCTGCGCCCAGGTGCCCAATTTCGTTTTGGTTGGGGTCATTGCGGGGTAGCCGACAACGGGCGACTCCTGCCAACGGGGCAAGGCGCCGACCCAGTGGTCCTTCATCTCTGCAAGCCAAGGTGCAGGCTGTTGCTGAAATCGTTCATCGAGGTCGTCGTAGCCACCCACGATGTCGCTGCCCGGCAGGATCACGTAAGGCTTCACGAAGGCCATGATCATCTGTTGTTCAATGAGGCCCGGCTTCCCTTCCCTTCTCTGGAAGTGCCCGCTGCCCATGATCAGCAGCGCCTTCCTGCGGAGGGCGAGGACCTGGTAGCGGACCACGCTGGCGTAGTGCTCGTCGCGGAAGCCCAGAAAAGGAGCAATGTCTTCCCTGGTCTCGACGCGGGTCCAGTCAATGGGCGGGTCTCCGCAAAGGACGCGGAGGCGGCGATCCCGCGGCAACTTCAGGTTGACGGATCGAATTGCGGCGAAGAGTCCGTGGTAGGGCGGTACGGGTGCTCCGCCGGGCGCACCAACGACGTTCTCCCACGCCAACCGGAGCCGCTCCCGCGGAACTTCACTGCCGGCAATATAGCGATCCATGGCCTCCTGGTAGAAGGAGTTGCAGCCTTCCACGACAATGTCGTTGACGCGCTCTGCAAACCGCGGATCGGCCACCAGTTGCTTCAGTAGCGCGTGTTGCTGGACGGAGCCATGCAGCTCACCCAGCATCACGATCCGGTGACTGTCAAAGAGACTGACGATGGAGGCGGGGACGGACGCAGCCGGGTCCAACGGACGGGGCGGCTGGGCCCACAAACTGGAGAGACACAGGGCGAGGGCTACGGGTACGGCGGCCTTTGAATTCATGCTCGTGGTATTGACACCGTATCTGCGGCGAGTGTTCCCTGGACGACTCCTGTTGGGCAGGCTAAACGGGTTCCGGCTTGGAATGGGGAGGCAGGTAGTGGAAGTGGACCAGGTAGATATTCTCGCCGGGGCCATGCTTGGCAACTTTCAGGAGATCGACCACGCCCAGGAAGCCGGACTCGCGCGCCAGTTGCGGTGTGATGTCGGGCAGGCCGATAGGAGTGATGGAGTCCACTTCGATCGCACCTTCTTCCATTGCGTACCGGCCGCCGACCTTGACGTGCGGACGCTGCCAGATCCGGACGCTGCAAGTGATTTCGCCGCGGCGCACGCCGTCGCGGAGGCGTTTGGTGAACACCATGAGGCGAGGATACAACGGGAAGCGGAACGGGCGAGAGGTGATCACCGATTGAAGGCGTCAACTTCGACAGATCCGCCGAAGGCATTTTGGCAATTTTGTCGCAGATATTCAGACTTCAATATATAATTCTCTTTGGAACACTGGAAACGCTGCGGCGTTGCGTTATCGTTTGCACTCAGCGGAGCTGTGACCGCACCGGCGTTTAAGGAAGGATTCGAATCCCATTCGGAAGCATTGATCGGCTTGGTGGGGCTCTCGTTCGGGCTGTTGGTGTTCGCCTTGATCTGGAGGAGCATCGCTGGCGCGTTGATGATTCCAATCATCGTCGGGACGTGGTACCTGGCTTACCATGTCGCAACCTTGATGGGCATAAGTTTGGGCGATTTCTTATACTTTCCGATGCTGCTAGGCGGGCTCATTGGAGGAATGGGACTCTCAGTTTGCCGTGCGATATCCCAGCGCGAATCGAATCTCGCCATCAGCGCCAAGATCTGTGCCGCAGCAATTGCTTCCGCCGTTGCCCTCGGCCCGTGGCTGACTCAGTTTCGTCTGCACATCAACTCCCCGCAGGGCACCGACCAGACCATTCGTCTCGCTGTCGGCTTCGCTGTTTGGCAGGGTGTGATGGGGACGCTGCTGTACATCCTGCGCCCGGCACAGACTCCGACGAGCAAAGAAGACCTGACCGCCGGGAGCACTCGGATTCTCGATTAGCCCGGCTCCGCTGATCCGGCCTCTGATGGCTGTCAGGCGGAATCGGCCGGTCTATTCATACCGCAGGGCGGTATTGGGATCCAGCCGCATGGCGCGCCGCGCGGGCAGGTACGACGCCAGCACGGCCACCAAACCCAGAAGCAGCGCCACGCCCGCAAAGGTCACAGGATCGGTGCTGCTGATCCCGAACAGGAGAGTGGTCAACAGCCTCGTGATCAGCAGGGAGGCGGCGATGCCGATAGCGGCGCCCAACACGGCAAACCGTGCACCCTCGCCGACCACCAAACGGAGAATGTCACCTCGCCTGGCGCCCATCGCCACGCGGATGCCGATCTCCTGCGTCCGCCGAGCCACGGAAAACGCGACCACGCCGTAGATCCCGATCGCCGCCAGGGACAGTGCTGCCGCCGCGAAGACGCCCACCAGCAGGAGCAGGAACCGGCGGTCAGCGAGCCAGCCGCTCATCTGCTCTTCGAAGGTCGAGAACTTGAGCGGGACGTCGGGCGCCATTTCCTGAACGATCGCCCGCGCCTGCTGCACGACCTCCTTCGCCGGCGCAGCGGTGCGCAGCAGAAGCGTGGGCGTCGAATTCAGGTTCATCCCACGCTGGCGGTAGTTGACATAGACCACCGGACCAGGCGGCGCATCGAGGCCGCGCGCACGAACGTCGCCGACCACTCCGACCACGGTGAGGGGCTTCAGATTCCCGTCCATATTGCCGAACTCCAGCACCTGGCCCAACGGGTCCTGCCCCGGCCAGCGCTGCCGCGCCAGCGCCTCGCTGATCACGGCGACGTGTTGGGCATCCGCCTGATCCTGGGCAGCGAACATCCGTCCGCGCACCAGTGGAATGCCCATCGTGCGGAAGTACTCTTCTCCGGCCACCGCATAGAGGGCGTGCCCCGTCTGTCCGGAATTCTGGCCCATGCGCTGGAACTCCTCGAAATCGGCAGGAGGTTTCCGGCCATTGAGAATCAGGAAATCGCCTTCGGCCAGGTTGTCCCCCTCGGCCACCGGCATCGCGCCGGAGACGCCCACAGCCTCAACTCCGGGCAGAGCCTGCAAGCGGGCCGAGACACCTTCCAGCAGACGAGCCTGGCGCGCCACGGCGTCCGGCCCCAGCGCTCCATTCGGCTGCGTCTCGATGGGCACCGAGAACTGCATCGTGACCAGGTTGCGGGACTGAAACCCCGGGCTGGTCGTAACCAGGCGGAGGAAACTGCGGCCCAGCAGTCCGGCCGCGATGAGAATCACCAGCGTTGCTGCGATCTCGCCCGTCACCACGACACCGCGCAGCCGCTGGCTGGCGCCTGTGCCGGTATAGGCCCGGGAACCCGAGGCAAGCGCCTGCTGCACGTTGCCGCGTCCGGCCCGCCAGGCGGCCAGTGCGCCCAAGACCGCTCCCACCGCGAACGTCGCAGCGAGAGCGAACAGCAGCACCCCCGTGTTCATGGCGATGCCCTGCTGCCGGGGCAGGTTTGCAGGGAGGATCGCCGGCAGCAACCGCACTGCCCAGGCCGCCAGGAGAACGCCTAGCGTGCCACCGGCCAGGGAGAGCGCCAACGATTCCACCAGAAACTGCTGTAACAGGCGGCCGCGCCCGGCGCCCAAGGCGACACGCAACGCCAACTCCTTGCGCCTCGCCGCACCACGAGCCACCAGCAGGCCAGCCACATTCGCGCACGCCACCAGCAGCAGCAAGCCCACCGCGCCCAGCAAGGTCAGTAGCGCGGTCTGCACGTCGCCCACCAGCGCCTTATCCAGCGGCACCACCGCGGCGTCCTGCAGATCCACCTTCTTTCCATACTCGGCGCGGATCCGATGCGCGATGGCGCTGAGATCCTGACGCGCCTGCGCCAGCGTGACGCCAGCCCGGATCCGCCCGATGCCCCGCCAATTGTGCGCGGAGCGACTCTGCGATTGCGACTGGAGTTCGACCGGCGTCCACAGTGCATTGCCAGCCGGGTAGTCGAACCCCTCCGGCATCACGCCGGCCACGGCGTAGTCCTTGCCTTCGATCTTCAAGTGGAGGGGCGAAAGATCTTCCGCGCCTCCAAAGTAGCGCTGCCAGAAGTGGAAGCTGACGATCACCGCGGGAGTTCCCTGGGCCCGGCCCTCATCGGGGGAGAAGACCCGCCCGCGCAGCGGTTTGACGCCAAAGGCGCCAAAGAATCCGCTGGACACTTCCGACCATTTGGCGCGCACCGGCTCGCTACCGCCCGAGACCGAGGCCGGGCGCTCGTTATAGGCAGCCAGTGATGCAAAGGTATGGTTCTGCTTCAGGAAGTCGTCGAAGTTGCCATCCGCGAGGTTGATGCGGTGCCCGTTCGGAGCCTGCTCCCAGACTCGGACGATCTGCTGCGGCTCCGGATAGGGTAGCGAACGCAGCAGTACAGCATCCACAACGGAAAAGATGGCAGTCGACGCCCCAATGCCCAGGGCCAGGGTGAGGATACTGACGGCAGTGAAACCCGGGTTGCCGGTGAGGGTCCGGCCCGCATAGCGCAGGTCGGCCCAGAGGTTGTCGACACGGTTCTCCCACCCATAGGCACGCACTTCCTCCCGAGCCGCCAGGGAACCGCCGAGTTCCAGGCGCGCGGCCCGGCGGGCCTCTTCGGGCGGAAGGCCCTTTGCCGTGAAGGCAGCGGTGGATTCTTCCAGGAAATGCTCAATCTCGTCGTCGATCGCCTGGTCGGCGGCATTCCGGTTCGTCAGCGTGCGCAGGCCGCGGGAGAGTTGGCGCCAGAGTGACATGGATCAACCCTCGGCTTTCAGCAGACGTGCGATGGCAGACGCACGGCGGTTCCAACTCGCGGTTTCGATGCCCAACTGCATCCGGCCCGCTTGCGTCAGCCGGTAGTACTTCGCCTTGCGGGCATTTTCAGTCTGACGCCACTCGGAGTCGAGCCAGCCCATCCGCTCCAGCCGCTGAAACGCCGTCAGCAGCGAGCCGGGATTCACTTTGAAAACGCCACGGGACACCTGCTCAATACGGCGGGCGATGCCGAAGCCGTGCATGGGCTCCAGGTCGAGTGATTTGAGGATGAGCATGTCCAGCGTGCCCTGGATAAGATCTGTGTTTTGTTCGTCCATGAGTTCCGTCACAGCAATTCCGCTTCTTCAGCGTAAGGCACACTTCTCTTGATCGTCAAGATGTGATTATCAAGAGAAAACAAAAGAGATCGAGCCGCAATCCAGAACCTGGTCCAGGACACGAGGTATTAACGTAGCGTCCGCCACTGAAGCCCGTTGTATCCTTGAGTTTTGGAGGTAGATCCGCTTTGAGCCGCATTGGTATGGCTTTTCGTGCGTTTTTCGGGATTCTGGGAGGCTCTCTCGCAGAGGACATCGCACAGGCGCACGGTTATTCGAAGACCCCGGTAAAGAAGGCGCCTGAACCGCCCAAGGAGCCGGCGCTGAAACCGGAGGCCGGAGCCATGCAGGTGCTTGGCATCCTTCAGCGGGACGCCCGGTTGCTGGATTTTGTCATGGAAGACATCGCGCCGTATTCGGACGACCAGGTGGGCGCCGCGGTGCGGTCGCTGCACGACCAGTCTCAGGAAGCATTGCGGAAGTATTTCAAGCTGGCCCCGGTGATCGACGGCGTGGAAGGCACGTTCACGAAGCCCGAATCCGCCGGCGCGCTGGCCAAGGACGCCTCGGCCATCAAGTTTGTAGGCAATTTGCCGGCCCAGGGCAAACCCACCGGCGGATTGCTGCGGCACAAGGGCTGGCGGGTGGATTCCGTTCTGCTGCCCACGCTGAATCCGAAGACGAACCTGTCGATTCTGGCTCCGGCGGAACTGGAAGTCGAATAGGAAAGGCCGGCGAAGTTTCGTGCGATTTCTTGGTATCGACCTCGGCACCACAAACTGCGGGTTTGCCTCGACGTCCGCCGATGCGGAGGCCCAGGTGGAGCTGTTTGCGATTCCGCAGTTGACGAATCCTGGCGAGGTGCAGGCCGAACCGTTGCTGGAATCGGCGCTCTATCTGGCCCGGGAAGGTGAGTTCGCCGAAGGTGCGCTGGACCTGCCTTGGCTGGATGGCAACCGGACCATCACGGGCCGGCTGGCGGCGCGCCGCGGGGTGGAGACCCTGGGGCGGCTGGTGACCTCGGCCAAGTCGTGGCTGTCGTACACCGGGGCGGACCGCACGGCCGCGATCCTGCCGGTCAACGCGCCGGAAGGGGCTCCGCGAGTGTCCCCTGTCGAGGCCAGCCAGCGCTACCTCGAACACATGAAGGCCGCCTGGGATTACGAGCATCCGGATGAGCCCTTCGTGGATCAATCGGTTGTCCTGACGGTACCCGCCTCGTTCGACGAAGTGGCACGCCAGTTGACCCAGAAGGCCGCCGAGCAGGCGGGCTACCGCAACCTGATCCTGCTGGAAGAGCCGCAGGCCGCGTTTTATGCATGGCTGGAGCGGCATGAGGACTGGCGGGAGAGTGTGCAGCCGGGCGACCTCATCCTGGTGATCGACGTTGGCGGCGGCACCACGGACTTTACCCTGATCAGCGTCACGGAAGGGGCCGGCGCCCTGCAACTGGAACGTGTGGCGGTGGGCGACCATCTGCTGCTGGGCGGCGACAACATGGATCTCGCGCTGGCGCATTCCGCCGCCGCGCGCATGGGCAAGCTCGACGCGATGCAGTTCCATACGCTGTGGCAGCAGTGCCGGCTGGCCAAGGAAAACCTGCTGTCGAACGACGAACTGCAGGAAGCGCCGCTGACTATCCTCGGCCGCGGCTCCTCATTGATCGGCGGAACGATCAAAGGGAAGCTGACCCGAACCGAGGTCGAGACACTGTTGGTGGACGGCTTCTTCCCTGTAGTCACGTCGCACGATATGCCGGCCCGCCAGCGGCGATCCGGCCTTATGGAAGTGGGGCTGCCGTACGAACCCGACGCCGCCATCACGCGCCACCTGGCGCGATTCCTGCGGCGCGACGCATCCGGAATGGCGTGCCCGACTCACGTCCTTTTCAATGGCGGCGTGTTCCGCGCCGGCCATCTGCGCGAGCGTGTAGTCGAGGTACTCAACGCCTTCCTGGCGGAAGAGGGTAAGCCGCCGGTTATCGCCTTGGAAGGCGACGATCTGATGCATGCTGTCGCCCGCGGGGCCGCCTATTACGGCCGGGCGCGGCAAGGGCGCGGCATCCGGATTCGCGGCGGTGTCCCTCGGACCTACTACATCGGCATCGAATCAGCCATGCCCGCAGTGCCTGGATTCGCCGCTCCGATGAAAGCTCTAACCGTGGTCCCGTTCGGCATGGAAGAGGGGACCGGCACCACGGTTCCGAATCGCGAATTCGCCCTGGTGGTGGGCGAGCCGGCGGAGTTCCGGTTCTTCTCGTCCTCGGCGCGCAAGCACGACGAGGCGGGGACGCTGCTGGAAGAGATTGATTCCGACCTGGAAGAGATCGCGCCCATCCAGGTCCATCTGGAAGGCCAGGAAGGCCAGATGGTGCGTGTGTCCCTGGAGACGCATGTGACCGAAACCGGAGTGCTGGAATTGTGGTGCGTGGCCCGCGATGGCCGGCGCTGGAAGCTCGAGTTTCAGGTGCGCGAAGCTGGACAGAAACGAAAACCATGAAGATCGGTATTGACCTCGGCACGACGAACTCCGCGTGCGCGTTTATCGACCCAAACGAGGCGGACGGCGCCGATTTCCCGCCAGTCCACATCCTGTCGATCCCCCAGGAAGTAATCGGCGGCCAGATCGAGCCCCGGCGTTCCCTGCCCTCGTTCCTCTATCTCGAAGGCGATGGACTCACGGGTGAGAACGCGCGCGAGCAGGGAGCGCTGGTACCGACCAAGCTCGTGCATTCCGCCAAGTCGTGGCTGTCGAACTCCGAGGTGGACCGGACCGCGAAGATCCTGCCGTGGGACGCACAGGAGGCCGGCCGCGTGGTGTCGCCGGTGGAAGCCTCCGCGCGCTATCTGAAACACATTCGCGACGCCTGGGAAGCAACAGGCCGCGGACCCATCTCGGAACACGAGGTCGTGCTCACCGTGCCTGCTTCGTTCGACGAAGAAGCGCGGGAATTGACAGTACAAGCCGCCCACGAGGCGGGCATCGAGAACCTGACGCTGCTGGAAGAGCCCGCGGCCGCATTCTATTCGTGGATCGCCAACCACCTGTCGCAGTCGCAGAAGTCGCTGACGGACGGCATGACTGTCCTGGTGGTCGACGTGGGCGGCGGCACCAGCGACTTCACCGTGATCCGGGTGGGCCGCGAAGGCGACCGCGTCAACTTCACGCGCACCGCCGTTGGCCGGCACCTGCTGCTGGGTGGCGACAATCTGGACCTGACGCTGGCATGGCTGGTGGAATCGAAGCTCAACAAGCAGCTCTCGCTGCGCCAGCGAAGCGCATTGCGCCGTCAGTGTTCGGCCGCCAAGGAAAGACTACTGGGCTCGGCGGACCTGGCCAGCGTGGATATCACCGTGCTCGGCGGCGGCACTTCGCTGATCGGCGGGACGCTCAAAGCGACCGTACTGCGCGAAGAGGCAATGGAATTGGCGATGGAGGGCTTCCTGCCGTTCTGCGGGCTGGACGAAAAGCCGCAGGAAGACAAGAAGAGCCTGTTCCGCGAGATCGGCCTGCCGTATGTCAGCGACCCGGCCGTAACGCGCCATCTGGCGGCGTTCCTGCAGTCGTCGCAATCGCCGGCGCCGGACGCGATCCTCTTCAACGGCGGATTCTTCATCCCGGAGATCCTACGACAGCGGGTCACCGACGTGGTGGAGAGCTGGTATGGCAAGCGCCCCCTCGTCTTCGAGAACAACGACCTGGACCTGGCCGTGGCCGTCGGCGCGGCTTACTACTCTTATGTCCGTGGAACCGGCAGCGGCGTGCTGGTGCGCGGCGGCCTGCCCCGGGCCTATTTCCTGGGTGTCGACTCCCCCGATGCGGCGACGCTCAAGACCGTCTGCCTGGTCCCGCGTGGTACGGAAGAAGGTTCGACGCTCACGCTGGATCTCGAGAACCTGCAACTGGTCGCCAACAAGCCGGTGAAGTTCAAGCTCTACTCTTCCCTGCTGCGCACGGAAGACCAGGTGGGCGAAGTGGTGGAGTTCCCGATGCAGGAAGTGGCCGAGAACCTGCACCAGCATGCTCCGCTGGAAGCGGTCATTCGTTTCGGCAAGAAAGCGGAAGAGCGCCTGGTGCCCGTGAAGCTCGGCGTCCATTTGAGCGAAGTGGGCACGCTGGAGATCTGGGCGGAGTCGAAGATCAGCGAACACCGCTGGCGGCTGCAGTTTGAACTGCGCAAGCCCGTCCTGGCGGAGCAGATAAAGAAATCGCGGCCGGTCGCGGTGATCAGCGCCGAAGCCCTCACCGCGGCAGAGGAAGCTGTGCGGGCAGTGTTCCAGCATGGCACGCTGGCGCCCGAGGAACTCCCCGGAAGGCTGGAACAGACTCTTGCCCTGGGCCGCAATTCCTGGCCCCTGGAAGTGATCCGCAAACTGGCGGACATATTCCTGGAGTTGAACGAGGGCCGGAGAAAGTCACCAGCCCACGAGGTACGCTGGCTGAACCTGGGCGGCTTGTGCCTGCGCCCCGGCTTCGGGCATCCCGGCGACGACTACCGCATTGAACTGGCGCGACGCGTCTGGGCGCAAGGTCCGGCGTTCGGTAACAAACCCGAGAACGAAACCCAGTGGTGGATCTTCTGGGGCCGCGTGGCCGGCGGGCTGAACCGGAACCAGCAGGCCGACGTCTTCCAGCGGACCGCTTATGCGCTGCTGCCGAAGGGCAAGCCGCAGCGGCTGAACTCCAGCCTGGAGCGCGAAATGTGGCGCTGCGCCGCGTCGCTGGAACTGCTGCCGGCGGGCACGCGCACCGACCTCGGCAACACACTGGTGAAGCGGCTGCGTTCCGAACCAAATGCATCGGATTTCTGGTGCCTGGCCCGCATTGGCGCCCGTAAGCTCTTCTATGGACCATTGAATCAGGTGCTGCCGGCCGCAACGGCGGTGCGCTGGATTGAGGGCATCGGCAAAGTGAAGGGCGGTGAAGAGTGCATTGCGCGGCTGGCGCAGAGCACCGGCGACGCAACGCGCGATCTGCCGCCGGCTTCGCTGGAGATGGTTCGGCGCACGCTGGCTGGCTCGCCCGAACTGCTGTCGCTGTTTGAAGGAGACACGCCCAGCGATCTCGACTCGATGGCCCGTGTCTTCGGTGAAGAACTGCCCTCCGGGCTCGTGCTGGTGGATCCCGCGCAGGAATGAACGAGCTCAGCCTCATCACAGCGATCCGGAAGTGGTCGACGCCCCGGTCGGCAGCCCCGGGCGTGGTGAAGGGGATCGGCGACGACTGTGCGATCATCCGCCCCCGGGCCAACGAAGACCTGCTCTTCACGACAGACTTCGTGATCGAGGATGTCCATTTCACACGGGCCGCCCAAACGGGTATCGATACCGGATGGAAGGCCCTCGCCCGCGGTCTCAGCGATGTTGCCGCGATGGGCGGCGATGCGCGCTACGCCCTGGTTTCCCTGGCCCTGGCGCCGTGGTGCTGTCACAACTATGTCCGGGATCTGTATAAGGGTTTCAACAAACTGGCCGGCCTGCATGGCGTGCAGATCATCGGCGGAGACGTCTCCCGGACGGAGAAGCTCAGCATCGACATCATCGTGATCGGCTCCACGCCGCGCGGCAAGGCGCTGCGGCGCGATGGGGCGAAACCGGGCGACGTGATCTATGTCAGCGGCCAACTGGGCAGGGCCGCAGTCAGGGAATACAAAGACCGTCCCATCCCCAGGCTGGAACTGGGGCGTAAGCTGCGCGGCAAAGCCACGTCCTGCATGGACTTGAGCGACGGCTTGGCGATGGATCTGCACCGCCTCGCCGTGGAGTCCGGCGTGGCGGCTGAGTTGGATGGTCCACTGCCCTCCGCGCCGAAGGCCACGCGGGAGCACGCCCTCTTCGGGGGCGAAGACTACGAACTGCTCTGCACCCTGCCGGCTGGCCGCCGCGCGCCCCCGGAACTGACCCGCGTGGGGCTCATCGTGAAGGGCAAACCCGGCCACGTCACACTCGCCGGAGAAAGTTTACAACCCCGCGGGTGGGATCCCCTCGCCTGACCGGATACCGCCATTCGCTGCAAATCCCCCGCCTCTCCCT
The DNA here is from genome assembly GCF_051172195.1 of Paludibaculum fermentans. Lineage (GTDB taxonomy): Bacteria > Acidobacteriota > Terriglobia > Bryobacterales > Bryobacteraceae > Paludibaculum > Paludibaculum fermentans_A. The sequence continues at coordinate 167,020 of NZ_JBPJAQ010000005.1, forward strand.
GCATTCCGTAACCTGAACCGCGCCCCTGGCCGCATGCTGTATCCAGGTGAGACTGGGAGGCCCCGTAATGAGCCAAACATGCAGTCGACTTCTCTTCGCCGTCCTGTTGCCGCTGGCAGCCGTCCGTGGAGACGGCACGCTGCCGCAGCGGACGGCCGCCGTGGTGCTGTTTCCCGGAGCGCAGGTGATGGGCTACGCCGCCCCCATCGACATTCTGCGCTATGGCGGAACCAGCGTATTCACGGTCGCGGAGCAACCCACCGTGATGACCAATGGCGATCTCAGCGTGAACGCGCAGTACAACTTTGAGAACGCGCCGGATCCAGACATCCTGCTGGTGCCCGGCGGCAGCAACCTCAAGGCCGAACTGGAGAATCCGCGGCTGCTCCGCTTCCTGAAGGACAAGGCGGGCAAAGCGCAGGTCGTGCTCTCGGTGAGCAATGGATCGTTTCTCCTGGGCAAGGCCGGACTATTGGACGATCAGACCGCAACCGCCACGTTCGGGCTGACGGACGGCCTGCGCCGCATCGCCCCGCTGGCAAGGGTCGTCGACGATGTCCGCTATACGGATAGCGGCAAGTATGTGACCTCGGCGGGCCTGTCCGCCGGCATCGACGCGGCGCTGCACGTGCTGGAGAAGCTGGACGGACGCGGCGCGGCCCAGATGGCCGCCCTGGCCGTGGAATACAACTGGGATCCCGAGGGATCCTTCGTCAGGTCGCAACTGGCCGACAGGCTGTGCGCTTTTCGCTATGCGGTGACCAGCGCGCAGTCGATCCGGCGGGAAGGCGACGAAGAGCAGTGGGTGAATGAGTGGTCCGTCACAGACCCCTCTTCGCCCGAGGTGGTCTTTGAGGCGTTTCAGACCGCCATCCGCCAACATGTGACCTGGATGGAGTCGACGCCGCAATGGACCCGGATCGACGGCGAAGACGCCCCTTTGCGCAGCCAGTGGCGCTTTCGGGATGAGCGGGACCGCAGCTGGCGCGGAGTCCTGGAAGTAACGCCGAATACGGTGAGCAGGCAGGGGGTCGTGGTGCGCCTCTCCTTGCACCTGGATCCCCGGCGTGCGTCAATCTGATGGAATGCATGGCATGAATCCGGCTGTACCGCGTGATCCGTCGCGCATCCGTGTGACGTGGTGGAAGTTGTCCGCCGTCTGGGTAGCGTTTGCCCTGTTCAATGCAACCCAGGTGGTGCTCAGCGTCAAGGCGGAGATGCCGGAAGTGCCGGGCACCCCTCTCTTCATCCGGGCCTTCCTGGGCTGGATGATCTGGGCTATGGCGACGCCGCTGGTGGTGGAGTTGGGCCGGCGCTACCCATTGCGCAGGCCGGGCCTCGCTGTGGCCTTGCCGCTGCATCTGGTGACCTGGATCTGCATTGCCGCAACCCGGGCGGTGCTGCTGGTTGTGCTGGCGACCGAGTTGCTGAAGTACTGGCCGAATGAAGGCAAGAGCACGTTTCTGGAGCGTCTGGGCGGGCAATTCCTGGCCCAGCTTCACATGGATCTGCTGGCCTATGTGGGCGTGATGATCTTTTGCGCGTGGCGCGAGTCGCAGCAGAGACTGCAGGAACGGGACGTGCGCGAGGCGCAGCTCGAGACGCAGCTCTCGCAGGCCCAACTGCGGGCGTTGCGCGCCCAGCTAAACCCGCACTTCCTGTTCAATACCCTGAACGGGATTTCCGCCCTGGTGCGCGACGGCAACCAGCACAGCGCGATCCGCATGTTGGTGGGCCTGAGCGATCTGCTGCGTTATGTAATCGACAGCCCGCCGGACCTGGAAGTGGAGCTGGACGAGGAGATTCGCTTCGCCAAGCAATACCTCGACATTCAGCAGATGCGCTATGGCGAACGGCTGGGCGTGAACTGGTCGGTGCCGGAGGAATTGGGCGGAGCCAGGGTGCCGAGCCTCATCCTGCAGCCGCTGCTCGAGAACGCGATCCAGTACGGTGTCGCGGCCCGCAACGCGGCGGTGAACATCCGTGTCAGCGCGGCCGAGGCTTCCGGCGTGCTGCGGCTGACGGTGAATAACGATGGTCCGTCGCTGCAGGAGAACCCGCGGCGCGCCGGGGTGGGCATCGCGAACACGCGCCAGCGCCTGGCGACGCTCTACGGTGAGCGCGCCGGACTGGACGTGCACGATGCGAGGCCGTCCGGTGTGGAGGCGGTGATCCACCTGCCGCTGCGCGAGGATCCGGCATGACGGCCGCGCCCCGCATCCGCGCCCTGCTGGTGGACGACGAGCCGCTGGCCAGGAAAAACCTGCGGCTGCTGCTGGAGCGCGACCAGGAGATCGAGGTCGCCGGCGAAAGCGCCAGCGGGCTGGAAGCCATGGAGGATATTCCGAAACTCGAGCCCGACCTCGTGTTTCTGGATGTGCAGATGCCCGAGGCCGACGGCTTCGACGTCATCGCGACGCTGGATCCGGAGAATATGCCGGTGATTGTGTTCGTGACTGCCTATGACCAGCACGCCATCCGTGCCTTTGAAGTGCAGGCCGTGGATTATGTACTGAAGCCCTTCGATGATGAGCGATTCGCGAAGGCGCTGGAGAACGCCAAGAGACAGGTGAGGTGCCGCGAAATGGAACAATTGGGCGAACGATTGCTAGCGTTGGCGGCTGCCCGTCCCGGGCAGGTAAAAGAGGGAGAGGCCGCGTTTACCGACCGCTTTATTGTGCGGACCGGCAACCGCCTCGTGCTCGTGCGGGCCCCCGAGATCGATTGGATCGAAGCCGCCGACTACTACGTCCGGCTGCATGTGGCCGGCCGCGCCCACCTGGTGCGGCAGTCGATGGCCGAGATGGAGCGCTGCATGGATCCCGAAAAGTTCGTACGCGTGCACCGCTCGACCATCGTCAACATCGACCGCATCCGCGAGGTGCAACTGGGCGTCGACGGCGAACATCGCGCCGTGCTGTCGGATGGCACGGAGCTCAAGATCAGCCGCGGGTACCGCCGCCGGCTGGGCTTCCTGTAGAGCGTCAGAGCTTCGGCACGGCGAAGAACATGCCGCCGAAGATCAACCAGGCCAGGATCAGCGTCCAGATCACGTTGGCCGTCTGAGCGCCCAGGAAGGCAAAGAACGGCCGGCCGTTCTCCATCGTCAGCAGATCGGTGAATTTCGTTTCCAGGCCGATGCAGGCAAAGGCGAGCGCAAACCAGGCGGTCCGCAGTCCAGTCAGGGTGCCCTTGGTCGCCTTCACGACAGCCGGATCCACCAGGAAGCTGAACACCAGGGACGCGGCGACGAATCCGATCACAAACTTGGGGAACCGTTCCCAGATCACCCGCGCACTGGCCTTGGGCTGATTGCCATTGCCGGACTTCATCGACCACCAGACCGATAGCAGGAACGCCGCCACGCCGATAAGCACGTTTTGCGAGAACTTCACGATGGTGCCCATCTTCATGGCGGTCTCACTGATCAGCGATCCGGCGGCCACCACGCTGCCCGTCGTGTCGAGCGTCCCGCCCAGCCATGCGCCTCCAACGACATCGGAGAGTCCCATTGTCTTGATCAGCCAGGGTTGGATCACGATCATGGGGACGGCCACAATCAGCACGACGCTGGCCACATAACTGAGCCGGCGGCGGTCGCCGTGGATGGCTCCACAGGCCGCGATGGCTGCGCTCACTCCGCAGATGGACACAGCGGTGGAGAGCATCGCCGAGAACTCATCGTCCAGCTTCAGGCGGCGGCACAGCCAGAAGCTGAAATACCAAACCACCACGACGACCAACACCGCCTGGAGCATGCCCAGGACGCCGGCTTCCATGATGTCCTGGAAGAGGATCGTGGCGCCCATGATGACCAGGCCGCTCTTGATGAAATACTCCGTACGCACCGCCTCCATCAACCAGGCCGGGCAGCCGATCACATTGCTGAACAGCAGGCCCAGCACCAGCGCGAAGATGACGTACTCGATGCCCCAGTAGGCCATCGTACTGTTGCCGGCTATGAGTTGAGCCAGCCAGGACAGGGCGAAAACGACGAGGAAGCCTAGTGCGAACTTTCCGGCTTTCGCGCCCAGCGCCAGGGCGCCAGGCAGCGCCATCACGAACAAAATCGCGCAGAGAATCAGCGATGTCTGTATGTTGGCGGCGTTGAATAAACCGCCCAGCGCGGTGGTGGAAGCCCATTTGAATGCGGGCAATGCAGGCCGCAAGCCAAGGGGCACAAGAATCAGGGTCGCCAACCCCAACCAGACGGCCAGCCAATCTTCATGAATCCACCAGCGGTTCGATGCAGAAACCATATCTATCGAACACTACCACGCATGGGCGCGAGGCTTCATGGAACCGGGTTGCGGCGGGTCATCTCGTCAATTACACCGAACAGTTTCTCGGCCTCGTACGGCTTGGTGAGGAAGCCATCCATGCCGGCCTCCAGGCAGGAGCCCTCGTCACCCTTCATCGCGTTGGCGGTGAGCGCCAGAATGGGCACGTGGCCGCCCAGTGCCGCCTCCAGGCTGCGGATTTGGCGCGTCGCCTCCAACCCATCCATGCCTGGCATCTGGACGTCCATGAGAATCACGTCAAAAGGTTGAGCCGAGATCTTATCGACGGCCTGTTTGCCGTCGGAAACCGCCACCACCTCGTGACCACGCTTGCTCATCAGCCGCTCCACCAGTTTGCGGTTAACGGGATTGTCCTCAGCCACCAGCACCCTCAACCGGCCTGGGACCGAAGGCTCAGGCAACGGCTCCGGTTCAGCCTCAGGCTGCTTCTCCAGCGGCCCCACCAACTGCATCTTCACCCAGAAACGGAAGATGCTGCCCTTGTCCGGCTCGCTCTCCACCTCCAGCCGGCCGCCCATGCCATCGACAATCTTGGCCGAAATCGCAAGACCCAACCCCGTGCCGCCGTAACGCCGCGTCACGGAACCGTCCGCCTGGCGGAAGGCCTCGAAAATCAACTTCTGCTGATCCAGCGGTATGCCGATACCAGTGTCCTTCACCTCAAAGCGGACCTCCGCGTCATTGCCCGCGGTGCGGTCCAGCGCAACGGTCAGCGAGACGGAACCCTTTTCGGTAAACTTGAGCGCATTGCCCAGCAGATTCAACAACACCTGGCGCAGCCGCGAGCTGTCGCCGATCATGCGGTTGGGCAGTTGCCGGTCGAAGGAACAGGTGAGTTCCAGGCGCTTCGCCGCCGCCCGGCCGGCCAGCGTGCGAACCGCCTGCTGCACCGTGTCGCGCAGCGGAAACTCCTCGTGGCCGATCTCCATATAGCCGGCCTCGATCTTCGAGAGATCGAGAATATCGTTCAACAGCGCCAGCAGGCTGTCCGCCGAGATCTTGACGGTCTCCAGGTAGTCCTTCTGCTCCGTCGTCAGCGTCGTACCCAGCGCCAGCTCCGTCATCCCCAGGATCCCGTTCATGGGCGTCCGGATCTCGTGGCTGACATTGGCCAGGAATTCGTCCTTCAGTCGGTTGGCCCGGTCGCTGCGCTCCTTCTCCAGGCGCAGTTGCTTCGTACGCTCTTCCACCGCGCTCTCCAGCCGTTCAGTCTCCTCGCGGTGCTGGTTCTTCGCGCGCTCGATGCGCCAGATGCCGGCGGCAATCAGCAGCAGAACCACCAGGCCCTGCAGATACCGGTTGGCCCACCACGGAGGCATGATCGTGAAGGCGAAAACAGCCGGCTCCCTGCTCCATTCCTTGTAGCCATCAAACCCGTACACCTCCAGGCGATAGTCCCCGGGCGGCATTTCCGCGAACTGCATCTCGCGCTGCGACGTGTTCTGCCATTCCGACGAAAGCCCGACGACGCGATAACGGAAGCGCTGGCTGGAAGGGCGGGAGAACGACAGGACGGCAAACCGGACCGTCAGCGTGTTCCAGCGGTAGTCCACCTTGGCTTTGGTCGTCACGGTTTGCGCGTGTCCGCCCAGTTGTATGGAAGTCAGCACAACGCGCGGCGGGCCGGGACTGGCTTTGACCTCGGACTCGTGGAATCGCGAAAGTCCGGCACTCGTGCCAATCCAGACCGTGCCATCCGGCTCCGACGCGAAGGCATCGGAATTGCAGTCGTCCCAGACCAGGCCGTCGCCGCGCCGGTATTGAGACCATTGCTTACCGTTGAAGACGCCCACTCCGCGATCGCTGCCCACCCACATATTGCCCTTGTTGTCGAACCGCGTGAAGTAGACCTGGTTCGACGGCAGCCCGTCGGCGGGGTTGAGATGCGAGAAGTGCAGCTTGTCGCCCTCGCGCACGGCGCGCGTCAGGCCCATGCCGGTCTGGTAGGCAAGCCACAGGGTGCCGTCCGGCCCGTCGCCGATCGACCACACGCTCTCGTCCTTGAGCCCATCCTTCATGCCGTACCGGATCCAGTGATCGCCGGTGTGCCGGAACAAACCGTGGGTCGTGCCGTACCAGATCTCGCCGTCCGGCAGGATCCTCATTGTCAGCCCTGTCGACTTCTCCGCCCCCGGAACCTCAACCGCCTCGAAGCGGCGCGCCGTCCGGTTGAACTGGAACAACCCGGGCCGCGTGGTGGCCGAGGCCCAGATCCGTCCCTGTTTGTCGATCTCAATGTGCGAGATGTAGTGATTCGGCGCCAACTGCGGCAGCGGGAACCGGTCCACGCGCCCTGTTTCCGGGAATAGATGTACGATGCCAAAGCCGCGTGATCCAGCCCATAGGCTGCCGTCGGCATCCTTCACCAGCGCCTGGATCTCCTCGCCCTGCAGCGCAGGCGTCGCTTCGAACAAGTAACTCTCCGATTTCCGCCAGCCTCGGTAGAGACCACCGCGAGTAGCCACCCAGACGGCGCCCCGGCCGTCCGGCAGGATCTGCCAGACGAGTTCGTCGTTGAGCCCCTCGGTGTAGGTGTAGCCCTCCCATTCGCCGTAGCCGATCCAGCGGAACAGCCCGCGGCCCAGCAGGCCCACCCACATCGCCCCATCCTTATCACGGAAGATCATCGAAACGTCATTGGCGGCCAGGCCCTGGCCACGGGTGACAAATCGCCAGCGGGTCTCTTCCAGAATCGCGAAACCTTCTTTGAGTGGCACCAGCAGGCGGCCTTTGTTATCCAGCGCCAGTTGAGGCACCCATGGGCTGCTGAGGGACCGGTCGCACGGCACTGTCTCAAAGGACTCCGCCCCGGCTCGCTTCACCATCACCGAAACCCGGCTGCGGATCCAGAGATTGCCGTCGTTGTCCTCCAACATGTACTGCCAGGGCTCTTTCGGCTTCTCCTTCCACGACGCGGCCGGAACCTGGTTCTCACCTTCCAACCGGCAGATGGAGTTCAGGCACCCGAACCAGACCTCCCCGCGGCGATTCACCATGACGCTCGCCACCGGACTTGTTACACCTGTCGCAAAGTGGAACTTCCAATTGCCGGCTTTTTGCCGGTCGGCCAGCAGCAAACCGGTCGGCGTCGCGATGTATACCCGACCCGCACGGTCGGAAGCGACACCTTGCGCGCCCACGACCTTCCTGGCGGGCGCAATGTCCACCTTTTCAAACCGGGCGCCATTCTGGACCCACAACCCCACCGGCGTCCCAAGCCAGATCGTTCCATCCGGACTCTGGTGCAGCGACTGCAGGGAGGTGGCCGGAACCCCGTCCTTCACACCGAATTCGGCGAAGCTGTGTCCGTCGAAACGGTATAGCCCGTTCTGCGTGCCCACCCACAGGAAACCGTCTTTGTCCTGAATCACCTGCTCGACAGCCAGGTTCAACAAGCCGTCGGCGTAGCCAAACTCCTGAAACGCAAATTTCTGGGCATGCAGGGAGGGTGCCAGGCAGACCACTGCCAGGCACGCCGCCAGCCGAAGGCTGCTCGCGCGCATGTCCATGTCGGGATTATCGACAGAACGGGGAAGAAAGTTGAGCGCTGTGTAGGCAAGCTGACAAGTCTTTTACACTGACAAGGCTCCGCTGACCGCCTGGCGTCATCAAACGGCGAATCTCCTGCTCTACACTGGGAGAATACCTTGGGAAGGGGGCCGGCGCCGGGATCGTCGATGAATCGCGAATATCACAAGTGGTACAGCCAAAGGCTGGGTCGTGAGATGGAGATCCTCCAGTTCGGCCACGGAGGAATCCCCATGCTGGTGTTCCCCAGCTCCATGGGCCGCTTCTTCGAATATGAGGACCGCGGCATGGTGCAAGCCATGCAATGGCAATTGGATACGGGCCAGGCGATGCTGTTCTGCGTGGATAGCGTCGACAAGGAAAGCTGGTACAACAAGGGTATTCATCCAGCCGACCGCGTGCGTAGACATGTGCAATACGAGGAGTACCTCGTGAAGGAAGTACTACCCCTGATGCGGGCCAAGAGCGGTCATCATCGCGTGGCCGTCACCGGCTGCAGCTTCGGCGGCTATCACTGCACCAACTTCGCCCTGCGCCACCCGGAATGTGTCCACACTTGTGTCTCGATGTCCGGCGCTTACGACATCAAACAATTCCTGGGCGGCTATTACGACAACGACTGCTACTTCAACAACCCGGTGGACTTCGTACCCAATACGCACGACGCCTGGTATCTGGACCAATACCGCCGGGAGATCCGTTGGGTATTCGGCGCGGGCGAGCACGACATCTGCCTGGAAGAGAACCGCCGCATTTCCGGAATCTTCGACGCCAAGGGCATCCCGCACTGGTTCGACTACTGGGGCCTGGGCGCGGTCCACGATTGGCCCTTGTGGCAGCTCATGTCAAAGAAGTACTTTAGCTAGAACGCGGAATCATCTTCAACGGAGGACGAAGTGATGAAGAAGATTGGGCTTTTGTACGGGATGGAGAACACCTTCCCGATGGCATTGGTGGACCGCATCAACGCGCGCCAGGTGGACGGAGTGATGGCCGAAAGCCTGATGACCGGCGCCTTCCGCATGGACCGGCCCAGCGGCTATGAGGTCATCATCGACCGGATTTCGCACGACATCCCGTTCTACCGGGCCTACCTCCGGAACGCCATCCTGCACGGCGCCAAGGTGATCAACAACCCTTTCTGGTGGAGCGCCGACGACAAGTTCTTCAATTACGCGCTGGGCGAGCAGATTGGGGTGGCCGTGCCCAAGACCGTCATGCTGCCGCATCACTCCCACCCGCCGGGCACCACGTCGCAGTCGATGCGCAACCTGATGTATCCGCTCAACTGGCAGGAAGTCTTTGACTACATTGGCTTTCCGGCCTTCATGAAGCCGCATTTGGGCGGCGGCTGGCGCAATGTCTACAAGGTGCACTCGCCCGACGACCTCTATGCCGCCTACAACCAGACCGGCGACCTGGGCATGGTGCTGCAGGAGAACATCGACTTCACCGACTACTACCGCTGCTACGTCATCGGCCGCGAAAAAGTCCACGTCATGGCCTACGACCCGCGCCTGCCGCATGAGCAGCGCTATGTCACCACGGCCGACCCCAAGCAGTCCCCGCTCTACGACCGGATCGTCGCCGACGCGCTAAAGCTCTGTCGTGCATTGGGTTACGACATGAATACGGTGGAATTCGCGGTGCGCGACGGCATCCCCTATGCCATCGACTACCTGAACCCCGCCCCGGATGCCGACCGGTTTTCCGTAGGGGAAGAGAACTTCGAGTGGATTCTCGAAGCCATGGCCGACCTCGCTATTGCCACGGCGCTGAGCCCTGCCCTGCCGCAGGACGACTACCATTGGGGCCGGTTCCTGGCCGGCGGACAACGATAAGTTGGCACGAGGAGACTCTGATGACACGCCCAAGCTTCACCATCGGAATCGAAGAAGAGTACATGACCGTCGATCCCGTGACACGGGAACTGCGCAGCCACATCGACGCGGAGATGATCGAGCAGGGCAAGTTGGTGCTGCGTGAGCGCGTAAAGCCGGAGATGCACCAGTGCGTGGTCGAGGTTGGTACCGAGATCTGCCACAACATCGCCGAAGCGCGCGCCGAGATCACCACCATCCGCCGCCACATGGTGGAACTCGCCAAGGCCAACGGCCTCAGGCTGGCCGCCGCCGCCACCCATCCTTTCTCCCACTGGCGGAACCAGAGCATCTATCCCGACGAGCGCTACCGGGTGATCGTCGAGGATATGCAGAACGTGGCGCGCGCCAACCTGATCTTCGGGCTGCACGTCCACGTGGGCATCGAGGACCGCGAAACCGCCATCCACATCATGAACGCCGCGCGGTACTTCCTGCCCCACATCCTGGCGCTCTCCACCAATTCGCCCTTCTGGCTGGGTGACGAAACAGGCCTGCGCAGCTACCGCTGCAAGGTTTTCGACAAGTTCCCTCGAACCAATATTCCGGACTATTTCCAGAGCTACGGCGAGTACGAAAGCCTCGTAAACCTGCTCATCCAGACCGGCTGCATCGACAATGCCAAGAAGATCTGGTGGGACCTGCGCCCCCATCCGACGTTCTCCACCATCGAATTCCGCATCTGCGACCTGCCCATGCGGCTGGACGAGACCATTGCCCTGGCGGCGCTGATCCAAGCCACCGTGGTCATGCTGTGGAAGCTCCACTCCAACAACCAGGGCTTCCGGCTCTACCGCCGTATGTTGTTGATGGAAAACAAATGGCGTGCGGTCCGCTACGGCATCAACGGCAAGTTGATCGACTTCGGCAAGCGGGTGGAAGTCCCGTTCCGAGACCTCATGGAAGAGTATTTCAACATGGTGGCGCCGGTGGCCGAAGAGTTGGGCAGCCTGAACGAGATCAACTACCTGCGGCGGATCCTGGAAGAAGGCACCGGAGCCGACCGCCAGTTGAAGGTCTTCCACGAAACACGCGACCTGAAAGCCGTCGTGGACTACATCATTCAGGAAACGGAGGCGGGGCTCAATTGATCCCATTCGACCCCGAACTGACCCAAGGCGCGCGCAACGCGGTCAGGGTCTGCCTGCGCGTCCAACCGTACGAAAAAGTAACGGTCATCACGGATCACGTCTCCCGCGAAATCGCAGCCGCGCTGGAGGCGGCCCTGGTCGAAATCGGCGCACCCTACCAGACATTTGTCCTGGAGGAGTGCGCCACCCGGCCGCTGGAGGCCATGCCCCAGGTCGTGCTGGACGACATGGAATCGAGCCAGGTGAGCATCTTCGCCGTCGTGGCCCAGCGCAACGAACTCCGCAGCCGCATGCAGATGACGGATGTGGTGAACCGCCGCAAGATCCGCCACGCCCACATGGTGAACATCGAGAAACGCATCATGCTCGAAGGCATGCGGGCCGACTACCTGGCCGTCGACGACCTCAGCCTGCGCCTGCTGGACATCACCCGGCCGGCGAAACAGATCCGCGCCCGGAACGCAGCCGGCACGGACATCGTCGCCACCATGAATCCAGACTATAAGTGGTTGAAAACAAGTGGGATTATCAGCGAAAATACGTGGGGCAACCTGCCCGGCGGCGAAGTCTGGACCACGCCCGGCGAAGTCAACGGCCGCTTTGTCGTGGATGGGGTGGTGGGCGACTATCTGTGTGCGAAATACGGCGACCTGGGCCCCACCCCGCTGACGCTAATCATAGAAGGCAACCGGCTGAAGGAAGCGCACTGCGCCAACAAAGAGCTGGAAACCGAATTCTGGCAGTACACCCACACCGATGAGAACTCAGACCGCGTGGGCGAGTTCGCCATCGGCACCAACCTGGGCGTGCGCGACGTCATCGGCAACATCCTGCAGGATGAGAAAATCCCGGGCGTCCACATCGCCTTCGGCAATCCTTATGGTGACCATACCGGCGCGCAGTGGTACTCCTCGACTCATATCGACGTCGTGGGCCGGAAGTTCACCATTCATGCCGACGATCGCCTGATTATGCGAGACGGGGAGTTTGCGCTGTGAAAGGCGACGAACTCCGGCGCCTCTTCAACGACCACTTCACGCCGCAACGCTACGTGCGCTTCCAGTCCCTGATCGACGATCGCAGCGGGACTCACGTCTCGTTCCGGCTCTGCGAAACGCCCTGTTTTTTCGACTCGGACTTCATGCAGCGCATCTCCCGCGAAGGCCGCGAACTCATCGGGCAGTTGGTCGACGATCCCGCCTACCGCCAGATCTCTGACGCCTCGCTGCCGGAGCAGTACAAAGTACCAAACGAACCCGCCGAGCCCATGTTTGTTCAAGTGGACTTCGGCGTCGTCCGTGGAGAAGACGGCCTGTTGCATCCCAAACTGGTGGAAATACAGGGCTTCCCTTCTCTCTATGCATTCCAGCCGGTGCTGGCGCAAAGCTACATCGACGCCTATGAAATGCCCGCGGACCTCCACTACCTGCTGGACGGACTGGACAACCCGCGCTACTGGGCGTTACTGAAACAGTCGATCGTCGGCAGCCACGACCCTGAGAATGTCGTCCTGCTGGAGGTGGATCCCGATCACCAGAAGACCCTCTGCGATTTCCTCCTGACGGAACGCATGCTCGGGGTACGGGCCGTGTGTATCACCCAGGTCCGAAAAGAGGGCCGCAAACTCTACTACCAGAGGGACGGCCGCACCGTCGAGATTCGCCGGATCTACAATCGGGCGATCGTCGACGAGATCGAGCGCCGTCAGGTGAGCATGCCCTTCGACTGGCGCGACGACCTGGATGTGGAGTGGGCCGGGCACCCCAACTTCTACTTCCGGGTCTCGAAGTTCTCCATCCCCTACCTCCACCATCCCTCGGTGCCGCAAACCATCTTCCTGGACCGTGTGGAACGGCTGCCGGACGACCTGTCGAAGTGGGTCCTGAAACCGCTCTACTCCTTCGCCGGGCTGGGCGTCCTGATCGGGCCCGAGAAGTCGGATATCGACGCCATCCCCGTCGCGGAACGGGCCAACTTCATCCTCCAGGAACGCGTGGACTTTACTCCCGTCGTCGAGACCCCGTTTGGACTCACCAAGGCCGAGATCCGCGTAATGTACATCAACCGCCGCCCGGTGACCCACATCATCCGGATGGGTCGCGGCAAGATGATGGGCGTGGACCATAACAAGAATATGGAGTGGGTGGGCGCCAGCGCGGCGCTGTACCATGAAGAGTCATGACGCCGGATGAGGAAGATCTGCTCGACCACGTATTCGATTACCTGTGCGAGGAACAGCCGGAATCGGTAGCCGAAATTGCCGACGATGAGATTCGCCGCAGGGCCTCGCTGGGCATCCGCCGGGCCCAGGGCCACGGCATCGAACAACCCGAAGCCATCACCGCGTATGTGTCGCTGATGTTCCTCGTCGCGCCCGATTTCGACACCCATCCCAAGATCGGCAAGGTGCTGGCCGAGACTGGCGTCCCCGCTGCCCAGCGCATGAAGCAGATCTTCACCCGGACGTCGGAAGCCGACTGGGAAGAGGCCGCCGAGAAGACCGGCGGATGGGCTTCCTTAACCTGATAACCCGACCGCGTTCAGCCGGCCCCGTTGCCTGCGCGGGCTGATAGAATACAAATCGAGCGCGCCCGTAGCTCAGTCGGATAGAGCGTCTGGCTTCGAACCAGCAGGTCGGGAGTTCGAGTCTCTCCGGGCGCGCCAGGAACCTGCCGCCTGTCCTCCCCTTGCCCACACGCCCACCTGGAAGTTTTCCTCTGACTCCGCCTCGATCCGCCGAGAAGCTATTGGAACGGATGCTTTGCGGTGTCTCACAAATCATTGTCAATTCGGACCAAACTACTGTTGTTGTCTCTGGGGGCGGTGCTCGCCACGGCCACGTCCTGCCTGCTGATTCAGCGTTCCATCCTGCGCCGCCAGGGCATTGAACTGACCCGCGGCGCGATGCGCGGCGTGCTCCTGGGTGCGGAGAATGTCCGTCAGTCTGTTTCGGCCATGCGCGAGGCCGGCGTCTTCAACCCAGACCTGGCGACGGCGGACACACGGACGTCCGATTACCGGTTCTCGAAGCTCTACCGCACCGTGCCGGTCGTTTCAGCCTGGAAGAGCATCGAAACCGTCGCCGCGAGCCAGGGCTATCGCTTCCGGATCGCGGCGCATGCGCCACGCAACCCGGCGAATCAGCCGCGCGCCAACGAAGTCGCGATCCTCGCCAAATTGGAAGATCACCGGCAGGAAGAGTATTTCCACGTCGACGACACCCGGCACGAGATGGTGTTCGCACGCCCGGTGCGGCTGACGGGCGATTGCCTCTCCTGTCATGGGGATCCCTCGGCCAGCCCTTCGAAGGATGGCCGCGACCTGGTCGGCTTCCGGATGGAAGGCTGGAAAGCAGGTCAACTGCATGGCATCTTCGTCCTGCACGCCAGCACAGCGCCCTTGGAAGCGGAGGTCCGTGCAGGCATGCTCACCGCGTTGGCCTGGGTAGTGCCCGTCGCCCTGCTGGTGGGAGTTCTTGTCCTCTTCCTGATGCGCGGGGTGAATCAGCGCGTCAGCCTCGTCATCGACGAGTTGCGCCAGGGTTCGTCCCGGGTGGACGCAGCCGGAGGTCAAATTGGCCAGATGGTCAACCGGCTGGCCGAGGGTACGGCCCGACAGGAGGAATCCATCCTGGAGACGCGGTCGGCCAGCGAGAAACTGCACGCGGCCACCCGCCGGAATTCAGACCGTTCGGTGGAGGTCGCTGATCTTGCAGTCCAGTCCCAGCACAAATTCCAACTGGCGAACAAGGCCCTCGATGGCATGGTGCAGGCCATGAGCGAGATTGAAGCGCAAAGCAGCAAAATCTCCAAGATCATTAAGGTAATCGACGAAATAGCCTTCCAGACCAACATTCTGGCCCTCAACGCGGCGGTGGAGGCAGCTCGCGCCGGAGAAGCAGGCATGGGCTTCGCCGTGGTGGCCGACGAGGTTCGCAATCTGGCCCAACGCTGCGCCCAGGCAGCGCAGGACACTACCGTACTCATTGAAGACTCCATCGGCAAGTCCAGTGGCGGCAAAATCAAGCTCGACGAAATGGTGGCCGTCATCCTCACGATCACCGAAGAGTCCGCCAAGATCACAACCCTCGTGGAGGCGATGGGCCTCAGCAGCAGCGAACAAACCCAGGGCATCGAGCAGATTGAGAGATCGATCGGCCTGATGGGCACGGTGACACAGGAAACTGCAACCCACGCCGAAAGCAGCAGGGCTGTCGTGGACGGATTGTCGACCCAGTCCAGTTCAATGAAGCAACTGGCCCGGCTGCTCAGTAGATTGATGGAGGGGGAAACGGGCGAACCGGCAAATGTCGCCAGACTCGGCGCCACCCCCCACCGGCAGGGCTAGCAGACCGCGATGTCTTCTCGAGGACTGATCGACTCCAAACTCCTGAGCCGCTCAGCCCCAGGAAGAATCCAGTCCCATGTATGCCAGCGCATAGCGCCGTCCGAACTCATGCAGCCCCGCTGTGTCGAAGTGGACGGAGTCGCCCTTGTCTTTCAAGCCCTCAGAGGACACAAACGCCACCCGGCGCGCTCGCAGCGGCAACTGCGCCAGATGCTCATTCACCACTCCGCAAAACGGGCTGCCGCCCTCGTTCGTCCGCAGGAACTCGCCCAATTGTCCGACAACCACAGGCAGTTCCGGCGCACCCAGCTCTCCGCGCAGAGCGGTCATCATCGGCACCCAACGCGCCGTGTACGAACGGGCCAATTCCTCTTTTCCGCTATCCGCCTCGCCCTGGTGCCATAGAATCCCGCAGAACGTTCCGGCCGGTGCCGCCGCTTTCGCACGCTGCACCGCCTGGGTGAAAAGCGCACCACCCGGCTTCCACTCGTCCAGGCTCGAGCCGCCCATCGCCGCCGGGACAAACCCAATCTTCTGCTGGGGAGCGAACCGCAGCAGCGTTCGCGCGCACGAACGGGCCAGCCCCACCGCCGCGATCGGCTTGTCAAAGTGGAGAGGATCGACCGCCGGCGCCCAGGCCATCTCCTTATTGAACGCGAAGACACCCGCGATCGGTGCCTGGTCTTCGGGTGTGATCACCCCTCGACCCGCCATGTTCGACTGCCCGGCCAGCAGAAACAGCTTCATCCCCTCCGGTTGGGCCTGCAAAGCCAGGGCGGGCATGCCCGCCAGGAACACCCTTCGTCGCATCGCGTCCTCCCAGAGAAGCTATGTGGCGGCACGCATAGGCTCGAACACTTCGGTCGTGAAGTATCGTTCCATGCGATCGGGCAGCACCGTCACCACCTGCGCCGCCGGCCCCAGCCGCCGGGCGATCTGGACCGCCGCTGCATAGTTTAATCCGGAACTGGCGCCCACTGGAAATCCGCGCCGCATCAAAGCCCGGGTCGTGGCAAGAGCCTCTTTGTCGCGTACCTCCAGAATCTCCAGGCCCGGCATCTCCTCCGGTTTCAGGATCGTGGAGACGCAGTCGATCACGCCGGGTATGCGTGCGCTGAAGCTACAGCACTCCAACTCCGGAGCCTCTCCCAAATCCACCGGCTTGGCCAGCACCGGAATCGGCGTGCAGCCACTCTCGCAAATGCCCTGGTAGAGCCCCACCAGCGTACCGCCTGTACCGACCCCGCTCACCACCGCATCCACCTGTCCGCCGGGAATCTGGTCCAGCACCTCACGGGCCGTCGTGTGGGCGTGGGCCACGGCATTCTCCGGATTGGAGAACTGGCAGGGCAGGAAGCCATTGAGTTCGGCCGCCAGACGCTCCGTCTCGGCGATGGAGCCGCGAATCCCCAATGCCTTCGGCGTCAGCCGGATCTCGCCCCCAAACGCGCGAATCATCAGAACACGCTCATTGCTGACGCCCTCGGGCATCACGGCGATGAAACGCAATCCTAACTGGGCGGATACCAGCGCCATGGCAATGCTCGTCGATCCGCTGGAAGCCTCCAAAACCACGCTGCCGGGCTGGATGTGCCCCTCGCGCCAGGCTTTCGTCAGGATATGGCGGGCAATCCGGTCCTTGGTGGAACCGCTGGGATTGAGGAATTCCAGCTTGCACCAGATGAGCGGACCCTCATCATTCAACTGGATCGGCGCCAGCGGAGTCGGCCCCAGCAGGTGAAGGTACGCGTTGAGTTCAGGCAGCTTCATCTATTCCAGGCTACACACAAGCGGGCAATTGTGTATGAATGTCTTATGTTCACTCCAACCCGGCGCACCATCCTGGCGGCGCCCGCCGCAGCCCTGCTGGCCGATGCCCAGGACGTCAAACTACCGCCGGAATCGCGCCGGCTGCTCTCCTCGAAGTACGAGGCGGCCCGTTTCGCCGCCCTCCTCCTGCCTCGGTCCCATTGGAACCCCTACCCTCGCGCCACCGATCGCGCCGCCTGGCAGGCCCTGCCGCCCGACCTCCGCACCGCTTTCATCGAAGCCGCCAACCGCCAGAAAGGGCAACCCTGGCCTTCCCTGCCGGCCACGGTCTTTCTCGACTTCCAGCGCAATGGCAACCGCACCCGCTTCGAAGCCCTCAGCTTCGGCCGCCGCAATCGCCTCCGGCAGGCCGTCCTGGCGGAGTGCATGGAGGGCGAAGGCCGCTTCCTGGACGACATCCTCGATGGCCTCTGGCTAGTCTGCGAGGAGAGCTTCTGGGGCGTACCGGCCCACATCGGCGCGCAAAAAGCCGGCAACGGGCTGCCCGATATCAGCGAACCCATCGTGGACCTCTTCGCCGCGGAAACAGCCAATACCGTGGCCTGGACCGACTACCTGCTGGGCTCCCAGTTGGAAAAACTGTCTCCGCTCATCCGGCCGCGGCTCCTCGCCGAGGTCCGCCGCCGCATGCTCGATCCCTGCGCCACTCGCAACAACTTCGGCTGGATGGGTCTCGACCCGCAACACCAGAGTCCTCTCAACAATTGGACCCCGTGGATCGACTCCAACTGGCTGGCGGCGAATCTCCTCATGGAGCAGGATGAGACCAGGCGCTCCGCCACTGCCTACCGCATCCTCAACTCGATCGACCGCTTCCTCGACTACTACCACCCCGACGGCGGCTGCGACGAAGGCCCCAGCTATTGGAGCCGCGCCGGCGCCTCTCTTTTCGACTGCCTGGAACTGCTGCACTCCGCCTCTTCCGGCCGTCTCGACTACTTCGGCGCACCCCTCGTCCATGCGATCGGCACCTATATCTACAAAGCCCACATCGCCGCCGACTGGTATGTGAACTTCGCCGACGCTTCGGCTCGCGTCGTCCCCATCGGTAATCTGGTCTGGCGCTACGGACAACGCATCCAGGATCCGGGCATGATCGCACACGGAGCCTGGATCGCCGCCGCCCACCCGAAGCCGCAAGTCGAACCCGATGCCCTCGGCCGGGCCATCGACGTGGTCTTCCATGCCAAGGACCTGCGCGCGGCCAGCGCCGCGGCCAGGCCGCCGCTGGTGCGGGATGTCTTCCTGCCCGGCGTTCAGGTGTTCGCGGCACGCCAGGGGCAGGGCTCGACGGACGGTTTCTACGTCGCCGCCCAGGGTGGTCACAACGCGGAAAGCCACAACCACAACGACGTGGGGAACTTCATCGTCTTCCACAACGGCGAACCCGTGCTTATCGATGTGGGCGTGGAGATGTACACGGCCAAGACCTTCTCCAGCCGCCGCTATGAGATCTGGACCATGCAGTCCGGCTGGCACAACTGCCCCACCATTAATGGCGTGGCCCAGCAGGCCGGGCGGCGGTTCGAAGCTCGCTCCGTCACCAGCTCCACCGATGACCGCGCGGCCCTCTTCGCCCTGGAACTGCAGCACGCTTACCCGCCGGAAGCCGGAGTGAAACTGTGGCGGCGCCAAGTGCGGCTCGATCGCACAGCCAACTCGGTCTCCATTCAGGATCAGTTCCAGCTCACCCGGACCCAGTCGGTTGAATTGAGTTTCATGACGATCCGCCAGCCGAAGGAAGCAGCGCCCGGTGAACTGCACCTGGAGGGCGGCTTTGTGCTGCGCTATGACAAGTCGCTGCGGGCGGTCATCGACGACCACTCTTCCGCCGATGCACGCCTCCAGCCCATCTGGGGCCCGCTGGTACGGCGCATCCGTCTCTCCACCACCACGCCGCCGGCGGAAGGTGGATACACTGTGACAATCACTCGCGTATGATTCAAACGGAAGACCAACTGGAGGACGTGCTCAGCACTCCTTCAACGGAAGATATTGAAGCGGTCCGCCACCTGCGCGGGCCCATCCTCATCCTGGGGGCCGCCGGCAAAATGGGCCCCTCGCTGGCCCGCCGGCTCAAACGCGCAATGCTGGCAGGGGGGAACACCGGCCGCGTGCTCGCCGTCTCGCGTTTCAGCGCCCCGGAATCACGAGCCCTGTTCGAATCCTGGGGTATAGAAACGCTCTCCTGCGACATGCTCCAGCCCGGCGCCCTTGAGCAACTGCCCGACGCTGAAAACGTCATCTACATGGCGGCCCGCAAATTCGGCTCCACCGGCAACCCCTCGCTCACCTGGGCCATCAACTCCTTCCTGCCGGGCCTCGTCGCCCGCCGCTATCGCGCGGCTCGCATTGCCGCTTTCTCCTCCGGCAACGTCTATCCCCTCGTCCCCGTCGAATCCGGCGGCGCCACGGAACAAACCCCGCCGCAGCCCATCGGCGAGTACGCTCAATCCGTTCTCGCCCGCGAACGGCTGTTTGAACACGCCGCCCTGGAATGGGGCACCAACGTCAGCCTCATCCGCCTCAACTACGCGGTGGAACTGCGTTACGGCGTCCTCGTCGACATCGGCCGCAAGGTTCTCAGCGGCACGCCCGTCGATGTCACCATGGGGCACGTCAATGTCATCTGGCAGGGCGATGCGAATTCCGTGGCCATCCGGTCCCTCGCGCATTGCTCCAGCCCGGCCTTCGTCCTGAATCTCACAGGACCCGGCACGCTGCCCGTGCGCGACATCGCACAGGAGTTCTCCACCCGCCTCGGCCGCCCCGTCGAGTTTCATGGCGCCGAGTCGCCCACCGCCCTCCTCAACAACGCCGCCCTCTGCCACTCCCTCTTCGGTCCACCCCAGGTCAGCGTCGCGCAAATGATCGCCTGGATTGCGGAATGGATCCAGCGGGACGGCCGGCTGCTGAACAAACCCACACACTTCGAGAACAGAGAGGGGCGCTTCTGATCATGTCCTGGCGAGATAGTCTGCACCAGGGGCTGGTCATCCCCGCCCATCCGCTGTGCCTCACCGCGCAGAGGACTCTCGATGAACAAACCCAGCGCGCGCTCACCCGCTACTACTTCGACTCGGGCGCAGGTGGCATTGCCGTGGGCGTCCATACGACGCAGTTCGAGATCCGGGAACGCGGCCTGCTGCGTCCCGTCCTCGAACTGGCCGCCCTCGAGGCCCGCGGTTCTTCGGCCATCCTCATCGCCGGCGTCTGCGGACCCACCAGCCAGGCGCTCCGCGAAGCGGCCCAGGCGAGAGACCTCGGCTACCACGCCGGCTTGCTCAGCCTCTCCGCCCTGCGCGACGCCTCCATCGATGAGCTGATCGACCACGTCCGCGCCGTCGCCGAAATCATCCCCGTCTTCGGGTTCTACCTCCAGCCCGCGGTGGGAGGGCGCATCCTGCCCCACGAGTTCTGGAAGCGCTTCTGTGAAATCGAGAATCTGTGCGGCATCAAAGTCGCGCCGTTCCATCGGTACCAGACGCTGGATGTAGTACGGGCGGTAGCGGAATCCGGTCGTGAAAACGACATTGCGCTTTATACAGGAAACGACGACAACATCGTGGCCGACCTCCTCACCCCCTTCACCTTCGGCGGCACGACGGTACG
Organism: Paludibaculum fermentans; assembly: GCF_051172195.1. Classification (GTDB taxonomy): domain Bacteria; phylum Acidobacteriota; class Terriglobia; order Bryobacterales; family Bryobacteraceae; genus Paludibaculum; species Paludibaculum fermentans_A. The sequence continues at coordinate 187,609 of NZ_JBPJAQ010000005.1, forward strand.
CTTCGCCGGCGGGCTCCTGGGTCAATGGGCCGTCGGTACGAAGAGCGCTGTACAGTTACTTCGACGCATTCACGAGGGCACTAACCCCTCGTTACTTCTTGCTCTCGGCGCACAACTCACAGACCTGAACTCCGCCCTGTTCGACGTCTCCAACGGCTTCCGCGGCTGCATCGCGGGCATCCACGAGGTGCTCGTCAGACAGCAGCGAATGGCAGGCCGCTGGTGCCTTAACCCCAGCGAAGACCTGTCGCCGGGACAGGCTCAGGAGATCGACCGGGTCCTCGCGGCCTACCCCCACCTTCTCGAGTAAGACGTTTGTTTTCAATCTAGTTACAAACGTTTCACAGCAACATTAACATGGCACGCCGATACCGGCTTTACGCCTTGGTCAGGATGGTGATATATTCTGTCCAGTCGTTAAGTCCGCTATCAGGGAGTCCCAAGTTGGACCTTCAAATTCATACCTCCGCACAGCAGGCGGAACTCGAGGCAGTGATTGCTTCCGGCATCTTCGCCCGGGCACCGTCTCTCGCACAATTCCTCTCCTATATCTGTAAGAAGCACTTCGCCGGCGAACAGCACCTCATCAAAGAAACCAATATCGCCCTGGAGGCACTGGGCCGCGTCGAAGGCTTCGATCCTAAGAAAGATTCCATCGTTCGAGTCGAGGCGCATCGCCTCAGGAAACGCCTGAAGCAGTACTACGAAGGCGAGGGCGCCACTCACGAATTGCGCATCGAAGTACCCCTGGGTGGCTATGCCCCGGCCTTCGTTGAACAACAACCGCAACGCCTGGAAGAGCCCCAGCCCGAGGTGGTGGTGGAAACCCTGCCGCCCATCGAGCTGCCTGTCCCGCCTCCTTCTTCCTTCCACTTCAACTCACGCTGGGTCATCGCCGCCGCCATCATGCTCATCTGCTGCTGCCTGGTGCTTTTCAGCAACAGCGCGCACGGCAGCGAATCGGCCGCGTCCGCTGCATCCGCCGCGACTCAACGTTAGTCCCTCCGCAGCGCTCCGGCCAGTCCGGAGCGCTCACCTCCCCGCCCTGCCCACATTTGGGTATCCCTCACCCACCCGTCCGTGCAGACGTTACTATCAACTGCCCTGATACAATGATGGTTTGGGAAGTTCGATCAAAATTGGGTAGGGGTGAATGCGAACTCTTTTCTTGAATCCTCCTTCGTTTGAAGGTTTCGACGGCGGAGCTAGTTCCCGCTGGCCGGCCACGCGTGAAATCGAATCCTACTGGTATCCTGTCTGGCTTTGCTATCCCGCCGGTCTGCTGCCCGATTCGAAGGTCGTGGACGCGCCTCCGCACAAGATCTCCATTGAGCAGACCGTCGCCATGGCGAAGGACTTCGAGCTCCTGGTGCTCTTTACCTCCACACCGGGCTTCGATGTCGACGTCAAGATGGCCCGCATGATGAAGGACGTGAACTCGAAGCTCAAGGTCTGCTTCGTAGGGCCGCCCGTCACCACGGAACCGGAGAAGGCGCTCAAGGAGTCGGCCATCGACTTCGTCGTCCGCCGAGAGTTCGATTACCAGATCGTCAACTATGCCAAGGGCACACCGCTGTCGGAACTGCCCGGCGTCAGCTATCGCAAAAACGGCGAGTTTGTCCACAACCCCGAAGGCGGCTACATCGAGAACCTCGACGAGTTGCCCTGGGTCACCAAGGTCTATAAGCGCGATCTCGACTTCCGCCGCTACAACGTCCCGTTCCTTCTGAACCCCTTCATCTCGCTCTACACCTCGCGCGGCTGCCCGGCCATGTGCACTTTCTGCCTCTGGCCCCAAACCCACTCCGGCCACCGTTGGCGCCTCCGTTCCGCCGACGACGTGGTGAACGAGGTCCGCTGGGCCAAGGAGAACTTCCCCGGCCTCAAGGAAATCTTCTTCGACGACGACACCTTTAACTACAAGGGCGCCCGAACCATCGAGCTCTGCAAGAAACTGGCTCCGCTCGGCGTCACCTGGTCCTGCACGTCGCGCGTGACCACCGACTACGACACCCTGTCCGCCATGAAGGATGCCGGCGGCCGCCTCATGATCGTCGGCTACGAGTCCGGCGACCAGCAGATCCTGAAGAACATCAAGAAGGGCGCCACCATCGACATGGCGCGCCGCTTCACCCGCGACGCTCATAAGCTGGGCCTCACCATCCACGCCGACTTCATCGTCGGGCTGCCCGGCGAGAGCCGCGAGTCGCTCCGCAACACCATCAACTTCGCCAAGGAAATCGACTGCGAGACCATCCAGGTCTCCATCGCCCATCCTTACCCCGGCACCGAGTTCTACGACTACGCCCAGAAGAACAACCTGATTCAGCTCGGCGCTTCCATGACCGACGAAACCGGCCACCAGTTGCCCAACATCGTCTATCCCGGCCTGAACCGCGGCGAACTCGTGGAATGGGTGCAGCGCTTCTACGACGAGTATTACTACCGTCCCAAGGCCGCCTTCCGCGTCGTCAGCAAGGCCGTCATGAACGGCGACGTCAAACGGCTCTACAAGGAAGCCCGCGAGTACCTCAACCTGCGCAGCAAGCGGAAACAGTTCGTGGCCGATCAGGCGGCCAGCGGCGCCGCCGCCGCGCGTATGGCCAACGGCGACTAGTGCGGCCATGAAACCCGCCACCCTGCTCCTGACAGCGGCGGTGGTCGTGTTGAACGTCCTCGGCAATTTCGCGCTCGGCTGGGGTATGAAGCACGCCCCGGCCGGCGCAGGCCCCATCCTGTCGCTGCTGCAGCCCTTCGTCATCCTCGGGATCGTCACCCTCATCGCCTGGACCTTGCTGCGCATCAAACTCCTGGGCTTGGCCGACCTCAGCTACGTCCTGCCAGTCACTGCCATCGGCTACATTCTCAATGCCGTGATGGGCGCCGCCTTCATGAACGAGCACGTCTCCCTGCAGCGCTGGGGCGGCACCGTCCTCATCTTCGCCGGCGCCGCCATGACCGGCTTCACGCCCGTCGCCACCGATGAGGACCCCAAACGATGACCCCCTGGTTCTTCGTCGCCGGTGTCGTCCTCTCCACCGTCTGCGCCGACCTCCTGCAGTCGCACGGCATGCGCCGAGGCGGCGCCAATTGGAAAGTACCCCTCTCTTTCGTCTTCCTCGCCACCTCGTTCTTCTCCTTCACCCAGCTCCTCACCGTGGCCGACCTCAGCTTCGCCGTGCCGGCCAGCGCCGCCAGCATCGTACTCGAAACCATCCTGGCCAAACTGATCCTCAAAGAGCAGGTGGACCTGCGCCGCTGGATCGGCGCGGGTCTCGTCGCCGCCGGAGTCTTCTTCCTCTCGCACTGAAGCTGTAGCCCCACAATGCTGTCTCTCGTCATCCTCTTCGCCGGCGCCATCGCAGTGGCTTACCAGGCCACCGCCCTGCTGGCATCGCTCATCCACTGGGGTGTCGCCCGCCTCCGCTACCGCAAACCTCCGTCTACCCCCAAGCCGCCAATCTCGATCCTCAAGCCCGTGCGCGGCCTCGATTCCGGCTTCGCCGCGGCCATCCGCAGCCACGCTGAACAGGACTACCCCGAGTACGAAATCCTCTTCGGCGTCCGCGACCTGGACGACCCCGCCGTGCCCGCCATTCGCAGCCTCATCGAGTCGTTCCCCCTGCTCCCCATCCAGCTCATCCACTGCACGGCCGATGCGCCCAATGGGAAAGTCGCCATCCTGCTGGAACTCGAGAAGCACGCCAAACACGCCATCCTCCTCGTGAATGATGCCGACATCACCGTGCCCCGCGACTACCTGCAACGCGTCGTCAGTCCGCTGGAGATGAAGGAAACCGGCGTCGTCACCTGCCTCTACCGCGCCACCGCCAACTCCCTCGCCGGCCAGTGGGAAGCCCTCGGCATCGCCACCGACTTCATCCCCTCCACCCTCGTCGCTCCTCTCGTGGGCGTCAAGGAGTTCGGCCTCGGCTCCACCCTCTGCTTCCGTGCCGCGGATCTCAAGGCCATTGGCGGCTTCGAGGCCATCAGGGAATTCATCGCCGACGACTACCAACTCGCCCGGCGCATCACCCAGTTGGGGCGGCACTCCTTCCTCTCGGAAGTCACCGTCAGCACCACTCTTTCCGATCCGGGTTGGCTGTCCGTCTGGCGCCACCAGTTGCGGTGGGCCCGCACCATCCGCGTCTCCCGCGGCGGAGGCTATCTGGGGCTGCCTGTGACCCAGGCCGGACTCTGGGCGCTGCTCAACATCTTCGCCGGACACTATTCCATGGCGCTGGTCCTGGTGGTCGCCCGCATCAGCATGGGCGTCACCGGCGGTTTCCTCGTGCTGCGCCACTGGCCCGCGCTCTTCGCCGCACCGCTCATTCCGCTATGGGATCTGTGGGCCTTCGTCGTCTGGCTGGCCGGCTTGATGGGCCGGACAGTCCACTGGCGCAACGGCAAAACGGAGCTTCTGCCGGATGGCCGCATGAAGCACCCAGGCTGAGGAGTTACTCGCGGCAGATGCCGCGCTTGCTGCCGCGGACGAACTCCGTCAAATGCAGCGTGTGCGGAGTAGGCGCCTCCGCCTCAATGCGCGCCAGCGCTTCCTCCAGCTTCAGATTGGACCGGAACAGCAGCTTGTAAGCCGTCTTCAACGCGGACACCTCCGCCAGCTTGAATCCGGCCCGCTTCAGCCCCACCAGGTTCAAACCCTTGGCGGCAATATTGAAGTCGGAGTACATGAAGTACGGCGGGACATCGCTGTTCACCCGCACATTGCCCGCGATCATCGCCAGCCGCCCGATCTTCGAGAACTGGTGCACCACCACGCCGCCGCTGATGAACGCCTGGTCTTCCACTTCGGCATAGCCCGCCAGCAGGGAACAACTCGCAATCACGATGTTCGAGCCCACGATGCAGTTGTGCGCGATGTGGCCCGAGGTCATCACAAAGTTGTCGTTGCCGACAATCGTCTTGCTCTCGGGCGCCGTGCCGCGCGAGATAGTCCAATGCTCCCTGATCTTGTTGCCGCTGCCGATGATCAGGTAGCTGCGCTCGCCCGTGAAGTTCTTATCCAGCGGATCGGTGCCGAGAATCACGCCGGCCGAAAACTCATTGCGGTCGCCAATGGTGGTCCAACGCTTGACCAGGACGTACGGCTCCAGCAGGCATCCGGCTCCAATCTCGACATCCTGCTCGACGACGACGAACTCACCGACTCTCGTTTGCGGCCCAATGACGGCGTCCGGATGGACTCGGGCCGTCGGCGCCACATAGGCCGAAGGATCAACGGGCATAAACTATTAATGATACAGGTCCCTCCCGGGACAAGGAGAGAACCCGATTGCTGGTGCGTGAAATTGCAGAGCAACTCAGCGCGACTTTTGAGGGCGATGGCGAACGCATGATCGAGGACGTCGCTCCTCTCGATTCGGCTGGCAGCCATCAGATCTCGTTCGTCGGCAACCGCCGCGCCGCCCGCGACGCCCAGGCGTCCGCCGCCGGCTGCCTCATCGTCGGCCTTGACTTCGCCAATACCGGTGGCCGCACCGTGATCCGCTGTAAGGACCCCCGCGCCGCGTTTTCCAAAGTCATCCCCCGTCTCCGCAAGTTGGAGTCCCCGGAACCCGGCATCCACCCCACGGCCGTCATCGGCAAGGACTGCCGCATCGGTGAGGGCTGCACCATCGGCCCCTTCTGCGTCCTCGGCGACCGTGTCGAGATCGGCCCCCACAGCCGCCTCCACGCCCACGTCACCGTCTACTCGGATGTCTCCATCGGAGCGCGCGCCCTCATCCATGCCGGAGCAGTCCTCGGGGCCGATGGCTTCGGCTTTGTCTTCGAGAACGGCCGCTACACCAAATTCCCGCAGATCGGCCGCGTCGTCATCGGCGACGATGTGGAGATCGGCGCGGGCAGCGCCGTCGATCGCGCGGCGCTCGGCATCACCAGCATCGGCGACGGCTCCAAGCTCGACAACATGGTCCACATCGGCCACAACTGCCGTGTGGGCAAACACGTGATCATCGTCGCCCAGACAGGCATGGCCGGCGGCACCGTGATCGAGGACCATGCGGTCATCGGCGGCCAGGTCGGGCTCGGCGACAACGTGACCATCAAGTCCGGTGCCATCCTCGGCTCCGGTGCCGGTGTCCTCTCGTCCAAGATCATCCGCGGTGGCGGCGAAGTCTATTGGGGCACTCCGGCCCGTCCTTTGAAGGAGTACCTGGAGTCCCTGGCCAATGTCGCCCGCATCCCGCAGCTCAAACGCGAAATAGCGGACCTCCAGGAACGGCTGAAGGCCCTGGAAAAGAAAGACGAGTGAGGATCATCGTCGGCGGTCTCGGGCGCAAAACCGGCAAAACGACACTCATCTGCCGGATCCTCGCCCTTTCGCCAGGACGCAACTGGACGGCCGTCAAAATCTCGCACCACCCGCCGCCCGATGGCGCGTCGTATTCGCTGCTGCCCGACGCCGCGGCGGGCGACACAAAACGCTTTCATGAGGCCGGCGCGGCACACGCCTTCTGGCTGCGCGGCGACCTGCTCAGCGCGCTACCGGAACTCCAGGTATTATTGGCCGCCGCGCCCAATTGGATCGTCGAATCCGGCACGGCCATCCGCCACCTCAAGCACGACTTCGCCCTGCTCGCCGTGGATCCAGCCCACATGGAAGATGAGAAGCTGCTCGGCCTACTCGATCGAGGGGAAGTGGACGGATAACGACAGCGTCTGCCCCTCCGCCATCGCCTGCATTTCGCCCGAACAGTACTTGACGAAGCGGCGCACCCCGCTGCCGGGCGAAGGTGGATCGATGGCCCGCAATAGATCGTCCAGTTCAGCCTGGACCTCGGCCTGGATATCCAGCCGCACAAAGGCGCCCTCATTCTCGACATTCACCCGAATTGGATCCCGCGCCTGGGCCACACCCCGGAAGAAAACGAGCAGGTGCTGGCAGAAAGCGCCCGTCAACTGCACGGGCATCAAGGCCCGGGTCAAAGGCTCAGCCACGCAGATCTCCAGGTTCCGCTCCTCGTGCAGCGCCATCTCGGTTCCAATACGGATCAGGTGGTCCTGCAACGAGACCGGCCCCAGTTCCGCCCCTTGCAGCCGCAGGGCCAGCGCGGCATCCTCTATCAGCCAGTGAGCATGCTGCACCATGCGCCGCAGCCGCTCGCATTGCAGTTGGATCTCCGGCGATTCCGCCGCCAGCACCATGTCCAGATAGTAGGCGATCGACTCAATCCCGCTCAGCGGCTGGCGAAGTTCATGAGCCAGGTGACGGAGCATGCGCTCCTGGTCTTCTTGCACGGTGTAGGGCCTGTCGACGCCGGATGCCATAATTCAGAACTCCCAAAGAATAGCACCTCACCGCCGGCGCGGGTGCCTCTCTTCATGATCGTCTTTCCCCTCGAGATGCGTGATGATTTCTACAGGCCGGTCAAGGCATCCAGCCAGCTCTGCCTCCACCTGCGTCGCCATCGCATGCGCCTGTACAATTGGCATCTGATCCGGAAACAGCAGGTGCAGTTCCACCAGCACCCGGCCCCCTGTCTCGCGCAGTTTCAGCTCGTGATACTCCACACCAAGCTCATCGGCCAGCTTGGCCAGGCGGGCGCGCAATTGTTTCTCCGTATCGGGATCGGCATAGTCCAACAGGCCTCTCGCGCTGGTCCACATCAGCTTTCCACCTGACCATAAGATATTCACGGCCATCAGAATTGCGCAGATGGGATCGAACGGCTTCCAACCCGTCACCATCACCAGCAGCAGGCCCACGATGACGCCCAGGCTGGTCCAGCAGTCGGTGAAGACATGTTGCCCGTTGGCAATCAGGATGATTGAGTTGTTCCGGCGGCCCGTACGAATCAGATACCAGCCCAGCCCACCATTCAACAAACCGGCCGCCAGGGTGATGAGAGCGCCCAGGCCCAGCGCCTCCAGTTGCAATCCCTGCATCCACTTGTAGATGGCCGTCACGATGATGGCCACCGCCGCCGCGGCAATCAGCGCCCCTTCGAAACCGGCCGAGAAGAATGTGATGCGCTCATACCCATAGTGGAACCGCTCGTTGGCCGGACGCCTGCTCAGCCACAGGCTGAATGACGCAAAGGCAACAGCCGCCAGGTGAATGATCGACTCCAGCGCATCCGAGAAGATCGCCGACGATCCGGTAAGCAGCCACGCCCCACTCTTGGCCACCAGCATGACCACGCCGGTCCACAGCGACAGCCGCATTGCGAATACGGGAGCATCGGAGCCCTTACTCTGCGTCACTGCGTCATTGTACTAGATGGCCTTCCGGCGAATGCCCGGACACACGCGGCATCAGTTCGTTCGGCTGGCGCGTTCCGCCACCACCGTCACCTGCATATCGCTGGCCAGCCGCACCACTTTCATCACGAAGTCGCGCAGCGACACCAGGCCCACCAGGCGCTTGGCCGGCTTGGACAGGAAGATCTGCGTCACCCCGTTGCGCCGCGCAAACTCCACCAGCGCGTCCGCTGGATCCTCGCCCTCCAGCACACGCGTTTCCACGCGCAGCTTACGCGCAAACTCCAGATGCTGCTCCAGGGCCAGGCGCGCCGGCGCGGCCAGTTGCGAGAGATCCGCCACGGGCAGGATGCACACAGCGAAGCAGTCCGCTTGCAGGTAGTCGGCCACGCGGCGTCCGCGCCGGATCAGGGCCGCCGTCGTCGGAGCCTCCGTGATATGGATGAGAATCTTCTCCCGCTGCGTCTCATGGCTGCCATTCATCGCCTGGCGTGCCGGATGAAACGGCAATTCAATTTCGCTCTGTCGTATGTCCACTTCGTGCGCCGCCTGTCGCATCGCCAGCTCCCGCAGTGCTGCCAGGGCCGGCTCCTTGAAGAAATTCCTGATCGCGCGCTGTGCCTTGTCCGGCGCGTAAACCACCCCACGCTGCAGCCGGTTCAGCAGCGCCGTCGGCGGCAGGTCGACCAGCACCAGTTCCGCCGCCTGCTTCACCACCCAGTCGGGAATCGTCTCCCTCACCTGGATCCCCGTGATCTCGCGCATCTGGTCGTTCAAGCTCTCCAGATGCTGGATGTTCATCGTCGTGTGAACCTCGATGCCCGCCTCCAGCAGGACCATCACGTCCTCCCAGCGCTTGCTTCGCTCCGCGCCCGGCACGTTGGTGTGCGGGAACTCGTCCACCAGGCAGATCTCCGGATGGCGCGCCAGAATCGCCGGCGTGTCCATCTCCTCGAAGGCCCGGTCCCGGTACTCAATCGTGCGCCGCGGCACAAGCTCCAGCCCTTCCAGCTTGGCGATGGTGTCCTGGCGGCCGTGCGGCTCAAAGTAACCCACCACCACGTCGTGGCCGTCCTTCTGCAATTGCTGGCCTTCCTCCAGCATCTTGAAGGTCTTGCCGACCCCGGCCGCGTACCCGAGAATGATCTTCAACCGCCCCGCGGGGCGAGGCGAAGGTTCAGTCACATCGCCCCTCCGGAATGGGGAAAGATCCTGACGTCAATGCCATCGGATTCCAGTATCAGACGCTCCACCGGGTTGGGCCGCCAACTGTTCCACCAGCGCGTCCGCTGGCTATGCCCGACGAAGATCTGCGTCACACCCTGCTCCCCGGCGAACTTGAGGATGGCGCCCACCGGATCCTCTCCATGCAGCACATGCACCTGCGCGCGCGCCTCCCGCGACAGCGCCAGGTTCAAGTCCAGCGTCTTCCTGTCCTCGTCCTCCAGGTCGGGCTGCTCAACATATACCGCATACAGCTCCCCGTGAAAACGCTCCGCCTGGCGGCGCGCGCGCCGGATCATCAGCGCCGCATTGGAACGCGGCGTGAGGCAGACGAGAATACGCTCATTCGCTCCGTAGTGCTGCTCCACACCGTTGCGGTGAAGGTACTCCTCCAGCTGATGATCCACTACTTCCGCCGCCAGCAGCAGCGCAATCTCCCGCAGCTCCGAGAGCTGCCTCGACAGCTCCTCCGGCGCGACTCGCACGCCAGTCCGGCTGTTCGCACGATCCACGCAATACTCCGGCGGAGCGTCCACTATCTCAATCTCGTCCGCCGTCAGCAGAAACGCCAGTGGCACCGACTCCTTCACCACCCGGCCGCGAATCGCCTCCACCTGTTCCTGCCGCTCCGCCACATATTGCAGGTTGATTGAGGTAATCACGGAGATCCCGTTGCGCAGCAGCTCCTCGACATCCTGCCAGCGGTAGGGATTCCTGGAACCAGGCGGGTTGTTGTACGCCAGTCCGTCAATCAGGCACACCGAGGGGTGACGCTTCCGGATGCCCGCCACGTCCAGTGCCGGAGCGCCCAGGTCCATCCGCGGCGGAATCACCTCCAGCCGCTCGATTAGTTCCTCCACGTCCTCCGACACGGTATGCTGCGCGGCGGCCATGACAACGTCCTGGCCCCGCTCCTTCCGCCGCCGGCCTTCGTCCAGCATGCGGTATGACTTTCCAACTCCGGACGCGTACCCCAGGAAGATCTTGAGCTTCCCGCGCCGCTCGTGGCGCTCTTCCAATTCCGCTTGCCTTAAGAACTTCTCCGGACTCGGCCTGCGATCCACTCCTGTCATAGATGGCTCCCTTCTTCGTCACACCAGCCGCAAGGCTTATTTGGCCGGTGGGAACCTCTGGTCCATCGCCATGTTCAGGGCCAGCACGTTCACGCGCGGCTCGCCCAGCACGCCCAGGTCGCGTCCTTCCGTGGCCTGGTCGATGAGTGCTTTCACCTGCTCCGCGCCCACTCCCCGGGCGGAAGCCACGCGGGCCGCCTGGGCCAGCGCCGCCGCCGGAGTGATGTGCGGGTCCAGGCCGCTGCCGCTCGCCGTCAGGATGTCCGCCGGAATCGGCTCGGTATAGCCCGGATTCTCCTTGCGGAACTGCTCCGCCGACGCCTTCACGCGATCGGCCAGCTTCTGGCTCGTCGGCCCCAGATTCGAGCCGCTGGACGCTCCACCGTCATACCCGTCGGAACCGGCCGCCGAGGGCCGCGGATGACAGTAGCCCGGCTGGCTGAAGTTCTGGCCGATCAGGCTCGAACCCACTACCCTTCCGTGCAGGGAGACCAGGCTTCCATTCGCCTGCTTCGGGAATAGCACCTGGCACAACGGCGTCACGATGCCCGGATAGGCCAGGCCGGTTAGCACGGTCAGCACCAGCGTCACTCTCAGTCCTGGCAGAATTTGCTTCCACATATAAGCTCCTTACGCAAGCCTCAACACGTGCACCAGTTGATCGATCAGCCAGATCCCGGGGAACGGGGCGATGATGCCGCCCAGCCCGTAGACCAGCAGGTTGCGGCGCAACAGGCTGGCCGCCGATTCCGGCCGGTATTTCACGCCGCGCAGCGCCAGCGGCACCAGCACGATGATGATCAGTGCGTTGAAGATCACCGCCGAAAGCACCGCGCTCTGCGGGTTGTGCAGCCCCATGATGTTCAGCGCGCCCAGGGCCGGATACGTCGCCATGAACATCGCCGGGATGATCGCGAAGTACTTCGCCACGTCGTTCGCAATCGAGAACGTGGTGAGTGCTCCGCGCGTGATCAGCAACTGCTTGCCGATGGCCACCACTTCGATCAGCTTGGTGGGATTCGAATCCAGGTCCACCATGTTGCCCGCTTCCTTCGCGGCCATGGTCCCGGTATTCATCGCCAACCCGACATCGGCCTGCGCCAGCGCCGGGGCGTCGTTTGTACCATCGCCCGTCATCGCCACCAGCCGGCCGTCGCTCTGCTCCTTGCGGATGTACTCCAGCTTGTCCGCCGGCGAGGCCTGCGCCAGGAAGTCGTCCACCCCGGCCTCGGCCGCAATCGCCGCCGCCGTCAACGGGTTGTCGCCTGTGATCATCACGCTGCGGATGCCCATCGCCCGCAACTGCCCCAGGCGCTCTTTCATGCCGCCCTTGACGATGTCCTTCAGGTAGATCACGCCCAGCGCGCGGGCGCCGTCGGCCACGGCCAGCGGCGTTCCGCCCAGGCGCGAAATGCGCTCGGAGATCGCGGTCAACTCCTGCGGCACGCGCCCGCCCTGCTCCTTCACAAACTGGCAGATGGACTCCGTCGCACCCTTGCGCAGCCGGCGCTGGTCGATGTCCACGCCGCTCATGCGGGTATAGGCCGAGAACGGAATGAAGTGCGCCTCATGGTGCGCCACTTCCCGGCCGCGCAGGCCGTGCTTCTGCTTGGCCAGCACCACCACGGAGCGTCCTTCCGGAGTCTCGTCCGCCAGGCTGGACAACTGGGCCGCATCGGCCAGTTCGCTCTCCGTGACACCCGGAACGGGGAGGAACTCCACCGCCTCGCGGTTACCAATCGTGATCGTGCCGGTCTTGTCCAGTAGCAGCGTGTTTACGTCGCCGGAAGCTTCCACGGCGCGGCCGCTCATGGCCAGCACGTTGTGCTGCATCACACGGTCCATGCCGGCGATGCCGATGGCGGACAGCAGCCCGCCGATCGTGGTCGGAATCAGGCACACCAGCAGCGACACCAGCACCGCCACCGACGGGACAGAGCCTGTGCCCGAGGCGCCGGCGCTATACTGCGCGAACGGCTGCAGCGTCACCACGGCCAGCAGGAAGATCAGCGTCAGCCCGGCAATGAGAATGTTCAGCGCGATCTCGTTGGGGGTCTTCTGCCGCTCGGCGCCCTCCACCAGCGCGATCATGCGGTCCAGGAACGTCTCCCCGGGGTTCGACGTGATCTTGATGCGGACCTGGTCCGAGAGGATCTTGGTGCCGCCGGTCACCGCGCTGCGGTCGCCGCCGGACTCGCGAATCACCGGAGCGCTCTCGCCCGTGATCACCGACTCATCCACCGTCGCGATGCCTTCAATCACTTCCCCGTCGCCGGGGATGATGTCGCCCGCTTCGCAGATCACCACGTCGCCCGCCCTCAGCATGGAGGCCGCAACCGATTCCGTGGCCCCGCCCGACTTCACACGCTTCGCCACGGAATCCGTCTTGGTCTTCCGCAGGGCATCGGCCTGCGCCTTGCCGCGCGCTTCGGCCATTGCTTCGGCGAAGTTGGCGAAGAGGACCGTGAACCATAGCCACAGGGAGATCTGGGCCGTGAACCCGATGCCGCCCGCGCCTGTCGCGATGTCTCGCACCATGAAGATGGTGGTCATCAGGGCGCCGACTTCCACCACGAAGATGACCGGGTTCTTGAGCAGAACCTTAGGGTTCAGCTTGACGAACGACTCAACAATGGCCCGGCGCAGGATCTGCGGATCAAACAGCGGACGGGCATGGGCCAGTTTCTTCGGCAGCAGTTCGCCGCCGTCCACGGGGTGTTGCGGTGTTTCCACCGGTACTTCTTTAGTAGCTTGCGGCATGTTAGAAGAGCCTCCCCTGTTGCATCAGGAAGTGTTCGACGATGGGCGTCAGTGAGAGCGCCGGGAAGAACGTGAGCGCCCCCACAATCACCACGGTGCCCGCCAGCAGGCCCACAAAGAGCGGACCATGCGTCGGGAAGGTGCCGTTGGTGACCGGCACGCGTTTCTTGGCCGCCAGGCTGCCCGCCGCGGCCAGCAGCGGGATGATCATCAGGAAGCGGCCCACCAGCATGGCCAATCCGATGGTGAGGTTGTACCAGGGCGTATTGGCACTGATGCCGGCAAAGGCGCTGCCGTTGTTCGCGGCGCCGCTGGAGTAGGCATAGAGGATCTCCGCCAGGCCGTGCGGACCGCTGTTGTTCAGGTTGCCGACGCCCGGGCCGTATGACCCGTTCCAGTAAGCATCCTTCGGGAACTGGATCACCGCCGTGATGCCGGAGAACAGCAGGATGGCCGCCGAGGTCGCCAGCATGGCCAGCATGGCCATCTTCACCTCTTTACTCTCGATCTTCTTGCCCAGGTACTCCGGCGTGCGGCCCACCATCAGGCCGGCGATGAAGACCGCCACGATAGCGAACAGAAGCATGCCGTAGAGGCCGGCGCCCACTCCGCCGAAGATGACTTCGCCGAGGTGGAGATTGAACAGGGGCACCAGCCCGCCCAGCGGCGTGAAGCTGTCGTGCATCCCGTTCACAGCGCCGCAACTGGCATCCGTGGTGACGGTGGCGAAGAGTGCGGTGGCGGCGATACCGAACCGCACTTCCTTACCTTCCATATTGCCGCCCGGCTGGTTGGCCGTGGCCGCGGTCTGGATCCCCATCTTGGCCAGGATCGGATTGCCCGCCTGCTCTGAGGCGTAGAGTGCGAAAACCCCGGCAAAGAACAGCAGGCTCATGGCCGCGAAGAGCGCCCAGCCTTGTCTCGTGTCCCCCACCATGCGCCCAAAGGTATAGGTGAGCCCGGCGGGGATGATGAAGATCATCAGGATCTGCACGAAGTTCGTCAAAGGAGTCGGGTTCTCAAACGGGTGGGCCGAGTTCGCATTGAAGAACCCGCCGCCATTGGTGCCGATCATCTTGATGGCTTCCTGCGACGCCACCGGCCCTTGCGCCAGCACCTGCGTCTTGCCTTCCACGGTCGTCACCTGCGTATAGGGGTTCAGGTTTTGGATGACGCCCTGCGAACACAGGAACAACGCGCCCACCAGCGACAGCGGCAGCAACAGGTAGAGGGTGCCGCGCACCAGGTCCACCCAGAAGTTGCCCAGCGACGTGGCCTGCTGCCGGGCGAAGCCGCGGATCACGGCTACCGCAACAGCGATGCCGGCCGCCGCCGAAACGAAGTTCTGCACCGTCAGCCCGGCCATCTGCACCAGGTAGCTGAGCGTGGTCTCGCCCACATAGCTCTGCCAGTTGGTGTTGGTGACGAAAGAGACGGCGGTATTGAACGCCAGGTCCGGCGTCATCGCCGTGGCACCGCCGGGCGCGTGCGCACTGGAGAAGCCCTGCGGATTCACGGGCAGCACACCCTGCAGGCGCTGGATCAGGTACAGCACGATAAAGCTGAACATGCTGAAGGAGATCAGGCTGGCCGCGTATTTCGTCCAGCGCTGCTCCTCCTTCTCATCCACTCCGCACAGAACGTAGATGAGTTTCTCCACAGGCCGCAGCAGCGGGTGCAGGAAGGTCTTTTCCCCTGAAAACAGGCGCGTCATGAAGACGCCCAACGGCTTCGTCACGGCGAGGATCACCGCGAAGAAGACCAGAATCTGAAGTACACCCAGTGTAGTCATGGCAGTTCCCTTAGAAGCGCTCCGGCTTCAACAGCGCATAGATCAGGTACAGGAACAGCAGTACAGCAGCGATCCCCGCGATCACGTAGTCCATCTCAACTTTCCTTTCTCCCAGCTCGCGCCTCTCAGGCGGGCATCAAAGTTTTTCGCACGCCCTCGTGAACCACCAGCAGGCGATGAAGAAGGCCACTGCGATGGCCATATAGAAGAGATCAAGCATTGAGCACCTCACTCTGGATCGGAGAAGACCACCTGATGGCCGGCTGAGCGCAACCGCGACGCCAGCCGGAATTTCCTGCCGGGCCACCATCCGCGATGACCGCCGATGACGAGCACGGTGCGCGGCCGCAGCGCCTCGCGGATGGTCTGCCACTGATCGCGGCAGCGCCGCACATCAATACGCGTCTCCATCTGGCTGTCCTCGAGCACAAGTTGAAACTCGCGGATCAGGTGGCTGGACGAAACAGGCGGCTCGTCCAGGGGCAGCGGGTAGGGTACAACCTGGGGCACCAGCAGACGGATGCCGGTAGCGACGCCCTGGGCCAGGCGCCCGGCAGCCTGCAAGGCGCTCAGCGTCTCGCGGACTGTCGTGAACAGCACCACAATCTCAAAGGAATGCGGTGCACTCTGTCTGGCCTGCCCCGCCTCTTCGCTGTGAAACGCCCGTTGCGGAATCATGTCCTATCTCCGATTTCGAGCTTACGGAGCAGGCCATAAGGAAGTCATAAGGGTGGGGTAAGGATTCCATTGTCTTCGCCCGCCGAACCAGAACTACTTTATTTTGAGGGGATTGCGAAGCGATATCCGACCCAGGGTTCGGTCAGCAGGTAGCGCGGATGGGAGGGATCCTGCTCAATTTTCTTACGCAACTGGTTGATGAACACGCGCAGGTACTCCACCTGATCGCCGTAGTCGGGACCCCAGACGGCCTGCAGCAGCTTGCCATGTGGAATGGGGATGTTCGGATTCGCCACCAGGTAGCGCAGCAGGTCGAACTCCTTCGGGGTCAGGCGGGTCTCCTTGCCTTTGGCGATCACCCGGCGCGTGGCCAGGTTGATCTCCAGGTCTTCGAACCGGAGGGCCTCCGTGCTGCTTTCTTCGCTCACCGGCAGGCGCCGCAGGGCGGCCCGGATGCGCGCCAGCAGTTCCGGAGTGCTGAACGGTTTGGTGATGTAGTCGTCCGCGCCGGCATCCAGCGCCGCCACCTTATCCATCTCCGTGCTGCGCACCGTTAGCATGATGATGGCGACCTCGGAGGTGGCCCGGATCTCCCGGCATGCTTCCAGCCCGCCCATGCCCGGCATGTTCATGTCGAGCAGGATCAGGTCGAAGCGCGACTCGCGCAGCCGCAGCATCGCCTCTTCCCCGCTGCGCGCGTCCTGCACCTCATAGCCGTGCGTGGTCAATGTGACACGCAGCACGCGCCGGATCTGCGGTTCGTCGTCCACAATCAGGATCTTGCCGGAAGTCATACCCGTGCTTCCTCCAAGGGTAGCCGGAGGCAGAACTCCGCGCCCGCGCCGGCGGCCCCTTCGACATGCAGGCTGCCGTTGTGCGCTTTCAGGATCTCGCGGGCGATGTGCAGGCCCAGGCCCGTGCCCGGCACTGTGCCCTTCGATGTATTGCGCCGGTAGTAAACCTGGAACACCTTTTCGCGCTCCTTCTCGGGGATGCCTTTGCCCGCGTCGATCACCCGGATCTCCATGGCGCCACCGGCCACCGCCGCTGTCAGCCGGATGGGTGTCTCCGGCGGGGAGTACTTCAGGGCGTTGTCGATCAACTGGCGCAGCGCCAGCGAGATCAGGTCCGGATCGAAGCGCACGGGCGGCAGATCGTCCGCCGCCTCGACGACCGCCGTACGTCCTTCCAACCTCGACTGGAAGGTGGAGAGCACATGGGCAAGGAAGGAGGGCACATGCTGGGCCTGCTTCTCCACCAGCACCTTGCCTGCCTCGATCTGGGACATCCGGACCGCTTCATTGACCAGCAGCGTCAGGCGGTCTGTCTCTTCGTCGATGATCTCGGTGAACTCGCGGATGTCCGGCGCCACGCGTTCCGGCTCGCTGAGGATGGAGGTGGAGGCGGCCTTGATGGAGGTGAGCGGCGTCTTGAACTCATGCGCGATGGCATCGAGGAGGGTGGACTTGAACTCTTCGCTCTGGCGTGCCGCTTCGGCCTTGCTGGCGATTTCGGCCGACCGGGCGCGCTCCAGGGCGATCGCCACCAGATTGACGAGGGCCTCCATGGCGCCGTCGGAGCAGCACAGGCCCAGCATGGCCACGCTACCGATGGGGCGGCCGCCGAGCGTGATGGGCAGGATCATCAGCAGGCGCGAAGGGTCCGAAGTGCGCACCCCATCCAGGGCAACCCGCTTCAACTGGTCGTCGATGGCCGGCAGGTCGCCGGCGCCACCACGGTAGACTTCGCCTTCCGCCGAATCGTAGAGGGCTACGGCGGGACATTCGAAGGTCTGGGCGATAAAACGGGCCGCCTGCTGCCCTACCGGCTGTGATGTATCCGTCAACAGGATCGACCGGCTGAAGGAGTAGAGGCGCTCAGTTTCCTGCTGCCGCTCGCGCGCTTCCACGGCCTGCATCTTGGCCCGGTTCGACAGGTGGCTGGCGACGAGGGCTGTCGCCAGGAAGGCACACAGGGCCACCCAGTTCTGTGGATCGGCGATGGTGAAGAGGCCCACGGGCGGCAGGAAGAAGAAGTTGAAGCAGAGCATCGCCGCGACCGAGGCAACGACGGCCTCGTGCAGCCCCCAGGCCGTCGCCAGGCCCAGAACGACGATGAGGAACGCGAAGCCCACCGTCGTGGCGTTCACGCCGAAGCCGAGCCGGGCCACGGCGGAGACCAGCAGCACGAGCGCGATTCCGGCGAGGGAGCGCAGAACGGTGCCCCACACGCCCAGTCGGCGGCCCCATATGCTCATTGCTCAACCTCTTTCATGGCCCGGGTTGTCGCGCTCACTCTGTGATCATGGCACGCGGCGTGGGCCGCTTACAGTCCCGACGACTTCTGGATGTCCTTCAGGATCTCTTCCCGCTCTTTGTCGTTGAGCTCCGCCTTGAGCCTGCGGAGAGCCACTCCCACGACATCGCGGTGACGCAGACGGTGTCCGGGACCGGACGAGGAGAGGTCCAGCCAGAGTTCGTGGAGCAGTTCAATGTCTTCAGGCCAGAGCCGCGGCGGGTGTGGCCCCAGGTTCACGAAGTTGGGCCGGTCGTCGGGATTGTCGGGCACCACTTCCAGCGACATGGCCGGCCTGGGTTCCGGCAGGCGTTCCCACTGGATGCCGATGGCGTGTCCCTGCTGGGCGGTGGTCAATTTCGGGGATGTCCCGATGACGATTCTCGAGGACTGCAGCCGCGCCGCTGTCTCCACCAGCGCACCATTGGGATCGTCGCCCGGCACGGTGAGCAGTTTCACCGTCTTGCCTTCCTTCTCGGCCAGGGTCACCACCTTGGTGAACAACTCCGATTCGCGCGCCGTGAAGGGCGCCTCCTCATCGGAGATGGAGACGGCGACAATATCGATTTTCCGCACGTCGGTCTTCTGCAGGACGCGCTGCAGGTGATTCAGGCGGTTTGGGTTGCGTACCGCCACCAGCACGTTTCCAGGCCGCACGTCGAGGATCTCAGTGGAGACGCCTTCGGCATCCTCCAACCGGAACTGCTCGTGGCCGGCATCGACGTCCAGGGAACGCCGGCGGTTCAGCTTCTCGGAAACCGTAAACAGGATAAAGAAGGCCAGGGTGAAGATGACGCCGGAGATTGTGGCGATCTTCTTGGTGAGGACGTTGGTGATGGCCAGGGTGAACAGCGACAGTGCGATGAGGCCCAGGCCCACGGGGATCTCGATGCCGCCGATGCGCAGGTTCAGCGGTACCTTCCACTCGCGCGGACGCTTGTCCTTGAAGCGCAGCACCAGGACCGAGGTCGCATTAAACGCGAAGCTCCACACAACACCGAAGGCATAGGCCTCGCCCAGCAGGTAGACGTCCCCGCGGCTGAGGATGATGGTCACGATCTGGAGCGCGACGATCATATTCACCAGCCGGTGCGTCGTACCGAACTTCTTATGCGGGCTGCGGAACCAGTTGGGCAGCACGTTGTCTTCGGCCACGCGGTTGAGTACACCGTTTGAGCCGATGATGGCCGTATTCACGGCGCCGGACAGGATCAGGGCGCCCACGAAGACCACAAAGGCATGGAACAGGAGGCGCAACGGCATCGGCCCGTCCAGGTGCATCGCCAGGCCGCCGATCAGGTTGTCCAGGAACATCTTGCGGTCTGT
Source organism: Paludibaculum fermentans (assembly GCF_051172195.1). Taxonomy (GTDB): domain Bacteria; phylum Acidobacteriota; class Terriglobia; order Bryobacterales; family Bryobacteraceae; genus Paludibaculum; species Paludibaculum fermentans_A. The sequence continues at coordinate 206,980 of NZ_JBPJAQ010000005.1, forward strand.
ATCCGGGATGATCATGACCGCGAAGAAAGACACCAGCGAGGTGAAGACGAGGGAGTAGATGAAGATGACCAGACCGGCCCGTTCGAGATTCTTGAGCTTGGGGTGCGCGATTTCGCGGTTGACCTGCGCCAGTGACTCCTCACCTGACATGGCCAGCAGGGAATGCCCGAGTCCGACCAGAATCGCCACGGCGGGGATCATCTGTACCCACGAGCCAGGCAGCCAGCCGAGCGACTCTTCGCTGAGCTTGATATTGCCGAGCACCGGCAGGGGCACTGCCTGGAAGTGGCCGCGGAAGATGGTGTACAGGCACCAGGCGATGAGAATCACGACCATCAGGGTGGTGACCTGCATGATCCGCAGAGCCTTGTGGCTCGACTCATGAATGCCGATGATGTTCTTGCGCCAGAAGTAGGCGGTGACCACCAGCGCGAACACGACGGCAAACCCCGCGTCATTGATGAGGTGCTGCTGGTGGAAGAAGTGCTCGGCCGTCTCGTTGATCAACCCCGCCAGATAGAGACCCGCGGAAACGCCGCTGATGGGCCCGGTGAGCACGTAGTCGAACATGAGGGCCGAGACGGCCAGTTTGGCCATCCTCGAGCCCAGGGCCTCGTGGACCACCCTGTACACGCCGCCACGGACATACATGGCGCAGCCCTCGATGTACACGGCACGGACCGCGTACGAGAAGAGCATGATGGCCAGGATGAACCAGGGGGCGGACTTGCCGATGGCTTTTTCGGTGATGCCGCCGACGTAGTAGGCCGAGGAGGCCAGGTCAGAGAGGACGATGGCGGCGGCCCGCCAGAAGGAAATGAACGAGAGGGCAATCGTTGAGGCGATGACAACCCGATTCGGGGTCATCGCCACTCGCTGTGACGCTTCCACAAACGGCTCCTTGCGCGCGCCCCCATGAGGGCCGCGGCTTCTCAATTCGTCTGCGAGGTTAGCTGACGGGCTCGGGCTGAAAAGTACCCTACGGCCAGACATGGCCGATACGCCCCGGGACTTGGGTCCCCCGCCCCCCTGCTTCCACAGGGAGTTCGACGTCTTCAGGTTAGCACCTCCCGGGAGTGAGGGGCGTGGGGGGGGACCGGGCGCCCGATTGGAAAGGTTTGGTTGTCAAAGAGCACGCCCGGCGGCACTCAGAGGTTGAGCCGGGGCTGGTTTTGGAGCTGGGCGGGTTGACTGAGCGGCTTACGGGGGCCGGCGGGCTGGGGCTAGCGGAATTGGCTTTGTTCCCTCGTAGGGAGTGGATTGGGGGTTTGCGTGGGGGGCGGGATTCCGGGGGTTGTGAACCTGCTCGGGCTGGGGGGTGGTAGAGCGTCGGTTGGGGTTGGTGGTTGTGGTGAAGGGCTCGGGGTGAGTTGGGTTTGATGCTTCGTGGGGAGTGGATTGGGGGGATGCGGGCTTTTCGGATTTGGTGATTGGGGCGATTCGGTTGGCTATCCGCTCGCTCACGCTCACGGCTCCGTTTGGTGTCACGGTTCCGTTTGTGGGCTTGCGGGTTTTGTTTAGGAAGCGGAGGCTTAGGCCGGGGACGGTGGGCGGGCGGATGGCCTTTACTGCCTGGGGCGCCGGGACCGGGCGGACGGCCCGGAAGCCGCGGCCTCTTAGGAGGAGTTGCAGGCCCGGGTTCGGGTGGGTTGCCTGCGGACTGCCGGCGGTTGATGACGCACGCTCGGATTCGCACGGTGGGGCTGCCTGGACAGATACGGTTATGGGCCTTGCGGAGCCGGCGGCGGAGGCGAGCATCGTTTGGACCCTGGCGGGGATGAATGCCTGATGTGCTTCGTCTCCTATGAGATAGGGGAAGACGGATTTCTGGACTTGCCGGATGCGGACGCAGATCCAGGCATGGTAGCGGCCCAGGGCCTGGACGATTACGCCGTGGTTGTGGCGGATCCAGAGTGAGGCATCAGGGACGACTCCGTGGTTGACACGGAGGGCTTCGGCCCAGAGTTTGCCTTCGAGTTGGAAGAGGCGGCGCTCGTGGCCGCGGAGCATGAAGCGGTGGATGAGGAGGGCCCGGAAGCGCGGTTCGGCGATGCTGGCTGTTTCTTCCAGGGCCTGGCGGTAGAGGAGGTCCGCGATCTCCTCGGGCAGGTGATGGAGTTTCGAATAGAGGTTGTGGCGGGCAGCGTTTTGGGCGACACGGAGCTTGCCTTCCGGCGTACGGGGGCCGGTCGATTTTTGGGCGTTGGCGCGGTTGGCGGCGAGGCGGCGCTCCGAGATGGGTTGCGTCGTGCCTGCGGGCGCAGCGGGTCCGAGGGCGCCCACTGCATTCACTCGAGCCTGGTCCGATCCATTCCGTCGCTTCATAAATCTCCTTGGCCGGGATTGTAGTGGACGAGGCCCAAGGAAGTGGCTACAGGAGTGGGCGATACAGAGCCCGTAAGCCACAGAAAACCAAACAGTTATCGGAGCTTCTGATTTATTTTGAAAGCGTGTGACCGGCTTTGCACTAGCGCACGAGACCCCCTGGGGAGAGGGTGCGTACCTATTGGCCACTGCGTTTCGGCTGCAGGAGTTCGTCCTGATAGGAGTCACCCGGCCGGGTGAGACGAAAGGTAAGGTTGACCGGCTCAGAGCCCGGGGCAATATCGACCGGCTCGGCGGAGACGTCGGACTGGCCGTTGCGGCCTCTCCAGATTGCGTGCACGCGATACCTGGTGCCGGAGAGCATGGACATGGAAAACCGGCCTCCGCCGCCACTGCTGCTGGATTGCATGTTCCCGTCGACCAGAAAGCGTACCTCCGCATCCCCGTTGGGTGAACCGTCCGGATTGAGGACGATGCCGCTGATGGTGCGTTCGGCGAGGCGGGCGGGCAGGACGATTCTGGTGTTCTGGACCTCGCGCAGTCCCGAGAGGGTGAATCTGGTGGCAGAGGCGGGATCGGTGCCGCCCGGGTGGAACCAGCGCGGGTAGGGTACGCCGACGGTCGCGGAGTGGGTCAATTTGACGCCGAGGATATAGGAACCGGGCTGGGAGAGGCGCAGATCGAAGCTACCGTCCTCATTGGTGTTGATGCTGGAGTCGAAGCCACCGCCGGCAGCCAGGGCCTGTATTTCGATATTGGCGGCAGGCGCTCCGGAATTCGTGACGACGCGGCCGGTGATGCGCGGACTGCGGGGGAATGGTGCCTCATTGCAGGCTCTAGGCCGGACTTCCACGATGGGATCGTCCGGCTGGTCGCCATCCTGCACGGCGTGCACGCGGTAGGTGCCGGCCGGCAGACTTGGGAATTGGGCAATACCGCGCTTGTCGACGGCGGAGGTAGCCGTACGTGAGCCGCCCTGTTCGAGGGCGATTGTCAGGTTTGCGTTGGGGGGCGCACCTTTCGACCACGTATGCACGCGCAGGCTGCCGCTGTTGGGAGCATGTTCCATGGCGCGAAAATAGGCAAGATCCGAGGCCGCTTCGGATACCGGGCGTGTGCCGGAGCAGAGGTATGTCTGCAGCCAGCCGTCCCTGTTCCAGGTCGCATAGACAACGTACTCCGTGCCCACTTGGAAGATGTAGCCACAGTCGCCGCCTCCACGGCCCGTACCGATCTCCACCTCCTTTTGCCCGGCGGGTAGCCCATGAAGCACGGACCCGACCCGTAAGCGGACGAGACGGAGGGGCACCGGTTTTGTGGGCAGGGCGTGGGTGGCGCGCAGGCTATCGGACACGGGGGCAGCGATGGAGAGGACGGTACCGGTGAACGCGGCGGCCACGTTCCCGGCGGCGGCGCAGGGGGTGATGGGGCCGCTGCAATCGCAGGCGAGAAGATGGGCTGGGGGCAAGGCGAGTATGGCGAAGAGAAGGATGGCGCGCATATCCACCACGATTACCGCATTTCACCGCGAATTGCTGATGAAGCGGGGTGCAGCGAAGCCCGTGCGGAACCAGCACGAGGGTGGCTCAGGCGGACAGCACGCGGTGCAATGAACTGGGGCGTTCCGAATGGTGCCCGTCCGAAATTCCGTCGCTGTTTCAACTGGCCGGCCGGACCCGGAAGGGATAGAGAGAAACGTCGAGCCGGCACTCAGAGAGAGGTGTATAATTTGCGCGAGCCGGGCGGCCAGCCGACCTGTCCCGGTGACTAAGTTGTACTGAAAGGAAGGCTCTCAAGATGTCCCGTGAGCCGGTTCCCCCGCCTCCGCCCCCTCCCCCTCCTCCAATCATGCCGATGGCTGCTGCCCCTCCCGACTATTGGGCGGCCAACATTGGAGAAGTCTGTTGGGCGACTCGTTCCATTGGCAGGTCCACTTGCCCAAATGGAACGCAGCCGATGCACCACTACAGCCCAAAGATCGCTCGTCTCGGCAACCTGGGTGGCGAGGGATTGCTGAGAGGCCCGATGGCCACCGCCCCGGTGGCGCCCGCGGTGAGTATTCCCATGGTGGAGCGGTTGCTCACCGTGCTCGCATGCTGCGGCAGAACAGCCGATCCTCAACGGGTAGACCATGCGATTGCCGGTTGCACCATTCGCCAGTTTCGCCAGTATACGGAGCTTCAGCAACTGCACTTCATTGACACCATCTGGGAGGCCAGTTGCGAACCCTATGCTTTCGACTGTGTCTGCGACAACATGCAGGACACGGCAGTATTGGCGGGGGCGCCCGCACCCCTACCGTCCTCGATGCGTCCGACAGGGGGCGGACCCCTGGCGCAGGGCGTCCCGGGGCCGGCCTTCCAGCGGTTTGGCGTCGGCTTCCGCATTGAGGGCTCTTCCCACGACGACGTCAACCGGGTGAAGGCAGGGGGTATGAGCCAGCAACGGCTCAGCGATGATTTCATGCTGAACCACCGAGGGATGCGTGTGGACCGGACCGTGATCCGGACGGATCCGCGAGCACGGATCTGGACGGGGAATCACGACATCTTCAACGAAACGGCGGTGTGTGTCAGCCGCAGTCTATTTGGCGCAGCGGCGTTTCCTGAACGGAACAGCCGGGGCTGGTTCTATTTGTGGGCCATTAACTGTAGAGGGCTTCGAGGCTGCGACACCGAAGCACGTCAATTGCATATGCCGCATGGCCCCTGGCACTGGCGCCCAGGCGAAAAAGCGTATAGGAAGATACCGTTCTTTCACGTGTTGGGTTACGTTCGGATCCAGCGCCTGAGCTGTGGACCCAACGGAGGGTGGAGGTTCCTGGTACCACCCTGGGCGAGTTGGGACGAGAACGCCACGACACCGCCAGAGGATGACCAGCGCGCTTATATGCAAGGCGAGCTGAGGGCCTGGGTGGGCCAGCATGAGATCTCGGATGCATACGACTTCGCCCACTGAGGTCATGTGCGCCTGCATTGAGTGTTCGAACCCGCCGGCATTCCTGCCACGGCGACCGCGGCATGGATTGCCCCTGAGCGGAGACATCCAGGCAGTGACACGGACCGCCCACAGAAATCTTTGAGCGCAGAAGAGCCGATAACCTCCTGACGACAGCGACGCTCCGCGCCGGCAGTGGCGACGCTATCCCGGATCGCTGTCCGTTTTGGGGAACGTCTGTTTCCCAGAAGTTGGAATAGAATGAGGCGGGGCGGTTATGGTCAAGGGACTCTTTTTATCTCTAATTGTCGCGACTGGCTGTTTCGCACAAGCTTCGCCCGACTGGTACAGCCGTCCTCAATTCTTCTCCTATGGCGCATACTCCCGTCAGGAGCAAGCTTCAGGGATCCCCTTTACCGGCCAGGCCATCGGCTGGCTGGGCTACAACCCCGATTTCGCTGTGCCGGCACGTCGGGAAGTGGGCATTTTCCATTCGCAGGGCGGAATGTACTTCGGCATCATCTCCATGTCGAACCGGTTTGAGAAGCTGCCCCGGCCGGAGTGGGATGAATTTCGCATGCGCACGGTGAGCGGCGGCTACACCGATGAGGTAGACCATCTGGGTCTCAATTACACCTACACCATCTCCGCCAGGACCTTTCGGGAGGACACCATCGCCGCGGCGATGCGATTCATCGACCTGGGCGCCGATGGAATGGTCATCGATGATATCGGCTGGCAGATTGGAAGGATTGTGGGCAGCACGGGCAACAATGCCGGCTCGTTCGACGGGATCACGATGGCGGCCTTCCGTGCGTATCTGCTCGCTAAATATGAGCCGCAGGCGTTCCAGGAGCAGTTTGGCGCCGCGCTGGACAATTTCGACTTCGGCGCTTACATCCGGTCACAAGGAACACAGGCGACCTGGAACGCGCAACCTCTCACCGGATTGGCGCTGGACTTTTACGTGTTCCGCAGGGAGGAATCCCGCAATTTCCTGCGTGAAATTGCGACACAAACAAAGACCTATGCGCGGGAGCGCTATGGCCGGGAAATCTGGATGTCCGCCAATGCGAACAACGACCCGGCGAGCTTCTTCTACCGCGATGTGATGGACATGAATACGTCGGAACTCTCCTACCTTCAGGGCCGGGACCATCCTTTCATGGCCCTCGACATCAAGGCCGCCAAGGGCTGGAAGGAGCCGATGATTGTCATTCCCCTGGCGCTGGTGAAGGAGTGGGGCGCTACCCGCCCTCTTTCCAAACCAACGGTGAATCTGGAACGCCTGATCCTGGCGGACATTTATGCCTCGGGCGGGATTGGCGGAGCCCAGATGCAACTGAACCAAGGCTACGAGTCGGCGCAGGCTGTGGATACCGAGGTGGTCGCGCGGTATGCCCGCTTTATTCTGCAGAACCCCCAATTGATGACACAGCTGACGATCCCTAAACGGCTGGGGCTGCTTCAGGGCGCCTCGTCGATGCTGGGTAACATCGTCGCGACGCCGGGACAGGCGAATGCCAGGGACGGCCGAGATGCGTATACCGGCACGGCACGGCTGCTGATCGATGGGGGCTTCAGCTATGAATCACTCTTCCTGCCCGACACAACATACTCCGACCTGCCCTCGCCCACTCCGCAGCAACTGGCCCGCTTCCAGACGCTCATCGCGCCGTCGCTGTTTGCACTAGACGACACGCAAGTTGCAGGCCTGCTGGGTTTTGCCGAACAGGGAGGCACTTTGATCATCCTGGGCGATTTCGGCACCAACGAGTCTGACCATTCGCTGGCGGCGCGCAGCGAACTGCGCGGCCTGCTCACCACGCCGGGAGAGATGCGCTTTGGTGCGGGCCGGATCGTCTACAACCCTACGGCCTTTGGAGTGCAGTACCAGCGGCCGGACGCGGCCAGCCAGCGAACCGCTCGCGAGACCTTTCATGCGTTCCTGCGCGCTTACACGCAACCGGAAGTAGAAGTTGCCGGACCCGCCGCCCTCTTCCGTGAACCCGGGGTTACCCCTTACTACTACACTGACCGGACCGGCACCCTGCTGGTTCACCTCGTCAATTACGACTACGACGACGAGACAGATCAGTTCCAGGGGAAGAAGGATCTCACGGTGACCGTCCAGGTTGGCGGGCAGACGATCGAAGAGGTGATTCTGAGAACCCCCGACTCGCCGCAGGCCCAGCCGCTTGTATTCACCCAGAATGGAGAAACGGTCACAACCGCCGTACCGGAGTTGGAGGCCTGGGCTGTGCTATCGCTGCAGGCGAATGCCGCTCCGCCGCTGATCACGGCCACAGCGCCGGCTCCGGAGATCGAAGTGAAGGCCGGATCCACGCTCGCGTTCAACCTCGACGCCTCCGACACAGATGGGAATCCCCTCTCCTGCACGTGGACGGTGAATGGGGAGACTATCAGCAACTTCTTTGGGCCGGACTTCTCACTGAAAGTTCCAGCATCGGCGCGCACCAGTTATTCCGTGATGGCGACTGTTACGGACGGGACCCGCACGACACAGTATTCCTGGCTGGTCAGGATCCAACCATCGCGAAAGGCGCGGATTCTCTTCGACGAGACACACCAGGAGATCAACTCCATCAATCTTGAGGTGGCGAACCAGATCAGTCCCGGACACCCGGAGTGGGTGAGTTACGCGATGCTGGCTGAGATCCTGGGAAGGGAGTATGAAGTTGGCCGGCTGGCCGCGTCAAACCGCCTGACCAGCCCGGTGCTGCGGGATGTAGACGTTGTTGTCCTCGCGGGCGCGAGGAGCGCACTCACTCCGGCTGAACTGACAGCGATGCAGGAGTTCGTGCGGTCAGGCGGCGGAGTACTCTACCTGCTCAATGCGAATCCGAGCATGGCCCCGGCGGCCGAGTCTTTTCTTGGACCATTGGGGATCCGGCTGGATGCGGGCCTGCTGAAGACTTCCACCAAACCCACTACCAATTCGTGCCTGGATTGCTTCTTCCTCACACGCCTCGAGAACCATCCTGCGATCGCGGTTGATGCCGCATTCGGCGTGAATTGGGCCGGGAGCCTAATCCTCTCGGCCGATGCGAAGCCGTTGGCCTGGACCAGCGAACTCGAGTGGCGTAGCGTCTTGAATCTCTCCACGCCTCAACCCGGCGAGCCTTTCGGTCCATTCGTCGTTGTCGCGGGGGCGGAGTTGGGCAAGGGGCGCGTGCTGGCGACGAGCGCGCGCACCTTTACTGACGACTTCCTCCGGGGTCTTCCCTATGACGGAAACATTGCGCTGTTCCGGTCTGCCCTGGCGTGGCTGGCGGAGCCGTTGTTGACTGAGCGGCCGGAACTGGTGGTGGCGGCAGCGGGCACGACGACCCCGTAGACCCGGCGGACTGGGGGCTCTGGTGAAGGTTGGGCCCGATCCGTTGAAGACGCGCAGGCAATGGGTCGCACTGCTGAACTGAGTGGAGGCTTTGGGTGGGTATCCGCTCACTGACGTTCACGGCTCCGTTTGCGACTTCGGCTGGTTTGGCGGCGCGGTGGGGACCACTCCCTGACGGTCGTGGTTCGTTGCGTTTTGCGGTGGTTTGGCGGGCCGACTGGGTTGGGTGCGGTGGTTCGGTTGGCTATCCGACTCACTTACGTTCGCGGCTCCGTTGGGTTGCGGTGGTTTTGCGATCCGCTGGGCCGCTCGCGGTTGCGTTGCAGGCGGTCATGCAGCGTGATAGCCTCGATTCGGACTAAATCATCTCAAAATCGAGGACATGTCGAATGAACCGCAAAGCTCACATCGTTTGTTTCTCAATCGCGCTGACCGCACTCGCCGCCTTGAGCGGATGCTCCAGCAGCCCATCGGCTGATGAAGCGAAGAAGGCCGCGCCGCCGCCCTTCAAGATTCAGGGCAAGCTCCGGGTTCTGCCGCTCACGGGCTCGACGAGCGATTCCGCCCTCAATGGAGGCGGCGGCTCCGTGTTCGTTTGGGAAGGCATACAGCAATACCGGCTGTTCTCCAAGCGGACGGCCAACGTGATCGACGGTGACCAGTACATCGTCGAGGGCATCCACGCGCAAAAGATGATCGAGGAGATTGGGGACGTCGCTGGGGGCAAGGGCGGCTACCCGCCGCTGTCCAGTTGTGAGCGTGTCGTCAAGACGGCATGGCCCGGCATGTCTTTCGAGGAAGTCGATGTGAAGGCTTCGGCCTTGCGCGGCCGTATTTCGCGGTATCCCGCGCGGCCGATCCTGCTGGTGACGAAGATCCTGCACGTCTCCGCCAAGAAGGGCGACAAACCCATTGTGGACAAGGATGAGGATCTCAACATCGTCACTGTGCCGGCTGAGAAGCAGAAGGCGCTGCTGATTTCGGGCGTGGGCGTTCAACCCGCACCGGTTTGGGAGCCTGCCGGAGGAACGGTGAGCTGCAAGGTCATCATTGGTTCGGACGGGAAGATCTCGGAACTGGAAACCGGCGCGCAGCTTTGTGAAGCGGTGCCGTGGTCTCAATTCAGTTACAAGCCCCCGGTCCAGGGCGGCAAACCGGTAAAGGTGAGAACCGAGGTGGAAGTGAAATACGAGCCGCGGAAATAGAGCGGGCAAGAGATGCCGGCCACAGGGGCGGCTCAGCGGCGACCGCGAGGAGCCGCCCCTGCGGATGGTCAGTTGGGCAGGATCCTGCGCACACGGATGTTGCGATAGCGGACCTCGGAAGCGTGGTGCTGCAGCAGGACAGGACTGTCGAACGCAAAGTCCACTGGGTAGCGCGCGGTCAATATTCCATTGAGCCAGTGCTCCACATGGTCGCCGGTCACCAGTAAGCGGGATTCGTTCCACTCACCGGCCGGCCTGGCGGCTGGTTGGGCAACCGGGACGACGCCGTAGAGGGCTCCGCTTTTCTGGCGGTCGTCGACGCGGGCTCCGGGGTCGCCTGCGTCGTCGGCCATCTGGTATTCCCAGCCAGCGGCATAACGGGCAGGTCCAAAGTTGATCGTGTCGGCGCCGAACAGCCGGTACTTCACGCCGGAGTTGCTGCGCGCGGAGGCCATCCACTCCCACTTCATCTCAAAGGACCGATATTCGCGGTCGCTGCGCAGGTCGGCGCCCTGGCTGCCGGGCATCGAGATGAGGCAGCCCTCCGCGACGCGCCAGGATTGCCCCAGATCGCGTGCTCCGCCGAGTGTGAGCCAATGCCCGGAGGATTGCCCGTCAAACAGGATCTCCCAGTCTCCGTCCTTCTTGAGAGGTTCAGCCGGAACGGAGCTGTCGAGCGCGGGGAGCGGCTGATTCAGAGTCTCGTGGACCGTGGCCAGTTTCCAGGACTGTCCCTCATGAACGAGAGTGTAGTTGAAGGCGCCCGAGGCATAAGCTGCGCCAGGGGTGGTATCCCGCCACAGGCCCACGGCCACCGCGACGTCGGGGCGCAGGAATTCCAGGTGACGGATGAAGTGGGCGAGCTTTCTTTGGTCCCCGGTCGTGCGTCCGAACAGATTGCCCAGCCGGGTTGCGCCGGAACTGAAGCGAGTGGAGGAGGGGCGCGTCAGGGAAGCCAGGGTCTCGCGGCTGCCGTCCTGCCAAGCCGCGAAGTAGCGACTGATGGTGTCCCGCACTTCGCGTTCGGCGGTGACGTGATCCGCCGCTTGTGGAAGAGCAATATTCGTGAAAGCCAGAAACAGGAAAGCGAGGCGGCTCTGATTCATGTTGGATGATTTGACCTGATCATTCGGACTCACGGAGAAGTTGCGGGATTCGCTCAAAATGCCGGTCGCGCGTAATCAGGGTGAGATCGTGTTCCAGCGCGAGCGCGGCGATCCAAAGATCATTGTGCGGCACGATGGAATCCAGCCTTGAGTTCGCCTAGCACCGGGAGCGGAACCCAAACTTCCTCCCACGTTCCCAGACGCTCCGCCAACCGGGCATCGCCCCGCAATAGATCAGTGAGGCGGTTCGTGCCGGCCGCGACTCTCATTTCCATCTATCCCGGTCAAGTTGCCGGCCGGCCGCCAGGATTTCATCGAATGCCGGGTCGGGTGTCCACTTGCCGACCAGGTCGGAAAAGTCGGCCCGGTTCCTGGTGCCGATGGCCGCTTCGCTCAACTCTTCGACAAGCATCTGATTGAGGCTTACTTTGCGTTTGGCTGCTTGGCGCCTGAGGATGAGGTCCACTTCGCTCGGCACACCGCGAATGGTGTACGGCACCACGGGTGCCTGCTTCTTCATGCCTGCACGATAGCATGAAGTGCAGGCATCGACATGCGGACCGGCCTGCGCCTGCGGATCTACCTGAGAGCCCGCCGCCACCACCCCAATTCCCGCCACTTCTGCTGCAGCGCTGGCGACCCTAGCCGGGAACAGGTCGCGATTCCCTCTCCGGCCCTGCCTGAGATCCTGGTGGCTGAAGGAGCGGACGTTCAGGATATCGTGACCACGCTGCGTGGCTCAGCCTTTATCCGCATCGAGAGCTTCGACGAGCGCGACGTCGGGGCGCAGGAATTCCAGGTGACGGATGAAGTGGGCGAGCTTTCTTTGGTCACCGGACGTGCGTCCGAACAGGTTGCCCAGCCGGGTTGCGCCCGAACTGAAGCCGGTGGAGGCCGGGCGAATCAGGGACGCCAGGGTTTCGCGATTGCAGTCCTGCCAGGCCGCGAAGTAGCGACTGGTGGTTTCCCGCACCTCGTGTTCGGCGGTGAGGTGTTCCGCCGCTTGCGGCAGGGCCGGGGTCGCGAGACTGAGTAGCAGGAAGGTGAGAGATCCCTCATTCCGGTGCAGAGTTTAGCGTGATTGGGCGGATTGGCGAGATAACAGACGGCTGTTCGGCCATGCTGCGGCCGGCATGGCAGCGGCTCTGGATCGGTCCGGGTTTCGCCTGGCGGCCCTGCTCGCATCGGGTCTATGCGAATCAGAGCGACTGCCTGTGCGCGGTCCCCTGGTGGAATGGCTGAGGGCGAGTTCGCCACAATGCGAAGAAGATGGCCACCAGAAACGCGTATGTGGCTGCGAGAAGCCAGGGCGTCTCCCACGGGATTCCATCGAGGTGGACGGACGAAACCGGCCACAGAGGCTGGATCGCAAACCAGCCGCGGTGCGTGACGATATCGACCGCGATATGAAGCAACCAGCCCAGTAGCTCCCACACCGGCCTCCGCGCAATGATCCATGCGGCCACAAAGACCAGAACGAAGATCAACAAACTGTGAACGCAGTTGTAGAGTCCAAAGACCCAATCGAGGCGCGGCCCCCCAGGCTGTGGCAATAGAGTCGTCGTTGCGCCCGTCAGGCGCCACCAGATTCTCAAGACCGCTGGAACCGTAAAGCTGGCGAGGTCGGGGAAGACACCGAAGAATACCGCCCACCCCAAACGAACAGGCGCAGCCAGCCTCCGATTCACGAATATTGCCGCAGCCGCCGTGTATAGCCCGTGAGCAACAATGTCCAATTTCCGCAGGACTCCTCGTACAGCATACAAATCCCCGGCAACAGGAGGAATGTGCTGCCAAGCAGCGCCTGAGAACGGCATTGGGTTGCTACTACAGCAGCGCGGACGGGAGTTGCTCCCTCGTCAAATTCTGCTGATCGCCGGTAGCCATATTCTTCAACGCATAGACCCCGGCTTCGATCTCGTTGTCTCCGAGGATCAGCGCATAGCGCGCCTTCAGCTTGTTGGCCGTCTCCATCGCGCGCTTCAGCTTGTGATCCGTTGAGACCTCGACAATATGCCCACCACGCCGCAGATCGCGGGCCAGCAGGGCCGCATGCTTCACCGCCGCGTCGCCCATGGGCACCAGGAACACATCCAGCCTGGCCAGGTCCTCGGCCTTCGTCTGCTCCTCGATGGCCATCACCAGGCGGTCCTCGCCGATCGAGAAGCCGATGCCTGGCGCCGGCACCTTGGAGCCGAGTGACTCCGCCAATCCGTCGTAGCGTCCGCCGCCCAGAATGGAGTTCTGCGCGCCCAGTGCACCGTGCGTCACTTCGAAGGTCGTGCGCATGTAGTAGTCCAGCCCGCGCACCAGGCGCGGCCGGATCTCGTACTTCAGTTCGCGTGCCGACAGCAGCGACTTCACCGTCTCGAAGTGCGCGGAGCACTCCGGGTCCAGGTAGTCGAGGATCGACGGCAGCGCGTCGATGATGGGCTGATCCTCGGGCACCTTGCAGTCGAGCACACGCAACGGATTGGTATCCGCGCGGCGCTGGCAATCGGTGCACATGGTGTCCTTCACGGACTGCAGCCGCTCGCGGAGCGCTTCCACAAACACCGGGCGGCACTTCTTACAGCCGACCGAGTTCAGCAGCAGCGTTGGATTCTGCGCGCCGCAACGTGTCAGGATCTCCATCGCCAGTTCAATGACTTCCGCATCGACGGCCGGGGCTTCGGTGCCGATGCACTCCGCGCCGATCTGTGAAAACTGCCGGTAGCGGCCCTTTTGCGGACGCTCGCGCCGGAACATGGGCCCGATGTAGTAGAGCTTGGTCAGCCCCGGGATCTGGTCCAGGCGATGCTCGATGTAGGCACGGATCACCGACGCCGTGTTCTCAGGCCGCAGCGTGATGGACGACCCGTCGCGGTCGTCCCAGGTATACATCTCTTTCGAAACGATGTCGGTTTCTTCGCCGACGCCGCGCGCAAACAGAGCGGTCTCTTCGAAGATGGGCGTGCGGATCTCGTGGTAGTGGAACGAGCGAAACACCTCGCGCGTCACGGCTTCGACATGGTTCCACACGGCCGATGAAGGCGGCAGAATGTCTCGGGTCCCTCGGACTGCTTTGATCATTTGGATTTGTTTAGTGAGCCGCTTCGTCGCGGTAGTCCTGGCGATAACGGATGTAGCGCTGGGCGTTTTCCTTGAACCGCGCCTTCTCTTCTTCCGTCACCTGGCGGCGGACCTTGGCCGGCACGCCCATCACCATCGACTCTGGGGGGATCTCCATGCCTTCGGGCACCAGCGAGCCGGCGGCGATCACCGATCCTCGCCCGATCTTCGCCCCATTCAGGACGATGGCGCCAATCCCGACTAAAACGTCATCTTCCACGACGCAGCCATGGAGACAGACCATGTGGCCGACGGTCACGCGGTTCCCCAGAATCACGGGGTACCGGTCCAGCTCTCCATGCAGCACGGAGCCGTCCTGGATGTTGGTCTCGTCGCCAATCACGATCTTGTTCACATCGCCGCGCAGCACGGCGCTGGGCCACACGGACGAACGCTCACCCATCGTGACATCCCCAATGACAGTGGAGGCCTGGTCGACGTAGGCGGTCTGGGCGATCCTGGGGTAGATACCCCGGTAAGGACGAATCATAGATGTTCCCGCAAGAAACTACCATCGTATCATCGAGAGTATGAAGCTCTGTTTGCTGTTCACGGCGGTGCTGCTATTGGCGAATGTGGCGGCCTACGCACAGAAGGCGCCCTTCACCGCGGCCGAGATGCTGAAGCTAAAGCGAATCTCGGAACCGAATGTCGCCCCTGATGGACACGCTGTTGTCTTTACCGTCGGCGAAGTGGACGTCGACAAGAACGCCCAGGATCGTCAGCTCTGGCTCGTTTCGCCGAATGGAACCGGCCTGCGCAAGATCACCACGGAGGGCCGGAATACCGGCGCCCGATTCTCCCCGGACTCTAAATCAATCGCATTCATCTCTACCCGGGGCGGTTCCGGCCAGATCTGGATCATGGACGCCAACGGGAGCAATCCCAGGCAGGTAACGAAGCTGAGCAGCGAGGCGGACGGGGTGATCTGGGCGCCGGACGGCAAGTCGGTGGTCTTCACGAGCGAGGTCTACCCTGAGTGCAACGCCGACGACGCCTGCAACGCCAAACTGATCGCGGCGGAAGAGAAGAACAAGGTCAAGGCGCGCACCTACACCAGCCTGTTGTACCGGCATTGGACTGCCTGGCGCGGCAAGCGCGTGAAGCACCTGATGACGGCCCAACTGGAAGGCGGAGCCGTGAAGGACCTCACACCCGGCTTCAGGTATGACGTGCCGCCTTTCTCCCTGGGCGGCGGCGGCGACTATGCCATCTCGCCCGACGGGAAGGAAGTCTGCTACGCCGCGAACCTGGACGAAGACCAGGCCACCAGCACCAACTGGGAGCTGTACACGATTCCGATCGAGGGCCCGTCGGACGGCGTCGAACCGAAGAAGATTTCCACGAGTCCAGGCGCCGATGCCAGCCCGCAGTATTCGCCCGACGGCAAGTGGATCGCGTGGCGCATGCAGGTGCGCGCGGGTTATGAGAGCGACCGCTGGCGCCTGGTGGTGATGGACCGCGAGTCCGGCCGGATCAACGTGCTCACCGAGAATCTCGACCGGCATGTTACCGGATTCACCTGGCACCCCGACTCGCGCCGCCTGGCCTTCACGGTGGAAGACCGCGGCCGCCAGCAGGCGCAACTGATCTCTGTCAACGGCGGCGGAGTGCGGGCCATGACGCAGGGCGCGACGCATGTCGACGACCTGCAGTTCACGGCCGACGGAAAGACCCTGGTTTACACCGAGGTGACCGGCGCCAGCCCGACCGAGATCTACAAGGCGGCTAGTTCCGGCGGCGCGCCCGAGCCGTTGACCCGGCTGAACGAGGCGTTCCTGGCGAGCCACGACCTGCGCAAGCTGGAGGAGTTCACTGTGGCCGGCGCCGAGGGCGCACAGGTCCACTCCTACCTGCTGAAGCCGCCGAACTTCGATGCGAACAAGAAGTACCCGGTCCTGTTCCTAATCCATGGCGGGCCGCAGGGCGCGTGGGGCGAGACCTTCAGCTACCGCTGGAACCAGCAGGTGTTCGCCACGGCCGGGTTTGTGGTGGTGATGCCGAACCCGCGCGGCTCCACCGGCTATGGCACCAAGTTCACCGACGACATCAACGGTGACTGGGGTGGACGGGCGTATGAAGACATCATGGCGGTGGCCGACTATGTCGCCAAACTGCCTTATGCCGACGGCGATCGCATGGCGGCCTCCGGCGGCAGCTATGGCGGCTACATGGTGGACTGGATCGCAGGCCACACCAACCGCTTCAAGGCGCTGGTATCGCACGCAGGCGTCTACGACCTCTCCAGCATGGGCGGCGAGACCGAAGAGCTGTGGTTCTCCACCTGGGAGTTCAAAGGCTTCCCCTGGCAGAACCAGGAGATGTACGACAAGTGGTCGCCCTCGCGTAGCGCGGCCAACTTCAAGACACCCACGCTGGTGATTCACGGCGAACTGGACTACCGCGTGCCTTATGGCCAGGGCCTGCAATTGTTCACGGCCTTACAGGCGCAGAAAGTGCCTTCCAAGCTGCTCGTATTCCCGGATGAGGGCCATTGGGTGCTGAAGCCGCAGAATTCGCTGCTGTGGTACTCCACGTTCCTGGACTGGGTGGAGGAGTGGACGAAGAAGCCGTAACCGGCAATCGTCATCACGCTGCATTTGTTTCGTCATTGAACGGCAATACTCTTTCGATACAGTCAACAGGCGGAAAGAGGGTTGCTGGCTCACATGGGAAATCTGTCGTGACGGCGCTGGAGCGTCCGCGCCGTGGAAGAATGCTGCTCACGCCCGGCCAGGCCACCGTCAGCCAGGGCGTCAGATCCGCCATGCTGCGGGACCTGGGCGAAAAGGACGGTGAGTTTCAGGCGCTGGTCCCGGAGATCCGCCGCGAGTTGCTGGCCGTATCGGGCCTGAGCCAGGCGGAGTACGACGCGGTGCTTTTCCCGGGCTGCGGTTCCGCCGCACTGGAAGCCGTGCTGGGCTCAGCGATTCCGCGCACCGGCCGGCTGCTGGTGGCGATCAACGGTGGCGGCGGCCGCCGCATTGCCCGCATTGGAGCCGCGCTGGGCGTGGACACGCGGCGCATCGAGTGGCCCGAACAGGCGCCGCTGGAGCCCGGCCAGATCGGACTGATCCTGGAGAGCGACCCCGCCATCACGCATGTCGCCGCCGTCCACTGCGAAGCGTCCACCGGCCTGCTCAATCCCATCGGTGAGATCGGGCGGTTGGCGGCCCGTCACGGCCGCGGCCTGATCGTGGACGCCTCAGCCAGCCTGGGCGGCGCGCCGCTTGGCATGGAGAGCGGAGCGATCCAGTTTCTGACGGCGTCCTCGGAAGGCTGCCTGCAGGGCGTTCCGGGCGCCGCGTTCGTCCTGGCCCGGCGAACGGCGCTGGAACCCTGTGTGGGACGGGCGCGGGGCTTCACTTTCGACCTGGCCGCCCAGTGGCTCTCCCAGAGCCAGACCGGCCGCATGCGGACCGCGCCGCCGGTCCAGGTGATGCTGGCGCTGCATCATTGTCTGCGGG
The DNA here is from genome assembly GCF_051172195.1 of Paludibaculum fermentans. Taxonomy (GTDB): domain Bacteria; phylum Acidobacteriota; class Terriglobia; order Bryobacterales; family Bryobacteraceae; genus Paludibaculum; species Paludibaculum fermentans_A. The sequence goes on from NZ_JBPJAQ010000005.1 coordinate 224,489, forward strand.
AACTGCGGGAGGAAGGCGGGGTCCCCGGGCGTCAGGCGCGCTATGCCGCCAACACCCGTACGCTGCTGGCGGGCATGAGTGCGCTGGGTTTCGAACCGCTGCTGCCCGCGCCGCTGCGCAGCCACCTCGTCACGGCCTTCCGTCAACCGGGCCACCCCTGTTTCCAGTTCGACCTGTTTGCCGCCCTTCTGCAGCAGCAAGGCTTTGTCCTGGATCCAGGCGATACCCACCCGGGCGGCTATTTCCGGGTAGCCGCCATTGGCGATCTGTACCCCGAGGACTTCGAGCGGTTCACCCGCGCGGCGCACGGCATTCTCACCTCCATGGGCGTCGATTGGGCCCGTCCTGCGGCCACGGCCGTCCCGAGCGACACTATGGTGAGGGGGTGAGTATGGATTTCGTCTATCGCCGCAGCTATCGCGGCCGGGTGCGGGCCGTGATCTTCGACCTGGCCGGCACCACGGTCGATTTCGGCTGCCGCGCTCCGGTCGACGCACTGATCGAACTCTTTCAGCGGCACCAGATCCAGATTGCGGTGGAAGATGTGCGCCAGGCCATGGGCATCCACAAGAAGGATCACCTGCGCGCGATCCTGCAGTCGCGCAGCGTGGTGGAGCAGTGGCGCGCGGCGCACGGGGAGACGCCGGACGATGCGGACGCGGAGCGGCTGTTCACCGAGTTCATCCCCATCCAGACGGCCGCCATCGGCCGCCACGCCGATGTCATTCCCGGGGTGAGTGAAACCATCAATCAGCTGCGCAAGCGCGGCATCCGCATCGGCGCGACCACCGGCTATACGCGGGAGATGATCAAGGGCCTGCTGCGCGACGTGGCGCCGCATGGTTTCCAGCCCGACAATCTGATCTGCGCCGACGAAGTGCCGGCCGGACGCCCTGCACCGTGGATGGCGGTTACTTCCGCCATGCGCATGGGGATCTATCCGCTCGAAGCCTGCGTCAAGGTAGGCGACACGGTGGCGGACATCGAAGAAGGCCTGAACGCGGGCATGTGGACCATCGGCATCACCTGGGCCGGCAATGAAGTGGGCCTCACCGAACAGGAGTGCGAATCCCTGGGACCCGACGAACTCACCCGCCGCGTCACCCGGGCGACTGACCGCCTGGGCGCGGCCGGGGCTCATTTCGTCGTCGAAAGCGTGCAGGACCTGCTGCCGGTGATCGAAGCCATCGACACCCGCATGGCGGCCGGCGCCAAGCCGTAGCAGCCCGTGGCAGAAGTCGCGCGGCCCCGTTCGCACCGCCGCCTGGACTGCATCGGTAACTAACCAGGGACTAGATGAGTTTCAACAAAGCGGAGCCATGACCAAAGTGCGGAGCGGCGGCGGAGCGAACCCAAAGGGCGGCACGAGGTTGCGGCCCACGGCTTTGTCGAGCCTTCCTCCGAGTGGCCGGCACTAGTTCGGTCGGCTCTTCGCGCCGTGGGCTCGCAAGCTCTTGCCGCGGGGCTCGCGGGACTTCTGCCACGGACTGCTAAGCCGCGCGCGGCAGGCGGGCCTTCAAACCGCCCCATTTCAGGCCGGGGAACAAGCGCCGCCAGGCGAGTTCCAGCAGATTGAACAGCAGGGCCGCGGCCAGCAGCCCCGGCCACAAACGCATGGAGGAAGGCAGGCCCGGACCAGTCGAGTCAAAGATGCGTTTGGCCGCGGGGTTGAACCGTCCACCCGTGTAGGCCGCCAGTTGCTGCAGCAGCAGGGTGTTGTTGCCGTAGGTCGTCACTTCCGGCTCGGGCAGGTACAAACCGACCTCCGGGAAGGCCCGCGATTCCACCAGGGGGCGTACGCGGAACAGGCCCTTGCGGTTGCCCACCTGGATCTTGCCGCGGAAGTGATCGGCGCTGAGGCGCTCCAGCGTCACCGGAACCTGAAATCCATCCGGCCCGATTGCAAACAGAGCCGGCAGTTTGTCGGGCGCGGGCACAGCTTGCGACAGCCGGTATTCGACCACCAGATTGCCGTTGGCGGAGTCGTTGGTCAATGTCGATTGACCAGGCTGTGAGTGCGGCAGCAGGTCCCGCAGCACGTTCGCCCAGAACTTGTCGTAGCCAGCCCAGGTGACCCACGACGCCGCCCAGCGCGACTTCGCGTCGGAGGTGAACACGGCCGCGCGGCCCAGCCCATACTGCCAGCGGGCCAGCAGCGGGTCGTCCTTCTCGCCAGCCGTCGACGAGGTGATGGACAGGATGGTCTCAGCCGTCGGCTTGGCCTGGAAGCGGACATAGCCCTTCAAAGCAGGCGCCTTGTCCATGGGCAGGCCTTCCAGGATCTCCGCCTGGTGCGCGACCTTGGGCTGAATGGTCTTCTCAATGGTGGTGGAACCCGTATGCTCCATCACGTCCTTGAGCAGGATCTGTTCCAGGCCGGAAGGATCCGTCAGGAAGTAGGCCTTGCCCTTGGCGGTGAGGGCGACCTTCTCCAGGTAGGCGCGGTTCACATCCTGGCCCAAACCCACGGTGGAGATGGTGATCCGGTTGTTGGCCGCATCGCGCGCCACCGTCATCGAATCGCCCTCTTCCGAGATGCCGTCCGTCAGCAGCACGATGTGCTTGTACGCGCCGGTGGCGGTGGTCATCCGCTTGTAGCTCTCGGTGAGGGCCGGGGCAATCTGCGTGCCGCCATCCGGAGTGATGCCGGCCACCAGGCGTTTGATGAGGGTCCGGTCTTCGGCGCGGCGCAGCGGCACCGCCCATTGGAATGAGTTGTCGAAGATCAGGACGCCCACCTGGTCGATGGGCCGCAGGTTCTCCACCACGCCAATGGCGGCGAGCCGGGCCAGTTCCATCTTGCGGCCTTCCATGGAGGAAGACTTGTCGACGATGAGGATGACCGAGGCGCCTTCCGGACTGCGCGGCGGTGCAATGAGCGCGGGCAGGGTGCGGTCGAGCGCGTCCTGCGGCAGGTTCTTCTTGTCGACGTAGATATTGTGTTCGCCGCCGATGACCATCAGGCCGCCGCCCTGCTGCACGAAACGCTCCAGGTCTGCCTTCCGGCTGGCCGGCATCGCTTCCATGTCCCAGTTGTTGAACAGCACCAACTGGTAGTCGTCGAAGCGCGCATCAGCGAACAGGACATTGGAGACCACGTCGAATTGGGCCGCTGTCAGCGTGCCGAACAGGTGCGACTCCATGCCCGAGGCGTCCTGGGAGAGGTAGAGCAGCCGCGGCCGGCGCAGCGAAACGGCCTGCTCGACGCGCAGTTCGCCCAGTTCCGGCGACTTCAGGGTGACCAGGAAATCGATGGCTCCGGGCGTCGCCACCGCGGCGCTGACCCGCAGATGATTCATGCCCGGTTCCAGGGCCACCTGGGTGGACCCCAGCGGCTTGCCCTCGGCCAGCAGTTCCAACGTGCCGGACGCTTTCGAGGGGCTTTCGACGTTCAGCTCGATGGGAAAACGTTCGCCAGTGAACGCCACTTCCGGCAGGCGGGCCGATTCCAGCTTCAACTTCGGTTCCGGCTGGCCGGGCAAGGCGAAGGTATCGATGGGGATGCCCAACTGACGTGCCTGCCAGGCGGCGCGCGCCACGGAACCCGAGTTCTCCTTACCGTCCGAGATGAGCACGATGCGCGGAATCAGGCCGGCGGGCAGGGTCGCCGAGGCTTCGCGAATCGCGCTTTCCAGGCTCGTCTCGCGGCCCATCTCGCCGCCCGTACCGCGCAGCTTCCAGCCGGACGCGTACTCCTGCGGCTGGGCCATCCGGATGGATCGCGCAAACGGCAGCACTCGCACGATATGGCGGCCGCGGGCATCATCTATGCTCGAAACCAGTTTGGATTCCAGAGCCAGGTCTCCGCCGGAGATGCTCGCCGACGTATCGGCCAGCACGGCCACGCCCAGTTTCGTCTCGTGCACCGGCAGGCCGGGTTGGAACAGCGAAATCAAGACAGCGGCGATGCTCGCCAGCTTCAACACCATGGCCAGCGGAGCGGCGGGCTTGCTGCGGTAGAGCCACCATTCCAGCGCGATGAGCAGCGCGCCCAGGATGGCCAGGATCTGCCACATCTCCTTGGGCAGCGGCGTGGTGGCCACGGGCGCGGCCAGGCCGCGAGCGGCGCTCGACGGGATCTCCCAGGCAGTGGAGCCCAGGCCGGGCAGCGACAGGGCGAACATCAATTCCGAATTGGGCGCCAGCACGCGCACGGTGGAGGGCGAAGCCGTGAAGAACCGTACCGTGCGGCCGTCCACGGTGAACGGCAGCGCCGCGCCATCGGAGTCGAGTACACGGATCTGGTCTGGAGCCGCCAGTTCATTCAGGTCCGCGCTGACTGAGCCCGGAGTGGCGGCCAACACCTCCTGCCGCAGAAATGTCTCGGGCGAGATCCACTGCATCAGGTTGGCGAAGAGCAATGGCGTCGTCAGCTCGTAGCGCAGGTCGGAATGCAGGGGATGGAAACCCAGCGTCACGCGCTTCGGCTGCCCCTGGACGGCGCTGGCCAGAATCACCGGCCCCTGCGCGGTTTCTGCCACCACAACGTCTCCGCTGCCAGGCGTCAGTACGCGCGCGCCCTTCAGCTTCATGTCCTTGGAGTGGATGCCGGAAGCGATGGGCTGGCCCGAGTTCCAGCGGGTGATGGTGGCGTCGTTCGTCCCCGGGCGGATCAGCAGGCTTGCCTTCAGCGGCAAGGTGGCGGGCGAGAAGGAGTCGAGAATCACCAGGTCCGCGTCGACGTTCGAGGCATATTGCGACGGCTGGTAGTAAGTTGGCTCCACCCGCGCATCGGAGCTCAGCATGGGCCGCAGCAGGTCCGGTTCGCTGGAATAGACGGCGACGCGCAGCCGGCGCGGTACGGGGATCTCGAGCAGCGCGCGGTCGTCGGCCGGCAGGCCGTCCCGCGCATTCAGCCGCGCTTCCAGCCATCCGGCGGCCGTGGAACGGAACGAGAAGTTCGAAACAGCGTCGCTGTGCGGCGCCAGGGTCACCAACTGGTTCGACACCAGCGCCCCGCCCAGGCCGACAGTCAACGGCACATTGTAGGGAGTGGACGAGTAATTCCGAGAGGTGACGGACGCATTGAACAGGGTGGCGTCGTTGGCATCGCGCCGGACGGTCACGCGCGTCAGCCCCAGGTTGGCCGGCACGGCCTTGGTACTCAGGACACGCAGATTCCTGGGTGGATTCAGCGACGACGAGGGCTCGATCTGCCCGGGTCCGACATACAGGATCTCGCCCGCGCTGCGTGCTTCCAGCCGCATCGCCTGCTGGGCGAGGTCGAACGCCGGCTGCAGGTCCAGCGCGGAGGATGACGCGACTGAGCCTTTGATCGCGGCCTCTACCGCCGTGTGGTTCGACTCAAACCGCGTCACCGGCGTGGCCAGCGAATCGGCCCGCACCACCATCACGCGGTCCTGCGACGGCACGCGCTTCAACCAGGCCAGCGCCAACCGCTGCGAATCGGCATGCAGGGCTGGATTCTGGAGCCAGGCGGAGTTGTCCAGCAGCAGGATATGGTCGAGCCCGGATGTATCGGGCCGGCCCAACCGCGGCTGGGCAATGGCGAGCAGCAGGCAGGCAATGGCCAGCAACTGCAACAACAGGGACCACGGCTGGTCGACCTTGCGCCGCCGTTTCTGCTGAACGTCCTGCCGGGCATTCTGCCAGAACCGCAGGGTGGCGACGGTGTACTGGCGCCGCGACCGGATGAGCAGGTACAAGGCCACGGTGGCCGCCGACACCGCCGTGAAGAGGGCCAGGAACTCAAGCGCACTCAGATTGGCAAAAAACAAAGGCTATGCACTCCGCGGGGCGCGTTGCAGTTCCGCGCCGGCTTGATTCAAGGCCGAAAAAATGGCCTCTTCCAATGGGACGGATGTCGAGAAGCCGGCGTAACGTCCGCCCGAGCGCAGTGCAAGATTTTCTATGGCGCCCGCATACCGATCGAACTCTTCCGTATAGGCCTGGCAAGTTGCCTCGTCCAGGGAGATCTCCAGCGACCCGCCCGATTCCGCGTCGCTCAGCACAACATCCCCCTTCAGGTTCGGCGACCGGTCGGAGTCGGTCCAAACCTGCACCAGCATCAGTTCATGGCCGAAATCGGCAAGATACTGCAAGGGCTTCAACACTTCCCCGTCGTCCAGAAAGTCGGAGACGACAATCAGCAGCCCCGGCTTCTGGTAAGCCGAGATGAACTGCCGCACCATCTCGAAGTAAGACGTGCGGCCGCCCGGTTCGAGAGCAGCGAGAAAATCGTTGACTGGCCCAAACCGGTGGCGGCCGCCGGAAGCGAGGTGCGAATCGTCCAGTTTCTCGTGAAACGGCTGCAGCAGGATGGAGTCGTGCCGCACCAGCCCGACATAGGTCAGGGCCGCGGAGAGCCGGCGGGCATAGTCGAACTTGGTGCCCGCGCCCGGCTCCGGTGAAGCCGTCATGGAGGACGACGAATCCAGCAGCAGCCGGATGGGCGTGCGCGGCTCCACCTGGAACATCTTCAGGAAGAGCTTTTCCAGCCGCATGAAGGCGCGCCAGTTGACCGCGCGCAGGTCGTCGCCCTGGTGGAAGTTGCGGTGGTCCAGGAACTCCTGCCCCGGGCCGGCATAGCGCGAAACGTTATGTCCGCCCACCAGGCCGCGAAACGACTTCTGCCAGCGGATGGTCAGGCGTTCGAGCCGTTCCAGAATTTGACGGTCCAGCAGGGGAGCAGCCATGGCGTTTCGTTCTCAGTGCGTCCGAAAGGCCTCCGGCTCAGGCGCGCGTCTGCGCGGCTTTCAAACTAGCCGCGGTGATGATCTCCTTCAGCAGTGTTTCCGGGGTCTGGTCGTCGGCGTGGGCATCGAAATTGAGGATGATGCGGTGCCGCAGGACGGCCGGGGCGATGGTCTTGATGTCGTCGATGGACAGGTGCGCATGGCCGTGCATGAAGGCGTAGACTCGGCCGCATTCCACCAGCGACTGCGCGCCGCGCGGAGACGACCCGTAGCGGATGTACTTGTTGGCCAGTTCGTGCGCATAGGCGGTGCCCGGTTGCGTGGACATCACCAGGCTGACGGCGTAGTCCTGCACATGCGGAGCCACCAGCACTTCGCGGCAGGCGCGCCGGATGGACAGGATGGTGTCGCGATCCATCACCTGGCTGAGTTCCGGTTCCTCGCGCGCGATGGTGCGCTCGATGATCGTATTCAGGTCTTCCCGCGTCGGATACTGCACGAGGATCTTCATCAGGAAGCGGTCCAACTGCGCTTCCGGCAGCGGGTAGGTGCCTTCCATCTCGATGGGGTTCTGGGTCGCCATCACCAGGAACGGCGATTCCAGGTGGTGGGTGACGGTGCCCGACGTGACCGTCCGCTCCTGCATGGCTTCCAGCAGGGCAGACTGCGTCTTGGGGGTCGCGCGATTGATTTCGTCCGCCAGCACCAGGTTCGAGAACACCGGACCCGGCTGGAATTTCAACGCCTTGCCGCCCGTGTCCGTCGTTTCCATGATCACGCTGCCGACGATGTCGGCGGGCATCAGGTCCGGTGTGAACTGGATGCGGGAGTACTTCAGGTGCAGAACACGAGAGAGCGTTCGCAGCAGGGTGGTTTTGCCCAACCCCGGCACCCCTTCCAGCAGCACGTGGCCGCCCGCGAGGAGGCAAATCAGTACGCCGTCAACGACGTCCTGCTGCCCGACGATGACTTTACCAATCTCATTGCGGACAAGATCCAGCCGCGAAACGGCTTCCGGAAAGGGCGAAGAGTGAGCCACATGAACATTGTATGGCAAGCCGGATCGCAGCCGTTCCGGCCCTGTCCCGGGGCAGGCCCGAATGTTACTCCTGCGGACGGTTCGGATATGATGTGCGTGACTTCGCCCAGGGAAGGAATGCGCCATGACTCGCCGTGAAATGATGCTCGCCAGCCTGATCGCGGTACCCGCCGCCGGCAACAGGATCCGCCTGGGCGGCCCCGTGTTCCAGAAGCCCGAGGACCCGCGCGAGTTGGCCCGCGAGCACCGCAAGCTCGGCTATAGCGCCGGCTATTGCCCGGCGGCGAAGCCCGGGGACACCGCCCTGCTGCGCGCCATCGAGGCAGGCTTCCAGGCCGAAAACGTTACCCTGGCGGAAGTGGGCGTGTGGGTCAATCTGCTGGAAGCCGACCCGGCTCAACGCAGGATCAATTTACAGAAGGTCACCTACGGCCTGGCCGTGGCCGACGAGACCGGAACCCGCTGCTGCGTCGACATCGTGGGCTCCTACAACCCGAAATACTGGGATGGCCCCGATCCGCGCAACGTCACTCGCGAGTGCTTCGACGCCGCAGTCGAGAACGCCCGCTCCATCATCGACGCGGTCAAACCGAAACGGGCGAAGTTCTCGTACGAAATGATGGGCTGGACCGTGCCCGATTCGCCGGACTCCTACCTCAAGCTGATCCGCGCCATCGACCGCCCGGCGTTCGGCGTCCACATCGACGTCTGCAATATCATCAGCTCGCCCGACCGGTTCTACAACAACGCCGGCGTCATCCGGGAGTGCTTCCAGAAGCTGGGCAAGTGGATCCTCTCCTGCCATGCCAAGGACCTGGAGTGGGTGAAGGAGATGAACCTGCACTTCGTCGAAGTGGTGCCAGGCCGCGGCAAGCTGGACTACAAGGCGTATCTGGGAGCCCTCGCCGCCCTGCCGCACGAAGCACCTCTCATGCTGGAGCACCTCAAAACGGCCGGGGAGTACGCCGAAGGCGCGGCCTACATCAAGAAGACCGGCGCTGAGGCCGGTCTTTCATTCGTTTGAAATTCGGGGGAGTGGAGAATCAGGCTTCGACGCTGAGGACGCCGGCCGAACCGGCCGCGTTCGCCAGGCAACCGACAATGGAAGCGATCTCCGACACGGCCGTGCGCGACGAACGGCCCAGGCAGGTGCGGGAGAAAGCGTCCCACAGGCTCATCATCCGGAAGTCGACCCGCAACATCGTGCGCTCGACCGTTGACAGGTGCTCTTCCACCATCGGAGCCTTGCTGAGCAGCTGGTTGACGATGAAGTAGTCTTCCTCGAGGGCGCTGCGGAAGGCGGAAAGATCGAGCTCGTCCGCGGAACCTTCCAGCAGGCGCTGGATTTCCAACACCGCGAGGCTCGACGCCTTCGCGACGTGCGTGGCATAGTCGACTGAAGTTCTGGTCCGCAGAATCAAAATACAGCTATAGCGGAACCAGTATGCGAACAGGACCACCGAGAAACCGATAATGATGATACTTGCGACCATCGATGTGTTGTGCTCCGGGTCGGCCGACCGACTGAGCCAGCCTCAACCCTAGACAGAGCATAACATAGCGTCCTGGGAGGACAATACGTCCTGTACGTACTAAGAGCGAATAACCCGCCACTTAGGTAAAGAGCCTACCTGAGCAGCACAGGGGAAACCCGCAAACGTTGCCGTCCTAATGCGTCATGGAATAAATGACGTAGTTCACACCCAGCCGGATGGCCTCGGAGGAAAACCGTTCCGGATAGTCCGGATCATCGGCAAACTCCCACCCGTCCCCGACATCCATGTTGAAGCAGATGGCGATCTTCATCCGCCCCTGGCCGTCGCGGATGGCCCGCCAGTGCGGTTCAATTCCGCCGCGCTCAATCATATCTCCATGGACGACGTTTGCACCGGGCACCCGCACACGCTGCTTCAGGTCGAACACTGTGCGAAAGGCCGGGTCGCCGTCCTCGAGTTCTTCGGCGTGCATCGACGGGTCGATCTGGTGGATGCCCTCCATGAAATTCGCCCACTCGCGCTCATTGTGAAAGTCGTCGACCATCAGGAAGCCGCCGCGGTCGAAGTACTTTCGCAAGCGGTCCGCCTCGGAAGGGGACAGCCGCCAGTCGCCCACTGAACCGGCGAAGATCCATGGCAGATTGTAGATGTCATCGCTGCTGACGTCGACGATCGTCTCGATGGGCTGTATGTCCACGCGGGTCAGCCGCTTGAGCAGCGAGACGAAGATTCGGTCGCCCTTGTTGACGTCGATACCCCAGCGATAATACCGGCGGCCGCGGTCCATGGGGGACCGGTAGCGCAGCCGCCCCAGCGCGAATTCGGCCTTGTGCAATGCGTCGGGCGGATCGTCCACGGGATCCTGCATCTCGTGTTCATACCGGGCCCAGACGCGGTCGCGCATCTGCGCCCATGCCAGTAAGCCGCCCAGCAGCAGGAGTACCAGAAGGGCGCCAGTGCGTGATCTGGGACCACACGAAGCCCGCATGCTTAGAGACTACCCCGAGATAGCCATTCTTCACCAACAAATCTTGTCAAAAAGCACGCGCAGCCGCCGCCCCTTCGCGGGATGGATCGACTCGACGAACCCCACCCGCCCGTTCAGGTGAGCGCGGAAGTCCGGGACAGCCGCCCGGTTCTGGGTCTCCGGTCCATGCCGAAGGCAGTTGGTCAGAATGGCCTTCAGCTCGTCGAAATCCGCGCGCGGGATGTTCAGATGGACATTCGTCACCAGCCCCGCCAGGCGCTGCTGGGTGCTCCGTGTCATGATCCGCGTCTTGCGGTGGTTGACGCCGAAGCCCTCTTCCCCCAGGATGGCTGCCGCATACACAGAAAACTGCCTGGCGTTCACAGGCCCATCAAAGGAGAAGGCCAGATCGTCGGCATAGCGCGTGTAGAGGGCCCCGAAGTTGCGCGCGAGCCCAGCCAGCCGGCAATCGGCGCGGTAGGCGCACAGGTTCGCCAGAGCCGGCGACGTGGGCGCTCCCTGCGGCAGGTGCGGCCACTCATACAACCGGCGCGCCTCCATCAGATCTGCCGCCGGAATCGCCGCGCCGGCCTGAGGCCACATGCGGATGGGGGTCCGATTCGTGCAGACGCCGGCCAGCAGGTCCGCCACGGTTTCGGGATACCCCAAAGTCCGGAAAACCGCCTGAATCCGGGCGGCGGGCAGGGACGGGAAGAAATCCTGCACATCCATTCGCAGGACGAGCGCTCGCCCGGCATGAGGCTCGGCGAAAGTCCGGATGGACCGTCCCGGGCAAAACCCGTGCGCCGCCGCATGCGCCGGTACGCGATCGAGGATGCCGTCCAGGATCCGCCGCTGAAGCTCCTTCAGCCGGGGCTTGGGCGCCTCGATCAACCGCACGCCGCCACGCTTTTTGGCGAGAACCCGGTAGTGATAGTGACCCAACGCAGCCCGTCCGGCCCGGGCATTCAGGCCCTTCCGATCAGCAAACCAGTCCAGATCCTCGGGCCGCACGCCCATCCAGGCGGCCAAGTCCCCTTCGGTGACCAGCTCAGGCACACCCCACGCGACGGCGGCCTGCACAGGCTGCATGCGCGGCGGCTCAGTAATCCAATGCGATACGGAGAGCTTGTGCGCGCGGTGCCGGAAGCCCCGGTCGTCCAACAGAAACCGGATGACTTCCTTCCGCCTCGGGCGGATGCTGCCCTGGTGTGCTTTGACGAAGCGCCGGGCCAGCGGCAGCAGCCAGAACCAGGGCCGTCCCAGGACTTGGGCCGCGCGCGCGGCAATGCCGTCCGCGGTGGGTTCTCCGCTGGCGAAGCAGCGGGCGAGGGCGGAGACAAGTGCGGGATAAGCCATGGCCGGGCGCGTCCGGATGCTCCAACGAGTCTCACCTGGCGTGGGCAGAACTGCGTGACAGCGCAGCGGAGCGCACGCGACGAATGCCTGGCTATTCCCGATGCCCTGGGGTAACCCCAGAGAGGCTGAACCGAACACGGAGGACCGGCTCAGGCCGAGCTTGGAGCATCCGGCCGCCGTCCGTACTATAACAAGCCCGAAATCCGGGTCCAAGCCCCTACCAACCGGAGGCCATCCCTCGCTGCAGCCGGGAGCAACGGCTTTAGAATAGAGTTCGATGACTCGCCGCAGCGTGCTCGCCTGGAGCTGGTTTGCCGTCGCACCCCCTGCGCTGTGCGCTGCCGAACAGGCAGACCGGATCGTCATCCACAAGGCCCGCCGCGAGCTGCAACTACTCCAGAACGGCAAAGTCTTCAAAACTTACAAAGTGGCGCTGGGCAAACAGCCGGTGGGACCCAAGATCCAGCAAGGTGATATGCGTACGCCGGAGGGGCTGTACCGGGTTGACGGGCGCTATGCCAGGAGCCAGTTCCATAGGGCCCTCCACATCTCCTACCCCAACTCCACCGACCGCGCCCGGGCGCAGCGGTTGGGTGTCCAGCCAGGCGGCGACATCCTGATTCACGGCCTACCCAACGGCCAGGGTTCCGTGGGGAATGCCCACTTGCAGAGCGATTGGACGTGGGGCTGCATTGCTGTGACCGATGAGGAGATCGAGGAGATCTGGAAGCTGGTTCCGAACGGAGCTGTGGTAGAGATCCAGCCTTAGCGGGTTGGGCCTCCCCTGGGTCAGCGATACACGGCGCAACCCCGCTCCTCCAGGGCAGCCAGCCAGGACGGCGGATCCAGGGTGGTCACCCAGCGCAGGTCGAGCTTCTCCAGCAGCGGCAGCTCAGCCAGTGCCGCGGGCAGGGCCCGCAGGGGATTCCCGCGCAGGTCGAGCTGCCGCAGTGCGCGTAGCGTCCCCGACGAATCAGGCAGCGTGGTGAGCTGATTGTTCCGCAGGTGCAATTCCCGCAGGTTCGACAGCCGGCCAAGGGACTCCGGCAGCGCGGACAACTGATTGTCGGAAGCCCGCAACTCGATCAGGCCAGCCATTTCGCAAACACATTCCGGAAACTCGTGGAAGGCGTTGCCGCTGATGTTCAGGTAGCGCAGCCGGGTGAGGCGCGCCAGCGAAGCCGGCAGCGAGGGAAGACAGTTGTCGTGGAGATAGAGGAAGTCGCGCAGCCCGGCCAATGCCCCCAACTCCTCCGGCACCTCGGTGAGCCGGCTGTGGCCCAGGTCGAGCATGCGCAACTTCTGCATCCGACCAACCAAGGGCGAGAGCTCGGTCAGATCATTGTCGGCCAGCACGAGGGTCTCCGCCTCATCCTGGGACCACACCCAATCCGGCACGCGGCCCAAGTGCTGTTTCCAGAGATTCAAGTCCTGCGCAGGTCCATCCGTCATGAAGGAAATGCTAGCGCGAGAGGCTGGCAGCCGGTTGATGCGACACTGGCCGTCCGGCGGACGCGCCGGGCCAGCTCCGGCCGAATCGAGTCCGGCCGGAACCTGAGTGAGAATCCCCGCGAGCTCTACGTCTACTCCGCAACCGCCGCGGACGGGGTATTAATTCTGCTTCTCATCACGTGGTGGCGGTTTCTTTTCCTTCTTGGGCTCCGGTTGCGGGGCAGGAGCAGGCGGGTGAGCCGGAGGCGCGGCCCGCTGGCGTCGTTGAACCTCCTGCTGCTGCTCGCGCTGTTGCCGCTCCCGCGCGTCCTGCTGCTGCTTCTGCTGCAGCTGCCGTTGCGACTCCTGCTGTTGCTCGCGCTGCTGCCGCTCCCGCGCATCCTGCTGCTGCTTCTGCTGCAGCTGCCGTTGCGACTCCTGCTGTTGCTCGCGCTGCTGCCGCTCCCGCGCATCCTGCTGCTGCTTCTGCTGCAGCTGCCGTTGCGACTCCTGCTGCTGCTCGCGCTGTTGCCGCTCCCGCGCATCCTGCTGCTGCTTCTGCTGCATCTGCCGCTGCGACTCCTGCTGCTGTTCGCGCTGCTGCCGCTCCCGGCCATCTTGCTGCTGCTTCTGTTGCATCTGCCGCTGCGACTCCTGCTGCTGCTCGCGCTGCTGCCGCTCCCGGCCATCTTGCTGCTGCTTCTGCTGCATCTGCCGTTGCGACTCCTGCTGCTGCTCGCGCTGCTGCCGCTCCCGGCCATCTTGCTGCTGTTTCTGCTGCATCTGCCGTTGCGACTCCTGCTGCTGCTCGCGCTGCTGCCGCTCCCGAACATCCTGCTGCTGTTTCTGCTGCATCTGCCGCTGCGACTCCTGCTGCTGTTCGCGCTGCTGACGCTCCCGAACATCCTGCTGCTGCTTCTGCTGCTGCTCACGTTGTTGCCGCTGCTGCACTTCCCGCGGCTGCGCTTCCCGGGCATCCTGCGGCTGTTGCCCAGGAGCCACGCCAGGACGCCCGTTCGCCGGCGCCGGCTGGCCCCCCGGCTGTTGCCCCACGCGAGGCTCCACCCGTTTCACCCGGCTCATATCCACGACGCGAACCGGAGCCGCCGCAGCGGGAGCACCCTGCCGGAGCTGCCGCACCTCTCTGTCCTGCAGCGGTTGCCCAGCGTTCCTCGACAGTGCCGCCTGCTGCCGGTCAAACGGCACTCCGGGCGGCGGTGGAGCGGTCCTGGCCACCACCCGCCGGCTCTGTGAGGCAGCGGGCGGCCGGGCCACGGCACGCGCATTCGATTCGGCCTGCGCGCCCAGCACACTGGTTCTCTGCGGAACGATGAACGGGCCCGGAGCGACGCGCACAGCCTCGATCTGCGCAGCACTGACCGGCCGCGCGAACTGTCCCACGCGACGCCCGCTGGCAAACTCTCTCTGCGGCACCGCCGTCACGCCGTTGTGCACCCGCTGGTTCGCGTAAACCACCCGCGAATTCCGATCGTTCCGCGCATTGTAATAGTTGTTGATGGTGACGTTGTTGATCACCGTATTCGTCGTGTTCACCCGCGTGAAATAGCGCTGGCTCGACCGGTACGACGGATAGTACGGTTCACGCGGACCCAGCGGGAACCAGCCGACCGCCGGAGCCATGCCGCTGGAAAACGTCATACTGAACCCGGAACCGCCGCGCCCTCCGCCTACCCAGGCCACCATCGCCGGCGCGTATGTCGGCGCCACCTGATACGGTCCGGGAATCCAGCCCCAACGTCCGCCGAAGGAGGCCCAACGGCCATAGTGATAGGGTGCGAAGCCCCACGGCGCATCGTCGACCCAGGTCCAGCCCCAGGGAGCGATCCAGGCCCAATGCCCGTCGTGATAGGGAGCCCAGCCCGCGGAAACCGAGGCCGGCATCCACACCTGGCCGTACTCCGGCTGGCTCTCCCAACTGCCGTATTGATCCAAATCGTCATAACCCGGAACCTCGCGCGAAACGAACCGCGCCGACTGCGACTGGTCCTCGCGACGGTCGCGCGCCGAGCACCACTCGTCCAACTGGTCGCCTCCACCCGCCGAGGTCAGGTTGTATTCCAGTTGATCGCCGCTGCGCACCGCCACCCGCTGCCTGGCGTAGAGCGGGAACGATTGCCCGTCGCCCGTCACCTCGCCCTCCCCATCGCGAACCGTCACGTAGGTGGTCTGCGAGTCGGGATCCGCGTCGATGCGGTAGATACCAGGCCGCCGAACTGTGAACGCCATGTTCGGTGTGTCGATCTCCAGCAGTTGATCCTGCGCGATTGAACGGACACGAACGATCAGCGTGCCCTCCGAAAGCCGGATCTGCGCCGTCTGATCGTCCAGGTTCAGGAACTCGAAATCGGAGCGCTCACCCAGCCGCAGGGCCATCGAGCCGATGTGAAGTTCGGCCCTCCCGCGCGCATCTACCCAGATCTTGTCGCCCGTGGTCAGTGGCCGGTTGATGCCGGCATCCACCCAATCGTCCACGCCACTCGGCTGGAACGACACGGACCCTTCGCGGTAGTTCAACCGGGCCACCCGGCCGGGCGGATCCTGGGCCGCCAGGAATCCCGCTGAGGCTGCCATAACCAGCGCAACCATCGTCAACCGCCGCGTATACTGCATTCGCTTCTCCTTCACTCGCGCACTCGCGCCGAAGCCGCACCCGGGCCGGCTTCGACGACTCGTCCGCCAACATACTACTGCACGTGCGCGGCCAATTCACCGCCCCTGGCCCAGAGCTTCCCCGTCGCACCTCGCCGTTTCTTCGCGAACGACGCAAGGCCACGCCCTACATCACCGGCGGCGGAACCCCCTGCCCCGGCACCAAACGCGATGAAATCGCGGGGCTTCCGGTTGCGGCGTCTCTTCCCTCCCCACAGGCAGGGGATGGGCGCCGTGACTCCGGCAGGTCACATGACCGCATATCGTTATCCATCAGCTCGGCGGCCCGACCTTCCGGCGGGATTCCAATCAGGCTGGCAAATACTACAGGGAACCGGTCGGGCATTCTGCCGCGATCCGGCGCCAATGGGCTTTCGCCCGCTGTACCCTACTCCATCCCGATTTGCATGGCAGCGCCCTTCGTGAACCGAGCAAAAGGGCTGGGACTCCCAGTCGCTGTGCTGTAACCTGGGAGCCATGAGCGATGGCTATCGTAGGAGTCCTATCTTTCTGGCAGCCGGCATCCTGCTGGCCGGCACAGTCCAACTCCTGGCCTCCGATCCCGGTTCCTTCGACCGTACCCTGCCCGTCTCCGGCCCTGTCTACCTCGACGTAAGAAGCGACCCCGGCGGCCTCATCATCAGCAGCGGTTCCGCAGCCTCGGTCCGTGTGCGCGCCATCATCAAGCCCTTGTTCGGGCGGCTGGATCTCGACCTCGCCGAAGCCAACATCCGGGCGTTGGAAAAAGACCCGCCCATCGAACAGGCCGGCAACCGCCTCCGCATCGGCTATCCCAAGGATCCGTCGCTGTTGCGCGGCGTCAGCATCCGCTTCGAGATCGAGACCCCACAGGCAACGGAAGTCCGCGCCACCACGACCTCTGGCGGTATTCGCATCGACGGCATCGACGGCCCCGTGAACACCACAACCAACTCAGGGCGCACGGAGGTTACCAACGTGGCGGGGGCGATCCAGGTGAGCGTCCACTCCGGAGCCGTCACGGTCCGCGACGCAGGCAGTTCCGTGGTCGTCCGCAGCCAGTCCGGCGGCATTCAGCTCACCGGCATTCGCGGAGCCGCCGAAATTCTGACCACCTCGGGCCGCCAGGAGATCGGCGATGTCTCGGGCACGCTACGCGCCACAACCCAGTCGGGTAGCATCCGCATTGACGATGCCAAGGCGGGCGTCACCGCTCGCAACAGCTCCGGCAGCATCACCGCACTGCGCGCAGGCGGATCAGTCCACGCGGAGACTACATCGGGCGAGATCCGGATCGAACAACGCAATCCGGCGCCCATCCGCGCAGTGGCGGGATCTGGTGCAATCCATGTCCAACTGGCCGATGGCGGCGGCTATCTGATCGACGCGCTTTCGCGCTCCGGCAAGATCTCGGCCCCGGCCGGAATCGCCACGCAGATCGCCAGGGACGGGCACAGCCTCAAAGCGCAGCTAGGCTCCGGCGGACCGCTGGTGGACCTCGACACGCGCTCTTCGCGCATTGAGATCCGCTAGCCGCCCGGCCTGCACCTCATTCATTGGTCATTCATTGGTCCGAATCCGCTTCGGCGGCAGCGGACTTGCGGAAGGCCTGGCCGGCCTGGCATCGACGCGCTGGGCACTACCTGCCAACTCCAGCATCTCGTCGACAGACCACTGGTCATAGGCGTGCTCGCCATACCGGCATGCGATCACCCGGCCCTCGCTGGACAGAAGGAAATCGGCCGGCAGGCCCAAGCTTCCCCCGTGAGGCCGCACCTCGGGTAGCGGTTGCTTGCCGCTGAGCACCCGGAAGGTACTGCGCAGAACGCCTAGCAGCAGCGGCAGCCAGGCGCGCGGATCGAGCAGTGCCCGGGCTGCGGATTCCACCCCAAACTCGGCGTACAACCGCTTCTCGGGATCCGCGATCGCGTCGAACGGCAACCCTTCCGCGTGGGGCAGCAGCACCGCCCGTGTGGAGTGAAACACCACCACCTCCCGAATGCCCGCCGCGGCGATTTCCGCGTGCCGCCGCACAACACTACGCAGGTGCAGATCGCAGATGGGACATCCGGCGAAACGGCGAAACTGCAGATGAACCATCTGCGCCGGGTCGGGAATCTGAACCAGCCTCTGATGAATTGAGAAGATCTCCAGGGGCAGGATCGCGGACCCCACCTGGAGCCTTTTCACTGCGCTTCGCCCGCTCATTCCGCACTCCCTGTCCCGCTGACCCGGCGTTTCGCCTGTTCGTCGTCGCCGGTGCTTGCCTGGTGAATCAGGTCAAGGCGTCCATCGCCGCAGCCGGCCGCGTGGGGCAAACCGCCCGGTGCGTCACACCACATTGCTTCAGCCGCACAGCAGGTCCGGCTGGAACTGAATTCTTGGGTATTTCCGATAGGAGCAGTCACTAACCTGATCTTGGAAATGATGGCTTTTCAGGTCAAGTAAACTGTCGTCCACATTCATCCCATCGTTCGGGCACCAGGCTTCCAATCAGTGGAACACAGCGGTCTTCGCCCTCGTAACATATGCTGTGAGGGAGTGACACGGAAATGGTCAAATTCCTGCTGTTTTGTATTCTTGCCGTCTTCTGCTGGCCGCTGGCCCTGATCGCTTTGATCGTCTATCCGATCATCTGGGTCCTGATGCTGCCCTTCCGCATAGTCGGCATCGTATTGACGGGCGTTTTCGCCTTCGTGGGAGCCATCTTCATGCTCCCGGCCAAAATCATCAAAGCGATCGTCTGAAGCCCCGCGACGCCCGGCCGCCGCAAGCGCAGTGAACCCGGGGCGTTCGACCAGGTCCCGAAATGTGAGCGACGGGCGACCCGCGCGGCTTCATCGCAGCGGGCGCCCGTCTCAGGCAAATCTCAAACCCAACCGACCCCTTACGCGTAGCTCGAGATCGCACCCATATTGCGCGGCCCGCGTTCCTTCTCGGCCCGCTCCATGTATCCGCTGGCCCGGAACGCTTCCATCGGATTCTCGGCGATCCCCTTCGACTTCCGCCATTCGCGCAGCAGCGGCCGCACGTCGGTGAAGAACGCTTCGCGCAGGCACTCCTCGGAATCGATCAGGTCGGCCTTCTCCTGGTGCGCGGCCAGTTTGCCGAAGTCGATCAGCGCGGCCTTCAGGAACAGCTCCTGCGCCGTGCACGCGGTCTGGATCGTCTCCTCGATCTTGTTCTTGAGGTTGTGGCTCTGGTCGACCATGTAGGCCAGGTCCGGCGCCGCACCGCGCTCCCACGTGAAGTAGCAGATCTCGTAGAAGATCCGGAACACCTGATAAGGATCGATCGAGCCCAGCGTCAGGTCGTCGTCCGCATAGCGCCGATCGTTGAAGTGGAAGCCGCCCAGCATGTCCTCGCTCAGCAGCCAGGCCACAATCTGCTCGATGTTCACAGCCTGGTAGTGGTGGCCTGTGTCGACCAGCACCTTGGCGCGCGGCCCGCAATGCTTCGACAGGATATAGGACATACCCCAGTCGGCGATGTCGGTGTGATAGAAGGCGGGCTCAAAGGGCTTATACTCCACCAGCATGCGCTGGTCGCCGCTCAGCGCGGAGTGCACTGTTTTCAGGCCTTCCGTGAACCAGTCCTTCCGCGCGCGGATCGAACCCGTGCCGGGGAAATTTGTGCCGTCCGCGAACCACAGGGAGAGATCGCGCGAGCCGCTCGCGTTCTGGATCTCCACCGAATCCAGGATGTGCGACAGCGCCGTCTTGCGTACCTCCGCATCCGGGTTGCCCAGCGAACCATTCTTATAGCACTGGTCCTGGAATACGTTGGGATTGATGGCGCCGATCCGCACGCCGTGTTCCGCGGCCACCTTCATGACAGCCGGCACATCGGCCTTGCCGTTCGGAAAGTCCCACAGGACATGGACGGCCACGCTGGGGCAGCACCCCGTCACCTGGTGCACAATGCCCGCATCCGAGATCTTCTCGGCCGTACTCGTGGCCGCTCCGGCTTGAATGAACTTACCGAAGCGAGTGCCGGTGTTGGCGAAGCCCCACGACGGCAGTTCGATCGCAAAGGAGTCTAGAGCCTTGAAAGCAAGGTCGGTTTGCGCGGAGGAGAGCGGCATATGATAGTACCCGCGCGTATTATATCAACGAGAACTTTGGCTCTGAAGGTCCACTACTAGGTTGCAAGGCCGGTAACAACCGTGAATCCAAGATCCAATGAAGACTCCAGGCCGGTGGACCTGAGGCAGTTCGACTCCGCCTTTGGCCGCCCCGAGAAACAACAGCAGCAACCCGCCGCGCGGACCAGCTATGAAGATGTGCCCGACGGCTTTTACGACACGCGGGTGGAAGACGCCACCCTCAGCCGCACCCACACGACAGGCAATCCCATGATGGTTTGGCGCCTGCGCATCCTGGGCCCCACATGCCAGGGACGGTGCGTCACCAAAATGCGAGTCATTACGCAGAAGACCGTCGCGTACCTGAAACAAGACCTGGAGCGTTTGGGCCTGCAACTCACTCGGCTGTCCGAGGTGCAGGGACGGATGAGCGAAATGATCGACCGCGAGGTCCGCATCCAGAAGAAGACCAACCCGGCCCGTAAGTGGGCTGACGTCAACTTCGTCCGGGACAGGAAAGGGCCGGCCAGCGAACCGGTGGACTCAGAAGCCGCCTGGGAGGCAGGCATGGACGACGACACTCCGTTCTAGCCGGCGAGCTCTGAGCGGAAACGGCGGTGTTCAATCAGAAGACACCGATCCTGCACCACAAGCAGCCCGGCGTCCCTGGCCTTTTGGGCGGCCTCCTCGTGAATCACGTCGAGTTGCATCCAAACGGCCTTCGCGCCGATGCGGATGGCCGCATCGACTACATCCGGTACGGCTTCCGGGCGGCGAAACACGTTGACCAGGTCGACGGCCTGGTTGCATTCGTCCAGGGTCGGGTAAGCCTTCTCGCCGAGGATCTCGGTCTCGTTCGGATTGATGGGAATAATCCGGTATCCGGCCTTCTGCATGTAGGCCGAAACTTCGTAGCTCGGGCGGAACTTGTTGGACGACAAGCCCACCACGGCGATGGTCTTGCAGGTTTTGAGGATTTCCAGTTCGGTTGGCACGCTCAGTCGTTGAGATGCAGGACTTTGCGGAAACGCTCCACCTCATCGTGATCCAGGTGGCGGAACTCGCCCACTTTGACTGAGCCCAACTTCAGGAAGCCGATCTGGACGCGCTTCAGCTTCTCCACCAGCCGCCCTAAGCTCTTGAACATGATACGGATCTGGTTCTGCCGGCCCTCGGTGAGCCGCACCTCGTACCACGGGTTCACGTTGTGCTTGATCATCTTCAGCTTGGCTGGAGCCGTCCGGCGCCCGTGGATCGGAATACCGTTGCGGAACTGCTCCTCCTGCTCGGCCGAGAGGATCCCGTTCGTCTTCACCAGATAGATCTTCTCGACGTGGCTCGCCGGAGAGGTCATCTTGTTGGCGAATTCGCCGTCCGTGGTCAGCAGCAGCAGGCCTTCGCTCAAGTAGTCGAGCCGCCCAACCGGGAAAACCCGTTCCTTGACGCCCTTCAGCAGGTGCTTGACGGTACGGCGGCCTTCCGGATCGCTCAGCGTCGTCACCACCTCGCGCGGCTTGTTCAGGGCGATGTAGACCTCGTGCTTCGGCTTGCGCAGCAGCGTCCCATCCACCTTGACATGGTCCTTTTCGAGGTCGGCTTTGGAGCCTAACTCCGTGATCGTCTTGCCGTTAACTGTCACCCGGCCCTCGACGATAATCTGCTCGGCTTTGCGGCGGCTGGCAATCCCTGCCTGCGCCAGAATCTTTTGAAGACGTTCTTCAGCCATTGTCTGTCTGAGGCGCCTCTTCGTCGCCTGCGGGCTTTTCACCCTCGGGAGGCTCTGGTTCGACCGGAGACGCCTCCATCTCTTCCGGCTGTTCGGGCAGCCGCGGCTGCTCGGGGTTGCCGATTTCCTCGTCGGCCAACGACTGGCGGCGGATATCCTCGAATTCCTTCAGGCTCGGTAACTCGTTCAAATCCTTGAGTCCGAACTGGGTGAGGAACTCCTTCGTGGTCTTGTAGAGGATGGGTTTGCCGATGACGTTCTTACGGCCGGCCGTGGTGATGATCTTGCGGTCGAGCAGCGTCTTGATGACGCCGCCGCCCTGCACGCCGCGGATCTCCAGGATCTCGGGCATCGTGATGGGTTGTTTGTAAGCGATGACGGCCAGGGTTTCCAGGGCAGCCTGCGACAGCTTCAACGGCTGCTTCAGGTTCTTCACGAAGCTGCGAAGAACTTCGTGGTGCTCCGGTTTGGTGGCCATCTGGTAGCCGCCGGCCACTTCGCGAATGAAGATGCCGCGTTCGGCGCGGGCTGTCTCTTCGGCCAGAAGCCTCAGCACCGGCTCGACTTCTTCCAGAGGACGATCGAGAGCGGCGGCAATCTGCACTGCCGGCATCGGCTCGTTCAGGACGTAAACAATCGCCTCGAGCACAGCCTTGAGTTCCGCCGCCTGGCTGTCGGAAACGGGCTGCGGCTGTTTCTGGTCGCCCAGAAGCTGTTCGGCCGAGAAGCTCTCCGGCACCGGTTGGTCGTCTTCCGACTGCGCGACCGGCTCAAATTCGTCACCAGGCTGAATCTCGGCCGGCTCCGGCTCCTGCGCCTGGGGGTCGGTGGACGCCTCGACGGGCTCCGGTTGCGCTTCCACAACCTCTTCCGGCTCAGCAGTTTCCGGCTCGACAGCCGGCGGTTCAGCAGCTTCCGGCTCAGCAACTTCCTGGTCAGCAGCCTCCGGTTCAGCAGTTTCCGGCTGGACCTCGGGCTCGGCGGCGGACTGCTGGGGCTCCGTCTCGGGTTGTTGTGCAGGCTCCTGCTGCTGTTCCGCCAACTCGGCGGAGGGGAGGTCTTTCTCTTCCATGGGGCTTAACTCTTGTACTCTTCCTCGATGCGCAGGATGGACTCTTCAGTCACCTGCAACTCATCGAAGCCGGTGTCGCGCTTGACGTGAATCTCGCCAAAGCTCTCAGACTGCGTGAGCTTGATGGCCTGCTGCTTCACCATCTCCAGCACGGCCAGGAACAGACAGATCATAGCGCGGCGCGAGCGTTGCTGCTCAAAAAGCGGCACCAGCGCCATCGTCTTGCCGGAGGGCAGCGCACGCAAGCTGTTTTTGAGGAAGAGGATCATATCGGGAACCGACACTTCCTCTTTGTTTACTTCATACAGCGGCCGGTGCTTGGCCCGCTCCAGGACCTGCTCGAAGGTCTTCACCAGGTCGAACAAGGTGACCGCCAAGCCCGGACCTTCGTCTTCATTGACGAAATTCTGGATCTGCGGATTCGACCAGATGGCCTCCTCGATCATGCGCTTTTCCTGCAGCATGGCCGCGGCTGAGCGGAACCGCTCGTACTCCAGCAGGCGGTCGACCAGTTCCTTACGCGGATCTTCCTGCGGGTCGATCTTGTCGAGTTCCGGATCCCGCGGCAACAGCATCTTCGACTTGATGTGGATCAGCGTCGCCGCCATGTAGACGAACTCGGCGCTGAGCTCCATATCCAGGGCCACGGCCTTCTGCACGTAGTCGAGATACTGCTGTGTTATCTGTGCGATGGGGATGTCGTAGATGTTGATCTGCTGCCTGCGGATGAGGTCCAGCAGCAGGTCCAGGGGCCCGTCGTAGTGCTCCAGATGTATGTTGAGCGGGGAAGACACCTCCTTTCAGGATAGCAGGATCGCGGCTGGAGACCAGCCCATAGTACACAAGCAACTGATTCTAAAGCAATTCCTGTCAACAAGAGACGCCTTGCGGGAGTTTACTCGCCGGGCGCTGATTTATGAGTATTCCTGTTGTTCCGGGCCCCTGTAATTTAAGAAAATAGAAAGAGATCTGGTAACGTGGAGAACTGCTCGAATGGAATCCGCCTGGTTTGAAAGTGTAAGCCGGCGCGCTGGCCGCAAGTCGCTTGCGACCATCTCAGCGCACCGGCCGGCGCTGGCTGAGGCGTGCACCACGACGCTGCTGCGCGCCCAAGGTGCGTTGTTGGACCTGCAGAAGCCCGAGGGGTATTGGTGCGGCGACCTGCTGGCCGATACAACGCTGGAATCCGACTATATTCTGCTGCAATTGTGGCTGCATCCCCCGGACGAAAACGGCTGGACTCCGCCGAACCGCGAGACCATCGCCAAGGCGGCCCAATCGATCCTGGAACGGCAGTTGCCCAACGGCGGGTTCAATATCTACCCCAGCGGTCCGGCCGACGTCAGCGCCAGCGTCAAAGCTTACACAGCCCTCAAGTTAGCAGGCACACCGGCGGAGAGCGAGGCGATGGTGAACGCCCGCAACTGCATCCTCCGCCTGGGCGGCATCCAGAGCGCCAACAGCTACGTCAAAATCAACCTGAGCCTGTTCGGACTCTTCCCGCGGCAGCATGTGCCATCCATCCCGCCCGAACTCGTCCTGCTCCCGGGCGGCGTACTGTACGAAATGTCCTCCTGGACCCGCGCTATCGTCGTACCCTTGTCGATCGTCCAGGCGCGCGGCGGCACCCGGCCCGTTCCGCCCGGCTTTGACCTCACCGAACTCGAAGCGCCCGGCAAAAGCTACAAACTGCCGCGCAAGGACAAACTGTCCCTGCTGTTTTCCGGCATCGACCGCGGCCTGAAGATCTGGCAGGACCGCGGCAATTCCAAGGTCAAGAACGCGGCCATCCGCGCGGCCGAGAAGTGGATGCTCGACCATACGCGCTACTGCGATGGCCTGGGCGCCATCTACCCGTCGATGATGTACCTCATCATGGCGCTGAACGCGTTGGGCTACCCCTCCGATCACCCGGACCTGAAGGACGCGCTGGCCCAATTTGACGCCCTGATGACGCAGCGCGGCAGCCAGTTCTACTTCCAACCCTGCTTCTCGCCGGTGTGGGACACCGCCATCGCCACCTTCGCGCTGGGCGAAATGGGCGAGGCGCCGCCAGAGCGCATGAGCAAAGCGGCCGACTGGCTGATCGCACGCGAAGTGCGGCGCAAAGGCGACTGGTCGGTCAAGCGGCCGGACCTCGAACCTTCCGGCTGGGCCTTCGAATTCGCCAACGAGCAGTATCCGGACATCGACGATACCGCCATGGTCCTGCTCGCCCTGATGCACGCGCGCGGCACGGATCCCGAAGCACAGGAACGGTGTGCGCGGCGGGCGGTGAACTGGCTCTTCGGCATGCAGTCGCGGGACGGCGGCTGGGCGGCGTTTGATGTCGACAACGACTGGCAATTGCTGAACCGCGTGCCGTTCGCGGATCACAACGCCATGCTCGATCCCACGTGTCCCGACATCACCGGGCGCGTCCTGGAAGCGCTCACCCGGCGCGGCTACAGCAGCGACAATCCGGCGATTCACCGCGGCGTGGAATACCTGCTCAAAACGCAGGAGCGCAATGGCAGCTGGTATGGCCGCTGGGGTGTCGACTACATCTACGGCGCCTTCCTGGCCATCCGCGGCCTGCGGCATTCCCACGCCGAGGGCTCGGCGGACGCCATCAAGAAAGCCGCCCGCTGGCTGGCAGCCGTCCAGAACGTCGACGGCGGCTGGGGCGAAAGCTGCGCCAGCTATGTGGAGGATCACTTCGTCGCCGCGCCCAGCACTCCGTCCCAGACGGCCTGGGCTGTCATCGGACTCCTGGCATCGGGCGAAGGCCACTTCGAGCAGGTGCGCAAGGGCCTGGAATACCTGATCCAGACCCAGAAACCGGATGGGACGTGGGACGAGCAACTGGCCACGGGCACAGGCTTCCCCAACGTCTTCTATCTGCAGTACACGCTCTACCGCAACTACTTCCCAGTGCTCGCCCTCAGCCTGGCGCGCAAGGCACTGGCCGGGCAGGCCGCCGAAGCCAAGCGCCTGCTGACGATGTAGCGGCCCGTCCGCCGCCCGGCACGTTCGGTTCGACAGCTCCAATCCCGAATGCATCCGCCCTTCCGGAATTGACACGGCGCGCAGCCGTCTCAGGAATGGGGACCATCCTGGCATGGCGCCACAACGGCAACGGGCTGAGCGAGTGAGTCCGGCCGCCGGTTGGCGCTGGAACGAACCTGCGTTCCACCGTCCCCTGCTCTAAGATGGTGACTAATCCGATGGATGCCGATTCGGCGTGCCGGATTCGGGCTGCGCGGCTTTGTTCCGCGTGAGAGAAAGGGGAGTGCCGGTGCCGCGGATTTCCTTGCATCCTGCTCTTGTACGAATCCTGGCCGGAGGCGGAATTGACGCCCGTCGCTGGCCGCTCCTGCTGGCCTGCCTGGCCGTGTCGACCGCGGCAGCCTGTGCACAGCCGGGCACCTATGCGTTTCGAGGACGGGTCGTGGACGACGCCGGCGGACCGGTCGATGGCGCACTCATCTCCGTCGAACGTGTCGATGCCCCGGGCACGACGCAGACCAGGAGCGCCAAGAATGGACGGTACTCGGTGCCGCCGGTTCCGGATGGTGTGTACTCCATCACCGCAAAGGCCCCAGGGTTCGTCACCGTGCGGTACTCCACGCTTGAAGTCGAATTTCCGCGGGTATTTGAATTCGACCTGACGCTAAAGTTCGGCCCGATCACCGAGGGCGGCATCGGAGACGCGACGCCTTACCGGCCTTTCTTCGGTACGTTGCGAAGAAGCGGTTCCGCCCTGGCCGGCGCTCAGGTGTGTCTTCTGCAGGATTCAAAATCGAAGTGCACATCGACGAACTCGCTGGGCCAATACTACCTGTCGGTGCTGGCGGGGGCATATACCGCAGCCGTCGAGCAGGGTGGCACTACGCTCTCCCGTCAACGGATCGAGATCACCGGAACGAACCAGAACCGGATCATCCTGGATTGATGACCCGGCCGCCCAGGCACCACCAAATCAGCGTGCCGAGTACTGCTTGAACAGATCCGCCACATGCCCCGTTTCGGCATCCCCGGGGTGGATCACCACACGCCATCTCAGTTGAATCTTCTGGCCCGGCGCCAGCTTCGTCTTGCGCTCCGCGGCAGCCGGATCAAACGCATTCTGGCCAAACGGGTTCAGCGAGAACAGACCGTAGTCGCGGGCGTGCCAGTAAGTCGGCGCGTTCGGATTCTTGGGGTGATCGAAGATCGCCACACCCAGCCGCTCGCCGCCCACTTCCGCCGTATAGTCGACCCAGGCCGCACGCTTGCCCCACACGTTGGCCATGCCGGCCTGCCCGTTGGAGTTCACCATCTTGCCGCCCTTGCGCTCAGTGAAATTCTCAGCCAGCCGGATGGCGAACGCACCTTCCTTGGTATCGCCGAGCGTCACCTCGGTGGCCGCGGTGAGCGTGATGTTGAAGTCGATGATGCGCAGCGTCGGGTCCGAATAGAAAAGCATCTCGCGGTTCTCATTCAGCAGCACCTTGCCATCCGGATCGCGCCATTCCATCACGGCGGTGAGCGACCCCGGCCCCTTTGCCGTCGCGTCTTTCCACTTCGCGTCGCGCACCACCACCCGGCCGATGCGGCCCTTCGTATAGGTTGGGTCGTTCTCCCAGAACTTCACACCGTTCACATCGTCATAGGTGAACCACAGGCCGCGGTGGTGCAGGTGGTCGCGGCTCTCGCCGGGCAGCATCTGCATCGGGAAGCCCCGCGTGACAATTTTGCCGGAGGCGGAATAGAGCGGGGCAAGGAACGGTTTGCCGGCGTTGTCGCCATAGTGAAAGGTGGTGAACGGCTTGCCGTCGATGTTCACGGAAATGGCATCGGGGGCGAAGCGAACCTGGGCGGAGAGGCACGTGGCCGCCGTGAAGGCGAGAAGGAGAGAAGTGCGCATAGTCGGGAACCCCAGACAGTCTATCGCGTGTGAACTGGCATGTCAGCCGGATTGTGTAGATAATAGCTACCGATGTCACCCACAACACTAGCCGCGTCTTTGCTGGTCACCCTGGCGGTGTGCTCGGCCCAATCGAATTTGCCGGAGTTGAAAGTGGAGGCCTCTGACGGAGGCTCGGTGCTGCGCGTGCGCAACACCGCCTCGCAGCCGGTTGTCGCGTACATGATCGAACTGGTGAACTATCCCGGAAGCTGGTTTGCCTTCTGGCAGGATGAGACAACGGCGGAACCCGTGAAGCCGGGAGAAGAGCGCCGCATCCCGATTACTAACATGACAGCCGGAGCCGCGCCGGAGTACATGAAGATGCAGGCCGCGATCTTCGCCGATGGATCCACCGCCGGCACACCCGAACGTGTGCCCGTCCTGGTAGAACGCCGCAAGCAGATCCTGGCCACCGTGAAAGAACTGATCGCACGGCTCTCCAAGGCCGAGACGGCCGGGCAGAGCGGCACGACAGCGGCAGCAGACCTGAAGAAGTGGGACGAGTCGATTGCCGGACCGACGCGATCCAACCGGGCGAAACCGGAAGGCATCGTGGCCGCGGCAGTGAAGGGGCAGATCGAGTGGGCGGCAGCCGCCTTGGAGAAAGGCTCGGTGCCCGCAGTGCTGGCATCCCTGCGAGCCAACGAGAAGAAACTGGGCGGCGGACAGTAGGCGCGCCGCCCCCATCCGCCCTTGGGCCCCACCGGCCCTACACCGAATACTTGTGCGTCAGCTTGCGGAGCTCCGCCAAACCCTTGGGGACCGCCACGGCGCTCGGCTCTTTCGCTTCGTACTCCAGCGAGAGGTAGCCCTTGTACCCGCCGCCGCCAATCAACTTGACGACCCGATCCCAGTCCTGCGGACCGGTCTTGCCATCGTCGTAAGTCATCTCGGCCTTCATCTGCACATTGACCGCCTGCGGCAGGCACTGCTGCATCTGCTCAAACGCATGGTCCTTGAAGTTGCCCGTGTCGAGGTTGATGCCCACCCAGGGCGAGTTCACCTTGTTCACCATCTCGAGAATCCGGTCGGCCTTCGTGCAGATGCCGCCATGATTCTCCAGCCCGAGAATGATTCCCTTGGCCGCGGCAATGTCCGCTCCGCGCTTCAGGCATTCCACCACCCACGGCACCGCCTGCTCTTCCGTCGCGGTCTTCGGGACGGTCCCGCCAAACACGCGAATGTGCGTCGCGCCCAGCATATCGGCGACGTCCACCCACTTCGCCAGCGAGGCGACTTCCGCGTCCCGGTCGGCCTGGTTGGGCTTCGTCAGCTCAGTGCGGACGGCAATGGAGTAAATGGAAACACCGTTGCGATACGCGAGCCGCCGCAGGTTGTGCAGCCACTGGGCACTGGTATTGGGGAACCAGTAGACCGTCATGTCGATGCCGTCGATGTTCCACTCCACGCACTTGGCAATCAGATCCTCGTACGTCATCGACTTGTCCTGCAGCTCCTTGCGGAACGAGTAGGCGCAGATGGCGGGCTTCATGCGGGCCGCGGTAGCTGGGGCTGCGTGGGTGAGTTGCGGAGCCAGCGCGGCAGCGGCCGCGGCTGACGTGGAGGAGAGGAAGGCGCGACGATTCATCGGTATCGATGGTATCGCAGCCCAGCCCCCCATCAAACCCGGAGCGCCGCCATCGGATCCACCCGCGCCGCCCGCCGCGCCGGAACATAGCTCGCCCCCAGCGCCACCACCAGGAACACCACCGCAATCCCGCCAAACGTCAGCGGATCCGTGGGACTCACCCCAAACAACACCGTCTTCATGACGCGGGTCAACCCATAAGCGCCGGCCAGCCCGACCCCAATACCCGATAGCGCCAGCGCAAACCCATGCCCCACCACCAGCCGCAGGATGTCAGCCTGCTGCGCCCCCAGCGCCCGCCGGATCCCCACCTCCTGTGTCCGCTGTGCCGCCGAGTAGGCCACCACTCCATAGATCCCGATCACCGCCAGCAGCAGCGCCACCACCGCGAAGCCCCCCAGCAGCAGCACCAGCAGCCGCCGCTGCCCCACTTCGAGCTCCACCAGTTCGTCCATCGACCTCACCTCGGCCACCGGCTGATCGCGGTCCACCATCCGTACCCGCGCCCGCACCGCATTCGCAAACGACAGCGGATCCCCGGCCGTCCGCACCGCCACCATCGCGAACGGCTGCGCATTCTGTGCGAACGCGACATACATCGTCTCCGGCCACATGTCATTCTCCAACGACTGATGGACATTTGCCACGATCCCAATCACCTCGGCCGGCTTCGGATTCACGCCGCCAATCAACAGCCGCTGCCCAATCGGATCCTGCCGCGTCGGGTAGCCCGGCCAGAACCGCCGCGCCAGGCTCTCATCGATCACCGTCACCCGCTGCGCCTCTTCCGTATCCCGTTCCGTAAAGGCCCGCCCGCGCAGCAGCGGTATTTCGAAGGCCTGGAAATACCCTGGCGTCACCGGCATCAGCTTCGCCACCGGCCGTTCATTCAGCTTCAACACAGGCTGCGAAGCATCCTGCACCGGACTCCCCGCGAAGCCCGTCATCGGGATCGTCATGCCCGCCGTCACGCCGCGTACGCCCGGCAGCGTGCCCACCTGCTGGACCAACTCCTGGAAAAACTGCGACTGCTTCAGGCCCGTGTCATAGCGCGACGTCGGCAGCGACACCCGCATCGTCAGCAGGTTCGACGCGTTGAATCCCAGGTTCACGCCGCGCAAATTCATGACGCTCTTGATCAGTAGCGCCGCCCCAATCAGCAGCATCACCGACAGCGCTACCTGCCCCACCGGCAGCAGCCCGCGCAGATTGATCCCCAGCCAGCTCCGCCCCAAGCCAGCCTGGCCCGCCGGACCGCTCGCCCGCAGCACGTGAATCAGATCCGGCCGCGAAGCGCCCACCGACGGAGCCAGCCCAAACAGGATCCCCGTAAAAACAGACAGCCCCCCGGCAAACGCCAGCACGATCCAGTCCATGCGGATCTCGGCCGTCCGTGGTAATTCGAAACTCGTCATCGCCGGAATCAGCCGCAGCAGCAACGCCGCCAGCGCCACACCCAGCACGCCGCCCAGGAACGACAGCACCACGCTCTCCACCAGCAACTGCCCCATCAACCGCCGCCGGCCCGCGCCCAGCGCCGCCCGCACCGCGAACTCCCGCGTCCGCGTCGTCGCCCGCGCCAGCAGCAGGCTGGCCACATTCGCGCACGCAATCAGCAACACGAAGCCCACCGCCCCAAACAACATCCACAACATCGTCCGCACGCTGCCCACCAGCTCCTCCTTCATCGGAGTCAGCTCCCGCGGCGACCGCGACTTCGCATCCAGCATCGTCGGATGCGCCACCGCGTACTGGTGCCGCAGGCCCTTCAATTCCTCGTTCGCGCGGTCCAGGCCGATCCCCGGTTTCAGGCGCCCAAAGATCGTCAGGAACGGGCTCAGGGTCCGCGATTTCAAGGGCATCAGCGGCCATTCCGTAGGCGCCGTTAGCCACACATCCAAACCCGGCATCGGGAACTGGAACCGCGGCGGCAGCACGCCCGCGATCACGCAAGGCATCGCCGAAAGCGTCACCGTCTTGCCCACAATCTGCGGATCCCCGCCAAAGCGCCGCTGCCACAACTCTGAGCTGATCATTGCCACCGGCACACCGCCCGCGGCATCTTCCTCGGGACGAAAGCCCCGGCCCAGCAGTGGTTCCGCTTTGAGGATCCGCAGGAAGCTTTCCGAAACCCGGATCCCCTTCAGCACTTCGGGCTCGGAACCCGTAGCCAGAGTCACCGCCTCCTGCCGCGTATATGCGCCCAGGTCTGTAAAGGACTGCGAAGCCGCCCGCATCTCGAAGAACCGCGAAGGAGTCCCATTCCCCATCTGCACCAGTTGCTCGGAGTCACCATAAGGCAGCGGATTCAACAGCACGGCCCGGATAATGGTGAACATGGCGGTATTCCCGCCAATGGCGAGCGCCAGAGTGACGACGGCGGTAGCAGTAAAACCCGGAGCGCGCCGCATCGTCCGCCAGCAGTGCCGCGCGTCCTGCCAGACAGTTTCCAAGAGTCCAGGGCCATTCATCAGGGCAGTCCCTCCGTGTCTTCCAGTCTACCGCTGCCCCCTGGCCATCCCGAAATGTCCCCGCAATAGGAATGCGATTCGGCGCAATTCCGCAAATTCGAGAGAATTGCCCGCCGGATCATCGCCGGCCCGCTATAATCGGCCACATGCAGTGCCTTCGCCTGGCAGCCATCCTCACGTTGACCAGCGCCCTCGCCGCCCAGGATCCCCAACTCGAAGCCCTGCGGGATACTCTGGCTACCCTGCGCAAGCAGACCCAGGGAGCAGCCTTCGACACCCCCATCCCAGCCGCCCCCATGGCCAAGGCCAAGCACCAGCTCCGCGACTGGATCGAATCCAAGCTCGCCTCGCTAAAGACGGATCAGGAAGTCCCCGTCCTGGAAGTAAAGCTCAACCAGGAACTCCAATCGCTCGGGATGCTGAACGAGGAACCCGAGGGGAGCCGCTTTGGCACGCTGGGACACCTCCGGCTCCGCCAGGAGGGTGGGCTTGTCACGCTTGCCACCTCCGTCGGCATTCTTTGTCAGAACGACCAGTCCGCCTACGCTTATCAGAAAAAGGATGGCCGCTGGCAGCGCATCTGGGAATCGGAAGAGCGCGACTATTCAACTGGCAAGTACGCGCCCCAGCATATTTTTGCCATTCACGTCTTTCGGCCGAAGACAATCACTGGCGATGACCGGCCGCCGTTGGTGATGACCCTGGGGAATGAATGGGGCTGCGGCTCCTTCTGGCACCTCGTCTACTACCGCGTTTGGAGAATCGATCCCACTGGGCCGAAGCTCCTGATCAATGGCTCACAACAGGCCTGGCTGCGGCTCGATGATTTCGCAACCGGAACGTTCCGGCAGGATCCGTATCTAGCCGATCCGGCCGTGGACGTCCTGCTCGAATTCACCGTGAGCAGTGTCGACACCGGCGTGGGTAGACGCGAGGCGGTGTTCCGCTACCGAATCGACGGCGACCACGCTCGCCGCATTGATCCCATCGCGTTCACCCCAAGAAACTTCGTGGAAGAGTGGCTCACTCACGACTGGCCGGAGTCCTCTGGTTGGTCCACCTCGGAGGCAGTCCGCCCCTGGCACAACGAGCTTCACGCGGAGGGGGTGAGCGGCCAGTTCCAGCGCGCCACGAAGCGCTGCCAGTCCCCAGGGCTCTGGCAAGTGGCCTTCGCTCCGAGTGGCGCGGAGGCGAAGCCATCTAACAAACCGCCTCGCTATTTCCTAATCGAGTGGCATCCGCCCTTCCAGTTCACCCTCAAGGACGTCAGCGCCAAGCCCTGGCCCGATTGCACCCAGGACGACCCCGAAGCCGACGAATGGAGAACCCTCTTCTCCACGCAACAGTGGCGCAACTGAAAGCGAAACGGCCGCCGCAAATTGAGCCGCGCGTCAGCAAGCGCGCACCTCCCCTACTCCGCCCGCAACGCCCTCACCGGATCCACCCGGGCCGCCCTCCGCGCCGGCAAATAACTCCCCAGCACAGCCGCCACCAGCAACACCCCCAAAGCCACGCCATACGTCACCGGATCCGCCGCACTCACCCCGTACAACATCGAACGCATCAGCCGCGACAACCCCAGCGCCGCCGCCAGTCCGCCCATTGCCCCCAGGGCCGCCAACCGCAACCCATGCCGCACGAACTGCCCGGCCACCACACGAGGCACTGCCCCCAAGGCCAACCGGATCCCAATCTCCTTCGTCCGCTGCGACACCGTATACGAAATCACCGCGTATAACCCCACGGCCCCCAGCAACAACGCCATGCTGCCTGCGATCACCAGCAGCATCAGGGCCAGCGAACTGCGGGCCAGGGAATTCTCATAGACCGACCCCAGCGTCTTCACATCCGCCACCGGCAGCGACGCATTCACCTTCGACACCGCCTGCTGGATCTCCTGCCGCAGCGCCGTCGTCCCCGCCCTCGGCGTCCTCATGACGTACGCCAGGCTGCGCACCCCAAACTCCTGCTCCGACTCGAAGTTCCGGCTCAGCAGCGGCCAGTACGCCGTCGCCGTCGCCGCCTTCTCGATTCCGTCGTCGTGCAAATCCGCCACCACCCCAATCACCTCGCGCCAGTCATCCTTCAACGTCGGCCGGATCCTCTTCCCAATCGCCATTCGAGGTTCACTCCAGAACGCCCGCGCCAGGTTCTCCGAAACCAACGCCACCGGAGCCCGCCGGTACACCTCCGCCCACGTCAGGTCACGTCCTGCAATCATCCGGCTGCCCGCCGCCGCGAAGTACCCCGGCGCAACATACTTGAACCGCCGCACCACGGGAATCCGCCCATCCTCAGACGGCCTGTCCTCCGCATACACCGGGTCGTTCGAACCGCCTTCCAGCGGCAGCGAGTCGATCGCCCCCACGCGCTCCACACCGCCCACTTCGGCCAGCCGGTGCAGGATCTCTTCCTCCATCCGCGCCACTCGCTCCGGCGAGTCCACCAGCGATCCCGGAATCGCCACCCGCACCGTCTCTAGGTGCGCCGCGTCCGAAAAGCCCGGGTCCACATGCAGCAGTGCCCGGAACGTCCGGATCATCAGGCCCGACCCCACCAGCAGCACCAGCGCCAACGCCACCTGTACCGCCACCAGCGCGCTCCGCGTCCGCTGCCGCTGCCGGTTGCCCGTCACTGACCGGTTGCCGCCCCGCAGGTCATCAACCCCGCCCGGCCGCGCATACTTGAAGACCGGAATCAGCCCGAACACCACACTCGCGCCCAACGAGACGCAAACCGTGAACAGCATCACCCGCGGATCCATCCCAATCTCGTTCGCTCGCGGCACATGCACCCATTCCAAAGCCAGCAGGACCCTCAGCGCCGCCGTGGCGAAGCCCCATCCGGCCAAGCCCCCGCCCACCCCCAGCAGCACGCTCTCCAGCAGCAACTCCCGCGCAATGCGCGCCCTCGGAGCGCCCAGCGCCACACGCACCGCCAACTCCGGCCGCCGCCCCTCTGCCCGCACCAGCATCAGGTTCGCGACATTCGCGCACGCAATCACCAGCACCAGCCCCACCGTCCCCATCAACACCCACAGCGTGCTGCCGATATCGCCCACCAGGTATTCCTTCAGCGATCGCAGCCGCGGCCCAAAGCGCGCTTCGGCAAATGCGTTGCTGCTGAAGCCCGGATTCACCGCGAACTTCCCCTCAGCCATCGGTAGCATCCGCGCCACATCCGCATTCGCCTGCTCCAGCGTCACGCCCGGCTTCATCCGAGCGATCCCCTGGCAACAGAAACTGATCAGTCGGACCTCGGCCCGCCGGAATCGCAGCGGCGCCACCAGAGACACCTTCCGGTCCATAAACTGAAACGACGGAGCCAGCACACCGATCACCTCGTGCGCGTGTCCATCCAAAACAATGCGTCGCCCCAACACAGCCCGGTCTCCGCCAAACCTCGATTGCCAGTACCCATCCGACAACATCACAGTCCGCTCATGCGAAGGGTCTTCGTCCTCTCGCGTGAATCCACGCCCCAACGCCGGCTGCGCCTGCAGCGTCGACAGAAACCCCTGCGTCACCGAAAGCCCCGGCACCTCCTCCGGAGTCCCCAGTCCGGTCACCGTCCACGAGTCCCCAGACCACATGCCCAAATCCTGAAACACGCGATTCTCCTCGCGATAAGTCAGGAACAGCGAGACGGCCAGGTTCATGTCCGGGATGTTGAGCCCCGGAGCCGTGTGCCGCAACGCCACCAGCCGTTCCGCCTGCGGATACGGCAGCGGCTTCAGCAACACTCCATCCACCACGCTGAAGATGGTCGCGCTAGCCCCAATCCCCAAGGCCAGCATCAGCACGCTCACCGATGTGAAACCCGGATGCCCCCACAGCCGCCGCAGTGCATAGCGCACATCGCAAGCCAGTGTCTCGATGCGGTTCTCCCACCCGTACTCCCGCACCTCTTCGACAACGGCAGTCCGGCTGCCCATCTCAACGGAAGCCGCCCGCCGGGCGTCGGCAGGAGACAAGCCGCGCCGCACATGCTCCTGAGTGGCCTGATCGAGAAAGTGTTCCACCTCGTCGGAGATCTCCCGGTCCACGGCCCCACGCCGCCCCAAAGCCCGCAACCCGCGAGTCAACTGCCGCCAAAGGGACATGATCTATGCCTCCGCCTTGGGCGTGCGAGCAATCGGAGATTTAGGAGGAAACCCCGGGCAGAAGGCGGGGAAGAAGGACAAGTCCAGCGAGCCCGGGGAGAATTGAATTTGAGGTGAGTCCATAGCGATAACGAGAAGCCGGCAACCTCACCGTATCGCTCTTCCTCTTGATTGTCAAGATGTGATGATCAAGATCACCGCAGCGCCGTGGGCCTTGTTACACCAGCACAGGGACCGCAGGCCTTGCCGGGCATCTCTCGTCGGTTAATTAATACCGACCGCGCTCATGCCGAGCTTGCACGGCCCGTTTGATGGCAGCCCGCATCTGCGCCGGTGTGTTCGCCCTCCGTTTGGACGGCAGACACCCAACCACATCTTCCAGGACGCTTGGCGCGAATCGCGCAGCCGGACGCGGCGGCACACCCTCGGCCTGCTCATGTCCCTCGACTTTGGTACCGGGAACCAACGCACGCGCCTTCATCTCACCGCCAGCTCTGATCGCTCATGTCATACCCCGGAACCCGCACATAGTAATCCCGCATCTTCCGCTTCTCGGCGATCGGACCCTCTTCCCCCCACGGACTCTCTTCAAACTCCGCGCACGTCGCCGCTTCCCTCTTCCGCACTTCATCCACATTCGGCGGATCGTTCACTTCGATATAGTGAAACGGCTTCGTCCACCCCAGCGCCTTGCGGTGCAAATCAGCAATCCGGTGCCGCTTGAACCCCCAGCCGCACACCGTGATCTTCGACGGCCACTCACCCTGCAACTCCTGGAACCGGTACAGCCCGCACAGCACATTCAGGAATGAGTCCAGCGCGAACTCCTCCAGCACCGCCCGCGCCCGCACCTCGCCATGCCCCCACCACTCATACCAGTCGGCGATCAGCCAGTACCCCAGCGCTTCGGTGATCGGACCCGCCTCCGGGTCCGTCGCCCCGCCCGAGAACATCAGAATCGCCTCGGGATCCTGCGCCGCCGCCTCCACGCCCGCCTTGATGTGTTCGATGAAATACTGCGGCTCGCTGTTCTGGTAAGGCTTCAAATACCACGAGGAGTCCAGCGTCGGATCCTCGCGCAGGTTCCACACCGCATGGCCCGGAACCAGTACCAGATGTTTGAATTCTGTCATTAGAAAAGCTTCGGTTGATTCGGACCCATGCCCCAGCCCATCGGCCGCCGCGGCACGTTGAAGTATTCGAACGCCCGCTCCGTCGCCATGCGCCCGCGCGGCGTCCGGTCCAGGAACCCCAACTGCATCAGGTACGGCTCGTACACTTCCTCAATCGTGTCCGGTTCCTCATCCGTCGAGGCCGCAATCGTGCTCAGCCCCACCGGACCGCCGCCGTACTTCTCCAGCACGGTCAGCATGATCTTCTTATCGATCTCGTCCAGCCCGAACCGGTCGACCTCCAACAAATCCAGCGCCATCCGCGCCACCTTCAGGTCGACATGCCCCTCGGCCCGCACCTGCGCATAGTCCCGGACCCGCCGCAGCAGACGGTTCGCAATCCTCGGCGTACCCCGGCTCCGGCGCGCCACCTCTTCCGCTGCATCTGTATCAATCGGGGTCCCCAGCAGGCTCGCTGTGCGATGCACGATCTTCTGCATCTCCGGCACATCGTAGTGCTTCAGGTACAGGATCAAACCAAACCGGCCCCGCAGCGGAGCGCTCAGCAACCCCTGCCGCGTCGTCGCCCCCACCCCGGTGAAATGCGCAATCGGCAGCGAGTGCGTCCTCGCCCCCGGACCCTGCCCAATCACAATGTCTACCCGGAAATCTTCCAGCGCCGAATACAGCACTTCCTCGATATCCGGCAGCAGCCGGTGGATCTCATCGATGAAGAACACCTGCCGGTTCCTGATGTTCGATAGGATCCCCGTCAGGTCCAGCTTTTTCTGCAGCATCGGGCCCGACGTGAGGTCGAACGGGACGTCCAGTTCCTGCGAAACGATGTTCGCCAGTGTTGTCTTGCCCAGGCCCGGAGGCCCAATCAGCAGCACGTGGTCCATCGCCTCGCCGCGCCGCTTCGCCGCCTCAATCGTGACGCTCAACAGCTCTTTGACCTTCGCCTGGCCCGTGAAATCGTCCAGCCGAGTGGGGCGCAGACTGGCCTCGAATTGCACCTCCTCGTCCGTGGCGGCAGGCGATACAATTCGGCGCGACTGGCTGGAATCCGGCATGGCAGGCAAACTATCAGGTTAACGCAGCAGTTCCATCGAGCGCCGGAACAATGGCTCGAAGCCGCTGATCCCCGGCTCCGCCGCCGCTTTCTTTACCGCCGCCTCGGCCGCCGGCTGCTGGCACCCCAGGTTCACCAGCGCACTCACCACATCCGATTGCTCACTACTCAGGATCACTGCCGCAGGTCCCTTTGCGGTCGCCGCCGGAGCCGCACCCAGCCCTTCCATCTTGTCCCGTAGTTCCAATACGATGCGCTCGGCCGTCTTCTTGCCGATGCCCGGCACCCGCGTCAACATCGCCACTTCCCCGGCCCGGATGATCCGCACCAGGTCCGGAGCCGCCACCCCGCTCAGCGTCGTAATCGCCAGCTTCGGCCCAATCCCCGACACGCTGATCAGCTTCTCGAACAGCGACTTCTCCATCGCCTCGCGAAACCCGAACAGCTGGATAGCGTCCTCCCGCACATTCGTGAAGATCCGCAGCTTCACCTCCGCCCCGACATCCGGCAGCGCGCTATAGGTGGAAACCGAGATCTGGACGTCATACCCCACCCCGCCCGCCTCCACGATGGCCTGGTTCGGATGCTTCTCAATCAGGATGCCGCGGAGGTGTGCGATCATTGCCTCCGCAGTCTAACAAACGGGTACTCTGGTAGGAAATGGCTCGTCGTATGTTCTATGTGCAGGAGGTCCGGGGGGAGCAGGCCACCCTGCGCGGAGAGGCCGCGCAGCACGTCCGCAAGGTGCTCCGGGCCGAGCGCGGCCAGCGCTACGAGATCTCCGATTTCGAAAATATCTGGCTGGCCGAAATAGCCGATTTCGGCAAGGACACGGTCCAATTCAACCTGCTTTCGCCGGTCGAAGCGGTCACACCGCCCGCCGCCCTGCACCTCTTCCCCGCCCTCATTAAGTTCGATCACTTCGAGTGGATCCTCGAGAAAGCCACCGAACTCGGCGTCGAACGCATTACGCCCATCTACGCCTTGCGTACCGACAAAGGCCTCGACCAGGCGGCGCCCAAACGCATGGAGCGCTGGCGCAAAATCCTCTACGAATCCGGCCAACAGGCCCGCCGCCTCAGACTCCCGGAACTCGACGCCCCGTGCCGCCTCGAACAGGCTCTGCCGCGAGTCCTGAACCACAAGTATTTCCTGGAAGAGCAGCAGGGCGCCGGACCCATTCTCAAGACCCTGCCCGCGCAACGGACCCAAACCGACACCATCGGCTTGCTCTGCGGGCCCGAAGGCGGCTGGGACGATCGCGAACGTGCCGCAGCGACAGCGGCCGGTTGGACGAGCGTGTCATTGGGCCGCCAGATCCTGCGAGCGGAAACCGCCGCGGTCGCTGGCTTATCCATTATCATTGCTGCCTGGGATAGCGTTACGTAAAGCGCGCGATAGCGCCCGATAAAAGGAAGGACCCGCGAATGCAATTCAGGATTCTCTCCCTCGCACTCATCGGAGCCGCGCAAGCGCACAGTGCCCCGACTTTCACCAAGGATGTCCTGCCCATCCTGCGCAAAAACTGCCAGGAGTGCCATCGCCCGGGCGAAATCGGCCCCATGCCCCTGCTTACCTATGAGCAAACCCGCCCCTGGGCCGCTGCCATCAAGGGTTCCGTCGCACAGCGCAAAATGCCGCCCTGGTTTGCCGATCCCCATTACGGCAGATTCTCCAACGACCGTTCCCTCAGCCAGCGCGACATCGACACGATCGTAGCCTGGGTCAACGCTGGTGCACCAAAAGGCAATCCCAACGACGCACCGCCAGCAATCACTTTCACGGAAGGGTGGGGCATCCCGCAGCCCGACGTCGTCTTCCAGTTGCCAAAACCCTACGCAATCCCAGCCAAGGGCACAATCGAGTATCTCCACTGGGTCGTACCCACGAACTTCAAGACGGACAAGTGGGTGCAATTCGCTGAAGCCCGCCCAACCGACCGCGCCCACGTCCACCACATCATCGCCTTCGTCCGCGAACCCGGCTCGAACTGGCTCAAGGACGCAAAACCGGGCATCCCGTTCATCCCGGAAAAGCCCAAGGACCCGAACGCAAATATCAGCGACCTCCCCAGTGATTTCCTGGTCGGCTATGCACCCGGGCAACCGCCGGAACGCTTTGAACCCGGCCAGGCCAAATTGGTGAAAGCAGGTTCTGACATCATCCTGCAAGTGCACTACACCACGGATGGTCGCCCCAGTAAGGACCAAACCCGAGTCGGCCTTGTTTTCGCGAAAGAGCCGCCGCCGAATCGAGCGATGACGCTCTCGGCAACCAACGGGACCTTCAAGATCCCGGCCGGCGATCCAAACTATCTGGTGGAATCGGA
Organism: Paludibaculum fermentans; assembly: GCF_051172195.1. Classification (GTDB taxonomy): domain Bacteria; phylum Acidobacteriota; class Terriglobia; order Bryobacterales; family Bryobacteraceae; genus Paludibaculum; species Paludibaculum fermentans_A. The sequence goes on from NZ_JBPJAQ010000005.1 coordinate 264,572, forward strand.
GTTCACGCTAGGAACAGATGTGATCCTGCACGGTCTGCACCCGCACATGCACGCCAGGGGGAAAGACTTTCTGTATCGAGTCCGATACCCCGACGGCCGGACAGAAACACTATTGAGTGTCCCCAACTACAGCTTCGCCTGGCAGCTTTGGTACAACCTGGAGAAACCGATCGCCTTGCCCAAGGGCACTAAGATCTTGTGCACCGCTCACTTCGACAATTCGGTGAACAAT
>NZ_JBPJAQ010000006.1:0-58398 GCF_051172195.1 Paludibaculum fermentans
CCTTCCTCCCAGAAAAAGGCGACTCTCTTCGGAGCGGCTTCGAAAATGCACTTGAGCTGCCCTTCTGGTACCGGCGGCGGTGCGAACGCGGCTGCGCGACTTCCGCCACAGGCTGCTCGGACGGGCGCCTCGTGCGGCACGGCAATCAGGTGTATGTGATTGGCCATCAGGCAGTAAGCCAGAATCGGGAGGTTGCTGACGGCCGCCTGTTCCCTTAACAAGCTCAGGTAGGTCAGCCGGTCACGGCGGGAATGGAAAACCGACTGGCGGTCGATACCACGTTGAGTAATGTGATGCGCTACACCAGGCGCAATGAATCGAGCGGATCGAGGCATTCTGATCAATCAGTACGCTGCAGGATGATTATTTCTCATCCAAATACGAGAATGACAGGCCAGGACGTCCACCCTCCACCCTTCCCAGGATGCGACAAATGGATGCTTGGCCACGCCGGCATTCGGCGATGGTCCAATCTGAAGCTGGGGACGTCAACAGAAGACTTATCATGGATGCCCCTTTCCTGTTCGACATTCGACATCATGGCTCACCGGCATCGCACAGCGGCCTTCTGCTTCGGAGACGTTTCAATTCGTCGCCCTTGATAGTAGCTCTCTTTCGGATTGCTTTCTGATGACGCTGCAAAGACGATGACGTAAGTAGTTCGCAGTGCCCTGCTGTTCGCCAAACGTCTCCGGTCCAGGGGTTGACGGCAAAGTATCCAATTAGTGGACTTCCGGTTGGATTCGGCCAAGTGGCTGCGAAGAAATAGAAGTCAGGATCAAAACTTCGAGGGGAAAATGTGAGGTCCGATCCACGATTGTGGTTCGACAGAGCTTCATATACCAGCTTGCGGGCCTCATCAATATCGACTTTCTTCGCCCCGGAAGGCTGAGCGCACGATTCGAGAAGGGTGCCTGTGAAGGCTGCGAAGATGAGTAAAGTAAAAATCATCATGGAAAAGGGGCGTCCTCGACTGCCACTCTCGATTTTTCTATATATCTTTCCAGACCATACACTCCAGCATTCTACTCCAAGCGACAACTTCCGATCACCGTGACCCCGCCTCATTCACCCTCTGGCTCTCGGTACCTCGACCTCCCTCGCTGGAGCCAACTTTCCGGCACCTTTGCCCAAAGCTCAGCCCGTTGCGCGTGCATTTCCTTCGTAAACGCCTGATCCCCAAACGGCTGACCAGAGTGTGTCGCACGGCGCAGCGCTTTAAGCTCGATTTCCACTTCCGGTTCCGCCAAACGTGCCCACAACGACCCCGGCGAGCGTGCAAATACTGCGCGCACCGGCCGTGCACTCGCTGCATCACTTCGGCTAGCAGTCTTTGGCGGAAGTCCCGCTAGCAGCGCGGCAAGGGCTTGCGAGCCCAGGGCGCGAAGAGCCGGCCGAACTAGTGCCGGCCACTCGGAGGCCGGCTCGACCCTGCCATGGGCCGCAACCCCTTGTCGCCCTTTGGGTTCGCTCCGCCGCCGGCCTTCCTCCCAGAAAAAGGGGACTCGCTTCGGAGCCCCCATGACCCTGCGAGCCGCCAAATCAGATGAAGCCGCAAACGGAGCCGTGAACGTCAGTGAGCGGATAGCCACCGAAAGGCTCCACTCCGTTCAACAGCGCGACCCATCGCGTGAGCGTTTTCAACGGAGCGGCCCCCACCGCGCTGCGAACCGCGCACGGCAGGGTTTGTGAAGAAATCCCACCTCGCGAAAACGGGCAAAAATGCTCGCGAGAATGGCCTCGCCAGAGGCCCTAGGAGCGATCGCAGCTGGTCGCCCAATGGTTTGCGTACCCCCCCGCGGGGGGCTTGATTGCGCGTTTTGATTTTTTCACAGTCCCGGCAGTAAGCGGGCACCCGGCAAAGTCGCATTTTCAACGGAGCGACTTCGAAATTGCGCTTGAGCTGCCATTCTGATACCGGCGACGTTGCGAACGCGGCTGCGCGACATCCGCCGCAGGCTGCTCGGACCGGCACCTCGTGCGCCACGGCAATCAGGTGTATGGGATTGGTCATCAGGCTGTAGTTCAGAATCGGGGGCTTGCTGACGGCCGCCTGTTCGCGCAACAAGCTCAGGTAGGTCAACCGGTCACGGAGGGAATCGAACACCGGCTGGCCCTCAACACCACGTTGGGTAATGGGATACTCTGCACCGGCGCAATGAATCGAATGGTGGAGGAATTCTGATCAATCAGTACGCTGCAGGATGATTTTTCTCATGCAAATGCGCAAGCGAGTGGATTGGGGGAGGTGGCGGCGGTGGTGGTGGTGGCGGTCGCTCATTGCCGTTTCTTTCTACTGCGAAGTGGAAGAACGATCCGGCGGGCGCTGTCCGCGAGTGGGATCTCCTGATTGCAGCCTCCATTGCAAGGGCCATTAAGAAAACCGTAAGCTACCTCATGTACTTGGAGGTTATGGAAGAGTGCATCACCACCGATGCTTTTACAGGTTCGCTGGAACTCCGGAGGCACTACTCGCTGAAGGATCAATTTGGAAGGGAAATGCCGGGCAGCACGTTTACGGAGTTCAACGCGGTAGTAACGGGCGACACGACATCAGGAAACGCGACGTTTCGCAGCGACGATTGGGATTACATTTTGGCGGGCAACCAAAGCCAGTACAACTTCTACCAAACGTTCGTTGGGAACGGTGGACCAGGAATCGGCCGTTCGCCGATCTTCGTTTGGGATCACGGTGTCGCCTACGGAACGCTGGCAGTTGAAACCACTCGAATGTCGATCAAGATCAACGGCGTCGATAAATCGAACATACGCCGCTGTGATTGAGGCCTTCACGATGATGCTCAGAAACTGGCTTCTGCTAGGGACGGCAATCCTCAGCCTCGTCCAGGTGGGCTGCGCACAGGGGACGCGATATCCTCTACGTCTGTATGATTTCGACGAACGACAACTGCTCGAAAAGGCCACGACCGTTGTTGTGGCGAAGACAGTCGGGTTTGAATGGGAAGCGGCCAGTCAGTCAATCCATTGGAGCAAACAGTATGGCGTCCAAAGTGCGCGGCTTGTGAAGGTGAAACTCTCGGTCGAGCAGGTGATCCGTGGGTCCGCGGAGGGCGCTGAAATGACGGCGTACTACTGGGCGCCGGAGTACTACACCAACGGCAGTTCGTTGCACCTACCTATGCAAGGGGAAAGAGCTGTACATTACTTCGTGACCGATCAGGGTGTTTTGCGATATGTGACCGATCTGGTGCGGAGCACAAGCCCGGTCTTCACTGGTTATCACCATCAGCCCCCGAAGGCACGTGGCACCGGAGCTGAAGCCAAGATCGCCGCAGTGCTGCTCACACCGGGTGAAGGCACGGACATTGCCATGTTGGTTACGAATCTCTCAACGGCTACGGGGGGGGCATTGCAACTTGTGGGTTATGTTGGGACTCTGCCGTTACTCGCAGCCCTGGCAGACAACCCCGTTGAGGAGATCAGGTGGGAGGCGTGCGTAGAGTTTTATCGCGGTAGCTTCGAAGGGCATGACGGTTGCATCGACAAGCTTGCGTCTGAGGCTGTAGAGCACGGGCGAAAAGCAGAGCTCCTTCGCCTCCAGAGCCAAAGAATGCGTGGAAACCAGGCGTTCCGGCAGGCATTCCTTTCTGATCCCTTCCGGACAGCGAAGCAGTATGCGGTTCTTCCAGGAGATAGTGGGATTGCTGACTTTCTGAATATGCTGACGCAGCATCCGGACAAGGGAATCGCCGATCGAGCTCGAGAAGCGCTGCGAACGTGCTGCCGGAACGGCCCAGCATAGCGAACGCGCACCGTCGAGCGCTTTCGGCCGCGTCCGCATCCGGCACGCTGGTGAACAGTACTGGCGGCGGCAGTAGCCTCCGCTGCGGAAGAACCGGAAGGGGAACGGCGACAGCTTAGAGTGAACCCCTCAACTGAGCTGAGCAATCCGAGGCGTCCTGAGGGTGGACCGCCCTGAGCGCCGGCGGAATCTCAAGGACAACCGAAGCAGCACGGCTCCGAGGGAATCCGCCTGTCGAGACGGTGAAAGGGCCAAGCCGGGTGGTGCCCGTTTACCGGTCCTCGGGCCGTTGTGATTTACACCTTGGGTCAGCCGTCCTCACGGAGGATTCTCACCGGGTCCAGGCGGGCGGCCCGCATTGAGGGGACAAAGGCAGAAGCCAGGCCGACCAGGGCCATCGTGAGGCAGGCAGCGGCCAGGACGGCCGGGTCCAGGGGAGGAACGGCGTAGAGAATGCCCTTCATCAGGCGCGTGAGCGCGAAGATGCCCGCGAGGCCGCAAAACAGGCCCACCAGGATCATGGAGCCGGCTTCGCCCAATACCTTGCGAACAATGTTGCCTCGCGCGGCTCCGAGGGCCAGGCGGATGCCGAGTTCTTTCCGCTGACTGGTGACCGTGTGCGCCAGCACGCCATAGAGGCCGAGGGCCGCCAATAACAGGGCGACCACCGCGAAGGCGGCGATGACGGACGCCGGCTGGGAGGCGCCGCTGAGGCTGCGCTCCCGGATTTGTTCCACAGTTCGAAATTCGCCGGGCGCCAGGTGAGGGTCGATCGTCCGGATGACCTGCCGGATGGCAGGTACCGAGGCGACGGACTCCGCGGTAGTCCGGAGGACAAAGCTGGCGTGGCGCGGGGGCACCTGGTCGATGGGGATGTAGGCGACGGGCGCCTCGGCCGCTGCCGGATTGCCCGTCAGCTCGCTGCGGATAATGCCGACTATCTCCGTGCTCACCAGTTTCGAGTCGAGCTTCACCCAGTCCGGAGTGACGACATCCAGGGAGTGGCCGACGGGGGCAGCGAGCCCAAACACCTCGGTGAGCCTGGCGGCCAGGGCCTGATTGACCACCACCACGGGCGGAGATCCCGCGCGGTCACGGCCCGTGAGACCACGGCCGGAGAGAAGAGGAATGCCCAGCGTCGAGAAGTATTCCGGGCTGACGCGCTTGTAGCCGATGTCGACCCACTTGTCGCGGGATGCATTCAGGATCGCCATGCCCTCGCCAACCCGCTCCAGCGGCGGCGCGGAGGAGACGGACGCGTCCACCATTCCAGGCAACGCCCGCAGACGGTCGGTTGCGTCCCGGTAGAAGCGTGATGCCTGCTCCGCGGTGGGATATGCGGACAAAGGCAGATCCACGGTCGTCGTGATCACGTTTTCGGTCCGGATGCCGGTGCTGACCGATTGGAGATTGAAGAGACTTTTCAGCAGCAGCAGCGCTCCGCAGATGAGGACCAGGGAGACCGCAACCTCGGCGGAGACAATGGTGCGCCGCAGGCCGTCCCGCCGCTGGGAAGAGCCGCGCTGGCCCTGGTTGATGAACGAAGCGATGCCGTGGGAGGAGGTCTGGAGAGAGGGCAGCAGGCCGACGGCCAGGGTGATGCTGAAGGCGATGGCAGCGGCAAAGGCGAGCACGCGGAGGTCAAGACCGACCTCGGCGGTAAACGGCAGCAGGTCGCCGAGCAGTGGCACGGCCGCACGCAGCAGGAGGTGGGCAACCGCTACGCTGGCCACGCCTCCGGCGAGACAGAGAACCAGGGTTTCCGTGAGAAGCTGGCCAACGAGGCGGCCGCGGCTGGCGCCGAGCGCGGCCCGGACGGCCATTTCCTTTGCGCGTGCGGCCCCCCGGGCCAGCAGAAGGTTCGCCACATTCGCGCAGGCGATGAGCAGTACAAAGACTACCGCCCCGAAGGCGATATACATCGACCGCTTCAGCTTCTCGCCGACAAGATCTTCGCGGAACGGGTCCACACTCACAGTCCAGTCGCGCTTCCAGGGCGGAGAGAGCTCACTGAGACGCGCGTCGATGGCGAGCATCTGCTGATTGGCCTGCTGGATGGTGACGCTGGGGGCGAGGCGTCCGGCCACAAGCAGCCAGTGGAAGCCGCGTGTTCTCTGCGAGGGGGTGAACTGAAGAGGCTTCCACATGGCCGCCTGTTCGCGATCGAACGGGCCGGGTGGCAGCACGCCCACGACGCGGTGCGGTTCGCCGTCGAGGAGGACTTTGCGCCCGATGATGTCAGGACGGCCGCCGAAGCGGCCCTGCCAGGAAGCGTGGCTCAGGACGAGGACCGGCTCGGCTCCGGACGAATCATCCCCGGCCTCGAAGGTTCGGCCCATGCGCGCGTTCACGGCGAAGACCTGGAAGTAGGCGGCAGTCACCAGTTTCAGGGGGACACGTTCAGGCTCACCCTCGGCGGCGAGTGTGGCGGTCGTGGAACTCTCGGCCGCCAGCGCCTGAAAGACCGTGTTCATGCGCTGCCAATCGAGGAAGTCGAGCGTGTTGACGGAATTGCGATGCGCGGAAGACGGAGTCTCCCAGACGCGGACTATGCGATCGGGCTCAGGGAATGGGAGCGGGCGCAGGAGCGTGGCGTCCAGAAGGCTGAACATGGCCGTGTTGGCGCCGATGCCGAGGGCGAGTACGCCGATCGTGATGCAGGCTAACACGGGGTCGCGTTTGAGGGAGGCGGCACCCAGCCGGAGATCCCGCAAGATCGTCTCGAGCCAGTTCACGGTGCGGGCGTCGCGGTGGTCCTCCTGGATCTGGGCAATGCCGCCGAAGTGGCGTCGTGCCTCGTCGGCAGCCTCTTCCGCTGTGAGGCCACGGGCCATCGCCTCGCGCTGCGCGAGTTCCAGGTGCGCCAGGATCTCACCGTCGAGTTCGGACTCGAGGCGCCGGCGCTGGAGGGAGGCGAGCAGGCGTTGGAGGAGGGTGGGCAGGCTCATGGCTTGGCCTCCAGGAACCTTTCGACCAACAGCGTGGTTTCGTGCCATTTGGCCACTTCGGTTTCCAGGCGCTTTTGGCCGAGCTTCGTAAGGGCGTAGACCTTTACTTTGCGATTGGTCTCCGAGACGCTCCATTCAGTGGCGATGAGGCGGGCCTGCTCCAGCCGGATGAGGGCCGGATAGATGGAGCCCTGGTTCAGGCGCAGCAGGTCGCCGGAGACCTGTTCCATACGGCGGGCAAGTCGATAGCCGTGCATGGCGCCCATGGTGCTGAGGGTCTGGAGGATGAGGAGGTCGAGAGTGCCGTAAGGGATGTCGGTCTTGGGTTCTGACATGTGGTCCGCCTACACGTTGATGGTAAGCAGGGTACCGGTAATCTGTCAACAGGTAGCTTCAGGGAAGGCTGAAACGTTACGTGGGTGATTCGGGGGCACTGGTTTGTTGGCGGCAGGCTGACCAGAAGGTCCGCCGTCCTCCTGAATTGTTGGACGTCGCGGAAGGTGACAGCCTGAGAGCCTGTCGGAACGAGATCCAGAGCGAAACCCGACCCAGTCGGCGATCTGGCGCCTCCCAGCGGTCATATTCAACGACAGCCGAGGCCACCGGGCTTCCTGGAGCGCTTGTGCGCTAAATTGCACCGGAGTTTCCGGGAATTCGGTCAACATCTCAGCCTCACGCAAGCTCCACTTGCGGTTGGTGGCGGTGCAGCTTCCACACGTTCATCGCCATGCAGATCATTTGCCACTCCGCTCTCACCTTTTCCAACCCTCGGAACAGAAATCGGCGGTAATGTCTCAGCTCCTTGATGAGTCCGAACACCGGCTCCACAATGCCGCTTCCCTTCTTGTATTGCGTCGCGTCGGGCTCGCTCGTCAGCCACTCCCTCATCTTCACCGCCAGTGGTCCTCTGGCCCCATTGCGAGGCAACGTCCCGGTCCGTCGCCACGTCGCAAATCCATCCGGCGGCACCATCACGTCCACTCTGCGCTCGCCCAATTCCCCAATGCGTCCTTCATTCCAGTAGCCGGTGTCGGCCACTGCCAAACTGCACTTGGCCTGGACATTCGTCTCCACTGCATCCACCATCGGGACCAGTTGCTGCCGGTCATTTTGTTGGATGGTCACTTCCGCCGCCAAGATCACCTGCTGCTTCTGATCCACCGCGATTTGCGTGTTGTAGCCTTGGATATAGCGGTTATTCGCTCCATCAATCATCACGCCCGACTGCGGATCTGCCAGATTGCCTAGCTCTTTCTGCGGCGGCACGCCCTTGGCCGACCGGCACCACCGCTTACGCTGTGATTCGTTCTTCGGCCCGCCGCCCTGCGTTTCCTGCTCTTTCGCGGCCTGTTCGGCGCGCCGCCGGGCTTCTTCTTCCAGTTCTTTCTTAGCCGCGCGAATACGGTCTAATTGCTGCTGCGCCGTCGCCAAATCCGCCGGCAATTCGTTCCTTCTCCGCCCAGGCCCAAACTCGTTGTCTTCCAGTTCGTCCTTCGCCGGGGCCTCTTTGAGGATCTGCTCCACGGTCTCCAGCCACCTCTGCTCGCGTTCGCTCAGTTTGGCGTAACTGTGCGATCTGCGATGGCTCGCATTGGCCGCGAGTTTGCTGCCATCAATGGCGATCTGGCCCAACTGCACCATGCCGGCCTTCCGGCAGAGAGCGAGAACCTGCAGAAACAATCTCGCGAGTTCCTGTAAGTGGACCTGGCGGAACGTGGAGATAGTGTCGTGATCGGGCTGCTGATCTGCGGCAAGGTAGCGAAAGGGCACTTCGTCGTAAGTGGCGCGCTCCAACTGACGAAAACTCCGCTTGCCCACGGCATAGGCGTAGACGAGGAGGCGCACCAAGAGAATCGGATGATAAGCGGCTTTACCGCGGCCGTCCTTGCGCGCGTGCGTGTCGAGGATGGGGCTCAGATCGAGGGCGTCGACGACGTTGGCGACAAAGCGGGCCAGGTGGCCCTCGGGCAGCCAGCCCTGCAGGGAAGGGGGAAGGAGAAAAGGCTGATCCAGATCACAGGGCCGAAATCTCTTCATTGAGGATAGAGGTTGGATGTAGACAAGACCAATGAGGCTTCAGCAAATCGGCGGCGGGGCGCAGTCTATTTCCGACAGGCGCTCGGGGCCTCCACCTTTCGCTCTCACTAGACAAAGCGGAAGTGTTTCCTTGGTGTTGGCACGGAGGGGATTGAGGAGTGAGGCGGTGGATGGCTAGTCCGAGTACGGTCTCGGATGAGTCGTGCTTTTGAGGCGGATGGGAGTATCCGGGCTCACTGCGGCTGGTTTCCGAGGTGTGGGCTAATCTCGCCCGGTCCGTGGCTTCAATGGGGCCGCAATCCGGGAGTCGCGGAAGGGCAGGGGGAAGGTCAGACTGAAGGTCATCATGTACACAAATGGGTACTGTTGCGCGAGGTTCAGTTTATGCTATAACGACCCTTTCCTCCTAATTGATTAGCTGCCTCGATGGCCTATGAACACTGCACTCAGACGATTCTCGAACTGGGCCCTGCATCGGCGGAGGCTCGTCCCATGGTTGCTGAGTGTCGCAATCGGATTCGCGCTGGAACGGGGGGCGCATTTAGTAGGGTCGATATCCTTGGATCCGCATCGTCCTGATGTCATTACCAGCGTCGCATTCGACTATGTAACGAAGCACTGGCGGTGGAGACCCGGAGTGCAGAACGTGGCATTGATGACGCTCCAGCAAGGCCGCGAACCCCAATCGCTTATGGGCGTTGACCCAGGGCCGCGGCGTGAGTATTTGATGAGACTCGTAGATGTTATCGATAGCCACTATAACCCGCAGAAGATAGTTGTCCTGGACTTCGCGTTTGAGGCCACGAAAATCGACCTGACGGTCAAGGACGCTTTGCGGCAGACAATCGCAAGAGTGAAGGACCCTCAGGACATCGTCGTCGCGTGCGACGATCGGGACGTTGCTCGACTGCGCCATCTCCCTACGGAAATACTCAGACAACTCGAAAGACACAACGCGGTGCTTCGGCAGGAAGGTGAGGAATTGCCGCATCCCACCGGCAAGAACGTGGAGTGTGGTCTGTCCACCTTCCCCGCCGACACACGACGGATTCCGTTGGGCTGGCGCTCATATCTGGCAGCTCCACCAGTTCAAACGGCCCGGCTGGAGCTACAATACGAGGGCGTTCGAAAATCATTGAGCTACATCGCCGCGGAACGGTTCTTCAAAGATGAAAGATCTGGACTTCCGTCCCATGAGCTGGCAGATCCACCGTATTCGATTCTCTACCAACGAAATGAGTTCCTTGAGGTGGCCGCTAGCTCCGTGTTAAGGTGCACACCCGAGCAGTCCTACGCTTCAGATTGGGCGGCTTGCAGCCCTGACAAGACAGTGCTTAATCAGCTCGGAAGAGCCTCTGTTGTCTTGCTGGGCAGCGTGCGTGGTGAGGACTTCCATCCGACACCCGCCGGGCCGATGCCAGGGGTGGTGCTTCACGCCAACTACATCGAGGCGCTCACTTCCAAGACGCTTTTTTTCCCCTCCGAATGGGCCGGCATCCTCGTCTCATTCCTTCTGTTTTGCGCAATCGAATGGTCGCAGGAGCACTACGGGTTGGTCCGCGCTTGGTCGTTAACGCTGGCAGCTTCTGCCTGTACCTTCGCACTCGCTTACGTTCTATTTGTTCTTTTCAGGGTGTATTTGACTCTATGGCTTCCGAGCCTCATTGTCCTCCTGTTGAAATACACCGTTCCGCGTTTGGCACGCCACTATGAGTCCCTGACGGCTACATATGAAACGATCAATCCTGCTCATCGTTAACACACTTCTCATTGGGGCGCTCACGGTAGACATCGTATCCGCCACCCAAGGGCAGAAGTCCACAGAGCTGCCACGGCCCGAAGCAATCAAGGCAGCATTGCGCCGACTTGCAGGTCAGCTATCCAAAGAAGACCGGGCGACGACTGAACAGAACCTTGCGAGACGCGGTAAAGCCGTAATCGATCCGGTCCGCGAATTTATCGATGAGCTCCTGAAACGAAAGGCATCGGCCGGCGAAAGAGAGAAAGCCACTTCCGTTCAAGCAGCTTTGTCCGCTGCGAACGTGCTGATTCGGGTCGGCGATGAAGAGGTGGTTCCCATTCTGAGGAAGCTGCAACAGGACCAAGACTTCAGAGACTGGTGGCCAATGCTCCAGGCTGCTATTCTTCGGAAGCTTCCAAAACCACAAGAACATCCTGACGACCCAGGTGGTCCCGATGTACTGCCCGGCCTGGGCGGTGTGCAGGTAACCGAGAAGATTCCACTCGGCCGAACGACGGAGTACCCAAGTGTCGAACTGCCCATATACACAGGATCTATGGGAACGAGCGCTGGCGTACTGAAACTGCCTTCGGGCAAGTACGACATCCTACTGCGGCTGGCCCTCCCTCCCAAAGCGCGGCGAGTGCGAGAGGCAAGCGTATCGGTGGAGGACAAAAAGATTAAGGGGCCGCTGGCGGCGGGCATTGCCATCGTGGATGGCCATGCGACCCTCTGCCTACACACGAGCCAACCCCCTCCGGCCGGCAGCAGATTGGAAATCTCACTCATGGTGGTTCTGGAGCTAGAGAATGTCCGTCAATTTACATACGTCTGCACTTTTCCTTAGTGTTGCGGCCTGCATTTCAGCAGTCGCACAATCGACAGGTGGCTGTGAACCAGCACGCATCCAGAATTTGTCCGGGCCTGTCCTTACGCGAGTGGCGTCACCATTACGCCATCTTCCGCGTTGCACTCTACACTCATACAGTCTGGCAATGAGCGCGGGTGAAGTAGCCATCGTCGAGATCGCCTATCAGGGCATGAACGTTCAGGCTATTGTTCAATACGGGCCATCATTTGGAACGCAGGCGCAACATTGGGCGGGGGGAGTCGAAAACAGCGCAGGTGTTAGAAATGTCATCGTCTCCAACCCGAGCGAGTCAGGCGAGCATGTGGAACTTCTTCTCCTCCGCAATCCCCGCCCCGAACTGGAGGAGGCCAAATACTCCATCCGGATCGTCGAGCGGATCGCCGCTTCCGCACGCGCACGATCCATCCGGAATGGAGCCAATTGCTGGTACTCCGCACAGGTACTTTCGAGCAAGTTCCAAGGATCTAAAGAGCAAAGCCAAGAACTGCACCGGCTTCTGAACGAGTCTCAAAGCGCGTTTGAATTGATGGCATCCCCCCGCGTCGCCCTTGAAATCAATGCGTTCCATTTGTGGTGGCGGCTTGTGGCGGAGAACGGGCACAGCGTTGAACTAGCTAGCCAAATCGAGAAGTTTGCGGCGGCGGCAGACAGTCTTCGCCAGCCGTTTGGACAGGCGTTCGCACGCTATTTGCTCGGGCGATGCCGGCTTGAGATTGGCGCGACAGAATCGGTCGAGAGTACACTTTTGGACTCCACTCGCCGGTTTGCCGCACTCAAGGACCTGCACGGCGAGATCACCTCAGGCAAGTTCCTTCTGCGGTTCTATGAAGAGTCATCGCAGCGAAACAAGTACTTTCAGTTGCTGGATCGATTGAAGGAACTTGCACCACGAACCGGCGATGTCATGGAGGAAGTGGGCATTCTCGAATCAGAAGCACTTATGTTTGCGCAACTCGGCCAGCACGATCGCGAGATCTCGCTACTCCAACAGGCGCGAGAGAGGATCAGTAGCACCGACAGTCGCTATATCCGAGTCCGTCGTGCCAGGTTGGAGTTGAATTTGGCTACCGCCCTACGAGACGCCGAACGCTGGGATGCAGCTGTTGAGGCGTTTCGGGCGGCTCAGGCTGACAGCGACGCGAACATCGAGCCGTTTCTCGATGCTCAAATCCAGATCGAGCTGGCGATGACCACGTATAGAAACAATCCGGCGAGATCGATTCTAGACTTGAAATCGGCTGCAAACCGGCTTAGGAATCTGAACAACCCCGTAATGTTGGCTTACGCACAACACTGTATTGGGAGCGCACAGTACCATTCGGGACAGTACGCTGAGGCACTCGCATCGCTCGAAGAGGCCTTGAAACTGAGGAGCAACTTTTCTCGATCCTCTCAGGATGTCGTCGCAACCTTAGTGTTTCGCGCCCGGACCTTGAAGGCTCTTGGCAGGCTGGACGCTGCCGAGGAAGACGCAGATCGGGCCATCAGTATTGAGCGAGACTTGCGTTCTGATGTGCCGGGCGCTGCGCAGCGTTCCGCTTATGTATCGGCGCAGGTGCACCACGCTGATTTTCTGATTGATCTGCTCATGGAAAAACAGGCGGATGGTCCTGCTGGTGTGAAGGGGTTGCGGGCACTTGCGCTGGTCGACTCATTCTACAGCCAATCGTTGCTCGACGCCTTGACACGCGTGCGTCCCGCCTCGCTGCCAAAGGTGCTCGTTCAGAGATTAGAGGAAGGGAGATCGAGACTGGCGGAACTTCGGGCACATCAATCCTCAAAATCTGATCTGGAGGACGACTCTACCAGGAAAGAAGCAACTATCCTCGCGCAAAACCTGGATATGATACGGGGACAGATTCTTACAGGACGAAAACCTCCACCTCTTTCGGGATCGGCGATGGGGTTCCAGCCAGGACCCCAATTGCTTCCTGACAGGGGCTCGGTAGTCCTCGAATACTGGTTGGGCGAGGAACGGGGTTACGTGTGGACAATTCTTCCGGACGGTGTCTCCGTTGCCCGTTTGCCAGGAAGAAAGGAAGTTGAAGGCCGAGTCCGCTCCTTCATGAAGATTGCGCCATGTGCTTCAAAGGACGTTGGAGGTTCTGATGCGTGCGGTGCAGCCTCGGAGCAGGAGCAAATGGAGGCATATGAACGATCCTCATCAGCGCTCTCGCAACTAGTTCTTGGTCCGGTTTATGGAAAAATCAGAGGAGCTACACGCATTGCGGTCGTACCGGATGGAGCGCTGCAATCAATCCCATTCGGAGCGCTGGCGATACCAGAGGGTGGCAGATTCCGACCGCTGGTGGATGCGCATGAAGTCGTTGTCGGGCTGTCCGCGTTCGCTCTTCAGGCTCGGAAACCACCTGTGGGAACTCCTTCCCCCAGGGTGGCGTTGTTCGTCGACCCTGTCTTCGCACAGGACGATTCCCGTCTACGGAATCTGGCGGCGGCCGCGCGAAAGGTGCCGCTATGCGCTGCTGGGCTCACCTTTAGCAGGCTGCTTCCTTCCACCGCTGCCAAAGCCAAATCAATTGCGGCATCTCTACCCGAAAGCGCAGTTTCTGTCTTCGATGGGTTCAAAGTGAGTCGAGAAAACCTGTCGGAGACTTTGATGGCGCCGTTTCAGCACATAGTCGTGTCGACGCACGCCGTCGTAGATCAGAACGATCCGGATCAGGGATTCATCCAACTGTCCACATTCACGGCAGACGGGCGACCAGCCGAAAATCCTTGCCTCCGCATAGAGGATATCTACGATCTCCATCTTGCTGTCGATTTCCTGTACCTAAGTTCCTGCTCCTCGGCGCGAGGCCGCGAATTCCGTGGCGATAGTCTTCGGAGCTTGGCTCAAGCGTTTATGCATGCCGGTGCTGGCAATGTCGCAGGCGCACTTTGGGAAATCCCGGAGAGGGAGAGCATGGAACTGCTTGTCGCCTTCTACCAGAGTGCGGCTGAGCTGTCCCATTCCGAACATCCGGCCCGATTATCGCAATCGCTTCGTGCGGCTCAACTCAAAGTGCGCCGCCTGCAACCACTCCCCTATTACTGGGCCGGAATCGGCCTTCTAGGTGGATTTTAGAAAGGACAAAATGCGCCAATTACGCCACCTACTTATTCTTGGCATTCTCATCTTCTCCGGGGTTACAATTCCAGGGCAAGTGACACAAGGCAGGAACACCTCGCGAGCGAGTAGCCCTGCCGCGCCAGCAAAGTCGTCGAAAGCCGCTGCGGAGGCAAAGAGCATAATCTCAGATTTGATGGCGCGACCATCACCGCCCGAGCGGAGTGCGTTGGAGCAGCGCTTGTTTGAAATCGGCGAAGCTGCGGTCCCGGAGATCACACGATTCATCAACAACGTGGAGCGCGCAAAAGGTGAACCGGGCTACCAGAGCCTCACTACGCTAAGCGGAAGCATCGGTGGAGGACGCCCCCGACTCACCGGCGTGGATTTGGCCGCGATCTCGTGCGCGCGCGTGATCGTAAAACTGAAAAGCCTTGCTGGTGTCCCGGCCCTTAAGCTTCTGGCCCGAGATCCGGAGCTCGACATGTACCAAGAAGACCTGATTGCGGCGATCCGCAGCATTGAAGCAACGAAGCACGCACAGTAGAAACGCGGGACGGCCTGAAGTGCACCTTCCCGCACACCACAGAAAACTAAAGACTTACTACCCAATGCCCTAACCATCTAGCGCTGGAGCGCCAGCAGTCCCGTAGTCTGCTATTGCTCTCATCAGCCAGCAACTTGTTTGGACGCCAGAACATGCCAAGCCTCACCAGCCCCACACGTCGCTCGCAACGTACTCCGTAGTCCACATTCAACCTATCGGAATTGCCCGGCAAGTCTCACGGTGAAGGGATCGCCGCAAGAAATTGCAGCATTCTCGGCCACCATTTCGACTGTACGGAAGCTGTTGCTTCCGGAGTGCCGCCAATCTCATCCGCCATACTGCCGCGTAGGCCGCCGGTCGGCAGGTAGGCCGAAGGGATCCAATGACCTGCCCCTTCGTACGAGATGTGGTCGTCGGAGTACGGATGACGGTTTCGCTGGAGTCGATCCATCGCACGCTTGGACATCCAGGCGGACGGCCACTTTTTATCGTCAGAGCCGGAAGCCAGCAGCACGGGGCCACGGATTCTCTCAACCGCAATTTGCACATCTTCTGCGCGATTGCGGCTCAGGCTGTCAACAAACATGGGCTCCAACGAGAGCGCCGACCCGCGGATCCTGCTCCATACCGCGCGCGCCGCGAAACCAGGACCAATGTGCACTGGAATATAGGGCAGGGGCACACCGGCGTTGGTCCAGGCAGGCCCTCCTGGCAGCATGCTGGCCGTCGCACCTTCCCAACGCACGTGACTGGAGGAAATCCCGACCACACCGTTGACCTCCGGGTACATCGAGGCCACGATCAGGGCGGCTTCCGCGCCTCGGGAAGCCCCAACGAGAGTCACACCGCCACGCTCAAGCGCAGGCAAGGCCAGCATGGCATGAAGCGCGCGTCCGAAGTACTCCATCGGAATTCGCTGCATAGCTGGCGGCAGCTCAGCCGCGCCAAAGTAGGCAAGCGCCAAAACGACAAATCCGCGCGACGCCAGCATCGGCCCGCCAGGCGACGGAAACCCACCTTCCGAGCCGCCGAGGAGAATGATCCCGCGGTGCTTTCGGGCATCGCCAGGCTCGTATAGGATGCCGGCCGTGCCGTTATTCCGGAAAGGGGCTGCGCGAACACCCGTCCGTGCGAAATGACGCAGCAGTTGAGCAGTTCCGAGTACGCGAGAATCGGACACAACCTCCAGTTCGGTAACCAGTGGTTTGAACAAGTCCACAACGGAGAAGAACGCAACCGGCGGCCGCTTGGATCGGTCAGGCTCCATCGACCAGAAGAGGCCCATGGCGTCCACGCCTCGGTAGGAGCCCGAAACCGGCGCTTGTGCGGAAACGTCGATCGACCCATCCTGTCGAGTGCGAAACCGCGCGGAACTGGACCACCAGCAATCACTCTGATCCTTCGACCGCGCACGAATCACCACCTCGCGATCTGGAGGCAACCCCGCCACCTGGATCGTCACCCGCTCATCCATCAGCGCTGGATTCGGAGAGAGGACGAAGCGGGCTTGCGGTTCGTGACCCGCTCCCAACAGATTGCGATTCGCGCAGGGCAACAGAGAGATACCCATCGCCCACACGACGATGGCAGTTCGGTTCTGCATCCAATCTCTGTTCGCCATCCAATCAATGGTACGCAGATGATGATTCTTAGGTTCAGGCTGCGGCCACAAGAAGTCTGCCCACCTGCTGGCCGCTGGTACGCGGCACCCGGACTGGCCAGCCGTTTCTCCCCGGAATCCGCTCTCACTCAAACCCGGTCACGCGCTTTCAGAATAAACACAGATGGCCCCTAACCGATTATTTCGCAATATCTTACCGATGCAGCGACATCCACGCCGGCAACCACTTCCTAGGACTTCGTCCACTACAATCCCGGCCAAGGAGATATATGAAAGGACGAACGGGATCGAATCAGGCTGGAACGAACGGAGCCGTGCGCCTAAACGGAGCCCTGAGAACAAACGGAGCCGTGAGCGTAAGCGAGCGGATAGCCCCCCAGGAATCCCCAACCGACCCATCCCAACAACCCAAGACCCCGAGCCCCGCCCCAGTCCCCGAGCGTCAGCGACGGGCTGACTCATCCCAATCCACTCGCCCAGAGGCATCAAACCCAACGACCACCTCCCTCCCAGTCCCCGAGCGCAAGCGCCCGGCCACCTCCCCAAAATCCACTCTCCCCGAGGCATCAAACCCAACGACCGCGCCGGCCTACCTCCCAGTCCCCAAGCGTAAGCCCCAGGCTACCCACCAGCAATCCACTCTCCCCGAGGCATCAAACCCAACGCACCCCTCATCCGCCGCACCCACCTCAGCCCCCACAATCCACTCCCCCCGAACAGTCAAAGCCAACTCCGTCCATCAGGACGCCATCAGCCTCATCCAATCCTCCACCCCCTCCGATACCGCTGAATCAAAACGCCTTTTCACCAGCATCGCCAGCCCAGCCCCTCCACACCCCAGGACAATCGCCGCCGCCGGCATACAAACCCGCCGCCTCTGCAATTTTTCCTCTCAACGCTTCGCCAGTCGCTCGCGTATAACAAGGCGAGTGGATTTGGAAGGACTTCAGCTTTCGATGGCCTGGCAACGCGCGGACCGGACCGCTGCCTTCGAGCAGCTCATGCTCCGGCACGAGCGCATGGTGCTCCGCGTCGCCCTGCGCATGCTCGGCCGCCTGGAAGACGCCCAGGACCTCTCTCAGGAGGTGTTCCTGCGGCTCTACAAACATTTCCACCAGATCGAGGAGGAACGCGGCCTCACCAGTTGGCTCTACCGGACCACCATGAACGCCTGTTTCGATCACTTGCGAAGCCGCAGGCCCATGGAACCCATCGATTGGGAACCGCCGGTCGCCGCGGCCCAACAGACCGATCTGGAGCAGGCCGAACGCCGGCGCCTCATGGCCGAGGGCCTCAAGGTGCTCGCCGAAAGGGAACGGGCCGCCGTCATCCTGCGCGAGATCGAAGGGCTCGATACGGCGGAAGTCGCCGCGATCCTGGGTACCACGGAAGTCACCGTGCGCAGCCAGGTCTCAACAGCCAAAGGCAAGCTGAAGGCCTTTGTGGAGAGGAGAATGCGATGAGCTGGACGGACGACGACCTCGATCTGGCATTGCGCGATCTAAAGGATGAGGAATTGCCTCTCGGGGCAGCCGAAGCAGTGCGGGCGCGGGTGCTGGCCGAAGTGGGAAAACCGGCCCGGCGCAAGTGGTGGCTCTGGGCACTAGCCCCCGCGGCCGCCGCAGCGCTGGTGCTGGCAGTGGTAATCCCGTTTGAATCGAAGCCGGTAGCGCCGCCGCCGCTCATCGCCAAGGCGCCCGCCCCGCCGAAACTCGACCCGCGCCCGGCAACCATTCCGGCGCCGCCAGTAAAGAGAGTGATGGCCCGGGCAGCGAAAGCCCAACCCCGAACCACACCCGCCGCAGCTCAGCCCGTGCCCGCCGCGCCCGGAGAAACCCAGTTTGTGAAGCTCATCACGGACGACCCCGACGTGGTCATCCTGTGGGCGATGAATTCTAAAGGAGCAGAACGATGAAGAAGTTATTTGCGCAGCTATTAGTAATGACCCTGATCCTCACCGGACTCCTGGCCGCACAGGACCGCAAGTGGCAGCAGAAGGTCTTCGATATCAGGAATGCCGACGCCCAGGCCCTCGCCCGGCTGGTGCAGGGAGTCATGCGCGACCGCGACACGCGCGTCATTGAGAACGTGGCGCTCAAGGCCATCAGCGTCGGCTCCTACGAAGCCAACGACCTCCTGGCCGCTGAAGAGTTGATCAAACGCTTCGACGTGCCGCGCGGCGAAAGCCCCACCGGGGCGCCCCGCAATATCGAGGTCGTCGCCTACATGGTCCTCGCCGGCAAGACAGGCACGGTCGGCGACGCGGTTCCATCCGAACTCGATGGCGTCGTCAAGCAACTGAAGGCCGTCTTCGGCTACAGCGACTACCGGCTCATGGACACCGCCGTTCTCCGCGTCCGCGAAGGCCAGACCTCGGATTCCAGCGGCAATGCCGGCATGGTCGACCCCAATCTCCCCTCCGCCCCCTGGACCTATCAGATGAAACTCAAGGCCACTACCGCCCAGACTAGCCCCAAAGGCAATGTCCTCCGCATTGATGGCTTCCGCTTTGGACTCCGAATCCCCTATGTCTCCGGTGGGACCCAGTCCTTCCAGTCAGGCCAGGGCGCCACCCCCATCGTCACCCCGAATTGGAACTACACCGAAGTCGGCTTCAGCACCGACCTCGACATCCGCGAAGGACAAAAGGTGGTCGTCGGCAAATCCAAGGTCGATCGCTCCGGCAACGCCTTCATCCTGGTCCTTACCGCTAAAGCAGTCGACTGAGATATTCTGGTCGCTTCATGCGAAGCGTTCCACTTGTCGCCCCGAAGCGTCTCGAACTCATCGAAGCACCTCTCCCCGACGGCCCGCGTTCCGGCGAACTTCTCGTCAAGATGCGGGCCGTTGGTCTCTGCGGCTCCGATCTCCACTGGTGGGCCGAAGGCCGTATCCACGCCGGCCAGGCCAAGTACCCCCAGGTGCTCGGACACGAGCCCGTCGGCGAAGTGGTCGAGGTGGGCACCGGAGTCCACGGCTACAAGGTCGGCGACCGCGTCAGCCTGGAACCCTCCATCACCTGCGGCCACTGCGAACACTGCATCGCCGGCCGCCACAACCTCTGCCGCACCTCCAAATTCATGGGCGGCCCGGAGGAGCAGGGCTGCCTCCGCGACTACTGCGTCGTACCGGCCCATAACGCCGACCCCATCCCCGACTCCCTCACCTGGCACCAGGCCACGCTCATGGAACCGGTGGCCGTCTGGGTCCATACTTACGAACTCGCGCCCGTCCGCCTCGGCGACACCGTGGCCGTCATGGGCACCGGCTCCATCGGCCTGCTCGGCATCGCCATGGCCAAACAGGCGGGCGCCGAAATGGTGCTGGCCTGCGACCGCGTCCCCCACCGCCTCGAACTGGCCAGGGCCATGGGCGCCGATGTCGCTCTCAACCTGAACGACGGCGACTTCCGCGACGCCGTCATGGAGAAGACCCACGGCCGCGGCGTCGACATCGTCTTCGATGCCGCCGGCGATCCGCGCACCATCAACCTCGGCATCCAATGCGCTCGCGATGGCGGCCGCTTCGTCCTCATCGGCATCCCGGTGCCCATGCAGTTCGATGTCGACCTCCATACGGCAATGTCCAAGGAGCTCAACATCCAGGTCATGAAGCGCTCCAACCACAAGGGCCGAGCCGCCGGAGCCCTGCTGGCCGGTGGCCGCATCCCCACCAGCCTCATCACCCACGTCCTGCCCTTATCACAGGCGCAGCACGGCTTCGAGATGCTGCATGAGTACTCCGACGGTGTCGGCAAACTGATCTACGACTTCACGCTATGAGCCACTACGTCGCAATCGACCTCGGCGCCGAAAGCGGTCGCGCCATGCTCGGCACGCTCGCCGCCGGCCGCCTCCAACTCGAAGAGTTGCACCGCTTCCTGAACGAGCCCGTCCGCCTGCCCGACGGCATGTACTGGGACGCCTTCCGCCTCTTCCGCGACATCCGCGAAGGACTGCGCAAGGCCGGCCGCGAACGCAACCTGAAGCTCGACGGCATCGCCGTCGATACCTGGGGCGTCGACTACGGCCTGCTCGACGCCAACGGCGAACTCGTGGTCAACCCCCGCCACTACCGCGATCCGCGCAACAACGCCGCCTACGACGCCGCCCTCGCCGCCGCCGGCAAGGAGAACATCTTCGAGCAGACCGGCCTGCAGTTCATGGCCCTCAACTCGCTCTACCAGCTCTATGCCGCCAAGCTCGCCGGCTCCCCCGGCCTGCGCTCCGCCGAGAAGCTCCTCTTCATGCCGGACCTCCTCAGCTACTGGCTCTGCGGCTCGAAGAAGAATGAGCTGACCATCGCCAGCACCTCCCAGTTCTACAACCCCACCCTGCGCCGCTGGTCCACGGAACTGCTCGAGACCCTCGGCCTGCCCACCCACATCCTGGGCGATATCGTCCCGCCCGGCACACGGTTGGGCACCCTGCTCGATGACCTCCAGGACACCTGCGGCCTGGGCGAGACCCCGGTCTTCGCCACCGCCGGTCACGACACAGCCGCCGCCGTAGCCGCGGTGCCCGCCACCGGCGACCGCCCCTGGTGCTACATCAGCTCCGGCACCTGGTCTCTCATGGGTGTCGAGATCGACGAGCCCATTGTGACGCCCAAGGCCCTGGAATTGACGCTCACCAACGAGATCGGCGTCGAAGGCAAGACCCGCCTGCTGAAGAACATCGCCGGACTGTGGCTTGTCCAGGAGTGCCGCCGCGCCTGGCTGCTCGAAGGCCAGGACTACAGCTATCCCGAGCTCACGAAGCTGGCCGCCGAGGCTGCACCCTTTGCCGCCGTCCTCGATCCCGACCAGTTCCTGGAGCCGGGCCACATGCCGGAACGCATCGCCGCCTACTGCCGCAAGACCGGCCAGAACGTGCCCGAAGGCCTCGGCGGCTTTGTCCGCGTCTGCCTCGAGAGCCTCGCCTTCCGCTACCGCCAGGTGCTCGAGAGCCTGGAATCATTAGTCGGCCACCGCATCGAGGTCATCCACATCGTCGGCGGCGGCTCAAGGAACACGCTGCTGAACCAGTTCGTAGCCTCGGCCACTGGCCGCACCGTCATCGCCGGTCCCACGGAAGCAACCGCGGCCGGCAACGTCCTCGTCCAGGCCATGGGCGCCGGAGAGGTGAAGGACCTGAAGGAACTGCGCGAAGTCGTCCGCAACTCCTTCGAACTCGAGACCTACGAAGGCCAGCCCGACGCCGCCTGGGATCAGGCCTACGAACGCTATGTGAAGGTGCGGGGGAGCTGACGAAGCTCCCTCCCCTTGACTGGCACTAGTTCAACCGCTGCACCGGAGGGCAGTTCACGATGAACTGGCTGTCTCCAAACTTGGAGCCGCCTGGCCCGGTCAGCAGCCCGTCCTGCACGTAGGTGAGGATCTGGAACTCCTCCCGCAGTTGGCCGCGATAGCCGCGGGCAACCGCCGGCTGGGTCCATTCGTAGAGGTTGCCGTTCCACAGCGGGCTGTAGTCGGGCGCGATGGTCGGAATGCCGCCAAAGACGTTGTTCGGCCGGTACCCATCCGTGAGCGCGGCGTACAGGCCCTGGCGCATGGGGTTCGCGCAGCCGTCCTCGGAAGGTCCGTTGACCGCGATGAAGATCCGCTCCACCGGGCTGCTGAAGCTGTCGTCCCGGCCCGTGACCAGCTTCTGCAGGCGGGGCGCGAAGGTGGCGCCTTCAATGGCGGCAACGTTCGCCAGGCTCGCTTCGGTGGAGATATACCAGACCGGACGGCCAAAGGAGAAGCCGTTGACGAGCTGCAGCGTGACGGTCATCTCAGTGGTGTCGATGGCGAGCACTTCGTCGTGCACCTTGGTGTAGTCAGGGTTGCCGGCCGGGAAGTTGATGTCGGCCGCCTCCAGCCCGAATGCGACGACCGGGGCGTTGTAGATGATGTTGCCGAGCTTGATGAGAGGGCTGTAATCGTCGTCGCCGACAGACCCGGGCTCCGCCGCGGACGGCGGGAATGGCGCTGCCGCGGAACCGGCCACCACCTTGCGGGCCGGAGTGAAGTCCACCGTCCCGCGATCGAACACGACGTTGTTCGCGGCGTCGAACCAGGCGTTCCGGGCGCCGTTGGCCGTGAAGTTCAGCTTGGCCGAATAGTTGATGCCCAGGAAGTCGGCAACCTGCGCGTCGTTGACATCAGTGAGGATGAACCAGACAGGCTTGTTGCTGCCATTGAGAGTGCCGCGGTAGAGCGGCAGCGTGATGGTGCCGGCCTTCTCGTCGACCACACCGGACTTGAGCAGTTGCACCGGCCCCACCAGGCTCGGGTTGGTGGAAGAAGGCGGCGGCCCAAAGTACGAAAGACCCACCGTGGCGCCCACTGAGGCGGACGCCGGAAAGACATTGCAGCCCGGGCCAGGCCCGAAGACGCCCGGACTGGGTTGGGCCATCACGGCCACAGGCAAGGCGCCCAACATGAGCGCTGCCAAGGTGCGAATGCGGCTCCAGGTGCCGCTCTGAATCATCGACTTCATCTCATTTCCTTTCTCTACCAGAGCGGACACGCCCTGGCCACTGGTGTGAGATTACCGGCAACGCCGGGTCGCTTGATTGCAGAATCCCGGCCTCATTGCAGGATTCCGGCATCCATCGACAATCTCGCCGCCCGGGCCCTGACCTGGCCCGGCGTGGTGCCACTGTGGCGGCGAAACATATTGGTGAGATGGCTCTGGTCACTGAAGCCGAGCGCATGCGCGATGTCGGCGATGGGCATCCCGGAAGACTCCAGCAACTCCTGGGCCCGGGCCAGGCGCCGCTGCAGCAGGAACCGGTGCGGCGGCACGCCTGTGGATTCGCGGAAGGCGCGCGCAAAGTGGTCTTCACTCAAGCCGGAGACGGAAGCGAGCCGCGTGAGCCCCAGGTCCTCGTCGAGGTGCGTCTCCACAAATTCCATGACGCGCTTCAGCACGGCACGCGCCATGCCTCCGCGCTGCGGCCGGCCAGGCTGGGCCGCGGCGTATCCCTGCAGCAGGCGCGTGACCAGCGCCCAGGCGACGCTGTCGACATAGGCCCGGCCGGAGGAGTTGCCGCGCAGCAACTCCTCAGTGAGGGCGAAGAGCAGATGACTGATGCGCGGGTCGCGGATCCCCTGGTCCGCCCTGATCTCGTATGAGGGCAGGTCCATCGAATCCGCTACGGATCGGAGCAGCGCCGGAGCCAGTTCAGTGACGACGATCCTCCGCTCGCCGAGCCAACGCGCCGCGGGTACGTTGGCCCCCGCCGGTGCAACACAGAAGTCGCCAGGGGCAAGCGAACATGTACGAAAGCGGCCGGCGAGCCCGATCTCGACAACCATCGGTTTGCTCACCTGCAGAACCAGGCTGGTGCGTTGCGCGGTGCGCTCCGCCAGATCGCCATCCGTGATCTGGAACTCGGAAATGGTTAAAGGCTCGCTGGCCAGGGCCGGAGCCGGAAGGGCCGGCAGAGACGATGAATGTACTGCGGGCTGTGTGGACAGAGAATACCTCCAGCCATTGGGATCCTCTTCCCTGGCCGGAATATTCCCGGCAGGCCAGCCTAAGAGACCGCCGCCGCTCTGTCCGCCTGCTTCGGCTCCCGATCCCTCCGCCTGCGCCAGGCCACGAAGCGTCGCAGGGACAGGGCGATGCCGGTGTATACCAGGAAGACGGCGCCCAGCGACACGACGCCCGCGACGGTCTGGCCCAGCACGCCGCCCGCCTCGCCGGTGTGGATCCAGCGCAGCCACGTGCGCAGCCGCCGGCCCGCATTCTGATCGGAGAACCGCTCCACCTTGACCACCTCGGCCGTTGCCCGATCGATCGTGACGGTGGTCCGTAGATCCGGCCGCCCGCGTTCCGCCCGGTCCAGCGTCACCGCCAGCGGCCCCGTCAGACGCACTGTCAGGATCCGCCAGGACGGGTCCAGCCTCTTGGCCGCTGCCAGCGCCCGGTCAATCCCTGCGTAGGATGGTTTGGAAGGACGCCCCTCGCGCGGCGGGCCGCCGCCAACCACCGGGGCCTCGCTGCCGGTCATCTTGTAGACCAGCGCGTTCGCCCACGGATAAGACATCACCACCCCGCTGGCCACCACGAAGAACAGCGGCGCCAGCGACCAGAAGCCGATCACGTTGTGCCAGTTGAAGTCCCGCGCCTTGCCCGTCGCCTTGCCGTTGAACCACGTGATGGCCCTCACGGACGCACCGGTCCAGCGCCGCGGCATCCAGAGGTACAGCCCGCTCACCACCAGGAACAGGAACGCCAGGTTGCACGCCCCCGTGATCGCCCGCGCTGTCTGTCGCCCCGGGCCATCCTGCCCGAGCCAGCGATGCCACGAGGTCATCGACTGGAAGAACTTACGGGCGCCCGTATGCCCCTTGCCCAGCGCGGCGCCGGTGTGTGGGTCCACATAGACCAGGCCCTCGCGGCCATAGGCCAGCAGGACCGGGGCGCCGGCCTCCGCCCGCAGCGTCACCGTGGTGGGCGCCGATGGCTGCGCCGCCAACAGCGTCTCCAGCGGCATCGCCTGGCCGCCCGGCTTCGAAGGCGCAAGCTGTCCGCGGTCGAACCAGTCGATCATCTGACGCTCGTAGGTGAGCAGCACGCCCGTCACGGACATGACCAGTACGATGGCTCCGGCCACACAACCGGAGATCAGGTGGAGCCAGAAGAGGGTTTTACGGAATGTCATGACAACCTCTACACGTCAGCCCAGCGGCGCAACAGATTGTGATACACGGCGGTGAGGCCAACGACGGAAGGATGCTGCGGAGCCTCCTCCGATAGCCTTTGGATCGCCATGTCCAGGTCGAACATCAGCGTCCGTTCGCCGTCGTCCCGCACCATGCTCTGGATCCAGAAGAACGAGCAGATGCGTGATCCCTGTGTAACCGGCCTGACATGATGCAGGCTGGTGGAGGGGTACAGGATCAGGTGGCCCGGCGGCAGCTTGACGCTGTGCGCCCCGTAGGTATCCTCCACCACCAGTTCCCCGCCCTCGTATTCCTCGGGCCCTGCGAAAAACAGCGTCGCCGACAGGTCCGTCCGGATCCGGTGCGGCGTTCCGCCCACCTGCCGGATCGCGTTATCCACGTGGTTGCCGAACGACTGCCCGCCCGCGTAGCGGTTGAACAAAGGCGGAAACACCCTCGCCGGCAGCGCCGCCGCCATGAACAACGGATTCCGCTCCAGCGCCGCCAGGATCAGGTCGCCCATCTCCCGCGCCGCCGGATGATCCTCCGGCAGTTGCTGGTTGTTCTTCACCAGGCTGGACTGTGGCCCGGCCGTCACTCGTCCGTCAATCCAGTTCGATTCATCGAGCAGGCGGCGGCAGTAAGCCACCTGCTCGGACGTCAGTACATCCGGGATCTGCAGCAGCATTGATGTGTCCCGTGACTAGAACCGGATGCCGAAGCTGACCAGGGCCGATCGCGCCGCACCAGGCACTACGTGGCCGCCGCCCAGGCGGTCGTAGTAGTAGGCATTGTTCAGGTTGTTGAGGTTCAGCCGCAGGTCCAGGTGGCGGTTCACGGCGTAAGACGCGTAGGCGTTCAGCGTCCAGTACTTGTCCACCCAGCGCGTGTTCGTGTTGTTGCCATACCGCTTGCCCACCACGCGCGGGCCGCCTCCAAACATCAACCGCTGATAGCGGTAGCTGGCCCACAGGTTGAACGAATTCCTGGGAGCGTTCTGGATCGCCCTGCCCACTTCCGCCGGAGTATTCGACTTCACGATCCCGGCATCCATGAACGTATAGGCGCCGAACAGGCTCAGGTTACGTGTCAGCTTGCCAGACACACCACCCTCGAAGCCTGATACGCGTTGCGTGCCCTGCAGCACCTGCGGCGGATCGTCCGGATTCAGGCCCGGCGTGCGCGCATTCGTCTTGTCCACCCGGAACACGGCGCCCGACAGTGAGAACCGCTCGCCGAAGAGGTCCCACTTCGACCCGCCCTCCACCGTGTAAGTCTTCTCGGGCTGGATCGAGGTATTCGCAACACCATACGTCAGGCCTTCCAGCGACGGGTTCATCGAAGTTCCATAGGACGCGTAGAGGCTGCCATGCTCGCCCGGCTTGAATACCAGGCCCGTGCGGCCCGAGAGCATCTTGTCGACACGCGTCACCGCCGCCGGCGTGGTGTTCACGCCATCGACGTCGAACCGCTCCCAGCGCAGCCCGCCGCTCGCCTCCCACTTGCGTCCGAACTTCAGCGTGTCGAAGGCATACACGGCCTGCGTGTTGCCCTTCACATCGCCAATGTTGGGGCTGCTCGTGTAGACCCCGGTGAACGGGTCTTCCGCATTCGGATTCAGCAGCGTCGTGGTCGACGTGCCCGTCACTGTCCGTGCCGTGCGGAGGTTCGCCTCGTGTGTCAGCACGACCCCCGCGTTGTAAGCATGCCGCACCTTACCGGTGGCCGCCGTGCCGCGCACATCGGTCTGGTTGTCGTAGATGTCATCTTCGGTGTACCAGGCGCGCGCCTCGCGGTTGATGGTGGTCGACGTCGTGTTCAGGAACCGGGGCGGCGTGGCCAGCGAGTCGCGCTTGGATTTGCCATAGCGGAACTGGTTGCGGAACGACAGGTTGTCGCTGAAGTCGTGCTCGAAGCGGACCGTCGCCATGTCTGAATTCAACCGCTCGTAGTCGCGGTTCCGCAGGCCATAGAAGGTCTCACGCGGCACCGGGGCGGGCTTGTCCAGGTAGCCTGTCAACACCGTGTTCGTGTTCGGCACCCACGGGATGCCGTAGTCCGGGATGTTGTCCTGCTTCAGCTTGTAGTAGCTCAGCGTCAATCGCGTGGGCGACCCCAGCCCGAATGCCAGCGAGGGCGCGAAGCCCCAACGCTGGTTGTTGACGACGTCGCGGCCGGCCACTCCGCCGTCGTGCGACAGCAGGTTCAGCCGGAAGCCTGTGCGCTCGCCCAGGAACCGCACGGGCGTGTTCACGTCGGCCGAGAAGCGCTTCGTGCCATCTGTACCGAACATGACACTGCCGCCGTATACGGGCTTCAATCCCGGCGCCTTGCTCACCATGTTGATGGAGCCGCCGGCTGACCCGCGGCCGGTGAACGCCGACTGGGGTCCCTTCACCACTTCCACCTGCTCCATATTGAAGGGATCGCGAGCCTGCGGACCCAGGTCGCGCGACCCGTCGACAAACAGGTCGTTGCGGGCGCTGAAGCCGCGCAGGTTCAGGTTGTCGCCGGCCGGCGTACCGCCCTCGCCCGCCGTCATGGTCAACCCGGGCACGTTGCGCAGCACGTCTCGCAGCGTTGTGGCGCCCTGCTGCTCAATCAACTCCTTCGGGATCACCGTGATTGTTTGCGGCGTATTGCGCAGCGGCTCCGTGTAGTGCGGCGAAGTCATCTGGACCTTCTCCTGCACTTCCAGTGAGGAGTTGACGCCTTCCAGGTCCAACGCCACCACGCCCGTGCGGGCATTGGTGAATACGACCCGGGTCCCTTTCAGCGCCTGCTGCAACGCCTGCTGCAGCGTGTAGAGCCCCGAGACGCCCGGCGACGCCAGGTCCCTGATTCCGGACTTGCGAATCTCAAATTGCAAACCACTTGCAGTCTCGAGTGCCGCCAGCACCTCGCCCAACGTGCCCGCCGGAATGTCATACCGCCTGACTTCCAACGAAAGCGCCTGCGCGGCCGGCGCAGGGGCGGAAGAGCCGGTCTGCGCGTTGGCGACCACACTGCTGCCAACGGCTGTGTAAGCCACCAGCACACCGGTCGCCAGCCAGCGGTAGGCGACAGGCCATCCCTGGGCGTAATTGCGCCGCGGCGCGGTGCGGCGCTTGATCTTGATACGCATGTGTCCCTCTCTGTGCAGCCATCTTTGGCCGCCATGCTTTGAAGTGAGGAACCGGCGCGCCTATAATCGGACGAGGTCGCCGGCCCTGACAGGTTGTCGATCTTCCGGGTTTGGGCGCCCCTCGGCCAAGAGTGAAGCATCCAGACCCGGCTCTCTTCCGCGAACTCTCCTCGTCCGCCTCAGATATGCCTAAGTTGCAAGTCAATTGCAGATCTTTTAGTTAATATAGGGCAAGAACGCGCAATCTGCAACTGACTTTCAAGTGGAAATTCTGAACCCGCTTGCATTTCAGACCGACTTGTCCTCTACTGGCGAGCAAGGGCCGTGGAAGCCGGCCCGCCAGGAGGAACCCAAGCCATGTCCGTCGTGAAATTTGCGCGAACCGAGGCGCAGATCCAGGAGGATCTGAAGACCCTGTCCTTGTTCCTGAAGACCACCTACAGCGTCGAGGTGCGCGACAAGATACTGAACCTGATCGACAGCCGGCTGAGCCTGCAGGGCAAGCTGGTCACCGCGATGCTCAACTACGCCAAGGGACAGGCCATCTCGCTGGTCCTGAAGAACCTCAACGTGGCTGCCTCTGTCTCCAATCTGACCTTCGCGCTGTGGATGCTCTGCGTCACGGAAGCGCAGCTCGAAGACGAGTCCGCCGGGCGGCAGATGAACCCTTACCGGCCGGACAAGAACTGGAACGAGTATGTGAACATCCTGGTTCTCGGCTGGAAGCGCGGCGATTTCCGCTACCTGCCGTTGAGCTCGGTCTATCCGAAGGGCTTCAACTAAAAGCCCCGCCCGCAGGCCCGCTACATCCAGATCAGCGACACCAACTGGACCTGGATGCCGGTCTTCTTCGGCTTTACCGTGATGGTGCCGAACTCTTCGTTACCCACTTCGGGGATGGTTGCGATCTCGTCGGCCAGTTGCTGGTTCAGCTCCTGCATCTGGACCTGCACGTTCTCGACCGTGTCATTCGCCAGGCCGACGTCTCCGCGCTCCTTGCCGATCTTGGTCGCTGCCCGCGCGGCCGTGCCGATGCGGTTGATGTTGGCGGTGCTGATCGTTTTGCGGCCCATGAACGCGCCGAGGATCGAGGTACCGATGGACAGCACGGAACTCAGCGTCTGCGAGGTCGCCTGCGCCTTCTCCTGTTCGAGCTTCAACTGCGCGCGCTGCAGGCGGTCGTTCAGCGTTTGGAGCTTCGGCGCATAGCGGGCCCGCAGATCCTGAACCTGCTCATCCCGGGCTTCGCGAGCCGATTGCTGGATGCGCAGCCGGAAGTCGCGCTCCGCCTCCCCGATGCGCGAGACTTCGCCGGTCGACGGGCTCCGCAGCAGCTCCAGCGACTGGTTCTGGAACAGCCAGGTCGCGAAGGACTTCTGCCAGATGGCATAGTTCTTCCCACGCGCCGCGATTGCGGGCAGTTCCGCGAACGACGCTCCGTCGGTAGGCGTCTTTTCCAAGTCGTTCAGTGGAACATCCAAGGCCTCGGCCTGCGGCCAGTCGACCGGAATCGCTTCCTCCGTGATGGGGCAGGCGTAGAGGCAATCGCGTACCTCATCGACGCCCAGTTTCGCGTCGGCAAACTGCACGCGCGCGGCGCCCAGGATCCGCGGCTCGTAGCAGAGCACTGAGCCCTTCAGCGGCACGAACAACTGGCTGACATCGGGAGGCAGGACGGGTACCGTCGACGACTCGCCGGGCGCGGCCGCGACGGCGGCGTCATCGGCAACCGCGGCCTCCGCCCGGAGCGCGCCCTGCATCAGCCGTTTGATCTCGGGCCGGGCCAGCGGCCCACGCAGGTAGGAGAGTGTCCACCTCGTCTGGAACAACACGGGCGCGTCCTCGTGCACGTTGTTCATGAGGAAGACGCGGTTCCCGAGGCCGGCCAGGATCTGCTCCATCTCGCCCCGGTCAAACTTCGCGCCAGCCGACGCCGCGGCGCCCTCCAGGCCTTCCAAAACACGAGCCTTGTCGCGTTCCGTTTGCAGCCGTCCGATGAACCAGGTGCCGGTGTTGCCCAGGCCCTTATAATCCAGGTCGACCGGGTTCTGCGTAGCCAGCACTACGCCAAGCCCGAACGCGCGCGCCTGCTTCAACAGCGTCAGCAGTGGCTTCTTGGAGGGCGGGTTGGCGATGGGCGGGAAGTAGCCGAAGATCTCGTCCATATACAGCAGGGCGCGAAGGGACGACGTACCCGACTGGCTGCGCACCCACGACAATGTCTGGTTGAGCAGCAGCGAGACGAAGAACATGCGCTCCGTATCGCTGAGGTGCGCAATCGAGAAGATGCTGATGCGCGGCTTGCCCTTAGGCGTCCAGAGCATGGCGTCGATGTCGAGCGGATCGCCGCTGAGCCATGCCTCAAACCCGGGCGAGGCCAGCAGGTTGTTGAGCGCCATGGCCAGGCCAAACCGCTCTTTCGCAGGATAGAAGGAGTCCAGGTCGAGAACGCCGACTCGTTGGAACGGCGGTTTCTGGATCTGCCCGATGATCGCGGCGAGGTCGAGACTCGTGCCGGCCCGCCAGGCCGTGTCCAGAATCGTGGACAACAGGATGTGCTCGCGCGACTGCACCGGATCCGCATCGATGCCGGCCAGCGCCAGCAGCGAGGTGGCCGTGGAGCTCACGCGGTCGCGCAGCGCTTCGCGATCGTCCAGGATCGCCTGGGACGGAGCGTCGAACGACTTGAGGATGGAGACGGGGATGCCGGCATCAGAGCCCGGCGTATAGACCGCGAAATCGCAGGCCTCGCGCAACCGTTCGATGCGCGCGCCGTCCTGCCCCCACTGGGCCAGGCCCTTGCTCCACTTCGCGGCTTCGGCGGCGGCGAACGCGGGCACATCCAGCCCCTTGTTGCGCGCCTCGTCCGGGTTCACCCAGGGCTCGAAATCCTGCGCCGCCAGATTGGGAAACGTCAGCAGCAGGTTCGCCAGGTCGCCTTTGGGGTCGATCACCAGGGCCGGAATCCCGTCGATCGCCGCCTCTTCCAGCAGGCCCAGGCACAGACCGGTTTTGCCGGAGCCGGTCATCCCCACGCACACGGCATGTGTCGTGAGGTCCTTGCTGTCATACAACAGGGTCTGGTCTGTGTCCTTCAAACGGCCGAGGTAGAAGGCGCCGAGCTTCTCATAGTCAGGCAACATACCTGCTCATTGTAGAAGGACTCGCAGGCCGGTGACGCGGCTATTTGGCGGGCTGTGGTTCGTCGAAGGTGTCCCCTTCGCCAGGCGCCAGAAACAGGTTGGTTTCGATGCCGTGCTGCCGCGTGTAGAGGTCGTAGTAGCGCCCGCGATTGGCATACAACTCGTGGTGCGCGCCCTTCTCCACCAGCAGGCCATCTTCCATCACCAGGATCTGGTCGGCGCGCCGGATGGTCGACAGGCGGTGCGCGATGACAAACGTCGTACGGCCCTGCATCAGGTAGCCCAGCCCGTGCTGAATCAGCGCTTCGGTCTCGCTGTCCAGGCTGGAAGTGGCTTCGTCGAGGATGAGGATCCGCGGATCGGCCAGGATCGCCCGGGCGATGGAGACACGCTGTTTCTGGCCGCCGCTGAGCTTGACACCACGTTCCCCCACGACGGTCGCGTAGCCTTCGGGGAAGCGTTCAGCGAACTCGTCGACGCGGGCGATGCGGCAGGCTTCCATGATCTCGGCCTCGGTCGCATGCGGACGGGCAAAGGCGACATTCTCCCGGATCGTCCCGTCGAACAGGAACGTCTCCTGCAGCACGACGCCCAACTGGGTGCGGTAGCTGGAAAGCCGGACCTTCGAGAGATCCTGGCCGTCGACCAACACCGTGCCCGTGGTCGGGGCGTGGAAGGCGGAGATCAAGCCGATGGTCGTGGACTTGCCGGATCCGGAGGAACCGACCAGGGCGGTCACCGTTCCAGGCGGCGCATGGAAGCTGACGCCGTGCAGGACTTCCTTGCCTTCCTCATAAGAGAAGTGGACATCCTCAAACAGGACATCGCCACGGATGGGGCCCATCACGGCAGTGCGCCTGGGGTCGGCATCCTCCGCTTGCTCGTTGAGGATCTCGCGGGTTCGTTCCAAACCGGCCAGAGCTTCAGTCAACTGGGTCCCGATGCCGACGATCTGGAAGACCGGGGCGACCAGGATGGCGAGGAAGGCCGTAAAGGTGACGAAGCCGCCCAGGGTGAGGGTGCCGTTCAGGATCTGCCGGCCGCCGACGAACATGACCAGCGCGCCGACCAGTCCCAGGAGGACCGTGGCCGACAGGCTCATGATGGAGACGCCGGTGAGTGACTGCAGTACATTGTCCAGGATCCGCTGCGCGCCGGCCCGGAAGACGTTCTCTTCCCGCTCTTCGGCGTGGTACCCCTTGATCACGCGGATGCCGCCCAGTGACTCAGTCAGCCGGCCAGTAACCTCGGCGGTGATCTTGCCACGCTCCCGAAAGATAGGGCGAAGAGTCTTGAAGGCGCGCTGCAGGACCAGCGAAAAAGTGAGCACCACGGCCAGCGCCAATCCGGTGAGCAGTGGGCTGATGCGCAGCAGCATGAAGAATGCCAGGAACGCGGTCAGCAGTCCGCCGACGAATTCCACCAGACCCGTGCCCACCAGATTGCGGACGCCTTCGACGTCGTTCATGATGCGGGAAACGAGCTGGCCGCTCTTGTTCGTGTCGAAATAGGTGACGGGCAGGCGGCCGACATGCGACTGCACTTTGCAGCGCAGTTCGGCGATCAGTTTCTGCGCTGACTTGGACAGTAACTGTGTGAGCCAAAAGGAGGTTACGCCCTGGATGGTGGTGGCCGCCAGCACGGCCAGGATGAGCGGAGTGAGCAGCTCCGGCTTGTGTTTCCCGATGATGTCGTCGACCAGATACTTGGTGGAACTGGGCAGCACCAACCCGGCGCAGCGGCTGACGATGATGAGGGCCAAGCCCAGCAGCAGTTGATTCCGCCGGGGCTTCATCAGTTCTTTGACATCGGGCCAGACAGCCTTCCAGCTTGTCGGCTTCTTCGGCCCATCGCCCTTGAGGCGCGACGGGGTTCTCTCTGCTTTGGCGGATGGGCGGGTTACCATGAGGAATATGCGAGTTCTCCTTATTGTGATGCTTGGCGGCGCCGTATGGGCGCAGGCACCTGCCGCCGCCCCCGCGAAGCAGGCGCCGACACAGGCATCTCCGGCCAAGCCGGCTGCCGCAAAACCGGCCGCCACTCCGGCCGCGGCTCCCGCAAAGCCCGCTGCC
Organism: Paludibaculum fermentans; assembly: GCF_051172195.1. GTDB lineage: Bacteria > Acidobacteriota > Terriglobia > Bryobacterales > Bryobacteraceae > Paludibaculum > Paludibaculum fermentans_A. The sequence goes on from NZ_JBPJAQ010000006.1 coordinate 33,591, forward strand.
GCTCCCACTGCCGCCGCGAAGCCGGCCGGCGCTGATCCGATCGTTTTCTCCGCCGGTGCGAAGAAGATGACGAAGGCGCAGTTCGACGACATGATGGCGAACCTTCCCGCCAACCTCAAGAATCAGTTGGGCGGCAACACGCCGGAAGCGCGCCGCAAGCTGGCCGAGCAGTTGGGCGAGATCTACGTCTACGCCGCCGAGGCGCGCAAGCTCAAGATCGACGAGAAGCCGGCCGTGAAGCTGCAGCTCCAGTTGCAGACCGAGGGTTTCCTGGCGTCCAACCTCTATCAGCAGTTGCTTGAGCAGAACAAGCCGACCGAAGCCGCCGAGAAAACCTGGTTCGAGTCCCATAAAGACGAGTTCGCCAGTGCCAAGGCGCGCCACATCCTCATTCGTTTCAAGGGCTCCCGCGTCCCCCTCAAGAAGGACCAGAAGGACCTGACGGAGGAAGAAGCGCTGGCCAAGACCAACGAAATCCGCGAGAAGATCGCCAAGGGCGAGGACTTCGCGACGCTCGCCAAGGCGGAATCGGACGACACCGGCAGCGGCGCCATGGGCGGCGACCTGGGCGGAGCGTTCGGCAAAGGCAAGATGGTGCCCCAGTTCGACCAAGCCGTCTTCTCCCTGCCCATCGGTGAGCTGAGCCAGCCGGTGAAGACCCAGTTCGGCTACCACCTGATCCAGGTGCAGGAGCGCGGAGCGAAGCCTTTCGACGAAGTGAAGCCCGAAATCGAGCGTCGCCTGCAGTCCGAATCCGCCCAGAAGGCGATGGAAGCCATCAAGGCCACCGGCAAGCCGGTGTTGGACGAGACTTACTTTGGTGCGGCCGGCGCCAAGGTGCCCACGGAAAAGCAGTAGCCTGCCAGGCGGGACCCGGGTCCAGCCGGCGCGAGTCCCGCCAGATTAAACCGGGGCTGAATCATGAATCTACCCTAATCAGATCGGTGCAGTTTGCCGAACTGTATGGAGATGACTGAGAACAGTCCCAGCGAGCGCCGCAACCGGAGGCGGATCCTCAAAACCCAGCCCGTCGAGGTCCGCATGACCTTCGACGACGCCTACAACGTCCGGCAGGCGGCGGCCGCCATGCTCGTCGACGTGAGCGAAGGCGGCGCGGGTTTGCAGACGAGGATTGCTCTTCCCATCGGCCTGGTCCTCCAATTGAAGGCACCCGGCGAAACGTCCGCCGCCGGCTTCGAACTGGCCGAACGCGCCAAGGTCTGCTGGTGCCGCACCGGCGCCATGGGGTTCTTTCGTGTCGGCCTGCTGTGTGAAGGCGCCGCGGCCGATAGTGCCGGAGTCCACCTGGGCACGCTGCCGGAGGAAGATCTCTACGAGCTTTTACAGCTCAACCCCAAGGCGCTGCACGACACCATCCACCGCGTGTACCGGCTGCTGGCCCAACGCTATCATCCTGACAATAAAGAGTCAGGCAATGAAGAGGTTTTCAAGAAGCTGACCAAGGCTTTCGAAATCCTGGGCCACCCGGCGCGCCGCGCAGCCTATGACGCCGTCTACGCCCAGACGCTGAAGGCCCGTTGGAAGGTATTCCATTCGCCGGAGTCGGCCCGTGGGCCGCAGGCGGAGAAGTCGAAGCGCTATGGCGTCTTGAGCGTGCTCTACCGCAAGAGGATGCAGGATGTACAGTCTCCGTCGATGAGCCTCTTCGAACTGGAAGACCTGCTGGGTATCCCGCGCGACCACCTGGAATTCACCCTCTGGTACCTGAAGGAGCGCGGCTTCGTGACGCGTTCCGACAACAACCGCTACCAGATCACCGTCTCGGGCGTGGATCAGACTGAGCTGATCGAGGCCGAGACGCAGCATCTGCGGGTTGCGGAAGACCACCAGTTGCCGGCCGCCATGCCGCATTCGGCCTGAGCACGGCGGAATTCGGCTGGTTTAGGGATACACGGGCGTCACGGCCATCCCGGCTGCAATGGGGGCTTCGGAGGGCAAGGCCACGCTGTCGCCGTCACTGACGCCGCTCTGGATCTCGGCTTTCGTCTCGCTGGATACGCCCACAGTCACTTTCCGCCACTCCAGTTTGCCGGCCTTCAGCACAAACACGCCCAATTCGCCATTCTCGCGGCGCAAGGCCGCCTTGGGGATGGTGACGGCGTTCTCCACCACCTGGGCTCGGATCTTCGCGTCGATATTGGCGCCGGGCGGCAGGTCGTGATTCGGGTTATCGGCCAGGGTGACCACCTCGCCCACCTGGCGGGTACCCAGGGCGATCACCTGGGTGGGGATCTCGTCGACGACGCCCTTCCACTCGCCTTTGGGCTCAGCCTGCCAGGTGATGGCGACCGGCAGCCCCTTGCGGATGCGGCCCAGGTCCGGCTCATCGATGTAAACGGTGACTCGTAGCTTGGAAGTGTCGCCGACCTTGGCCACGAGGTCGCCCGCGCCGAGCCAGGCTCCTGATTTCGCAGCCAGGTCGTACACAACCCCAGCCCGCGGAGCGCGGATGACCGACAGTTCCTTGCGCCGCTGGGCCAGTTGGAACGCCGCCTCGGCATCCTTTACGCGAGCCTGGGCGACGGCGATATCCCCCTGGCCGACCAGTGCGGTGCGGCGTGCCTGCTGGCCGGCGATCTGCGCGTCGAGCTGCGCCAGTTTGTCCTTGGCGGCATCGAGTTCAGAGCGCGTCGCGGCCTGGTTCGTGACCAGCCGTTCCAGCGAGGCGACCTCGCGTTTCGCCGGCTCGCGCTCCACCTGGAACCGCTTCAGTTGTCCTTCAATTTCAGTTAGTTCCGCGGCTCGTCCGCCCCGTTGCAGGTTAGCCAGCTCAGCCTTGGCCTGCTCCAGCCGCGATTGCGCGGCGGCCAGTTCAGACTGCGCATCATTGTTATCGAGTTCCGCCAGGACGGCCCCCGCGGCCACGCTCTGGCCGCGCTGCACCAGCAGGCGCAGCACCCGGCCCTCGCGCTCGGCGTGAACGGGCGACCACTCCACCGGCTCAGTCTTCCCGTTGGTCGTGAGCATGCTCACCAGCGTCTCTTTATGGGCGCGGGCGAAGGGCGATTCCGGCGGCGCATTGCGCTTGGAAGCCAACCACAGACCGGCCGCGGCGACGATGACCAGGAACAGGATCCAGAACCAGCGTTTCATGAAACTGCTTCTATCGTCGCACGCGCGCGCACCAGGCAAACAGTAACTGCCATTCTAAACGTTGGACTTCGCGAGCTACCTGTTCGGTTGCGCCGCCGGGCTGTTTTCTTGCCGCGGCGCAGAATTCGATGAAGGCAAACGGGTCCCACGCTGCGCTCGCAGGTCGGTAACCCAGGGCGACCGCCCCTTCCAGGAGCTCTGGAAACACCGGATGGGCGCCCACGCGCCGGAACCAGTAGCCGGAGTTCCCATCATCGGGTTCCTGCCGGTGCACGATCGCGTGCCAGTAACTGCCCTCCGCCGTCAGCAACTCCTGCGCCACGCTATGCGCCTGTTCAAAACAGGAGAAATACAGCCACAGTCCGGCCAGCCCGCCTTGCGGCGAACGTGCGCCCGGGAAAAGTGCGGCGGCATCGGCCGATTCCAGCCGCTGCACGGCCTGCGCGCTCGACGGGGTCTTGCATTCCAGCGGCAGCAGCCGATCGCCCGATCTGTCCAGATCGAGGATGGCCGTAACTGCCGGCTGCAGGAACGAGGTGTCCAGTGCCATGATCTTTCCAGGAGCCTACCACTATTCCAGTGGAGAAAAATGACAAATCCGCGCTCGTCTTCGGCGGCGGAGGCATGTTCGGCGCCTACCAGGCTGGAGTCTGGTCTGTCCTGCAGGATAAGTTGGAATTCGACCTCCTCGCCGGAGCCTCCATCGGCGCCGTCAATGCCTGGGCAGCGGCCGCCAATTGCCCTGGCGGCGCCTGGATCGACGAGTGGCTGCGGCCGGAAATGAGTTCCCTGCTGCAGTGGCGCTGGCCGCGGCATCCCCTGGGCGGCTGCATCCAGCGCGACGCGTTCGAACGTAGCATCCAGGACCTGCACGCCCGGCTGAAACCTGTGAAGCCGTGTGCTGTGGCCATCACCGACGTGTTGCGCCGCCGGGCGCGGGCGGTTCTGACGCCGGATGTCGAGTGGCACCACCTGGCGGCCTCCTGCGCCTTACCCGGGATCTTCCCGCTCTACCGCGTCGACGGGCGGCTCACGATGGATGGCGGGCTGCTGGGTTCGGTGCCCCTGTGGGCGGCGGTGGAGCAGGGGGCGACCACCATCGTGGCGGTGAACCTGTTGCCGAGCGGTGGACCCTGGTGGCTGCGCTCCGCCCGGCAGGCGTTATTGAGCTTCGCCCACCCGGGTGCGCCGCCGCCGGCAGCGGTGAAACTGTTGTGGATCGAACCCGCCCAGCCGCTCGGCACAGCCCGCGACGCCCTCGTCTGGACCAAGTCCAATGCGGAGAGGTGGATTGACCTGGGGCGAAGAGACGCAGAGCGCGCCCTTCAAACATTTTGACTTGGCCCTGTTTCAAGAGGGAGAATGTGGCGGTATGCCACTGTTCCGACTACACCGGATGAAGGAAACCCCGCGGCAGCAATTCCGCTGGGCTCCGCACACCAGCGGCGTTACCGCCATCAAGCCGCGGGACTTCGAACCGGCGGGCGAACTTCAGGCGGCAGGCTTCTACGATGCGTGGATGAATCTGCGCGGCACCGAAGGCGCCCTCGAAATCGGCGACGTGCTTGAATCCGAAGCGGGGGAGATCCGCATCTGCAAATATGTAGGATTCGAAGAGGCCCGCTGGGTTCTGCCGGAAGTGAAGAGCGGGCTGGAATCGGCGCCATTGGCGGCCGGGTCACCGGTAATGCAGTCCGCCGGACTAGGCTGATCATTCCCGTTCGGCGGTGGAGTGCGAGAGGGCTGAATCTATCCCTCTAACTCCGGTTAGAATGGAACCTGATGGACGCTTCATCAAATGGGCATTTGGTGGGGAGGTGCTGCTTTGGCTATTACGCCCTGGTGCAGTACATCCCCGACCCACTGGGTGCCTTTCTCAATGAGCTCCGGGCGGAACTGGTCCCCGGATGCAAGCTCAGGGCGCATGTTACCCTCCTGCCGCCCCGCCAGTTGACAGCTTGTCAGGACGAACTGGTCCAGGACCTCGCGCCTAAGATCCAGCGGCTCAGCCCTTTCGAAGTCACCCTCGGCGATGTTCAGCTCTTTCCGGGTACAAATGTAATCTACCTGGACCTGGAACACGGCCGGCGGGCGATCGAGGAGTACCACCAGGAACTTTCCAGCGGCCTGATGGCCTATAACGAACCGTTCCCCTTCCATCCGCACATCACCCTGGCCCAGGAATTGAAGCCGGAAACGGTGGCACAGAAGTTCGAACTGGCTCGAGAGCGTTGGGCTTCCTACAAGGGGAGCCGTTCCTTCGCCGTCCATCATGTCGTCTTTGTCAGGAATAGCAATCCCACGCGCTGGGATACGCTGAGCGAATACGAACTGCCGGAAGCTACTCTTCTGCGAACAGCCTGATCTGCTGGGGCTCGGCTTCGGGTCCGGACTTCTTCCGTTTTCCGCCTACGACGCCGAGCACGACCACCTGGCTGAGGGCCTGCCTGGGGACGAAAACGCGTTGCGCGTTGCCGGCTGCTTCCGGGGGGCTCAACGCATACCCTTGCGGTTCAAGTACCAGTAGGTTGTTGGGGATGACGCCTTCCATCAGGTCGCCGTCCCGAAACTGGAGTTCCACCCACAGGCCTGTCGTCTTGGGCCGCGCCAGGAATTCGCGACGCTCAGACAATACGCCGGAGCCCTCCAGGTCGCGCACGAACGAAACAGCCTTTACCTGTGCGTAAGGAATGACGGAGACGCTGCCATCCGGACTGAGGATTTCGATGCCGGCCGCCTGCAGGTAGGTCTGCGGATGCACGAAACCGCGGATGCGTTCGCGATCGAAGCGTTCCAGGATGACCTTTTTGGCAGTGGAGCCACTCAATTGGGGGTTATTCGCTGAGCGTGGGGGACGATTGGGCCACGCCGAGCGGTCCTTTACTTTCAAACAATTACGCAAGTATTGTATCATTGCAGCGATGACAACCGAGGGCGCTCTCAGCCCGGCGGCTGAGGCTTTTTTGACCTACGCGCGCGTGGAGAAAGGGCTTGCGGCCCTCACGTTGTCTGCTTACTCCCTTGATTTGAAGGACTTCCGGCGATTCTGCGAGTCCGTCAAGGAGCTGGGACTGCCGGGCGAAGAGACGGTTCGCCAGTATTTCGACGGCCTGCCGGCCCGCGGCCTTTCCAGCCGTTCCATCGCTCGCCGCCTCAGCACATTGAGAAGTTTTTATCGCTTTCTCCTCAGCGAGGGACGCATTAGTGAAGATCCCACGGCCCTGCTGCCCTCACCCCGGCAGTGGCAGAACCTCCCTAAGTATTTGAATCCACAGCAAGTGGAGGACCTGCTGGCGGCGCCCGACGCATCGACGCCTACGGGCTGCCGGGATCGTGCGATGCTGGAAGTTCTCTACGCCTGTGGTTTGAGAGTGTCGGAGCTGTGCACTCTCAAGGTGACCGATGTGAATCTGCAGCTCGGATTCTTGCGTGTGACGGGAAAGCGAAACAAACAGCGTCTGGTGCCGATTGGCAGCAAAGCCAGGGCGTGCGTCCAGGAGTACCAGGATTCCGCCCGCAGTGCCATCCTGAAGTCGAAGTCGAGTGCTTATCTGTTTGTCACACAGCGCGGCGGCGCGATGACCCGCCAGGGATTCTGGAAGTTGCTGGGCGGCCACGGCCGGAAGGCCGGCATCTTTCACAGGCTGACGCCCCACGTTGTGCGCCACAGTTTTGCGACTCACCTTTTGGACCGGGGAGCGGATTTACGCAGCGTGCAATCGATGCTGGGGCATGCCGACATTGCCACCACACAGATCTACACGCATGTGCTGAGGTCGCGGTTGCGCACGGTGGTGGATAAGCACCATCCGCGAAGTTGACCGGAGTTCGGCCAGTGACGGGGATGCCGGAGATGGAAATGCCATGAGCGATTACATGTTCATTCTGGAGAGCCACCTCAGCGCGGAGCAGAACACCGTGCTGGCGTCGGTGCAATCCGCGGCGGCCGAGGCGAACCTGAGCCTGTTCCTGACAGGCGGCGCAATGCGCGATATGCTCGGCGGCTTCCCCATCCGGGACCTCGACTTCACGGTCGAGGGTCCGGCCCTGAAGCTGGCCAAGAACATGGTCAAAAGCGGCATCGCGGAGATCGTCTCCATCGATGAACACCGCAAGATGGTCGAAGTTCGGTTCCCGAATGGCGTTCGTTCGGAGATCAGCATGGCCCGGCAGGAAAAATACGGCAAGCCGGGCGCCAAACCGCAGATCACGCCGGCGTCGGTGCACGAGGATCTACGCGGCCGCGACCTGACGATCAACGCCATCGCCCTCTCTCTGAACCGCGCCTCGCGCGGCCTGATGATCGACCCCACCAACGGCGCTTCAGACCTGGAACGCAAGGAGTTGCGGGCGATCTCCAACTACTCGCTGTACGACGACCCCGTGCGCCTGCTGCGGCTGATCCGGTTCAAAGCCAGGCTCGGATTCACGATCGACGATCGCACGCTGCAGCAGTTCAACAATGCCCGCGAAGCTGGCATGGTGAAGTACATTCCGGGCCGCGCGCTGTTCTCGGAACTGCGCCAGATCGCGCTGGAATCGAATCCCTACGACATCCTCAAGGAACTGGAAGACCAGGACCTGCTCAAGCTCTTCAGCCCGGCCCTGGCCGGACCGAAACTGAATGCCGCCGCCTTCCAGAAGATCGCCAAGAGCAAGGCGATGATCCCGTTTGGCGCCAGTTTCAGTGTCGACTGGTATGGGCTTTCGATGTACTGCATGACACAGTTGCTCTCGGTGAAGGAGCGGGCCCAGCTCATCGAGACGACGAAGATGACCAAGGAAGAGGCCGATCCCTGGCAGAAGCTGGATGCGCGAGCGAAGAAGCTGGAATCGATCCTTAAGTCGGCGAAGCTCTCCCGTGCATCGCATGTATATGACGTCCTGAAGAAGGCGCCAGGCGAAGAGACCATGCTGCTCTTCCTGAAATCGACCGAACGGTTGGTGCAGGACCGCATCAAGAATTACTTCACCAAGTACCTGGCGACAGCGATGGATGTGACGGATGCCGAGGTGACCCAGGCGACTGGGCTGGAACCGGGCAGTCCGAAGTTCGCCAAGGCCAAGGACGACAGGATCAATGCGCACCTGGATGGACGCATCCGGAAGCCGGCACCGCCGCCCGAACCGGAACCGGCTCCCACCCCCCCCCCAAAGGGTATGGTCCGCGGCTCTCGGTTTCGCTAAACTTACCATAACCGTCTTGATCAGAAACGTAACACTCTTCACTCTTCTGGGCGCTCGAATTGTGTTCGCACAAGCCCCGGCGCCAGCACCTGCCGAAACGCGGGAAGAGGAGATCGCCCGCGAGCAGGCGCAGAAGGCCGAAAGCCTGAAGAAGCCCCAGCTCGAAAAGGGCGAGGCCCTCTTCGACAAATACTTCAACTCGGCCCTGCGTGGACTGTTCGCACCGAAAGTGGGGCTGGGTCTTCGATTAGGGGGGTTGGCCACAGGTTCGGGCTTCGCCGCGGGCGTTTTGTACAACCGCCCCGACCTGCTCCACGAGAACCTGATCTTCCGGGCCTCCCTCGCGGGCAGCGCCAAACGTTACTGGGCCGGAGCCACGGAACTGTCCTTGCCGCACTTGGCCGGGGATCGTGTCCGGGCCAACTTCTACGCGCGCCACTCCGACGCGCCGCGTAATCCGTATTACGGTCCCGGGCCAAATTCGCAGAAGTCGTACAAGTCCTATTACCGCGAGGAGGACACCTCTTTCGACGGACGGGTCTCCTGGAGGCCGGACCGCCGCAACTGGGACGTGGGCATGTATGCCGGCTACCTGCGGGTCAATGTGGGCCCCGGCACCAATGGCGAGTACCCCTCGTCGGAGACGCTGTTCACACCCGCCATGGCGCCGGGCATCCAGCAGCAGACGAACTTCGTACGCTACGGCCCGTTCGCCCAGGTGGATTTCCGCGACAATGCCGGCAACCCGCACCGGGGCGGCAACTACGTCGTACGCCTGTTGAACTACGACGACCAGAACGGCCGCGGATACAGCTTCCGGCGATTCGACGGCTGGACGGAGCAGTACATCCCCTTCTTCAATGAGAAGCGGGTGATCGCCCTGCGCGCGCTGACCGAACTGAGCTGGACGGACCGCGGCAACGTCGTGCCGTTCTATCTCCAGCCGACGCTGGGCGACGCGAACGATCTGAGAGGCTACCAGTTGCTCCGCTACCGCGACAACAACAGCGTGCTGCTCTCGTCGGAGTACCGCTGGGAGGTTGCTCCGGGGTTGGACATGGCGGTCTTCATGGACGCCGGCCGGGTCTTTTCGCACCCCAGCCAGCTCAGCCTGAATAATTTGCGGTATACCGGCGGCCTCGGCTTCCGGGCCAAAACACGGGACGCGGTGGTGCTGCGGCTGGATGCAGGTTTCAGCCGTGAGGGGTGGATGCTATGGTTCAAATTCGACAACGCTTTCTCGCGCGAAATCTTCCGGTACTTGTTCTAGCCGCGGCCGCTTGCCTGCCCGCGGCCTTCGGGCAGAAGCCCCGCTTCTACCCGGACGACCCCATCGCGAGCGTGCCCAAGCCGGCGCCCGTCAAGAACGTGGAAACGCTGGACCCGAACGACCTGTACGACTTCTTCTATCAGTCACTGAGGAAACCGGTGACGGCGATCGGACCGTCGCGGGGCATCAACACGCTGGGCGAGGTGCCCGACAGCGACTGGTTCACCAACCGTCACAGCCTGGATCATCGCCTAAGCCTTGAGAGCTTGAAGCGCGGTCCCGGCGACAGTAACGCTCCGCAACCGCCATTCCTGATTGTGGGCGCCAAGACAGACGGCATCACGCCCGGCTTCCGCATGACCGACGCCAAGGGCCGGCTGTACTTCGTCAAGCCGGATCCTCGCTCGAACCCCGAAATGGCGACTGCGGCCGATGTGCTGGGCTCTCATTTCTTCTACGCCCTGGGCTACAACACGCCGGAGAATTACATCGTCAGCGTCAGGGATGAGGAGTTGAGCATCAGCCCCAAGGCCAAGGTGACCGGCGTGAACGGCAAACCGCGGCCCATGACCCAGCGCGACATCGAACGCCTGAAGTTCAAGATGGCGCGACAGAAAGACGGTAGCCGCCGCGTCATCGCCAGCCTGGCTGCGCCCGGCAAACCGGTGGGTCCGTTCTTCTATGAAGGCACGCGGTCCGACGACCCCAACGACCTGATTCCGCACGAGACCCGGCGCGACCTGCGCGGGCTGGCCGTCTTCTGCGCCTGGCTGAACCATACGGACGCCAAGGGCCGGAATTCGCTGGACCTGCTGTCCGGTCCGGAAGGCGCCCAGCACATCCGCCACTTCCTGATCGACTTCGGCTCCATTCTGGGATCAGACAGCGACATGCCGAAGGACGCGCGGTTCGGCCACGCTTATATCATCCCGACGGGCCGCAATGCCCTGAAGAAGATGGGGCAGTTCGGCCTGGCGCCGGAACCGTGGGAGACTGCGGCCTTCCCGTCCCAGCCCGCCATCGGCCGCCTGGAAGCCAAAGTGTTCGATCCCGTGAAGTGGGTTTCCAACTACCCCAATCCGGCCTTTGTGCAGATGCAGCCGGGCGATGCCTACTGGGCCGCCAAGCGAGTGATGGCTTTCACCGACGAAGACATCCGGACGATCGTCCAGACCGGACAATACTCTGATCCCTCAGTGGTCGACTACCTGACCAAAACCCTGGCGGAACGGCGCGACAAGATCGGACGGGTGTACTTTACCCGGGTGTTGGCGCTGGAGCATTTCGCCCTGGAGGGCGGAACGCTGAAGTTCGAAGACCTGGCGGTGAAGTTCAACTTCGCGCCGCCCAGGCAGTATGAAACCTCGTGGTTCACCTTCGACAATGCCACGGGCACGATGACTCCGGCGGCGGGGCTCGACCAGGTGAGCAGCGCGTATGCCGCGGCTCGAATTACGATGCGGGGCGACACGACGAAGAAGGTGACGGTCTACATCCGTCGCGAGGGCGGGAAAATCGTGGGGATTGAACGGGAGTAGACATGCGCAGGTGGCACGTATTGGTTAGTCTGGCCCTGGCGGGCCTCACCGCTTTTGCCCAAACCCCAACGGATACGCCGGCAGAGCCGGACCAGTCGCCGCCGGCTCCCGTGGCCACGCCCGGTGCGCCACAGCCTGGGAATCCGGCTACGCGCTTCCTGCGGGATGTGACGGCCGACCAGAAGCGGATTTGGACTTCGCCGTTCCACATGACACAGCGGCAGTTCTGGACCCTCGCCGTACCCCTGGTGGGAGGAACGGTGGCATTGAAGTCAGTGGACCGGCGCATCACCGGTGAACTGCCCAACTCAAACGACCAGATTCTCTGGAGCGGGCGGGCGTCGAGAATTGGAGCCGGCTATACCCTGGCGGCGGGCACCATCTTCCCCACGCTGATTGGCCAGGCAAAAGGCAATGCGAAGGCAACATCCCTGGGACGCTCCGGAGTAGAAGCGCTGGCGAATGGTCTGCTGGTGACTTACGCGACCAAGTGGATCTTCTGGCGCGAGCGTCCGGATGTGCCGGGCGGAAAAGGCAGCCTGTGGAGCGGCGGATCGAGTTTCCCGTCCGGCCATGCGATGAGTTCGTTCGCCGTGGCAACAGCCATCGCCCAGAACCGGAAGTGCCCGAAGTGGATGGCGATTACACTCTACAGCGCGGCGGCGGTCATCAGCCTGTCGCGCGTCTCCTCGCGGCGTCATTTCGCATCGGACATCTACTTCGGTGCGTTCTCAGGCATCCTCATTGGCCGCTCGGTCGCCCGTGCCGCTGAGGACCGCTGAGGCGTCCGCCGGGCCGGTGGTGCGGAATGCGGTGCGCGGCTCGACCCACGCGGTCAATACCCGGCTCAATTCCGCCAGGTCGATAGGCTTTGCGAGGTAATCGTCCATTCCAGCAGTGAGGCAGCGCTCGCGCTCCCCGCTCATCGCAGCAGCTGTCAGGGCGATGATCGGAGTGTGCCGCAGGCCCTTCTCCAGCTTGCGAATCTCGCCCGCGGCCTGGTAGCCGTCGATGCCCGGCATCTGGCAGTCCATGAAGATGGCGTCGAACTCCGCCTCGCGCCAACTGCTGATGGCGCCCTCCCCATCGTTGACGATCGTCACCTGGTGTCCGGCGCGTTCCAGCAACCGTTTGGCGATACGCTGATTTACGGCATTGTCCTCGGCCAGCAGGATGCGGGCCACCAACTGCTTCTCGTGTTGGGCGGGCAGGCAGAGCGGTTCATGCGGAGTTAGGTCGTTGCCACTCAGCCTGGCCAGGGAAGGCGGTAGGGGGAGGGTGAACCAGAAACTGGCGCCGCGGCCTTCGGTGCTCGAGATGCCGATGGCGCCGCGCATGGCCTCCACCAGTTGCTTGGCGATCGCCAGGCCCAAACCGGTGCCTCCAAAGCGGCGGCCGATGCTGCTGTCGGCCTGTACAAACTTCTCGAAGATCCTGGTCTGTTTCTCGGGAGCGATTCCAATGCCGGTATCGGACACGGTAATCGTTGCCACTGGAACCGGACCCTCCGCGCAGGTGACGATGACCCGCACCATACCATCGGAGGTGAACTTCAGGGCGTTGGAGATCAGGTTGCTGAGCACCTGCCGGATGCGGACCGGGTCGCCCAGTGCGAGGGGCGGCAGGCTGTCCAACCCGTCGACTTCGAGCCGCACTCCTTTGCCGCCGGCCTGCGGCTCGAACACACGCACGGTGTCCCGAATGAGCACCGCGGGCTGCATCGGCCGCGACTGGACCACCAGGCGGCCGCGTTCGATGCACGACAAGTCCAGCAGGTCATCGACGATGCCAACCAGGATCTGGCCCGAGTTCTGCATCATGTCGAGCAGGTCTCTCTGTTCGGACTGCAGGGGCGTGTCGGCCAGGATCTGCGACAGTCCCAGGATGCCGTGCAACGGGGTGCGAATCTCGTGGCTCATATTGGCCAGGAATTGCGATTTGGCGGTATTGGCGGCCTGGGCCGCGCGCTTGGCCCTGCGCATCTTCTCCAGCGCGAAGTAGAGCAGGATGGAGAGCACGCCCAGCACGGCGGCGAGCATCAGGGACAGGCGGCGGGCAGAGTTCGCCTCCTGGGCCCGGTACACCGTTTCCGCTTCTCCGCTGTAGTAGTAGTTCCAGGGCCGCAGCATGCGGGACATGGTGCCATCGGCGAACATGCCGTCGATCTCGGCGCTCATGCGCTCAGCCAGATCCGCGTCTTCCTTTGTCGAGGCCAGGCCAAGCTGGCTCGGCGGCAGGTCCAGGCCAATCGTGGTGAAGTCCGTACCAGTACAGCCGGGCGGGCGCACCAGCGCTGCCCGCTGGGCGGTCCGGGCCTCCATCAGGGCGCCGTCAACCTCGCCCTGGCACAGGGCCTTGAGCGCCTCCTCCCGGTTCTTCTTGGCGATGATCTCCGCCGCGGGGAATTGACGCCGGGCCAGCGCGATGACGAACGGCAGGTTGGCGACGGAGATACGATGCATGCGGCGTTCACTACCGCTGGTGGCAAACTCCGGCTTGGCCGCGACGACGATGTAAGTATTCTGAAGATAGGGCTTCGTGAAGTGGATATCCGGCCAGAATTCGGGGCGTGTGGACAGCAAGGGCCACACCTGGGCCTGATGAGATGCAAGCGCTGCTGACGGGCCGACGGGCAACAGCCGCCATTCCAAGGTGATGCCAGCTCGCCTGGCCGCCTCCTGGACCACCTCAACAATCATTCCCTCCGGCTGTCCGGCGGAATTCAGGGAGTGGTAGGGATAGGCGTTGTCCGTCCCGATCACACAATGAGACGGCGCATGCCTGGATCCCTGACGAAGCTGGACGACGGCGAATAGGGCAAGCGGCAGCAGTGTCACCGCCAGGGTGACAGGGACCCACCACGACTTTCCACGAAACCACTTGTGGATCAGCACTTTCACTCGCCGCAGGCTCACCTTCTATTTATCGGTGAATCCAGGGACTCGCGAACCGGGAAAAGACCTGAAATCTTAGTCTAAAATGCTAGCCTGGGTAGCCCTACTGTACTACAGACTAAGCAATTGGACTGAGGGGGATTGAGGTCTGGTGATCGAGCGGGCTCAGTTGCCGAGTTTCAGCAACACGACGCCGCCCACGATGAGCAGGAGGCCGCCGATCTTGCGGGCCGAAAAGGGTTCGCCGAAGAAGAAGCGGGACCAGACGACGGTCCAGACATAGCCGAGGGCAACCATTGGATAGAGGACGCTGAGTTCCCCCACGCGCAGGCCCAAGTAGTAGAAGACGAACGAGAGCAGGTAGAGGACGATGCCGACAGCGAGACGCCAGTTGTAAATCAGCGACTTGAGATCGCGGTGGAGGCGTCCGGCGCCCCACTTCAGGAAGACAGCGCCGAAGCTGCCGATGAAGCTGGCGGTGAAGACGAGGAGAATGGACGAGAGCGGGGTGGCGGTCATTCGCTTTTGCCCTTCCCCAACAGGGCCACGCCTAGGCAGATGATGGCGATGCCACCGATCTTGAAGACGTTCATTGATTCATGGAAGACCACAACGGAGAGGATGCTGACCCAGACGTAAGTGAGGGAAATGACGGGGTAAAGCAGGGACAGCTCGCCGTCGCGCAACGCCAGGATGAGCAGGCAGGTACTGATGCCATACAGGCTGAGCCCGGCCCAGAGAGGAAGATTGGTGAGCAAGGCATGGACAGTGAGGACGTCCAACCCGGTGCCGCTCTTCTTGATGAAATACTGGGCGGCCACTCCGAACAGAGTGCACAGGAAGACGAGGCCCACGGACTGTTTATGGGAGAAACGGTAAGACTCTTGCGGCACGAAGTTCCTATTCTAGCCCGAAGCCGCCGCCGCCCGGGGTCTCGAATCTGAGGAGATCGCCGGGTTGGACATCCAGGCGGGTTTTCCCGGGGAGGAGGCGGGATTTCCCCTTGCTGCGGAGGAGCGTGCGGCCGAGGGCGCCTGGTTTTCCGCCTTCCAATCCGTAGGGCGGGCGAAGACGGCGATCGGCCAGGATGGTGACATCGGCCGGGGCGAGGAACTCGAGTTCGCGGACGATACCGTCGCCGCCATGGTGACGGCCCGCGCCGCCGGAGCCGCGTCGAACATGATAGGCGCGGACGCGAATGGGGTGGCTGTGTTCGAAGGCCTCGACGGGCGTATTCCAGGAGTTGGTCATGTGCGTATGCACGGCGCTCTGGCCATCGCAGCCGTGGGCTGCGCCCATGCCTCCGGCGATGGTTTCATACCAGGCGAAGCCTTCGCCGCCGAAGCTGAGGTTATTCATGGTGCCTTGCGAGGCGGCGGGGATGAGTTGCGGAGCGGCGGTGGACAGGGCGCCCAGCAGGACGTCGGTGATGCGTTGGGAGGTTTCGACATTGCCGGCGGCCATGGCGGCCGGCGGATTGGCATTGACCACGGAACCGGCTGGGGCGATGACGGTGATGGGGCGCAGCAGGCCGGCGTTGGCGGGCACGTCGCCGTCGAGCAGGCAGCGAAAGACGTAGAAGACGGCGGAGAGGGTGATGGCGTAGTTGGCGTTGACGGGGCCGGCCACCTGGGGGTCGGTGCCGCTGAAATCGACCGTGGCGCGGCCGTCGGCGAGGGTGATGGAGGCGCGGATGGTGACGCCCTCGTCGAGCGAATCTTCAAAGCGATAGCAGCCCGCGGGTAGCGAGAGGAGGGCGGCGGTCATGCGGCGCTGGGCATAGTCCGCGAGAGCCGTGATATTGGCATTCAGGCGAGGTAGACCGTAGCGGGCAGCGGCCTCGGTGAGGCGGGCGGCTCCGCGTTGCATGGCCATCCACTGGGCGAGCAGGTCGCCTTCGCGCTCGCCGGGGGTACGGACGTTGGCGAGGATGAGGCGCATGAGGCCGTCATCCAGCTTCCCTTCCCGGACGAGGAGGATGGGCGGCAGGCGCAAGCCTTCCTGATAGATTTCGCGGGCCAGGGGCATGGAGCCGGGACTCATGCCGCCGACGTCGGAGTGGTGGGCGCGCGAGGCGACATAGAAGGCGGCGGGTTTGCCCTTATCGGGGAAGACGCCGGCCACGGCCGTGATGTCGGGCAGGTGGGTACCGCCGGCGAAGGGGTCGTTGACGATGGCGACGTCACCAGGCCGGAGATCGAACTGGCGCAGGACGTGCTCCACGCTGAGCGGCATGGCGCCGAGGTGCACGGGCATGTGATCGCCCATGGCGATGGTGCGGGCCTGGGCGTCGTAGACGGCGCAGGAGTAGTCGCGGCGTTCCTTGATATTGGCCGAAAAGGCGGTCTTGCGGAGGACGACGCCCATCTCCTCGGGAATGGAGACGAGGAGCTGGCGGAAGAACTCGAGTTCGATGGGGCCGGGGCGCTTCACCGGGGGGGCGGCTCCTGGATCTTGGGTGGCTCCCGCGGTGTGGGCGGCTCGGGCTTGCAGACTCCGGCGCGGACGGGGAAGGAATAGACCTGGGTCCAGCGGTTGTCCTGGCGGCGTTCGAGGCGGAAGGTTTTCGAGGCGGTATCGGTACGGATGCGCCAGTCGGAGCTGGCGGTGGTTTTGGGCCGGAGGGGCGGGACGGGCTTGGGGCTGACTTCGCGCGTCATCCAGGTGTCGCCGCCGGTCATGGTTTCCATCTTCTGAAACGGGACGCCGCGCGCGCCTTTGCGGTTGACGACCAGGAGGCCGTGGGACTTGGAGTCGAACCAGAACTGGTCGATGGAGCCATAGAAGGTGTCCTCGAAGAGTGGGAGGCGGCGCCAGGTCTTGCCGCCGTCGGTGGTCTTGAGGAAGAAGGGATCCTTGGGGAGGGAGCCGCTGATGGTGCCTGCGGCCCAGCCGTTTTCGAAGTCGGCGAACTGGAGCTGGTCGAGGGCGGCACCGCGGATGCGGGCGGTTGGCTCGGTCCAGGTTTTGCCTTCGTCGTCGCTGGCCAGCAGCAGGGAGGAGAGCGTGGTGGCGGGAGTGTGGAGGTTGCCGGTGAGGAAGATTTTCGCTCCGATGACTTCGACGGCGGTGAGTTCGAGGAAGACGGGGCACGGCTCATCAGCGGAGCACTCGAGACCGAACTCGAGGATCTCCTGATCACCGCAGATGGCGGTGATTTCCTTCGCCTTCGGCGGTTCCTGCGCGAGCGCGATGGAGACGGTGATGATTGCTGCCCAGGCCCTCATGTCTTCACGCCGATTGTAGCCCTCCAGCCAATGGGCGCGCCACGCCTGGGCGTCGAGGTAGAGACGGCGGGTGTCGATGCCGTGGCAAACAGGCAGGTAGCCGGCGAGCTTCCGGATGGCCTTGTCGAGCTGCTTGAAGGCGCCGGCAGGGTTGTTCCGGGCGGCGTGATGACAGGCGACGGCCAGATGGATCAGAGCCTGGAGGAAGAAGCGGTCGGCGTAGGCGGCGTGGAGCCACACGGCCTCAAGTTCCTCGTGGGCTTCAAAGAAGGCGCCCTGGTTGAAAAGCCCGATGCCCCGCTGCAGGCCGGGCGTCACATCACGCATGATAAAAGTATGCGCACCGCCCTTCTCCTTGTGCTGCTGGCCGGTTTGGCCACAGCCGCTGACGCCGTAAAACCTACGAAAAGGATCAAGCTATTCAATGGCAAGGACCTGACGAACTTCTATACCTTCCTGAAGGACTCGCACCGGGAGGACCCGAAAAAGGTCTTCACGGTGGCCAATGGGATGATCCACATCAGCGGGGCGGAGTGGGGCGCGGTGACGACCGAGAAGGAGTATCGCGATTACCATCTGATTGTGGAGTGGAAGTGGGGCCAGGAGAACCTGGCGCCGCGCGTGGGCAAGGCGCGGGACAGCGGGATCCTGCTGCACGGGACGGGCGTGGACGGGGCGGCGGGCAGCGGCTGGCTGGAGTCGATCGAATACCAGATGATCGAGGGTGGCACGGGCGACATGCTTATGGTGAAGGGCGCGGCGAAGCCGAAGATGACGGTGGAAGCGATCACGAAGGAAGACAAGCAGCTCTACTGGGAACAGGGCGCGCCGCGGGTGACGCGCGATTCGGGCCGGGTGAACTGGTATGGGCGCGACATCAAGTGGACGGACACGTTTGGGTACCGGGGTCCGGTGGATGTGGAGAAGCCGGTGGGCCAGTGGAACCGGAGTGAAGTGATAGCCGAGGGCGGCCACCTGGTGTACTACCTGAACGGGGTGAAGGTGAACGAGGGATTTGACGGCGACCACACGCAGGGCAAGATCCAGGTGCAGAGCGAGGCGGCGGAGGTCTACATCCGGAAGATCGAGCTGGCACCGGTGAAGGGCGGCGCCAAGAAATGAAGTGGCTGCGCGGGCTGGTGCATCGCGAGAAGGGTTCGGCGCCGTTGCGCGGCGTGCCGGCGATCCGGCGGCAGAAGAACTACCTGGCGATGAGCGGCTACGCGTATGAGTACTTCTACGAGGGCATGCGGGATGAGGCGAGCCGGCGCGAGCACGTGTTCACGGTAAGCGGCGACCGCAAGACCTGGTTTCCCGTGCAGGTGCTGGTGCCGGACGCGAGCGTGACGCAGTGGGAAGCGGCGCACGGGCGCGTGCTGGCGGACAACGAGCGTTACGCGATTGCCAAGATGGCGTTGTTCGAGGCGTTCGACACGCGGGAGAGCCCGGCGGAGATGAACGCCGCAGTGGAGGTTTCGGCCGAGCAGGTGGAAGAGCTGCTCGGCCGGCTGGGATTCGAGTAAGCGGCGATCAGGCCGGCACTTCGGCGGGCACCGGTTTGCGGGGGCCGAGCACCTGGGCTTCGACGACGGCGAGCGCGGCCATGTGGACGATGTCGTTGACCTCGCAGCCGCGCTGGAGGACATGGACCGGCTTGGAGAAGCCCATGAGGATGGGGCCGATGGCCTCGCAACCGCCCAGCCGCATCAGTAGCTTGTAAGCGATGTTGCCGGCCTCCAGATTGGGCGCGATGAGGACGTTGGCGGCACTGGGCATGCGGCAGAACGGGTAATCGGTGAGCATCTCGGGCACGACGGCGGCGTCGGCCATCAATTCCCCCTCGACCACGAGTTCCGGACGGCGCTGGCGGACCATTTCGGCGGCGGCGGCGACCTTCTGCGCTAGCGGGTGGCGGGAGGAGCCGAAGGTGGAGAACGACAGCATGGCGATGCGCGGATCGATGTCGAAGCTGGCGACGGTGTCGGCAGCGGCAATGGCGATCTCGGCGAGGTCGGCGGCTGAAGGCTCGATGTTCACGGTGGTATCGGCGATGAAGTAGAGCTGGCCCTTGGGGGTGATCATCATGTACATGCCGGAGACCTTGGTGGCGCCGGGCCGTTTGGCGATGATTTCGAGGGCGGGTCGGATGGTGTCCGGGTAGTTCTGGGTGATGCCGCCGATCATGGCGTCGGCGTCGCCGAGGTGGACCATCATGGCGCTGAAGCGAGTGGGGTTCAGCATGAGGTGGGGGGCCTCGGTGTGGGTGACGCCCTTGCGCTGGCGGAGCTGGATGTACTCGGTGATATAGGCGTCGGCGAGGGGGCTGGTGGCGGGGTCGACGATGTCGACGTGGCCCTTGATGCGCAGGCGCAACTCCTCGGCGCGGGCGAGGATGCGGTCTTCCGGCCCGATGAGGACGGGGCGGGCGATGGCTTCATCGATGAGGACCTGGGCGGCGCGCAGGATCTTGTCCTGGGTGCCTTCGGGGAAGACGACACGGCGGGGTTCGCGTTGAGCCTTGTGGATGACCATGCGCATGATCTCCTGGCTCTTGCCGAGGCGGCGTTCGAGCTGCTCGCGGTACTCGTCGAGGTCGACGGTGACCTGGGCTACACCGGTCTCCATGGCGGCCTTGGCGACGGCGGGGGCGACGAAGGTGAGGACGCGGGAGTCGAAGGGCTTGGGGATGATGTAGTCGACGCCGAACTCCATGTTTTCGACGCCATAGGCGCGGCGGACGGAGTCGGGGACATCCATGCGGGCCAGTTCGGCCAGAGCATGGGTGGCGGCGAGCTTCATCTCGTCGTTGATGGCGGTGGCACGGACATCGAGGGCTCCGCGGAAGATGAAGGGGAAGCCGAGTACGTTATTGACCTGATTGGGGTAATCGGAGCGGCCGGTGGCGAGGATGAGGTCCTGGCGGGTGGCGACGGCGGTCTCGTACTTGATCTCCGGGTCAGGATTAGAGAGGGCGAAGACGACGGGGCGGTCGGCCATGGCAAGCAGCATCTCGGGGGTGACGCAGTTGGCCTGCGAGAGGCCGATGAAGACATCGGCGCCGTGCATGGCGTCGAGGAGGGTGCGTTTCTCCGTGGTGCGGGCGAACTTGACCTTGTACTTGTTCATACCCTCGGCGCGACCGTCATGGATGACGCCCTTGGTGTCGCACATGAGGATGTTTTCGAGTTTGGCGCCGAGGCGGATGTAGTGGTTGGCGCAGCTGATGGCGCTGGCGCCGGCGCCGGAGAAGACGATTCGGACGTCTTCGAGTTTCTTGCCGACGAGAGAGAGGGCGTTGACGAGGGCGGCTCCGGAGATGATGGCGGTGCCGTGCTGGTCGTCGTGGAAGACGGGGATCTTGAGGGTGCGGCGGAGCTCCTCTTCGATCTCGAAGCATTCGGGGGCCTTGATGTCCTCGAGGTTGATGCCGCCGAAGGTGGGCTCGAGCAACTGGCAGGTGCGGATGACTTCGCGGGGGTCTTCAGTGGCGAGTTCGAGGTCGAAGACGTCGATATCGGCGAATCTCTTAAAAAGGACGCCTTTGCCTTCCATGACGGGTTTGCCGGCGGCGGGCCCGATATTGCCGAGGCCGAGGACCGCGGTGCCGTTGGACACGACGGCGACGAGGTTCCCCTTGGCGGTGTAGTTATAGACCAGCGACGGGTCTCTATGAATTTCAAGGCACGGGACGGCAACGCCTGGCGTATAGGCCAAGCTAAGATCGCGTTGCGTGCGGCAGGGCTTGGTGGGTACGACCGAAACCTTGCCTGCAGGTGAAGATGAATGGTATTCGAGAGCTTCCAAATCCCGGAGCGACATGGCCGGATTCCTTTCCACTACTTAGATACACCCTTTTGTTCGCCGCGGATAGTGACCGGCCGGGTAACCGAGCCAACCCCTAACCCGTTATCATCTGTTAGGAAGGTACCATGAGCACGCCCCCGGCGCCGCCACACGCCGAACTAATCGACCGACCGTTCTCCTTTTACCCACCAATCAGTGGGGTGGAGAACAACGAATGGCGGCTGCGGGAAGCCACCTGGAGCGAGATGATGGTCCGGAATACGCAGGAGGACCTGGAGATTGCGATTCCGCGGCAGTATTTCGGGGGCATCTCGGAGACTGACAAACCTGTGATGATTGTCGGGCTGACGCAGGAGCTGGAGTACAAGACGGGTGCGG
Source organism: Paludibaculum fermentans (assembly GCF_051172195.1). GTDB lineage: Bacteria > Acidobacteriota > Terriglobia > Bryobacterales > Bryobacteraceae > Paludibaculum > Paludibaculum fermentans_A. The sequence continues at coordinate 55,003 of NZ_JBPJAQ010000006.1, forward strand.
TGTGGCCGATGAAGCGGAAGGTGTACTCGATGCCGGTGGCGCCGATGACGCGTCCGCCGGGGCCCAAGGTGGCGGTGGATCCGTCGGAGCCGACGGGGCTGGGCGCGATTATGGGCACGGGCGCGATGGGGAACGAGTCGCGAATCGGGAAGATGATCATGGTGACCTTCTTCTCGGTGCTGACGCTGGGGCTGATGATCTGGGCGCTGGTGAAGTTCACTCCTGACACGAAGCCGACCTATGTGGCGAAGGACCAGGGGTATCTGGAGCTGAACCGGGATGACGACTACTTCAGTATTGTGCGGAAGCTGGGGCAGCCATCGGCGGACCGGTTCAAGCCGGACAGCGGGGAGCTGCAATACCGGCTGCTGGAGTATAAAGACCGCGGGTATTCGGTGGTCCTGATGGGCACGAAGCAGGAAGACGTGCGGTATATCGGGGCGATGGGGATGGGGCCGGACGGGAAGGGCTGGGCGCCGCTGCATTCGATCGATTACGCCAAGGGGGCGAATACGATGGGAATCCTGCGGACCATGCCGAGGTTCTGAGACGGCACGGTCCGCTGAAGAGGGCCGTTAGTATTTGGCCTGTTGACGGGCGAAGGGTCCGATGACGGGGATCTCGAAGTGTTCGCCCTGGTAGGCCTTGTACATGAGGAAGAGCCAGAAGGCGAAGCCGGCGAGCGAGACCAGGGAACGCACCATCATGAACATGACGTACATTCCGGGCACGAACGCGGTGATGAAGCTGAAGACGATCCAGAAGGCGAACCAGGCCGCACCAAAGAGGATAGATTGCCAGGCGTGGAAGCGGACGCGCGCGCTCTGGTTGTAGGGTGCGATGGCGAGGAAGATGATCCCCGTGATGAACCCGATGAGGTAGCAGAAGGCGCAGGCCATGTTCTCAGTGAGGCCTGGGGCGGCGGCGGGTGGGGGCGTGTACTGGCCCTGGGGTGGAGCGCCGGGGGGCGGTCCGGGCGGGGGCGCAGCGACAGACGTGCCGCAGTTGGGGCAGAAGCTGCCATTCACATTTGTGCCGCACTTGGGGCAAAAGGGCATTCGATCCTCCTAGTTGGTCGTACATTGCGCGATGGATGAGGCTGGCGCCGCGGGTTGGCGGGCGCGCAGGATATCCCGGAAGCGGACGGGACCGGTCCGGATATGATTGCCGGGTGTCGAATTGAGATCTCCTACTCCGAACAGGAGGGCCAGTCAGACAGGCCTGGCTCATCCGCACAATGTAGCAATAGTAATCTGCGTCCTGCACAAAGTCACCCCCCTTTGGATGGTTTGAGTTCCAGAGGTGTGGGCGGTTGTGCAGGACGGGCGGAGCGCTGAGGTTTGGATGTCAAGGATCGGGGTGTGGACGAAGCGGCCCGGGCGGATGGCGCAATGGGTTTGTTCCCTCAAATTGTTTGGTTGGTGGGATTGGTTTGGGGTGGTGGGTTTGTTCGCTCAAATCTGGTGGTTGATGCCATCCGAGTGCCGCAGTGGGTTTGTTCCCTCAAATTCTGCGGTTGCGGTGGCTGAGTGCGGCGGTGGGTTTGTTCCCTCAAATTCCTGAGCTGTTGGGATTGGGGCCTCCCTCCGAGTTGGCTGGGGGTGAGGGCCGGGCGATTGAGGGTGTCGGTGCGGAAGTGGGCGGTGCTGTCGATCTCGCCTTGGGTCGCAGAGAGTTGGCGTTCTAGTTGTGGCTGCTGGTTATTGAGTGGATAGAAGGCGGGGCTGATCCCGCTTGAGTTGTGAGATGGGCGGGATTTCTGTTGCGGCCCTGCGGGTGTTTGGGTGCTCCTGCCGGTGCTTCCCGTGTGTTTCGAATTTGTTGTTCTTTTCATTGTTTGCCTCGATGGAAACGGTAGACGGTGTTGGGGTGGATTTGGAGGAGGAGGCTGGCGGGGTGGTGGGGTTTTGGTTTGTTTTTATTGGTTTGCGGTGAGAAGAAAAATTTCGTGGGGTTGTGACTGGGGTTTGGGGTGGGCGGGAAAGAGGTGAGAAGTGGGGGTGGTTGGGTCGGAGGAAGAGGCGGGGGTCTCTTTTGATTGGCTGGGTGGCTTTTTGGGGGCCGCGGGATTGAAGACGCGCGAGTTGGGGCACTGGCCCTTTCGCTGATTGGTTGGGGGCTTGCTGTTGTTCCCCCGCTCCTTTTAGTCGCGGCTCTGAGTGCGGCTGGCTTAGCTTTGGCGGCCTACTGGGCTGGGCGGGACCAGTTGAAGGCGCGGCGGCCGAGGCCCGCTCCTTGCCAGCCGCGGTTCGTTGCGCGGTGGAGACCACTTCCTGACGGTCGTGGTTCGTTGCGGCTTGGATGGCAATGGTAATTGCAGCCCGTGGGGCCGAGGTTCTGCGGCGAGGGGCGCTTGCTCTATGGCTTGGCCAGCTTTGATGTCTCGATTCCCTTGGAACTTCGAGCACGACGAATTAGTAAATTTTAATCTAACAGTACATCTGAGGATTCTGGAGGGGCTTGTTTGAGCCCGCCGATCAGGATGAAGGCGAGGCAACTGGCAGCCCCAGGCGATGCACGGGGAGCGTGCTGCTTGGCGTTGCAGTTGGCGGTGAGGCGCGGCGCGAACTAGCCTCACGCGGGGCGCCGCAAGCCTCACCGTCCTTATCGCGTTCGGATTCCAGAACAATAGCCTGTAATCTCCGGAAAACAAGGGAGGGAGTAAAATATCGAAACAGGGCGCTCGGCAGATTCTGTTCCGAATTCAGAACAGCCGCAGGCTGGAACCATGATGCTGAGCTGGGCTCTTTCAGGATTCTTTTCTCCTTAATGCAGCTGTATGACCTTAGCGTCACCGCGCATTGGTCACCTATCGCACGACAATATCTTTCGTATTTATCTACAGATACTGAAACAACGATCCGTGCCTGGTCTCCACCAAGTGTTTGCAGTCTGTAACAAATGCGAGTTGACGAATGTATAATTCATCTCCTATTCTGTCAACCATGTCTCTTCGCTCCCCCTGGGTCTTCCGCTTTATTGCAGCGAGTGCATTTACGGTGCTCGTTGGGCTGGCTTTCGGCCAGCAGGCTCCATCACGACGTGTAATTGCAGTCGTCCCCATGACTGGGGCGGGCACATGGGATGATCCACGGCGACCGCTGTTGACGGACTCGCCACAGAAGGCGCAGGAGGGCGGACGCGCCAGCGAGGACTTCGTGAACTACCACTATGTCCTCAGTGACGACGAAAAATTCGCGATTGTCGAGTTCTCTGTGCAGCGGCCGACGAAGGCGAGCCTGGAAAAGATAAACGCGATTGCCGCTTCGAAGGAGCCAGGCGTAGCCGTGTTTGAGCACGGGAAGAGCAGCCGCCAGGCGATGGAAGCCGAGTTTAGAAAGTACAAAAAGGACTTCAGTTTCGAGGAGTTCGCCGGCTTCAAGGTCCAGGGAGGCA
>NZ_JBPJAQ010000008.1:0-8894 GCF_051172195.1 Paludibaculum fermentans
ATCGTTCCGGCCAAGAGCCCGTGCGGGCCGCTCCATCGAGGGCCAGGGCTGAGGACGAGGTGAGCAGGTATTGATTGAGAGGCACCTCAAGCCGACCGCACAGGCGCTCTCCGATATAATTCGAGTGTCCAGCACCTTCAGCCGGATTCTGCGGTTGCAGCCCGCGGTCATGAAACCATACGCTCTACTGACGGCGGCTACCGCCTTCCTGGTTTATATGCTATTTAACGGATATTGCATGGTATTTGACCAGGCCCTCTGGAAGCGATCGAGGTTGATTGTCAGGGGGAGGCTTGATGAGTTGGACATGAGCCTTGTGGAGAACCGGGTTCATATCATGATCCTGGGCGGGGTTTTCCTTGCGCTCACAATCTATATGATCAGCGGCATTTGGGGACCGAGCCTGCGGCGGTTTTTCCGATAGGAAGGGAGGGGCCCCGGCCTCCTCCCACGCTGCCCCCATTTGAGAAGTCTCCTGTAAGAATGTGCCCCCTAATGAGGACAGATGCATGGCGGGTGATTTGAGGCCGGAGGTCAAACAGGCGTTGGACTGAATCGGGGCACTCCCATTGCTTTGGCGGCACTGACGGCGATGCAGGCCCCATTGGAGACGTGAGCAGGGCCGTGGCCCGCTCCGTTGAAGACGCGACTGGGCCGGGTGCCTGCTTACTGCCGTGCGCGGTTCGCAGCGCGGTGGGGACCCCTCCCTGACGGTCGGGGTTCGTTGCGGCTTCCTTTGCTTTGGCGGTCCGGAGGGCCGTGGCCCGCTCCTTCCCAGTCGCGGTTCGCAGCGCGGTGGGGACTGCGCCGTTGCGGCCTTGGTTCGTTTCGTCCCGGTCCGCAGAGATTACCGGTTGAGGCATGATTGACTGCCTCGGCGGCGAATGATCCGTCTAGATGGGGTAGTGGAATCCGGCGAGAATGGTTCCATGGGGCCGTCGTGGATGAAGCTAGTTCTGATTGCGCTCGCGTCGACCACTCTGCAGGCGCAAGTACCTGTTGCGTCCGCGGAGACGGCGACGGTGAGGATCGTGGTCAGGGATTCTTTCGGCAGGCGGGGCTCCGATTGCCGGGTGCTGCACTTCGTTGTCGATACCGACGCCACCCGGGCTCAGCTGGGCAATTTGGAACTCACCGATCAGCCGGATTACGCGGGCAGATTCGACGGCATGGTTGCGCATGACATCCCATATGGCGAATACATCGTCGATGTGAGATGCGCGCGTCCGGATGGCGCCGGCGGCTCGTTTCGTTCGTTCATCCAAAAAGGAGAAATGACCCTGAGCCTGGCGGGATACTCCTGGGGCGGCGACGATACACGGCCGGGGGGACGGATCAGTCTGACAGCTCGCCTTTCGAAGAACTCAGGAGCGAGTAGCCGGGCTGGGTTCTGGATCAAGGCAGTGGGCGTCTTTCTCGAGCGGACCGAAGAGGTGGAACTCGATCCTGCCCAGGGCCAGGCGGTGTTTTACCATCTGGAGCCCGGGACGTATCTCTTCCTGTTATTCAAGAAAGATCAATTGGTCTGCACCAGGCAGATCGACCTGTTTCGTGGAGGCGCGCAACTGGAGATCGATCCGGGAGCTCCGTGCAAAATGGAGAGCCGTTCAGATGCGGCTGCGGTGAAGGCAGAACACCGCTGAGACTTCCTGAATCATTCGTTTGCGACGGCGGCAACTGGCGGAGCTTCGCGGTTCTGCCGCTTTGCGCTCACTGGCGCCAAACCAGGGCGCGTACCAGAGGTACGGAGGAACGATGGGCATTCGTGGATGTTGACGCTTTAAGTGTATGGATTGATATGGATTCGTGATTCAATATCAGGAACCGAATAGGAGGCAGGGATGTTCATTACCATCAGGAGTTTTCGCCACTGCTGGATGCTTGGTTTCAGTGCAATCGTGTTCGCGCAATCCGGTGAGACGCCCACGATTCCCAAAGGTACGCAGGTGACGGTCAGGACCCTGGATTCGATTCAGTCCAAACAGAGTGAGGTGGGGCAGAGCTACCGCTGCACGATGGACTCGCCGGTGGTGGCCGAGGGCAAGGAGATTGTCTCGAAAGGCGCCGACTGCGTGATGAAGATCGTCGAGATGAAGAGCGCAGGCAAGCTGAAGGGGAGCAATGAGTTGAAGCTGGTGGTGTCGGAGATCCGCGTGGGGAGCAATCTTATTGCGGTGAATTCCGAACCGACTGAGGTTAAGGGAAAAGGGAAAGGGAAGTCGACGGGGCTGAGGACGGGGATCGGGGCGGCGGCGGGCGCAGGTTTGGGCGCCGTGCTGGGCGGCGGCAAGGGCGCTGCAATCGGCGGTGGGATTGGGGCCGGAGCGGGAGCGGCGTCGGCGGCCATGACGTCGGGACCGGAGATCAAAGTTCCGCCGGAGACGCTGCTGACGTTTGTCATCCAGTAAGGAGGCGTCATGGACAGTGCAGTGTTTGCGGGCGTGCTGGTGGCCGCCCTGGCTGCCGGGTGGATGCCCCTGACAGGCGCCCCGGGCGCGGAGCTCTGGAGAGAGGGGGCGTGGGCGGTGGAAGGTCCGCCTGGCGGGCAATGCGGCAGCATGCCGCTGTTGCAGGTGAAGGGGCCGGGGTCGATTCTGGAGCCGCAGAATGCGCCGATTCTGGCAAACCTGGAGAAGGGCCTGCCCGCGGTGATGGCGAAGGCGTGCCCGAACGTGCGCGAGGTGATTCTGGTGAGCGGACGGACGCGGCGGCTGATGCGGCTGGCGGCGCCAGGCACAGAAACAGCTCACGCGCCTCCGGCAGCAAGGAGTCCATCCGCAGTGATTCCGGCTTCGCCTTCAATGGCAGGTAGTCCATCCGCGGCTACCCCTCCCCCGACGGCGGCCGCGCCAGCGACGCCCGAACCTCCGGCCGCCGCCCAGAACGCGGGGGCTGAAGAGGCTCCCAGGAGAAGAGTGTCCGCTTCCGGCGGGCGCGCGGCGGCACCACCGCCGGCCCCGGTGTCCGCGCCGGAGACGGGAATGGCAAGCGCATCGGCAGTACCTTCCTTGAGCCGGCGGAGTGATTTGCGCAGCCTGTCGTCCGCAGGCAATATCGAGGACAAGTGCGAGGTACTGTTGAACTGGCTGGAGAGCAGCAAGACCGGCGCAGCGCCGGCGGTGAACTATCGCTATCGACCACCGGCCGAGCAGATGGGCCTGTTCCGGGACGAGCCGATGATGGCGGTATTCAACAGTACCTACGACAGGACCGAGAACCGTTGGCGGCTGGAGCAGTATGAGAAAGTGATGTCGCGCTGCATGGGGATGAACCCGTCGCGTCCGACCCCGTTCAACCGCGATCCCAATCGAAAGCTGATGCAGTACAGCCAGCAGTTTGAGCAGTACCGCCAGTTACTGAACCAGGCGTTTCTGGGACAGCCGGGCCCGTTGGAACCCACGAACATCACGCGGTATGTACAACAGGTGAGAGAGCAGACAAGTTGGGCAACGCAGGCGATGAGTTCGGCCGCAGCGGCCGGGACGTCGCGGAGTTCTTTTGACCGGATCCGGGAGCAGCAGCAATCAGCGGCCACGCAGATGGCGCTGTTGAGCGGCGGCGAGAGATCGCAGGTGGCCGACTATCTGGGGCGGCGGCAGGCGGAGATGGCTCCAGTGATCGCGGAGGAGTGGATCCGCGACGCGAGCTCGGCGCAGAAGGGCGCGGCTTCGGCCAAGGTGCTGCAGAGCAGCCATGCAGGGATCGTTCCAGTGCTCAGCACGATGGATGCGGCGTCGCGCACCACATTTGAGGAGCGGTACAGACGGCTGATGGAATCGCTGATCGCAGAGCCGTTGCAGGCGGAGATCGCGAAGCTGCAGTCCGTGCCGGCGACTCTGCCGGGGGTCCTGCAGATGACGGCGTGGAAGGCGACGTTCGATGCAACGTTCCGGGACCTGCGCGGAGTGGCTTCCGTCGAGGCGGCGGGGCATGAGTTCAACCAGGCGCGGGTGAGGATCCTCGCCGGAGCGCTGCCGGCATGGATGCAGGAAGTTGGTGCGATTCCGGTGGATGGCGCGGCCATTACCGTGAAACGGAGGGAGATGGAAACACTCTTCCCTGCCCGGGAGGACCGGGCGTCCGCGCAGTTCACGCAGTATGAAACGCCGTTGCGCGCGAAGGAGGACCAGCTCCGGCTGAAGGTGGAGGCGGAGATGCGGCGGCAGCAGCAGGAGGCGCAGGCGGCGGCGCTGGCGCGGCAGCAGGCTGAGCCCAGCGCTCCGCGGCCCCAGGCGACCGGCGGGGCTCCAGGTGGATCGCTGGCAGGGACTCGGGGCAAACCGGGTGCCGGGCTGGCGGAAGGGAGTTTCCTGGCGAAAGGGCTCCACAATGAAGGGACGCTGGCGAGCCTCTATCGCGGCGATTTCCTGAAGATCGGGTTCGACCGTGACGAATTGGGCTTTGTGGATATGTACGGCCAATATCTGCTGTCGTTTGGGCGCCAGTGCGGGGCGTATCTGCCCGCCAACAAGGTGGAGATGACGCGGCAACGGTGCACGGCAGAGATGGTGACGAGGAACGGCTATGGAGTGGAGATCAGCCGGTACTGCACGAACTGGGTGACCGAAGGCATCGGCGTCTACGCGGATCCTGAGATGTACTCCGTTAAAACCCAACTGGACCGGCTGGCCGCCGGAGATGCGATGCGGCATGTGGGCAGGGTGTTGACGCAGAGGGATCCGATTGCAGGGGTGATGGCGATGGCCGGCAATGCCCAGGCGATTCAGGCGGACATGGAAGATGTGGTCCAGCAGAATGGCTGCGCCAGCGCGGGGCTGAAACGATTTGAAGAGAACCTGCGGTTATTCGCGATGAACCAGCAGCCGATCCGGTTGGGGGAAACGGGTCCACGGCTGTCAGCGATTGCGCCGCTGCCTGGGATCCCGTTCCGGGATCAGAACTACATCAAACTCATCGAGGACCTGGTGTCTGAGCACTCGAAGACCTGGGCGATGAACCGGTACCTTCGCGGAAGTGTCGGGGGTGTCTCGGTCGCATCGAGGGACCCGCAGGGCAGGCCGGCCAAGGTCGTTGCGAACTACACCTATGACGGTTTCAACGGACGCAGCCAGGGATCGGTGAGTGTGAAATTCACGGAAGGCGTGCCGGAGTGTATGTATTTCCATGATTTTCCGGCAACGTGCCGGACTCCGAACCGGGCGATCGTCGCATCGTACTCAGACGGCGCGTATCAGGAGAAGTAGCAAAGACGGGGCTGCGCGGCCTGTGTGAGGATGCCTTCGCAACTTTCCTCTTGCTTACCGAGAGAAGTCTTCGTACACTCATCTAGGAAACCGAGATGAGTAAGCCAAACGACCTGGTGCAGGGGACCCTGGACCTGCTGCTGCTGAAGATTCTGGCGCTGGAGCCACTGCATGGGTGGGCGATCAGCCTGCGGCTGCGATCCATTTCCGGTGACGTGCTGCAGGTGAGTGAGGGGTCGTTGTATCCCGCATTGCACAAACTGGAGCAGGAGGGCTGGATCCAGGCGGAGTGGAAGCAGACGGAGAACAACCGGCGGGCGAAGTTTTACTCGGTCACGGGACTGGGGCGGAAACAGCTGGAGACGGAGACGGCGAACTGGCAACGGCTGTCGACGGCCATCACCAACGTTGTGCAGATCTCGGAGGCTTAGAGACCTATGCGAATGGAGCACTGGTGGTACACGCTGCCGTTGCGGCTGAAGTCGATTCTGCTGCGGCGGAGGGCCGAACGGGAACTGGAGGAAGAGCTGCAGTTCCACCTGGAGCACAAGATCGAAGAGGGCATCGCGCAGGGGCTCACGCCGAAGGAAGCGCGGTACCGGGCGCTGCGGGCGATGGACGGGCTGGAGCAGCGCAAGGAAGAGATACGCGATGTACGGCACGTCCGGTGGCTGACGGATTTCGTGGATGACGTGCGGTATGCGATGCGGAGCCTGCGGCGCACGCCCGGCCTGACGGCGTTTGTCGTGATGACGCTCGCGTTGGGGATCGGGATGACGGCGACGCCGTTCAGCATGTTGGACGCGCTGATCTTCCGGCCGTATCCGGTGGCGAACCCGAGCGAGATTCTGACGCTGATGAGCACGTCGCGGGACAACCGGTTTGACGCGTTCTCGCATGGCGAGTATCTGGACATCCGGACCCATGCGGAGAGCTATGAGGGCGTGACGGCGAGCCTGCCGCTGAGTGCGGTGGGATTCAGCGCGCAGGCGGACACGACGCCGGTGGTGCGCGGCGGGATGCTGGTGTCGGGCAACTACTTCCGGGTGCTGGGGGTGGAGCCGCAACTGGGGCGCGGGTTCCGGGATGAAGAGGACACGGTGCCGGGACGGGATGCGGTGGTGGTGCTGGCTCCGGGGTTCTGGAAGCGGGAGTTTGCCAGCGATCCGGCGGTGGTGGGGCGGACGGTGCGGTTGAATGGGGCGGAGTTCACGGTGATCGGGGTGGCTCCGGAGTCGTTCCCGGGCATGTTGATCTTCAGCCGGCCGGACTTCTATGTACCGCTGGCGATGGCGAAGTTGTTCCCGACGGACCCGCGGAAGAGTTTCTTCCTGGACCGCGACGACCGGGCGTTGACGGTGCGGGCGCGGCTGAAGCATGGGGTGCCGCAGCAGCAGGCGCAGCAGGAGATGGACCTGCTGGCGAAGGGGTTTGAACGCGAGTATCCGAAGTTCAACCGAGACAGAGGGGCGGCAGTGCGAACGCAGTTCGAGTTGCGGACGCGCGAGGATGACGTGAACTGGAAGTTCAGCGTGATCTTCACGGTGCTGGCCCTGGGTGTGCTGCTGGTGGCGTGCACGAATGCGGCGGGGCTGTTGTTGAGCCGTGCGCGTACGCGGACGAGGGAGATCGCGGTGCGGCTGGCGATGGGCGCGGGGCGTTTCCGGCTGATCCGCCTGCTGTTGACGGAGAGCCTGGTGATCTCGTTCCTGGGCGGATTGGGCGGCATTGGCGTGGGGTACATCGGGATTGAACTGCTGAAGAGGTTTGAGATTCCGGCGGACCTGCCGGTGACGGTGCCGTTCCGCATGGACACGCGGGTGCTGCTGGCGAGCCTGGCGATGGCGGGGTTGTGCGCGCTGTTCTGCGGCCTGGCGCCGGCGTTGCAGAGTACGCGGATGGACTTGTCGGCGGGGCTGAAGACAGCGGATGTGGATGTGCCGGGACGGAAGCGGCTCTGGGGCCGGAATGCGCTGGTGGTGGCGCAGGTGGCGACGTCGCTGATGCTGCTGGCCGCCTCGTTCCTGATGGTGCGGGGGTTCCGGAGCGGGTTAGTGGAAGGTATTGGATTCTCGAAAGATCACTTGTTGATGGTGAAGTTCGATCCGCGGCTGATCCAGTATTCGGAGGCGCAGACGCAGCAGTTTTACCGGCTGTTGTCGGAGAGGCTGCGGGGTACGGCGGGGGTGCGGAGTACGGGGTTGACGCAGAATCCGCCGCTGGGACTGGACAATTTCGACAAGCTGGCGTTTGTACCGGACGGGTTTGAGATGCCGCGCGATCGGGAGAGTTTCACGACGTCGATGGATACGGTGGATGCGGGGTATTTCCAGACGATGGGGATTGGGATTGCGCGAGGGCGCGGGCTTGTGGAGTCGGACAGCGCGGAGGCGCCGCGAGTGGCGGTGGTGAACGAGCATTTCGCCAAGCACTACTGGCCGAACCAGGATGCGCTGGGCCAGCATTTCCGGCTGGAGGGGCGGACGGGTGCGAGGGTGCGGATTGTGGGGATCGCGCAGACGGTGAAGTATGGCGAGACGTTCGAGAAGCCGCGGGATTTCGTGTATCTACCGATGGCGCAGCGTGCGGCCGGACGGATGGTGCTGATGGTGAAGACGACGGGGGATCCGATGCAACTGGTGCAGCCGGTGAAGGACGTGGTGCGGGGGCTGGATCCGAATATGCCGATGATTGAGACGCGGACGTATGAGGATCTGTACCGCTATGCGTCGGTGGACGGGCCGCAGGTGGCGATCAACCTGGTGGGCACGTTTGGGGCGGTGGGGCTGCTGCTGGCGATGGCGGGCCTGTATGGGATGGTGGCGTACAACGTGAGCCGGCGGACGCGGGAGATCGGGATCCGGATGGCGATTGGCGCGAATCAGATGGACGTGCTGCGGCTGATGATGGGGAAGGGCCTGGTGCTGGTGGGCATCGGCACGGGGATTGGGCTGGTGCTGGGGTTCGCGGTGGAGCGGATGCTGAACTCGATGTTGTTCAACGCGGGCGGGGTGGATGTGCTGGCGTACCTGGTGGTGGCTCCGGTGATGCTGCTGGTGACAACGCTGGCGGCGTATGTACCGGCGCGATCGGCGACGAGGATCGCACCGACGCGGGCGCTGCGGTACGAGTAGCGAGCCGTTGGGCCGAGGACGTTAGCGATATCTGGCGATGCGGCCTTTGGGGCCTACGGCCCAGCCGGTGACGCCATTTCTGGTAAAGCTGATGGCGTTGTAGGGCGCGTCGTCGAAGTGGGTCCAGTTGCGGCCGTCGTCGCGGGAGACGTCGGAGCCGGAGGTACCGGTGGCGATCCAGAGGCCGGGTTTGGGCAGGTATTTCACGGCGGAGCGGAAGCCGGCGGGCGGCTTGGCGGGGGACTTCCAGGATTTACCGCCATCGGAGGAGTAAGCCGCTGTCTGGCGGCCTTCCTTGTCCTTGGAGTAGTCGCCGCCCACAATGACGCCGTGGTCGCCGTCGCGGAAGGCGACAGAGAAGATGCCGGCTCCGGGGCCATCGTTGCGGATGGGGGTGGCGGTGGCTTTCCAGGTGCGGCCGGCGTCGCGGGAGCGGACGACGCGAGCGGCTCCTGGGCCTCCGGTGACGTACCAGGCGTCGCGACTGCCGCGGACGAAGATGCAGGAGTTGCTGGCGGGGAAGGCGCCTTCACCAGGAAAGGCAAAGGGTGTCTGG
>NZ_JBPJAQ010000009.1:0-7156 GCF_051172195.1 Paludibaculum fermentans
TATGCCATGCGGGTCCTTTCGTCCCTGATCATACAGCGCCGGCGATGAGGGGGATTCCGCCGGGAGCCGGAGCGCGGATGTGAGCGCACTTCGCCTTGCGTTACACAGCAGTAACACGAAGCCGAAAGGGCAGGAGCGGGTGGCGCTTACCCCAAGAGCCCTCCGTTACAGCAGGGGACTCTGGAGAGTTCGATTCACCCAGTTGGGCGGTTAAGGCGCGAACGAGGCCACAACAGACGGCCATGGAGAAGCGAAAAGAAGCGCACCGATGGCGGCTTTAGCGCTATCCGTCCGCCGGACTCTCTGCGGCGCAGCAGATTGATGTTAGTGTTGACTCGTCACGCATATAAACAGATCTGAATAGATCATTTTATTCAGATCGCGAGCGTCTTCCGAAGCTCGCACAGGCCGGCTGGATCGAAGTATCGAGGACCCCGCCCGGCCATTTGTATGCCCATACCCTGCCGGCTGATGAAGGAGTTTCCCCTTGGTACATCGAGTGACCACTCCGCTGTTGCGAGCTGCCCTGTCAGCTGCCCTCCTGGCGAGTTTCGGCGCCTATCAGGCGAGGGCCGCAGGTCCAGGCCAAGGGCGAATTCTGCTCCTTGAGGAGAAAGTGAGTCGCGGAGCTGGTGGGTATGGAGTGGTGCAGATTGGGTCGATTCCCGGCGCCGTCCGCATTGGACTGCCCGAGAACGGTGGGCATGTACTGGTACTGACTGAAGCTGGACGTGTCTGGGCTTGGGGCACGAACACGGACGGGCAATTGGGCACTGGTGATACGGAGGGTGTCGCGGGCTGGCAGGAGGTGCAGGGGCTGACGGATATTGTCGCGGTGGCAGCCGGTGCGCAGCACTCATTGGCGCTGAAGAAGGATGGAACCGTCTGGGCCTGGGGCTCAAACCTGGATGGTCAGCTGGGCGACGGGACGCTGCTGGCGAAGGCTCGACCGCAGCAAGTGCCCGGACTGGGTGGCATTCAGTCAATTGCTGCCGGGGACAAGCTTAGCGCCGCACTAAGAATGGACGGCACGGTGGCTGTATTCGGAGGCAACTGGGGCGAGGTGGTCTCGGCTCAGCCGCAAGGGACCCTGATGAGTCCGGTAACATTGCCTGGCGTGAGGCTAGCCGGAGAGATCTGCGTTCGTGGGGGGAAGATCGTGCCGCGGCAACCTCGCGGGCCGCGAGGCCTGGTGATGTGGCCCGGGGCGAGCGGTCTGGATCGGGCGATTGCCTGGAGCGAGGAAGGGCTGGAGCTGAGGGAGAGCGGCTCCGCACCGCAAGAGATATCAATTGAGGGCAGGGTGATGGATTTGGCCGCTGGGTGGGCGGTGGGGTGGATCGAAACCTCCGACTTCGGGGCGAGTGCGGCGAGTGAACAACGTGCCGGGCAGCCAGGCGAAGGAGCGTCCGCCAAGCCGGGGCAAAGCGGGAGCAGGAGGGTTGCCTTGTCGAAATCGGCCGGCCCGCGCCAAGCCGCCGGGATGGGGTGGATTGCGGCAGGTAGAGACCACAGCATCCGGTTGAACGCGGACGGGACCGTCTCAGCGTGGGGCGGAGGGTCCTACGGGCGATTGGGCGATGGAAAGCAAACGGATAGCTCGTTGCCTGTGGCTGTGAGTGGTTTGGGCAACATCATCTCGCTGGCTGCGGGCGACCTGCACAACGTGGCACTCAAGGGAGATGGGACGGTGTGGGCGTGGGGCTACAACTACGATGGCGAGCTTGGGAACGGGACCACCAACCATCAGATCACTCCTGTCCAGGTAAGCGGATTGACAGGCGTTATTGCGATCGGGTCGGGTGCACGGCACTGCCTCGCAGTCAAGAATGACGGGACAGTGTGGGCTTGGGGTAACAATGCGAGCGGTCAGCTGGGAGACGGCACGACCGTGAACCGGAGCACTCCTGTGCAAGTGGCGGGACTGTCAACGGTCGTGGCTGTGTCGGCCGGAGAATCGCACAGTGTGGCGCTGAAGGCGGACGGGACGGTTTGGACCTGGGGGGCGAACAGTTGGAGCCAGCTTGGTGACGGGACGTTGACCCCCAGGAACCTCCCTGGACCGGTATCCGGGCTCACAGGGGTGACTTTCATTGGGTCAGGCGCGTACCACAATCTGGCGGTAAAAACGACAGGTGTGGTATGGGGTTGGGGCGGCAACTGGGATAGCCAGTTAGGCGACGGGACAACCGGGACAAGAAGTACGCCCGTGCAAACAAACATTCTGACAGGGATGAAGGCGGTGGCGGCCAGTAAATACTTCAGCCTCGGATTGAAAAGTGATGGAACGGTTTGGGCGTGGGGGTACAACTACTACGGCCAACTGGGCACAGGGGACACCGCCGATAGAAACGTGCCAGTCCAGATCAGCGGGCTGTCAGGGATTGTGGCGATCGCCGCCGGGGACACGATCGGCCTGGCGCTCAAAGCGGACGGGAGCTACCTGGGGTGGGGCTACGATTCCGCCGGGCAATTGGGCGTGGGGAGCGTGACTGGGCGCCTGAGCCCGTGGCCGGTGCCGGGGCTTGCCGGTATCAAGGGCGTCTCCGCCGGTCTCTCCTACGGCTTGGCTCACAAGAGCGATGGCACTGTTGTGGCCTGGGGCACCAACTGGGGCGGGCAGCTCGGCGACGGGACAACGGTGGCGCGCGCGGTGCCGGCGCCGGTGAGCGGGTTGAGCGGCGTGGCCACGGTAAGTGCCGGAGGGTATCACGTCCTGGCGCGCAAACCGGACGGCAGTGTTTGGGCCTGGGGTTCCAATTGGGCCGGGCAACTGGGCGATGGAACGGCTGCCTCACGATCGCTGGCAGGGCAGGTGGCTGGGCTATCAGGAATGGTGTCCATCGCGGCCGGATATTGCCAGAGCCTGGCGGCCAAGTCTGATGGAACGGTTTGGGCCTGGGGATGTAACGACTATGGCCAAATTGGAGATGGGACGACCCTTCACCGATATACGCCGACGATGCTCAGCGGCCTGGCGGGGGTGGCGGCGGTGGCGGCTGGTTACCGGTACAGTCTCGCCCTGAAGGCCGACGGCACCGTTTGGGCATGGGGTAACAATGCATGGGGGCAGGTGGGCGATGGGACGAACACCCAACGCGAGAGTCCGGTGCAGGTGAGCGGACTCACGAGTGTGACTGCAATTGCCGCGGGCGACTATCACGCCCTTGCGCTCAAGAGCGACGGTACCGTGTGGGCTTGGGGCCTGAATGGCAACGGCCAGTTAGGCGATGGCACCGCGATCCAGCGAACCACTCCGGTGCAGGTGAGTGGGCTGGCGGAAGTCTGGCAGATCCGGGCAGGGCAATTTCATTCCCTGGCGGTGAACAGCAAAGGATCCCTGTGGGCATGGGGCAGGAATCAGTTTGGGCAGTTGGGGGATGGTTCGCAGGCTGACAGGTATACGCCGGTCCAGGTGCCGGGGTTGCAGGGCGTGACATCCATAGCTGCGGGCGACGAATTCTCGCTGGCAGGCAAGTCTGACACAACGGTGTGGGCCTGGGGGCATACCGGGTTCGGAGAACTGGGGAACGGCAACACCCTGATGCATGTGGTTCCGGTATCCGGTCCAGTGGCTACTCCTGACTTGAGCATCAGCACAAATGCAGGCGTGATGTTTACAGTGGGCAGCCGCGCCGGTTATTCGCTGACGGTAGCGAATCAGGGGGTGGCGGCCACAAGCGGACCGATTACTCTATCTGACACGTTGCCGGCGGGGGTCACTTACCTGGGGGGCGGCGGCACGGGATGGTCGTGTTCGGCCACTGGCCAGACGGTGAGTTGCACGATGACGAGTCCACTTGGAGCCGGAAGCACGAGCCAGGTCTTTCTCCAAGTGAGTGTGGGACAAGCTGCTTATCCCCTGGTCTCCAATACGGCCTCTGTCCAAGTATCGGGAGAAACCAACACCGCTAATAATTCCTCTATCGTCTGGACGGATGTGGGGCCTAAGCTCACTAATCCGAGCCGGGGTGCTATCGCCGGCGGGTACTACCACAGTCTCCGACTGGAGCCGGATGGAACGGTTTGGGCGTCTGGGCAGAATTCCTCTGGACAGCTTGGCGATGGGACCAACGCCACTCGCGGCGCGTGGGTTCCCGTGACCGGCCTGACCGGCATCAAGGCTGTTGCCGCGGGTAGCATGCACAGCCTGGCACTGAGGAATGACGGGAGTGTGTGGGCGTGGGGCAGCAATTCCTCCGGTCAACTCGGTGACGGCACGAATGCCAACCGAAATCAGCCAGTGGCCGTCAGCGGCCTTTCCGGCGTCGTGGCGATTGCCGCCAAGGGCGCGCTGAGCGTGGCCGTCAAGGGTGACGGAACTGTGTGGACCTGGGGATTGAACAACTACGGGCAGTTGGGCGACGGGAGCATGTCCAACCGTAATGCACCCGTGCAGGTTTCCGGCCTTACCGCGGCGGTGGCGGTGGAGGCTGGCCGGTACCACGTATTGGCCGTCCGGGCAGACGGCACCGTGTGGGCCTGGGGTGGGAATCAGGCCGGGCAATTGGGGGATGGGACCACGACGCAGCGGCTGACGCCGGTGCAAGTGACTGGCGTTAGCGGCGCGCTATCCGTTGCGGCCGGCCTAGCGCACAGCCTGGTATTGAAGTCGGACGGGACAGTTTGGGCATGGGGCTACAACGCCTCCGGCGAATTGGGCGACTCGACTACCACGACGCGCCTGATGCCGGTGCAGATCACTTCGCTGTCAGGGGTCGCGGCTATTATGGCCACCGAAGAGACCAGCTTCGCCCTGCTTCCGGATACATCTGTGTGGTGGTGGGGGCTTTCCGTGCCCAGCAAGGTTCCGGTGCTCGTGATTGCGTCACAGGGCGCGGTGTCATTCGGTTGCGGAGGTGGAGCGAACTCGGTGTTTGCCCTGGCGATGAGAAGCGACGGCAGCATGTTCGGCTGGGGTGCCAACCGATTTGGCCAGTTCGGCAGCGGACAGGTTGGCAACAAGCTGCTTCCGGTGCAGGTATCGGGCCTCACCGGCGTCATGAAATTGTCGGCCAGAGAGTATGCCACGATCGCGTTGCTGTCGAGCGGGACGTTGAAGGCGTGGGGCGGAAACACTTCGGGCCAGTTGGGTGAGGGAACGACCCGTGAACGGAGCACTCCCGTTCAGGTTGCCTGGATGTCCACTGTTTCCGCCATCAGTTCCGGCGCTGAGCACAGTTTGGCCGTGAAGACGGATGGCAGCGTCTGGAGTTGGGGCGGCAACCAGAATGGTGAACTCGGGAATGGCACGAATGCCAATCGCTCCATTCCGGGCGCCATTAGCGGATTGACGGGCGTCTCCCTGGTCGCCGCTGGCTATACACACAGCCTGGCGGTGAAGCAGGATGGAACTGTCTGGGCTTGGGGGAGCAATGCTTCCGGCGAACTTGGCGATGGCACGGCCGTATCTCGTTCCACTCCAGTTCAGGTAACAGGCCTTTCCGGAATCATCGCCGCCTCTGCCGGGGACTATTTCAGCTTGGCGCTCAAGCAGGATGGCACGGTATGGAGTTGGGGTGAAAACTCCAAGAACCAGTTGGGCGATGGAACGACTACGCCGCGAGCGAACCCCGTTCAGGTCACCGGGCTTGCCGGGATTACCGCGATCTCGAACGGTTACCGGCATGGCCTGGCACTGCGAAATGACGGCACCGTTTGGGTGTGGGGTTGGAATGACGGATATGGAATGGGCGATGGGACGACCTCAGGAAAGAGCGTGCCGGTCAAGGTGTCCGGGCTCACAGGGATTGTGGCCATTTCGGGAGGAGGAGCACATAGCCTGGCCTTGGGCGGTGACGGAACAGTCTGGGCTTGGGGCTACAACAGCAATGGTCAACTGGGTGATGGTACAACGACGAGCCGCGCGACGCCCGTACGGGTGGCGCTGCTGTCGGGCGTGACGGGGATCGCGGGCGGAGGATCGCATAGCCTGGCACTGATGCCGGACGGGACTGTCCTAGCGTGGGGCTCAGAAGAGTACAGCCAGATTGGCGACGGCGTGATGGCCTACTACTATGGCACCATGCCGACATTGCCGACATCGCCGACTGGTTGGGCGGATCTCACGGTGTCAATGACCGGCGGCGGGTCCGTACTGGTGGGCAGCCAAGTGGTGTATACCATCACGGTGACAAACGTGGGCCAGCAGGCCAGCAACGGACTGACAAGGGTCACAGACACCTTGCCAGCCGGCCTAGCCTATGTCAGCGCCACCGGATCCGGCTGGACTTGTTCCGCGGCCGGGCAGTGGATCACCTGCGACAATTCCACCGGCCTGGCCCCTGGTGCGTCCAGCATCATCGTGCTGAAGGCCACGGTGCTGGCCGCGGCACTTCCAACGGTTAGCAATGTCGTCAGTGTGATGAACGGGGGCGACCCGAATCGCACAAACAATATTGCAGGGGATCCGTTGAACATCACCGGCACGACGGCAGTCAGCGTCACACCCTCGTCTGGCAGCGGGGCGCAACAGATCTTCCAGGCGGTGTATGGCGGTGCGCAGGGGTACCAGAAGCTCCGCTGGGTGCAGTTGCTTTTTGCGACGGCGGCGGATGGAGGCGGCCAGCCCTTCTGTTTCCTGCATTATGACGTGCAGGGCAATGGGTTCTGGCTGTACTCGGATCTCTTCGGCTTTTTCGTGGGACCGGTGACGCCCGGGGTGGCCTCGAGCAAACTGCAGGGCTCGCATTGCGCACTGAACACCGCAGGATCGATCGTTTCCGGCAGTGGGTCGATCCTCGCCCTGAATATGGCGGTGGTGTTCAAGTCCGCGGCTACCCGCAACGTCTACCTGCGGGCGATGGATGACACAGACTTCGACACGGGGACGGTGCAGCGCGGCACCTGGACGCAAGCGGCCGCTCCACTTTCCACGCTCTTGGTGAGTCCGGCCAGCGGGAGTGGGGCCAATCCCACGTTTACGCTGACGTATCCGGACCCGCCCGGGTTTGCGGGCAGCGCATTCGGCTGGGTGCAGTTCCTGATCGCCGCGGCAGCCAATGGGGGCGGGCAGCCCTTCTGCTTCCTGCACTATGACCGCGGGGGCAACGGGCTGTGGATGTACTCGAGCGACGTCGGGTTCTTCCTGGGGCCGGTGTCACCGGGCGCCGCCTCGAACGCTCTGGACAGCAGCGCGTGCTCGATCAACACCGGA
>NZ_JBPJAQ010000010.1:0-5450 GCF_051172195.1 Paludibaculum fermentans
TTGGAGACGTTCCAGTACAATGGGCGGAATCAGTTGACGGAGCAGACGGGCCTGGGCACGGACATCAATTACTGGTACTCGTCGACAGCCAACGATGGGCGGCTGGCGCAGAAGCACAACTGGGTGACGGGGGAAGAAGAGAACTACACGTACGACTCGCTGGGCCGGTTGGCGACGGCGTACACGACGGGGACGCAGTGGGGCCTGTCTTTCGTGTATGACGGATTCGGAAACAGGCTGCAGCAGAATGTGACGAAGGGGACGGCTCCTTCGACGGTGCAGACGGTGGATACGGCGACGAACCGGCTGAATGGGGCGGGGTTCGGCTACGACTCGAATGGGAATATGACGGGGTGGTCGACGCCGTCGGGGTCGGTGACGGCCTCGTATGACATCGAGAACCGGATGACGCAGATTGTGACTCCGAGCGTCACAGAGACGTACAAGTATGGTCCAGGGAATCTGCGGGTGAAGAAGTCGCAGGGTAGTTCGTGGGTGTACACGGTGTATGGGCAGGGCGGCGAGGCGCTGGGGACGTTCACCGGGTGCTCGGTGGGCGGGGTGTCGTTCCTGTGCGAAGCGAAGCTGCGGGTGTACTTCGGCGGGCGGCTGGTGCTGAATGGGTGGACGGGTGTGAGGCCGGACCGGCTGGGGAGCCCGGATGGGACGCATGGGCGGGTGTATCCGTACGGGGAGGTCTCGGGGTCGGTGTCGGTGGATCAGGACGAGACGTTCACTACGTATAAGCGGGATGTTTATACCGGGTTGGATTATGCTCAGAACCGGTATTACGCGAGTTCGTGGGGACGGTTTACTACGGCGGATCCTTATCAGGCTAGCGCGGGCCCGGCGGATCCGCAGAGCTGGAATCGGTATGCTTATGTGGTAAATGACCCAGTCAGTCTTCTTGATCCTACCGGCCGTCAAGCGGCGGCACCGACGGGACAAGGGTGCACAGTCGTATGGTATAGCCTCTGGTTTGACGTTACGTGTAATGGTTCCGCCAGTACTGATATCGGAGGAGGAGGAGGAGGAGGAGGAGACACGTTGGTATCGAACGTATACGCCTTCGCAGATCCAGATCCGCCCAATGAATCCGCACCCGAGGGCTCTGACCCTATTTGGTGGGATTGGCGGCCACAAGGCGGCAGCGAGTCTGCGGGCCCCGGTGAAAGTGGAGGAGGTGGCGGCACAATCACTACGCAAAAAGAGGACTGGAAGGAGAAGATGAACTGCGCGGCGGACTTTGGAGAAAAACACTCCATTGTGGCGGGAATGCGTGAACTGACTGGTGCTAAACTGGACAACCCGTTTTTGGGGACAGCGTTCGGCAACGATGCGGCAAGCATTTCCGATATAGTTACAGGCCGAAATCGTATTGGTGCAGCGATCTCGGAGGTCTTTAGTAATCCCAGCTCCAGGAATGTCTTCGCATCAGCTGCTAGAGGAGTTGGGGCAATTCCGATTAGGGGTTCGGCGACCGCTGAACTTGGTGTCAATAGTGCCGGATCGTACTTCGTCAGAACATGGAACCAGCCGTCGGTTGCCAGCAGCATAGTCGGGCGAACGGCGGGAGGTATATTGAATACGTTTTCAAAGGCGAAAGCACTATATGATGTTTCCGTTTATGGCGTGGGGCTCATTGCTTGTCCCTAGATCATCCACTTAGCCGAGGTGATACCGTTCGAGGAGTTCTCGGTGTTTTGTCAACAATTTGCATCCTTGCACTGCTGGCGGAGCCTTCGGTGCATCTTTGGGCGGTCAAGCTTGTCATTTTTGGGGCCCTCTCCGCGTTATGTGTGTTGACAGCCAAAGACAAGAAAGGAGTAGCACTAGGGATACTCGTCGTGATTGCGGTTCGATTGGCCATTGGAGTTGGGATGATTGCGTTGAGGTCCGTCCGCTGACGCTGGAAAGGGCACGGGGGGTTGTCCGTCCCAGCAAGTGAGCGTAGGGTCGTATTGTGCGCAGAATCGATATTCCGCGAATTCGTGGGGGAGATTTAATACGGCGGATTCGTATCGGGTTAGCCGGGGGGGGTCTTCACTTCAAGCCCATCGCCGGCTCTCAGCGACAATGCTTTAATCTCAAGGTGCCATAATGTTGAATCTCGCGCATACTGTGAGGCTGGCGGTCGTTTCGACTGTGTTGCTGTCTGCTTTGCCGGTGGTTTCCGCAAGCGAAAAGGACCACGATCCGCTTCGGCTGCAGCCGCAATCTGTCGAGGCTGACTACTGCACCCGATCTGGAGGTGCCGTCGTGCTTCACCTCAGAATTTGGCTGACGTATGCGAACCGAGGCGACACAACCATCCTGGTCCCCCGGGTTCGGCGAGTATCGGAGTATGTGCTGCTCCGTACTGGCAATACCGCGAATCAACGCGAAGTTGCATACAGATGGCGTCAAGATGGACCGCCGATGCTCGACACATCAAAGCTTAATATCGACGCCCCAGATCCGAAACTCTTTGATCGCCTGCCGGCAGGTTCAACACTTCCGAGTATGCAGAGTATTGACATACTGTTGGGATCGCGTGACGGCCGGACCAAGGCGCGGCTCTCGGGCGACTACAGCTTGGAATTGTACGTTGATCACTGGCCGGGAGCTCGCGGTCCGGGCGACCGACTACGCAAGGAATGGATCTCGCAGGGGCTGCTATACATGTCGATTCTCAAAGCGGACCCGATCACGGTCCACATAGAAAGCGATCCTGACGCGAAGGCCTGCCGATTCCGGATCGATTGACCGGCATATGCGGTGAGCGCAACGTAACACCATCCTGAATGCGGCCTTCGCCTGCCCCACTGTGAAGTCATGCGCACGCGCGGACCTGAGATTTGGACGAAATGGCGAGAACTGATAGCCGAGCAAGAACGGAGGGGCGAGCAGGGCAAAGATGGTTTCTAATACAAGAGAGATGAACAGGTACTTCACCATTGTGCTGCTCGCGACGGGAGTATTTGCCCTGTCAGGCATGGGGCAGGTTACCGACTCCCGGTGCGAACAGCGTGTCGAGATGCTCCAGTACTCCGCCTGTCTTCCCAAGGCGTGGAGGTGGACAAAGAATGCGGAAATAGACGGGATCACGGCATGCAATGGGAGCTTGCAGACGTGCACTGGAACCGGAGGTGGTTTTCCTCTCCGGGGGCGGGTGATCGTCACCATCGCCCCGGCGGCACTGCTGCCGGGCCACTCGCGCACAGTGGGCGAGGTGATTCAGCGGGCCCAAGCGGGGGAACCTGAACTACGACCGGCGACAGCAGTTTCTGTCGGCCCAGGGCGCGAGTGCCAGGTTGTGAGGCTTCTGATGAGCCCGATCACGGTATGGAATGAAGTTTACGGGATCGAAGCAGGCCCGGTGCTCCTCCGCGTGTCGGCGAAGTATCCGGATGAACCCCGGAACGTGAAGGCATACAGGCAAGCTGTGGAGGATATTGTGCGTTCGCTCACGCACAAGTTGCCGTAGGGGTATGGAAAGTCGCATGCGGGAACGTGTCGATCTCAACCGAGTGATTTCCATGGCAGCATTCCTGAAATAGGAATGGATGAGGGCGGGTGGGGCCATGCTCTCGTCGATGCCTTGCGGGCTGAGCGTGGTGACTTTGTGAAGCTGGGCAGCCCTCGCGGCTGATTGGCAATTGGCGGGCGGCCGTTTCGATGGGGCCCGATCATAGCGGAACTTCGTGAGCGCGTCGCAAACCCCATCTCGAAGGCGTCCGTCGCCTGCCCCGCTGTGAAGTCATGCGTACGCGCGGACCTGAGGCTTGGACGAAGTGGCGGGAGTTGGTCGCTGAGCAAGAGCGGAGCGGTCAAAGTGCCGACGCGTTTTGCCGAGCACGTGGCCTTTCTCCAACGCACTTCTTCGCCTGGAAGAAGCGCTTGATCCTGGCGGGTCCGCAACACCCTACCCATGGATGCAAGCAAGCGAGATGATCACAAGAGGGCGGTTCAAGGGTTACTACGCTCTTGTGGCGAGTTACAATAGTGCCGCGGACTCGTTCAAATTATTCGCTGCAACTGACAGGAAGTATTTGATCGGCGTAACGGACCCCAAACAGTTTGCCAGTGAACTAGTAGCACACGGGATAAACGCCGGTTCAGCCAGCTACTTCGGCAGGACGGAGCAGACCATTCAGGACTGCCTCAATTCACAATAGCAATGACCAGGGCAATTTCACTCATACTCATGCTACTCGCGGCCAGCCCCGCAGGGTTCGCACTTGATCCTGTTGTCAGCAAGGCGGCCGCCGCGGATCTCGTTCGAGATGCGCTTGCCCGTCTTGGCTACGACGGCGGAGGTACGAAAATCGCCGTGGAGCCTTGGCTTTACTACTGGGCCCCCGACTTCATCACTCTCCAAGCACAAGTATTCGTCCCGTCGATTGAGAAGGTCGCAGTGCAGTATCTCGCTGTGAACCCATGGACCGGCGACGTATGGGAGCCGTTTGGATGTACTCGAATCCTGTCGCCAACAATCGAACGAAAGCAGGAAGAGATTTGGAGGTCATCCAAGCTTCCGGACGAGGCGCGTCCTGTTCTCAGGGCGCGAGTGCCCGGATGCACACCAAGGGAAAGAGCAGGGAGAGAGGGTGCACGGTGACGGGGCGACAAGGACTGTTAGGCGTGCCGAGATTGTCCGAAGAAGGGTCCATGGGTCGGTGTATCCGTACGCGGAGGTTTCGGGGTCGGTGACGGTGGGTCAGGGCGAGACGATCGCGACTTATAAACGAGATGTTGGGACCGGGTTGGATTATGCTCAGAAGCGGTATTGTGCGAGTTCAGGGAGACGTTCAATGTCCCCGCAGGGATTATAATATGGGCCCAGATGAGCACCGCATCCCAATTCAGATCCGCTGCGGGCCCTCTTCTCACTATTCCAGGGGTTGCCGCAACGGTTAGCTATTCTGTGTGTCGTCCGAATCCGATTGCCCCATAGGGATTATATTGTGCCTGAGGATTTGATCTCTTATTTTGTAGTTTTTTTCCAGCCATCTACATGTTGGCCAACGGCATTTACGCACTTGCAGATCCTGAAAAATATATCCGCTCTCGATGGACTGCAACCCGTGGTCTGATTGCAAGCGACGGGTCGCGGCGCGCCTGTGGATTCGAGATCCGCGTGATGGGTGGGTTGATTATCCTGGGGGGCGTTTTGTGGATCTGTGTGGTGATTGCTGGATTCGGACGTGGCTAGCTTTGGTCGGCACGCCATGCGCGATTTTCGTGACTGCTCTGCCCAGGATCAGCACCTCGCCCGGCATTGTGGATCGAGCTGAGCACATGCCCGGCGCTGCTGGCTGGACCACAGGGTAACCTTCGCCCAGGACGGTATCACGAATGGATTGTTTCGAGCTCTGCTGAGTGGCGAGTCAGCGGCACGCCGCCGGAGGAATTGCGGGCTCTCGAGGTGACCGTACCTTGGCGTGTGGAGGAGATTGCGGAGCGGATCT
>NZ_JBPJAQ010000011.1:0-4461 GCF_051172195.1 Paludibaculum fermentans
GTGGACGTTAGGGGAAGGCTACACGCCGGCAGTCGATAGCGCGAGACCTCCGGTGATCCCACGTAGTCGTAGACCCCAGGCACGCTGAGAAACTGCATGCACGAGAACCGGGAGACCTCGTCGCTGGCTGCACGGAAACGGAGCAGTCCGGCCGGTGAAGGCGGCAGCCGCAAGACCGGCATGAATGGCGATGAGGAGTCGGATTGCGCCGTAGTATCGATGAACCCCTCGAACAAAGCAACGGAGCAACAGGCCGAAGCCGCGGAGAGGGAGGAGAAAAGGGCGCGAACCAAGGAGAACACTGACCCGACCCACACACCACCGGCACAGGACGGGAGAGGGGTGTCACAGGGTTTGGCCGGTGTGCGCAAAGTAGCGAAGGAAAGGAAGCAGGAGCAGTTCACCACGCTGCTGCACCATCTGACGCATGATCTGCTACGGACGAGTTTTTACGCGTTAAAGAAGAACGCGGCGCCGGGAGTGGACGGAGTCACGTGGCAGCAGTACGAGGAAGGGCTGGAAGGTCGGCTTGCCGATCTGAAAGACCGGATTCACCGGGGAGCGTACCGGGCGCAGCCTTCAAGACGGATCTACATACCGAAGGCGGACGGGCGGAAACGCCCGATCGGAATTGCGGCGCTGGAGGACAAGATTGTTCAACAGTCCGTGGTGACCATCCTCAATGAAATATACGAGGTGGACTTTGGGGGATTCAGCTATGGGTTTCGGCCCGGGCGGAGTCCGCACCAGGCGCTGGATGCCTTGAGTGTGGGCATCCGCCGGAAGAAGGTGAACTGGGTTCTGGATGCGGACATTCGCGGGTTCTTCGACCAAATGAGCCACGAATGGACGATCAAATTCATCCAACACCGAGTCGCCGATACGCGCATTCTACGCCTGATCCAAAAATGGTTGAAGGCTGGGGTGAGCGAGGACGGCGAGTGGTCGGAAACGAAGGTAGGCACTCCGCAAGGGGCGGTGATCTCGCCGCTGCTGGCGAACGTGTACCTGCACTACGTGTTCGATCTGTGGGTGGAGGCATGGCGCAAGAAGGAGGCGGAAGGCGACGTTGTCGTTGTCCGCTACGCGGACGATCTTGTGGTGGGGTTTCAGAGTCGGGAGGAAGCCGAGCGATTTCTGGAGGACTTCCAGACAAGGCTGGCCAAATTCGGGCTGGAATTGCACCCGGAAAAGACGCGACTGATCGAGTTTGGCAGATTCGCTCAGAACAACCGGCAGCAGCGCGGTGAAGGCGAACCGGAGAGCTTCACGTTTCTGGGGTTCACGCACCAGTGCGGGAGCAACAGTCTCGGGCGATTCACTATCTGGCGGCGCACGGCGAGGAAACGCTTGGAGGCAAAGCTGCAGCAAGTTAAGCAGACGCTTCGCGAGCGGATGCACGAGCCGGTGCCGAAAGTGGGGGAGTGGCTCGGGCGTGTGCTCAACGGTTTCTACCAATACCATGCAGTGCCGGGCAACTGGGCGAGCCTGGACCGATTCCGCGAGCGCATCGGACGTTATTGGTGGCGCGTATTAAAACGGCGCAGCCAGAAAGCCCGAGTGAGCGCGGCGCGGGCAACTCGACTCTTCGAGCGCTGGCTGCCGCGCCCCCGGCTACTGCATCCACATCCAGCAGTGCGCTTTGACGCCAGATATCCAAGGTAGGAGCCGTATGCGTGAGCAGCGCCAGTACGGATCTGTGCGGGGGGCGACCAGCGATGGCCGTCCCTACCGCGACACCTTGCTAATGCTGCTCATCCCCTCAGTCTTCGGGAACGCTAAAGAGTTTACAGTTGGGATTCGCCGGACGTGTACTTTTTTATTCTCGCCAGAGGCAGGCATCGCGAACTCTTCTTACTTCGGAATGTTAGTTCGATCCGCGGTCGGCAGTATAGGGTTTGTCCGCAGTATGAAGTGGTTTGGTGGTCGAAATGCCACTGTCACTGGAGGGGAATAGTCAGGCGCGCCCGAGATCTCATAGGTGAACTTCAATGAGAGCACTTTCCCAGAGCACTCCCGCAAGAATCGGGACCTCTTAATCGCCATCCTAATATCAGCACGATGCCCATCGCCTCCCCCTTCAAAGTCGAGTCTGTCTGCCTGACCGGAAGCACCCACGTGTAGGCGGACACCTACGGTTACGGATGGAGACATAGACCGAGCCAAATCTGAGAACGTTGGCAGCCTTAGCTCACTGGTACATGCCACTAGCGCACCCGAGAGCTCTTGGCCTTGCGCGATCCCAGCTTGAGGAGCAAATAAGGAAAGGTAAACAAAACCGACTTTGAGAAGCATTCTATTCCTTGGAGTCGAGGCTAATTTGAGAATCCGCTAATTACCTTACTGCAGTTACTCCACAATTTATCATTGTTGGCCTTTTGGTCAGACGATGCTCCGTCTCCGGATATGAATCCTGGGATTGCGAGCAGATGCGACATTTCGTGCAGAAGGAGGAATCCTTTAAAGCGCTGAGATTGGAAATTGATACTTGTGATTTGCGAGTAGGAGCTCTCGTAGCCAGCTCTGCCCGACCCATTGAAAAATCCGCCGCTCGTGTTAACTAAGAGATCAAATACAGGGACGTATGTACCTGTGTTTGAAATGGCTGCGACGGCCGGGTCACTTAACGCTGCCCATCCTATACTTCCGCGTTTTTCTGTCATGTATTGAAGGACGTCACCATTTTCGCCCAGCTTTGGAGACGAGTTAAGCCATTTCAGGCAGTCCGGATCGTCAGCCAGTGCCTCTTTAAGTTGCATCCATGCCTTGTCGACACTTACAGAATTTGCAGGGTTCCAAATTTTGAGGCCGTTAGGTGCGGTAAAAGTTGTCGTCTTTTTCCCGCTGGCAATTGACATGTCGATGTTTCCACTTCCGCCTCCGCCCCCCGACTCAAAGGACCCGTATGTGTCAAACATGGTGCACGTCAATGTTCCGCCCAGAGCTCCGCCACTCCAGCCGCACATAGACCAATGATAAGTTATCATCCATCTTTGGAGTCCAGAGGGATCTCCGAAATTTGTCGGATCATTTCCCACGTACGAGTACCGATTCCAACTCCCCGGGTCCTCCGGCCCCCCGCTAGCCCGATAAGGATCCGCCGTGGTGAACCGCCCCCACGAACTCGCGTAATACCGGTTCTGCGCATAATCCAACCCGGTATAAACATCCCGCTTATACGTCGTGAACGTCTCGTCCTGATCCACCGACACCGACCCGGAAACCTCCCCGTATGGATACACCCGGCCATGCACACCCTGCGGACTCCCCAGCCGGTCGGCCGTCACACCGCTCCAGCCGCTCAGCACCAGCCGTCCGCCGAAGTACACCCGGAGCTTCGCCTGGCACAGGAACGGAGCGCTGGACACCGTGCACACCGAATACGTCCCCAGGACCTCGCCGCCCTGCCCGTACACCGTGTACGTCCAAGCCCCACCCTGATACTTCTTCACCCGGAGGTTCCCCGGACCATACGCATACGTCTCCGTCACGCTCGGAGTCACGATCTGCGTCATCCGGTTCTCAACATCGTACGAAGCCGTCACCGACCCCGACGGCGTCGACCACCCCGTCATATTCCCATTCGAGTCGTATCCAAACCCCGCCCCATTCAGCCGGTTCGTCGCCGTATCCACGGTCTGCACCGTCGACGGCGCCGTCCCCTTCGTCACATTCTGCTGCAGCCGGTTGCCGAATCCGTCATACACAAACGACAACCCCCACTGCGGGCCTGTCGTGTAGGCCGCGGCCAGCCGCCCGAGTGAGTCGTAGGTATAATTCTCCTCTTCACCCGTCACCCAGTTGTGTTTCTGCGCCAGTCGCCCGTCATTGGCCGTAGCCGAGTACCAGTAATTGAGGTCTGTCCCCAGGCCAGTCTGCTCGGTCAACTGATTGCGGCCGTTGTACTGGAACGTCTCCAGCCCCAGGCTCGCGGCGGTGGGCAGATCCGTGGAGGCGCCCACACTCACCGCCGAAGCCCGCATGGACGAAAGCAATTGCCCGGCCGCGTTATAGGTGGCCGAGTTCACAAGGTCCACGCCCGGACCGCTGCCTGACGTGATCTTCTGCAACTGCCCCATCGCATCGTAGCCATAGTTGAGCGTTAGGCGTGGGAAAATATCGTAAGTCGTGGGGGTGTTCAGGCGCCCGTGCTGCGGATAGACCATTTGGGTCACCTTGCCCTCATTGTCATACGAGTAATCGACTGTCGGCGTCATATAGGAGCTGCCGCCGAAGTCGGAAGCCTTGCTCGTCAGCAGCCCCGCCGCCGTGTAGCTGTAGTGCTCAGTCACCGCACCCGGAACCGACACCGCCGCCAGCCGCCCCCAGATATTCCGGGTGGAAGAACCCGCCCCGTCGTAGTCATAGGTGTTTGTAGTCCGCTGGTTCACGTCTTCCGCCCCAGTCGACACCGGATACCGCTTCACCATCGTCACGCGCCCATACGCGTCATATATATAT
>NZ_JBPJAQ010000012.1:0-3447 GCF_051172195.1 Paludibaculum fermentans
AGAACTAATGCGCCGCAGCCTACTCTTCCTGGCATTGGCCGCGGTGCCGCTCTGCGGTGCCTACACCTACTACTTCTCCGATACATTCAGCAGCATCAGCACAGCGAATTGGCAGCAGAACGGAGTGCTCGACGGCGGCACGATCGGCCTGCACACGTCCGACGTTAATGGCGGCGCCCTGATCTCAAAAGTAGCCGTACCCGATGGCACGGCATCCTACGAAATCCGGACGGACCTCAATCTCAACACTACTGGCGCGACCTATGTGCATTACTTGCGGGCATCGTCGGATGCGCTGAGCGCTCCGAGCGGTGCGGCCGGTTCCTACGTCGCGATCGAATTGCAGAATCCGCAATGGACCACTGGCGGGTATCTGGCCACGATGGTGATCAGCCAGCGGGTGGGTGGCGTGATCACCAATCTGATTACAAAGCCTGTGGGCTGCAGGATGTCCATGGCGATGCAATCGGTGATCACGGACTCGAGGTATCTCTAGGTTTATCTGGACGGGGTCCTGGCGACGGATCCGATCCAGGTGTCTTCGTCCCTGACGACCGGCAAGGCGGGCGTTGGAATTCGGAACAGCAGCGCCAATGCGAGTATCACGCGAGTCGATCTGGGGCCATTGGACCGGACCGCGCCGGCCGCGATGACGCTTTCCAGTGTGGCAACGTGGCCGATGCCGGCGAGTGTCGACATGCAGTGGGATGGAGCGCCGGACGACGCGAATGGAACCGGCGTCGTGCGCTACCAGATCGCCAGGAACGCCTCGCCGTTGGTCTTCACGAGAGGCGGGCTGTTCACGGACGCCGCGGTGACAGCTTCGACAACCTACAGCTACAGCATTTCCGCAATGGATCGGCATGGCAACTGGAGCACCGCCTTGACGGTGCCTGTCACCACACCAGCCAGCAGCACGGGCGAGAGCCGCCGCCTCGGAGTGAAGGCGACGGGGTCGTACTGGGGCGCAGCCGGCGAAAACATTGATATGTTCTCTGGCAATTTGAATTTTACTTTGCCCCTGGTCAACCCCACTCGACGGGATGGGTCCAAGCTGACATTGTCACTGCACTACAATTCCCAAAACTGGCGCAGCGACAGCAACGGCACGTGGAACATGGGCCGCGATATTGGCTATGGGTACGGATGGATGTTCACGGCTGGCTACATCCGACCGAGCTACAAAGACTACTGGCTGATCGATCACTATACGTATGTGGACTCAACCGGCGCGGAGTACCGGCTCGACGTCAACGAGAGCAATATCTGGCGATCGACTCAGGGCATTTACATCAGATTCGACCCGGCGAACAACCAGTTGATCTTCCCCGATGGCTCGTTCTGGTATTTCTTCTGCGCCTCGCAAGGGGACGAACCGGATAGCGGCACGATCTATCCGACCGCCTTCTACGACAGAAACGGAAACTACATCATTGCGGGCTATGCCTCCGGTATCGGAACGAATCTGGCGGATTCGAGCGGACGCATCAGTTGGATCAGCGATGTCCGGGCGAACGCCAGCTACGGCAAATCGTACGATTTCGTGTACACCAGCACGGGACTGCCGCACCTCACGCAGATCAATAACAATGTTGGCTTGGGCGAGGAGTATGCGCTCAGCTACAGCACGAGCCAAGCGCTGAAGTCGCCTTTCACCCCCAATGCTCAATTCGCCACGGTGGACCTATTGACCGGGGTGAACATCACGAATCTCGGAGTACCCCACCTGTTCGAGTACGGCACGAACCAAGCCGGGGAGTTGACCAAGGTTACGTTCCCGTATGGTGGAGTGGTTGAGTGGGCGTACACAAACTTCCTCTTTGGGAACGGGAAGACCTTCCGCGAGGTGAATAGCCGGAAGCTCACGAGCCAGCCGAACGGGACTCAGTTGACGTATGGGATTGCCGCAACGGACACCGGCACGCCGTTGTTCGCGCACAAGGCGAG
Organism: Paludibaculum fermentans; assembly: GCF_051172195.1. Lineage (GTDB taxonomy): Bacteria > Acidobacteriota > Terriglobia > Bryobacterales > Bryobacteraceae > Paludibaculum > Paludibaculum fermentans_A. The sequence goes on from NZ_JBPJAQ010000012.1 coordinate 1,948, forward strand.
GACCGTGAGCGATGCGAATGGGCGGGACACGCGCATCTACACCTTCGATGATCTGGCGACATCGATTTCCTATGGAGCCAGCACCGCCTTTGAGCAACGTGATACCTCCCTAACCTATCCTGTTCTGCTGCATCGGGACGACACCTGGACCACGGACATCAAGGGAAATGTCTACCTGAATAGCTCAACCACGACGTTGGATCCTGCCTCCTCAGGCGTCCCGAAGGTCTCCAGAGTCGAAATCGACCGGGATGGCTGGGGCAACGTGACGGAGCAGCGTCTCTTCGACTACGGGGTGACGAGTCCCACACTGAAGCGGAAGTATAAGAACACGTACTCGTACGGCCTCGGGTGGGTCGGCATCAACAACCTGCTGGTGAAGTCGGAGATTATCGAGGGTACGACGACGGTGCAGACGGCGACGTACGATTACGATACGGGGCCGGCGGGGAGTTGCCCGGCGAACAGCACGAACCTGACGGATGTCACGGATATCACGGAGCATGATGCACGGTACTCGACGTCGTTGACCTGGCGAGGCAACGTGACCTATGTTGCGGTGCTGGGAAAGGCTCCCGTTTGCCTCAGCTATAACATCGGCGGGACCGTGGTGAAATCGCAGACCGTGGGCGGGATCGCCGTGGACTACTCGGTGACGTCGGCCAGCCACTACACGATGCCTTCGGTGGTGACCCCGAATAGCGAATCGAACCTGGCGAGCAGCAGCCAGTTCAATACCTTCCTGGGGCTGAGTTCCACGACGGGGCCGAACTCGGCGACCGCGGCGTTCACCTACGATTCCATGACCCGGCCGTCGACCACCACGTCGGCGCTTGGGGCGGTGACGAACTACGCGTACACCAATGCAGTTATTGCTGGAGGCTCATCCACTCTGGCTACCAGCACGGCGACGACGAATGGGAAGTGGGTACGAACGACTGTTGATGGATTGGGTAGAACGGTGAAGGTGGAACGCGGCAATGGCAGCACCGTTGTGTCGATTGTAGATACTGAGTACGGGCCGTGCGCCTGCTCAGCCGTGGGCAAAGTCAAGAGGGTATCGCAGCCTTATGTCACGGGTGGAACGGTCTACTGGACACAATATGAGTATGACGCCCGGGGCCGAACGACGAAGGTAACGCCGCCGCTGAATGCCGGCTACACGACTTATCTCTATGTTGGCAACACGGTGAAGGTGACCGATCCAGCAGGTCGCTACAAGATCCACACGGTGGATGTGATGGGGAACCTGACGAAGGTTTCGGAGAAGAATCCGGCCGGCGGATCGGATCTGGACACGTTGTACACGTACAACATGGCGGACAAGCTGACGCAGGTGTCGATGACTCGCGGATCGACGACGCAGTTGCGGACGTTTGGGTATGACTCAGCGTTCCGGTTGCAGACGGAGACGAAACCGGAGACGGGCACCACGACCTACACATATGACTCGATGGGACGGCCGTCGACCAAGGTGGACGCGAAGAACCAAAAGGTCGA
>NZ_JBPJAQ010000013.1:0-3389 GCF_051172195.1 Paludibaculum fermentans
GATGCTCCGAATGGGATCTGGTTCACTGGTAGACCGAAGACGGGGCGGTAGTGCGATTCCGCGTTCGCTGGAGGGCCACGCAACCGGCCAACTGGCATCGGAGCGCGGACCACGGCCTATTGGATTCGTTGGCCACAAAGCATCCGTGGGAACCGGCCCGGGGTGATTGCAGATTTCGCAGATCACGCAGTGGCCGCGGGGCGGCGTGCCGCGCCTACCGGGTGTCGAGCCGGTTCCGGTTGGATTGCTCCGATTGGGGTCAGGTTTGCCGTGGCCGGCGCAGCGTCAGTTGCCCTGGTAGTTGACCATCACGAAGTCGGTCGACGACTTTCCGGCTGAATCCGTGACGGTGAGTTCGAAGAAGTAGGCGGCCCGGCCTTGCGCAAACTGCACGCTCGGTGTGGGTGTGGTTGCACCCAGGATGGCCGCCGAGGGGCTGCCCGCGGGAATGGTCCAGAGGTAGGTCAGCGGGTTTCCGTCCGCACTGGTGGACTTCGAGCCGTCCAGTTGAATCTGGCGGGCGACCACGGTTTGATCCTTCGGCCCGGCCACGGCGAGCGTCTGCTGCGCCGGTCCGCCGATTGCGACGCAGGTGCCGGACTCAGCAACCCCGACGCCCGCTTCGAAGCAGGTCATCCCGTTCGGCATCAGGTCTTTGAAATTGAACGACTGTCCGTTCAGGGTGAAGGAGGTCGCCGACACGAGTTCGGCTCCGCTGATCATGGTGCCGGAGTTGCCTTCATCCGGGCTTTGGAAGATGCCCGCTTTCCGGATGAACGTGGCCACGGGTTCTCCCCAGGTGGACCGGTTGGTGGGATCGGACCAGTTCCGCTGGGCGGGCTGGTCTTTGTAGTAGACGGTGGCGGTTCCCGCCGGCACGAGCATCAGGGTGAAGCCGCCGGCCGTGGAGGAGACCACTTCGGCGTTGTAGTCGGAAACCCAGATGAGAAAGGCGTGTTCCTTGTTGACAGCCGGGCCCTGGCCACCGGCCGACGGCGCGAACAAGGACGCCGGGTCCAGATCGCCGAGCAGCAGGGGGTACCAAACGCAGATATATGGTTCTTTGGGGTTTTTGGGTGTCTCGGTGGAAACCGGCACGCCCGAAAAGGCGACGACCACCTGACCCGCGCCGGCGGGTGAGGTGAGGTTGCCGGTGGCCAACAGTGAGGGCGATGCAGCCAGGAGCAGGGCTCCCAGCACTACGGTGGTTGAGAATCTCATATCAATCTCCCTGTGAGTGGACTAGAATTTGTACGAATCCAGATCTGAAGGTCTGTTTCCTGCGAACCAGCACGGGAACAGTATTGCGGGGGATGGCCGGGAGAGTCTTGACGGAAACTTGGTGTTTTCCTGATGAAATCTGACCGGACATTGTCGAGTTCGGGCCGTCGAATCGCCGTCTCTGGAGGCCCAGCGCAGCCCGCGGAGGCGGCCGAGCCGCAAGCCTACGTGTTCGGCCCGTTCCGGCTGGTGCCTGGCGAACGCATGCTGCGGCGGGGCGATCAGGTTCTGAACCTCCCACACAAGGCCTTTGAGACCCTGCTGCTGCTGGTACGCAACTCGGGCCACCTGATGCGGAAAGACGATCTGATGTCGGCGCTGTGGCCGGACAGCTTTGTTGAAGAGGTCAGCCTGGCCAGCAAGATCTCACTCCTGCGCAGGGTTCTTGGGGATGCCGGGGCCGAGTGCGATTACATTCAAACGGTTCCCAAGCAGGGGTATCGCTTTCTTGCTCCGGTGACCAGAACCTGGGCTTCCGGCCAGGAATTGGACGGTCCCCATCCGGCTGAGGAGGAGCGACGGGTCGAACACGTCATACGGCTGATCGCGCTTCCGTTTAGTGTGCTGAACGGCGACGAACGGGCCGGTTTCCTGGGACACAGTCTGCCGGAGGCGATCTCGGCGTCACTGGCCGGGCTGCGCTCGTTGACGGTCCGTTCCAGCCTGGTGGCGGCGCGTTTGTCAGAAGGCAACCCGGACCCCAGAAGCATCGCGCGCGAGGCGGATGTAGACATGGTGCTGGCGGGGAGCATTCTGTGCGAGACCGAGCAGGTGCGAGTTACCGGGGAACTGATTCACGCACCCTCCGGCACGGTAGTTGGCTCCTACGTGTGCAATGCAAGGCTCGACAACCTGATCGAGGTTCAGGACAGAATTGTGCACGGAATAGTGGATTCGTTGGTGCTGAAGCTGACTGAGCACGAGCGGCGTGTTCTGGACCACGATGTACCGGCGTCTTCCAGAGCCTATGAGTTCTACCTGCGGGCAAACTATGTGCAGCGCCAGCGGACTTCTGAGAGCCTGTCGATCGCGCGGGACCTATATCGAGAATGCCTGGACGAGGACCCGGATTATGCACCGGCCTGGGCGCGACTGGGCAGGTGCTATCGAACGCTGGAGAAGTTCGGCTGGGAGGGACCACAGAGCCTGGAACTGGCAAAGTGGGCATTCCACCGGGCCTTTGCGTTGAGTCCTGACCTGTCCCTTGCCCACAATCTGTACACTCCCCTGGAGACAGATATGGGGCAAGCGCAGGCGGCGATGGTGCGCCTGCTGAAGCAAGAGGCGCGGCGTCCCAACGATCCCGAGCTGTTCACGGGCCTGATCCAGGCGTGCCGTTACTGCGGCCTGTTAGATGAATCGGTGAGAGCGCATCACAGGGCGCGGCAGCTCGATTCGAGGATCGTGACCGGGGTAGCCGGCACGTATTTCCTGCTGGGGGACTATGAGCGCACGCTCGAGTGGTATGCCCTGGGCGCCAGATACTATCTGGATCTGGCAGCGCTGGCTGCCGCAGGGCGGGAGGCCGAGGCCGCTGAGGCGCTGCTGGGCCGTACTTCTCCGGGCGGGCAGTTTCCCGCCATGATGGAGTCGCTCCGCTACTCTCTTCAGGGAGACCACGCCAGGAGTATTGAAATCGTCAGGAAGGCCCTGGAGTGGCGGCCGACAAAAGATCCGGAAGCGAAGTTCTACCTGGCGCGGCAGTTGGCGCGAGAGGGGGAACATGCCGAGGCATTGAGTGCGATCAGCGAACTGACGAGAGAGGGGTTCTGCTGCTCCACAGCCATGAGATGCGATCCCTGGCTCCAGCCACTTTCCGGGTTGCTGAACTTCCAGGGCGTCCTGGATGAGGTTCTGAGGCGTGAGGCGGACGCGCGAGCGGCATTCCAGGGGGCGGACGGAGACCGGGTTCTAGGGTAACCGGCGCAGGTTGAGCCGGGCAGTCAGAGACAGATGGCAGGGCGGCCCTGCCGGCATTGTTGATGGAATTGGGGATGGCGCGATCATCGCGGCCGATCCGAAGCGTACTCGCTGAGCGGGCCTTACGGGAGGGGGACAGGGAGGGGGACAGCCTGAGAGCCTGTCGGAAATAGATTGCGCCCCGCCGT
>NZ_JBPJAQ010000014.1:0-3000 GCF_051172195.1 Paludibaculum fermentans
GCGGCGGGCCGGAATCTATTTCCGACAGGCTCTCAGGCTGTCGCCTTTCCGACGCTGTCGCCTTTCCGACGCGCTGGTGAACATGGCGACAGCCCCAGGCCTGCGCATCGAAATACGCGTGCGGAAAGCCGCCTGACCCGACCGCGCCGATAACCCCATCGCCGGCCCCTCAGCTTCGGCGGCGGTAAGGAGGAAATGTCCCGTCCATCGCGGGTTTCAGAACCTGTTCGAATCCCGGAGGGCCCAGATTTCGGGCGCCTGTTGTGAATCGAGGCATCCGCCAATTCGGGCTAGGCACCACACGTTGATTTTGTACGCTAGCGCAAGTGATCGGGGCTCTGCTCCACGAGAGACGAAGTAGGCGACCGTTGGCGGTTTACCCTTGGGCTCCTGCACTAGCTTGGGCGGTGTCGGTTCCGCCGTGGCGTTACGTGCTTCGGCGTAGTCCACAACTGTCGATGTCGTAGCTCCTTTGTACCGCGCTTGATAATTTAGGTCGGTTAGGGTCAGGCGGACGTCAGTGAGCGCCCCGTCGTTCAATGCAACAGTGGCTGCAAACAGCGCTGGTCGTGCGAGCCTGAGCCGAGATAACAGCCAATTTGGGACGGTGACCTCTGCTACGCACTCTGAATGGTCGCAGCTGATGTTCCCATGGTGCCTTTCTGCCCATTGGCGAAGCCACGCCTCGGATCTCGGCTCTTTTCCGACTTCTCGGACATCGCTGAGCACAGAGTTTGCGACCATCACGGGGTATAAAACAAAAGCAGCCCCCGCTGCCAAAACCAGTCCAATAACGATGCCGAACCGCAATAGCAACCCTTTGTTACGCATCTGCCATGCTCCTATCGGTACCGGGAAAGGGGACGGCCCGAGAGCCTGTCGGAAATAGATTCCGGCCCGCCGTCGATTTGCTGAAGCCTCATTGGTCTTGGCTATGTATGACCCGACACATGGGTAACAGAAGTTTCTAACCACATGGGTTACACTTCTGCCTTGTCTTTCTGATCTTCTCCAGTCACTGGCCGCTGCGCAAGGAGCCCGAAGGGCGACTGGAAGAGGGGCTCTACGTGTGTTTGGGGCCTTTGGGGGTACGAAGGTTGTGACTGCGGGGCAGAAGGCCGGCACGATTGCCGGCCCGCAAGCCTGGAGGCATACCCCACGGAAGAGGGGCTCTACGTGTGTTTGGGGTCTTTGGGGGTACGGAGGTTGGGACTGCGGGGCAGAAGGCCGGCACGGATGCCGGCCCGCAAGCCTGGAGGCATACCCCACGGATGCGGGGCTCTGCTTGTGTTCGGGGGCTTTGGGATACCGAGGATGTGACTGCGGGGCAGAAGGCCGGCACGATTGCCGGCCCGCAAGCCTGGAGGCATACCCCACGGAAGAGGGGCTCTGCTTGTGTTCGGGGGCTTTGGGGGTACCGAGGTTGTGACTGCTGGGCAGAAGGCCGGCACGAATGCCGGCCCGCAAGCCTGGAGGCATACCCCACGGAAGAGGGGCTCTGCGTGTGTTTGGGGGCTTTGGGGGTACCGAGGTTGTGACTGCGGGAGCAGAAGGCCGGCACGAATGCCGGCCGCATAGTGGCGGTGGGGCGGGCTGCCCACGCCTGTCCCCCGTACCACCGGAAAGAGCAGCGGTCTCATTGTGCATCCCTTGCTCGAACGTGAGGTTCCAACTGGACGCGCACCACTGGAATCTCCCGGCGAATGGCGAGGTTAGTGTATTGTGACCAGCATGTCCCGTCTCCGCGCAATCATTCCCCTATGCCTGGCATTGTTCTTTGCGGTCTCGCTGCTGGCCCAGAAGGTTTATGAGGATGGCCGGCCCGCCCCGTCGCTCCGTTTGCCGGCCCAGGACTACGGTGTTGTGCTGAAGCACGGCGACGGTTGTAGCGATTGCGACCGCTACGGCGCCCGCGACGTCTGGGTTTGGGAGGCCAGCGGTAGATACTACATGCACTACGACGCCGCCGGGCCAAGTGCCTGGTTGACGGCCCTGGCCACCAGTCGCGACCTGGTCCACTGGGACAAGAAAGGGCCGGTGCTCCAACTCGGAGCTCCCGGCTCCGACGACGCGAAATCAGCCAGCTACGGGGTGACATTCCGCCAAGGGAAGACCTGGCACATGTTCTACCTGGGTACGCCAAACACGTCGCCGGCCCCGGACCGCATCCCGGCGTTTCCCTATCTCACTATGAAGGCGCTGGCTTCGTCGCCCGGCGGTCCGTGGACGAAGCAGCCCGACGTGACGCCGTGGCGTCCGACTCCTGGCGGCTACAACTCCGTCACCGCGAGCCCCGGCTTCACTATTCGACATAGGGGCGAATACCTGCAGTTCTACAGTGCCGCCACGCAGGACCCCGCAACCGGCAAGACTCGCCGAACCATCGCGCTCGCCCGCACGAAGAACCTGAGCGGGGCCTGGACTCTCGGCGCCGCACCGCTGCTGCCCCTCGACGAACAGATCGAAAACACCTCGCTCTATTACGAACCTGCCAACCGAACATGGTTCCTGTTTACGAATCACATCGGTATCCGAAACGGCAACGAATACACGGATGCGATCTGGGTCTACTGGTCACGGGACCCGGAGCGATGGGATCCCCGGGACAAGGCCGTGGTGCTGGACAACACCAACTGCTTGTGGAGCCCAAACGTGATCGGGCTCCCTTCCGTCGTCCGGGTGAAGAACCGGCTGGCTCTGTTCTACGATGGCTTGAGCGAGGACTCGTTCAGCCATATGCGCCGCGATATCGGTCTTGCATGGCTCGACCTGCCGCTGCGTCCGCCTCGCAACTGAAGGAGGCGGGCAGCGGGCTGGCGGCGAGCCTCTCCCTTCTGATGGCCGAAGTTGCGGCCTCCGGAGAGCGGCGGCCACAGACTGCTAGCAGCCTCTGGCGGAAGTCGCGCAGCCGCGTTCGCACCGCCGCCGGTACCAGAATGGCAGCTCAAGTGCAATTTCGAAGCCGCTCCGAAGAGAGTCGCCCTTTTTTGGGAGGAAGGC
>NZ_JBPJAQ010000015.1:0-2974 GCF_051172195.1 Paludibaculum fermentans
GAAAAGGGGACGTCCTGGCCTGTCAGTGCGCCGGGATAAACCGGCATGTAGTAGGGAATGAAAGAGTCCTACAGGAAAGGAGTAGCGAACCACCTGGCCTCGAGTCTTGCGGATGCGGTTGTGAAGCCGCAGTCGAAGCGTAGACAGAGGTATCAGTGGGCTGGGTATCGAGCTTCGAAAACAGGTTCTGGGATGCCGACCCTGTTGACAGAAGGGGAAGGCTGCACTGGAGTGGGCGTAAGCGCGAGCCCTCCGCCAGATCCCACGTAGTCGCAGACCCCAGGCACGCTGAGAAACTGCATGCACGAGAACCGGGAGACCTCATCGCTGGCTGCACGACAGCGGAGCAGTCCGGCCGGAGAAGGCGATAGCCGAACGACCGACATGAACGGCGGTGAGGAGTCGGATGACGTCGTAGTACCCGTGAAGTCCTCGAACAAAGTGACGGAGCAACAGGCCGTGGCGGCGGAGAGGGTGGAGGGAAGGACGTCAACCGAGGAGAACACCAACCAGGAACGCACGCCACCGGCACAGGACGGGCGAGGCGTGTCACAGGGCCTGGCGGGTGTGCGTAAGGTAGCGCGGGAAAGGAAGCAGGAACGGTTCACCACGCTGCTGCACCATGTGACGATCGATCTGCTGCGGCAAAGCTATCTGCATTTACAGAAGAAAGCGGCGCCGGGCGTCGATGGCGTGACGTGGCAGCAGTATGAGGAAGGTCTTGAGGATCGGCTCGCCGACCTGAAGGACCGGATTCACCGCGGAGCCTACCGGGCGCGGCCCTCGCGCCGGATCTACATACCGAAAGCGGACGGGCGCTTGCGCCCGATCGGCATTGCGGCACTGGAGGACAAGATCGTCCAACAGGCCGTGGTCACCATTCTCAACCAGATATATGAGGTGGACTTTCGGGGATTCAGCTACGGGTTTCGACCTGGACGCAGTCCGCATCAGGCGCTGGACGCGCTGAGTGCGGGGCTCTACCGGAAGCGGGTGAACTGGATTCTGGACGCCGACATTCGAGGCTTTTTCGACCGGATGAGCCACGAGTGGACGATGAAGTTTGTGCAGCACCGGGTCGCCGATAAGCGGATCCTGCGCCTGATCCAGAAATGGTTGAAGGCGGGGGTGAGCGAGGACGGCGAGTGGTCGGAAACGAAGGTGGGTACTCCGCAAGGGGCGGTGATCTCACCGCTGCTGGCCAATGTCTACCTGCACTACGTGTTCGATCTGTGGGTGGAGGTATGGCGGAAGAAAGTGGCGGAAGGCGAAGTGATCGTGGTCCGCTACGCCGACGATCTTGTGGTGGGTTTCGAGTACCAGGCCGAGGCGGAGCGCTTTCTGAAGGAATTCGGGCAGCGGCTGGCGAAGTTTGGATTGGAACTGCACGCCGAAAAGACGAGGCTGATCGAGTTCGGCAGGTTTGCCCGGAGCAACCGGCAACGACGGGGTGAGGGGGAGCCAGAAAGCTTCGCGTTTCTGGGGTTCACGCACCAATGCGGAACCAACAGTCGGGGTAACTATACGATCTGGCGGCGGACGGTGCGGAAGCGGCTGGAGGCGAAACTGCAACAAATCAAGCAGACGCTTCGGGCGCGGAGGCATAAGCCGGTTGCGCAGATTGGGAAGTGGCTCGAACGTGTGCTGAACGGCTTTTACCGATACCACGGAGTGCCGGGCAACTGGGTGAGTCTGTCCCGGTTCCGCAATCGGGTCGGATGCTACTGGCGGCACGCTCTGAAACGGCGCAGCCAGAAGGGCCGGCTGAAGGCGGGGCGTGTGACTCGACTATTCCAACGCTGGCTTCCCGTGCCCCGGCTGGTGCATCCCTATCCCGACATACGCTTTGACGCCACACATCCGAGGTAGGAGCCGTATGCGGTAGTCCCGCACGTACGGATCTGTGCGGGGGGCGGTCAGCGATGGCTGTCCCTACCGCGCCCTGCCGCTTTACCCGTATATTTCCCCAGACAATACTCTCCAGTATTCTACTCACAGCAGCCACTCCCGATCATAGTGGATCCGCCCATCCACTTTCTGGCACTCAGTACCTCACCCCCCCCTCGCTGGGGCCTGCTCGCCGGCCACCTTCGCCCAAGGCAGAGATCGTTTTGCATGCATTTCCTCCTTAAAACTTGATCCTCGAAGGGTTGGCCAGAGTATGTTGCACGCCGTAGCGCTTTTAGCTCGACAACCATTTCCGGTTCATTCAGCAGGCGCGCCCAAGTGGCAGCGCCACCAGCCGCGCGCCAGAACGTCAGGTCCGCAATGCGCGCGGGGTCTTCCACTGATAGATGAGCCTCGGCGCTGGACCATTCATAGCAACGCGGGTCTGCCACCAGTCCAGCCCGAACCGGGTTCATTTCCACATAGCGCAAGGCCGCCCACTGAGGTGATGCGCCCAACGGACAGGAATGGAACCGGTTCTGCCAAAGGTGCCCACAACGCCCCCGGCGAGCATTCAAGTATTGAGCGTAGCGGCCGTGCACACGCTGCATCACCTCGGCCAGGACAGGCACCTCGTGTGGCACGGCAATCAGGTGGATATGCTTGGTCATCAGGCAATAAGCCAAAATCGGGAGGTTGCTGACGGCCGCCTGTTCGCGTAACAAACGCATGTAGGTTAGCCGGTCGCGGCGGGAAGGGAACACGGATTGGCGGTCGGTACCACGTTGGGTTATGTGATGTGCTACGCCTGGCGCAATGAATCGAGCGGATCGAGGCATTCTGATCAACCAATACACTGCAGGATGATTTCTTCTCATCCAAATGCGAGAGTGACAGACCAGGACGTCCGTGCGCCGGGATAAACCGGCATGCAGTAGGGAATGAGAGAGTCCCACAGGAAAGGAATAGCGAACCACCTGGCCTCGAGTCTTGCGGGGCGCGTCGTGAGGCGCGAGTCGAAGCGTAGACAGAGGTATCAGTGGGCTGGGTATTGAGCTTCGAGAATGAATTCTGGGATGCCGACCCT
>NZ_JBPJAQ010000016.1:0-2664 GCF_051172195.1 Paludibaculum fermentans
CTGGAGACGTTCCAGTACAATGGGCGGAATCAGTTGACGGAACAGACGGGCCTGGGCACGGACATCAATTACTGGTACTCGACGACAGCCAACGATGGACGGCTGGCGCAGAAGCACAACTGGGTGACGGGGGAAGAGGAGAACTACACCTACGATTCACTCGGGCGGCTTGCGACGGCGTACACGACGGGCCCGCAGTGGGGGTTGTCTTTCGTGTATGACGGATTCGGCAATAGGCTGCAGCAGAATGTGACGAAGGGTACGGCTCCTTCGACGGTGCAGACGGTGGATACGGCGACGAACCGGCTGAATGGGGCGGGTTTTGGCTACGACTCGAATGGGAACATGACGGGGTGGTCGACGCCGTCGGGGTCGGTGACGGCCTCGTATGATATCGAGAACCGGATGACGCAGATTGTGACTCCGAGCGTGACGGAGACGTACAAGTATGGTCCGGGGAACCTGCGGGTGAAGAAGTTGCAGGGCGGGACGTGGACGTACACGGTGTACGGGCAGGGCGGCGAGGCGTTGGGGACGTTTACGGGGTGCTCGGTGGGCGGGGTGTCGTTCCTGTGCGAAGCGAAGCTGCGGGTGTACTTCGGCGGGCGGCTGGTGCTGAATGGGTGGACGGGTGTGAGGCCGGACCGGCTGGGGAGTCCGGATGGGACGCATGGCCGGGTGTATCCGTACGGAGAGGTTTCGGGGTCGGTGTCGGTGGATCAGGACGAGACTTTCACGACTTATAAACGGGATGTTTATACCGGGTTGGATTATGCTCAGAACCGGTATTATGCGTCGGCTTGGGGGCGGTTTACTTCGGCGGATCCGTACCGGGCGAGCGCGGGGCCGGCTGATCCGCAGAGCTGGAATCAGTATGCGTATGTGGGAAACGACTCCGTGAACTTCACGGATCGGCGGGGGACCAACAGGGCAGCGTTCGACTCGAATATTGTGAATTTTTGTATGTTCTCGGGGACGACGTGGGATGAGTTGGCGTGTCGGGAAAGCTCGGGGCTAGGCGCAGACTGGGGTGGCGGCGGGTGGTCATATGAGGCTTGGCCCGCTGCAACCGCAGGGAGCGTACCAAGCAATAGCTTTGCCGAGCCAGCCGCCGAGGCGAAGAAGAACGCGCGAGATAAGCTTGCATCCAACAGCGACTGCTTTAAGCTGATCTTCGGGCCATCAAAATGGAAGACTGTAGATAGCGCACAAAAAGAGTTGGACTTGCGAGATATCCAATACAAGTTCTTGACGGCCCCAATCATAGTAGGTACAGACAGCGACTGGAAGGTGACTCGTGTGGAGTATGGCGGGAATAATGGTGCCACCATCTTTCTTAACAGTGTACTTTTTCCTGATTCCACAACTCCGAAGTTTGGCAATCTATCTACTCCGAAGAGTACAGTTGACATGTTTAATCACACCTACCACGTGAATTTGACCGCTGTGCAGGTCGAAGAGGCCGTAATCCTTCATGAACTTTGGCATATTGCCGGAGGCACCCGAGATAGCGAAATTGACAGTGATGCCAACAAGCAGTTACTGGTGACGACATGCATGAAATAGGAGTTACTGGAGGAGCGAGGTATCTATTGTCGCTTGTTCCTCGGACGGCCTTTCTAGCTGTGGGCTGGCTTCTACTGGCGAGTACAGGTTGGGCGCAAGGTTTTTGTGCGCTTTCGGTCCAGGTTGTATTTCCCGACGGTCGACCAGGACGGCTGCAACCTGTGAAGCTAGTAGATGCGTCCGGGAAGGTGGTGTTCGAGGAACGCAGCTCGTCCGATACCACGCGAATCTGTGATTTCGGCTTTGGCGAACACACCCTCACGGTTGGGGCAAACTATTGTCACCCGGTGTCGGTATCGGGCTTAAAGCTTCGTCTGGGGGCGCCGATCCGGCTCAAGGTCCACTTACAGGAGTGCCCGCCCGACATCTCGCGCGGCGGGTGTGAGGTGTATTTTCGTGTTGGAGACGCGCAGGGGAAGCCTTTGCCCGGCGTACATGTTCAGTGGCAGGAGGGCGCAGCATCTGAGAACACCGATGAATACGGCCGAATATTGAGGTTCCTGTCCAGACGCAGTTCCGAGACGGCCGTTTTCAGCAAGGAGGGCTATCGTCCCGAGCGGGTGAACGCTGTATGTACCGCAGCGGATGAGGTTGAGGTTGGAGTTGTGCTCACGCAGCTCCGTCAAGGGCCATGGGGGTAAGTGGGGTGAGAACCGATGACTAGTTTGTCAGCAGGGGTTAGGCGCGAAGAACCAAAAGGTCGAGAATGTCTATGACGCGTATGGGCGCGTGACGATGGTGAAGCGGTATCCGGTGTCGACTGGGGCGGAAGACGTGAACCAGCGGACTACGAACACCTATGACTACGATGGGTCGAACTCCTCCACGCGGAATATCTGGGGGCGGCTGGCCGCTGTGGCTGTTCCGGGTGCGGTGACGGAGCATTACAGTTACACGTCAGCAGGTCTGCTGACCAGCAAGATTTCGGACTTCGGCAGTAATGGGTATATGACTCCGGAGGTCAACTACTCGTATGACAATGAGGGCAAGGTCACGCAGATGGTCTATCCGATCTACGGACGACTGAACACCCCCACCACCTATGACATCTTCACGCAACGATTGACCCTGAACTATGGGTACGATGCGATGGGGCAG
>NZ_JBPJAQ010000017.1:0-2585 GCF_051172195.1 Paludibaculum fermentans
GTCGTTCCGGCCAAGAGCCTGCGCGGGCCGCTCCATCGAGGGCCAGGGCTGAGGACGAGGTGGGCATGCGTGGATTCAGAGGCAACTCAAGCCGACCGCACAGGCGCTCTCCGATATAATTCGAGTATCCAGCACCTTCAGCCGGATTCTGCGGTTGCAGCCCGCGGTCATGAAACCATACGCCCTACTGACGGCGGCTACCGCCTTTCTGGTTTATATGCTATTTAACGGATATTGCATGGTATTTGACCAGGCCCTCTGGAAGCGATCCGGGGTGATTGTCAGGGAGCGGCTTGATGAGCTGGACATGAGCCTTGTGGAGAATCGGATTCATATCAGGATCCTGGGCGGGGTTTTCCTTGCGCTCACAATCTATATGATCAGCGGCATTTGGGGACCGAGCCTACGGCGGTTCTTCCGATAGGAAGGGAGAGGGCCCGGCCGCTACCTTATGAGCTCTATGATCCTATTTCTTCAGGCGGTTCTTGGGCCGCAACACCGGGAGGTGGGGGCGGCGCGTCACTTTGTGGGTGGGCAGTTGGCTCCGCGTCCGGCTCGCGTTGCGATCGGGGCCTACGCGAAGGATTCCGGGTTCTATCTGCTCTCCTACGATGGCGATGACGTTGAGGTAACAGACACGTTCCACCGCTCAATTGAAGAAGCACAAGCTCAAGCTGAGTTTGAATTTGGGATCCGTGGGGCGGATTGGATCACGGTGCGATCACCATGGCCGTATGGGGAACGCGAAGGGTAGGCCGGGATCACATGGAGGCATTCCGCAGTGAGCTGAGCAGCAACAAGGCAATCAAAATCTGGAGAAGAAATGCTTTCCATTATTAGAGGTTCCGCTGTCCTGCTCTCACTATTTCTGCTGATGCCATCCAATGCCAGGGCAGTCGACGATGACGCCACCGCTACTCTGACCATGTGTGACTTGGCTCGCGAACCGGGGAAATACTCAGGAAAGATGGTGCGGCTCAAGGCGGAGTATGCCGCCGGATTGCATGGTAGCGCCTTCTTCGACAAGGCCTGCCCGACGGTCTTGCTCGGAGCGCATACCTGGGCGAATACTGCCTGCCCGGGTGGCGCCGACGCGGCGACTGCCAAAGAAGATTTGGAGGTGCTCAGATGGGCGGAGGAACTCTACGTACGCAGAGCGGCGGCGGGCAAAAGACCAAGCATGGAGGTGGTGGTTGTTGGCGAGTTGCTTCTTCCTGCGGACTATTCGAAAGCAGTGCGGATGGTTGGAGGTCGAATTGGCGGAGCAGGCTTCTGCCACCTGGGCGCATCACCATTCAAGATCGTGGTCAAGAAGGTGGAGTCTGTTACCTTCCGGGAACAGCGCGGGGCCGCACCGACTCGCCTCCAGCCGTAGACAGGCGGTGTCGATTGTGCCTGGAACCAGTGCTGGGCGCAGTAGTAGGATCCGCTTGCGACTGTAAGGCCGGATCTGGCGAGCGGGGGACCACCAGGGCTACGTCTGGCTCGAATATCGTGAAGTTCCGCATGCTGTCGGTGACGACCTGGGACGAGTTGGCCTAGTGGGAGAGCTCCGGTTTGGGCGGAGATGGGGGCAGTCGTTTGGACTTCCACCCGGGCGCCTCTTCAATGCCGGTTACGGTCAGTATTTGTGTGATGCGGCCAGAACTCTACGTTTTTGCCGCTGGTGGAGCTTCGAACTAAGTCACGTAGGTATATGCGAGGCCTGGATCGAGCATTGGCAGGTTCGAAAATCGGTTCACGGACGGCCCCTGTCAGGGTATAGCCAGTCAGGACGAGTCGCCATGATAAGGGCGACGCTGAGCTACGAAATCCAGACGAGTACGCCGAACGGCGGGGCAAATGTGGGGTTGGCACCGGAAGAGTGGAACATCAATTCAGGGACATGCCCTTGGTATGCTGACGGGAAGTGTGGCCGAGACGACCGAGGCTCAGGCTACCTAGAGATGCAGAGGAGGCCATGATGAGGGAATGCACCGATCTGTTTCTCCGTTACCGGGAAGTGGCGAGGCTCATTTGGAATCTCGGTTTCTGGCCCAATCCAGATCTTCGTGAGTGGGAAGCGGCGAACTTGTACCAGGAGGTGGCTGCTCGCATGTTTGAAGGCATGGTCCTCTTGCCTGTTGGTTGCGAGAACCGCCTGAAGGATCGTTATGACCTGGGGAGCGGCACCGATTTTCGAGTCGAAATTACAGCGCCTGGCGCGAAGTTATTGGTGAACAAAAACCCACCGGATTTCCCTGCGAAACATTGGGGGAGTCCGAAGATTTACGCAACGCCAGGGAAGCAGCAATTGAGGTTTAAGCGGTTTTTCGACTGGAATCGACTTGGACCCATAGATCTCGCGCTTCTTGAGGTTGAAATCGAACGATGCGACGAGAACCCGGCGCTGGTCGGTCACGACGGGCTTGTCGAGTTCTGGAAGTGCGCCATTTGGCTGGTTGCCGATGAAGAGGAGCCCGCCTGATGGTGTAGCGCAATCCTCTTTGCCAGTGAATGGCGAGTCAGCGGCGAGCTGCCGGAGGAATTGCGGGCTCTCGATGTGAACGTACCTTGGCGAGTGGAGGAGATTGAGGAGCGGATCC
>NZ_JBPJAQ010000018.1:0-2150 GCF_051172195.1 Paludibaculum fermentans
GAGATGCGATGCGCCCAACGGACATGCATTGAAACGGTTCTGCCAAAGGTGCCCACAACGACCCCGGCGAGCGTTCAAATACTGCGCGTACCGGCCGTGCACTCGCTGCGTCACTTCGGCTATCGTGCGGTACGGCAATCAGGTGCATGTGATTGGCCATCAGGCAATAAGCCAGAATCGGGAGGTTGCTGACGGCCGCCTGTTCCCTCAACAAGCTCAGGTAGGTCAGCCGGTCACGGCGGGAATGGAACACCGACTGGCGGTCGATACCACGTTGGGTAATGTGATGCGCTACACCTGGCGCAATGAATCGAGCTGATCGAGGCATTCTGATCAATCAGCACGCTGCAGGATGATTTTTTCTCATCCAAATACGAGAGGGACAGGCCAGGACGTCCACCTTCCGTGGGTAAAGCGAAAGGGACAGGCGTCCCCGCCCCTGACGGGAGAACCGTGACACTACTCGCAAGCAGCCTTGCGAGTCGTCACCAGATCATCAATCCGCGAGAGCGTTAGCGGCACCCACCGTAGGTCGGATCGATCGCCCCAGCGCTGAACTCCCAGCGGGCGAACTTGCCATGTGGAGGCATCGACAATCCCGAGTTCGTGGAGCACACGGCCATCGCCCGGTTGTATCTTCGCCCGCCAAGCCGCGACGAAGTATTGTCCGTTGGGCGACCACTCAACACTGTTGGCGATCAGGCCAGGCACCACCAAGTGTTTTTGAGGATCGTTCGGACGCAACCCCTGAATGACGACGTGGTCTCCATCGACAAACGCGATCCGGTCAGCGACCGGCGACCACCGGACGAAACGCCCACGCCCGACCAATCGGGGCCTCCGTTCGTCCAAAGCCATGACAAATACCTGATTCTGATGAGCAAAAGCAATCCGCCGCTCATCGGGTGACCATGAAGCGGAGTCAGGTGCGAGGCCTTCCACGTCCGGGCACCAGAGAAGATCCCAGAGCTGGGCTCTGTTTCGGGCGAGGTAGAGCCCGCTGACACACCGACTGGACACCGGTGCCGGGTCTCCCACCGTCAGGACAGCATGCCCACGGGGAGAGAGCCGCAGTTCCGTGACATCCGCAGGGGCCAATGGAAACCGCGCAATCTCCATACCGCGCACGTCGCGAGACACGAGCTCCGGCTGCTTGGCTGGAAGAATCCCCTCCTGCTGCAATACACCGGAGGCATGCAAATCTCGAAGCCGTGTTCGCATCTCGCAGGGGCTCCCTAGAACGTTGCGAGATACCGTTTCGCCGCTCAGCGAGATCGCCTGGACCTCTCCGAGAAAATTGATTTCCACGAGGAATCCATCCTCGTCCCTGCTCGTGCCGCGAATCCCGCATGCGGTCAATACTGCTAGATTTAGCATCGCTGCTATCCATCGAAAATCAATTGATAGTCTCCGCGACAGAGAAAGCATACGAAGAGCTCCCTGAAGTAGGCAATCGCGCACTACAACTTCAACCCAGTGCGTGTAATCGGCCATGGAATCGGAATCAGCGGCGCTCCCCACCCCGGGCTGTCAGGTGAGAAAAGGGGACGTCCTAGGTGAGAAAAGGGGACGTCCTGGACTGTCGCTCTCGATTTTCCTATATATCTTTCCAGACCATACACTCAGCATTCTACTCGAAGCGAACGCTTCCGATCACACTGGCTCCGCCTCATTCACCCTCTGGCTCTCAGTACCTCGACCTCCCTCGCTGGAGCCAACTCTCCCGCCACCTTTGCGCAAAGCTCAGCCCGTTGCGCGTGCATTTCCTTCGTAAACGCCTGATCCCCAAACGGCTGACCAGAGTGTGTCGCACGGCGTAGCGCTTTAAGCTCGATATCCACTTCCGGCTCATTCAACAGGCGCGCCCAAGCGGGAGCGCCACCCGCCGCGCGCCAGAACGACATGTCTGCAATCCGCGCTCGATCTTCCCCCGACAGATGAGCCTCAGCGCTAGACCATTCATAGCACCAAGGGTCTGTCACCAGTCCGGCCCGGACCGGGTTCAATTCCACATAGCGCAAGGCCGCCCAAAGATGCGATGCGCCCAACGGACAGGAATTGAAACGGTTCTGCCAAAGGTGCCCACATCGACCCCGGCGAGCGTTCAAATACTGCGCGTACCGGCCGTGCACTCGCTGCATCACTTCGGG
>NZ_JBPJAQ010000019.1:0-1673 GCF_051172195.1 Paludibaculum fermentans
TCCGCTCCTGCTTGGGCGCGCCTGTCGAATGAGCCGGAAGTGGAAATCGAGCTTAAAGCGCTGCGCCGTGCGACACACTCTGGTCAGCCATTTGGAGATCAGGCGTTTACGCAGGAAATGCACGCGCAACGGGCTGAGCTTTGGGCAAAGGTGGTGGGAGAGTTGGCTCCAGCGAGGGAGGTCGAGGTACTGAGAGCCAGAGGGTGAATGAGGCGGAGCCAGTGCGATCGGAAGCGTTCGCTTCGAGTAGAATGCTGAGTGTATGGTCTGGAAAGATATATAGGAAAATCGAGAGGGACAGTCCAGGACGTCACCTTTTCAGGACGTCCCCTTTTCCGGAAGAAAAAACAACGACATGATTGAGGCTCATTGCAAGAACACATTTGGTAAATTCTAATGAAGGCGATCTTTCGTTTGCTCATGCTGGTCGCAATCTCAAGTGTTCGAGCGTTTGGTGATGAGGTATTCCTCGTCGCATGGGAGACTTTCGAATATCCACTACTTGGTGTGCAGGCACAGATTGCAGGAGAGGTCGAACTGGAAGTGACTATTGGGAGCCTCGGGACGGTAACTCGAACCAAAGTTATTTCTGGACATCGCGTATTGGCCGAAGCTGCTGAAACCGCAATTCGAAAATGGCGTTTCACACAGCGAGGCCTCGAAGCGTCTTCGACCAAAGAAACTAGTGTTCGGTTCCATTTCTCGTTTAAGCTCCAGGGCGCAGTTGAGCATCGTCCACGAACGCGGATCGCGTACGTCCACCCTTGGGTCGTCACCGTACTTGGAGAGGCAGTTCATTTCCAGCCTTGAATTGTGAGGGACGGGGACAGCCTGGACGTCCCCTTTTCCCCTTCAGATACCTGACAGTTATATTAAGGACAGTGGGCCTTCAATCGGAATCACCAATTGGCTTGAGAAAGGCTGCCAATGAATCGAGCATACCTCATTGCTGGTCTCATACTAATCGGCTACGCTCCCGGCATGAGTTCTCCCACGCTCGATCCGGAAGTTATCTTCCGCCATGTCAGTTGTTGTCGCAACGACTTCACCCTGAGCAGCATCCTGCGGGCGGTGCCGCTTAGTGGGCGCACTACCGCGAATACTCGATTCACGGTTGTGACAGAAAATGAACCCAAAGCGGAATTCGGTGGGTTTGATATATCTTGGGAGGCCTACAAGCGTGTGGCACTCAAAGAACGGGCTGAAGGAGCAGGCATCGCCTATATATTGGAGTCGCCGACCGGCGCGGGTGCGATGCTCTGGGACCCCGCTAAAAAGGAGGTGGAGCAAAAGGTCCTGAGGGGGCAAAATCCATTTTTCGTCCCTCCGGCAGTCTCCTTGCTGTTCGTAGGCCCTGACTGGAAACCGGAAAGAAAAGAGATCGTCGCGTGGGCTTGGACGCAAGAGCCTTTGAATCTGGACGCAGCTCGGAATATTCTCAAGAACGTGAGGCAACACCTCGGTGTTCACTCCGTTGGGCTGTATATTGCAGATTCTCCCTACCTGTGGACAGCCTATGGGTTTCCTCTATTAGTTCCCGCTTTTGGATTCTCTCCCCCTGACGAGATGACGAAGGCTCGCAAGCCGGTGATTTTCTGGTGCGAGTGGAAACACGGCACGCAGAGGCCGACCTGCGCGAAGTACATCGAATAACGAGAACGGTGACAGCCTGA
>NZ_JBPJAQ010000020.1:0-1318 GCF_051172195.1 Paludibaculum fermentans
GCCCTTCGCGGAAGTTTGAGTTTGGACTACCGGCCGGCCTCAAACAGCCTGTGTGGCGCATCCGGACCTTGCGGGCCCTTCGCGCAGTCCCCAATTTCGGGAGGAACGGCCGGTGCTGGCTCTCATCAACAGCAGATTCTTTGTTCGTTCTTCAATGGTTGTTATTGCGCTGGCATTGCAACCTGCTCCTCCAGGCATCCTGTTTCTTTCTCCGCGATCGCGCGCGGCTGGAATTCCTGGCCGCTGCGATCCACTGCCAACAGGTAAGCCACCAGCTTCCGAGCCACGGCCAACGTGGCTCGATTGGCATTCCCTCGGCTTCGTTCCCGTTCGTGCACCTGTTTGAGCTGCGGGTTCCACAGCGGGGCCACCTTGGCGGCTTCAATCAAAATCGTCTGTATATGTTTGTTGCGTTGTTTCGAAATCGGAGCCCGCTGATCTTTTCCGGCTGAACTGATCTGTGCGCCCGTCAGCCCGCAGTAACTGAGAGCACGCCCCACCGTCGGGAACCGGCTCGGTTCCCCGACCTCCACCGCCCAGGTCAAGGCCAGAATCTCGCCGACTCCGCCGATGCTCCTCAGCCGTGCGACGCGCTGCTTGAGAAGCGGATTGCGCAGAAGGCCCGCTACCAGCCGCCGTTGCGCCTCATCGAACAACTCGGCTGCGCCGCGGCTGATCCTCAACAGGTCTTTGACGGAATCGGGTACATCTTCGACCGTCTCCAGCAAGTCGCGAAAATAGCCGGGTTGAGGGAGCTTTTCTTTGTTGTACTCGGCGCCGACCTCCATCAGCAGGCCCGCTGTCTTGTTCTTCATGCGGACCGCCTGGCGCACCATCAAACTCCGGTAGCGGAGCAGCCGGCGCAGTTCCCGCAGTTCCGGCGGCGCCATGTAGCAGGTGGGCAGCAGGTTGCATCGCAGCAGGTCTGCCACCTTTCGGGCATCGATTTTGTCGTTCTTCTTCTTGGATGCCGAAATCGCTTTGAGCATGGCCGGGTGCGCGACCAGAAGCGACCTGGAATGGGGCAGCAGGAAGTCGTAGATCCAGCCCGTAAACAGGGTTGCCTCCATCGCCCCACACCAGGGTGTCGGCAGTTGGCGGAGCCACGCCTCCAGGGATTTCCGCTGTGTGCTCACCGTGCCCTCCGCGACGATGGAGCCGTCGACAAGTTTGAGGCAGTAGCTGATGGTCTTCTTGTGCACGTCGAGGCCTAGATAGTACAAGCTATTCATGGGGGTTCTCCTCGTTTCGGTTTCTGAGCCGGCTTCACGCCGGTCTCAGCATTTTGCCGCAGGAAGCCCCCTACTTATTCATTCAA
>NZ_JBPJAQ010000021.1:0-585 GCF_051172195.1 Paludibaculum fermentans
AAGATGCGATGCGCCCAACGGACAGGAATTGAAACGGTTCTGCCAAAGGTGCCCACAACGACCCCGGCGAGCGTTCAGATACTGCGCGTACCGGTCGTGCACTCGCTGCGTCACTTCGGGTAGCAGTCTGTGGCGGAAGTCCCGCTAGCCGCGACTTCCGCCACAGGCTGCTCGGACGGGCGCCTCGTGCGGCACGGCAATCAGGTGTATGTGATTGGCCATCCGGCAATAAGCCAGAATCGGGAGGTTGCTGACGGCCGCCTGTTCCCTTAACAATCTCAGGTAGGTCAGCCGGTCACGGCGGGAATGGAACTCTGACTGGCGGTCGATACCACGTTGAGTAATGTGCTGCGCTACACCTGACGCAATGAATCGAGCGGATCGAGGTATTCTGATTAATCAGTACACTGCAGGATGATTATTTCCCATCCAAATACGCAAGAGACAGGCCAGGACGTCCACCCTCCCGTTCCAGGGTGATTAGCGCCAATCCGAGCGCTAGTTTTGGTGATTCGGGGTGTGACGGGTCAGGAGCCTGTCGGAATGAAATCCACCGCGAAACCCGACCCAGGCGGCGGCCGGAGC
>NZ_JBPJAQ010000022.1:0-569 GCF_051172195.1 Paludibaculum fermentans
ATGCCCTGGATCTGAGCCCCATCCTCGACACCCATGCCCGCAAGGATGGCCGCGGCAAGGCCGCCTATCATCCGGTTCTGTTGGTTCGACTCCTGGTCTACGGCTATGCCGTAGGCAAGCGAAGCTCTCGTCAGTTGGAACGCGCCACCTTTGACGAGGTGCCCTTCCGCTACCTCGCCGCTGACCAGCATCCAGATCACGACACTATCTCCACGTTTCGGCAGGTCCACCTACAGGAACTCGCGAAATTGTTTCTGCAGGTTCTCGCTCTCTGCCGGAAAGCAGGGATGGTGCAACTGGGCCAGATCGCCATTGATGGCAGCAAGGTCGCGGCTAACGCGAGCCAACGGAAGTCGCACAGTTACGCGAAACTGAGCGAGCGTGAGCAGCAGTGGCTGGAGACTGTGGACCGGCTCCTCAAAGAGGCACAGGCGAAGGACGAACAGGAAGACCGCGAGTTTGGGCCGGGCCGGCGAGGCGATGAGTTGCCGGAGGAACTGGCAACAGCGCAACAGCAGTTGGCTCGGATTCGCGCTGCGAAGAAGGAACTGGAAGAGGAAGCCCGGCGA
>NZ_JBPJAQ010000023.1:0-537 GCF_051172195.1 Paludibaculum fermentans
GGAACCACCGTTCAGAACAATGGTGGAAACCTGGTGGTGACGGTGCCTGTCACGATGAAGGCGCCGATGTCCGGGGCGAAGACCATGTTCCAGCGGACGCTGGATGTGCTGAACCGGGATACGGGTACGGTGCAGACGGGGACGTGGACGATCCCATAAGACGGAGTGTATCGGGCAGGTGGTGGCTGAGGCGGGTCAAGGGAGCCTGACCACCACCCTGCTGTTGCTGGAGTCGACGCGAATCAACTCCCGGGCCAATTCCTGAGATACGACGCCCTGCCCGGTGACAATCAGCCGGTATTCTCCGGGGAGCAGGCCGGTCAGCAGAAAGCGTCCGCCGTCGTTGAACACGGAGGCCGACCAGCCCTGTGCTTCCAGGCGCAAGGCCACGTCACCGCGGAGTACACCGGCTGCGTTGCGCACCTCTCCACGCACGCAGAACGCGGGGGCGCTTCGAAGGACGATGGCGAGACCCGCGATTGTGCGGTCCTCCAAGACCCTTACCGGCTGCGGATTGCCCCCTTTCCGGGCGTCGCT
>NZ_JBPJAQ010000024.1:0-498 GCF_051172195.1 Paludibaculum fermentans
TGACGGGCGTGCACGAGTATTCGATTTGCTCCTGAGCCACCGGCGGTGGGGCAGTCGATTCCCGCGTGAGGGCTCTCGCGTGCTATTTGAACCGACAACTTCGGCGATCGGGCCTCTGCGAGCGTCATGTATTCATGAGACAACACGAACGAAGTGGCAGGGAGGGATGACTCTGTTTCGC
The DNA here is from genome assembly GCF_051172195.1 of Paludibaculum fermentans. Lineage (GTDB taxonomy): Bacteria > Acidobacteriota > Terriglobia > Bryobacterales > Bryobacteraceae > Paludibaculum > Paludibaculum fermentans_A. The sequence continues at coordinate 182 of NZ_JBPJAQ010000024.1, forward strand.
TGGTTGGGCGCCGGCACTGTGCTGTACTCGGCCTTCTGTTTCGCGGTTTTCCACCTGACTAGGCAAGGTGCGCGGATCCGGGCAGCGGAACTGCAACCCTCCTGGGTAGTTGGCGCATTCTTTCTGGTTCTTGGGATCGGATTGCTGCTGAACCAGAGGTGGGCGGGCGGCGTGTTCTGCGTTTGCGGGTTGGTGTTTTCGCTCTGGATGATTATCGGCAGCCTGATGGAGGTTCCGTTTCCGTTTGTGTTGATCAACCTGGCCTATGGAGGGTTGGTGCTTTGGGCCAGTATCGCGGTTTTGAGACAGCTGCTCCG
>NZ_JBPJAQ010000025.1:0-494 GCF_051172195.1 Paludibaculum fermentans
TTGGTCTCAGCCACGCAGATCCAGCCGTCCCGCCCCCACTTCTCCCCAAATTTCCGCATTAATAATTCTTCAGTACCGCCGATGGAAATTTCTATTTCGCTTATTTCCTGCCACTTGCGGACGGGATGCCCGGCAGAGGATGGACACGCGGGTACACTCCTCACACTGAGACGGGCGACACACTGAGACGGGCGACAGCCTGACCCGTCCCGCCGCGAATCGCAATAATCAGCCCGCCGATAGCGTGCATTGACCCACAAATCCTCTCGTTCCCAGGCACGGCTGCAACGGCATTCCCCAAAAACCAGATTCCACCGGCCCCCATTCGCCGCACCTGCCCGTCCAGCCCGCTCGTCCTGCGCCAAACCACGCAAATCATACTCAGAGGTCGGCATTCAGCAGGCGAAAAACCCCGTTGGGACGGATGCCACTGTCCCGCGTCCGGACATCCTCAACGAACCACCCCAGGCACGGCATGCCCAGCCAAGGAGATT
>NZ_JBPJAQ010000026.1:0-425 GCF_051172195.1 Paludibaculum fermentans
GCCGCCCCTGCTTGGGCGCGCCTGTTGGAGGAATCGGAAGTGGAAACTGAGCTAAGAAAGCTGCGTCGTGCCACACACTCTGGTCAGCCGTTTGGAGATCAGGCGTTTACGAAGGAAATGCGCGCGCAACGGGCTGTGCTTTGGGCAAAGGTGGCCGGAGAGTTGGCTCCAGCGAGGGAGGTCGAGGTACTGAGAGCCAGAGGGTGAATGAGGCGGAGCCAGTGTGATCGGAAGTGGTCGCTTCGAGTAGAATGCTGAGTGTATGGTCTGGAAAGATATATAGGAAAATCGAAAGGGACAGTCCAGGAGCCTGTCGGAATGAAATCCACCGCGAAACCCGACCCAGGCGGCGGCCGGAGCGCCTCCCGGCGATCGTTCCCTCCGACAACCGATCCAATTGCGCCTCTGGATGCGATTGAGCGCTC
>NZ_JBPJAQ010000027.1:0-391 GCF_051172195.1 Paludibaculum fermentans
GAATGTCTATGACGCGTACGGACGCGTGACGATGGTGAAGCGGTATCCGGTATCGACTGGGGCGGAAGACGTGAACCAGCGGACTACGAACACGTATGACTACGATGGGTCGGGTTCTGCCACCCGCAACATCTGGGGGCGGTTGGCTGCCGTATCGATTCCGAACGCGGTGACGGAGCACTACAGCTACACTTCGGCGGGGCTGCTGACGAGCAAGGCTTCCGACTACGGCGGGACTTCGTACATGACGCCGACGGTTGACTACTCTTATGACAATGAGGGCAAGGTGACTCAGATGGTCTATCCGCAGTATGGGCGCCTGAACACCCCCACGACCTACGATATATTCCCGCGGCTGACGCTGAACTACGGCTACGACGCGATGGGGCAA
>NZ_JBPJAQ010000028.1:0-385 GCF_051172195.1 Paludibaculum fermentans
CGTCCACGCCGCGCTCACCCAATTCTCCAATGACCCTTTCATTCCAGTAGCCGTTGTCGGCCACGATCAACCCGCACTTCGCTTGGACATTGACCTCCATCGCATCCACCATCGGAGCCAGTTGTTGCCGGTCGTTTTGTTGGCTGGTCACTTCCGCTGCCACGATCACTTGCTGCTTCTGATCCACCGCAATTTGCGCGTTGTAGCCCTGGATATAGCGGTTGCTAGCCCCATCAATCATCACGCGCGACTGCGGGTCCGTCAGATTGCCTAGCGCCTTCTGCGACGGCACGCCCTTGGCTGATCGGTACCAGCGCTTACGCTGTGATTGGTCCTTCGCCTTGCCACCCTGCGCTGCCTTCTCCTTCGCGGCCTGTTCGGCACG
>NZ_JBPJAQ010000029.1:0-344 GCF_051172195.1 Paludibaculum fermentans
AATTAGGCCGGTGTTTTCAAGAATTCGGGCCTTATCTCAGCCTCATGCAAGCACCACTTGCGGTTGGTGGCGGTGCAGCTTCCACACGTTCATCGCCATGCAGATCATTTGCCATTCCGCTCTCACCTTTTCCAGCCCTCGAAACAGAAATCGGCGGTAATGTCTTAGCTCCTTGATGAGCCCGAACAGCGGCTCCACAATCCCACTTCGCTTCTTGTACTGCGTCGCGTCAGGTTCGCTCGTCAGCCGATCCCTCATCTTGGTCGCCAGCGGTCCCCTGGCTCCGTTGCGCGGCAACGTCCCGGTCCGCCGCCACGTCGCGAATCCATCCGGCGGCACCATCA
>NZ_JBPJAQ010000030.1:0-311 GCF_051172195.1 Paludibaculum fermentans
ATATTCACCGGGCAGGAATTCGCGGCTGGCTGAGCAGCAATCCAGGCAGGCCGGAGAGGCCGAGAGCGGGCGACTGCGCGCCGAGGCGTGAAGGAAGTACTCAGCCGGCGGTAGGCCCGCGAGACAGAACGAGCCATCGGCTTGCGTGGTTGCGCCGCCTGTTGGACCCGCCTGTCCCAAGCCGAGCAGGTGAAGGCGGAGTGCCGTGACTGTGGCGAACTTCACGGGCGCTCCGTGTTGATCGATTACACGGCCCGTGACCTGGCATCGCGATCGGGCGGGCGGATGGGACAGCGGAGATGGATAGCAGC
>NZ_JBPJAQ010000031.1:0-310 GCF_051172195.1 Paludibaculum fermentans
ACTGCTGTCTATCTCCGCTGTCCCATCGCCCGCCCGATCGCAATGCCAGGTCACGGGCCGTGTAATCGATCAACACGGAGCACCTGTGAAGTTCGCCACAGTTACGGCAATCCGCCTTCACCCGCTCGGCTTGGGACAGGCGGGTCCAACAGGCGGCGCAACCACGCAAACCGACGGCTCGTTCTGTCTCGCGGGCCTACCGCCGGGTGAGTACTTCCTTCACGCCTCGGCGCGCAGTCGCCCGCCCTCGGCCTCTCCGGCCTGCCTGGATTGCTGCTCATCCAGCCGCGAATTCCTGCCCGGTGAATAC